>NZ_CM001984.1:0-15382 GCF_000406305.1 Dickeya sp. MK7
TTATCCACAGATGCAGATCTAAAAAATAAGATTATTTGAGTAAATTTACCCATGATCCCAGCCAGGCTTCCGCGGGATCTTCCGGAATGTCGTGTTGGGTAATGTCGATCTTCAGCATTTCGCCGATCCGACGAGCGCCCAGCTCCTGCAGCAATTGATCCACTTTGACGATCGCGCCGCAGAAAGTGTCGTACTCGCTGCTGCCGATCCCGATCGCGCCATAGCGGACCGCGGACAAATCGGGGCGTTTCGTTTGCAGATCGTCATAAAACGGCTGCAGGTTGTCCGGCAGATCGCCTGCGCCGTGGGTGGATGTCACCACCAGCCACAGATTTTCAGGCGTGACCTCATCCAGTTCCGGACCATGCAGCAGCGTGGTTGTGAAATCGTTTTGTTGCAGCAGCGATTCCAGGTGCTCGGAAACGTACTCGGCGCTGCCGAGGGTGCTGCCGCTGATGAGGGTAATGTCTGCCATACGCGATCCCGCCTGATTGAACGACGGCACATTGTACGCTGTGATCTTGGTGGGATCTACCTGTGGATAATAGGGGGATAGTAAAAAAGCCTTAAGGCACGATGGTACGCATGATCGGGTTTTGCAGGGAGATCAGGGTTTCAGTGGACTGAATTTCATCAATTGTCTGAATCTTGTTGATAAGTACATGTTGCAGCGCATCAATGGAACGGCACATCACCTTGATGAAGATGCTGTAATGCCCGGTGGTGTAATACGCCTCCACCACTTCTTCCAGATTACTGAGCTTCTCCACCGCGGACGGATAGTCCTTGGCGCTTTTCAGAATGATGCCGATGAAGCAACAGACGTCATATCCCAGCTGTTTGGGATTCACGTCCAGCCGCGTTCCCACGATGATGCCGGCCTGTTTCATCTTTTCCACCCGGACATGGATGGTGCCTGGGCTGACGGAGAACTGTTTGGCCAGTTCGGCGTAAGGCGTGCGGGCATTCTCCATCAGCGCATTGAGGATGCCGCGATCGAGTTCGTCCATTGTGTAGGTGTCTGCTGCCATGGTGCTGCTCCGTGAAGAACTATCTGAAGCGTTTTACTGATTATTGCCGAATGAATCAACGACCAAACCGGCGGGGTATTCGGGAAAGCTATATATAAAAAGCGCTATATAAGAAGAATAGATGGTTTGAGTTATCAGACTTTTTCGTGCTGAAAGCGACGCAGCAGACGGCTTTTCAGCCCGGTGTCAAAGCGCCAGATATGATCGAAGATGCGCAGAATGCCGGGCTTGCCGTGCGCTGACATGGCGACCGCATGGAAACGGTGTTGCAGCCGATGCTGGCGGCGTTTGACTTCATTGACCAGATCGTCCGGCAGACGCTGGGCGATAAAGTCCGAAATAATCACGGCATCGGCATCCTGCCAGGACTGACTGTCCATTTTTTCCAGCAATGCTGACAGGCAACTGGCCAGATCAGTGCCGCCCCGAAAGGTCTGACTGAGAAAACGAATCGCTTCCTCCAGCCCGCTTTCCGACGTCAGGTCGTAACTGACGATGCCGGTGGAAAACAGCATGATGTAACAACGGCGGTTGTCCGCCAGCGCAATTCGCATCAGCGCCAGGCAAAAGGCTTTGGCGCAGCGTTCGTTAAACCCGCCCATCGAGCCGGAGGTATCCACACAAACGATAAACGGCCCGCGCGGCTGCTGCTCGTTATGCTGATGGACGACCGGCCGCTCCAGCGTTTTTTCCCGCCAGTTCTCCCCCTGCAATCGGTAAGTCAGTAACCGATGTTCCGACAGACGACGGTAAAACTCGAACTCCAGCTCACTGATGCCGAGGGTGGAAAGCTCGGTAGGAAGCAGGCGCAGAATATCGTCGCTCTGGTGGATGCCGCTGACCTGCTCCGGCGCAAAAGCCGGTTCACGCACCATGATCTGAAAGGCTTCTTTTGGGGCATCCTGGCTGAGGACCGATTTAGTCTCCCGACTACGGCCGAGACGTTCCGCCAGACGTTGCAGTTCCGGCTGTTGCCGCAGAAAGGCGCCAACTTCCAGCAACGCATTAAATGGCTGCTTCATACGTTTGCTGGCGCTGAGATCCCACAGTCTCCCGGCGGCGGTATCATTGTCGGCCAGAACGGGCTCAAGCGCGCCGCTGATGGTCAGACGTTTTTGGATCTCGTCCAGCAATTGATCCCGTTCCTGCTCCATGATTTGCTGGTGCAGATTCAGGGTCTGCAGCGTCAGGCTGATGCGCCAGCGCTGCATAAACAGGCTATGCTGGCTGCTGCTGATACGGAGTTCCGACGCATGCGACGCGGAATTAACCAGCTTTTCTGCCTGACTCAGGAAGGGGGAATCAACATGATGCAAGGTGGACATGATGTCCGGTAGGCTGGACTGAAAGGTGTTATCGCTGACCAGTTGGGTCTGTTGATAGCAGGTGAACTCTTTCTCCAGTTCGGGCGGCGCCTGGGTATTACGCAGCCGTTGCCGGAGATTTTCTTTCCACTCCGGCAAATCACGCATGACGGCGTTTTTCAGACGCGGGTATTTGTCGAAGAACATCACCAGCTGAGGCGTTGCCATCAGGGTGATAATCACGTCATCCAGCAGATCGTTTTCATCGATGGACAACAGCATCTCCAGGGATTCCAGCGTCAGCATGATCGTTACTCCCGTTGTGACTGCTCTATTTGTTCATCGACCTGCTGCAGGCTTTCTTCAATCCTGGCAAGCCATTCTTTAGGCACAAACAGACAAGGCTGATGACGTTCAAACAATCGGCGTTGCTCACGTAACTGAATTTTCAGCGTTTCATATTCCTGAAGCATCTCTTCCGGCAGTTCGCCTTTTATTACGCCCGGCAAAGACAATGCGGCGCTTTGCAAACTGATATCGCGGATGATCAGATGCTGGCGCTCATCCACTTCCATATCCAGACGCTGGCTAAAACCGACGCCGTTGAGCTTGCCGCGTATTTCGCCGCCTTTTTGCAGCCAGCCCGCCAGCGCTTCCCGGTCGATCACCACGTGGGTTACGGTGTAATCGTTGAGCAGCAGCGGTTTTTGCAGCATCAGCGTCAGTTCGGCGGATGTCAGGCTTTCCGGCAGCGTGTGATGCGGTTTGCGGCCGAAAAAGTTGACCTGACGTTCAACCCGGAAGGCTTGCTGCTCACTCTGCTGTTGCTGGTATTGCTGACGTTTCACATTCAGTTGCTGCAACCGGTACAGCAATGTCCGTTGCTGATAGGCCTGCTCGCTCATCAACTGCTGTAATTGCTGCTCCACCAGATCGTGGGTGCCAAGGTCATGCCACAGGCAATCCTTGAGCAGGATCAGGTCAACCGGGGTAATGGTTTCCCGCCCGCTGAAGAAAGCGCAGGCCTGCAACAGGCGGATGGCTTTTTTCCAGCGGCGGTCGGAAACGTATGGCGAACCGTCCTGCGAGTCCAGACGCTGGCGCAACTGATAAATCAGTTCGAAGCAATTTTCCGGCAACGGTATATGATCGATATGAGACTGCCACTGTTGGTATTCTTCGTCGCTGACGCTCAACGCCGGGCTGACCAGATTGTCCTGTTCGCCGGGCGAGGCGGTGAGCATGGCGCGAAAATTGTGTTTGTCCTGCACCCGGTCCAGCCAGATGCGGATCAGCATACGGTCGTATAAGGCTTCCAGACTGCTGTCGGCTTCCGGCAGTTCGTTGGACGCAGTGACCAGCAGCCGCATCGGGATCGGTTCTTCACTGTTGCCGTTGCGAAAACGTCGCTCGTTAATGGCGGTCAGCAGGGTGTTGAGGATAGCGGGGCCGGCTTTCCAGATTTCATCCAGAAATACGATTTCTGCTTCCGGTAGGTAGCCGGTCGTCAGGCGTTGATAACGCCCTTCGTCTTTCAGCGCCTGAATGGATAACGGACCGAATACTTCTTCCGGCGTTGAAAAGCGCGTCATCAGGTATTCAAAGGCGCGTGCATGTCGGAAGGCGTATTTCAGGCGACGGGCAATCAGGCTTTTGGCTATCCCCGGCGGACCAAGCAGAAAGACGCTCTCACCGCTAAGCGCCGCCAGCAGGCAGAGTCGGATGGCGTGTTGCCGTTCGTAAAGACCGTGTTCGAGAGCATGGCTCAGGCGAGAGATACGGTCGGCCAGCGCTGTGGGTTGTATCATAATAGATCCGTCATTGCTGTGAATCGCCGTCGGGAAGCGTGAAAAAACAGTTATCCAGGAACGTTGGGAAGATTACGTTTTCTTCATTAGCCATACATTAATTATTGTCACCATTACCGGTGTTAATCAACCAAGGCACCTGTCCTGAATCAGAACGAAGGTAATATTAAAAATGGGCTTTTAACGTGATTTGTGCATACTGTGCGTTTTCGGGCTAGTCCAACCAGAATAAGGCCCGATTTGTTAATGAATTGATAACAGAAGACAGGGTTTATGAATTCAGAACATAAACGTTCACTTCCGGCGATCACGCTGGCTGCCATCGGGGTGGTGTATGGCGATATCGGCACCAGCCCGCTTTATACGCTCAGGGAGTGTCTTTCCGGACAGTTTGGTTTTGGGGTTGAGCCCGATTCCGTTTTTGGCTTTCTCTCCCTGATATTCTGGCTGCTGGTGCTGGTGGTATCCCTTAAGTATCTGAGCTACGTTATGCGCGCCGATAACGCCGGCGAAGGCGGCATTCTGACGCTGATGTCGCTGGCCGGGCGCAACACCTCCGATAAGGTGACCGCCATGGTGGTGATCATGGGGCTCATCGGCGGCAGCTTTTTCTATGGCGAGGTGGTGATCACCCCGGCGATCTCGGTGATGTCGGCGATTGAAGGGCTGGATATCGTCGCGCCGTCGCTGGATACCTACATCGTCCCGATTTCGATTGTGGTGCTGACGCTGCTGTTCATGATTCAGAAACACGGCACCGGCCGGGTGGGCAGCCTGTTTGCGCCAATCATGATGCTGTGGTTTCTGACGCTCGGGGTGCTGGGCGCGCGCAGTATCATCGCCAATCCTGAGGTGCTGCAGGCGTTGAATCCCAAATGGGCCATCAACTTCTTTATTCAGTACAAAGCGGTATCCTTCTTTGCGCTGGGGGCGGTGGTGCTGGCGATCACCGGGGTGGAAGCGCTGTACGCCGACATGGGGCATTTCGGCAAACTGCCTATTCGTATCGCCTGGTTTTCCGCGGTGTTACCGTCGCTGGTGCTCAACTACTTCGGTCAGGGCGCGCTGCTGCTGAAAAATCCGGAGGCGATTAAAAACCCGTTCTTTCTGCTGGCGCCTGACTGGGCGCTGATTCCGCTGCTGGTGCTGGCGACGCTGGCTACCATCATCGCCTCTCAGGCGGTGATTTCCGGCGTGTTTTCGCTGACCCGACAGGCGGTGCGTCTGGGGTATCTGCCGCCGATGCGCATCGTGCATACGTCGGATATGGAATCCGGGCAGATTTATATTCCGTTTATCAACTGGCTGCTGTACGTGGCGGTCGTGATCGTTATTGTCAGCTTTGAACACTCCAGCAATCTGGCCGCCGCCTACGGTATTGCGGTGACCGGCACCATGGTGCTGACCAGTATCCTGTCCTGTACGGTGGCGCTGAAAAACTGGCACTGGTATCGCTATCTGGTCTGGTTGCTGCTGGTGGCGCTGCTGGCTATCGACCTGCCGATGTTCCTGGCTAACGTGGTGAAGATTATTTCCGGCGGCTGGTTGCCGCTGGCGCTGGGGATGGTGATGTTTATCATCATGACCACCTGGAAAAGCGAACGCTTCCGGCTTCTGCGCCGTATCCACGAGCATGGCAATTCGCTGGATGCGATGATTGCTTCGCTGGAAAAGAACCCGCCGGTGCGAGTGACCGGTACTGCGGTTTATCTTTCGCGCGCCACCCACGTGATTCCGTTTGCGCTGCTGCACAATCTCAAGCACAACAAGGTATTGCATGAGCGCGTGGTGCTGCTGACCATGAGAACGGAAGACGCGCCTTATGTGCATAACGCCCGGCGTGTTTCGGTGGAACAGCTTTCCCCGACCTTCTGGCGCGTTGTCGCCAGCTATGGCTGGCGTGAAACTCCTAATGTGGAAGAGGTCTTCCACCGTTGCTGGCAGGATGGCTTAACTTGTCAGATGATGGAGACTACCTTCTTCCTGTCGAACGAATCGCTGATGATGGGGAATCGACCCTGGTATCTGCGAGTTCGCGGCAAACTGTTCATGATGTTGAGTCGCAATGCGCTGCGTGCGGCGGACCAGTTCGAAATCCCACCGAACCGGCTGATCGAACTCGGCATTCAGGTAGAAATCTGACGCCTGACTTCGCGGCAGGTTAAGCGGGTGAGATTCGGTAAGAACTCACCCGCTTTCGCGTTCGTCACCGCAGTCTCGTCGTCTGCACCAGTCTCTGTTTCCCTTTCACCGGATGAGTTTCTTCACCAGGTCAGCGTCGCAACAAAACCGCCTCCCGGCCGGTTGGCAAAGCGGGTGCGCATGCCATGTAAACGGGCGATATTATTGACTATCGACAAGCCCAGCCCGCTGCCGGACTTTTCCTGGCCGGGAGGACGGAAAAATCGCTCGCCAAGACGTTCCAGTATCGTTTCATCCACGCCCGGCCCGTCGTCGGCGATCTGAAGGCCGGAGGCGGTTAGCGTCAGCGTGATGGCGCTGCCTGTCTGACTGTAGCGAATGGCGTTATCCAGTAAATTGCGCACCAGCAGGGTCAGCAGCAATGGATTACCCAGACTGATGACCGGGGAATCCGGCGCTTCCAGCCGAATCTCCACCTGAGCGGCTTGTGCTGCGGGGTAGTGTTCGATTACCAGTTGCTGCAGCAATGGCTGCCAGTGCACGGGAGGCGGTTCGCCGGCGGCGGAGGCAGCGTCCAGACGTGAGAGGGTCAGCAATTGATCCACCAGACGGGAGGCTCGATCGATGCCGGCGCCCAGATTTGTCAGCGCGTGCTGGCGTACCGCGGCATCGTCTTGCGCCAGCTGTGCCACTTCAGCCTGCACTTTCAGCGCCGCCAGCGGACTGCGTAATTCGTGGGCGGCGTCCGAGGTGAAGCGACGTTCGCGCAATAGGGTGTCCTGATGGCGAACGAACAGCTGGTTGAGCGCGCTAACCAGCGGCTGAACTTCCGGCGGCACCTGGGCTATGTCGAGCGGCGTTCCGTCATCCGGATTACGCTGATGCAACCGGGCGGCGATTCGCTTCAGTGGCGCCAGTTCATAACTGAGTAACCAGAACAGCAACACCAACATAATCGGAAGCACCGCCAGCCAGGGAATCAGGTTGGTCTTCACGATATCCAGCGTCATATCCTGACGGTAATCCCACTCTTGACCCACGACCACCACATAGCGGTTATCCTTGGTAGCCAGCCACATCAGTCGCCATTTGTCGTCATCATCCCGCAAACGGGAATCGGTAAAACCATTCTGTTGATAGTGAAAGACAAAGTCTCTGCCGTTTTCGCCATCGTTCAAAACCATTTGCCCGTCCCGGGTAAAAATGGCGAACGCCAGCGCGTCGTCGTCCAGTTCGCCGCGCTGGTGGCGCGCCAGTTTGGGCGATTTGGGCAAGGGCTGGGGGCTTTGCCGCCAGTTTTGCGGATCGATACGCCAATTTTGCGGATCGATAGTAGCCAGCCGTCTGGCAAACAGCATTTGCTGGGTATCAAACAGCTCATTGATGTTATGACGGGTTTGCGTCCATGACAGTATGGCGGCAGCCCCACCGACCAGCAGCATCAGCAGCGTAAAGCCCAGCAACAGGCGTAGCCGCAGGTTAAGCGTCAGCATCGGCGGCTCCCAGCGCGTAACCTACGCCATGCACGGTACGGATGAAATGGCTGCCGAGTTTCCGGCGCAGATGATGGATGTGCACTTCTACCGCGTTGCTTGAGACCTCGTCGTCCCAGCTGTAGATTTTTTCTTCCAGTTGGTTACGGGTCAGGATGTGGCCGGGGTTCATCAGAAACAGTTCCAGCAGCGCCAGCTCACGGGATTTCAGCGTAAGCGGCTCCCCATTGAGCGTCACGTGGCGGGAACCGGGGTCCAGCGTGACGGCGCCATGCGCCAGCACCGGCTGTAACTGCCCATAACGCCTGCGGATCAATGCCTGCAGACGAGCGGCAACCTCGGTCAGTTCAAAGGGTTTGCAAAGGTAATCGTCCGCTCCCTGCTGTAGCCCCTGAACGCGTTGTTCAATCGCATCGCGCGCGGTCAGTATCAGCACGGGTACGTCGTGTCCACGCTGGCGCCATTGCCGCAGAATCTCCAGACCATCGATTTTCGGCAGGCTGAGGTCCAGTACCACCGCATCGTAAGGTGCGGCGGGTAGCGCAGCCAGTCCGTCGTCTCCCTGGGTGAACCAGTCCACGTTAAAACCGAGCTTGATAAGCCCGGCCTTGATGCCGTCGCCAATCAAACGATCGTCCTCGATTAACAGTATACGCATCGTCCCTCCTACTTTTTTCCGCTGTGTTTATACGTTATTTCCTTTGCTAACGAATAGGATGACAGCGCCACGACGCGAGGCGGCCCGCAATCCGGATAAATACCGCTGCAACGCCGTGGGCTTTAAGATCCTGTTAAGAACTTTTTGGTTTAGTAGCCGCAGTTAGTCATTCGGCTTAATCCATCAAGACCTCAGGAGAGAATTCATGAAGAAACGCATTGTACTGGTTGCTGTTGCGGCGTTGTGTTCCGCCTCGTTATCCGCCGCTCAAACCGGAGGATTTCTCGGCCCCAGCGAATCGGCGCCGACGCCGCCTTCTTCTGCGACTGGCGGTTTTTCCGGTCCGGATGGCAGCCTGACCACGGTGGCGCAGGCTAAAGACATGCGTGACGACAGCTGGGTAAGATTGCAGGGCAATATCATTCAGCGTGTTGGCAAAGATGACTATCAGTTTCGCGACGCCACCGGCACCATCCTGGTGGACATTGATGACAGACGGTGGGAAGGCCAGACCATTACCCCGGAAGATCGGGTCGAGTTGAAAGGCGAATTGGACAAAGACTTTAGTTCGGTTCAACTGGATGTGAAACAGATACGGAAAATCCAGAAATAGCCTGCCTTGTCAGGCGGGCTGCGGTCCGCCTGTTGCTCCCGGCAGGGCATTTTTATTGGTTTTAATAACGTAAAATCTTCCTTTTATTACGCCAACGAAACGTTTCGATAACGATCACATTTTCATAAGATAATCGTTGCCTTCTCCTGTTCTTTTTCTACACTTGTCATACAAGCGAAACGTTTCGCTATCAGGGTAAATAAAAATGAAGAAAGGTGCGTTACTTAATTCCGATATTTCATCGGTGATTTCCCGGCTGGGGCATACCGACCAAATTGTCATAGCAGATGCCGGTTTGCCGATTCCGGAGACCACAACCCGTATCGATTTGGCCTTGACCCATAATGTGCCCGGTTTTTTGCAGGTGCTGAATGTGGTAACGGCGGAAATGCAGGTTGAAGCCGCGATTCTGGCGCAGGAAATCATCGAGAAGAATACGCAACTCCATGACGCATTATTGAAACAGTTAGCACAACTTGAACAACACCAGGGAAATACTATTTCACTGCATTACGTCAGCCATGAGGATTTCAAAAAGCAAAGTGGCCAAAGCCGGGCCATTATTCGCACTGGAGAATGTTCTCCGTATGCGAATGTGATCCTTTGTGCCGGCGTCACCTTCTGAGGTACCGATGCAACCTTTACTGCAATTGCAAGGCATCACCAAAACCTTTCCCGGCGTTAAGGCGCTTTCCGGCGCGGCATTGAATGTCTATCCGGGGAAGGTCATGGCGCTGGTGGGTGAGAACGGTGCCGGCAAATCCACCATGATGAAGGTACTGACGGGGATTTATCGCAAAGATGCCGGCAGTATCCATTTTCTAGGTAAGGACGTGGCTTTCAGCGGCCCCAAAGCCTCTCAGGAAGCAGGGATCGGTATTATCCATCAGGAACTGAACCTGATTCCTCAACTGACCATTGCGGAAAATATTTTCCTTGGCCGCGAATTTACCAACCGCTTGGGGCGTATCAACTGGAAACGGATGTACGCCGAGGCGGACAAACTGCTTAAGCGTTTGAATCTGCGTTATGACAGTCGTCGTTTGGTGGGCGAATTGTCGATTGGCGACCAGCAGATGGTCGAAATCGCCAAGGTGCTCAGCTTTGAATCACGGGTCATCATCATGGATGAACCCACCGATGCGTTGACCGATACCGAAACCGCGTCGCTGTTCAGCGTGATTAAAGAACTGCAGTCTCATGGCTGCGGCATCGTCTATATCTCCCATCGACTGAAAGAAATCTTTGAAATCTGTGATGACGTGACGGTCTTTCGCGACGGCCAGTTCATCGGCGAGCGCCCGGTGAGTGAATTGCAGGAAGACTCGCTGATTGAAATGATGGTGGGGCGTAAGCTGGAAGATCAGTATCCCCGCCTGAATCAGGCGCCCGGCGAGGTGCGTTTGCAGGTCAGCGAATTGTCCGGGCCGGGGGTGGAAAACGTGAGTTTCACGCTGCGCAAGGGTGAGATTCTTGGTGTCGCCGGGTTAATGGGCGCCGGTCGTACCGAATTGATGAAAGTGCTTTACGGCGCGTTGCCGCGTACCCACGGCAACGTTCATCTGGACGGTAAGGATGTGGTGACCCGCAGTCCGCAGGACGGGCTTGCCAGCGGCATCGTCTATATTTCCGAAGACCGCAAGCACGACGGGCTGGTGCTCGGCATGTCGGTGAAGGAAAACATGTCCCTGACCGCGCTGCGCTATTTCAGCAATGCCGCGGGGTCGCTGCGGCACGGCGATGAACAGCAGGCGGTGAGCGATTTCATCCGCATGTTCAATATCCGCACGCCGTCCATGTCCCAGACGATTGGGCTGCTGTCTGGCGGCAATCAGCAGAAAGTGGCCATCGCTCGCGGTCTGATGACTCGTCCCAAAGTGCTGATTCTGGATGAGCCGACCCGCGGCGTGGATGTGGGTGCAAAAAAAGAAATCTATCAGTTAATCAACCAGTTCAAGCAGGAAGGGTTAAGCATCATTCTGGTGTCGTCGGAAATGCCTGAAGTGCTTGGGATGAGCGATCGCATCATCGTGATGCACGAAGGGCGTCTGAGCGGCGAGTTCCCGATTGAACAGGCGACACAGGAAACGCTGATGGCTGCGGCCGTTGGTAAGCAATACGGCGTAAAGCAGGAGTAAGTCAGACATGAGTTCCCAAACTATCACAGCAAAGCGCTGGCTCAGCAAAGAGTGGCTGATGGAGCAAAAATCATTGATCGCCCTGCTGATTTTGATCGCTGTGGTGTCTTCAATGAGCCCCAACTTTTTTACCCTGAACAACCTGTTCAACATCCTGCAGCAGACCTCGGTGAACGCCATCATGGCGGTGGGAATGACGCTGGTGATCCTCACGTCCGGCATTGATTTATCCGTGGGGTCGCTGCTGGCGCTGACCGGCGCGGTAGCGGCTTCCATCGTCGGGCTTGAGATCAATGCGCTGGTGGCGGTGTTCGCCGCGCTGGCGCTGGGCGCGGTCATCGGCGCCGGTACCGGCATCGTGATTGCCAAGGGGCGGGTGCAGGCCTTTATCGCCACGCTGGTGATGATGCTGCTGCTGCGCGGCGTGACCATGGTGTATACCAACGGCAGCCCGATCAATACCGGTTTTTCCGATGCGGCGGATGCGCTAGGCTGGTTCGGCATCGGACGTCCTCTGGGCATACCCACGCCAATCTGGATTATGGCGGTGGTATTCCTGGCAACCTGGTACATGCTGCACCATACCCGCATCGGCCGCTATATCTATGCGCTGGGCGGAAATGAAGCGGCAACCCGCCTTTCCGGGATCAGCGTTGATAGAGTGAAAGTGGTCGTTTATTCGTTGTGTGGTTTGCTGTCGGCGCTGGCGGGCATTATCGAAGTAGCTCGCCTGTCATCGGCGCAACCAACGGCAGGGACGGGTTATGAATTGGATGCCATTGCGGCGGTGGTGCTGGGTGGCACAAGTCTGTCAGGTGGTAAAGGACGCGTGGTGGGAACGTTAATCGGCGCTCTGATTCTGGGGTTCCTGAATAACGGACTTAACCTGTTAGGTGTTTCTTCTTACTACCAGATGATCGTCAAGGCGGTGGTTATTTTGCTGGCGGTTTTGGTAGATAACAAAGGCAGTAAATAACTTTTCATTCACACAGGAATTGAAATATGAATTTGAAGAAGATTGCTACTCTGGTTTCCGCTGTCGCGCTGAGTGCCACCGTCAGTGCCAATGCGCTGGCGAAGGATACCATTGCTCTTGTTGTTTCCACGCTCAATAACCCGTTCTTCGTGTCTCTGAAAGATGGCGCGCAGAAAGAAGCTGACAAACTTGGCTACAATCTGGTGATTCTGGATTCTCAGAACAACCCGGCCAAAGAACTTTCCAATGTGCAGGATCTGACCGTTCGCGGCGCCAAGCTGCTGCTGATCAACCCGACCGATTCTAACGCGGTAGGTAATGCGGTGAAGCTGGCTAACCAGGCCAAAATCCCGGTCATCACGCTGGACCGTGTTGCAGCCAGCGGCGAAGTGGTTAGCCATGTGGCTTCCGACAACGCCTTCGGCGGTAAAGTCGCCGGTGATTTCATCGCCAAAAAACTGGGTGAAGGCGCCAAGGTGATTCAGCTGGAAGGTCTGGCGGGAACGTCTGCTGCCCGTGAACGCGGCGCCGGCTTCATGAAATCTGCCGAGAAAAACAAATTCGCCATGCTGGCGAGCCAGCCTGCTGACTTTGATCGCACCAAGGGTCTGAACGTCATGCAGAACCTGCTGACCGCCCATCCGGACGTTAAAGCTGTGTTCGCCCAGAACGACGAAATGGCGCTGGGCGCCCTGCGTGCTTTGCAGACGGCAGGTCGTGACGATGTGCTGGTCGTCGGTTTTGACGGCACCGCCGATGGCGTGAAAGCCGTAGAAGGCGGCAAACTGGCGGCTACCGTGGCGCAGCGTCCTGAGCAAATCGGCATCATCGGCGTGGAAACCGCCGACAAGGTTCTGAAAGGCGAAAAAGTACAGCCGATCATTCCTGTTGACCTGAAACTGGTTACCAAACAATAACAGAATCAAAGCGTAATACCGCACGTGCAGTACTGCGCCACCCCTGACGGGTGGCGCGTAATCAACATCGGGGTTCATGGTAATGAAATCAGGCAAGCTGGTAGTCTTGGGAAGTATCAATGCGGACCATATTTTGAATCTGGCGCAGTTTCCCCGCCCGGGCGAAACGGTGATCGGTAAACAGTATGGCGTGGCATTTGGCGGCAAAGGCGCCAACCAGGCGGTGGCTGCCGGGCGCAGCGGCGCTGATATCGAATTTATTGCCTGTGTCGGGGCGGACGATATCGGTGAGCGTATTCGCCAGCAACTGATCAACGACCGAATTGATGTCTCCGCCGTTGAGGCGATTTCCGGCCAGACTACCGGGGTGGCGCTGATTTTCGTCAATGGCGAAGCTGAAAACATGATCGGTATTCATGCGGGAGCCAACGCGGCGGTAACGCCTGATTACCTGAATCGCTATCAGCAGAAAATTATTGATGCCTCCGCGCTGTTGATGCAGTTGGAATCGCCGCTGGAAACAGTGACGGCCGCCGCTCGTCTGGCCCATGACAATGGCACCAAAGTGATCCTCAATCCGGCGCCGGCCTGCTCGTTGCCTGATGAATTGCTGTCGCTGGTGGACATGATTACGCCGAATGAAACCGAAGCGCAGATCCTGACCGGCGTCACGGTCGAAACGGAAGACGACGCGCAACGTGCCGCACAGGTATTGCATGATAAAGGCATTGCGACCGTACTGATTACGTTGGGGAGCCGCGGCGTCTGGTTAAGTGAACAGGGTAAAGGGCAACGTATTCCCGGTTTTCGCGTAACAGCGGTCGATACCATCGCTGCCGGCGATACGTTCAATGGCGCGCTGGTGACGGCTCTGCTGGAGTCACGCCCGATGGACGCTGCGGTTAAATTCGCTCATGCGGCGGCGGCTATCGCGGTTACTCGTTATGGCGCCCAGCCTTCGGTTCCCTGGCGTGAAGAGATTGATGCTTTCCTGAATGCACAGGAGTGATCCTTGGCAACGATGAAAGACGTGGCCCGTCTGGCCGGGGTATCCACATCAACGGTTTCTCATGTTATCAACAATAACCGCTATGTCAGCGATATCATTCGCGACCGGGTGATGAAAGCGGTTGAGCAATTGAATTATGCGCCGTCAGCGCTGGCGCGTAGCCTCAAAATCAATCAGACCCGAACCATCGGCATGCTGCTGACTGCCAGCAGCAACCCGTTCTACGCAGAAGTGGTGCGAGGTGTGGAACGTTGTTGCTACGAACGGGGTTACAGCCTGATTCTGTGCAATACGGAAGGCGATCACCATCGTCTGAGCCGCAGTCTGGAAACACTATTGCAGAAACGGGTCGATGGGTTGTTGCTGATGTGTACTGAAAGCCACATGCCGTCACCCGATATTATTCGCCGTTATCCTTCTATTCCTGTCGTGATGATGGATTGGGCGCCTTTTGAAGGCAGCAGCGATGTCATCAAGGACAACTCGCTGCAAGGCGGCGAAATGGCTACCCATTACCTGATTTCTCAGGGATATCGCCACATCGCCTGTATCGCCGGTCCGCAGGATAAAACCACCGCGCATAATCGCCTGGAAGGCTATCGTAAAGCGATGCATCAGGCGGGGTTGTCGATCCTTCCCGGTTATGAGGTGGTTGGGGACTTCGAATTCGAAACCGGCTTTCGCGCCATGCAACAATTGCTGGCATTGCCGCAGCGGCCCGAAGCCGTCTTTACCAGTAATGATGCTATGGCGGTGGGCGTCTATCGTGCTTTGCACGACGCTGGTTTGTCTATCCCGGACGATATGGCCGTTGTTGGTTATGACGATATCGAACTGGCGCGCTATCTGTCTCCACCGTTGACGACGATTCATCAACCTAAAGATGAACTGGGCGAACTGGCGATTGATACGCTGCTTCACCGGCTGGAACACCCGGATGAGGAACACAATGTACTGGTGTTGACGCCGGAGCTGATCATTCGGGATTCGGTCGGCACAAGAAGTTAGTGGCTGATTGTTTTCCTTAATTCTGACGTTTTATACCGCTGAAAAGCGGCATATTGATGTATTCCTGCCCGTTTTGCCTGAAAACCATCCAGTTGATGATTTTTTTGCATTTATCGCTTGTCAGGCCAGAAGAACTCCCTATAATGCGCCTCCACTGACACGGCAACGGCGACAAGCCAGCGCGGTGTGAGGCGGAGAAAGCGAGAAAAAAGTCGTTGACTCTGAATGAGGAAAGCGTAGTATACGCCACCTCGCGACAGCAGGCTGTAAGCCGGTCGCACTGCT
>NZ_CM001984.1:15482-242853 GCF_000406305.1 Dickeya sp. MK7
GGTAGCGTGGGCATGACGGTTGGAATGAAAAGAATTTGCCTGGCGGCGAGAGCGCGGTGGTCCCACCTGACCCCATGCCGAACTCAGAAGTGAAACGCCGTAGCGCCGATGGTAGTGTGGGGTCTCCCCATGCGAGAGTAGGGAACTGCCAGGCATCACATAAGGAACCCCCGGTTATGCCGGGGGTTTTTTGCTTTGGGGGGCGCGGTGGCAGAACCGAGTGCCAGGGCGGAGATGACCGGCGGCCCGGTCTCCCGGCGTTACGCGATGCTTCCTCGGTGTACCCTGTCCCTTTTTGTGCCTGCCGGCGGATAAAATACTTCCTCAACACGTACTCAGTCTCCGGTTGTCCCGATTCGCCTTCGCAGCCAGTCACGGATAAACGCGGCGATCTGTACCGGCTGGTTGAGATCCAGACACGGCAGGGCAAGCGTTAATGCGGAATCACTGGCCACGGCCAGCGTGTCGGCATCGATCAGCGTGGCGATATCACGCCCAGATTCGTGACGGTAAAGCAGGATCTTATCGATCGGTTCGTGTTTGAAGCCTTCTACCAGAATCAAATCCAGCTTTGAGCTGTCCATTCTGCTGGCCAGGAAGTGCAGATTGGGTTCCTGCTGCTCCGGTGTTTCAGTCATCAATGCCCAGCGAGTATTGCTGGCAACCAGCGTCTGGTCAGCACCGGCCTTGCGCAGTTCATAGCTGTCCTTACCCGGTTTATCGACGTCCATATCGTGGTGCGTGTGTTTGATGATACCCACCCGAATCTTCATCGCATTCAGCAATGGAATGAGCTGCTTTAGTAAGGTGGTTTTGCCTGTACCACTGTGAGCAGCAATAGCCAGAAGCGGTATATCAGTCATGGAGCGGCTCCTGCCAGCGAGCCAGATCCTCTGGCGTATTGAGATTACGAAATGATAACGGTTGATCCGCAAAAGAGACGGCTTCTGCCTCTATCTGCTGCAGAAAAAGCATCAATTTTCGATCGCCGTTACTCAGATAAGCCTTCAGTTTATCGACCTGCGAAGTGTGGATCGCCAATAATGTCGGATGCTCGCGAGACCCATCCGTGGCATAAGCGGCAAGGTGATGATTACTGAACCGCAGCAACCGGGAAACCAGGTCAAGAGGCAACGCGGGAACATCGCAGGGAACAAACACGACCCAGTCTGTTTTGGCGATGCTTAACCCGGTGAAAATACCAGCCAGCGGACCAGAAAAGTTACGGTTAATATCACCGATCACCGGATAACCGCTTTGCTGATAACGCTCCTGATGACGATTGGCGTTGATAAGCAGGGTATCGACCTGCGGCTTCAGACGCTCAAGAACGTGCTGATAGAGCGGCTTGCCCTCCAGTTCAATTAACCCCTTATCGTTTCCTCCCATGCGGGATGACTGGCCGCCAGCCAGAATCACACCTGTTATCATCGTATTGGCATCCATAATGATTTGATGCGTTATTGTCGGAAAAGTATGGCGCAAGGCCAAGCCCTTTCCCCATACTAGATAAACAGTCATTAATATTTGAGGTAGTGATAATGAAATGCCATCGTGTAAATGAATTGATTGAGCTGCTGCATCCGGCCTGGCAAAAAGAGCCGGATTTGAATTTGGTGCAATTTTTACAAAAACTTGCACAGGAAGCCGGGTTCGAGGGGGCGCTTAGTGATTTGACTGATGATATCCTTATTTATCATTTAAAATTGCGTGACGCAGATAGCGCACAGCCGATTCCTGGCTTGCAGAAAGATTATGAAGAAGATTTCAAAACCGCATTACTGCGTGCCCGTGGCGTTATCAAGGATTAGCGGCTTCACTCATAGCCCGATGCGATGGAGCTGTGCCCGTCATGCATGATTCCGTATTCAATTTTCATACTCTGTCGCCGGATGTCATCATGGATGCACTCTGGTCTGTGGATATCCGTGTCGATTCCGGCCTGACAGCGCTTAATAGTTATGAAAATCGGGTTTATCAGTTTAGTGATGAAGACCGTAAACGTTATGTGGTGAAGTTTTATCGACCACAGCGCTGGAATGCTGCTCAGATTAGCGAAGAGCATCATTTTGCGGCCGAGTTGTTCGCTGATGAAGTGCCGGTGGTGGCGCCGCTGGCCTTACAGGGCAACACGTTGCATGAGCATGATGGTTTCTGGTTTGCCGTGTTTCCAAGCGTTGGCGGGCGTCAGTATGAAATGGACAATGACGACCAACTGGAAGAGGTTGGGCGTTATTTGGGTAGAATTCATCAGACCGGTAGCCGAAATCTGTTTTCAACTCGCCCTACTGTCGGGTTGCAGGAATACCTTGATGACCCGCTGGTCACGTTAACTGACAGTCCCCTGATTTCTGACGCGCAAAAAGCGTCGTTTCTAACGGCGACAGCCCGGCTGATTGATGAAGTGAAACTGCACTGGAATACGAACTGGCAAGCCAGGCGCCTGCACGGCGACTGTCACCCTGGTAACATTCTCTGGCGTGACGGCCCATTGTTTGTCGATCTGGACGATGCGCGTAATGGCCCAGCGGTACAGGATCTCTGGATGCTGTTGCATGGAGATCGTCAGGAGCAGCGCATCCAGCTGGATATTTTGCTGGATGCCTACAGTGAGTTCGCCTCTTTTGATGAAGCGGAACTGGCATTGATTGAACCGCTACGCGCCATGCGTATGGTTCACTATCTGGCCTGGGTAGCCCGCCGTTGGCATGACCCTGCTTTTCCTCGTAGTTTTCCATGGATGCAGGAAGCTGATTTCTGGGCAAAGCAGGCCACTATTTTTACTGAACAGGTAAGGCTGTTGCAGGAACCACCGCTGCAGCTGACACCGATGTACTGACACTTATGGAGATAACGTTGATATGAAGAAAATATGGCTTGCGCTGGCTGGCATGGTGTTGGCGTTCAGTGCGTCAGCAGCTGATTTTTCCGATGGCAAACAGTATGCCACGCTGGATAAACCGGTTCCTCAATCCCCTCAGGTGCTGGAATTCTTTTCATTCTATTGCCCGCATTGTTACCAGTTCGCTCAGGTTTACCACATTCCTGACGCCATTCAGAAAGCGCTGCCGGCCGATGCCAAGTTAACCAAATATCATGTCGATTTCCTGGGGCCGTTGGGCAAAGATCTGACCCAGGCCTGGGCGGTGGCGATCGCTCTGGGTGTGGAAGATAAAGTCAGCCCGTTGATGTTTGATGCTGTTCAGAAGACCCAGACCGTGAAACAACCGCAAGACATTCGTCAGGTCTTTGTGGCTGCGGGCGTAAAAGCTGAAGATTATGACAGCGCCCTGAATAGCTTTGTGGTGAAGTCGCTGGTTGCGCAGCAGGAGAAAGCTGCTGCCGACCTGCAGCTGCGGGGTGTTCCGGCCGTGTTCGTGAACGGCAAGTACATGATAAAAAGCGATGGGCTTGATACCAGCTCTATGGACAACTACGTCAAACAATATGCTGATGTAGTGAAATTCCTGCTCTCTCAGAAATAAGCTTTCTGCTTTTTCTATGCGCCACACGCCTTACCGCGTGTGGCGTTTGTTTTTGTTGCGGCGCTAATGGTAATGTCTGGACAATTCTACTTACCGGCAAACATTTTGATTTCATATATATCCACATCAATAACAACGCCTTGATATAACTGCAATGTCAATGTTTTTCTTCTAACGCAATGATTAACAATGAATTACATATACATTCCACTTCTATCGGTATCTCTGTTAATTATCTTTCAATTTCTATGCACAAAGTTATCCACAGGTTTTTTTGCGAGGCATTGTGCAAAAAGCGTAATGAGCGAGCGTTAATATTCGTCTCTGACTGCCAGCTATGGCATCCTTAACTTCATGTCAGAAAACAACGATCGCGAAATATCATGGTTCAAATAGCAGATAATCCCCTCATTCTGGTTGACGGTTCATCGTACCTTTACCGCGCCTATCATGCCTTCCCCCCACTGACCAACAGTGCCGGCGAACCGACCGGCGCGATGTATGGTGTGCTCAACATGTTGCGCAGTTTGCTGCAGCAATACCATCCCAGTCATGTCGCGGTGGTGTTTGACGCGAAGGGTAAGACGTTTCGTGATGATTTGTTTGAGCACTACAAATCTCATCGGCCGCCGATGCCGGATGATCTGCGCGCTCAGATTGAACCGTTGCACCGCATGGTAAAAGCGATGGGATTGCCGTTGCTCTCCATTTCCGGCGTAGAAGCGGATGATGTGATTGGAACGTTGGCGCAGCAGGCGGAACGTGCGGGTAAACCTGTTCTGATCAGCACCGGCGATAAGGATATGGCGCAGTTGGTGACGCCGAATATCACGCTGATCAACACCATGAACAACACTATTTTGGGGCCGGATGAGGTATGCGCCAAATACGGTATTCCGCCGTCGCTGATCATTGATTTTCTGGCTCTGATGGGGGATTCCTCCGACAACATTCCTGGTGTGCCGGGCGTGGGTGAAAAAACCGCACAGGCATTACTGCAGGGGCTGGGGGGGCTGGATACCCTGTATGCCGATCTGGATAAAATTGCCGGCCTGACCTTCAGGGGCGCCAAAACCATGGCTGCCAAGCTGGAACAGAATAAAGAGGTGGCTTACCTTTCCTACCAGTTGGCTACGATCAAAACGGATGTTGAACTGGAGCAGGGGTGTGAACAACTGACGGTGAATGAGCCGGATGTGGCGGAACTGCGCGAACTGTTCACCCGTTATGAGTTCAAACGCTGGCTGGTGGATGTGGAAGCCGGGCAGTGGTTGCAAGGCGGCAACAAAAAGAATCCACCGGCCGTGCCATTCGTCAAGGCGACGGTGGAGGACGAGCCGAAAGAAGCGGCCAGCGTGCTGTCTCAGGACGGTTATGTCACCATTCTGGATGAACAGACATTTCAGGACTGGATTACACGAATCAAAGCCGCTGGTCTGTTCTCATTCGATACTGAAACCGATGGTCTTGATACCCTTACAGCTAATCTGGTTGGGATTTCACTGGCGATCAAGCCGGGTGAGGCGGCTTACCTGCCATTAGGTCATGATGATTTGAATGGTGAGTACGCAAAAGAAGCCCCCCCGAGCGGAATTGCACAGAGGGTATACTCCTGCAACGTCTATAACAGTACTGTATCGCCAGCGATGAGTGCACCGAGTACGCAGACGGAGGAGACACTTCCGAACGGAATTGCACAGAGAATATACTCCTGCAACGTTTACAACAGTACTGTATCGCCTGCGATGAGCGCACCGAACACATGCACTGAAAATGTACCTGAACAACTGGACCTCGATTGGGTGCTGGCGCAACTGAAACCGCTGCTGGAAGATGACAGCATTCGCAAGATTGGGCAAAACCTGAAATTCGATAAAGGCGTGATGGCTCGTTACGGTATCGATCTGCGCGGCATTGCTTTCGATACCATGCTGGAATCCTATGTGATTGACAGTGTGGCTGGACGCCATGACATGGACAGCCTGTCAGAGCGTTATTTGCAGCATAAGACCATTACGTTCGAAGAGATTGCCGGTAAGGGCAAAAAACAGCTGACGTTCAATCAGATTCCACTGGAGCAGGCATCTGTCTACGCGGCTGAAGATGCCGATGTGACGCTGCGTTTGCATGAGACGTTATGGGCGAAACTGGAGCCGCAGCAGGAACTGCGCAAGGTGTTCCTGAATATCGATATGCCGCTGGTGCCGGTGTTGTCGCGCATGGAGCGCACCGGGGTGCTGATCGATACCGCTATTCTGGCGGAGCATTCGCGGGAGCTGACACAACGTCTGGCGGAGTTGGAAGTGCAGGCGCATGAACTGGCGGGGGAAGTCTTCAATTTGTCTTCCACCAAACAGTTAGGGACCATTCTGTACGAAAAACAGCAGTTGCCGGTTATCAAGAAAACCCCGAAGGGCGCGCCTTCCACCAATGAAGAAGTGCTGGCCGAACTGGCGCTGAATTATCCGCTGCCGAAGTTGATTCTGGAGTATCGCGGACTGGCGAAACTGAAATCCACTTACACGGATAAATTGCCGCAGATGATCAATCCGCTGACCAAGCGGGTGCACACCTCTTACCATCAGGCGGTAACGGCAACCGGGCGTCTTTCCTCCAGCGACCCCAATCTGCAGAACATTCCGGTGCGTAATGAAGAAGGGCGGCGTATCCGTCAGGCGTTTATTGCACAGGAAGGATACTGCATTCTGGCGGCGGACTACTCGCAGATTGAATTACGCATCATGGCGCATCTGTCACGGGACGCCGGATTGCTGAGGGCGTTTTCCCAAGGTCTGGATATTCACCGCGCCACGGCTGCCGAAGTATTCGGTCTGCCGCTCGACAGGGTGACCACTGAACAGCGCCGTAGCGCCAAAGCCATCAACTTTGGTTTGATTTACGGCATGAGCGCATTTGGTTTGTCCCGCCAGTTGGCTATTCCGCGTAACGAAGCTCAAAAATATATGAACCTCTATTTTGAGCGTTACCCGGGCGTGCAGGAGTACATGGAGCGCACTCGCCAGCAGGCGGCGGATCAAGGATATGTCTCCACGCTGGATGGCCGTCGTCTCTATTTGCCGGATATTCATTCCCGCAACGCCAATAGCCGCAAGGCGGCGGAGCGGGCGGCTATTAACGCGCCGATGCAGGGCACAGCGGCGGATATCATCAAGAAAGCGATGATCGCCATTGATGCCTGGCTGCAACAGGAAAAACCGTTGGTGACGATGCTGATGCAGGTACACGATGAACTGGTGTTTGAAGTGCACCACTCCGTATTGGACGAAGCCAGCGCGAAAATACGCAATCTGATGGAAGGCTGCATGCAGCTGGACGTGCCTTTACAGGTGGATATCGGCACCGGCAGCAACTGGGATCAGGCCCATTAAGCTGTCTGGTGAAAGAAGCGGGTCTGAATGATTCTGGGTGTTATGCGGATTTTTGCCATGAATGCCATAAGAAATATCGCCTTTCTTTTTTCTGTTGGTTTTTTCAGCTGAATCCTAAGCAATCCTGTAATTAAACTACAGGATTGTGTGACCCGGTTTGAGTTTGTTTAATTCATCACCGATTTTTATGAAATTAAACAACAAAAAAACCTTTTTTCCAGAAAGGAAATGGGGTAGAGTTAAACGCGTAGGGTACAGAGGTAAGATGTTCTATCTTTCAGACCTTTTACTTCACGTAATCGGATTTGGCTGAATGTTAGCCGCCCCGGTCAGGTTTCTGACCGGGGCGTTTTTTATTGTCTGAATGGCGGATGAGCTGGATAACAAAAACCTATGTTACCGGCGGAACACTCAGCCGGTAGTCATCGGGATAGCGATTCTGTTGGGAAGGATTGGCCGGTGTATTACTGGTCGGATTCTGGCTGAGATTGCAACTCTGCTGATGGTAACGTACTAAACCAGCTATCTAATTTCTGACGTAATTTATCTACACCGGTTTTTTTCAGCGAAGAAAACGCTTCAACCTGAATATCCCCCATGAACGGCAACACTGCTTCCCGCACCATGTTCAACTGGGATTTGCGGGCACCCTGAGCCAGCTTGTCGGCTTTGGTCAGCAGTACCAGTACCGGTAAGCCGACATTAACGGCCCACTCCAGCATCTGCTGGTCCAGGTCCTTAAGCGGGTGACGGATATCCATCAGTACCACCAGCCCTTTCAGGCAGTTACGTTTTTGCAGGTATTCGCCAAGGGCACGCTGCCATTTGCGTTTCATCTCTTCCGGCACTTCGGCGTAACCATAACCAGGCAAGTCGACCAGACGTACGCCATCGGCTACTTCAAACAGGTTGATAAGCTGGGTCCGACCCGGTGTCTTACTGGTGCGGGCCAGACTTTTCTGGTTGGTCAGCGTATTGAGCGCGCTGGATTTGCCCGCGTTAGAGCGGCCGGCAAAAGCGACTTCAATACCGCTGTCGGCAGGAAGATGACGAATGTCCGGCGCGCTGGTGACGAAATGGGTCACATGGTAGTTGTATTGTTGGGTCACAGTTTGCGTCTCTGTCTGGATCACGGTTTTATGTGGCTGATTATACCTGCAACCGATAAGAAAGGCGGCGTTTATCTGTTTTTGTCGCGGTGTTACCGTCTTAACAGACTGAAAAAAATAAAACCAGCACACAGCTCTTGGAGCACTTTTTTATTGGTATGCTTTCTGCTAGATTCCGCCGCAATTCTCCTTATATCCGCTCATCTGAACCCGAGATTGACGCTATGAAACAACCATCAAAAGGGGCGGGACGCAAAGCTCCCGCACCGAAGATCAAAAGAAAAAGCCGTGAGCAGTTGGATCTGGAAGCTCGCGAACGCAAACGTCAGAAAAAGCACCGTGGTCATGTTGCGGGAAGCCGTACCCAGCCGTCCGGCGACCGCCAGCAAAACTCCGCTTCCGACAAGCTGAAAGACCCGCGCATTGGCAGCAAAAAACCGGTGTCGTTGCTGCCGGAAGGTGCGGCCGTAGCGGTGAAAGCGCCGGTGGCGGCGAAAGAGAAACCCGCTCGCCTGTCGCCGCAGGAAGAGCTGGAAATGCTGGAAAATGATCCGCGCCTTGATGAATTGCTGGACAGACTGGAGAAAGGCGAAACGCTGCCGGCCAAAGAACAGTCCTGGCTGGATGAGACGTTGGATCGTATCGATATTCTGATGGAGCAATTGGGCATCAGTCTGGATGACGACGAGGAAGACGAAGAGCAGGAAGAGGATATGCTGCAACTGCTCCGTCGCAATAATCCGAAAGACGGCTATTGATGCTGAAAGCGCTGTTTCTGCTCATAACCTTACTGGTTCTGTGTTTTTTGGGCGGTCTGTTGGTTAAACTGTGGTGCCTGTCGAAACGGAAAGACAGATTACAGCGTGCCGTATTGTCGGGGCAGCGTCGGCTGCCCCCGCGCCGTGCGGCGAGGACCGGTTACCGGAAGGAGTGAGCAGCATGCCCGAACAAACCATAGACTGGGATTTATCCCTGATCCAGAAATACAATTATTCGGGACCGCGCTACACCTCCTATCCTACCGCGCTGGAATTCAGCGACAGTTACGACAACGCCGCGTTTGCTCAGGCGGTAGCCCGTTACCCTAACCGGCCGCTGTCGCTGTACCTGCATATCCCGTTCTGTCACCGTTTGTGCTACTTCTGCGGCTGCAATAAGCTGGTGACTCGTCAGTTGCACAAGGCGGATGAGTATCTTGACCGGCTGGCGCTGGAAATCCGTCAGCGCGCGCCCTTGTTTGCCGGCCGCGTTGTCACTCAGATGCATTGGGGCGGCGGAACACCGACCTTTCTGAACAAAACACAGATTAGCCGCCTGATGGGGCTGCTGCGCCAGCATTTCCGCTTTGCCGAACAGGCCGAGATGTCGCTGGAAGTGGACCCGCGGGAAATCGAACTGGATGTGCTCGATCATTTACGTGCCGAAGGGTTCAATCGCCTCAGTATGGGGGTGCAGGACTTCAATAAAGAGGTGCAGCGCCTGGTCAATCGCGAGCAGGATGAAGCCTTTATTTTTGCGCTGATCGAGCGGGCCAAAGCGCTGGGGTTCGCCTCCACCAACATCGACCTGATCTACGGTTTGCCAAAACAGACGCCGGACAGCTTTGCCTTTACCCTGCAGCGGGTGGCGGAGCTGCGGCCGGACCGCCTTAGCGTATTCAACTATGCGCATTTACCCAGTCTGTTTGCCGCCCAGCGCAAGATAAAAGAGGCCGATCTGCCGGATGCGGAGCAAAAGCTGGCGATCTTGCAGCAGACCATTCAAAGCCTGACTGCGGCGGGCTATCAGTTCATCGGGATGGATCATTTCGCCCGGCCGGATGACGAGCTGGCGGTGGCGCAACGCGAAGGAAAACTGCATCGCAATTTCCAGGGGTACACCACCCAGGGCGATACCGATTTATTGGGGCTGGGGGTATCCGCCATCAGCATGATTGGCGACAGCTACGCCCAGAACCAGAAAGAACTGAAGCTGTACTACGCTGACGTCGAACAGCATGGTCACGCATTGTGGCGCGGTTTAGCCCTGACCCGTGATGATTGTCTGCGCCGTGACGTAATCAAGGCGCTGATCTGTCATTTTCAACTGGAGTTCACCGCGATTGAGCGGGCGTATGATCTGTCGTTTGGCGAATATTTCCGCGAGGACCTGGCGTTGCTGGCGCCGATGGCGCAGGACGGGCTGGTGGATATTCTGCCGGATCGTATTCAGGTGACGCCCAAAGGGCGTCTGTTGATCCGCAATATCTGCATGTGTTTTGACGTGTATCTGCGCAGCAAGATGCGTGAACGTCAGTTCTCTCGGGTTATCTGAGCCGATCTGGAATGATAAAAGAAAACAGCCAGTCGATATGACTGGCTGTTTTCCTGTTTCTTGTCAGCAATGATTTAGCTGAAGAAATTGATCAGTGCCGCGCACAACACGGCTGCAATCGCAGTTTGCGATGAGTGACCCACCGCACTGCTGATTTCAGCGCCGTGCGTCACGGCAGAAAAAATGGATTCCAGCATGGTTACCCTCTCCAGTCAGCGACACGATCATACTGCTGGCGCGGCGCAAGTAAAGTACAAAATATACTCGTTATTCTTCAAGTTGCAGGTGCGTTGGCTTTCTTACCCGGCCCATAAATGGGTCTTATTCCTGCGGGGCCGCAGCGCGCTGTGTTCAGCGCGTGAGCGTGTTGAATTATTTTGGGTATAGTGGCGAATTTGTACGTCATATTGTACTTTTTATCGCCACTATCAGGCGATGGCCGGCGACGGATAAAAACGGCAAATCGCCGTTACTCCATGCCCAGTTCCTTGAGTTTGCGCGTCAGGGTATTTCTCCCCCAGCCGAGCAGCCTTGCCGCTTCCTGTTTGTGCCCCTGCGTGTGGCGCAATGCCGTTGTCAGCAGCGTGCGTTCCATTTCCGGTTGCGCCTCGGCCAGCAGGTTTTGATGACCGGAACGCAGCGCCCGATCGGCCCATTGCGCCAGCAGCGTAGCCCAGCTGTCGGGCATGACATGCACGGTGGCGTCCGGCGCGGTGGTTTCAAACAGTTCCGGCGGCAGATCCTGAATCAGGACTTCCTGTCCGGCGGCCATTACGGTCAGCCAGCGGCAGGTATTTTCCAGCTGACGCACGTTGCCCGGCCAGGGCAGACGGGTGAGCGCCGCTTCGGTTTCCGGATGCAGATTTTTCGGCTCCACACCCAGCTCCCTGGCGGTCGCCTGCAGGAAGTAGCGCGCCAGACGCGGAATATCTTCCCGGCGCTCGCGCAGCGGCGGCAAATGGACGCGAATTACGTTCAGACGGTGGAACAGGTCTTCGCGGAATTTGCCTTCCTGAACCCGTAATTCCAGATTCTGATGAGTGGCGGCGATGATACGCACGTCCACCTTCACTGCCGCATAGCCGCCGACGCGATAGAACTGACCATCGGCCAGCACGCGCAGCAGGCGGGTTTGCACATCCAGCGGCATATCGCCGATTTCATCGAGAAACAGCGTGCCGCCGTCAGCCTGTTCGAAACGGCCTTGCCGAATCTGATTGGCGCCGGTAAATGCGCCTTTCTCATGGCCGAACAATTCCGATTCGATCAGATCCTTGGGAATGGCCGCCATGTTCAGCGCGATAAACGGCGCTTTGGCGCGTGGACTATGGCGGTGTAGCGCATGAGCGACCAGTTCTTTACCGGTGCCGGATTCGCCATTGATCAGCACGCTGATCGATGAACGGGAAAGCCGGCCGATAATCCTGAACACGTCCTGCATGGCCGGCGCTTCGCCGATGATGTCGGTGGTCGGCCCGCTAATCGGCTGACTGCGCACCGGTTGTTGCTGTTCCATGTAATGGCTGATGGCGCGCTCAACCAGCGCCACCGCTTCGTCGATATCAAACGGCTTGGGCAGATAATCGAACGCCCCTTGTTGATAGGCGCTGACCGCTGCGTCCAAATCGGAATGGGCAGTCATGATGATGACCGGCAGCATCGGGTGGCGCTGTTTAATCTGTTGCAGCAACGCCAATCCGTCCATGCCGGGCATGCGGATATCCGACAGCAGTACATCCGGTGTTTGGGTGGTCAGCGCATTTAACGCCTGAGTGCCGTTGTCAAAGGTTGCGCAGGTTAAGCCCGCCCCGGTAAGCGCACGTTCAAGCACCCAACGGATGGAGCTATCGTCATCGACAATCCAGACTATCCCTCGTTGCATCGTGAACCTCACTGGCGAATGGGCAGATAAACCGAGAATTCGGTATGACCTGGCCAACTGTTAAATTCAATTTTTCCGGAATGTTGATCGATAAGGTTGCGGGCAATCGACAAGCCCAGCCCGGTGCCGCCTTCGCGGCCGCTCACCATGGGATAGAACAGCGTATCCTGCAGATGAGCAGGCACGCCGGGACCATCGTCTTCAATATCGATACGGGCGACCAGACGGTAACGCACGCCATGCAGCGTCAACTGAAACGCGGTGCGGGTGCGGATGGTGATGGTGCCGCCTTCTTCCCCCAGCGCCTGCATGGCATTGCGGGTAATGTTCAGCAGTACCTGTTCTATCTGGTCCGGGTCGTGCATCAGTTCCGGCAAGCTGGGGTCGTAGTCACGCACCAGCGTCACGTTGTCCGCTTTTTCCATCGATACCAACTGGAATACCCGTTCGGCCACCTGATGAATGCTTTGCGTGACGTGCAGGCCGGGCTGTTGCGGGCCAAGTAGACGGTCAACCAGATTACGCAGGCGATCGGCCTGTTCGATAATGACCTTGGTGTATTCCATCAGCGCCGGGTCCGGCAGCGCTTTGGACAGTAACTGCGCCGCGCCGCGCAAACCGCCGAGCGGGTTCTTGATTTCATGCGCCAGACCGCGCACCAGGTCGCGCGCTGCTTGTTGCTGGGCGTGTTGCAGTTGTTCCTGGCTGAGACGGCGCTGGTTGTCCATCGGCGCCATTTCCAGCAGGATAAAATCGTGCTGAATGCGCTGTGCCGTCAGCGACATGATATGCGCCCGGCCATCCACCACGATGGTGACTTCGTTATCGGTAAAGCCTTGCCCTGAGTCGAGACTTTCCCGCATCAGGTCGAGATTCAACGAAAAGTAACCGAGCAGCTCCGGCAGTGGCGTTCCAGACAGTTTGCGTGAGCTTTGGGCCAGAAGTTGTTGCGCCGCTGGGTTGGAGTAGTGAATAGCCAGATCTTTATCAAGCAATAAGATGCTGTTTATTAAAGAATTTAGGATCTGCCCAGCATCGGGCAGCGTGCCTGTTGCCATAACGCAGACTCCCGCACCATTTTAGTGCACACTATTCTGGATTGTAGTTTAAGTAGCAACTGTAAGATGTCTTGTGGAGAAAAAAGCCCATCCGAAGATGGGCTGAAAAGTTTCCACGGCAACAAAAATAAACATAAACAGAAAACGGTTATCGGACGGCAATGTGAACATCATTTTCTTCGTCCTGCCGTCCAAGCGCAGGTATTACACGCTGTAGTACAGTTCGAACTCAACCGGGTGCGGCGTCATGCGAACACGGTCGTTTTCAGCGATACGCAGTTCGATGTAAGCATCGATCGCGTCGTCGGTGAATACGCCGCCACGGGTCAGGAACTCGCGGTCTGCATTCAGGGCATTCAGCGCTTCTTCCAGAGAGCCGGCTACGGTCGGGATCTCTTTCGCTTCTTCCGGCGGCAGATCGTACAGGTTCTTGTCCATGGCATCGCCCGGGTGAATCTTGTTGATGATGCCGTCCAGGCCGGCCATCAGCAGTGCGGCGAAGCACAGGTACGGGTTGGCGGCCGGGTCCGGGAAGCGCACTTCGATACGGCGTGCTTTCGGGCTGGACACCACCGGGATACGGATAGACGCCGAGCGGTTACGGGCAGAGTAGGCCAGCATAACCGGCGCTTCGTAACCCGGAACCAGACGCTTGTAGGAGTTGGTGGTCGGGTTGGACAGCGCGTTGATGGCTTTAGCGTGTTTGATCACACCGCCGATGTAGTACAGCGCGGTTTCGGACAGGCCGCCGTATTTGTCGCCGGAGAACAGGTTGGCGCCGTCTTTGGCCAGAGACATGTGGCAGTGCATACCGGAACCGTTATCGCCGAACATCGGTTTCGGCATGAAGGTTGCGGTTTTGCCGAAGGCGTGCGCCACGTTGTGCACGACATATTTGTAGATCTGGATTTCGTCGGCTTTCTTGGTCATGGTGTTGAAGCGGGTTGCCACTTCGTTCTGACCAGCGGTTGCCACTTCGTGGTGATGAGCTTCAACCACCAGACCCATCTGCTCCATGGTCAGACACATGGCGGAGCGCAGATCCTGCGCAGAATCTACCGGCGGAACCGGGAAGTAACCGCCTTTTACTGCCGGACGGTGGCCTTTGTTGCCGCCTTCGTATTTGGTGCTGGAGTTCCAGGCGCCTTCGATGTCGTCGATAGCAACATGAGAACCGGAGATGCTGCTGCCGAAACGAACGTCGTCAAACAGGAAGAATTCCGGCTCAGGCCCGAACAGTACGGTGTCGGCGATGCCGGAAGAACGCAGGAAGTCTTCTGCGCGCTTGGCGATGGAGCGCGGGTCGCGGTCGTAGCCCTGCATGGTGCCCGGTTCCAGAATGTCACAACGGATGATCAGGGTCGGTTCTTCGAAGAACGGATCCAGAACCGCAGTAGTCGCGTCCGGCATTAACACCATGTCGGATTCGTTGATGCCTTTCCAGCCGCCAATCGAGGAACCATCAAACATTTTGCCGTCTTCGAAGAAGTCAGCATCAACCTGGTGGGCCGGAATGGTGACGTGCTGTTCTTTACCTTTGGTGTCCGTGAAGCGAAGGTCAACAAACTTCACCTCATGTTCATTCAGCATCGTCAAAACGTGTTCTACTGACATACTTGGTTCTCCCGATTGTGTCATTTATCGTCGTGGAACGAATATCGTTGTGGAATGATGTTGTTACCGTACAGGGGTTATAGCTAAAACTGTGCCAACTTTTATGAATAGTTCTAACAGGCATTCCTGCTGGTTTTTTGTGTCCTCCTCCACTGCACCAAGATAGTTAACCGCACTAATATGGTGCACCATTTTGGTGTTATTGCACCCAATTGGTGCCTTGTCATTTAAGGAGTGCTGCTTTATTGCACCGTGAAAGGGATCACAGACCCGTAATTCGCAGGTTGTTTGTAGAAGATGATTGTGATCTTGTTCAGTCGCTCGATTAATACGTGTACAATAGCGCGCTATTTCTAAAATGCCTGAGGCAAAGCTGTGATCGAAAATTTGCGTAACATCGCTATTATTGCGCACGTTGACCATGGAAAAACTACCCTGGTTGACAAGCTGCTGCAACAGTCCGGTACGTTGGGTGAGCGTAACGAAGCCACCGAACGTGTTATGGACTCCAATGATTTGGAAAAAGAGCGCGGAATTACCATCCTCGCCAAAAACACCGCCATCAACTGGAACGACTACCGCATCAATATCGTGGATACCCCGGGACACGCCGATTTCGGCGGCGAGGTAGAACGAGTGATGTCCATGGTGGACTCTGTACTGCTGCTGGTAGACGCGATGGACGGTCCGATGCCGCAGACGCGTTTCGTGACCCAAAAAGCTTTTGCCTATGGCCTGAAGCCGATCGTTGTCATTAATAAGGTTGACCGCCCCGGCGCGCGTCCTGACTGGGTTGTCGATCAGGTCTTCGACCTGTTTGTGAACCTGGGCGCCACCGATGAGCAGCTGGACTTCCCGATCGTTTATGCGTCCGCGCTGAACGGCATCGCCGGTCTGGATCATAACGACATGGCGGAAGACATGACTCCGCTGTTCGAAGCCATCGTGAAGCACGTTGAAGCGCCGAACGTTGACCTTAACGGTCCGTTCCAGATGCAGATCTCCCAGCTGGACTACAACAACTATGTTGGCGTTATCGGCATCGGCCGCATCAAACGCGGCGTGGTGAAGCCGAACCAGCAGGTCAGCATCATCGACAGCGAAGGCAAAGTACGTAACGGTAAAGTAAACCAGGTGCTGGGCCATCTGGGCCTGCAGCGTATTGAAAGTACACTGGCTGAAGCTGGCGACATCATCGCAATCACCGGCCTGGGCGAGCTGAACATTTCCGACACCATCTGCGATACTTCCTGCGTGGAAGCGTTGCCGGCGCTGTCGGTGGATGAGCCGACCGTTACCATGTATTTCTGCGTCAACACCTCGCCGTTCTGCGGCAAGGAAGGCAAATACGTAACGTCCCGCCAGATTCTGGACCGCCTGCGTAAAGAGCTGGTGCACAACGTGGCGCTGCGTGTAGAAGAAACGGAAGACCCGGACGCGTTCCGCGTATCCGGTCGTGGTGAACTGCACCTGTCCGTTCTGATCGAGAACATGCGTCGTGAAGGTTTCGAACTGGCGGTATCCCGTCCGAAAGTTATCTTCCGCACCATTGACGGTCGCCGTCAGGAGCCGTTCGAGCAAGTAACCGTGGATATCGAAGAGCAGCATCAAGGCTCGGTGATGGAAGCGCTGGGTCTGCGCAAAGGCGAAATGCGTGACATGATTCCGGACGGCAAAGGTCGCGTACGTCTGGATTACGTGATTCCAAGCCGTGGTCTGATCGGCTTCCGTACCGAATTCATGACCATGACCTCCGGTACCGGTCTGCTGTACTCCACGTTCAGCCACTACGATGACATTCGTCCGGGTGAAATCGGCCAGCGTCAGAACGGCGTACTGATCTCCAACGGTCAGGGTAAAGCTGTCGCCTATGCGCTGTTCAGTCTGCAGGAGCGTGGCAAGCTGTTCCTGGGCCACGGCGCTGAAGTGTATGAAGGCCAGATCATCGGTATTCATACCCGTTCCAACGACCTGACGGTTAACTGCCTGACCGGTAAGAAGCTGACCAACATGCGCGCTTCCGGTACTGACGAAGCTACCGTACTGGTGCCGCCGGTGAAAATGTCGCTGGAGCAGGCTCTGGAGTTCATCGATGACGACGAACTGGTTGAAGTTACGCCGACCTCTATCCGTCTGCGTAAACGTCACCTGACGGAAAACGATCGTCGCCGCGCCAGCCGCAGCGCCAAGGAAGAATAATTCACTGTTTTTCGGTGATATATACCCAAGCATTCGAGTTGCAGGAAGGCGGCAAGTGAGTGAATCCCGATGAGCTTACTCAGGTAAGTGATTCAGGTGAACGAGCGCAGCCAACGCACCTGCAACTTGAGACGGGTATATAAGGTGGAATACGGTATTTGACCGTGCTGCCTTGCGATAAGGCCCCATTTTGGGGCCTTTATTTTTTTCTGCGCGTCCGGTATTCGCTCCGGACCGAATCTGCACCATTTTTGACCTTATTATGATCCTGCTTATCCTCCCTATTCAGCACGGATTTTTCTCGCTACAGTGAAAACCCTGGTGGCCAATCTGGAGGACGCATGCTGTATATCTTTGATTTGGGTAATGTGGTTATAGATATTGATTTCAATCGTGTTTTGGGGGTGTGGAGCAATCTGAGCGGCGCGCCGCTGGCGACCCTGCGTGAACGTTTTGTTCTGGGACATACCTTTGAACAACATGAGCGCGGTGAAATCAGCGATGAGGAATTTGCGTCGCGCTTGAGTCATGAGCTGGGAATGACGCTCAGTTTTGAGCAGTTCTCGACCGGTTGGCAGGCAATTTTCATAGGTGTACGCAAAGATGTGATCGATATCATGCATCGTTTGCGGCAGGAAGGGCATCGCGTGGTAATACTCTCCAATACCAATCGCTTGCACTGTCAATTCTGGCCGGACGAATACCCGGAGGTTCAGCAAGCCGTGGACCGGCTTTATCTGTCGCAGGATATCGGCCAGCGTAAACCGGAGGCGACGATTTACCACCATGTTCTGCGTGAAGAAGGCGTTGACGCCCATGACGCGCTCTTTTTTGACGACAATGCCGCCAATGTGGACGCGGCGAATGCATTAGGCATCCGCTCCATTCTGGTTAGCGATCGGCAGGTCGTGCCGGATTTTTTTGCCAGCCAGGTTTTTAAGCAGGAGTCGTAAGGTCGTTATGATCGCATTAATTCAGCGGGTATCCGGCGCGAGTGTGACGGTAGAGGGCGCGGTAATCGGGGAAATCGATCACGGACTGCTGGTATTGCTGGGCATAGAGCAAGGCGATGACGAGCAGAAAGCGGCTCGTTTATGTGAAAAGGTGATCGGCTATCGGATTTTCAGCGATGACAACGGCAAGATGAATCTGAACGTTCAGCAAGCCGGCGGCAGTTTGCTGGTGGTGTCGCAGTTTACGCTGGCGGCGGATACGCAAAAGGGCATGCGCCCCAGCTTTTCCCGCGGCGCGGCGCCCGCCGAAGCCGACCGGTTGTACCAGTATTTTGTCGGCCAGTGCCGTGAGCGCGGGCTAACGACTGAAACCGGTCGTTTTGCCGCGGACATGAAAGTATCTCTGGTAAATGATGGGCCTGTAACTTTCTGGTTGCAGGTCTAAGCTGCAATTAAGCATGCGTTGAGAGGGGCGGTTATGTATTACCTGAGAGTGCCTGAAAGCGCCGAAGAGCTGGATGCTTATTACCAGTTCCGCTGGGAAATGTTGCGTAAACCGCTGCATCAGCCGCTCGGTTCCGAACGGGATGCCTATGATGCGCTGGCGCACCATCAAACCATTGTCGATGGGCACGGCAAGCTGGTCGCGGTGGGTCGTCTCTCTATTAATGCTGATAATGAAGCCTCGATCCGCTTTCTGGCGGTGCATCCCGACGTACAGCGCAAGGGCCTGGGAACGCTAATGGCGATGGCGCTGGAGTCGGTCGCGCGCCAGGAAGGGGTGAAACGAGTGGTGTGCAGCGCTCGCGAGGATGCAATGGCGTTCTTTTCCCGCCTTGGCTTTGTCAATCAGGGGGAAATCACCACGCCGATGACCACGCCGGTGCGCCACTTTTTGATGATTAAACCGGTGGCGACGCTGGATGATATTCTGCATCGCCCGGACTGGTGTGGGCAGTTGCAACAGGCGTGGTACAACCACATTCCTCTCAGCGAAAAAATGGGTGTGCGCATCAGTCAGTACACCGGGCAGAAATTTATTACCACTATGCCGGAGGCGGGGAACCAGAACCCGCATCATACTTTGTTCGCCGGCAGCATGTTCTCGCTGGCGACGCTTACCGGGTGGGGATTGATCTGGTTGCTGCTGCGTGAGCGGCAGCTGGGCGGCACCATTATTCTGGCGGATGCGCATATCCGCTACAGCACGCCGGTGACCGGTCGCCCCAGCGCGGTGGCGGATTTAGGGTCGTTGAGCGGCGATTTGGATCGGCTGGCGCGCGGGCGTAAAGCGCGGGTGCAGTTGCAGGTGGAGCTGTTTGGCAATGATAAAAAAGGCGCGGTGTTTGAAGGTGTCTACATCGTGCTGCCGCCGGATCCGAATGAATTGCTGGAACAGGGCGGTTCTGCCATTCGCTAGTCCTGAAACCGGATATGCAACAGCCACCATGACGGTGGCTGTTTGTTTTATGTTGTCCTGTGCTTAAGGCTGTGTGGCTGGCGGCGGGGTCGACGTGGCGGGTGCGCTGTCTGCCACCGTTCCCTGATGCATTGCCTGGCTGATGGCGTGTCCGGCGCTGTCAATGCCTTGCAGCGTGCCGTTGAGCGTCGGTCTAAGCGGGTTTGTTGCTTCCAGTCGGCCATTCAGGTGTAACTGCAGGTTGGTGTTGCCGGTGGGCGCGGTGGCCGGGGCAGGCCAGCCCCAGCGGGTCAGGACATCGAACGCGACGGCTTTGCCGGTCAGATCCAGCGTAAAAGTTCGAGCCGGCTGTTGTGCAATCACCGCTTTGGCTTCCAGCAAACCGCTCTGGGTGAAGGCGCTCAGGTCCGTCAGCGTGATTTGGTTGTCATTGGCGTTCAGCGCCAGCGACGGGCGGCGCACATCGACTTTGTTGAAGGTGGCGTCACTGGCGTTCAGGTTCAGCGCGCCTTGCCACACGCCCCACTGGTGGTTGCGCGCCAGCAACAGATTGCTGCCGAAGCCGTCCAGCGCGGTAAGCTGGAATGGAAACGCCGGATTGATATCGATCAGCAGGTTATGGTTGGCGCTGAATTTCCGAAGTTCCACTTCCGCCAACCAGTCGGGCAGCGTCTGCTGCCAGCGTTGACGCCAGTCCGCCGGCAGCGTGTATTCCATGCCGGCCACCACCAGTTCATCCAGCGTCAGCCGCTGGTTGCTGCGTAGCCAGTTGCCGCTGGTGCGCAGCAGTCCGCCTTCCCAACGGGTAGAGAACTGTTTGATGTTCACGCCCTGTTTCGACAAATCCAGACTGACGATCGGGTCGACCAGATGCATGTTGCCGTTGACGATATCGGTGGCGTTGAATGACAGCGAGCCGTCGTCGCTCTGCCAGTCGTTCTGTCGAAAGGTCACGTTTTGCAGGGTGACGTCCAGATCGGTGAACGCCCAGTTTTGCCCTTCGATACGGGCATCTATCAGGTCGAAGCGATTGACGGTTACCGCTGGCAGGCGAGTCACCGGTTGCCAGAAATCCGCCATCGACTGCCGGGTTTGCAACCGGACATTACTCAGCCGCAGGTTATTGACAAGCCAACTGCCGTCCTCCGCGCGGGAAGCACTGCCCGTCAGCTCGCCTCGCGCCACATCGGCGCCGAAGTTTTCCAGCGTCAGTTGCTGGTTATTAAACTGCCCTTGCACCAATACCTTGCTGGCCGGCAGGTCGTTGAGGAGCAGAGAGTGCGCGCTGAGCTGAAACGCCGCCTTTTTACCCAGTAGATAGCCGGGTTCCGGCTGCCACGGGGTAATGCCGCCCGTCACCTGTTCGCCTCTCAATCGCCAGTCGCCATCCTGCGCATGCAACGCCATGGCTTTCAGTTGCAGAACATCGGCTTCAATCGGCAGCGTAAAACCGGTCTGACCCAGATTGAGGGTGCCGCCTTCCAGCATCAGGCTGGAAAAATGGCGCGGATCGGTAATCTGGCGCACGCTGAATCCTGCGGATACGCTTTGCGCGACCAGGGTAACGTGCTGGTTTTTATGGCCGAAGCTGACGTCCAGTAATTGAATGCGTCCAGGTGAGGACCAGTCATGCGCCATCTTTCTGAATGACACCTGGTATTCGCTACGTTGATTAACCCATTGACTGATATGCCTGGCACCCCATTCAGTCTGGGCCAGTACGTACAACACCACTACAGCCAGCAGCGCCAGTAACAGCAGTGTGAGAAGAAGTTTCCCGATAAGTTTCATTGCTCAAGTCCGCGCCAGTCGCAAGGGATGATCGTGTTATGCCGTAATTATCCAGTCGTCTCAACAGGTAACTTATTACAGACAATAAATAAGGGCCGATGTTACACCATCGGCCCTTATTATCACGTAAGACGAAAAATTTCTGGAAGCGCGGCTTACTCTTTTTCGTGAGGAAAGACCAGATTCAACACAATCGCTGTGATACCGCCCGCAGCAATGCCCGACGACAGCAGCGTTTTCAGCCATTCCGGCGCGAACTGCAGAATCAGCGGCTGCTGGGAAACGCCCAGACCGACGGCCAGCGACAATGCGATGATCATGATGGCGCGGCGGTTGAGCGGCTCGCGGGACACAATACGCACCCCGGATGCGGCGATGGTGCCGAACATCACGATGGTCGCGCCGCCCAGCACCGGTTCAGGAATGTGCTGTACAAAACCGCTCACCGCCGGGAACAGGCCAAGCACGATCAGCATCAGCGCCACCACGAAACCCACATACCGACTGGCAACGCCGGTCAGCTGAATCACGCCGTTGTTCTGACCGAAGCAGGAGTTGGGGAAGGTATTGAACACCGCGGACAGGCAGGAGTTCAGGCCATTGGCCAGCACGCCGCCTTTCAGGCGCTTCATGTACAGCGGGCCGCTGACCGGCTGTTCAGACACGTCGGAGGTAGCGGTGATGTCGCCGATGGTTTCCAGCGAAGTCACCATGAACACCAGCATCAGCGGGATCAGCAGATTCCAGTCAAAGCCAAGACCGTAGTACAACGGCGTCGGCACGTTAATCAGCGCCTGGCTGGACGTACCGGCGCTTTCCGGCAGCATACCCATCAGCCAGGCGGCCAGATAACCAACGGCCATCGCGATCACCAGCGATGCTACGCGCAGGTAAGGATTGCGCTGGCGATTCAGGAGGATGATCACCACCAGCACGACGGCCGCCAGCAGCAGGTTCTTCGGCGCGCCAAAGGTATGGTTGCTCATGGCGGCAAAACCGCCGCCGATTGAGGTCAGGCCGACCTGAATCAGCGACAGGCCGATGATCATGACGACGATGCCGGAAACCAGCGGCGTGATGATACGACGCGCCAGATGCAGCACACGCGACAGCAGGATTTCCGTGCAGGAAGCGACCATCAGGGTGCCGAACAACGCCGCCATCATCGTCGGTACATCCGCACCGCCGTTTTTCAGCGCCATGCCGCCCATAATCAGCGGGGTGACGAAGTTGAAGCTGGTACCCTGAATGGACAGCAGGCCGGAACCAACCGGCCCCCAGGTCTTGATTTGCAAAATGGATGCCAGGCCGGAAGCGAACAGCGACATGCTGATGATGTGCTGGGTATCCTGCGCCGGCAAGCCCAATGCCTGACAGATCAGCAGCGCCGGGGTAATCACCGCGACAAACATCGCCAACAGGTGCTGGCAGGCGGCAAACAGGGTTTGCGGTAAAGGAGGCCGGTCCTCCAGACGGTAAATCAGCTCGCTGTGTGCCGGGGTGGCGGCATCGGCCTGAGGTAGCTCAGTGGTGGAAAGACTCATGATATGGCGGCGCTCCTGAACGGCAAAAGCGCATTTTAATCATCTTCTCTGTAAAAGCAATCGTTTGCGGAATGCGGTTTTCTTATTGCCGGAATACGCCGGGCTAGAATACCTTGTTAACCATAGGGATAAATGCAAGCCAGAGACGAGGCGACGGGAACCACGATGCCGGTCGTCCTCAGGCGTTGGTATAACGGGTGCGTTCCGGCAACCAGCGGTCGATCAACGCTCTGGCGTGTTCCGGGTAGTGCTCATGGATATGACGCGACACCCGCTGAACCTGCGGAATTAATGCCTGATCCCGCAACAAATCCGCCACCCTGAAGGCGGCGTTGCCGGTCTGACGGGTACCCAGCAGCTCGCCCGGCCCCCGGATTTCCAGATCGCGCTGGGCGATCACGAAACCGTCGTTGCTGTCGCGCAGAACCTGTAGCCGTATCTGAGCCGTTTTACTCAGCGGCGTTTTGTACAGCAGCACGCAGTGGGAGGCGACCGCGCCGCGGCCGACACGGCCGCGCAGCTGGTGCAATTGCGCCAGACCGAGTCGCTCCGGGTTTTCGATGATCATCAGGCTGGCGTTCGGCACATCCACCCCGACTTCAATCACCGTGGTGGCGACCAGCAGGTGCAGCTGATTGGTTTTGAACGCCTCCATGACGGCCTGTTTTTCTTGTGCTTTCATCCGGCCGTGCACCAGCCCGATAGTGAGGTCGGGCAACGCCGCTTTCAGCTCCTGACAGGTGGCTTCGGCCGCCTGCGCCTCCAGCAGCTCGGACTCTTCGATCAGGGTGCAGACCCAGTACGCCTGACGCCCTTCCTGCAGGCAGGCGTTGCGCACCCGCTGGATGATGTCATCGCGCCGGGTATCCGGAATGGCGACAGTGGTAACCGGCGTGCGGCCCGGCGGCAGTTCATCGATCACCGAGGTGTCCAGATCGGCATAGGCGGTCATCGCCAGCGTACGGGGGATGGGGGTGGCGGTCATGATCAACTGGTGAGGATGGAACCCCTGCTCTTCGCCTTTTTCCCACAGCGCCAGCCGCTGATGCACGCCAAAGCGATGTTGTTCGTCGATGATCACCAGCGCCAGACCGTTAAACTGCACCTGTTGCTGAAAAATGGCATGGGTACCAATCACCATTGATACCTGCCCGCTGGCGATAGCCTCTTGCTGGGCCTGCCGCGCCTTGCCTTTTTGCTTGCCCGCCAGCCAGCCGACTTCGATGCCCAGCGGCTCGAACCAGCGGCGGAAGTTGGCGGCGTGCTGCTCAGCCAGCAGTTCGGTGGGCGCCATCAGCGCCACCTGTTTGCCGTGAGCGATGGCCCGCAACGCTGTCAGCGCCGCCACCAGCGTTTTACCGGAACCCACATCGCCCTGCACCAGACGCATCATTGGAAACGACCTGTTCATATCCTGTTCGATTTCCGCCACCACCCGCTGTTGCGCGCCGGTGGGGCTGAACGGCAGGGCGGCCAGCAACTGCTGTTTCAGGTTGTCTTTAGGTTCAAGCGCCAGTGCATGATGACGTTGCGCGCCGGCTCGCACCGCCAGCATGCTCAGGTGGTGGGCCAGCAGCTCTTCCATCACCAGCCGTTGCTGGGCCGGATGTTTGCCTTGCTCCAGTTCAGCCAGTTGTACATCCGGCGGTGGGCGGTGCAAGGTTCGCAATGCATCCGGCAGGCTGATCAACCCGTGGCGCATCTCTTGAGGCAGCAGTTCGTCAATCGGGTGGGTATTCAGCAACTCCAGCGCCTGATCGGTCAGTTTGCGCAGCGTCGCCTGCCGTATGCCTTCGGTGGTGGGGTACACCGGCGTCAGCGTTTCCTGCAGTTCGACCGCAGTGCTTTCGCCTTGTACCCGGTATTCCGGATGGATCATTTCGCCGCCCAGCTTGCCGCGTCGTACTTCGCCATACGCCAGCACGCGCTGGCCCGGCGACAGGCTGTTTTTCATGGCAGCGTTGAAATTGAAGAAGCGCAGCGTCAGCATGCCGCTGCCGTCGCTGATCTGGCAGGTCAACATCCGGCGGCGGCCGAAGCTGATATCGCTGCGCAGCACTTCGCCTTCTACGGTGGCGTACATGCCTGGCAGCACATCGTTAATCAGGTAAAGGTGGGTGCGGTCTTCATAACGCAACGGCAGGTGCAACAGCAGATCCTGCACCGTTTCCAGACCGAGGCGGGCCAGTTTTTCCGCCTGGCTGGCCCCGACGCCGGCAAGGGTGCTCAACGGCTGGGTATGCAGCAGGCGGCTGTCCATTATTGCTCCGTGGATTGCATCGCCGCCCACCAGGGCGCGTCGGCAATCACCTGACCGGTGTGGTCAATGAATGGTCGCGGCAGCCCTTTGCGTCTGGCGACGCGGGCCAGTACCGGGTAACCGCCTTCAAACAGCAGGCGCTGCTGTTCTTCCTCATCCAGCGGACTGTGTTCGCGCCGGTACATTCCGGCCAACTGACGCTGGCGCTGCGCTTCGTACAGAATCAAGGCGGATGCCACCGAGACATTCAGGGATTGCACCATACCGATCATCGGAATGATGATGTCCTGATCGGCGAGTGCCAGCGCGTCGGCGGAGATGCCGGTTTTTTCCTGCCCGAGCAGGATACAGGTGGGGCGGGTGTAATCCACTTCACGGAAATCGACCGCGCTGGCGGACAGATTGGTCGCCAGAATTTGCATCCCCTGCGTTTTCAGGTGGCTGGCCGCATCCTGAACGGTACGGTGGGTTTTGACCTGCACCCAACTGTTGCTGCCCGCAGCGGTGGACACCAGGGTCCTCATGCGGTTGGTGGGCCATACGGCGTGCACCTGATGCACGCCGACCGCATCGGCGGTACGAATAACGGCGGATACGTTGTGAGGCTTGTGCACCTGCTCCATGCACACGGTCAGGTCGGGCTGACGGTTGTTAAGCATTTCGCGGATGCGTGTATAACGTTCTGGGGTCATAACAGGCTAATTTCGGTTACGGTTGACTTTAATCACGTCCGGCATCACGCGGATCTTGCGCATGATATTCGCAAGATGAATACGGTCGCGCGTCGTAAGGCGGATAAAGGCGCTGTACACCCGGCCATCCCGTTCTTCGGTATTAATGCTTTGAATATTGGAGTTTGACGCGCTGATCGCCGCCGTCAGGTTGGCCAGCGCCCCCTGATGGTTGAACATGTCGACCTTGATTTCCGTCATGAATTCCTGCTCGGTCACCTCATCCCACTCCACCGCCATGAATTTCTCCGGCTCTTTCTGGTAGCCACGGATGTTGCGGCAGGACTCATGATGAATCACCAGCCCTTTGCCGGGGCTGACGTGTGCGATGATCGGATCGCCGGGAATCGGGCGGCAGCACTTGGCGAAAGTGATCAGTACCCCGTCGGCGCCCTTGATAGGCAGTTTGCGGATACCGGCGGCGCCGGTTTCGGCGTGTTCTTCCAGCAGATTGCGCGCCACCACCACGCTCATGGCGTTGCCCAGACCGATTTCCGCCAGCAGGTCGTCCAGTGAGGCGAGCTTCATGCGCTCCAGCTCCCGCTGAATATTCTGTTCCGGAATGTCGGACAGTTTACGGCCGCTGCCCAGCGCGTGATTAATCAGACGGCGCCCCAGACTGACGGAGTCGTCACGTTTGAGGTTTTTCAGCATCTGACGGATTTTGGCGCGGGCTTTGGAACTGACCACGAAGTTGAGCCAGGCGGCGTTCGGGCGAGCACCCGGCGCGGTGATGATTTCGATCGTCTGCCCGCTGGATAACGCCTGAGACAGCGGATACGGCTGGCGGTCGACGCGGGCGCCGACGCAGGCGTGGCCGATATCGGTGTGGACCGCATAGGCGAAGTCCACCGGCGTCGCGCCGGCAGGCAGCTCGACGATGCGACCTTCCGGCGTGAACACGTAAATTTCGTCCGGGAACAGATCGGATTTGACGCTTTCGATGAATTCGAACGAGCTACCGGCGCTCTGCTGTAGCTCCAGCAGGCTTTGCATCCAGCGCTGGGCGCGCACCTGCGCCGTAGTGCTGCTGCTTTCGCCTTCTTTGTAAGCCCAGTGCGCAGCGACCCCCATTTCCGCCATCTGGTCCATGTCCTCGGTGCGGATCTGGACTTCAACCGGCACGCCGTGCGGCCCGATGAGGGAAGTGTGGAGCGACTGATAGCCGTTGGCCTTGGGAATGGCGATGTAGTCTTTCACCCGACCGGGGCGCGGCTTGTACAGGCTGTGTACCTGTCCCAGCACGCGATAACAGGTATCCACTTCCCGGACGATTACCCGAAAGGCATAGATATCCATAATCGAGTGAAAGCGCTGCTCTTTCAGGTGCATCTTGCAGTAAATGGAGTACAGATGCTTTTCGCGGCCGCTGACGCGACAGCTGATGCCGGCTTCCTTCAGACGCCCTTCAATCTCGGAAAGGATCTTCTGAATCATCTCTTTGCGATTGCCGCGGGCGGCTTTCACCACTTCTTTGATGACTCGATAACGGTTGGGGTAGAGCGCTTCGAATCCCAGCTCTTCCAGCTCGGTTTTCAGATGATGAATACCGAGACGATGTGCGAGCGGGCTGTAGATTTCCAGCGTCTCCCGGGCGATGCGTCGGCGCTTGTCCGGACGCAGCGATCCCAGCGTACGCATATTGTGGGTGCGGTCGGCCAGTTTGATCAGAATGACGCGGATATCCTGCACCATCGCCATGATCATCTTGCGGAAGTTTTCCGCCTGCGCCTCTTTCTTGTCGCGGAATTTCAGCTTATCCAGCTTGGAAACGCCTTCCACCAGTTCGGCCACGCTTTTGCCGAACAGCTGTTCCATATCCTGATAGGTGGCGGGCGTATCTTCGATGACGTCATGCAACAGGGCGGCCATCAGCGTTTCATAGTCGAGACGCATTTCGGCCAGAATGCAGGCCACCGCCACTGGATGGGTGATATAAGGCTCACCGCTGGAGCGTGTCTGGCCCTCGTGAGCATCACGTGCAACAAGATAAGCCTGCTTGAGGCGCTTTATCTGGTCTTCCGGCAGATAACGCTGAATCAGCAGATTGAGGCTTTCAAACAGATACAAGGGCGACTCGCGACCGAATTCGAATTAACGACGACCTTCAGCGATAGCGGTAACCGCCTGGATTTCCGCTGCTTCCTGCTCCTGCTGCTCCTGACGTTCACGAGTATCCAGAATCTGGCCGTTGATCAGGCCTTCTTCGATCTCGCGCAGAGCGATAACGGTGTACTTGTCGTTTTCTTCCGGAACCAGCGGCTCTTTGCCACCCACCTGGATCTGACGGGCGCGACGAGCGGCGACCAACACCAGGTCAAAACGGTTACCAATTTTTTCTACAGCGTCCTGAACAGTTACGCGTGCCATAGTGTGTACTCCAGTGGGGAAATAAAATGACTGGGCATCATACTGAAAGAGCCGTCAGTCTGCCAATAGTTTGGTGATTAAAGCGTCATGTCGAACTTTCTGACGGCTCAGACGCAGGCGCTCGGCGCGAATGATGGTTTTCAGATCCAGCAGCGCCAGATCGAAATCATCATTCACAATCAGATAATCGTATTCGGCGTAATGACTCATTTCCGCCACCGCCTGTTTCATCCGGCGGGCGATGACCTCTTCACTGTCCTGACCACGACCGCGCAGGCGTCGCTCCAGTTCTTCCTGTGAAGGCGGCAGAATAAAGATGCTGCGGGCTTGCGGCATACGCTCACGGATCTGACGGGCGCCCTGCCAGTCGATATCCAGAAAGACATCGACGCCGGTAGATAACACCTGCTCGATAGCCGCGCGGGACGTTCCGTAATAATTGCCGAAAACTTCGGCATATTCCAGAAAGTCGTCCTCTTCAATCATACGTTTGAATTCATCTACCGGCACGAAAAAGTAGTGTTCGCCGTGGACTTCGCCGGGCCGCATGGCGCGGGTGGTGTGCGAAATGGAAACCTGGGTGTCATACAGCGGCTGCGTTTTCAGCAATGCCTGAATCAAACTGGATTTCCCCGCACCGCTGGGGGCGGAAACAATGTATAACGTGCCTTGAGCCATAGTGAATTCTGTGTCTGATAAAGATGAAAGGAGAGATGCGGCCAGTCGCGCATTTTCCCGCATTATACACGCCGCTGTGTGAACCGTCGCGTGGTGAAACACAGCCTGACTCTCCGCCAGCTGTCTGTCATCCCGTCTCTTTTCATTTTGCGAACCACTTTCCTGCTTTTATATCGGTTGCTGCAACCGGCGCGATGCCGTGCGGCATGCTTCGCATTCCCTTGTCTTTGTGCTCGTATTTCCTGACCGCCTGCGTATTAATGCCCTGGTTTTCGCTCAAGGAGTTTCGCTCAAGGAGGAAAGGCGATGCGATATCGATACGTGCTGGCGGCGGCGCTGTTTGTTGTGAGCGGGCTGGCCGAAGCGGCGTCTTGTCCGGCATGGTCGTCGGCGCGGGCTGAACAGGAGATCGCCCAACTGGGGCAGCAACTGGCGCAGTGGGACAACGCCTATTACGAACAGGGCCAGAGCCCGGTGGACGATCAGGTTTACGATCAACTGCGTCAAACGCTGGCGACCTGGCAAGTCTGTTTTCAGACGGATGTCGGGCGTTTTGCGATAGCTCTGCCTACCACCGGTAAACGGCAGCATCCGGTGGCGCACACCGGCCTGAAAAAGTTGTCGGAACCGGCCGAACTGAAGCAGTGGATCGCACAGCATCATGATTTGTGGGTGCAGCCCAAGATCGATGGCGTGGCGGTGACGCTGGTGTACGAACAAGGGACGCTGGTTGCCGCCATCAGTCGCGGCAATGGCCGGCAGGGCGAGGACTGGACCGACAAGGTGCGCCAGATGAATACGGTGCCACAGCATCTTTCCGGTGTGTCCGGCCGTCAGGTTTTTCAGGGCGAATTGTATTTACAGGTGGCGGGCCACCGTCAACAGCAGGTCGGCGGCATTAACGCGCGGGCGCAGGTGGCGGGTGAAATGCGGCGCAAACAGCCTTCGCCGCTGCTGTCCCGTATTGGCGTATTTATCTGGGCCTGGCCGGACGGCCCGGCGGACATGCCGGCGAGACTGGCGAAATTACGGGAACTGGGGTTTGGGCTGACAGCGGATTACTCGCAACCCGTTTCCTCGCTGGAGACGGCGGCGCAGTGGCGTGAACGCTGGTATCGTGCCCCGCTGCCGTTTGTGACCGATGGCGTGGTGGTGCGCCAGGCGCGGGAACCCGCCGGACGTTACTGGCAAGACAGCCCGGCGGAGTGGGCGGTGGCCTGGAAATATCCGTTGGTGAACCGGGTGACGGAAGTCACCGGCGTCGATGTTGAGGTAGGGCGCACCGGCAGAATGACAGTAGTGTTGCAACTGCAGCCGGTGGTGCTGGATGACAAAACCGTTAGTCGGGTCAATCTCGGTTCGGTATCCCGCTGGCGGCAATGGGATGTGCTGCCGGGGGATCGGGTCAGCGTCAGTCTGGCGGGATTGGGGATTCCCCGGCTGGACGCCGTGGTCTGGCGCGGTGCGGTACGTGAAGCGATAACCGTCCCGGCGTCGTCGCCCTTTGATGTTTTCAGTTGTTTGCAATGGAGCCGGGAGTGCCAGCCGCAGTTTCTGGCCCGACTGGTATGGATGAGCGGGCGCAACGGGTTGTCGCTTAGCGGCATCAGCGAAGCCACCTGGCGGCGACTGACACAGCGCGGCGCGCTGGCCGATGTGGTGTCCTGGCTGGCGTTTGAGCCGGCTCAGTTGGCGGCGGCCGGTGATTTTGGCGAACAACAGGCGGAACGGATTCACCGCCTGTTTCAGCACGCGCGTCGCCAGCCGTTGCGAAACTGGTTGCTGGCGTTAGGACTACCGGTGCCATCCCGCGCCCGGCACGCGCTGGATGGTGCATCGCTCGAACAGTTGCAGCAGCGTTCCGCAGCCGAATGGCAGCAGTTTTCCGGTATTGGCGTTCGACGGGCGCAGCGTATTCGGGACTTTCTGCACCACCCCGATATCGTCCGGCAACTGGCATGGCTTAATGAACAAGGCGTGAAATCATGACGGGAATCACCGGTCTGATGGGAAAGAACAGCGCTTTTCAGCTAATAACCAGAGTGATGAATTGAAAGGAAAAAATAGTCAGAGCAGCAAACAAAAAAATAGAAATAACATGAAAAATCAATTCGGCGATATTTAAAATAAAAATGGCTCCTAATAACGTTTTTCCTTGTTTTTCCGCGCGATTCACTTATTAGCCGAAAGGATAAACAGATTGCTTAAACGATGCTGAACTGTCTGTGTAAAGATTCCACAGCTAAAGGGCGTAATGGCATAAGAAAAAACCGGAATAGGCTGATGGCGCCTGAACTTTCGAACATACCATTGGTCTGTTTACAGGATATTTTACCTCTGGAGTATGGTCTGGAATGAAATCCCTGCTGGCGTTGTCACAATCTAAATTGTCCTGGTTGCTGGCAATCTATATTGGTTTTTTTTGAATCTGCCGGTTTTTTATCGGCGTGTAGATGCATTCCCGTTTTTTACTGAAAATCCGGTCGCCAAATATATTCCCCTGCTGGTGGAATCGATGGCTTGCATTCTGTTTACCTTTTTCCTGATGCGACTTCTGTCGCTCGGCGGACGCCGTTTTTTTCGTGTAGTAGCGTCATTGCTGGTCTTGATTTCAGTGGCCGCCAGCTACTACATGACTTTTTTTAATGTCGTGATTGGTTATGGCATTATCGCTGCGGTAATGACCACGGATATTGATTTATCCAAAGAGGTGGTCGGGCTGTTTTTTGTGCTGTGGGTGGTGGCGCTCGGTATTCCGCCCTTGTTTGTCATCTGGAAAAACCAGCTGCAGCAAACGCTGATCGAACAATTGCGTACTCAGGGACGCCGACGTATCGCGCTGTTGGGACTGGTGGTGTCTGCCGCACTGGTATGGTTGCCGCTACGCTATCTGGATCGGATGAATACCTCGGCGGAGAAACTGTCCAATCAGGATTTGCCTAGTTACGGCGGGGTGGTGGCCCATTCTTATCTGCCGGCCAACTGGTTGTCGGCATTCGGTTTGTTTGCCTATGCCCGTTATGATGAAAATCAGGATGACGACGAGCTGATTGATCCCGGCAAACAGTTTACCTATCAGGCGCCGCCGGGAATCGACGACACTTACGTCGTCTTTATCATCGGCGAAACCACCCGCTGGGACCATCTGGGGTTGCTGGGCTACGAGCGTGATACTACGCCGCAACTGGCGAAGGAAAAGAACCTGTTGGCGTTTCGCGGCCACTCTTGCGACACCTCCACCAAACTGTCGATGCGCTGCATGTTCGTGCGGGAAGGCGGCACCGCCGATAACCCGCAGCGTACGCTGCGGGAAAAAAATATCTTTGCCGTCATGAAATCGCTGGGGTTTACGTCCGAACTGTTCGCGATGCAGAGCGAGGTCTGGTTCTATAACAACATTCAGGCCGACAATTACGCCTTTCGTGAAATGATTGCCTCGGAAAAGCGCAATGAGGGCAAAGCGGTGGATGACATGCTGCTGGTCGATGAAATGTCGCAGTCGCTGATGCGTTACCCTAACGGCAAGCACCTGGTGGTGCTGCATACCAAAGGCTCCCACTATCTGTATTCGATGCGCTATCCGCGCAGCTATGCCCGTTATCAGCCGGAGTGTATGGGCGTGGATGCATCCTGCTCCCGGGAACAGTTAATCAATGCCTTTGATAACAGCGTGTTGTATACCGATGCCTTCATCAAACGGGTAATTGACCAACTGCGCGACAAGAAGGCGCTGCTGGTGTATTCCTCCGATCACGGTGAATCGATCGACGACAACTACCATTTGCATGGCACGCCGCGCCAGCTGGCGCCGCCGGAACAGTTCCGTTCGCCGGTTATGCTGTGGGCTTCGGACAAGTATCTGGCGCAACCACTTAATCAGCAGGCGTTTGAGCAACTACGGGCGCAGCAGCAACAAGGAAAAGTGCTGCGTCATGAGGAGATTTTCGACTCCATGCTGGGGTGTCTGGGATATACCTCGCCGGATGGCGGCATTCAGGAAAAAAATAACTGGTGCAATGCGCCGGGGCGTGAATAACGCCGTTGCCTGCGGGTTGGGACGACGCGCATTCCGGCGGCAATGGCGGTGTTTTTCCACCCTGTCGGACACTTTGTCGCCAACCTGTTGGCTTTTATGAAAAAGGGATTGACGCTATGGTAGGGGCGCAGTAATATGCGCCCCGCATTCGGTGAGTGGCGCAGCCTGGTAGCGCACTTCGTTCGGGACGAAGGGGTCGGAGGTTCGAATCCTCTCTCACCGACCAAATTTTAAAACGGTAAAACCCGGTTACCGTTAACATGAAACTCGCATCCTCTGGATAGCGAGTTTTTTTGTTTCTGCAGCCCGGCGTGGCGATTTTTTCACCTTTCTCTTAGCGTTTCGGGCATATTCATGCCAAATCCTGCTTTATGCCTTGTTTCCCTGCTGTTTTTTCTCACGACGATGCTTTTTCGTTGCGAATATTTTTCCCTGTCTGACGCGCTAATTTTTTGTTTGGCTTCGCCTTTTTATCCGCGATGGCTTATTTCTCCCGGTTTTTACCTTTTTTTACATTTAGGCGGGCCGGCAATCAGTTTCATCACGAAAATATTAAGGGTTTTAATCTGAGAGCAATGATAAAAGGTGAAAAAAACAACACGGATAAGCGGCGCTTTCCCGCCGGGCAGAGGTACTGCTCACGGCGGGGGCGGTTCTATCAATATTTCAGCTGCGCCAGCGCTTTTTCGGCTTCCACGCGGCGGCCCAGATCGGCGATTTCACGTCCCGGGCGGGGCGATGCATTCAGTGCGGAGGTCAGATATTGTCTGGCTTCGCCCTTGCGTCCCGCTTTCAGCAAAAAGTCGCCGTAAAAGAAGTTGGCATCAATGCTGGCAGGATTCATTTTCAACGCGGTTTTCAGGTACTGCTCCGCTTTTTTGTCATCGCCAAACCCCAGCGGCCAGCCCGGAACCTGATAATAGAGCACGCCAAGGATGGTGTAAGCCGCGCCATTCAGCGCATGCGGGTCAAGGGCGATGGCTTTTTCCAGCGAGCTTTTGGCCTGTCCGGCCAGATTGAGCGCTTCCATACCGTCTTTGACGCCGGCCCAACTGCTGTCGACCATCGCCGACCAGATCAGATAATCCGCGCGATCAGGGTGGCTTTCCGCCTGTTCCTGCGCTTGTTGGCTCAATGCGGCGAAACACTCATCTTTGTGGGATGCCAGCGTCTTGTACTGACAGACGGACCATTGCCGGTGGATATCCATCGACGTATCGCCAGCATGGCCCATGTTTACCGTCAGCAATCCACTGAGCAGTAGCATTGCCGCTCGGAGAATCATCTGTGAACGCATAGTCGTATGCGAGCGGATAGTCGTATGCGAGCGGATAGTCGTATATAAGCGGGTAGCCGTATGTGACCGAATTGTCATATCTGATTGGATTGCCATATGTGCCCGGAGAACCATGTGTGATTTCCCTATTTTTTCTGCGCCTTTGCATAATGCTGGATAGCGGCAAGCTGGCGACGAATAGCATTATCCACCACGGCAGGCACCAGCGCATTAAGCCGCACAAACAGTTTTTCCGGCCAACCCAACCAACGACGCACGGTTTCCTGCTCCAGCGCGTTGACCACCTGTTCCGCCACCCAGGCCGGGTTGTCGCTGTGGTAGCCCAGCGCCTGAGTCAGAGCGTTGGTCTTTTGGGCGTGACGGCCGGTATCGATGGATCTGGGAGCCAGATGCAGTACTTTAATCCCTTTAGATGACAATTCGCGATGCAGCGCTTCGCTGAATCCGCGCAAGGCAAATTTGCTGGCGCAATATGCGCTGTATCCCGGGTAGCCGATCCCGTCCAGGGTCGAGCCGATATTCATGATGATGCCGGGCGTGCTGATGCAGTCGAGCAAAGAGTGAGTCAGCAGTATCGGTGCTTCGGTATTAAGAGCAAGTTGCCGACGGATGACGTCGTGGCTCTGCTCTTCAAACAGGCCGAAGGTCGATGTGTCTATGTTGTTAATCAGCACGTCCAGTCTGGCGTTTTCCGGGAAACACTCCGCCAGCGCGTCGCGATCCTGTTCGTCGCACAGGTCCGCCAGCAAAATATTGTGATGACTGGGATCGGGTAACCGATTCTGTAACGCCAGCAGCGCCTTTTCATTACGGCCGACCAGATACAACCTGGCGCCTCTGGCGGCCAGCGACAATGCCAGTTCCTGGCCGGTGCTGCTGCTGGCGCCCGTCAGAAGGATACGTTTATTTTTTAGCTTCATGACATTAGTGCTCCGTGAGGCTGCGCAGCATATCGCCGTACAGCTGATAAACCACATGAGCGGCATGAATTATCGCGGTCTGATCGGCCGAGTCGCTGATGTTGTCCATCCGCGCGGCGAAGACGTTCTGGCATGTTTTCTCCGCCGGATCTTGTGCCTGCAGGCCGTTTATCGTGCCAACAGGCAGGCCCTGTTCCGCTTCTATCTGCCTGACCATATCGGGCGCGATGTTGGCCTGGATGCCTTCCAGTACGTGTATCAGGCCGAAGATGCTCATCGGGTTGTCGCGCTGGATCTGGTCATAGAGGTACGCCGCCATCAGTTCAATCCACTGGGTGGCGGCGTTCTGGCTCAGGGTTTCCGTTTTGCCGCCGCAGGCGCGAATTCTGTGGAGAATCGAGGCCTTGTGGTCGTACTCGGCGTCGATATATTCCTCAATGGCCTCACGCACCCACGCCTGATGCCGGGGAAGACGACCGCTCGCCGCCATCAGCAGCGGTACGGTATAACTGACGTGGTGGTAAGCCTGCGTCAGAAAGGCGATGTACATATCCCCGGTGATGGTTCCCTGACGACAGGCGTCAATGACCGGAGCGGACATCATCAGTTGTTGCGATGTTGATGTTGCGGATTGCAGTTGCTGGTAAAAGCTCATGTCTTACTCCTGAATGGCGCGTTGACAGTCGGGGCCGCCTCTGGGTGCGATGGTGTCATGCTAACGGGCGAGCATTAAGAGAGACTTAAGACGGTTAAAAAATCATCTCAATATCGATGTGCTAGATTAATGTTTTGATAAATAATGAAATTTATAGTCATTGGTTTGCGGTGAAGGTACACGTCGGCGTCGGGTTCGGCGCCGGAATCCAGTGGTACTGAAATCCGGTATAGGTAAAATCCGGAATCCGGTATAGGTGATAGTAGGTCGCCTGATAAATCACGAAGGGACGGAGAAACAGCATGTCGACATCGCGCCGCGCGCATCAGCTGGCGATTTGGGTGGTGATGACCAGCGCCTCGTTGGTGGGACTGGTTCAGGGGTATTCCATCCCGCTGGTGACGCTGAAACTGACCGCGCTGGGATACGGCTCCGCGCTGACTGGCATGATGTCCGCGCTGCCGGCGATTGGCGTCTTCGTCTCTTCCTGGGTGGCGGCGCCTGTGGCGATGCGTTTGCCGGTGGGCCGCTTGCTGGCGCTGTCGACATGGGGCATGGGCGTCAGCCTGACGCTGTCGTTTTACCTCGACAATGTGCTGCTGCTGGCCGCACCGCGTTTTCTGATGGGATTTTGCTGTGGGCTGATTATCGTCATCGGCGAAACCTGGGTCAGCGGCCACACCGCCGAGCACCGCCGGGGCGTGCTGGTGGGATTGTACGCCACCGCGTTTACCGGCCTGCAACTGCTGGGGCCGCTGTTGATTTCCCTCACCGGCCTGGACGATCCCACCGGGCTGTTGCTGATTCTGGCGCTGCATGGCGTATGCCTGCTGATGGTGCCCGGCTCGTCTTTTTCCGGGCTGGCGCTGAGCGCCCATCGGCAACATAACCTGTTTTCACTGCTGCTGGCCGCGCCGGCGCTGGCGGCGGCGGTATTTGCGTTCGCCTTTTTCGACGGCGCGGTGCTGTCGATGCTGCCGCTGTACGGCATGGCGCACGGCTACGAGGAACCGCTGGCGGTGCTGCTGGTGACGGTGCTGTTTATCGGCGATGCGTTGTTGCAGGTGCCGCTGGGCTGGGTTTCCGACAAACTGGGTACGGTGCGGGTGCATCTGGTCTGCGGGGTGCTGTTCGTGCTGATGCTGGCCGGTCTGCCGTTCAGCTACGGCACCGGCTGGGTGTGGGCGAACGTCTTCCTGCTGGGCGCGGTGGCGGGCAGTATTTACACTCTGTCGCTGGTGCGGGCGGGCAAGCAGTTCAGCGGCGTCGATCTGGTGGCGATCAACGCCTTGTTCGGCGTTTTATGGGGTGTCGGCAGCTTCAGCGGTCCGCTGGTGAGCGGTTCGCTGATGCAGTGGTACGGCCGTGATGGGCTAATCGCTATTCTGGGGTTGCTGGGGCTGTTGTTTCTGGCGGCCAACGCGCTTGCGACGACGCAGCGGGACGCCGCCAGACCGGCGAGTCCGGAAGTGGCCGAGTAGCACGACAGGCGTGTATTGGTGGTGAATCACCGGGGGAGAAAATGGATCGTCTGGCAACGCTGGAAACGTTTATCTGTGTTTATGAGTGCGGCTCCTTTTCCGCTGCGTCGCGCCGTCTGGGCATCGGCCAGCCGGCCATTTCCAAAGCCATCATACAGCTTGAGCAGCAACTGGCGGTCAAGCTGTTGCTGCGCTCCACCCGTGGGTTGACGCCCACCGAAGCCGGGCAGCGGTTTTACGAGCAGGTCGCCCCGGCGTTGCAACAGTTGCACGAGGCGCAGGACGGGGTGCGCGGCGGTAACGGAGAACTGAGCGGTTATTTGCGGGTGTCGGCGCCGGTGACTTTCGCCCGCCTGCATGTGCTGCCCCGTTTGCATAGGTTTATGTCGCAGCATCCGCAACTGAAGGTGGACATCATTCTAGATGACCGTCCGGTGGATCTGATCGCCGAAGGCATTGATGTGGCGTTGCGGCTGGGCGAGATGAAAGATTCCGGGTTGACCGCCCGGAAGATCGGCTCGGCGCCGATGCGGTTGCTGGCCACGCCGGCGTATTTCGCCGCTCGCGGCACGCCGGCCTTGCCCGAGGCGCTGGAAGAGCATGACGCGGTGATCTACCTGCAGGCCGATGCGCCGGGCAACTGGTGGTTTCGTCGCGATGACCGGCAATGTCTGGTCACGCTGTCGGGACGCATCCGCACCAGCGCGGCGGAAGGGGTGCGGGAAGCGGTGCTGGCGGGCAACGGCCTGGCGGTGGCGTCGGCGTGGATGTTTGCGCCGGAGCTGGCGAGCGGCGCGGTGGTAACGGCGCTGACCGACTGGCATATCGGCGTCATGGATCTGTGGGCGGTTTACCCCGGCGGCCGGTTAACGTCGGCCCGCGCCCGGGCGTTTACCGAATTTGTGGCCCACCATCTGTCTGTGCCTGCCTGAGTTTCCTTTCACCCATTCCATTCTGGAATAAATATTATGGCTGATGGCGCTCTTCTGCGGTGAAGTCGCCTTGCTTATGCTGAACCTGTCCCCCAAGTCGTGCCGTGTGATGGTGCTTCCGGCCTGAGGGGAAAACAACCTTCAGACAGGCAACCACGGAGAATGACCATGAGCACGTTATCTTACAGCGATGACGCCGTACAACAGGCGGGTAAGCCGCTGATTTTTGCCATGGCGGCCGCCAGCGGTGTGGCAGTCGCCAATATTTATTACAACCAGCCGATGCTCGGCCTGATGACCGCCAGCTTCCCCGGCAGCGGCGCGACATCGATGATTCCCACCGCTACCCAGCTTGGTTACGCGCTGGGATTGCTGATGCTGGTGCCGTTGGGCGACAAGTTCGAGCGGCGACAGCTGATCGTCTGGCAATTTTTGTTGCTGGCGCTGGCCTCGGTACTGGCGGCGCTGGCGCCGTCGGCGACGGTGCTGCTGGCGGCATCGGTATTGATCGGCGTCGGCGCGACGGTGGCGCAGCAGATTGTGCCGGTAGCGGCGACGGTGGCGGGCGAGGGTCAGCGCGGCGCGGTGGTCGGCACCGTGATGAGCGGGTTGCTGAGCGGCATACTGCTCAGCCGGACGCTGGCCGGGCTGGTGGCGGATGCCGCCGGGTGGCGCGCCATGTTCTGGCTGAGCGTGCCGCTGGCGCTGGCGGGCGCGGCGCTGATGGGGCGCATGCTGCCTGTGTTGCCGTCGTCATCGGCGCTGTCCTGGCGTTCGCTGATGCGCTCACTGCTGACGCTGTGGCGCGCGGAGCCGGCATTGCGTCGCGCTACCTGGATTCAGGGTGCGCTGTTTGCGTCGTTTAGCGCGTTCTGGAGCATTCTGGCGCTATACCTCGCCAGCTGCAGCCATCCGATGGGCGCGGCGGCGGCGGGTCTGTTCGGCGTGATTGGCGTGGCGGGCATTACCGCGGCGCCGGTGGCCGGACGCCTGGCGGATCGCATCGGCAGTCGGCCGGTGATTCTGCTGGGCGCGTTGCTCACGCTGCTGGCGTGGGGCGTGTTCGGGCTGTGGGGCGCGGTGGCGGGCCTGATTGTCGGGGTGATATTGCTGGATCTCGGGGTGCAGAGCGCGTTGATCGCTCACCAGCATGTGATTTATGGCCTGCAACCGGCGGCGCGCGGGCGCATCAATACGCTGTTCATGGGCGGCATGTTCCTCGGCGGGGCGCTGGGTTCCAGCGGCGCGATGGCCGCCTGGCAGGCGGGCGGCTGGATGCCGGTAACGCTGTTTGCCGGCGGCGTGACGCTGCTGGCGCTGGTGGCGGCCAGTCGTCGGTAATCACGGGCGGGGTTCCGCCCGTGACGGGTATAACGATTACAGCGTATAGCGCACCGGCAGCAGCGCGGTGCGATCCACCGCGCCGTTGAGGCGTTTCATCACGGCATCGTACGGACACAGGGTGCCGACATCGGTTTTCTGGCAGCCGTTCATCGAGAATTCGCTGCGCAGCGGCGGATGGTCGTTATCCAGCGCGGTCAGCCCGCGAATCTGGTCCAGCGACTGCGCCTGGAAGTAGATGCGCACGAAGCGTTGGCCGGACTGCGGATTGCGCCAGCGTTCGAAGATCAGGCTGCCTGCGGGCGGGATATTGCCGCGCGGGTAGTCGCCCATCTGCCAGGTGAAGCCCAGCATGGCGCGCAGTTTGGCGATGTTGGTGTCGTGCGCTACGTACAGCAGCCATTTGGCGTCGGGCGGGGCGTCCGCCTGATGTTCTGGGTTGAGCGCCAGGGCTATCTGATTCATCAGTACCGAACCGCCGCGCCGCGCCACGTAGGGCAAGTCGTTGGTGAAATCGTAGTTGGCGGTCAGCAGCGGCATTAACGCGCCCACCGCGGCGGCGGTTCTGGCGTTGCCGAACGCCACCTGACCGAGCGGGTTGTTGTTGCTGTAGGCCAGCCGGATGGTTTCCGCCATGTTGGCCAGCGCTTCCGGCCCATGCAGCGAGAGGTTCCCTTTTTTGCTCTCTTTCACTTCCCATTTGGCGCTGAACGCCGGACAGGGTTTATCCGGCAGGCAGACCGCCTGTTTCAGGCGATCGATCGCCGGTTGCCACTCCGCCTGAATCTGCCCGGCGCTTTTGCCCTGCATCGCTTTTTGCAGATCGGCCTTCACCTGTTCCTGATCCACCGGCACGCCGGCGGTTTCGGCATGGAACAGCGGGTCGTTGTCTTCACTCTCCGGGCCGCGAATCACCACGCCGCAGCCGGGGAATACGCCATCCATCAGCGCCATTGCGGTTTCCTGCGTGCGTTGCAGCGGGCTGGCCCAGACAAACACGTCGTCGGACGCCGGGCAATTTGGGGTCAGCAGCCCGTGCTGGCGCAGGTACTGCCCTTCGTACCGTCCTTTTAGTACCGCCGCCGCATAACCGTGACCGGTCAGCTCGCCGTAATGGGTCAGCCAGGCAGGCCAGTTGCGTCCTGTGCCTTCCTGAATGGTTTTGACGTTGCCTTCGGTCGGCGGGCGTACGCCGTGGCGGCTTATTTCCACCACTTTTTCCAGCGTCCAGCCTGACGGAGCGGTTTCCGCCTGCGCGCCCAGCCAGGGTAACGCCGACAACAACAGCCCGGCGACGGTCTTGCGTGTGAATAACATAGTTAATCCTCGGGTACATGCCTTTTGGCTACCGCAAGGCTAAGCGATGGCGGTAGCGGGAAGAATATTTTTTCTATGTAAGAATCGTGGGATTTCTTTCAGCCTGTAAATAAGTTTGTTGAAGAGAAAATATCTTTTTGAGCCCGGCAATGATGTGAACGTCATCACTTTCACTCTGAAGGCCGTGAAATGAAAACAGAAAAGCCTGAATCATGAAACTGTCTTCTTTTTGCCGGTTTGTTGTCACAGAGCGCTTTTAGGCTTGGCGGATTAACACCGGGGTGTGATTTACGGAGACGTCATGAAGGCCAATAAAATACCGACGCTATTTAACCGCGGTGGGTTTGGTGGCTCAGGGTTTATTGGCGCCGGGTTTATTGCCCCGTTGCTGATCCCGTTATTGCTATTCTGGGTGATTCCTTTTTTTTGCAGCCTCTATATCAGCCTCACCGACTGGGATTATATTTCGCCGGATTATCATGTCGTCGGTGTGGATAATTACCGTGATTTGCTGCAGAGCGACGATTTTTCCGGCGCGCTGGTAAACACGCTGGTGTTCGCCATCGCGGTGGTGATGCCGGTGGTGGCGCTGGGGCTGGGATTCGCGCTGCTGCTGCATCGCCGGTGTCGCGGGCAACGCTGTTATCAGGCGATGATCTTTTCTCCGTGGATTACCCCGACGGTAGCGGTTTCCGTGGTGTGGTCATGGGTGTTCGACTCTCGCGCCGGGCTGGCGAACCAGTTGCTCGGGCTGTTCGGCGCGGCGGGCGTGCCCTGGCTGGAGCGGCCGGGCAGCGCCATGCTGGCGGTGGTGGCGGTCACGGTATGGCAGGGCATCGGCTGGACGATGATGTTCTTCATCAGCGCGCTCAACCGCATTCCCGCCGAGCTATACGAAGCCGCGCGGCTGGACGGCGGCAGCCGCGCTACACGCCTGTTAACCATCACCTTGCCGCTGATTTCCCCCACCACCTTTTTCCTGTTGATCGTCAATCTGGTGAATGCCGTTCAGGCATTCGATCAATTTCAAATGCTGACGCAGGGCGGCCCCGGCAATAGCACCCGCACGCTGATGTACCTGTTTTACCAGCAGGCGTTCCAGCAGTTCAGCATGGGACCGGCGGCGGCCAGCGCGGTGATGATCCTGTTGCTGGCGGGGTCGCTGTCGCTGGTCAACACCCTGATTGCCCGCCGCTGGGTCTATTTCTAAGGAGCATGGGTATGGTGTCGTCGCCGATCGCGCTGGCCGAGCCGGTTGTTTCCGCTGTAGCCCGTCGCCCGGCCTTTCGCGGGCGGGGATTGCTGAAGCACCTGCTATTGATGATGGCCGGTCTGCTGATGGTATTCCCGTTTGTGTGGATGCTGTCCGGCGCGCTGAAAACCAATGACGAAATTTTCCGCCATCCGCTGCAACTGTTGCCGTCGCATCCCGACTTTTCCTCATTCGCCGCGGTATGGCGCGAAACGCATTTCGGGCTGTTTATGTACAACAGCCTGACGGTGGCGCTGCTGACGTCGCTGCTGGTGGTGGTCAACAGCCTGCTGTTTGCCTACGCCGTTGTTCAGTGGCGCGGTAAAGCCGGCCGTTTGCTGTATGGCGTGGTGATGGCCTGTTATATGTTGCCCGGCGCGGTGACCTATATTCCCTGTTACATCATTCTGGCTAAATTGCATTTGCTGGATACCCATATCGGCCTGATTTTTTCCAACGCGGTAAGTGCGATGGGGGTGTTTTATTTACATCAGGCGCTGAAAAAAATTCATCCGTCATTAATGGAAGCGGCGCGTATTGACGGCGCCGGCGAATGGACGTTGCTGCGTACCATTGTGCTGCCGCAAATAAAGCCGGCGCTGGCTACGCTGTTTCTGCTTATTTTCATCACCAATTACAACAGCTACATGTGGCCCAGTCTGGTGATTACTTCGCCGTCGCTGAATTTAATTTCCATTGGCATCCGGCAGTATTTTATTTCCGGGGGAGACTACGGTTTTAACTGGTCGAATATCATGGCGGCCAGCGCCATTGTCGTGATGCCGATGCTGTTTTTATTCCTGTTGTGCCAACGAATTATCCTGTCCGGCTTTTCCGATAATGGAGTGAAAGAATAATGATGACCGTACGCAAAGGGTGGCGGTGTGTGAGCGGCGCGCTGTGCGCGCTGCTGCTGACCGCGCAGGCGCAGGCCGCCACTGAGGTGAACTTCTGGTATTCCGGCGGCACCAAGCCGCAAAAAATGATGCTGACGCTGATCGACGAATTTAACCGCAGTCAGGATCAATACGTGGTGAAAGGCGCGTTGCAGGGTAATTACGATGAAACCTGGCAAAAATTACAGGCCGGCATGGCGGCGCAAAACGCCCCGGCGTTCGCGCTGTTGACCGCCTCGCAGGGAACGGCGCTGGCGGAGCGCAAGTTGCTGCGCGACCTGCGGCCGTACATGGACGACAGCTTCCATTTCACCGATTTTATCGGCGCGTTCCGCCGTCAGGTCACCCGGCCGGACGGCAGCGTTTACGGCCTGCCCGCCTACGGCACCACACAGGTGCTTTACTACAACAAGGCGATGCTGGCGCAGCACGGTTTTACGCCGGATGACCTGAAAACCTGGCAGGGGCTGGCGAAAGTGGCGACGGCGGTCACCCAAAAAGACGCCGACGGCAACACCCGCTATTACGGCTGGGAGCCGATGTGGGGGCCGGGCAACCTGATTGACGCGGCGCTGTCCAACGGCGGGCGTATTCTCAGCGAAGACGGTAAAAAGGTGGTGATCGATTCGCCGGCGTGGGTGGAGGTTTGGGACAGCTTCCGCCGGTGGATTCATGAAGAGCGCATCATGCGCATTTATCACGGCGGTCAGGGCTGGGAATACTGGTACAAAACCATTGATGACGTGATGAAAGACCGGGCGCTGGGGTATACCGGTTCGTCCGGCGATCAGGGCGATCTCGACTTCCAGCGGCTGGCGGCGTTGCCTCAGCCGGGCTGGGGGAGCAATCCGGCGGCGCCGCAGGCGGGGGCGCTGATTTTCGTGATGCCAACCGGCACGCCGGAAGCGGCGGCGAAGGGCGCCTTTGCCTTTATGCGTTTCTACACCAGTGCGGCCAATACCGCCCGCTGGTCGATGTTCACGGGGTATATTCCGGCGCGTGAAAGCGTGTTGCAGGACACGGATTATCAGAAATACGTCGCCGCCAACCCGCAGGCGGCCGTGCCGGTGCAGCAGGCGAAATCCGCCAGTATGGATTTTATCGATCCGACCAAAGGCAAAATTCTGGATGCGCTGACCGTGGCCGCCGATCAGGTGGAAATCGAAAACAAACCGGCGCAACAGGTATTGACCGAGGCGGCCCGTAAAGCGCAAAAAGCGCTGGACCGCATCAATGAATAAGCCGGAGCTGACCCTTGCCGGTTGCCTGACGACGGGGCGCGGGCAAGTGGAGTTTACCGTGCCGGAGGGGGTCGACTGCCTGACTCTGACCGCGCAAAACCGCAACAAAAGCTACCTGTATGCGTTTGTCTACGACGCCCGCCGGCAACTGCGCGCCAACCTGCTGATTGAGCCGGCCGCCAAGTCGGTGACCATCGCCGCACGGCGTGCGTTGCCGTTGGGCGGCATACCGGGGCCGCTGCCGCCGGGGGCGTGGCGGCTGGCGCTGTGCAGCATTCCGGCTCAGGCAAATCATCCCACGCAGGCGGATTACCAGATCACGGTGGCGTTCGATCCGCCGTTGCCGCCGCCGGACGAGATGCTGCTGACGGTGGCGCTGCGCGGCGACCATCAGGTGTGCTTTGACTATTCCGCCTGTCTCGAACCGGCGTCCCGTTGGTATCGCGGCGATTTGCACGCCCACACCCGGCTGTCGGACGGACACAACGGCCTGACGGCGGCGGTGACGCTGGCGCAAGAGCATCAGCTCGATTTTCTGTTCCTGACTGAACATAACCTGTGCCACCCGGCGCTGCCGGCTGGAGGCCGTACCCTGTTCCTGCCTGCGCTGGAGGTGACCACCGACATCGGCCATTTCAATGTGCATGGTCCGCGCCGGGTGCTGACGCCGGAAGACGGGGACATGGCGCCGGAAACGCTGATCCGTCAGGGGCTGTCGCTGAATGTGACGGGCGACGGCAACATCAGTATCAACCATCCGATGATGCCGCCGTGGCACTGGCAGTATGCGGCGATGCCGCTGGCGCGCATCAACACGCTGGAAGTGTGCTGCGACCCGACCTGGCCGACGTCGGCCGCCGCCACCGAGCGGGCGTTGCAGCTCCTGAGCACGTTGTGGAACGGCGGCTGGCGCATCGCCGCCGTCGGCGGCAGCGATTGCCATCTGCGCCCGGACGAACGCTATGACGGCGCGACCCAGCCCTCGGTGTACGGCGACCCGACGACGCTGGTGTTTGCCCACGGCCTGAGCGGCGACGCCATTCTGCACGGATTGCGGCAAGGCCGGGTGTATATCGACCGGCAGTGCGGCCTGCGCTTCCGGTTTGACGACGGCGACGTGTTGCCGGGGCAGAATGTCGGGGCGCGCACGGTTCAGGCGACCCTCGTCATCGAAAACGATCGGCCGGGCTATGTGGCGGAATGCGTAGCGGGCGGAACGGTGATTGCGCGCCATGAACTGGGGCGCGACGAAGTGAGCTTTGCGCTGCCGCTGGCAAGCTGGCCGTGGTGCCGCATTGATATCCGCGGGCCGGACGGCGACTTTGCCGGGCTGATCAATCCGCTGTATAACGGCACTCACCCGATTTTCTCCTGCCAGACCTTCACCACTTGGGGCGAAGCGGTGGCGCGCCTGCCGAAATAGCGCGGGATGACGCTCCGTCGGCGTTATTGCGCCGGGTAATGAAAAGGGGGGCGCGACTGGCGGCGGGTGGTGCCTCGCCGTGATTAATGGCATAGTCAGCGCCACCTGTCGGACGAAAGATATCAACGACGCCCTGATGCCAACCTCATTTTTATCGTGCTGGAGCGGCTGGCTGGAACGCCGCCAGACCGTCCTCTATCTGCTGACCATGCTGGTCGCCGCCGTGCTGGCGTGGCGCTGGCCGCCATCGGACGCGCTGGCGGAGGCGATTAACCCCGCGCTGGCGCTGATGCTGTTTGTCACCTTTCTGCAATTGCCGCTGTCCCGCCTGCTGGAGGCGCTAACCCATCTGCGCTTTATGCTGGCGCTGGTGGCGACGAACTTTGTGGCGATACCGCTGCTGGTGGCGTTACTGCTACGTCTGTGGCCGCTGGAGCCGCTGGTGGCGGTGGGTGTCGCCATTGTACTGCTGTGTCCCTGCGTCGATTATGTGGTGACCTTTTCGCATCAGGGCGGCGCGGATTCCCGATTACTGCTGGCGGCGGCGCCTTTATTGTTGATATTGCAGATGTTGCTGCTGCCGTTATGGCTGCCGCTGCTGTTGCCGCAGACCACGGCGGTCACCATCGGGATGGCGCCGTTCCTGCACGCTTTTATCGTCCTGATGGCGCTGCCGTTGCTGCTGGCGGCCGTCGTTCAGCGCTGGGCGACGCGAGATCCTGTCGGCGCGGCGGTGACCGGCTGGCTCGGGCTATTGCCGGTGCCGGCCACCGCGCTGGTGCTGGCGTTGATCATCGCGTTTGTGGTGCCGCGGCTGGGGCTGGCGACCGGTGCGGTACGGCAGGCGTTGCCGATCTATCTGCTGTTTGCCGTGCTGGCGCCGGCGTTGGGCTGGCTGATGGCGAGGCTGTGGTCGCTGCCCGCGCCCTCGGGGCGGGCGCTGGTGTTCAGCGGCGCCACCCGCAACGCGCTGGTGATTTTGCCGCTGGCGCTGGCGATACCGGATGCGTTGCCGGTCATTCCGGCGGTAGTGGTGACGCAGACGCTGGTGGAGCTGCTGGCGGAACTGGTCTATATACGCTGGGTGCCGCGCCTGCGTTTTGCCGGCGAGCCGCCGCATTCCACCGCGCCATCCAGAAAATAACAAGAGGGAACCATGCGAGCATTTAAACAATTACGTGGGCCGGAACGGCTGATTCGGATGGGACAGTGGACCGTTGCGCTGCTGTTCGCCTATTTTCTGGTGATGATCAGCGCCGCGGTGCTGGAAGACCTGCCGTCGCTGACCCGTGAACCGGAGCGCAGCAGCTTTATCGATCAGACCGCGGTGGACGCCCAGAAAGCGCGCATGGCGCCGATTCAGGCGGCGCAGGAAACGCTGGACAACACGCTGGCGGATAAACGGGAGGCGCGCGAAATGGCGCTTAACGATTACGCCAAAGCCAAGGCCAGCTTCGACAACTGGCGCGCCACCCGCAGCAGTACCGAGCTGTCCGATCAGAACCCGGAGGTGATCAAGCGCAACCATGAGCTGGATCGCCTGCTGGCGGTGCAACAGCAACTGGATGGGCAAATCGCCGATCTGCAAAAACAGAAAGCGCAGTTGCAGCTTCAACTGACGCCGATAACGCTGGCGGTCAGCCAGTTGTACGCCGATGCGGACGCACGCTATGGCGAGGCGCTGCACAAGGCGGAACTGCAGGCGTTTTTCATCCGGCTGGCGTTTGTCGGCCCGCTGCTGCTGGCGGCGCTGTGGCTGTTTCGTCGTTATCGCAGCGGTAACCAATGGCCGTTCGTGTGGGGGTTCATTCTGTTCGCCCTGTTCGGTTTCTTTGTCGAACTGGTGCCGTATCTGCCGAGTTTCGGCGGCTACATTCGTTACGGCGTCGGGGTGGTGCTGACCTATTTCGGCGGGCGGGCGCTGCTGCGCTGGCTGCAGACGTATCTGGAACGCAAGAAACAGGAGCAGGCGGCCTCGCAGGAAGAACGCAAGGAGTCGATTCACTACGAAGCGGCGTTGACGTCGCTGGCGCGCAACCAATGCCCCGGCTGCGACCGCCCGCTGATCCTGCAGGGCGGCGGCGCCCCGGCATTCTGCATGCATTGCGGGCTGCAACTGTTGTCGCAGTGCCCATCCTGCGGGTTGCGTAAAAACGCCTTCTATCACTACTGCCCGGATTGCGGCGCGCCGGCCGAAACGTCGAAAAGCTAAATAATCACAGCGTCAGGCGCATTACAGGGTCAGGCGCATCGTCGTCAGTTCCAGCCCCTGATCGCCGAACGGGGCGGCGGCGGTGATGTGAAAACCGAGCGACTGATAGCAGCGCAGCGCGCTGTGGTTATGGGTAAACACCGACAGCGATACGGCTTGCGCCTCAAACCGCTCCGCCGCCTGTCGGATGGCGGCCTGCAACATCGCGCGCGCCAGCCCGCGCCCGCGGTACGCCGGGTCGATGAACACCCGGCACAGCCGGCTGTGGCGCGGTTCCACCTGATACAGTTCGACAAATCCCACGATAGCGCCCTGATGCTCAAACAGATACGGGGCAAACTGCGGGTTAGCCAGATGATCGGTAATCTGCGTGGCGGTGAGTGGGAACGAATACGTGGGGCCGCCCCACAGCAGATTCAGTTCGGCGCTGTCTACCCAGCGAATCAGGCGCGGGTAATCCACCGGCGTAAAATCGATAAGCGACATCAGGCAGGTTTCCTTACAGCATCCGTGACTGGCGGCAGGCGGCGCCCGCCTGCAGATAACGCGCCATCTCGTCTTCCGGCACCATGCCGCCGCCGGTGGCCCAGATAACATGGGTGCCTTGCCGGCAACGCTGCGGCGTCAGCGGCGCGCGCCGGCGGTAGCCCTGATTTTCCTGCAACAGACGCAGAAAACCCGGCGCGCCCGCCAGCGCGGACGGCTCCAGCAGAATTTGCTGGGTTTCGTGCATCACATGCAGTAGCGCCAGCATTTCTTCATCCGTCAGCGTGTAGTAACCGTCGATCAGCCGCTGCATGGCGTTGCCGACAAAGCCGGACGGCCGACCGACCGCCAGCCCGTCCGCGGTAGTGCGGTTGCTGATGCCGAAATCCTGCACCGCCAGCCGATCGTGCAGGCCGGTGTAGACGCCCATCAGCATGCAGGGGGATTCGGTCGGTTCAGCGAAAATGCAGTGCACGTGATCGCCAAACGCCAGTTTCAGCCCGAAACTGATGCCGCCGGGCGCGCCGCCGACGCCGCAAGGCAGATACACGAACAGCGGATGATCGGCGTCCACCACCCGGCCCTGCGCGGCAAACTGCGCTTTCAGCCGTTCGCCCGCCACCGCGTAGCCCAGAAACAGCGAAGTCGAGTTTTCGTCGTCGATAAAGTGGCAGCTCGGGTCGGATTGCGCTTCCCGGCGGCCTTGCGCCACCGCCTGACCGTAATCGCCGTCGTATTCCACCACCCGCACGCCGTGCGCGCGCAACCGGTCTTTCTTCCACTGGCGGGCATCGGCGGACATGTGCACCGTGGTGTCAAACCCCAGCCGGGCGCTGGCGATGCCGATCGACATCCCCAGATTGCCGGTAGAGCCAACCGCCACTTTGTGGCGATGGAACAACTGCTGACAGTCGTCGTCCAGCAGGCGGCGATAGTCATCGCTTTCCCGCAGTAAGCCGTGACGCAACGCCAGCTGTTCGGCGTGGTACAGCACCTCGTAAATGCCTCCGCGCGCTTTGACCGACCCCGCCACCGGCAAGTGGCTGTCCAGCTTCAGTAACACGGAGGATGGCGCATCCAACCCCGCCTGCCGGGCGATTGCGGCGGCAAACGCCGGCACCGGCACCAGTTCGGACTCGATGATGCCGTGGCTGGCTGCCAGTTCCGGAAAAGCCTGGCGCAGAAAAGGCGCGAACCGTTGCAGGCGCTGGCTGGCGTCGGCTACGTCGGCATCGGTCAGCGGCACGTCGTCCAGCGCGTCGCGTACGGGGACCACGGCCGGATTAAACCAGCACACCGGTTGGCGGTTAACCAGCGGTTCCAGCAGTGGAAAGTCGTGGAACCATTGCGGCAAGGATTTACCGTATACGGCGTCAGCCATTATCGTTGTCTCCAGTAAACGGCGGGCGCGTGCCCGCTGCGAATCATCGACGTTTATCATGCCTGCGTTAGCGGGGATTTGCCTACCGTCATCGCCGGATGGGTGTTTGTTAATAAGGATTTGTTTTTTCTAATCATAGGGATATGTCGGATTCCCTACCCTATACAGAATTTTTATACCCGCATAACCGGCTTTTACGACAAATTTACCGCCTGACCGGTAGCCTGACTGCGTGTTCCCGGAGCGGCGCTAACCGAATGCGGGCGGGCATCGTTGAGGGGATCGGACAACCGATGGCGACACGGCTTAGATACGCTGTGCGGCAGGCCCATTTCATGGGGGAAGTGAGCCTGCCATAGCGGATCTCCCGAGGTGAGGAGGCAATCATGAAAGTAAACAGGCTGGCGGCAGGCGGGGTGTTGCTGATGCTGCCGTTATGCGGGCTGGCTATTGCGCCTTATCCGGCGGATGGCAATCGTGAATTTACCGAGGCGCAGCGGGCGGAGATCCGCCGGATTGTGACGGAATATTTGCTGGCGCACCCGGACAGGGTCCAGGCGATAGGTCAGACGCCGGCGATCGACGGATGCATGCCGGTGCATCCGGCGGCCGGCAACGGCAAGCCCGGTTCGTGCGTCAACACGCTGTGGGTGTGTCCGCCGCAGTAAATCCGGCGGGGAAAAGGCGGGAAGAAACGAATAAATATTGTTCACATATTTTGAAAGATATCTGCAAATAAACCCGATTTTAACGTCGCGTTAACAGGTCTATTATCACTTCCATCGAAGGCGAGAACGCCTCCTGAAAAGAATACTCACCCCATTCAACGTGAAGGATATTGACCATGAAAGCTATCAAAAATATTGTTGCAGTTATCGCCCTGGCTACCGTTTCTTTCGGCACCTTCGCTGCGACCACGTCCACTGCGACTGAAGTACAGCAGTCCGCCAGCCTGTCCGTCGGCACCGTCAGCGCGACAGCCGCTACGCTGGACGGTCTGCAGGCCAGCCTGTCGGAAAAAGCCAATGCGGCCGGCGCCAAATCGTTCCGCATCATCTCCGCCACCTCCGGTGAAAACCAGATGCGCGGCGTGGCTGAACTGTACAACTGATAACCGGTTTATCATCAGCAACAATGGCCGCCTTCGGGCGGCTTTGTTGTTTCTGATATTTGGCTATATATATGAATAAAGCGCATTAATAATATTAAGAACATCTAAAATATTAAGGTGTCGATATTATTAAACTCCTCTTGTGACATTCTTATTAAATTATTTTCATAAAATTTTCATTTTTAATAATTTGGTATCATAATTATTTATTGATATAAAATTATTGTAGTAATTATATATTATGATGCTATTTGTATTGTCAATGTGAATCTCATAGGTTGTTTTCTTTATTTTTTTGTCTGTTCCACTCCTCAGTGAAAATAAATTATTTCAGCCAGCGTTAAGGAGAACACATTGAAACTCGCGCTTGATTATATTAAAGCTCAGGTTGTTGAGAATGGAGAGAACATCGCGGTCGTCGATGAAAGTCGCTCTGTTACATATTCGCAACTTGATAAGCTTTCCGATGCAGCAGGAATGCGTTTGTTAAATGCCGGAGTGCAGAAAAATCAGATAGTTTGTATCTCTTTCGGGAGAAGCGTTGAGACTATTATCGCGCTGTTGGGCGTGTTGAAGGCGGGTTGCTGTTATATGCCTATCGAGGTGGACCTTCCTGAAGCCAGAAAGAAATATCTGCTGGATAATTCGAATAGTCGATTTCTTATATCCAGGCGGGGTGAGGAAGTAAATTGGGTTACAGATAGCATTCAGATTATTGACATACTTGATAACGAAAAATCAACATCTGATGCGCGAGCCTTATCTGATATTGAAATTAATAAAAACGATCCTTTTTTTATCACTTATACATCAGGCTCAACCGGTAATCCTAAAGGTGTTGTTAATACCCATCTTGGTGTTCTGAATAATATATCCCACCAAATTGAAACCTATAATATCAATCACCAGGATGCATTTTTACAGCAATCCGCGCTTTCCTTTGATGCCGCCGTCAGGGAGATATTCTGTGCTCTGATGAGCGGCGGGCGGCTGGTCGTCCCCAAACAAGGGGGGCAACGTAATCCGGAATATTTGTGTGAACTGATGATCAGGCAGAACGTGACCCTGATTCAGGTGGTGCCGTCAATGCTGCGGGCCCTTCAGGCTTGTGAGCTTTTCCCCCGTTGTAAGCAGTTAAGGATGGTGGCGACCGGGGGCGAGGTGCTGGATAAGCAGCTTATTGATAGCCATTTTGCCTGTTTTGATATCCCATTACTGAATATTTATGGTCCGACCGAGTGTGCGATTAACGTAACGGATTACCTGGTCACGTCCCCGCTGAATGGTGATGCGCCGATTGGCAAAGCGATCCGCCAGGTGGATTTGCGCTTGCTGGATAATGCAGGCCATGAAGTGGCGACAGGAGAGGAAGGCGAGCTTTATATCGGCGGCGATTGTCTGGCGCAGGGGTATCTCAATAACGCGGCGGCAACAGATGAAAAATTCCTTACATTAAAATCATTTGGCAATAAGCGTTATTACCGGACGGGCGATCTGGTGCGTCAGAACGAGCGTGGCGAATTGGTCTTTGTCAGCCGTATTGATAGTCAGGTAAAAATTCGTGGAGTGCGTATTGAACTGGGTGAAATCGAATCTGCGGCGCTGACTATTCCGGGTATTCACGGTGCTGCTGCCGTATTGGCCTATACCCGTCTGTCAGACAAGCGGATCTGCCTGTTCTATGACATCCGAGGCGCCATGCCGGTCAGTGAGCAGCAGGTACGCGCGGCGCTGGAGCGGGTGCTGCCTCAAGAGGTCGTCCCTTCGGTTATCCGCGCTATGGATAAGCTGCCTAAGTTGCCGAATGATAAAATTGACAGGCAACGGCTGTTGGCAATGGCGAATGAACAACTGAGCGCGCCGCGCCAGACGATTAATGAACACCATTTGCGCACACAGGAAGAGCGCGATGTACACCGGATATGGTGCTCGATTTTAAACCTTGATGCCATTGCGGCGGATCGCTCCTTTGTTTCGGTCGGCGGTGATTCAATAAAAAATTTCATGGTTTATAACGAGCTAAAAAAACAGGGATACCGGATCACATTTGATGCGCTTTATGCGGCAAAAACTATCGCCGGGCAGGCATCGATATTGAAAAGCGGGAACGATAACGATATTGAGGCGGATCGGGTGGTTAATCTGCAGCAGTCCGCTTACAAGACGAGCCGCGTACAAAGTAATCTTTTGTTTTTACAGAAATTGTCACCACAATCGACGGCCTATAATCTCCCGATGGATTTTGTGATCACGGGTGAGTTGGACAGCGACAGACTCAATGCTGCACTGCAAAAATTGATTGCTGACAATCGGGTATTGGTTACCCGATTTGACGATATCGGCGGGCAATTTTTCCAGGCCGCCAGATCTGAAGCGCGCCTTGAAATCGTACGCTGCCAGTCAGAGCAGGAGCTGACGGCGCAGCGTATTCGTCCGTTTGATCTGTTTAATGCGTTGCCGCTACGCGTTGCACTGTATCGGGAGAACGCGCAGACATGGCAATTATCCGTTGTTATGCACCATGTCATCAGTGATGGCTGGTCACATAATTTATTCATTCAGCAATTATCGGATAACTATAACGATATCCAGAGCGTGAACGATATCCAGAGCGTGCGGGATGAGTCGCACATCGATTATTTTAGCTACGCCGAATGGGAGCGCCGTCAGAACGACAGCCAGCATGTTGAATACTGGGCTGAAAAACTGAAAGGCGCGCCGGAACTTCTGGAATTGCCGACCGATTACTCCCGACCGGGGGTGTTTTCCTTCCACGGGGCGCACCGTTGGTTGACTATCCGCGCGGCGGAGTATCAACCGCTTGTGGCGCTGGCCAGAGAAGAAGGGTGTACGCCATATGTCGGCCTGCTCTCCGCCTATGCCGTTTTGCTGGCGAAATATACCGGACAGCGCGATATGGTGATCGCGACTCCGGTGACAAACCGGGTTCGGCATGAGGTTGAAAGCACCCTGGGCTATTTTGCCAATACCCTGCCGATACGCATTTGTTTTCAGGATGGCATGACGCTGCGGGAGTTGTTGCGCCAGATTCAGACAACGCTTGATGAAGGCATGTTGCATCAGTCCTACGATATCGCCAGCGTCATCGACCGGCTGAATATCGGCAGCAACCTGGGGTATAACCCGCTCTATCAGACCCTGTTCGTGCTACAGCAGGACGAAACGCCGCTGACACTCTCCGGATTGCAAGTCGACAGGCATCGGCGCTCCTCTCAGGGGGCGAAGGTTGATGTTCAGTTCTCTCTGTTTCGGGACCACCATACCGACGATCTGACCCTGGAAATCGAGTACGCCACGGATTTATTTGGCGAGTCAACGATAGCGCGCTTTGCGCAGCACTGGCGGAATCTGCTGGTGAATATGGCAAGCCAGCCCGACAGTGCCGTTCTGCCATGCCCAATGATGAGCCCTGACGAGATAAAGCACGTTACCTGTGACTGGAACCGCACCGCTTATGACTATGGTGATGGCAATATCGTCTCGTTCATTTATGACTCGATAATGCGTCGCCCGGAGAAAACCGCGCTGGAATATGAAGATATTCGGCTTAGTTATGCGGAGTTGGGGGGGCATGTTGCGGCTTTGGCGGCGGAACTCAAGCGACAGGGGGTCGCTAAAGGGGACTTTGTCGGCGTTTACATGAATCGGTCGCCCGAGATGGTAGTGAGCCTGTTGGCCGTGCTGTTTGCCGAAGCGGTTTATGTTCCGATGGATCCGAATTACCCTGCGGACCGTATCGAATACATGCTGTCCGATTCACAACCGCGGCTGGTGCTGACGCAAGCGGGGCTGCGTATGCCTGGTCATGGCGATAATGCCTTTTTCACTGTGGATATTCGCCGACTGACCGGCGTTGGGCATACGGCATTGGCGCTGCCGCAACTGACGGCAGACGACGCCGCCTACATGATTTATACCTCCGGCTCGACGGGCAATCCCAAAGGGGTGGTGAACACCCATCAAGGCGTGTTCAACCGCCTGGCCTGGATGCAGAAAGCGTATCAACTCACTACGCATGACGTCATTTTGCAGAAAACGCCGTTCAGTTTTGATGTTTCGGTCTGGGAATTCTTCTGGCCGCTGATGTACGGGGCAACGCTGGCGGTAGCAAAACCTGAAGTTCATAAAGATCCGCAAGCATTGCTGGAGGTTATTGGCCGTAAAGGCGTCACCACCCTGCATTTTGTTCCTTCCATGCTATCCCTGTTCCTGGAGCAGAACGGCGTGATGCGCCATACCCCGCTCAAACGCGTCTTTTGCAGCGGTGAGGCATTACCCAACAATACGGTGGTTGCGTTCCGGGAAAGCTTGCCGGGCGTTGAGCTGCATAATCTGTACGGCCCGACGGAAGCGGCGATTGATGTGTCTTTCTGGTCCTGCAACCAGGGGTTGAAGGGGGGTAAGGTGCCGATCGGCCGGCCCATCGACAACATTCAGCTGTACATTCTGGATGAGTTTATGAGCCCGGTGCCGGTTGGCGTGAAAGGGGAGTTGTATATCGCCGGCGTCGGCTTGGCCAGGGGGTATCACAATAAGCCGGAGCTGACCGCCAAAGCGTTCATCCGCAATCTGATCAACCCGGCGCTATCGCCCGTTATGTATAAAACCGGCGATGTGGCGCGGTTTGACCGCGATGGCGATATCGAATACCTCGGGCGGGTAGATAACCAGGTCAAGCTCCGTGGTTTGAGAATTGAACTGGGTGAGATTGAAAGCCAGTTGGAAAATATCTCCGGCGTGAAAGAAGCGATTGTCAGTGTGCATAAGTCGCGCTCCGGGCAGGAACAACTGGTGGCGTACTACACCGGCGAGGGCGAGCACGAGGCGTTTGAGCATGCTCTTGCGAAAGTGCTGCCGGAATTCATGGTGCCCAGCCTGTATATTCGGCTGGATGATTTCCCTCTCTCCCCCAATGGCAAGAAAAACAGGAAGGCGTTGCCTCATCCCGATGCCTATCAACAAGAATCACGGATTGTTGCGCCGGTAACGCAGCAAGAAAAGGCGCTGGCGGCGGTATGGTCGTCACTGCTGAAAATCGAGGCGATTTCGCGTGACGGCGACTTTTTCCGTCTGGGCGGGGATTCCATTATTTCATTGAAGCTGGTGTCCCGGCTGAAAGAACTGGGCTATGAGATAACGCTTCGGGACGTTTTCCAGCATCGTAAGTTATCAGATATGGCAGCGAGACTGGTGACGACGCAAGCGCATCTGCCGTCGCAAGACTACGTTCGTCGCCGGTTTGTTTCTGATGACGAGGCGGGCAAACTGCCTGTCGGCTGTAGCGATGCCTGGCCGGCGTCTTTGCTGCAGACCGGAATGCTGTATCACTCTGATCTGCATGCGCATACCTATCACGACGTGTTTTATTTTGTGTTCGCGTTCGATAAACACGACAGCGCCGCTTTCCAGCGTGCGGTGCGGCAACTGGCTTGTAAGCATCCGGTGCTGCGCAGCGCCTTTGATCTGGCATCCTGCAATGTACCCATGCAATTGCTGTTTGAGAACGCAGAGATCCCTTGCAGGTATGTGTACGATGACGGGGCCGCTGACGCGCAACTGAAGGCGGCGTTTGATGATTGGGTAGCGATTGAAAAACAGCGTCCTTTTGATTTTGCCGCAGGTCAGCTTTTCAGGATCAATGCATTGCAGAACCGCACCTCGTTGGTGGTTGGTTTCAGCTTCCATCATGCCATTCTGGATGGATGGAGTGTGGCGTCGCTGGTGACGGACCTGGTGCTGTTTTATCGTCAGGAAACGATAGCTGCCGGCTCGGTACAGGAAACAGAACTGCTGATTCAGCCCATCGTTGCTCAGCAGGAAGAAGAAGCCCGACAGAATCAGGAAATACGGTCATTCTGGCAGCAGTATTTGCAGGCGCTACAGGTAGCTGAGCTTCCCAGTCTGGCGGACGGCGACGGCGCGGATTACGTCTGGCAGAGCCGGGGGCGGGTATGGCCTGCTTCGCTGGTAACCGCAGTCGATGCGCTGGCCAGCGATGTAGGGGTATCCGTCAAAACGGTGATGCTTGCCGCGCACCTGCAGGTGCTGGGCATGATCACCAACACGCAGGATGTATCCACGGGTTGCACCATGAATGCGCGTCCGGCAATGGAGCAGGTGGATGCCGCTGCCGGGCTGTTCCTGAATACGGTGCCGGTGCGCGTGAATATCGAACGTACGAGCTGGCGTGAGCTGTGTCTGGCGGTCCATGAGGCGGAACATCAGTTGATTGGCTACCACGTTATGCCGTTGGCCGACATTCAGAAGCTGGCGGAGCAGAGTTCTCTGTTCGACAGTAACTTCAACTATGTGGATTTCCATGTCTACGATCGCCTTTCCTCGCTCGACGATCTTGTGCTGAAGCACGCCAGCTATTTTGAACAGACAAACTTTGATTACCTGGTTAACTTCATCAATAACAAGTTCACCCGTCAGATGGAAATCACGGTCAATTACAACGCCAGCCGGTTTACCGCCGAGCAGATTGATCGCTATCTTGGCTATTACCTCGCCGTGCTGGGTGCGATGTCCGCTGCACCGGATGCCGCGATGCAAACGACGGATCTATTGTCCGAACGGGATTGTTTTGAACTGAAGGTGCCGAAAGCGACCGACCGCGTTTTCCGGGAAAAGAGTATCAAGGCGAGATTCGAGCATATTGCGGCGACCTACCCGGAAAAGAAAGCCGTGGTTTTCGAAAACCGCTATATCACGTATCGGGCTTTGAACGAACGCGCGAACCGTATCGCCAGCTATCTCATCAACCAACGTGGCGTCAGACCGACGCAGCGAGTCGGCGCATTTTGCTCCCGAAATCTGGATGCAATCGTCTGCCTGCTGGCGATCGTGAAAACGGGAGCCACCTATGTTCCTATTGACCCCGCCTATCCGCAGGAGCGCATCGATTACATCATTCAAGATGCCGGTCTGGAGGTGGTATTAACGACGGATGAAGCCGGTTCGTTCGGGAATCGCACTTTCCTGAATATTTCCAGAGTGGACAGTGCCGGGTCTTCGAATCCCAGCGTTGAGGTCGCACCGGATGATCCGTTGTACATCATCTACACGTCAGGTTCGACCGGGAATCCGAAAGGGGTTCTGGTTGCCAATCACAACGTTCTGCGGCTATTCGGCAGTACTCAGCATTGGTTTGATTTTTCATCGGATGATGTCTGGACGCTGTTCCATTCGCTTTCGTTCGACTTTTCGGTGTGGGAAATGTGGGGCGCATTGCTTTATGGCGGCAAGCTGGTCGTGGTTTCTCCCGGCGAAGCCCATGATATTACCCGCATGGTCGATCTGACGGCGCTGCATCAGGTCACGCGCCTGAACATGACGCCGTCGGCCTTTGAGCTGTTTAAGAATGAGGCGTTATCTCGCGATACCCGGCCTACGTTTAGCCTACGGTCCATCATCTTTGGCGGCGAGGCGTTGAATATTGCAGGGTTGAGACCCTGGTTCGAACACTATGGCGATCGCCGTCCGCGGTTAATCAATATGTATGGCATTACGGAAACCACCGTACACGTGACCTATCGCGAAATTACCCAACGTGACTGTGATGGCACCCGCAGTCTGATTGGCGAACCGATACCGGATTTGACGGTTTCCTTGCTGAACAAGGCGCTACAGCCGGTCCCCGTAGGAACGCCGGGGGAAATCTTTGTCGGCGGCAGCGGGGTTACGCTGGGTTACCATGAGCGGGATCAGTTGAATCGCGAGCGTTTTGTTACGTTGAAAAGCGGAACACAGACCTTCCGTGCTTACCGGTCCGGCGATATCGCCCGCAGGATGCCGAATGGCGACCTGGAGTATCTGGGACGTGAAGACGCCCAGGTGAAAATCAATGGCTACCGGATTGAGGTTCAGGAGGTAGATGCCGCGTTGTCGAAAGTGGACGGCGTCATTCAGTCAACGGTGGTGGTGTTGAAACGGGACAACGGCAGTAAGGCGCTGGCCGGTTATTACCAACTGGCTGTCGGGACTTCGATGGATGTCGGAACTCTGCGTCAGCAGCTTCAGGCGTTACTCCCTTCGCACATGATCCCGGCTTATCTGGTTGAGGTCGAGAAGTTCGCTATAACGGTAAATGGTAAGCTGGACCGTAAATCGCTCCCCAACCCGTTTGATAACGTGCTGAATACCCAAGCGTATATTCCACCGGAAACCGCGCCGCAGGCGATGCTGGCCGCGTTGATTGCGCAAGAGCTGGGGCTGGAGCGAATCGGCATTGATGATAGTTATTTCACTCTGGGCGGCGATTCCATTCACGCGATCCGGATTGTGGCGAAACTCAAGCAAGCCGGGATGACTCTCAAGGTCAGTGATATGTTCAGGTTGCAGACGGTCAGAAAGATGGCTGAGTGCCTTTCTCGAGAAAGTCAGCGGGAAGCCGCATCTCTGACTCCTTTTGCTTTGCTGACGTCGGAAGAGCGGCGACAGATACCTGCGGGTGTGGTGGATGCGTATCCGGCAACGCTGTTGCAACAAGGGATGATTTATCACTCCGAACTGGATGTCCGCCAGGGCGTCTTCCATGACCTGTTGTGTTATGAACTTGCATTGCCTTACGACAGCGAGCACTTCCGAACGGCGTTGCAATCGTTGATTGCCGAACATGATGTACTGCGTACCTCGTTTGACTTTAGCCGCTACGGTCAAATCATGCAGATTGTGCATGGTCATGTTTCATTGCCACTGACGGAAATGGATATTTCACATCTGTCTGCTGCGGAGCAGGAGCGCTTTATCGATCGCTGGTTTGAGCAGGAGAAACAGACCGGTTTCAACTGGACAACTGCGCCGGTCGGCCGTTTCTTTGCGATTCGCTGTACAGAAGAAACCTTCCATTTCGCCTTCAGTTTCAATCACTGCATTCTGGACGGATGGAGCCTGGCAAACCTGATGACGCAGTTGCTCAACGTCTACACCGGCCTGCTGGCGGGCAAGCCCGCAGTGCTGCCGCCGCGTGAGACTCGACTGAACTACCGTGACGTTGTGGCGCACGAGATTGCATCCCGCAGCAGTGCAGAAAGTTCAGCCTTCTGGCGATCGTATCTGGCTGATTATCGGTATAACGCGTTGCCCAGAACTCAGGCCGCGGTTGCTACGCGATGGAGTGAGCGCACGTTACGGTATGCGCCTGATATTACGACCCGTCTGAAAGATCGGGCCAATGTGTATGGTGTGTCGCTTAATCAGTTGCTGTTGGCGTGTCACTGTGTGTCATTGCAAGTGATAACGGGAGAGCGTGATATCACGACCGGGGTATTTGGCAATATTCGATTGGAACAGGAAGGCGGGGATAACACGATCGGCCTGCATCTGAATATCCTGCCGTTCCGCCTTCAGATGGATGAACGCATACCGATGGCGCAGCTCGTCGGCGCTGTGGCTGAGAATTATACCGAGGTACTGGCACACCGTAATTACCCATACGCGATGATTCAGCGCGATGTCGGCGCGCAACGACTGACCGAAACGGCGTTCAATTTTACGAATTTCCATGTGTATGGCAGCGCGCTTGACGACCAGCGTTTCATCGGCCGGATTCGCTGGTTTGAGCATGCCGACTTTGCGTTACTGGTGAATGTCGGTATCGATATCAAGACCGGTGGTATCAATATTATCTTTAACGCCAACGGGAAGGTGGTCAGCGACGAGCAATTACAGGTTATTCATGCAGTGTATGACCGGGTTATCAACGATGTGCTGGCGACCCGCGAGCCGGCTTATCCGGATTTGCATCGGATGGCGAAAGGTCTGGGTTCCGGTGGTTGCAGTCGCTATGATGCTTATGATCGCCGGTTTTCGATCCCGCTGTCCGGTGAGCGGGATGTTGCGTCCGTGCTCGGTACCCTCTGGCTGAGGGAGACACGACAAGCGTCGGTTCATGCCGCATTGGATTCGCTGACGGTGCTGCGGCTATCGGTCAGGATTGAGAATGAATTGGGCGTCAAAGTTCCATTCCATATTCTGTTCCAATCCAACGCGTTCGAACAGGTAACGGAATATCTGCATTCAGCGATGTCTGTTTCTGATTAAAGCAAATAAGGAAAGAGGTTCACTGGCGTGGGCCTCTCTTTTTTACAGGAGTGAATATGCATACAAGACATAATCATATATGGATCATGGTCATTATGGCCGTGTTTTTCTGGGGCAGTAATTTTAATGCCATTGCGGAACTGGATGCCAACCTGCCGCCCATCATTTCGTCCATTGTTCGATTTGTTATCGCGTCGGTTATTTTTTCTTTTACCCTTTTTATCTTCAAAGGTCGGGATATTTCTCTTTCCATAAAGGACGTGCTTTCGCTCGCTTTATTAGGCTTTCTGGGGATTTTCTGTTTTAACTATGCGATCTTCGCAGGGATGAAATCGACATCGCCTATTAACGGGGCGCTAATCATGGCCAATATGCCATTGGTGAGCATTCTGTTTTCCCGGTTATTGCTAAAGGCCAAAGTCACGCTGGCTCAATATATTGGGTTGATATTGGGTGTCTTTGGCGTGTTTTTGGTTATCGCCAAGGGGAATTTCTCTTCCCTGCGGTATAACAGCGGGGACCTCTGGATCATCGTGTCCTGTGCCTGTGGCGGTTTATATGCTGTTTTGACCAAAAAGCTGATCACCCATGTTCCTCCCGTGCAGGCAACCCGATGGACCATTCTGTTTGGTACTGCATTTATGTTGGTGTTTGCAGCGCTGACGCACGACATCAGCTATGACTACCTGTCGATATCCCAACTCTCCTATACGTTATTGGCTTATATGGCTATTGCCGGGACAGTACTGGCCTATTACTTCTGGGTCAAAGGGTGCCAGGTGCTGGGGCCGGAAAAAACCTCAATTACGACTAACCTGACGCCGGTCTTTACGCTGGCTATCAGTTTTATTATGGGAAAAACCGTCGAGCCTATCCAGATAATCGGCATGGCGGTGATCATCATCGGGGTATTGCTGGGCACCGGTTACCTCAGGAATATCCGTTTTTTTCCGCTGGGAAAGAAACTGGCCCGGAAAGAAGGCGCCTGAACAGGTGATTTAGCTATTCGTCTGATGCAAGGAGAGAAGATTTATATGGATATGCTGTCCGCCGGAATATTCACGGTTTTCAGGCCCAACCCCGCAGCCAGAATCCGGTTGTTGTGCATTCCCTATGCCGGCGGCAGCGCGAATCTGTATCAACACTGGCATGAGTATTTGCCGGAAGACATGGAAGTAGTGGTGGCCCAGTTGCCTGGGCGGTCATACCGGTTATCGGAGCCGCCGCATGAAAGTATGTCGGCGGTGGTAAGCGAACTGATGACGTATATACATCAAGTGCTGGATCGGCCGTTGATCATTTTTGGGCATAGCCTGGGAGGGTGTATCGGGTTTGCTCTGATGGTGGAGTTGCAGCGCCGCGGGTTGCCATTGCCGGCGTTTTTTATTGGCTCTGCCAGCCGTCCCCCTCATCAATTGCAGCTTGCCAGAAAAACGCACCATGTTTCGGATGAAAAATTTATCGATATGCTGAGAGAGATGAAAGGGACGTCGGAAGAGATACTGAATTCCAATGATATTATGGCCATGCTATTGCCGATACTGAGAGCAGATTTCAGAATTTCGGAGACGTACCAGTATACCGATACCTTAAAGTACGCTGTTCCCGCGATGTTCTTTTCCGGCGATGGGGATCGCTATTTGCCTGCTGAGAGAATTGCGTTGTGGCAGGAACTGTTTAGTTCCCGCGTTACTTTTGCCTCCTTTCCGGGAGGGCATTTTTTTATTCATGACCACATCAATGATATTACTCAAATCATTAAAAGTATTGCGGCTGATATTTTGAATAAAACGGATGGGAAATAATAGGGACGGAATACGCGATCATGATATCGCCGAGTCGAGAGAAAAAGAGGATGGTAGACGCCGGTGCCGGGTTTATTGAGCGGATAGGCGTTATTAACCGCACGCGAACGGAAATATTTACCGTAGGGTGGGGAACGTTTCAGATTGCTCATTTTAACGAGCGACTTTTTCATCTTTATAATATCACCATACCGCCGGTCATTGCCTCGTCGGTGAGAAAGCGGCAAGCGGAATTTCTGGCCGGGCGTGTTGTCGCGGCCACGGCGTTGAAGTCTTGCGGCGTAGCCTATCCGGCGATTGAGATACAACCTGACAGGGCGCCTCGATGGCCTGCCGGTTATATCGGATCAATTTCTCATACGAATGACCGTGCGGTTGCGGTTGTTGCAAGCAGCCAGCATCATACTGCCGTCGGTATTGATGTAGAAAGAATCATGGATAGCGCTACGTTAATGCAGGTTCTCCCGGCGATTACCGTAGGGGATGAATGGCGCAGGGTTGAATGTTCAGGAAGTGGGTTATCAGTAGAACAGCTTGGTACGCTGATCTTTTCTGCTAAAGAGAGCCTTTTTAAGGCGCTAAATCCGATAGTAAATAAGTTCTTCGACTTTACCGCGGCGGCGTTAACACAGGTACGGATAAAACAGCGGCGATTTACAATTCAGCTAACCTGTGACTGGGGCGAACAATATCGTGCCAATATCTCATTCACTGGCAGGTTTTATATTAATCATGATGCGGTGGTAACGTTATTGGTCGTATAAACGGGCTCAGCGGTAGCGCCTTATCGTGTGTGATAAGGCGTGGTATTTATATCGCGCCGGAGTTATGCCAGTGCGACAATCGATTCGACTTCGATCAGCAGGTCCGGGTGAATCAGGCTTGAAACTTCAATCAGCGAACAAGCGGGCAAATGCTCGCCGTAAAAATCAAACAGCAGTGTTCTTATCAGGGCTAATTGAGAGATATCTCTGACGAAGATAGTGAGTTTGATTAAATCAGCGGTACTTCTTTTTTCAGCGGCGAGAATGGCGGCAATTTGCTGGAGCACCGTGCGGGTTTGGGATTCCAGCCCGGCCGATTGAGCATCGGTGCCAAAGGCGGTCAGGCCGGAGATATACAAGGCGTCACGGTGCTTTGTCGCGTGGACATAAGGGCCTTTGATCTGAGGCAGAAACGCGTAGGTCATGCGTGTAACCAAAACAGACTCCTCACATAATTCAGGGCATGAATGTGTTCATGCGGGATGGCGGAAAACTTCATGATACTCGCATCAGGAGGGTAAAACAGTGTTCGGTCGTTGCTCGTTATCACTCCCGCCCATTGTTATTTTTATTTCATATTTTTTGAAAGATATCTGCAAATAAACCCGGTTTTAACGTCACGTTAACAGGTCTATTATCACTTCCATCGAAGGCGAGAACGCCTCCTGAAAAGAATACTCACCCCATTCAACGTGAAGGATATTGACCATGAAAGCTATCAAAAATATTGTTGCAGTTATCGCCCTGGCTACCGTTTCTTTCGGCACCTTCGCTGCGACCACGTCCACTGCGACTGAAGTACAGCAGTCCGCCAGCCTGTCCGTCGGCACCGTCAGCACGACAGCCGCTACGCTGGACGGTCTGCAGGCCAGCCTGTCGGAAAAAGCCAATGCGGCCGGCGCCAAATCGTTCCGCATCATCTCCGCCACCTCCGGTGAAAACCAGATGCGCGGCGTGGCTGAACTGTACAACTGATAACCGGTTTATCGTTATCATCAGCAACAATGGCCGCCTTCGGGCGGCTTTGTTGTTTTCAGTACTGATTAAGCGCCAGCGCGGCTGCGCCGAAGGCGGCGCTGTTTTGTGTCGGTAGCGTCGAGAGGCGCACCGGCGGTAGCGTTAGCGGCGCATCGTCGTCCGGCGCCGGCGTCTGAGCCATGACGGCGGCCTGCAATCCGGCCATGAAAGGCGCGGGCAGCGTGCCGCCGAGGTAGAGGCTGGGCGGGTCGAGCAGCGCGGTGACGGTATAGAGCAACCGATACAGCTCGCCCGCTGCGCGTTGGATCCAGCGCTCTCCGGCGGGCGAGGTCGCCAGCGCCTGCCAGTTCGCGTCGGCGGCGGTGGAAGGCAGCGTCTCGCCTGCCGCCAGCAGAGCGTCGTGCAGATCGTCAAACGATGGGCGTGACTGCGCGCGGGTACGCAGCGCGCCAATCTCCCCCGCGTTGCCTTGCTTGCCCCGATGCAGTTCGCCATTCAGGATCAACGCGCCGCCGATGCCTTTGCCGATATACAGGTAGAAAAAACTGTTGTCCGGAGCGGCGGACCCAAAATGCAGCTCGCCGATGGCGGCGCAGTTGGCGTCGTTTTCCACCAGCACCGGGCAGCCGAGCCGGTCGCTCAACTGCCGGGCGATATCCACCCCACGCCAGGCCGCCAGACCGGGGGCGATCCACACCGGCATGGCGCCGCCGTCAAACCGGGCGGGCAGCGCCAGACTGACGGCCAGCAGCCGCTCGCGTGCCTGCGGCTGAGCGTCGAGCAGGGTGCGGATGGCGTCGGCCAGCGTATCCGCCACGGAATCGACAACCCGGAAATCGCCGCGCAGCGTGGTTTCCGCCACGCACTGCCCGGCGTAGTCCATCAGGATCAGGCAAATCAGGTCGTATTCCGCGTACACCCCCAGCACATAGCCCGCGTGCGCCGCCGGTCGCAGGTTGATTTGCGGCGGGCCGCGCCGCCCCTGCGCCCGGTCGCTCTCTTCCAGCAGACCTAAGTTGAGCATGTCCCGCGTCATCATGCTGACGGCGGCGGTGGTCAGGCCGCTGGCGGCGGCCAGCGCGCTGCGCGACAGGCTGCCCGAACGGCGCAGCAATCCCAGCAGTTTGCGGTGGGTGGCCGTGAGTTCTCGCTTTTCCATGGGTATCCGTTGTCCCGGTTCTGTCCGGTTTCCTTCACACGTCTGCAATATAATTAAGTTACTTAATTAATTCGTCAACCTCAATAACAGGATGGTGCCCGTGCGTAAACTTGCTTCGTTATCCCTGTCGGCGTTACTGGCGAGCGGGCTGATAGCCCACGCGGCGGTGGCGGATGTCATCAAACTCAAGCTCTGGACCCTGAATGACCGCAATGCGCCGATGCGCACCGTCAACATCGAGGAGGCGGCCGGGGTGCTCAACCAGCAATTCGCCGCGGCGGGGGTGGATCGCAAAATCGTTATCGATACCCATGCCAGCGCGGTGCAGGGCTGGGACGATCTGGCGCTGGATACGCTGAAAGCCTTCGGCGTTAATCAGGGGCCGGACATTGTGCTGTTGCCGCACGAGTGGATCGGCGAATTTGCCCGCAACGGTTACGCCATGCCGATGGACGGGCAGATCAAGGCGAATCCGTGGGTGTACGCCGACGTGCTGCCGGTGTTGTGGGAGGCGATGAAGTATCAGGGCAAGGTGTACGGCGTGCCGCAGGATGCCGAGATCCGCATGTTTTTCTATAACAAGGACATGCTGCGCAAGATTGGCAAGGACGACGCCTTTATCGATAGCCTGCCCGCCCGCGTGGACAGCGGCGAGTTCACGATGGATGACCTGACGGCGCTGGCGAAAGAGGTGGTCGACCGTGGCGCCGCGCCGATCGGCATGCTGCATCGCCCGAATGTCGGCATCGATTATCTGATGGTGTTCGCCGCCTGCGGCGCGAAATTCATGGATGAGAAAACCGGCAAGCTGCTGTTTGCGAAGAAAGAGGTTGAAACCGCGCTGAGCTGGTACGCCCGCAATGTGGCGGCCGGCGTGACGCCGACCGATAACACCGCCATGAGCTGGGACACCATCCAGACCGCGTTCAAGCAGGAAAAAGCCTTCCTGTTCCATCAGGGCATTTGGGCGATGGCCTGGCAGGTGAACGATAACTTTGGCCCGGCGTGGCCCGCCGATAAAGCGGGTTACACCCATAAAATCGGCTGGATAGCGGCGCCGGCGGCGGTGAAGGGCGGCAAGCCCGCCAACCTGTCGCATCCCATCGCCTACGTGGTCAGCAACAAGAGTCAGTACAAGGATCTGGCGGCGCAGCTGGTGGCTATCGCCAGCCTGCCGTACTACAACAATCGTCACGCCGTCAGTTCCTATCACACCGCCATCAGCCATGCCCAGACCGCGATGCCGCAGTACACCGACAACTGGGCGTTGAGCGACGCCGGCAAAATGATGAAAAACATTACTTTTGTGCCGAATCACGCCCGCTTTGGCGACTATAACCGGGTGCTGTTCAAAGGCTTGCAGGCGGTAGAAACCAAGCGCATGACTCCGGCGCAGGCGGTGGACTTTATCGCCGACGAGCTGGAAACCCAGTTGGGCAAGGACGTGGAAATCGTGGATAGCCTGCATTGAGACACAGCCGGAGCGCGCGTGTCTCCGGCTCTGACGAGCGAGGTGGCGTATGCCTGTAACGTTCCCGAATCGCCCGACCGGCGTGCACCCCGCGCGCTGGCTGGCTCCCGCCATCTCGGTGCTGGCGGTGTTTTTTGTCGCGCCGATGCTGCTCAATCTGGTGATTGCCTTTAGCGACATGGGCAGCAATTTGCAGATAAGCGCCTTTGGCGCCGACAACCTGATGCGGTTGCTGGTGGCGGACAAACGCCTACCCGCCATTCTGCTGACCACGCTGGTGTATGTCGCCAGTACGCTGCTGCTGTTCAACCTGGGGTTGGGCATCGTGCTGGCGATTGCCACCACCGCCGTGCCGCCGGCGCTGGGCGCGCTGTTTCGCGGCATCTGGTTTCTGCCGCGGATTTCGCCGTCGGTGCTGTACGCGCTGTTGTGGATCTGGGCGGCAGACCCATCGCCCCACAGCCTGATCAATCAGGTGGTGGTCGGCGTATTCGGGCTGCCGCCGCTCAATCTGCGCAACGACCATCCAATGATACTGATTGTGGTGGCGAACGGCCTGGTGGGCGCTTCTTTTGCGATGGTGATTCTCGCCTCCACGATTCGCGCCATTCCGGCTCATCTGTGGCATTCCGCGCGGGTAGACGGCGCCGGGGAGTGGTCGGTGATTCGTCATGTGGTGCTGCCGGCGCTGAAAAGCCCGGTGTGTTTCATCGCGTTGTATCAGGCGCTGTCGCTGCTGGTGACCTACGAGTACATCCTGCTGATTACCGGCGGCGGCCCGGTGTACGACACCACCACCTACGCGCTCTACATTTACCGGCGCGCCTTCGAGTCCGGCGCTTATGGCTACGGCGCTATGCTGGCGCTGGGGCTGATGGTGTTCGGCGTGCTGCTGACGCTGTTGCAGTGGCGGATGATGAATATGCGCGCGCAGTTTACCCCGCCGCGTATCGAGGTGATGCGATGACGACGATGACTGCTGTCGACTGGGCGCGTCAGGCGGCGCGCTCGCGCTGGAATCGGGTGGGTTTTCTGGCGAGCGTGGTGCTGTTTCTGACGCTGGTATCGATACCGATTGTGACGCCCTATCTGTGGCTGCTGGCTATCTCGTTTACCCATCGGGATGGCGGCAGCGAGTACCAGGTGCTGTGGCGGTTGCTGACGATCGCGGCGCTGGCGTATGGATTGCTGCTCGCCGTCGCCTGGCGGGCGCGCACCGAACAGCGCGCCCGACGTTTGCGGTGGTTGGTCGGGCTGGCGGCGCTGCTGGTGTTCGGCCTGTGGGTCGCTCCGCAACTCACATGGCACAACTACCGTTTTCTGTGGAACCCGGACGTGCAGGCCACCGGTATGCAGAGCGGTACGTTGCCGTCTGTCTGGACCGCGCTTGGCAACTCGCTGCTGTTCGCCGCCGGCCACACGCTGCTGGTGACGCTGCTGGCGGTGCCTGCCGCCTATGCCCTGTCCCGGCTCGGTTTCCGACGGCGTGAAGGGGTGCTAAAGGTCCTGCTGCTGTTGCACGCCTTTCCGGTGATGGCGCTGACGGTGGCGATCTTTATCCAGCTTTACTGGATGGGGCTGCTCAACAGCCTGTGGGGCGTGATGCTGGTGATGTGCGCGCTTGAGCTGCCGTTCGCCATCTTCGTGATGAAGAATTTTTTCGACGGCGTGTCGTGGGATATCGAAATGAGCGCGATTACCGACGGCGCCAGCCGCTTTCAGGCATTCCGACTGGTGGTGCTGCCGCAGGTGACCGGCGGCATGATCGCCATCGCTACCTTCGCCTTTCTGCGCGGCTGGGAGGAGTACATTTTTGTGCGCACCCTGCTGATCGACAGCGGCAGGATGACCATGAGCCTGTACCTGTTCTGGGCATCGCAAGACAGCATGGGCGCGGATTCCGGGCTGATTGCCGCCGTGGGCGTCATCTACATCCTTCCGGTGCTGGCGCTGTACCTGTTAACCCAAAAATACCTGACGCAAATGAGCGTCGGTGGAATCAAAGGCTAAGATTATGGCGGAAATTGTGCTTGATGGCGTCACCAAAGCCTGGGGCGATACACCGGTGCTGCACCCGGTTAACCTGACGCTGGCTGACGGCGAATTTGTGGCGATCCTCGGGCCGTCCGGCTGTGGCAAATCCACCACGCTGTTTTTGCTGGCCGGGCTGTATGCGCCGACGCAAGGGCATATTTTGTTCGACGGCCAGCGGGTGAACGGCGTGGATGCGCGCGATCGCAACGTTGGCGTGGTGTTCCAGTCTTACGCGCTGTACCCGCACCTGAATGTGTACGACAACATCGCGTTTCCGCTGCGTTTCAAGCCTGCTGAACGCGACGAGCGCGACCAGCGGGTACGGGACGCGGCGGCGCTGGTGCAGGTGACGGAATTGCTGGATCGCAAACCGGCGGCGCTGTCCGGCGGCCAGCAGCAGCGGGTGGCGCTGGCGCGGGCGTTGGTTAAGCGGCCGTCGCTGTTGCTGCTGGACGAGCCGTTGTCCAACCTCGACGCCACCTTGCGCATGACGATGCGCACCGAGCTAAAAGCGATTCACGCCCGCTCACGCGCCACCACGCTGATGGTGACGCACGATCAGCTGGAAGCCATGACGCTTGCCAGCCGCATTATTTGTATGAATCAGGGGCGGGTGGAGCAGATAGGCACCCCGCAACAGCTCTATCGTCAGCCCGCCAATACCTTTGTCGCCGGCTTTATCGGCTCGCCGCCTATCAGCCTGCTGCCGGGACAGGCCAGCGGCTATCAATTGACGGTGGGTGAAACACGCTGGGGGTTGTCATCGACGTATCACGGCGCGCTGACGCTCGGCATCCGGCCGGAAGACGTCGCCCTGACGCCGCCGGGCGCCGGCCCGCTGTCCGGGCGCATCGAACACGTCGAGCCGATGGGGCGGGAGATTCTGTACCGCCTGCACACGCCGCTCGGCCCGTTGCAGGCGCTGGCGGCCGGTTCGACGGCGCAGTACGACGCGGGGATGTCAGTCGGGGTGTCGCTGTCGGTTGATGCCTTGCTGTTGTTTGACGCCGACGGTAACCGCCTGCCCGATGCAGGCGTTGTGCTGCCTGCCAATACGGTTTTCGCCTGCCGGACGGCAGGTTAACGTCCACTTACCAACAGGTTGCCTTATGCACATTGTCAGCTACAACATTCAATACGGTCTTGGCCGCGACGGTCGCTACGATTTGGCTCGCATCGCCGATGAAGTACGCGGTGCGGATATCATCTGTATGCAGGAAGTGGAACGCTTCTGGCAGCGCTCCGGCATGATGGATCAACCGGCGGAGCTGGCGGCGCTGTTGGGAGAGTACCACTGGGTCTACGGCGCCAATCTGGACATGGATGCCAGCACCGTGGCGGCGGACGGCCGGGTCGTCAATCGTCGTCGTCAGTTCGGTACCCTGACGCTGTCCCGCTGGCCGATTCTCTCCAGCCGTAACTTTCCGCTGCCGAAGTTCGGTACCCTGACCCAGCACTCAATTCAGCAAGGCGTGCTGGAAACGGTGATCGACACCAGCGCCGGGACGATCCGCGTCTATAACACCCACCTTAGTCACCTGTGCGCCGATACCCGGTTGCCGCAGGTGGAGGCGATGCTGGCGCTTTTCGCCCGCGCCCCGGATGAAGGCGGCGCCTGGTGCGGCGGTCATCCTGACCCGGCTGCGGGCTGGACCGAAGGTCGGATGCCGGTGATGCCGCAGGAGATGATCCTGATGGGGGACTTGAACTGCCTGCCGGACAGCGAGGAGTACAGCCGTCTGATTGGGCCGGTGTCGCCGCATCACGGCCGGTTGGTTCGTCACCGCGGGTTGATGGATGCCTGGGTCGCCGCCGGTCTGCCGGAGAATAGCGGTTCTACCCATCCGAATGTCGGCGGCCGTATCGATCACTGCCTGTTGACGCCATCGCTGGGGCTGACGGTACGCCGTTGCTGGGCGGATACCGAGAATCAGGGCTCCGATCACCACCCGTTGTGGGTCGAGTTGCAATAACCGGCGCGTCTGTCACCCGCGGCGGGGTCTGCGGGTGACAGGCAATTCATGGTTATTTTTTATTCATTTTTTTTGAAAGATATCTGCAAATAAACCCGATTTTAACGTCGCAGCAACAGGTCTATTATCACTTCCATCGAAAGCGAAGACGCTTTCACTAAAGAAACCAACCAAATTCAACGTGAAGGATATTGACCATGAAAGCTATCAAAAATATTGTTGCAGTTATCGCCCTGGCTACCGTTTCTTTCGGCACTTTTGCAGCAACTGAAGTACAGCAGTCCGCCAGCCTGTCTGTTGGCTCTGTCAGCGCCACTGCTGCTACGCTGGACGGTCTGCAGGCCAGCCTGTCTGAAAAAGCCAATGCAGCCGGCGCTAAATCATTCCGCATCATCTCCGCCACCTCCGGTGAAAACCAGATGCGCGGCGTGGCTGAACTGTACAACTGATAACCGGTTTGCCGTTATCATGCGCAACAATGGCCGCCTTCGGGCGGCTTTGTTGTTTTTGAGAAAAGTAACAATGGGAGGATTAACGGATGAAAGGAACCGGTTGCTATGCTGGAGTCCATCGTTACCCCAGCGCCTGCGCACACGCCCAGGCGGAGCTCCAGGCCCACTGGAAGTTGTAACCGCCGAGCCAGCCGGTGACGTCCACCACTTCACCGATGAAGTACAGCCCCGGCACTTTGCCGGCTTCCATCGTTTTTGACGACAGTTCGCGGGTATCGACGCCGCCGAGCGTCACTTCCGCCGTGCGATAGCCTTCGGTGCCGTTAGGCTGTACCCGCCACTGTTGCAGCGTGGTTTCCACCTCGGCCTGCTGTGGCTTGTTGAGCTGTTTTAGCGTGACGTCCGGTAACTGCCCCAGCGCCTGCAGGCATTCCACCAGCCGCTTCGGCAGCCACTGAGCTAATGTGTTTTTCAGGCTCTGGTTCGGATGCGCCAGACGTTCGTTGTTAAGGCATTCGGTCAGATCAAGGTTCGGCAACAGGTTGATGGTGACGAATTCTCCCGGCTGCCAGTAGCTGGACAGCTGCAGGATCGCCGGGCCGGACAGGCCGCGGTGAGTAAACAGAATATTTTCGCGGAAGGTGGTGCCGTTTTCGGCCGTGACCACCGCCGGCACCGACACGCCGGAGAGCGTCTGCAACTGTTCCAGCAGCGGCTTATGCAGGGTAAACGGCACCAGCGCGGCGCGGGTCGGTAATACGTTGAGGCCAAACTGCGTCGCCAGTTGATAACCGAACGGCGTAGCGCCCAGCCCCGGCATCGACAGCCCGCCGCTGGCGATCACCAGCGCCGGCGCCTGTACCACCCCGGTGTTGAGCTTCACCAGGAACCGATCGGTTTTTTCCACCGACAGCACCTCGCTGCGCAGACGCAGCGTCACCTTACCGGTTTCGCACTCTTTCATCAGCATATCGACAATCTGCTGCGCGGAATCGTCGCAGAACAGTTGGCCGAGGGTTTTTTCGTGATACGCGATGCCGTGGCGGTTTACCAGGCTGATGAAATCCCATTGGGTGTAGCGGGCGAGGGCGGATTTGCAAAAGTGTGGGTTGCTCGACAGGTAGGCTGCCGGCTCGGCGTACATATTGGTGAAGTTGCAGCGCCCGCCGCCGGACATCAGAATCTTGCGGCCCGGTTTTTTGCCGTTGTCCACCAGCAGCGCCCGCAGTCCTTTCTGGCCTGCCTGCGCCGCACAGAACAGCCCGGCCGCGCCCGCGCCAATGATGATTACGTCAAACTGTTCCACATTACTCTCCCGTTGTTCCGCCATGCCATTGCCCCACAGGGCGGCCGATTATAGGCGATGTCCCGACGCCGGTCATCGCCCAGGTGCGCCTTGTTCCTTGCGCCATGCTGCGCTGCCGCCGTTTGCCGGTAACAAAGTGTGTGGAGGGGTAAAAACAATAATGCCTTGATTTTAATTAACTAAAACATTGTCACCGGCAAGAATGGCGTAAATTAAGTCAAAATAATGTCATATTTTGCTTTTCCCGTTTCCGCTTGTCGCCGATAATGCGCCGCGTTCATGACCACTACATGGCCTAACACTTATGCTACATTTATTTGCCGGGCTTGATTTCCACACCGGTCTGATGCTGGTTCTCGCTCTGCTATTTGTTCTGTTCTACGAAGCCATTAACGGCTTTCACGATACCGCCAACGCGGTAGCCACTGTTATCTATACCCGTGCGATGCGTGCCCAACTGGCGGTTGTCATGGCCGGGGTTTTCAACTTTCTCGGGGTATTGCTGGGCGGGCTGAGCGTCGCGTACGCCATTGTTCACCTGCTGCCGACCGATCTGCTGCTGAACGTTAGCTCCACCCACGGGCTGGCGATGGTGTTTTCCATGCTGCTGGCGGCGATCATCTGGAACCTGGGAACCTGGTATTTCGGGCTGCCTGCTTCCAGTTCGCATACGCTGATCGGTTCCATTATCGGTATCGGTCTGACCAATGCGTTGGTGACCCATACGTCGGTGGTGGATGCGCTCAATATTCCCAAAATGGTCAGTATCTTCCTGTCGCTGCTGGTGTCGCCTGTGGTCGGCATGATCATCGCCGGGTTGATGGTGTATCTGCTGCGTCGTTACTGGAGCAGTAATAAGAAGCGCCAACGCGTTCACCTGACGCCGGCCGAGCGCGAAAAACAGGATGGTAAGCGCAAACCGCCGTTCTGGACCCGTACCGCGCTGATCCTGTCTGCGGTGGGCGTGAGCTTCTCGCATGGCGCGAACGACGGTCAGAAAGGCATCGGTCTGATCATGTTGGTGCTGATTGGCGTGGCGCCGGCCGGATTTATGCTGAACATGAATGCGTCCGGTTACGATATCAGCCGCACCCGCGACGCGGTGGTGAACCTGCAGACATACTACCAGTCTCACAGCGCGGCGCTGACGCATGTGATCGACCTGTCGCATCCGGTGATTCCGGCGCCGGAAAACGTGATTCCGTCCACCGGCAATAAACCGGATTTTCACTGTGATACCTCCCGCGCGATGATCGCCATCGACCGCGTGCAGGTGCTGCTGAATAACGTCAAAAGCTACGATGAACTGGCGGCGGATGACCGCGCCCGCGCTCGCCGCTTGCTGATGTGCATCGCCGATACGCTGGATCGCGTCGTCAAGCTGCCGGAAACCCCGTCTGACGACAAACGCCTGCTTAACAATCTGCGCAGCGATTTGCTGTACACGGTGGAATATGCGCCGCTGTGGATTATCGTTGCGGTGGCGCTGGCGCTGTCGCTCGGCACGATGGTGGGCTGGAAGCGCGTGGCGGTGACCATCGGCGAGAAGATTGGCAGAAAAGGCATGACCTATGCGCAGGGCGTTTCGGCGCAGGTGACGGCGGCGATGTCCATCGGTATCGCCAGCTATACCGGCATGCCGGTCTCCACGACTCACGTACTCTCGTCCGCGGTGGCCGGAACCATGATTGTAGATGGCGGCGGCGTACAGGGGAAAACCGTGAAAAGCATTCTGCTGGCCTGGGTGTTTACCCTGCCGGTATCAATGTTGCTCTCCGGCGTGCTGTACTGGCTGGCGCTGAAGCTGATCTGACTCGGCACGGTGATAAAGCCGTAGCGGGTATAAGTATAAGAAAGGCGGCCATCAGGCCGCCTTTCTGCTGTCAGGGCATAGGGTTGGGGTTGATAGAAACACGACCGGTTTACGCTGCCGGGCCGCCTCAGTGCCAGATGATCAAGGCAATGAGACTGACCACAATCAGCCCGCACAAGGCGGAGGTCAGCAGAAACTGACCGCGCACCCGCGCGCAGCGACGGATGAACTCGGGGTCGTGATGATCAAGATAACGTTGTGCGTAGATGTAGCGAACCAACCGCAACTGTTTACTGGGCTGACCGTGGGAGGTAAAAAAACCGCCCCCGTCCACATACTGGTACAGTAGCGGATCGCAGTCTCTCAGTATCAGCAGCAGCACTCGTAACGAAGAATAATATCGCGCCATATTGATGACACAGACGACACATAAAGCCCAGAAAAGCGCAAATGTACTAATCATCATGCTTCCCTCCCGGATTATGACCCATCAGATGCTTTCACGTGTCGAGTCCTGCCGACATCACATCTGTGGGTATTTATGCCACACGTTATTCACGCGATGTTATGGGGCTGCCAGACCATGGCGAGTTGCCCGGGTGTTCTTCTTCACCGCTGTATCCTTGCCTGGAGAAGGGCCTGCAGGGTCCCCCTCAATTTCATTGTAGAAGAGCCTTGCGTTTTTTTTCCATATCTGACGTAAGGTTCCTGAAAGCAAAAAACATCACGACTTCTTTTGATCTGACACCGGCTTTCTCCTCCGTAGGTCGCGCCCTTTTCAACTACACTTTGCATACGGGCGGGAGGTTTCACCGTTATAAGCGATAAACCGTCATCAGCTATAAACAGTATCGGCGCAGATGGACGGTCGCTTCAGGGCAAGTAGTTACCAGTATCCGCAGAACCGTTACAAAATATGTGGCGTTGTGATCTGTTGAACATAACCCGGAATCAGCGGGGTGCTATGCTCATTACAGCCATCGGTTATCAGACTGGCAGGAGAAATATCTGCTGACCCATCAGTTAGTCATTACGGAAGGAGCTTATCATGGCTTACAAACACATCCTTATCGCGGTCGACCTGTCACCGGAAAGTAAGGTGTTAGTGGAAAAAGCGGTTTCCATGGCGCGACCGTATGATGCCAAAGTCTCTTTGATCCATGTTGACGTGAATTACTCCGATCTCTACACCGGGCTGATCGATGTCAACCTGGGCGACATGCAGCAACGTATTTCCGAAGAAACCCAGAATGCCCTGAGGGAACTGGCGGAAAACGCTGGCTATCCGATCTCGGAAACCCTGAGCGGCAGCGGCGATCTGGGCCAGGTGTTGGTTGACGCCATCCGCAAGTATGATGTCGACCTGGTGCTGTGCGGTCATCATCAGGATTTCTGGAGCAAACTGATGTCGTCCGCGCGCCAGCTGATCAATACGGTGCACATCGACATGCTGATTGTGCCGCTGCGTGAAGAAGAGGAATAAGCCGCCCGAAGCGGCTCTGATAAGGGTCGGGTGAGCAGGCGGATACGAATAAGGCATAGCCATTCGGCTATGCCTTTTGCGTGATGGGGTTCCGCCAGGTGATCAATGAATACGGAACACCTGCACCAGTTGCGCCAGTTGCCGGGCCTGATCTTCCAGTGAAGCGGCGGCGGCTGTGGCTTGCTGTACCAGCGCGGCGTTTTGCTGGGTGACGCCGTCCATTTCATGCACCGCCTGCGTCACCTGACTGATACCGCGGGATTGCTCGTCGGACGCGGCGACAATCTCGCTCATGATGTCGTTGACCGACGTCACGGCGGTCAGCATGTCCCGCATGGTTTTCCCGGCGCTTTCCACCATGCCGACCCCATGACCGACCCGTTCGGCGGATTCGCCGATCAGCGCGGTGATGTCTTTTACCGCATCGGCGCTGCGCTGGGCCAGACTGCGCACCTCGCCGGCCACCACCGCGAAACCGCGACCCTGTTCGCCGGCGCGGGCCGCTTCCACCGCCGCATTGAGCGCCAGAATGTTGGTCTGAAAAGCAATGCTGCTGATGATGCCGGTGATCTCGCTGATTTTCTTCGAGCTTTCATCAATGCTGCCCATGACGCTGACCACCTGACCCACAATTTCGTCGCCGCGCTGGGCGATGTGCGCCGCGTTCTGCGTCAGTCGGGTGGCGCTGTGCGCGTTATCGGCGTTTTGTTTCACGGTAGCGGTGATCTGTTCCATGCTGGCGGCGGTTTCTTCCAGCGCCGCCGCCTGCTGTTCGGTACGGGACGCCAAATCGACGTTGCCGGCTGAGATTTCCACCGCACCGTGACTGACCGACTCGCTGGTGCTCATCAGTTGTTCCACAATGCTGCGTAGCTGCTGCTGCATTTCCGACATCGCATAGAAGATGCTGCTGGTGTCTTTGGGCTGAACCGGGATGTGGAGCGTCAGGTCGCCTTGCGCCACCGCCAGCGCGATCGCCGCCGCTTCCACCGGTTCGCCGCCCACCGGGCGCAGTACCTTGCGGGTGAAGATCAGGCCAATCACCCCGGACACCACCAGAATGCTAAGCAGGGTCATGAGTGCGCCGATGTAACGCAGCCGCACCGATTCGGCCATCACCACCTGTTCCGGCACGCTCACCCCCAGCATCCACGGCGTGCCGGTATTGCCGATGGCGATCGGCACGTAGGCATTCATCATGTCGGTGTTGGTGAAGCTATTGAAACGCTGCCGGTTATAGGGCTTGCCCGCGGCGATGCTGTCCATCAGCGGCGGGTCGCCTTCCAGTTTTTTGGCGATGCGCGCCTTGTCCGGATGGGCGATGTAGGTGCCGGAGGCGGAGTACATCGTGGCGTAACCGGCGCCCTGATAAGGTTTGATGCCGTTGACCATCTGCTGCAGCGTATCCAGCGAGAAGTCGGCGGTTACCGAACCGTAGAATTTGCCGTCAATCATGATCGGCACCGCAATCGAGGTCAGCAGTACGTCGACGCCGTTATAGGGGTAGCTATAGGGTTCGAGAATCACCTCTTTTTGCAGTTTGCGCGGCAGCAGATAGTAATCGCCGCTGCCGGGCGTTTCGTAATCGGTCAGGTTGTGAAGCGCCACTTTACCGGCGTTGTCGCGGTCAACGTAGCGCACAAACCGGCCCTTCGGGTCCTGCTCCGGCTGGCTGGCGTACTGTTGGTCTTTGCCGTCAAAGGCGTTCGGCTCCCATGCCAGCGACATCGACAGCAAATCCGGGTGGCTTTTGAGCGTGTTTTTCAGCAACAGCTCGGCGGTGGCGCGGTCCGGCGCGCCGGTTTCCCGCAGGCTGGTCACGCTCTGCGCCAGGTCGCGGGCGGCAAATAGCGCGATATCGAGCCGGTTCTGCACCGAATAGGCGCTGGTGTAGGCGGTTTGTTCCAGTAGTTGTTGGGCGGTGTTTTTTTGTTGCTGGCCGGATTGCCACAGCAGAAAACCGATAGTGAGGATGAAGCCGCAGGTAATGATGAAAACCGTGGTAATCAGCACCAGCGCGCGGGTAGACAGTTTTTTCTTCCCGGCGGCGGAGAGAGAAACCAGAGGCGTCTGGGTAGAGGAAGTATGGGAAACCAGCTCAATGGACATGATGAGAACTCCCCTGTGTGAAGCCATTCAATGGATGAAAGAAAAATCAACAGCAGGTGAACGTGTGCAGCCTGAACCATGTCCCTATTGTGAACTGCATCACATTTATAATATCGGCCAGCGTAGAGGGGGCTTTAATGTAGGAGCCATGAAACTGACGCTGTTTTTCTGGCTTCGCCCGGCGAAATCGCGCTAGCATGCAGGGAGTTGAACTGATTATTGGGGAAATTCATGGCGATAAAACTGATTGCGATTGATATGGACGGCACGCTGCTGACGCCGGAAAATCAAATCTCGCCAGTGGTGAAACAGGCGATTGTCGCCGCACGCGAAAAAGGCGTCTATGTGGCGCTGGCTACCGGGCGTCCGTTCATCGGCGTCGAGCGCTATCTGCAACAGCTGGGCCTGCAGCAGGACGGACATTACTGCATCACCAATAACGGCGCGCTGGTGCAACGCACGGCGACGGGCGAATGTGTGGCGCAAACCACGCTGAGCTTTGAGGATTACCTCCATTTCGAGGCGCTGTCGCGTGAGCTGGGCGTGCACTTCCATGCGCTTGATTTCAATTATGTTTACACCGCCAACAAAGACATCAGCGCCTACACGGTGCATGAGTCCCATCTGACCAGCATGCCGCTGAAATACCGGGCGGTGGAGGAAATGGACCCTGGTCTGCGTTTCCCGAAAGTGATGATGATTGACGAACCCGAGTTACTGGATGCCGCTATCGCTCGCATTCCGCGCGAAGATTTCACGCGTTACACCATCATGAAAAGCGCCGCTTTCTATCTGGAGATTCTGGACCAGCGCGTGAATAAAGGCGAAGGGGTGAAAATGCTGGCGCAGCACCTTGGCCTTGAACGTGATGAAGTGATGGCGCTGGGCGATCAGGAAAACGATCTGGCGATGATTGAGTTCGCCGGGCTGGGTGTGGCGATGGGCAATGCTATCGACGCGGTCAAGGCGGCGAGCCAGTTTGTCACCAAATCTAATAGTGAAGACGGCGTGGCTTACGCTATCGAGAAGTTTGTGTTGAATGTCTGACCCGCGCGGGCCAGACATATATATCCGTCATACTTCAAGCTGCAGATGCGTTGGCGTTATTACTCGGCCCATCCCTGGGCCTCGCCCCTTCGGGGCCGCGGTAAACCGCGTTCAACGCTGCTCCCGGCAGCGTTGTCGCTCACCCCAGTCACTTACTTGAGTAAGCTCCTGGGGATTCGCTGCGTCGCCGCGTTACAAGGCTCATTCTGAGCCTTGCCCTAAAGGGCCAACGCGTGGCGTTGTTCAACACGCGAGCGTGTTGTCCTGCAACTTGAATTATTTAGGGTATAGGGGAGTGTGCGGATCAGTCGTTAAAGAACGTCTGTTTGATCGCCAGTTCGACGCCGCGCACTTCCGCCAGCCCTTTTAGCCGCCCGATGGCGGAATAACCGGGGTTGGTTTTCTTCTTCAGGTCATCCAGCATCTGGTGGCCGTGGTCGGGGCGCATCGGAATGGCACGGGTGTTGCCCTGCTGACGGCGGCGGTGTTCTTCCGCCAGAATCGCTTTCACCACTTTCACCATGTCCACATCGCCATGCAGGTGCGCGGCTTCGTGGAAGCTTTTCGGGTTGTCTTCGCGGCAGGTAGCGCGCAAATGGGTAAAGTGGATGCGGTCGGCGAAGGTTTCGATCATCTTCACCAGATCGTTGTCCGCCCGCACGCCGTAAGACCCGGTGCACATGGTGAAACCGTTATGGATGCTGTCCACGGCGTCTTTCAGCCACTGCATATCTTCAATGGTGGACACGATGCGCGGCAGGCCGAGAATCGGGCGCGGCGGATCGTCCGGATGCACCGCCAGTACGATGCCGGCTTCTTCCGCCACCGGCACAATCGCCCGCAGGAATTCAGCCATGTGCTCACGCAATTTCGCCTTGTCGATGCCGTCGTACTGCGCCAGCTGGGCGCGGAACTGTTCCAGCGTGTACCCTTCTTCGGCGCCCGGCAGACCGGCGATAATATTGCGGGTCAGCTTGTCTTTGTCCGCGTCGGTCATGGCGGCGAAATAGGCGGCGGCCTGGCGTTGTTCGTCGTCGGTGTAGTCGGCGGCGGCGCCTGCGCGCTGGAGCAGGTGCAGTTCGAAGGCGGCGAAGGCGGTGTGGTCAAAACGCAGCGCCCGGGAGCCGTCCGGCAGCGGGTATTCCAGGTCGGTACGGGTCCAGTCCAGCACCGGCATAAAGTTGTAGCACACGGTATCGATGCCGCAGGCGCCGAGATTACGCAGCGACTGCTGATAGTTGGCGATGTAGCGGCGGTAGTCGCCGGTCTGGGTTTTGATGGCTTCGTGCACCGGCACGCTTTCCACCACCGACCAGATCAACCCTTTTTCAGCCAGTTGCGCCTGGCGTTTCTTAATCTCTTCAACGCTCCACACTTCGCCATTCGGGATGTGATGCAGAGCGGTAACGATACCGGTCGCGCCCGCCTGGCGGGCATCATCCAGCGACACCGGATCGTTGGGGCCGTACCAGCGCCAGGTGTGTTCCATAAAGTAGCTCCTTAAGCTATAGACTTGAGTAATCATCGGGATCGGATAATAACCGGTCTGGTGGTCAGGCCACCAGACCGGTTCACTATTCACCACCTGCGGTGATATTTCTGTGATTTAGATCACGCAAACATCAGGCAAGAGGCCGCTGTGGCGCCCGGGTGTGAGATGGATAGCAGCCTTGTCATCTGCGTATGGCGCTGCGGCATTTAATTTTCTGGCGTTTTGGCGGCTATGGTAAGCTGCGGGCTATTGTTTACAGGACATATGCTTATAGGGCATATGCTGACAGGACACGGCTGGCGCGGCCGGAGGGGATATAGTGTTACCCACACTGAAAGTTGAGCGGCTGTACCGGCAGATATCCAACCTGCTGATTAACTGTATCAGAAACGGTCAGTTTACGGCCGGGCAACTGCTGCCCTCGGAGCGTGAACTGGCGAAACAGCTGGGGGTGAGCCGCTCGTCCATCCGCGAGGCGCTGATTGCGCTGGAAATTACCGGTTGGGTGGAGATTCGCACCGGGAATGGCGTGTACGTCAACGACCCGCTGCCGGACGCGCCGCCCGCCGCGCCGCCGGAAGACGAATTCAGCCTGCGGGCGTTCATTCAGGCCCGTCAGGTATATGAGGCAATGATGGCGGAGCTGGCGGCGGTGCATGCCACCGACGAGCAACGCGCCGCGTTGCAGGATATCACCCGCGATCTGTCACGCCTGCACGTCAACGACGCGCAATTTCTGCACGAAGACAAGCGCTTCCATCTGTTGATCAGTGAAATGTCCGGCAATGAAGTGCTGCAGGACATGATGGATTACCTGTGGAACAAGCGTCAGAGCAGCCGGTTTGTGCGGCTGGAAACGCTCTACGCCGACCCCGATTTCCCCCGCACCATGAATCAGGACCATGCCGATATTGCCGACGCCATCGTCGCGCGCGACCCGGCCCGGGCACGCGCCAGCATGGAACGCCATCTCCAGCATGTGTACGATCATCTGTTCAGCGGTGATAAGTAGGCGTGAGTTCCGCCAGAAATGAAAAAACCCCGGGGGGACACAGGCACCGGGGTCGAGGGTAATGATGAGCGTGGGCGATTATTTGTAGATCACCGCGTTGCCGCGCAGGGTGTTGTCGCCGCCAGCATAGGTGATGGTGTAAGCGGAAGCGCCGGCGGCCTCAGCCTGATGGGCCAGTTTGGCCTGCAGCGAGCTCAGATCGTTGGCGGTGGCGGAAACGGAACCGATTTTTTCCAGCTGCTGGGCTTGCTCATAGTTGACGTTCTGGGCGGCGAAAGAACCAAAAGATACGGTGGCAAGGGCAGCGGCGATAGCGATGGTTTTGATGTTTTTCATGATCTTTTTCCTTCCTCGGGTAAATGACGTTGAAAGGCGTTTGTCCTTTCGATAACGGAAAGGTTACGCCCTGTTGGCCTTCGTGGAAAACGGAGGTTGTTGAAGATATCTTTCTATTTTTTTGATGGGAAATACAGTCAGGAATGGAAAATAACTCAATGATTTCTATTGTCTTTGTTGTTTTTTGAGCGATTTTTTAGGATATGCCAAGTTATGTCAAGAAGGCGAAAAATCTGTGAAGAATGAAGACAGGCAGATAACATTTAATGCTTTTTCACATCAGTTAACCAATATAAATATCTGGTCATGCGATGGCAACTGGTTGATTTATGACGTTCGGCCGCACGGATCTTCATTCACGGGATTGACCATCGAACGCGTCAACGTGGAAACCCGTCAGCGCGAGGTAATTTACCGCGCCGGGCAGGGCGCGCATGTCGGCGTAGCGACCGGCAGCCCGGTGGCGCCGCAACGTTATGTGTTTATCCACGGCCCGGAACACCCCGATGAGCGCTGGCAGTACGATTTTCATCACCGCCGCGGCGTGGTGATATCGGATGATGACCGCCAGCAGGCCACGACGCTGGATGCCTGCGTGTTGACGGCGCCGTATCTGGCCGGCGCGCTGCGCGGCGGTTCCCATGTGCATGTGTTCAGCCCGGACGGCAGCCGGCTGAGTTTCACCTACAACGACCATGTGCTGCACGAGCGCGACCCGGCGCTGGATCTGCGCAATGTCGCAGTGGCGGTGCCGCTGCATCCGGTGGTCGCGCCGCACCGTCATCCGCGCGAGCATGACGGCAGCCATTTCTGCGTGCTGGTGAGCGACACCACGCCGCAGCCGCGCCCCGGCAGCGATGACATCAACCGCGCCTACGAAGAAGGTTGGGTGGGGACGGCAGGCTATCTGCGTCCGGATGGATGCCGTCAGCGTTGGGCGCTGGCGTTTATCGGCGATACGCTGTCCGCTGGCGGCGAGAAGGTGCCGGAAGTGTTTATCGTCGATTTGCCGGAGCAACTTAACGATTACGCCCGCCCCGGCGAGCGGCCGTTGGGCGGCACCGACGATCGTTTGCCTGCTCCGCCTGCCGGCGTGCGCCAGCGGCGTCTCACCTTTACCGCCGACAGGCTACATCCCGGCGTAGTCAATCAACCGCGTCACTGGCTGCGCAGTTCGCCGGACGGCAGCCAAATCGCGTTTCTGATGAAAGACGATCGCGGCGTGGTGCAGTTGTGGACGGTATCGCCGAACGGCGGCGAACCCCGTCAGGTGACGCAGGGCGACTGGCCGGTGCAGTCGGCGTTCAGCTGGCATCCGGACGGCAAATACCTGGCGTTCATTGGCGACAACAGCGTGATGCTGTGCGAAGTAGCGACCGGTCGGTTGATTCGCCAGACCGTGCGCAGCGAAACGCCGCCGGTGGGGGATGCGGTGGTGTTTTCGCCGAATGGCGATCGCATCGCCTACCTACGGGATATTGATGGCTACAAACAGATTTTTGTGGTGACGGTCATGCGTTAACGCCGGCGTTTTTCCTGACGGGCGGCGCGCCCAGACTGGCCCGCCGCCTGTTACCCCGCTTCCGCCCTTCTCTGGTGGTTTCCAGCGCTCCGCTGTTTTGATTACCCAATAAAACTGTTTCCTTTCAAACGATTGCTTTTTATTCACCGATCCGCCTCACAGTTCGCAGCAAAAAACATTGTCACCGACTCTGTGCTTCAAATACATTGCTAACTCGACTTAGCAAAGAGATTTCAGCATGAAAAACGGTTGCTTCATCGGTGTGGATGTCGGGTCGGCCAGCGTCAGGGCCGGGGTGTTTGACGGCAATGGCCAGCGTCTGGCGTTTGCGGTACGGCCCATCGAACAGTTTCATCCTCGCACGCACGTGGTAGAGCAATCGTCGACGGATATCTGGCAGTCGGTCGGCGCTTGCGTACGTGAAGCGCTGGGCATGGCGGCGATAGCGCCTTCGCAGGTACGCGCCATCGGCTTTGACGCCACCTGCTCGCTGGTGGCGGTCGGGCCGCAGGGTCAGCCGGTATCGGTAGCTGAGCAGAACGACCCGCAGCGGGACATCATCATGTGGATGGATCACCGCGCCGCCGCCGAAACCGCCGACATCAACGCCACCGGCGACGACGCGCTGCGCTATGTAGGCGGCGAGGTCAGCATCGAGATGGAATTGCCCAAGATCCTGTGGTTAAAACGCCATTTCCCGGCACGTTATCAGCAGGTATGGCGCTTTTTCGATCTGGCGGACTATCTGGTGTGGCGCGCCACCGGTACGGACGCCGCCAGTGTTTGCACGCTGACCTGCAAGTGGAACTATCTGGCGCATGAAAACCGCTTTAGCGACAGCCTGTTGCAGGCGGTTGGGCTGGCTGATTTGCCGCAGAAAATCCCGCCGCGCATCCTGCAACTGGGCGAGGCAGCCGGAACGCTGGCCGCCGACGTGGCGCGCGACTGGGGGTTGCCGGAAAACGTGGTGGTGGCCGGCGGCATCATCGACGCGCACGCCGGCGGGCTGGCGCTGGTCGGCGGCGAACCACAGGGCAGCCTCGCCGTCATTAGCGGTACGTCTAATTGCCATATGCTGGTCAGTCGTCAGCCGGTCGAGGTGCCCGGCGTGTGGGGGCCGTACTGGGGCGCGATGTTGCCGCAGTGGTGGCTTAACGAAGGCGGGCAGAGCGCGGCGGGCGCGCTGGTGGAATGGACATTGCGCCAGCATGCGCAGTGGCCGGCGTTGACGGCGCAGGCGGAGCAACAGCGCCGTAGCCCGTATGCGCTGCTGAACGAGTGGGTGGCGTCGTTGGAACAGCGCGAACCGCTGCCGACCCGTCATCTGCATGTGCTGGCGGATCACCACGGCAACCGCTCGCCGCGCGCCAACCCGAATGCGCGCGGCATGGTGATGGGGCTGACGCTGGAACAAGGGCCGGATGCGCTGGCGCGGCTGTATCTGGCGACGCTACAGGCGATTGCTTATGGCACCCGCCACATTATCGAGGCATTGAATCAGGCCGGTCATCACATTACCCGGCTGACGATGTGCGGCGGCGCCACCAAGAATCCGCTGTGGCTGCGGGAATACGCCGCCATCACCGGTTGCGATATTCAACTGGCGAGCGAAGAAGACGCCGTTACGCTCGGCGCGGCGTTGCTGGGGGCGGTGGCCTGCGGCGCGTATCCCTCGCTGCCGCAAGCGGCGCAGGCGCTGGTGCAGCCCGGCCCGCTTATTCGCGCCGACCGGTGCAATCAGACGTTTCACGACGCCAAATACCAGATTTATTTACAGATGTATGACTACCAGCAGGCCGCCCAGCAACAGATGAGCCGTCACTGATAGCCGAATTTTCTTCCGGCATCGTCCGGAACGGACACCAGGAGTACATATGTTGACACTGAATCTTCCCGCTTCACCCCGCCGGCTTTCCGTCGGCGAACGCGAGGTTTTGCTGGTTACCAATGCGGATCTGCGGGAGTCCGCCAACCTGACCTGCTGGCCGACCCAGCAGCAGTTTGAAAGCCGTCTACAGAGCGCGCTGGAACAACTGGGATACCGCATGACGCGCGCTCATGCGGTAGACAACGCCCGCGGGCACGGTTTCATCAGCAGCCAGCGGGAAGGCAGCGATGTGTTCGCCGCGCTCGACCCCGACGCGCCGGTGATCGTGCTGCTGACCGCCTGGCAATATTCTCACCATGTCGCGCCGTCGCTGGTGCACCACCGCGGCCCGGTATTGCTGCTGGCTAATTTCGACGGCACTTGGCCGGGGCTGGTGGGCATGTTGTGCATGGCGGGCTGCCTGACCAGTCTGGGGCGCACGTATTCCCGGCTGTGGTCGGAAACCTTTGAGGACGACGCGTTTCGTCAGGGGCTGGCGACCTGGCTGCGCGACGGCGCGGTCAGCCACAAGACCGGCTATTTGCGCCCGGTGGCGGCGTCTCACCCGCTGCTGGCGGCGCCTGCCGGTCAGATCGGCCGTCAGGTGGGGGAATACATTCTGCGGCATAAAGCGATTATCGGGCTGTTCGACACCTTCTGCATGGGGATGATCAACGGCGTGTTCCCGCAGCAGGCGATGGTGAATATTGGTATGCCGATCGAGTCGTTGTCCCAGTCGGCGTTGCTGGTGGAGATGGCGAAGGTGCCGCACGCCCTGCGTGAAAACTGTCTGGCGTGGTATGAGCAGCGTGGTATGCAGTTTGAGTTTGGCGACGACGGCAGCCGCCAGCTGACGCGGGATCAGGTGCTGGAGCAGTGCGCGATGATGATTGCGATGGCGCGCGTCGTGCAGCGCTTCGGGCTGACGGCGGTCGGGGTGCAGTACCAGCAGGGGCTGAAAGACAGCTGCGCCGCGTCCGATTTCGCCGAAGGGGCGATCGGCAACGCAGAGCGCTTCCCGCTGCCGGATGAGCAGGGCGAGCCGATTCGCCCCGATGTCGCTATCCCCTGCATCAATGAAGTGGACATGGGCAGCGCCATTCCGCAGGTGATGTTGTGGCATCTGCTGCATGGGCTGGGGCTACCGGCGGAAACCACGCTGCACGATATTCGCTGGGGCAGCGAGTATCAGGGCGTCTTCTACTGGGATTTGGAAATTTCCGGCGCGGTGCCGTTTGCTCACCTCAAAGGCGGTATCGCCGGCGCCACCGGCTATCGTCAGCCGCCGATGTTCTTCCCGTACGGCGGTTCCACCATCGCCGGGCAGGGCAAGGCGGGGCGTTTTGTCTGGGCGCGGGCGCATTACGAAGGCACGCAGGTGATCATGCATATCGGCACCGGCACGGCGGTAGAATTGCCAACTGATGAGTTTGAACGCCGCCGCCGCGCCACCAACTACGAGTGGCCGCTGCTCAACGCGGTGCTGGACGGCGTCACCCGCGACGACCTGATGGCGGGTCACCAGAGCAACCACCTGACGGTGGCGTATGTGGACGAGGATAAGCTTGCCGAGGTGCTGAAAGCCTTTGTCGCTCAGGCGCTGACGCAGCATATCCAGGTATGGACGGCGGGCGATGCTCACCGGTTGCTGGCGGAGTAAATCATGAATTACGACAACTCATCCTTCAGCGATGAAAACAAATACACCGGCATCTGGCCGGTGATGCTCACCCCGTTCGACGCGCGCGGCGAAATCGACTACGCCTCGCTGGCGCGGCTGGTGGAGTGGTATCTGGATGCCGGGGTGCACGGGCTGTTCGCCGCCTGCCAGTCCAGCGAGATGTTTTTCTTAAGCGATGCGGAAACCCGCGAACTGGTGCGCTTTATCGTGGCGCAGGTAGACGGCCGGGTGCCGGTGGTGGCCTCGGGTCATACCGCCAACGCGTTCAGCCAGCAGGTGGATCAGCTAAACGGCGTGGCGGAAACCGGCGTGGACGGCGTGATCCTGATCAGTAACCGATTGGCGCTGGCGGGCGAGCCTGACGAACAGGCGCTGGCACGGTTGCAGGCATTGACGGCGCAACTGCCCGCGCAGGTGGATTTGGGGATCTATGAGTGCCCTTATCCCTACAAGCGGCTGCTGTCTGACGAGACGGTCGCCTGGTGCGCGCGCAGCGGGCGCTACACCTTCATCAAAGACACCTGCTGCGATCTGCCGACCATTCGCCGTCGTCTGCAGCTGGCGCAGGGTACGCGTCTGCATCTGGCCAACGCCAACAGCCAGACGTTGCTGGCGTCGTTGCAGGCCGGCTGTCAGGCCTACAGCGGCGTGATGGCCAACTTCCACCCGCAGCTGTACGTGTGGCTGTTCGAGCACTGGCGCGAGCACCCGCAGGCGGCGCAGCAGCTGGCGGATTATCTCGGTACGGCGGCGCTGGCGGAGTTTCTTGATTATCCGGCCTGCGCCAAGTTCTATCAGCAGCAATGTGGTAATTTCTCGACCCATGTTTGCCGGGTGCGCAACAGCGCCGCCTACGGCGAGAGCTTTTTCCCACAGGCGATTGAGAGCATGCTCCGGCTGGGCCAGACGCTGGCGACGCAGCTCCCGGTACCGCGCCGGTAACCTGAAGGACACCCTGATGAAGCTGACAATGACAACACAGCAATTCGTCCTGCCCGAAGGGCATGACTACTTCGGCAACTGCCACGCCTCGACCGTGGCGGCATTGCCGGGCGGGCGGCTGCGGGTGGCCTGGTTTGCCGGCGAAAAGGAAGGCAGCGGCGATACCGCAATCTGGCTGGCCTGCGCCGAGCAAGGGCGCTGGTTGCCGCCGGTGCGGATAGCGTGGGAAGACGGGCTGGCGCACTGGAATCCGGTGTTGCACCAGCAGGCGGGCAAGCTGTGGCTGTTCTATAAAGTGGGCGCGGATGTGCACCACTGGCAGACCCGGGTGATGGTATCGACGGATGACGGCGCGAGCTGGTCTGCGCCGTGTCCGCTGGTGCCCGGCGACAGCGCGCCGCGCGGGCCGGTGAAGAACAAGCTGCTGGTGATGTCCAACGGCGAGTGGCTGGCGCCCGCGTCTGTCGAGGACGACCGCCATTGGGATGCCTTTGTGGATCTCAGCGGCGATCAGGGCCGGAACTGGCAGGCCGTGCCCATCCCGCTGACCCACCGCATACCCGGCGATGAAGGCGGCGGGGCGTTATGGCAGGGGCTGGAGCAGGCGGCGCTGTGGGAAAACGACCTGACGCGGGTGTTCCAGTGGGACGGCGTTATTCAGCCGTCGGCGTGGGAGTCGGCGCCGGGGCGGGTGCATGTACTGATGCGCAGCACGCGCGGCGCGCTGTACCGCAGCGATTCGGACGACTACGGTCGCCACTGGCGCGAGGCTTATGCCATCGACCTGCCGAACAACAACAGCGGCGTCGATCTGGCGCATCTGGGGGCGGGTCGTCTGGTGCTGGTCTACAACCCGGTAACCGGCAACTGGCGTCATCGTTATCCGCTGACGGTGGCCTGCTCCGTCGATAACGGCGAACACTGGGAAAACCGCATCGACCTTGAGCAGGAGCCCGGCGAGTTTTCTTATCCCGCCATTATTGCCGATGGCGACACGGTTAATGCCGGTGGCGCCGCATCTCATGCCGGTGGCACCACATCTCATGCCGGTGGCACCACATTGCATGTGACCTACACCTGGAATCGAAAAAATATCGTTTACTGCGCGCTGATATTCAGCGGGTAGTCGTTGTAGCACTCAAAAAAACCTGTACCCTACACCCCCCGCCGACCTCCGGGTACGGCGGCGTCCGGATGGCTTTGCCTGAAGGGCGATAAAATCATAAAGCGAGGAACATCATGTCGATTTCCGTGGAATTATCCCAACACCAGGCGATGCACAATAAATCCAATATCCGCCGCGTGGTGATCTCCAGTTGGATTGGCAACACCATCGAGTTTTACGATTTCCTGCTCTACGGACTGGCGAGCGCGCTGGTGTTTGGCAAACTGTTCTTTCCCACCGTCAGCCCGGTCACGGCGATGCTGGCGTCATTCGCTACCTTCGGCGTGGGGTTCATTGCCCGCCCGCTGGGCGGTATCTTCTTCGGCCACATGGGCGACACCCTGGGGCGTAAGCTGACGCTGTTGATTACCCTCGGCGGCATGGGGATGGCGACCTTTCTGATCGGCTGCCTGCCTACTTATCACCAGATCGGCGTCTGGGCGCCGGTGCTGCTGGTGGTACTGCGTTTCGTGCAGGGCTTTTTGGTGGGCGGCGAGTGGGGCGGCGCGATGCTGATGGTGGTGGAAACCGCGCCCGCCAACCGTCGCGGCCTGCTCGGTTCCATCCCGCAGACCGGCGGTTTTTCCGGACAACTGCTGGCGACGGCCATATTCGCCATGGTGTCGACGCTGCCGGAAGACCAACTGATGTCGTGGGGCTGGCGCGTGCCGTTTATGCTGAGCGTGGCGCTGGTGCTGGTGGGGCTGTATATGCGCCGCAAGGTGGACGAAACGCCGGTGTTCCAGCAGGTCCAGCAACAGCAGCAACAGCAGGCGCGTGAGAGCGAGCCGGCGCGTCGTCAAAGCCCGGTGGTGGAAGTACTGCGTAAACAGTGGCGCAGCGTCTGCCTGATTATGGTGCTGCGTTTCGCGGAAAGCGTGCCGTTCTTCCTGGCGACCGTGTTCGCCGTGTCCTACGCCACCGTACAGTTGGGCGTGCCCAAACAGACCATGCTCAACGTGATCATGGCGACCTGCGTGCTGGCGTTTCCGATGCATGCGCTGTTCGGCGCGCTGTCCGACCGGGTGGGCCGCCGTCCGATCTATATCTTCGGCGCGCTGTGCGCCGCGGCGATGGCGTTTCCGTTCTTCTATCTGTTGGAAAGCGGCTCCTTTGGGTTGATGGTGCTGGGGTACATCCTGCTGATCAACATCGCCCATAACTCCATCAACTCGGTACAACCGGCGTTCTTTACCGAACTGTTCGGCCCGAAAGTGCGTTATAGCGGCGCGTCCATCGGCGCACAACTGGGGGCGATTGTCGCAGGCGGTTTCACTCCGTTTATCGCCAAGGGGCTGACCTCGCTGGATAACGAGTCCTGGACGCTGGTGGCGACCTACGTCACGGTAGCGGCGCTGGTGGCGGCGTTCGCAGCCTGGAAAGCGCCGGAAACGTCGCGTCGGGATATGACCAAAGAGGTGTGATTTATTGATCGCGGCCAGGGTCGGCCGCGCTTTAGCTGCGTCGAGTTAGTTATTCCGCTACACTGGCCTCTTTCAGTTCTCACAGGGATATTCTGTTTCATGGCGAAAACAGTTGAACAGATTGCCAGTGCCTTGAAGTTGTCCGTGACCACGGTGCGTCTGGTGCTGAATGGAAAAGCGGAACAGTATCGGATCAGCGCCAAAACCCAGCAACGCATCCATCAGTACGTGACCGAGTACGGTTACACCGTCAATCACGTCGCCCGCAGCCTGAAGCTGAACAAAACCGAAACGCTGGGGCTGATCGTGCCCCGACTATCCAACCTGTTTTTCTCGACGCTGGCTGAAAAGCTCGAAACCCGCTGCCGCGAGGTGGGCTATCAACTGATGATCAGCTGTTCTTACAGCGATCCGCAGTATGAAAACCGGCTGGTGGAGGCGCTGTTGCAGCGCAATGTCGACGGGTTATTCGTGGTGCCGTCGTCGCTACAGTCGGCTCAGCACCACGCTAAGGTCGTGAAAAAGCCGTTGGTGCTGCTGGACCGTGATTTCGGCATCGATCAACTGCCGCTGGTGATGAGTGACAACCTGCAGGGCGGGGCGGCGCTGACCGAAGCGATGCTGGCCGACCAACCTGCCGCGCCGCTGTTTTTCATGGCCGGCGACGTGCAGCAGCCGGCGATTCGCGACCGTCTGCGCGGGTATCGCCAGTCGGTGCAGCAGGCCGGGCTGACCCCGGCGGTGCTGGAAGCCAGCCATAACCGCCGTGAAGACGGCATGCTGATGATGGAGCAGTTTTTGCGCCAGCACGACGCGCCGCCGCCGGCGTTCATCGCGTCGTCACTGCCGGTGCTGGAAGGGATGCTGAGCGTGGTGCGCGAGCGCTATGGCTATATTCCGGCGCACATTAATATCGGCACCTTCGATGAACACGCCATGCTGGGATTTTTACCGAATACGCTCTGGTCAATGCGTCAGAACGAAGACGCCTGGACTGAACAGGCGTTTGCGGCGATGCAGCAGGCGCTGAACGGCGATGCGCCGCCGCATAAAGCGGTGATCCCCATGACCCTGATCCACCGCCGCCAGGCGGAAAGTCACTGACCGGCGTTATTTGCCGAAACCGGTATCATCATCGGCGGCGGTTCGTCTGCCTGCTTGCGGCGTTCGTATTCTTCCAGCCGGTCGCGGGCCGAGGTGTTGTGGTGGTCGCTGTGGACGCGATAATAGTCATAGGGCAGCAGTAGCGTATCCAGCATGGCGGAGAAGGGAACGTCCAGCGCCACCATCGGCATCATCGCCCAACTGGTGTCCTCGTCTTTCATGGTAGCCATGCTGGATTTGGTGCCGGAATAGTACCCCTGCTCGCCGCCAGAGTGAGTCATTACACTGGAGCAGCCACCGCATGTCGCCAGTATCCCGCCTGACAGTACGAACGACAATGAGGCATTTTTCAGTATGGTCATCATGCTACCCTGAGGAGAGTTTTCCCGGTTACGTGGTTGACTGCGCGTGCATCACCCTGCATATGGATTACGGCCTTCACATGTTTTAGCAAAATGTGCTTGCTGTCCAGTGTATGTGATTACACCTGAACCGGGGAAAGAATAAGAGAATTTTCCTTCACGGTGTTGAAAAGCGGAGGTGGGTCACCATATTGATATCAGGCAAGACGGAAATACGCCGACAGGGTATTTCCCCACGCCAGACGCCTGTCCGAATGGAGGGCGGTTATCTTTCGACCTCGCTGCATGTTAGGAGGCAGTTTATGCGTAACCCCGATTTTTCCCCGCTGTATCGCTCCGCTATTGGTTTTGATCGTCTGTTTAATCTGCTGGAAGCCGGCCAGAGCCAGGGCAATGGCGGATATCCCCCGTATAACGTTGAGCTGGTTGACGAAAACCAGTACCGCATTGCGATTGCCGTGGCCGGTTTCGCTGAAAGCGAACTGGAGATCACCGCGCACGACAACATGCTGATTGTCAAAGGATCGCACAGCGGCGACGCCACCCCACGCAACTACCTTTATCAGGGCATTGCCGAGCGCAATTTCGAACGCAAATTCCAGCTGGCGGAACACATTCAGATCAACGGCGCCAACCTGGAAAACGGTTTGCTGTTCATCGATCTGCAACGGGTGATTCCGGAAACGCTGAAACCGCGGCGTATCGAAATCAAATAATCGTGATGGCCGCCGGCGCGCGACGCCGCGGCGATGAGTGAACCGATCTCAGCGATCTCTCTGAGTGATTGCATCTGTTCGTCCGCCGAATGGGGACGACCCGGCTGTCGCCGGAAACCGTTATCTCGCTTCACAGAAGGAGTTATGAGTATGCGCAACTACGATTTATCCCCCCTGCTGCGTCAGTGGATTGGCTTTGACAAACTCGCCAGCGCTATGGGCAACCAGGAAGCGGTGGAATTCCCGCCGTACAACATCGAAAAAGTCGATGACAACCATTACCGTATTACGCTGGCGCTGGCTGGATTTCGTCAGTCGGAGCTGGATATTGAAGTGGAAGGGCAGCGTCTGACCGTGAAGGGCGCGCCGACGCCGCCGGAGAAAAAGGCGCAGTACCTGCATCAGGGGCTGGTGTTCAAGCCGTTCTCGCTGAGTTTCACGCTGGCCGATCACCTGCATGTGTCCGACGCGCAGTTCCAGCACGGGCTGTTGCACATTGACCTGATTCGTGACGTGCCGCAGGCGTTGCAACCGCAGCGTATCGCCATCGGCCGCCGTGCGCCCGCGCTTCACGAGAAGGCGCCGGATGAACAGGCTTAACCGGCCATAATCGACCGCCCGCGAGGTACTCGCGGGCATTTTTTTAACATTTTTTCCCACTTTTCCCAGCCGGTCATCTGGCGCTGGCGATGGTTTACATTAGTTCTCAATGGTTATTTTCCGCATTTAAAGGGAAAATATCGAAAAATACTTCAGAATTATTTTATTTCCTGCCTGAATAGAATGAAATAAACCAATAAATAACGGTGATGAAAGCGGTATTCATTAATTAATTATTATTAACATCATCGTTAATTCCATGTTCCATAATTGTTATTTTGTGGCGAGTTTTTTGGTTTTATTTATTTTTGAAATGGCGTTTTTATTTTCAAAAGTAAATTATTAAACCTATTTAGTAATTAAAATAACAGTAGTGAATTCCACTTTTATAATACTATTTTTCCCGTTGATCACTTCACTTGATTTTGATGGGACGAGAAAAGCACCCTGTTCTTTTCGTTTTCTCGTCTTTTTTTTGCTGATGCTGTACCCGTTGTGTTTGTCAGGCTGTATCCCGCCATGAAAGATGGCGATGGCGCGCCGGAAAACTCGCTATCCGCATAGTCGGACGGCGGAAATAAGGGTGATGAAGAAATAAAACAACTCCTCCACTCGTAACACGGGACTTCCGGTAAAAGCGGCTGATTTCGTTTTAATCTTGAGTGGTGTTGGTATGTCTGCAAATAACAGCAGGTTAGTTAAGCTTCTTATTATCCTCGGCATAGCCGTTATATTTTGGTTTGTTCCTGTTCCTGAAGGCGTTAATCCTACCGCATGGCACCTGCTGGCAATATTTATTGCTACGGTCATCGGTCTGATTCTCTCCCCTTACCCCCTTGGCGCCATTGCCATTTTTAGTATCACCGCCGTCTCGGCGCTCGGTTTGCTGTCGGTCAAGGATGTGCTGGTCGGGTTTGGCGACCCCACCATCTGGATGATTGCCTGTGCCTTTTTCATTTCGCGCAGCTTTATCAAAACCGGTTTCGGCCGCCGTATCGGGTTTCTGTTCATCAGCAAGCTCGGCAACAGCAGCCTGGGGCTGGCGTATGGTCTGGTATTCACCGACCTGCTGTTTTCCCCGGCGATGCCGTCAACCTCCGCACGCTGCGGCGGCATTATCACCCCGCTGTTCCGCTCTATCGCCGAAGCTTACGGTTCGACGCCGGAGCAGGGCACCCAGCGGCGTATCGGCGCGTTTCTGGTGCAGACTATTTTCCAGTGCAACGCCATTACCTCGGCGATGTTCATGACGTCGATGGCTGGTAACCCGTTGATCAGCAAGCTGGCGACCCAGTTCGGCGTTCACCTGACCTGGACCGAATGGGCGGCGGCGACGCTGGTGCCGGGGCTGCTGTCGCTGATCGTGATCCCGCTGGTGCTCTACCGTTTCTACCCGCCGGAACTGAAGAAAACCCCGGAAATGCGCGAGCTGGCCAAGGCTCGCCTGCACGAAATGGGGCCGATGAGCCGCAACGAATGGATTGTGCTGTGCGTGTTCCTGGGGCTGGTGGTGTTCTGGGTGTTGGGGTCGACGCTGAATATCGACGCTACCCTGACCGCGCTGGGCGGCCTGAGCGTGTTGCTGTTGACCCGCGCATTGAGCTGGGAAGACGTAACCGGCGAGAAAGAGGCCTGGCACACTGTGGTGTGGTTCGCCGTGCTGATGATGCTGGCGACCCAACTGAACAAGATGGGGCTGATCGCCTGGCTGGGCGGCATCGCCGGCCACGCCGTCGCCGGGATGCACTGGTTGCCGATGATAGGACTGTTGCTGCTGGTGTACTACTACAGCCACTATTTCATGGCCAGCGCGGTGGCGCACATCAGCGCCATGTACGCCATTTTCGTGTCGATCGCCATTGCGGCGGGCGCGCCGCCGGTGCTGACGGTGCTGGCGTTTGCCGCTTTCAGTAACCTGTTTATGGCGACCACGCACTACTCCGGCGGCCCGGCGCCGATCATGTTCGGCTGCGGCTACCTGTCGCTGGGAACCTGGTGGAAGATCGGTTTCCTGGTCGGGCTGGTGGTCATTCCCATCTGGCTGGGCATCGGCAGCCTGTGGTGGAAGGTTTTGGGGATGTGGTAATAAGTGCTGGGGATGTGGTGATCGTCTTTTGCCTATCTGTTTGATTCGCCGCCGCCGGATATGGGCGGCGGTTTTGTTCTCTGCGTGCGGAAATGGCGCAGAAATAGCGTGAACAGGTTAAGATAGCGGGATCGATGATGCGAATTCCGGAGCGAGAGATGAGTAAGAAAAAGACACCGCTAAAACTAGGCACGTCGATCATTCTGATGGTGTCGGCGGTGATTGGCTCGGTGCTGCTGGTGGTTTACGCGCTGCTGTTTTTTCGCATCACCGAACTGACCGAAACTCACCTTAAGGACAAAGCCTTCGCCATTGCCCGCACCGTCGCTAATTCGCCGATCGTGGTGGACGATCTGAAAGGCATCGGCAATCCGATGCTGGTACAGCGTTTTTCCGAGGACGTGAAAAGCCGCAATCACCTGCTGTTCGTCATCGTTACCGGCATGGACGGTATCCGTCATTCCCATCCTGAGCCGGGGCAAATTGGCCGCCATTTTATCGGCGATGACCTCTATCCGGCGCTGCTGGGGCTGGAGAATACGGCGGTGAACCGCGGGGTGCTTGACCCGGCGCTGCGTGTATTCACGCCGGTGTTTGACGAGAATAACCAGCAGCTCGGGGTGGTGGCGGTGGGGATTTCGCTGTCCAGCGTGCAGTCGGTGATTAACGAAAACCGCTGGATTATTCCCTGGACCATCCTGTTCGGCGCGCTGGTCGGCCTGCTCGGCACCTATTTTCTGGTGAAAACCCTCAAACGCATCATGCTGGGTTTTGAACCGTTCGAAATTTCCAATCTGTTCGAGCAACGCAACGCGATGCTCAAGCAAATCAAAGAAGGGGTGATCGCGGTGGATACCGACCTGCGCGTCACCATCATCAACGACGAAGCCAAGCGGTTGTTCAGTCAGCATGGGTCTGGCGAAACGCTGGCGATCGGCAGCACCATCAGCCGCTGGCCGGCGCTGATGAATCTGGAAAAGGTGCTGGAAACCGGTGCGCCGCGGCAGGATGAGGAAATCAATTTCAACGGCAATCTGTTGCTGATCAACACCGTACCGGTGGTGGTGAAGGGCGATATTATCGGCGCCATCGCCACCTTCCGCGATAAAACGGAAGTCAGCCAACTGCTGCAGCGCCTGACCGGGATGTCGTATTACGCCGACGCTCTGCGCGCCCAGTCACACGAATTCATGAACAAGCTGCATGTGATTCTCGGCATGCTGCATTTAAAATATTACCCGCAACTGGAAGAATATATTCTAAAAACCGCCAATAATTATCAGGCGGAAATCGGCTCGATTATCCGAAAAGTAAAATCTCCGGTGATTGCCGGGTTCCTGTTGGGTAAAATCAATCGGGCACGGGATTTGGGCGTTACGCTGTCCATCAGCGAAGACAGTCTGTTGCCGGATACCGACGACTCCCAGGCCACCAATGAGCTGATCACCGTGCTGGGCAACCTGATCGAAAACGCGATGGATGCCTTGTCCGGTCTGGAAAACCGCGAGATCACCGTGACCTTCCATCATCAGGATGGGCAGTTACACTGTACGGTGAGCGACGACGGGCCGGGCATTGCGTCGGATATTCAGCAGCGCATTTACCAGGAAGGATTTTCCACCAAAGGCTCCGGACGCGGCATCGGCTTGTATCTCACCCGGCAGAGTCTGGAAAAAATCGGCGGTACCATCGATTTTGAATCCGAACCGGACGTTTACACCCAGTTTTTTGTGAATATCCCGTATCAAGCAAGGCAGTTTGACCATGATTAAGGCAGTTTGACCATGATAAATGTACTGATCGTCGATGACGACGCCATGGTGGCGGAGTTGAATAAGTGTTATCTGAATCAGATTTCCGGGTTTAGCTGCTACGCGACGGTACCGACGCTGCAGCAGGCGCGAAATCTGCTGATGCAACCGGACTGCGAGATCGATCTGGTGCTGCTGGATATCTACATGCAGCAGGATAACGGTCTGGATTTGCTGCCCACGATTCGTGAATTCAGCGAACACACGGACGTGATTATCATTTCGTCGGCCAGCGACGTGTATACCATCAAGAAAGCGCTGCATTACGGCGTGGTGGATTATCTGATCAAGCCGTTCCAGTTCGCCCGCTTCGAACAGGCGCTGACCGCCTACCGGGAAGAGGCCAACCTGCTCAAACACCGCGAGTTTGTGGCGCAGTCGGACATCGATAACCTGATTCGCCGCACCAGCGGCACCCCGACGGTGGAGCGTAAGAAACTGCCGAAAGGGCTGACCAGCCTGACGCTGCGCACCGTCTGCGAATGGGTCGAGGGCAATCAGGGCGCGGAGTTCTCCACCGAGATGCTGGCCAACGCCATCGGCATTTCCCGCGTGTCCTGCCGTAAATACCTGATCTATCTGGCGGATACCGGCATTCTCGACACCAATATTCTCTACGGTTCCACCGGCCGCCCGGTCTACCTTTACCGGTTGCTGCCGGAAAAGCAGGACGCGCTGCGACAGTACTGCGAATAACGCCGAAACGACAAAGCCACGATCAACGTGGCTTTTTATCTGGCGTATAAAACGAAAAAGGCCACGGTATCCGTGGCCTTTTTGTGTATGAACCGGTCGACGGACTACACCAGCCAGCCGAGCAGCAGGGTGGCGGCGATCACGGTGGAGGCGCCGCCGATACGGGTGGCGATTTGCGCGAACGGCATTAGCGACATGCGGTTGGACGCGGACAGAATCGCCACGTCGCCGGTGCCGCCCAGGCCGCTGTGGCAACTGGTCACGATGGAGGCTTCAACCGGGTACATCTTCAGGTACGGCGCGATGAAGAAGCTGATCAACGCCATTGAGAGCACCACGGAACCGCACACCACCACGTAGCCGACGGAGAACACCGCCACCACGCTTTCCAGCGGCACGTACAGCATGCCCAGACCGATCATCAACGGCCACACCAGCGAACTGGATACGAACTTGTAGAAACTGTTGGCGCCGGTTTCCATGCTGGACGGGATAACACGACCGTACTTGCACAGCACCGCGATCAGAATCATCAGCACCGGGCCGGGGATATGCAGCACTTTTTCAAACAACCCGCCGACGATGAAGAAGGTGCAGATCAACAGCAGACCGCCGCCCATCAGATGGAAATCCACCGTTTTCGGCGCGTCTTTCACCGCAAACAGCGCGTTATCGGCTTCGTTGCGCACCAGGTTGCCGTTACCGTTCAGGTCGCTGCGCCATACGCCGATGCGGGCCAGCACGCCGGCGCAGATGATGGCGAAAATGTTGCCGACAACGGCGGCAGGCGCCAATTGGGCGACGTACACGTCCGGCGCCTGACCGAGGATGGCGGAATAGGCCAGCGACAGCGGCAGGATGCCTTCGCCGATGCCGCCGCCGATGATCGGCACGATGATGAAGAAGAAGGTGTGGTAGAAGCTGTAGCCAAACAGTTTACCTACCAGCAGGCCGGTCACCAACGCGGTGGCGGTGCCTACCACCAGCGGAATGAACATGCGGATCATGCCCTGAATCAGGATGACGCGGTTCATGCCGAGAATGCTGCCCACCACCAGACTGGCGATGACGAAGTAGAGGAAGTTGGCGTCTTTCATCAACAGCTTGACGGTATCCAGCGTGTTGGCGTTGAACAGATGGAAATACACCAGAATGGACGGCACCATCAGGCAGAGAATCGCCGGGCCGCCGATTTCTTTCAGCACCGGAATACGCTGGCCGATATAAGCCAGCAGGAATCCCATGGTCATAATAACGGCGAATCCGCCGATCATGTTTTTAGGTAAATAACTGGCATAGGCCGCAATAAATACAATGGCGGCAATGACCAGGAAAAGAATAAAAGGCACGGAGCCAATGCGAGTTTTATTTAAGCTTTCCAGTAAGCTTGATGGTGCGGCGGTGGCGAGCGTGTTATCGCTCATGATTTCAGTTTCAATGTTTTTCATTATATTCACCCTGTTGTAGCGGCATAGGACAGAGATAAGCAACTTGCTCTGCAAGACGTGGAAAATTGTGTTATGAGCGCAAAGCGCAATAGCCATGCGACACACCATCAAAAGAAAAAAAGCGATGTTATTTTTATTGCAGCATGTTCTTTAGGTAATCTAGCATGGGTAAATGTTAAAAATAATAGCCATTCACTACAAACATGAGGGAATTGTGAACCTCACAGCAATTCGACTTTAAATAACTTAATTCGTGGTTTTGTAATTAAAATTAATTTGTGAATATTGTGGTGGGATTATTTAGATAGGCGGGTTAGTTTTAGCTGTGTAAAATTACCACGGCAGGGATAAATAAAAAATAAAATTTAAAAAGTTATATAAATAAAATTCCAGAGCGATGTGATTGAGGCCGGGATTATGTCGGCGAGGTCTTTGCTATCCGGCGGAATCGCCATTTTCTGCCATACTGTCTGTGATAAGCAGGGAAGAAACCAGTGGACGTAATGTGACGGTCGGATTGACCGCCATGCTGTACGCCTGGTGCTTTTGCCGCGTGGTATAAAGTTTTTTTATAGTGCGCAAATAGTTACAGAAAGGGCAGCAGGGATGATAGGAATACATCATCCATGTCAGGGTTTTGTCAGTATTTTCACCTGATTTTAACCTTTTTAACACGCTTTATTGTGCAGTAATTCATCATTCGAGAGGATTTTCCTATGAGTTCTTACATGGTGATAATTATTGTATGACGCTGTTTTTATGGTGCTACCTGTTGTTTTTTTGTTATTTTGCGGACCTTATCACCAATAAAGTGGTGGTTTAAGCTAACTTTATACCATGATGATTCTGTGGTTTCTGTTTGTAAATCCTAACAGGTTATATTGACGCGATTGTGATCTGTTGACACATTGTGGGCGTCACAAGGAGGAGGGCGGCAGAGTACCTGGAATCATTATGGTTGATCCGACAGGGCTGGCGGGGGTTTTCCTGCTTGTCCCGCACTGTTGTCTCTCCCTGTTTACTATTACATCAGTCTCCGGACGCGTTCCTCGGGCTGAAACAGAGAAAAGTACAGACCACCGCGATAAAAACCGTCGCGATAACCCCAATCGCGATAGCCATGTTGCAATGACAACAGTCACGACGACAACGATCGCGATGACAACAACAGGTCTGACTGACACACAACATCCACAATGGAGTTCATGTAATGGCTAAATCCCTGATGAAATCAAGGGTGCTGAAATTCAGCCTTGGTTTGCTGGCGCTGTCCGTTGCCGCCGGTGTACAGGCAAAAACCCTGGTGTATTGCTCAGAAGGTTCTCCGGAAGGTTTTAACCCGCAGCTGTTCACGTCCGGCACCACTTTTGACGCCAGCTCCATTCCTATCTACAACCGTCTGGTTGAGTTCAAAAACGGCACCACGGAAATTGAACCGGGTCTGGCCGAAAAATGGGATATCAGCGCCGACGGCAAAACCTATACTTTCCACCTGCGCAAAGACGTGAAGTGGCAGGATAACAAAGAGTTCAAACCGAGCCGTACCTTCAACGCTGACGACGTACTGTTCTCCTTCCAGCGTCAGATCGACGCTAACCACCCGTTCCACAAAGTTTCCGGCGGCAGCTACGAATACTTTGAAGGCATGGGTATGCCGGAGCTGATCAGCAAAATCGAGAAAGTGGACGACTATACCGTCCGTTTCCAACTGACCCGCGCCGAAGCGCCGTTCCTGGCCGACCTGGCGATGGACTTTGCCTCCATCATGTCCGCCGAGTACGGCGACAAAATGCTGAAAGCCGGTTCGCCGGAGAAAATCGACCTGGATCCGATCGGTACCGGTCCGTTCCAGTTGCAGCAGTACCAGAAAGATTCCCGCATCCTCTACAAACGTTTTGACAGCTTCTGGGGCACCAAGCCGGGCATCGACCGTCTGGTCTTCTCCATTACGCCGGATGCATCCGTGCGTTACGCCAAGCTGCAGAAAGACGAATGTCAGGTGATGCCGTACCCGAACCCGGCGGATCTGGCCAGCATGAAGCAGGACAAGAACATTGAACTGCTGCAGAAGCCGGGCCTGAACGTGGGTTACCTGTCGTTCAACGTCGAGAAGAAACCGCTGGATAACGTGAAAGTGCGTCAGGCGCTGACTTACGCGGTGAACAAGCAGGCGATCATCGAAGCGGTTTATCAGGGCGCCGGTCAGGCCGCGAAAAACCTGATTCCGCCGACCATGTGGGGCTATAACGACGACATTAAAGATTACGCTTACGATCCGGCTAAAGCCAAAGCGCTGCTGAAAGAAGCGGGTCTGGAAAACGGTTTTGAAATCGACCTGTGGGCGATGCCGGTACAGCGTCCGTACAACCCGAATGCCCGCCGCATGGCGGAGATGATTCAGGCTGACTGGGCGAAAGTAGGCGTGAAAGCCAAGATCGTTACCTACGAGTGGGGCGAGTACCTCAAACGCGCCAAAGCCGGCGAACACCAGACCGTGCTGATGGGCTGGACCGGCGACAACGGGGATCCGGATAACTTCCTGGCTACCCTGTTCAGCTGCGACGCGGCGAAAAAGGGCTCCAACTACTCCAAATGGTGCTACAAGCCGTTTGAAGACCTGATCCAGCCGGCTCGCGCGGTGTCCGATCAGGCTAAACGTATCGAACTGTACAAACAGGCTCAGGTTGTGATGCACGATCAGGCTCCGGCGCTGATTGTGGCGCACTCCACCGTGTATGAACCGATCCGTAAAAACGTGAAAGGCTACGTCATCGAGCCGCGCGGCGTGCACAGCTTCAATCACGTATCAGTAGATTAATTATCTATCACGTCACCTTTATGGGCGATGGCAGCGCTGTCGCCCCTGTTGTTTCTAGAGACGAGTGTTTCTGTAGGGGAACGGCAGGGGGCGCTTCAACGCCCGTTTTAACGCAGTGAGCAATGTCAGGCTCGATGGTGAGCGCCATCGGGCCCTTTATCTCTAATAAGAGAAGCACAGAGAGTTCGGGATATGTTGCAGTTCATACTCCGTCGTTTGGGGCTGGTTATCCCAACGTTTATCGGTATTACCCTACTGACTTTCGCTTTCGTGCACCTGATCCCCGGCGACCCGGTGATGATCATGGCAGGTGAGCGCGGTATTTCTCCGGAGCGCCACGCGCAGCTGATGGCGGAACTGGGGCTGGACAAGCCTCTTTGGGAGCAATACCTCCACTACATCAACGGTGTGTTGCACGGCGATCTGGGCATGTCCCTGAAGAGCCGCATACCGGTCTGGGACGAATTCGTGCCGCGGTTCAAAGCCACGCTGGAACTGGGCGTCTGCGCGATGATTTTCGCGGTGATCGTCGGTATTCCGGTCGGGGTGCTGGCGGCGGTCAAGCGCGGTTCCGTGTTCGATCATACCGCGGTCAGCATCGCGCTGACCGGCTACTCCATGCCGATTTTCTGGTGGGGCATGATGCTGATCATGCTGGTATCGGTGCAGTTGAACCTGACGCCGGTATCCGGCCGGGTGGGCGACACCGTGTTTCTGGATGATTCTCTGCCGCTGACCGGCTTTATGCTGATCGACACCTTAATCTGGGGCGCGGAAGGCGACTTCAAAGATGCCGTGATGCACATGGTGCTGCCGGCTATTGTGCTCGGCACTATTCCGCTGGCGGTGATTGTACGTATGACGCGCTCGGCGATGCTGGAAGTGCTGGGCGAGGACTATATCCGTACCGCTCGCGCCAAGGGGCTGGGCCGGCTGCGGGTGATTGTGGTGCATGCGTTGCGCAACGCCATGCTGCCGGTGGTGACGGTGATCGGCTTGCAGGTGGGCACCATGCTGGCCGGGGCGATCCTGACCGAAACCATCTTCTCCTGGCCGGGGCTGGGCCGCTGGCTGATCGATGCGCTGCAGCGCCGCGACTATCCGGTGGTGCAGAGCGGGGTATTGCTGGTCGCCACCATGATTATTCTGGTGAACCTGCTGGTGGATGTGCTCTACGGCGTGGTGAACCCGCGTATCCGGCATAAGAAATAAGGGGAAGCGGAGATGACTCACGTTACCGAATCCGCAGCGACGACTGCGCCGAAGCCGATGACCCCGCTGCAGGAGTTCTGGCACTATTTCAAACGTAACAAAGGGGCCGTGGTCGGCCTGGTCTACATCATTCTGATGCTGGTGGTGGCGATTGGCGCCAGCGTGCTGGCGCCGCATTCGCCGGCCGAGCAGTTCCGCGACGCGCTGCTTAAACCGCCGGTATGGCAGGAGGGCGGCAGCTGGCAGTACCTCTTCGGTACCGACGATGTCGGCCGCGATGTGCTGTCGCGCCTGATGTACGGCGCGCGCCTGTCGCTGCTGGTGGGCTGTCTGGTGGTGGTGATGTCGCTGATCCTCGGCGTCGTCTTCGGTCTGGTCGCCGGTTACTTCGGCGGCGCGGTCGATGCCGCCATCATGCGTCTGGTGGATATCATGCTGGCGCTGCCGAGCCTGCTGCTGGCGCTGGTGCTGGTGGCGATTTTCGGGCCATCCATCGTCAATGCGTCGCTGGCGCTGACCTTCGTGTCGCTGCCGCACTACGTGCGCCTGACCCGCGCCGCGGTGCTGGTGGAAGTCAACCGCGACTACGTCACCGCTTCGCGCGTGGCGGGCGCCGGTCCGCTGCGCCAGATGTTCGTCAACATTTTCCCTAACTGTCTGGCGCCGTTGATCGTGCAGGCATCGATGGGTTTTTCCAACGCCATTCTCGACATGGCCGCGCTTGGGTTCCTCGGCATGGGCGCCCAGCCGCCCACACCGGAATGGGGCACCATGCTCTCCGACGTGCTGCAGTTTGCGCAGAGCGCCTGGTGGGTGGTGACGTTCCCCGGTCTGGCGATTCTGCTGACGGTATTGGCATTTAACCTGATGGGGGACGGCCTGCGTGATGCTCTCGACCCCAAACTCAAGCAGTGACAGAGCAAGCAGTGATAGAGGTAAAGAGATGGCGTTACTCAACGTAGAAAAACTGTCGGTGCACTTTGGCGACGAGGGGCTGCCGTTTCGCGCGGTAGACCGCATCAGCTATCAGGTGGAGCAAGGGCAGGTGGTCGGCATCGTCGGCGAGTCCGGCTCCGGCAAATCCGTCAGTTCGCTGGCGATCATGGGGTTGATTGATTTCCCCGGCAAGGTGATGGCCGACCGGCTGGAGTTCAACCAGCGCGACCTGCAGACGCTGTCCGACAAGGAACGGCGTCAACTGGTGGGTGCGGAAGTGGCGATGATCTTCCAGGACCCGATGACCAGCCTCAACCCCTGCTACACCGTGGGTTTCCAGATTATGGAAGCCATCAAGGTGCATCAGGGCGGTAACCGTAAAACCCGTCGTCAGCGGGCGATCGACCTGCTGAATCAGGTGGGTATTCCCGACCCGGAATCGCGGCTGGATGTGTATCCGCACCAACTGTCGGGCGGGATGAGCCAGCGCGTGATGATCGCCATGGCGATTGCCTGTCGGCCGAAGCTGCTGATCGCCGACGAACCGACGACGGCGCTGGACGTGACCATTCAGGCGCAGATCATCGAACTGCTGCTGGAGTTGCAGCAGAAAGAGAACATGGCGCTGATCCTGATTACCCACGATCTGGCGCTGGTGGCGGAAGCGGCGCACCACATCATCGTGATGTACGCCGGGCAGGTGGTGGAATCCGGCAAGGCGGCGGACATTTTCCGCGCTCCGCGTCACCCCTATACCCAGGCGCTGCTGCGCGCGCTGCCGGAATTCGCGGTGGACAAGTCCCGGCTGGCGTCGCTGCCGGGCGTGGTGCCGGGCAAATATGACCGGCCGAACGGCTGTTTGCTCAATCCGCGCTGCCCGTACGCCAGCGATCGTTGCCGTCAGGAAGAGCCTGAGATGCGGGACATCCCCGGTCGTCAGGTGAAATGTCATACACCGCTGGATGATGCGGGGAGGCCAACCGTATGAGCCAGACCATGAATGCCGCCGGGCAGCCGTACCTGCTGCAGGCGATTGATTTGAAAAAACACTACCCGGTTAAAAAAGGGTTGTTCGCGCCGGAGCGGCTGGTAAAGGCGCTGGACGGCGTATCCTTTACGCTGGAGCGCGGCAAGACGCTGGCGGTGGTGGGCGAGTCCGGTTGCGGTAAGTCCACGCTGGGCCGCCTGCTGACCATGATCGAAACCCCGTCGCACGGCGAGCTGTACTATCAGGGGCAGGATCTGCTCAAGCCGGACCCGGCGGCGCAGAAGCTGCGCCGGCAGAAAATTCAGATCGTGTTCCAGAACCCGTACGCGTCGCTCAACCCGCGCAAGAAGGTAGGACAGATCCTGGAAGAACCGCTGGTGATCAACACCGATCTCAGCAAGGCGGAACGCCGCGAGAAAGCGCTGGCGATGATGGCGAAAGTGGGCCTGAAAACCGAGCACTACGACCGCTATCCGCACATGTTTTCCGGCGGTCAGCGCCAGCGTATCGCCATCGCCCGCGGGCTGATGCTTGACCCGGACGTGGTGATCGCCGATGAACCGGTGTCCGCGCTGGACGTATCGGTACGCGCGCAGGTGCTGAACCTGATGATGGATTTGCAGCAGGATTTGGGGCTGTCTTACGTATTCATCTCCCACGACCTGTCGGTGGTGGAGCACATCGCCGATGAAGTGATGGTGATGTATCTGGGCCGCTGTGTGGAGAAAGGCAGCAAAGACGCCATTTTCAGCAACCCGCGCCATCCGTATACCCAGGCGCTGTTGTCCGCCACGCCGCGCCTGAACCCGGACGCCCGCCGCGAACGCATCAAGCTGACCGGCGAGCTGCCAAGCCCGCTCAGTCCGCCGCCGGGCTGTGCCTTCAACGCCCGCTGCCAGCACCGTTTCGGCACCTGTACCCAGTTGCAGCCACAGCTGAAACCGCACGGCGAGCAACTGGTCGCCTGCTTTGCGGTGGAGCAAGAGGACAGTCAGGTAAGCTGACGCTGGTGGTGAAATAAAAACGGCCCCGGCATTGCCCTGGGGCCGTTTTTTCATACAAGGAGTCAGCTGTCCAGCCTTCGCACTCACTTATTTCTTGGTAAACACCTCGTCCAGATCCGTCACTGAGCGTAGTTTCCAGGCACCGTTTTCCTGTACATAGCAACTGACGAGGCGTTTCGGACTTTTTTTGCCCAACACCATATACAGGTTGACGCAGACAGGGTCGACATCAGTACTCTCGACTCTCATATTAGGCAACCAGTCTTCCTCATCAGGTCCGTTGCTACGGAGAAAGAAATCCACGTCCGTGGAAATTTTTGAGGTGCGCAGCGCCTTAACGGTATCGCGGGCGACATATTTTTCCAGTACCGGGTCATTATCCTGAATGGGGTACTTGTCCTGAATAATCTGCCTGAGATACCACTGATAAAACGCAATCGCCTGTTTTTCCGCACCAGCGGTATCCACATCCTCTTCTTCCTCTTCAGCGGCGGGGGCGGCGCTGGGAGCCGTCAGCTCGGCTTTGAGCGTATCCGCATCGGCATGCTTTGGCGCCGGGGCGTCGGCTGCATAGGATGCGGCGGATAACAGCAGTACCAGAGGGAGTAACTTGTTCATTTTTATATCCTTATAACAGTTCAGTAATTGTGTTAGACGTTCGACGGGATAGGGCGCTTTATTCTCTCAATTGCCGCCACTTGCTATCGATCTCCCGCTGAATGGTGGTGATCAATGGAGCTGGTAGGTTGAAATGGCTGGCTTCACGATGAAATCCTTTGGCGACGTCGTAGAGCTCATCCGCCATGTCGAGTACGGCTTTGGCCTTTGATAACCCAGCCTGCCCCGCCAGTTGCTCCATTGCGCTTAGGGTAATTCGTGAGCCATGACCATTAAACGCCGTCATATGTTCTCCCTGTGGCGATGGGCTGTAGACCACATCATAAAACGGGGAAAGCCGCCAGTTGTCCTGATCGTCCGCCAGAAACGAGAAGTTTTTGGCATGGTCGTCCTGATTGACCAACAGATAATTGAACAGTGCCCGGCGCAGTAACTTTCTGGCTTCCGCCACGCCGCACAGCAGTCGCGTTGCCTTGACCAAATCGACATAATCCAGAGAGGGGGCGCGGAAGCTCGCATCCAGCAAGCCGCTGGCGGATACCATATGCAACCGGCCTGTTTCGCCCACGCAGTCAAATCGGGATTGTTGTAACCAATAGCGCCCTTCACCGACAGGCAGTAACTCAAAGTCAGCCACATCAATACCGGCCTGCCTGGCTATTTTCATATAGAGATACTCGATCTGGCTTTCAGCGTGCTGGAGGGCGAATTTTTCTGACGTGAGCTTGACCAGCAGCTTGTCGCCCGCCGTATCCTGACGAGTGGTAAAGGTGCCGTCAGGCTTTTTTGTCACGCTGAGCTTCGGTCTGGCGCCGCCAGAACCCCCTGCATTCATCAGGTGCGCAATCAGGCTGGATTCCGTGCCTTCGAACTCTTCGACAGCGGCATGACCCAGTTGAATCAGCTCAATCAGCTCTTCACCAACCCCATCAGGGCGGGTCATTGCTGGTTCATAGCGCAATGCGCCCGGGCCACGGTGACCGATAAAAGCCAGTCTTTCCAGAGCAGTAATCCGAGCGGGGTTATAACCCTGCTGGCGGAAAAATCGGTCCATCAGATACAAGCCCCAACCATCAGGCAGACTGTCGCCAAATATGCCGTGTAAACCGTAATGAGGGTGGCGTGGCGCTGCCTGAAGCTGATTATTGAAGACCAGATTGAAAGGGCCGAGCGAGGATGTATGGCCAGCGCGATAGTCTGCGTCATACTGGAAATAGACGCCCTGGCGGTTTTCCGCCAGTTGCCCAACCCGTTCGTCCCGGCCATCACTTAAGCGGCGTATGACATCCAGCGGCACGCTAAGCATTTTTGAGCACCTCTTCAATGCTGGTCGGCGTATGTGACTGATGGGTGAGCGTGTTGAGATCGTTTAGGTTGCCCAGAACTTCGTACAACATCAGAAACTGTCTGAGTGAGATGTTACCTGTAGCTTCAAATTTGCGGATAGTGCTGTTGGGAACACCGGACTGTCGGGACAGGGCATCGACAGAGAGTTTGCGATGTTTGCGCATCGCTTTCAGGTGCTGTTTGAGGTTTTGTTGAATATCGTAAGCCGTGTGTAGCGATAGCATATCAAGGCTCCTGATTACGCCAAATTTGCTACTATATTAGCAAATTTGGTGAAAAAGTGACATTGATTGCTACTATGGTGGCAACCAATGTTATTGGCTACTGCATCAATTCCACTGGGCGATCGGTTCCATTCTCCCGCACCCAGCGCGCCAGCAGCCGGATAGCCTCATGCACCTCTTCGTTCCAGCCGAAACCGGCGTTGAGCCGCAGGCAGTGGTCGTAGCGCCGGTCGGTGGCGAAAATGTGCCCCGGCGCGATGCCGATGCCCTGCTGCCGGGCGCGGGAAAACAGATCGCGCGACGAGCAACAGCCCGGCGGCAGCGTGACCCAGATGGCGTAGCCGCCTTCCGGTTGCGAGATCTGGGTGCCGGCCGGGAAGTAATGCAGCACCGCCTGACGCAGCCGGGCAACCTGACGCGCCAGTTCGCGGCGTAGTTTGCGCAGATGGGCGTCGTAACCGCCATTGCGCAACAGATCGGCCAGCGCTACCTGCGGCGTCAGCGACGTGCCCATGGTGGAGGTGAATTTGAGGGCGGCGAGTTTGCGCTGCCAGTGAGCGCTGCTGACCCAGCCGATGCGGATGCCGGGGCCGACCGTCTTGGAAAAGCCGTTGCAGAGCAGCACATTGGGGCTGAACGCGCGTAACGGAAACGGCCGTTGTTCGCCGAAAGCGGTATCGGCGAAGGTATCGTCTTCAATCAGCGCGATGCTGTACCGATCCGCCGCGTCGGCGATACGGCGCTTGTAGGTATCCGGCAAGGTGGTGCCGAGCGGATTGTTGATGTTGGTCAGTGAGATAAACGCGCTCACCTGACGCTGGCTGAACAGCGACTCCAGTTGGTCCACGTCCATATGCCCGCTGGCGTCCTGCCCGACTTCCACCACCCGCAATCCCAGATTGCGCAACATCTGCAGCAGCACGAAATAGCAGGGCGACTGCACCGCCACCGCGTCGCCGCTACGGGTCACCGCCCGCAACGACAGCGACAGCGCTTCGATGCAGCCGTTGGTGATCAGAATATCGTCGGGATGCAGGTGGCAGCCGTAATCCAACGCCCGACGGGCGATCTCTTCTTTTAGCGGCAAATAGCCGCTGCCCTTGACGTCGTTGCCCAGCATCATCGGATTGGTGTAACTGGCCTGACGGATGAGCCGCCCCATCTTTTTCAGCGGATAGAGCGCGTTATCGCCGTTAGCCAAATCGAGCCGCACCCGGCATTCGGTGCCGACCAGCGACAGGTGCAATTCGGTTTGTTCGTCGAGCACCGGCAGTGCGACCGGCTGCGGAACCGCCGTCATGGCGTTGCGGCGGCGCGTGTCGGCGACAAAAAAGCCGGATTTGGGTCGGGCGAGGGCGAAATGCTCATCTTCCAGCGTGCGCAGTACCTTCATCGCCGTGGTGGCGCTGGTGCCATGTTGCTGCGCCAGCGCCCGCACCGACGGGAGCCGGTGATGGGCAGGCAACGTGCCGCTCTGGATGGCCCGAATGAAGTGATCGGCAATCTGGCGGTAACGGGGGGTGTCTGACATCGGGAGGCCCTGAATTCAGCAGTGATGCCGACAGGTTACGTTGAAGCGTAGGCGACAGGCAATCCTGCCGTATCGCTAAACCAGCCAGCCCGCAGGCCAACGGGCTGGCCGGCTATCCTCAGGCGTTGGGATAGGCAAAAACGCGCAGACGATGGCCGTCCGGATCCAGCACCGTAAAGGTGTAGCCAAAGTCCACGGTGGTCGGTATCTGGACGACGGTCACGTCCTGTGCGGTCCAGCGGGCGTAGCAGGCATCGACCGCCGCCGGGTCCGGCAGACGGAAAGCCAGCTCGCTGGAAAAGCCCGGCTGGGCAACGGCGGGCTCTACGGTGTGTTTTGACCACAGCCCCAGCACCAGGTCGGCTTTCAGCGCAAACATCGCAAAAGTGGGAGATTGTTCTACCGGGGTCAGATCCAGCAGTTGACCGTAGAAACGGGCGCTGCGGGCCGGGTTATCAACGTAGAAAAGTACGTAATGGGCGTCTGTCATGATGCACTCCGATAAAGAGATAAGCAGGTGGTGTCCCGTATAAACGCGGGATGTCGCTTGGGTTCGAAAGTCCGGCTGTGTGCCGTATTCGTACCTTATCTCGCTCCGCTGACAGTTTTTGTCAGTAGCCTTCTTTGGGCAATCGGATACCTTGCTGCTCTCGCCATTGTTTGAACAGACGGCGTCGCGACACCGGGTAGGTTTCGGCTTCGACCGCAAAGGCGAGGATGCGGTCGGTGCGGAAGTGGCGGAACGCCTGACGCGTTTCGCACCAGGCGCCAAGAACCCGGACCTGTTCGAAATAACCCAGCACGAACGGCCAGATCAAGCGGGTTGAGGTATTGCCCTGCCCGTCCTGATAATGCAGCGTGACTTTGCGTCCGTCGCGGATTGCCTGACGCAGCGGTTGCAGGTCGACGCTATCGCGTGCCGTCAGGTTGGTCGGCGCCACCAGCAGCGTGGTGCCGTCCAGCGTGTCGCGCAGCGCATCGGGCAGCACGGCGGCGATCTTCATCAGTGCGCTTCTGGCGCCTTCCTGCAAACGAGGGTCCGCCTGTCTGGCCACCCAACGCGACCCCAGCACCAGCGCTTCAATCTCTTCTTCGGTAAACATCAGCGGCGGCAGGGTGAAACCCGGTTGCAGCACGTAGCCGAGTCCGGCTTCGCCGATAATCGGCGCGCCCTGGGATTGCAGCGTGGCGATATCGCGGTACAGCGTGCGCAGGCTGATGCCCAGTTTGTCCGCCAACTGCGGGCCGGGCACGGCGAAACGATGGCTTCTCAGCAATTGGATCAGGGTGAGCAGGCGTTGGGCGCGGGACATGCGTGATTTTCCCTCTTAAACCGGATGTGGCGGTTGTAACCGGATATCGTGAGTAACCGGATATCGTGATGGTATCCGGATATCGTGATTGTACACCGGCGCTCTGTATTACCTGTCATTGCGCGCAACTGTGTCTGTCGGCAGTACCGATTTACCAGTAGGTTAATCAGCAGGTGTGGTTCTTGAAGGCAGGAAAAAAATGACAATAAAAGATCAGTTGCTGGCGTTGTGCGTGGTGGTGGTGTGGGGCGTTAATTTTGTGGTGATGAAAATCGGCCTGCATGATATGCCGCCATTTCTGCTGGCCGGGCTGCGTTTTTTGCTGGTGGCGTTGCCCGCCATCCTGCTGGTGCCGCGTCCGGCGTTGCCGTGGCGCTGGCTGGCGGCGTATGGCATGACCATCAGTTTCGGGCAGTTCGCCTTTCTGTTCTGCGCCATCAAAATGGGGATGCCGGTGGGCATGGCGTCGCTGGTGATCCAGTCGCAGGCGTTCTTTACCCTGATGCTGGGCGCATGGTGGTTGAAAGAACGGCTGCAGTGGAATCAATGGTTGGGGATTCTGGTAGCGGCGCTGGGCATGGTGGTGCTGGCCGAGAGCAATACGGCCAACGCGTCGCAGCCGGGCATGACGTTGACCACGCTGTTGCTGACGCTGGCGGCGGCGGCTTCCTGGGCCTGTGGCAATATCTGCAACAAGCAGATTATGCGCCGTCACACGGTGAACGCCATGTCGCTGGTGGTCTGGAGCGCTCTGATTCCGGTTGGTCCGTTCCTGCTGTGTTCCTGGCTGTTCGAAGGCGGAGACACGATAGTCGCCAGCCTGACGTCTATTCGTTTGTCCACCGTGCTGGCGTTGATGTATCTGTCGTTTATTTCCACCCTGATTGGATACGCCATCTGGGGCAACCTGCTGTCGCGTTATGAAACCTGGCGGGTGGCGCCGCTGTCGCTGCTGGTGCCGGTGGTCGGCATCCTGAGCGCGGCGTTGTTGCTGGGCGAAAATCTGTCGACCGGGCAGCTACTGGGAGCGCTGCTGGTCATGCTGGGGCTGCTGGTCAATGTGTTCGGCGCGCGGCTATGGTCGTTGCGGGCGGCGCGTCAGCCCTAATTTTGGTGATAAAGGCCGGTTCCTCCGGCCTTGTCCCGTTGCGGGGCGCAAATGCCGTCAGAGGCAGGGACTGGCAAAAATAAAGGCAGATAGCCTGGAGGAGTAGGGTTACCGCGATTATTTAATTTATTTTAACAATTTGGTGAATATTTAATCATGGATTTCAGGTGAGCACTGCGCTATCTTCACGTTGGTCTATTTATTATCCGATACCAATCCATTAATTTCTTCTGTGATTACCCGTAGATTAACTATCTATATAGTGAAATTTCAGTCGGGTGAATTATGTTTTTTCAAGCAGTTAGAGAGAGGGGGTTTTACTTACGGATTATTTGTTTATTTTTCTGGAGTAATTTACCTTCGTCACAAATATCGGTATAAGACTAATCCGAAAAGATTGTTTTTTGCGCTGTTGCCCAGCGTCATATTCGCCGTCACCCTTTTCCAGGGAAATGTCAGTTAGATGAAAAGTTATGATGATATGCAGCGCTTTAAGGACAAAGCCCAGATAAAAGATATTAATTTCAGGGACATGTCCGGCCAGGTATTGCAATCTGAAACCGTAGTCTGGCCGATTATGAAACAGCTGTTGCGCAATCAGACCGGTGATGACGACACGCTATCTGGCGCGCAACCGGTGAGTATTGCGCAGCCTGTGCCGGTGAGCCAACACGTCTTGTCCGCGCCTGCGGCGTCTTCATCGTCGTCCCGCCGCGTAGCGCCACCATCTAGCTTGAGCGCTGCTCCTTCCGGGGGCAATCAGCACTCTCTGTTTAACGCTATTGCCGCATCGTTGCCGCCTGCTGAGGCGGTCTCGGTTCCTGTGCCGCAACCGGCGGCGCCGGCGCCACAAGCGGCGGTCCTGTCGATGGAAACGGCGCAGCCTGAAGCGGCGCGCCGACATCTGCTGGCGTCTGCACCGGCGGTGAGCGAGGCCAGCGTTGCATCCGACGCCGGCCGGTTCCGCCAGTTATTCAGTAGCCACCGCCATGATGAAATTCATTCGGTATCCAAAACCATGTTGTTGAAACCCTTGCTGGAGAAAATTGCGTTATGCCGTTAGTTTGTGTTTGTTCTCCGAAAGGTGGCGTCGGCAAAACCACTATGGCGGCTAATCTGGCATATGCGCTGGCCCGCGGGGGCAGCAAGGTGCTGGCGATTGATTTTGATGTGCAGAACGCGCTGCGCCTGCATTTTGGCGTACCGCTCGGCGATGAGCGCGGTTATGTCGCTAAATCCGACGAAACGGCGGACTGGAGCCAGTCCATCCTGACCACCGACGATAATATTTTCGTGCTGCCTTACGGCAACGTCACCGAAGATCAACGGCTGGCGTTTGAGCATAATCTGGCAAGCGATCCGCTGTTTCTCAAGCGTGGCCTCAGCACGGTGATGAACTACCCGGGATTGGTGATCGTGGCGGATTTTCCGCCCGGACCGAGTCCGGCGCTGAAAGCCATGACCGACCTGGCCGACCTGCACCTGATGGTGATGATGGCGGATACCGCGTCGTTGTCGCTGATGCCGTATATCGAAGACAACAAACTGACCGGTCAGCGTCTGAACCGAAAAAAAGGTTACTACCTGCTGCTGAATCAGACGGATAACCGCCGTGCTATCAGCAGCCAGGTTTCGTCGTTTGTTCAGCAGCGTATGCCGGACAAACTGATTGGCAGCGTACACCGTGATGAGAGTGTCGCTGAAGCCAATGCCTCCCAACGCTCCATTTTTGATTTCAGCCCGGTCTCCGCCGCTGCGTTTGATATTGAGCTTATCGGAAAACGCGTTGCGGCTCTGCTGGATATCAGGATTGGCAACGGAGAAGTTCACGCCGATTTTCCAGCTTATCAGGCTGTACCGGCCAGTTAAGCGCCGGTCTGCCTAGACTCGTACGAAATTGACATTATCTGGCTGGTTTTTTCAGCGCAAGGCATGCTCGCGCGGGCGTTTTCTATCCATTAAATATCAGGATAATCGATGAAAAAATCCTGTTTTTGGTTTTATTGTTGTTATTGCTACCGGCTGCGGCGGTGATTGTCATCACCCCGATGGACAGTGAAAAACAATATATATTCGGTCTGATCAGCATGGCGCTGATGTTTTTGCTGGGGCTGAGCAAGCGCCGGCAGGTGACGGTCGTACTGATAGTGCTGTCGATATTGACCTCGACACGCTATATATACTGGCGCGCAACGGAAACCCTGCATTTCAATTCTGAAATTGAAGCCATTCTTGGCATCGGGTTATTTATCGCCGAATTCTATGTCTGGGTGATTCTGCTATTGGGCTTTCTCCAGACTGCCTGGCCGCTGGAACGCGTTATTGAGCCGATGCCGGAAGACACCCAACTATGGCCGACGGTGGATGTGTATATCCCCACCTATAACGAAAGCCTGGATGTGGTGCGTGATACGGTGCTGGCCGCACAGTGTATCGACTACCCGCGCGAAAAAATAAAAGTCTATCTGCTGGATGACGGCAGGCGCAGCGAGTTTGCCGTGTTCGCCTCGCAGGCTGGTATCGGCTATATCACCCGCGATAACAACGCGCATGCCAAGGCCGGTAACCTCAATCACGCGCTTAAGCTGACTCAGGGCGAACTGATCTGCGTATTTGACTGCGACCACGTCGCCAAGCGCATCTTCCTGCAGGCCACGGTTGGCCCGTTCCTGTCGGACCCGAAGCTGGCGCTGTTGCAGACGCCGCACTACTTCTATTCGCCGGACCCGTTTGAGCGTAACCTGCGTGCGGCGCGCGACATGCCGAACGAAGGCGCGCTGTTCTACGGACCGGTGCAACAGGGCAATGACCTTTGGAACGCCGCCTTTTTCTGCGGCTCCTGCGCGGTGATTCGCCGTGCGGCGCTGGATGAGATCGGCGGTTTTGCGGTAGAAACCGTGACGGAAGACGCGCACACCGCCATCAAGATGCAGCGCAAAGGCTGGAAATCCGCTTTTCTGGCGATTCCGCTGGCGGCGGGCCTGGCGACCGAGCGACTGGTGCTGCACGTGATCCAGCGTACCCGCTGGGCGCGCGGCATGACGCAGATTTTCCGGATTGATAACCCGCTGCTGGGGCGCGGGCTGAGCTGGCAGCAGCGGCTGTGCTACCTCAACGCCATGCTGCATTTCCAGTTCGGCCTGCCGCGAGTGGTGTTCCTGACTGCGCCGCTGGCCTACCTGCTGTTCAACCTCAATATCATTCATGCCTCGGCGGCGATGATCTTTGCCTATGCGCTGCCGCATCTGGTGATATCGATGTACCTCAACTCGCGCATGAACGGGCGTTTCCGGTACAGCTTCTGGGGCGAGATTTACGAAACGGTGATGGCGTTCCATCTGGTGATCCCGACGCTGATTACCCTGTTTTCGCCGACGCGCGGCAAGTTCAACGTGACCGATAAAGGCGGCCTGTTGGACGAAGGCTTTTTTGATTTTCGCATCGTGCGCCCGCACATCGTTGCCGCGGTTTTGCTGGGGGCGGGCGTTCTGGCCGGCATTACCCGCATCGCGGCGCATGATTATTTCAACGTTGACCCCTATGTGATCGTGCTGAACGTGGTGTGGGCATTACTCAGTTTGCTGACCCTGCTGGCGGCGATTGCCGTGGCGCGGGAAACCAAACAAGTGCGCAAAACCATCCGCGTCGATGTGGACGTACCCGCGATCATCCATTACGCCAGCGGTATCGCGTCCCGCGCCACCACCATCAACCTGTCGATGGGCGGGGTGCAGCTCAAAGCGCCGGATCAGCGTCATAAAACCGATGAAATTGAGGCCGTTGAACTGTTGCTGCAATCCAGCGAAATCTGCCTGCCGGTGCAGTTGGTGGCGGCGGATGACGACATCATTCGCCTGCAATTCGTCGATATTCCGTTAGCCCAGCGCCGGGCGCTGGTGCGGGTGGTGTTGTCGCGCGCGGATGCCTGGATGAATCCGCCCTGGCCGCAGGACCGCCCTTTGCGTTCGTTGTGGGCGGTGGTTCGCACCGTTTGCGCGTTCTTCTGGATGAGTTTGCGGGGCCGCGGCAGGAAGGCGGACCTGAAGAAGGAGGACGTCGCAGCATGATGACGCCACGTTTTATGAAAGCGCTGTTGTCCCTGTGCGTGGGCGGCGTGTTGGCGCTGGGCGGCAACGGGGCGCTGGCCGCCGGCGATGCGGCGGATGCGCCGCTGCCCGCCATGCTCAGCCCCGGCGGCAGCAATCCACAGCCCGCTGCGACCGAACCTGCGCCTGTTACGGACTCCGCTGCGGCCCCGACCACGGCGCTGCCGGCGATGCCGCCGGTAACGTCGCCGCTGATGTCGCCGGCGACGCCGTCTGCGGTCACGCCAGCTGCGGCGCCGACGGCCTCGGATTTTCCTGCGCCGCCGTCGCTGACCACGCCTTCCATGCTGTTGCCGGCGCCCGTCGGCGATCAGACGGCGGCGGGTTACCAGCCGCTGGCCAGCAGCGTCTCCGTGGCGCAGATGGGGCAAATTCATGGGATTACGCTGGCGGGCGGTCAGGCGCAGGCCGGGGTGATTTTCACCCTGCCCGGCGATCAGGTGGTGACCAACGCGCGTCTGGATCTGGCGCTACGAGTGTCGCCCGAACTGGCGGCGCTCAATACGTCGATGCAGCTGATGCTGAACGGTCAGCCGCTGGGCACCGTGCCGCTCAACGCCGCCACCGGCGACAGTACCCTGTTTCAGCTGGATATTCCCGCCGCGATGGTGGTGTCCAGCAACAACCTGAGCTTTCGCATCAATGACGCCGATCGCCTGCTGTGCGAACGCGACAGCGCGACCCGCTACAACCTGACGATTTTGCCGACCACCACCCTGAATCTGGAAGGTCAGCAGCTTGATATCGGTACCCGGCTGGAGAATTTCCCGCGTCCGTTTATCGACCCGTTGCAGATGACGCCCGCCACCGTGCCGATGGTATTTCCGGCCGATGTCACCCCCGAGCAGGTCAGTGCGGCATCGCTGGTGGCCTCCTGGCTGGGGATGCGTATGGACGGCTACGGCGTGACTTTCCCGGTAATACGCGATGCGTTGCCCGAGAAGAGCGGCATGGTGTTTGGCCGCCCTGGGGACAAAGTGGGCACGCTGACGCTGCCGGACGTTACCGGCCCCACGCTGCAACTGATTGATAACCCGGTAAACCCGGTTTACAAACTGATGCTGGTCGTGGGCAAGGATGACGAACAGTTGCGACAGGCGGCGTACCGTCTGGTCAGCCAGCCGTTGACTGGCGATGCTTCAACCCTGTCGGTGGCGCAGCAGACCATACCGTTCCGCCGCGCCTATGACGCGCCGCGCTGGATCAACACCGACCGGCCGGTACGGCTGAGCGAACTGTTGCGCAACGATCAAAGCATGACGGTCAGCGGGCTGTGGCATGAGGCGTTGCGCATCAACTTCCGCGCCGCGCCGGATCTGTTCCTGTGGGACGGCGACACCATTCCGGTGAAAGTCGACTACCGCTTCCCGTCGGAAAGCTGGATTGATGAAAGCCGCTCATACCTGAACGTGATGCTCAACGGCACCTTCCTGCGCAACCTGACGGTGAACAAAGTCGGCGTGTTGCAGCAGCTGTGGCGCGAAATGGGCGGCGATACCCGTCAGGAAAACTATACGCTGAAGGTCGAGCCGTACCTGATTTACGGCTACAACCAGTTCCAGCTCTATTTCAACATTCGCGCCAAGGATGATGCGCCCTGCAGCGTGCTGCTCAACAACAACATCAAGAGCCAGATTGCCGACAGCGCGTCGATCGATCTGAGCCGGACGCGCCATTTCACCCTGCTGCCGAATCTCTCCTATTTCGTGGGCGTGGCGTTTCCGTTTACCCGTCAGGCGGATTACGCCCAGACGGTGATGCTGCTACCGGAAAAACCCACCAACGCCGAAATCGGCCTGTTGTTGGATCTGGCCGGACGCGCCAGCGACGCCACCGGCGTGAGTCTCAACCACAACCGTGTGATGTTCGGCCTGCCGGCCAACGCGGCGGATCGCCAGAAGCTCGAAAATAGCGACGTGCTGGCGGTCACCACGCTGCCGCAGGCCGCGTTCAATCAGAACCTGCTGTCTGGCTCGCCCTACACGGTGAACGACCATACCTTCGGCGTCAGAGCGCCGGGCGCGTGGGAGCGCGCGCGAACCCTGTTGACCGGCGATTGGGACCGCGCGCCGCTGGATGCGGACCGCTATTTCTCGTCCAACGAGGCCTGGCGCGGTTTCCTCAGCTACCGGTCGCCGTGGAACCCCGAGCGAGTGGTGGTGGTTGCCACCGGCAGCGGCGACGAACAGTTATTGCGGTTGTATGGCGACCTGAACTCGCCGAACATCAACGCCGCGGTGCGGGGCGATACCGCCATCATCACCGATGAAAACGGCGTGCGCAGTTTCCGGGTCGGGCCGCAGTTCCCCAGCGGCGAAATGCCCTGGTACATGATGATTGTCTGGTACGCCAATCAGCACTCGGTGTTGCTGGCGCTAGCGGCGTTGCTGCTGGCGGCGGTCGTGGGGCTTAGTCTGGCGTCGATCCTCCGGCGGCTGGCGGAGAAAAGGCTGTCGACCCGACGCGATGCGGGTTTAGATAAAAAATAAGCGAGCCACCTATGAAGATGACGACATTAACAGCCCGCATCCGTCAGTCACTGTCTCTCACCGGGGTGGTGGTCGGCGGCGTGCTATCGGCCTCCGCGCTGGCGGCGCAGACGAATCCGGCGCTGCAGGCGCTGTTTGAGCAGGCGGATTACTGGCATCAGCGCTCTCACGACGATCTTGCCCGCGACGCGCTGCAGAAAATTCTGCGGGTGGATGCCAACAACCCGCGCGCGCTTTACCTGATGGCGCTGTATGCCCAGAACAGCGGCGACAGCGCCGAAGCGGCCAAATGGCGCGAACGCTTGAGCACGGCATCGCCGCAGGACCCGCTGTTGCAGGCGCTGGACAACGCTCGCCAGGCCGCGACCATTCCGCAGGCGCAACTGGCGCTGGCGCGTCAGCAGGCGCGCAGCGGCAATATCAGCGCCTCGCTGCAAACCTGGCGCAATCTGTTCAGCGGCACCCAGCCGCCCGCCGGCATCGCGGCGGAATACTATCTGACCATGGCGGGCGACCGCACGCTGCTGCCGCAGGCGATTGATCACCTGCGTGAATTTGCGGCGGCGCATCCGCAGGACACCAATGCCGCCGTGGCGCTCGGCAAGGCGCTGACCTATCAGGAACCGACCCGCCGCGAAGGGGTGCAGATCCTGAGCGGGCTGGCGTCCGGCAGCGCCGATGCCGATCAGGCGATGCGGCAGGCGCTGCTGTGGCTGGGACCGAAAGCGGACGACGCGCCGTTCTATCAGCTCTACCAGCAGCGGCACCCGCAGGACACGGCGGTGATGGACTATTACCGCAAGAATGTGGGCGGCAGCGAGAAAGACAAAGGGTTTACCGCACTCAACAGCGGCGATCTGTCCAGCGCGCAAACTGCGTTCAGTCAGGTGCTGCAGGCTAACCCGGAAGACGCGGATGCGCTGGCGGGGATGGGGTATGCCGCCCAGCGACGCGGCGATTTTGCCGCTGCGGCATCCTATCTGGATCGAGCGGCCCGGCAAGGCGGCGAAAACAGCACGCAGCGCCAGCAGCAGGCGGAAGACGCTCGTTTCTACGCCCAACTGGCGAATGCCCAGCAGGCGATGAAGAGCGGCAATACGGCGCAGGCGCTGACCCTGAGCGAACCGCTGGCGCAGGCCGGCGGCGACAAAGGGCTGACGGCGAAACTGTTCCGGGCTGACGTGCTGCGCCGCACCAACAACTTCCCGCAGGCGGAACGGTTATATCGCGAGGTTCTGCAAACCGATGTCGATAATCGCAACGCCAAAGAAGGGCTGTATTACGTACTGCGCGAGCAAAACCGCGCCGATGAGGCCAATACGCTGTTCGCGGCCTTGCCGGAGAGCGTGCGGCGCAGCATGGCGCCGCGCCCGGTCGCGACCAGCGCGCCGGTGCGCAATGAAGCTAAACAGGCGCTGGCGACGGGCGATACCGTCCGCGCCATCGGCCTGTTGCAGCAGGGCATGGCGCGTTTCCCGAACGATGGCTGGCTGAAGCTCGATCTGGCGCGGATTTACCAGCAGCAGGGTAATACGGCTGCCGCCACCTCGTTGATGCAGCCGCTGTTCCGCGCTGGCGCCAGTGCGGACGACCTGTACGCCGCGGCGTTGTTCGCCAGTGAAAATAACGCCTGGCAGCAGGCCAGCACGCTGCTGTCGCGCATTCCGCCGCGTAACCAGAATGAAGATACCCGGAGCCTGGCGCAGCGGGTCAATTTCAATCTGCAGATGGCGACCGCCCAGGTTTATCTGTCGCGGGGCGAAAACGCCGCGGCGGCTAACACCCTGCGGGCGTTGTCGGTGGCGCCGCCGGAAAATCCGGCTGACGCGGGCAAACTGGCCCAGTCGCTGGCGGCTGCCGGCGATACCGCCGCGGCGGTGGCGGTGGTGCGCAACAACATGCAACGCGGCGTGCAGGGCAACGCCGGCGATTACGCCGATCAGGTTGGGGTGTTGAATCAGGCCGGACTGAGCGATGAAGCGCGGTCGTGGCTGAGTCGCCCGGAACTGGTGGCGCGCAGCAGCACGACGCAGTTGGATGGATTGCGTACCGGTTTCGTGGTGCGCGAGGCCGATCGCCTGCGCGAAAACCAGCAGTATGCGCAGGCTTACGACAAGCTGGCCCGTGCGTTGCAGCGCGATCCGAAAAATACCGATCTAATGTTCGCTATGGCCCGGCTATACCAGTCCGGCAAAATGAACAAAGAGGCGGCGGACGTTTACGACTACCTGTTGTTGCACGATAACCCAACGCAGGACGCGCGCGTCGGCGCCATTAATGTGGCGCTGGAACGTCACGACCCTAAAAAGGCGCATGCGCTGTCAACAGGCTTGCAGGGCGAGCAGACGCCGGAACGGCTGCTGCTGCTGGCTCGGATCGCGGATGCCGAAGGCAACCGCGATCAGGCGCTGGCTTACCTGAAAACCGCCCGCTCGAAAGCGGTGGGGCTGGAAGGCGCTGCGCCAGGCAACGCGCCCGCGATCGGCGGACTGGCGATGACGGACAACCCGTTCATCGATCGTTCGACGCCGGCGGCTACCCGTGTCGCCAACAGTTCTTCCACTTATGGCAGCGTGATGCCGTGGCAGCAGCGTAACGGTGTCGCCAGTGGCGACACCGCGGTGGTGGTGGCCGGAGCCACCACCACACAACAACAGGCTGCTACGCTGACCCAGATTAACGGCATGATGGACGATCTGGAGCGGGATACCGGCGGCTGGGTACAGTCCGGAGTGCAGATTCGCGGTCGTGATGGCGAGTCGGGCCTCAGTCGGTTGACTGAAGCCAAAGTACCATTGACCTGGTCGAGTGGATCGTTTGGGGATGCGCGGATCAATTTTAGCGTCACGCCGATGTCGCTCAGTGCGGGCAGCGCCAGCGGTGATGCTTATCGACGATATGGTGCAGGGGCCGGGGCTGTGGCTGTGCAGAATATGGTTGATACGGTGAATGCTGAAATTCTTAACATGCGGTCGCAGCTTGCGAGCGGTAATGCTTCAGCGTTGGCCACGTTGCTAAGCAGCCAGGGTATCAATCCCTCCACTGTTAACACCATTAATTTTGATACATTGAACCCGTTAACCAAGCAGGGACAGGACAATCTGGCATTACTGAATGGCAACTCGGCGATTAAAAATTACCTGCTTGCATCGTCGAATAAGCCAAATGTCAATACGGCGAGTTCCAGCGCTACCGACTCGCAAAAAGCGTCTGGGGTTGAACTTAATCTGGGGCTTATCGGCAAAAACTATAAGCTCGATCTCGGCAGTACGCCGCTCGGTCAGGACCTGAATACGCTGGTGGGCGGTGTGCAGTGGTCGCCTAAGCTGACCGATTTCCTGACGTTGATCGTGACCGGCGAACGCCGTGCCGTTACCGATAGTCTGCTTTCTTATGTTGGCAGCAAGGAGGCTTTCAGCGGTAAAAGCTGGGGGCAGGTCACCAAAAACGGCGGCAATGTGTTGTTGAGCTATGACAACGGCGATGTCGGTTTCTATGGCGGAGGCGGTGCTTATAGCTACCTCGGCGAGAACGTGAAAAGCAACACTGGCGTGATGGCGAATGCCGGCGCCTATATTCGGCCGTTCCATGATCGCGACCGTGAGTTGAAAACCGGCGTCAACCTAAGCTGGATGAACTTCGCCAGTAACCTGAGCTACTACAGTTACGGCCAGGGGGGCTATTTCAGTCCGCAGAATTACGTGTCGGTATCGTTGCCGGTGGAATGGAGTCAGAAATACGACAACCTGAGCGTCAAGGCGGGCGTGGCTGTGGGTTATCAGTCTTATTCGCTTGATCGCAGCGATTATTTCCCTAACAACCCGGACTGGCAGGCGTTTCTGGATGATGCTGTGACTAACGGCTTCGCCAAAGAATCCCACTACGCAGGCGACAGCAAGAGCGGCATTGGCTATAACGTGCATGTCGGCGCGGATTATCGCGTTACCAAAGACGTGACCGTTGGCGGACAGATGGGCTATGACACCTTTGGCAACTATAACGAAACCACGGCCCAGCTCTATTTCCGCTACGGGCTCGGAGGCAAATAAGCATGAGTGACCTGCAACAGCATGCATTGAACTATTATCGCCAGCAGCAACTGCCGCCCGGCTGGGCGGATCTGCTCGGCGTGATCGTCAACGGGATGATGGATAACGCCGGTGAGCAGGAAGGGCTGGCGTTTTTGCGTCACATGGGCGGGCAACTGGCCGAACGCTACCCGCTGTCAGCGGCGGTGACGGTGGTGGATCTGGAACGGGAGATCAATCGGGTGCTGTCTCTGTTCGATTGGGGATGCGTGGACCTGCGTCCGTATGAAAATCGACTGGAGATTTATCATCTGGCGTTGCCCGTCTCCGTGAATACGTCAGGCAGCGTCAGGTGGCGCATGGCGATGGCGGCGGTGTTGCAGGGGCTCTACAGCCGTTGGCTGCGTGAGCAGGGCGGCGTCGAGTCTGTGCCGCTGTCCTGCGAAGAGACCGACAACGAATCGACCCTGCTGTTCCGTTACCAACACTGAGCCGGAGGCGCAATGGTAAAGCCAATGTGGCGTTGTTGGGCGTTGATGCTGATGGTGTTGTTCAGTGTGTCGGCAACGGCGGCAAACGGCTGGGAAATCTATAAAAGCCGTTTCATGACCGCGGATGGGCGCATTCAGGATACCGGCAACAAGAATGTCAGCCATACCGAAGGCCAGGGATTCGCCATGCTGATGGCGGTGCATTATGGTGATCGGAGCGCGTTCGATAGCCTGTGGAACTGGACGCAAAGCCACCTACAGAACACGACCAGCGGCCTGTTCTACTGGCGTTATGACCCGCCGGCGGCCAATCCGGTGGTGGATAAGAACAACGCCTCGGATGGCGATGTGCTGATCGCCTGGGCGTTGTTAAAAGCGGGAAACAAATGGCAGGACAACCGTTACCTGCAGGCGTCGGACCGTATCCAGAAAGCGATCATCGCCAACAATATCATTCAGTTTGCGGGCCGCACCGTGATGTTGCCCGGCGCCTATGGCTTCAACAAGAACAGCTATGTGATCCTTAACCCGTCATATTTCCTGTTCCCGGCCTGGCGCGACTTTGCGAACCGCAGCCATCTTCAGGTGTGGCGGCAACTGATTGACGACAGCCTGTCGCTGCTCGGAGAAATGCGTTTCGGTCAGGTTGGGTTGCCGACGGACTGGGTGGCGTTGAACGCGGATGGATCGATGGCGCCGGCGACGGCCTGGCCGCCGCGTTTCAGTTACGACGCCATCCGTATTCCGTTGTACCTGTATTGGTATGACGCCAAAACGACGGCGCTGGTGCCGTTCCAACTGTACTGGCGTAATTATTCCCGTCTGACGACGCCGGCCTGGATCGATGTGCTGAGCAATAACGCCGCAGCTTACAACATGCAGGGCGGCTTATTGGCGGTACGCGACCTGACGATGGGCAACTTCGACGGACTCAGCGATCTGACCGGCGCATCGGAAGATTACTACTCGTCCAGCCTGCGTCTGCTGGCCACTTTGGCACGCGGTAAATAACCTATCCTGTGGTAAACATGGCGAGGCATCGTCCTCGCCATCTCCCCCATTTTTACCCCTCAGACATAGCATGTTTCACGCTTTGTTAACCTGATTGTTACTCGTGATCCCATTCACAAAAAATTCTTATGAATCAGCGCAGAATAGAGTAATGACGCGGTTTGCCGCGAGGTTTAGACGGCGTTAGTCATGCGTGATGTTACCGATAAATTAATGCAATGTTTTTGGGAAGAATCTGTTGAAGCGATTCAGCTCTTGTTTTTAACCGGATGTTCACAAACTAAAGTTATAAAAGTATTCAGCCTGTTATCAGGGTGTTATTTTCCGGCGCAAGCACAGGCGGCAACTTTATCGTTCTTTGTCCCCCGTGTGTTTTCCCATCAAAGGACGTCACACTATGAAAAAATCAATATTCAAAAGTCTCTACTTTCAGGTGCTTACTGCTATTACCATAGGGATATTGCTGGGTCACTTCTACCCGGGACTGGGGCAGCAAATGCAGCCTCTGGGCGATGGATTCGTGAAATTAATCAAAATGGTGATCGCGCCTGTGATCTTTTGTACCGTCGTCACCGGGATCGCCGGGATGGAGAGTATGAAAGCCGTCGGGCGTACCGGCGCCGTTGCGCTGCTCTATTTTGAAATTGTCAGTACGCTGGCGCTGATCATCGGTCTGGTGGTGGTAAACGTGCTGCAGCCTGGCGTGGGTATGAACGTGGATCCGGCGTCGCTGAACGTGGCCGCGGTGGCGAACTATGCCACTGAAGCCGGTAAGCAAGGCGTGGTGCCGTTCCTGATGGACGTGATTCCTTCCAGCGTGATTGGCGCTTTCGCCAGCGGCAACATCCTGCAGGTGCTGCTGTTTGCGGTGATGTTCGGTTTCGCTCTGCACCGTCTGGGCGACAAGGGCGTGCTGATTTTCGACGTGATCGAAAGTTTCTCCAAAGTGATTTTCGGCATCATCAACATGATCATGCGTCTGGCGCCGCTGGGGGCATTCGGCGCGATGGCCTTCACCATCGGTAAGTATGGCGTGGGCACGCTGGTGCAGCTGGGGCAGTTGATTATCTGCTTCTACATCACCTGTATCCTGTTTGTGGTGCTGGTGCTGGGGTCTATCGCCAGAGCTACCGGTTTCAGCATCTTCAAGTTCATTCGCTACATTCGTGAAGAACTGCTGATCGTACTGGGTACTTCCTCTTCCGAGTCCGCGCTGCCGCGTATGCTGGAGAAGATGGAAAAACTGGGTTGTAAGAAATCGGTGGTGGGTCTGGTGATTCCGACCGGCTACTCCTTCAACCTGGACGGCACCTCGATTTATCTGACTATGGCGGCGGTGTTCATCGCTCAGGCGACCAACAGCCACATGGATATCTGGCATCAGATCACCCTGCTGGTGGTGCTGCTGCTGTCGTCCAAAGGGGCGGCGGGCGTAACCGGCAGCGGCTTTATCGTGCTGGCAGCCACCATTTCCGCCGTAGGGCACCTGCCGCTTGCCGGTCTGGCGCTGATTCTGGGCATCGACCGCTTCATGTCCGAAGCCCGCGCGCTGACTAACCTGGTCGGCAATGGCGTGGCGACCGTAGTGGTGGCCAAATGGTGTAAGCAGCTTGATTCCAAACAGATGAACAACGTGCTGTCCAGCCGCGATGACGGCCCGGCGGCGGAATCCCGTCCGTCCTGATAGTGCATTAACGCGGATTCACTCCTGCCAGTTACCCACAGTTCGCTTCGCGGACTGTGGGTAATTCTTATCCATTCTGTGCTAGATTTAGACGCCTTTAACTTTTTTACTCTTTATTTCACGTCGTTGAGTGACATAGACGAAAGCACGCTGTCTAACGGGATGGTACACTTCGCTTCTCTTTTTTGTGAGGCGAATATACCCGTCATACTTCATGTTGCAGGTGCGTTGGCTGCCCTCACTCACCCGGTTGCCGCGTTACAAGGCTCGTATGCGCCTTGCCCTTGAAGGGCCGACGCGTTGTGTTGTTCAAAGCGCGATCGTTTTGCCCTGCAACTCGACTTATTTTGGGTATAACACGTGAGGCGGCAGGACGATGCCGCCCGAATTCACAAAAACATACTGTATTGGTTAGTGATTAAAGTAGGGGTTCACATGCAAGGCACCAAATTTGGCCTTTTTGTTGGTGGAGTGTTGCTGGCGGCTGCCGTCGGCAACGTGCAGGCTGAAGCACTACAACCCGATCCCGCCTGGCAACAGGGCAAGCTGGATAACGGCTTTAGCTGGCAGCTTCTTGCAACACCCCAGCGTCCCAGCGACCGGATTGAACTACGGTTGATGATTAATACCGGTTCACTGACGGAAAATGCGCAACAGACGGGGTTTTCCCATTTTATTCCGCGTCTGGCGTTGTTGCCGCGCGACACCTTTTCCGCCGGGCAGCTACCGTCGTTGTGGCAGCAGTCTGAGAGCGAAACCCGACCATTGCCCCCGGCTACCACATCGTATGACTTTACCTCTTACAATCTGAGTCTGCCGAATAACCGGCCTGACCTGTTGAAAGATGCGTTGAGCTGGCTGGCGGATACTGCGGGCCAGTTGCAGATTAATGATAAACGCATCGCGTCGGCGATGAAGATGATTGATCCGGTGGCGACCGCGCCCACCAATCCGCAAGACCCGAGCTGGCGCTACCGCCTAAAAGGGTCGTCGCTGTTGTCGTATGCGCCGGGGCAACCGCTCAAGGCGTCGGTGAATGCCGAACAGCTGAACAAATACTACAAAACCTGGTACACCCCGGACGCCATGACGCTGTATGTAGTGGGCAATGTCGACAGCCGCGTCATCGCCGAGCAGATCGACAGAGTGTTTTCGCCGTTGCAGGGCAAGCGGGTGACGCCTTCTCCGTTGCCGACGCTGTCCGCGATGCCGTCGACGCCGATCAGCCTGATGGACAGCAGCGCGAAGCAGGATATCCTGTCATTGGTATGGGACATGCCGTGGCAGCCTATCCGCGATTCTCAGGCGCTGGCCCGCTACTGGCATAGCGATTTGGCGCGCGAAGCGCTGTTCTGGCATATGCAGCAGGTGCTGACCAAAAGCCCGCTGAAAGACACCAACGTGCGTTTTGACTGCAATGTGGTGTATGCCCGAGCCCAGTGCGCCATCCATCTGGACAATGTCACCAGCGAATCGGCGCAGGCCGGCGTGACTTTCCTGAGCAAAGAGCTACTGGCGCTGCGGGATAAAGGACTGTCTCAGGCGGAGTTTGACACGCTGATGGCGCGTAAAGCGGAAGAGCTGAGCAAGCTGTTCGCCACGTATGCCCGCGCCAGTACCGATATTCTGATGGACCAGCGTCTGCGTTCGCAGAAAAACGGGGTGGTGGACATTGCGCCGGAGCAGTATCAGAAGCTGCGCCAGAACTACCTGTCGTCGGTCACGCTGGAGATGCTGAATCAGGAACTGCATCAGCAGTTGTCTCAGGAAGCGACGTTGGTGATGCTACAGCCGCAGGGCGAGCCGGAAGCCAACATGAAGGCGTTGCGGGAAACCTACATGAGCATCATGCAGCCGGATAGTGGCGCCGCTGCCGTCGCGCCGGATGCCGCCAAAGCGTCGCAAGACGAAACCTCGGCGGTGCGTTAACGCCAGCTTGCCGTGTGCCTGCGGGCACGGCGCGTTGAGACTGATACGTTGGTCGCACCGACAAACACGACAACGCCGGTTCAGCATGAGACTGAACCGGCGTTTTTTATTGAGTCAGCCGTGTGACCCTGCTCAGGCAGGCATTGCTTCCAGCGGAATAATCGCGCCGCGATACTGGATGACGGTGCTGGCGGTGAGATGGCCGCGTTTGGCGGCATCCTGCGCGCTGCCGCCGTTCAGGCGCACGGACAGGTAGCCGGCGCTGAACGAGTCGCCCGCCGCCGTGGTGTCGACGACTTTCTCTTTGGGCAACTTAATCGCCGGAACTTCCAGCAGCGATTCGCCCTGGATCGACACCAGACAGGAGTCTGCGCCGCGTTTGATCACCACTTCCGTCACTCCGGCGCTATGGGTGCGTTTCAGCACCTCGTCTACCGGCAGTTCGCCCCACAGCATATCTTCGTCGTCCAGCGTCAGGAACGCGATATCCGTGCAGGCCAGCATATCGCTGTACGATTGACGGGTTTCTTCTTTGCTCTGCCACAGGCGCGGGCGATAGTTGTTGTCGAAAATCACCTTGCCGCCGTTGGCGCGGCAGGCGCGCAGCACTGTCAGCAGGCGCGCACGGCTGGCTTGATTCAGGATCGCCAGGCTGATGCCGCTCAGGTAGATGTAATCGAACTGCGCCAGTTGCTGACTGATGGTGTCGGCATCCGGGCTTTCCAGCCAGTAACGGGCCGCGGCATCGTTACGCCAGTAGTAAAAGGTGCGCTCGCCGGTGGCGTCGGTTTCGATGAAATACAGCCCCGGCAGTTTGTTGTCCAGACGTTGGATCAGGTCGGTTTTGACCCCTTCCTTTTGCCAGGCAGCCATCATTTCGCTACTGAAGGAATCGGTACCCAGCGCGGTGACGTAATGTACGCCAAGCGCGTCCGGTTTTACCTGACGGGAGATGTAGACGGCAGTGTTGAGGGTATCGCCACCAAAACCGCGGTTGAGATCCGCGCCTTTCTGTGACAGTTCAATCATGCACTCGCCAATAATCGCAATGTTCTTCGTCGTCATGACAGCTGACCTGTAAAAAGAGAAGGTGAACCAAACGGAAACTAGCGCCAGTCTCAACATTACGCAGCATGGAGTCAATAGCGATGAAACGATGTTTTATTTTTTCATGATGTGGATCGGGAAAACCGTTTGTAATCCCGATCCTTAGCGGACTGTTGCCTATTGATACGTTGTGTGTCCGGTTATGAAGCCTGCTGGCGGCGCTCGGTGACGCTCTGTCCGCCAATGCCCCAGTTGTCGGTTTCCACCTCATCAATGATGACCACGGTCGTGGCCGGATTTTTTCCCAGCGTATCTACCAGCAGCTGGGTTACGCCGGCAATCAGCTGCTTTTTTTGTTCGGCGGTGGCGCCGTCTTTGGTGATGCGAATGTTGACGAAAGGCATGGTCGCTCCTGTTGATGGACTATGGGGGTCAGGCGTCGGGCAGCGGCGCCCGCGTGTTGGTATCGGTTTTCGGGTCCGCCGTGGCGATCCAGGCGGCGCAGAATAGCGTCAGGCGGGCAAAGAAATAGAAAAACGTCATCAAGCCGATGACGGAACCAAACGCGGCGCCGGAAGGCGATGTCGCCAGTTGAGGCAGCGCCACGGTCATGGCGAACTTCAGCATTTCAAAGCCGATGGCCGCCATCAGCGTGCCGCGCAACAACGGTCCGCGCCGGGGGTTATGGCGCGGCAGCACCCACAGTATCCACAAAAACAGCAGATAGTTGGCGAAGATGGAGATAGACAGCGCAATCAGCGTCATCACCGGGCGCAACCAATCAATGCCGTCAAGACCCAGGGCCCGGACGATCGTCGCCTGCGCGCTGCCGGCCACCGAGGTGAGAAACAGCGTGATCACCAGCGCCAGCAGCAGCCCGATCAGCGACAGAAAATCCCACAGGTAGCGCAGATAGATTTTCTCTTCCTCGTGCGGCTGGCGTTCCCACACATCGCGTGACTGGGCATGGATCGCTTCCCGCAGGTTGCCTATCCAGTTTACGCCGGAATAGAGCGCGATCAGCAAACCGGTCAGCCCGACGGTGGTGCGCTGTCGTACCGCGGTATTAACGGTGTTCTTCAGGGTGCGGGCGAGACTCGGGTCGCTGATGCTGTTGACGATACGGTTGATGAGATCGGTCAGCAGGTCGGGGTTGGAAGCCAGCACAAACCCTGCCGTGGCGAACGATACCATCAGAATCGGAATCAGCGACAGAAACGAAAAGTAGGTGATGGCGGCGCCGAACTGGTTGCCCATCCGGTCGTTAAAGCGGTCTCCCGCGCGGATAAAATGGGCGACAACGGGCACCGACCTGATGCGGTGCAGCCAGCCTGCTAGGTACCCGAACCGCTGACGGGAAGCGCCGGATGGCGTGTCCTGTTCGGTCGAGGGGCGTGGCTGGTTGAGCTTCACAGGCATGCAATCTCTCCTGACGACGTATCCCGTTGAGTATAACGCAGGCGCGGTTCTGTCATATAAGCGTAAAAGAGGTCATATGAGCGTAAAAGCGCAGAGGTCAAAGTCGTATGACGACGCACGCTAATTGGTGCTGAAAGACGCAAGTGTCTTGTTTATACTCAGAATCTCACAATGTCTGCCGCGTTCGCCTGTCGACGCGACCCGTAAGCGAGCCGATTTCTCCATGCCAGCTTCCACACCGCCTGTGTCTACGCCGCCCAAGCCCTCTCCCGGCGGCTTGCGTCTAAACTTGCGCATCATGTCCGTAGTGATGTTTAACTTTGCCAGCTATCTGAATATCGGGTTGCCGCTGGCGGTGTTGCCGGGCTATGTGCATGAACAGCTTGGGTTCAGCGCCTTCTGGGCCGGGCTGGTGATCAGTCTGCAGTATTTTTCTACTCTGCTCAGTCGCCCGCGAGCCGGTCGTCATGCGGATGAGAAAGGGCCGAAGCAGGTGGTGGTGTTCGGGCTGTCCGGCGTGTTGCTGAGCGGCGTATTTTATGCGCTGGCGGCCTGGAATGACGGCTCGCCGGTGCTGGCGCTGGCGCTGTTGTGCGTCGGCCGTCTGGTGCTGGGCATTGGGCAGAGCTTCGCCGGCACCGGCGCAACCTTGTGGGGCGTCGGTGTAGTCGGGTCGCTGCATATCGGCCGGGTGATTTCGTGGAACGGCGTGGCGACCTATGGCGCGATGGCGATTGGCGCGCCGCTGGGGGTGTGGATTTATCATCTGGGCGGGTTGTGGCTGCTGTCGATCGTGATCGTGCTGGTGGCCGGCGCGGCGATTCTGCTGGCGTTGCCCCGTCCGGCGGTGACGGTGACGCCGGGCAAGAAGCTGCCGTTCCGCGAGGTGCTCGGCAAGGTCTGGCTGTACGGCGTGATTCTGTCGCTGGCGTCCGCCGGGTTCGGCGTGATCTCGACTTTTATCACCCTGTTTTACGCCAGCCGTCAGTGGGACGGCGCCGCGCTGACCCTGAGCCTGTTCAGCTGCGCCTTTGTCGGCACCCGGCTGTTGTTCCCGAATGTCATTAACCGTTTTGGCGGCCTGCGGGTCGCGCTGGCCTGCTTTCTCGTAGAGGGCGCCGGTCTGGTGCTGGTATGGCTGGCATCGCACCCGCTGATGGCGGAAGCGGGCGCGTTTTTTGCCGGCGCCGGATTTTCGCTGGTGTTCCCGGCGTTGGGCGTGGTGGCGGTCAAGGCGGTGTCGGCGCAGAATCAGGGCAGCGCGTTGGCGACGTACACTATCTTTCTGGATTTGTCGCTGGGGGTGGTTGGACCGGCGGCCGGCGTCATGATGGCTTATACCGATATCGATGCCATTTATCTGGCGGCGGCGGGGCTGGCGCTGGCTGGGCTGCTGCTGACGGTACGGTTGTATCAGCGCGGGTTGCGCGACGCGAAAGCGGTGTGAACAGAATCCCGCCGACAACCGTTGCCGGCGCGGCGGGGATGACGCTGTGTGGGGATCAGTTCAGCTTCAGCGAGCTGATTACCTTAGCGGCGTCGGCCTGCGCCTGCTGCAGATTATCCGCCGGCAGCGTGATTTGCAGCGTCAGCAGACGATTGTCCGCTTTGGCCAGCACGATGGACGAAAACGCTTTCTGCCCGTTGCTGGTCAGGACGCTGTCCAGTTGCTGAATCTGATGGCCGTTGATCTCGGCGGTTTTGTTACCCAGTACCTGAAGGTTGGCATCGCGCCCGCGTTGCTGCTCTTCAAGACGTTGACCCAGAGCCGGCAGATCCAGCGGCGTGTCATCACCCACAATCACGATGATGGCTTTCTGGCCGCTCTGATCCGCATAGACGTGCATGTTGTTGTTCTGATTGCCCAGTTTGCCGCTCTGATCGCTCAGGCCGTCCGGCAGGGTAAAGGTCAGTTTGCCGGAGAGCAGGGACACGTTCTGCGCTGTGGTTTTCTCCGCTGCGGGGCTGGCGGCCGGCGCGTTGGTTTTCTTATCGCTGTTGCCGTCGCAGGCGGCCAGCGTGGCGGCCAGCAGACCAATACCGATATATTTCGCTAAATTTGGCATGGGTATCCTTTCTTTATCACGAACAAAAACAGAAGTGGCGCTATGGCACCTGATTCGGGGCGTAAAAACAAGCGTTTTGTTATCACGGTCCCTGTCTTGCACCCGAATCAGGTGGGGGAGGGCAATTTTTCCGGTTATTCCGAAACCCTGTTTATGAGCGAAAACAGCGTATCAGGCGGTCTGATCCTGGTACGGCGCGTTGCTCCCCGGCTGGCTCAGACGGCGCAGCAGCATGTTAAGCAGTACGCCGTACATCGGCAGGAAGAAAACCAGGTTGATGGCGATCTTGAAGAAATAATCCACCGTAGCGATTTCCATCCAGTGCGTGGCCATGAACGGATCGGTGCTGCGATAGAAGGCGATAAAGAAGAACGCCACCGTATCGCTGAGGTTGCCCAGCACCGCGGAAGCGGCCGGCGCCGCCCACCAGGCTTTGAGCCGGCGCAGACGGTTGAAGACATGCACGTCGAGAATCTGGCCCAGCACATAGGCCATCAGGCTGGCGGCGGCGATACGCGCCACCATCGGGTTCACCTGGCTCAGCGCGCCAAACCCCTGCCATTCGCCCTTGTAGAATAGGGACGAAACCAGATACGAAGCGATCAGCGCCGGCACCATCACCGTCAGAATAATGCGGCGTGCCAGCGGGGCGCCGAAGATCCGCACGGTCAGATCGGAAGCCAGGAAGATGAACGGGAAAGTAAATGCGCCCCAGGTGGTATGAAAGCCGAAAAGCGTAATTGGCAGCTGAACCAGATAGTTGCTGGAGATAATCACCAGGATGTGAAAGAGGGATAGCCAGCACAGCGCTGTCAGCCGCTGTTGTGCGGAAAACTGAAACATAATGTGACCTTTTTTTGGTTATTGGGGTGAGGGAACCCAGACAAATTGCCTCGTTATACCCGTCATACTTCACGTTGCGGCATGACTCGGCCCACATACATGGCCTTACCCCCGAAGGGCCAACGCAACTCGAGTTATTTAGGGTATCTGCGCCTTTTTAACGCTAACGTGTCGGCATCATACCGCGTTGTTGCGGCTTTGCAATCGTTAGGCGATGTCTCAATTATGCGTGTAATTAGCGCAGGCTCAACTGACCGCGATCAAGGCGGAGGGCGCCTAAAAGGGAGAGACATTCACTGCCGTCACGCGTTATTCGCCGCTTATTGCGGCCTGCTAAACCGCGCGGCTTGCCCCCCTTTGCGGGAAGCGTAAACTAAGCCGCAATTTGTTCGACAATCGTTAATGAGACGCTGAATGACCGATATGTTCGCCAATCCGGACCGCACTCTGGATGCTCAGGGGCTACGCTGTCCGGAACCGGTAATGATGGTGCGCAAAACGGTGCGCCAGATGGAGGCGGGGCAAACCCTGCTGATTATCGCCGACGATCCGGCAACCACCCGCGATATCCCCGGCTTTTGCCGTTATATGGAACATGAGCTGCTGGCGCAGATGACCGAGCAATTGCCTTATCGTTACCTGCTGCGCAAAGGCGCGTGAGCACCGGCTTACGGCCCTCCGGCCAATCCGGAAGGCCGCTGTCGCTAGACGTAAAGCGAGCGTACTATCAGGAAGTGGCCGCCAAAGTAGCAGATGGCGACCAGCGCCTGATGGGCGCGGAAGTTCACGCGGAAGTGGTTCACCAGCCAGATGGCGTGGCCGGCAAATAACAGCAGCGTACCCACCAGCAGCGAGAAGTTGGATTCGTTGCCCAGCGCGAAGTAGTGTTCCCCCGCCACCCACGCCATGAAGGCGGTCACCAGCACCAGCGCGGCGACCGTCAGGCGCTCGGCTTCCAGCCGCGACCACAGCAGTGCCAGCAACAACGCCGACAGAATAATCAGCGCCAGCGGCAGCGGCCAGAAAAACCCCAGCGATGGCCGGGAGGCGAAAAAGCTGATGGTGTAGAGCAGGTGCGACGCCAGATAGGCCGACAGCGCGAACCGCAGTTTATCGCCGGAGAGCTGCATCAGCGCGTCGCCGACCAGCGTCGCGGCCAGCCCCAGCACCACCAGATAACCGGGGATGCCGAGCATCGGCGTTTGCCAGACCATCAGCATCATCAACAGCAGGGTGACGGGTTTAAACAGCCAACGCTGCCAGGCCGGACCACGGTAACTGGCATCGACATACAGCCAGCCGGAAAAAAATACGGCAATAAAAGACCAGAGCATACAGTGTCCTTAAACGTGGTGAATCGGGTGGAACTCCGCCATGCGGCGAAAGTCGGCGCACCGTCTTTTCTTGCTGACGTACCCGGCAATGTTTGTTATCCCAGCGGGCGCAGCCAGCCTAAGTATAGTAGGCGGATCCTGCGCGGATTCGTTCCGACAGCGCGTCTCCGTCCGCGCGGGGCTGCGGGTCGCCGGGCTTCATGCTATGTTAGCGGCCAGTTTTTGTGACGGAATAATGATACCCGGCGGTCTGTCGGAGGAGACGAACCTTTAATGAGCAATGAACCCGTACTTTACCGCATTCAGTTCATGAATAACGGCAAGAACTATCAGCTGTATGTGCGCGAGCTGGTGCAGAGCAATCTGTTCGGATTTATTGAAATCGCCGACTTTGTTTTCGACAACCCCTCCGCCGTGCTGGTTGACCCGACCACGGAAAAACTGAAAACGGAGTTTGCCGGCGTCGATCGCAGCTATATTCCACTGCAGGCGGTCATTCGTATTGACGCCGTGACCGGGCGTGAGCGCGATAGCGCGCGTATTTCGGAACTGGGCGACAACGTTACCCATTTCCCTTCTCTGCCGGGTAAGAAACCCTGACCTGTCCGGCGGCGCTTTGCGGTATCGCGTCGCCGTTTCCCCGGATTGCAAGTCTGCCGGTCAACGCCGTTTGCGCGGTGGCGTCGGCTGTTTGCGCTGCCAGTCCAGCAATTCAAATACCCCGAACAGGAAGATGCGCAATTGCAGCAGCCCGCTAAGCGGCGGCGCGTCTTTGGGCTGGCTCGCTTTGAGCAGCAGGAACTGCACGCCGTGCATCAGCAGCATGAATCCCATCGCCAGGATCATGAAAATATTCAGCGGGCGGGGAAACGGGTGAATCAGGTTCATAACCAAAAATCCCCATACGCCCAACATCAGTAGCCGGCCAAGGTTAATCCAGATGCTCATCGTTGCCTCCTGGGGTCGCGTCGGATGCGTGACGGATATAAAGACGGTAGGAAACCTGCCCCGCGGTTTTTTCCCGATGCAGCGTCCAGGTGGACGGGATGGCTAGCGTGCGGTTTTCCGCTTCAGTTTCAATATAGATCCAGGCTTCCTCTGCCAGCCAGTCGCCGGCTTCCAGCAACCGCAGCGTATCGTCCAACAAACCGCGGCGAAACGGCGGGTCGAGGAACACCACGTCGTAAGGCTGCGGAGCCGGTTTAGCCAGCCATTGCAGCGTATCGGCATTCGCCACTTCAGCGTTGTCGGCGCGCAGCAGCGACAGGTTCTGCGTCAGTTGACGCGCCACATTGCGTTCGGCTTCCAGCAGCGTGGCGTGAGCGGCATAACGCGACAGCGCTTCCAGCCCCAGCGCGCCGCTGCCGGCGAAACAGTCCAGACAGCGTGATTGCTGAATCACCGGCGCCAGCCAGTTGAACAAGGTTTCGCGTACGCGGTCGGTGGTGGGGCGCAAACCGGGGCTGTCCGGCACGGGGAGTTTTCTGCCGCGCCACTGACCGCCAATGATGCGGATTTGACCGGGTGCGGATGTCGCTTGATGTTTTGCCATAGCCTGTATTTTGCTGAAATGAGGTACCGGCGGCGGCGCGCCGGATTTGATGAGGCGTTATTCTAACGGCGCCAGCCGGTGTAGCAAATGTAAAGATGCAGTTAATGGGAGACGGCGCGGAAAAATCCCTCAAATCAGTGGACATAGCCTGGGTTTGACACACCTGGTTACGGAGATTGTCGCCCTCCCCGGTGGTCCGGCGCGTGTTGCTGGCGGCGGGAAAGTGTTAAACTCGTTGTTTTATTGACTTCTATTGGTTATTGATTAGCCGCACTGGGTGGCAGGAGCGCAATTACACGATGGCGAAAGAGAAAAAGCGCGGATTTTTTTCCTGGCTGGGGTTAGGACGTCAGGACGAGGATAAAACCGAACAACCGCAACCGTCACCGGAAGCGCCGCAGGCGGATGACGCAACGCCCGCCGCTCCGGAACCGGCGCAGCACACGAGCGATGAAGCACCGGAGCAGCCGGCGCTGAATAGTACGTTGGCTGAAACCGCGCTGGCTGAAACCGGGGAAACGCCGCCGCCAGAATCGCAACCGATTGAGGCTGAGGCGGAGGTACCGCCGACGCCGGTCGAACCGCCGGAAACGGTAGCAGAGGCGGCCGCGCCTGTCGCTGAACCGCAGACAGACGCGGAAGCGGAAGACGATGTTGAGTCCGAGCCCGAAACGGTGATTGCTCCGGCTGCGCCGGTGGTGTCGCAGGAGCAGGAACGCCCGACCAAAGAGGGCTTTTTCGCTCGCCTGAAACGCAGTCTGGTGAAAACCCGCCAGAATCTGGGGTCCGGATTTGTCGGGCTGTTTCGCGGCAAGAAAATTGACGACGATCTGTTTGACGAGCTGGAAGAGCAACTGCTGATTGCCGACGTCGGGGTGGAAACCACCCGTAAAATTATCGATCGGCTGACCGAGCACGCCAGCCGCAAGCAACTGAAAGACGCCGAAGCGTTGATTGCGTTGCTGAAAACGGAAATGAGCGACATTTTGGCGAAAGTGGATGCGCCGCTGGATATCGACAGCAAGACGCCGTTCGTCATTTTGATGGTGGGTGTCAACGGCGTGGGTAAAACCACCACCATCGGCAAACTGGCGCGGCAATATCAGGCGCAGGGCAAGTCGGTGATGCTGGCCGCGGGCGATACCTTCCGTGCGGCGGCGGTGGAGCAGTTGCAGGTGTGGGGCCAGCGCAATAATGTGCCGGTGGTGGCGCAGCATACCGGCGCGGACTCCGCCTCGGTGATCTTCGATGCGCTGCAGGCCGCCAAGGCGCGCGGCGTCGACGTGCTGATCGCCGATACCGCCGGGCGTTTGCAGAACAAATCGCACCTGATGGAAGAGTTGAAGAAGATCGTGCGCGTTATGAAGAAGCTGGACGAAAACGCGCCGCACGAAGTGATGCTGACGCTGGACGCCAGCACCGGTCAGAACGCCGTCAGTCAGGCCAAACTGTTCAACGAGGCGGTCGGACTGAGCGGCATCACGCTGACCAAACTGGACGGCACCGCCAAGGGCGGGGTGATCTTCTCCATCGCCGACCAGTTTGGCATTCCCATCCGTTACATCGGGGTGGGGGAAAGTATCGATGACTTAAGGCCGTTCAAGGCGGATGATTTTATTGAAGCCCTGTTTGCCCGTGAGGATTAAAACGGATGATTCGGTTTGAGCAGGTCAGTAAGGCGTATCTCGGCGGCCGTCAGGCGTTGCAAGGGGTGGACTTTCATATCCGCCCGGCCGAGATGGTATTTCTGACCGGTCACTCTGGCGCGGGGAAAAGTACCCTGCTGAAACTGATTTGCGGGATTGAGCGCCCAAGCGCGGGCCACATCCTGTTCGGCGGTCACGATATCAGCCGCCTGAGGAAAAGCGAGGTGCCGTTTCTGCGTCGGCAGATCGGCATGATCTTTCAGGATCACCATTTGCTGATGGATCGCACGGTGTATGAAAACGTCGCCATGCCGCTCGTTATCGCCGGCGCCAGCGCCGAAGATATCCGCCGTCGGGTGTCGGCGGCGCTGGATAAAGTCGGGCTGCTCGACAAGGCGCGCAGCTATCCGATTCAGCTCTCCGGCGGTGAACAGCAGCGCGTGGGTATAGCCCGCGCGGTGGTGAACAAACCGGCCGTGCTGCTGGCGGACGAACCGACCGGCAACCTGGATGATGCGCTGTCCGAAGGCATTCTGCGCTTGTTTGAAGAGTTTAACCGCGTGGGCGTCACGGTGTTGATGGCTACGCACGATACCGGGCTTATCGCCCGCCGCCATTACCGGGTGCTGACATTGTCGCAGGGGCGCATGCTGGGAGGTCACGATGGCGAATAATACCCGCGCGCAGCGAGCTGGAAGCAAAACCCGCTCTCTGCAAGGCGGCTGGCAGGAACAGTGGCGTTATGCCTGGGCCAATACGCTGCGCGATATGCTGCGCCAACCGCTGGCGACATTGTTGACCATCATGGTGATCGCCATTTCGCTAACGCTGCCCAGCATCTGCTATCTGGTGTGGAAAAACGTCAGTCAGGCGGCGTCGCAGTGGTATCCCACGCCGCAACTGACGGTGTATCTGGACAAATCGCTGGACGACAACGCCGCCGAAGCGGTGATTGGCAAGATCAAGGCGGAAGAAGGCGTAGACAAGGTTAATTACCTGTCCCGCAACGAGGCGATGGGCGAGTTCCGCAACTGGTCCGGCTTTGGCGGCGCGCTGGATATGCTGGAGGAGAATCCGCTGCCAGCGGTGGCGGTCGTCTCGCCCAAACTGAGTTTTCAGGATAACCAGACGCTCAACACCCTGCGCGATCGCATCGCCGCCGTTCAGGGCGTGGCCGAGGTCCGCATGGACGACAGCTGGTTCTCCCGTCTGGTGGCGTTGACCGGACTGGTGGGCCAGATAGCGGCTACCATCGGGATTCTGATGGTGGCGGCGGTATTTCTGGTGATCGGCAACAGCGTGCGTCTGAGCATTTTCAGCCGCCGCGAAACTATCAATGTGATGAAGCTGATCGGCGCCACCGACGGTTTCATCCTGCGGCCGTTCCTGCATGGCGGCGCGCTGCTGGGGTTCTGCGGCGCTATCTTGTCGCTGATTCTGTCGCAGGCGCTGGTGTGGAAACTGTCGAGCGCGGTGACGCAGGTGGCGGCGGTATTCGGCACCACCTTCACGGTGCGTGGGCTGGGCTGGGATGAGACGTTATTGTTGATTCTGATCGCGGTGATGATTGGCTGGCTGGCCGCCTGGCTGGCAACGGTACAACATTTACGCCGTTTTACACCGGAATAATCTGTATTGACGCCCGGCGCGGGCGTTTTCTGGTATACTCTTCCCTCGTGATAGCGGCGAGCAGCGAGGGAAGCGTATTGCCAGCGTCTTCGATGCGCACCTTCCTTCATCACTCGCCAGCCTGCACCCCACGACGCCTATCTTGACAGGTAAAATAAGAGGGGCAAAAGTGGAACTTGTGCAGTCAATCACACTCTAACCAGAGTTAATCCAGAACTAGCGTTAATCCGGTTTTTGGGCACAGTAATTCTGTTTTTAGGCACAGAAAGTGCAGCAAAGATCGGTATGCTGTTCGATGATGCGCAACGATTTGAATGATCTATGAGAGGGGTGGAATGACCAAAGATATGCAAACTTTCGCCTTAGTTCCCCAGGGCAGTCTGGAAGGGTACATCCGTGCCGCCAATGCCTATCCGATGCTGACGGCGGAGGAAGAGCGGGCGCTGGCTGAACGGCTGCATTATCACGGGGATCTGGACGCCGCCAAGCAGCTGATTCTTTCACACCTGCGTTTCGTTATTCATGTTGCCCGTAACTATTCAGGGTACGGCCTGCCGCAGGCGGATCTGATTCAGGAAGGCAACATCGGCTTGATGAAAGCGGTGCGCCGCTTCAACCCGGATGTGGGCGTACGCCTGGTGTCGTTCGCCGTGCACTGGATCAAGGCCGAAATTCACGAATACGTGCTGCGTAACTGGCGTATCGTCAAGGTGGCGACCACCAAGGCGCAGCGCAAGCTGTTCTTCAACCTGCGTAAGACCAAGCAGCGTCTGGGCTGGTTTAATCAGGACGAAGTGGAACTGGTGGCGCGTGAACTGGGTGTGACCAGCAAGGATGTCCGTGAAATGGAATCCCGCATGGCCGCGCAGGACATGACGTTTGATCCGTCGCCGGAAGATGATGCGCAGCCGGGCCAGCCGATGGCGCCGATGCTGTACCTGCAGGACAAATCTTCCGACTTTGCCGATGGCATTGAAGAGGACAACTGGGAAACCCATGCGGCGGACAAGTTGTCCTATGCGCTGGAAGGGTTGGACGAACGCAGCCAGCATATTATCCGCGCTCGCTGGCTGGATGACGACAATAAGTCCACGTTGCAGGAACTGGCTGATCATTACGGCGTGTCCGCTGAGCGTGTACGTCAGCTGGAAAAGAATGCCATGAAGAAATTGCGGGCGGCCATTGAAGCGTAACGCAGGCCGCAGCTAACGCATTATTCATCGTAAACGACCGGGACAGCCGCAAGCCGCCCGGTCGTTTTGTTTTATCACCCGAAGTTTTTTTATCGCAGTCTGTCCTACGGGCGCCACTGCTTTTCCTGCTATTTATTTCTCTTCCTGATTAACGACATATTCCCAGCCGCCGGACACCGGATAGAAGCCGCAGGACTGCATGAATGTGTCCATCACCGCTTCGCTGACCAGCGCATGGTCGGCGGCGTCGAGCCACCATTCCTTAACGTCAGGGCAGGCGCGCAGCACTTCTTCCACCAGATACTTACCGACGCCATGCCGCCGGGTGGAGGTTCTGACCTGCAGGTCGGTCAGTTCCGCGCTGTCGCTGTTATTGTCGATTTCGACGATGACGCCCGCCAGCAGATGGCCGTTAAAACGGGCGGCAAACAGACGATGCTCATGGTTCAGGTCGCGCTCCAGCGCGTCGAAATTCTGGTGTGGCCAGATATGGGCCAAATCATGCCTGTCCTGCTCGCTGATTTTTGTGAGGCGTTCAACCGAGAGTCTCATACGCGGGTGCTCCTGTTAATTCTTAAGAATATTGTAGCGAACCTGTAGAAAAAGGGTTGTGTAACTTTTTCTGTACGGTTATCAGGGAAAAAGGTTTCTCTGCCATTAATTTTTCGAGTAATCAATTATCTCTCAGTGGTAAAACCAGCATAACTGACTATTTTAGAAACAAAATACGGATTTTAAGAGCGGTATTTTATGCTGTTTACACCGTGTTTTACTGAGAATCCCAGTTGATTTACAGCATAAAACTCCTGTTTAATATCATGAATAATAAAGTCTTATTACAAACTATTGCTTATAATAGAGCCTAACTCGTTATTACTTATGAAAAAGTGCGAGTAATAGCGGTTGATGACAATAATTATAGCAATATCCAAAAATGACAGATGGGGTAAAACGGATGAAATTAAGCAAAGGTAACGCGCTGCTGATGGGATGCCTGGCAGCGGCGATGAGCCATGCGGTGAACGCTGCGGATATCAAGGTCGCGATCGTCGGAGCCATGTCCGGTCCGGTAGCGCAGTACGGCGATATGGAGTTTACCGGCGCCCGTCAGGCGATTGCTGATATCAATGCCAAAGGCGGAGTCAACGGCAACAAACTGGTGGGTGTGGAATATGATGACGCCTGCGACCCGAAACAGGCGGTTGCCGTCGCCAACAAGGTGATCAACGACGGTATCCACTACGTGATCGGTCATCTGTGCTCGTCGTCCACGCAGCCGGCATCCGACATTTACGAGGATGAAGGCGTAATCATGATTACGCCGGCGGCCACTGCGCCTGACCTGACTACCCGTGGCTACAAGCTGGTTCTGCGCACTACCGGTCTGGATTCCGACCAGGGCCCGACTGCGGCGAAATACATTCTGGAACACGTGAAACCGCAGCGTATCGCCGTGGTGCACGACAAACAGCAGTACGGCGAAGGTCTGGCTCGCGCCGTGCAGGACAGCCTGAAAAAAGCCAACGCCAACGTGGTGCTGTTCGAAGGGGTGACCGCCGGGGATAAAGACTTCTCCACGCTGGTGGCGCGCCTGAAGAAAGAGAACGTCGATTTCGTTTATTTCGGCGGCTACTACCCGGAAATGGGGCAGATTCTGCGTCAGGCGCGCGCTGCCGGCCTGACCACCAAGTTCATGGGACCGGAAGGCGTGGGTAACTCGTCGCTGTCCAACATTGCAGGCGCGGCGTCCGAAGGCATGCTGGTGACGCTGCCGAAGCGTTATGACCAGGTGCCGGCCAACCAGCCGATCGTCGACGCGCTGAAAGCCAGGAAACTGGACCCGACCGGCCCGTTCGTGTGGACCACTTATGCCGCGCTGCAGTCGCTGACCACCGCGATGCAACGTACCAGCAGCACCGAGCCGGCCAAGCTGGCGGCCGACCTGAAAGCCAAGTCCGTGGACACGGTGATGGGCCCGCTGAGCTGGGATGAAAAAGGCGACCTGAAAGGGTTTGAATTTGGCGTATTCGAGTGGCACGCAGACGGTACTTCCTCTCCCGTGAAGTAATTGACCGAATCCGTAATACTCCCAATACCGATGCCCCCTCAGCCGTCAGGCTGCGGGGGCAATGTCTAAGGTTAAGGTATGTCCGAGCAGTTCCTCTATTTCCTTCAGCAGATGTTCAACGGCGTGACGTTGGGCAGCACCTATGCGCTGATCGCCATTGGCTACACCATGGTTTACGGCATTATCGGCATGATTAACTTCGCCCACGGCGAGGTCTACATGATCGGTAGTTATGTTTCTTTTATCGTGATTGCCGCCCTGATGATGATGGGCATTGACGCCGGCTGGTTGCTGATCGGCGTCGCGTTCATCGCGGCGGTGGTGATCTCCAGCGCCTACGGCTGGAGCATCGAGCGTGTGGCCTATAAGCCGGTGCGCAATTCCAAACGGCTGATCGCGCTGATTTCCGCCATCGGCATGTCGATTTTCCTGCAGAACTACGTCAGCCTGACGCAAGGGTCGCGCGATGTGGCGCTGCCGAGCCTGATCCACGGCCAGTGGGTGCTGGGCGAAAGCAACGGTTTTGCCGCTACGCTTTCCTCCATGCAGCTCACCATCTGGATTGTCACCTTCCTGGCGATGCTGGCGCTGACGCTGTTTATCCGTTACTCCCGCATGGGGCGCGCCTGCCGCGCCTGCGCGGAAGACCTGAAAATGGCGAGCCTGCTGGGCATCAGCACCGACCGCGTGATTTCTTTGACCTTCGTCATCGGCGCCGTGATGGCGGCGGTGGCCGGGGTGTTGCTGGGCCAATTCTATGGCGTGATTAACCCCTATATCGGCTTCATGGCCGGGATGAAAGCGTTTACCGCCGCAGTGCTGGGTGGTATCGGCAGTATTCCGGGAGCGATGATCGGCGGTCTGGTGCTGGGTATCGCCGAAGCGCTGACCTCCGCTTACCTCAGCACCGAATACAAGGACGTGGTGTCCTTCGCGCTGCTGATTGTGGTGCTGCTGGTCATGCCGACCGGGATTCTTGGCCGTCCGGAGGTGGAGAAGGTATGAAACTGCACACGCTGGTTAATGCCGTTGTATCGGCGCTGGTGCTGCTGGTACTGGCCACGTTCGTGATGGGAATGCAACTGAGTCTGGATGGGACTCAACTGGTGGTGCACGGCGCGGAAAAAGTGCGTTGGTACTGGATCGGCGCCGCCTGCGCGCTGGTGTTCCTGTTTCAACTGCTGCGGCCTGCGCTGGCTCAGGGGGCGAAGAAAGTGTCCGGCCCCGGTTTTGTGCTGCCGAGCTTTGACGGCAGTACGCCGCGGCAGAAACTGCTGGCGCTGGCGCTGATCATCGCCGCGGTTGCCTGGCCGTTTGTGGTATCGCGCGGCACGGTGGATATCGCCACGCTGACCATGATTTACATCATTCTGGGCCTCGGCCTGAACGTGGTGGTGGGGTTGTCCGGTCTGCTGGTGCTGGGGTACGGCGGTTTCTACGCTATCGGCGCTTACACCTACGCGCTGTTGAGTCACTACTACGGTCTTGGCTTCTGGCAGTGCCTGCCGCTGGCGGGCCTGACGGCGGCGCTGTCCGGTTTCCTGCTGGGGTTCCCGGTGCTGCGGCTGCGCGGCGACTATCTGGCGATCGTCACGCTGGGATTTGGCGAGATTGTACGTATCCTGCTGCTCAACAATACCGGTTTCACCGGCGGGCCGAACGGCATCAGCCAGATTCCGAAGCCGACCTTCTTCGGTCTGGAGTTCAGCCGTTCGCCGCGCGAAGGCGGTTGGGATACCTTCCATCACTTCTTTGGCCTGACCTACGACCCCAGCGATCGCATCATCTTCCTGTACATGGTGGCGCTGCTGCTGGTATTGCTGACGCTGTTTATCATCAACCGTCTGCTGCGTATGCCGCTGGGTCGCGCCTGGGAAGCGCTGCGTGAAGATGAAATCGCCTGCCGTTCGCTGGGCCTGAGCCCGACCAAAATCAAGCTGACCGCGTTTACCATCAGCGCGGCGTTCGCCGGTTTCGCCGGGACGCTGTTCGCCGCCCGTCAGGGATTCGTCAGCCCGGAATCCTTCACCTTCGTCGAGTCGGCCTTCGTGCTGGCGATCGTGGTGCTGGGCGGAATGGGGTCGCAGTTTGCGGTGATTCTGGCCGCCATTCTGCTGGTGGTGTCTCGTGAGCTGATGCGTGACCTGAACGAATACAGCATGCTGCTGCTGGGCGCCCTGATGGTGCTGATGATGATTTGGCGCCCGCAAGGGCTGTTGCCGATGAAACGCCCGCAGATGAAGTTGCAGATTGAGAAGAAGGAAGAGCAGGCATGAGTACGCAGCCATTATTGTCGGTCCGGGGCCTGATGATGCGCTTCGGCGGCCTGCTGGCGGTCAACAACGTCGAGCTGGATTTGCATCAGGGCGAGGTCGTGTCGCTGATCGGCCCCAACGGCGCCGGTAAAACCACGGTGTTTAACTGCCTGACCGGTTTCTACCGCCCCACCGGCGGCACCATTTTGTTGCGTGACCAGCATCTGGAAGGCTTGCCGGGCCAGCAGATTGCCCGCATGGGCGTGGTGCGCACCTTCCAGCACGTGCGTCTGTTCCGTGAAATGACGGTGATTGAAAACCTGCTGGTGGCGCAACATCAGCACCTCAAGAGCGGCGTGTTTGCCGGTCTGCTGAAGACGCCGGCGTTTCGCCGCGCCGAAGCCGACGCCCAGCAGCGCGCGGCCGTCTGGCTGGAGCGGGTGGGCTTGCTCGATCTGGCGAACCGTCAGGCGGGGAACCTGGCTTACGGTCAGCAGCGTCGGCTGGAGATCGCCCGCTGTATGGTGACCCGTCCGGAATTGCTGATGCTGGATGAACCGGCCGCCGGCCTGAACCCGAAAGAGACGGAAGAACTCAACGAGTTGATTATCGACCTGCGCGGCAACCACCAGGTTTCTGTGTTGCTGATCGAGCACGATATGAAGCTGGTGATGGGCATTTCCGACCGGATTTACGTGGTGAATCAGGGTACGCCGCTGGCGAATGGCACCCCGGCTGAAATTCGTAACAACCCGGATGTTATCCGTGCGTATCTGGGTGAAGGATAAAACGTATGTTGTCATTGAATCAGGTTTCTGCGCACTACGGCAAAATTCAGGCGCTGCATCAGGTGAGCCTGCATATCAATCAGGGCGAGATCGTGACGCTGATTGGCGCCAACGGCGCGGGCAAAACCACCCTGCTGGGAACGCTGTGCGGTGAGCCGCGCGCCTCGGAAGGGTCGATCGTTTTCGACGGCAAGGACATTACCGACTGGCAGACGGCGCGCATCATGCGCGAAGCTATCGCCATTGTGCCGGAAGGCCGCCGGGTATTTTCCCGCATGACGGTGGAAGAGAATCTGGCGATGGGCGGGTTCTTCGCCAGCCGCGAACAGTATCAGCAGCGCATTGCGCGCGTGTACGACCTGTTCCCGCGGCTGTATGAACGTCGCGTCCAGCGCGCCGGCACCATGTCCGGCGGCGAGCAGCAGATGCTGGCTATCGGCCGCGCGCTGATGAGCCAGCCGCGTTTGCTGCTGCTGGACGAACCGTCGCTGGGACTGGCGCCGATCATCATTTTGCAGATTTTCGACACCATCCAGCAGTTGCGCGAAGAAGGCATGACCATCTTTTTGGTGGAGCAGAACGCCAATCAGGCGCTGCGTCTGGCGGATCGCGGTTATGTGCTGGAAAACGGCCGCGTGGTGCTGGAAGACACCGGCGATGCTTTGTTAGCTAACGAAGCCGTGCGTTCTGCCTACCTTGGCGGTTAAACTGCTTATGTACGACACCTTTATCGGGCCGGCCTCCTCCGGCCCGTTGTTCTATCATAATTTTTCAAAAAATAAGTGAGACTCAACATGTCAACGGATGGGTTACTGGCGCAGCGCATGGCGCGCCTGAAAAGCTCCGCGATTCGTGAATTGCTCAAACACAGCAAAATGGACGGCGTGATTTCGTTGGCGGGCGGCATTCCTTCTGATGCGTTGTTTGATTTCCAGGGACTGAATGAAGCGACCCAACTGGCGATTACCGAGCAGCCGAAATCGGCGTTCCAGTATGGCCTGACCGAAGGCAGCCCGCTGCTGCGCGAGCGTATCGCCGAACTGTGCGCGCTGCGTGGCGTACGCACGCAGGCGCAGGACATCGTGGTGACGGCGGGCTCTCAGCAGGCGCTGGATCTGGTGATGCGCGCCACCACCAACCCGCAGGATATCTTTGTGGTGGAGCGCCCGACTTATCTGGCGGCGCTGCAAACGCTGGAACTGGCGGAAGCGCAGGTGATGTCGGTGTCGTCCGACGAAAACGGCATGGTGGTGGACGAACTGGCCGCCCTGCTGGAAACGACGCGCATCAAGGGCGTCTACCTGGTGCCGAATTTCGGCAACCCCAGCGGCGTCACCCTGAGCGACGCGCGTCGTCGTCAACTGGTGGCGCTGGCCGCCCGTCACGATTTCCTGATCGTGGAAGATGACCCGTACGGCGAACTGCGTTTCACCGAAGAACGCCACGCCACCATTTATCAGCTGGCGCAGGAAGCCGGACACGCCGATCGCGTGGTCTATACCTCGTCGTTCTCCAAGATTCTGGCGCCGGGGCTGCGTCTGGGCTGGGCGATTCTGCCCGACTGGTTGCTGCACAAAGTGGCGATCATCAAACAGGCCGCCGATCTGCACGCCAGCTCGCTGTCTCAGACTATCGTGGAATACTATCTGGGAACCGGGCGTCTGCCGGCGCAGATTGACAAGATCCGTCAGGCTTACCGCCAGAAAGGCGAACTGCTGTCCGAACTGATGACCAGTGAGCTGGGCGATGTGATCAGCTTCAACCAGCCGAAAGGCGGCATGTTTCTGTGGGCGCGTTTCCGTCAGCCGTTTGATACCACCGCCTGGCTGCAGAAAACGCTGGCGCAGGGGGTGGTGTTCGTGCCCGGCGAGTTCTTCTTCGCCGATCGGCCGGACCAGTCCACGCTGCGTCTGTCGTTCGCCACCGCGACCGAAGAGCAGATGCACGAGGCGGTCGCCCGCCTGCGTCGCGCGCTGTGATTGAACGTTGTAACCGATGACGATGATGACCGCTGCCATCCGGCAGCGGTTGTTCAGACGGCGCAAGATACTGGACGGGGCGCATGGCTACCGTCGGCAGGCTGCGGCGTCGCGATGCGATTAACCAGCCGGCCAATCCCGCCGATCTCCACTTCCACCACGTCGCCTTCCCGCATAAACAGCGGCGGCGTGCGCTTTTTCCCGACTCCGCCGGGCGAGCCGGTAATAATCACATCACCGGGCGACAGCGGCGTGAAACGTGAAATGTATTCGATCAGTTCGGCGACGGAGCGCACCATATTGCCGGTGTTGTCATGCTGTACCCGGTTACCGTTCAGATAGGTGCTGATGCTGAGCCGCTGCGGGTCGCCAATCTCGTCGGCGGTGACCAGCCAGGGGCCGAAACCGCCGGTACGGCGCCAGTTTTTGCCGGAGGTAAACCAGCTGTACTGCATATCCCGCACCGAACCATCCATAAAGCAGCTGTAACCCGCCACGACATCCAGCGCCTTGTCGCGGCTGACGTTGTCGGCGTGTTTGCCGATGATCACCGCGAGTTCGCCTTCATAGTCAAACTCGTTGGTGGAGGCCGGCTTGAGCAACGGCTGTTGATGGCCGCACAGGGTATCGGCAAAACGGATGAACAGCGTCGGCGCGTCGGTCGTCTGTTCAAATTCGATACGCTTTTCCATGTAGTTCATGCCGACGCACAGAATTTTCGACGGCCGTTCGATGACCGGCAGAAACGTCACCTCATCGAGATGAAAATCTGCGGTGGCGCTGTGTTGCGGCAGGGTCGTCAGCGCATCGGCCCGCAGCAGCGTAGCCAGATCGGTAACGCGGCCGGGCAGACGGCGGCCCAAATCAATCAGGCCCCCTTCGTTCACCAGACCGACGCTTTTCGCGCCGGTTTGCGGATTGATAAAACTCGCCAGTTTCATAGATGTGTTCCGTTGCTGAACACCGGGGCGACGCGCCCGGGCTGGTCGCTCGTCGCGCGTCGCCCAACCGGTGTGGGACGTTATTTGATAAAGCGAATCTGCTCGTTGATGTCGGCGATCACCGGCACCTTGCGTTCGTTGTAGGTCAGCTTGTTTTTCTCGAACAGGTTATTGCCGTGCGTGTCGATGGAGATGATCAGCGGACCGAATTCTTTTACCCGGTTGACCCACAGGGTTTCCGGCATCCCCAAATCGCGCCATTGCGCGTCTTCGATTTTCTCCACGCAGGTGGCGGCCAGTACCGCGCAACCGCCGGGGAACACCGCGTGTACCGCCTTGAATTGCTGGCAGCCCGCCTCGGTGTTCGGCCCCATGCCCCCTTTGCCGACAATCAGTTTCACGCCGGTCTGCTCAATAAATTCTTTTTCGAATTTTTCCATGCGCATGCTGGTGGTTGGGCCGATGGAGATCATGTCGAAGGTGCCGTCGTCCTTTTCCACCACGATTGGGCCGGCGTGCAGAATAGCGCCGCCGCGCAGGTCAACCGGCAGTTCGCGCCCCAGTTCAATCAACCGGCGATGCGCCACATCGCGGCAGGTCACCAGCGTGCCGGTCAGGTAAACCACATCGCCGATATTCAGTTCAGCCAGGTCTTCGTCTTTGATGGGAGTGGTCAGAATCTTTTTCATAATACGGCACCTTCGTGAGACAGGATTTCATAGGACAGATCGGCGGAGAAACGGATGGCGCCGCGGCGATGTGCCCAGCAGCCGGTGGACACCGCGACCCCGATGGTGGAAGGGTGACGGGCGGATGATTCGATGTTGACGCCCATCACCGACGATGCGCCGCCCAGCCCCTGCGGCCCCAGTCCAACCTGATTCAGCCCGTCTTCGAGCAGTTTTTCCATTTTGGCAGCGTCGGCGTTCGGGTGTGAGGAATCGACCGGTCGCAGAATGGCTTTCTTGGACAAGCGGGCGGCGGTTTCCACTGAGGTGGAAATGCCTACGCCCACCAGCAACGGCGGGCAGGCATTCACGCCGTAGGAGGTGATCACATCAAAGACGAACTGGTTGACGCCTTCGTAGCCTTGCCCCGGCATCAGCACCTTGGCCGCGCCGGGCAACGAGCAGCCGCCGCCTGCCATATAGACTTCAATGGTGCAGTGGTCGTCGTCAGGGATGATTTCCCAGTCCAGCCAGGGCACGCGCGAGCCGGTATTGGTGCCGGTATTCTTTTCAATGAAAGTTTCCACCGCATTGTGGCGCAGCGGCGCTTTTTTGGTGGCCTCCAGCGTGGCTTGCTGTAACACGTGTTCCAGATCGCCGATAAACGGGAAGCGGGCGCCGACGGTAATAAAATATTGAATGACGCCGGTGTCCTGACAGCAGGGGCGGTCCAGCTCATCCGCCCGTTTCTGGTTTTCGAACATAGAGTCGTAGACCACTTTGGCCAGCGGGCTATCTTCCCTGGCTCGTAATTCTTCCAGCTTTTTAATGACGTCGGTGGGCAGCCGTTTGCCGACATAGCCGGTAAAACGGGTCATGACATCAATTAATTCCGATATGGATTCAGTATTCACAATAACCTCCGGGTGTAAGAGCCTAATGGGGCAGGCATCTAAAAATGCGTTAATGGCGCGATTCATCAGGCCATCGACGTTTTCATGACCTTACGTTTACGGCTGACTTCAATGAGCAGCGTTAACAGGGCGGACAATAAAAGCAGCGCCGCAATGGCATAGAGCGCGAGGGAAAAATCGCCGGTTTTTTCTTTTAACCAGCCGATAATCGCCGGGCCGAAGAAACCGCCCAGATTGCCGATGGAGTTGATGGCGGCCAGTCCCGCCGCGGCGGCCGGGCCGGATAAAAACAGTGACGGAATGCTCCACAATGGCGGTTTGCAGGAATAAATACCGATGCTGGCCAGCACCAGCGCCAGCATGGCGAAATCGAGGGAATGAACGGAGCCGGCCAGCACAAAGCCGAGGCTGGCGAGAATACAGGCGCTGACCACATGCCAGGTGCGCTCACGGGTGGCGTCCGAATGTCTGGCCCAGAAAATCATCGCACCCACGGCAATGGCCGCCGGAATGGCGTTGATAAAGCCAATCTGCAGCGTGCTCAAACCGAAGGATTTAATAAACTGCGGCGACCAGATATTTAACGAATACAAACCGGCGGAGGTGCCGAAATACACCAGCGCCAGCGTTAATACGCGAATATCCGTCAATCCTTTCAGCGCGCTGGTTTTGGTTTCACTGCTTCTGGCGGCCTTTTCTTCTTTCAGCGTTTTCACCAGCCATTGTGTTTCCTCCTCATTCAGCCAGGTATTTTTTTCCGGCTTGTCATTCAGATAAAAGAAGGTGAACCCGCCCAGCAGGATGGCGGCGACGGCGTCGAGCAGAAACATGAATTGCCAGCCGGTCATCCCCATCACGCCATGAAAACTCAGAATGGCGCCGGCCAGCGGCGAGCCCAACATGGATGAAATGGGCGCCGCCGCCATAAAAAACGCGATCACCTGAGCGCGGCGTTTGACCGGAAACCAGGTGCTGAGATAAAGAATAATGCCGGAAAAGAACCCCGCTTCCGCCACGCCGAGGAAAAAACGCAGAATATAAAAACCGGTAACGGTTTTTACCGATATCATGCAGGCGGCCACAATTCCCCAGCTAATCATAATGCGCGCCAGCCAGATACGCGGGCCGACTTTTTGCAAAATAATATTGGAGGGAACATCCGTGAAGAAATAGCCGATAAAAAACATGCCGGCGCCGATGCCAAATACCGTCGAGGAAAAACCCAAATCCTGATTCATGGTTAATGCGGCGAAACCGATATTGATACGATCAAAAAAAGCGATGAAATACGCGAACATGACAAAGGGCACTATTCGCCAGGTTATTTTTTTGAGTGCCGCACCTTCAAGGTCTTTTTTCATGATGCATTCCAGATTGATAAAAATAGGGTAATAAAAATGACGCCCGACAAGGCGATAAGGGTCATGGAAATAAGCGAGGTGACTATGCACTGGCGTGGAATGGCGATCATCCATCAGCGTTTATATAAATAATTCGTATAATTTGTCGTGGTGCGTGGGGGAGGGGTAATAGAATGACGTCGATCAATGTTTCACGTATTTTCTGCCTGATGATGACCGTATTTTTACGGTTGATTAAAAATAAAATAACAGAATGAGCGCGAATCAATTTTCCATTCTGTGATAAAGATCAGCTATGACGCAAAGAGCGATCCTCTACCGGTTGTACAGAAAAAAAACAGCGTTATGATTTATTCAAATATTTCACATAATCGCCTGAGGAAGAGAATGGAGCTTAACCAGCTGCGCTGTTTTATTGCCGTTGCTGAAACCCTGCATTTCGGCCATGCGGCTCAGCGGCTGGATATGTTGCCTTCTGCGCTGGGGCGGCATATTCGTTTACTGGAGGAATGCCTGGGCACCCGGCTGTTTATTCGCTCGACGCGTAACGTGGCGTTGACGCCGGACGGGCAAACCCTGCTGGGAGAAAGCCGCAAACTGCTGGCTGACGCCGATGCGCTGGCGACTCGCTTTCGCTGTCAGGGAAGGGTGAACGCCAGCATTCTACGCATGGGGGCGATCGATAGCGCCGCCATCGGCCTGATTCCGCATCTGCTGCACTTTTTTCGTCAGGTGTATCCCGAGGTAAATGTACAGATTCACGAAGATAAAACCTCCCGCCTGCTGCCCAAACTGAAATCCGGTCGTCTGGACCTGATTTTTATTCGCCCTCCGGAGCGCCGGGCGCCCTGGTTAACGACGCGCTTTCTGCTGTATGAAAACGTGGTGCTGGCGATTGCGGAACACCATGAACTGGCGGGGCATCAGGACGTCGGGATTCAGGATCTTGCCGCCCTGCCGTTGATTGTGCCTGACCGGCGCGCGCGGCCGCACAGCCATGATTTGACCATGAACCTGTTTAGCGACGCGGGGCTGAAGCCGAACGTGGTGCAAAAAGCGGATGAAAAACAGACCATTATCAATATGGTTGCGGCGGAGGTCGGCGGCGCGATCATGCCGCGCTGGGTATCCCGCATGTCGGTGCCGAATGTTCGGTTTATCCCCATTCGGCGTCAGGACGCCTCGTCATGCAAAGGATTGCCGCTGGCCGCCGCCTGGATGAGCACCGGTAGCGATCCCGTGCGCGACAGCATGATTGCGATTCTGGAGCGCGAGCTGCCGTCGATTGCCCAGCAGTTCTGATGACGACGCCTTTTGGTTAGCGCACGGCAACCCGTAGTGTCGGTTGCCGTGCGGCAGGCAGCGTTTTCAGTGTATGACCAACTGCTGACCGGCGACCGGCACCAATGAGTGCTCGTCCAGGGTGTCCAGCCGCTTGCGGGAAATCACGTCGTCCACCACAAATACGCTGATGACCTCCACCAGATGCGCCGCCTGATGATTCAGGTTGTCGGTAGCGCAGGCGGATTCTTCAACCAGCGCCGCATTTTGGTGAGTGACCTGATCCAGCTGGGCGATGGCGGTGTTAATCTGCGCGATGCCTTGCTGCTGCTCGTTGGTAGTGATGCCTATCTCGTTGATCAGTTGCGCCACCTGACGGGATTGTTCCATCAACTCGCTTATGGTGCTGCCCGCCAGATTGACCCGGTCGGAGCCGGTTTCAATTTTCTTCACGCTTTCGCCGATCAGCGATTTGATTTCGCGTGCGGCGGAGGCGGAGCTTTGCGCCAGCGAACGTACCTCGTGGGCGACGACCGCAAAGCCTTTGCCTTCTTCGCCCGCCCGGGCGGCCTCCACCCCGGCGTTCAGCGCCAGAATGTTAGTCTGGAAGGCGATATTGTCGATCAGGCTGATGATTTCGACGATCTGATGTGAGCTTTGGGTGATGTCCGCCATGGTGGCGACCACGTCTCCCACAACCTGATTGCCTTTTGAGGCAGTCAGACTGGCGGCGTTGGCCAATTCGGTCGCCAGCCTGATGGTTTCGACGTTATGGCTGACCGCGTTACTGATTTGCTCCATAGACGCCGCGGTTTGCTGCAGGCTGGCGGCCTGCTCTTCGGTGCGCTGGCTGAGGTCATTGGTGCCGGCGGCGATTTCATTGGCGCCTGAGGCGATCGCATGGCTGCTCTGGCTGACCTGCTCGACGATGTTGATCAACCCGCCGCGCATCTGGTCGATGGCGGCCAGCACGCTGCCGCTGTCTTTATCCCGTACTGGGATATTCGTGATCAGGTTGCCCTGCGCGATCTGTTGGGCGATGCTGGCGGCGTCCGCCGGTTCGCCGCCCAGCTTGCTTCTCACCTGATGGGTAATAAACCAGGCCACCAGACTGCCGATCGCCATTGCGATGATAGCCAGCGTCAGCATGGCTTGCCCGGCGTTATCCGCCAGCTGTTCCGAACTGTGCGCCAGGTCGGTGGTGGCGTTTTTCTGATAATTGATAATGTCATCAATGGCGTTGAAGACTTTATTTTGCGCCGGCTGGAATTCATTCAGAATAACCGCTTTTGCCTCTTCATCCCGGTTTTCCAGCGCCAGCGCTTCAGCTTTTTTCAAAGCCTGAATATTTTCAGGCCGTACGTTTTCCAGATGTTTCAATAATACTTTCGCATCCGGGGAAACGGTCATACTGCTGAATGTATTGATAATCTCCGTGCTTTTATCAATGGTTTCCCTGATGCGTTTGCTTTCCGCTTCCATTTGCGCCGTGTCGGTCATCATGACCATATTTCGAATGGCGTTGGCGACAATATTAATATTGTCTTTATAGGTATGGATAAGAACCAGTTTAACCAATCGGTTTTGCGCCAGCGTTTCGATATTTCCGCTTAACTGGTGCAATTGAAAACGACCGAAACTGGCGACCAGAAAGCCAATGATAATGACGGCGGCAAAGCTGATACTGAGCAGCGTGCCCAACTTCATCTTTTTGAATAAGTTCATAATATTCTTGCCTGTGTGTAAACGCCCGCGTGCACGATGGCGATGCCAGAACGAAAGGGGTATCACGCCGCCGTCGCTATTACGGTTAAGGCCTGACACGCCCGTTATTTATTGGGTTGTGACCCTTTTTTCCGGTGTTGTTGTTGCAGGTTGGTCGCCCCGGCATCCAACGGCAATATCCGCCCGCGGTTTGGAAGCTGGCCCCGCGAGTGCTGAATGTTTGCGTTCAATGACGAGGCGCAGACGCTGTACCATGCACGCCCGTTAAAGGATACCGCCACGCTACTGCTTTGGTCTGGTGCTGGACCCTCGCCTAAATCGGGCGAGAGCAAAAGAATGGATGCCGGCTTAGGCATACGTCACGCATCATTGCAGGCGCGGCCTGGATTCAGGCTTGTCGAACAGCGTCGCACTCGATCCGAACGACAGCGACAAGCGATGATTATTTGAACTACTCATTTGACTATGAGCGGCGTTTTGCCGTTTGTCTAATCGCCTCCCTGTGTATTTTTTTGTCAACAAGGCCGGGAAGCGCTCCGGTAAAGTGACGCCAGCCCGGCGGGCGCGCCCAACCGCGTGCGTGGCGCCGTCCGACGGTTCACGCATATTTATGTTTTAACAGACCGCGGGCCTAAAGACGGCGGGCGCGGTGCCGTTATGTTTCAATATGTGTCAGAAAGATTCGGCCTGATGGTGTGTGACTACACCCTCCATGCTGAGTCTTTGCTGATGACTCATGACAGGCACTGCACAGGATTCCCGATGACTTCTCCCATCTCTTTCAACCGTTCTGCCGCGGGTACATCGGCGCAGAATGCCAAAACTGATACTGACGCCGGTAGTACGACTCGTGCCGGCGCGCAAGCGGATGCGCCCCAGGAACAACCGTCGGTCACCTCCGTGCTGGTGCAATTCAGCGACGAGGTTCGTAAACGGATTGATACCGCAATGCGGACCAATATGAGCAAAATGAACGATTTTGAGCAGGATCTGGCGCGCGGACGCATCGAACAAATCAAACGGCGCATCCAGATGCTGAAGATGATGATGCTGTCGCTGGTCGGTCAGTCGGTTCCTCCCGGCGTGCTGCGCGAAATCCGCCAACTGGCCGCAGAGCTGGGCCAGGCGGCTAAAACCCTGAATGAAGGCGGGGGGAGCGGCGCGGCTAATACCGGAGCGGCGGGCGTGGCGGGCGGCGAAAATCAGTCCGGCGCTGTTGCTAACGGCAGTGGCGATACTTCCGCTTCCGCGCTTTCCGGGGCGATGGCGGTGTCCGCCGCGGGCGAGAGCGCGTCTGCCGAATCCGAGGGGGTGGGGGACGGTAGTGACCACGCAGCCGGGGCGTCAGCGGCGGCCAAAAGCGATGGGGACGCATCCGCGCAGGAGGCGGAGCAATTGCAGAGCGTGGCGGCCGCAATCACCGAACGGGGCGCCGGGTCGCAGCAGCGCAGGGCGGATGCGAAGTCGGTGCAGGATGCCGTCCGCGAGCTGAAATCGCTGCTGGCGATGGTGAAACATGCCAGCAGAAACGACGACAAAGAAGCCCAGAAACAGATTCAGGCCATAAATCAATATATTGCCGACACGGAGAAGACGGTTCAGTCGATGAGCATGACGGGAGGCGGAGTCAGCGTCGATCTGTCTGTCGGTCCCGCGGGTAATGTCTCGATTGATGTACAGGTCTGATGGTCAGGCGCGCAGCGTGGCTACGCGCAATAATTCGGGGAGTCGGCGTTTTTCCTCCTCCCCGACGGCTTGCCCGATATGCCGCTTGCGCGGTGGGTTAGCGTGACGCCAGCGCCAGACGCCAGGCGGCGCTGTCATCGTGTGACCGCTGCGGCTGAACGGTGTGACTGGCGAGGACGAACACATTCATCAGTTGTACCAGATGACCGGCCTGAGCGTTCAGGCTGTCGGCGGCGCTGGCGGACTGTTCCACCAGTGCGGCGTTCTGCTGGGTGACCTGATCGAGCTGGCTGACCGCCTGATGGATCTGGCCGATGCCGGATTCCTGTTCTGAGGTGGTTACGCCGATTTCCTGAATCAATTCCGCGACATGATGGGCCTGAGAGACAATCTCTTCCATGGTGACGCCGGCGTGGCCGACGCGCTGCGAGCCGCTTTCCACTTTTTCCATGCTCTCGGTGATCAGTTCTTTGATTTCCCGGGCGGCGGAAGCGGAGCGCTGCGCCAGCGAACGCACCTCGCCGGCCACCACCGCGAAGCCGCGGCCTTGTTCACCCGCGCGGGCGGCTTCCACCGCGGCATTCAGCGCCAGGATGTTGGTCTGGAAAGCAATGCCGTCGATGACGCTGATAATGTCGCCGATTTTGCGTGAGCTGGTGGTGATCTCTTCCATAGTGCGAATGACGTCGCTCACCACTTCGCTGCCTTTGGCGGCCGTCTGGCTGGCGGTGGTGGCGAGCTGGGCGGCTTCGCGCACCGTGTCGCCGTTCTGGCGAATAGTCTGGCTGATTTGCTCCATCGAGGCGGCGGTTTGTTGCAGGCTGGCGGCCTGCTCTTCGGTGCGCTGGCTGAGATCGGCGTTGCCCATGGCAATCTGCTGCGAGCCGGTGGCGATGGATTCGCTGCTCTGGCGCACCTGACTGACGATATGGCTGAGGCTGTCGCGCATCGCGCGCATGGCGGCCAGCAGGCTGTGGTGGTCGCTGGTTTTCAGCATGACATCGACGGACAGGTCGCCCTGCGCCACCTGTTGGGCGATATGCGAGGCATAAGTCGGTTCGCCGCCCAGCTGTCCTTTCACCCGGCGGGTGATCAGCCAGGCTACCACGGCGCCCAGCAGGGCGCTGATGGCGGTCACGATCAACAGCAGGGTGCCGGAGTAGCTGGCATCCGCCATGAAACGTTGCGACATGGCGATGGTGTCGTTCTTGTGTTCGGTGATCATGGTGTCCATCGCGTTGAACAGCACGGTCTGCGTGGTCAACAGGTCGCCCAGAATCAGCGTGCGGGCTTGTTCCTGCTGGCCGGACATGCTCAGTTCAATCACTTTCCGTACCGCATTGGAATAAGGCGGGCGCGCCTGATTAATTTGCGCCAGCAATTCGCGTGACTTTTTCAGCTTCAGTTTTTCATCCAACTGCCTGAGCAAGTCGTTGTTACGGTCGATGAGCTGCTCAAGATCGTGTTTTTCCTGAGCGAGGTGGGCGGCGTCGGTCTGTATGGCGCTTTCCCGAATAATGCGGGCGGCCGCATTCAGGTTGTCCTTAATTTCCTGCATGGCAATCAGGTTATTCAGGCGAATATTGGACAGGTAATCCAGATTATTGCCCACATGAATCAGCTGGCTGCGTCCGAAAATCGCGACGATAAAGCCTATCAGGATGACCAGTATAAAACCGGATCCGAGCATAGCGCCGAGTTTCATATTTTTTAGTATCTGCATCATGTGCCTTATTCTATTTTAGTGTTGCCGTCATGAATGGATTCGCATTCCTGGTGTGAAGCGAACTGTGCGTATTGGTCGTGATGGGCGCTGGCGACGAAAACGTTGCCGAAGCAATCCATAGCGGAAATAATCCGTCGCGAATTGATCTCAACCTGTTAGCGGTAGGTAACGAAATGATTTTTTAGTTAATTAACTTTTTAACAAAATGTATACGACAGCTGGTTGGTACGGTGAGCGGGGAAATAGGCGGGCAGGATAACGACAGGCCAGTGGTTGCCTGATAAAAATATCATCCACTAAAACATTTAACGTCGTTAAACATTATGGCTGATGAATGCGTCTGCATTGGCGGAAGGTAAAAAGAATATCGGCCGGCAGGGCGGCAATATTTCGGAATAAATATACCCGCCATACTTCATGTTGCAGATCCGTTGTTGCTCGCTCCAGCCACTTACCTGAGTAAGCGGCCGGGGATTTGCGGCGACGTAAATAATTCAGGATATATGCCGCCTGTATGGGGAAGTGGAATTCGTTTTCCGCTTCCCCACGGTATGAATCAGATCGGTAGGTTAGCGTGATGTCAGCGCCAGACGTAAATCGGCACGGGGAGGATACGCGGCGTGTTCGTCTTGCCGGTGATTTCCCGCGACCACAAATACATTCATCAACTGCACCAGATGGCGGGCCTGATCGTTCAGACTGTCGGCGGCGCTGGCGGACTGCTCCACCAGCGCGGCATTCTGCTGGGTGACCTGATCGAGCTGGTTGACCGCCAGATTAATCTGGCTGATGCCGGATTCCTGCTCGGTGGTCGTGACGCCGATTTCCTTGATCAAATCGGCGACGTGGCGCGCCTGCGTCACGATATCGTCCATGGTGGTACCGGCGTGACCGACCAGTTGCGAACCGCTTTCCACTTTTTCCATGCTCTCGGTAATCAGCTCTTTGATTTCCCGGGCGGCGGAGGCGGAGCGCTGCGCCAGCGAGCGTACCTCGCCGGCCACCACCGCAAAGCCGCGGCCCTGCTCGCCGGCGCGGGCGGCTTCCACCGCGGCGTTAAGCGCCAGGATATTGGTCTGGAAGGCAATGCCGTCAATGACGCTGATAATGTCGCCGATTTTGCGCGAGCTGGCGGTAATGTCGTCCATAGTGCGGATAACGTTACCCACGACGTCGCTGCCTTTGGCGGCGGTGTCGCTGGCGGTGGTGGCGAGCTGGGCGGCCTCACGTACGGTTTCGCCGTTCTGGCGGATGGTCTGGCTGATTTGCTCCATCGAGGCGGCGGTTTGTTGCAGGCTGGCGGCCTGCTCTTCGGTGCGCTGGCTGAGGTCGGCGTTGCCCATCGCTATCTGCTGCGAACCGGTGGCGATGGATTCGCTGCTCTGACGCACCTGGCCGACGATGTGGCTGAGGCTGTCGCGCATCGCACGCATGGCGGCCAGTAGACTGTGGTGGTCGCTGGTTTTCAGTATGACATCGACGGACAGGTCGCCCTGCGCCACCTGTTGCGCGATATGTGAGGCATAAGCCGGCTCGCCGCCCAGTTGCCCCTTGATGCGGCGGGTAATCAGCCAGGCGATCAGACTGCCGGCGACGGCAATCAGCGCTGCCAGCGACAACATCAATATACCGGCATTGTCGGCTTGTGATTCCGAGCTGTCAGCTGCCGTAGAGGTCGCGTTTTTCTGGTAGGTCAGCATGGTTTCTATCACTTTGAACAGTGCGTCCTGTGCGTTGCGCACGTCGCCCAGAATCAGGCTTCTTGCCTTCTCTGATTGGTTCGATAGCCCCAGTTCGATGGCTTTTCTGACCGCTTCCAGATAAGCCGGACGTTTCTGTTCAAGCTGGTCGAGCAAGGCGTTTTGTTCCGGTGTCACCGAAGTTTTACGCAAGATGGCGATAATTTCGCTGTTTCTTGGGATGATCGCATCAATACGCTGTTTTTCCGTAGTCATCTGTTTGGGGTCGGAAAGCAGGGCAATATTTCTGATAACCCGCGCTGCGATATTCAGGTTGTCTTTGTATTCCTGTATCAACAACAAATTGGTAATGCGTTCCTTTGAGAGTGACTGGATATCCCCACTGAGTTGACGAAGCTGAAGCTGACCATAAATGGCGACCAGAAAACCGATCGCAATAACCAGGGTGAATCCGGTGCCTAACATGGATCCGAGTTTCATGTCTTTAAAAAAACGCATAGCGTCACCTTATTTATATAAGATTAATTTATTTCCCTGATATGCCCGTCATACTTCAAGTTGCAGGTGCGTTGACTGCGTTACTCGGCCCATTTTATGGGCCTCGCCCCTTTGGGGCCGCTGCCAGCAGCGTTCAAATCGGCTTACGCCAGTTTGTCGCTCACCCCAGTCACTTACTTGAGTAAGCTCCTGGGGATTCACTCGGTTGCCATCTTCCTGCAACTCGAATTATTTAGGGTATAAATGTCGGCTTCCGTAACCTGTTTCAGGCAATGACAAGGTAGCCGGCGAAGAGTCTTCGTCAGTACATGCCCCCCTGTATATGGGTTGAATATTAAACCGTTAAGAAATCTATACCCTTATATTTAACATGGTTGTTTGAGTTATCCGGCCTGCCCGCATGCAGGATTACGGTGAGCCGTATGCTGCAACCAGAAATCTATTAGGTATATAATTGATTCAGGCTGCTAATCAAACCTGAAAAAATAAAAATGAAAACACGTTATTCAGGCAATACGGATGCCTGAGAGAAGGTTCTTCCTGAACAGAAGGCAGTATGTCGAGTTTTTAAGGGTTTGTCGATGAATCAAAATGAAAGAGTGTTGCTATGATGGTTATTTTATTTCTGCATAGTTAAAAAAAGGTTTTTAATGGAAATGACAAAAATAAAATCCCAACTATGAATAGAATTTCATTTATTTTATGTGAAAGAATAAATCGCTGGATCCCTTTTTTCGCCCGGTTGATGAGTTTTTATTCTTACTGGGTTAGGCTATGTCCGGCAATTATTGGCAACTGTTAGAGCCTATCCCAATAGGCTATTTTACTTGCCATTTTGGCCCTGGGCAGTGCTCGAAATCCTCACGTACTACGTGTACGCTCCGGCTTCTCCGCGCTGTCCGTGTCCAAACTGGCTACGCCAATTACGCCTATTGGGATAGGCTCTTAATGGTCATTTTCTGTTGCCGGCGATGCGGAGCGTGTTACCGGGCGCGAGGAAGATTAACAGGAGTGAAGGTGGAAACCCTCCGCCGCAGGCGGTGACGGCGGAGGGGTAAATGTCAGAACTGTTCCCAGTCGCTGTGATTGGCTTTGTTCGTTAATGCCAGTTTGGATCGTGCCGGTTTTTTGCGTGCAGGCGCCGAGTGTGGCTGCCGCTGGGGAGTCTGGCTGCTAAATGTGTTGTGAATAGTGAATACGCCCATCAGTTCCACCAGTTTTGCCGCCTGCTCGCTCAGGCTGTCGGCGGCGCTGGCGGACTCTTCGACCAGCGCCGCGTTTTGCTGGGTTACGCTATCCATCTGGGTAATAGCCTGATTGATTTGTGAAATACCGGATTCTTGTTCCTGCGTGGTGACGCCGATTTCGCTAATCAGGTTGGCAACGTGCTGCGCCTGGGTGACGATATCCGTCATGGTTTCACCGGCGTGCTCCACCAGTTGAGAGCCACTTGCCACTTTTTCCATACTGGTGGTGATGAGCTCCTTGATTTCACGGGCGGCGGACGCCGAGCGCTGCGCCAGTGAGCGTACTTCTCCCGCCACCACCGCGAACCCCCGGCCTTGTTCGCCGGCGCGTGCGGCTTCCACCGCGGCGTTAAGCGCCAGAATGTTGGTCTGGAAGGCGATGCCGTCAATCACGGCAATGATGTCGCCAATCTTACGGGAACTGGTGCTGATATCGCCCATGGTGGTGATCACGTTGCGCACGACTTCGTTGCCTTTGGCGGCGGTCTGGCTGGCGGTGTTGGCGAGCTGGGCGGCTTCGCGTACGGTGTCGCCATTCTGACGAATGGTCTGGCTGATTTGCTCCATGGAGGCGGCGGTCTGTTGTACGCTGGAGGCCTGTTCCTCGGTACGGCGACTCAGATCGTTGCTGCCGATGGCGATTTCGCTGGAGCCGGTGGAAATGGATGCGCTGCTATCATGTACCTGCTGCACAATCTTGCTCAGTCTGTCGCGCATATCGTTCATGGCGGCCAGCAGGCTTGCGGTATCGCCCGGTTGCAGATCGACGTTGATGGCCAGATTGCCGCCGGCAATCTGGCGTGCAATGTCGGAGGCATACACAGGCTCGCCGCCAAGCAGGCTTTTGATTCTGCGGGTAATCAGCCAGGCGATAGCGAGGCCCAGTACCGTAGAGATACCCGTGAATGCCAGCATCAGTATACCGGCGGAGCGCGCCGAGTCGCTGGCATCGTCAGCCGACCGCCGGGTATCGCTTTTCTGGTAGTTCACCATGTCGTTGATGGCTTTAAAGTAATTGTCCTGCGTCGGTTTCACTTCATTCATAATGGCGCTTTTGGCTTCATCCAGCTTGTTATTCAGACTGAGTGAAATGGCGTTCTGCGTAGCGGCAAGGCTGGCTGGCCGTACCTGGTTGATCGCTTCAAACAGTGCCTTTTCTTTGGGAGTATTTGCCAATTCAGCGATGCGCTTCAGGATTTCGCCATTTCTGATAATGACTTCGTTGATGCGCTGTTTTTCCTGCGCTACCTGATCCGGTGCAGTAAACAGCGTCAGGTTACGTACCGAAATGGCGACGCTGTTCAGATTATCTTTTAGTTCTTGAATCAGCAGCAGCCCTTCCATCTGGTCGCTGGCCAATGCATTGATATTGTCACTTTGCTGTCGTAATTGAAATTGCCCATAGGTAGAAACAAAAAAGCTGATAATCAGTACGATAACAAAACCGGCACCGAGCATGGTGGCAAGTTTCATGTTCTTGAGAATGCTCATGGTTTATCCCCTAAAAGTTGTTTTTAATCACGATAAACCGATATGAACAAAAAATTGATAATACGATCGTCAGATTATCTGTGATTTCGGGGATTAATCTAATTGATGAATCTTTGTTATATCTTAAGGAAGAAGGGTGATTTTATTTGGTTACATTTTTATTTTTCATTTTCTGTTTTCAGAACGCTATTTTATTTTTTAGGTGTGGTTAATGCTATTTTTAATAATAGTTATGTGCGTGACTTTATATTGATTGATGATGTTCAATGCTGGAGAAATAGAATTTCTCAGTAACAGTGAGTATTGCCATGTCAATAGGGTAAACGTCGGCGATAGGCTCTCATTTTTATACGAGAGCCTATCCCAATAGACCAAGTTAACGTGCCATATTGAATGAATGGACTGTGCCCGAAATCTTCACGTACCGCGTATCTAAACTGGCTGCGCCCATGATTGTTCTTTGTGTTTTTATCTAGGGCGCGGCGCTAAATACCGTTGTTCCATGATGCTTGTCCAGGCGTCATGCGAGAACCATCCTCAGGTTGGGTTGATGTTTGTCGCCAGCGCCATCTGAGGCTGGAATGGGCGCCCTTGTATCGGCTCAGCAGGCTGGCGTGACGCCGTATGGTGGATAGTGAACATACTCACCAGTTCCACCAGATGGCGGGCCTGATCGCTCAGGCTGTCGGCGGCGCTGGCGGACTGCTCCACCAGCGCGGCATTCTGCTGGGTGACCTGATCGAGCTGGTTGACCGCCTGATTAATCTGGCCGATGCCGGATTCCTGCTCGGTGGTCGTGACGCCGATTTCCTTGATCAAATCGGCGACGTGGCGCGCCTGCGTCACGATATCGTCCATGGTGGTGCCGGCGTGACCAACCAGTTGCGAGCCGCTTTCCACTTTTTCCATGCTCTCGGTAATCAGCCCTTTGATTTCCCGGGCGGCGGAGGCGGAGCGCTGCGCCAGCGAGCGTACCTCGCCAGCCACCACCGCAAAGCCGCGGCCTTGTTCGCCGGCGCGGGCGGCTTCCACCGCGGCGTTAAGCGCCAGGATATTGGTCTGGAAGGCAATGCCGTCAATGACGCTGATAATGTCGCCGATTTTGCGCGAGCTGGCGGTAATGTCGTCCATAGTGCGGATAACGTTACCCACGACGTCGCTGCCTTTGGCGGCGGTATCGCTGGCGGTGGTGGCGAGCTGGGCGGCCTCACGCACGGTTTCGCCGTTCTGGCGGATGGTCTGGCTGATTTGCTCCATTGAGGCGGCGGTTTGCTGCAGGCTGGCGGCCTGCTCTTCGGTGCGCTGGCTGAGATCGGCGTTGCCCATGGCGATCTGCTGCGAGCCGGTGGCGATGGATTCGCTGCTCTGGCGCACCTGGCCGACGATGTGACCGAGACTGTCGCACATGGCATGCATCGAAGCCAGCAGGCTCTGTTGGTCGTGGCGGGCGAGGTCTACGCTGACCGCCAGATTTCCCTGCGCGACTTCCTGGGCGATGCGGGCGGCATACTGGGGCTCGCCGCCCAGCTGGCGCCGGATGTAGCGGCTCAAATACCAGGCGGTGGCGCCGCCGATAACGCAGCCTGCCAACGCCAGCGCCAGCATCAGCAACCCCGCCTGATTGGCCTGCCGCTCGGCGTCGTTAGCCATCGACAAGGTTAGCGAGGACTGGTCGTCGATCATTTTATCCAGCGTGGTGAAAATCCCTTCCTGCGCTTTTTGCAGGTCGGCGACAATAATATTGCGCGCTTGTACCGGATGCCCCGCCATACCCGCTTCCACGGCGTTGTTCATCGCTTCGCTATAGGCGGGACGAAACTGGTCGAGCTGTTGCAGCCCTCGCTGCATGTCAGGGTCGTCAGCGGCCTGTACGATTTGCGCGACCAGCTTCGTCATGCTGGCGTTGGTTTCATCCAGCCGCTGTTTTTCCTGCTCTCGCTGCGTTTTGTCATTCAGGAGCGCAATGTTGCGTACCCGGCGGGCGGCATCGTTGAGGTGGTCTTTCATTCTTTCCAACTGCAGCAACGTCACCATGTGTGATTTCGACAGCAACTGCATGTCGGCGCTCAGTTTTCGTAGCTGGAACTGACCAAATAACGCAATAAGAAAACCGATTACGATCACCCACGCAAAACCCGAGTTGAGCCGGGTGGAAAGCCTGATGTTTTTGAAGCTGATATTCCAGAAGCTGGTATTACTGAATGTAGTCATGCGTCCCCCCTGAGCGGTTGAGGTAACAGCGCCAATGGCATGGCGGCTCAATGCATAGCAAAAAGAACAATAAAACGCTGATATTGTTATGCGCCGCGTTAGGCCTGAAGGCTGTCGGCGGCTGTGTGGCGTCGTGGCTGGTAAGGTCAGGATATAAATAACCAAAATGGCACTGGTTGAGTAATAGATATTCGCTATACCCACCATCTTTCATGCTGCCGGGGTGCTGGTCGCTTTATTGACCTTTTTGGTGTGAAGACTTCGGTCGTCAGGGGCTAAATTCGAAAGAAACCGCCACCGTAACGGCGGCGGTCAGGGGAAAGGTAAACTCAGAACTGTTCCCAGTTGCTGTTGCCGGCGTTGCTCGCCAGCGCCAGTTTGGATGGCGTTGGTTTTTTCAACCCGGTTCCCGGTTTTTGCAGCAAGTCGCTCTGGCTGTTAAACGCATTCTGAATAGTGAATATGCTCATCAGTTCCACCAGCCGCGCGGCCTGATCGCTCAGGCTGTCGGCGGCGCTGGCCGACTCTTCCACCAGAGACGCGTTCTGCTGGGTGACCTGATCGAGCTGGTTAACCGCATCGTTAATCTGCGAAATACCGGATTCCTGCTCGTGAGTGGTCACGCCGATTTCGCCAATCAAATCCGCCACGTGGCGCGCCTGTTTCACCAGTTCGTCGATGGTGGACCCGGCTTCGCCCACCAGCGTTGAACCGGCTTCCACCGTTTCGACGCTGGCGGTGATCAACTCCTTGATTTCCTTGGCGGCGGAAGCGGAGCGTTGGGCCAGATTTCTCACCTCGCCCGCCACCACGGCAAAGCCGCGGCCCTGCTCGCCGGCGCGGGCGGCTTCCACCGCGGCGTTGAGCGCCAGAATGTTGGTCTGGAAGGCAATGCCGTCGATGACGCTGATAATGTCGCCGATTTTGTGCGAGCTGACGGAAATGTCTTCCATCGTGCGGACGATATTGTTGACGGCCTCACCGCCTTTGGCGGCGGTTGAACTGGCCGATTGCGCCAGTTTGGTGGCGGTGCGCACGGTATCGCCGTTCTGGCGGATGGTCTGGCTCATCTGCTCCATAGAGGCGGCGGTTTGTTGCAGGCTGGCGGCCTGTTCTTCGGTGCGCTGGCTCAGGTCGGTGCTGCCGGCGGCGATTTCGCTGGCGCCGGTGGCGATGGATTCGCTGCTCTGGCGTACCTGGGTGACGATCTGCCCCAGTTTTTCCCGCATGTCGTTCATGGCTGCCAGTACGCTGTGATTGTCGCCCGCGCGCAGTTCGACATTAAAGGCCAGATTGCCGTCGGCGATTTGCTGGGCAACCGCCGCGGCGTAAATCGGCTCGCCGCCCAGCTGGCCTTTGACGGTGCGGGTGATCAGCCAGGCGGTCAGCGCGCCGAGCACCGCGGCGGCCAGCGCCAGCGCCAGCATTACCGTGCCGTCTGAACGGGCGTTTTGCATGGAATCCGCCACCACGTTCATGGTGATTTTTTTCTGGAAGTCGAGCATGTTGTCCAGCGCCCGGAAGACGCCGTTCTGGGCGGTCTGCATGTCGTTGAGAATCAGTTCACGGGCCTGATCGCGCTGCTCTGGCTGGCCGGAAATACCCAATTGCACCGCATTATTGAATGCCTGCAGGTAAGCGGGGCGCGCCTGCGTCAACTGGTTAAGCTGATCACGGGTTTCCGGTGTATCAAGCCGTTCCGATAACTGTTTAAGCACCTCGGTGTTGCGGGCGATTTGCCGGTCGATCAGCTGCTTCTCGCGCGCGATGCGTTCAGGATCGTTACTGAGCGCAATATTACGCACCAGACGGGAATTGGTGTCGAAGCCGGTTTTGGCTTCCTGAATCAGCATCATGTTGGTGAGTGTGGTGGAGGAGAGGTGATCGATGTCGTCCCCCAGCCCCGCCAGTTGGGTTCGGCCAAATGTCGCTACCAGCAGACCAATCACGATGACGAGAGCGAATCCGGCACTCAACATGGTGCCCAGTTTTATTTTTTTCAGCGCGTTCATAGATATCCTTACGTCGTGTATTCCATGCGTTTATTCGGGACCTCGTCCAGGAGGTAAAATGGAAATAGCTCTATGTGTGTATAATTTGGGTTAGTTCTATTTCATGTGAATAATTTTTGTGGGTCAGCCGACAGATCTCCTGTTTATTACGATTGCTTTTTAAATAGATAGAGAGGTAATGGTCTTATAAAAATCGATAACAAGAATCTTTAACTCCAATAATTAATATAAGAAAGTAACTGGAATTGAAGTTTATAGTGGAGCTTATTGGTTAATAAGAGTAAGGAATAGAGATTGGTTTGTCGAATGCAATATATAAACTTTTCAAATAAAGTATCAAAAGAATAATTTCCGGTGGTATTTCTGCAATTCCGATCGCGTTTTTACCGCAAGGGTGTGTCGATGACGATAGCCGGATAATGCGTCGCCGTGATTGGCTCGCGATGGTAAGCGGCTCCGGCGAGAGGTGCGGCGCTGGGATAATCGGCGGGTATTCCAGTTTTATCGGCTTTGATAAGCAAAATGGCAACGCAATTGTCGTCCTGCAAAACGCTTTTAACTGGAGTAACTATCTGGGGATTGCTCTATTAACGGATTTAGCGAAGCGACGCTGACCGACCGCGGGAAATAAAATGCCATCGGGTGCGGCGTTGATGCGCAGTCCGTATTCTTGTGGGCGTTCCTGCCCATCATCCTGGCGTAAGGTTGTTTTTTATAATGTCATGATTATTTTATAAAAAATAATCACCTGTCGTATCGGTTTACTGCCGGTTTTTCTCCCCGCTGCAATCGTATGCACTTGTCATCCGGTTGTCATGATGCAGTTATTTTTCTGTCATCCGGGCGTGTCATGTTACAGCCGAACATAAAACGCGCTTTTTCGCTCATGGCGCCAACAATTATCAGCATCCGCAATGATCAGCACCCACATGATCTCAGGAGACAGCATGTTTCAGCACGCTATCCGTAAAACCGCCGCCGTTGTCATTATGGCGTTAGCCGCCAGCGCACAAGCGCAGGCTGTTACCGAAATCCCGTTCTGGCATTCGATGGAAGGAGAACTGGGTAAAACCGTTAATTCTCTGGCTGACCGTTTTAACCAGACGCACAGCGACGTCAAAATCGTGCCGGTGTATAAAGGCAACTACGAGCAGAGCCTGGCGGCCGGTATCGCCGCGTTCCGCAGCGGCAATGCGCCGGCTATCCTGCAGGTGTACGAAGTGGGCACCGCCACCATGATGGCCAGCAAGGCAGTTAAGCCGGTGTATCAGGTGTTCAAAGATGCCGGCGTGCCGTACGACGAGAAAATCTTCGTGCCGACCGTCTCCGGTTATTACTCCGATTCCAAAACCGGACACCTGCTGTCTCAGCCGTTCAACAGCTCCACCCCGGTGCTGTACTACAACAAAGACGCCTTCAAAAAAGCGGGTCTGGACCCGGAACAGCCGCCGAAAACCTGGCAGCAGATGGCTGAGTACACCGCCAAACTGCGCGCGTCCGGCATGAAATGCGGCTACGCCAGCGGCTGGCAGGGCTGGATTCAGATTGAGAACTTCAGCGCCTGGCACGGCCTGCCGATCGCCACCAAAAACAACGGCTTCGACGGTCTTGATGCGGTGCTGGAGTTCAACAAGCCGGTTCAGGTCAAACACATCCAGATGCTGGAAGACATGAACAAGAAAGGGGACTTCACCTACTACGGCCGCAAAGACGAGCCGACCGAGAAGTTCTACAACGGCGATTGCGCCATGACCACCGCGTCGTCCGGTTCGCTGGCGAATATTCGTCAGTACGCCAAATTCAACTACGGCGTGGCTATGATGCCGTATGACGCCGACGTGAAAGGCGCGCCGCAGAACGCCATTATCGGCGGCGCCAGCCTGTGGGTGATGAACGGCAAAGACGCCGCCACCTACAAAGGCGTGGCTGAGTTCATGCAGTTCCTGTCGACGCCGGAAATCGCCGCCGAGTGGCACCAGAAGACCGGCTATCTGCCGATCACCACCGCCGCTTACGAGCTGACCAAGCAGCAGGGTTTTTATGACAAGAACCCCGGCGCCGACATCGCCACCCGTCAGATGCTGAACAAGGAACCGCTGCCGTTCACCAAGGGGCTGCGTCTGGGCAATATGCCGCAGATTCGCACCATCGTGGACGAAGAGCTGGAAAGCGTCTGGACGGGTAAGAAAACCCCGCAGCAGGCGCTGGATGCCGCTGTGGAACGCGGCAACGCGCTGCTGCGCCGCTTCGAACAAGCGAACAAGTAACCGTATTCCGGGCCGAAGGGATTCGGCCACCCTTTTCTGAGAACCCGGTTTTCTGAGAATCCTGTTTTCTGAGAGCATTGTGCATGACTGCTTCCCGTCCTGTTTTTGGCCGCAGCCTGCTGCCTTACCTGCTGGTGCTGCCGCAGCTGGCCATCACGGTGATCTTTTTCCTCTGGCCCGCCGGGCAGGCGCTCTGGTACTCGGTGCAGAGCGTAGACCCGTTCGGCCTCTCCAGTCAGTTTGTCGGGCTGGATAACTTCACCAATCTGTTCCACGACAGCTATTACCTCGGCTCGTTTTACACCACGTTGCTGTTCAGTTTTCTGGTGGCGGCGTCTGGGCTTATCGTGTCGCTGTTTCTGGCCGCGCTGGTGGATTACACCCTGCGTTTTAGCCGCCTGTACCAGACGCTGCTGATTCTGCCTTACGCGGTCGCGCCCGCGGTGGCAGCGGTGCTGTGGATGTTTCTGTTCAACCCCGGTTTGGGGCTGATTACCTGGCTGCTGCATCAGTGGGGTTACGACTGGAATCACGCCCAGCACAGCGGTCAGGCGATGTTTCTGGTGGTGCTGGCCTCGGTATGGAAGCAGATTAGCTACAACTTCCTGTTTTTCCTGGCGGCGTTGCAGTCCATTCCCCGCTCGCTGATTGAAGCGGCGGCGATTGACGGCGCCGGGCCGGTGCGCCGTTTCTTCAATCTGGTGCTGCCGCTGATTTCGCCGGTGAGTTTTTTCCTGCTGGTGGTCAACCTGACCTACGCCTTCTTCGACACCTTCCCGGTGATCGACGCCGCCACCGGCGGTGGGCCGGTGCAGGCCACGACTACCTTGATCTACAAGATTTACCGCGAAGGGTTCGCCGGTCTTGATCTCTCCAGTTCGGCGGCGCAGTCGGTGATACTGATGTTGGTGGTGACCGTGCTGACGGTGATTCAGTTCCGCTTTGTCGAGCGTAAGGTGAATTATCAATGACCGCAAAATACGTAATGACAGGGAGCCGGATGATTGAAAACCGTCGCGGGCTGGATATGTTCAGTCACGCCATGCTGGTGGTCGCCATTCTGGTGGTGCTGTTCCCGCTGTACGTGGCGTTTGTCGCTGCGAGCATGAGTTCGGAACAGATGTCCCTGGTGCCGATGTCGCTACTGCCCGGCGGCCACCTGTGGGAAAACCTGGCGGATATCTGGCGGCACGGGGTAGGCGACAACAACAGCGCGCCGTTCGGCCTGATGCTGTTTAACAGCTTCGTGATGGCGCTGGCGATCACCATCGGCAAAATCAGCGTCTCGATGCTGTCGGCTTTCGCCATCGTCTATTTCCGTTTTCCGTGCCGTAACCTGTTCTTCTGGATGATTTTCTCCACCCTGATGTTGCCGGTGGAAGTGCGTATTTTCCCGACGGTCGAGGTGATTTCCCATCTCCATATGACCAACAGCTATGTCGGGTTGACACTGCCGGTGATGGCGTCCGCCACCGCCACGTTTCTGTTCCGCCAGTTCTTCATGACGCTGCCGGACGAACTGCTGGAAGCGGCGCGTATCGATGGCGCCAGCCCGATGCGCTTTTTCTTCGACATGGTGCTGCCGTTGTCCAAAACCAATCTGGCGGCGCTGTTTGTCATCACCTTTATCTACGGCTGGAACCAGTATCTGTGGCCGCTGTTGATCGTCAACGACCCCCATTTGGGCACCGCGGTGGCCGGGATCCAGAGCATGATCGCCACCGGCGACACCGCTACGCCCTGGCATCAGGTGATGGCGGCGATGCTGATAACCATGCTGCCGCCGTTGTTGATTGTGTTGCTGATGCAGCGCTGGTTTGTTCGCGGTCTGGTTGATAGTGAGAAATAGAATCTTATGGCATGTTTAAAACTTCAGGCCGTCACCAAATCCTATGACGGCAATACTCAAGTGATTCAGCCGATCGATCTCGATGTGGCGGACGGCGAATTCGTGGTGATGGTCGGCCCGTCCGGCTGCGGCAAATCCACGCTGCTGCGGATGGTGGCGGGTCTGGAGCAGACCTCCAGCGGCGATATTTACATCGGTGAGGAACGCGTTACCGACAAAGAGCCGAAAGATCGCGGCATTGCGATGGTGTTCCAGAATTACGCGCTCTATCCGCATATGAGCGTTTACGACAACATGGCGTACGGCCTGAAAATTCGCGGTTTCGGCAAAGCGCAGATTCGCCAGCGGGTGGAAGAAGCGGCGCGCATTCTGGAACTGCAACCGCTGCTCAACCGCAAGCCGCGCGAGCTGTCCGGCGGCCAGCGCCAGCGCGTGGCGATGGGGCGCGCCATCGTGCGCGAGCCGGCGGTATTCCTGTTTGATGAACCGCTGTCCAACCTTGACGCCAAGCTGCGGGTGCAGATGCGCCTTGAACTGCAACAGCTGCACAAACGGCTGAAAACCACCAGCTTGTACGTCACCCACGATCAGGTGGAGGCGATGACGCTGGCGCACCGGGTGATCGTGATGAACAAAGGCGTGGCGGAGCAGATCGGCGCGCCGGCGGAGATTTACCGCAAACCGGCGTCGCTGTTTGTCGCCAGCTTCATCGGCTCGCCCGCCATGAATCTGTGGGCCGGACAGGTGAGCGCCGACGGCAGCCGGGTCGCGCTGTCGGCGGATTTCTCGCTGCCGCTGCCGGTCGCAAAACCGGCATGGCAAGGGCGCGACGTCACGCTTGGCATGCGCCCGGAGCACATTTTGCAGTCCACCGCCGACGCCGGCGGCGTGCCGCTGGTGGTGGAGACGCTGGAATTGCTGGGCGCGGATAATCTGGCGCACGGCAAATGGGCGGGGCAGAATATCGTGGTGCGCCTGTCGCACGAGCATTGTCCGGCGGTGGGGGAAACCCTGTGGCTCAATCTGCCGGCCGCATCCTGGCATATATTTGATTCGCAAAGCGGATTACGGATGGAAGCATGACCCCGAACTGGCCTTATCCTGCTATCGTCGCCCACCGCGGCGGCGGCTCTCTGGCGCCGGAAAATACGCTGGCGGCGATTGATGTCGGCGCGCATCACGGCCACAAAATGATTGAGTTTGACGCCAAGCTGTCGCAGGACGGGCAGATTTTCCTGTTGCACGACGACACGCTTGAACGCACCAGCAACGGCTGGGGCGTGGCGGGCGAGCTGCCGTGGGACAAGCTGGTGGGGCTGGACGTCGGCAGTTGGTACAGCCGCCAGTTCCACGGCGAACGCCTGCCGCTGTTGTCGGAAGTGGCGAAGCGTTGCGCACAGTACGGTCTGGCGGCCAATATCGAGATCAAACCGACCACCGGCTGCGAGGAATTGACCGGTCGCGTGGTGGCGCTGGCCGCGCGCGAACTGTGGCAGAACCATCCGGTCGCGCCGCTGCTGTCGTCGTTTTCGGTTGCGGCATTGGAGGCCGCGCAGCAGGCGGCGCCGGAGCTGCCGCGCGGGCTGTTGCTGGACGAGTGGGACGACGACTGGCGCATCCTGACCGAACGGCTGGGCTGCGTGTCGATCCACCTTAATCACCAACTGCTGGATGAGGCGCGCATCAGGCTGCTGAAAGACGCCGGGTTGCGTATTCTGGTGTACACCGTTAATCAACCGGATCGCGCTCGCATCCTGCTGCAGTGGGGCGTTGACTGTATCTGTACCGACCGGATAGATTTGATTGGACCACAATTTAATTAACGCCGGCTGAATGTCGTCTGTCCCGACAGCGCGCCACGCCGGCCAATAAACCGGCGTGTTTCTTCAGGCGTATCCTGTATGACCTCGGGCCGCCCGGCCCGTTCCCCCGACGGGGCTATTGCTGCGCCGTCGTGATAAGCCATCAGCCTTCGCCTGGGTGAGCCGCGCGTTTTTTAAGGAAGGGCGATGCCCACGTTTATTCTTTCTCTCTGGCACCAGATTTTTCTTTCACTGCCGCTGTTTGTGCTGATTGCGCTGGGGTATGGCCTGATTCGCTTCGGCCGCTGGCCGTCGACCGTAACCGATGCGCTGACCAAATTCGTATTTTCAGTGGCGCTGCCTGCCATGCTGTTCCGCATGATGTGCGATTTCTCCAAACGACCGGCGGTGGACGCCCGGTTGCTGATCGCCTTCTTTGGCAGCTGTCTCATCGTGTTTGTGCTGGGTCGGATTGTCGCCAGCCGGGTGTTTCGGCTGGATGGCGTGTCCGGCTCGGTGTTTTCGCTCAGCGGGATTTTCTCCAACAACGTGATGCTCGGTTTGCCGATCGCCACCCTGATGCTCGGCCCGCAGGCGATTCCGTCCGTGGCGCTGGTGCTGGTGTTCAACGGCCTGATTCTGTGGACGCTGGTGACCGTTTCGGTGGAATGGGCGCGCAACGGTTCGCTGTCGATGCAGGGGTTCACCAAAACCGCGCTCGGCGTGCTGAAAAACCCGCTGATCATCGGCATTCTGTCCGGCACGTTCTACAGCCTCACCGGATTGCCGCTGCCGGATAGCATCGATAAGCCTATTGGTATGCTGAGTCAGATCGGCGTGCCGCTGTCGCTGGTGGCGCTGGGCATGGGGCTGGCGGAATACCGTATTCGCGACGGCTGGCAAATCAGCGTCGCTATTTGTCTTATCAAGCTGGTGGTGCAGCCGCTGGTGGTGTGGGTGCTGGCGGTGGCGCTGGGTCTGCCGGAGATGGAAACACGAGTCGTGGTGCTGCTGGGGTCGATGGCGGTGGGCGTCAATATCTACCTGATGTCCCGGCAATTCAATGTGCTGGGCGGCCCGGTCGCCGCCAGCCTGTTGATGTCGACCGCGCTGGCCGGCATTACCACACCGCTGATTCTGACGCTGATGGGCGTGAGAGTATAGCCCCATTCGCAACCCGCCGACCATCCTGAGGTGAGCGGCGGGAACCGGTTGGAAACGTCAGTATCGGTTGAGCGTTAGTACCGGTTGGTATTGCCCGGAGCGGATTGCTGGATGCGCTGGCGATTCTGTTCCAGTTGCTGTTGCAGCTGGCGCTGTTGTTCACGGCTGCGCTGCTGGATGTCGCTATTCAGTTGCTGTTGCTGCAACGCCTGATTTTGCTGCATCTCCTGCAGCAGCCGCTTCTGGCTGCTGATGCCGTTTTCAAATTGCTGCTGCTGGGGCGATATCTGTTGCGTGGCGGCCTGCGCCAGCAACGGCAGGCTCAGGAGCAGCATCAGGGGAGATATTATTTTCATGATTCCTCCGGGGAAACGGCTGTCGGATACCGCTTTATTCTAGCCGTTAATCGGGGCGTCGTCCCCGCCTTCTGCGACACTATTCAGGTGGGCACTATTCAGGTGTGGCATATTCAGGTGTGGCACTATTCATATGTGGCACTTCAGACGATTCGCGGCGCCAGCCCCGGCTGGGGCGTGAGCGTGGAATAGGCTATACTGACGCCCACCTTTTTTCGTACCTGATTTCATCATGTTTCATATCGCGCTCTATGAGCCACAGATTGCGCCCAATACCGGCAATATTATCCGTCTGGCGGCCAACAATGGCTGTTCGTTGCATCTGATCGAACCGCTGGGCTTCGATTTCGAGGAAAAAAAGCTGCGCCGCGCCGGGCTGGATTATCACGATCTGGCGAATGTCAGCCGTCATCGCAACTATCAGGACTTTCTGCTGGCGGTGGCGGGGCACCGGATTTTCGCCTGCACCACCAAAGGCAGCCGCCCTTACGACGAACCCGACTACCAGCCGGGCGATGTGCTGCTGTTCGGCTCTGAAACCGCCGGTCTGCCGGATGATATCCGCAACGGCTTCACACCGGAATGCCGTATCCGCATCCCGATGGAGCCCAACTGCCGCAGTTTGAATCTGTCCAACTCGGTGGCGATCATCAGTTACGAGGCCTGGCGGCAGAATGGCTTTGGCGGCCGACGCTGACGCGCCTCGCCCGTCATGGCCAATTGTTCGACACGACTAACCCATCGACACGACTAACCCATCGGAACGACCAACAGGAGAGCGCGTGATGACCTGTTCGATACCTGCTTCTGCGCTGCGGCGCACCCTGATCATGGGCAACAGCGGTTCGGGGAAAAGCTGGCTGGCGGAACAGCTGGCGGCCCGGCTACAGGCGCCCGCCATCGACCTGGATCTGATCAACTGGGAGCCGGGCGGCTACGGAAAAGCGCGCGACCGGGCGCTGGTCAAAGCCGAGGCTCGGGAGCTGGCGCAGGCTGAATGCTGGATCATGGAAGGGGTTTACGGCTGGTTGATGCAGGAAGTGGTGCAGCAAGCCACCGCGTTGGTTTGGCTGGATATCCCGGTGGAGGAATGCCTGACCAATATTCGTCAGCGCGGGCTGCGCCGTGGCGGCGACGAAGCGGCGCTGGCCGAATTGCTGCGTTGGGCGGGCGAGTACCGGGAGCGGCAAAGCAACAGCTCGTTCAGCGGGCATCTGCGGGTGTTTGAGCAGTGCGCGCCATCGCAGCGAGTCGTGACGCCACAGCGTATCTTGCTGCACAGCCGCGAAGACACCGAACGTTTTATGGCGGGGATTCTGTCGGACGACTGAACGCCCGGCGCGTGGAATCAACGCTGCTGCAGGATGGGAGAACGGCGCGCCGGTATCGGATTGAGCAGGAACACCACTTCTCCGCGGTAAAACGGCGATGCCAACAGCCGGCGCTGCCACTGTTCATCCCATTTGCCGTGTTGCACCAGCCCGAGGCGGAACGGCAGTTTCAGGTTCATCAGCGTTGGCAGATAGGCGGCGTAATTCTCCACCGTGCGCCGTCCCTGATAGGTCTGCACCACCAGTTCATCCACCACGCCGTTCAGACGATTGAGTTGCCGGACATCGCCGGTTTTGGCCCAGTCCAGCAGCCCGGTGACGCTCAGGCGACAGTCGGGCGGCAACTGCTGGCGGAGCGTTTGCAGAAAAGCGACGTAGTGCGACAGGTGGTAGCTTTGGGCGTCGAAATCGATCTGGATGCCGTCGACCCGGTTGCCGGCGGCGGCCCAACGCTGCCGCAGTTGCAGCAGACGCCGCAGTTCCGGTGCGCCAAGGCGCAGCTCGGAAACCCGAAACGACAGCCAGAGATGCCTGACCGGCAGGGCGCTGACCGGAATCCCCTGACGCAGGAATACGGTTTTGCCGTTCCGGCGGGCGATTTCCCCCTGATGCAGATAGAGCGTGTCCGCCTGAGACAACACCGGTTGCGGCTGCACCGCCGCCCACAGCCAGAAGGCGTGATAGCGGGCGGCGTTAACGGTGGCGCTGTACGCTGTGGAACTCAGGCACAGCAGGCTCGCCAGCACAACGGTACAACGGACTACCAGTAGTATTTGAGCTGTCGCGCCCATTGGCTGCCTTTAAAGTCCGCTTTGAGCTGCCGGAACCACGCCTTGCGCGTTTCCTTGCTGATATCCTGCGAACCGCAGTCGTTGTAACCGCTTGGCGCATAGCAGTAGATGGCGCGGTAGAGCGCGTAACTCTTGTCTTCCGGCGCGGCTTTCGCGTCGGCGATCACCTGCATGTAGTTGTCCAGACGATTGAATTCCTTGCCTGGATACTGGGCGGCGGCATCCGTCAGGCCGTTGAGCATGTTGCTTTCGCCCCAGTCGAATCCGACGCCGTTGCCGGTGCGCAGGACGAACTCGCCCAGACAGTTGAGGGCATGGGCGTCACTGGCGTTCTGGCTCAGGGTTGTGACCGTTTCCTGTAGCGTCGGGCATTCGTATCCTTCCTCGGTGTCGCTGCCGTCCCAGCCGAATACCGTCAGGTCTTCCTCGTTCCAGCTCATGTTTTCGGTGCTTTTCAGCGGTGCGATGGTTTTCAGCAGCGCGCTGTCTTTCAGAAAACCGGCGTAATCGCGGTGTGTCAGCTGCTTGGTCAACAGCGTATGCAGGGCGATGGCGCGTTCTTCATGCGTCTGCTGAGGGCCGGTCTGGCGGTGCAACAGCTCGGCATCGGCGCTGACTTTCAGGATGGCGGAGCGAAAACGCAGGTTTTTGACCGGGCTTTCCGGCGTGAATACCCGTTCCGGCTGGCCGCTGTCCACCAGCGTTTGCGCCAGCGTCAGTTGCAGGAATTGTTGCTGGGTGTAGGTGGTTTTCAGCATCAGCAGATGGCGCCAGTGCGCTTCCGCCTCGTCCCACTGTTTTTGCTGTTGCATCGCCAGCCCGCGCAGCACCTGGCTACTGAAGGCGGTGACGTTGGTGATATCGTCCGCGGTGGTCATCGGCAAGGTCTTCAACACCGCGGCGTAGTCCCGTTGCAGGTAGTAATGAAACGCCGCCTGCAGATAGCGGAATTCTTCCTGCATACCCGCTTTTTCAAACAGCGGCTGCTGGCGGGTGATTTCTTCCTGCGTCAGCGCGGGCAGCGTCATCCAGCCGTCAGGGCTGCGCAGGCGTTTGATGTCCTGCACCAGCATCAGGACCGGCGTATCGGCCGAGCTCACAAACTGGTTGTCTTCCAGCAACTTGTTGTCAATTTCGTTGCCGATGGCCTGCAACTGATCCACGCTTTTGGCGGACGCCAGCACCTGGCTGAAACGACCGGCCAGCGCGACGGTGTCGCCGCTGATCCACTCGGCCCGGCGGTACAGACCTTTGGCCGAGTCGGCGTATTTTCCCCGCGGATACTGTTTCAGGTACTCATCAATACGCTGAACCGCCTGTTTCCCGGCGGCCTTGTCCATCTTGCGGGGATCGAACATGTTGTATTCGTCCTGCGCGTCTTTCATCGCCTGATTAATCGATACCCGAATCAGCATATAACGGGCCGTTTCCGCCACCCACGGCTGGCTGGCCGGCAACAATTGCTGGAAGCCTTTATCCGCCTGATCCAACTGCCCTTCATAAAATGCCACCGCGTTGGCGAGGTAGCGGCGCAGTTCGCCGGCGTGGCCGGCGTCCGGTACGCTGGCCAGATCGGTATTGGCGTCGCCGACGCCGTAATCGCTGGACAGCATTTTCATGCGCACCAGCGCCAACTGGGTGCGCTGGGCGTCGTTCAGTTCCTTGTCCGCCAGCAGCAGATCGAAAAAGCTCTCCAGCGTGGTGGCGTCGTTGGAAACCCAACGCCCATCCAGGTCAACCGGCGTCAGGTCGCGCAGCTTATTCAGTTCGGTATCCGGAAAATGCAGCAGGGCGGCTTTTTGCAGCAACGAGGCGTTCTCTTCGTCGGCTTTGTCGTCCGAGGGGGCGTTGGGGTCGGCCGGCGCGCCGGCGCTGTTGTCTTCGGTAGCGGCCAGCCCCATCACGCGGTAAGCGGTGAACGGGTCGACACGGGAACGAGTTTGATCCGGCTCCGGCTGAGGTATCGGCAGCGGAATATGATTACGGCTGCTCTGCAGCAACACCAGATTGGTGCGGGTGTCGTTATCCGGCAGAAGGTAGGGAAGCGCGGGCATACCGCAATCGGCATCGGAAAAACCGCATACGCCATCGCCGGAAGCATATGTCGGCATCTGTACCAGCGTGGCGATGAATCCAGCCAGTAAGGCTAATCCTTTCATGTCCTTTTCCTGTGCAGGGTGTCAGGCAACATCAAGAACTTATTCCATCAGGCATGTGCAGCTTCATGCATGACTGAGGGGATAATTTCTTTTGCCAGCGGGGTGTGGTGCGCGCGATTTCTCGCGGCCATTCGCCCGGCGGCACAGGTTCACACTCTACCCGAGCAGGGAAAAAACTCAATCGGTTGACGGCATGGATGTGACGTCGGGCGCGGGTGTCCGCGCCCGAAAAGGCAGGTTATCAACGTTGGTAGAGCGGCAGCCAGAGCGTGAGCTGCAAACCGCCCAGCGGGCTTTCATCGGCTTTGGCCCAACCGCGATGCTGGGAAATGGCGGTTTCGACGATCGCCAGTCCCAGACCGGTGCCGCCGGACTCGCGATCGCGGGCTTCATCCGTGCGGTAGAACGGCCGGAAAATCTGTTCCCGATCCTCCGGGCTAACGCCGGGACCATCGTCGCCGACGACAATGGTGACGCCCTGTGCATCGGCCGAGAACGACACGGCGATACGGCTGTGCGAATAACGAAGCGCGTTGCGCACCACGTTTTCCAGCGCGCTATCGAGCGCGGTCGGGTTGCCGAACAGCGGCCAGGGACCAGGCGGCGATAATACCTCCAGCGTTTTACCCATTTGCTCGGCTTCAAAGCGGGCGTCGTCCAGCACATCGTTCCACAGCTCATCCGCCTGTAGCTCTTCCCGCGACAGTTCATGCTTGTGCTGGTTGCGCGACAGCACCAGCAGGTCGTTGATCATGCCGTCGAGCCGCTGGGTTTCGGTTTCGATGCGGTTCAGTTCGTTGCCTTCGCCCTGACGGCGGCGTAATAGCGCGGTCGCCAGTTGCAGACGGGTCAGTGGGGTGCGCAGCTCATGGGAAATGTCGGACAACAGGCGTTGCTGCGCCGTCACCATCCGCTCCAGCGCGCTTACCATCTGGTTGAAGCTGGCGCCGGTCGCCCGGAATTCCTGCGGGCCGGATTCCAGTTCCGGATGCTGTTTCAGATTGCCGCGCGCCACTTCGTCGGCGGCGTTTTTCAGCTTACGCGCCGGTTTCGCCAGGCTCCAGGCCAGCCACAGCAACAGCGGCGAGCTGGTAAGCATGGTGACGATCAGCAGCAACAGCGGGCGGTCGAACAGCAGGTTGATAAAATCGGACTGCGGGCTGCTGGCGGGGCGCAGCATGTACATCAGGTAGCTGTCCTCGCCGTCGCGCACGGAAAACGGCCCCAGCAATTCCAGCCGACCGTATTTTTTCTTCTGCGGGAAATCGGCGCTGTCGGACTGACCGATGAAGTTGCGCACCATCTGCATTTCATTACGCTGGGCGCCAATCACGCGCCCTTCGCTGGTGACCAGCAGCAGGCGCTGGCCGGGCGGCGCCCATTTTTCGATCACGCGAAACAGACGTCGCCACCATAACAAATCGTTAGCCGGATCGCTCGCCAGTTCGGCCTCAATGTGCTGCTCCAGCATCAGCCCCTGCCGTTGCTCGTTTTCCAGCAGGGGAGTGAGTTGCCGGGAATCCAGCTTGGGCAGCATCAGCACCAGCATCAGCACCAGAGCCAGCGTCAGCCAGAAAATGGCGAAGATTCGGGCGGTAAGACTGTTGATCATACAGCGGCAGCCCGAATCATGCGGTGGAAACCATCAGATAGCCTCTGCCGCGCAGGGTTTTAAACCAGGGCAGCCCATCCTTGCGCTCAGGTAATTTGCGCCGCAGGTTGGAGATATGCATGTCGATGGCGCGATCGAACGGCGTGAGGCGCTTGCCCAGTACTTCCTGACTGAGATGTTCGCGCGACACCACCTGACCCAGGCGCTGCGCCAGCAGGTAGAGCAGCGTGAATTCGGTGCCGGTCAGATCCAGCACTTCGTCGTCGAAGCTGGCTTCCTGACGGCCCGGATTAAGTCGCAGCGCATCCACCTCGATGGTCGGCGCGCTGGCTTCGCCCGCCTGTTGTTGGTCGGTCCAACTGGAGCGGCGCAGAATGGCGCGGATGCGGGCAACCAGCTCGCGATCGTTGAAGGGTTTAGGCAGATAGTCGTCCGCGCCCAACTCCAGGCCGAGCACGCGGTCCAGCTCGCTGCCGCGGGCGGTAAGCATGATCACCGGCGTCTGGTAGCGCTGACGCACTTCCTTGAGTGTATCGATGCCGTTTTTCTTCGGCATCATGATATCCAGCAATAACAGGTCAATCGAGTCATCCAGCACGCTTAACGCCTGTTCGCCGTCATGGGCGACAACGACGTTAAAGCCTTCCATTTCGAGCAATTCCCGCAACAGGGATGTCAGCTCGCGATCGTCATCAACCAACAGGATTTTATTCATGATTTACCTACCTCCACGGGCAAAATACGTCATAGATCGCCGCTATTCCATGACTTTACGTAGTTTTACATCGTCTGACGCATGTTTGCAGCAAGGCAATTAGACTAACTCCATCGATTCGCCAAACAGTACACGTCACACCGTACGCAAACACAAGCCGTACGTGAATTACAGAGGAGTCATTGATGCGGGGCACCATCATCACGTTATCTTTTGCTTCACTGCTAATGTTGGTAACCGGCACCGTAATGGCGACTGAAAACGACGCCCCCGAGTTGGGGAACTGTTATCGCGATGACTCTGCCATGAAACGCGAAGAGAGTCAGCAGGGCATGTTTGACGGTGTGAAGTTGACGGAACATCAGCGCCAGCAAATGCGTGATCTGATGCGGCAAGTCCGCCATGAACAGCCAGCCTATGACGCGAACGATGTGGAAATTATGCATCGACTGGTGACGGCGGAAAAATTCGACGCTCCGGCGGTGCAGGCGCAGGTCGCCAGAATGGTTCAGGAGCAGATTGCGCGCCAGGTGGAGATAGCCCGGGTGAGCAACCAGATGTACAACATGCTGACGCCGGAGCAGAAATCGATTCTGAATCAGAAGCATGAACAGGCGATGCAAAGCGTGCGGCAGCAGATGTCGGCATCCGGATCGAGTAGCCAGAATTTGGAACTGTCCCGTCAGGGGCAGGATGAGAGTACCGAGTAATGCGTGTTTTTCCGAGTAGTGAGAGTAGTGCTGAGAGTAGTGTGTAGAGAAGTAACCTGTTTTCCTTGCCATAGACACCATCCCTGTCTTTTTCCCCGCCTTGATGGCGGGGTTTTTTTTGCCTGTATTCTGTACCGCCTTTTCCCGGCGCTGTTGTGCCATTGCTGTACCAACCCTCATGACGCGCGTTTTTGCTGGCCCGTCAGCATAATGTCCTCCACTGCCACAACGGGCTGAAATCGCTTGAAAAAGCGTGTATCGACGGGCGTGGCGGTATTGGTTCCATACCCTGCATGGGTCCCTTTTATCGCTAATTCTGATGAGACACGTTATGAGCACAAAATATACCGCTCTGCTTACCGAGGTTGGTGCAGCCAGGCTGGCGAATGCGATTTCGCTGGGAAAACAGCTGGAAATTACCCAGATGGGGGTGGGAGACGGTAGTGGTACGTTGCCGACGCCGGATACGACGCAAACCAAACTGATTAATGAAAAACGGCGGGCGCCGCTCAATGCACTGAACATCGACCCGGCCAATCCCAATCAGGTTATTGCCGAGCAGGTGATTCCTGAGGACGAAGGCGGATTCTGGCTGCGTGAAATCGGTTTGTATGACGCCGATGACAATCTGGTGGCGGTGGCAAACTGTCCCGAAACCTATAAACCGCAGATGCAGGAAGGCTCCGGTCGCGTGCAGACGGTACGCATGATTCTGGCGGTCGGCCAAGCTGATGCCGTATCGTTGAAAATCGACCCGGCGGTGGTGCTGGCAAGCCGGCAGTATGTGGACAACATGGCTCTGGCTAAAGCTCAAAATGGCGCGGATATTGCGGATAAAGCTCAGTTTATAGAGAATTTGGGCGTGAGGAGTTCATTCTCCGGTGTCATTGGTATGACACGAAATGCCATGATGAATATTCCCTCCGCTTCTTCTAATGCCAGGTTTGTTGCCGATGAAATCATTGTTGGAACGTCTTTGGGAGGAAGCCAATATCGTATTGGTTTATTCGAAAAAACGATCGATCTGACAAAAAATGGCATTGGGGGGATGGATACCGGGACGGTTCCTGATGAAGGGTTTGTCGGGATTTACGCTATTTATAATCCGGTGACGATGGCGTCTGGCTTGCTCGCGGTTAACGCCACCGCCGTCAAATTACCGGAGATCTATAGCGGAACTAATAAGCCGAATGGATACACAGCATCGGCATTATTGACGGTTGTGCCGGTTAAGGCGGGTAAGTTTACCGTATTATCTGTCTTTGGAAGGAAGGTGTATACCCCTGCAATACAGCTCTATTCTGGCTCGAAAAATTCATCAGGCATTGATGTCCCTATTAGTAGTTTAATTCCATTAAATGTCAAGTCTGTTGGTGGTGTAGTCCGACAAGGTAGTACAGTAGACGGTTTTTTATCCATGACAATCGCTAGCAGTAAAAGTAATGTATCTAGTCAGCAGGTAACAACTTATGTATCTGCTGGGGTCGATATATCAAATGATTATTCTGATATTTTTATTATTAATGAAGGATATATTATCGTTGCGACAAGTAATGCAACATCCGGAAATGCAACTTTTTCCGTCTTTGCATCTAAATACTCCATATAGAGTATTGTTAAATAAATTTCTTGTTTTATTCACGACTCCGTTTTTTATTTGAAATTTTATTGTTATTTATATTTAAGCACGAAAATAACTTTTTAAGTAGCGACAGTGGGCGTGAATCACTTGAGATGTATGGTATTCCATTTTCTTTCATGAGTACCACATCCTTGATGTCGTGTGACTTTTCCCCTGTAAGTACTTCTGATGAGAGAAACTATGGGTACTAAATACTTTACATTACTTACCCAGGTCGGTGAGGTCAAATTGGCCGCGTCGATCTCGGCTGGAAAACCACTGCAAATTGCCCTTATGGGGGTAGGTGATGGAGGTGGTTCATTGCCGGCACCGGATCCGTCACAAACCAGGCTGATTAATGAAAAGCGGCGTGGGGTAATCAATTCGCTCACGATTGATCCGGACAATCTTAACCAAATGATTGCCGAGCAGGTGATTCCTGAGAATGAAGGTGGGTTTTGGTTACGTGAAATTGGTTTATACGATATAGATGGCGATCTTATCGCGGTCAGCAATTGTCCGGAAACCTATAAACCGGAGTTGAAAGAAGGTTCAGGCCGGGTACAGACGGTGCGTATGATTTTGATTGTCAACAGCACCGATGCAGTGACGCTGACGTTTGATCCGACGGTGGCACTGGCGACGCGGCGTTATGCCGATATGCTGCTGGCGAACCATGCTTTAGCGACTAACCCGCATAAGCAATATGCACCCATTGAAAGCCCGACTTTTACCGGTAATCCCGTAGCACCTACCCCGCCACTGTTTGATGCCGATACCAGTATTGCCACCACCGCGTTTGTACAGCGGGCGTTGGGAAATATGAAATCAGCGTTTGGTGTCAGAGAAAATAAGGTACTTACCAGTGATGCCTTTGGTTGTTTCATCGAATCGCAAGTAGCAGATATTACGATTACATTGCCTGATGCACGGCTTTGTCCTGGTGGAGTTATTGAGTTTAATAATATTTCCAATGGTGCAGTTATTATTTCTGGCGCAGGTTTAGATATTCTCGGGCCGAATAATCCATCTGGTTCGAAGACGTTGAAAATTCAAAGTGGCGCAAATGTAAAATTTCTTTCCACTGGCCCGCAATGGCGAGCTATTGGTGGTGCAGGGGTTGCCGGTGCAGGGTTGAACGGTTATCAGGTATTGCCGTCTGGTATTATTATTCAATGGGTATTGGAAGAACGTTAGCGGCAGGTGTTATTAACCAGTCATTCCCTATTGTATATCCCAATAATTTTTTCTCAGTAGTCATTACAGAAAACAACTCTGTTGGATGGAATTATACTGGTGTAACCGTTTATGGACAAAGCAACAGCACCAGAGAAATGTTGAAAGGGTACGGTGCGTTTGTCCGTAATGGTGGTTCTGTGGAATTTTCTTCTGATATTTCTTATCAGTTTATTGCGATAGGGGACTGAGGTGTAATATGTTTTATTCCAAATCAAGTAATGGTTTTTATAGTAAAGAAGTTAATGGTGATAACATCCCCGATGATGCGGTTGAAATAGGTGATGACTATTATCAACGCTTATTGAGTGAGCAGGCGATTGGTAACACAATTATTTTTGATGAATTGACGAAAAAACCTATTGCTGTTACCCCAGCACCTGTATCAGAAACGCAGTTGGCTGAGGCAGTGCGGCGGCAGCGAGACAATTTATTGCTTGCCAGCGATTGGACCCAGGTACCGGATGCGCCGGTTGATCAGCAAGCCTGGCGTTCTTATCGTGAAGTATTGCGCCAGGTTCCAGAGCAAGGCGGTTTTCCTCACAATATAGCGTGGCCGGTATCGCCTGGAAAATAAATAGTTCACACTCTTTATTCTATTTTTTCCCGCCTTTATGGCGGGTTTATTTTTACTGATGTGTTGTGCCATGGCTGACACAACATCAGTTCAGCGATTTAATACTTCCCCCTCAGCATAATGTTGTCAGAAGTAACAACGAAATAAAACGGTTTGCAAAAATAGGCAGCGTTTTCGCTGTGGTGGTTGCGATGTCACGAGACTGTTTAAGATGACTCAGAGGGAAAATAGTATGGCCTTGAAATACATGACATTACTCACGCAAGTAGGCGCGACGAAGCTGGCGAATGCCACTGCGTTGGGAAAAGTACTGGATATTACCCATATGGCGGTAGGTGATGGAGGCGGAAATCCGACAACGCCAGACCCGGCTCAGACTGCGTTGATTAATGAAAAACGCCGAGCACCGCTGAATTCCCTGAGTGTGGATCCGGTTAACCCCAATCAGATTATTGCCGAACAGGTTATTCCGGAGAATGAAGGCGGGTTTTGGCTGCGTGAAATCGGTTTGTACGATGCGGATGGTAATTTAATTGCCGTAGCTAACTGCCCGGAAACCTATAAACCGGAATTAAAAGAAGGCTCAGGCCGGATACAGACGGTGCGTATGATCCTGATTGTCAGCCACACTGACGCGGTGGCGCTGAAGTTTGATCCGACGGTAGCTCTGGCAACCCGGCGTTACGCCGATGCGCTGATAACCAGCCATATTGGTGATGCGAATCCACACAAACAGTATGCACTGATTGTCAGCCCAGCGTTTACCGGCAACCCTACCGCACCGACAGCGGCGGCGGGAACCAATACGACGCAACTCGCCACCACCGCGTTTGTTGCGGGCGCTATTGATTTGCAGTCGAATAAAACGGACAGCAGCATCAAACTAAAACTGGATATTAACGATATCGTCGGTATTCCGTTGCCGTGGCCTCAGAGCGCAGCGCCAGTGGGCTGGCTCAAATGTAACGGCCAGGCGTTTGATAAAACGTTGTACCCGCGATTGGCGCAGGTCTATCCATCTGGAGTGCTGCCGGATTTGCGCGGCGAGTTTATTCGTGGCTGGGATGATGGGCGTGGGGTGGATGCGGGACGCGCTATTTTGTCAGCACAGACGGGATCGCTCATCGTTGGAGATATTGCCAACAATATCAACATGGCGACGTTGAATAATGTTGGCGAAGCAGCGACAAAAGCCAATGTAGGTTGGGATACCGCTGAATTGACCTCAGCCAAGTATCCGTCCATCCGGGTTAACATTGTGTCCGGTCAAACTGCGACTGATCCCTATCCATATTGCGGTGTTGCACGCCCCCGCAACATCGCCTTTAACTACATCGTTAGAGCAGCGTGAGATCTGTAAATACGGTGCGCGACCATTGACACTTACCGGTCATCATATCGGTAAAAATAAAAGTATATTGAGTCCACCTGGAATAACGCTTCCTTGTTATTCCAGGTGGATTGTTTTATTCATTAATAGTGGTTTTTTCGCTAGTCAATATATCCACCCGGTTGCTATAGATTCATCAACAGCACCGATTATTAATCGGTGCTGTTGTGCCATCACCGTCACAACGCCATAAGCGGGTAATATTATTGGTGCGTCTACATAATGGTTGTCAGAAAGCAGAACGAACATTGGGTATTTGCATTACCACAATATCTTCTGCTGCTGACTGACTATTTAATAGATGCAGACGAGAGAACGATGGGGACTAAATACTTTACGTTGCTCACCCGTATCGGTGAGGCAAAATTGGCAGAGGCCATTTCAACCGGAAAACCATTGGAAATCGCCCAGATGGGGGTGGGGGATGGTGGCGGTGTATTGCCGACGCCGGATCCGATGCAGACCAAACTGGTGAATGAAAAACGCCGGGCGGTGATCAATTCGTTGAGTGTGGATCCGGACAATACCAACCAAATGATTGCTGAGCAGGTGATTCCGGAAAATGAAGGTGGGTTCTGGCTGCGTGAGATCGGTTTGTACGACGTGGATGGCGATTTGATTGCGGTCGGTAACTGCCCGGAAACCTATAAACCGGAATTAAAAGAAGGCTCCGGTCGGATACAGACGGTACGCATGGTGCTGATTGTCAGCCGTACCGATGCAATAACGCTGAAATTTGACCCGACGGTGGCGCTGGCGACGCGACGCTATGCCGACACGTTACTAGCCGATCATGTCGCTGCTGTTAATCCGCATAAGCAATATGCGCCGATTGCCAGCCCGGCGTTTACCGGCAGTCCTGCGGCACCGACCGCCGCCGCAGGAACAAGTACGACACAACTGGCGACTACCGCTTTTGTTGCTGATGCAGTTGCTTACGCTATTGGCTTGCTGTCTGGTAAAACCGAGGCCAACACCAAACTCAAACTGGATATTAATGACATCGTTGGTATCCCACAGCCCTGGCCACAAGCTACAGCCCCTGATGGATGGCTCAAATGTAATGGCCAGGCGTTTGATAAAAGTCGCTATCCACGGCTGGCACAGGTCTATCCGTCGGGCGTATTGCCGGATTTGCGCGGCGAATTTATTCGTGGCTGGGATGATGGGCGTGGGGTGGATGTAGAGCGGGCGCTTTTGTCTGCTCAGAAAGATGGCATACGTAATATTTTGGGATCGTTCGGATCGGAGGCGCTGTTCGCCGGAGGGGCATCAAATCAGCCAGTTCCCACGGGAGCTTTTACTTTCGCCGAGAATACTCATTCGTCACATGTCGGCGCTTCCGTTGGTGGGGAGGGGCAACTGATCATGCTTGACGTGTCGAGAGTCGTTCCCACTGCGCCGGATAATCGCCCCCGCAACATCGCCTTTAACTACATCGTGAGGGCCGCGTAATGACGATATCGACACAGGAAGCTCGTGCCGTGCTGGCGGCCGATGGACTGGCATCCCATGCCGGCTGGCTGCGGGTGTATCACGCAGATACGCTAACCCGTGAATACTATGGTTACAGCGATGAATATCTGATGCCGGGAACCGGGATTCCGGCACACAGTTATGCGGATGAACCGCTGCAATCCGTGACGCAAGGGCAGGCGCTGTGCCGCTCGGCTGATGGCCAGTGTTGGGAGTCGGTGTCGGATTTTCGCGGACATACCGCTTACCATACGCAGACGCGTCAGCCACAGACCATCAAGGTGTTGGGCGAGCTGTCCGCCGGTCTGACTCTGTTGCCGCCCACCAGCGAGTGTGACCGCTGGGATGGGGAAAAGTGGGCAACGGATGCGATTGTGTATCAGGCGAGCCTGTTACAGGCAGCACGGCTGGAGCGCGATGCCCGGCGCCAGATGGCGCATGATCGCATCCAGGAACTGACTTACGCACAGGAACTGGCGATCGCTACCAGTCAGGAAACGCAGGCACTCAAAGATTGGAAAACCTATCTGGTGCAATTAAGCCGTATCAACCTGACTCACGCCCCAAGCATCAACTGGCCTGTTTCCCCCACCTGCTAACGGGGTGCGGTTGGCGCGTCCGTTTGGGGCCACAACATCTCAACCAGCTGTTCCGGGTAGAAGGTGTCCGGCGTGGCGAGCAGTTCATCGCGGCTCCACCAGTGGTGGTCCCGCATCATTTCCCGTTCGTGCGCTGTCCATGCGTCAGTGTGGATGGCGCTGTCTGTGACGCGAATAACAAAAAAACGCTCATCGGCTATCACGGTGTCCCCGTTGGGCATCGCCATGCTAAAACTTTGGGCGGCGACGCAGGGGCCGGGGTCCTGACGGCGGATGCCGGTTTCTTCCCACAGTTCCCGCAGCGCCGCTTGCTCAAAGGTTTCTCCGCTTTCCACTGCGCCGCCCGGCGTGGCCCAATAACGTTTCCCGGCAAGGGCATCACGAGTATGGTGAAACAGGAATAACAACACCCGTTGTTCAGGATTGAGGATCAGCAGGCGTGAGGCAGGTCGGCGTTTCATAAGTTTTCCTGGCGTATATCTGGTTGTCAGTATTTTCCTCGTCATCTGAAATGATGTCCATGTCGGCAGGCAAAATCCGCATGATGGCGCGGTTGCCGGGGGATGTCGGGTAACTGTCGGGTTGCTGTCAGGTTGCTGTCGTGGTGTATTGAAGGGGGCTGGCCCAGGCTGTTAGCGAGGTTTAATTCAACAGGAGTACATCATGAATACGATCAAATCACAGCGCCTCGCCCGCGCTTGGTCTCAGGAACAACTGGCTGAACTGTCTGCATTGAGCGTCAGAACCATCCAGCGGATCGAAAATGGGGAGCGCGCCAGCCTGGAAACGCTCAGCGCCATTGCCGCCGCGTTTGGCATTAACGTGACGGTGTTGATGGAGGAAGACAGCGAGCAGGCGGTGAGCGGTGAATCGCTGGCGCAGCGTATTGAGCAGGCCAGAACGCAGGTCGGGCAGGAGAGCCGTTTCTGGCGCAGCCTGCTGCTGTTTGTGCCGGTGAATGCGTTGCTGTTTGCCATCAATCTGTTGGTCAACCCGCAAACGCACTGGTTCTTATGGCCGTTGCTGATTTGGGGCGGGGTGCTGGCGATGCGGGCGGCGCGGGTTTTCTGGCTGCGCGATCGCTGGTCGCGCTGGGAACAGGAACGGTTGCAGAAAATTCTGCGCAAGCCATAAGCCTGTCATTATTGAACGCAGTGCCTATGCCGGAAAACCGGAGCTTATCGGGAAACCGGAAATAAAGTGTCACGGTTTTCCGGTGCCAGAATTCGGTATACTGGCCCCCTCGCTTGAATGGAATTGTGTATGAATTCTCATTACGCGCGCCTGGTGACGACAGCCGCTTTTCTGGCTACCGCCACGGCGTTATCTCTGTTTGGTATGAAGGTGTACGCCTGGTGGTACACGGGGTCGGTCAGTTTGCTGGCGTCGCTGGTTGATTCGCTGGTGGATATCGCGGCGTCGCTGGTTAATCTGCTGGTGGTGCGTTACTCGCTGCAACCCGCCGATACGGAACATACGTTCGGGCATGGCAAAGCCGAGTCGCTGGCCGCGCTGGCGCAGAGCATGTTCATTTCCGGTTCGGCGCTGTTTTTGTTATTGACCGGCGCCCAGCATCTGATTACCCCGCAGCCGTTGCAAGGGCCTGAACTGGGGATGTGGATTACCATTATCGCGCTGGTGGTGACGGGTTTGCTGGTAGCATTCCAGCGCTGGGTAATCCGCAAAACCCATAGTCAGGCGGTGCGGGCGGATATGCTGCATTACCAGTCGGACGTCCTGATGAATGGCGCGATTTTGCTGTCGCTGGCGTTGAGCTGGAAAGGCGTTAATTGGGCCGATGCGGTGTTCGCACTGGGGATCGGCGTCTATATTTTAGGCAGTGCGTTGCGAATGGCCTATGAGGCTATTCAGGTGTTGCTGGATCGGGCCTTGCCGGACGAGGAGCGGCAGGAAATCGTCAATATCGTGTCCTCATGGCCGGGCGTAAGCGGTGCGCATCAGTTGCGGACCCGTCGTTCAGGCCCGACCCGTTTTATCCAACTGCATCTCGAAATGGCGGATAACCTGCCGCTGGTGGAATCACATCAGATTGCGGACGAACTGGAGCAGGCATTGCTCAAGCGTTTCCCCGGTTCAGACGTTATCATTCATCAGGATCCCGTCTCGGTAGTGCCGCAGGAACAGCGTGGTCGCTGGGTGTTATAGACCGCCAGCATGCTGGCACGCAACATGTGTCATGTTGTGCTTTTTGAGACGAACCAAACGGCGGGAGAACACCGCCGATACCAGAAAGTGTTGTAAAAATGTGATATGCGGTGGCTTTTTATGGGGCGTGATGCCTGACCTGAATCAATTCAGCTACGGGTATTTGTTATAATATGCTGATAAACGGTTAGGCTTTGTCCTGTGTGCCTTGAGATAGAAGAATCTGCGAGTTTACATCTACAAATCCAGAGGTTGTCATGATTAAAAAAATCGGAGTACTGACGAGCGGTGGCGATGCGCCGGGCATGAATGCGGCCATTCGTGGCGTGGTGCGAGCAGGGTTAGCGGAAAACCTGGACGTATACGGCATCTATGATGGCTATCTGGGTTTGTACGAAGATCGCATGGTGCAGTTGGACCGCTATAGCGTGTCGGATGTGATCAACCGCGGCGGCACGTTCCTCGGGTCCGCCCGTTTTCCGGCGTTCCGCGAAGAAGCGGTGCGTCAGGTGTGCGTGGAAAACATGAAAAAACGCGGCCTGGATGCGCTGGTGGTGATCGGCGGCGACGGTTCCTACATGGGGGCCAAACGCCTGACGGAAATGGGTTTCCCCTGCATCGGTTTGCCGGGCACCATCGATAACGACGTTGCCGGCACCGACTACACCATCGGTTATTTCACCGCGCTGGAAACCGTGGTGGAAGCGATTGACCGCCTGCGTGATACCTCTTCTTCGCACCAGCGTATTTCCATCGTGGAAGTGATGGGGCGTCATTGCGGCGATCTGACGCTGGCGGCGGCGATTGCCGGGGGGTGTGAGTTTATCGTGCTGCCGGAAGTCGACTTCAAAAAAGAAGACTTGGTGGAAGAGATCAAAGCCGGTATCGCCAAAGGGAAGAAGCACGCCATCGTGGCCATTACCGAACTGGTGTGCGATGTGGACGAACTGGCGCACTATATCGAGCAGGAAACCGAACGTGAAACCCGCGCCACCGTACTGGGCCACATCCAGCGCGGCGGGTCGCCGGTGGCCTACGACCGTATCCTCGCCTCCCGCATGGGCGCGTACTCCATCGAACTGCTGCAGCAGGGCTACGGCGGCCGGTGCGTCGGGATCCAGAATGAAAAACTGGTCCATCATGATATTATCGACGCCATCGAGAACATGAAGCGCCCGTTCAAAGGCGACTGGCTTAACACCGCCAAGAAGCTGTTCTGATGTGTGCCCGGCGACGGCCGGGCCGAAAAAGCAAATCCCGCTCTCCAGGGCGGGATTTCTTATTTGGAAATAGAAAACAGGTTGGGAAACAGAAAACGGCAAAACCATCGGCGAACGATTCGAGTGCCGGCAGTCGGCGGCAGGAGGCTCTGTGCATCTTCACCGTCATGATTCGCTGGCATAATGGCGCCGCTTTGCTGTGCCGCGTCGCGTATGACGGCGTTCGCCGGGCACAGGGTGATTTGTTGACCTAAACTTTTTACCAGACTCTTGCTATTACCCACGCCGCTGGCGGCGCAGGCATGAGCACCCATACAGAAATTATTGAGGTTTTCGCATGACAAAAGTTACCGTTGCCGCCACTCAGATGGCCTGCACCTGGGATTTGCCAAAAAATACCGAAAACGCCGAAAGGCTGGTGCGTCAGGCGCATGCTCAGGGGGCACAAATCATTCTGATTCAGGAACTGTTTGCCGCGCCTTATTTCTGCATCGACCAGAGCCCGGAGCATTATGCGCTGGCGCAGGAGCTGGCAACCAGCCCGCTTATCAAACACTTCTCCGCGCTGGCGGCCGAGCTGGAAGTGGTGCTGCCGCTGAGTTTCTTCGAGCGCGCCAATAACGCCTACTATAACTCGCTGGTAATGATCGATGCCGACGGCAGCGTGCTGGATGTGTATCGTAAAACCCATATTCCGAACGGCCCGGCTTATCAGGAAAAACAGTTCTTTATTCCGGGCGACACCGGTTTCAAAGTGTGGCAGACCCGCTACGCCAAAGTGGGCGTGGGCATCTGCTGGGATCAATGGTTCCCGGAAACCGCCCGTTGCCTGGCGCTCAAAGGCGCTGAGTTGATTTTCTACCCGACCGCCATCGGTTCCGAGCCGGCGTACCCGGAAATCGACAGCCAGCCGCACTGGACTCGCGTACAGCAGGGCCATGCCGCCGCCAACCTGATTCCGGTGATTGCCTCTAACCGCATCGGCACCGAAGCCAGCAAATACATCGACGGTCTGGAAATGACCTTCTACGGTTCATCGTTCATCGCCGATCAAACCGGTGCGCTGGTAGCGCAGGCCAACAAGACGGATGAAACGGTGCTGGTGCACGAGTTCGATCTGGACGCCATCGCCGCGCAGCGCGCTTCCTGGGGCCTGTTCCGCGACCGTCGCCCGGACATGTACGGCGTAATCGGCACTTCTGACGGCAAGACCTGGAGATAAGTGATGTCTGAACTGACCACGCCGTTGCAGGACGGTTTCTCCATGCCGGCGGAATGGGCGCCGCACGACGCCGTGTGGATGTTGTGGCCGTATCGCCGCGACAACTGGCGCTCACAAGGGGATGTCATTCCCGCTCAGCGCACCTTTGCCGCCGTTGCCGCCGCCATTGCGCAGACCACGCCGGTCATCATGGGCGTGCCACGCGACCAGATGGCGCTCGCCAAAAGCGTCATGCCGGCCGGCGTCACGCTGGTGGAGATGGAAAGCGATGACGCCTGGATGCGCGACACCGGGCCGACCGTGGTGCTGAACGACGCCGGCGAACGCCGTGGCGTCGACTGGCAGTTCAACGCCTGGGGCGGCGCGCTGGGCGGACTGTACGAAGACTGGAGCCGTGACGAAAAGGTCGCCGCGCAGGTGCTGGCGTATCACGGCGATGCGCGTTATGCCGCGCCGCTGATTCTGGAAGGCGGCTCCATCCACACCGATGGCGAAGGCACGCTGCTGACCACCGCCGAGTGCCTGCTGAACCCGAACCGCAATCCGCACCTGAACAAGGCGCAGATTGAACAACTGCTGCGGGATTATCTCGGCGTGACCGCTTTTATCTGGCTGGAAGACGGCGTGTATAACGACGAAACCGACGGCCACATCGATAACATGTGCTGTTTTGTACGCCCCGGCGAAGTGGCGCTGCACTGGACCGACGATGAAACCGACCCGCAGTACGCCCGCTCTCAGGCGGCGTATCAGGTGCTGTCGCAGGCGAAGGACGCGAAAGGCCGGTCGCTGAAAATCTGGAAACTGCCGGCGCCGGGCCCGCTGTACGCCACGCCGGAAGAAGCGGCGGGCGTGACCGACGGCAATGCCATTGAACGTAACGCCGGGTCGCGGCTGGCGGGGTCGTACGTCAATTTCCTGATCAGCAACCAGCAGATCATTTACCCGTTGCTGGATGAACGCACCGACGCGCAGGCGCAGGCGCTGCTGCAACAGATGTTCCCTGATTACCGGATAAGCGGCGTGCCGGCCCGCGAGATCCTGCTGGGCGGCGGCAACATCCATTGTATTACCCAACAAATTCCGGCGGCGAAATCGGCGTAGTCGTTTAACCCGTTGTTGTCTATCAGATAAAAAGGCAGGTTTCGCACCTGCCTTTTTGATTATTGCGGATCGATGGTTACGCTGTCGGATGCCGGGATTATTTCAGCCCCATCGCGTTTTTCATGGTGTAGAACAGGTCGGTCTGGTCGGTCAGGCCCACCACATTGGCGGCGTGCGGACCGTAGGCGGCGATGCGCAGCTGGGTGCCGGTGTGTCCCTGCGATTCCTCTTCCGAGTTACCGTAGCTGATGGTCATCACGGCGTTATCTTTGGTGTTCAGCGCCTGCGTCAGGCCCGGCGCTTTAGCGCCGTTTTCGACGATCTGGCTGGAGTGGGCGTGGTCGGCGGTGACGATCACCAGCGTGTTGCCGTCGCGACGGGCGAATTCCAGCGCTTTCTGCACCGCTTCGTCCAGATCTACCGTTTCACCGAACTGGCCGCACGGGTTGGCGGCGTGGTCCTGCTTGTCGATAGAGGCGCCTTCCACCTGCAGGAAGAAACCGTTTTTGTTCTTGCTCAACAGCTGGATGGCCTTATCGGTCATTTGCGCCAGTGTCGGCACGCCGGCGCCGCGTTGGGCGTTGGGTTCACAGGTCACTACCGGTTTATCGAGGTTGCCGTGGTAGCTGGCTTTCGGTCCCTGCCAGCGCACCGGCATGTTGCCGTCGGCGAACAGGCCCAGCACCGGTTTGCTCTGACTGGCGGCGGTAACGGCATTCATGCCGTCCAGATCGGTTACGAGGTGGTAGCCCAGCGCTTCCGCCTGTTCTGTCAGGCTTTTACCCTGATATTTACCTGCTTTGGCGATTTCTTTGAAGGTGGCTGCGCCGCCGCCCAGCGTGACATCGGCGCGGGTAACCAGCAGCTGTTCGGCGATGGAACCGCGACCGCCGTTTTCCAGCGCGTTGGTCGGGCACTGCTGGCTGGTTTTTTCCGGGCCGTAGCACTTACGCGAGGTGACGTGCGACACCATTGCGGCCGGCGTGGCGTCTTCCAGTTCGGCGGTGGAGACGTTGCCGGTGGCTTTGCCCGCCGCTTTGGCGATTTCAATCAGCGTCTTATGGTCTTTGCCGTCCACATCCACGCCCAGCGCGCCGTTGTAGGTTTTGACGCCGCTGGACCAGGCGGTGGCCGATGCGGCGGAATCGGTAACGTAATCCGGTTTGCGGGTTTTCTTGTCCAGCGAGTAGTGGGTGTATTGGCCGGTCAGCGGCAGCGCGTCAATGCCTTTGAAGAAACCGCCGGCGCCCAGCGCGTAGTTACGTGCGGCGGTGATTTCCGAGTCACCCATGCCGTCGCCAATCAGCAGGATCACGTTTTTGGCGGTTTTCGCGTTGAGCGAGGCTTTCAGCATCTCGGTCTGATCGGCGCTGAGGCGGCGCGCGCCGCCGGGCTGAGTGATGTCGCCCTGAGCCTGGCGGTGGTAATCGGCGCTGGCGGCCAATGCGCTGCCGGCGATAAGCGTCATCATCAGGGAAGAGCGCAGGGTTTTGCGGATCAAAGCCTTACGGGTCATGGTCATTCACTCGCAGTTAAATTAAGTAACAAATAAACATGTGCGGTAAAACCTAGACAGAGAAAATGACAGAATGATGAACGTGGTCGGTATGGGTGGAAAAAAGCATAAAAAAACGGCCCCGAAGCGGAGCCGTTGCGTGATATCAGCGAGGCTAATCAGGCCTGGCTTTTGGCTTCGGCGGCAGCTTTGACGATGACCGCGAAGGCGTCGGCTTTCAGCGACGCGCCGCCAACCAGCGCGCCGTCGATGTCCGGCTGGGTGAAGAGTTCAGCGGCATTGGCGGCATTGACCGACCCGCCGTACTGAATGATGACCTGCTCGGCTACCGCCGCATCCTGTTTGGCGATGTGGTTGCGGATGAATTTATGCACCGCCTGCGCCTGCGCCGGGGTGGCGGATTTGCCGGTGCCGATGGCCCAGACCGGCTCGTAGGCAATCACGGTGTTTTCGAACGCTTTCGCGCCCAGCGTGTTCAGCACGGCGTCCAGTTGACGCGCGCATACGGCTTCGGTCTGGCCGGCTTCGTTTTCGGCTTCGGTTTCACCGATGCACAGTACCGGAATCAGGCCGGTTTCTTTCAGCACGGCGAATTTTTTAGCGATGAACTCGTCGCTTTCGTGATGATAGGTACGGCGTTCGGAGTGGCCGATGATGATGTATTGGGCGCCGATGTCTTTCAGCATGGCGGCGGAGGTTTCACCGGTGAAGGCGCCGGCAAGGTTGACGTCCACGTTCTGGGCGCCCAGTGCGATACGGCTGCCTGCCAGCAGGTGTTTAGCCTGATCCAGATAAATAGCCGGCGGCGCGATGGCTACGCCGCAACCCGTTACGGCGCTCAGTTCATTGCGCAGGCCGGCGATCAGTTCGTGAACCATGCTGGTGCTGCCGTTCAGCTTCCAGTTGCCCATGACTAAGGGGTGTCGCATCTTGTTTCCTCCAGGCGAATTGCCAGTTAATCAATGCATGGCTGCGTCAGGCAGCCAATCTGACGATGATACAAAACTGACGATAGTATAGAGTCGAAATGGCACGGTGGCTCTGTTTTTCGTGCCTAATTCTCGATGTGATCACGAATCAGATAGCGCCAGCTTAATCGGTTCAACAGCGAAAGTTAGCCCTTTTTCGCCATGATCCGCCACGACGTAGCGCAATGCTCCTTCCGTTTGCTGGTAAAAGCGCTGCCCTTTGCCTTTTTCCAGCAACGTTTCGATCTTTTTCAGGCTTTGCTCGGTGGTCAACGACGGCATAAAGGTGCGCACCAGCGCCGCCATGTAGCCGATAGCCTGTTTGCGTCGTCCGCTCTGGTCGGTATCTTTCGGTTTGGGCAGCCAGGTAATCTGCATGGTTTTGATCTTGCCGGTGCCTTTTTCCAGCGCGGTGGAAGAATACAGACGATCGTTGATGCGGCTGGCGGCGCGCGTCAGATTGGGCGAGTCATCGCCGGTATCGACCACCCGGTATTCGCTAATCGGCAACGACGGGTTGCTCAGGTTATAACGGGTGCGAAACTGTACGATGGTCATGTCGAACGTGGGAGAGCCTGACAGCAGATAAGGCGCGGCGGTCGGGGGTTTTTGCTGGAACAGACCGTCACTCCTGGCAAACGGGGTGCAGAGTAGGCCAGCAGACAGGCAACAAACAATCAACAGGGCATTTTTCATCATCAATTTATCAGTATCGTCACGTACCGTTGGCATGCTGTGTGATTAAAACGGGATTCGGACTCAATTGTCAAAACGTGCGATAAAAAACCCGGCCTGACTTAAGGTAAACTCACGCCCGTAGAACCGCATTCGGGGATGGAAAGTGATGACGATACAACAATGGTGTTTTTCGTTTCGCGGCCGTGTTGGCCGCCGGGATTTCTGGTTAGGGATGGTGATTGTGCTGGCGTTGATGGTGGGGTTGTTCATGCTGGCCGGTACCGGCTGGCTGGAAACCCAGAAAGCGGCGTTCGTGCTGGTGGTGTTGATGTGGCCGCTGGCGGCGATACTGGTCAAACGGCTGCATGACCGCAACAAAAGCGGCTGGTGGGCGTTATTGCTGGTGGTGGCCTGGATGCTGGGCAACGGCAACTGGTCGATGCTACCGCCGCTCGGTCAGTGGGGCGTGGGGCGTTTTCTGCCTGTGTTGATTGCCGTGATGATGCTGCTGGATTGCGGCGCGTTTGTCGGTACGGCTGGCGCAAACCGTTTTGGACCGGCGGCGGAGCCATTGCGGCTCCGCGCTTCCTGAATCTCGCTCGTCGTTACCAGTAGTGCTCGCTGGTCATATGGCCGGGACGGCGGCGCAGGTGTTTGCTCATCTGCCGCGTGTCTTTGAGCAACTGCTGGGTATCCCGCACCATCTGCGGGTTGCCGCACAGCATCACGTGGCTGGTCGCCGCGTCCATCGGCAGGCCGACCGCCGCCTCCAGCGCGCCGCTTTCAATCAGCGCCGGCACGCGGCCGGTGAGCGTGCCGGGCTGTTCCTCGCGGCTGACCACGGTCTGGATGCGCAGCTTGCCGTCATAGCGCTGTTCCAGCTGTTGCATCAGCGGCAGGTAGCTGAGATCGCGGGCGAAACGGGCGGCGTGCACCAGCACGATATGTTTGAACCGTTCCAGATCGCGCCCTTCCTGCAGAATCGACAGATACGGGCCGATGGCGGTGCCGGTCGCCAGCATCCACAGCGTGTCGCAGTCCGGAATCTCGTCGAGCACGAAGAAGCCGGCGGCTTCCTGCGTCACCAGCACCTCGTCGCCCGGCTGGCAACGGTGCAGATACGGGCTGAGCTTGCCGTCCGGCACGTTGACCAGGTAAAACTCCAGCAGATTGTCGCTGGGAGCGTTGACGTAGGAATAGGCGCGCTGCACTCGCTCGCCGTCCAGTTCCAGCGCCAGCTTGGCGAACTGCCCGGCGGTAAACGGCGCCACAGGCGCTTCCAGCCGCAGACTGAATAAGTTTTCCGTCCAGTGTTCAACCTGAATAACCTTGCCGGTCACCCACTCTGCCATGGTTCTATGCTCCTGTTTTGATCTCTCGGGTGTCACAGGGCTGCGCGCAGCCAGACCTTACGATACGCGATCTGTTAACAACAGTGAAACAATTCGTGCCTTGTCGCGGCTACAGCAAAAAGGCGTGCAGCGCCTGATCTTTGCGGTCCAGATAATGGGTCGAACTGATGCGGCGGATGGTGCGCGACTTGCCGCGGATCAGCAGGGTTTCGGTGGTGGCGATGTTGCCGCGGCGGGAAATGCCGTCGAGCAGATCGCCCTTGGTGATGCCGGTGGCGGAAAATATCACGTTGTCGTTGCGCGCCATGTCGCCCAGCATCAGTACCTTGCCGGCTTCGATGCCCATTTCACGGCAGCGCGCCAGTTCCTGCTCGCCCAGCCGACGGTTTTCCGCATTGTCTTCCTTCACCTGGTGACGGGCCAGCAGACGCCCCTGCATGTCGCCGTCCAGCGCGCGGATCACCGCCGCCGAGATCACGCCTTCCGGCGCGCCGCCGATGCCGTAGAGCACGTCGACCTCGCTTTCCGGCATGCAGGTCAGAATAGAGGCGGCCACGTCGCCATCAGGAATGGCGAACACTTTTACGCCCAGCCGCTGCATGTCGGCGATCACCCGATCGTGGCGCGGTTTGGCCAGCGTGATCACGGTGAGTTCGCCGAGCGGCTTGCCCAACCGTTCTGCAACCCGTTTCAGGTTGTCTTCCAGCGGACGGTCAAGGTCGATAGCGCCTTTGGCCTGCGGGCCGACAATCAGTTTTTCCATGTACATGTCGGGCGCGTGCAGGAATGCCCCCTGTTCACCCACCGCCAGCACCGCCAGCGCGTTAGCCTGCCCCATCGCCGTCATGCGGGTGCCTTCGATCGGATCGACGGCGATGTCTACCGCGTCGCCGTGCCCGGTGCCCACTTGCTCGCCGATGTAGAGCATCGGCGCTTCATCGATTTCGCCTTCGCCGATGACGATTCGACCGTTGATGTCGACCTGATTGAGCATGATACGCATCGCCTGCACCGCAGCGTTGTCGGCGGCGTTCTTATCGCCACGGCCCAGCCATTTGTAACCGGCCAGCGCGGCCGCTTCGGTAACGCGGGAGAATTCGATGGCTAATTCACGTTTCATGGGTACCTGTCTTGAACGGGGAATAAAGGAATTGTCGGGGCATTATGGTAGCACAGGCGTGATGACGGACGAGGGGCGAGGTGGAAGGAAAAAAGGGCGCGATAGCCGCGCCCGATCAAGGATAGCGATGATTTTACTCGTCGTGTTCTTCCCACGCGCGGGCGCGTTCCACCGCTTTTTGCCAGCCGCGGTAACGGAAGTTGCGTTCCACGGTTTCGATGCTGGGACGGAACTCCCGCTCGATGGCGGTCTTGCTCTTCACTTCGTCCAGATCATTCCAGAAACCCGTCGCCAGACCGGCGAGGAATGCCGCCCCCAGCGCGGTGGATTCACGCACCTGCGGACGCTCGACGCGGGTGCCCAGAATGTCGGACTGGAACTGCATCAGGAAGTTGTTGGCGACCGCGCCGCCGTCCACCCGCAGCGATTGCAGGCGAGTATCGGCGTCGGCCTGCATCGCGTCCAGCACGTCGCGGGTCTGGTAGGCGATGGATTCCAGCGTGGCGCGGATGATGTGATTGGCGTTAACGCCGCGGGTCAGGCCGAAAATTGCGCCGCGGGCGTACGGGTCCCAGTAGGGCGCGCCCAGCCCGGTGAACGCGGGCACCACATAGACGCCATTGCTGTCTTTCACTTTGGTGGCGAAGTATTCGGAGTCCATCGCATCGCCAATCAGTTTCAGTTCGTCGCGCAGCCACTGGATCGACGCGCCGCCGATAAATACCGCGCCTTCCAGCGCATAGTTCACTTCGCCGCGCGGGCCGCAGGCGATGGTGGTCAGCAGGCCGTGTTTGGAACGTACCGCTTCGGTGCCGGTGTTCATCAGCAGGAAGCAGCCGGTGCCGTAGGTGTTTTTCGCCATGCCGGGATGTACGCACAGTTGGCCGTACAGCGCCGCCTGCTGGTCGCCGGCGATACCGGCGATGGGAATGCGGGTGCCGCCTTTGCCGCCGATGTTGGTCTGGCCGTAAACCTCGGAGGACGGGCGCACCTGCGGCAGCATCGCGCGCGGGATATCCAGCACTTCCAGCATGCGTTCGTCCCAGTCCAGCGTATGGATGTTGAACAACATGGTGCGGGAGGCGTTGGTGTAATCAGTGACGTGGACGCGACCCTGAGTCATTTTCCAGATAAGCCAGGTGTCGATGGTGCCGAACAGCAGCTCGCCGCGGCGGGCGCGTTCACGTGAGCCTTCCACATGGTCGAGGATCCATTTGACCTTGGTGCCGGAAAAATACGGGTCGACCACCAGGCCGGTGTTGGCGCGGATGTACTCTTCCAGCCCGTCTTTTTTCAGTTTTTCGCAGATGTCGGCGGAGCGGCGGCATTGCCAGACGATGGCGTTGTAGATGGGTTTGCCGGTTTCTTTTTCCCATACCACGGCGGTTTCACGCTGGTTGGTGATACCGATGCCGGCGATTTCGTCGCTGCTGATGCCGGCTTTCGCCAGCGCTTCCACCAGCGTGGAGCTTTGCGAGGCCCAGATTTCCATCGGGTCGTGTTCTACCCAGCCCGCTTTGGGGTAGATCTGGGTAAATTCCCGCTGGGATACGCTGACGATGTTGGCGTCATGGTCCAGTACGACAGCCCGTGAGCTGGTGGTTCCCTGGTCGAGCGCGACGATGTATTTTTTTTCCTGGTTCATAAACGTAATCCTGTGAGCGTAGTAGGGTTAGACCTTACGGGTTTGGGCTGACGCTGCCGTGTCGTTGTCTGTCGCGCAGACATCGCAGGGCAGGTTGCGGCCAATCAGGGTGCGATAGCTGAACGCGCCCAGACAGGCGCCGACAATCGGGCCGAAAATCGGTATCAGCATATAAGGAATATCGCGCCCGCCGGTCAGTGCGATCTTGCCCCAGCCAGCGAAATAGGCAAACAGCTTCGGACCCGCGTCACGCGCCGGGTTCATGGCAAATCCGGTCAACGGCCCCATCGATGCGCCGATCACCGCGATCAGAATACCGATCAGCAACGGCGCCAGCGGCCCGCGCGGAATGCCGTTGCCGTCGTCGGTCAGCGCCAGAATCAGGCACATCAGAATGGCGGTGATGACCATTTCCACCAGGAAGGCCTGCAAGACCGAAATATGCGGGTTGGGGTAGGTGGAGAAGATCCCGGCCAGATCGAGGCTTTCCACACTGCCGCGCACCATATTGTGCGTCTGCTCGATATTGTCGAACAGGTTGTGATAGAGGCCGTAGACCAATGCGGCCGAGCAGAATGCGCCGGCCACCTGCGCGAGGATATACGGCATCACTTTGCGGCCGTCGAAGCAGGCGAACAGCCATAATGCAATGGTCACCGCCGGATTGAGGTGCGCGCCGGAAATCGCGGCGGTCAGGTAGATCGCCATGGCGACGCCCAACCCCCAGATAATGCTGATTTCCCATTGCCCGAAGCTGGCGCCCGCCAGTTTCAAAGCCGCCACACAGCCAACGCCAAAGAAAATCAACAGGCCAGTGCCGAGAAACTCGGCGATGCACTGGCCTTTAAGGGTAGAAAGTTCAGATTGACTCATAATGCTTGTTCCTGCTTGTAGGCTACAGCATGGATGGTTGACGCAGGCCGATGGACTAACCTGCGCGTTTCTGGTCTGTCCCGTCGGTCCTGGAAGGATTCACGGCCAGACTCTTTTTGTATTTCGGATGTGAATTTATCGTTAATGCTCGAAAACGAGAAATATCGAAATCAAAATGTGTGTGATGCGTCAAGAAAATGCGCGCATTCGCGTAATTAGCGACAAAGCGCCCATCTGCCCGCCGGGCGGGTGTTAACAGGGGTGTTAAATGCATTAACATTAAAGCTGTTTAATAATGATCAGGGTGATTTTCAGTCTGTGCTGATAGCGTATGAGCGAAAAAGCAGGCAGAGTCGCTGTTTTACCGGCGGTGCGCTGGACACGCCTGATCCGGCTACATACAATTTGGCTGGCGTTTACGTCGGGCGCGCCAGCGCCGGGGTGTGAAGACGTGAGGCATCTGTTGATGAAATGCCGCCCGTGACACACCCGTTCGTGGTACATCTGCGTTAACCGGCTTATGCCGTGCGATCAAAAGGGGTTAGAAGTTATGTCATTTGAAGTGTTTGAGAAGCTGGAAGCGAAAGTTCAGCAGGCGATTGACACGATCACGCTGTTGCAGATGGAAATCGAAGAGCTGAAAGAGAAGAACAATACGTTGTCGCAGGAAGTGGAGAGTATGGCGGGCAACCGTGATGCGTTGATGCGCGAGAACGAGCAGTTAAAGCAGGAACAGCTGGTATGGCAAGAGCGCCTGCGTGCGCTGTTGGGTAAAATGGAAGACGTTCAGTAATCGCCGAAGTCAGACAGACGGGATGCGCACAGGGCGTCTGTTGACGCCCTTGGGTGTTCGCCTGTTATTCCAGATCGAGCGGGTCTTCAGACAGAATGATGCCGGTATTGTCGGCATACAGATGGTCACCGGAGAAGAAGGTCACACCGCCGAAATTCACCCGGATATCGGTTTCGCCGATGCCTTCGCTGGCCGCCCCCGCCGGGGTCGCCGCCATCGCCTGAATGCCGATGTCCAGCTCCGACAGGTCATCGACCTGACGCACCGCACCGTACACCACGATGCCTTCCCACTCGTTCTGCGTAGCCAGCCGCGCCAGTTCAGCGTCAACCAGCGCCCGGCGAACGGAGCCGCCGCCGTCGACCAACAGCACGCGTCCGCTGCCGTTTTCTTCCAGCACGTCGAACAGCAGGCCATTATCCTCAAAGCATTTCACCGTGATGATTTTGCCGCCGAATGAACTACGCCCGCCAAAATTGGAGAAAAGAGGCTCAACTACATTGACCTCTTCATGATAGATATCACACAGTTCGGAAGTATCGTATTTCATAGGAGTAACGTCTGTTGCCGCTGGAAGTGTGAGACTGAGTATATCCCTTTCTGTTTGTTGTTGGCAAAATCATCAACTGCGGCTTTGACCCGCATCAGTAATCGGTAGTGATTTTGCCAACCGGGACAAGCCGTTACTCTGCCTCAGCGGGCATGCGCCTAGCTCAGCAGCACGCCCACCGCGAACAGCAGATTGGTAAGCAACGCGCCCTTGACGGTTTTTTCCAGCATCGGACGCATGCTGAACGCGGTGGTTTCCCGCATCACGTAGCGCCCCTGCTTCACCAGCAGCGGCAGCGCCAGAATAAACAGCCAGCCTGCCAGCGTATGCAGATAAAGCATGGCGAACAGCGCCAGACAGACCGGCGCCGTCATCAGCAGCACCATGTGGTAGCGCCGGGCCTTGTGAGCGCCGAGCCTTACCGCCAGCGTGTTCTTGCCGTTTTCCCGATCGCTGTCGATATCGCGCAGATTGTTGATGTTGAGCACCGCGACGGCCAGCAAACCACAGGCGGTGGCGGGCAGAATGACGCTGCTGTCGAAGTAGCCGGTTTGCAGGTAGTACGACCCGGCCACGCTCAGCCAGCCGAAAAAGATCAGCACCGAGATGTCGCCAAGCCCAATATAACCATACGGTTTATTGCCGACGGTATAGGTAATGGCGGCCAGAATCGCCAGCAGGCCGAGCGCCAGAAACACCACGATGTCCACCGGCTTTTCGCAGGCCAGCGCGACCAGCGCGCTGCCGGAAATCGCCGTCAGCGTCACGGTAATGAGCAGAGCCTTGCGTAGCTCCTGCAGGCTGATGGCGCCGGTCTGGATGCCGCGTAACGGGCCGATGCGGTCTTCCTTGTCGCTGCCTTTCACGGCGTCGCCATAGTCGTTAGCCAGATTGGAGAGGATTTGCAACAAGCCGGCGGTAATCAGCGTCAGCAGCGCCACGCCGGGCTTGAAGTTGCTGTGCCAGCAGGCGATGACGGTGCCGGTAACGATGGAGGCAAAAGCCAGCGGCAGCGTCTTGGGACGCAGGCTGTCCAGCCAGGCTTGGGTTTTGCTGCTATGTGTCAATTGGGTCATGGTGTTAATGGGCCATGGTATCAGCCAGATTGTGGCGCGTTCAGTTCTGGAAAATAAAGCCTGGTGACGGTGATAAAAACAGCAGTGGGAGGCATTGGCCTCCCACTGGTCAGTCATCAGTGCGATCCGTGAACACGGATTATAAGATAAATCGGCTCAGATCTTCATCTGCTACCAACTCATCAAGGTGACTGCGTACATAATCTGCATCGATCGTCACGGTTTGGCCGTTCATTTCGCTGGCGCCGTAGGATACTTCTTCGATCAGTCGTTCCAGCACCGTGTGCAGACGGCGGGCGCCGATGTTCTCCGTGCGCTCGTTAACCTGCCAGGCCGCTTCCGCGATACGACGGATGCCGTCCGGCTGGAACGTGATGTTGACGCCTTCGGTTTCCATCAATGCCTGATACTGACGGGTCAGCGACGCGCTGGGTTCGGTCAGAATACGTTCGAAGTCTTCGGTGGTCAGCGCCTGCAATTCCACGCGAATCGGCAGACGACCCTGCAGCTCGGGGATCAGGTCCGACGGGCTGGCGACCTGGAACGCGCCGGAGGCGATGAACAGGATGTGGTCGGTTTTCACCATGCCGTGCTTGGTGGATACGGTACAGCCTTCCACCAGCGGCAGCAGGTCGCGCTGCACCCCTTCGCGGGACACGTCCGGACCGGAGGTGTCGCCCCGTTTGCAGATCTTGTCGATCTCATCGATAAACACGATGCCGTGCTGCTCTACCGCTTCGATCGCCTGTTGCTTAAGCTCTTCCGGGTTGACCAGCTTGGCGGCTTCTTCTTCCACCAGTAGCTTGAAGGCTTCGCGAATCTTGATTTTGCGGTTTTTCTGTTTCTGACCCGCCAGATTCTGGAACATTGACTGCAACTGATTGGTCATCTCCTCCATGCCCGGAGGGGCCATGATTTCGACGCCGACGGGAGCCGCCGCCAGCTCGATTTCGATCTCTTTATCGTCAAGCGACCCTTCGCGCAGTTTCTTGCGAAACGCCTGACGGGCGGCAGACGGCTCGTGATTCTCTTCCGTCTGGCCCCAGTTGTTCTTGGCCGGCGGAATTAGCACGTCCAGAATGCGCTCCTCGGCCAGCTCTTCGGCGCGGTAGCGATTTTTCTCCATCGACTGCTGGCGCACCATCTTGATGGCGACATCGGTCAGGTCGCGGATAATCGAGTCTACTTCCTTGCCGACGTAGCCCACTTCGGTGAATTTGGTCGCTTCCACCTTGATGAACGGGGCGTTGGCCAGCTTGGCGAGACGACGGGCGATTTCGGTTTTCCCCACCCCGGTCGGGCCGATCATCAGAATGTTTTTCGGGGTGACTTCATGGCGCAGGCTCTCTTCCAGCTGCATGCGGCGCCAGCGGTTACGCAAGGCAATCGCCACGGCGCGCTTCGCTTTGTGCTGGCCGATGATGTAGCTATCAAGCTCGCTGACTATTTCGCGCGGGGTCATTTCAGACATAGTAGATCCTTACGCCTTGGAGGCTAATTCTTCAATCGTGTGGAACTGGTTGGTGTAGATGCAGATGTCACCCGCAATACCCAGTGATTTTTCGACAATCTCCCGGGCGCTTAATTCGGTATTTTCCAGCAGGGCGCGCGCGGCAGCCTGCGCGTAGGGGCCGCCGGAGCCGATAGCGATCAGATCGTTTTCCGGCTGAATCACGTCGCCGTTGCCGGTGATGATCAGCGACGCGTTTTCGTCGGCGACCGCCAGCAGCGCTTCCAGCCGACGCAGCATGCGGTCGGTGCGCCAATCTTTAGCCAGTTCCACGGCGGCCTTCACCAGATGCCCTTGATGCAGCTCCAGCTTGCGTTCGAACAGTTCAAACAGGGTAAACGCATCGGCGGTGCCGCCAGCGAATCCGGCGATAACCCGGTCGTTGTACAGACGGCGTACTTTACGCACGTTGCCTTTCATTACGGTGTTGCCCAGGGTGGCCTGTCCGTCTCCGCCAATCACGACCTGACCGTTGCGGCGTACGCTTACAATTGTTGTCACGAGTTTATCCCCGTTACTGAGAAAAAGGCCCCCGCGCGGACGCGGGGCATATTGACGATAAACATGGGGGAGGGGCGGGGGGTTTTCAACCCCCGCTGGCTAACGGGATGCAGTTGGATTGCCCCATGCCTTTGAGTTTTTGTGCCATTTTGTCGGCCACGGTACGGCTGTTGTACGGCCCGAGCATAATCCGATGCCAGCCGCCGCTGCTGGCGATACGGCTTTCGACGCCGGCAAACGCCAGTTCCGCTCTTACCGATTCGGCAGGCTCCGCCGTCTTGAACGAACCGCATTGCACCATCCAGCGTTGTTCTTTCTCTGGCTTGGTGTTCTCTGCTGTCTTGCTGTCGGCTTTGGCGGTTTCTTTGGCTGCCGTTTCCGTTTTGACGGCCTCTTTACGGGGCTCTGTCTGCACCGGTTTCTGCGCCGTCTGTGCCGGTGGCGTCGTCGCCTGGGTCGTATGATGCTGGCTGGCCGCCGGAACGGCAGTCGTGGTACGCGGCGGCGTCGGCGGCGTCATGGTGCTGGTATTGGGCACGATCGGCACGACCGTCTGCGGCCTGGGCGCTACCGAGCGGGCCGGCATCTGGCTTTGATCGTTGTAGGGCACTTCCGTCAGCGTGGTCGGTTGGCGTTTCATGTCCGACTGCATCTGCTCCAGCAGTTGCCGCTGTTCATCGGTAAGTTGGCCCGTCGACTGGATTTCTCCGCCCGCCGAGGGTTCGGTCGGCGAAGCAACGCCAATCTGCCGGTTTTCCAGTTCCTTGATATAACGCCAGCGCTCTTCCGGTTTAGGCGGCAACCCGTTGCCTTTGGTCCCCTGATGCGGCAGGACCGGCGATTCGTCCGGCTTATTGTGGGCGATAAAATAGAGTCCGCCGGCAAACGTGACCAGCACGGCAACGGCCAGCGCTATCATCGTCTTGGATGCGCCCGAGGACCCGCCTCGTTTCCGGCTGGATGTTTTTTTCCGGCGCGTTCCAGAACGCCCCCGGCTGACATAGTCTCGTTGTGCCACAATCGTTTCGTTGCGAAAAAAATAAGTAACAGGTCGCCATGTTACTGAACCCTAAAATGTTTGACCAGCACCGGAATTCTTAAAGCCTGTAACACGCAGAGACGGCGCGGCGGTGCTGTCGCGGATAATCAGTTGGCTGGATATCAGCCGCGACCCCCGCTGGACCTTGTGTTGCTGCAATTGAGCCAGCAGCAATAGCATGGCTTCGCGACCGATATCGTAGCGCGGCTGGGAAACGGTGGTCAGCGCCGGAAAGCAGTGGCTGGCCTGCGCGATGTCATCGAACCCGACCAGCGACAGGTCACGCGGCACGTCCAGCCCCATTTTGCGCGCCTGCGTCAGCGCTCCCAGCGCCATGACGTCGCAGTGGCAGAAAATCGCGGTGGGCGGCGTGGGGTGCGACATCAACCGTATCAGGCCGCGGGAACCGGTGTCATAGCTGAAGTCGCCGCGCACGATGTACTGGTTGTCGATCACCAGCCCGCAGCGGCGTAACGCCTGAATATAGCCCTGTAGCCGGTATTCGCTGATCGGAATCTGTTCCGGACCGGCGATACAGGCGATGCGCCGGTGCCCCAACTGATTGAGATAACTGACGGCCTCGAACGCCGCGGTCAGGTTATCGATGTGTACGGTGGGCATATCCAGCTCAGGGGCGAACTCATTTGCCATCACCATCGGCGGCAGATGACGGCGTTCGTCCTTGCCGGCATCAAACGGCAGCTGCGAGCCCAGCAGCAGAATGCCGTCGATCTGCCGGGTAGTGATCAGGTCCAGAAAGGTCTTTTCCGTTTTGCGCTGGTGGGCGCAATCGCCAATCAGTACCAGATAGCCGCGTTCCGCCGCCGTTTCCTCAATACCGCGCAGCATTTCGGTGAAAAAGGGATCGCAGATATCGGGAACGAGCGCCAGAATCGTTCTTGACTCATGCCGTTTCATATTACGGGCAAGATTTTGTGCAGAGTATCCCACCGCCAGCGCGGCCTGCTCCACCTTTTGGCGAGTGGTGGCCGACACCTTCTCAGGATTGGTCAAGGCGCGGGACACCGTTGCGGTGGATACGCCGGCCTGGTCGGCAACGTCTTTCATCGTTGCGGGCGGGATGAATTTTTTCTGCTCCAACGCATTTCCTCCTTGCGTCAGCGTTTACTGGCGCCGTAGTCAAGGGACCGCTATCAAAGGCCGGCCACCGTTTTTCAGGATGTCTGATTTTGCCATGCGCCGTCATGAAACGCGGCATGACCAGGCGGTGCTGTCGTGAAGTATCGTATGGTTCAGGGTTCCCGACCGGACATGCTCCGTGCGGGCGGCGACGGTATCGGGAGCCCTATGCACAGGTATAGCACTGGGTGGCGGGTTGTCACCCCGGCGCCTGGCGTCCGGTGTTGTGCCAACCGCCTGATCAGCATACTGCTTCCGCCATCACTCTTAACAGATTGCATTCAATATTTATCGAATAATTTACGCAGGCGCAGCCTGAATTATCTGTTTCTCGGGGCTGTTCGCAAAAAATGCCGCTGCTGCTGGCATCAGATATTCCGGCGGCTCAGAATCGGCTCAATTGTCCGTCGGGTCGACATCCATCACCCATTTCACTTTGCGCGTTTGCGGCAGGGTATCGATCAACGGCATGGAATTGCGGATCAGTCGTTGCAGCGTGGCGCGCGACGGATGCTGCAGCAGCAATTGCCAGCGAAAACGCCCGGCACGCTTGGGTTGCAGCGCCGGCACCGGTCCCATCAGCCACAGCGAGTCGTCGCGCAGCGGACTGGCTTCCAGCAGATTGCGTAACTGCTGCAGGAACAGGCTGGCCTGCTGATTGTCGTGGTCATCGGCCCGGAACAGCACATGGCTGGTAAACGGCGGCAGGAGCACGCTCTGGCGTTCTTTCAGCGTCTGGCTGGCGAAAGCGTCGTAGCCCTGATGCAGCAGCGTCTGCAACAGCGGATGCTCCGGGTGGTGGGTTTGCAGCACCACTTCGCCCGCCTTGCCGGCGCGACCGGCGCGACCGGACACCTGGGTGTAGAGCTGGGCGAAGCGTTCGGTGGCGCGGAAGTCGGCGGAAAACAGCGAACTGTCGACATCCAGCAACGCCACGAGCGTGACGTCGGGAAAGTGGTGGCCTTTGGCGAGCATCTGGGTGCCGATCAGAATGCGGGCGCCGCCCTGGCGAACCTGCGCCAGTTGCTGCTCCAGCGCCCCTTTGCGGCTGGTGGTATCGCGATCGATACGGGTGATCGGAGCCTCGGGAAACAGCGTCGGCAGCGCCTGTTCCAACTGTTCGGTGCCCAGGCCGACCGGCACCAGATGGGTGGAGCCGCACTGCGGGCATTGCTGCGGTATCGGACGCTGGCTGTCGCAGTGGTGGCAACGCATCATCCGTTGATGCTGGTGCAGGGTGTAGTAGCTGTCGCAGCGCTGGCATTCGGCGATCCAGCCGCATTCATGGCACAGCACCACCGGCGCGAAACCCCGGCGGTTGAGAAACAGGATGATCTGATTGTCCGCGGCCAGGTGATGGCGGATGCGGTTGATTAACGGCTGCGACAAACCGGTGGTCAGCGGCAGCCCTTTCAGGTCCAGCAAATGTTGCTGCGCCAGTCGGGCATTGCCGGCGCGCTTGCTAAGACGCAACTGGCGGTATTTGCCAATCTGCACGTTATAAAGCGTTTCCAGCGCCGGCGTGGCCGACCCCATGACGATGGGAATGTCTTCCTGCCGGGCGCGGAACACCGCCAGATCGCGGGCGTGATAACGCCAGCCTTCCTGCTGCTTGTAGGAGCCGTCGTGTTCTTCGTCGATGACGATCAGCCCCAGTCGGGCAAAAGGGGTAAACAGCGCGGAACGGGTGCCGATGACGATGGCCGCTTCGCCTTGTCTGGCGCGCAGCCACACCGACAGCCGCTCGCCGTCGTTCAGCCCTGAATGCAGCGCTTCCACCGGCGCGTTGAATCGATCGCGGAAGCGGGCGATGGTTTGCGGCGTCAGGCCGATTTCCGGCACCAGCACCAGCGCCTGCTTGCCTTGCGCCAGAATATTTTCCAGCACGCTGAGGTAGACCTCGGTTTTGCCGGAGCCGGTAATGCCCGCCAGCAGCCAGGCGGCAAAATGATCGTCTTCGCTGCGTATGGCGCCGACGGCGGTAGCCTGTTCGGTATTAAGACGCAGGCGCTCGCCCGTCAGGCTGAAATCGTTGCGCCAGTCCCGCACCTGCTGCGGCAGCGCGCGCAGTTCGCTCAGCCCTTTTTCACGCAGCGCCTGCAGCGCGGCTTCCGTCAGCTCGGTTTCCGCCATCTGATGGCGGTACAGCGGCCCTTGTAGCAGCGCCGCCAGCGCCTGCTGTTGCTTGGGCGCCCGTTTCAGCGCGTTCAGCGGCGTGGCGCGCCCCTGCTCGGTAGCGAACCATTGCCAGAGCGGCGCGCTATGGGCCGGTTTTCCCTGACGGAGTAAAATCGGCAGGGCATGGAACAGCACCTCGCCAAGCGGATAGTGGTAATACTCCGCCGCCCACAGCAGGATGCGCCACAGACTGTCCGGAAACAGCGGGGCGGCGTCGAGTACGTCGTGCAGTGGTTTAAGCTGTTCCAGCGGCAGTTCGCTGCCGGCGCTCAGGGCAGTGACGATACCGATCATCTTACGGTTGCCGAAGGGAACGCTGACGCGCACGCCCGGCACCGGCGGCGTCGCGCCTGGCGGCAGCCGGTAATCAAACGTGCGCGTCAGCGGTACCGGCAAGGCAACCTGAACAACGGGCATGGTCTCTGCGTTCAAATGCGTCATGAAAGTCTTACGTCATGCATGAGGGTTTGTCTGCCGTCACGGTACTGTGCGCGGATGCGTTGTGCAATCTTGCGCGCCATCTTGTTTATCAGAGGCGGCGAGTCCGCACGGATCCAATTGCATCGGGTGGTTAATTTCTGTATGATCCGCCGCCTTTATACCTTGTGGTGTAAAGAACATTTCACTCAACTTCGTGTGGTGTCTGGCGGAACAGGGCTGGATAGCGACACGGCCTTAAACAGAGGTTTCCCATGAAAGAAGGTATTCACCCGAATTACGTTGAAATTACCGCTACTTGCTCTTGCGGTAACGTCATCAAAACCCGTTCCACTGCTGCTCATGACCTGAACCTGGACGTGTGCGGCGCTTGCCACCCGTTCTTCACCGGCAAACAGCGTGTCGTTGACACCGGTGGTCGTGTTGAGCGTTTCAACAAACGCTTCAGCGTCCCGGGCACCAAAAAATAATTGGTTTTTGCACCGGGGCGGAAAACCGGTTAACCGGTTTTCCAGCCAAAACAAAGGCACCTGCGGGTGCCTTTGTCGTTTCTGGTGTCTTTCCCCATCCGCTCCAAACGGGCGAGTCAGTATTCCCACGTATCCGGGTCGATCCCCATCTCACGCATAATTGCCTTGGCGGCATCGGGAATTTCGTCGCCGCGTTCTTTACGCAGGTCGTCATCATTCGGTAAGGGTTGGCCGGTAAAAGCGTGCAAAAACGCCTCACACAGTAACTCGCTATTGGTTGCGTGACGCAGGTTGTTGACCTGACGACGGGTACGCTCGTCTGTCAGTATCTTCAGCACCTTCAAAGGGATAGATACGGTGATCTTCTTAACCTGCTCACTCTTCTTGCCGTGTTCAGCGTATGGGCTTACGTATTCGCCATTCCACTCAGCCATGGGATACCTTAAATATTGATCGTGATAAAAACAGTCACTGGCACAAAACACCATAATTCTAACGATTATTATAGGGATGCTCAATCTATACGCAAAGAAGTTTAGAAGTCCAGATGTATTGACGTCTATATCGTCCGGGTTTACTCTTTAATCTCTTTACCTCAGTCCTCCAGTCAGGAAAAGCACCGATGACGCGTAAACAGGCTACTATCGCAGTCCGCAGTGGGTTAAACAATGACGAGCAGTTCGGTTGCGTTGTTCCCCCGATTCATCTCTCCAGCACCTACAATTTCACCGGCTTTAATGAACCCAGAGCGCACGACTATTCCCGGCGCGGCAACCCGACCCGTGATGTGGTTCAACGCGCGTTGGCGGAACTGGAGGGGGGCGCGGGCGCGGTCATGACCAGCAGCGGCATGTCGGCGATTCTGCTGGTCTGTACGGTGTTTTTGCGGCCTGGCGACCTGTTGGTGGCTCCGCTCGATTGCTACGGCGGCAGCTACCGTTTGTTCGACAGCCTGAGCAAACGCGGCGCCTACCGGGTGAAATTCGTCGATCAGGGCAATGCGGCCGAACTGCAGGCGGCGCTGGCGGAAAAACCGAAGCTGGTGCTGGTGGAAAGTCCCAGCAACCCGCTGCTGCGCGTGGTGGATATCGCGGCTATCTGTCAGGCGGCGCGAGACGCGGGCGCAGTGAGCGTGGTGGATAACACCTTCCTGAGCCCGGCGTTGCAAAATCCGCTGAAGCTGGGGGCGGATCTGGTGGTGCACTCTTGCACCAAATACCTCAATGGTCATTCGGACGTGGTAGCCGGCGCGGTTATCGCCCGCGATCCAGCGGTGGTGACGGAGCTGGCCTGGTGGGCCAACAACATCGGCGTGACCGGCGCGGCCTTTGACAGCTACCTGTTGCTGCGCGGTCTGCGCACGCTGTCGCCGCGTATGACGCTCGCGCAGAAGAATGCGCTGCAAATTGTGGAGTATTTGCGGCATCAGCCGCTGGTGAAAGCGTTGTATCATCCGTCTTTACCCGAGAATGCCGGTCATGAGATTGCCCGTCGGCAGCAGTCCGGTTTTGGCGCGATGCTGAGTTTTGAGCTGGATGGCGATGAAGGTACCCTGCGCCGTTTTCTGGCCGCACTGGAATTGTTCACGCTGGCGGAATCGTTGGGCGGCGTAGAGAGCCTGATTTCTCACGCGGCTACCATGACCCACGCCGGCATGGCGCCGGAAGCGCGCGCCGCCGCCGGTATCTCGGAGACGTTATTGCGTATTTCTGTCGGCATTGAAGACGGCGACGATCTGGTTGCCGATCTGGACAGAGCATTTCAGGCAGCAGCCAAGAGGTAACAATGAGTGCGTTAGGGATAGCAGCGGCCGTGAAGGGACGGCAACTGCACAAATTCGGCGGCAGCAGCCTGGCTGATGTGAAATGTTATCAGCGCGTCGCCGGCATCATGGCGGATTACAGCCAGGCGGGCGATTTGATGGTGGTATCGGCGGCGGGCAGCACCACCAACCAGTTGATCAGCTGGTTAAACCTCAGCCAGTCGGATCGGATTTCCGCCCATCAGGTACAACAGTCGCTGCGCCGTTATCAAAGCGAGCTGATTTCCGGTTTGCTGCCGGCCGAAACGGCAGCGCCGCTTATCAATGAATTCATTCGCGATCTGGAACGTCTGGCCGCGTTGCTGGATGGCAAGCTCACCGACGCCGCCTACGCCGAGGTGGTCGGGCACGGCGAAATCTGGTCCGCCCGTTTGATGGCGGCGGTATTGAATCAGAAAAAACTGCCTGCCGCCTGGCTGGATGCGCGTACCTTCCTGCGCGCCGAGCGTGCGGCGCAGCCGCAGGTCGATGAAGGTCGTTCCTGGCCGCTGTTGCAACAACTGCTGACCCAGCATGCCGGGCAGCGTCTGGTGATTACCGGTTTTATCAGTAGTAACGACGCAGGCGAAACCGTCCTGCTGGGCCGTAACGGCAGCGACTATTCCGCTACGCAGATTGGCGCGTTGGCTGGCGTCGAGCGCGTCACCATCTGGAGCGACGTGGCCGGCGTCTACAGCGCTGACCCGCGTAAGGTGAAAGACGCCTGCCTGTTGCCGTTGCTGCGGCTGGATGAAGCCAGCGAGCTGGCCCGTCTGGCGGCGCCGGTATTGCATGCCCGCACCCTGCAGCCGGTTTCCGGCAGCGATATCGATCTGCAATTGCGCTGTAGCTACCAACCTGAACAAGGGTCGACCCGCATTGAGCGCGTGCTGGCCTCCGGCACCGGCGCCAAGATTGTCACCAGTCATGATGATGTTTGTCTGATTGAGATTGGCGTACCGGCGGAGCACGATTTTGCCCGCACCCACAAAGACGTCGAACAGTTGTTGCAAAAATCCCAGATCCGGCCGCTGGCGCTGGGCGTGCATCAGGATCGCAACCTGCTGCAGCTGTGCTACACCTCGGAAGTGGTGCATAGCGCCTGGCAGGTGCTGGAGCAGGCGGCGTTGCCGGTATCGCTTCATCTGCGCGAAGGGCTGGCGCTGGTGGCGCTGGTGGGGGCGGGCGTTTGCCGCAACCCGCTGCACAGCCACCGTTTCTACCAGCAACTGCGCGACCAGCCGATTGAGTTCGTCTGGCAGGCGGAAGACGACATCAGTCTGGTGGCGGTGCTGCGTGTAGGACCGACCGAGCATCTGGTGCGCGGTCTGCATCATTCGCTGTTCCGGGCGGAAAAACGCATCGGGCTGGTGTTGTTCGGCAAAGGCAACATCGGTTCGCGCTGGCTGGAGCTGTTTGCCCGGGAGCAGAGCCTGATTTCGGCGCGCACCGGTTTTGAGTTCACGCTGGCGGGCGTGGTGGACAGTTCCCGCAGCCTGCTGAATTACGACGGGCTGGACGCCAGTCGTGTGCTGGCTTTCTTCGGCGATGAAGCGCAGGAACGTGACGACGATGAGCTGTTCCTGTGGATGCGCGCCCATCCGTATGATGATTTGGTGGTGCTGGATGTGACCGCCAGCCAGTCGGTTGCCGATCTCTATCTGGATTTCGCCAGCTATGGTTTCCATGTGATCAGCGCCAACAAACTGGCGGGCGCATCCGGCGGCGACAACTATCGGCAGATCCGCGACGCGTTCGCCAAAACCGGGCGCCACTGGCTGTACAACGCCACCGTTGGCGCCGGGTTGCCGGTGAACTATGCGGTACGGGACCTGCGTGAAAGCGGCGATAGCATTCTGGCTATCAGCGGTATCTTCTCCGGCACGCTGTCATGGTTGTTCCTGCAGTTTGACGGCACGGTGCCTTTTACCGAACTGGTGGATCAAGCCTGGCAGCAGGGATTGACCGAGCCGGATCCGCGCGTCGATCTTTCCGGTCAGGATGTGATGCGCAAGCTGGTTATTCTGGCGCGCGAAGCGGGTTATGAAATCGAGCCCAATCAGGTGCGGGTGGAATCGCTGGTGCCTGCCGGATGCGAGAACGGTTCGGTGGATCAGTTCTTTGAAGACGGCGAGCCGCTGAATCAGCAAATGTTGCAGCGACTGGAAGCCGCCAACGAGATGGGGCTGGTGCTGCGCTATGTCGCCCGCTTCGATGTCAACGGCAAGGCGCGCGTAGGCGTGGAAGCCGTGCGGGCGGATCATCCGCTGGCGGCGTTGTTGCCGTGTGATAACGTGTTCGCTATCGAAAGCCGCTGGTATCGCGATAACCCGCTGGTGATTCGCGGCCCGGGAGCCGGTCGCGACGTAACGGCCGGGGCGATTCAGTCGGATCTCAATCGGTTGGCGCAACTGTTGTAATCGTGTCGGTTGAAATCGCGTCAGTTGAAATCAGACGGCGTTAGTCATCATGTCTTAAAGCCCGCAGCCGCGGGCTTTTTTATGCCTTCGGTTCATCCAGTGGCGAGGGCCGCGTTTTTTGCCAATACTGAGGGTGCATCCCTTACATTTCATGTGTGTTTTTTCTGTGATGAGGCATGACGGCCTGCCGTACGCCACCATGAATTTTCTTCATCTTGCATGAACAAACATCAGTATTTATCGCGCTGAAAAGCGTTGACTCTTTAAGCGGATTCGGTCATTTTCTATATAGACGTCTAAACGTATAGACGTTTGTAGAAAATAACGATGATAATGGCGAATCGAGGTAAGGATATGAGCTTTTTCCACGCGAACCATCAGGAAGCGTTGAACCAGAACCTGGCGGAATTACAGGGCCGGATTAACGTTTCCTTTGAGTTTTTCCCACCGCGCACCAGCGAGATGGAAGAAACACTGTGGAACTCCATTGACCGCCTCAGCAGCCTGAAACCCAAATTCGTGTCGGTGACCTACGGCGCCAATTCCGGCGAGCGTGACCGCACTCACAGCATCATCAAAGGCATCAAGGAACGTACCGGCCTGGAAGCCGCGCCGCACCTGACCTGCATCGATGCTTCCCGCGACGAACTGAAAGCCATTGCCCAGGACTACTGGCAGAGCGGCATCCGCCACATCGTCGCCCTGCGCGGCGACTTACCGCCGGATAGCGGCAAACCGGAGATGTACGCTTCTGATCTGGTCACCTTGCTCAAGGAAGTAGGGGATTTTGATATTTCGGTCGCGGCCTATCCGGAAGTGCATCCGGAAGCGAAAAGCGCGCAGGCGGACCTGATCAATCTCAAACGCAAGATTGACGCCGGCGCCAGCCGTGCCATCACACAGTTCTTTTTTGACGTGGAAAGCTATCTGCGCTTTCGCGATCGCTGCGTCACGACCGGCATCGATGTGGAAATCGTCCCCGGTATTCTGCCGGTGTCGAACTTCAAACAGTTGCAGCGTTTCGCCACCATGACCAATGTGCGTGTGCCGAACTGGATGACCGCCATGTTCGAAGGGCTGGATAACGACCCGGAAACCCGCAAGATGGTCGGCGCGTCGATCGCCATGGATATGGTGAAGATCCTCAGCCGTGAAGGCGTGAAGGATTTCCATTTCTATACCCTGAACCGTTCGGAACTGAGCTACGCCATCTGCCATACGCTGGGCGTGCGCCCGGTGACGGCCGCCTGATTTCCTCGCCGATTATTGCGCTGAATGCCCGCCCGGAGATATCCGGGCGGGCATTCGTGCTTAAGGCATGGGGTATTTGGCGTGAATAACGATATTCGAAAATAAAAAGCGCTATTCGAAGATAAAAAAAGGGCGGGCCGAAGCCCGCCAAAGTTTCGTTGGCTTTATAAAAATTTATGTGGTCAGGAATGTTTCGAGTTCTTCGCTGCCGCCGATATGGCGGCCGCCCATGAATACCTGGGGAACGGTGCTACGCCCGGTCACCGCCCGCAGGCTCACCGTGGTGGCATCCTTACCCAGCATGATTTCTTCGTATTGAATACCGCGATCCTGCAGCAACTGTTTGGCTTTGGCGCAAAACGGGCAGCCGGGTTTGGTAAACAGTGAAACAGATTCCTGAACCTTATAGTGAGGAGCAAGGTACTTCAGCATGGTGTCGGCGTCGGAAACTTCAAACGGGTCGCCCGGCTTGTTGGGTTCAACAAACATTTTCTCCACCACGCCGTGACGAACCAGCATGGAGTAGCGCCAGGAGCGGGGGCCGAAGCCCAGTTCTGCTTTTTCGACCAGCATGTTCATGGCGCGGGTGAATTCGCCGTTGCCATCGGGAATAAACGTAATGTTTTCTGCGTCTTGGTCGGCTTTCCAGGCATTCATCACAAAAGTATCGTTCACAGATACGCATAAAACCGCATCCACGCCAAATTGCTTGAATACCGCAGCCAACTCGTTATAGCGTGGCAAATGACTGGAAGAGCAGGTTGGTGTAAAGGCCCCTGGCAAGGAAAAGACGACCACGGTCTTGTTGTTGAAGAGTTCCCCGGTCGTCACGTCAACCCATTGATCCCCCTGACGGGTATGGAAAGTTACTGACGGAATTTTCTTGCCTTCTTGGCTTACAAACATTTTTCAGTCCCTGCTAGTCGAAACGTTCTGTTTGGCTGAATCCGTCAGTGATCAGGACTCGATTCGTTAGGGACATTATTCATTATCAAATGTTGATAGGACTAATCGTTCGTTGCTATCCTATCTATCGCTAGGGACTATCATGTTTAGGGGAATCAGGGCATGAATATTCGGGATTTAGAGTATCTGGTGGCATTGGCGGAGCATCGCCATTTTCGACGCGCAGCGGACTCCTGCCACGTCAGCCAGCCCACGCTGAGCGGCCAGATCCGCAAACTGGAAGACGAACTGGGGGTGATGCTGCTGGAGAGAACCAGCCGCAAAGTCCTGTTCACTCAGGCGGGGTTGCTGCTGGTCGAGCAGGCCAGAACCGTATTGCGTGAAGTGAAGGTGCTGAAGGAGATGGCCAGTCAGCAGGGCGAAACCATGTCCGGTCCGCTGCATATCGGCCTGATCCCGACGGTCGGTCCTTATCTGCTGCCCCAGATTATTCCGATGTTGCACCGCACTTTCCCGAAGCTGGAAATGTACCTGCATGAAGCCCAGACTCACCAACTGCTGGCCCAGCTCGACAGCGGCAAGCTGGATTGCGCCATTCTGGCGATGGTGAAAGAGTCGGAAGCGTTTATCGAAGTGCCGTTGTTTGATGAGCCGATGAAGCTGGCGATTTATCAGGATCACCCTTGGGCGAACCGCGAGCGGGTGGCGATGTCCGATTTGTCGGGCGAAAAACTGCTGATGCTGGAAGACGGGCACTGCCTGCGCGATCAGGCGATGGGATTTTGTTTCCAGGCGGGCGCGGACGAGGATACCCATTTCCGCGCCACCAGTCTGGAAACTCTGCGCAACATGGTAGCGGCGGGCAGCGGTATTACCCTGCTGCCGTCGCTGGCGGTGCCGCGGGAACGAGTGCGTGACGGCGTGTGCTATTTGCCTTGTTACAAACCGGAGCCCAAACGCACCATCGCGCTGGTGTATCGTCCGGGCTCGCCGTTGCGCGGCCGTTATGAACAACTGGCCGATTCAGTGCGCGAGCACATGCAGCTCCACATGGAACAGCTGTCAAAACAGTCTGATTAATCAAAGCCAAAACGATTCGTTATCAAAAAACCGGTTGTTAAAACAACCGGTTTAAACCGTTCAGCGCCGCTACCCGATAGGCTTCGGCCATAGTCGGGTAGTTGAATGTGGTGTTCACAAAATACTCGATGGTATTGCCTTCGCCTTTCTGTTCCATGATGGCCTGACCGATGTGAATGATTTCGGCCGCGCGTTCGCCAAAGCAGTGAATGCCCAGAATCTGCTTGGTTTCGCGGTGGAACAGAATTTTCAGGCTACCGACGTTCATCCCGACAATTTGCGCTCGCGCCAGGTGCTTGAACTGGGCGCGGCCGACTTCATACGGCACTTTCATGGCGGTGAGTTCCTGCTCGGTTTTGCCGACGGAGCTGATCTCCGGGATCGTGTAAATACCGGTGGGAATATCCTCGATCAGATGCGCGGTGGCGTCGCCTTTGGTGATGGCCTGCGCCGCGATGCGGCCCTGATCATAGGCGGCCGACGCCAGGCTGGGATAACCGATCACATCGCCCACGGCGTAGATGTGCGCCTGAGCGGTCTGGTACATGCTGTTAACCTTCAACTGGCCGCGGCTGTCCGTTTCCAGCCCAATATTTTCCAGCCCCAGCGTTTCGGTGTTGCCGGTGCGTCCGTTGGCGTAGAGCAGGCAATCCGCCTTCATCTTTTTGCCGGATTTCAGATGGATGATGACGCCGTCATCCAGGCCTTCGATGCGTTCGAATTCCTCGTTGTGACGAATTACCACGCCGCTGTTCCAGAAGTGATAGGACAACGCGTCGGACATCTCCTGATCGAGAAACGCCAGCAGCCGATCGCGGGTATTGATCAGATCGACCTTCACGTTCAACCCCCGGAAGATCGACGCATATTCGCAGCCGATCACCCCAGCACCGTAGATGATCACGTGTTTGGGTTCATAATCCAGATCGAGAATGGAGTCGCTGTCGTAGATGCGGGGATGATGGAAATCCACCCCGGCCGGATGATAAGGCCGCGAACCGGTGGCGATAATGATATTTGCGGCGGTCAGCGTATCGTGGGTGTCATCCGGGTAGAAGACCGCGACGGTATGCGCATCAATAAAACGCGCCTCGCCGGAAAACAGTTCGCAGTGATTACGTTCGTAGAAACCCTGGCGCATGCGGGTTTGCTGGCCGATCACGCTGTCGGCGTGACGCAGGATATCGGAAAATGAGGAACTGATGACGCGGGCGTTGTCGCTGTAGAGTGGGTTTTGATTGAATTCGATGATGCGGCTGACGGCGTGTCGGAGGGCTTTGGATGGGATGGTTCCCCAGTGGGTACAGCCACCGCCAACATTGTAATGCCGTTCTATCACGGCAATTTTCGCCCCTTGTTTGGCGAGCCCCATGGCCGCCCCTTCACCGCCCGGACCCGAACCAATCACGATGGCATCGTAATCGTATTGCTGTTGTATGGACATGGTAGGAACCACCTGTTTTTATACAAATTACTAACGCGATTGTAACATCGTCCTGCTGATAACCCAATCATCCCTGATATCCGTATGGGAACCGATGATCACATTTTTACTATGGCAAACTTTGGCGCAGTATGTGGAGAGTAAAGTTTGTTATAGTGCTTCCCTTGATTTAAGGAGAGCCGATGACTGCGGGCAGGATAATGGGTGTCAGAGCACAACAAAAAGAACGAACTCGTCGTTCCCTGATTGAGGCCGCTTTCAGCCAGTTAAGCGCTGAACGCAGTTTTGCCAGCCTGAGTTTGCGTGAGGTGGCTCGTGAAGCCGGCATTGCCCCTACCTCGTTTTATCGCCATTTCCGCGATGTGGACGAACTGGGGTTGACGATGGTGGATGAAAGCGGGTTGATGCTGCGCCAGCTGATGCGGCAGGCGCGCCAGCGTATCGTCAAAAGCGGCGGCAGCGTGATCAGAACATCGGTATCGACGTTCATGGAATTCATCGGCAATAACCCCAACGCCTTTCGGCTGCTCTTGCGCGAACGTTCCGGTACTTCAGCGGCATTCCGTGCTGCCGTGGCGCGTGAAATTCAGCATTTTATCGCTGAACTGGCGGACTATCTTGAAGTCGAAAATCATATCCCGCGCAGCTTCGCGGAGGCACAGGCGGAAGCGATGGTGATCATCGTATTCAGCGCCGGCGCTGAAGCGCTGGATGTGGATATAGAGCAGCGACGCCAGCTGGAAGAGCGGCTGGTGTTGCAGTTGCGCATGATTGCCAAAGGCGCCTATTACTGGTATCGCAAAGAGCAGGGTAAGGGGTTTGCCTACCCTGAGGGATAATCAGAGGAAAAGTCATGACAGAGCAGATAAATTCAGAGAAAAGTACGCTGGTGCTGGCGCTGGCGGCCGGTTTGTCCGCGAATGGTTCCTTTGTCGCCGTGTTCAGTTCTATCGTGCCGTTTTCCATCTTTCCGCTGATTGCGCTGGTTCTGTCGGTGTACTGCCTGCATCAGCGTTACATGCATCATGCCATGCCAAAAGGCACACCGCTGCTGGCGGCGGGCTGTTTCCTGTTCGGTTTGCTGCTTTACAGCGCTATTGTGCGCGCCGAGTACCCGCAAATCGGCTCCAATTTCGTGCCGTCAATCCTGTGCGTGGTGCTGGCGCTGTGGCTGGTAGTGAAGCTGCGGGCCCGCAAGCCCGACAGTGAAACCAACACGCCTTAATCCGTAGTGAGGTTACTGACGCTTTTCCAGTAACACGCCGCATTCCATGTGGTGGGTATAAGGGAACTGGTCAAACAGCGCCAACTGGCTGATTCGGTGCGTCTGACTTAGGGTTTCCAGGTTGGCGCACAGCGTTTCCGGGTTGCAGGAGATGTACAGAATGCGCGGGTACGCCTGCACCAGTTTTACGGTGCCGTCGTCCAGGCCGCTGCGGGGCGGATCGACAAAAATGGTTTCACAGCGATAGCCGCTCAGATCGATGCCTTGCAGGCGGTTGAACTGACGCACGCCGTTCATGGCCTGGGTGAATTCCTCCGCCGCCATGCGAATAATCTGTACGTTATCAATCTGGTTGGCGGCAATATTGTACTGCGCCGCCGCGACCGATGGCTTGGCGATTTCGGTTGCCAGCACCCGCTCGAAATTGCGCGCCAGCGCCAGCGAAAAGTTACCGTTGCCGCAGTACAGTTCCAGCAGATCGCCTTTCGACCCCTGCGTCACCGATAGCGCCCACTCCAGCATCTGGATATTCATCATCGCATTGGGTTGGGTGAAGCTGTTTTCCACCTGACGATAAATCATCTGACGGCCGGCGACCGGCAGGCACTCGTCCACGTAATCCCGATCCAAACAGATTTTGGTTTTGGTGGCGCGGCCAATCAGTTGCAGGGCAAAACCCTGACTGCGCAGTTGATCACGCAGGAGGCGGGCGTGCTGCTGCCATTCGTCATCCAGCGCTTTGTGGTAGAGCAACGAAACTGCAATCTCACCGCTAAGCGTGGAGAGATAATCAATCTGAAACAGCTTGCGCCGCAGCACCGGCTCGGCCCGCAGGGCACTGAGCAGCGCCGGCATCAGGCGGTTGATCAACTCGCTGGCGGCCGGAAACTGATCGACGCGGATCCGCTGTTTGGTCTGCTGATCAAACATAATGTGGTACAAGTCATCGCCATCATGCCAGATCCGAAATTCCGCCCGCATCCGGTAGTGACTGACCGGCGATCGGAACACGGCCGGCGCCGGCGCATCGAATGGCGCCATCATGGCTCCGAGGCGCCCGGTTTTTTCTTCAAGTTGGGCGTCATACTGGTCGATGGGCAGAATCTCTGGCGTCATGATGGTCTCATCTGAAAAACGGCTGGGATAGGGTGGCGATGTTGTCAGGGCGCGATTGTAGGGCATCCAGAAGGGATGTCCAGCCTTGTTGCACGGATTCTCTTATCCAAAATGGAAGTCTAGACATCCACCTGCCTCGATCGTAGCATGGGCGTCCGGTCTTGCCTCGCAGGTGAAAAGGGAATCCAGTGCGAATCTGGAACTGACGCGCAGCGGTAAGGGGAATGGGCGACGATAGCGTGATGCGGACACTGTCCTGACGGATGGGAAGTCATCGCCGCCTAGCCAGTCATCATGGCATAACCCCGAGTCCGAAGACCTGCCGGAATACGTCGCAATGTTTCATGGTCATCGCGTGCTATCGATCATGAGGGTGCGGCATCCTGCCAATTCAGTTTGGATGCTTAGAATGTTTACTAAAAAAACCACAATGCTGGCGGCGATGGTAGCCACAGCTTTTTCAGGATGGGCGCAGGGTAGCGACAACACACAGCAAAACAGCAATGACGCAATGGTGGTGACCGCCAACCGTTTCCCCCAGCCGATTTCTTCCGTACTGGCACCCACTACCGTGGTGACGCGTGATGATATTGATCGTTGGCAGTCGAAGAGTTTGTCGGATGTGATGCGCCGACTTCCGGGTGTCGATTTCTACCAGAGCGGCGGGTTGGGGCAATTGAACTCTCTGTTTATTCGTGGTTCTTCTTCAAGCCATGTGCTGGTGTTGATTGACGGTATTCGGCTTAACCAGGCCGGCGTCAGCGGTTCTTCCGATATCAGCCAAATCCCGATCTCTCTGGTTCAGAAAGTAGAATATATCCGCGGACCGCGTTCCGCCGTTTATGGTTCGGATGCGATTGGCGGTGTGGTTAACATCATCACGACACGCGAGAAGAAAGGTACCACGCTTTCCGCAGGTATCGGCTCCAATGGTTATCAATCTTATGACGCTGCGACCCAGCAGCAGCTGGGGGCCAATACGCTGGCAACCTTTGCAGGCAATTACACCTATACCAGAGGGTTTAATGTGGTTGCCAACTTGCCTGATCCCTTTGGGGATCCTGCTCAGTCTGACCGCGATGGCTTTATGAGCAAAACGTTATACGGCAATGTCGAGCATCAGTTCAGCGATAGCATAAGTGGATTCTTACGTGGATACGGTTTTGACAATCGGACCGCGTATGATGGTACCGCCAGCTTTAATCGTGTGGGGGCATTTCCCGATACAAGGCAGCTCTATAGCCAATCTTGGGATGGTGGATTACGTTATCACCAAGACATTTGGTCATCTCAGCTGATTACCAGCTACAGCCACAGTAAAGACTATAATTACGATCCGCGTTTTGGCCGCTCTGATATTTCCGCAACGTTGGATGATATTCAGCAGTACAACGTTCAGTGGGGCAACAGTGTTCAGGTTGGTAAAGGGAATATCGGCGTTGGGGTCGACTGGCAGAAACAGACCACCGAGCCTGGAACCAATTTTGTCACCAATGGGTATGAGTTGCGGAATACTGGCGTTTATACCACGGCGTTGCAGTCATTCGGGCCAGTAACACTTGAAGGTGCGTTGCGTAGTGATGATAGCTCTCAGTTTGGTCAGCATACTACCTGGCAGAGCAGTGCCGCGTGGGAGTTTGTTGAAGGGTATCGTCTGCTGGCTTCTTATGAGACGGGTTATAAGGCACCTACAGTTGGTCAATTGTATGGGTCATTTGCTGGAAATCCCAACCTGAAACCTGAGGAAAGCAAGCAATGGGAAGGCGGTATTGAAGGTCTTACCGGTCCGGTGAACTGGCATGTATCGGCATATCGCAATGATGTGGATAACCTGATCCAGAGCGGCAGTGCGCCGACTTTTGCAAATATGAACGTGGGACGCGCCCGTTTACAAGGTGTGGAAGCAACCGCATCGTTTGATACAGGGTTCGTATCACACAAACTGTCATACGATTATCTGGATCCACGTAATGTCGACACGAATGAAGTTCTGACCAGACGTGCCCGGCAGCAATTCAAATATGATCTGGACTGGCAGTTCAACGACCTAGACTGGACGGTGACCTATCATTATTTAGGTGAGCGTTATGACCAGAACTTTAATACATCAGAGAGGGTGAAGTTGGCTGGTGTCAGTCTGTGGGATGTTGCTGCGTCATATCCCGTCACCTCACATCTGACAGTTCGTGCTAGAATAGCCAACCTGTTCGATAAGAATTATGAGACGGTATATGGCTACCGAACTGCAGGGCGAGAATACTATCTCACCGGAAGCTATAGTTTCTGATTTACCCGCCCGCCCCACGGTCCTTGTATTTGATTCCGGGGTGGGCGGTTTGTCTGTTTATGATGAAGTTCGCAACCTACTGCCGGACTTACATTATATCTACGCCTTTGATAACGAGGCTTTTCCCTACGGAGAAAAGCCTGAGCAATTTATCATTGAGCGCGTGGTGTCTATCGTTGACGCGGTGGAAAAACAACATCCGCTGTCATTGGTCATCATTGCCTGTAATACAGCCAGTACGATTTCACTCCCGGCACTGCGTGCGCGCTTTAATTTCCCCGTCGTTGGTGTGGTGCCCGCGGTAAAACCGGCTGCCAAATTGACCCGGAACGGCGTCGTTGGGTTGCTGGCGACGCGTGCCACGGTCCAGCGTCCTTATACGCACGAACTGATTTCCCGCTTTGCCAATGACTGTCAGATTCTGTTGCTGGGGTCTGCAGAGTTGGTTGAATGGGGGGAGGCCAAACTTCATGGGGAAACGGTACCTGAGGACGCGTTGCGGAAAATCCTCAAGCCCTGGCTGAAATTGTCGGAACCCCCGGATACGGTCGTTCTGGGATGTACTCATTTCCCTCTGTTATCGGAAGAGTTGCAGCAGGTATTGCCTGACGGCACACGGCTTGTCGATTCGGGCTCCGCTATTGCGCGCAGAACAGCATGGCTGATCGAGCATCTGGAGAATCCGAAATTGTCGACAGAGCGCAATCTGGCTTACTGTTTATCGATTACACCTAAGGTCGCGACACTGTTGCCTGTTCTGCGCCGTTATGGTTTCAGTTCGCTGGAACGATTAACGCTTTTGCCTGCTGGCGAATAAATATTGAGCGGTCAAAATTATTTTTGAAATTAGTGCTTGTCAGCGACGGAGAAGTCCCTATAATGCGCCTCCACTGACACGGCAACGGCAACAAACCGAAGCGGTTTCAGTAAGAAATCAGGCGCATATCGCTTGACTTCTTTTCGGGAAAGCATAATATATGCGACCCGCGACCACGGTAAGTGGTCATGCT
>NZ_CM001984.1:242953-247807 GCF_000406305.1 Dickeya sp. MK7
TCCCTCAGAATCAGTTAGACTATGCCTAACTGTTTACTGAGTATTGGCTACCATGACGAATTCTGTCACATCTCTAAAATCGTTTAATTCCTTCTCCTTACCGGTATTTGCAACAGAGGTCGCGATTATCGAAAATTCAAGTGAGTTGTTATCTGCATGGCAGCGTGCTAATCAGAGCGGGTTACCAATCCTGATATTGGGGGAAGGGAGTAATGTACTCTTTCTGGACGATTTTCACGGCATAGTACTCATTAATCGGCTCAAAGGGATTGAGATAAAAGAGACTGCATCTGAATGGATGCTCCATGTTGGGGCTGGAGAAAACTGGCATCACCTTGTGGAATATACGCAGGAACGCCAGATTTCCGGTCTCGAGAATCTGGCCTTGATCCCAGGATGTGTTGGATCCGCGCCTATTCAGAATATCGGCGCTTATGGTGTAGAGCTGAAAAAGGTCTGTGCTTATGTCGATATGCTAAATCTGAGAACGGGCGAGACAGCGCGCCTGAGTGCTGAAGAGTGCCAGTTCGGTTATCGGGATAGCGTTTTCAAGCATGAATACCAGGATGGATTTGCCATTATCGCAGTAGGATTTCGTTTATCGAAAGGGTGGAAGCCGGTCCTGGAATATGGCGATCTTACTCGCCTTGACCCTTCGGCAGTGACAGCAAAACAAGTCTTTGACGCCGTTTGTCAGATGAGGCGGAGCAAATTACCCGATCCTGCGGTAATGGGTAATGCAGGTAGTTTTTTCAAAAACCCGGTAATTCCTGCCGCTATAGCTGAACACATTCTGGCGAATTATCCCAATGCCCCTCATTATCCTCAACCGAATGGTGAGGTAAAGCTGGCTGCCGGCTGGTTGATCGATCAATGCGGTTTAAAAGGGCATCAAATTGGTCAGGCTGCAGTTCATGATAAGCAGGCTCTGGTTCTGGTGAATAAAGGCGAAGCAACCAGTTGTGATCTGGTTAATCTGGCTCGTTATGTAAGAAACAAAGTTGCAGAGCAATTCGATGTGTGGCTGGAGCCTGAGGTACGGTTTATTTCCGCTCAGGGAGAGGTTAATGCAGTGGAGGTTTTGGCATGAAAGATTATACCGTCCCGTTGAAGCTAATCTCTATTCTGTCCGATGGTGAGTTTTATTCGGGGGAATATCTCGGTGAGCTAATGGGGATGAGCCGGGCAGCCATCAACAAACATATTCAGACCATCAGAGAGTGGGGGTTGGATGTCTTTACTGTAACTGGAAAAGGTTATGCACTTTCAGCCCCAATTCAATTGCTTGATGCAGAGAATATTCGCTCGCAAATACAAAGCGGCAATATAGCGGTTTTACCCGTGATTGATTCTACCAATCAATATCTGTTGGATCGCCTTGATTCGGTATCGTCGGGTGATGCTTGCATTGCCGAATACCAACAGGCTGGGCGGGGGCGTCGTGGTCGAAAATGGTTTTCCCCCTTTGGCAGTAACCTCTACTTGTCACTGTATTGGCGTCTGGAACAAGGACCTGCCGCAGCGGTTGGCGTGAGTCTGGTGATTGGCATCATTATGGCGGAAGTCTTGCATCATCTGGGAGCTGAAGGGGTGCGGGTAAAATGGCCGAATGACTTGTACCTGAACGATAAAAAACTGGCTGGTATTCTCGTTGAATTAAATGGACGGACGGGGGATGCTGCGCATCTGGTTATCGGCGCAGGTATTAATTTGCGCATGAATTCATCAGGCTCGACTGTGATCGATCAGGGATGGATCAACCTGCAGGAAGCAGGGATTGATATTGATCGTAATATGCTGGCTGTGAAGCTCGTTACTGAACTGCGTGCTGCATTGGCTATTTATGAACAACAAGGTTTAGCTCCCTTTATTTCCCGATGGAACAATCTGGATAATTTTTATAATCGCGCAGTGAAGCTGATTGTCGGTAATCGGGAAATAAAAGGTATTGATAAAGGCATTGATAGCCAGGGGGCGTTATTGCTGGAGCAGGATGGGGTAATTCAGTCTTATATTGGCGGTGAGATTTCTCTGCGTGGATGGTAATAGGGGATTGTCATCCCCTCTATTTTTATTTTCTTAAGCGTACACACTCGACTGCGTGATTTGCGCTTTTGGTCATGATAAGGCTGGCTCGTCCACGCGTCGGCAGTATGTTCTGCTTGAGATTCAAACCATTAATCTCATTCCATAATTGTGATGCGATATTAACGGCTTCTGTTTCCGCCAATTTTGCATAATTGTGGAAATAGGAGTCGGGATTGGTAAATGCACCCTGCCTGAATTTCAGAAATCGATTGATATACCAGCTCTTCAGTAGTTCCTCGGGCGCATCGACATAAATGGAAAAATCCACGAAATCAGATACAAAAACACGATGAGGGTCGTGGGGATAATCCATCCCGCTTTGCAGAACATTCAGTCCTTCAAGAATCAGAATATCCGGCTGTTCTATGACTTTATTGCAATCGGGCACAATATCATAGGTCAGGTGAGAATAGGTGGGGGCCGTTACCCAAGGGACACCGGATTTTATCTCAGAAACGAATTTTACCAGGCTATGCATATCATAGGACTGGGGGAATCCTTTCTTCTTCATCAGATTTTTTTGCTGTAATACCTTATTGGGATGAAGAAAACCGTCGGTGGTAATCAGTTCAACTTTCCGATGTTCCGGCCAGCGGCTGAGCAATGCCTGCAGTACACGCGCTGTCGTGCTTTTCCCTACGGCAACACTACCAGCAATACCGATAATATAAGGGATTTTCTGTCCATCGGTTCCCAGAAACTGCTCAAGCACGGCCTGACGCCGTAAATTGGAACTGATATAAAAATTGAGCAGTCGAGATAATGGCAGATAAATTTCCGCGACCTCATCCAAAGACAGATCTTCGTTAATGCCTTTGAGTTTAATGATTTCATCTTCAGTCAGAGTCAATGGCACAGAGTCACGCAAGTTGGCCCATTGCTGGCGATTGAACTGAAGATAAGGCGTTGCGAAAGATTGCGCGTTATTAGTCATAAATGTATTTCTGCTTGACGCTACCGGTAAGGAAGGGAAACAGCCAGGTTTCAGTGCATGAAACTGAGACACCGGGAGGCTGGACAGGCAACAGCCGCAGCATCCTTTCCTGATAAAATTATCGTCCAGCGGGCAGGTTACCACCATGAGGGTCAGGAAAAGAAGCAAAAATCTGTATCAATCCTGATACCTGTGATACAGGCATCAGGTAGGGATTAGCTGGCGAGGGCGCGCTCTACGCGATTCACGGCGAACAGGCGCTTGTAGTAAATTGCTGTCGGATAGTAATAACCATCGGGAGAACTTGCATAGTCGGGAAGTTCTCCCAGATAGCGGTAACCCTGAGCACGATAAAAGTGCTCGGCAGGCGAACCGGCTTGCGTATCGAGATAGATCAAGCCGCGTCGATGCTGTAATGCCGCCTGCTCCAGCGTGGAGAGTAAACGTTTTCCAATCCCCTGGCGCCGCATGCTGCTATGAACCAGCAGTTTTTGTATTTCAGCCCGGTTTTGTCCGTTTGATTTTTGGCACAGTTCAAGCTGGATACTGCCTATCACGCCATTATCATCGCGCGCAATCCATAACAGGCGCTCTCCTTCGGCGACAGAAGGACGCAGGCTGTGGAAATAGCTCTCGGCTTCCTCGTGCGTTAGCGGTGACTGGTAACCGACAGACGCTCCCTTTGCCACAGCATTTACCAGTAAGCCGGCTAACTCGTAACGATAGACGGGAAGAGTGGCGACATTCAGTAATACGATCTTCATGCTGTCTCTCCTGCTGGGTTGGGCTAAAACGTGTCTCGTCTGATTTTTCATGCAAGGAATGTTCCATTCATCGATGGCGGCTAAAAGTGGCTAAATGCCGCATCTCATGCTCAGGACTGCCACAAAGGGGGGCATTATCACTTTTTTGGTGCAGATATTCGGTGATGGCGGTGACATATCATTGATGCCTGAATGCCTGAGAACCGTACGCGCAGAGCGCTTTTAACATGTTTCCTGATGCTTATTTGCACGAATGATTGACAGTAATGTGAAACAGCATCCGAATTTGTGCAAAATCTAAGCGATAGCGCATTTTGAGCAATTTTTTTGTTGCATAGACCGGCCCCTCTGCCTAGAATGCGCAGCACTTGATGCCGGCTTAGCTCAGTAGGTAGAGCAACTGACTTGTAATCAGTAGGTCGCCAGTTCGATTCCGGCAGCCGGCACCATCAAGTACATACAATCAGGTGGGGTTCCCGAGCGGCCAAAGGGAGCAGACTGTAAATCTGCCGTCACAGACTTCGAAGGTTCGAATCCTTCCCCCACCACCAAATTCAATCCTGGCGACAGGATGCAATCGATGCGGTACGAAATATCAAAGCCGAATCGAAAAAAAGCAAGGTATCAATGTAAATTGTGCCTTGCTTTAATGTTCTACAGAGAAATCAGGTAGCCGAGTTCCAGGATGCGGGCATCGTATAATGGCTATTACCTCAGCCTTCCAAGCTGATGATGTGGGTTCGATTCCCACTGCCCGCTCCAATTAGATGTGCTGATATAGCTCAGTTGGTAGAGCGCACCCTTGGTAAGGGTGAGGTCGGCAGTTCGAATCTGCCTATCAGCACCACTTCTTTATTTTCCTCCTGATTTTCTTTCTGTTAAAAGCTCAGCAAGTAATTGCTTGGTTGATGTGGTGATACCACCGATTTATCCGTGTCTTAGAGGGACAATCGATGTCTAAAGAAAAATTTGAACGTACAAAACCGCACGTTAACGTCGGTACTATCGGCCACGTTGACCATGGTAAAACAACGCTGACCGCAGCCATCACTACCGTTCTGGCGAAAA
>NZ_CM001984.1:247907-248458 GCF_000406305.1 Dickeya sp. MK7
AGGGTGCCGTCGGCGTTAATCACCACCGTACCGTTGCCGGCGGTCGCCGCGGTGACGGTCAGCGGATTACCATCCACATCGCTGTCGTTCGCCAGCACATCGACGGTCACCGGGGTGTCTTCCGCCGTGGTGGCGCTGTCGTTACCGGTCACCGGCGCATCGTTCACTGCGGTCACCGTGATGGTCAGCGTGCCCGTCACCACCCCGCCGGCGCCGTCGCTGACGGTATAGGTCACCGTGTCGGTGCCGTTAAAGTTGGCATTGGGGGTATAGGTCAGGGTGCCGTCGGCATTGATCACCACCGTGCCGTTACCGGCGGTCGCGGCGGTCACCGTCAGCGGATTGCCATCAACATCGCTGTCATTCGCCAGCACATCCACCGTCACCGGGGTGTCTTCCGTGGTGGTGGCACTGTCGTTACCGGTGACCGGCGCGTCGTTCACTGCCGTCACGGTGATGGTCAGCGTGCCGGTCGTCACCCCGCCCGCGCCGTCGCTGACGGTGTAGGTCACGGTATCGGTGCCGTTAAAGTTGGCATTGGGCGTATAGGT
>NZ_CM001984.1:248558-283467 GCF_000406305.1 Dickeya sp. MK7
CTGATAAAATTTGACGCAACATGCGGTAAAAGGGCATCATTTGATGCCCTTTTTCTACGCTGTTGTCGTAGAACCTATCTCATCAGCGATTGTGCAGTATAATCATTGGTGAGATAGGCTCTGTGTAAGCGGTGTGAGTCCCGGATTGCTTGATTTTAGAATACTTTCCGGTCTGGTTTGCCCTTACGGCAGGGCAAAATTATTTGTCTGAATCTAGTGACAGGTTGGTTTATGAGTGCGAATACCGAAGCTCAGGAGAGCGGGCGTGGTCTTGAGGCGCTGAAATGGCTGGTCGTTGCAGTATTGCTGATCGCGGCAATTGTAGGTAATTACTACTACCGTGAATTCAGCTTGCCGCTGCGTGCATTGGCTGTGGTTATTTTAATTGCTGCTGCGGGCGGCGTGGCATTGCTGACGACGAAAGGCAAAGCAACTGTTTTGTTTGCGCGTGAAGCCCGGACCGAAGTTCGCAAGGTGATCTGGCCGACCCGGCAGGAAACATTGCACACCACTCTGATCGTTGCTGCTGTAACTGCCGTTATGTCGCTGATTCTGTGGGGACTGGATGGCATTCTGGTGCGTCTGGTATCGTTTATTACTGGCCTGAGGTTCTAAGATGTCTGAAGCTCCAAAGAAACGTTGGTACGTCGTTCAGGCGTTTTCTGGCTTTGAAGGTCGCGTAGCACAGTCTCTGCGTGAACATATCAAGCTCCATAACATGGAAGACCACTTTGGTGAGGTAATGGTACCGACCGAAGAAGTGGTTGAAATTCGTGGTGGCCAGCGTCGCAAGAGCGAGCGCAAATTCTTCCCGGGCTACGTGCTGGTACAGATGGTGATGGATGATGCCAGCTGGCATTTGGTCCGTAGCGTACCGCGCGTCATGGGGTTCATCGGCGGGACGTCCGATCGCCCTGCGCCGATCAGCGATAAAGAAGTAGACGCTATCATGAACCGTCTGCAGCAGGTGGGCGACAAGCCGCGGCCGAAAACGCTGTTCGAACCGGGCGAAATGGTGCGCGTCAACGACGGCCCGTTTGCCGATTTCAACGGTGTGGTGGAAGAAGTCGATTACGAGAAAAGCCGCCTGAAGGTTTCCGTCTCCATCTTTGGTCGAGCGACCCCTGTCGAGCTGGATTTCAGCCAGGTTGAAAAAGGCTAATCACTGCCTAAATTCGATACTTGTATCCGGCGCGAAATTGACCTACAATTTCGCGCCTTTGTTTTATGTGTCACTAAGACGCATAACATGTTTATAAATCGCGGGGAGCTTCTTCGTGAAGCGTTATTACCCATTAGAGGAAAGCTAAATGGCCAAGAAAGTACAAGCCTATGTCAAGCTGCAGGTTGCAGCTGGTATGGCTAACCCGAGTCCGCCAGTTGGTCCGGCTCTGGGTCAGCAGGGTGTTAACATCATGGAATTCTGTAAGGCATTCAACGCCAAAACAGAAAGCCTGGAAAAAGGTCTGCCGATTCCGGTTGTTATCACTGTTTACTCCGACCGTTCCTTCACCTTCGTTACCAAAACTCCGCCGGCATCCGTACTGCTGAAAAAAGCGGCTGGTATCAAGTCTGGTTCCGGTAAGCCGAACAAAGACAAAGTGGGTAAAGTGACCCGTGCTCAGGTTCTGGAAATTGCCCAGACCAAAGCGGCGGACATGACTGGTGCTGACGTGGAAGCCATGGCGCGTTCCATTGAAGGTACTGCTCGTTCCATGGGCCTGGTAGTGGAGGACTAAGAAATGGCTAAGCTGACCAAGCGCATGCGCGTGATCCGTGACAAAGTTGATGTAACCAAACAATATGACATCAACGAAGCCGTTGCCCTGCTGAAAGAGCTGGCCACTGCTAAATTTGTTGAAAGTGTTGACGTTGCCGTAAACCTGGGCATCGACGCACGTAAATCCGACCAGAACGTCCGTGGCGCGACTGTACTGCCGCACGGTACTGGCCGTACTGTTCGCGTCGCTGTATTTACTCAGGGTGCCAACGCTGAAGCTGCTAAAGCCGCCGGCGCTGACCTGGTAGGTATGGATGACCTGGCTGAGCAGATCAAGAAAGGCGAGATGAACTTCGACGTAGTTATTGCTTCTCCGGATGCAATGCGCGTTGTTGGTCAACTGGGCCAGATCCTGGGCCCGCGCGGCCTGATGCCGAACCCGAAAGTGGGCACTGTAACCCCGAACGTTGCTGAAGCTGTGAAAAACGCTAAAGCTGGTCAGGTGCGTTACCGTAACGACAAGAACGGTATCATCCATACCACTATCGGTAAGGTTGATTTCGACGCTGATAAACTGAAAGAAAACCTGGAAGCTCTGCTGGTTGCGCTGAAAAAAGCCAAACCGGCTCAGGCGAAAGGCGTTTATATCAAGAAAATCAGCCTGTCCACCACCATGGGCGCTGGCGTTGCCATCGATCAGAGCGGCCTGAACGCAGTCGCAAACTGATAGCTTTTGTTCCTCTTTACCCGGGCGAGGGATTTCTTTATAATCTTACGCCCGTTGTTCTGTAAATGAACAAGAGACGATTTTTCGGTTGGAGCCTGGCCTAATCCAGGCCTCCGTCCAAGACCGCAGGTGTTTCGTCAGAAACTTAATTTTCCTGCGTAGACGGTGACAGAGCCTAAAGAACATTTTTATTCTTTTTTAAAGAATAGTCCTGCTGGATTCTGCTCACCGTGTTTCAGCGCCTGTCTCCGTTTTGGCGGCAGGTGAAGTGAGTTCCGGAGATTTTCTCCGGCTAAATCCAGGAGCAAAAGCTAATGGCATTAAATCTTCAAGACAAACAAGCGATTGTTGCTGAAGTCAGCGAAGTGGCCAAAGGCGCGCTGTCTGCGGTAGTTGCGGATTCCCGCGGCGTTACCGTAGATAAAATGACTGAACTGCGTAAAGCAGGTCGTGAAGCTGGCGTATACATGCGTGTTGTTCGTAACACCCTGCTGCGCCGCGTCGTTGAAGGCACTCAGTTTGAATGCCTGAAAGACACGTTTGTTGGTCCGACCCTGATTGCATACTCTATGGAGCACCCGGGCGCTGCCGCTCGTCTGTTCAAAGAGTTCGCGAAAGCGAATGCAAAATTTGAGGTTAAAGCTGCGGCCTTTGAAGGTGAGTTGATTCCGGCGGCTCAAATTGACCGTCTGGCAACGCTGCCGACTTACGAAGAAGCAATTGCACGCCTGATGGCGACCATGAAAGAAGCCTCTGCTGGCAAACTGGTCCGCACTCTGGCTGCTGTTCGCGATCAGAAAGAAGCTGCTTAATCGCACTTTTCCTGTTATCGCATTTGCTAACGTATAAACTTTTTCTGATTGTTAGGAACAATTGTCATGTCTATCACTAAAGATCAAATCATTGAAGCAGTAGCGGCTATGTCTGTAATGGACGTTGTTGAGCTGATCTCTGCAATGGAAGAAAAATTCGGCGTTTCTGCTGCTGCCGCTGTTGCTGTAGCTGCTGCTGGCCCGGCTGAAGCTGCTGAAGAGAAAACCGAGTTCGACGTTATCCTGAAAGCTGTTGGCGCTAACAAAGTTGCCGTTATCAAAGCAGTTCGTGGCGCAACTGGCCTGGGTCTGAAAGAAGCGAAAGACCTGGTTGAGTCTGCTCCGGCCGCTCTGAAAGAAGCCGTGAGCAAAGATGACGCTGAAGCTCTGAAAAAATCTCTGGAAGAAGCTGGCGCTGAAGTTGAAGTTAAATAAGCCAACCCTTCCGGTTGCAGCCTGAGTTATCAGGCTGATGGCTGGTGACTTTTTGGTCACCAGCCTTTTTGCGCTGTAGGGTGTCGGTAGCGTTTCACACTGTTTGACTACCGATTTCCCGTCAATGCTTGTTTCTATCGACGACTTAATATATTGCGTCAGGGCGTTCGTTCTGTGTAAAGCGTAATGAAATGATTTAAGAGTGATAGAAACAGGTATTGCGGAAAGTGTTCCACTTTCCGATCGACATAAATGGTGTCGCATGAACCGCCCTTTTCAGGGTGGACAAAGTGGGTCGACTTGTCAGCGAGCTGAGGAACCCTATGGTTTACTCCTATACCGAGAAAAAACGCATTCGTAAGGATTTTGGGAAACGTCCACAAGTTCTGGATATCCCATATCTCCTTTCTATCCAGCTTGACTCGTTCCAGAAGTTTATCGAGCAAGATCCGGAAGGCCAGTACGGTCTGGAAGCGGCATTCCGTTCCGTATTTCCTATCGCAAGTTACAGCGGTAATTCCGAGCTGCAGTACGTGAGTTATCGTCTGGGTGAGCCGGTATTTGACGTTCAAGAGTGTCAAATCCGCGGTGTTACCTTCTCCGCGCCGCTGCGCGTGAAACTGCGTCTGGTGATCTACGAGCGCGAAGCGCCGGAAGGCACCGTTAAAGACATCAAAGAACAAGAAGTGTACATGGGCGAGATTCCGCTCATGACCGACAACGGTACCTTTGTCATCAATGGTACTGAGCGTGTTATCGTTTCTCAGTTGCATCGTAGCCCGGGCGTGTTCTTTGACAGCGACAAGGGTAAAACCCACTCTTCCGGTAAGGTGCTGTATAACGCACGTATTATTCCTTACCGTGGTTCCTGGCTGGATTTTGAATTCGACCCGAAAGACAACCTGTTTGTCCGTATCGACCGTCGCCGTAAACTGCCTGCTACCATCATTCTGCGTGCGCTGAGTTACTCCACCGAAGAAATTCTGGATCTGTTCTTCGATAAAGTGGTGTACGAAATCCACAACAACAAGCTGCAGATGGAGCTGGTGCCGGAACGTCTGCGTGGCGAAACTGCGTCGTTCGACATCGAAGCTGACGGTAAAGTCTACGTTGAGAAAGGCCGCCGCATCACCGCGCGCCATATTCGTCAGCTGGAAAAAGACGGCATCGAGCGCATTGAAGTACCGGTCGAATACATCGCCGGTAAAGTGCTGGCTAAAGATTACGTGGATGAAAGCACCGGTGAAGTGATCGCGATGGCGAACATGGAACTGTCGCTGGATCTGCTGGCTAAACTGAGCCAGGCGGGTCATAAGCGTCTCGACACGCTGTTCACCAATGATCTGGACCACGGTCCGTACATGTCCGAGACCCTGCGTGTCGACCCGACCAACGATCGCCTGAGCGCGCTGGTCGAAATCTACCGCATGATGCGTCCGGGCGAGCCGCCGACACGTGAAGCGGCCGAGACGCTGTTCGAAAATCTGTTCTTCTCCGAAGATCGTTACGATCTGTCCGCGGTTGGTCGTATGAAGTTCAACCGTTCCCTGCTGCGCGAAGAAATCGAAGGTTCCGGGATTCTGAGCAAAGCGGACATTATCGATGTGATGAAAAAACTCATCGATATCCGTAACGGTAAGGGCGAAGTCGACGATATCGACCATCTGGGCAACCGTCGTATCCGTTCCGTGGGCGAAATGGCGGAAAACCAGTTCCGCGTCGGTCTGGTGCGTGTTGAACGTGCGGTGAAAGAGCGTCTGTCTCTGGGCGATCTGGATACGCTGATGCCGCAGGACATGATCAACGCCAAGCCGATTTCCGCAGCGGTGAAAGAGTTCTTCGGTTCCAGCCAGCTGTCCCAGTTTATGGACCAGAACAACCCGCTGTCCGAAATTACGCATAAACGCCGTATTTCCGCATTGGGCCCAGGCGGTCTGACCCGTGAGCGCGCCGGCTTTGAAGTTCGAGACGTACACCCGACCCATTACGGCCGCGTATGTCCTATCGAAACGCCGGAAGGTCCGAACATCGGTCTGATCAACTCGCTGTCTGTGTACGCACAGACCAACGAATACGGCTTCCTGGAAACCCCGTATCGCCGTGTACGCGATGGCGTGGTGACCGACGAAATCCATTACCTGTCGGCGATTGAAGAAGGCAACTACGTTATTGCTCAGGCGAACACCAACCTGGATGACGAAGGTCACTTCATCGAGGAACTGGTTACTTGCCGTAGCAAAGGCGAATCCAGCTTGTTCAGCCGCGATCAGGTTGACTACATGGACGTTTCCACCCAGCAGGTGGTTTCCGTCGGTGCGTCCCTGATTCCGTTCCTGGAACACGATGACGCCAACCGCGCCCTGATGGGTGCGAACATGCAACGTCAGGCGGTACCGACTCTGCGCGCTGACAAGCCGCTGGTGGGCACCGGTATGGAACGTGCGGTCGCGGTGGACTCCGGTGTAACCGCCGTTGCCAAACGCGGCGGTCTGGTCCAGTACGTGGATGCGTCCCGTATCGTGATCAAGGTTAATGAAGATGAAATGTACCCGGGCGAAGCCGGCATCGACATCTACAACCTGACCAAATACACCCGTTCCAACCAGAACACCTGCATCAACCAGATGCCGTGCGTGTCGCTGGGCGAGCCGGTTGAGCGTGGCGATGTGCTGGCCGACGGCCCGTCCACCGATCTGGGTGAACTGGCGCTGGGTCAGAACATGCGCGTCGCGTTCATGCCCTGGAACGGTTACAACTTCGAAGACTCCATCCTCGTTTCCGAGCGTGTGGTGCAGGAAGACCGTTTTACCACCATCCACATTCAGGAACTGGCGTGCGTGTCCCGTGACACCAAGCTGGGGCCTGAAGAGATTACTGCCGATATCCCGAACGTGGGTGAAGCAGCGCTCTCCAAGCTGGATGAATCCGGCATCGTTTACATCGGTGCGGAAGTGACCGGCGGCGATATTCTGGTCGGTAAAGTGACGCCGAAAGGCGAAACCCAGCTGACGCCGGAAGAGAAACTGCTGCGCGCCATCTTCGGTGAGAAAGCGTCTGACGTGAAAGACTCTTCTCTGCGTGTGCCGAACGGCGTTTCCGGTACGGTTATCGACGTGCAGGTCTTTACCCGCGATGGCGTGGAAAAAGACAAACGTGCGCTGGAAATCGAAGAAATGCAGCTCAAGCAGGCGAAGAAAGACCTGACTGAAGAACTGCAGATTCTGGAAGCCGGCCTGTTTGCCCGTATCCATGACGTGCTGGTTGCCGGCGGCATCGAAGCGGACAAACTGGACAAGCTGCCGCGCGAGCGTTGGCTGGAACTGGGTCTGACCGACGAAGAGAAGCAGAACCAGCTGGAGCAGTTGGCCGAGCAGTATGACGAACTGAAACACGAATTCGAGAAGAAACTCGAAGCCAAACGCCGCAAAATCACCCAGGGTGATGATCTGGCGCCGGGCGTGCTGAAGATCGTCAAAGTGTATCTGGCTGTTAAGCGTCAGATCCAGCCGGGTGACAAGATGGCAGGCCGCCACGGTAACAAGGGTGTTATCTCCAAGATCAACCCGATCGAGGATATGCCTTACGACGAGAACGGTACGCCGGTCGATATCGTACTGAACCCGCTGGGCGTACCGTCACGTATGAACATCGGTCAGATTCTGGAAACCCACCTGGGTATGGCTGCCAAAGGCATCGGCGACAAGATCAACGCCATGCTCAAGCAGCAGCAGGAAGTGGCCAAGCTGCGCGAGTTTATCCAGAGAGCTTATGACCTGGGTAACGACGTGCGCCAGAAAGTCGACCTGAACACCTTCAGCGATGAAGAAGTGCTGCGTCTGGCGGAAAATCTGAAGAAAGGTATGCCGATCGCCACGCCGGTGTTCGACGGTGCCAAGGAAAACGAGATCAAAGAGTTGCTGAAACTCGGCGATCTGCCGACTTCCGGTCAGATCCGTCTGTTCGACGGCCGTACCGGCGAGCAGTTCGAGCGTCCGGTTACCGTGGGCTACATGTACATGCTGAAACTGAACCACCTGGTGGATGACAAGATGCATGCCCGTTCTACCGGCTCTTACAGCCTGGTTACCCAGCAGCCGCTGGGTGGTAAGGCGCAGTTCGGTGGTCAGCGCTTCGGTGAGATGGAAGTGTGGGCGCTGGAAGCTTACGGCGCAGCCTATACCCTGCAGGAAATGCTGACGGTGAAATCCGATGACGTGAACGGCCGTACCAAGATGTACAAAAACATCGTGGATGGCGATCACCGGATGGAACCGGGCATGCCGGAATCCTTCAACGTACTGTTGAAAGAAATCCGCTCCCTGGGTATCAACATCGAGCTGGAAGAAGAGTAATCCCAGCCTGATAGCGCTGCGAGCATTCGTTACAGGGGCACCTGAACCGTGTTTTTAACGGCATGGTTCAGGTGTCTGACAGGTCTAACTCCGACAGGAGCCAATCCGTGAAAGACTTATTAAAGTTTCTGAAAGCGCAAACTAAAACCGAAGAGTTTGATGCGATCAAAATTGCTCTGGCCTCGCCAGACATGATCCGTTCCTGGTCTTTTGGTGAAGTGAAAAAGCCAGAAACCATCAACTACCGTACGTTCAAACCGGAACGTGACGGCTTGTTCTGCGCCCGTATTTTTGGGCCGGTAAAAGACTACGAGTGCTTGTGCGGTAAGTACAAGCGCCTGAAACACCGTGGCGTGATTTGTGAGAAGTGCGGCGTTGAAGTGACCCAGACCAAAGTGCGCCGTGAGCGCATGGGCCACATCGAGCTGGCGTCTCCGACCGCTCACATCTGGTTCCTGAAATCCCTGCCGTCCCGTATCGGCCTGCTGCTGGATATGCCGCTGCGCGATATCGAACGCGTACTGTACTTTGAATCCTATGTGGTGGTCGAAGGCGGCATGACCAATCTGGAGCGCCGTCAGATCCTGACTGAAGAGCAGTATCTGGACGCGCTGGAAGAGTTCGGTGACGAATTCGACGCCAAGATGGGCGCCGAGGCGATCCAGGCTCTGCTGAAAAACATGGATCTGGAGCAGGAATGCGAACAGCTGCGCGAAGAGCTGAACGAAACCAACTCCGAGACCAAACGTAAGAAGCTGACCAAGCGCATCAAGCTGCTGGAAGCGTTCGTGCAGTCCGGCAACAAGCCGGAGTGGATGATCCTGACCGTGCTGCCGGTGCTGCCGCCGGATCTGCGTCCGCTGGTTCCGCTGGACGGCGGTCGTTTCGCGACCTCCGATCTGAACGATCTGTACCGTCGCGTGATCAACCGTAACAACCGTTTGAAACGCCTGCTGGATCTGGCTGCGCCGGACATCATCGTACGTAACGAAAAACGTATGCTGCAGGAAGCGGTGGATGCGCTGCTGGATAACGGCCGTCGCGGTCGTGCGATCACCGGTTCCAACAAGCGTCCGCTGAAATCGCTGGCTGACATGATCAAAGGTAAGCAGGGTCGTTTCCGTCAGAACCTGCTGGGTAAGCGCGTGGACTACTCCGGTCGTTCCGTAATTACCGTTGGTCCGTACCTGCGTCTGCACCAGTGCGGTCTGCCGAAGAAAATGGCGCTGGAACTGTTCAAACCGTTCATCTACGGCAAGCTGGAACTGCGTGGTCTCGCTACCACCATCAAAGCCGCCAAGAAAATGGTGGAACGCGAAGAAGCCGTGGTATGGGATATCCTGGATGAAGTCATCCGCGAGCACCCGGTACTGCTGAACCGTGCGCCGACCCTGCACCGTCTGGGTATTCAGGCGTTCGAACCGGTACTGATCGAAGGTAAAGCCATTCAGTTGCACCCGCTGGTGTGTGCGGCGTATAACGCCGACTTCGACGGTGACCAGATGGCTGTTCACGTACCGCTGACGCTGGAAGCCCAGTTGGAAGCGCGTGCGCTGATGATGTCCACCAACAACATTCTGTCGCCGGCGAACGGTGAGCCGATCATCGTTCCGTCTCAGGACGTGGTGTTGGGTCTGTACTACATGACCCGTGACTGTGTTAACGCCAAAGGCGAAGGCATGGTGCTGACCGGTCCGAAAGAAGCCGAGCGTATCTATCGCGCTGGTCTGGCTTCGCTGCACGCTCGCGTGAAGGTGCGTATTACCGAGCACCAGAAGAATGCGCAGGGCGAGTGGACGCAGAAAACCAGCCTGATCGACACTACCGTGGGTCGTTCTATCCTGTGGATGATCGTGCCGAAAGGTCTGCCTTACTCCATCGTCAACCAGGCGCTGGGTAAGAAAGCGATCTCCAAGATGCTGAACACCTGCTATCGCGTGCTGGGTCTGAAGCCGACGGTTATTTTTGCCGACCAGATCATGTACACCGGTTTTGCTTACGCGGCGCGTTCCGGTTCTTCCGTTGGTATCGACGATATGGTCATTCCGGCGAAGAAAGTGGAAATCATCAGCGAAGCGGAAGCCGAAGTTGCCGAGATCCAGGAGCAGTTCCAGTCTGGTCTGGTAACCGCGGGCGAACGTTACAACAAAGTCATCGACATCTGGGCCGCGGCGAACGAGCGTGTGGCCAAGGCGATGATGGAAAACCTCTCTACCGAAACGGTGATCAACCGTAACGGCGAAGAAGAGAAACAGGTTTCCTTTAACAGCATCTTTATGATGGCCGACTCCGGTGCGCGTGGTTCTGCGGCACAGATTCGTCAGCTGGCGGGGATGCGTGGTCTGATGGCGAAGCCGGACGGCTCCATCATCGAAACGCCGATCACTGCGAACTTCCGTGAAGGTCTGAACGTACTCCAGTACTTCATCTCCACCCACGGTGCGCGTAAAGGTCTGGCGGATACCGCGTTGAAGACAGCGAACTCCGGTTACCTGACTCGTCGTCTGGTTGACGTGGCGCAGGACCTGGTGGTGACCGAGGACGATTGCGGTACCCACGAAGGCATCATGATGACGCCGGTTATCGAAGGCGGCGACGTGAAAGAGCCGCTGCGTGAGCGCGTACTGGGCCGTGTAACTGCGGAAGACGTGCTGAAACCGGGCACCGCAGACATTCTGGTTCCGCGCAACACGCTGCTGAACGAGAAATGGTGTGACCTGTTGGAAGAAAACTCGGTCGACGCGGTGAAAGTACGCTCCGTAGTAGGTTGTGAAACCGACTTCGGCGTGTGCGCCAAGTGCTACGGTCGCGACCTGGCGCGTGGTCACATCATCAACAAAGGTGAGGCCATCGGGGTTATCGCGGCGCAGTCCATCGGTGAACCGGGTACTCAGCTGACGATGCGTACGTTCCACATCGGTGGTGCGGCATCCCGTGCGGCAGCCGAATCCAGCATTCAGGTGAAAAACAAAGGTAGCCTGAAACTGACCAACGCCAAGTTCGTTAAGAACAGCGCCGGCAAGCTGGTTATCACCTCGCGTAACACCGAGCTGAAACTGATCGACGAATTCGGTCGTACCAAAGAAAGCTATAAAGTGCCTTACGGCGCGGTTATGGGCAAAGGCGACGGCTCAGAAGTTAACGGTGGCGATACCGTAGCTAACTGGGATCCGCATACCATGCCGGTTATCACCGAAGTGGGCGGTAGCATTCGCTTTACCGATATGATCGATGGCCAGACGATTACTCGTCAGACCGACGAACTGACCGGCCTGTCCTCCATCGTGGTACTGGACAGTGCGGAACGTACCGGTGGCGGTAAAGACCTGCGTCCGGCGCTGAAAATCGTTGACGCTAACGGCGACGACGTACTGATTCCGGGCACCGACATGCCGGCGCAGTACTTCCTGCCGGGTAAAGCGATTGTCCAGCTGGAAGACGGTTCTCAGATCGGCGCGGGTGACACCCTGGCGCGTATTCCGCAGGAATCCGGCGGTACCAAGGATATTACCGGTGGTCTGCCGCGCGTTGCCGACCTGTTCGAAGCCCGTCGTCCGAAAGAGCCGGCGATTCTGGCGGAAATCAGCGGCGTGGTGTCCTTCGGTAAAGAAACCAAAGGCAAACGTCGTCTGGTGATCACGCCGGTTGACGGCAGCGAACCGTACGAAGAGATGATTCCGAAGTGGCGTCAGCTCAACGTGTTCGAAGGCGAACGTGTGGAACGCGGCGACGTGATTTCCGACGGTCCGGAATCTCCGCATGACATCCTGCGCCTGCGCGGCGTACACGCGGTAACCCGTTATATCGTGAACGAAGTGCAGGAAGTTTACCGACTGCAGGGCGTGAAGATTAACGATAAACACATCGAAGTTATCGTTCGTCAGATGCTGCGTAAAGGCACCATCGTCAATCCGGGCAGCTCTGAGTTCCTGGAAGGCGAGCAGGTGGAAATGTCGCGCATCAAGATCGCCAATCGTCAGTTGGAAACGGACGGCAAGATTTCGGCAACTTACAGCCGCGACCTGCTGGGTATCACCAAAGCGTCTCTGGCTACCGAGTCCTTCATCTCCGCTGCGTCGTTCCAGGAAACGACCCGCGTGCTGACGGAAGCGGCGGTTGCCGGCAAACGCGATGAGCTGCGTGGCCTGAAAGAGAACGTCATCGTGGGTCGTCTGATCCCTGCCGGTACCGGCTATGCGTACCATCAGGATCGCATGCGCCGCCGTCAGGCTGGCGAAGTCCCGGCAGTGGCTCAGGTGAGCGCGGATGAAGCATCTGCCAACCTGGCTGAACTGTTGAACGCGGGCTTTGGCAGCAGCGACGACGAATAACCGTCAGTTTCACCGATAATAAAAAACCGTACCTTAGCGATAAGGTGCGGTTTTTTTTATATTCTTATTTCACATGAAGATCTTTTATTGACGACCGTGACTGTTTAAAAATGGTCGATTGCGGAACTCACCCAGTGGGCCGTCGCAAGCGACGTTAAAAAACGCTTTCAGCGTTTTTTTAGTGGCGGGGAAAAGACATAATTGCGCTATAACATCAGCATGGAAGTTTCATAAGGAATGTCCGATGCGATTCACGACAACGCTTTCAGGCATCATTCTGGTTTTGCTGTCCGGCAGCGCGTTCAGCGCCGGCGAGATGCCTTCCGGTTATCCGACTCCGGTGCAGAAGGTATTCAGGCACTGGCAGATTACCTGCAACAACCTGAATGACTGCGACATCAGGAACAATGACCCGTACCTGCGTGTGACGCTAAAGCGTGAAGCGGGCGCTCAGGGCAAAATCTCATTGGACTTCGATCTGGCCGATAAGCGTCAGGCGCTGTATCTGGATGGCGTCCGCTTTCAACTGACCCAGCCAGCCTGGCAGACGGATGAGGAAGAAGGCGCGTTCTACGTCCATACCGATCAACTGGATGTGATCCAGCAGTTTGTGCTGGCGGCCAAAAACGCCAAACGGCTGTCGCTGTCGGAGCACAGTGGTAGTCAGAGTAATAATCAGGAAGAATCCATCTCGCTTAACGGCCTGAATGCAGCGTTATTGCTGGCGGATGAACGGCAGGGGCGCCTGAATAACCTCAGCGCATTATTGCAGGTCGGCAATGGTGAGGTGGCGCAGGTGCCGCCGGTACCGGTGGGACAGGAAATCAACCCGGCTTATACCCAGCCGCCGCCGCTGACCAATGCGAAGACGCTGATTAACGGCGTGATCAGCGCTAAAAAAACCTTGCTGGAAGAGGAAGACTGCGGGTTGAGCAAAGAAGCCCGCCAGTTGAGTGAGGCCGAACCGCTGACCAACGAGCTGGCGCTGGTGATGCTCAACTGCGGCATGGGAGCCTATCAGTCCTCCAGCATGCTGTTTGTCACTCCACGCAATAACCCGCAGGCCGCGCAGTTGCTGGAATTGCCAAGGCCGATTCGCCCGGCGGACAGCCGTGAGGAAAAAATCCGTTGGTTTACCGAAGCGGACTATGACCCGGAAAGCGGCATGTTGTATCACTCGGCGAAAGGGCGCGGCATCGCCGACTGCGGCGAAAGCGCGCAGTGGGTGTTTGACGGCAAGACTTTTCAGCTTGTGGCCTACAACTATCAGCCGGAATGCAACGGCGGGCAGCCGGGCGACTGGCCGTCAGTATGGGCGATGCCGGGCTACCCGACCGAGTAGCCCGACACGATGTTGACAGGACCGGCGCGGGTTGTGTCTCTCCGCCCGCGCTGGCCGAGGATGAGGCGGAGCAGGCGGTAGGTTTCTGCTCCGGCTGTATCAGCCCACGCACTGTAACAACCGCCCGGCGGCACAGCGACGGGCAATTCGGCGATGTGCGCAGCGGTACGCAGACCATCGCCTTCTCTCGGTATTGATTGCTTTTTTCTGCGCAGTGTCTCGCATATTCTGCCCTGCCTCCGCGTTATTCGACTCGTTATCGTTTGTTCGTTGCTACCATAAATTGTCCACATCCCGGCGCGTCAGCCCCATGTCCTCCAACCGGTTGTTGTCCAGTCGACGTAGCGCCTTCCGTGCCTGTACTCGCTGTCGCCAGGCGTGCCAGCGTTGGCGGAAATGATGAAGGAAGAAACGCGGGCCGACGGCGGTATTTGAAGGGCGGTGTGGCTGTGTCATGGTGGTATCCCCGGTGAACTGTGCTGGAAATAGTGTGCAACCGGTGAGTTTTAGGATACAGATGCAGAAAATGGCTATTCTGATCATACAGAGGAACGGTTAGGCGATCTGAATTGCGATTTTTTGTGTGATCTGTACCTGTTTTTGGCGCTCAATTCATGGTTTAAAGAAAACAAGCAATTATCGCGATAAGGCGTTGCCAAACGCCGCGGCTTTCCAGACAGGCGGCCGTGGCCGCCTATAATCGTGGTGCTGCTTGCTAAATCCTGTCCGGCCAGTTCCGGTAAAGGCGCTGTATGTCTTCCCGTTTCAGGCCGATATCTTTGAGACGTTCATCGTTCAGTTCATTCAGGATTTTGCGGGTCTGGTGGTGCTGGTACCAGATCCATAATCGCCGTAGCAGGCGCAGTTGAATGGGCATGTGGGGGGATGACTCAAGGCGATGGGGAGGGAATAGTATCGTCATGGCGATTCTCCGCAGGTGATGACCCTTATTATCATGGCAAACCCATCTGTCTGGTTTTAGAGGCAGTCTTGGATTTTATTTTTGATACAGATGAGCGATATGACGATCTGAATGGTCGTTTACGCCGCATTCTGTATGGAAACCAGAAGGAAAATACATCAATGACGCGATATCAGCTTCTGGCCACTTTATTGGCGCAGCGAATTGAACAAGGGCTGTATCAGAGCGGCGAGCGTTTGCCATCGGTACGTGCGTTAAGTCAGGAGCATGGCGTCAGTATCAGCACGGTTCAGCAGGCATATCATTTGCTGGAAGAGAAGCGGCTGATCGTACCGTTGCCTCGTTCGGGATATTTCGTTAAACCCCGTATGGCGGCCGCGCCGATTCCGGCAATGACTCGCCCGGTACAGCGCCCGGTGGAGATTAACCGGTGGGATTCGGTACTGAATCTGCTCCGTTCCCGCGCCGATCCGGAAATTCTGCAGCTGGGGGGGAGTCTTCCCGATCTGGCGCAAAGCACGCTGAAACCATTGTGGAAGAACATTAATCGTATCGGGCAAAAACAGGATATCGCCACTATGGGTTATGACTGTCCGGATGGTCTGCCGCTGTTGCGTGAACAAATTGCCCGACTAATGATTGATAGCGGCTGCCAGCTATCGGCGCAGGATATCATCGTTACTCATGGTTGTACGCAAGCGCTGTCGATTGCGATACGGGCGGTGTGTGATCCCGGCGATATCGTTGCCATTGAGTCGCCGGTGTTTCATTGCATCATGCAGATACTGTGCGGTCATGGCATCAAGGTGATTGAAATTCCTACTGACTTTGCCAGCGGGATAAGCCTTGAAGCGCTGGAGCTGGCGCTGGAGCAATGGCCGGTGAAGGCGGTGCTGACGGTGCCGAGTTGCAACAATCCGCTGGGGTTCGTTATGCCGGAACATCGCAAACGAGCATTGATGACGCTGGCGCAACGTTATGACATCGCCATTATTGAAGATGATGTGTATGGGGATCTAACGTATGACTATCCGCGGCCGATTACCCTGAAATCCCTCGATTATGATGGGCGGGTTCTGACATGCAGCTCTTTTTCCAAAACGCTGGCCCCCGGCCTACGAATCGGCTGGGTGGCGCCGGGGCGTTATCTGGATCGGGCGCTGTATATGAAGTACACCAGCACCGGAGCGATATCCATATATTTCCAACAGGCGGTGGCCGAATTTATCCAGCAGGGATATTACATGCCGCATGTACGCCGAATGCGTTCGTTCTATCAGCGCAATCTGGAAGCGTTAGTCAACCTGGTGCGCCGTGTGTTTCCGGATACGATTTGTCTCAGCCGCCCGCAAGGCGGGTTTGTACTGTGGGTTGAGTTGCCTGAAGAGTTTGATGGCGTACGGTTGAATCACAGTCTGGCTAACAAAAAAATCAGGATTTATGAAGGGGAGCTGTTTTCTGTAGGCGGGAAATACCGTCATTGCCTGCGATTGAGTTATGCCTTGCCATTAACACCGGAGAGGGAGGCGGCCATTATCACATTAGGGAATGTGATTGTCGGGGAGCTTGCCAGCAATCCGGTGGCGGGGTAGACGTTCAAATACCACTAAACCAATTATACCCCTGATCTTCCCAGTAGCCGCCGGGGTTGGTGTCGCTGACGAACAGTGCTGCGATATGTTTGGCGTTTTTGAAGCCGAGTTTGGTGGGGACGCGCAGCCGCAGCGGGTAGCCGTAGTCGGCGGGCAGCGCCTGATCGCCGAATTCCAGCGCCAGAATGGTTTGCGGGTGCAGGGCGGTCGCCATATCAATGCTGGAGTAATAGCGGTCGGCGCACTTGAAGCCGACATAGCGGGCGGTGAGGTCAGCGCCGATATGCTGCAGGAAGAGGCGCAGCGGAATGCCGCGCCACTGGCCGATAGCGCTCCAGCCTTCGATGCAGATCAACCGGGTAATCTGTGTTTCCTGCGGTAGCTGGCGCAGCTGCTCCAGTGTCCAGATTCCCTTTTTCTCCACCTTGCCTGAAACCTCCAGACGATAACTGTCCAGATCGATCTCCGGCACATTGTATTCTGGATAAAAGGCGTTAAACGGAAATGGCTGGGTTATCTGATTCGGGCGATAGCCGGGAGCCAGCCGCTGTCCGCTGAATAGCCACGCCTGTACCCGGTCGTTACAGCGCGACATCGCCCACAGCACCTTGTCGACGCTGTCGCCGTCTTGCATATTGCAGCCGGTAAGCATCGCCACGGCGCCGAGCGTCAGCCCGGAGCGCAACATCAGGCGGCGTTCCAGATTCACCAGCTGTTTTTTCTGGTCCGGCTCCAGTATCAGCGGCGTGCGGCGCGGCGATTTATCACTCATGTTTGCCTCCGGTCAGCATCGCCCACAGCGTACGCGGGACTACCAGCACCATCACCACGTGGATCACCACAAACAGGCCGATTCCGCTCATGGCAAAGAAATGCACGTAGCGAGCGGCGGCGAAACCGCCCAACAGATTGGTCAGCCCCTGCAACTGCACCGGTTTCCAGAGAGCCAGCCCGGACAGCACCAGCAATACGCCCAGCGCGATAACGCCGAAATACATCAGCTTCTGAATGGCGTTGTACTGGAAGGATTCGTGCCGCAGGCGGAAGGTCAGCGCCAGCCGGATATCGCGCCGGAGCGATGCCGGCGTGAGCGGCAACCAGCGTCGCCGCCAGTGCCCGCTGCACAGGCTCCACAACACATACAGCAAGCCGTTGCTCACCAGCAACCACATCACCGCCAGATGCCAGCCGATAGCGCCGCCCAGCCAGCCGCCTAACGTGATGGCTTGGGGAAAGCGGAAAGCAAACAGCGGCGAGGCGTTGTAGATTTCCCAGCCGCTCATGAACATAGTGGTCATCGCCAGCAGGTTGACCCAGTGGGTGAGCCTGACCGGCCAGGCGTGTACGGGAGGTGATGTTTGCATCGCTGTGCCTTGATTACATCGGCGGCACGGTGCCGTCTTTCCCGGCCGAAATGGCGATGGCGACCCGGTTGCCCTGCTCGTCGACGTTGGAGAACAGTACGATATGCGTGCCCGGTTGCAGCAGGCTGCGATCGCCGGGTGCGATGCTGACGATAGGCACGTCATCCGGCACCACCACGGTTTTCTGTTCGCCGTTGTAAGTGACGGTCAGGGTGCGGCCGTTGCTGTTTACCAGCTTGCCGACGGTGCCGTTGGTCATGGTGCCGCTTTTACCGTCGGCGGATTCCCACGGCCGGTGACCTTCGCCGGCGCCGCGCAGGCTGGCGTCGAACACATGCACTTCCAGCGCTTTCAGCGTGCCGTCCGGTTGGGGAATGGCGGCGGTGCCGATGAAACTGTCCGGTTTGATGGTGTCCGGGCTGGCTTTGGTCACGCTCGTCACCCGGGTCCGGTCGGTCAGTTTGACATCAATTTTTTGCCCTTTACGGTCGGTCAGTTGTAACTGGTTGTCCGATATTGCGCTGATGGTACCGCGTACCGGCGGTTGCGGTTTGGCGGGGGTATCGGCGGCGAAAGACCATTGGCTGCATAGCAGCAACGAGGAAAACAGCAGTCCGGTAAAACGATGACGTATCATGATGACAGGCTCCTGGGTTGGCGTTTTCCCCCATCATGGTGAGGCCATCAGGTCGTCAGGATGACCGTATGATGACATTAATGTCATCAAGTCGGCCGGGCGGAGTTGCTATGATGAGGCGATGTTTCGGCAGCGATGCCGCCAGTACAGCGGGAGTGATAACGATGCGTATTCTGGTGATTGAAGATGACGCCGGCACCGGGGATTACCTGAAAAAAGGGCTGACCGAGGCGGGATATGCGGTCGACCTGGCGCGCAACGGCACCGACGGATTGTTCAATGCGCTGGAACACGGCTACGACGCTATCATTCTGGATGTGATGCTGCCGGGGCTCAATGGCTGGCAGATTATTGAGATGCTGCGCAAGAAGAGCGACGTGCCGGTGCTGTTTCTGACGGCACGCGACCAGTTGCACGACCGCATTCACGGGCTGGAGCTGGGTGCGGACGATTACCTCATCAAACCGTTTTCCTTTACTGAACTGGTGCTGCGCGTTCGCACCCTGTTGCGTCGCGGCGTGGTGCGCGAGGCGGATCACTACATGGTGGCGGATCTGCAACTGGATGTGCTGCGGCGTAAAGCCACGCGTCAGGATACGGTGATTCCACTGACCAACAAGGAGTTCATGTTGCTGCATTTGCTGGTGCGGCGCGAAGGCGAGGTGCTGTCCCGTACCCTGATCGCTTCGCAGGTGTGGGATATGAACTTCGACAGCGACACCAACGTGGTGGATGTGGCGGTGAAACGCCTGCGCGCCAAAATCGACAAGCCGTTTGACGTCAAGTTGATCCATACCGTGCGCGGTATCGGCTATGTGTGCGAGCCGCGCTCATGAACGTGTTTTTTCAGCGCTGGCGCGCCAGCTCGCTGACGTTGCGTTGCAGCCTGTTGTTCGCGCTGACGACCGCGCTGGTGGTCAGCAGCGTCGGCGGCTATCTGTACGGCGTTCTGCGTCAGGAAATGTATCGGCGCAGCGACGTGCAGGTTACCGGGCGGGTGGAGTACTACCGCCATCTGTTGGGCAGGAATTTCACCTTGCCGATGCTGACCGCCAACACCGGCATGTTCGAAAATATGCTGGGGAACGAGCAGGACGTGCTGCTGTTTTCCCTGCCGGGACAAAAGCCGTTGATTAACGTCAACCCGGCGCATATTACTCTGCCGGACATTCCCCCGATCGCGGTGGACGCGCCGCTGCAAACCGATGCGGTACGCGGCAGCCTGACGGAGCAGGGCGTACCGCTGCGGGCGATTGCCGCACAGGTGCGGCTGCATGACGGTCAGATGTTGCAGGTCACGGCGGCTCACGCGATGTTCAGCGAACAAAAGATGCTGGAGCACTATCTGTGGCGCGTGGTGGGGGCGGTGGCGATCGCCTTTGTGCTGATTGGCGGGCTGGGCTATCTGGCGCTGCGCCGCGGTTTATTGCCGTTGTGGCGGATGACGGCGCAGGCGTCGGCGATTGCGCCGAATACGCTGTCCACCCGGATCAGCGACGCGGATGCGCCGCAGGAAATGCGACAGTTGATTCGCGCGTTCAACGCCATGCTGGACCGACTGAACGACGGTTATCTGCGGCTGACCCAGTTTTCCGCCGATCTGGCGCACGAAATCCGCACGCCGATTGGCGCGCTGATGGGGCATTGTCAGGTGGCGCTGTATCAGCCGCGTAGCGCGGAAGAGTATGAGACGCTGCTGTCCGACAACATCGCTGAGCTGGAGCGAATGTCGCGCATGGTGGAAAACATTCTGTTTCTGGCCCGCGCCAGTCACGAGCAGCCGGTGCTCAATCGCGTGCCGGTCGAGGTGGCGACTGAACTGCGTCGGGTAGCGGATTACTTTGAGATGCTGGCGGAAGAACGCGGTATCGAACTGTTGTGCGAAGGCAATGCCCGGCTGGCGGTGGATGCGCTGCTGTTCCAGCGTGCGCTGGGCAATCTGGTCGCCAACGCGGTGCGTTACGCCAAAGCCGACAGCCCGGTGCGGCTGAGCGTAGCCGCATCTTCTGAGCGAGTGGTGGTCGAGGTGACTAACCTCGGTCCGGTGCTGCCGCCCGCGCAACTGGAACGCTTGTTCGACCGGTTTTACCGCGCCGACGCCACCCGCAGCGCCAGCAGCGATTCCAGCGGGCTGGGGTTGTCGATCGTACGGGCGATCATGACATTGCACGGCGGCGAGGTCATTGCCCGTTGCGATCCGCGCGATGCAACGATCGGGCGGATCACTTTCAGCCTGATCTTTCCTGCCAGTCATGACGGCAGGTGATGACGGCAGGTGATGAAGATCGTGCCGTGAGGACAGGATCCTCTGCATCGTGATGGCTGGCGCAAAACTCAGCCGGCGCCCGGTCGCCCCAGATAGCCGTCCCAGTCTTTCCACACCGGTTGCAGCCCGGCACGGGTCAGAGCAGCGGCCACCGCTTCCGGACGGCGGTCGTCGTGCGGGGTGAACTGCTCCAGTTCCGGGTGGTCGTCGGCGTAGCCGCCCGGCTGGGTTTTGGAAAACGCGCTGACGTTGTTGATGGCGATTGGGATCATGTGGTCGCGGAAGTGGGGCGATTCGCGCGTCGATAGCGACAGTTCCACATCGGGCGCCAGCAGCCGGAAGGCGCAGATCACCTGCATCAGTTGCGCTTCATCCATCAGCGAAGCGGGTTCGATGCCGCCGGCGCAGGGGCGCAGACGTGGGAACGATACCGAATAGCGGCTCTGCCAGTAAGTCTGCTGTAAATACAGCAGATGCTCGGCCACCATGTAGCAATCAGCGCGCCAGCTGTCGGACAGCCCAATCAACGCCCCCAGCCCGATCTTGTCGATCACGGCGCGCCCCAGCCTGTCCGGCGTCGCCAGCCGCCAGGCGAAATCCTGCTTGTGACCGCGCAGGTGATGGCGGGCGTAGGTCGCCGGGTGGTAGGTTTCCTGATACACCATCACGCCATCCAGCCCGAGGGTTTTCAACTCGGCGTACTCCGCCTGCGCCAGCGGCTGCACTTCCATCATCAGCGAACTGAACTGCGGGCGAATCAGCGGCAGCATCTGGCGAAAATAGTCCATCCCTACCTTACGCTGGTGTTCGCCGGTTACCAGCAGCAGGTGATCGAACCCCAGCGCTTTGATTGCCTCGCACTCGCGCAGGATTTCCTGCTCGTCCAGCGTCTTGCGCTTGAGGTGATTGCTCATGGAAAAACCGCAGTAGGTGCAGTCGTTGGCGCACAGGTTGGAGAGGTACAGCGGCACATAGAAGCTGACGGTGTTGCCGAAGCGCTGGCGCGTCAGCTGTTGCGCCCGCTGCGCCAGCGGTTCCAGCCAGCGGCCGGCGGCGGGAGACAGCAGCGCCATCATGTCCTCGCGCGTCGGCCGATCGGCGCATAACGCCCGTTCTACGTCGGCGTCGGTCTTGCTGTTGATGCGCAGTGTCAGGTCATGCCACTCCAACTGTTGCCAGCGCTGTTCAAACGACGGCGATTGATCGTGGGTGTCCATCAGTTGGCGGCCTCCGTATGCTGCAGAAAGCCGGTGAGCGGGCTGGTGGCGCTGGCGATGCGCTGGCGGTTGCCCAGCCCGGCCTGATGGGCGATAGCGCCGGCGTCTACCGCCAGCCGGAAGGCTTGCGCCATCTGCACCGGGTCGCGCGCCACGGCGATAGCGGTATTGACCAGTACCGCATCCGCGCCCAGTTCAATCGCTTCCGCCGCGTGGCTGGGCGCGCCGATGCCGGCGTCCACCACCACCGGCACCCGTGCCTGTTCGGTGATGATGCGCAGGAAATCGCGCGTTTGCAGCCCCTGATTGGAACCGATCGGCGCGCCCAGCGGCATCACCGCGGCGCAGCCGACGTCTTCCAGACGCTTGCACAGCACCGGGTCGGCGCCGCAGTAAGGCAATACCACAAAGCCGTCTTTCACCAGCTGTTCGGCGGCTTTCAGGGTTTCCACCGGGTCGGGCAGCAGGTATTTCATGTCCGGGTGGATTTCCAGCTTCACCCAGTGCGTGCCCAGCGCTTCGCGCGCCAGCCGGGCGGCGAACACCGCCTCCCCGGCGGTTTTGGCGCCGGAGGTATTCGGCAGCAGGTGTACGCCCAGCTCGCGCAACGGCGCCAGAATGGCGTCGCTGCCGCCTTTCAAATCCACGCGTTTCATCGCCAGCGTGATCAGTTGTGAACCCGAAGCGCGCAGGGCGTCCTGCATCAGTCGCGCGCTGGCGAATTTTCCGGTCCCGGTTAATAACCGGGAAGTAAAAGTGGTATCCGCAATCTTCAGCATTTCAACCTCCTGCGATTGCCTGAAACAGCAAAATGTCATCACCGTCGCGCAGCGGGTGTTGCGTCCAGGCATCACGCGGGATGATGGTTTGATTGATAGCCAGCGCCGTGCCGGGCTGCAGCCGGTTCAACTGGCTGAGCAACTGCGCCACGGTCAGCTCGTCCTGCAGTTCGATAACATCGTCGTTAAGCCGGATCTTCATGCCTGCTCTCCGCATACCGGGCAGGTAGACGAGCGCGTCAGTTGCAGCGTGGTCCACTGCTGTTGGCGCGCATCGAACAGCCGCAGTTTGCCGTCCAGCGGCGAGGACAAACCGCACAGCAGCTTGATCGCTTCCAGCGCCTGCAACGTACCCATCACGCCGACCACCGGACCGAGCACGCCGGCGGTGCGGCAGTTGCGCTGCGGTTCGCTGGCGTCCGGGTAGAGGCAGGCATAACAGCCGTGCCGATAAGGCGGCGTCAGCACCAGCAACTGGCCGCTAAAACCGACGGCGCTGGCGCTGATCAGCGGTTTTTGCGCCGCGACGCAGGCGGCGTTGACCGCGTGGCGGGTCGCCATGTTGTCGCAGCAGTCCAGCACCAGATCGGCTTGCGCCACCGCTTTCTCAAGTGGTTCGCCTTCCAGCCGGGTGGTCAGGGCCACGGTTTTCACCAGCGGATTGACGGCTTCCAGCGCGTGACGGGCCAGCACCGCTTTGGGGCGTGAAAGGTCGGCGTTGCGGTAGAGAATCTGACGTTGCAGATTGGAGATGTGCAGGGTGTCGTGGTCCGCCAGCAGCAGCGTGCCGACGCCGGCCGCCGCCAGATAGAGCGCCGCCGGCGAGCCGAGCCCGCCCAGACCCACCAGCAGCACCCGGGCTTCCGCCAGCTTCTGCTGCCCTTCCTGACCGATGTCTTCCAGCAGCAACTGGCGGCTGTAACGCATAAAGGCCTGATCGTCGAGCATGTTACGCCTCCCGTCCTTCAATCAGTCGCAGCAGCGTCGCAGTGGCGGCGCGCCAGTCCGCCGCTTGCGTGATGGCGCTGACCACGGCAATGCTGCCGACCCCGGTTTCCAGCACCGCCGGCGCCCGGTCAATGCTGATGCCGCCGATGGCGACGGTGGGAAAGCGCCCGTCCAGCGCGTGGATATGGCGGGCCAGTTCGGCCAGCCCTTGCGGCGCAGACGGCATCGCTTTGGTTTGGGTGGGGAAGATATGGCCCAGCGCGATATAAGACGGCGAGATAGCGACGGCGCGCGCCAGTTCGGCGGCGTCATGGGTGGAAACGCCCAGCCGCAGCCCGGCGGCGCGGATCGCGTTTAGATCGGCGGTGTCGAGATCTTCCTGCCCAAGGTGTACGCCGTAGGCCTGATGCTTCACCGCCAGTTGCCAGTAGTCGTTGATGAACAGCCGGGCCTGATGGCGACGGCCGAGCGCGATCGCCCGGATGATGTCGGGTTCGGCCCGATCCGCCGGCTGGTCCTTGATGCGTAGCTGGATGGTGCGGACGCCGGCTGCCAGCAGACGTTCGATCCATTCTACGCTGTCAACCACCGGATACAGCCCCAGCCGGGCGTCAGTAGCGGGAAAAATGCCGTTCATCAGCGTTCTTCCTGCGGCAGGCTGGTGGCGGTGTGGTACAGCTCGCTGCCGCGGGCGCGGAATTCGGCGGACATCTGCGCCATGCCGACATCCAGCGGTTGCGCTTGCACCTGCGCCTCCTGACGGGCGGCGTAGTCGCGCACTTCCTGGGTTATCTTCATCGAACAGAATTTCGGTCCGCACATCGAGCAGAAATGCGCCACCTTGCCGGATTCCTGCGGCAGGGTTTCGTCGTGGTAGGCGCGGGCGGTTTCCGGGTCCAAAGCCAGATTGAACTGGTCCTCCCAGCGGAATTCAAAACGCGCTTTGGACATGGCGTTGTCGCGGATCTGCGCGCCGGGGTGGCCTTTCGCCAGGTCGGCGGCGTGGGCGGCAATTTTATAGGCGATCAACCCTTGTTTGACGTCGTTTTTGTTCGGCAGCCCCAGATGCTCTTTCGGGGTGACGTAGCACAGCATGGCGCAGCCGAACCAGCCGATCATCGCCGCGCCGATGCCGGAGGTGAAGTGGTCGTAACCGGGCGCGATATCGGTGGTGAGCGGGCCTAAAGTATAGAACGGCGCCTCGTGGCAGTGTTCCAGCTCTTCGGTCATGTTGCGGCGGATCATTTGCATCGGCACATGGCCGGGGCCTTCGATCATCACCTGCACGTCGTATTCCCAGGCGATTTTGGTCAGTTCGCCCAGCGTGTGCAGTTCGGCGAACTGCGCTTCGTCGTTGGCATCCTGAATGGAACCGGGGCGCAGGCCGTCGCCGAGCGACAGCGCGACGTCATAGGCGGCACAGATTTCGCAGATTTCACGGAAATGCTGGTACAGGAAGTTCTCCTGATGGTGCGACAGGCACCACTTGGCCATAATCGAGCCGCCGCGCGACACAATGCCGGTCAGGCGTTTGGCGGTCATCGGTACATAGCGCAGCAACACGCCGGCGTGGATAGTGAAGTAATCCACCCCTTGTTCCGCCTGCTCCAGCAAGGTGTCGCGGAACAGTTCCCAGGTCAGGTTTTCCGCGATGCCGTTGACCTTTTCCAGCGCCTGATAGATCGGCACCGTGCCGATCGGCACCGGGCTGTTGCGCAGGATCCACTCGCGGGTTTCATGGATGTAGCGCCCGGTGGACAGGTCCATCACCGTGTCCGCGCCCCAGCGGGTGGCCCACACCAGTTTTTCCACTTCTTCTTCGATAGACGAGGTCACGGCGGAGTTGCCGATATTGGCATTCACCTTCACCAGAAAATTGCGGCCGATGATCATCGGTTCCGATTCGGGGTGGTTGATGTTGGCGGGGATGATGGCGCGCCCGGCGGCCACTTCCTGACGCACGAATTCCGGCGTGATGTTGTCCGGCAGCAGTGCGCCGAAACTGTGGCCCGGATGCTGCTGGCGCAGCACCTCGCCGCGCACGCGCTCGCGCCCCATGTTTTCACGGATGGCGATGAATTCCATCTCCGGCGTGATGATGCCCTGACGGGCGTAGTGCAACTGGGTAACGCGGCGACCGGCTTTGGCGCGCTTAGGCTGCGGCAGATGTTCAAAACGCAGATGGTCGAGGCCGATGTCCGCCAGCCGTTGTTGGGTAAAGCCGGAGCTGGCTTTCGGTAAGGCTTCGGTGTCGTCGCGCCCGGCAATCCAGTCGGCGCGCAGTTTGCCAAGCCCGCGGTGTACGTCCGGGGTAGTGGCCGGGTCGCCATACGGACCGGCGGTGTCATACACCGGCACCGCTTCGTTGGCTTCATAGCGCGGATTGTCGCGGCTGCCGCCCACCAGCGTCGGGCTAAGCTGGATTTCCCGCATCGGCACGCGGATGTCCGGCTGTGAACCGGTCAGATAAATGCGCTGTGAGTTGGGAAAGGTCGACCCGCGCAGCGTGTCGATAAACTGCTGGGCGGCGGCGCGTTGTTCGCGACGACCGGAGGATTTCTTTTCTCCGGAAACATTCTGTTCTGTAGACTGGGTTGGTTCTGTAGACATAGCAAGTTCCTGTTCATTAAAAGGAAAAATTGCTTGTCTGGAGCTCGGAGGGAGTAATGGCCGGATGCTGGCCCGCTGGCAACGGCAATCATGTGATGCCGGGTCTTGCGGCTGCGGCGGCAACGTGAACGTTGCGCCCGGGGCTGGCAGTGTGATTACTCTTGTTCCCTTCGCAGGTATTAACCTGATCAGGTTCCGCGGATCCCGAATTAACGGTCTCAGCCCACGCGCCATACGGCGTGTTGGGCACTCCGACAAGATATCGCCCCTTCACGGGGCGAACTAAAACTCTGACACTCTATGCGCTGTGACGGTGTGCCGTCAATGATCGAACATCAGTCGGATCAGGCTGTCTTCCAGGGTGAAGCGCATTGCCAATGCTTCACCCACGCCGGATAATGTCTGGCGAAATTCCTGACTGTCGACGGGCTCGATGAAAAACGCCAGATGGCTGTCGTAAATATCCATGATTTGCTGGGTGTTGCTGCGCAGCGCGACATCAAAGTGCGACGCCTGCGTCAGCTTTCGGTCGTTGCGCATGATGTTTTCCTGCAACATGCGTTCGTAGACATGGAAATGACCGACAGACAGATAGTCGACCAGATGATGGCAAAATTCATCCAGCGTCCGTGCTTCCGGTATTTTCCCTGTCTGAATGCTGAGCAGGTGGTAATAGGCCAACAAAAGATGTTTGCGGGCCTGCAACCACTGATCGATCAAGGCGTAATTGCCACCAACGTTCTCCGTTAGACGTTGTAACTGTTTCAGCATGGTTGACTCCGGGTATCGATAGGATGATGACAGTTAGTCGTGTCATTATTTATAACCATAGTCGTAAAACGCCAATCTGGTAATAAGCGGGGCAATAAAAGAGATGGAAGTGACGCTGAAGGGTGACGAATGCGGATGGTGGGTGGTGTATCACCGCCATCAGATCTGGCTGCCTCAGGGCGAATTGCCGCAGGGAACGGCGGCGCAGTGGCAGTTGCAGCAGCAGTCCGCCCGCCAGGTTGGCGAGTGGCAGGGGGAACCGGTATGGCTGGTGCTGCAGGATAAGACCAGCGACATGGGTTCGGTGCGCCAACTGCTGGATCAGGATGCCGGGTTGTTCCAACTGGCGGGCCGCGCGGTGCAGCTGGCGGAATTCTATCGTTCGCACCGGTTTTGCGGTTACTGCGGCCATGAGATGTCGGTCAGCACCACCGAATTGGCCTGCCTGTGCGCGCACTGCAAAGAGCGTTACTACCCGCAGATTGCCCCCTGCGTGATTGTGGCGATTCGCCGCGACGACAAGATTCTGCTGGCGCAGCACCTGCGCCACAAAGGCAACATGTACACAACGCTGGCCGGCTTTGTGGAAGTGGGGGAAACCCTGGAGCAGGCGGTAGCGCGGGAAGTGATGGAAGAGAGCAATATCCGCGTCAGGAACCTGCGTTACGTCAGTTCCCAGCCCTGGCCGTTCCCGCATTCGCTGATGATGGCGTTCATGGCCGACTACGACGGGGGCGAGGTGAAAGCTGACCCGTCCGAACTGCGGGATGCCGACTGGTTCCGTTATGATCGCTTGCCGGAATTGCCGCCGCCGGGTACGGTAGCCCGGCGTCTGATTGAAGACACGGTAGTGCTGTGCCGCGAGGCCGATCGTTGATCGGTCATCGCCAGCGACAATCATGCCTGCAAGCAGGCGTTACAAGGAAAAGACCATGACTGATCTGAAAAACGATCGCTATTTGCGTGCGCTGTTGCGTCAGCCTGTGGATGTGACCCCGGTATGGATGATGCGTCAGGCGGGGCGTTACCTGCCGGAATACCGCGCGACTCGCTCGCAAGCCGGTGATTTCATGTCGCTGTGCAAGAATGCCGAGCTGGCCTGCGAAGTGACGTTACAGCCGCTGCGACGCTACAACCTTGATGCGGCCATTCTGTTTTCCGATATTCTCACCATACCCGACGCTATGGGGCTGGGGCTGTATTTTGAAGCCGGCGAAGGGCCGCGCTTTACCTCGCCGGTCACCTGTCATGCCGACGTGGAAAAACTACCGGTGCCGGACCCGGAGCTGGAGCTCGGCTACGTAATGAACGCGGTGCGGACGATTCGCCGCAATCTGGCGGGCGCGGTGCCGTTGATCGGTTTTTCCGGCAGCCCGTGGACGCTGGCGACCTATATGGTGGAAGGCGGCAGCAGTAAAGCCTTCACCGTAATCAAGAAGATGATGTTTACCGAGCCGCGCACGCTGCATCTGTTGCTGGACAAGCTGGCGGACAGCGTGACGCTCTACCTTAACGCCCAGATTCGGGCCGGCGCGCAGGCGGTGATGATTTTCGACACCTGGGGCGGGGCGCTGAGCGGGGCTGATTACCGTGAATTCTCGCTGCATTATATGCACAAGATTGTCGACGGCCTGCTGCGTGAAAACGACGGCCGCCGGGTGCCGGTGACGCTGTTCACCAAAGGCGGCGGTCAGTGGCTGGAGGCGATGGCGGATACCGGCTGCGACGCGCTGGGGCTGGATTGGACCACCGATATTGCCGACGCGCGCCGTCGCGTCGGCGATCGGGTGGCGTTGCAGGGCAATATGGACCCGTCGATGCTGTATGCGCCGCCTGCCCGCATCGAGCAGGAAGTCGCTACCATTCTGGCCGGATTCGGCACCGGTAATGGCCATGTGTTTAACCTGGGGCACGGCATTCATCAGGACGTACCGCCAGAGCATGCCGGCGCTTTCGTCGAGGCGGTACATCGCTTATCCGCGCCGTATCATCAGGACCTCGCCTGATGGATATGCAGGCGCTGCGCGAAGAACAACGTGACAAAGCGGTTCAGGTGATTCGTCATGACGATGTGCCTTTTGAGCAGCCGACGCTGATCGCCGGCGCCGATGTCGGTTTCGAGCAGGACGGCGCGGTAACCCGCGCTGCGCTGGCCGTGCTGACCTATCCGTCGCTGCAACTGGTGGAATACCAGATTGCGCGTATTCCGACTATCATGCCTTATATCCCCGGTTTCCTGTCGTTCCGCGAGTACCCGGCTCTGCTGGCGGCGTGGGAACAGTTGCAGCACCGGCCGGATTTGCTGTTTGTCGACGGGCACGGCGTGTCTCATCCCCGTCGTCTGGGCGTCGCCAGCCATTTCGGCTTGCTGGTCAACGTGCCGACCATCGGCGTCGCCAAACGGCGCCTGTGCGGGCAGTTTGCGCCGCTGGCGGACGCGGTGGGCAGTCGTCAGCCGTTGCTGGACCGGGATGAGCAGCTTGGCTGGGTATGGCGCAGCAAGGCCCGTTGCAATCCGCTGTTTGTCTCCACCGGTCACCGTGTTGGTATGGACAGCGCGCTGCAGTGGGTGATGCGTTGCATGAACGGCTATCGCCTGCCGGAACCTACCCGCTGGGCGGATGCGGTGGCGTCCAACCGTCCGGCGTTTCAACGCTGGCAACGTCAGGCCGGCCTGTAGGATAATGCCGGGCAGGAAACTTTAGGAATTCAGGTATATGGCGGTGCGGCGATTTTCGTTACACTGCCGCCCATTATTATTGAGATGAACAATGTTACGTAACCCCATTCATTTGCGTCTGGAAAAGCTGGCAAGTTGGCAGCATGTCACCTTTATGGCCTGTCTTTGTGAACGTATGTACCCCAACTATCATGAGTTTTGTCAGCAAACGGGTTTTGGGGATGCGCAGCTTTACCGGCGCATGCTGGATCTGGTGTGGGAAACGCTGGTGGTCAAAGATGCCAAGGTCAATTTCGACAGTCAGTTGGAAAAGCTGGAAGATGCGATTCCTGCCGCAGACGATTACGACATTTATGGCGTATACCCGGCCATTGACGCTTGCGTTGCTCTGAGCGAGCTGTTGCATTCGCGTTTGAGCGGCGAAACGCTGGAACACGCGGTCACCATCAGTGAAACATCGATCCGTACCGTAGCGATGCTGGAGATGACGCAGGCGGGGCGGGAAATGACCGATGAAGAACTGAAGGTTGTGCCTGCCGTCGAAGAAGAATGGGACATCCAGTGGGAGATTTTCCGCCTGCTGGCCGACTGCGAAGAACGCGACGTCGAGCTGATAAAAGGCCTGCGCGCCGACCTGCGCGAGGCAGGAATTAGTAACATTGGGATAAATTTGTATCAATAACGCGATAAAACGTGATTTAAGGCCTGAAATGGCCTGTCTTTAGGCTTCACATCCGCACCCTGTCTGGTCTACATTTGGGGGGCGTAATAAAAGTGGCTGTCGGTGCGTGTATGCAGGAGAGTGCTACTACCCCCTAAATAATTCGAGTTGCAGGAAGGCGGCGACGCAGCGAATCCCCGTGAGCTTACTTGAGTAAGTGAATGGGGTGAGCGAGGAAAGCCAACGCACCTGTGGCTCGAAGTATGACGGGAGATGGCATATCCGTCGCACTCGATGCTTAGCAAGCGATAAACACACTGTAAGGATAACTTATGAATAAGACTCAACTGATTGATGTAATTGCTGACAAAGCTGACCTTTCCAAGACCCAGGCTAAAGCTGCCCTGGAAGCTACTCTGGCAGCGATCACGGAGTCTCTGAAAGAAGGTGATGCAGTACAATTAGTTGGTTTTGGCACTTTCAAAGTCAATCATCGTAACGAGCGCACTGGCCGCAACCCGCAGACTGGTAAAGAAATCAAAATTGCTGCCGCTAACGTGCCTGCGTTTGTGTCCGGTAAGGCATTGAAAGACGCTGTCAAATAAGCGCATGCTGATACAAGGTTTAAGCAGAGGGGCGATTTCGCCCCTTTTGCTTTTTTGCAGACGGCACATCCGCTTTGCCGCGCCGGCGCTGGTGTGCTGGCTGAGCGCCTGTAGTTCCTCGACGCCGCCGCCCGCCGTGTATGCCAGCGGCTACCTGGCCGATAGCGGCGTGGTGCGGTTGTGGCGTAAAGACGACGCGCAGCAGCATCTCACCACACTGGTGACAGCGCTCAGTCCGCTATCAGGAAAAGAAGCCCGGATTACCCGTTACCGCTTCCAGCAGGGCGCTTTGCGTGAGGTCCAGCAGACCAATTCTGCGTCGGCGCGGGAAGAGGTCAGGCTGCGTTTTGATCAGGCGGGAACCGTCAGTTACATGCAGCGCCAGTTGCCGGACCGGCGTGAGTCGCTGTCGGAAGACGAGATTGCGCTGTTCCAGTTCGATGCCCGGCGCTTGCTGGAACTGAGCGATTCTCTGCGCGCCGGCAAGGTATCGCTGATGCAGGGGCGCTGGAATGCAGGGCAGGTAACCACGTGCGACGGAAAAACGGTACGCCCGGAGCTGGACCGCTCTTCGCTGGCCTGGATCGCACAGCAAGCCGAACGCGCCGCCGGACCGCTTAGCATTGCCTGGCTGACGTCACCGGAAGGCACGCAGTTGTTGCAGGCGGCAGAGACGGATTTCTGTCGTTGGGAACCCACAGCCGAGGCGTGGTAGTCAGGGAAGAGAAGCGGTAAAACAAGAAAGGAGGGGCCAGCCCGTCAGGCATGACCCCTTGTTGAGATCTGCGCGCTATCGTCAGGCTTGCTGCTCGCGTGCGATGGCGCGATAGCCGATGTCGCTGCGACAGAAGCAGCCTTCCCAACTGATCGGCTTAGCCAGCTCGTAGGCGCGTTGCTGCGCTTCGGCTACGCTGTGGCCCAGCGCCGTCACGCACAATACGCGCCCGCCGTTGGTCACCACGTCGTCGCCATTCAGTTTGGTGCCGGCATGGAACACCTTGCCATCGGCCGCATCTTGCGTCGGCAGGCCCGAAATCACGTCGCCGTTACGGTAATCGGCCGGATAGCCGCCTGCCGCCAGCACCACGCCCAATGACGGGCGAGCATCCCAGTCAGAGGTCTTCTCATCCAGTTTGCCGTCGCAAGCCGCCAGACACAGCTCCACCAGATCGGATTTCAGGCGCAGCATGATCGGCTGGGTTTCCGGATCGCCGAAACGGCAGTTGAATTCGATCACCTTCGGCTGACCGTCCGGGGAAATCATCAGGCCCGCGTACAGGAAGCCGGTGTAGACATTACCTTCGGCCGCCATGCCGCGCACGGTTGGCCAAATAATCTGGTCCATTACCCGCTGGTGAACCTCATCCGTCACTACCGGCGCGGGTGAGTAAGCGCCCATGCCGCCGGTGTTCGGGCCGGTATCTTTGTCGCCAACGCGTTTGTGATCCTGGCTGGTTGCCATCGGCAGCACGTGCTCGCCATCCACCATCACGATAAAGCTGGCCTCTTCACCGTCCAGAAAATCTTCGACCACGATACGGTGACCGGCATCGCCAAACACATTACCTGCCAGCATGTCGGTGGCTGCATTTTCCGCTTCTTCCAGCGTCATGGCGACAATCACGCCCTTACCGGCGGCCAGACCGTCCGCCTTGATGACGATAGGCGCGCCCTTGCGGCGGATATAAGCCAGCGCCGGTTCGATTTCGGTGAAATTCTGGTATTCCGCCGTTGGGATGTGCTGGCGAGCCAGGAAGTCCTTGGTAAAGGCTTTGGAACCTTCCAACTGAGCGGCCGCCTGCGTCGGGCCGAAAATATTCAGACCGGCGGCGCGGAAGGCGTCAACCACGCCAATTACCAGCGGCGCTTCCGGGCCGACGATAGTCAGGCCGATGGCATTCTGGCGAGCGAAATCCAGCAGCGCCGGGATGTCGGTCACGGCGATATTCACGTTCTCCAGCGTCGGTTCCAGCGCAGTGCCGGCATTACCCGGCGCAACGTAAACCTTGTCAGCCAGTGGAGACTGGGCTGCTTTCCAGGCCAGCGCGTGCTCGCGGCCGCCATTACCAATAATCAAGATATTCATCGTCATAACTCCGGATTAGTGACGGAAGTGGCGCATGTCGGTAAACAGCATCGCGATGCCGTGTTCGTTGGCTGCGGCGATGACTTCATCATCGCGAATGGAGCCGCCCGGCTGAATCACGCAGGTGATGCCTACGGCCGCCGCTGCATCGATACCATCACGGAACGGGAAGAATGCGTCGGACGCCATGACGGAACCTTTGACTTCCAGACCTTCGTCACCAGCCTTGATACCGGCGATTTTGGCCGAGTAAACACGGCTCATCTGACCGGCGCCGATGCCGATGGTCATATTGTCGCGTGCGTAAACAATGGCGTTGGATTTAACGAATTTCGCCACTTTCCAGCAGAACAACGCATCGCGCAGTTCGGCTTCAGTCGGCTGACGCTCGGTGACCACGCGCAACTGGGCGGCTTCTACCATGCCGAGATCGCGATCCTGCACCAGCAGGCCGCCGTTGACGCGTTTGAAATCCAGCCCCGGCGTACGCTGTTGCCACTGACCGCAGGTCAGCACGCGTACGTTCTGCTTGGCGGCGGTGACTTTCAGCGCGGCTTCGCTGGCGGAAGGAGCAATGATCACTTCAACAAACTGGCGGCTGATAATGGCTTGCGCGGTGGCTTCGTCGAGTTCGCGGTTAAAGGCGATGATGCCGCCGAACGCCGATGTCGGGTCGGTTTTGTAGGCGCGCTCATAGGCGTCTAGGATCGAACCGCCAATTGCCACGCCGCAGGGGTTGGCGTGTTTGACGATTACGCAGGCCGGCTCGGCAAATTCTTTCACGCACTCCAGCGCGGCGTCGGTATCGGCGATGTTGTTGTAGGAAAGCGCTTTGCCCTGCAACTGCTGAGCGGTGGCCACCGATGCTTCAGCGACTTTCTCTTCTATATAGAAGGCGGCCTGCTGGTGGCTGTTCTCGCCATAACGCATATCCTGTTTTTTGATGAAGTTCAGGTTCAGCGTGCGCGGGAAACGGCCGGAAGGCTGGGTGGTATCGCCGTGATAGGCCGGAACCTTACTGCCAAAGTAGTTGGCGATCATGCTGTCGTAAGCGGCGGTGTGTTCGAATGCCTTGATTGCCAGATCAAAACGGGTTTCGTAAGTCAGAGAACCTTCGTTGGCGTCCATCTCGGTGATGATGGCTGTGTAGTCGCTGCTTTTAACCACGATAGCCACGTCGTTGTGGTTCTTGGCCGCGGAGCGCACCATGGTCGGGCCGCCGATATCGATATTTTCTACCGCGTCTTCCAGCGTGCAGTCGGCTTTGGCGACGGTCTGGGCGAACGGATAGAGATTCACGACCACCATGTCGATCGGCTGGATATGGTGTTGAGTCATGATGGCGTCATCCTGACCGCGGCGACCCAGAATGCCGCCATGCACTTTGGGATGCAGGGTTTTGACGCGTCCATCCATCATTTCCGGAAAACCGGTGTAATCCGAGACTTCTGTCACCGGCAGGCCGGCGTCGGCCAGCAGGCGTGCAGTGCCGCCAGTGGAGAGCAGCTCAATGCCTCGTTGTGACAGCGCCTGGGCGAATTCGACGATACCGGCTTTGTCAGACACGCTGAGCAAAGCACGACGGATAGGACGACGTTGTTGCATGATGGTTTGATCCCCTGACTTAGGTTCTTACTTTAAAGAGCGTTACGTGAATAGTGGCGGTCACATAAAGAAAAATACGGATTGAGTCACCGATATTCAGCTAACGCGCTCACGGATACGCGTCATTCATCAGGGGGGGAATTGTAGCGAAAACGTTTGCGTGATGCTCGCCAAATTTCAAAAAATGCCTGAGTTGTGGATAACTCTGTGCAAAATAAGGTATAAGCGGCACTTTTGCTGTGGAATGCAGCGAACGCGCGATTTAATCAAAAATACCGGTTGCGGCCTGCGAGGAACTCCCTATAATGCGCATCCACTGACACGGCAACGGCGATGAGCCGGCGCGGTGTGAGGCGGAGAAAACGAGAAAAAAGTCGTTGACTCTGAATGAGGAAAGCGTAGTATACGCCACCTCGCGACAGCAGGCTGTGAGCCGGTCGCACTGCT
>NZ_CM001984.1:283567-357594 GCF_000406305.1 Dickeya sp. MK7
CGCGCTCAGTCTCCGGTTGTCCCGGTTCGCCTTCGCAGCCAGTCACGGATAAACGCGGCGATCTGTACCGGCTGGTTGAGATCCAGACAGGGCAGGGCGAGCGTTAAGGCGGAGTCGCTGGCCACAGCCAGCGTGTCGGCATCGATCAGCGTTGCGATATCACGCCCAGACTCGTGACGGTAAAGCAGGATTTTATCGATCGGTTCGCTTCTGCCTGTTGATTCCAATGTGTGGTATTCAGGGCATGAAAAAGCCCGCTACGGTGAGCGGGCCTGAGAGATGTTGGGTGTGATTAATGCAGTATCTGAGCCAGGAATGTTTGTGTACGTTCTGAGCGCGGGCTGCTGAAGAAGATATCCGGCGGCGCCTGTTCGACGATCTCACCCTGATCCATAAAGATTACCCGGTTGGCTACAGTACGGGCGAAGCCCATTTCATGGGTCACGCACAACATGGTCATGCCGTCTTCCGCCAGACCCAGCATGGTATCCAGTACTTCTTTCACCATCTCCGGATCCAGCGCCGATGTCGGTTCGTCAAACAGCATGATTTTCGGCTTCATGCACAGTGAGCGGGCAATCGCGACACGCTGTTGCTGGCCGCCGGAAAGCTGCCCGGGGTATTTATGGGCATGCGCGGCGATGCGCACTCGTTCCAGATAGTGCATCGCCAGCTCTTCCGCTTCTTTTTTCGGCATATTGCGAACCCAGCTCGGCGCCAGCGTACAGTTTTGCAGAACCGTCAGATGCGGGAACAGGTTGAAATGCTGGAACACCATGCCCACTTCTGTTCTGATTTTCTCAATGTTGCGGCTATCGTGGTTAAGTTCGATGCCGTCTACCACGATACGTCCCTGCTGATGTTCTTCCAGATGGTTGATACAGCGGATGGTAGTTGATTTACCGGAGCCTGACGGTCCGCACAGAACAATACGTTCCCCTTGTTTGACCTGCAGGTTGATATTTTTCAGTACGTGGAACTGCCCATACCACTTATTCACGTTTTCCAGCGTGATCATGTAGTCGGAAGATGGTGTTAACGTGTCCTGGTTCATGGGTAACCTCAATGAGACTTGCGTCCGGTATCAAAACGTTTTTCTAAGTGCTGGCTATAACGCGACATGCTGAAACAGAAGATCCAATAGAGGATGGCGGCAAATACGTAGCCTTCCGTGGACATTCCCAGCCAGGCCGGATCAACGGTCGCTTGCTGAATGCTGCTGAACAGGTCGAACAGGCCGATGATGATCACCAGGCTGGTGTCTTTGAACAGCGCGATGATGGTGTTGACCAGACCGGGTATCACCATCTTCAGCGCCTGAGGCAGAATCACCAACCCCTGCATACGCCAGTAGCCGAGCGCCAGAGATTGGGCCGCTTCATATTGCCCTTTGGGCAGCGCCTGCAGACCGCCGCGGACCACTTCCGCCACATAGGCGGACTGAAACAGAATCACCCCGACCAGCGCGCGCAGCAGTTTGTCGATGTTGGTGCCTTCCGTCAGAAACAGCGGCAGCATAACGGAGGACATGAACAGTACGGTAATCAGCGGTACGCCGCGCCAGAACTCGATAAAGATGACGCAGAGCGCCCGCAGTACCGGCATGTTGGAGCGACGTCCCAATGCCAGCAGGATTCCCAGCGGCAAGGCGCCGGCAATGCCGATAGCCGCGATGATGATGGTCAACGTCAGGCCGCCCCACTGGCGGGTTTCCACCCGAGTCAGGCCGCCAAAACCACCGAACAGCAACCACCAGGCGATTAGCGGATAGACCACGCACCAGATGGCGATGTAACGACCACGGCGCGGCAGGTTGCGCCAGAACATCGGCAGGATGCTGATCAGCGCCAGTACCAGTGCGAAATTGATGCGCCAGAGCTCTTCCCGTGGGTAAAGCCCGTACATGAACTGCTCGAAACGGGCATGGATAAACACCCAACAGGCGCCGTCACTGGTGCAATCCGCGCGGGTGGATCCGATCCAGTTGGCCTTGAGAATGGCCCAGTTCAGCAGCGGCGGGATCAGAGTCCAGAGCAGCCACAGACAGGCCAGCGTCAGCACACTATTGGTGATGCTGGAGAACAGGTTCCGTCGCGCCCAGACGATGGCGCGGTTAATGGGCGTCGGGTTGGATGGTGTGTGTGTAATCATGGTCATCCTATTCCTTTAACGCTCAATTAAGGCGATTTTCCGGTTATAGATGTTCATCAGTAACGAGATCAGCAGGCTGATAATCAGGTAGACCGACATGGTGATGGCGATGGTTTCGATGGCCTGGCCGGTCTGGTTCAGCACGGTGCCGGCGAACAGCGACACCATATCCGGATAACCGATGGCGGCAGCCAACGACGAGTTTTTCACCACGTTCAGATATTGGCTGGTCAATGGCGGAATAATCACGCGCAGCGCCTGCGGCAGAATAACCTTACGCAGGGTGACCGGTTTGGGAAGGCCCAGCGACAACGCCGCTTCGTGTTGCCCATAAGAGACGGACTGGATCCCGGAGCGGATGATCTCGGCGATAAAGGAGGAGGTATACACCGACAATGCCAGCGCCAGCGCCGCCAGTTCAGGAATCAGCACCAGCCCGCCGCTGAAGTTGAATCCTTTCAGTACCGGGAAATCCCAATGCAGCGCCCGGCCGAAAATCAGATGCGATAAGCCCAGCAACACCACGAGCATCGCCAGCGGAATCGGCCAGGACCTGCGTTGCTGACCGGTAAGGGCATGGTAGCGCTTATTGCGGCGGAAAATCATGGCGGCGACGATCAGCGTAACGATCAGCGCCAGTATCGAAGGAAGCGCCCCCGGGCCAAATTCGGCGGCCGGAATATACAATCCGCGGTTGCTCAGGAAAAAGGTATCGAGCGCGTTGACCGCCTGACGCGGGCCCGGCAGGTTGCGCAGTACCGCGAAATACCAGAAGAAAATCTGCAGCAGCGGCGGAATATTGCGGAATGTCTCGATATAGATAGTGGACAGTTTACGTAACAGCCAGTTGTCGGACAGACGAGCCAGGCCGACGATAAACCCCAGCAGCGAGGCGCAGACAATACAAATAGCCGAGACCAGCAGCGTATTCAGCAGACCGACGACAAAGACGCGGGCGTAAGTATCGCCTTGTTCATAGTCAATCAGGTGCTGAACAATACCAAAGCCGGCGCTGTTGTTCAGAAAGGCAAAACCTGACGTAATCCCGCGCTGCGCCAGATTGGTTACCGTGTTGTGCAGCAGATAACCGACGGTAACCACGACGATTACGACCGCCAGGATTTGATACAACCAGGCGCGCACCGCTGGATTAGTCAGTGATAAATCACCTTTCACGGTTGGGCGTTGCAGCATGTTGGAGCCTCAGTGACAGATAAAGCAAGGGCACGGCTGGTTCGCAGCACGTGCCCGGTTTTACATCAGGAATCAGCGAACGGCAGGGGCGTACTGGATGCCGCCTTTGTTCCACAGTTCGTTCAGGCCACGTTTGATTTTCAGCTCACTGCCCTGACCCACGTTGCGCTCAAACACTTCGCCGTAGTTGCCCACTTGTTTGACGATTTTGTAGGCCCAGTCGGCCGGCAGTTTCAGGTCTTTGCCGTAGTTGCCTTCTTTGCCCAGCAGGTGCGACATGTCCGGGGTGGTCGGTTTGGCGGCCATCTGGTCGACGTTCTGAGAGGTAATGCCCATCTCTTCGGCGTTCAGCATGGCGAACAGCGTCCAGCGGACAATCGCGTACCAGTCTTCGTCACCGCGGCGTACTACCGGTCCCAGCGGTTCTTTGGAGATCACTTCCGGCAGTACTACGAAGTCGGCCGGTTTGCCCAGTTTGATGCGCAGGGCGTACAGCTGAGACTGGTCGGAAGCCAGCGTATCGCAGCGGCCGGAATCCAGCGCTTTGGCGCTTTCGTCAGAGCGGTCGAAGGTCACCGGGGTGTATTTCATGTTGTGGGTTTTGAAGTAGTCGGCCACGTTCAGCTCGGTGTCGGTGCCGGCCTGGATACAAACGGTTGCGCCGTCCAGCTCTTTAGCGCTTTTCAGTCCGGCTTTGTTATGGGTCAGGAAGCCGATACCGTCGTAGTAGGTTACGCCGGTGAACAGCAGGCCCATGCCGCCGTCACGGGAGGAAGTCCAGGTGGTATTGCGGGACAGCAAATCCACTTCGCCGGACTGCAGGGCGGTGAAGCGCTCTTTGGCGGTCAGCGGGGTGAATTTGACTTTATTGGCATCGCCAAAAATGGCCGCAGCGACACCGCGGCAGACGTCAACGTCGATACCGGAGTATTTGCCGTTGGCATCGGCATACGAGAAACCAGGAAGTCCATCACTGATACCGCACTGCACGAACCCTTTCTTTTGAATCGCATCCAGAGTTGCGCCTGCGTGTGCCTGGTTGATGAAGGCAAACAGTGAAGCGCTGGCGACCAGCGTGGACATAATCACTTTCTTCATAATCATCGTATGTGCCTAATGTAATAGTAATGTGCTGTTGTGTTTTGGCGCAGTCATGGCTGCACCTGCTCTGTCTGTCGGCGTTGTGCCCCGGATTCGGGAGCCGTCGTTATCAGAAAGCAAGAACAATGCCAGCTTGTAATCATCGTGCTACGGGCAAGAAACTAAATCGTATCAGTGGTACGCCGTGATAAATCAGAGGTATGGGGGGATAAAGGAAAGGCATAGGATGCACCAAAATGGAGGAAGCAGGCTGTGCTCGATCCATTTTGGTGCAACTTACGTAAAAACCGGGAATTAATGCGTTGAGGCTGCCTCAAGGAGGGCAACTGCCAGCGGCGGCGCTATCTGTTTTAGTGCAGCGCGTTCCGGCTGAAACAGGGTGCCGACAAAAAACGGGTGATCGGTGAGTTCGACCGCGCGAATATCGCCGTTGTCATCCACGCCAGACACCCGGACGCCGGCGGCGGTGAACGCATCCCGAAACGCTTCGTTGATGCCGTAGCGGCAGCGATAGCCTTCGGTGATCGCGTCGCGGCCGTAAGCGCGGCCGATGCGTGAGTCGGGCGACAGGCGAATATCGCCCTGTTTTTCCACCATCTCGCATTGTAATGGAGCAATCACCGCCCGGCCTTCCAGAGTGACTTCCGCATTGTTGGCGTCATGCCAGCCCAACACATGACGGGCGTATTCCAGCAGGGCGTACTGGCAGCCTCCGCAGGTGCCCAGAAAAGGGAGCTGTGTTTCGCGGGCAAACCGAATGGCCTGCAGGATATTGTCGTCGTGGCGGTACGGGCTGGCGGGTACGCACCAGACGGCGTCGAAGGCGTCGAGCTGAGCCGCGGGCGACAACTGTTCGCTGTCTATCCATTGGTACTGAAGGTTGAGATTAAGCTGGCGGGCGGCAAGGTCGAGAGCGGGCGGGATAGCCTGATGGGCGGTGACGGCAGGGTTGTAGTCACCTATCAGCGCGATTCTGACAGTCTGTTTCATGACATTCTCCGGCTGGTAAAACAGAAGGCTACGGTAAATCGGAGGTAATGTCGAGGTGGTCAGTCTGATTGTGAGAGAGGGGAAAGGCAGGCCAGACGGCCTGCCTGCCGGTTATCAATGCACGATGTGGCGCTGGTAGTATTTTTCCAGCCAGGTCTGCAGTTTGCTCAGCACGGTGCTGAACAGCAGGTAGATTAATGCGGCTTCGACATAGAGAATCAGCGGCTCGTAGGTCACCGACACGATACGCTGCGCCGCCAGAAACATTTCCGGCACCGTGATTACGGCGGCCAGCGACGTGTCCTTGACCAGCGAAATAAAGGTATTCGCCAGCGGCGGCAGCGACACGAATACCGACTGCGGCACGATCACCCAGCGGATGGCCTGTGCTCCGCTCATGCCGAGCGAATAGGCGGCGTTCCACTGCCCCCTCGGCACGGACAGAATAGCGCCGCGCACGATTTCCGAGCTGTAGGCGCCGACGTTAAGGCTGAAACCGATCAGGGCCGCCGGGAATGCGTCCAGCGTGATGCCGGCGTTGGGCAAGCCATAAAAAATCAGGAACAGCTGGACCAGCAGCGGCGTACCGCGAATCACCCACACATAAAAGTCGCAAATTCGCTTGAGCGATTTCGGGCCGTACAGGCGTAGCAAGGCGACCAGCACCCCGATCATCAAACCGAGGATAAAGGAAAGAATCGCGAGAGGAACGGTAAATGTCAGCCCAGCGGAAAGCAGACTCCAGAAGGAGTCTGCCATGAGTTGTAGCCATGATGGCATCTAAAATAACTCCGATATCAATGCATTATTTGGAAACGTCTTGTCCAAAGTATCGCACAGAAATCGTCTTATAGGTGCCGTCCGCTTTGATTTGATCCAGCGCGTTGTTCAGCGCATCCACCAGTTGCGGCTGGTTTTTACGTACCAGAATGGCGGACGGGTCGCCGCTTTCAGCGGTGGCAACCACTTTCACATTGGCGTCCGGCTTGTGTTTTTTGAAGTCCAGGAACGACAGGTTATCGTTCAGGGTGGCTTCGGCGCGACCGCTCAGCACCAATTCCAGCGACTGGTTGAAGCCGTCGGTCGGCACGATTTCCGCACCGTAGCTGGTCGCCAGCTTGGAGTAGTTGCTGGTCAGGCTCTGGGCGGATTTGTGGCCTTTCAGATCGTTGAACGATTTGATGCTGGTGTTATCGCCACGTACGATCAGCACCGATTTGGCGTCGATATACGGCTTGGAGAAATCGTATTTCGCCTGACGCTCTTTGGTTACGCCCACCTGGTTAATAACGGCGTCGTAGCGTTTGGCGTCCACGCCGGCAATCAGCCCGTCCCAGCGGCCTTCGACGAACTCCGCTTTTACGCCCAGTTTTTCCGCCACTGCACGGCCGACATCCACATCGAAACCGACCAGTTTGCCGGAGGCATCATGGTAGGTGTAAGGCGCGTACGTGCCTTCGGTACCGAATTTAATCACACCCGCGGCCTTGATGGCGCTGAGATCGTCCTGAGCCTGTGCCAGCGCGCTGGTAACCAGTAAAGCGCCGGTAAGTAATGCTAAGCGAGATTTTTTCATCATAGTTCCTGCCAGGTATGGCTATTGCCGTTGTAAGTCAGAAATGCTGCGAATTTACGTGATGTCATGATGTTTGCCAAGTACATAAAGACATGGCTTATATCTGCTATGAATATAGTGAGCGCCGGTGTTTTTTACCACTGAGGGCCGCGGGTTAGCATCGCGGGAAGGCGTGATATACGGTGGTAACAATCGGTTGCCAGACTTGTACTTTCCCGCCGTAGTCTGTTGCCTGAGGAGGAGTTATGAAGCTCAGACTTGCCAGCTATAACGTTGAAAACCTGTTTCATCGCACCGCTATTCTCAACCTGCCCGACCCGCAGCAAAGCAGTGAGTTACTGGAGAAAGTACGCCAGTTGCAAACGCTGCTGGATGCCGATAAGTATGACGATGCCCTGAAAGACCGAATTTTTACCCTGACCAGCAATCTCCAACCCTACATTGACCTTCGCGTCGACGGCGGCTCGCTCGGCAGTTGGAAAAACGAGGCGGGCAAGACCGGATTCCGGATTAACAAGAGCTGCCAGGGTCGAGGCGACTGGCTGGGCGAGCTGATTTTTCGCGCCGAAGCGTTCGGCGATCAACAGCGAAAAAATACCGGACTGGTCATCAAGGCGCTGAATGCCGATATCCTGTGTGCGGCGGAAGTGGAAAACATGGCGGTGTTGCGCGATTTCAACCGGCAAATTCTGGCGGATCAGGCGTTCGCTCAGTATGTCTTGATCGACAGCCCGAACGATCCACGCGGCATCGATGTCGCCTGCCTGACGCGTCATCGTATTATCCAGTTGCGTACCCATATTTTTGACGCCGGCGAGTCGTTTACCCCGCTGTTCAGCCGCGATTGTCTGGAGGTGACGATAGATGTCGGCCTGTCGAAGCCGGTACATGTGCTGTGTAATCACTTCAAAAGCCAGAACGGCCGTAACGATGACGAACGCGAACGCGCGGCCAAACGGCGGCGCGCGCAGGCGGAGCGGGTTGCCGACATTGTCCGCGGGTACAATCTGCAGCAGGAGTATGTGGTGGTGATGGGCGACCTGAACGAGGATGTCGCCAATCCCTGGCATAGCCTGGCGCCGCTGTTTTCCGTGCCGGATTTGCACCCGGCGATCGATCCTTCCCTGCCGGAAACGGCGCGTTATACCTATTACTTTTCTGGCGGTAAGGCCGGGGAACGGCTGAACCAACTGGACTATATTTTCATTTCCACGCCGTTGCATCAGGCGAAGGTCACCTGCGGCATTGAACGGCGCGGTATCTATAACATTGACAAGATCACCGCCAAAGAAGGCGCGGAACCGGTGAAGCCGTTCCCGACCGTCACCTCCTGGGATACCGCGGCGTCGGATCACGCCGCCGTGTGGGTCGAGCTGGATATCTCCTGAATTCGTCCGGCATGGGGCGGCGACAGTGAGGAGATTGCACCGTTGTGAACGGGGCGGGTTATCCGCCTCGTTTTCGGGTCATCCGCCTCGTCTTAATGTGCCTCTCGGCGCAGGAAGAAAGGCGCGGCAGCGGAATCTGCCTGTGAACTCATGATTCTTATTCATAAGTACAAGCATTTTCTATCTATAGTCTTCATCCCGGCGGCTGCTTAAATTATCGACCATCAAGACAATGATGGAGAAGAGATGATGTCACAGCGAATCTGGCTGATTACCGGGGTCAGCACCGGCTTTGGTCGTGAACTGACGCAGCAACTGTTGGCAAAGGGCGACCGCGTGGTGGGCACGGTAAGACATCTGGCCAGCGCGCAGCCCCTTATAGATCAATGGCCGCAGACGTTCCGCCCGGAAATACTGGATGTCACGGATACTGCAGCGATAACCGGTGTGGTCGAGCGGACATTCAAACAGTTCGGCCGTATCGACGTGGCGATCAGCAACGCTGGTTATGGGCTGTTTGGCGCGGCGGAGGAACTTTCCGATCGTCAGATCGAGCAGATGATCGCCACCAATCTGCTGGGGTCCATTCAATTTATCCGCAGCGTGATTCCCATCATGCGCCAGCAGGGCGGAGGGCGCATTATCCAGATCTCGTCTTATGGCGGGCAGGTGGCCTTCCCCGGCAATTCTCTCTATCACGCCACCAAGTGGGGGATTGAAGGCTTTGTCGAGTCGGTCGCGCAGGAAGTCGCGCCCTTTGGCATTGGCATGACGCTGGTTGAACCCGGCGGCGCCCGCACCGAATTCCGCTACGGCAGCGCGCAGGTCGCCACATTGACGCCGGTTTATGACGCGACGCCCGCCCATGCTTTTTTGCGTATGCTTGATCCTGCGAATGGGCTGGCACCGGGCGATCCGGTCAGAATGGCGGCGCGCATTATCGAAAGCGTTGATCAACAACCGGCGCCGTTGCGCATGGTGCTGGGTTCTCAGGCGTTGCAAGGCACGATCGACGTACTGCGCAAACGGCTGCAGGATTTTGAACAGCAGGTCGATTTGGCCGCGTCCACCGACTTCCCGCCGGGAGCGTAATGCATTATCGATTGCCTTTTACCACAGGGCGCGTGCGCCACGCGCATCCGTAATCAGCCGCGATAGCGCAGCGCGTCGATAAACAGTGAAAAGGCGGCTGTGTGCTGCTTACGGCTGGGATAGTACAGGTAATAGCCGGGAAACGGTTCGCACCATGACTCCAGTACCTGAATAAGACGCCCTTCTGCGACCGCTTGCCGAATGGTGTCTTCCGGAACGTAAGCCAGCCCCAGACCGGACAGCGCGGCGTCGATGCGGTGCTGCAGGTTGTTGAATGTCAGCTGGCCGTCGACCCGGACGCGGATTTCGCGCCCGTCTCTGGAAAACTCCCAGGCGAACAATCCCCCTAATGTTGGAAGACGCATGTTGATGCAACTGTGTTGCTGTAGCGACTGTGGGGTTTCGGGCACGGTGTGACGGGCGAAATACGCCGGCGAACCGACTACCGCCATGCGCATATCCGGGCCGATGCGAACAGCCACCATGTCTTTGGCGACCTGCTCGCCCAGCCGGACTCCGGCGTCAAAACGCTCGTTAACGATGTCCGTCAGCGCGTTGTCGACGGTAATTTCCAGATGGATATCCGGGTACTGGCTGAGGAACGGTTTCAATACCGGCCAGAGGACAAAATTCACCGCATGTTCGCCGGCCGTCAAACGGATATTGCCCGCCGGTTTGTCGCGCATTTCTCCCAGATCTTCCAGCGCGTATTCGAGTTCACTGAGCGATGGCGAAATATTCCCGAGCAGGCGCTCGCCGGCTTCGGTCAATGACACGCTGCGCGTGGTACGCGTCAGCAGGCGGATGCCTAACCGTTCTTCCAGGCTGCGCATGGCATGGCTTAGCGCCGACTGGGATATGCCCAGCTTCGCCGCGGCGCGGGTGAAGCTCTTTTCCTGCGCGACCATGCGAAACGAAATGAGATCGCTGAAGTTTTCTTTAAGCAATTGATTTGCCTCCTGTGGCGCAGCGCGCGTGTCGTCGCCTGACACTATACTGAATAAATATATGAATTTAACTCATAGCTCCATGCGGATTTCCCTGTCTAGTCGCCGGTTATCAGGCGCGATACGTTTTCATCAGCGATTGAGCTTGGGCGGACGTGGCGTTTAAGGCGAAAGCGGCGTTTCAGACGAGAACGGCGTGGTTGACGACGGCAACGCCTTGTCGGGCGCGACGCCGATATTGGCTGGCGCCAACCATACTGATAGCGACGTATGGCGCACAGCCTTGATGCCATGCCCCGTCGCCCTGTTGATGTTAACGCCGGCAATCTGGCCGGGAGTAGAGGAAAAAATGAAGATTATTCGTAATGGCTCACAGCCTTCCCGGCAAGGCCCGGAAGCATGGTTTACCGGTCAGGTGCGCATTGACGCGCCGTTTCAGGCGACTGAACCCGCCCGCGTGGGCGGTGCGACCGTGACGTTTGAGCCCGGCGCACGCACCGCCTGGCACTCCCATCCGCTGGGGCAAACGTTGATTGTCACTCACGGGCAGGGCTGGGTTCAGGAATGGGGACAGGCGGTTCAGGCAATCAATCCGGGAGATATCGTATGGATCCCCGAAGGGGTCAAGCACTGGCACGGCGCGGCGGCGGAAACGGCGATGACGCACATTGCGATTGCCGAGTCGCTTGACGGCAGCGTGGTGGAATGGATGGAGCACGTCAGTGATGAGCAATACCCGAAATAACCTGGGGGATCACGAGAAGGCAGATATTTTGACTGAGAACCAAGGTAATAAGGTGGTGGTGATTGCCGGAGCCAGCAGCGGGCTTGGCGAAGCGCTGGCTCGCCATCTGGCCGCGCAGGGCGCCAGGTTGGTATTGGGCGCACGCCGGTTAGATCGGTTACAGGCGCTTGCCCGCTCGCTGGGGCTGCCGGAGGCTGCGGTAGTCGGCACCGATGTGACCCGTCCGGAGCAGGTTCAGGCGCTGGTCGACCGTGCCGTTGCACTGTACGGCCGCATCGACGTGATGGTCAACAACGCCGGGCTAATGCCGCATTCCCTGCTGGAACGGCGCCGGATTGAGGACTGGGACGCCATGATCGATGTCAATCTGAAAGGCGTGCTGTACGGCATCGCCGCCGCGCTTCCTTATATGAAGCAGCAACAGCGCGGGCACATCATTAATACTTCTTCGGTGGCCGGACACAAAGTCCGCCCCGGCAGCGCGGTTTATGCGGCCACCAAGACCGCGGTCCGGGTGATTTCGGAAGGGCTGCGTCAGGAGGTCAAACCCTACAATATTCGCACCACCGTTATCTCGCCCGGCGCGGTGGAAAGCGAACTGGTGCAAAGTATTACCGATCCTGACATGGCAGCGGGCGTCAAGTCGTTCTATGACGACTATGCTATTTCTGCAGAGTCGTTCGCCCGGGTCGTGGCCTTCGCCATCCGCCAGCCTGAAGACGTGGATATTAACGAAATTCTGTTCCGTCCGACCCGGCAGGAATTGTAATCACGCTTTGAATAAGGCAAGGAGTCAACTATGACCATGAAAGTACTGGGTTATGCTGCGCAGTCGTCAACCGCGCCGTTAGCGCCGTTTCACTTCACCCGCCGTACGCCGCGCCCTGATGATGTGGTGGTGGAGGTGCTCTATTGCGGCGTTTGCCACTCCGATCTGCATCAGGCGCGCAATGACTGGGGCTTTAGCCATTACCCGCTGGTTCCCGGCCATGAAATCATCGGGCGTGTGACCGGCGTTGGCGCCGGCGTCACCAAATTCAAACCTGACGATCTGGTGGGTATCGGCTGCATGGTGGATTCGTGTCGTGAATGTCAGCCCTGTAAGCAGGGCCTGGAACAATACTGCGATGAAGGCAACGTGCAGACCTATAACGGGGTCGACCGTCATGATCACCAGCCGACCTATGGCGGCTATTCTCAGCAAATCGTCGCCTCGCAGGATTTTGTGCTGCGGATTCCCGCATCGATGGACCTGAAATCGGCGGCGCCGCTGCTGTGCGCCGGGATTACCACCTGGTCGCCGCTGCGTCACTGGAACGTAGGTAAAGGCAGCAAAGTGGCGGTGGTTGGATTGGGCGGTCTGGGTCATATGGCGATCAAACTGGCTCACGCTCTCGGCGCGGAAGTGACGCTATTCACTCGTTCTCCCGGCAAAGAGGCCGACGCCCGGCGTTTAGGCGCCGATCGCGTTGTGCTTTCTACTTCGGCATCGCAGATGGAAACCGTCAAAGGGCAGTTTGAGCTGATTATCGATACCGTACCCTACGAACATGATATCAACCCTTACATGCCGACGTTGACGGTAGACGGCACCCTGGTGTTTGTGGGCCTGCTGGGCGATATCAACCCGATGCTCAGTACCGTTTCGATGATTCTGGGGCGGCGCTCGGTGGCGGGTTCCTGCATCGGCGGGATTGCCGAGACGCAGGAAATGCTCGACTTCTGCGGCGAGCATGGCATCACGTCCGACGTGGAAATGATCGATATTCAGAACATCAACGCGGCCTATGAACGTATGTTGAAAAGCGACGTGAAATACCGGTTTGTCATCGATATGGCATCGCTGGCATAAGCTTCCGGCACGCTGGTTCAGGACAGTCTGATTAAGCGGAAAACGCGAAGGTGAGATGGTGAAACTGTGACACGGTAATAAGTAAAAAGGCGCGATTCCTATCCGGTATCGCGCCTTTTGTATTCAGTGGATGACTGATGGTTATCAGTTCATGCCGTATTTTTTCAGTTTCTTACGCAGCGTGCCGCGGTTGATACCCATCATCAGAGCAGCGCGGGTCTGGTTGCCGCGGGTGTACTGCATCACCATGTCCAACAGCGGCTGTTCTACTTCAGCCAGTACCAGCTCATACAGGTCATTCACGTCCTGACCATTCAGTTGAGCGAAATAGTTCTTCAGTGCCTGTTTAACCGAGTCGCGCAGGGGTTTTTGGGTTACCTGAGCCTGAGAGTTTACAGTGGAAACGGTCAGTACGTCAGAATTCACGCGTTGTTCGAACATAGTTCTGTCAGCTCTTTTTCTGTTTACGCAAGATTTTCAAAATATGCCTTCAACGCCTCCAGCTGTTCGCTGGCGTCCTCTATGGCGTTGAATGTGCGCCTAAACTGGTCGTTTGGGGCGTGCTCCTGGAGATACCAGGACACGTGCTTACGCGCTATACGAAATCCCTTGCCTGGACCATAAAAGTCGTGCAATTCCCGTATATGCCCGATCAACAAGCGCTTGACCTCTGCCAGTGGCAGCGGGGGCAGCAGCTCCCCTGTGTCCAGATAATGCTGGATTTCCCGAAAGATCCAGGGTCTTCCCTGAGCGGCTCGTCCTATCATCAGGGCGTCTGCCCCGGTGTAATCAAGAACCGCTCTGGCTTTGCGCGGGTCAGTAATGTCGCCATTCGCAATGATGGGAATGGAGACGCTCTGCTTAACTGTCCGAATACTGTCGTATTCCGCTTCGCCATTGAACAGACACGCGCGCGTGCGTCCATGAACGGTTAGCGCCTGAATACCACAGTCTTCAGCCAATTTGGCAATCTCTGCACAGTTACGGTGCTCTGGCGCCCAGCCGGTGCGGATTTTCAGTGTTACCGGTACGTCTACCGCTTTCACCACCGCAGTCAGGATCTGTTTGACCAGTTCCGGATACTGCAACAACGCCGATCCGGCCATCTTGCGGTTGACCTTCTTGGCCGGGCATCCCATGTTGATGTCGATTACCTGCGCGCCGTTCTCCGCATTGATTCTGGCGGCCGCCGCCATCTCGTCCGGATCGCCGCCGGCGATCTGCACCGCCCGGATACCGGGCTCATCGCTGTGTACCATGCGCAGTCGCGACTTGTCCGAACGCCACACTTCCGGATTGGAAGAAAGCATTTCGGAGACCGTCATTCCAGCGCCCATCGCGTGACAGAGTGCCCGGAACGGGCGATCGCTTACGCCCGCCATCGGGGCGGCAATCAAACGATTGGGAAGCTGAAATTGTCCAATGCGCATAGACAAAGAGTGACCATACTGTGCCTGCAAGGGCGCGTATATTACGCATTTTTTACGCGATAGGAAAGGCCAAACTTTGAGCAATTGAGCGGAACAGATCAAGGAAATGCCGCATTGCTTCCACGCTGTTTTTATTTTTCCTTTATTTACAGAATGTTATTTTCATGTCGCTGATTTTGTAAACAGGCTGGGGAAATAAAACATCTGCCTGAATATGCTGTTTCACCGCATAGAAACAGTGATTGATGGCAGCGGCAGTACATTTGTCCAGCGAAATGTCCACAGGAGACGCCTGCCGGAACCGCGATGTTCCGGCAGGCAATCGCAACAGGTCAGACCGGTTTACGAACGCCGGTAATGCGGCACCACTCTTCTTTTTCCGCCACCGGGTCGAGCTGGAATCGGTCTTCATAGGCTTCCGCCACGCTTTGCGCTTGCGAAGCCAGAATTCCGGACAGGCCGAGGTGGCCGCCGCTCTTGGGCAGCACGCCGATCAGCGGCGCCAGTTCACGCAGCGGGCCGGCCAGAATGTTGGCGACCACCACGTCGGCGGACAGGTCTTTTGGCTGATCCTTCGGCAGATACAGCTCCAGACGCTCGGACACGCCGTTACGCTGTGCGTTGTCGCGGCTGGCCTGAATCGCCTGCGGATCGATATCGATACCGATGGCGTGGGCGGCGCCGAGTTTCAGCGCGGCAATCGCCAGAATGCCGGAACCGCAGCCGAAATCGATGATGGTCTTGCCGTCCAGATCCAACCCGTCGAGCCATTGCAGACATAGCGAGGTGGTGGGATGGGTGCCGGTGCCAAACGCCAGGCCGGGGTCCAGCATCACGTTGACCGCGTTCGGGTCCGGCACGTCGCGCCAGCTCGGGCAAATCCACAGCCGCTTGCCGAACTGCATCGGGTGGAAGTTTTCCATCCATTCCCGCTCCCAGTCCTTGTCTTCCAACTGTTCGATTTTGTGCCGAAAACCGGCGCCAAGCAGCGGTTCCTGCTCCAGCATGGCGACGACCTCGGCCATGTCGGTTTCGGCGTCGTACAGACCGATGACGTCGGTATCGCCCCATAAACGGGTTTCACCCGGCAGCGGTTCGAACACCGGCGTGTCATGGGTGTCCTGAAACGTGACCGAGACGGCGCCGCTTTCAGACAGCGCGTCGCCCAGTTGTTCCGCGTGTGCGCCGGACGTATTGATTTTCAGTTGAATCCACGGCATAGCAGCCTCTGACCTCAAAGTGATGAAGATGCGGCAACCGCAGGCGCGGGCTGGCGCCCAAAGCGGTTGCCCAGAATAAACGCCACCAGGCTTAACAGCAGCGATGGCACGATCGGATGAAAACCGGCCAGCTGGATGTTGAAGCTGGCGAGCAGGGTGTAGCTGGCTGCGCCGCTGAACATTGAACACAGCGCGCCGGAGGCGTTGGCGCGTTCCCAGTACAGGCCCAGCACCAGCGGCCACAGGAACACCGCTTCCAGTCCGCCGAACGCCAGCAGGTTCAGCCAGATGATCATTTCCGGCGGCCGCCATGACGCCAGCAATACCAGCAGGCCGAGCAGCAAGGTGGTGAAACTGGACAGATGGCGGATATAACGCTCGTTGCTTATCTTCTGAGGATAGACGCTCAGGTAAAGATCTTTCACGATCGTCGCGGAAGCCTGCAGCAAATGGGCGTTAATGTTCGACATGATGGCGGCGGTCGGCGCAGCCAGAAAGATCCCGGCGGCCAGCGGCGGCAGCACGGTCAGCATGAGCTCCGGCAGCACCTGATCGGGAATCGTCAGGTTGGGCAGGATAGCGCGTCCCAGCGCGCCGGCCAGATGCATACCCAGCATCAGTACGCTGATGACGAGGGTGCCGATCAGGATGCCGCGGTGCAGCGCCTTGCTGTCGCGGTAGGAAATGCAGCGCACGGCGGTGTTGGGCAGGCCGATGACGCCGAAACACACCAGCACCCAGAACGACGCCATGAACGGCGCGGACAGGATCTGGTTGCTGCCGTGCGGATCGACCAGCGCCGGGTTGATCTGCGCCAGTTTGCCGACGGCGGCCGGCAAACCGCCCGCTGCGTAGATCACGCCTGCCAGCAACAGCAGGGTGCCGATCAGCATCACAATCCCCTGCAACGCGTCGTTCAGCACGCTGGCGCGAAAGCCGCCGAACGCGGTGTAGAGCGCGATGGTAATGCCGAAAATCAGCAGCCCGACGTTATAAGGCACGTGCGCTACCGTTTCCAGCAGCCGGGCGCCGCCGATAAACTGTACCGCCATCGCGCCGATAAACGCCACCAGCAGGCTCAGACTGGCGAACCAGACCAGCAAACGGCTGCCGTAGCGGGCGTATAGCATGTCATTGAGGGTGATGGCGTTGTAACGGCGCGCCAGAATCGCGAACTTCTTGCCGAGGATGCTTAGCGACAACAGCATGGTCGGCACCTGAATCATCGACAGCAGTACCCAGCCCAGCCCGTATTTGTAAGCCGCGCCAGGGCCGCCGATGAACGAACTGGCGCTGACATAGGTACCGATCAGCGTCATCGCCAGTACGAAGCCGCCCATCGAGCGGTTGCCGATAAAGTATTCGGTGAGAAAGTTGCCCTGCTGGCGACGCCGCCAGGCATATATCGACAGGCCGAACACCAGCAGCAGATAAGCAATCAGCGGCAGGATGACATCACTTTGCATCGTGATCCTCCAGTGAAACATCGCGGAACACCACGCGCACCATCAGCCAACACAGGCCGATAAACAGCAACGGCAACGCCAGACAGGCCAGTTCGAACCAGTGCGGCAGACCCGTCAGGCCGGGACGGTTGTCGGGCAGATAGGCAAAGAGCACCCAGGCTACTAGATAAGCCAGCGTCAGTATCAGTGACCAGCGGGCTTCGCGGTGAGCCTGGAGAAAGCGTTTATCCATGATTTCCCCTTAATCCGGCAGGAATCAGTGTATAGGTGACACAAAACAGGGGATTTTACGGCATGCCAGCCAATTGCCCAGCGAAAAATCGATGCATCGAGCCAGAAAGAGGCGGGCGGCGCGGAAATAAAAACGGGCCGGCATGGCCGGCCCGTTTCATCGGTGCGGGAGATTACTGCAGGCCGAGTTTCTTTTCCAGATAGTGGATGTTGGTGCCACCATGCTGGAAGTTTTCGTCGGACATGATGCGCATCTGCAATTCCACATTGGTCTTGATGCCATCAATGATCAGTTCCGCCAGTGCGTTCTTCATACGGGAAATAGCGATGTCGCGGCTTTCACCGTAGGTGATCAGCTTGCCGATCATGGAATCGTAGTGCGGCGGCACGGTGTAGCCCGCGTAAATGTGCGATTCCCAGCGCACGCCAAAACCGCCCGGCGCGTGGAAGCGGGTGATCTTGCCAGGGCTCGGCAGGAAGGTGTTCGGGTCTTCCGCGTTGATACGGCATTCCACCGCATGGCCGCGCACCTGCACTTCGCTCTGCTTGATGGACAACGGCTGACCAGCGGCGATGCGCAGCTGTTCTTTGATCAGGTCGACGCCGGTAATCATTTCCGTCACCGGGTGTTCTACCTGAATACGGGTGTTCATCTCGATAAAGTAGAACTCGCCGTTTTCGAACAGGAACTCAAACGTACCGGCGCCACGGTAGCCGATGTCCACACAGGCTTTGGCGCAGCGATCGCCGATATAACGGCGCAGATCGGCGGTGATGCCCGGCGCCGGCGCTTCTTCGACCACTTTCTGGTGGCGGCGCTGCATGGAGCAGTCGCGCTCAGCCAGATAGATGGCGTTGCCCTGGCCGTCTGCCAATACCTGGATCTCCACGTGACGCGGATTTTCCAGGTATTTTTCCATGTAGACCATGTCGTTGTTGAACGCCGCTTTTGCTTCCGCGCGGGTCATGGCGATGGATTGCTCCAGCTCTTTCTCGCTGCGTACCACACGCATACCGCGACCGCCGCCGCCGCCGGAGGCTTTAATAATGACCGGATAACCGATGCGCTTACCGATAGCGCGGTTCTTGTCCATGTCGTCGCCCAACGGGCCGTCAGAGCCCGGCACACAGGGAACACCGGCTTTTTTCATGGCGCTGATGGCGGACACTTTGTCGCCCATCAGGCGAATGGTGTCGGCGCGCGGACCGATGAAAATGAAGCCGGAGCGCTCAACCTGCTCGGCGAAGTCGGCGTTTTCGGACAGGAAACCGTAACCGGGGTGGATCGCCACCGCGCCGGTGATTTCCGCCGCAGAAATGATCGCCGGAATATTCAGGTAGCTTTTCGCAGACTGCGCCGGGCCGATGCACACGGTTTCGTCCGCCAGCAATACGTGTTTCAGGTCGCGGTCCGCTGTGGAGTGCACGGCGACGGTTTTGATGCCCAGTTCTTTACAGGCACGCAAAATGCGCAGAGCAATCTCACCGCGGTTGGCGATGACAATTTTATCTAGCATGGTAAGCCTCGTTATTCGATGACAACCAGTGGCTCGTCAAATTCAACCGGCTGGCCGCTTTCAACCAGAATGGCTTTCACCACGCCTGCTTTGTCCGCTTCGATCTGGTTCATCATTTTCATTGCTTCAACGATGCACAGGGTATCGCCCACTTTTACCTGCTGACCGACTTCCACGAAGGCTTTGGCGTCCGGGCTCGGCGTACGGTAGAAGGTGCCGACCATCGGCGAGCGCACGACGTGACCGCTGATGGCGGCCGGCGCGGCTTCTGCAGCGGCGGCGGGCGCAGCAACCGGGGCGGCGGCCGGAGCGACCTGCGGCATCGGTGCGTAGGCCTGTTGCATAATGGGGTAGCTACCCGGCGCCGGAGCGCGACTGATGCGTACTGACTCTTCGCCTTCGGAGATTTCCAGTTCGGCGATGCCGGATTCTTCAACCAGTTCGATCAGCTTCTTGATTTTACGAATATCCATGAATGTGGTTCCGTACTCTTGTTTATTGGAAACGGTTAATTGGACGTTGACAGGCGTTTGACCGCCGTCTGTAAACCATAATGGTATCCGTCTGCCCCCAGACCGCAGATCACCCCGGCCGACACGTCGGACAGGTAGGAGTGATGGCGGAAGGGTTCACGCGCGTACACGTTGGTCAGATGGATCTCGATAAACGGGATGGCGACCGCCAACAGGGCATCCCGCAGCGCCACACTAGTGTGGGTAAAGGCTGCCGGGTTAATCAGAATGAAATCGGTGTTTCCTCTGGCCTGATGGATACGGTCAATCAGCTCATGTTCCGCATTCGACTGCAGGTGGGAAAGCTGCACGTTCAGCGCTGCCGCATCCTGCTCCAGTCGGCTCACAATCTCCGCCAGCGTCGTATGGCCGTATTTGTCCGGCTCACGGGTGCCCAGCAGATTCAGGTTTGGACCGTTAAGGAGCAAAATGTGAAACTTGTCTGCCATTGTGCTGCTATCTCCCTCGATTGGCTCAGTGGCGCACAACATAACGCGAAGCTATCCGTTTGTCACCCTTTGCCGGGCGAAAATATCCGTTTTCACCCGCAAGGTTTGAACATTATAGCCATATCGTAGCAGTTGGCAGCGAAATACTGGTCTTATCTCCGGAGTTGCCACGTCGTCATTGACAAATTTTTACGAAATTTCACGGAGAACGCCGCCTGATTTACGCCGATATTCGCGATTAACGACGCCACTGACGCAATTTCTTGTAGCGAAAAAGCAGCAAGATGACGGCAACTGACGCGTAAATGATTGGCAATGGCGACAGCGATTTGACCGACCAAAGATAATGAACCGGGGCGAGGATCGCGACCAGATAAATGAGATTATGCAGCTTTTGCCAGCGAGCTCCCAGTTTTCGCTGCGCCGATTGGGTGGAGGTCGCCGTCAGCGCCAGCAGGATTAGCCAGCTCGCCATACCGAGCGTCAGGTAAGGTCGCAGGAAAATCTCTTTTCCCAACAGATCGAGATGATTGACCCCCAACTCCAGCAAGGTGTAGCTGAGCAGGTGCAGGCTGGCCCAGGCAAAACACCACAGCCCCAGCAGGCGGCGACAACGGATCAGCAACGGCTGTTTGCCGTAGCGCGCCAGCGGCGTCACCATCAGCGTCGCCAGCAGCAGTTTAAGCGCCATTCGGCCGGTAAAATGCTGGATATCTTTTGCCGGATCGGCGCTGAACGCGCCCTGATTGACGGCGAATACCAGCCATGCCAGCGGCAGAAACGCCGCCAGATGCAGCACCACTTTCAGGGCTGTGATGTGTCGGGCGGTTAAACGCATGCGGACGTTTTCCTGTGCATTGAGCATTCCTGTGAGTCCCGGACCATATGGAGTAAACCCTGCGGCGATCAGTAATTCGCCCGTAAATCCAGCCCCTGATACAGCGAGGCGACCTGGTCGGCATAACCGTTGAACATCAGCGTCGGCTGGCGCTGAACGTTCAACAATCCGCCGGAGCCGATCACCCGTTCGCTGGCCTGTGACCAGCGCGGATGGTCGACGTTCGGATTGACGTTGGCGTAAAACCCGTACTCGTTGGGCGCGGACAGATTCCAGGTGGACGGCGGCTGCTGCCGGGTCAGCCGGATATGCACGATGGATTTGATGTTCTTGAAGCCGTATTTCCACGGCGTAACCAGCCGTATCGGCGCGCCGTTTTGCGGCGGCAGCGTTTTGCCGTATACGCCGACCGCCAGCAACGTCAGCGGGTGCATGGCTTCGTCCAGGCGTAACCCTTCGACGTAGGGATAGTCCAGGCCGCCGCCCACGAAACTGTCTTTCTGACCGGGCATCTGCGCTGGGTCATAGAGCGTCTGAAAGGCGACATAACGGGCGTCGCTGGTGGGTTCGGCCAGTTTTATCAATTGCGACAGTTCAACGCCGACCCACGGGATCACCATCGACCAGGCTTCGACGCAGCGAAAACGGTAGATGCGTTCTTCCAGCGCGAAACGGCGACGAATGTCGTCGATATCCAGCGTCATGGGTTTGGCGACTTCGCCGTCAATCCGGACTTTCCAGCCCTCGGTCTTGAGACCGCCCGCGTTGGCGGCAGGGTCGGCCTTGTCCAGACCGAATTCGTAGAAGTTGTTGTAGCCGGTTACTTTGTCTTCCGGCGTTAACGCCAGGTCCGGGTGCCACTGCGGCGGCTGACTGAACGTTAGCGGCTTACCGGGCGGGGCGACAGGCGCCTGCTTGCCCTGGAACCAGTTGAGCAGGTCGGCGCGCGCGCCGGACGACAGGCTCAGCGTGGCGGCGGTAAGACCCAGCGCCTTGAGGACGGTTCGGCGTTGGTGGAACAGGGATTCCGGCGTCACATCGGCGTCGGTCAGTTTGCGATGTCTGGGCATGGTGAACTCCCGCTTTTGATTATTGATGTCTGGCTGGGGGATTCGGGTTAAATGCTCGCCCTGATCGTGATGGCGATGTGGTCAGTATGCGGTGAAATAATGCGCCGGGGAAACGTTCTTTTTTTACCGGGTGTTACATTATACCGGATGTTGCATTATACCGGATGTTACATTCTGCTGGGTGTTCCAGTTGTTCATTCTGGCGGTTGTTGCAAAAGGCGAAGAGGACAGGCCGTTGCCGGCCCGTCCTGAAACAGGGCTAATCCGCAGCGCCGACGCGCACCAGCGTACGGCCGGTAACCCGGTTTTCCAGCAGTGCAGCGGCGGTGGCGGGAACCTGCTCCAGCGTAATTTCCTGCGTAACCTGCTCATAGAAGGACGCCGGCAGCAGCGTGGCCAGACGACGCCAGGCTTCCTGACGCCGCGCGCGTGGCGTCATCACCGAGTCGACCCCTTGCAGGCGCACATTGCGCAGAATAAACGGCATCACCGTGGCGGGCAGCGATACGCCGCCCGCCAGCCCGCATGCCGCGACGGTCGCGCCGTAATGCATTTGGGTCAGCAGCGTCGCCAGCACCTGATCGCCCACCGTGTCGATGGCGCCTGCCCAGCGTTGTTTTTCCAGCGGACGACCGGCAGTGGCGAACTCCTTGCGATCCAACACCTGATGAGCGCCAAGTTGCTGCAGATAGGCGCTGTTGTCCGCCCGGCCGCTGATCGCCGTAACCTGATAACCCAGCGCGTGCAACAGCGCGACGGCGGTACTGCCGACGCCGCCGCTGGCGCCGCTGACCACCACCTCGCCGCTCGCCGGGGTTACCCCGCCTTCTTCCAGCGCCATGACGCACAGCATGGCGGTGAAGCCGGCGGTGCCGAGGATCATTGCCTGACGCGGCGTGAGTCCCTGCGGCAACGGCACCAGCCAGTCGGCCCGCACCCGCGCCTGTTCCGCCAGCCCGCCCCAGTGATTTTCTCCCACGCCCCATCCGGTCAGTACTACGGGCTGCCCGGCCTGGAAGTCGGGATGGTCGCTGTGGTGAACGGTTCCGGCAAAATCGATACCCGGCACCATCGGGAATTGACGAATGATCTTCCCTTTACCGGTGATAGCCAGCGCATCCTTATAGTTGATGCCGGACCAGTCGACGTCGACGGTGACATCGCCATCAGGTAATTGTGACGGTTCGATGGTGCTGACATCGGCCAAAGTCAGACCGTCTTGTTGCCTGAGCACTAAAGCGCGCATAAAAATCCTCCTTATCGGGGACAAAAATAGAGGTAAATCATTTAAGGACTATATTTGTAACGGGTAGTATGCGAACTGATAAATCGCAAAGAACACACAAAGTATCTCATGAAAGCACTTTTCAATTCTTTGATACGGAGTTAGGCGCAGGGATGGGGTTGACTGCCAGAATATCGATATTGATGACGATGCTAACGACATTGGCCGTAGTGCTAATGTTGGCCAGCAGCATTTTCAGTTTTGTGTGTTATAGCCAGCAACGGATGGAGCACCAGCTCAGGGCGGTGGCGGCGAGTATTGATCAGGCGCTGCTGGTGCAGCCGCCCGGCAGTATCCAGTTCTGGTTGCCGGCGGTGATGAAAGCGGCCGGAATCGTGGAGCTGGAGATTCGTGACGGCCACGAAAGCCTCTATTTATTACGTTTGCCGGAAATGTTGTCTGACGGCGAGGATCGGGCGCTGCTCTATCGTCACACCCGTTTATCGCTGCTGCACCATACTGACGTGCGGGTAAACGTAACCTACGTCGACCCGCTGTTCGGCATACCGCGATATCTCAAATCCGCGTTGTCCATCGTGCTGGTGATTTTGCTGATCGCGGTGACCGTGTTTCATGGCGTGCGCTGGCTACGACGTCAAATGGCCGGACAGGAACAGTTGGAGAAGCGCGCCCGACGCATTCTGGCGGGTGAGCGCGACACCGTGATGCACGGTTCGGTACACGAATGGCCGGCGACGGCCAGCGGCGCGCTGGACCAGTTGCTGCTGGATCTGGCGGAAGCGCGCGAAGCGCGCAGTCGGGTGGATACGCTGATCCGCTCGTTCGCGGCGCAGGATGCGCAAACCGGCCTGAATAACCGGCTGTTTTTTGAAAATCAGCTCGCCACGCAACTGGAAGACCCGGAAGACGTCGGCACGCACGGCGTGGTGATGATGATCCGCCTGCCGGATTTTGACACCCTGCAGGAAACGCATGGCTACGGCGGCGTGCTCGAAGAGTATCGCAATACCCTGATCAACCTGCTGTCCACGTTTGTCTTACGCTACCCCTCCGCGCTGCTGGCGCGTTACTACCACAGTGATTTTACGGTGCTGTTGCCGCACCGCACCCTGAAAGAAGCGGACAGCATCGCCAGCCAACTGGTGAAAGCGATCGATATTCTGCCGGTTACGCCGCTGATCGATCGGGAAGACATTTTGCACATCGGCATCAGCGCCTATCACGGCGGGCAGACCACCGAACAGGTGATGGAAAGCGTGGAAGATGCCACCCGCAACGCCGTATTGCAGGGCGGCAACGGCTGGTGCGTTTATGACCGGCGGGTGCCGGAAAAAGGCCGCGGCAGCGTGAAGTGGCGCACGCTGCTGGAACATACCCTGTTGCGCGGCGGGCCGCGTTTGTATCAGAAACCGGCGATTACCCGCGACGGCGAGTTGCATCACCGGGAAATGTTTAGCCGAATTTATGATGGCACCCAGGAATTGCTGGAGGCGGAGTACATGCCGCTGGTGCGTCAGCTTGGCCTGACTTCCGGTTATGACCGTCAGTTGATCAACCGGGTGATTGCCCTGACGGTCAGTTGGCAGGATTCGGTGCTGGCTTTACCGATTACGGTGGATTCGCTGTTGCAGCGGCCGTTCCTGCGCTGGCTGCGCGAAACGTTGCTCCAGTGTCCGAAAAGGCAGCGCGAGCGATTATTGTTTGAACTTGCTGAAGCGGATGTGTGTCAATATATCGGCCGTTTGCGACCGATACTTGCCATGATCACCGGTCTGGGCTGCCGGCTGGCGGTGACGCAGGCCGGGCTGACGCTGGTCAGCACCGCCTATATCAAGTCGCTGAGGGTGGAGGTGATCAAGCTGCACCCGGGGCTGGTGCGCAGCCTGGATAAGCGACCGGAGAACCAGCTGTTCGTCAGTAGTCTGACCGAGGCCTGTAAGGGGACGCACGCCCAGGTGTTCGCCGCCGGCGTGCGTACGCGCGAAGAGTGGCAGACGTTGCTGGATAAAGGCGTTTGCGGCGGTCAGGGCGATCTGTTCGCCGCTTCCGAGCCCGTCGGCAACACGCTGAAAAAATATTCACCGCGCACGTATGTTTGATGTCAAAATCCGAACAAATTAGCGTAGAATATCGGCGCCATAGCGTAGCTGACCGGTTTGCTGAACGGGGCGGCGCGCACGAAAATGTTAGATTTTATGTCGGTGGTTCGCGCAATTTTCGGGGACAGCTCGCGACAATCCCAGCCGCTGCCAGAAGGATCGCTGTTCTGCAGGCATTTATTATCATGGCAATTTGCGCAAACATCATTTTTTCACCGTAGCAGAGCCGGTTAGCGCCTTGTCGCTGTTGCGTGTGGTTGGTACAGTAAGCGGATTTCATTTCCGCCCCCAGCTTGCAGGATTATCCTTTAGTTATGTTTAAGAAATTTCGTGGCATGTTTTCCAACGACTTGTCCATCGACCTGGGTACCGCCAATACCCTGATTTACGTAAAAGGACAAGGCATTGTACTGAATGAGCCTTCCGTGGTGGCTATTCGCCAGGATCGTGCCGGTTCCCCGAAAAGCGTGGCCGCCGTCGGTCACGAGGCCAAACAGATGTTGGGCCGTACGCCGGGTAATATCGCCGCCATTCGTCCGATGAAGGACGGCGTGATCGCCGACTTCTTCGTCACCGAAAAAATGCTGCAGCACTTCATCAAACAGGTGCACAGCAACAGCTTCATGCGTCCGAGTCCGCGCGTGCTGGTGTGTGTGCCGGTCGGCGCCACCCAGGTTGAACGCCGTGCGATCCGCGAATCCGCTCAGGGCGCAGGCGCCCGTGAAGTGTTCCTGATCGAAGAGCCGATGGCGGCTGCGATCGGCGCCGGTCTGCCGGTATCCGAAGCGACCGGCTCCATGGTAGTGGATATCGGCGGCGGTACCACGGAAGTGGCGGTGATCTCCCTGAACGGCGTGGTGTACTCCTCCTCGGTACGTATCGGCGGCGACCGTTTCGACGAAGCCATCATCAACTATGTTCGTCGTAACTACGGCTCCCTGATTGGTGAAGCGACCGCTGAGCGTATCAAACACGAAATCGGTTCCGCCTATCCGGGCGACGAAGTGCGCGAAATCGAAGTGCGCGGTCGTAACCTGGCTGAGGGCGTGCCGCGCGGTTTCAACCTCAACTCCAATGAAATCCTGGAAGCGCTGCAGGAACCGCTGACCGGTATCGTCAGCGCCGTGATGGTCGCACTGGAGCAGTGCCCGCCGGAACTGGCGTCCGATATTTCTGAACGCGGCATGGTATTGACCGGCGGCGGCGCGCTGTTGCGCAACCTCGATCGCCTGCTGATGGAAGAAACCGGCATTCCGGTCGTGGTGGCGGAAGATCCGCTGACCTGCGTAGCGCGTGGCGGTGGTAAGGCGTTGGAAATGATCGACATGCATGGCGGCGATTTGTTCAGCGAAGAATAATCCGGCCAGAACAAAGAAGGGGGACCGATCGCATGGATGAAAGCCTGCCGTATTCATCCCGCGTGGTAGCCCCCTTTTTTATTGTCGAGGAATACGCAATTTTATGAAGCCGATTTTTTAGCCGGGGCCCTTCCCTGCAACTGCGCCTTTTTCTTGCAGTTATTACCGCAATTGTCATTATTTTTGCTGACAGTCGGCTCGGTACGTTTGTCAAAATCAGAACGTACATGGATACCGCCGTCAGCCCGTTCTATTTTCTGGCGAATGGCCCGCGCGCCATGCTGGATAACCTGTCCGCCAATCTGACCTCCCGTGAACAGCTGGAGCGGGAAAATACCGCCCTGCGTCAGGAACTGCTGCTGAAAAACAGCGATCTGCTGCTGCTGGGGCAATTTCGTCAGGAGAACGCCCGTCTGCGCGAACTGCTGGGGTCGCCGCTGCGTCAGGAAGAGCAGAAGATGGTCACGCAGGTGCTGTCTTCCGGTTCCGATCCCTATAGCGATCAGGTGGTGATCGACAAAGGCAACGTCAATGGCGTGTATGAAGGGCAACCGGTCATCAGCGATAAAGGCGTGGTCGGCCAGGTTGTAGCGGTGGGGCAGTTTACCAGCCGCGTGCTGTTGATTTGCGATGCGTCTCATGCGCTGCCGATTCAGGTGCTGCGTAACGACATCCGCGTTATCGCCGCCGGCAACGGCTGCACCGAAGATTTACAACTGGAACATCTGCCCAACAATACCGATATTCGGGTCGGCGATGTGCTGGTCACCTCCGGTCTGGGCGGGCGTTTCCCGGAAGGGTATCCGGTGGCGGTGGTGTCGTCCGTGAAAGTGGACACTCAGCGTGCTTACACCGTTATTCAGGCGCGTCCTACCGCTGAGCTGCAACGTCTGCGTTATCTGTTGCTGATGTGGGGCGTCGACAGCAATTCCCGCACCGCGCTGCCGCCGGACGACGTGCACCGGGTAGCGAACGAGCGCCTGATGCAGATGATGCCGCACGTGCTGCCGTCGCCAGAGGAAATGGGGCCGCCTGCGCCGTCGTCAAACACGCCGGCGGCTGACTTTGTCGGCCCGCCCGCGCCGCCTGCTAAAACGGCGCCGGCCAAAACCAATAATGCGGCGCCGTCCAAACCGGCGAACGCCACATCGTCCCGGCATACCACGACGCCAGCCGCCAATCCGGCTGCGCCGTCGCAGCAAAGGACCACGCCCGCGCCCGGCGCGTCGGGAGGTAACCAATGACGGGAGGTAACCCATGAATAGTTACCGCCGGCACGGGCACTGGATCATCTGGCTCTCTTTTCTGGTGGCAATGGTGCTGCAGATCATGCCCTGGCCGGATGACCTCTACATGTATCGCCCTTCCTGGTTGACGCTGATCCTGATTTATTGGGTGATGGCGTTGCCGCACCGGGTCAATGTCGGCACCGGGTTTGTGCTGGGGATGATCACCGACCTGATCCTCGGCTCCACGTTGGGAGTACGGGCGCTGGGGCTGAGCATCATCGCTTATCTGGTGGCGTTCAAATTCCAGTTGTTCCGCAACATGGCGCTGTGGCAGCAGGCGCTGATCGTCATGCTGTTGTCGCTGGTGCTGGATTTACTGGTGTTCTGGGCGGAGTTCCTGGTGATCAATGTCTCTTTACGGCCGGAAATTTTCTGGAATAGTGTCGTCGACGGCATCTTGTGGCCGTGGCTGTTCCTGCTGATGCGCAAGATTCGCCGCCAGTTTGCCGTTCAATAACAAGCAAATGATAAGAGGGAAGTGATGACCGATCTGTATCTGGCGTCCGCGTCGCCTCGTCGCCGCGAACTGCTGACGTTGCTGGACCTCTCGTTCGATATTTTGAAGATCGATGTCGCCGAGCAACGCCAGCCGGATGAAACGCCGGAACAGTATGTCAGCCGTCTGGCGTGCGACAAAGCCGCCGCCGGCGTGGCGACGGCGCCGGTGGATTTGCCGGTGCTGGGCGCCGATACCATTGTGGTGCTGAACGGTCAGGTGCTGGAAAAACCCCGCGATGAAGAAGATGCCGCCCGCATCCTGCGCGCGTTGTCCGGCCAGCGTCATCAGGTGATGACCGCGCTGGCGCTGGCGGACCGTCGTGAGAGCGTGTCGGCGCGGGTCGTGACCGAGGTGCAATTCCGCACGCTGTCCGACGACGAAATTACGCAATATATCGCCAGCGGCGAGCCGATGGATAAAGCCGGCGCTTACGGCATTCAGGGAAAGGGCGGATGTTTCGTTAAATCGATTTTCGGGAGCTATCACGCCGTGGTAGGGTTGCCATTGGTGGAAACTCTTGAATTGTTCACACATTTTTCTGCACGGCGTAAAGAACGAGGAACCCATGACCGCTGAGTTGCTGGTAAACATTACCCCTTCAGAGACGCGTGTCGCTTATATCGACGGCGGTATTTTGCAGGAAATCCATATCGAGCGGGAAGCCCGGCGTGGAATTGTCGGCAATATCTACAAAGGCCGGGTCAGCCGTGTGCTGCCGGGCATGCAGGCGGCGTTCGTCGATATCGGGCTGGATAAAGCGGCGTTTCTGCACGCGTCCGATATCATGCCGCATACCGAGTGCGTGGCTGGCGACGAGCAGAAAAATTTTCATGTGCGCGACATCGCCGAACTGGTGCGTCAGGGGCAGGACCTGATGGTCCAGGTGGTGAAAGACCCGCTAGGCACCAAGGGCGCGCGCCTGACTACCGATATCACGCTGCCGTCGCGTTATCTGGTGTTCATGCCGGGCGCGTCGCACGTCGGGGTATCTCAGCGTATTGAAAGCGAAGCCGAGCGCGAGCGCCTGAAAAAGACGGTGGCCGATTACTGCGACGAGCAGGGCGGCTTTATCATCCGTACCGCCGCCGAGGGCGTGGGCGAAGAAGAGCTGGCGCAAGATGCCGCCTTTCTCAAGCGCTTGTGGACCAAGGTGATGGAACGCAAAAAGCGCAACCAGACCAAATGCAAACTGTATGGCGAGCTGGCGCTGGCCCATCGCATCCTGCGTGATTTCGCCGGCGCGTCGCTGGATCGCATCCGTGTTGATTCAAAGCTGACCTACGACTCGCTGCTGGAATTCACCGCCGAATACATCCCGGAAATGACCAGCAAGCTGGAGCATTACAGCGGCAAACAGCCGATTTTCGACCTGTACGACGTGGAAAACGAGATTCAGCGGGCGCTGGATCGCAAGGTAGAACTGAAATCCGGCGGCTACCTGATTATCGACCAGACGGAAGCGATGACCACCATCGACATCAACACCGGCGCGTTTGTCGGTCACCGCAATCTGGACGAAACCATTTTCAATACCAATATCGAAGCGACGCAGGCGATTGCCCGTCAGCTGCGGCTGCGCAATCTGGGCGGGATCATCATCATCGATTTCATCGACATGGGGAATGAGGATCACCGCCGTCGCGTGCTGCATTCGCTGGAACAGGCGCTAAGCAAGGATCGGGTCAAAACCGGCATCAGCGGCTTCTCTCAATTGGGACTGGTGGAGATGACGCGCAAGCGCACCCGTGAGAGCATAGAACATGTGTTGTGTAGCGAGTGTCCTACCTGTCACGGCCGCGGGTCGGTAAAAACCGTGGAAACCGTGTGCTATGAAATCATGCGCGAAATCGTGCGTGTACACCATGCTTATGATTCCGACCGCTTCCTGGTTTACGCCTCGCCGGCGGTGGGCGAAGCATTGAAAAGCGACGAGTCGCATGCACTGGCGGAAGTGGAGATTTTCGTCGGCAAACAGGTCAAGGTTCAGATCGAACCCCTGTACAGCCAGGAACAGTTTGATGTGGTCATGATGTAAGGCCATGCCGCCCGCCGCCAAGACCGGCTGGCGGGTTTTTCTCTGTTAAGGTTTTCGCTCGTCGCCGGTGACGAACAACGAGGAGACATGTGTGAGGCGACTGGCCGGCATAAAACGATTGCCCGGAATAGCAGCAGCCACGGGGGCCATTCTGATTGTACTGGTCGCGCTGCTGGTCAGCGGCCTGAGAATGGTGCTGCCGACGCTGGATACTTTCCGGCCACAGGTCGTGGCCTGGGCGCAGTCCGTCACCGGTTTGCCGATGGAGGTGGAGAGCCTCAGCGGCAGTTGGGAAACCTTCGGCCCCACGCTGGATATCACTAATCTACGTATTCATCATCCGGATGCCGAGTGGCAATCGGAACGCATTTCGGTAGCGCTGGATGTCTGGCAGTCGCTGCTGCATCTGAAGTGGAAATTCCGCGATCTCACGTTTTATCACCTGCAAGTAGACATCAAAACGCCGATCGATCCCGATCGACAGCGCGCCCGCACCTGGGAACCGGATCAACTTGGCTCGCTGTTCCTGCGACAGTTCGATCATTTCGATCTGCGCAATAGCCGCATTCGTTTCCTGACCCCGGCGGGTACCCAGGCCGAACTGCAAATTCCCCAACTGACCTGGCTGAACGGTAAAAACCGGCACCGGGCGGAAGGGCAAATTAGCCTGTCCAGCCTTAACGGCCCGCACGGCATGGTGCAGCTGCGCATGGATTTGCGCGACGAGCAGGGCTGGCTGAATAACGGCGTGGTCTATCTGCAGGCCGACAACATCGACATGAAACCGTGGCTGGGCCGCTGGATTCGCAACAACACCGGGCTGGAGAGCGCCAATTTCAGCCTCGCCGCCTGGTTGCAGGTGCGGGAAGGCGACATATACGGCGGCGATCTGTTGCTCAGTCAGGGCGATGCCAGCTGGCGCGACGGCACCACGCTGCACCGGCTGGGCATTAACGGCATGACGCTGCACGCCAGCCGCTACCAGAACGGCTGGCAGTTGGATGTGCCGGCGCTGAACCTGTCCACCGATGGCGTCGACTGGCCGAAAGGGCAACTGTCCGCCCTGTGGCTGCCGTCGGATACGCAGTTGCTGGGGCCGGACCGCCCGGCCGAGTTACGCATCCGCGGTCGTCATCTGGCGCTGGATCGTCTGGGGCCGTTGCTGCCGCTGTTAAGCACCACCACGCCGGAACTGAAAACCCGCTGGCAGGCACTGCAACCGGAGGGACAACTGACCACGCTGGCGCTGGATATCCCCTTGCAGCAACCCGAACAGACCCGCTTTCAGGCGAGCTGGCAGGATGTCGGCTGGAAAAACTGGCGACTGCTGCCGGGCGCCAATCATGTTTCCGGCGAGGCGGCGGGCAGTCTGGCGCGCGGGCGGGTGCGGGTGAATCTGGCGCAGAGCACCTTGCCGTATCAGGATATGTTCCGCGCGCCGTTGGATATCCGGCAGGCGGACGCCACGCTGGACTGGCGCAACGACTCTCAGGGCTGGGAGCTGTGGGGACAAGGGCTGGATGTTCGCTCCCGTTCGTTGTGGGCCAACGGTGATTTCCACTATCGCCATCCCGCGCAGGGAGAACCACGGCTGGATATTCTGGCCGGGATTCGGCTCGGCGATGCCGCCGATGCCTGGCGCTATTATCCCGAGCCGTTTATGGGCAAGGATCTGGTGAATTACCTGACCGGCGCCATCAAATCGGGTCAGGTGGATAACGCCACGCTGGTGTTCGCCGGCAATCCGGCGCAGTTCCCGTTCGAGCATCAGGAAGGGCAATTCCAGGTCTGGGTGCCGCTGGAAAAATCGCGTTTCGAGTTCCAGCCCGGCTGGCCCGCGCTGGACAATCTGAATATTACCCTGAATTTCCTTAATAACGGCCTGTGGATGTCGGCGCCGCATGTGATGCTGGGCGAGGCTGAAGGGCGCAACATCAATGCGGTGATCCCGGACTACAGCAAGGAAAAGCTGCTGATTGACGGCGACATCAGCGGAAGCGGTAAGAAAGTGAGCGATTACTTCGCGCAGACGCCGATGAAACCCACGCTGGGCAGCGCGCTGACGCAGCTCCAGATTGGCGGAGACGTGCAGGGCAACCTGCATCTCGACATCCCGCTCAATGGCGGGCTGGTGAAGGCCAGCGGCGACGTAGCGCTCAACAATAACCATCTGTTTATCAAGCCGCTGGACGTGTCGCTCCAGTCGGTCAGCGGGACGTTCCATTACGATAACGGCAACCTCTCCAGCCAGACGCTACAGGCGCGCTGGCTCGAACAACCGCTGACCTTCAACTTTTCGACTCAGGAACAGGAAAAAGCGTTTCTGGTCAATGTCGGATTGCAGGGAAGCTGGGCGGTGTCCCGTTTGCCGGGGCTGCCCAAACCGGTAACGATGGCGCTTAATGGCAATGCCGGCTGGCAGAGCGCGGTACAGGTAACGCTGCCGCATCAGGGGCCATCCAGTTATGAAGTGACGGTTCAGGGCGATCTTAAGGAAGTGAGCAGTCGCTTACCTTCTCCGCTGAATAAAGCCGGAGGAACGGCGCTGGGGCTGCAGGTCAGTGCCAAAGGGGACGTTCGCGGTTTCTCGCTCACCGGTTCATTGGGAAAAAACCAGTCTTTCAACAGTCAGTGGCTGCTTAAAGATAACCAAGTCATGCTGACGCGAGCCGCCTGGCAGGAAGGGGGGAAACCCCCGCCGCTGCCGGATGATTCGTCGCTGACGCTGGCGCTGCCGCCGCTGGACGGCGAGCGCTGGCTGGCGCTGCTGCCCGGCGTGCGCAACGCCGTTACGGCGCAGGCCGGAGCCAGCCGCTTTCAGTGGCCGGAGCGGGTGACGCTGACCACGCCGGAACTGAAAATACTCGGTCAGCAATGGCATGACCTGATGTTTACCAGCCGCAGCCAGAACGGCGGCAGCGAAATTACCGCCGCCGGCAGAGAAATCGACGGTCGCCTGCTGATCCCAGCTTCCGGGCTGTGGCGCGGCGATGTGCGCTATCTTTATTATAATCCGCAGTGGCAAGGGGACGATGCGACCAACCCGGCGGCGCTGGCGGAGAAAAAATCGCCGCTCAACGATCCCAGCATTCGCTTTGAAGACTGGCCGGCGCTGCAGTTTGAATGCCGTGAATGCTGGCTGATGGGGCAAAACGTCGGGCAGATGAAAGGCACGCTGCAACCGGAACCCAACAAGCTGGTGCTGGCTAACGGGCTGGTCGACAACGGTAAGGCCAGGCTGACGCTGGACGGCAGCTGGCAGGAAAGCGGCGAAGGCACCCGCACCGCGATCAAAGGGCAATTGTCCGGCGGCAGCCTGAGCGACAACGCCGACTGGCTGGGGCTGGCGACGCCGTTGCGCGCCGGCGCGTTCAAGATCGACTACGACCTATACTGGCACGGTTCGCCGTGGGCGCCGCATATTCCGAGCCTGAGCGGGATCCTGAAAACCGATATCGGCAAAGGCGAAATCGTCAACGTCGGCACCGGCCAGGCCGGGCAATTATTACGGCTGGTGAGTTTCGATGCGCTGCTGCGTAAGCTACAGTTTGATTTCAGCGACACCTTCGGCAAAGGCTTTTACTTTGACTCGGTTCGCAGCACGGCGTGGATAAAAGACGGGGTGCTGCACACCGATAATCTGCTGGTGGACGGCCTTGAGGCGGATATCGCCATGAAAGGCGACATCGATCTGGTGAAGCGCGAACTGTCGATGGAAGCGGTGGTGGCGCCGGAGATTTCCGCCACCGTCGGCGTGGCGACCGCCTTTGCGGTCAACCCGGTAATCGGGGCGGCGGTGTTTGCCGCCAGCAAGGTGCTGGCGCCGTTGTGGAGTAAAATTTCCCTGATTCGTTACCACATTTCCGGTAGTGTGGATCAACCAAAGATTCAGGAAGTAGTGCGTGAACCGCAAAAAGCCAAGGCCGCCGAGGCGGCGGGCCAGTAACTGCGGTCTGGTTATCTGATGACATTGACAATAAGAGTGACATTCTATGAGTCTGACATTTGTCAGTGAGCAATTACTCACGGCCAATAAACTGAGCCATCAGGATTTACAGTCTATTTTAGGCACGTTGAGTGAACGGCGTATCGACTACGCCGACCTGTATTTTCAGTCAAGCTACCATGAGTCCTGGGTGCTGGAAGATCGCATCATCAAGGACGGTTCTTATCATATCGATCAGGGCGTGGGGATCCGGGCCATTAACGGCGAGAAGACCGGTTTTGCCTACGCAGACCAGATTACGCTCAACGCGCTGCAGCAAAGCGCGCAGGCCGCGCGCAGCATTGTGCGTGAGCAGGGCAACGGCGCGGTTAAAACGCTGGGCGAAGTGCCGCATCGCGGCCTGTACCCGCAGGCCAATCCGCTGGACAGCCTGACTCGTGAAGAGAAGATCGCGCTGTTGCAACGGGTTGACGCCACCGCCCGCGCGGCGGATGCGCGCGTGCAGGAAGTCACCGCCAGCCTGACCGGCGTGTATGAGCTGATTCTGGTGGCCGCCACCGACGGCACTCTGGCGGCGGACGTGCGCCCGCTGGTGCGGTTGTCCGTCAGCGTGCTGGTGGAAGAAAACGGCCGTCGTGAACGCGGCTCCAGCGGCGGCGGCGCGCGTACCGGCTACGACTATTTCTGGCAGCAGGCGGATGGCGAAGTGCGGGCGGAAGCCTGGGCCAAAGAGGCGGTGCGCATGGCGCTGGTCAATTTGTCCGCCGTGGCGGCGCCGGCTGGGTCGATGCCGGTGGTGCTGGGCTCAGGCTGGCCGGGCGTGCTGTTGCACGAGGCGGTCGGGCACGGTCTGGAAGGCGACTTCAACCGTCGCGGCACTTCGGTGTTCAGCGGTCAGGTCGGCAAGCTGGTAGCATCCGAGCTGTGTACGGTGGTGGATGACGGTACACTGGAAGGGCGCCGCGGTTCGCTGGCGATGGATGACGAAGGCGTGCCCGGCCAGTACAACGTGCTGATTGAGAACGGCATTCTCAAAGGTTACATGCAGGACAAACTGAACGCCCGTCTGATGGGCGTCGCGCCGACCGGCAACGGCCGCCGCGAGTCATACGCCCATCTGCCGATGCCGCGTATGACCAACACCTACATGCTGGCGGGCAAATCCACTCCGGAAGAGATCATCGCCAGCGTGGATTACGGTCTGTACGCGCCGAACTTTGGCGGCGGTCAGGTGGATATCACCTCCGGCAAGTTCGTGTTCTCCACGTCCGAGGCGTACCTGATCGAGAACGGCCGCGTCACCAAACCGGTGAAAGGCGCGACGCTGATTGGCTCCGGCATTGAAGCCATGCAGCAGATTTCGATGGTCGGCAACGATCTGACGCTGGATAGAGGCGTCGGGGTGTGCGGCAAGGAAGGGCAAAGCTTGCCGGTCGGCGTCGGTCAGCCGACCCTGAAGCTCGACAACATTACGGTGGGCGGCACCGCCTAAGCGTTGATACGTTGGTTGTTAAATCAGGCCGCCGGTGCGGCCTGATTTATTTCTGCGGCGGCTCGCTCTGCGGGTGTTCCTGCCGGTATCCCTGATAAATCAGCGCCACCTTGTTGAAATACTCGGTCAGGTAATTAATGCAAACCTGCACCTTCAGCGGCAGATTGTCGCGGCGGGTGTAGAGCGCGTACACCGGGCGCGGGTCCGAATGATAACGCGGGAATAGGATCTCTATTTCGCCGCGTTTGATCTCTTCAAATACCCACATTAACGGCATATAGGCGATGCCGGCGCCGTTTTTCAGCCAGCGAATCAGCGTGACCGGGTCGTTGGTGACGAAGCGTCCTTGCGGCGTCAGCCGGGTGGTGATGCCTTCCGGCGCTATCAGCTCAAATTCGCTGTCTGGGCGGACGCTGTACTCCAGCCAGGATACGTTGCTCACGTCGGCGGGTTTTTCCGGCGTGCCGTGCTGCGCCAGATAGCTTCTGGCGGCGCAGACCACCATCGGCATGGAGCCGAGACGGGTGCTGTACAGGCTGGAGTCCTGCAGCGCGCCGACCCGGATGACGATGTCCAATCCGTCGGCAATCAGGTCCGGCGCCGGAATGCCGCACACCAGATTGACCGACAGCCCCGGGTACTCCTTCAGCATGTCGGTGGTCATATTCGCCAGCACGTTTTGCGCCATGGTGGAGGAGCTGCCGATGCGCAGCGTACCGATCGGGGTGTTGTTGAACGCATATAACTGCTCATGCACTTCCTGCGCTTCGTGCAACATGCGGCGGCAGCCGTGGTAGTAAATCCTGCCGGCTTCCGTCAGCCCGATGCTGCGGGTGCTGCGGTTGAGCAGTTTCACCTGCAGTTCATCTTCCAGCCGGGTAACCGTCTGGCTGACGGCGGATACGCTCATTTCCAGCTGACGGGCGGCGGCGGTGAACGAGCCGAACTCCACTACTCTGGCGAAGACCGACATGCTCTTTAATCGTTCCATTGTTAATCCTGGCTTAAAAGTGATTTAGATCACACTGCGTAGATAACATAATAATAACGTTTCATAATATAGCCTGTTTGACCACGAAGAGCGGTCCTGATTACTCGTCTTTGCTGCCGTGGTCGTTCCGAAGGGTTTAAAACGCTGATTTAACGCCGCAAGCGATCTGCATTAAATCAGCGCCCGCCATCGTGATTATTCAGTTAAAGCTGTGTCTTTCACCCGCTGGCAGCGATGCCGACGGGAATGGGTGTTTACCTCATCTTCCCCGACCCCGACACATACGGTTGCTGATGCGAGCGACGGGCGGCGTGATGGTGAAAAAAAGGAAAAGAGGATGAATTCACTCCCGGTCATGGTGCTGTTCGGCCTGTCGTTCCCGCCGGTGTTTTTTGTGCTGCTGGTGACGCTGGCGCTGTTTTTTATCTGTATCCGACTGCTGCATCCCACGGGCATTTACGACCGGGTCTGGCACCCGGCTCTGTTTAATACCGCGTTGTTTGTCTGCCTGTTCTATCTGCTGTTTCGTTTCGGTCTTTGAGGTTGTTGTGAAAGCATCTGTTGTGAAAGTGATGATCAAAAAATTCAGCCGCATGGCCATCACGCTAGTGCTGGTGTTGCTGGCCGCGGTGGCGCTGGTGCGCGTGTGGTCGTTTTACACCGAATCTCCCTGGACCCGCGACGCTCGTTTCAGCGCTGATGTGGTGGCGATCGCCCCCGATGTCAGCGGCCTGCTGACCGATGTGAAAGTGCAGGATAACCAGCCGGTGAAGCAGGGCGATGTGCTGTTCGTGATTGATCAGCCGCGTTACCAGCAGGCGCTGGAGCAGGCGCAGGCGGACGTGGCCTACTATCAGGCGCTGGCTGATGAGAAAAAGCGGGAGTCGGCGCGCCGCCAGCGTCTCGGCGTGCAGGCGATGTCGCGTGAAGAGATTGAACAGTCCGGCAATGCGCTGCAAACCACGCTGCATCAGCTGGCAAAGGCGCAGGCGGAGCTGGAACTGGCGAAGCTCGATCTGGCGCGTACGGTGGTGCGAGCCCCGGCCGATGGCTGGATAACCAACCTGCACGTGCACGCCGGCGAATACATTACCCGCGGCTCCACCGCGGTGGCGCTGGTGAAAAAGGATTCGTTCTATCTGCTGGCCTACATGGAAGAAACTAAACTGGCGGGCGTGCGCCCCGGCTATCGGGTGGAAATCACCCCGCTGGGCAGCAATCAGATTCTGTTCGGCGCGGTGGATAGCATCGCCGCCGGAGTAACCAACAGCAGCAGTTCCGCCGACACCAAAGGGCTGGCGACGGTGGATTCCAATCTGGAGTGGGTACGGCTGGCACAGCGGGTGCCGGTCAGGATTCGTCTCGATCAGCAATGGGGCGACCTGTACCCGGCCGGGACCACCGCCACGGTGGTAGTGACCGGCGAGCATACCCGCAACACCAAGTCGATGTCGCCGTTATTGCAACTGCTGCATCGTCTGCGCGAGTTTGGCTAAGCGAGCGCCTATGATGAACAGTCCCGCGTTTTTGCGCCTGCGGTTTGCCTTCAAACTCAGCACGGCTATCGTGCTGTCGCTGGTGCTGGGGTTTCATCTGCAACTGGAAACCCCGCGCTGGGCGGCGCTGACCGCCGCGATTGTAGCGGCCGGTCCGGCTTTCGCCGCCGGCGGCGATCCGTTCTCCGGCGCCATTCGTCACCGCGGTATGCTCAGGGTGATCGGCACCTTTATCGGTTGTATCGGCGCGCTGGTTATTATCATCGCCACGGTGCGGGCGCCGGTGGTGATGCTGATGCTGTGCTGCCTGTGGGCGGGCGTCTGCGTCTGGATTTCGTCGCTGGTGAAAGTAGAGAACGCCTATGTGTTTGCGCTGGCGGGCTACACGACGTTGATCATCATCGTTACCAGCCAGAGCGCGCCGCTGCGTATTCCGCAATTCGCCGTTGAACGTTGCAGTGAAATCGTGCTGGGGATTGTCTGCGCCATTTTGGCCGACCTGTTGTTTTCACCCCGTTCTATCAAAAAGGATATCGACCGGGCGGTGGATGAACTGCTGGTGGGGCAATATCAATTGCTGCAACGCTGCGTGAATGGCATGTCGAAAGAGGAGCTGGACGCCGCGTGGAACGGACTGGTGCGTAAAACACACGCCATCAACGGTATGCGCAGCGTGCTGATGATGGAGTCATCCCGCTGGCAGGGGGCTAGTCGCCGGATAAAAACGCTGTTGACCCAATCCTGGGTCATGATTACCCAGGCGTGCGAAACCCGATTGACGCTGCAGGACCACCCCGATGCTGTTAAAGGGGCGATTGCCATGATGCTGGAACAACCGGCGGATACGCCGGCGGACGTGCAGCGGCGTTTACGACAGTTTCGTCATCTGGCTGCCGCGCATAGCCGCAGCCTGCCGCCGACGCTGGTGAGCTGGCTGTCGGCGGCGGCCCGCTACCAACTGCTGTCGAAAGGCGTAAAAACCAATGTGCGCATCAGTCAGAGCGAAGCGGCGTTGCTGGATGCCGACGTGCCGGTGAAGGCCAGCTCGGCGGAAACGCATCACGCCATGATCAACGGCATACGCACTGCTGTCGCCACCGGCCTGGGGTGTTTGTTCTGGTTGTGGACCGGCTGGACATCGGGCAGTTCATGTATGGTGATCATCGCGGTGGTGACCTCGCTGGCGATGCGGCTGCCTAATCCATTGATGGCGGCCAAGGACTTTCTGATTGGTTCTCTGGTGGCGCTGCCGCTGGGGGCGTTGATGTTCATGCTGGTGTTGCCGTCCACCCAGCAAAGCCTGCTGCTGTTGTGCCTGAGTCTGGGCGGCATGGCGTTTGTGATCGGCATTGAGGTGCAGAAGCGGCGGCTGGGATCGTTGGGTGCGCTGGCCAGCACCATCAACATTCTGGTACTCAGCAATCCGATGAAGTTCAACCTGTCCCAGTTCCTTGATAACGCTATCGGGCAGATTATCGGTTGTTTTCTGGCGTTGATCGTTATTCTGCTGATTCGGGATAATACCCGCGACCGCACCGAGCGCACGCTACTTAACCGGTTTGTGTTCGGCGCGGTGTCGGCGCTGTCGACCCGTCCGGCACGGCGGCAGGAGAACCACCTGCCCGCGTTGTATCAGCACCTGTTTTTGCTGCTGAACCTGTTTCCGGGGGAAATCGGCAAATACCGGCTGGCGCTGTCGCTGATCATGATGCATCAGCGCCTGCGGACGCTGGAGTTGCCGGTCAGCCCCAGCCTGTCCGCTTTTCACCGCCAGATGCGGGCGACGGCGGAACAAGTGATTGCCGCTACCCGCGACCGCAGTCACCATTTTTCCCGGCTGTTGGCGCAGATGGATGAATATCAGCACCTGTTGCGCGACCATCAGGTATCGGATGACGCAATTAATGCGGTCGGCCGCCTGACGGCGCTGCTGCACCGTCATAAACACGCGCTCGGCGATTAAGCCGGGAAGCGATTACAGCGGGTGATACCCCTGCCACTGCGGCGGCGATACGCGACCGGTCAGGTTGGCGGTCAGGTGGATATGCCAGCGGTCCAGCAGGGTTAGCGGCAGGCAGTCGTCCACATCGCGCAGATCGTCCTTGTGCTGCTGGAACACCTCGGTCAGCAACACCGCTTTGGCGCGTTGTTTGGCCTGTTCCGCATCCGGCGCCACGAACAGCCCGAACTGATGCACTTCCGCCGGGTCGTGCGGCAGATATCCGCCCATATTGATGAACCAGAGTTTTTCCCGCCCATGAAACGGCTGACGGCTGAGCGTGATATCATAGCCGTCCGCCCACTGACAGGGGGTGTAGCTATCGACGTGGACCTGGCTTTTATCGCCGAACCAGCTGGCTTTCAGCAGGGGAAATCCGTCTTCTGGGCGTTCCACTGCGGCGAACTGGACGTCATGCAGTTCGATGTTGGCGCCCTGGGCGCGCCCGCCCACGTAATACAGAAATAGCGTTGTCATGTGGGATCAGTCTCTTAGGGTTGTGGTCTGCCATTTCGTTGTGTTTTAAATTACATAACGAAAGCGTTACCTTAACCGCTTGTTAGATAAATTGACATCAACGGAAGACAGAATAATGACTTTGCATCTTTGGCTGGTTTACCTCGGTGTGATCGCCGTGCTGATTGCCGTACCGGGTCCGTCGGCTTTGCTCAGTATGGCGCATGGCCTGCGGTACGGGCAACGGCGCGCGCTGGCGACCATTCTGGGCGGCGCGACCGGCTCGCTGGTGCTGATGACGGCGTCCGCGCTGGGGCTGGGCGCGATTCTGGCCGCGTCGGCGACGGCGTTTCTGGCGCTGAAAGTGGTGGGCGCGCTCTACCTGATCTGGCTCGGCATTTCCGCTTGGCGGACACGGGAAAGCACCCTGACGCCGTCAACTGAGGTGGATGAAGCGGCGCCGGGCGCGCTGGGTCTCTATCGTCACGGCTTTATGGTGGGGGTCAGCAATCCCAAAGACATCCTGTTCTTTGCCGCCCTGTTTCCCAATTTTATCGATACCAGCGCGCCGCAAGCCATGCAGTTCGCGCTGCTGGCGCTCACCTGGGTAGTGCTGGATTTCAGCATCATGTTTACTTACGCCTGCATGGGCCACCGGGTATCGGCGCTGTTTGCCCATCCGCGCCGCCTGCGGTTGTTCAACCGCGCCACCGGCACCCTGTTCATTTTCGCCGGCTCCGCGCTGGTGGCGTCAACCAAATAAAAAATAGGCACCGTAAGGTGCCTGCCTGACATTACTCGGCTTCCGCCAGTTCGCGCAGATACTGGAAAATCTGCCGGGCCGACTTGGACGGCTTGTTGGCGGCTTTTTCTTTCTGGGCGTTACGCACCAGCGAGCGCAGCTGCTGGCGATCGGCCTGCGGATAAAGTGCGAGGATGTCTGGAATCGCGCCGTCGCCTTCGGTCACCAACCGGTCGCGCAACTGCTCCAGTTTGTGGAACAGCGATACCTGCTGGTTGTGGCGGTTGCGCAGCTTGTCCAGCGCGGTCTGGATTGGCTCCGGGTCGCGGGCGCGCAGCATCTTGCCAATCAGCTGCAACTGACGGCGGCGGCCTTCCTTGGTGATGCGCTGCGCCAGTTCAATCGCGGCACGCAGGTCTTCATCCAGCGGGATGCGCTCCAGCGCGTTCTTACCCAGCTCAACCAGCTCGGTGCCCAGCGCTTTCAGGGCTTCAGCATCGCGTTTGATTTCGCTTTTGCTGACCCAAATTATCTCTTCGTCTTCATCGTCCTGGCTGGCGTCCGGGACGTCATCCTGCCAGTCTTCGGGATGTTTGTTCATCGTGGCTCCCCAATAAAAGAGGCTGATCCTATCAGGTTATGGGCTTTGTGCGAAATTGTCCGCCGATCCTGTTAGACTCAATCACAGGCTACCTCATTTTACGTCTGAGGTAAGGTGACGAATAGCAGGCGGACAGCATTCGTTGCATCATGGATTATCTGAATGTTTTCTCACTCATTATGGCAAATCGATGACAATAATCACTCAGGTTGCAGAACAGCGTAAAGTGCTGGAACAGGCGGTATCGCAGGCGCTGGAATTGGCCCGTGCCGGTTCTGATGCGGCGGAAGTTGCCGTCACGAAAACAACGGGGATCAGCGTCAGCTCCCGGTATGGTGAAGTTGAAAACGTCGAATTCAATAGTGACGGTGCGCTCGGTATTACCGTCTACTATCAACAGCGCAAGGGCAGCGCGTCGTCCACCGATATGAGCCCGGACGCCATTGCCCGCACGGTGCAGGCGGCGCTGGATATTGCCCGTTACACCTCGGTTGACCCATGCTCTGGCCCGGCGGACAAGGATCTGCTGGCGTTTGAGGCGCCGGATCTGGACTTGTTCCACCCGGCGGAGCTGGACGCCGATCGCGGTATCGAACTGGCCGCAGCCGCTGAACAGGCGGCGCTGAAAGCCGACAAACGCATTACCAATACCGAAGGCGGCAGTTTCAACAGCCACTATGGCATCAAGGTTTTCGGCAACAGCCACGGTATGCTGCAAAGCTACTGCTCCAGCCGCCACTCCATGTCGGTCAGCGTGATTGCCGAGCACAACGGCGAGATGGAGCGCGATTACGCCTACACCATCGGCCGCGCGCTGGGCGATCTGAGCTCGCCGGCGTGGGTTGGGGAAGAGTGCGCCCGCCGTACGCTGGCGCGCCTGTCGCCGCGTAAACTGGCCACCATGGAAGCGCCGGTGATGTTCTCCGCCGAAGTGGCGACCGGGTTGTTCGGTCATCTGGTCGGCGCCATCAGCGGCAGCAGCGTCTACCGTAAATCCACTTTCCTGCTGGATAGCCTCGGCAAACAGATTCTGCCGGAATGGCTGACCATTCAGGAACTGCCGCATTTGCGCAAAGGGCTGGCGTCCACCCCGTTCGACAGCGAAGGCGTTCGCACCGAGCAGCGCGATATCGTCAAAGACGGCGTATTGCAAACCTGGCTGTTGACCACGTATGCCGGTCGTAAACTGGGCATGAAGAGCACCGGCCATGCCGGCGGGATTCATAACTGGCGTATTGCCGGGCGCGGGCTGGATTTTGACGGCATGCTGAAGGAAATGGGCACCGGGCTGCTGGTCACCAGCCTGATGGGGCAAGGCGTGAGCGCGGTAACCGGGGATTATTCCCGCGGCGCGGCCGGATTCTGGGTGGAGAACGGCGAAATTCAGTATCCGGTGAGCGAAATCACCATCGCCGGCAACCTGAAAGATATGCTGCGCAACATGGTGACCATCGGTGATGATATCGAAACGCGCAGCAACATCCAGTGCGGCTCGGTCTTGTTGCCGTCGATGAAGATTGCCGGGGTATAAGTTTTATTTTCAGTGACATTGACTGCCCGGACATTCAGGGCAGTCGTTTGGCGCATGTCGCCGTTATCAGCGGTGGTATTCACCCGCCGCTTCCGGCTGGTAGAGCAGTTCCATCACTTCAATCCGCGTTTCTTCACCATTCGGCAACGGCCAGGCAATGCTGTTGCCGACGTGCATGCCGAGCAGCGCGGCGCCCAGCGGCGCCATGACCGAAATCTGCTCCCGGCTGTCTTTAAGGCTGGCCGGATAGACCAGCGTGCGGATATGTTCTTCCGTCGTGAGCAGGTCGCGGAACCGAACCCGGCTGTTCATGGTGACTACATCGGCCGGAATCTCGACCGGCTGGACGATATCCGCCCGATCCAGTTCTTCGCTCAGGGCCTGAGCCACCTCTGTATCGGCAAAAGCGGGTTGCTCCAGCAGCGCATCCAGGCGTTCGGCATCCAGCTCGCTAATCGTCAGGTGCGGTTTATCCATATGTCTCTCCAGTTTTTGCAATAGCAGATAACAACACCCCCGCCGCGAAGGGCAGGGGCATAAGTTAATCTGATGGTAGCAGGGATGTCGGGAACTTACCGCATAAAAACTCGCCGCATAAAAGCCTACTACAGAAAAACCTACTACAGAAAAACCTACTACAGAAAAACCTACTACAGAAAAACCTACCACATAAAAACTGAACGCAGAAAAAAGGAAGAGCGCGGGATCACGAGGCGACTTGCGTCAGCAGGAGCCGCCCCGGCAGATTAATCCTCGTCAAACCCGGCTTCAAACAGCTGAATGACCGCCGCCAGCGCCTGTTCTTCATCCGGGCCGGTGACTTCCACTTCGATATGACGCCCTTTGGCCGAATCCAGCATCAGCATGGCGATGACGCTGCTGGCGTCGGCTTCGGTGCCGCTTTCGTTGCGTAGCAACACCGCGGCGTCAAAGCTTTGCACCAGCTCGAACAGTTTCATGGCCGGGCGGGCGTGCATCCCCAGACGGTTTGTCACTTCAACGGTTTGCCTGACGGTCATGATTTGCGTTTTTCCAGCGTACGGTGGCGTGACTGCACGTTTTTGCCACGGGAGCGAAAGTAATCCGCCAGTTGCTCGGCGATGTAGACCGAGCGGTGTTTCCCGCCGGTACAACCGATCGCGACGGTAAGATAGCTGCGGTTGTTGGTTTCCAGCATCGGCAGCCACAGTTCCAGGTAGCTGCGGGTCTGGTAGATGAAGTTGTGGACTTCGGTGTGCCTGTCGAGAAACGCGGCCACCGGTTTATCCAGACCCGTCATCGGGCGCAGTTTCGGGTCCCAGTGCGGGTTAGGCAGGAAACGCACGTCAAACACGTAATCCGCATCAATCGGGATGCCGTGCTTGTAGCCGAATGACTCGAATACCATAGTCAGCTCGCGCTCGCGTTTACCCAGTAAACGGGTACGCAGCATTTCCGCCAGCTCGTGCACCGACATCTCCGAGGTATCGATGATCAGATCGGCGCGCGAGCGCAGCGGCTCCAGCAGATCGTTTTCTTCATCGATAGCGCTTTCCAGCGACAGGTTTTTGCTGGAGAGCGGATGCAGGCGGCGGGTATCGCTGTAACGCCGAATCAGCGTATTGCGATCGGCGTCCAAAAACAGCAGTTGGGGAGAGAAGCTCTGGGGCAGGCGGGTCAGGGCATGTTCCAGCACTTCCGGCGTTTCCGGCAGGTTGCGCACGTCAATGCTGACCGCCGCGGAGATATTCCGTTCCGCCAGCGTGTGCGCCAGCTCGGGCAACAACACCACCGGCAGGTTATCCACACAATAGAAACCCATGTCTTCCAGCGCGCGCAGGGCTACGGATTTCCCCGAACCTGAACGACCACTGACAATCATCAGCACCATCTGACGACTCCCCCCTGGCAGCGGGATGGTGAATGTCCACCGCCACAGTTAGCTAACTTCGTTTTCCCGGCCGGGCCGGCATCCTGTCAGGCTCGCGCCTGCTGTTACGTGCGTTGTGGATAGCAACCGAAACCGGCGCCGCCAGCCGTCAGGGCTGGTCGGACAGATCCGCTTCCGTCATGATCTGATACAGCTCTTCATCGCTTTGAGCGGCGCGCAGCCGCTTACACACGGTTTTATCCGCCAGCCGTTTGGCGACGAGCGACAAAGTATGTAAATGGGTTTTACATTGTTCAGTGGGAACCAGCAAGGCAAAAAGCAGATCGACCGGCTGGTTGTCGATGGCGTCAAAAGCGATCGGCTGCTCCAACTGGATAAAGACGCCGACCGCGCCCAGCGTATTCTCGTCTTCCAGCTTGCCGTGCGGAATGGCGATGCCATTGCCGATACCGGTGCTGCCCATGCGTTCCCGGGTCAGAATCGCTTCAAACACCATCTGCGGCGGCAGGTTGAGCTGTCTGGCGGCCAGTTCACTGATGATTTCCAGTGCGCGCTTTTTGCTCTGACAGTGGACGGCGCTACGCGTGCACTCCTTACGGAGAACGGCGCTAAGTTGCATAACGGGCTCGTTGTTCATGATACGTTCACTTAACGACACTGTTGCCTTCGGTTACCGGCCCGCCATCATACAGCAGGCCGGTTGCTGTCCCTGCACCTGAAACGGCAAAATCAGTGCTGTTTCAGTTTATCCTTATGTTTGTTTAACTGTCTTGCCAGCTTGTCGATCAACAGATCGATGGCGGCATACATATCATCCGCTTCCGATGTGGCATGCAGCTCACCTCCGTTGACGTGGATGGTGGCATCCGCAATGTGCAGGATCTTTTCCACTTTCAATACCACGTACACCTGATTGATACGATCAAAGTATTGCTCAAGTTTGGCGAATTTTAAGGTCACGAATTCGCGCAGAGCATCCGTAATTTCGACGTGGTGTCCGGTAATGTTAAGCTGCATATCGTCTTCCTTCTCATGTAGGGGTCAAACCAGCTGTTTACGCTGGTTTGACGGCGGGATAGATAAAGACTCTCGATACTTGGCGACAGTACGGCGGGCCACAATGATTCCCTGTTCGGAAAGCAGTGTGGTCAGCTTGCTGTCGCTCAGCGGTTTAGCGGGGTTTTCCGCTGCAATGAGTTTCCTGACCAGCGCGCGGATAGCGGTGGACGACGCCTCGCCTCCGCTGTCGGTGTTGACGTGGCTGGAAAAGAAATACTTCAGCTCAAAAATACCGCGCGGACTGTGCAGAAATTTCTGGGTCGTTACGCGGGAAATGGTGGACTCGTGCATGTCCACGGCCTGGGCGATATCCGCCAGCACCATGGGTTTCATGAATTCTTCGCCGTGTTCGAAGAACGCCTGCTGCTGTTCCACAATACAGCGGGTCACCTTCAACAGGGTATCGTTACGGCTTTCCAGGCTCTTGATGAGCCAGCGGGCTTCCTGCAGATGACTGCGGATGAACTGGCCGTCGCTGTCGTTGCGCGCGCTGCTGCCGAGCGCGGCGTACTGCTGGTTGATCTGCAGCCGCGGCACGCTGTCGGTGTTGAGTTCCACCGTCCAGTGGCCTTGCATCTTGCGCACCAGCACATCCGGAATGACATACTCGGATTCGCCGGTGTTGATCGACTGCCCTGGGCGCGGATCCAGCGACTGGATTAACGCCAGCGCTTCTTTCAGCACTTCTTCCTTGAGACGGCTGGTACGAATCAGGGTGCGGAAGTCATGGTTGGCGAGCAGGTCGAGGTATTCGCTGACGATGAGCCTGGCTTCGGCCAGACGGGGAATGTCATTGTCGAACTGCGATAGCTGCACCAGCAGGCATTCGCGCAAATCACGGGCGGCTACGCCGACAGGGTCAAAACGCTGTACGCGCTTGAGCACCGCTTCCACTTCTTCCATCGTCACATCGTCATTACCGATGCTGTCGCGGATGTCGTCCAGCGACACGGTCAGATAGCCGGTATTGTCCACCGCGTCCACGATAGACGTGGCGATGGCGGAATCGGTGTCGGAAAACGGCGTCAGTTCCACCTGCCACATCAGGTAATCCTGTAGCGTCTGGGTGGTTTCGCCCTGATAGACAGGCAGCTCTTCGTCGCGGTAGTCAGTACTGGTGCCGGACGGCGTGCCGGCGGTGTAGATTTCATCCCAGGCGGCGTCGAGCGGCAGCTCGTCGGGCATCTCCTTCTGTTCCAGCGCCTCGCGGGTATCCAGCGTTTCGCTGTCGCTGCTTTCCTGGGTTTCCACTTCGTCATGAATATCGGCTTGCTCCAGCAACGGGTTGCTTTCCAGCGCCTGTTGGATTTCCTGCTGGAGTTCAAGCGTGGACAACTGCAGCAGGCGGATGGCCTGCTGTAACTGCGGTGTCATAGCCAGTTGCTGGCTGAGCCTGAGTTGCAAACCTTGCTTCATAACGCGCGCTAACTTCCTTTTTGAATGATCAACCTAAAACATGACGTTATCAGAGTCGGAAGCCTTCGCCCAGATAGACTCGTTTTACCTGCTCATTCGCCAGTATATCCATCGGTGAGCCGTGGGCAATAAGCTGGCCCTGACTAACGATATAAGCGCGTTCACAGACATCGAGCGTTTCGCGAACGTTATGGTCGGTAATCAACACGCCCAGCCCGCTATCGCGCAGATGCTCAATGATTTTCTTGATATCGATGACCGAAATCGGGTCTACCCCTGCAAAGGGTTCGTCCAGCAGGATGAATTTGGGGTTGGCGGCCAGCGCCCGGGCGATTTCCACCCGGCGGCGCTCGCCACCGGACAGCGATTGTCCCAAACTATCGCGCAGGTGAACAATATGAAACTCTTCCATCAGTTCGTTGGCGCGATCCTGCTGCTGTTCACGGGTCAGATCTTTTCTGATTTCCAGCACCGCCATCAGGTTGTCGTAGACGCTCAGACGCCGGAAAATCGAGGCTTCCTGCGGCAGGTAACCGATGCCGCGGCGGGCGCGATCGTGCAGCGGCAGCAGGCTGATGTCCTCATCGTCGATCACGATGCGGCCTTCGTCGCGCGGGACGATACCGACAACCATATAAAAGGTGGTGGTCTTGCCGGCCCCGTTGGGCCCGAGCAGCCCGACGATTTCGCCTGAATTCACATTCAGGCTGACGTTTTCCACCACTTTGCGGCCTTTATACGCCTTGGCCAGATTTTCGGCGATTAGTGTTGCCATGGGTTAGCGCGTTACTCACTGTTGTTTGGTGGGCTTGCCGGTGTTGCCGCTGGGCTTGGCGCCGTTCTGGGTGCCTTTGTCCTGCAACTGCGTCGGGACCAGCACGGTGGTGACTCGTTTGCCTTTGTCGCTGAACGCTTCCATCTGCTGCTGTTGCACCAGATAGGTGATGCGGTCGCCCTTAACGTTGCTGTCCAGCTGTTCCAGATAGGCGTCGCCGGTCAGAATAACCAGCTGCTTGTCCATTTCGTAACGCATCTTCTGAGAATGGCCTTTGACCGGCTTGCCGTTGTCCTGCATCTGATAGAAGGTGGCCGGGTTGCCGTAGCCTTCGATCACTTCATGGCCCTGTTGGCCGTTAGGACGGGTGACCACGACCTTGTCGGCCTGCGCTTTTATCGATCCCTGCGTGACGATAACGTTGCCGGTGAACGTCACCACGTTGCCCTGCATGTCCAACGCCTGCTGATCGGAGGTGATGTGGATGGGTTGATCGGTGTCGCCGGTCAGCGCCAGTGCCGGAATACTGACGGCAAAAAGCGAGCTGGCGATCAGGATGCTGTGTAAGACATTAATTTTTTGGTTGGATTTCATAATAGGATTTTACCTTATCGATCAGCTCAGCGGTTTTGCTGCGCAGATTTCCGCGCATTTTCAATCCGTTAGAAGTAAAGTTGACACCGTACAGGGTGACTTCGTCATCCGACGTCACGTCCTGCGTAACCAGATTTATCTGCGCATTATCCGTTTTAATCCGCTCCAGTTGCGAGTCGTTGGTCAGGCTGTTGACTTCGACATGACCGTACAGATACAGCATGCGATCTTTCGTCAGTTTGGCGCGATCGGCCCGTACCGACCAGGTGGCGACGGCTTGTTCATTGAACATGGTCGCCACCGGCTGGGTAAACCAGCTTACCTGGTCGGCGTTGTAGTGCTCCGCTTTTTCGGCCACCAGCTTGTAGCTCAGCTTTCCGGTCGGGTCATACACCACGGTAATGTTTTTCTGCATGGTATAGGCCGGATCGTTATTCTGCACTTCCGTCGGCCCGTTTCCCGCACGCTGGTTTGTCAGATTTAACCCGATCAGCACCAACGCAATCAATGCCAGCAACAGCGTTAGCCAGCGTTTTGTTTTACTCATATCGACAGCCCTTTGGCGAAATCCAGTTTACCCTGCGCCAGCAAAATAAGATCGCAAATCTCTCTGACCGCGCCGCGGCCGCCGGCAATGCGCGTCACATAGTGCGCGTTGGGCAGCAGCAACGGATGGGCGTCGGCTACCGCGACGCTCAGCCCTGTCTCGGCCATCACCGGCCAGTCGATCAGATCATCGCCGATGTAGGCAACCTGGCTGGCGGTGAGCGACAGTGTATCCAACAGCTCGCGGAAGGCCAAAAGCTTATCCGATTGTCCCTGATAAAGATGGCGGATACCCAGCGTCTGGCAGCGGTCGACCAGCAGCTGCGACGAACGGCCGGTGATAATCGCCACGTCGATGTCGGACGTCAGCAGGCAGCGAATACCGTAGCCGTCGCGTACGTTGAAGGCTTTGAGTTCTTCGCCCTGATTTCCCATGTAGATCAGGCCGTCGGAAAGTACCCCGTCGACATCGCAGATTAACAGACGTATATCACGGGCGCGTTGCATCACCTGGGTATCGACAGGCCCGTAACAGGTATCGGTTTGCGGCCGGATTTCACTCATTCACACATATCCTTGGTTTTTCATTCTGCGTTGTACGCACGTCGCCGGTTCACACCACGCCGGCGCGCAGCATATCGTGCATGTGGACGATCCCCAGCAGGCGGTCGTCCTCCGCCACCAGCAGCGAGGTGATATGGCGGGATTGCATCAGGTTCAGCGCATCCACCGCCAGCGTTTGCGGTGTAACCCGGATACCGCCGCGGGTCATCACATCGGCGATACCGGCGCTGTTCAGGTCGATATTCATGTCGAACACCCGGCGCAGGTCACCGTCGGTAAAGATGCCTTCGATACGATCGTCGGGGCCGCAAATCACCGTCATCCCCAGATTCTTGCGGGTTATCTCCAGCAGCGCGTCACGCAGCGATGCGTCGCGGCTGACGCGGGGGATCTCGTCGCCAGTGTGCATGATATCGTTGATCCGCAACAGAAGTTTGCGGCCAAGTGCGCCGCCGGGGTGCGACAACGCGAAATCTTCGGCGGTAAAGCCGCGCGCCTGCAACAGCGCGACTGCCAGCGCATCGCCCATCACCAGCGTGGCGGTGGTGCTGGAGGTCGGCGCCAGACCCAGCGGGCAGGCTTCCTGCGATACGTGGACGCAAAGATGGATGTCCGCCGCTTTGGCCATGGTGCTTTCCGGATTGCCGGTCATGCAGATCAGGCACACTTGCAGGCGCTTCAACACCGGGATGAGCGCCAGGATTTCATGGGACTCGCCGGAGTTGGAAATGGCGATTACGATATCCTGCGCGGTAATCATGCCCAAATCGCCGTGACTGGCTTCGCCGGGGTGGACGAAAAATGCGGGCGTGCCGGTGCTGGCGAAGGTGGCCGCCATCTTGCAGCCGATATGCCCCGACTTACCCATGCCCATCACCACTACCTTGCCGTGGCAGTAAAACATTTTCTCGCAGGCACGCGAAAAATTGTCGTCAATGTATTGATCCAACTGCGCGAGGCTGTCGCGTTCGATGGACAGGACCTGCCGACCGGCGGTCTGGAAATCGAAACCAGGTTGTAGTTCGAAATGTGACATGTAAAACATCCTGCGTTGCCAATGCTCTGGCTATGAGAACAAGAACAGCACCGAAAGGTACGCGATGAACGCACATAACAGCAATGCGCCCGCGCCCTGACCGATGCGCCGTTTCTGGCGGAGACAGAGAACCGTCAGGAGCGCGCTGACCCCCAGCATCACCCAGTAGTCGCGCGCAAACGCGAGCGGGTTTACCGCACCGGGGGACAACAGGGCGGGCACGCCCAGCACTATCACGATATTAAAGATATTTGAACCAATCAGGTTGCCGAGCGCGATGTCGTCTTCTTTTTTTAGGGTGCCGACGATCGCGGTCGCCAATTCCGGCAGACTGGTGCCGACGGCCAGCACCGTCAGCCCGATGGTCAGTTCGCTGATATTAAAGTAATTGGCGATGACCGTGGCGTTATCGATCACAATCCGCGCCGACATCGGCAGAATAATCAGGCCGATCAGCAGCCATAACAGCGCCACGGTCTGGTTGTTCTCTCTGGGCAGTTCGGCCATCTGCTCGCGGGTCAGGCTGTCGTCGCCGCGGTTCTGGGCGGCGTGCGCCATACGCAGCATCAGCACGATACAACCAGCGGCGGCCAGCAACAGAATCACGCCATCCAGGCGGCTTAGGAAGCTGTCGTGCAGCAGGACGCCGCACAGCAGCGTCACCACCAGCATGGGCGGCAGTTCCTGACGCAGCAGTGTGGAATGAAAGGTCAATGGGCGGATCAGGACGGCGCTGCCGAGGATCAGCAGAATATTGGCGATGTTCGACCCCAATACATTGCCGACCGCCATATCGGTCTGATGGTTGAGCGCGGCGGTCACGGATACCATCAGTTCGGGCAGCGAAGTGCCCATGCCTACAATCGTCATGCCGATAATCATCGGCGGTACGCCAAATGTGCGGGCCAGTACGGCAGCGCCATACACCAGACGGTCGGCGCCATAAACCAGTAATACTAAACCAACAATTAACAGTACTGTCGCAAAAAGCATGCAGCGTCCTTTATTCAGGTATAATCACCGGTTTATTGGCGAACAAACCAGTATTTCTGGACGAATAATAAGCAAAACCGCCATTTTTCCTCGTTAGCGCTAATTCTGACTGCGCAGGGCGAAAAAGTAAAACCAATGGCAATTTTGGTCACGAACCGGTGTCCTGATTCTGTAACAGTGAAGGGCCAGCGTAACACCCCGGAAGACGGTTGTCGGGGCTGTGCGGCGCAAAAATGTGAAAACGGGCGGCTGCCATCGGCGGCCGTTGAGGAAAGAGACCATGAACCACGAAAATCTGGTAGAAATTCGCGGGCTCAGTTTCCGGCGGGGCAACAGGCCGATTTTTTCGGATGTCTCGCTGAACGTGCCAAAACAAAAGATCACGGCCATCATGGGGCCGTCCGGCATCGGTAAAACCACGCTGCTGCGTCTGATTGGCGGACAACTGCAACCGGACAGCGGCGAAATCTGGTTCGACGGGGAAAATATTCCGATTCTTTCCCGTTCCCGTCTGTATGAGACCCGTAAGAAAATGAGCATGCTGTTTCAGTCCGGTGCGCTGTTTACCGATCTGAACGTGTTCGACAATGTCGCCTGGCCGCTGCGCGAACATACGCAACTGCCCGAGCCGCTGTTGCACAGTACGGTGATGATGAAGCTGGAAGCGGTTGGGCTACGCGGCGCGGCGGAACTGATGCCGTCGGAGCTGTCGGGAGGAATGGCGCGGCGGGCGGCGCTGGCGCGCGCCATTGCGCTCGACCCGCAGCTGATCATGTTCGATGAGCCGTTCGTCGGCCAGGACCCGATTACCATGGGCGTGCTGGTGAAGCTGATCGACGAGTTGAACCATGCGCTTGGCGTGACCTGCATCGTGGTGTCCCACGATGTGCCGGAAGTGCTGAGTATTGCCGATTATGCTTACATCATCGCCGACCAACGCGTGGTGGCGGAAGGTTCGCCGGCTGAATTGCAGCAGAATGGCGATCCGCGCGTGAGGCAGTTTCTGGATGGCATTGCCGATGGCCCGGTGCCGTTCCGCTATCCGGCAGGCGATTATCAGCGTGGGCTGTTAGGCTTGGGGAGTAAGTAATTCATGCTAGTACAGGCATTAGCGTCGCTGGGACGCGTTGGCATTCAGGTCTGCGCCGCTTTCGGGCGTGCCGGGCTGATGCTGTTCAATGCGCTGGTCGGAAAGCCGGAGCTGGTCAAACAGTGGCCGCTGCTGCGCAAACAGCTGTATAGCGTCGGCGTGCAGTCGCTGCTGATCATCATGGTATCCGGCGTATTCATCGGAATGGTGCTGGGGTTGCAGGGGTATCTGGTCCTGACTACCTACAGCGCCGAAGCCAGTCTGGGCATGATGGTGGCGCTGTCGTTGCTGCGCGAACTGGGGCCGGTGGTGACCGCGTTGCTGTTCGCCGGACGCGCCGGTTCCGCCCTGACGGCGGAAATCGGGCTGATGAAGGCCACCGAGCAGTTATCCAGTATGGAGATGATGGCGGTGGACCCGTTGCGCCGCGTGGTGGCGCCGCGATTCTGGGCCGGGGTAATCACCATGCCGCTGCTGACGGTGATTTTTGTCGCCGTCGGTATCTGGGGCGGCGCGCTGGTCGGCGTGGACTGGAAAGGCATCGACAACGGCTTTTTCTGGTCGGCGATGCAAAACGCGGTGGAGTGGCAGAAAGACTTGCTTAACTGCGCTCTCAAGAGCCTGGTGTTTGCCATTACCGTTACCTGGATTGCGCTGTTCAACGGTTATGACGCGATTCCGACGTCAGAAGGCATCAGCCGCGCGACGACCCGCACCGTGGTGCATTCGTCGCTGGCGGTACTGGGATTGGATTTTGTGCTGACAGCACTGATGTTTGGGAAATGAGTCGATGCAAACAAAGAAACATGAAATTTGGGTTGGCGTATTCATGCTGATTGCGCTGTGCGCCATAGTCTTTTTATGTCTGAAAGTCGCTGACCTGAAATCGCTGGGGCAACAACAGACCTACCGTTTGTACGCGACCTTCGACAATATCGGCGGTCTCAAAGCGCGTTCCCCGGTGAAAATCGGCGGGGTGGTGATTGGCCGGGTGGCGGATATCTCGCTGGACACCAAGACGTATCTGCCGCGGGTGGCGATGGATATCGATAAGCGTTACGACCACATTCCGGATACCAGCTCGCTGGCGATTCGTACTTCCGGTCTGCTGGGTGAACAGTATCTGGCGCTGAACATGGGTTTTGAAGACGAGGATATGGGCACGTCGATTCTGAAAGACGGCGGCACCGTCCAGGACACCAAGTCGGCCATGGTCCTGGAAGACCTTATCGGTCAATTCCTATATAAGAGCGGCGGCAACAATACTGACAATGCCAGCCAGAATAATGCCGGTCAGGACACGGTTACCCCAAATAATGCGAATCAGAGCCATGCTCAACCGGCACCAACCAAACCGGCGGAGAAAAGTGGCGAGGCGGCAACCCCTGAATCTGGCGCAAAACCAGCCCAACAGCCTTGAGAGGACACAGCATGTTGAAACGTTTATTGATGGTTGCTCTGTTGGTGGTAGCCCCGTTTGTCAGCGCTGCTGACCAGACCAACCCTTACAGCCTGATGCGCGACGCGGCGCAGAAAACCTTCGACCGCCTCAAAAATGAACAGCCGCGCATTAAGCAGGACCCCAACTATCTGCGTACCGTGGTGCGTGAAGAACTGCTGCCGTATGTGCAGGTGAAATACGCCGGCGCATTGGTGCTGGGTCAGTATTACAAGAACGCCACGCCGGATCAGCGTGAGGTTTATTTCAAGGCGTTTGAGGCTTATCTGGAACAGGCATATGGTCAGGCGCTGGCGTCTTATCACGGTCAGACCTACGAGATCGCGTCGGAGCAGCCGGTGGGCAACGCCGAGATCGTTTCCATTCGCGTGACCATCATCGATAACGGCGGCCGCCCGCCGATTCGTCTGGATTTCCAGTGGCGCAAGAACACCAAAACCGGTTACTGGCAGGCGTATGACATGATCGCCGAAGGGGTGAGCATGATTACCACCAAGCAGAACGAGTGGGCGTCCACGCTGCGTCAGAACGGGGTCGACGGCCTGACTAAGCAGTTGCAGGCCGCGGCTCAGCAGCCGATTTCGCTGGGTCAGAAAAATGGCTGACGCGCTGCGCTGGCGACAGGAGGACGGCGCCCTGCGTCTGGAAGGCGATCTGGACCGGAATACGCTGTTGCCGCTGTGGCGGCAGCGCGAGGCACTGCTGAACGACAGCAGCGTGCTGGATGTCGGTCAGGTGGCGCGGGTGGATTCTTCCGGGCTTGCCCTGCTGGTGCATTTTTATCATCAGCAGGAACAGCGGGGGAAACCGCTGGCGATTATCGGCGCCAGCGACCGGCTTCGTACCCTGATTCAGTTATATAACCTGAGTGAAATCATTCCCGTTCAGCCAGCCGACTGAACCTTGCATTCCGGTTAGCATCGATCCCCCTTGTCGCGTGTGCGCAAGGGGGATTTCTTTTGTTTAAGATAGCGACAGATTCATCTAAGATACCACCCTGTTTATCATCCCCCTGACGTAGAATCGAGAGCAATGGAAAACAACGAAATTAAAGACGTGCTGATGAGCGCGCTGGCGCTGCAGGAAGTGCATGTTTCCGGTGACGGCAGCCACTTCCAGGTCATTGTGATAGGTGAGTTGTTCAAGGGTATGAGCCGCGTAAAACAGCAGCAGGCGGTCTACGCGCCGCTGATGGAATATATCGCGGATAATCGCATTCATGCGTTGTCGATCAAGGCTTACACCCCTGAAGAATGGCAGCGCGACCGCAAACTGAGCGGTCTGTAATTCAGCGGCCGCCCGGCCGTGCTATTGAGTCTGAACATTGAGAAATCGTCACTATGGATAAATTTCGTGTGCAGGGTCCAACCCGGCTCGCTGGTGAAGTCACCATTTCCGGCGCTAAAAACGCAGCTCTGCCCATTCTGTTTGCCGCATTGCTGGCTGAAGAGCCGGTAGAAATCCAGAACGTTCCCAAGCTGCGTGATATCGACACCACCATGAAGCTGTTGAGCCAACTGGGCGCGCGCGTCGAGCGCAACGGTTCCGTGCATGTGGATGCGAGCACGGTTAACGTGTTCTGCGCACCCTATGACCTGGTGAAAACCATGCGTGCGTCAATTTGGGCGCTGGGCCCGCTGGTGGCGCGCTTTGGCCAGGGGCAGGTGTCGTTGCCGGGAGGTTGCGCCATCGGCGCTCGTCCGGTTGATTTGCACATCAATGGCCTGGAACAGCTGGGCGCGCACATCACGCTGGAAGAAGGGTATGTGAAGGCCACGGTCGAAGGTCGACTGAAAGGCGCACACATCGTGATGGACAAGGTCAGCGTCGGCGCGACTGTCACCATCATGAGCGCCGCTACGCTGGCGGTGGGCAAAACCATCATTGAAAACGCCGCGCGTGAGCCGGAAATCGTCGATACCGCCAATTTCCTCAATACGCTGGGCGCCAAAATCAGCGGCGCGGGCAGCGACAAAATCGTCATTGAAGGCGTGGAACGCTTGGGCGGCGGGGTCTATCGCGTGCTGCCGGACCGCATTGAGACCGGTACTTTCCTGGTGGCGGCCGCGGTGTCAGGCGGTAAGGTCATGTGCCGCCACACTCGCCCGGATACGCTGGATGCGGTGTTGTCCAAACTGCGCGAAGCGGGTGCTGATATCGAAATCGGCGAAGACTGGATCAGCCTGGACATGCATGGTCGCCGGCCGAAAGCGGTCAACGTGCGTACCGCTCCGCATCCGGGATTCCCGACCGATATGCAGGCGCAGTTCAGCCTGCTGAATCTGGTGGCGGAAGGTACCGGCGTCATCACTGAAACCATCTTCGAAAATCGCTTCATGCATATCCCCGAACTGATTCGTATGGGCGCGCAGGCGGAAATCGAGAGCAACACGGTGATTTGTCATGGCGTTGAGCACCTGTCCGGTGCGCAGGTAATGGCGACCGACCTGCGTGCGTCAGCCAGTCTGGTACTGGCGGGATGTATCGCGGAAGGCACCACGCTGGTGGATCGTATTTATCATATCGATCGCGGCTACGAACGCATTGAAGACAAATTACGCGCGTTGGGCGCCAACATTGAACGTGTAAGCGCTAACGACTAATCGTTCCTGCCGGGCGGCCTGTTCGTCGCCCGGCATTTTCCCTAGGGTTTGGCTTAGTCGCTGGGATATTCCTGGATAGTCATATCAAGCTTTATTTCCTGATTATCACGTAAAATGACCACCGGAATGACTGAACCGGGGCGAATTTCCGCTACCTGATCCATAGTTTCTATCACCGAACGCGCCGGTTTACTGTTGACCTCCAGCAGCAGGTCGCCCTCTTTGATGCCAGCCTTATCCGCCGGGCCGCCGGAATCAACCTTATTGACGATGATACCCTGTAGCCGCTCCAGACCGGTTACCTGATTGCCTAGTCGCTCGCGCTGCGCGCCACTGATACCGATATAACCACGAATCACTCGTCCATCGCGGATCAGCTTGTTCATGATCTTGGTCGCCAGTGCGGTAGGTATGGCAAAACCGATGCCTTCCGGCGTACCGCCATCGTTGCTTTTATCAAATGATAGCGTGTTGATGCCGACCAGCTCGCCAAGCGTGTTAACCAGCGCGCCGCCGGAATTGCCGCGATTGATGGAGGCGTCGGTTTGCAGAAAATTCTGCCGGCCGGAGGAGCTAAGTCCTACCCGGCCGGTAGCGCTGACAATCCCCTGTGTCACCGTCTGGCCGAGGTTGTAGGGGTTGCCGATGGCCATCACCACATCGCCGACGTGGAACACCCGTTTCGGATTGATGGGGATTTCCGGCAGATTTGCACCTTCAATTTTCAGTACCGCCAGATCAGTCAGGCTGTCTGAGCCCACCAACAGCGCTTCAAAGATGCGGCCATCCTGCAGCGTGACCACAATTTGTTCAGCATTGCTGATCACATGCTTGTTGGTGAGGATGTACCCTTTGTTGTTCATGATCACGCCGGAGCCCAGCGTACGGATATTCAGCTCGTTTTGGGCGCTCGGGTCGTTGGCCTGATTGTATACGTTCACCACGGCTGGCGCGGCGCGGCGCACTCCCTGATAATAGCTGACCGGGGTTTCCTGGCTGTCGCCGCCGCCGGATTTGAGCAATCCCTGATTGGAACGCAATGCCGGGATTGCCAGCAGCAGGATGCCGGCCACGATGACACCGAACAGCGCCGAACGTAACAGTTTGGTTAGCATGAGCGTTTTGGGTGCATAAAGAAGGTTGGATCGCAGAATATCAGAGAAGAATGGACACCGCATCGCGCGGCGTCCATTTTTTCATGGCTTAACGCAGCAACAGATAGATACTCTCGTCGCCGCGGACAATATTCAGGGCCAGCACTGAAGGCTTGGCTTCCAGAATTTTGCGCAATTGGGTGATGTTTTCCACGCGTTCGCGGTTCACGCCGACAATAATGTCGCCTTTTTGCAGACCGACTTTGGCTGCGGCGCTGTCTTTAGCCACATTATCGATCGCCACGCCTTTGTTGCCGTCCTTCAACTGCCCGTTGTTGAGGGTCGCGCCTTGCAGGGCCGGAGACAGTGTGTCGGCATTGGTGGTGACGTTGGCGCTGTTATCCAGCACGACTGCGACTTCCTGCTGCTTGCCGTCGCGCAGCAGGCCGATACGTACTGTTTTGCCCGGCGCGGTGGTGCCGATCTTGGCGCGCAGTTCGGCGAAGCTGCTGATGGATTTGCCATCCAGCGATACCAGTACGTCGCCCGCTTTGATGCCGGCCTTGGCGGCGGCGGACTTAGGAATGACCTCGCTGACGAAGGCGCCGCGCTGTGCGTCCACCTTGAACGCTTTGGCGATTTCAGAGGTCATCTCGCTGCCCTTGATACCCAGCAGGCCGCGTTTCACTTCGCCGAATTCCACCAACTGCTGCGTCAGATTCTGCGCCATGTTGCTCGGAATGGCGAAACCGATGCCGACGTTACCGCCGCTCGGCGCCAGAATCGCGGTGTTGATGCCGATCAGTTCGCCGCGCAGGTTAACCAGTGCGCCGCCGGAGTTACCGCGGTTGATGGAGGCATCGGTCTGGATAAAGTTTTCCAGCCCTTCCAGATTCAGGCCGCTGCGACCCAGCGCGGAAATGATGCCGGACGTCGCGGTCTGTCCGAGTCCGAACGGGTTGCCGACGGCAACGGCGAAGTCACCGACGCGCAGCTGATCGGAGTCGGCCATTTTGACCTCGGTGAGATTCTTGGCGTCATTCAACTGCAACAGGGCGATATCGGTCTGCTCGTCGCGGCCGATCAGTTTGGCGTCGTATTCACGGCCGTCATTCAGCTGCACCTGAATTTTATCGGCGTTGTTGACGACGTGGTTATTGGTCAGCACGTAGCCTTTTTCGGCATTGATGATGACGCCGGAACCCAGCCCTTCAAACGGGCGAGAGTTCTGTTTTTCAGAAGGCGTATTGGGACCGAAGAAGAATTTAAACTCTTCCGGGATACGCTGGCGCTGTACCTGCGTGCCTTCCACGTGGACGCTCACTACGGCGGGCAGCACCTTTTCCAGCATCGGCGCCAGGCTGGGCAGAGCCTGACCTTCTACAACCGCAGGCAATGCGGCATTGGCCGGGGGCAGCGAAGACAACGACAGTCCAATACCGAGTGCCAGTGCGCTATATAACAACGATGTTTTTTTCATTGATTGTTAACTCTCTCACGACCTGCCTATGAATAAAACAATGATATATAAACTCAAACTTGCGGTGAAGACTCAGACCCAGGGCAGTGTGTAAAGTTCACTGATATTTCGTCAGCAGAATGTAACGGCCGTCGGTGCGGGGGAAGATAATAGCGGCCGACGGTAGGGTCGTACCCTGACGACAAACGTCGTGCCGTCAGGGTGAATACAATCGGAAAGAACGGTAAAAATAACCGGTTACTTGCCGATCGGGCGTGTACCGCGCAGCAGGCCGGAAGCGCTGCCCGAGTAGTCGCGGGGCGGCATGTCCACCGGCGCCTGATCGTTGTCCGACTCGGCTTCGGTCAGGCGATAGCGGAACGGGTTATCCTGCATCGGGACATCCGGCAGCAGGCTGTTGGAGCTTTTCGCCATGTGCTGATAAAGCTGGCGGTAATCGCGCGCCATGTTGTCGAGCAGTTCCGCGCTGCTGGCAAAATGACTGACCAGTTCCTGACGATATTCTTCCAGCTCGGTTTTGTTTTTCTCCAGTTCGTTTTGCAGTACCTGCTGCTGGCGCAGTTTACGGTTGCCGAACCGCATCGCGACAGCGCCAATGATGACACCGATAACAAATCCAATCAGCGCAGACTCCCAGGTCATAAAACGACTCCTATTTTGACTTCGTTGTCCCGTAGGGTTTTTTCACTTAATAATAGTCACTATAACCGCTAACCTCGCCGGAGTGGAGCCCCTGTGTCTGGTCTGACCGGGAACACAGGCGCCGCGAAGCGGTAACGCCCACGATCGCGGGCTGAACCGGCGTTAACGCACGATAAAATACAACGAAATTTTTCTCAGGGATTTTGCGCTATGCAGAGAACAACCCCTTTGGCACTTTACCAGCAGGCTTTGGCGGCACAGACCTACCAGCCGGATGAAGTGCAGCATCAGACGGTCATCCGCCTGAACGCCATTCATCAGACGCTGACGGAACAGGTGTGGGCGCCCGCGGAAAGCAGCGCGCCGGGACTGATGGCAAAATGGCGAGCCTGGATCGGGCACAAGGAAAAATCGCCGTCGCCGGTACAAGGGCTGTATATGTGGGGCGGCGTGGGGCGGGGTAAGACCTGGCTGATGGACCTGTTTTTTCACAGTCTGCCTTCGGAACGCAAGCTGCGTCTGCACTTTCACCGTTTCATGCTGCGCGTGCATGAAGAGCTGAATCAGTTGCAGGGACAGGAAAATCCGCTGGAAAAGGTGGCCGACGGGTTTAAGGCGCAAACCGACATTCTGTGCTTCGACGAGTTCTTCGTCTCCGATATTACCGACGCCATGCTGCTGGCGGAACTGTTGCGGGCGCTGTTCTCCCGGGGCATTGCGCTGGTGGCGACCTCCAATATTCCGCCGGATGAACTGTATCGCAACGGGTTGCAGCGCGCGCGTTTCCTGCCGGCTATCGAGTTGATCAAGCAGCATTGCGCTGTATTGAATGTGGATGCCGGCATCGATTACCGGCTGCGCACCCTGACTCAGGCGCACCTGTATCTGACCCCGAACAATGCGGATACCGACGCAGATATGCAGGCGATGTTCCGCCGCCTGTCCGGGCGTGATTTCAGTCAGCCCGGTCCGGTGCTGGAGATTAATCATCGACCGCTGGCGACGCTGAGCGCCGGCGACGGGGTGCTGGCGGTGGATTTCGCCACTCTGTGCCTTGAGGCGCGCAGCCAGAATGACTACATCGCGCTATCGCGGCTGTACCACACCGTGCTGTTGCACCATGTTCCGGTGATGGAAGTTAAAGATGAGAACGCTGCCCGCCGCTTTCTGGCGCTGGTGGACGAGTTTTACGAACGCCGGGTGAAGCTGATCATGTCTGCGCAGGCGACGATGTTCGAGATTTATCAGGGCGAACATCTGAAGTTTGAATACCAGCGCTGCCTGTCGCGTTTGCAGGAAATGCAGAGCGAAGAGTACCTGCGTCAGCCCCACCTGCCGTGATTGTCGCTTGCCGCCGGGAAATGACGGCGGCAAGGCGCTTTTAGCGCATGACGGTTTATACCAGATAACGCCGGAACCAGGCGATGGTCCTGTTCCATGCCAGGTCGGCGGCGGCTTTGTCGTACCGCGGCGTGGAATCGTTATGGAAGCCGTGATTGGTGCCGGGGTAGACGTAGGCTTCGTAGGTTTTATTGGCGGCTTTTAACGCGGATTCATACGCCGGCCAGCCGGCATTGATGTTGTCGTCGCGCTCTGCGTAGTGCAACAGCAACGGCGCCTTGATGCGGGCGACGTCTTCCGGTTTGGGCTGACGTCCGTAGAACGGCACGGCAGCGGCCAACTCCGGATAGGCCACGGCCGCCGCGTTGGATACGCCGCCGCCGTAGCAAAATCCGGTGATGCCGACTTTGCTGGTCGCGTCTTTATGCTTCATCAGAAATTCGACTGCGGCAAAGAAATCATTCATCAGTTTGGTCGGGTCGATCTGCTGCTGGAGTTCCCGCCCTTTGTCGTCGTTGCCCGGGTAGCCGCCGACTGAGCTCAGGCCGTCCGGCGCCAGCGCGATAAATCCTTCTTTGGCCAAACGCCGCGCTACATCCTCGATATACGGGTTAAGACCCCGATTTTCATGCACCACCACCACGGCGGGAACCGGGCCGCTGGTTTTGGCCGGCCGCACAAGATAGCCGCGTACGCTGCCGTGACCGTTGGGGGAAGGATAGGTGATGTATTCCGGGATGATCGCCGGGTCGGTGAATTCCACCTGCTGCGCCAGTGCATAGTTCGGGCTCATCAGGGATAGAATGGTCATGGCGGTCAGGCCGCCTGCGGCATACCTGGCGGCGCGCTCCAGAAACTCGCGCTTGGTCAGTTTGCCGTGCGCGTAATAGTCATAAAGCTCAAGCAATTCCGGTTGAAAATCTTTTGCTGTAAGGCGCGTCATCTCACTCTTCCTCCGCTGATGTTGTTCCAAATCAATGTAGCAAAAAGAAAAGCGGGCCGGAGTGGATGCACCATAGGCCAGCAGGGGGGATGTTGCGGTGAGATGTGAAAACCGTTATTTATCAAATCATTATCGTGATGCAACGCGGCGGTGATGTTCGGTTGCTTGCGCCGCCTCCACAATGCTTACCATGCTTTACTTTTCGTGGATGCGGTTTTGCTCCGACGCGGTTACGCCGGCTCAAATCTTTCGCCATTTGGTTGAGAAAAAAGTCGATCTTTGGAATCGACTTCTCTATAATCTTGCGACCCCACGTTACAACAAAGTTTTTTCCCGAAACTTTAATCGCGCTGGCAATAGCTATTCGAAGGGGTAGGTTTGCTGGACTAGATAGCCGTGTGAACCTCAAAACACTATATTTATGAAGCGTTTGGGTGTTCACCAACGTGTAACTTAAATTGGGTAAGCTTTTAATGAAAACTTTTACAGCTAAACCAGAAACCGTAAAACGCGACTGGTACGTTGTTGATGCGAGCGGTAAAACTCTTGGCCGTCTGGCTACTGAACTGGCTCGTCGTCTGCGCGGTAAGCACAAAGCGGAATACACTCCGCACGTTGATACCGGTGACTACATCATCGTTCTGAACGCAGAAAAAGTTGCTGTAACCGGCAACAAACGTTCTGACAAGATGTACTACCACCACACCGGCCACATCGGTGGTATCAAAGAAGCGACCTTTGAAGAGATGATTGCCCGCCGTCCTGAGCGCGTAATTGAAATCGCGGTTAAAGGCATGCTGCCGAAGGGCCCGCTGGGTCGTGCTATGTACCGTAAACTGAAAGTTTACGCTGGTAACGAGCACAATCACGCGGCACAGCAACCGCAAGTTCTGGACATTTAATCGGGATTACAGGCAATGGCTGAAAATCAATACTACGGCACTGGTCGCCGCAAAAGCTCCGCCGCTCGCGTATTTATCAAACCGGGTAGCGGCAACATCGTCATCAACCAGCGTACTCTGGAACAGTACTTCGGCCGCGAAACTGCTCGCATGGTCGTTCGCCAGCCGCTGGAACTGGTCGACATGGTTGGTAAACTGGATCTGTACATCACCGTTAAAGGTGGTGGTATCTCCGGTCAGGCCGGTGCTATCCGTCATGGTATCACCCGCGCTCTGATGGAATACGACGAATCTCTGCGTTCTGAATTGCGTAAAGCTGGCTTCGTTACTCGTGACGCTCGTCAGGTTGAACGTAAAAAAGTTGGTCTGCGCAAAGCACGTCGTCGTCCGCAGTTCTCCAAACGTTAATTTCTGGCTGCCTGGCAGCGAAATCAACGCAGAAAAACCCGGTGCCTGTCACCGGGTTTTTTTTCGACCTGTATCGTTCATGGAAAAAATCTGCTTTGATTACCGTGGGTTAGTCATGAAAATACGCTTATCCCCCCACAAAACAAACAGAATCTGATACACTATTCGCCGGTTTTGTGCCTGTTCGCCAGCAAGTGATTTTAACAGAACGACGGATGTCGTCCGCTTTCCCCGCGGGGAAGTCCAAACGCGGCAAGGCCAGCAGGATCCTATTCGATCGGTTGTTCGCCGTATTTTTTCGATAACTTGGAGGTTTTCATGGCTGTCGCTGCCAACAAACGTTCGGTGATGACGCTGTTTTCCGGTCCGTCCGACATTTTTAGCCATCAGGTCCGCATCGTACTGGCCGAGAAAGGGGTGAGTGTCGAGATTGAACAGGTGGACATGGATAATCTGCCGCAGGACCTCATCGACCTCAATCCTTACGGTTCCGTACCGACGCTGGTTGACCGTGAGCTGACGTTGTATGAATCACGTATCATCATGGAATACCTGGATGAGCGTTTCCCTCATCCGCCGTTGATGCCGGTCTATCCGGTGGCGCGCGGCAACAGTCGCCTGATGATGCACCGGATTGAGCAGGATTGGTATTCGTTGATGAAAACCGTCCTGAATGGCAATGCACAGGATGCGGAGGCCGCGCGCAAGCAACTTCGTGAAGAGCTGCTGGCTATCGCCCCGGTTTTCAACGAAGCCCCGTATTTCATGAGTGAAGAATTCAGTCTGGTGGATTGCTATCTGGCACCGCTGCTGTGGCGTCTGCCGCTGCTGGGGATTGAATTGAGCGGTTCCGGCGCCAAGGAACTGAAAGGCTACATGACGCGTGTGTTCGAACGCGATGCCTTCCTCGCTTCCCTGACTGAAGCCGAGCGCGAAATCCGGTTGCAATCCAGAGGGTAATGGCATGACGTTGTCTCAGCTCTCTCCGCGCCGCCCGTATTTATTACGGGCCTTTTATGACTGGTTGCTGGACAACCAGCTGACGCCGCATCTGGTGGTGGATGTGACCGTTCCCGGCGTGCAGGTGCCGATGGAGTTTGCCCGCGACGGGCAAATTGTCCTGAATATTGCGCCGCGTGCGGTGGGAAATCTCGAACTGGCTGACGACAGCGTACGTTTCAACGCGCGTTTTGGTGGTGTTCCCCGGCAGGTGTTCGTTCCGATGGCGTCGGTCATGGCGATTTATGCCCGGGAAAATGGCGCGGGCACCATGTTTGAGCCGGAGCCGGCCTACGAAATCGTCGAAGAGTTTGGCGAGCAGCCTCAAACCGAAGATGAGTCCAAACCGACGTTAATATCGGTGGTGGACAACGAATCTTCCTCTTCGCAGAACGAGCAGCCGGATGACGAGCCGCCGCAGCCGCCGCGAGGCGGCAGACCTTCCCTGCGCGTGGTCAAATAATCGCGATTGATAAAAAAGGCACATTACTGTGCCTTTTTTATTGGTTGGAAGAAAAGCAGCAACAGTAACGTACTTTGCTGTTTATCAACGGGTTTATCCATTGTCAGTGTCGTGTTTAATCGAAGGAGAATGTGATGAAAACCAGTCAAGGCCACTGTTTATGCGGTGCGGTAACCATAACGGTCCCTGAGTCATGTACGCACGATGTTTACGTCTGCCATTGCGGTATGTGCCAGAAGTGGGGCGGCGGGCCGTTGATGGCGATTGAATCTCAGCATGATGTGGTGATTGAAGGGAAAGAGCATATCGGTTTTTATCGCTCTTCCGACTGGGCAGAGCGCGCGTTCTGCCGTACATGCGGGACTCATCTGTTTTATCGGTTGTTTGAACCGGAGAACTATTCGCTTTCGGCGGGGCTATTTTCAGACGGACAAAAACGATTGGTTTCGCAAATCTATGTTGATAATAAGCCTGATTATTACGACTTCGCGCAGCAAACCCCAATGATGACCGAACAGGATGTTATTGATTTACATAAAGCGTAATATCCGCTCGATCGCCAGCAAGAAAAAAGCAAAAGGCGGCCTGAGCCGCCTTTGGGATATCCTGAAAGCGATTACACTTCCAGATAGTTCATGATGCCGTCAGCCGCTTTGCGGCCTTCGGCGATCGCCGTGACCACCAGGTCGGAGCCACGCACCGCATCGCCGCCGGCGAAGATTTTCGGGTTTGAGGTCTGGAAAGCGCTGTCGCTCTGCTCCGGCGCGATGATGCGGCCTTGTGCGTCCAGATCTACGCCGTGCTCCGCCAGCCATGCCATCTTGTGCGGACGGAAACCGAACGCCATGATGACAGCATCCGCTTCCAGCACATGCTCAGACCCTTCCACCGCTTCCGGGCGGCGGCGGCCATTGGCATCCGGCGCACCCAGTTCGGTACGAATCACGCGTACGCCGCACACTTTACCCGCGCCGTTGATTTCGATGCTCAGCGGTTGCAGGTTGAAGCGGAATTCCACGCCTTCTTCACGCGCATTTTTCACTTCGCGTTTGGAACCCGGCATGTTCTCTTCATCACGGCGGTAGGCACAGGTCACGTGCGTCGCGCCCTGACGAATCGAGGTGCGCAGGCAGTCCATCGCCGTATCACCGCCGCCCAGTACCACGACGCGCTTGCCCTGCATCGACGTGTAAGGTTCCTGTTCGCCGGTTGCGAAGCCCATCAGCTGCTTGGTGTTGGCAATCAGGAACGGCAGCGCATCGTATACGCCCGGCGCGTCTTCATTTTCCAGCCCGCCGCGCATCGACTGATAGGTGCCGACGCCCAGGAAGACGGCGTCATATTCCGTCAGCAGGTCGCTCAACTGAATGTCTTTGCCGACTTCGGTGTTAAGCTGGAATTCGATACCCATCTCGGTGAAGATTTCGCGGCGTTTGGTCATCACCTCTTTTTCCAGCTTGAAAGCAGGAATACCGAAGGTCAGCAAACCACCGATTTCCGGGTGGCGGTCATAAACCACCGCCTTCACGCCGTTACGGGTCAGCACGTCGGCGCAGGCCAGCCCGGCAGGGCCGGCACCGATAATAGCCACGCGCTTGCCGGTCGGCTGTACCGACGACACGTCCGGACGCCAGCCCATCTCGATCGCTTTATCGTTGATGTAGCGCTCGATGTTGCCGATGGTGACGGCGCCGAATTCGTCGTTCAGGGTGCAAGACCCTTCGCACAGGCGATCCTGCGGGCAAACGCGGCCGCACACTTCCGGCAGGCTATTGGTCTGGTGAGACAGCTCCGCCGCTTCAATGATCCGGCCTTCGTTGGCCAGTTTCAGCCAGTTCGGGATGTAGTTGTGAACCGGACATTTCCATTCGCAGTAAGGGTTGCCGCAGGCCAGGCAGCGATCTGCCTGCGCCTTGGACTGGCTTTCCGAGAACGGCTCGTAAATTTCAACAAACTCGATTTTACGAATCTTCAGCGGTTTCTTGGGCGGATCAACGCGCTGTAAGTCGATAAACTGATAAACATTCTGACTCATGATGACCTCTTACTGCGCCTGTACCCGCAGCTCCGCTGCGGAACGACTACGATGACCCAACAACGCTTTCACATCACTTGATTTCGGCTTTACCAGCGCAAATTTCGATGCCCAGACCGGCCAGTTGGCGAGGATTTCCTCACCGCGTTGCGAGCCGGTGTGCTGGACGTGCTCGGTAATCAGCCCGCGCAGATGCTCTTCATGAATCGCCAGGTTTTCCACATCCAGCACTTCAACCAGTTCCGGGTTGACGCGTTTGCGGAATTCGCCGTCCTCATCCAGAACGTAGGCGAAGCCGCCGGTCATGCCTGCGCCGAAGTTGACGCCGGTACGACCCAGGATGCAGACGATACCGCCGGTCATGTATTCGCAGCCGTTATCGCCGATGCCTTCCACCACGGTGATGGCGCCGGAGTTACGTACCGCGAAACGCTCGCCGGCACGCCCAGCGGCGAACAGCTTACCGCCGGTCGCGCCGTACAGGCAGGTGTTGCCGATGATGCTGGCCTCGTGGCTGCGGAAGGCCGAGCCGACCGGCGGACGTACGGAGATAATGCCGCCAGCCATGCCTTTGCCCACGTAGTCGTTGGCGTCGCCGGTCAGGGTCAGTTCAACGCCGCCGGCGTTCCACACGCCGAAGCTCTGGCCGGCTGTACCGGTGAAATGCGCTTTGATCGGATCGCTCGCCAGCCCCTGATCGCCGTGTTTTTCCGCGATCACGCCGGACAAGGTCGCGCCGACGGAGCGGTCAGTGTTACGGATGTCAAAGTAGAGCGTTTTGCTCTGTCTGGCGTCGACATGCGCCTGAGCCTGCGCGATCAGTTCTTTGTTCAGCAGGCCCTTGTCAAACGACGGGTTACCTTCGGTGCAGTACAGCGCTTTGCCGGGTTGCGGCGTCACGGTGTGCAGCAACGGCGACAGGTCCAGCTTGTTCTGCTTGGCGGTAATACCGTCCAGTTCGACCAGCAGATCGGTGCGGCCGATCAGGTCTACCAGACGGCTGATGCCCAGTTCCGCCATCAGCTCGCGGGTTTCGCGGGCGATGAAGGTGAAGTAGTTCACCACACGCTCCGGCAGACCGTGATAGTGGTCGCGGCGCAGCTTGTCATCCTGCGTCGCCACGCCGGTGGCACAGTTGTTCAGGTGGCAGATACGCAGGTATTTACAACCCAGCGCCACCATCGGTCCGGTGCCGAAGCCAAAGCTTTCCGCTCCCAGAATCGCCGCTTTCACGATGTCCAGACCGGTTTTCAGGCCGCCGTCAACCTGCAGGCGGATTTTGTGACGCAGGCCGTTGGCGACCAGCGCCTGCTGGGTTTCCACCAGACCCAGTTCCCACGGGCAACCGGCGTATTTCACCGAGGACAGCGGGCTGGCGCCGGTGCCGCCGTCGTAACCGGCGATGGTAATCAGGTCGGCATAGGCTTTCGCCACACCGGTAGCGATGGTGCCGACGCCCGGCTCGGAAACCAGCTTGACCGAAATCATCGCCTTCGGGTTGACCTGTTTCAGGTCGAAAATCAGCTGCGCCAGGTCTTCGATCGAATAAATATCATGGTGCGGCGGCGGCGAAATCAGGGTCACGCCCGGTACGGAGTAACGCAGGCGCGCGATGTACGGCGTGACTTTGTCGCCCGGCAACTGGCCGCCTTCACCCGGTTTGGCGCCCTGCGCCACCTTGATTTGGATAACGTCGGCGTTGACCAGATAGGCCGGGGTGACGCCAAAACGACCGGAAGCCACCTGCTTGATACGGGATACTTTATTGGTGCCGTAACGCGCTGGGTCTTCGCCGCCTTCGCCGGAGTTGGAGAAACCACCCAGGCTGTTCATGGCTTCCGCCAGCGACTCATGCGCTTCGGGGCTCAGCGCGCCGATGGACATGGCGGCGGTATCGAAGCGTTTGAACAGTTCAGAATCCGGCTCGACCTGCTCCAGCGGGATAGCCGCGCCTTCCTGCGGCTGTAACGCCAGCAGGTCGCGCAGCATGGACGCCGGGCGCTCGTTCACCAGTTTGGCGTACTGCTGGTAATCGTGGTAGTCGCCGCTGTGCACCGCGGTTTGCAGCGTTTTCACCACATCCGGGTTGTAAGCGTGGTACTCGCCGCCATAGACAAATTTGAGCAAGCCGCCCTGATCGAGCTTCTGACGCTTGAACCAGGCGCGTTTGGACAGATTTTGCAGATCCTGCTCGAAGTCGCTGAAGTTGGCGCCGCCGATGCGGCTCACCACGCCCTGGAAGCAGCGGGACGCCACATCGTTGTGCAGACCGACCGCTTCGAACAGTTTCGAACAGCGGTAGGAGGCGATGGTGGAGATCCCCATCTTGGACATGATCTTGTACAGGCCCTTGTTGATGCCGTTGCGGTAGTTCTGCATCACGGTACGGTACGGCTTGTCGATGGTGTGGTTATCCACCAGACGGGCCAGCGCTTCATAGGCCAGATACGGGTAAATTGCGGTAGCGCCGAAGCCGAGCAGCACGGCGAAATGGTGCGGATCGCGGGCACTGGCGGTTTCAACGATGATGTTGGCATCGCAGCGCAGGCTCTTTTCCACCAGACGAGCCTGAATCGCGCCCACCGCCATCGGCGCCGGCACCGGCAGGCGATCCTGCGCGATGCCGCGGTCGGTCAGTACCAGCAATACTGCTCCGGCGCGCACCTTGTATTCCGCTTCGTCGCACAGTTTTTCAACCGTGTCCTGCAATGAACGCTGTTTCGGATCGAAGGTGATATCGATCTTCTCGGCGCGATAGTGCTCGGGATCCTGATTGATCAACTGAATGAAGTCGGAGTAGAGCAGGATCGGCGATTTGAAGCTCAGACGGTGAGCCTGACCTTCCGCCTCGCAGAAGACGTTCATTTCACGACCGATACAGGTGGCGAGCGACATCACGTGCGCTTCGCGCAGCGGGTCGATCGGCGGGTTGGTTACCTGCGCGAATTGCTGGCGGAAATAATCGTAAATGATGCGCGGACGGCTCGACAGCACGGCGAACGGCGTGTCGTCGCCCATGGAGCCGGTCGCTTCCTGACCGTTTTCCCCCAGCACGCGAATAACCTGATCCAGCTCTTCGTTACTGTAGCCGAACTGCTTCTGGTAGGTTTCCAGCAGCGCGTCGTCAAGCTCCCGGCTACCGACCTGATCGTCCGACAGCTCTTCGAACGGCACCAGACGCTTGACGTTTTTCTCCATCCACTCTTTGTACGGATGGCGGCTTTTCAGGTCATCGTCGGTTTCGGTCGAATGCAGGATACGGCCGGTACGGGTGTCGATCACCATCAGTTCGCCCGGACCGACGCGGCCTTTTTCCACCACTTCGTCAGGCTGGTAATCCCAGATGCCCACTTCGGAGGCGCAGGTGATCAACTTATCTTTGGTGATGACATAGCGCGCCGGACGCAGACCGTTACGGTCGAGGTTACAGGCCGCGTAGCGCCCGTCGGACAGCACCAGACCGGCCGGACCGTCCCACGGCTCCATGTGCATGGAGTTGAAGTCAAAGAAGGCGCGCAGCTCCGGGTCCATATTCGGGTTGTTCTGCCAGGCCGGCGGCACCAGCAGACGCATGGCGCGCACGATGTCCATCCCGCCCGCCAGGAACAGCTCCAGCATATTGTCCAGCGACATGGAGTCTGAACCGCTTTCGTCCACGAACGGCGCGGCGTCCAGCAGATCGGGAATCAGCGGGGTCTTGAATTTGTAGGCGCGGGCGCGGGCCCACTGGCGGTTGCCGGTGATGGTGTTGATTTCGCCGTTGTGCGCCAGATAGCGGAACGGCTGCGCCAGACGCCAGCGCGGCACGGTATTGGTGGAGAAACGCTGGTGGAACAGGCAGATGGCCGATTCCAGACGCAGGTCCGCCAGATCCAGATAGAACCGCGGCAGGTCCGCGGGCATGCACAGACCTTTATAGATATTCACCAGATTGGAGAGGCTGCACACATAGAAATCTTTATCCTGCACGCGCTTCTCGATACGGCGGCGCGCCATGAACAGGCGGCGTTCCATATCACGCGGACGCCAGCCGGCCGGGGCGTTGACAAAAATCTGTTCGATGCGCGGCAGAGAAGAGAGCGCGATCTCACCCAGCACGTCCGGGTTGGTCGGCACTTCGCGCCAGCCGAGTACGGACAGGGTTTCATTCTGCAGTTCTTCTTCGACAATTCGACGGGTGGCCCGAGCCTTTTCTTCATCCCGGCTGAGGAACAGCATGCCGACCGCGTAATTGTTGGCCAGACGCCAGTTGTGTTCTTCGGCGACCAGGCGGAAGAAACGATCGGGTTTCTGAAGTAATAAGCCGCAACCGTCGCCGGTCTTGCCGTCGGCAAGGATCGCGCCACGGTGCTGCATGCGGGCCAGGGCGTGAATCGCCGTCCGCACGACTTTATGGCTCGGTTCACCTTCTATATGGGCGATCAATCCGAAACCACAGTTGTCTCTTTCATGGGATGCATCGTACAACATATCTCAGTGAACCTCCCCAGGCTCTGTATGACTTCCTCATCGCCAATGCCACCACCAGAATGCGGGCGCTTATTAAATGGCGTGTTAACCGCGCGCGACCCCTTCACTGCGCCAATTTGACATCAGTGGTGTGCGCCGCTCTCTTTTATCTGGCCTCTCGTAAGGTCTCACAAGTGGTGTGCTTGCTTGATGAGGGAGTCTTCTTCTTACTGCATAAATATGACGAGACGTTGACTCGTCGGGAAAGCTTCCAGCGGATTCCCAAATTAGCGAGAAACCCTGTTCAGGTCAAATCTCCATAGCGGGTAAGCACTTTAGGGATAATATTTACTTATGTTTATGAAATAAAAGGATTTAATTAATAAAAATAAGACGTTGGCAAGGTGGGGGTATTGGTCTAACTGTGAGCTGTATCACTATGCTAACGGCGGGTTTTTATCGTGGCATGCTGCGATAATGTGACTTGCTGGCATCTTATTCTGTCTGGAGTGAGTTTTTTGCTTTATGACACTGTTTTTCATTTTGCGGTCATCTTTTAATGGAGTGAACCCCGCAGATAAGAAAAATTAATCAGGAAAGATGTGATTTTATTTTCAATAAAAACGAATAAACATGCAGTTATATAAACCGGAGCGTATTGATCGGGGTCATCGCCGTTAATAGGCGTTACAGGTAGGCTGATTTTTTGTGAAATGAAGAATCAGAATATGCAATTGCAAAAATTAATCAATATGTTTGGTGGCGATCTTCAGCGTCGTTATGGAGAAAAAATCCATAAATTGACGCTGCACGGGGGATTTAGCTGTCCGAACCGCGACGGCACGTTGGGACGCGGCGGTTGCACCTTCTGCAATGTGGCGTCGTTCGCCGACGAGCAGATGCAGCAGCGCAGCATCGCCGAGCAACTGGCTGCGCAGGCCGGCAAGGTCAATCGCGCCCGCCGCTATCTGGCCTATTTTCAGGCTTATACCAGCACGTATGCCGAAGTGCAGGTACTGGCGTCCATGTACCGGCAGGCGCTGACGCAGGCCGATATGGTGGGGTTATGCGTGGGCACCCGGCCGGATTGTGTGCCGGATACGGTGCTGGACCTGCTGGCTGACTATCACGAACAAGGCTATGAAGTCTGGCTGGAACTGGGGCTGCAAAGCGCCCATGACCGGACGTTGCGACGCATCAATCGCGGGCATGATTTCTCCTGTTACCGGCAGACCGCACAGCGCGCGCGCGCCAGAGGACTAAACGTGTGCAGCCACCTGATTGTCGGCTTGCCCGGCGAGAGCGACGAGCATTGCCTGTCGACGCTGCAGCAGGTGGTGGAAGCCGGCGTGGACGGCATCAAGCTGCACCCGTTGCACATTGTGACCGGCAGCGTAATGGCGAAAGCCTGGGGAGCCGGTCGGCTACCGGAACTGTCGCTGGCGCGTTATGTGTCGATTGCCGGCGAGATGATTCGCCACACCCCGCCCGGCATTGTCTATCACCGTATTTCCGCCAGCGCCCGGCGGCCGACGCTGCTGGCGCCGCTGTGGTGCGAAAATCGCTGGACCGGCATGGTCGGCGTTCACGACTACCTGCAACAGCATGGCGCGCAAGGTTCCGCGCTGGGGCAGCCGTTTCATTACTCAACAAACTAACCTCCGCAGCGGCTCGCAAATTGACCGCTCATTTACCGCGCACACGATTTTTTTACGGT
>NZ_CM001984.1:357694-412140 GCF_000406305.1 Dickeya sp. MK7
ATGATTTGTGGGTTTATGATTAAGGAACACCGCTATGAGGCAAATCAGGCTGTTGGCGCAGTACTACGTTGATTTAATGGTTAAACTGGGGCTGGTTCGTTTTTCCCTGCTGCTGGCGTCAGCGCTGGTTTTACTGGCGCTGGTGGTGCAGATGGCGGTGACGCTGCTGCTCACCGGCAAGGTGGAAAACATCGACGTGGTGCGCTCTATCTTTTTCGGCTTACTGATCACGCCCTGGGCGGTGTACTTCCTGTCCGTGGTGGTGGAGCAGCTTGAAGAGTCGCGCCAGCGGCTGTCGCGGCTGGTGGCTAAACTGGAAGAGATGCGCCAGCGCGATCAGGAACTGAACGAACAGTTGCAGGGCAATATCGCCCAGCTCAATCAGGAAATCAGCGATCGTATCAAGGCGGAGGAAGCCCGCCTGCTGATGGTCTCCAAACTGCGTGAGGAGATGGCGCGCCGCGAGCAGGCGCAGGTTGAGCTGGAGCAGCAATCGGCGCTGTTGCGTTCTTTCCTCGACGCTTCGCCGGACCTGGTTTACTACCGCAATGAGAACAAAGAATTTTCCGGCTGCAACCGGGCGATGGAATTGCTGCTTGGCAAAAGCCAGAAGCAGCTGATCGGCCTGACGCCGAAAGATGTTTATCCGCCCGATATTGCCGAAAAAGTCATGGAAACGGATGAGAAGGTGTTTCGCCACAACGTCTCATTGACCTATGAGCAGTGGCTGGTCTATCCGGATGGCCGCAAAGCCTGTTTCGAGTTGCGTAAGGTGCCGTTTTACGACCGCATGGGTAAGCGACATGGCCTGATGGGGTTTGGACGCGATATTACCGAGCGTAAGCGCTACCAGGACGCGTTAGAGAACGCCAGCAGGGAAAAGACTACCTTCATCTCTACGATCAGCCACGAGCTTCGTACGCCGCTTAATGGCATTGTCGGCCTGAGTCGTATCCTGCTCGACACCCATTTGGACGCAGAACAGCAAAAATACCTGAAAACCATCCACGTCAGCGCCATCACGCTCGGCAATATTTTCAACGACATCATCGAAATGGACAAGCAGGAGCGGCGCAAGGTCCAACTGGATAACCAGCCGGTGGATTTCGTCGGCTTTGTGGTGGATCTGGAAAATCTGGGCGGACTGCTGGCCCAGCCTAAGGGGCTACAGCTGGAGATGGAACTGCATCAGCCGTTGCCGAAAACCATCGTCACCGACGGTACCCGGTTGCGCCAGATTCTGTGGAATCTGCTCAGCAACGCCGTGAAATTCACGCGTGAGGGCCGGGTGGTGGTGCGGGTCTGGCATGAGCAGGGCGACCGGCTGCGTTTTGAGGTGGAGGATTCCGGCATGGGGATCCCGGCCGACGAGCTGGAGAAAATCTTCTCCATGTACTACCAGGTCAAGGATCAACACGGCGGCAAACCGGCTACCGGCACCGGCATCGGGCTGGCGGTTTCCAAACGTCTGGCGCAAAGCATGGGCGGCGATATTCAGGTGAGCAGCGAACTGGGCAAGGGCTCCTGTTTTGCACTGACGGTGACGGCGCCGGTGGTGCGTAATGACGAGTCTGACGAAGACGAACAGGATGAACTGCCGCTGCCGGCGTTGCATGTGCTGCTGGTGGAAGATATCGAACTGAACGTGGTGGTGGCTCGCTCGGTACTGGAAAAACTGGGCAGCAGCGTCGAAGTGGCGATGACCGGCCAGGCGGCGCTGGATATGTTCGATCCGGATGAATTTGATTTGGTGCTGCTGGATATCCAGTTGCCGGACATGACCGGCCTGGATGTGGCGCGTCGGCTGCGTGAGCGTTATGCCGGGCAGTCGATGCCGCCGCTGGTCGCCCTGACGGCGAATGTGCTTAAAGATAAAAAAGAGTACCTGGACGCCGGCATGGATGACGTGCTGAGTAAGCCGCTGGCGGTGCCGGCGTTGACGGCGGTAATCCAGCAATACTGGGATCATCATGCGCAGCCGGAACCGGAAGCCGCAGAGGTGGACGCCGGGTCGCTGCAGGACCGTTTGCTGGATATCCCGATGCTGGAGCAGTACCTGACGCTGGTAGGGCCGAAACTGATTCATCAGAGCCTAGCGATGTTCGAGCAGATGATGCCCGGCTATCTGGCGATTCTTGATTCCAACATGACCGCCCGCGACCAGAAAGGCATTGCGGAAGAAGGGCACAAAATCAAAGGCGCGGCGGGCTCGGTTGGGCTCAAGCATCTGCAACAGGTTGCGCAACAGATTCAGACCACGACATTACCGGCATGGTGGGACAACGTTCAGGAGTGGATTGACGAGTTGAAACACGACTGGCAGCAGGATGTGCAGGTATTGAAAGACTGGGTTTCAGAGGCTGAAAAAAAATGACCCCGACCGAGGCCGGAGTGCGCGAATTATGCGCCAACACCAGGGAAAGCGGTACACCTGCGTTCAATCTCAGATGTTGTTGGTACGCAAGCGTTTTTGAAATCCCATCTTCTGGCAACACACACCATAGCAAATATGGCGTCGTTTGTTACAAGAATCATTAAAATGTGTGATGTAGATTAGTGTTTGTCAATCAAAAAATCAATTAGTTGATGTAATGAAATGAGGCATGAGTGATGAAAAAAGTTGGTGTCGTACTCAGCGGATGTGGAGTTTATGATGGTTCAGAGATTCACGAAGTTGTCTTGACTCTGCTTGCAATCGATCGTGCCGGCGCTGAAGCTGTCTGCTTTGCTCCGGACAAAGAACAGCTGCATGTGATTAATCATCTGACCGGTGAGGTTACCGGTGAGAAACGCAATGTTTTAGCGGAATCTGCGCGTATTGCCCGTGGGAAAATCCAGCCATTATCCAGCGCGGATCCCCAACAGCTTGATGCGCTGATTGTCCCCGGCGGATTCGGTGCCGCAAAAAATTTGAGCGATTTTGCCACCCGCGGGGCCGACTGTGAGATTGATAACGAACTGAAAATACTTACTCGTGAAATTCATAAGAAAAATAAACCAATAGGGTTTATTTGCATCGCCCCCGCCATGTTACCGAAACTGCTTAATACCTCTGTGCAGCTTACAATTGGTAACGATGAGGGGACTGCGCAGGCGATAGCAGCGATGGGTGGCGTGCATGTGAAGTGTCCGGTAAATGACATCGTCGTTGACGTTACACACAAGGTGGTGACGACTCCGGCTTACATGCTGGCGAACTCGATTGGTGAAGCCGCCAGTGGAATTGAGAAACTGGTGGCGCGTGTTTTGGAACTGGCTGAATGAGGTCAGCAGGCCTATTCGGGAAAGGCCGATTAGGACGAATAGCCGCGTGTATCCGGCGTTGGGTGTTGCGCATCTTCTTTGGTGTCGTTGCGTTGTGGGTAGCGGCGATCCTGTTGTTTGCATTTCTGCCCGTACCCTTTTCCGCCGTGATGATCGATCGCCAGCTCAGCGCCTGGCTGAGCGGCGACTTCGCGTATGTGGCCCATTCGGACTGGGTGTCGATGGATGAGATCGCCGCAGTGGCGCCATTGGCGGTCATTGCGGCGGAAGATCAGAAATTTCCCCAGCATTGGGGGTTTGATTTCGACGCGATTTCAGCGGCGCTCAAACATAACGAGCGACACGAGAATCGTATTCGCGGCGCATCCACGCTGTCGCAGCAGACAGTAAAAAACCTGCTGCTGTGGGACGGGCGCAGCTGGTTGCGTAAAGGGCTGGAGGCCGGCCTGACGGCGGCGGTTGAGCTGGTCTGGACCAAACGTCGGATTCTGACGGTTTACCTGAATATTGCCGAGTTTGGACCCGGAATTTTTGGCATAGAGGCCGCATCGCGTCAGTTCTTCAATAAACCGGCGAGCCGGCTGACGGCATCGGAAGCGGCGATGCTGGCGGCGGTGTTGCCGAATCCTATCCGCTATCGCGCCAGTAAACCGTCCGGCTACGTCATGCGGCGTCAGCAGTGGATTTTGCGTCAGATGAACCAAATCGGCGGAGAAAATTTTCTGGAAGCGAACCGGCTTTATTAACAAACCTGATTGACTGATAGATTTTTTCCAATGAGCGGCTTCCATTTCCCGTGGCTGTATGGGAAATCATGACCGCATTAACAGGGGGAAATAATGCGGTATGGCATAGTTTTTCTTATGATGCTTTCGCTGTGGGGCCTGGGGGCCTCTGCCGAGGCGGCCAGTGTTAAAAACGACAATTCTGCTTATGTATTTTTACAGGCAGACAAACTTGCCCAGGTAAAACAGCAGCTACGCAGCCAGACCGCGCCACCACAGATGCAGCTTGCTTATCAGCAGCTGTTGCGGGCGGCGGATAGCGCTATGAAAAAACCTGACCTATCGGTTACTCAAAAACTTTCAATGCCGCCCGGCGGCAACCGTCATGATTATTTGAGTTTGGCGGCTTACTGGTGGCCTGATCCGCAGCAGAAAGACGGCTTACCCTGGATTCGACATGACGGCAAGGTGAACCCGGCGACCAAGGGCGAGGAGACGGATGCTATCCGTCTGGCGACGTTTACCGATCGGGTGCGTGTGCTGGCGCTGGCCTGGTATTTCTCGGACCGTCCCGAATATGCCGGCAAAGCCATCGCCATGATTCGCACCTGGTTTATCACTCCTGAAACGCGTATGAACCCTAACCTGAATTATGCGCAGGCCATTCCGGGCAGAAACGACGGGCGGGGCGCAGGCGTGCTTGACGGCCGTTTCTTCGCCACCCGTATCGTGGATGCGCTGGTCATGTTGCGACAGGCGCCGGGATGGGGGGCCAGTGACGAGCAGCAGATGCGGCAGTGGATGACGGACTACCTGCACTGGTTGCTGACCAGCCATAACGGCAAGCAGGAGGCCTCGGCAAAGAATAATCATGGCAGCTGGTATACGGTGCAGGTGGCGGGTATCGCCGCCTATCTGGGCCAGCCTGAAACGGTGAAGGCGATGGCAGCATTGCAGCGCCAGAAGCTCGACCATCAGCTGGCGGCAGATGGTTCGCAACCAGAGGAACTGGCGCGTACCCGGTCGTTCCATTACAGCGGCTTCAATCTGCAGGCTGTCAGCCTGATGGCGACCGTGGCAGGGAAGTACGGCGATAACCTGTGGCAGTATCATACCCCCAAAGGCAGCAGCCTGTTGTCGGCTCTGGACTTCATGGCTCCGTATCTGGATGAGTCCAGACCCTGGCCTTATAAAACCATGGGGCGAGAGAGCAGCCCGCTGATTCCGCTAATGCTGCAGGCCGAGCAGGCTATCGGTTCTCCCCGTTATCATGCGGCTATCAGGCAGGTGGGGTTCACGCCGTTGCTGACCGGGGCGTCGCAGGGGAAAAAAGATACTGAGGTCAGCGTTGATGCCCGCCGCAGCATCTGGTTGCTGTCGCCGCCAGCGACCGCGGGAAATACGCCAACGCCATGATTAACGTGAGAAGCGAGTAAAATGACAGGCGCCTGCGGCCACCTGTCGGATAGTCAGTCTGGCGGCCGTGACTGGCCGCCATATAGAGCGGGGAACGGGGGATTAGTCGAGGTAGCTGAACGCGGTCGTCACGTGTTTGACGCTGCCGACCTTGCTGGCGATCTGGGCCGCTGACGTTGCTTCACGGCGCGTCACCAGACCCAACAGGAAGACTTCGCCGTTTTCGGTGGTGACCTTCACGTTGGAGGATTTCACGGTGTCGCTGGTCAGCAACTGAGAACGCACTTTGGTGGTGATCCAGGTATCCATGGACGCGGTGCCCAGCGAAATCGGCGTGCCTTTGCGGATTTCGTTATACACCTCGGTCGTGCCTTCCACACCCATGGCGATCTGCTTGGCACGGCTAGCCAGCTCGGTCGAAGGAGCCTGACCGGTTAACAGCACTTTGCCCTGATAGGCGGTTGCGGAGATCCGCGCTTCTTTGCTTAATTGCGTGTCCTTACTCAGCGCGTTGGATACCCTGACTTCCAGCGTGCCGTCGTCGACCTGCGTGCCGACAGTCCGTGGATCGGTCGCGGATTTGGTCGCAACCGCCGCGCTGCCAATCGCGACAGCGCCAATACAGCCCTGTAGCATCAGACAGGCAGACAGCACGGCAATGCAAGAGTAGATCCTCATGGAGTGCTCCTTAATCGTTCTGGTGTGGGAAAAGTGTGTTATCAATCAAATCGCACAAACAGTTGACGGTCAGCATATGCATTTCCTGAATGCGGGCGCTGCGGTGTGACGGGATGCGAATTTCCACATCCTGCTGGCCCAGCAAACCCGCCAGCTCACCGCCATCATAGCCGGTCAGGGCCACAATGGTCATGTCCCGCGTGACGGCGGCTTCCACCGCTTTGACGATATCACGGCTGTTGCCGCGCGTGGATATCGCCAGCAGCACGTCGCCCGCCTGACCCAGCGCCCGCACCTGCTTGGCGTAGACTTCTTCATGCAGGCGATCGTTGGCGATAGCCGTTAAGACCACGTTATCGGCATTAAGTGCAATCGCCGGCAGACTGGGTCGCTCGGTTTCAAAACGATTAATCATACTGGCGGCAAAATGCTGTGCGTTGGCGGCAGATGTACCGTTACCACAGCACAGGATTTTGTTGCCATTGAGCAGCGACTGCACCATCGCCAGAGCGGCGCGCGAAATGGCGTCCGGTAGCGCTTCTGCAGCGGCGATTTGGGTTTGAATGCTTTCCGTGAAACAGACTTTAATTCTCTCCAGCACGTTCTGTTAACCTGTTTTGAAGTTGAAAATCATGATGTTACTCAGACTGCCCAAACGCGTTGGGCAACCATTCCACCTGCGGGCCGGTTACGGCCAGTACGTCAAAGCGACAATCGGTGGAATCGAGACTAGCGCCCTGACGGGACAGCCATACCGCTGCGGCGCGCAGCAACGATTGCTGTTTTTGCCGGGTAACACTGGCCGCCGCGCCGCCAAAGTCGCTGTTGCGGCGATAACGAACCTCGACGAAGACCCAGGTGCCGCCATCGCGCATAATCAGGTCCAGTTCACCGCCGCGCACCGTCACGTTGGCGGCTACAAACATCAGCCCGGCGCGTTCGAGATAGCGTCGGGCCAGTTGTTCGTAGCGACCGCCGGTGATGCGCCGGTTCAGGAGGCGGGCACCAGTTGTCCCTGACGGAACTGCAGCCAGGTGAGTTTACGGTTGACGACGCAATCCGGCGAGGTGCTAAGCACACCGGTCGCTCCGGACAGCGAATTCCCCGGCTGGTGCAATTGCGCAAAGTTGCTGGCAAGCTTCCAGGCATCCATCCCCATGGCAAACAGCCGCACCAGCGAGTAATCGTTGCGGAACTGCGTGCTGACTTGCTGCATCAGCGCCGGGCTGGCGCCAGTCAACAGAGGAATATCGCTGAACTGCAGCCCTTCCATTTCAAACCGGAAATCCGGCCCCAGACCGGCCTGATAGCTACGTGAGCTGGCGTAGAGCGCCGGGCGCAGCGCGCCTTTGTTGCGCATGTCGATCATCGGTTTGAGCAGCGTCAGTTCATCCGGCGTGGCGATGATATAAACCGCATCCACGTTGCCGTCGCTGGTGACGGTGGCGATCGGCGGCGCCTGATTCGGGATGGTCAACCCGCCAACCGTGGTGGAGGACTGTGGAGCGGAAGCCGCTGTGATAACCGGTTGGCCGTTGAGCGGAATACCTGCGCCGCTGTTGAGCGCCTGTTTCAGGTCATACACGCCGCCGGTGCGCTGCTGCAATACCACGCCGCCTGCCTGCTGTTGCCAGGACTTGGCGAAAGCGGCCACCACCCTGTCGCCCAGATTGCCGCGCGGCGCCAGAATCAACGGATGCTGCTTACCCTGCTTGTGAATGAATTGCGCCGCGTCGACGGCTTCGTCTTCCGGCGACAGAGCGAAATAGCAGATGTTCGGATTGGGCTGGATGTGTTCCGGCTGGTTCAGCGCCAGCACATTCAGGGATGGGTTGAGTCCCGGTAGCTGTTCCACCTCGTTTTTGAGCAGCGGACCGACGATGGTGGTGGCGCCGTCTTTCTGCGCCTGAGCAATCACGTTTGCCAACGCCTGATTAGAGGTGTCGTAGACTTTCACCGGAATGCTGCTGGCCGCTGTCGGCGCAATCGCCGGAACGGCGGTTGCCGTTGCAACAGGCGCTGAGACAGCCGCTGTGGCGGACAGTGACGGGGTATTCGCATCTGTCGATGGCGTAGGCGTAGCCGTGCCGGTCGCCTCGGCAGGCGCGGCTGATTGCGCTACCTGCGGCGGCATCGCCAGCGTTGCCTGCCCGCTTCTGGCGGCGCTAAACCCTTGCTGAATAGCATTGGCGAATACCTGCGCCTGCCCGTTCATCGGCAACAGCAGTGCGATGGCGTTACTGCCGGCGGGGGCGCTCTCTCCCGGTTGCGTAGCCGCGGCGGGCGGCGTGCCGCCCAGCTGCGACGGCAGTTGTTTGGCTGCCGGGTGACGTGGATAACGTCTCTTCCAGTCTTCTATCGCAGCCTGCAGGTCAGAGGGAACCTGAGCTTTGGTCTGCCAGAGATTCAGCAGGTCGAGCCAGCCTTGCAGGGTATTTTCGTCGACATTGATCACCATCGATCCAAGATCCTGCTGGGTGAGGCGGGTTAATGCCGCCCAGGTCTGATCGATGTTGCGCTGATGGGCGTCGCCCTGCAACAACGGCTCCTGCCCAATGTAGGCGCGAATCAGCGTCAACGACGGGCGATCCTGAGCGGCTTTGATTTGCGTCTGGTAGTAACGTTCCTGTTGCTGGGGCGACAGCGACTTCACATCCAACTGGGCCAGCGTACTGTTGGCGGCATTCAGGTCGTTCTGCGCGACCGCCAGTTCGGCGGTCAGCAGGCGCTGTTCCTGACGCTGCTTGTCGCTCAATTGCGACGGCAAGGCGTTCAACTGACCGTTGGCCTGCGGGAGTTTGCCTTCCTGAATCAGGGCATGAATCGCAAGTAATTGCCAGCCAGCCTTGCTATCATCACCACTTTGCTGCATCTGCTGCAGGTAGTAATCGGAAGACGCACCGGCTTTGCCCTCTACGTGCTGCTGGGTCGCAGTGTCTTGCGGGGCCTGGCTGGGACAGCCGGCGAGAAACAGTGCCGCCAGCATGACAGGAACCAGACGGCCTGCATGGGTACGGACAGAATTTAACGGAAGCATACTGTATCCAGTGATGTTTTAACGATGCTCAATATTAAATCGGCAAACCGGATGAAACAATGAATCAAGACCAACAAGCACAGATTTCCGCCTCCACGCTTTACATTGTTCCCACGCCTATCGGCAATCTGGCGGATATCACTCAGCGGGCGTTGGCGGTGTTGCAACAGGTTGATCTTATTGCAGCAGAAGATACCCGTCATACCGGTTTATTGTTACAACATTTCGCGATTAATGCGCGCCTGTTCGCACTCCATGACCACAATGAACAGCAAAAGGCAGAGCAATTGCTGGCGCGGTTGCAACAAGGCATGAGCATTGCGCTGGTGTCGGATGCCGGCACGCCGCTGATTAATGATCCCGGCTATCATCTGGTGCGTCGCTGTCGTGAAGCCGGAGTGCGCGTGGTGCCGCTGCCGGGGCCGTGCGCGGCGATTACCGCGTTGTCCGCCGCCGGCTTGCCGTCGGATCGCTTTTGCTATGAAGGGTTTCTGCCCGCCAAGACCAAGGCACGTAAGGATACGCTGCGCGATCTGCTGGAAGAGCCGCGCACCCTGATTTTCTACGAATCAACCCATCGGCTGCTGGATAGCCTTCAGGACATGGTCGAGGTCTGGGGGCCTGAGCGTTACGTCGTGCTGGCGCGTGAGCTGACCAAAACCTGGGAGTCGCTGTACGGCGCGCCGGTGGCGGAACTGCTGGCGTGGGTGCAGGAAGATGAAAACCGCCGCAAAGGCGAGATGGTGTTGATCGTGGAAGGTCACCAGCCCGACGAAGAGGCGCTGTCTGCGGCGGCGTTGCGTACGCTGCAACTGTTGCGGGCGGAGCTGCCGCTGAAGAAGGCGGCGGCGCTGACGGCGGAGATTCATGGCGTGAAGAAGAACGCCCTTTACCGTTACGGACTGGAGCAGGAAGACGGTCACGCATAATCGAGATGACAAGCCGGCCGATTTGCCCTATTATCCGCGCCGAAGTTGACCAGACAGTCGCCGCTTCGTCGTCGTTCCCTTCGGGGAAGACGGGCGGAGGGGAGGAAAGTCCGGGCTCCATAGGGCAGGGTGCCAGGTAACGCCTGGGAGGCGAAAGCCTACGACCAGTGCAACAGAGAGCAAACCGCCGATGGCCTGCGTAAGCGGGATCAGGTAAGGGTGAAAGGGTGCGGTAAGAGCGCACCGCGCGGCTGGCAACAGTCCGTGGCACGGTAAACTCCACCCGGAGCAAGGCCAAATAGGGGTTCACATGGTACGGCCCGTACTGAACCCGGGTAGGCTGCTTGAGCCAGTGCGCGAGCGCTGGCCTAGATGAATGGCTGTCCACGACAGAACCCGGCTTATCGGTCAACTTCACTCTTTTCAAAAACAATACGTTGGTGTGTCTCAGGGACTTCACAGCGAAGTGAGGCACACCAACGGTTGTCTCTTCCCGACTATCCCCGATGTGGCAGGTACGATTGCCTGTGTGTTCTATTTTCTCTGATTTTTCCTTCCGGACGTGCGTTATTATTTCCCGGTTTGATGCGTGTAGTGTCAGACGAGTCTATTCATGGGGGATCAATTGACTTGCGGGTGCTGGCTGCGGTGATACATTGAAACAAATGACACGAGGAGCCGACTATGCTGAATAAAGATACGAAACTTTGCATTTCTCTCTCAGGCCGCCCAAGTAATATTGGTACACGATTCCATAACTACCTTTATCAAAAGCTTGATCTCGACTTTATATATAAAGCGTTTACCACCAATGATATTGAGCATGCGGTGAAAGGGGTTCGGGCGTTGGGAATCCGCGGCTGTTCGGTATCCATGCCTTTTAAAGAGAGTTGCATTCCTTTTATTGATACGCTGTCGGATTCAGCCAAAGCGATAGATTCTGTTAATACCATCGTCAATGAGAATGGTCATTTGACCGCGTACAATACCGATTATATTGCGGTTAAAGATCTGATTGAGAAAAACCTCAAAGATAAAACCATGCATGTGCTGATAAAAGGCAGCGGCGGTATGGCTAAAGCGGTTGTGGCAGCATTCCGTGATAGTAACTTTCGGCAGGTGACTATTCTGGCAAGAAATGAAGAAAATGGGCGCTCTCTGGCGAATAAATATGGTTTTCAGTGGTGCCGGGATGCTTCAGGTATAAAGGCGGATATTCTGGTGAATGTCACGCCTGTTGGCATGGCTGGCGGGGAAGAACAAAATCAACTGGCATTTACCGAAGAACAAGTACTCATCGCCAGTCATATTTTTGATGTTGTGGCCTTTCCGGTGGAAACGCCATTAATCCAGCTGGCCAGAAAATTAAATAAACCGGTTATTAACGGTGCTCAGGTCATCGCGTTGCAGGCACTGGAGCAATTTGCCCTGTATACCGGTGTTCGGCCTGATGAGGCGTTAATGCAGGAAGCCTCGGCGTATTCTCGCTCCTGACGAACTTGCCGTGTCTCCCGTTATCGGCCGGTTAAGCGTATAAGAGCGGCTATCGTCAAATTTATTGACAATCATCATCATGGGAATCCGACTGTATCGATGAAACAGTAGAGGTAAAGTAATCCCCATCGGTACTTGTTACCCTCACTGTTACTAAGGATATCGCTATGAGCACTTCCCGGATGCCAGCATTATTTCTGGGCCACGGTAGCCCGATGAATGCGCTGGATGAAAATGACTACACGCTGGCCTGGCGTAAACTGGGAGAAACCCTGCCGCGTCCGAAGGCGATCGTAGCGGTATCCGCACACTGGTATACCCGCGGCACCGCGGTTACCGCGATGGATAAACCGCGCACCATCCATGATTTCGGCGGCTTCCCGCAGGCGTTGTTTGATACCCAGTACCCGGCGCCCGGCGCTCCGGACGTGGCTAAACGGGTGCAGGACGTTCTGGCTCCGGTGTCGGTGTATGCGGATCATCAGGAGTGGGGGCTGGATCACGGCACCTGGGGCGTGTTGATCAAGGTTTATCCAGAGGCGGATATCCCGGTGGTGCAACTGAGCGTCGACGGCACCAAGCCGCCTGCCTACCACTATGAGCTGGGTCGTAAGCTGGCTGCGTTGCGTGACGAAGGCATCATGATCGTCGCCAGCGGCAACGTGGTGCATAACCTGCGGATGATCAAGTGGAACGGCGATGGCGCGCCCTATGGCTGGGCGACGTCGTTTAACGATTTTGTTCGCAGTAATCTGGCCTGGCAGGGCGACGCGGCGGAGCACCCGTTGGTGAACTTCATGCAGCACAATGACGCGGCGCTGTCCAACCCGACGCCGGACCATTTCCTGCCGCTGTTGTACGTACTCGGCAGTTGGGATGGTCAGGAACCGGTATCTACGCCGACGGACGGCATTGTGATGGGGTCGCTCAGCATGATGTCGGTACAGGTCGGATAATACCCTGACCGTTATGGCCGCTAAAAACACACATCGCCCGAAAGGACGATGTGTGCATCAAGACGAGTTGGCGTTAATCCAGAATGATATGCGGATAGAAGCGGGATAAGTCCTGGGTAATCAATTCCCGGTCTTCCCGCAGTCCGATACCGCAAGGGGTATCGCCCACCAGCCAACTGCCGATCAGCGTGTAGCTGTCATTGAATCTGGGCAATGGGTGGAATTGCTGCACGATGGAGCCTTCCCCACCGTAGGGGCCGTCCACGGCGGCGACCTGCTTGCCCTGCTGATAAATCTGTATGTTGGCGCCTTCGCGGGAAAACAGCGGCTTGACCACGTAGTCGCTCATTGCCGGCGGGTTGTCTTCGGTGAAATAGGCCGGCAGCAGGTTGGGGTGGTTGGGGAACATCTGCCACAGCATTGGCAAGAGCGCCTTGTTGGACACCACGCTTTTCCAGCCCGGTTCCAGCCAACGCACACCAGCGTCCGCCAGTTTGGTGGAGAAAGTCTCGCGCAGCATGAATTCCCACGGGTAGAGTTTGAACAGGTTGCCGATGGTGTTGTCCTGTAGATCGGTGAATTGCCCGCGATCTCCCAGGCCTATTTCATCAATGTACAGGAACTGGCTCGGAACGCCGGCTTCCTGCGCGCAATCCTGCAGGTATTGCACCGTACCGCGATCTTCCTCGGTGTCCCGGCAGCAGGTGAAATGCATATTGCCGAAACCGTGATGAGTACGCAGATATTCAAAGCGTTCGATCAGCTTTTCCTGCAGGCTGTTGTACTGGTCCGCGTGCTGCGGCAGGCGGCCGGCATTGACCTGATCTTCCAGCCAGATCCACTGAAAAAACGCCGACTCGTACAACGACGTCGGGGTATCGGCGTTGTTTTCCAGCAACCTGGCCGGGCTCTTGCCGTCATAAGCCAAATCCAGCCGCGCATAAAGCGCCGGCTGGCGCGACAGCCACGAACTGCGCACGAAGTCCCAGGTGTGGCGGGGAATGCGGAATTTGGTCAGCAGCGCTTCGCTGTTGACCACCTTATCGACCACCTGCAGGCACATCTGGTTCAGCTCGGCGGTCGTCTCTTCCAGCTCTTCAATTTGCGCCAGCGTAAACTGATAGTAGGCGTCTTCACACCAGTAGGGCTCGCCATACATGGTGTGAAACTGAAAACCATACTCGGCCGCTTTTTCCTGCCAGTTCGGGCGTTCGTGAATCGCAATACGTTTCATAGCGGGTGACCTTATCCCCCGAAGGAGCGGCGAATCGGGGCCGCACTGCTGGTTTGACGGGTGCTGCCGCCGCTGGCGGATGTGCTGCCCGTCGTGCTTGTCGCGGAGCGATCTCTGTCCTGATTGCCGGCCATGTTGGCGGCAGGCGCACTGTTGAGTTTGTTAACCGAATCGCCAAAGCCGCCGCGGGTGGTGGTGATGCTGGACGGCGCGACGCTAGAGGTCGGTTTGGGCGTCATCGCGTCTTTAGGAACGGTAATGGGGCGCCCGGTGGCGGAACCATAGCTTTTGCCGCTGGCGTCCACATAGCTACCGTTGGCCGGGCTATTGGGGGTACGCGGGCTGAACACCGGCTGCTGCGCAAAATTGTTGCCGCCCATCAGTTTGCCCATCATGAAACCAGCCATCAACGGCATCCAGAAACTGCCGCTCTGCTGCGGCGCGGCGCTGGCCGTCGTGTTGGTCGCCGACGTAGTGCCGGCCGCCGAGCTTTGCGTACACTGACTTTCGCCGAAGGCCGCCACGCATTCTTCACGAGTGGCGTATTTGGGCGCGGTTCTTTCCGCTTCTTTCAAGGCGTTGTTATAGGTGGCGGCGCACTGGTCCTTCATGGCCGGATTGGCGCGGGAACAGTCGTCCGCGTTTTGGTAGAGCGATACGGTTTCGTCGGTTTTCTCGCAACCGGAGAGAACAAACACGGCGCCGACAGCCAGCGCGATCGGTGCGATACGGTAACCCCAGCGCTTGCGAAAACGCGCGTGGTTGATGTTTGACGTTCTTTTCATTGTTGATCCCAGAACAAAGTTGATCCCAGAGCAAAAGGGCATCGTGCCCATCATTTACATGTATTAAAACGGGTTTAAGAATAGGAGAAGGGTGAACAGATTGTAAAGCGCCGGTGTACAAGGCATAGCCTGTCTGAATGCGGCGGACGAAAAGCGCAGGGGAGCCCGTCCGGGTTCCCCTGCGAAATATCAGGGCTTGGCCTTGGCGGCGGTTTTTGCTGCCGTTGGCGTGGTTGCCGGCGCCGGCGCATCGTCGCCGATGGCGGCGGACGTCGATACCGGTTTGCCCAGCATGGCGTTCAGGTTGCGCAGGTCCTCTTCGTTCAACGTACCGAGCGCTTGCTTGAGGTTCAACTGGTTGATCAGGTAGTCATAACGAGCGCCGGACAACTGCTGCTTGGCGTTGTACAGCGTGGTGGTGGCGTCCAGCACATCGACGATGGTGCGGGTGCCGACCTGATAGCCGGCTTCCATTGCGTCCAACGAGCTCTGCGCCGAGATCACCGCCTGTTTGTAAGCGTTAACGCTGCTGATGGAGGCAGAGATGTTGTTATGCGCGGAGCGCAGCGTCTGAATTACCGAGCGGTGCGCGCTTTCCATGCTTTCGCTGGATGCTACAAAGCTGTGTTGCGCCTGTTTCACTCTGGATGAGGTGCCGCCGCCGCTGTAGATCGGCAGGGAGAAGCTCAGCCCGACCTGATTCTGGCCCACATAGGTGTTGTTGAAATTGTCGCCTACCGCGCGAGAACCGGAGTAATCGGTGTTGGTAACGCCGGTGGACGCGGTCAGGTTAAGCGTCGGCAGGTGGCCGCTTTCCGCTGAACGAATCTGCTCGCGAGCCAGGTCCTGGCTCAGACGGGCCGACAACAGGCTGAGGTTGCGGTTTTCCGCTTCTTTCAGCAGGCCGTTCACCGCGTCGGGTTTCTGCGGGCTGAAGCGATCGATATTCAGTCCCGCCAGTTGCGGATAGAACTGACCGGTCACCTGGCGCAGGGTTTCCATCGCGTTGTCCAGATTGTTGCGCGCGGTCACTTCGCTTGCCAGCACGCTGTCATATTGGGCGCGGGCGTTCTGCACGTCGGTGATGGCGACCAGGCCGACGTTGAAACGTTGGGTGGTCTGGTCCAGTTCGCGGTAAATCGATTGTTTCTGGGCACTGACGTAAGACAGCGAGTCAATAGCGCGCAGCACGCTGAAATAAGCGGTCGCGGTATTGAGCAGCAGCGTCTGCTGGGATGTCTGGTAGCTGACGTCCTGAATGCCGGCCTGTTTTTCCTGCAGCGTCAGAGCGCGCCACAGCGACATATTAAAGATGGACTGGGTCAACTGCAGCGAGGCGCTGGTCGCATTGCTGTTAATGTCTCTGCGGTCGCGGTACCCGCTGCTGTAGGTGTAGTCCGCGCCCAAACCCAGTTGCGGCAGCAGGGACGAACGGGCTTCATTAATTTTCTCAAAAGCCGCGTCTCGGTTGGCGGCAGCGCTGCGTAGATCCGGATTGGTCGTTTTGGCCTGCTGGTAAACCTGTAACAAGTCTTCGGCCTGACTTACGGCGCTAAAGCCGCCCAGACCCAGGCTGATGAGAAGTGGGAGCAGTTTCTTCATTTGCATTCCTTGTTGTGCAGCAAAGTTTCTTGGTTGCGCCATCTGGAGACGATATACCTGTCGATTCTATCAGAATCGACCAATCGAATTAGGTGGCTGAATGTGCCATCTTTTCCTTGCGGTTATCCCAAAAGCCTATTTTACTTGGCGGCTTGTGGCTGGGCACAATGCCCGGCAGCATGCCAGAGGCTGCCCCGGCAGGATCGTCGTTTCCGGGTGTCGCAAAGGCATTGCGTTAATACCGGGAACGCCTCATTCTTGCTGGTAGACTTTCCGCACCTGATTATCCGTATCGGGCTGGCACGATTGCATGATGAATATTGCACAAAACGGTGAACGCCTGTCCACGTTTTCGCCACACAAAAGTGGCTTGCCTGCCGTGTTGTTCACAGGAGTTGAGTTTATGGCGTCCTCAGATACGCATCCCGGTACTTTTACTAAACCCGGTACTTTTACCAAAGATGATGTAGAAATTATTGCACGCGAAACGCTCTACAAGGGTTTTTTTTCGCTGCAGCGCTATCGCTTTCGCCACCGCCTGTTCAACGGCGGCATGAGCGGCGAAGTCAGTCGGGAAATTCTGGAACGCGGCCATGCCGTGGTGTTGTTGCCCTATGACCCGGTGCGCGATGAAGTGGTGTTGATCGAACAGATTCGCATCGCCGCCTACGACACCAGCACGTCGCCGTGGTTGTTCGAACTGGTGGCCGGTATGATCGAGCCGGGCGAAAGCCTGGAAGAGGTTGCCCGCCGCGAAGCACAGGAAGAAGCGGGGCTGGTGGTGAAGCGTTGCCGTCCGGCGCTCAGCTATCTGGCAAGCCCCGGCGGCACCAGCGAACGGCTGGCCATCTGGGTCGGCGAGGTGGACGCCGGCGCCGCCAGCGGCATTCACGGGCTGGCCGAGGAAAACGAGGACATCCGCGTTCATGTGGTCAGCCGCGAACAAAGCTATCAATGGGTGGAACAGGGGATTATTGACAACGCCGCCTCTGTCATTGCCTTGCAATGGTTGGCATTGCACCATGAGACATTAAAAAAAGACTGGGTGGACGGATAATGAAGCGCTATGTCCCGGATTTCCCGGAAATGATGCGGCTAAACGAAATCAACTTCGCGCAGCTACGCCGCTTGCTTCCCCGTAATGAAGAGGTGGGCGCGGCGGTGGTTTATCAGGTCCATAACGCCAGCTACCGTTTAACGATTCTGGAGTCTACGCGGTATACCGCGCTGGTGGAGATCCAGCAGATTGCGCCGTCGGTCAGCTACTGGAGTCTGCCGACGCTGGTGGTGCGGCTGTATTACGATGCGATGGTTGCGGAAGTGTGTTCCAGTCAGCAGATCTTCCGCTTTAAGGCACGTTATGATTATCCGAACAAGAAGTTACATCAACGTGACGAAAAGCATCAGATTAATCAGTTTCTTGCCGATTGGCTAAGATATTGCCTGGCGTGTGGTTCAATGTCGGTTCCTGTTTGTTAGATATACCCGTGATACTTCAGATTGCAGGTGCGTTGGCCGCGTTTACCCGATTCGTTTTCGGGTCTGGCTCCTCTGGGGTCGCTGTCGGCAGCGTTCAAGTCGGCGACGTCGATTTGTCATTCACCCCGGATGTCGCCCTGCTGCAACGCGAGTTATCGAGGGTATAGATCGATTTGTTAGGCAGATTGCAAAGACCCAAGGACACTATTTGGAAAGCCTGTTGACACTTCCTGTGGCGCGTGGGGCCAGAATCAGGATTTTACAAATAACAGATACCCACCTTTTTGCCGGCGAGCGGGGAACGCTGCTCGGCGTTGATACTTACCGCAGCTATCAGGCGGTGCTGGACGCCATCGCCGCCCAGCAATGCGATTTCGATCTGATTACCGCCACAGGGGATTTGGCGCAGGATCATACGCAGGAAGCCTACACGCGTTTCGCCGATGGTATCCGCCGCTTCAAGGCGCCTTGCGTCTGGTTGCCCGGCAACCACGACTTTCAGCCCGCGATGGTGGATGTGCTGGCCCGATCGGGAATCGCGCCTTCCAAACACGTGTTGCTGGGCGAACACTGGCAGGTGATTCTGCTGGACAGTCAGGTGTTCGGCGTGCCGCACGGCGAGTTGAGCGAGTACCAACTGGAGTGGCTGGAGCGCAGCCTGCAAAGCCAGCCGGAACGCCATACGCTGTTGATGCTGCACCATCATCCGCTGCCGTCGGGCTGTACCTGGTTGGATCAGCACAGCCTGCGCAATGCCCACAGCCTGAACGCGCTGCTGGTCCGTTTCCCGCTCGTGCGCACCGTATTGTGCGGCCATATTCATCAGGAAATGGATCTGGACTGGAACGGTCGCCGCCTGCTGGCGACGCCATCGACCTGCGTGCAATTCAAGCCGCACTGCACCAGCTTCACCATTGATAATGTCGCGCCCGGCTGGCGCTATCTGGAATTGTTGCCGGATGGCGGGGTTGAAACCCGGGTGTGTCGCCTTGAAGGGAATGAATTTCTGCCAGATATGGATTCGGACGGTTACTGATGCCCACCCTGCTTTATCTTCACGGTTTCAACAGCTCGCCTCTGTCGGCGAAAGCCACGGCGTTGCAGCAGTGGCTGGCGCAGCATCACCCCCACATTGAGATGCTGGTGCCGCAGTTGCCGCCCTACCCGGCGGACGCGGCGGAACGGGTGGAGCAACTGGTTATGGAGCGCGCCGGGCGGCCGCTCGGTCTGGTCGGGTCGTCGATGGGCGGTTATTACGCCACCTGGCTGTCGCAGCGTTTTCGCCTGCCGGCGGTGGTGGTCAACCCCGCGGTGCGGCCTTATGAACTGCTGCTTGATTTCCTGGGGGATCAGCAGAACCCCTACACCGGCGAGCAATATGTGTTAGAGTCACGGCACATTTACGATCTCAAGGTGATGCAGGTCGAGCCGCTGGAATCTCCGGATTTGCTGTGGTGTCTGCTGCAAACCGGGGATGAGGTGCTGGACTATCGTCAGGCGGTGGCCTATTACACCGCTTGCCGTCAGACGGTGGAGTCCGGCGGTAATCACGCGTTTGTGGGTTTTGAACATTACTTTGCGCCGATTATCGATTTCCTCGGATTGACGGCGGACTGACTCATCCCGGCGCGGCCGCGGTGAGCGGTCGGCGCCCATCATCACTCGTATCCCGTCTGTCAGGCTGGTTAACGCGCTTTTACGGCGTTTTCACCCTGATAATCGACGCTTGGCGTTGTGCCTGCGCCACGTATAATCGCGGGATACCGTCTGACTTTCAAACAACGACAACATTCATTCTAACCATGACGCAATCAAGTTATAACGCTGATGCGATTGAAGTCCTCAGCGGGCTGGAGCCGGTGCGCCGCCGTCCGGGGATGTACACCGATACCACCCGTCCCAATCATTTGGGACAAGAGGTTATTGATAACAGCGTCGATGAGGCGCTGGCTGGTCACGCCCGTCGCATCGATGTGATTCTGCACCCCGATCAGTCGCTGGAAGTGATTGACGACGGGCGCGGGATGCCGGTGGATATCCACCCGGAAGAGGGCGTCCCCGCCGTCGAGCTGATCCTGTGCCGGCTGCACGCCGGGGGCAAGTTCTCCAACAAAAACTACCAGTTTTCCGGTGGCCTGCACGGGGTGGGGATTTCCGTGGTCAACGCGCTCTCCACCCGGGTGGAGGTCACGGTGCGCCGCGACGGTCAGGTCTACGACATCGCTTTTGAAAACGGCGACAAAGTACAGGATCTGACGGTGACCGGCACCTGCGGGCGCCGCAACACCGGCACCCGGGTGCATTTCTGGCCGGATGCGTCATTCTTCGACAGCCCGCGCTTTTCCGTGTTGTCCCTGACGCATCTGCTGAAAGCTAAAGCGGTGCTGTGTCCGGGGGTGGAAATCGTCTTCAAAGACGGCGTAAACGACACCGAACAGCGCTGGTGCTATCAGGGCGGTCTTAGCGATTACCTGTGCGAAGCGGTCAACGGCCTGCCGACGCTGCCGGAAAAACCGTTTATCGGCACCATTCCCGGCGACACCGAAGCGGTGGAATGGGCGCTGCTGTGGCTGCCGGAAGGCGGCGAGCTGCTGACAGAAAGCTACGTCAACCTGATTCCGACTTTACAGGGCGGCACCCATGTCAACGGGCTGCGGCAAGGGCTGCTGGACGCAATGCGCGAGTTCTGCGAATTCCGCAATATACTGCCGCGCGGCGTCAAGCTCAGCGCCGAAGACATCTGGGAGCGCTGCGCCTATGTGCTGTCGCTGAAGATGCAGGATCCGCAGTTCGCCGGCCAGACCAAAGAGCGACTGTCGTCGCGCCAGTCGGCGGCGTTTGTCTCCGGCGTGGTGAAAGACGCGTTCAGCCTGTGGCTGAACCAGAACGTGCAGGCGGCGGAGCAACTGGCGGAGATGGCGATCTCCAGCGCCCAGCGTCGTATGCGCGCCGCCAAGAAAGTGGTGCGTAAGAAACTGACCAGCGGACCGGCGCTGCCCGGCAAACTGGCCGACTGCACCTCGCAGGATCTGAACAAGACCGAACTGTTCCTGGTGGAAGGGGACTCGGCGGGCGGCTCCGCCAAGCAGGCGCGCGACCGCGAGTACCAGGCGATCATGCCGCTCAAGGGCAAGATCCTCAACACTTGGGAAGTGTCGTCCGACGAAGTGCTGGCGTCGCAGGAAGTGCATGATATTTCGGTGGCGATCGGCATCGATCCGGACAGCGACGATCTGAGCCAATTGCGTTACGGCAAGGTCTGTATTCTGGCGGATGCGGATTCGGACGGGTTGCACATCGCCACGCTGCTGTGCGCGTTGTTCGTGCGCCATTTCCGTGCGCTGGTGCAAGGCGGCCATGTCTACGTCGCCATGCCGCCGCTGTACCGTATCGACCTCGGCAAAGAGGTTTATTACGCGCTGGATGAAGAAGAGAAAGCCGGCATTCTGGAACAGCTCAAACGCAAGAAAGGCAAGCCCAATGTCCAGCGCTTTAAAGGGCTGGGGGAAATGAACCCGATGCAGCTGCGCGAAACCACGCTGGACCCTAATACCCGCCGTCTGGTGCAGCTCACTATTAATGAGCAAGACATTGAACAGACGCTGGCGACCATGGACATGCTGCTGGCGAAAAAGCGCGCCGAAGACCGCCGTAACTGGCTGCAGGAGAAGGGCGACAAGGCTGAACTTGACGTCTGACGCCTGGGTACGATGAAAGTTACGCTGGAAGAGATGCAGGCATTCGTAGTGGTGGTGGACAGCGGGTCCGTCACCGCCGCGGCCGCGCAACTGGGGCAGACCACGTCCGGGATCAGCCGGGCGCTGGGCCGCCTGGAAAGTAAGCTCGGCATGACGCTGCTGCACCGCACCACCCGCCGTCTGGCGTTGTCGGAAGAAGGGCAGATATTCCTGCAACATGCGCGGGAGGTGTTGCAGACGGTGGAACTGGCGGAAGAGCAAATTGCGCTGCGTCGCAGGAAGCCCAGCGGGCGGTTGCGCATCAACGCCGCCGCCTCATTCATGCAGCATTTGATCGTGCCGCTGATCCCGGAGTTTCGCCGTCGTTATCCCTGTATTTCACTGGAACTGAATACCGATGACGTGATTATCGATTTGCTTGCACAGCATACCGATGTCGCGATTCGAATCGGCGAGCTACGTGATTCCAGCATCCATGCCCGGCTGCTGGGCGCCACCCGGCTGCGGATTCTGGCAAGTCCCGCTTATCTGAGCCGTCACGGTACGCCGCTCAGCGTGGAAGCATTGAGCGGCCACACCTTGTTGGGGTTTACCCAGTCCGAATCGCTCAATCTCTGGCCGTTACGCAGCGCTTTTGGCGATTACTATCCGATCGTGCCGACAATTGCGGCGTCCAACGGTGAAATGTTGCGTCAACTGGCGCTGCAGGGAGAAGGCATTGTCAGGCTGTCGGATTTCATGACCCAGAGCGATGTGGCGGCCGGTCGACTGGTGCAGGTGCTAGCGGAAGAAACGTTAGACAGACGCTTGCCGGTGAATGCGGTGTACTACCGCAATACGGAACTGGCCAGCCGGATTGTCAGTTTTCTGGATTTTCTCAGCGAGAAAGTGGCGCAGCACCCACTCTAGTCGTAAAGCGGATGCTGCGCCGAGGGTAAATCGGCGAGGGTAAATTAAAGCGATGTGGCCGGAATCAGGCGAAAACCTGATCAAGGTGCGCGCGGTAGCGGGCGATGTCCCGCTCCACATCCGGCTGCTTGATGACGTCGTTGCAGATGAACGTAGGCAGCGACGACAGGCCGATGAACTGATTGGCCTTGTGGAACGGCAGGTACACGCCATCCACGCCGACGCCGTGGAAGAACTGATCGGGGTCGGTAAAGGCTTCCAGCGGCGCGTTCCAGGTCAGCGACAGCAGGTAGTGTTTGCCCTGCAGCAGTCCGCCGGAACCGTATTTCTTGCTGGCATCCGCGCGGGTGCGGCCGTCGCTGGCGTACAGAGCGCCATGCCCGGCGGTGAACACGTCGTCGATGTATTTTTTCAGGATCCAGGGCGCGCCCATCCACCAGCCCGGCATCTGGTAAATGACGGCGTCGGCCCACAGGAAATTCTGTACTTCCTGCTCAATGTCATAACCGTCATCGACGGTGGTGATGCGGACGTGGCGGCCTTTGTCGCGCAGGAAAGAGGCGGCGACATCCGTCAGGGTGCGGTTGAGTTCGCCTTTTGAATGACCGAAGGATTTCCCGGCGTTGATGATGAGTACGTTATGCATGGCTGATGACCTCGGGTGGCATAAATGGGCATGTGCTGTAGACCAGTCTAGCCGTCGAATTAACGAAGAAAAATGTGCCGTGGCGCACAACACTGTTGCCGAATCGTCAATAATCGTCGGTTTTGAACCGGGGCAAGGCGTCGCGGCAACGGGATGCAGTGAAGAGAGACACAACTTGCGGTACTATCCGGGCAGCTTCTGCCACCGCGTGGCTCATCGCGTAAAATAAGCGAGTTTTTTTGAACATGGCAAAACGCCACGGTTTAAGGATTATCAATGAGTGACATGACTCATGACGGCGCAGAGCGTCTTGCGCTGCACACGTTTACCGAGAACGCCTATCTCAACTACTCCATGTACGTCATCATGGACCGGGCGTTACCTTTTATTGGCGACGGCCTCAAGCCGGTTCAGCGCCGTATCGTATACGCGATGTCTGAACTGGGGCTGAGCGCCAGCGCCAAATTCAAGAAGTCCGCCCGTACGGTGGGCGACGTGCTGGGTAAATACCACCCGCACGGCGACAGCGCCTGTTACGAGGCGATGGTGCTGATGGCGCAACCCTTCTCCTACCGCTACCCGCTGGTGGACGGTCAGGGCAACTGGGGGGCGCCGGATGATCCCAAATCGTTCGCCGCCATGCGTTATACCGAATCCCGTTTGTCGAAGTATGCCGAAGTGCTGCTTGGCGAACTGGGGCAAGGGACGGTGGATTACGTACCGAACTTTGACGGCACGCTGCAGGAGCCGAAGATGCTGCCTGCCCGCCTGCCCAACATCCTGCTCAACGGCACTACCGGCATCGCGGTCGGCATGGCCACCGATATTCCGCCGCATAACGTGCGTGAAGTGGCGGCGGCGGCGGTGGCGCTGATCGATGAGCCGGATACCTCGCTGGACGCGCTGCTGCGCCACGTGCAGGGGCCGGATTTCCCCACCGAGGCGGAAATCATCACCCCGCGCGACGAAATCCGCAAAATGTACGAAAGCGGCCGTGGTTCGGTGCGCATGCGGGCGGTGTGGAAGAAAGAAGACGGCAGCGTCGTGATCACCGCGCTGCCGCATCAGGTTTCGGGCGCGCGGGTGCTGGAGCAGATCGCCAGCCAGATGCGCGCCAAGAAGCTGCCGATGATCGACGACCTGCGCGACGAGTCCGATCATGAGAACCCGACTCGGCTGGTGCTGGTGCCGCGTTCCAACCGCATCGATCTGGATCTGGTGATGAACCACCTGTTCGCCACCACCGATCTGGAAAAAAGCTACCGTATCAACATGAATATGATCGGTCTGGACGGCCGCCCCGGCGTGAAAGGGCTGCGGGAAATCCTGACTGAGTGGCTGGCGTTCCGCCGCGACACCGTACGCCGCCGCCTCAATTTCCGGCTGGATAAGGTGCTCAAGCGCCTGCATATTCTGGAAGGTTTGCTGATTGCATTCCTGAATATCGATGAAGTCATTCATATCATCCGCAACGAAGACGAACCGAAGCCGGTGCTGATGGCGAAGTTCGGCCTGAGCGACACCCAGGCCGAAGCCATTCTGGAACTGAAACTGCGTCATCTGGCCAAGCTGGAAGAGATGAAGATCCGCGGCGAGCAGGACGATTTGGCGAAAGAACGCGATCAGATCCAGGCGCTGCTGGCGTCCGAGCGCAAAATGAACACCCTGCTGAAGAAAGAGATCCAGGAAGACGCCAAAGCCTACGGCGATGAACGCCGTTCGCCGTTGCATGAGCGCGGCGAAGCTAAAGCCATGAGCGAGCATGATCTGTCGCCGTCCGAACCGGTGACCATCGTGCTGTCGGAAATGGGCTGGGTGCGCAGCGCCAAGGGGCACGATATCGACCCGTCCGGCCTGAGTTATAAGGCCGGCGACGCTTACCGTGCCGCCGCCCGCGGCAAGAGCAACCAGCCGGTGGTGTTCATGGACTCCACCGGGCGCAGCTATGCGCTGGATCCGCTCACGCTGCCGTCGGCGCGCGGTCAGGGCGAGCCGCTGACCGGTAAACTGACGCTGCCGCCGGGCGCCAGCATCGAGCAGGTGCTGATGGCGGCGGACAATCAGCGGTTGCTGCTGGCTTCCGACGCCGGTTACGGCTTTATCTGCACCTTTGCCGATCTGGTGGCCCGCAACCGGGTAGGGAAAGCGGTGCTGACCCTGCCGGATAATGCGCGCGTGTTGCCGCCGCTGGAGCTTCAACGCGACGATGATTTGCTGCTGACCGTGACAGCGGCCGGCCGCATGCTGCTGTTCCCGGTGGCCGACCTGCCGGAGCTGTCCAAAGGTAAAGGCAACAAGATCGTCTCGATCCCGGCGGCGCACCTGGCCAGCGGCGACGATCGGATCCTGTGGCTGATGGCGATCGCGCCGCAATCCACCATCACGCTGCATGCCGGCAAACGCAAGTACTCGCTGCGTCCGGAAGAACTGCAGAAGTACCAGGCCAGCCGGGGCTGTAAAGGCACGCAACTGCCGCGCGGTCTGCAGCGGGTCGATCGCATCGAGGTTGACGCGCCTGCCGGCATCGCGAGCGCCGGCAGCAGCGAAGAATAGTCCTTCCTGTGGAAGCTGGCGGCCCGTCGCTGTGTGCGACGGGCCCTGTTTTTTCGATAGGCGCCGATGCCGGGGTGGCATTTCCCGTCGGGATTCCCTTTTCGTCTTTCCCTGTACGTCCGATAGCCGCTTTGGGGGGGACAATGCGATCTGCTGCGGCAAGGTTCGCCGTGTGTTTTATCGCGAAGCCGCTATACTAGCGGCGGCTGTTGGCTAATGAGGTTGCTATGTTATTCATTCTCCGGTTTTTGGTGGTGATCGTCTGTTCTGTGGTGATCTGTCTGGCAGGGTTGGTTTACTGCTTGTTTACCCCGAAAGATCCCCGCCATGTTTCCCGGTTTGGCCGCCTGTTTGGGCGCTTGTCGGTGGTGTTTGGCCTGAAGGTGGAAATCCGTTATCCGCAGGCGTCCCACTTTGACGGTAATTGTATCTATATCGCCAATCATCAGAACAACTATGACATGGTGACGGCGGCAAACGTGGTGATGCCGGGCACCGTGACGGTAGGCAAGAAGAGTCTGGTGTGGATCCCGTTTTTCGGCCCGTTGTACTGGCTCACCGGCAATCTGTTGATTGACCGGGATAACCGCGCCAAAGCGCACGGCACTATCTCGCAGGTAGTGAAGCATATTAAAGAGCGCAACATTTCGGTGTGGATGTTTCCGGAAGGCACCCGCAGCCGTGGGCGCGGCCTGCTGCCGTTCAAAACCGGCGCGTTTCATGCCGCGATTGCCGCCGGCGTGCCGGTGGTGCCGATCTGCGTGTCCACCACTCATAAAAAAGTGAAGCTGAACCGCTGGAATAACGGCCATGTGATCGTCGAGGTGCTGCCGCCGGTCGACTGCAGCGCTTACGGTAAAGAACAGGTCCGCGAACTGGCCGCTTATTGCCATGAACTGATGGCGGCGAAAATCGCACAGCTGGACGCCGAAGTCGCGCAGCGCGAAGCGGCGGAAAAACGCTAAGTCAGCGCGAGGATGCGCGGCGTGACCTTACGGGCGGAATATCGGCCCGGGATGGAGTAAAGGATTGAATAGGTTTTCGGAGTCATTATGTCATTGAGTCGGCGTCAGTTTCTTCAGGCCTCGGGCATTGCGCTGTGCGCGGGTGCAATGCCGCTGACGGCCAGAGCCGATGGCGGGCAAAACCCGCTGCCCGTTCCCCCTTTGCTGGAGTCCCGCCGCGGGCAGCCGGTCTTTCTGACCATGCAACAGGCGCAGTGGTCCTTCTCCGGCGAGCGAAAAAATCCGGTATGGGGGTTTAACGGCCGCTATCTCGGCCCGACGGTGCGGGTGTTCAGCAATGATGACGTCAAGCTGATTTACAGCAACCGCCTTAATGAACCGGTGTCGATGACCGTCAGCGGCCTGCAGGTGCCGGGTTCGCTGATGGGCGGCGCCGGCCGCATGATTCAGCCGAATATGGATTGGTCGCCGGTATTGCCGGTTCGTCAGGCGGCGGCTACCTGCTGGTATCACGCCAATACGCCCAACCGCATGGCGCCGCACGTCTATAACGGGCTGGCAGGCCTGTGGCTGGTGGAAGACAACCTCAGCAAGTCGCTGCCTATCCCGAATCATTACGGCGTAGATGATTTCCCGCTGATTATTCAGGACAAACGGCTGGATAATTTTGGCGCGCCGCTGTACAACCCGCCCGGCAGCGGCGGTTTTATGGGGGATACGCTGCTGGTGAACGGCGCGCGGAGCCCGTATGTGGAAGTCTCCCGCGGCTGGGTGCGTTTGCGTCTGCTCAACGCTTCCAACGCCCGTCGCTACGTGATGCGCATGAGCGACGGCCGGCCGTTGCACCTGATCGCCAACGATCAGGGTTTTCTGCCTGCGCCGATGGCGTTGAATCAGGTTTCGCTGGCGCCCGGCGAGCGCCGCGAAGTGCTGGTTGATATGTCCCTGGGCAACGAGGCGACGCTGACCGCCGGCGAATCCGCCAGCATCATGCAGCGGCTGCGCGGATTGTTCGAACCCTCCACTATTTTGGTGTCATCGGCGATTCTGACCCTGCGGCCCACTGGCCTGCTGCCGCTGGTGACCAACACCCTGCCGATGCGCCTGCTGGCCGACAACATCATCGACGGCGCGGTCAGCCGGACGCGAGAATTCCGCCTCGGCGACAGCCTGCCGGGCATCAACGGCGCCATGTGGGACATGAATCGTGTGGATGTGCAAACGCAGGTCGGGCGCTATGAGCGCTGGATTGTGCATGCCGATCAGCCGCAGCCGTTCCACGTTCAGGGCGCGATGTTTCTGGTGCGCAGCGTGAACGGCGGCCTGACGCCGCCGGAGGACAGCGGCTGGAAAGACACGGTGTGGGTGGAAAATGACGTGGAACTGCTGGTGTATTTCGGCCAGTTCTCCACGCCGCAGTTCCCGTTCCTGTATTACAGCCACACGCTGGAAATGGCCGATCGCGGCTCCACGGCTCAATTGGTAGTACAGCCCTGATGGGCGTTTAGTCGCGCAGCCCTGATAAGCGTCGCCCGCGCGTCAGGCGCGGGCGCGATGTTAGTCTTGGCAATGCTAGTCTTTACGCGGCGCATCGGTGCGCGGCTGATCCGGGTCCGGTCCCAGCCGTTTGCCGCAGTCGAGCGTCGCCACCTCGCTTAACTCTTCTTTCTCCAGCCTGAAGTCAAACACCTCGAAGTTTTCCCGAATACGCGCCGGGGTAACGGATTTGGGGATCACCACCAGACCGCTGTCCAGATGCCAGCGGATCACGATTTGCGCCGGCGTCTTGCCGTATTTTTTCGCCAGCGCGTGAATCACCGGATGGTCGAATACGCCTTCTCCGCCCTGCGCCAGCGGGCTCCAGGATTCGGTCTGAATGTGGTGGGTGGTGTTCCAGGTGTGCAACATGCGCTGCTGGAACAGCGGGTGCAGCTCTATCTGATTGATGACCGGCATCACGCCGGTTTCTTCTTTCAGGCGCTGCAGGTGGTGCGGGTTGAAATTGCAGACGCCGACGCTTTTCGCCAGCCCCTGTTCCTTGAGATTAAGCAATCCGCGCCAGGCTTCGACGTAGGTGTTCTGCTCCGGCAACGGCCAGTGGATCAGATACAGGTCGACGTACTCCAACTGCAGTTTGCGCAGGCTTTCCTCCAGCGCCTGACGCGGATGCGCCTGATCGCTGTTCCACAGTTTGGTGGTGATGAAAATATCGCTGCGCGGGATATTGGTCTCCTGTAATGCTTTGCCAACACCCGTTTCGTTCTTGTAAATGGCGGCGGTATCGATGGCGCGATAACCGATGTTCAGGGCTTCGGTAACGGCAGCGGCAGCCTGTTCGTTGCTGGCCTGCCAGACGCCAAGCCCTAGCTGGGGCATGATATTGCCGTCAGCCAGTTTAACCAGAGGTTGCATCGTCATGTCATTCTCCTTGTTATGCGCTTTCTACGCCCGACGCTTGAGGGAGCCAGACGTTATGGCGGTGATGTGGCGATGAGACAAAGACGCCGCCCGAACGGCGGCGTCTGAATGCCGGTTTTCACATCAGGCGGTGCCCGGCGGCATGCCCTAAGTGTAGTCGAAAGTCAGCCTGCCGCGGTTAGCGGGCGGCTTCGTACACGCGGCGGCTGATGTCCAGCGTGATGTCGTGGTGCTCGCCCAGCGCGGTCATGCCGTGCTCTTCAAGCTTCGCCACCATCGCCGGAATGGAGCTGCCGTCCAACTGGTAGTCGGACAGGCGGGTCGGTACGCCCATCTGTTCGAAGAAGGCGCGGGTGGCGGCGATAGCCGCATCAATGCGCTGGTCTTCGGTGCCGTCGCGCAGGTTCCAGACGCGTTCTGCGTATTGCAGCAGTTTTTCACGTTTCTGGACGCGGCGCTCATTGAGCATCGCCGGCAGCACGATAGCCAGCGTCTGGGCGTGGTCCAGCCCATGCATGGCGGTGATTTCATGGCCCAGCATGTGGGTCGACCAGTCTTGCGGCACGCCGGCGCCGATCAGGCCGTTAAGCGCCATGGTGGCGCTCCACATCACGTTGGCGCGTACGTCGTAGTTCTGTTGCTCTTGCAACGCGCGCGGACCTTCTTCGACCAGCGTCAGCAGCAGCCCTTCGGCGAAGCGGTCCTGTACTTTGGCGTTAGCCGGGTAGGTCAGGTACTGTTCGACGGTATGGACAAAGGCATCCACCACGCCGTTGGCGATCTGGCGCTCAGGCAAGGTGTACGTGACTACCGGGTCAAGCACGGCGAAGCGCGGGCACACCAGCGGATTCATGAACGCCTGTTTGTCGCCGCTGCTCTTGCGGGTGATGACCGCGCCGCTGTTGGATTCGGAGCCCGTCGCCGGCAGGGTCAGCACCACGCCCAGCGGAATGGCGGTTTCGACCTGTGCGCCCCAGGTTTGCAGGATGTGCCACGGATCTTCTGCTGCGCTGTAGTGTGCCGCCGCGGCGATGAACTTGGTGCCATCCGCCACTGAACCGCCGCCCACGGCCAGCAGGAAGTCGATTTTTTCCTTACGGACAATCTCAACCGCCTTCATCAGCGTTTCGTAGGTCGGGTTCGGTTCAATACCGGAAAACTCCAGTACGTTATGGCCTTTCAGCGCGTTGATCACCTGGTCGAACACGCCGTTTTTCTTGATGCTGCCGCCGCCGTAGGTGATCAGGATACGGGCGTCCGTCGGGATTTGATCGGCCAGACTGGCGATTTGCCCTTCGCCGAACAGGATTTTGGTCGGGGTATGGAGAGTAAAATTCTGCATGGTTATAAATCCCTTGTAAGGTTACTGGTCCAGTTTGAAGCCTTGCTGTAACAGCGCAGGCAGGACATGGGGGTAATAGACGTATTGATAGTAGCTGGCGGTATTGCTGCCCCAGGCTTCGCCATCGCTGCGTCCTGTTTGCTTCCAGTGGTTAATCAGGGTGTTGTTATATTGTTCGATCGCTGCTGCCAAAGGTTCGGTGCGGTAAACCTCGTCGTGGCGGAACGTATCCAGCGGCAGGCGCGGTTTCTGGTACGCCGGTTGGTCTACATAGCCTAGCACCAATCCAACGACCGGGAATGTCAGCGGCGGCAGTTCCAGCAGGTCGATCATACCCTGTGGATTACGGCGCACGCCGCCGATTGGCACAATACCGAGGCCAAAGGCGTGGGCGGCGGTGATCAGAGTACCCAGCGCGATGCCGACATCGGTGGAGCCGGAAACGATGCTCTCGACGCTCTCGTTGGCGTGCTGTTCTTTGCCGCTCATGGCAATGCCGGCCGCGGTTTTGTGCATGTCCAGAACCAGTGTCAGGAAGACCGGAGCCTGGGCGATCCAGGGCTGTCCTCCCGCCAGTTCGGCGATGCGGGCGCGCCGGGCCGGGTCACGGGTTACTACGATGGATACCTGCTGCGAATTCACCGACGTCGGCGCCAGACGCGCGGCCTCGATAATGGTGGATAGCACCTCTTCCGGAATCGGTTTGTCCAGATAACTGCGTTCGCTGCGATGATGAGTGAGTAACTCAATGGTTTGATTCATGGGGATTCCTTGTCATGCACGGCCGAGCCATTACGTGATGGCTGGTGGAACGGCGTACATTAATGTGGATTTTATTCTCGGCTTCTCCCGGTGTTCCGGCAATGCTCATTTCTCGCTATGTATTGCTTGTTTCTGCAAAGCTTAGGAGAAAAGGGTGATTCTATCGCCCATATATGTCACTTTATTTCCGTTGTCAGTAAGAGATGAATATATGCAAAGTCCTAGCCCACGCCAGCGTTTGGTCAATCTGGCGATGCTGCACACCGCCGGCAATGGCGTCAGTCAGACCCCGATTCCGCAGGTCAAGGTGATTTACATCGACCGCCACGGCGCGCGGGCGCCGGTGCTGTACGACCCTCGCATCGTGATCGTTTTTCAGGGTCACAAGGTGGGGTACCTGGGAGACAAGGTCTTCCAGTATGACCCGGACAACTACCTGCTGATGACGGTGCCGCTGCCGTTCGAGTGCGAAAGTTTCGCCAGCCCGGAAAATCCGTTGGTCGGCATTTCCATCCGGGTGGATATCCCGATTCTGCAAGATCTGTTGATCGAGATGGGGGATGACGGCTGCGGCGAGAAACGACGTGCCGATAGCGCCGGCATCAACAGCGTGCCGCTTAACGAGGCCATCCTGTGTGCGACGGAGCGATTGCTGGAGGCGATGGCGAATGCCCGCGACGCCAGGGTGCTGGGGCCGTGGATTGTGCGTGAAATTCTCTACCATGTGCTGTGCGGACCCTGCGGCGATTCGTTACAGGCGCTGATGAACCGCTACAGCCATTTCAGCCAGATTGCCCGCGCGCTGCGCTATATCGAAAACCATTACGCAGACAACCTGAGCGTGGAGCGGCTGGCAATGGAAGTGAACATGAGCGTGTCGGCGTTTCACCATAACTTTAAGGCGGTGACCAACACCTCGCCCGTGCAGTACCTGAAGTCCTACCGGCTGCACAAGGCGCGTTTGTTGATGGTGCATGACGGGCTGAAAGCCAATGCGGCCTCCATGCAGGTGGGGTACGAAAGTTCTTCGCAGTTCAGCCGGGAATTCAAGCGCTTCTTTGGCGTTACGCCAGGCGATGAAGTCGCCAGACTGCGTTCGGGGTCAGGGGTGGTGGAGAGCAGTTGAACCGCGCATGAACCGCATATCGATTATCCGGCGGCGCGTGTTTGCTCCGCCGGTATGTTTGCTCCGCCGGTAATTGTATTTCTCAGGCCATCGCCCGTTTTTTACGCCACAACACCAGCAGCATCCCCACCAGCCCGCTGAACAACAACACCAGCGGCAGAATGCACAGCGCGGTCATGACCTGATCTTCATAGCGTTTGACCAGCGGAATCTGGCTGAGAGCGTAGCCCAGCGTGACGATACCGGTGACCCACAGAAAACCGCTCAACCAGTTGAAAATCTGAAAGCGGGTGCTGCTCAGTCCGGACACCCCGGCAATGGTCGGCAACAAGGTCCGCACGAACGCCAGAAAACGACCAATCAGCAGCGCTGCCAGCCCATGCTGGTGGAACAGGTTGTGGGTGCGTTGATGATAGTGAGCCGGCAACTGATGCAGCCATTTCTTCACCAGCCGGGTATCGCCCAGCCAGCGCCCTTGCAGGTAACTCAGCCAGCAACCGAGGCTGGCGGCCACGGTCAACAGCACCATAGTGGGAATAAAGCTCATCACGCCTTTGGCGATCATGGCGCCGGTCAGCAGCAACAGGCTGTCGCCGGGCAGAAAGGAGGCGGGCAGCAAACCGTTTTCCAGAAACAGGGTGGTGAAAAGCACGCCATAAATGACCCATACCACACGTGGATCGGCCAGCGCGCTGAAGTCTTGTTGCCACAGCGCCTGAATAATTTCATGAACAACACTCATATCGCATCCTGTCTGGTTTGCTATAACCCCTGAAGCCGCGTAAATACGCCGCACTAAGAGCCTATCCCAATAGGGCTATTTTACTTGCCATTTTGGACCTGGGCAGTGCTCGAACTCCTCACGTACTACGTGTACGCTCCGGGTTCTGCGCGCTGTCCGTGTCCAAACTGGCTGCGCCAATGACGCCTATTGGGATAGGCTCTAAGCCTGAAAAGACGAGCATCAGGATAGGGTAAAAAAGGTAAACGTATTATCATCATTGTTACTGTTCATCATATACGCTTTGCCTCACTTACCACAGCGGCATCAGGGGGCCGGAGGGATAGTGGCGTCACATTTCCCGCAATCTCCTGAAGCCGGTTTCCAAATCGGCGATCAAATCGTCGCAATCTTCCAGGCCGATGTGCAGCCGTACCAGCGTACCGGTAAAGTCGACGCCGCCTGCCGGGCGAATCGCCGCCAGTTCTTCCGGCTGATTCGCCAGAATCAGCGATTCGAAACCGCCCCAGGAATAGGCCATGCGGAAGTGGCTAAAATGGTCGAGATAATGGGCCAGTTGCTCGCGGCTTAGCTTCTCTTTCAGCACGAATGAGAACAGGCCGTTGGCGCCGCTGAAATCCCGCACGAAGAATTCATGCCCTTTGCAACCGGGCAGCGCCGGGTGGTTGACCGTCGCCACTTCCGGGCGTTCCGCCAGCCAGCGCGCCACGCGCAAGCCGTTTTCCTGATGCTGCTGCAACCTGACGCCGAGCGTCCGCAGTCCGCGGCTGGCCATGTAGGCGCTGTCGGCGTCTGCCATTTGCCCCATCAGGTAGGACTGCTCGCGCAGTTGATCCCAGCAGCGCGCGTTGGCGACGGCGGTGCCAATCATGACATCGGAGTGACCAGTGATGTATTTGGTGCCGGACTGAATCGAAATATCTACGCCAAGATCAAGCGGCCGGAACAGCACGCCGGCCGCCCAGGTGTTGTCGATCATGATGACGATATCCGGGTTAACGCGGCGCACGGCGGCGACAATCGCCGGAACGTCCTGTACTTCCATGGTGATGGAACCGGGAGATTCCAGAAACACGACCCGGGTATTGGGTTGGATTAGGCTGGCGATGTCGCCGCCGATCATCGGATCAAAAAAGGTGGTGCTGATGTTCATTTTGTTCAGCACTTTGTTACAAAAATCCTGCGTCGGTTCATAGGCGGAACCCGTGACCAACAGGTGATCGCCCGCCGAGACAAACGATACGATGGCGTTGGCGGTGGCCGCGGCGCCGCAGGGGTAAAGCGCACAGCCCGCGCCGCCTTCCAGTTCGGTCATGGCGTCCTGAAAAGCGAAGTGGGTCAGGGTGCCGCGGCGACCGTAAAACAGCGCGCCTTTGGCGCGGTTGATGGTAGCGTGTTTCTTGTCCTGCACGCTGTCGAATACCAGCGAAGAGGCGCGCTGAATCACCGGGTTTACCGCCCCCTGGGTCACTCTTTTGCTGCGCCCGGCGGCCACCAGCGCGGTGGCGATTTTTTTACTCGTCATACGGCATCACCTGTAGCTCAAACATTCCTTGCGTCTATTCCTGTACGTTATCACGGCTGGGATGACAGGGGGGCGGCTTTTCTTATCAAGATGAATATGTCGTTGATGCGATGCAGCGAATGTGCCGGGAAACGGCGCGTTAGAGGTAAAGCGTGCAGCAAAATGCGTAAATAATAATGAGAACGACTATCAATTAATTCTGGGTTTGGTATCATTTTCGCCAGATTAAAGTGGCATGAAAATGATTGGTGGAGGCACAGCGTGTATACGGCTGACAAGAATATTAACCAACGGGGATCATCAGTCTGGCGTAAGTCCGGCCGTGTGTTCGGGGGCTTTACTCATCGTCTGATGGCGTTCGCGTTGCTGGGCATGGCAGGCGGCGCATTGGCCGCGCCGACGTCGGCGCCGATCGCGACCGGCACGGCAGCGGCGACGGTTGCTCCGTCCGCGCCGCCGGGAGCCGTCAGCAGCCTGATGAGCACGGATCTGTCCGTCTGGGGAATGTATCAGCACGCTGACGTGGTGGTAAAAACGGTGATGATAGGCCTGTTGCTGGCATCCGTGGTTACCTGGGCGATCTTCTTCGGCAAGAGCGCCAGCCTGATGAGCGCCAAAAAGCGCATCCGTCGAGAGTATCAGGCGTTGGATGATGCCCGCTCGCTGGATGACGCGTCGGATATCGCCGGCGTGTTCAAGCCGGGCAGCGTTTCGCTGCAACTGCTGGCGGATGCCCGCAATGAGCAGGAGCTGTCCGAACGTTCCGACGACAATAACGGCATCAAAGAGCGCACCGCGTTTCGTTTTGAACGCCGGGTGGCGGCTACCGGGCGTCAGATGGGGCGCGGCACCGGTTATCTGGCGACGGTGGGCGCTATCGCGCCGTTTATCGGTCTGTTCGGTACCGTCTGGGGCATCATGAACAGCTTTATCGGCATCGCCCAGTCGCAGACCACCAATCTGGCGGTGGTGGCGCCGGGTATCGCCGAAGCGCTGCTGGCGACGGCCATCGGTCTGGTCGCGGCGATTCCGGCGGTGGTGATCTATAACGTGTTCGCGCGCTGGACGGCCAGCTACAAGGCGATAGTGGGCGATGTGGCCGCGCAGATTCTGCTGTTGCAGAGCCGCGATCTGGATATTGCAGCCAGTACCGGCAACGCCTCTTCTTCACCGGCGCAGAAACTGCGGGTAGGGTAAGTCGATGGCGATGCATCTGAACGACGGGCAGAGTGAAAACGGTGAAATGCATGACATCAACGTGACGCCGTTTATCGACGTTATGCTGGTGCTGCTGATCATCTTCATGGTGGCTGCGCCGCTGGCGACGGTGGATGTGCGGGTCAACCTGCCTGCCTCCAGCGCCACGCCGCAGCCGCGCCCGGAAAAACCGGTGTTCCTGACGGTGAAGGCCGATAAACAGCTCTATCTGGGCGACGATGCGATCACCGAAGCGACGCTGGCTCAGGCGCTGGAAGCCAAAACCCTGGGCAATAAAGACACCACCATTTTCTTTCAGGCAGACAAGAGTGTGGATTATGAAACCCTGATGCGGGTGATGGATTCGCTGCGTGAGTCGGGCTATCTCAAAATTGGCCTGATGGGCGCGGAGAAAGCGCGCTGAGTCGCGGTTTGCTGCCTGCACTGAACCACCGCTCCGGCGGTGGTTTTTTTATGGGCGTTTGGTTTTTTGCACGCTGCCGCGAATAAACCGAGAGCGCTGGCGGCGCCTGACGGATTCTTGCGGCTTTCAACTATTGTTCAATCACGATTATTCCAAGACGCTCCATCAACGTATTTATCTGATAATTATCTAACTTCACGCCTTCGAGGTTTGTCGAGCGCACATCAAGCTCCCCCAATTCTGAGTTGATTAAATCGCATTGCGTAAAGTCGGCGGAACGCCAGTCAAAAGAAGTAAACTCTCCCCCTGATAAATCGGAGCCGACAAAGCTGGCGCCGTTGACATTCGCGCCCGTCCAGCGGTTTTCCCAAAGCTCACACTTTTCCAGTATGACGCCCGACAGGTTGGCGTAACTTAAATTTGATTTCGTGATGTAGGCGCTGCAAAACCATGTGCGGGCGGTAATCCTGTTCATGAAGCTGGCGTCCCGGAAGTCAGCGCCCTGCGCCCGGCAGTCGCGTATTTCAATGCCCAGAGCCTTCACCGAGCGGAAATTGCACAGCGACAAATCACAGTTTTTAAAGCTGGCGTCTTTCAATGTCGCTCTATAAAAATTACAGCCCATTTGGCTTTCTTGATCGAAAAACTGGCAGTCCAAAAACTGAGTATCAGTTAAATCGCAGCCGGCAAAGTCGCAATTATGGAATTTACAGTTTTCGACGCGCTGATGGGTGAAGCGATCCGCACTAAACTTTTGCTCTTCAAAGGTCTGGGCATTCATTATCACACCTGTAAATATAACCAGTTGTCGGTTATCTTACCGGTCGCCAGCCTCGCAAGCTACTTTTTGTCGCGCTTCTCTTTTTGTCGCGCTTCTCTTTTTGTCACGCTATCTCTTCAGTGAGGTCTTTCAGATGCATCGCCTTCAGGCGCGGGAGTCCGGGTGACGCCAGTGCAGGCGGGTCGGCACATACACGCGGCTTTCCTGCAACGGTTGCCCTTCAATCAGCGCGTTGATCATCTCGAAGCTGTTGCGCGCCAGCGTCTCGCAATCCTGCGCCACGGTATCGATCTTCATCGGCAGGCAATCAAACAGGTAGTGATCGTCAAAACTGCACAACCGCATGTCGCAGTCCATCAGGTTGTGCTGATTCAGGTAGCGCAGCACCCCTTCCAGCAGGCCGCAGGCGGCGGTAAACAGCGCCCTGGGCGGGCGGCCGAGGCGGGCGCACAGTTGGGCGAACATCTCGTAACCGGCGCTGGAATGATAGTTGCCGTGGATAATCCATTCCGGGCGGCACTCGACGCCGGCGCGCTCCAGCCCGAGCTGAAAACCAGCCAATCGATCGCGGGTGGGGGAAATGCGCGGCTGACCGCCGATGAAATAGAATTCGTCCGGATGCTGACGGGCGATGTTTTCCACCAGCGTGGCGGTCGATTCCACCGCCTCGGAGACCACCATCGGCAGGTCGGACTCGCCGATCACCCGGTCGAACTGCAATACCGGCAACTGCTGGTTAATCTTCTGGTATTCGACATCGCTCAGCATGCTGGACGCGACGATCAGGCCATCCACCTGACGCTGAATCAGGCTGTTGACCGCCATCATTTCCTGGCTGGCGTTCTCATCGGTACAGGCAATCAGCAATTGCAACCCGGCTTCCCGGCACAGGCACTCCAGTTCGCGGGAGATCACCGCAAAACCGTAGTTGGTCATTTCCGGCACCACCAGCCCCAGCGTGTTGCTGCGGCTGGAGCGCAAAGAGCGGGCGTGGATGCTGGGTTGATAGCGTTGCTGCTGCGCCAGCGCCAGCACCCGGTCACGGGTTTCGTCCGAAACGCGGAACTCTTTGCTGCGGCCATTGAGAACCAGACTGGCGGTGGATTTGGATACTCCCGCCAGTCGTGCGATGTCGCTGATTGTGACGCGTTTGGTCTGTTTCACCGTGGTATCTTTAGAGAACAATGTGCCTTTAATGGCATGAAAAGGAACCTTATTCTATCACGCACGGTGCCAACAGCCAGTGTTGCAACGTGATGCGACCCGAGCCGCTGAAGCTGACCATGGCGTCGCTGGTGGGGAAATAGCGTGATGACATCACCGCCTGCCCGTGGTTGATAAAAATTTCCACGCTGGAGCGGTCGCACAGAATCTGCAAGTGGTGCAGCGGGCCGTCATGCCAGTAACGGTGTTCCGGCTCGTTGGTGCGGCGATTGCGACGGCTCAGGGTCAGGCGTTCGCCGTCCCAGCACAGCACCATCACCCCGGCGAAGTTGATCTGAAATTCGCCCTGTGTGTCCAGCATGAGTTCCACGCTGCTGGCGGGCAGCGCGGGCGCGTAGTTAGCGACGCCCTGCCACAGATGTTCCAGATGACGCAGGCTTTGCAGCTCGCGCGCCGGTTGCTGATAAACCCGATCATCGCGCAGCGTCAGTTCGCGCGGGCAGGTCATGGTATGGATCCAGCCGTGCGTGATTGTCGGTTGAAAGAATTCGTCCTGATCCGGCACGCCCATCCAGCCGAACAGCAGACGGCGGCCATCTTCGCTCTGCGTGGTTTGCGGCGCGTAAAATTCGAAGCCCAGATCCAGTTCGTGGAACGCCTGATGGGGGAAACTGCCGTTGTCGTAGTCGAGCGAACCGATGAAATAACCGGACTGATGGGTATTCAGGTAGCGCTCTTCTTCGGCAGGCAGCCCTTGCGGACAGCAGATCAACACCTCTTGGTTTTCTAGTGCGAACAGGTCCGGGCATTCCCACATGTAACCGAAATCGCCCAGCCCGTTGAGGCGGGAGCCGGCGATTTCACCCAGAGAATGCCATTGCAGCAGGTCGGATGACCGATACAGCAGCACTTTGCCCTGTAAATCCACATCCTGTGCGCCCAGCACCATGTACCAGTTGTCCTGATGACGCCAGACCTTCGGGTCGCGGACGTGGCCGGTGTACCCTTCCGGCAATGACAGCACCGGGCCGGCCTTGTCGAATTCGCCGTCGTCGTTGGCGCGCGCCAGGCACTGATACGCGGTGCGTGAGCCGTCGTCGTATTTCACGTTGCCGGTATAAATCAGCGCCAGAGCGTCGTTGTCCACCACGGCGGAGCCAGAGTAGCAGCCGTGGCTTTCATAGCTTTCTGATGGCACCAGTGCCACCGGTTCGTGACGCCAGTGCACCAGATCGGCGGAGCTCCAGTGCCCCCAGAACTTGGCGCCGTGGGCGCAGGCCTGCGGATTCCACTGATAAAACAGATGGTAACGCCCCTTATGCTGCACGAACCCATTCGGATCGTTCAGCAGCCCGACCAGCGGCGACAGGTGCCACTGCGGACGATGCGGGTCATAGGTTTGCCGTGACGGTCCGGACATCAGGGCGTAGGCCATGCGTTTTAACAGATGGATTTCCTTCATTATGCGTTGTCCGTTTTGTATTTCAGCAACAGAGAGATCAGGAAGGCTGCGCCAAAGGCGATCAACATGCCAATCAGATAATTCAGGATTGAGCCTGCCTGTACGATGGCAAGGCCCGGAATGCCGGTCAGCCCGACCGCCGTCATGTTGACGTGGTTGGCGACGACCCAGGCGCCGCCCAGCGCGCCGCCCGCCAGCCCGGCCAGAAACGGTTTGATGAAGCGCAGGTTAATCCCGAAGATTGCCGCTTCGGTAATGCCGAGCAGACAGGAAAGCGACGACGGCACGGCGATGGCTCTGATTTTAGCGTCGCGGGTTTTGAAGTACACCGCCAGACAGGCGCCGCCCTGCGCTACGTTAGCCATCGCCCAGATCGGCAGCAGGAAGTTGACGCCGATGGACGGGTTGCCCAGCAGCCCGGCTTCAATAGCATGGAAGCTGTGGTGCACGCCGGTGATGACGATAGCCGAATAAAGCCCGCCGAACAGCAGCCCGGCCAGCCAGCCGGCGTGGGCAATCAGGGTGCTCAGTACTAAGGAAATGCCGTCGCCCAGCATACGGCCCGCCGGGCCAATCACCAGCATGGCGACGAAGCCGGAAATGATCACGGTCAGGAACGGCGTCACGATGATATCCAGCGCGTTCGGCACCACCTTGCGCAGGCGCTTTTCCACCAGACTCATGAACCAGACCGCCAGCAATACCGGGAACACGGTGCCCTGATAGCCGATCATGGCGAATTCCAGACCGAACAGGTGCATGGTCTTGAAACCGCCGGCTACGCCCCAGGCGTTGGTCAGCGCCGGGTGGGTGAGGATGCCGCCCAGCGTCGCGCCCAGATAAGGGTTGCCGCCGAATTCACGCGCGGCGGTAAAGCCGATCAGAATCGGCAGAATGATGAAAGCGGCGGAGCTGAACATATCCAGCATCACGAAAATGGCGCTGCCGGCGTCGACCCAGCCGTAGGTCTTGATCATGCCGAGCAGGCCCATCAGCAGGCCGGAGGCGACAATCGCCGGGATAATCGGCACGAAAATGTTCGACAGTAAGCGCGCCAGCCGTTGCAGCGGATTGAGCTTTTGCGCCGCCAGCGTGGCGGTTTCGGCGGTGCTGGTTTCGCTGATGCCGGCGGCCTTGATGAACTCGGCGTAGACCTTGTTCACCAGCCCGGAGCCAAAAATGATCTGCATCTGGCCGGCATTCTGGAAACACCCTTTGACGCCCTCGACGCTTTCGATGGCGGTTTTATCGGCCAGGCTGTCATCGTTGAGCACCAGCCGCAGGCGGGTGGCGCAGTGCGCGGCGCTGGCGATATTTTCCCTGCCGCCCAGCAAGGGAATCAGGGATGCCGCAGTGGCATGAATATCCATAGTATTCCTCTTTTATCAATAACAGGTGTGCGGTCACCCGTCACCGGTAGCATAAGCCTTGCCGGTGACGGCCGCGTTAACCGTTAAAACCAGGTTTCCATCTGGACGCCGAAGGTCCATTCGCCGCCGGCTTTGAAGCCGGTGGAGCCGAAGGCGTCGTCGCTGGCGTAGTTATCCAGCCGCTTGTCCCAATCCATGTAACTGGCGAAGACGCGCAGTTCCGGACGGCTTAATAAATTGGAGATATCGCCCACTTTGAACGTCGGGGCGAAAGTCAGCTTGTAGAACCCGCCGCTTACCTGATTACGCGATAAGTATCCCTGAGGATCCAGATTCATATATTGATAGCTGCCTTCATAGGCCAGTGCGAAGTTTTCGGTGATTTCCTGAATAAAGCGCGCATTAAATGTCACCCAGCGATAGTCATCCCCCTGAACGTAACGATCTTTGCTGCTTTGCGCCAGAATCGCCGGGGCGAAGCTCCAGGTTTTATTCAGCGCGGTAGTGCCGTAGGTCGCCAGGCGCCAGGTACTGGCGTTCTGGGTCAGGTTGCCGTCGGAACCGATGGATTTAACTTCGCCGCCGAGGCCGTGGCCATACAGCAGCGCCACTTTGGACGTCCCGTCGCGCAGACCGTAGAAGCTGTCGCCGTGCCAGGCGGCCAGCGCGTGATAACCGCTGTCGCCGGCATTGGTGTTGGTGACGTTGTTGGCGTTGTTGCGCCCGGTATTTTCTTTTATGTCGTTGTTGCGGGCGCGCAGGCCGCTCAGCATGAACTGGAACGGGCCGACGAAGTTATTGCTGGTGACGATGTAGTTCTGGATCTCGTTGTCCAGCGTGGTGATCTCGCCGAGGCTGCGGCCGTACAGGGAGAAGTTGGTTTTCCAGCCATCCGCCGGTTTCACGTCGTAGATACCGCCGCCGGTTCCTGCCAGGAACACCACGTCGGAGTCGATCCAGTGGATGTCGAAGTTGTCGCGGTCAAAACGCTTGCCTGCCCACAGCGTGGTGTCCTTGAAGGCGCCGGTGAACGTCGGCAGCGAGCCCAACTCCACAAACGCTTCGCGCACGTTCAGGTCGCTGGTGCTGGCGGTCCAGTCGTTATAGCTGCGCTGGCCGTCCGCCATCATCACTTTGAAACGGGTGGTGGCGCCGTTATCCAGTTTGGTGCGGTGTTCCAGCTTCAGTTCCAGGTAGGTGTCGTCTTCGTTGCCCAGACGGCCGACATGGCCGCCGGTTTCACCGGCCGGCGTCATACTGGGGCCGATGTTCGCCTTCGAACTGGTGACGGAATCGTGGATAGCCAGGCCGGAACGGGCATAACCGTGGAACTCAAAGCCATCGGCGATACTGCGCTTGCTGGCCAGCGAGTCGGTTTTCAGCGCTACCTGCTGGGTCTGCTGTTCGTTTTGCGTGGCGCGCGCCGCGACCTGTTGGGTTTGCTGCGCCACTTGCTGGGTGGTTTGTTCCACCTGCTGGGTTTTCTGCTCGACCTGCGCAGTGCGGGCCGCCAGTTGTTTAGCTTGTTTTTCGGCGGCGTCGGCGCGGGCTTCCGCTTGCTTCGCGCGTTGTTCCGCCTGCAACAGACGCTGCTCCAGCGCGTTCAGGCGCGCTTCAATGCTATCAGAAGGGGCTGCCAGCGCCTGAGAGGTACAGAGTGCGAGTCCCACGGCGGCGGCAAGATAACCTGGCTTTATCATGTTGGGTTTTCCCTTGGATGGTCAGATGGTTTTTTTTGTTTTGCTAAATTGCTAAACCGGTTATGCAGCGAAAGCTAAATGGGGCCGAAGGGGTTGGCAAGGAATTTTGTTTTCTTGCTGTGCTAACTGTGATCATGACAACAAAACCCGCTCCCGACGGTGCAATGCGGTCGTCGGGAACAGGCTCTGAAAGGCTATAGCGAGGCGGTGAGTTGATGGGCGAACGGCAGTGCCGTCATCGCGCCTTTGGCGGTGGTCGCCAGCGCGCCGCAGCGCTGCGCCTGCGTGAGTACGGTATGCCAGTCGTCAATCTGGTACAGGCTATCGTAGCCGGCCAGTGCGGCGAGCATGCCGGCGACAAAGGCGTCGCCCGCGCCGGTGGTGTCGACCGGGGTGACGCGGTGCGCCAGAAAGTGGCGCAACTGGTGGCCGTCATGCAGCCAGACGCCGTCGCCGCCCTGAGTAATCAGCAACCGCTTGATGGGGTATCGCGCCATCAGGTTGGCGCTGCCCTGACGAATGTCCTCGCTGCCGCTGAGAAACCGGAATTCCTCTTCCGACAGTTTCACTACGTCCGCCAGCGCCAGCACTTGATCCAGACAGGTTCTCAACTCCTGCTCGCTGTGCCACAGGTCGGCGCGGATATTCGGGTCAAAACTGACCCATCCTTGGGCGGCGCGAATCCGCGTTATCGCTTCCAGCGCCGTGCTGCGCGACGGTTCGCGCGACAGGGCGATGGAGCACAAGTGCAGCCATTCGCTGCGCTGAAACGCCGGCAGGTCGGACGGTTGCAGGAACAGGTCGGCGCTGGGGCGCACCATAAACGTGAAGGTGCGCTCACCCTGGGCATCCAGACTCACCACCACGGTGGAGGTGCGGTGTTCCGCATCCGGTTGCATGTGACGGACATCCACCTGCTCGCGGGCCAGTACGTCGCGCAGGAAGTGACCGAACGCGTCCTCGCCGACGCGGCCAATAAAGCCGCTGTGTCCGCCCAATCGGGCGACGCCCACGGCGACGTTGGCGGGCGCGCCCCCCGGACATTTCAGATAGCGCTCCTCGCCTTCCGGAATGAGGTCGACCACCGCATCGCCCATTACCCATACTTTGTGAGACATAATTACACTCTTTATCGGGGATAGTTAAACTGTTGGCTAAAATAGAAGAAACGGTTTAGCTAATCAACTCGTTGATCGGCGAGGGGCATGAAAAGCTCATCAGGAACGCGGTTTATGGTTGTGGTGTATACCCTAAGCAGTTTGAAACCGCCGTCACGCGTGTTTCATTCTCTCGTTTAGCGTCTCGATGATGAAGGCGTTGACAGAGGTTCCCTGCTCGGCAGCAGCTTGATTCAAACGTTCCCCGAACGACTCAGGGTAGCGTAACGTAAATGTTTTAATCCTTTCCTGGCGGACGTATGGCTCAATGCCCGCTGCGCTGCAGTCATTCAGATACTCGCGCAGTGAGATTTCACCTTCTTTTTTCAGCCCCTGAATGCTGTCCGACACAAAATCACAATAGCCGGTCAGACCCAGAAACTTGCCACGAAATGCGCCAAGTTCCGGCACATAACTGATAACAGCCAGTTGTCCGGCTATCTCAATGGTGTTTGGTGTGGATGGTTTGCTCATGGCTTCACTCCTATGCTTTCAAGCCAGTCGCGCAGGTTGGCTACTGCGCCTTTATCAGTGACTCGATATCGGCCCATTTGATGCCTGACTGGACGGGCGATTTAAACACCTGTTCAAGCGTACTTTTTTGCCTCTTCCGTAGTGATGAAACCTGCGCTTTCATTCCCTCGCCTCACGACGTCACTTCCTGAAGTCATTATCAAAACCACCATAAGTGAAGTTAAGTCATGAAGTCATGTATTATATGGACGCCTCTCATTCTCTAACTGATTTTGTGGGTATCCAGCCCGCGGGGAGAGACTCAGGGATGAGCGGAGTAGTGTAGTAAAGCCGACGCACCTGCAACTTGAAGAATGATTGTATAGCGGCGTAATCCGGGGAAGTCGCTAATGGCAGCTGGTTGAATTTATGACAATAAAAAAGCCGGAACTGCGGTCATAGAAAATAATTATCTCACCGGAATGAGAAATAATTTCCAATAATTATTATTGGGATGACGTTATATTTATTCTCAAATGTTATTCATCGGCTAATGAATGTCACATATGTGATAAGTCGCTTTTTTATTTATAAAAATTATCTTGTCACCGCCTATTTGTTTTCCATACTTAATAAATAGTCACGTGTTTTTAGTGGTGAGGTAAGCCGATGCCCGAGGCAGTCCATTCGGAACTGTTGTCTGAGTCCTATTTTCGTTACTGGGGAAAAGCCCGAACGTTTTCCAATAACGAAAACGGCGCGCCTTATCATTTATTGCCTTATCACTGTCTGGATGTGGCGGCCTGTGGCTATTGGCTGGTGAAAAATAACCGTTTTCATGTCCGTGACCATTTGCAGGCGTTGGGACTGGATGAAGAGTGCGCCGCGTTATGGCTGGCCTGGTTTCTGGCCTGGCACGATATCGGCAAGTTCGCCCGTGGTTTTCAACAGCTCTACCAGAACCCTGCCGCGCCGCTGGTGCGTGGGGCGGGGCAGGCTTATTCAATGCGCCATGACTCGCTGGGGTTGTGGTTGTGGCGTTTTAAGCTGCATGACAACTGGCGGGAGCAAACGGACTGGCTGCCCGCCACATCCCGACCGGAAAAACTGCATTACGCGATGGATGTATGGCTGCGGCTGGTATGCGGCCATCATGGACAGCCGCCGCGGGAAGAGGGCAACGGCGCGCTGGCTTTCCACCCTGACGATATTCTGGCCGCACAGGCTTATCTGGCCGATCTGCACGCCGTGTTTCCTGAACTAACGGCATTTCCCGATAGTTTTAGCGACAAAAACTGGCGGGTGTTGTTGCAACAGAAAAGCTGGCCGCTGGCAGGCAGCGTGGTACTGGCGGACTGGCTTGGCTCATCGCAGGACGATTTCCCCTATCGGGCGGAGCCGACGCTGACGCTGGCGCAATACTGGCGGCAATGCGCGTTGCCGCAGGCCGAGCGGTCGGTGTCTCGCCTGCCGGCCGCCGCTGTGGCTGCGCCGTTTACGGGAATGCGCAACCTCTTTCCCTTTATCACCCGGCCGACGCCGTTGCAGCAGCAGGCGATGACGGTCGAGATTGATGCGCCCGGCCCGCAGCTGTTTGTGCTGGAGGATGTCACCGGGGCGGGCAAAACCGAAGCCGCGCTGGTGCTGGCGCACCGGCTGATGAGCGCCGGTCGAGGCGACGGTTTGTATGTCGGCCTGCCGACGATGGCGACCGCCAACGCCATGTACCGGCGGTTGGCGAAGGCGTATCGCGCCTTGTTTGACGAACGAGTGGCGCCATCGCTGATGCTGGCGCACGGCGCGCGCGACATGGTGACGGATTTCCGCCTGTCGCTATGGGGGCCAGCGCAGGCGGGGCAGATGCGGTACGGGCCGGATAATGAAGACAGCGCCAGCGCCGCCTGCAATCAGTGGTTTGCCGACTCGCGCAAGAAAGCGCTGCTGGCGGACGTCGGCGTCGGCACACTCGATCAGGCGCTGATGGCGGTGATGGCGTTTCGCCACCAGTCGCTGCGGCTGTTAGGGCTGGGCGGCAAAATTCTGCTGCTGGATGAGGTGCACGCCTACGACGCTTATACCGGCCGTCTGCTGGAAAGCCTGCTGACCTTCCACGCCAGTCAGGGCGGCAGCGCGATTATTCTTACCGCCACGCTGGCGGCATCACAGCGGGAACGGCTGGTGCAGGCGTTTGGCCGGGGGATGCAGCAACCGCCCGGCCGTCTGGCGGAGCAGGCCGGATACCCGTGGTTTACCCAGGTGAGCGCGCAGGCGCTGCGGGAGTGGCCGGTGGAAACCCGCGCCGAGGTCCGGCGCACGGTGACGGTTGACTGGCTGTCTCGCCGGTCGGAAGCCATCGCGTTGATTCGTCAGGCGGTGGCCGCCGGGCAGTGCGTCTGCTGGATTCGCAACACGGTGGATGAGGCGATTGACGCCTGGCGGCAGTTGCGCCAGTGCAGCGAGATAACAGCGGACGATGTGCTGCTGTTCCACAGCCGGTTTGCGTTTTGCGACCGCATGGTGATTGAAGACACCGCGGTTGAGCGCTTCGGCAAGCACAGCACAGGCGCACAGCGGCGCGGCAAGGTGCTGATCGCCACCCAGGTGGTGGAGCAGTCGCTGGATATTGATGTGGATGTGATGATAAGCGACCTGGCGCCGGTGGATTTGCTGATCCAGCGCGCCGGGCGCCTGCAACGTCATATCCGCCGGGCAGATGGTCGTTGTAAACAGCTGGACGACGCTGCGCCGCAGCAGGATGACCGCGCCCCGCCGGTGCTGTGGGTTCTGGCGCCGCAATGGCAGCCCGAGGCCGGTCCTGACTGGCTGGGAGTGGAGCTGAGCGGTACCGGCGCGGTGTATCAGCATCATGCGGTGCTGTGGCGCACACAGGCGATATTGCGAGAACGCGGCGCACTACACATGCCGGACGAGGCGCGTTTGCTGATAGACAGCGTCTACGAGCAGCGCATTCCGGCACCGGCGGCGCTGGAGGAGCGCGGCTATCAGGCTGAAGGGAAAAGCCTGGGCGATCGTACCGTCGCGTCGCAGTCGTCGCTGGCGTTTGAGCTGGGGTATTGCGCCGCCGCCGGTCAGCGCGGCTGGCGCGATGACGCCGAACTGTTCACCCGCTCAGGCGAGACATCGCAGGATGTCTATCTGGCATGGCGGGCGGACAGCGACGACGCTTTACCGCAGCCCTATGCCGGTGAGGGGGAATTTGGCTGGGAGAAAAGCCGCCTGTCGGTGCGCCAGCGTTGGTGGCAACAGCACGAAAAACAGTGGCCGACCTTACAGGGCGACGCGCTGGACCGCTTCCGGCAACAACTGCACCGCCCCGGCGCCGAAGTGCTGTTGCTGGCGCCGGGTGAAGCGGCAGATTACTACCATGCAGATATGGGACTAGTTGCACGGTAGTCAGTGCATGATGAATTTGATAGCCAGGTAATCAGATTGTTGAGAACCCTTCTGGTTGCGCGCCATAGCCTTTTGTGGCGTATCAAAACTGTGCTGAGGTGGGCGACTTCGCCGGGTGAGCCGCATGGACGCGGCGAAAGCCATTGTCGCGCCGGACAAAAACGCCAGGAGCGTTTTTGAACAGCGTTTACGCTGGCCCGAAGGGCGAGCCCCAGGGATGGGGCGAGTAACCGCGTCACTGGCGGCCCGGACAGCGAAGTCGAACGCCGAAGGTAGCGCGTAGCGCCACAGTTTAGCCACCAGCCAGAGGTCAAGGAGAGGCGGCGTTTGAGCCTCTCCTTGTTGGGCGTGCGGCGGGGTTGCGAAGGAGCAATCCGGTTATCACGCACGAAACGTTTCACTGTTCCAACATAAATTTGTCTGTAATACGACCATGGAGCTGTTTGTCCACAGCCTTAAGGTAATACGACTGTTTTTCCACAGTCTTTTTACTGCGTTAGCAGTTTTGTCCACCGGGAAACATCGGTGCCACTGGCGCGAACTCTGGCCGCGCTGGGGCAGAAAACAATAACAGGAATCATGACGACCTCACGGATGAGGCCTTACTGAAGAGGTAGGTTCATGTTTTCACTGATTGACACACCCTGGTTACCCGTAGTGGGCGCGGACGGACACCGCACCCACATTTCTCCACGGCAATTGGCCGACGACCGGATTATCGATCTGGCGTGTCCACGACCCGATTTTCAGGGCGCGGCCTGGCAACTGCTGATCGGCCTGTTGCAAACCGCGTACGCTCCCTCGGATGAGGAAGACTGGGAGGACATCTGGCGCGACGGGCTGGGCGACGGCTGGGTGCGCGCGCTCGACACGCTGGCGCCGGCGCTCAATTTCGGTGCCGACAAGCCCGCGTTTATGCAGGACTTTTCCCCACTGGATGCCGATGACAGCCCGATTTCCGGTTTGCTGATCGATGCGCCGGGCGGCAATACCCTCAAGCTCAATAAAGACCACTTCGTCAAGCGCGGCACGGTGAACGCCATCTGCCCGCACTGCGCCGCGCTGGCGCTGTACACGCTGCAAACCAACGCGCCGTCGGGCGGGGTGGGGCACCGGGTCGGCGTGCGCGGCGGCGGGCCGATCACCACCCTGCTGATGCCTTACGACGCGCAAAACCCGGTGCCGCTGTGGCGCAAACTGTGGGCCAACGTCACGCCCGGCGAGCGCGGCGACTGCGTGGCGGCGGTGTTCCCCTGGCTGGCGGCCACCCGCACCAGCGAAGGCGATAAAGACAAGGTGACGCCGGAAAACGCGCACCGGTTGCAGGCGTTCTGGGGCATGCCGCGCCGCATTGAACTGGATTTCGGCCACACCGAGGCCGGGCATTGCGACCTGTGCGGCGATAAGTCGGAGCAACTGCTGACGCACTACCGCACCAAAAACTACGGCGTACAGTACGAACACTGGCAGCACCCGCTGACGCCGTATCGCCTGTCGAACAAAGACGGCATGTTGCTGTCGGTGAAAGGCCAGCCGGGCGGGTTGTCGTACCGCGACTGGCTGGGGCTGGTGATCGGCACGCAGGATGCGCTCAGCCAGACATTGCCCGCCCGCGTGGTGAGCCTCAACCAGCAACGGGCGCCGTTGCTGCACAAGGTCGGGCTGTGGTGCTTCGGCTACGACATGGACAACATGAAGGCGCGCTGCTGGTACGAACACCATGTGCCGGTGTGGAAAGAGATCCCCCCGGCGGTGCACGACTACCTGCCGCTGGGCTTGCAGATGGCCCACGAGGCTCAGCAACTGCTGCGCCAGTCGGTGAAGGCGGCCTGGTTCCGTCGGCCGAAAGAGGTGGGCGGCGATTTCAGTATTATCGACGTGTCGTTCTGGCAGGAAACCGAACAGTTTTTCCGCCAGCTTTACCGCTCCATCGCCAGCGGCAAGTGCGCCATCAGCGCGCTGAAAGCCTGGCAGAACCAGCTCTACTTATACCTGCTCGGCACCTTCGACCGGTTGACGTTCGGCAACCCGGACCAACTGGGCGACCTGACGCAGGCGGTGAAAGCACGCAGCGACATGGTGAAGCTGTTTTACGGTCAGAAATCGATGAAGCAGTTTAAACAAATGCAACCTCAGGAGGAGGCGGTGAATGGGTAATACCGCAACGCTGCTGGTGATAGACGCGCCGGCGGCGGCGAAAATCAGTGCCTGGTTTTACGCATTACAGAACCGGCATAACGACAACTACAACGGGCGGGCGGATCGGGCGGCGTTGCGGCGCGCCGCCGCCCCTTATGGCGCGCTGACCTGTCCGGGATTTCAACGGATTGCGCGGATACTGGCGTCGCAAATCGGCGATAAGGAACATCGCCTGCTGGCGGTGGCGATATTCGCGGCGGTGGCGGTTCATGCGGACGAGCATAACGGCAAGAAAAGTTTCGCCGCGCAACTGGGGGAAAAGGTCACTGCCGGCAGCGACCGGCGCTACCTGTCCGAACTGCGTTTTGAACGCCTGCTGCGGGCGCAGACGCCGGAGGAGCTGTGTCGCCTGCTGATCCGCGCCGTCACGATTCGCGGCAGCGACGGGGTGAATCTGCCGTCGCTGGCCGACGGCATCCTGCTGTGGATGGACGAATGGTACGACCGACAGCACAACCTGCCGGCACAACCCAATCCGTTAAAACGCAACGCGGTGCGCTGGGCCTGCGAATACAACCAGACGTCGCTGGATCCCGCGCCGGACGATACGCCATCAGCCCATACCGCCAACGAACCGACCGGAAATCACCCGACCGACAACAAGGAACCGGCATGACCACCTTTATTCAACTGCATTTTTTGACCGCTTACGCACCAGCCAACCTGAACCGGGACGACACCGGCCGCCCGAAAACCGCCATCGTCGGCGGGGTAGAGCGGCTGCGGGTGTCGTCACAAAGTCTCAAACGCGCCTGGCGCACCTCCGAGGTGTTTGAAACCGCGCTGGGGGAACACATCGGCATCCGTACCCGGCGTTTAGGCCGCGAGGTGTATCAGCAACTGATCAACGGCGGAGTGCCGATCAAAACCGCAGAAGACGCCGCGAAGGAGATTGCTGCCCAATTCGGCAAGCTGAAAAAAGAAGAAAAAAACAGCCCCGACCCGCTGGAGAAGTTCGACATTGAACAGCTGGCGCACGTCAGCGTGCCGGAGCGGGCGCGGGTGGATCAACTGGTGGCGACGCTTATTGCCGAACCCCGCGAGCCCAACAGAGAAAAGCTGAAGCTGCTGCGCAAAGCGGTGGCGAGCGTCGATATCGCGCTGTTCGGCCGTATGCTGGCGTCCAGCCCGGAATTTAACGTGGAGGCCGCCTGTCAGGTGGCGCACGCGCTGGGCGTCAGCGCGGTGACGGTAGAAGACGATTTCTTCACCGCGGTGGATGACCTCAACACCGGCGAGGACAACAGCGGCTCCGGCCATATGGGCGAGCAAGGCTTTGCCTCGGCGCTGTTCTATCAATATATCTGCATCGACCGCGACCGGCTGCGGGAAAACCTCGGCGGTGACGAGGCGCTGGTGCAGCGCACGCTGCGGGCGCTGGGGGAAACCGCGCTCACCGTGTCGCCCACCGGCAAGCAGAACAGTTTCGCCTCCCGCGCGTATGCCTCTTACGTGCTGGCGGAACGTGGCTCGGCGCAGCCGCGCGCGCTGTCGGTGGCGTTTTTCAAACCGGTGCGCAGCGCCGAACCGCTGGAAACGGCGATTAGCGCGCTGAAAAACCAGCAGGAGAAGTTCAATCGCGCCTACGGCGCCGACGGCATGACCGACTATGTGCTGGATGTGGAAGCCGGAGCCGGCAGCCTGCCGCAACTGTTGGATTTCATCAGCCAGTGAGGGCGGCATGACTGAGTATCTGGTGTTTCAGCTTTACGCGCCGCTGGCGTCCTGGGGGGAACCGGCGGTGGGCGAGGTGCGCCATACCTCGCCGGTGCCCAGCCGTTCCGCGCTGCTGGGGCTGCTGGCGGCGGCGCTCGGCATCCGGCGCGATGACGAAGAACGGCTGACGCAATTCAACACCCACTACCGCTTCGCGGTCAGGCCGCTTTCCCGCCGGGAGGGCTGGCTGCGTGACTACCATACCGTGCAAATGCCGCGTGAAGAACGCAAGCGGGTGCGCCACACCCGTCGCGATGAGCTGTGTTCAGACCCGGCGCAAGGGCTGGAAACGCTGCTGACCGCCCGCGAATACCGCTGCGACGCCTACTACCACGTGGCGGTGAGCGCCACCGACGGCGCGCCGGTCACGCTCGCGCACCTGGCCGACGCGCTGCGCACGCCGGTGTTCCCGCTGTATCTCGGCCGCAAAAGCTGCCCGCTGGCGTTGCCGCTGGCGCCGCACCTGTTCAGCGGCTCGCTCCCTGAGGTATGGCAACAGGTTGACGGGGCGCCGTTGCTAAACGACCCCGATCTGCAGTTCATCAACCAGCCGGACGGCACCTGCTACTGGGAAGCGGGTGAGGATGTGGCGGCGGACGGGGTGATGCAGGTGTTGCGCGGCGATCAGCCCGCCAGCCGTCGGCGCTGGCAATTTACCACGCGGGTACAGTATCGCGGCGTGCTGAAAGGAGGTCAGTGATGTTCTTTTCCCGGGTGACGCTGCAACCGGCGGCGCTGTCATCGGTGATGGCGGACAAGTGGCAGACCTCGCCGGTCTACGCCAGCCATCAGTGGTTGTGGCAACTGTTCCCGCAGGAAGCGCAACGCGGTTTTCTGTTTCGGCAGGACGACCATGCGACGCTTAGCCGCTATTACCTGCTCTCGGCCTGCGCGCCCCGGCAGGATCACAACCTGTTTGTGGTGGAAACCAAACCCTGGCAGCCACAGCTGAGCGTCGGGATGCAACTGGCGTTTTCCCTGCGCGCCAATCCGGTGGTGACGCGCCAGCGTCAGCGGAGTGATGTGCTGATGGACGCCAAATACCACGCCAAAGCGCAAGGGGCGGACAAGGCGAAGATCTGGCCGCGCCAGCAACAGGCCGCCGCTGACTGGCTGGCGCGTCAGGGCGAGCGCTGCGGGTTTGAGGTGAACGCCTGTCGCGTTGACGGTTATCAGCGTCATCGGCTGTATAAACCGCAGCAGACCGCGCCGGTCAGCTTCAGTTCGGTGGATTTCGACGGCCTGTTGCGTATCACCGACGCCGGGCGTTTTGCCCAGGCGGTCAGTCAGGGGCTGGGCAAAAGCCGGTCGCTGGGGTGTGGGCTGCTGCTGTTGCGACGCGCCTGAACGGGAGGGTGAATGTCGTTTGTTCCGCTTAACCCGCTGCCGCTAAAAGACCGTACCTCGATGATCTTCCTGCAATACGGGCAGATTGACGTTATCGACGGCGCTTTTGTGCTGATCGACAAAAACGGTGTGCGCACCCATATCCCGGTCGGCTCGGTGGCCTGCATTATGCTGGAGCCGGGTACCCGCGTTTCCCACGCGGCGGCAAAGCTGGCGGCTACCGTCGGCACGTTGCTGGTGTGGGTGGGCGAGGCCGGGGTGCGGCTGTACGCCGCCGGGCAGCCGGGCGGGGCGCGTTCTGACCGGTTGCTGTATCAGGCGAAGCTGGCGCTGGATGAAGAATTGCGGCTGAAGGTGGTGCGGCGCATGTTTGAGCTGCGCTTTGGCGAACCGGCGCCGAGCCGACGCTCGGTAGAGCAACTGCGCGGCATTGAAGGCGCGCGGGTACGGCAGACCTACAGCCTGCTGGCGAAGCAGTTCGGCGTGAAATGGCAGGGCCGCCGCTACGACCCGAAAGATTGGGAACGCGGCGACAAGGTCAACCAGTGCATCAGCGCCGCCACCGCCTGCCTGTACGGTATTACCGAGGCGGCGGTACTGGCGGCAGGCTACGCGCCTGCCATCGGTTTTGTCCACAGCGGCAAGCCGTTATCGTTTGTCTACGATATCGCCGACATCATCAAGTTCGAGGGCGTGGTGCCTAAAGCGTTCGAGATTGCCGCCCGTAATCCGCTGGAACCGGATCGCGACGTGCGGGTGGCGTGCCGCGATATTTTCCGCAGCCAGCAGACGTTGGCCAAACTGATTCCGTTGATTGAAGACGTGCTGGCCGCCGGCGAGATCGCGCCGCCACAGGCGCCGCCGGACGCGCAACCGCCGGCCATTCCCGAGCCGACGCCGTTTGGCGACGCCGGTCACCGGGGGCATGGCGGATGAGTATGCTGGTGGTGGTCACCGAGAATGTGCCGCCGCGCCTGCGTGGTCGGCTGGCGATCTGGCTGCTGGAGGTGCGCGCCGGCGTATATGTGGGCGACACCTCGCGTCGGGTGCGGGAAATGATCTGGCAGCAGGTGGTGGAACTGGCGGAGCAGGGCAACGTGGTGATGGCCTGGGCCACCAATACCGAATCCGGTTTTGAGTTTCAAACCTTCGGTGAAAACCGCCGGATGCCGGTGGACCTCGACGGACTGCGGTTAGTCTCATTTCACCCTGTTGAAAATCAATAGGTTAGCGTTCTTTAACAACCGGAAAAAATCGGTGGAATTTTCCTGCCTTTAAAATGCCTTATAAAACAGGTATATATTTTTAGAGTGTTCCCCGCGCCAGCGGGGATAAACCGGGATTATTTGAATCCTTTCTTGCCCTGAGGAGTGTTCCCCGCGCCAGCGGGGATAAACCGATAAAAACCCCTCTTGTAGCGCGAGATGAAAATGTGTTCCCCGCGCCAGCGGGGATAAACCGTTGAAATGGTCTATTCGCAGGTTGAAAGCGCCGTGTTCCCCGCGCCAGCGGGGATAAACCGGACCACCTGGGTGGCTGGAAAAATACGCTGGAGTGTTCCCCGCGCCAGCGGGGATAAACCGGACCACCTGGGTGGCTGGAAAAATACGCTGGAGTGTTCCCCCGCGCCAGCGGGATAAACCGCAAGGCCGCCCGTAGCCATGCCAATGAGTCCGGTGTTCCCCGCGCCAGCGGGGATAAACCGGCGAAAATAGCGATCAACAACTGGGACGGCACGTGTTCCCCCGCGCCAGCGGGGATAAACCGACATCGAGAA
>NZ_CM001984.1:412240-573669 GCF_000406305.1 Dickeya sp. MK7
CCCCGCGCCAGCGGGGATAAACCGGATGCAATGGGCACCATCCTTACCGTACTGGAGTGTTCCCCGCGCCAGCGGGGATAAACCGTGGTTATTAAGTCCGGCTCGGTTAACGATACGGTGTTCCCCGCGCCAGCGGGGATAAACCGAGTTCCGCGAGCAGGCGCTTGCATCAAACCTGGTGTTCCCCGCGCCAGCGGGGATAAACCGGCGGGTTTGTACGCCGATTGGCCGACCAAAGCGTGTTCCCCGCGCCAGCGGGGATAAACCGTTAATGTTCCGTGGAATTACTGGAATGAGCGGGTGTTCCCCGCGCCAGCGGGGATAAACCGTGGACAACGGCAGCTGGCATATGGATGCGTATGTGTTCCCCGCGCCAGCGGGGATAAACCGAATGGCTGGAGTGGGTCGCAGGCGATAAAAAAGTGTTCCCCGCGAGAGCGGGGATAAACCGGTGCAGAAACGGGCTTTAGTGGATGGGAATCGGTGTTCCCCGCGCCAGCGGGGATAAACCGACACGACGGCCGTTTACCTGGTTGTACAGGGCGTGTTCCCCGCGCCAGCGGGGATAACCCGTTGATTAAGATAGCCTGATCGGCGACCGGTTACGGAAAAAGCCACTACTCAGGTTTGGGTTAAAACGCGTGCCAGTCGTCCTCGCTGCCTGATGCCTTGCCCGATGATGCCGCCGGTTTTAACGCCAGTGTTTTCGCGGCGGGTGGGGCGGAAAGCCGGGGTTTGTTGCCGGGTGCGCTATAAGCGCGGTGGCTGGTTTCTTCCTGATGGAAGATGCTGACCACCTGTTTTAACTGTTCGGCCTGCTGTTGCAAGGCTTGCGTGGCGGTGTTGCCTTCTCTGACCAGCGAGGCATTTTGCAAGGTGGTTTGCTCCATCTTATTGATCGCCATATTCACCTGTTCGATGCCAAGCGACTGCTCCTGACTGGCGACGCTGATTTCCCCCACCAGCTCGCTCACTTTGCGCACGCCATCCACAATTCCCTGAATTGAGGCGCCGGCTTTTTCCACCAGTTGGTTCCCGGCGTCCACCGTTTGTACCGAGTGACCGATAAGCTCTTTGATTTCTCTGGCGGCCGAGGCGCTGCGTTGGGCCAGACTGCGCACTTCGCTTGCCACCACCGCAAACCCCCGGCCTTGCTCGCCGGCGCGAGCCGCTTCAACCGCTGCATTGAGCGCCAGGATATTGGTCTGAAACGCGATGCTGTCGATGACGCCGATGATATCGACGATTTTTTTGGAAGAGCTATCGATAGCGCCCATGGTTTGCACCACTTCGCTGACCAGTTGCCCGCCGGATTGCGCCTGAATGGCGGTATCTTGCGCCAACTGGCTGGCTTGTCTGGCGTTATCGGCATTGTGCCGAACGGTCGAGGTGAGCTGTTCGATCGAGGACGCTGTTTCTTGCAGCGCGCCGGACTGCTCTTCGGTACGGCTTGAGAGGTCCAGGTTGCCCGCTGAGAGCTGCGATGATGCGCCGGCGATGGCTTCTGCCCCTTCGCGCACCTCTCCGACCACCGTCCGTAACTGGGCGATCATGGCTTTTAGCGCGAATTGCAGCTGCGCCAGTTCATCGCGGCCTTGCGGGGAGATCTCTGCGGTGAGATCGCCTTTGGCGACGGCATGCGTTATCAGTACCGCTTTTTGCAGCGGGCGCACAATGCTGCGGGTCAGCATCCAGGCGAGCAGCGAACCGATGACGGTAATCAACACCCCCAGCCCGCCGAGAAAGAAATAGCTGTTACTGGCGCGTTCGGCAATGTCCATCCGCATCCGGTCAATGCTGGTGCGCTGGTAGTCGCGCAAGATGTTCATGCTTTTTTGGTACTCGATGGCGATAGGCTGCAATCTTTGTTCAAAGAATTGCTTGGCCTGTTCCGAGTTTCCCGCTGACTTGGCGGCGAAAATGTCATCCCGCGCTTTGATGTACGCCTGACGGTTGGTGTTTAAGTTATCCAGCAGGGCCTTTTCTTCACTCGAAGACACCAGCGCGGTAAATTGCGCCGCACGCTCATTGTTCTCTTTGGTTGCGTTGGCGTTATCCGCCGCGAACACCTGCGTCAGTGAGGCATCACTGCTGCGCGCGGTGGCGGTGGCCCGTTGTATGCCGGCGGCGAGAGCCGCGCCCCAGTCCGCCACCAGCCGTTCTTTGCGCAGCGGTATTTGCATAATCTGTTCCGCGTTTTGGCTAATCTGGCGGAGTTGATAGATGCCGCTGGCAAGCATGGTTAACGAAAATGCGATAAGTATCCCAAACCCTATGGATAGCCGAATACCAATGTTGTAGTTTTTCATTTTTACTCCTGGGTTTCTCTGTCGCTGTTTGTCAGATTTTCTTATGTTCGACGTAACGGATGTGCTCAGTGATTTGTATAGCAGATATTCTCAGGTGTGCAGCAGGCTCGCCGGATTTGTGTTGACTCTTTTTCCCCACGGGGGTCCTGAGGGATCCCCATAAAATCAGCGCTAATAAACCAACACCATACTCCGGTAGGTGTTGGCGAGGTGGTTAAGAACGGTGCTCAGCACCGTTCGTCTTAACATTAGCGGAGAGTGTCGCAGGACATTCTCCGCTAATTTTTCATCACTTCACGTGGCTTAAACTCGTCTGTGCTGCTGAAAATAAGCCAGGGTTCTTTGGCTGCTGAGCGCCCCCGTGACGACCCTACCGCCGAGGTGTTCCCCGCGCCAGCGGGGATAAACCATGCACCTCTGCGGTTGCTTGTCGAACTCGGCGTTGTTTCGTTTATTTCGTTTGTTGTGCTTTTCGTTTATTTCGTATAGTCTGATTGCAACCGTTACGGTTATCACTAGACCTCAAACTGAAAATGGAATACCCAAAATGACAAACTCAATTCTTGATAGCCTGAGCCTTCCGGCACCAGGGGAGATTGAGGCGGCTGTTCGTGGACAAAGGGAGCTTGCTGCCTATCTCTCCACAAAGATGGAAACACAAAAAATCTCGATTCAGGACGCAGATAACAACACTCGTCAGGTCGAATTACCGACGTCGGCACTGACATTATTGATGTCGATTTTAGGCGAGCTGGCTGTGGGTAACGCGGTTCAGGTTGTTCCTGTTCATGCTGAATTAACGACACAGGAGGCAGCCAACATTCTGAATGTTTCACGCCCTCACATGGTGAAGCTTCTGGAGGATGGGAAACTACCTTTTCATAAAACTGGTCGCCACCGCCGTGTGCTTTTCGCTGACCTGATGGACTATAAACACCAGAGGGATAATGAAAGCAGTAGAGCAATGCAGGCGTTGGCAGATCATAGCCAAGAGCTTGGATTGTACTAATGACCCATACACCTTATCCTGTCGTGCTAGATGCGTGCGTAATTTATCCATCTCTCCTGCGGGATTTATTAATCCACTTAGGACTAACAGGGCTGTATCAGCCTAAGTGGACGGCCATCATCGAGGATGAATGGCAACGCAATCTACTGCTGAATAGACCTGATTTAACCCCGGAGCAAATCTCGCGGACACGCGAGCTGATGAATCAGGCTATTCCTGATGCGATGATTACTGGGTTTGAAGCGCTCATTCCAGGCATCACGCTCCCTGATCCTGATGATCAGCATGTGGTTGCAGCCGCCATTCGCAGTAACGCTGAAATCATCGTTACGTTTAACCTGAAAGATTTTCCCCATCCCGAGATCGATAACTTTGGCATTGAAGCGCTACACCCGGATGATTTCATCACAGACCTGCTCGATTTGAATCAGGCGCTTGTGTTATCCGCAGTAAGCAGGCAGCGTCACAGCATGAGAAAACCGCCTAAATCGGTTGATGAGTATCTTGATGCGTTACTCCGGCAGAGCTTACCGCAAACAGTAAAAGAATTGAGTAAATTCCACGCCCTGATTTAGTCTGCTTGGTGACCATAGCGGACAATCCAACCCACCGCCAACATCACCAAAATTTCCCTTTCTGTGAAGACGTTATCCGTTTTTTCTATCAATCTCGGGCAAAATATCCGCGCAACAGGTCTGTATTTTGCCCGGGAAGTGGCATTATGTGCAGTTCGTGATAACAGGGACTGATGCTATCCGGTCAGGCAAGGATTAACGACGTTCTACCGGGAGAGGGGCCGTGGAGGCAGAGAATACCCTGGGAGTTATTTCCCGCTATCTGAAGAAATTGCATGTGCTGACGCTGTGTGTCAGCGACGATGACGATTTATGGTGTGCTAACTGCTTTTATGTGTTTGATGATGAACAGATCGCCTTTTATCTGATGACGGAACCGGATACGAGGCATGGCGAGATTATGCGGCGATGCCCACAGGTGGCGGGCACGGTCAATGGTCAGCCGAAGAGCGTGCTGCTGATTAAAGGCGTGCAGTTTCTGGGCGAGATCAGCCGATTGAGCGGCGATGAAGAAGCGCAGGCGCGCAGTCGCTATAACGTTCGCTTTCCGATTGCCCGCAGCAGCGGCGCGCCGGTCTGGAAGCTGTCGATCAATGAAATGAAAATGACCGATAACGCGCTGGGGTTTGGAAAAAAGCACCTTTGGCGTCGTGATACGGTGACGGAACCGATGTAACCGACGTCGGTTTTCCGTGTGCCGGTTTTCCATATATGTGCCGTTTTCATCTAACGGTATCCGCGTGGAGCGATGCCTGCGCCACGCGGTTTGTCTGTACCCGCCGCCGGCTCAGCGCAGATGGTGAATCACCTGATTGCGGCTGCCGCGCCATATCAGCGTCAAATCCCGCTGTTCCTGCACGAACCGGCCGTCCACCAGCACGTTGATCAGATCCACTATGTCGCGCTGTTCCGGCGTCAGTTCATCCAGCCGATAACCGGTCCACATCCAGATATTCTTACCGGGGCATTCGTCATGCACCCGTTTCACCAGCCGCAGGATATCGGGCACGTTTTGCGGGTGCAGCGGGTCGCCGCCCGACAGCGACAGTCCCTGCAACGGTACGTCGGTGTTTTGCAGATCGGCGATGATGCGATCTTCCATTTCCTGCGTGAAAGGGTGCCCGGAGTTCACTCGCCAGGTGCTCTGGTTATAGCAGCCGGCGCACTGGTGCTCGCAGCCTGCCACAAACAGCGTACAGCGCGTTCCCGGACCGTTGACCACATCCACCGGGTAGTATTGATGGTAGTTCATAGCGATTACCGTCCAAAAGGCCGCCCACCGGGCGGCATCAGCCTAACGCCGCAGTCGTGCATGAGGCCGCGCGCCCAGAAGGAGCGCGGCGCAGACTGTCAGCCCAGTTGTCCGCTGGCAAGGTGTTTTACCCGGCGTTTGACCTCTTCCTGCTTGCCGGCGTTGAACGGACGCGCATCCGGGCTACCCAGGTAGCCGCACACCCGCCGCGTCACCGAGACGCGCGAGGAGTCGTGGTTACCGCACTGCGGGCAGGTAAAGCCTTTGCTGGTGCAGTCGAACTCGCCGGTAAAGCCGCACTCGTAGCACTCGTCGATCGGCGTGTTGGTGCCGTAATAAGGGACTCGGGTGTAGCTGTAGTCCCATACGTCTTCCAGCGCCCTGAGGTTGTGCTGCAGGTTGGGATACTCGCCGTAACAGATAAAACCGCCATTCGCCAGCGGCGGATAAGGGGCCTCAAAATCGATCTTCTGGTACGGATTGACCTTTTTCTCCACGTCGAGATGGAAGCTGTTGGTGTAGTAGCCTTTGTCGGTGACGCCGGCCACTACGCCGAATTCAGCGGTATCCAGACGACAGAAGCGGTCGCACAGGTTTTCGCTTGGCGTACTGTACAGGCTGAAACCATAACCGGTCTCTTCCTTCCAGCCTTCGGTCGCGGCCTTCAAACGGGCGATAATCGCCACCGCTTTCTGCCGCAGGGTTTCATCATCGAACACATGAACCTGATTGCCGAACAGGGCGTTGATGGTCTCATGCACCCCGATATAACCCAGCGAAATGGAAGCGCGGCCGTTCTTGAAAATCTCGGCGATATTGTCGTCCGCCTTCAGGCGTACTCCGCATGCCCCTTCCATATAAAGTATAGGCGCTACACGGGCTTTTACATTTTCCAGCCGCGCGATACGCGTCATCAGCGCCTTTTTCGCCAGCAGCAGCCGCTGGTCCAGCAATTGCCAGAAGCGGGCTTCGTCGCCGTGGGCTTCCAGCGCGATGCGCGGCAGGTTCAGGCTGATGACGCCCAGGTTGTTGCGGCCGTCGTGGATCTGTTCGCCGTTTTCTTCGTATATCCCCAGGAAACTGCGGCAGCCCATCGGCGTCTTGAACGAGCCGGTGACTTCCACCACCTGATCGTAATTGAGAATATCCGGGTACATGCGCTTGCTGGCGCACTCCAGAGCCAGTTGCTTGATGTCGTAATTCGCGTCGCCCGGTTTGTGGTTAACGCCGTCACGGATGGCGAACACCAGTTTCGGGAACACCGCCGTCTTGTGGTTTTTGCCCAGTCCGGCGATACGGTTGCGCAGGATCGACTGCTGAATCAGCCGCGATTGCCAACTGGTGCCAAGCCCAAAACCGAAGGTGACGAACGGCGTCTGGCCGTTGGCGGTGTGCAGGGTGTTGACTTCGTACTCCAGCGACTGGAAAGCGTCGTAGCACTCTTTCTCGGTACGGCTGAGCGCGTAGCCTTCGGCGTCCGGAATCTGCCATTCGCGCGCCACGGCGCAGTGCTTCTCGTGGCTGGCGGTGACGAACGGCGCCAGAATTTCATCGATACGGTTGATGGTGGTGCCGCCGTAGATATGGCTGGCGACCTGCGCGATGATCTGCGCGGTGACCGCGGTAGCGGTGGAGATGGACTTGGGCGGCTCTATTTCCGCGTTGCCCATCTTGAAACCCTGCGTCAGCATGCCGTTGAGGTCGATCAGCATGCAGTTGAACATGGGGAAGAACGGCGAGTAGTCGAGGTCGTGGTAATGGATCTCGCCGCGTTCGTGAGCCAGCACCACGTCGCGCGGCAGGATGTGCTGTTTGGCGTAATGTTTGGCGACAATCCCCGCCAGCAGGTCGCGCTGGGTAGGGATGACCTTGCTGTCCTTGTTGGCGTTTTCGTTGAGCAGGGCGACGTTGCTTTGCTCCACCAGTCCGCGGATTTCCTGATTCAACCGCCCCTGACGCTCACGAGCCACATCGCGGTCGTGGCGGTATTCGATATAGGTACGCGCCAGTTGCTTGTACTTGCCGGACATCAGCAGGTTTTCCACCACGTTCTGAATCTCGCGAATATCAACGCGCGCTTTTCCCTGCACCTGCTGAGCGACGGCGCCGGCGACGGTGGCACAGTAGTCCGCATCATCCACGCCGGCAGCTTTTGCCGCTTTGATGACTGCGTCATTGATTCGGTTTTCGTCAAAAGGTACCTGACATCCGTCCCGTTTAATCACTACTGGTTTCATGTTGTTCCTCGGTGTTCTTCCTTTGTTGATGTTATCCACAGGCGGAAGCCGCGGCTGACAACGGATGCGGAGGCTGTGGATGTTCTTGTGGATAAACACAATATGTAGGTTCTTGTAAAAGGATAGACACTATATATTGAATTCGCCTGGGAGGGGACCCGGTTTTATTGCGCCGAAATTGACCTGGCTCAAGGAAATTCCGGCATCGTAGATAAATCAGTCTTGTACAAATAACGCACAAAAGTGACCGGCCGTGATGCAGCCCCGTCATCACTGGCCTGACGACAGTCTGTGCTTTTTGGCTATCAAGGCATCTAGACATCCATATAGGGTTTTTTGTATGGTGGCGGGAAATTTTTTTACGCGATAAGGAAAGACGATGGCAGACAACGTTCTGATTCTGGACGGGGGAATGGGGCGTGAACTGGCACGCATCGGCGCGCCTTTTCGCCAGCCGGAGTGGTCGGCGTTGGCGCTGATGGAGTCGCCGCAGCATGTGCGGCGGGTGCATGACAGCTTTATTGCCGCCGGCGCGCAGGTGATTACGACTAATAGCTACGCCGTGGTGCCTTTCCATATTAGCGAGGCGGTGTTCAACGCGCGCGGTCAGGCGCTGGCGACACTGGCCGGGCAACTGGCCCGTCAGGCGGCGGATGCCGCTGCGCATTCGGTGCGCGTCGCCGGTTCGCTGCCGCCGGTGCTGGGTTCTTATCGTCCGGATCTGTTCGACGCCGCCGCGGCGACGCCGATTCTGAAAACGCTCATCGACGCCCTGAATCCCTACGTGGATGTGTGGCTGGCGGAAACCCAGAGTTCGCTGGCGGAGGTGACGCTGGTGCGCGAGCTGCTGGCGAGCGATCCGCGCGAGCTGTGGCTGTCGTTTACGTTGCAGGATGAACTGGATGCCGACGGCCACGCCCGCCTGCGTTCCGGCGAAACCGTGACGGACGCGGCGCAAACGGCTGCCCGCCTGCACGCCGCCAATGTGCTGTTTAACTGTAGTCGGCCGGAAGTGATGGCGCCGGCGGTGGCGCAGGCGAGCGCGGTGCTGCAAGCGCAGCCCGCCAATATCGGCGTGGGCGTGTATGCCAACGCCTTCGAGCCGGAAGATAATCAGCGCGGCGCTAACGAAGGGCTGAGCCGTTTACGTACCGACACGCACCCGGAAGGATACCTGCAATGGGCGCAGGAATGGGTGGCGCAGGGGGCGTCGCTGGTCGGCGGCTGCTGCGGCATCGGCCCGGAGCACATCGCCCGTCTGGCGCAGGCATTTCACCGTCAGTCCTGATGGCGGCGAAAAATATAACGATATGTCCCCTAAATAATTCGAGCTGCAGGAAGGCGGCGACGCAGCGAATCCCCAGGAGCTTACTTTAGTAAGTGACTGGGGTGAGCGAGGAAAGCCAACGCACCTGCAACTTGAAGTATGACGGGGATAATAATCATCCGTAACGGATGAGCACTCACGAAGGGAACACAACATGAATCGTCGTCATTTTATCAAGAGCGCCTGCGCCCTGTCTGTCGCCGCGGCCGCTACCGGCTGGCCGTTGAGCGCCGCCTGGGGAGCGGAAGGCGGTGAACAACCGAAAAAGGGCGGTCACCTGATTGTCGGCGTGGACAACGCCTCCAGCACCGACCGCCTCGACCCGGCGTTCTGGTTCGAGACTTATATGTACTTCGTGGGTTCCCAACTGTTCAACAACCTGCTGGAACTGGACGAAAAAGGCGAACTGGCGCCGTCGCTGGCCGAATCCTGGGACAGCAAAGACGGCGGCCGCACCTGGGTGCTGCACATCCGCCAAGGCGTGCAGTTCCACGATGGCCGTACGCTCGGCGCCAAAGACGTGATCTACTCGCTCAACCATCACCGCGGCGAGAAATCCAGCTCGTCGGTGAAAGGCTATCTGGACCCGGTGATAGCGATGGACGCCACCGGCAGCCATGAAGTGACTATCCGCCTGAGCGAACCGAACGTGGAATTCGTCGCGCTGCTGAGCGACGTGCACTTTGCCATTACCCCGGAAAACGAGAGCTTCGACAAGGGCATCGGCACCGGCGCCTTTATGCTGGAGAGCTTCCAGCCGGGCGTGCGCACGCTGGTGAAACGTAACCCGAATCACTGGAACAGCGAACGCGGCCACGTCGACTCGGTCGAAACGCTGGCGATGAACGACTCCACCGCCCGCGTGGCGGCGCTGGTGAGCGGCTCGGCGCACATCATTAACCGCGTTAACCCGCGCATCGTCGGCCGTATCCAGAACATGCCGACCCTGCAACTGTTGCGCTCGCGCGACAGCCAGATTTTCACTTTCCCCGGCCTCGGCAATGTGGCGCCGTTCAACACCGAAGACGGCCGGCTGGCGCTGAAATACGCCATCGATCGCCAGCAGATCATCGACACCGTGCTGGGCGGCTACGCCAGCGTAGCCAACGACAACCCGATTTTCCCGTCCAACCGTTATTTCGCCAAAGACATTCCCCAGCGTCCGTACGATCCGGAAAAAGCCAAATGGCACTGGCAGAAAGCCGGTTTCAGCGGCCCGCTGACGCTGTCGGTCGCCGATGCCGGTTTCCCCGGCGCGGTGGACGCTGGCCAGCTGTATCAGGCGTCTGCGCAGAAAGCCGGTATTCCGCTGAATGTGGAGCGCGTGCCGGACGACGCTTTCTGGGACAATGTGTGGATGAAAAAACCGTTCGTCTCCTCCAACTGGTCGGTGCGTCCGACCGCCGATGCGCTGCTGTCGCTGGTGTTCACCAGTCAGGCGCCGTGGAACGAGTCCGCCTGGAAAGACGCCGGCTTCGACCAACTGGTGCAGGCGGCGCGCGGTGAAGTGAACGAAGAAAAGCGTCGTCAGATCTACCACGACATTCAGGTGATGTTGGTGGACAAGGGCAGCGAAATCATCCCGCTATACGCTGACGCGCTCGATGCCTGCAGCAATAAGGTGAAAGGGCTGACCGCCATTCCGGGCTTCCCGCTGAGCGGCAACCGCGCGGCGGAAAAAGTGTGGCTGGCCTGAGGCGGGTAACGTGACGATTCTTCACCGATGGACCGATCTTTACCAATGGACCGAGCGCTACCCGCTGCTGACGCTGATTCTGCGGCGTCTGCTGGCGGGCGTGGCGATGATCGCGGTGGTATCGGCGCTGATTTTCGCCGGTATCCAGCTGTTGCCGGGCAACGCCGCCACCGCCATTCTGGGGCAGACGGCGACGCCGGAAGCGGTGCGGGCGCTGAATGCCCAACTGGGGTTGGATCAGCCGGCGGTTTCGCGCTATCTCGGCTGGCTGTGGGGCGTGCTGGGCGGCGATTTCGGCCACAGCTTCACCAGCCGTCAGAGCATTGCGCCGGTGCTGGCCTGGCGGCTGGAAAACACGCTGTTTCTTGCCGGGTGCACGGCGGTGATTGCGGTGCCGCTGGCGCTGCTGATCGGCTTTCTGTCGGTGCGTTATCAGGGCAGTTGGCTGGACAGGCTACTGAACCTGTTTACCCGCGTCGCGGTGGCGCTGCCGGAGTTTTTCTCCGGCTACCTGCTGATTCTGATTTTTTCCATCACCCTGTTCTGGCTGCCGAGCAACAGCAGCGTCAGCGATGGTATGCCGCTCGGCGCGCATCTGACCGCCATCGCGCTGCCGTGCCTGACGCTGGTGCTGGCGGTGCTGGGGCACATGAGCAACATGACTCGCGCGGCGTTGATCGGCGCGCAAAACGCGGCCTATGTCGACACGGCGTTGCTGAAAGGGATGTCGCCTTCCGCTATTCTGCTGCGCCACGTGCTGCCCAACGCCTGGGGGCCGATCATCAACGTTATCGTGCTCAACCTGGCATATCTGATGGTGGGGGTAGTGATCGTCGAAAGCGTGTTTGTTTACCCAGGGCTGGGGCAGTATATGGTCGACAGCATCAGCAAGCGCGACATGCCGGTGATTCAGGGCTGCGCGCTGGTGCTGGCGACGATTTACATCCTGCTTAATCTGCTGGCGGACGTGGTATCGCTGATGGCGAATCCGCGTTTGCGCCATGCCCGGCGGTAATACCGTCAACCGAATGGATATCTGTACATGCCTGCTGTGAAACCTTCCGTGGCGTTCGGCCTGCTGGGGCTGGGCCTGTTTATTGGGGTGGCGCTGTTTGCGCCCTGGATTGCGCCTTACCCGGCCGACAAGGTGGTCGGCGGCGCCTGGCTGGGGCCGATGCCGCAGGTCTGGCTCGGCACCGACAATATCGGGCGCGATCTGTTCTCCCGTTTAGTCTGGGGTACCCGCACTTCGCTGGCGGTGACCGCGCTGGCGGCCGCATTGGCGTTTGTGCTGGGCGCCGGGCTGGGGTTTCTGGCCGGGGTGTGCGGCGGCTGGGTCGACCAACTGATTTCCCGCGTTAACGACGTGCTGATGGCGATCCCGACGCTGATTCTGGCGCTGGTGGTATTGGCGATGCTGCCGAAAAGCACGCTGATCATCATTCTGGTGCTGGGCGTGCTGGAGGCCACCCGCGTGCTGCGCGTTTCGCGCGCGCTGGCGGTGGATATCGCCACGCAGGAGTTCATCGAAGCGGCGCGCATGCGCGGCGAGTCGATGGGCTGGATTCTGTGGCGCGAAATTTTGCCGAACGCGCGCAACACGCTGGTGGCGGAGTTCGCGCTGCGCTTCATCTTCATCCTGCTGTTTCTGTCGGCGCTGTCGTTTCTGGGGCTGGGGATCCAGCCGCCGACCGCCGACTGGGGCGGGCTGGCGCGCGACAACAAAGACGGCATTTTGTTTGGCGTATGGGCGGCGCTGGTGCCGGGGGCGGCTATCGCCCTGCTGGCGGTGTCGCTCAATGTGGTGGCCGACTGGCTGCTGAGCCGCGATGGGCGTAACTGGCGCGGAGGCCGTCATGAGTGAGTTGCTGCGGGTTGAACATCTGCGCGTCATGGCGGGCGGTCGGGCGCTGGTGCAGGACATCAGCTTTACCCTCAATAAAGGCGAAGTGCTGGGGCTGATTGGCGAGTCCGGCGCGGGCAAGTCCACCATCGGCCAGGCGATTCTCGGCCACTGCCGTCACGGCATGCGTATCGACAGCGGGCATATCTGGTTTCAGAACGGCGATAACAACAGCGACCTGGCGGCGTTATCGGAGCGGCAGTTACGGCGGGTGCGCGGCGCGCGCATCGCGTATGTGGCGCAGTCGGCCAGCGCGTCGTTCAACCCGGCGCAGCGCATCGGCGAGCAGGTGATTGAAACGGCGGTACGCCACGGCGTGCTGTCGCGTCAGCAGGCCATCACGCGGGCGATCGAACTGTTTGCACAGCTGTCGCTGCCGGAACCGCAGATCTTTTTCCAGCGCTACCCGCATCAGGTTTCCGGCGGGCAGTTGCAGCGGGCGATGATCGCGATGGCGATGTGCGCCGGCCCCGACCTGATTATTTTTGACGAGCCGACCACCGCGCTGGACGTCACCACCCAACTCGGGGTGCTCAACGCCATCGATGATATTATCCGCCTGACCGGCGTGGCCGCGCTGTATATCAGTCACGATCTGGCGGTGGTGGCGCAAATCAGCCACCGCATCATGGTGCTGCGTCACGGCCGTCAGGTGGAAACCGGCGACACCGCGCCATTGCTGGAAAACCCAGCCGAAGAGTACACCCGCGCGCTGCTACAGGCGCGCGGCGAGCCGAAAACGCCGCAACCGGCGACCGGCGACGTCCTGCTGGATATCCGCCATCTTGATGCCCGTTACCAGCAACAGCCGGTATTGCAGGACGTGTCGCTGCAACTGGCGCGCGGACGCACACTGGCGGTGATCGGCGAATCCGGCTCCGGCAAATCGACGCTTGGGCGTACCCTGTGCGGGCTGCTGGCTCCGGCGGGCGGCGAGATTCGACTGAATGGCGACGCCTTGCCGCCGCGACTGGCGCAGCGCAGTCGCGCCCAGTTGCAAGCTGTCCAGATGATTCACCAGCACCCGGATACCGCGCTCAACCCGCGTCTGCCGATCGGCGTGCAGATTGAGCGGGCGATGGTGTGCCTGACCCAACTGGACGCCGCGACGCGACGTTCGCGTGTGAACGACCTGCTGCATCAGGTCGGATTGCCGCCGGAGATGGCGCAGCGTTATCCCACCGCGCTGTCCGGCGGTCAAAAACAGCGGGTATGTATCGCCCGCGCGCTGGCGGCGCAGCCGTCGCTTATCGTCTGCGACGAACCGACATCGGCGTTGGACCCGCTGGTGGCGCGCGACGTGCTCTCGCTACTGCGCCAGATCCAGCAGGAAACCGGCGTCGCCTATCTGTTCATCACCCACGATTTACACGTGGTGCGGGAAGTGGCCGATACCGTGGCGGTGCTGCGCCAGGGGCGCATTGTCCGGCAAGGGCAGGTAGCGCAAGCGCTGTCACCGCCGCTGGACGACTACACGCAGCAACTGCTGCTGGCGGTGCCGGAAATGCGCTGCGGCTGGCTGCGGGAAGTGATGGATAAGGGGTACTGATTGGCGCGGGCGGAATCATCCGTTTCTACCGGGCACGTGTTGTTGTCGGCCCGGTATTCGCATCAAACATCCCGACGTTTACTGTTTTGGCGGCATGCCCTGCGCCGGAAACGGCGGCAGTTGCCGAAAGGTATTCAATAGGCCTTCCGACCAGGCTTTGCGGATGGCGACGAAGTAAGGGTCGCTTTCGGTGATGCGGTGCTGTTCGCTGGCATCGAAGCTGCCGGTGCGATAAATCATCACGTCCAGCGGCAGGCCGACCGATAGGTTGCTGCGCAGCGTGGAGTCGATGGAAATCAGCGCGCAGCACATCGCCTGTTCCAGCGAGGTGTCCGCCGTCAGTACCCGGTCGATAATCGGTTTGCCGTACTTGCTTTCGCCGATCTGAAAGTAGGGGGTGTCGACGGTGGCTTCGATAAAATTGCCTTCCGGATAGATGTGGAACAGCCGCGGCGTTTCGTCGCCAATCTGACCGCCCAGCAGCAGGTTGCAGCCGAAATTGGTGCTGCTGCCGTTTTGCTGGGCCTGGCTGTCGCGGTGAATGACCTCGCGCACGGTTTCGCCCACCAGCGTGGCGGCGTCGTACAGCGTGCTGACCTGCATCAGGTTCGGCGTGTGCTGGTCCTGAATGCGGGCGTTCAGCAGGCTGATGATGCTCTGGGTGGTGGCGAGATTGCCGGCGGACTGCAGCACCAGCACCCGTTCGCCTTCCTGACGGAACACATGGAGCTTTCTGAAGGTTGCGATGTGGTCGACCCCCGCGTTGGTACGGGAGTCGGAAGCGAAAACCAGACCGTCAGACAGACGCATGGCCACACAGTAGGTCATACAACACCTTTTGAGTTAAACAGTGCTCACTATTGCTGTTGTTGCACCTGCTGCTGTCGCTCAAACAGGCTCACTTCAGCCTCGGAAAACATCTCTTCACAACCACCGCCGAGGCGGCTGCCGCGCACCGGGCAGGCATCCAGATAATCCATCCCCACCGCCAGCCGCAAGTGCTGATTGAGCCGGCGGGTATTGTTGGTGATATCAAAACTGTGCCAGCGCTCGTTCAGCCAGGCTTCGGCCCAGGCGTGCATCGCCACGTGCTCGGTATCCCGGCTGTAGACGTAGCCGCTGACGTAGCGCGCCGGAATGCGCAGGCTGCGACAGCAGGCCAGGAACACGTGGGAGTGATCCTGACACACCCCTTTGCCTTTGGCAAAAGCCGCCGCCGCGGTATCGTGCACCCGGGTGGCGCCGGGAGTATACGGCATTTTCAGCCGCAGCTCCGCCATCAGCGTTTCCAGGCTGCCCGCCGGATCGGCCTCGCGGTAATAGCGCCGGGCAAACTCGCGGATCGGCTCGTCCGCCTCGGTCAGCTCGGTGCCGCGCAGGAACACCAGCGGCGACAGCGACTCGCTGCTCTCCTCGGGCTGCTCTTCTCCATTATCGGCGATTTCCACCACACCCTGAGCGTGGATCAGAATGTCGTGATGAGGATGGTCCAGCGTTAGCACGTGCATCAGGTTGCCGTAGGCGTCGGTGGTGGCGACCGCCGAGGCCGGCAGCGTCAGCTTCCAGTCGCGGATACGCTGGCGGGCGGAACTCTGCGGCGTGAGCCGCAGGTACTGGGTGCTGAACTTCACTTCTTCATCGTAACGGTAGTGGGTCAGGTGATTGATGGTGAGTTTCATAGCGCCTCCAGATAGGTATGACGGATGCTGTCAGCCAGTCCATTGATTTTAATGAGGAAACGACTGAGGTAATGTTGCAGGTCGTCGGCCAGTACGTCGTCTATCGAGCCGAAGCGCAGCTCCACGTGCAGCAGGTGAGCCTGCCGCTGCGGGATGCGTGCCCGCTCGCTGCCGATCATCTCCAGCTGTTGCACCAGATCGCCCACGCAGGCGTGCAGCGAGCGCGGCACGTCGTTGCGCAGCACCAGCAATTCGGTGACGGTTTCCCGGCTGATGGGTTGGCGATAAATACTGTGGTACGCCTCGCGGGCGCTCACCGCGCGCAGCAGGGTGTCGAGCCGGTAGTATTCACGCACCGGGTCCGGGTCGTTGTTGAGCTGCTGATCCTTGACCGCCAGCAATTGCGCGGTAGCGAACGCCCGTTCGATCAGGGTGCCGATGCGGATAAAACACTGGGCGTCGTTGCGCAGCAGGGTGCCGAACATGGCGCCGCGAAACAGGTGCGCACGCTCTTTCACCCAGTCGAAAAAGGCGTCGATGCCGATCTTGTCCACCCCGGACTGCCGCAGATTACGGATATCGATGCGGGTGGTGTTGATGCATTCCCACACTTCGGACGACAGACTGCCGCGCACCGCGTGGGCGTTATTCCACGCCATTTCGATGCAACTGTAGATGCTGCTGGGGTTGTGGCTGTCCAGCGCAAAGAAGTTCAGCAGGTTGTTCATGGTGAAGCGGGCGTAGCGCTGCTGAAACAGCTCGTGAGTAAACGTCAGGTTGAGCGGCAGCGACAGGTCATGCTGCTGCTGGTTGTGACGCGGCATCATCGACAGCTTGTAGGTGACGTCCAGCACGCGGGCAAAACTCTCCGCCCGTTCCAGATAACGGGCCATCCAGTACAGTTCGCTGGCGGTACGGCTTAGCATGATTCGTCCTCCTCCATCACCCAGGTGTCCTTGGTGCCGCCTCCTTGCGAGGAGTTCACCACCAGCGAGCCTTCGGTCAGCGCCACGCGGGTCAGCCCGCCGGGCACCAGCCGGATCTCCTCGCCGTACAGCACGAACGGGCGCAGGTCGATGTGGCGCGGCGCCAGTCCTTCCTCGACAAACGTCGGGCAGGTGGAGAGCGCCAGCGTGTCCTGAGCAATATAGTTGCCGGGGTTAGCCAGCAATCGCTGGCGGAAATCCTCGATTTGCTGGCGGGTGGATTTGGGGCCGACCAGCATGCCGTAGCCGCCCGCGCCGTGAACCTCTTTCACTACCATGCTGTCCAGATGAGCCAGCACGTAGCTGAGATCGTCGGGCTTGCGGCACTGCCAGGTGGGAATATTGCCGAGAATCGGCTCTTCGGACAGGTAAAAGCGGATCATCTCCGGCACGTAAGGGTAGATGGATTTGTCGTCCGCCACGCCGGTGCCGATGGCGTTCGCCAGCACCACGCCGCCGGCGCGGTACACCGACAGCAGCCCCGGCACGCCGAGCATCGAATCGGCGCGGAACGCCAGCGGGTCAAGAAAGGCGTCGTCGATGCGGCGGTAGATCACATCCACCCGGCACGGGCCTTCGGTGGTGCGCATATACACCGCGCCTTCTTTGACAAACAGATCGGCGCTTTCCACCAGTTCCACCCCCATTTGCTGGGCGAGGAAACTGTGCTCGAAATAGGCGCTGTTGAAGCGGCCGGGCGTCATTACCACCACCGTCGGGTCGTCGACGTGGGTACTTTCCCGCAGCGTCTGCAACAGGTAGCTGGGGTAACGCTCCACCGGCGCGATGTGCTGGCTGGCGAACAGGTCCGGGTAGAGCCGCATCATCATCTTGCGGTTTTCCAGCATATACGACACGCCGGACGGCGTGCGCAGATTGTCTTCCAGCACGTAATAGTGGCCGTCGCTGTTGCGCACCATGTCGATGCCGGTGATGTGGGCGTAGATATTGTTGTGCAAGTCGACGCCCTGCATGCACGGCTGATACTGCTCGTTGGCGAGCACCTGTTCGCGGGGCACGATGCCGGCGTTGAGAATGTGTTGCTGATGGTAGATGTCGTAGAGGAAGGCGTTGAGGGCTTTGACGCGCTGGCGGATGCCAAGGTCAAGCATGCGCCATTCATGGGCCGGAATGATGCGCGGCACGCTGTCAAAAGGAATCAGGCGCTCGGTACCGCCTTCTTCGCCATACACGTTAAAGGTAATCCCCACCCGGTGGAACAGCAATTCCGCCTGTTCTTTCTTCTGGCGGATAGCGTGCTGGTCAGTCTGTTGCAACCATTGCCAGTAGGCGTCGTAGTGCTGGCGTTGCCCGCCTTCTGCGCTGAGCATCTCATCGTAGTAAGGCGCGGTCGGAAGCGTCATTTTTATCATTGTCGTCCCCTGCATTCCGCTTGATGGAAGATACTGAGAAAAATGCAGAAAACATGCCAGTGTGGTAAATGAGCTGCTTATTGCTGGCGGCGGGGAAAAACTGCACTTCGCTGGTGCAAATGACGACGAACGGTGCGCTATAGCGGGGTGATGCAGCGAAAATAACGAGAGAGAATGGTGCGATAGCGGAGGCGGGCGCACCTATTTGGGTAAGCACCATTAATATTGGATAGATACTTCGATGCGACAAAATGTTGCGTATTGCGATTTAATGTCCTAGTATCTTAATACGCTATAGCAAAATGCCTGCGGCTACAGTGAACACTACGAACACTACGAACACTACGAACACTACGAACACTACGAACACTACGAACACTACGAACACTACGAACACTACGAACACTACGAACACTACGAACACTACGAATTCATATAGGTATCAACAGTATGGCTATCAGCATTCGATTGGATGAAGATTTTGTCACCGAAGTAAAGGTGTATGCAGAAGCATCCAGCCGTAGTGTGCCCAAGCAGATAGAACACTGGGCCAGAATCGGCAGGATTGCTGAGGATAATCCCGATCTGACATACGAATTTATTATGGAAACTTTGCTCGCCCGAAGCGAAGCAGAGAATGGTAAGGTTTCTCGTTATGTCCGAAGAACAAAACCGAGCAGAGATTGAGGTTTATCAGACCAACCGGTTTGAAAAAGCATTGGACAAATTGCCGCAGCAGTTCAGAACCGTTGTTGAAGATGAGATTGATTTGATTGTTGAAAACCCTGAACTGGGTGAGCTCAAGAAAGGCGACTTGAGTTATTTAAGAGTTCATAAGTTCAAGCTGAACAACCAGTTAATATTGCTGGGATACAGTTGGAACCAGAACCAGCTTATCATCCACCTGTTAAGTTTGGGTTCTCATGAGAACTTTTATCAGGAACAGAAAAGGATGAGAAAGTCAGATTTAAAACTCATCAGGTAAATGAAACCCCGGTACTAACCGGGGTTCGTCATTTAACAATAACTCTATTCGCAATCTGTCGTTATTGCAGAGATGCCGGTTGGTTTTTAACCCCGAACCGCGATAGCTTCGATCTCGATTTTCACATCTTTCGGCAGGCGGGCCACTTCCACGCAGGAGCGGGCCGGGAACGGCGCGTTGTGCTCGGTGAAGAAGGCTTCGTATGCAGCGTTAACCGTGGCGAAGTCGTTCAGATCTTTCACGAACACCGTGGTTTTGACGATGTTGCCCACTTTCAGACCGGCCGCTTCCACGATGGCTTTCACGTTTTCCAGCGACTGACGGGCCTGTGCGGTGACGTCGTCCGGCACCAGACCGGTTTTCGGATCCACCGGGATCTGGCCGGAGGTGATGATCATGCTGCCCAGGTCAACACCCTGAACATAAGGGCCGATGGCGGCCGGAGCCTGTTCCGTACTGATAATGCGTGACATGTTTTCTCCTGATTATGTCTGAAATGATGCGACTTCCGCATTATTCCAAAAAGCCCGCCGTCAGGCCAATACCGCAATCCGATAGGCGGCGTTTTCCTGACGGCAGCCGCGTATCAGTGGCTGTTCAGCACCGCCTGGCGTTCAAACTCTTTCTCGCAGTATTTGCATTTCAGTTGCACGTCGTCGCCGCGCTGTTTCACGCCGAAGGAGGAGTTGACCGGCTCGCTGCGGCTGATGCAGTTGCTGTTGGGGCAGGTCAGTACGCCTTCGATGTGCGACGGCAGTTGCGGGTGCAGTTTGCGCACCACTTCGTAATTGTCGATCTGGTTAACGGTGGCCTGCGGGGCGTACATCGCCAGCTGGTTGGCCTGTTCTTCGGTCAGGAAGATGTTTTCGATCTTGATCAGATCCTTGCGGCCCAGATGGTTGGACGGCAGGTTCAGGCCGATGGTGATGCGCTGGTCGGTGGCGGTCAGTTTGAACAACGTCAGTAACTTGAAGCCCACCTGCGCCGGAATATGGTCGATCACGGTGCCGCGTTTGATGGCTTCTACCTGCAATTTATTGTCGTGAGTCATGCTGTATGCTCCTCTCTCACAGAACCAGTTCGCTGTTCAGAACCAGCGCCAGCAGAGCCTGGCGCGCGTAAATACCATTGCCCGCCTGCTGGAAGTAGTAGGCGTAAGGGGTGCTGTCCACGTCGGTGGTGATTTCATCGATGCGCGGCAGCGGGTGCAATACTTTCAGATTGTCGCGGGCGCTGTCGAGGTCGGCGGCGCGCAGGATAAACTGCGACTTGATATTGATGTACTCCGATGGGTCCAGCCGTTCTTTCTGCACGCGAGTCATGTACAGAATGTCCAGTTGCGGCGCCACTTCCTCAATGCTGGTGTGCAGGCTGTAGGGGATATCTTTCTCTTTCAGCATATTGAGGATGTAATCCGGCATCGCCAGCGCGTCCGGGGAGATGAAGTAGAAGCGGTTGCCGTCGAACTTGGCCAGCGCCTGGGTCAGCGAGTGTACGGTGCGGCCGTACTTCAGGTCGCCGACCATGGCGATATTGATGTTGTTCAGACGGCCCTGGGTTTCCTGAATGGTGAACAGGTCCAGCAGCGTCTGGGACGGGTGCTGGTTGGCGCCGTCGCCGGCGTTGAACACCGGTACGCCGCCGGAGAACTCGGTCGCCAGTCGCGCCGCGCCTTCCTGCGGGTGGCGCATCACGATGGCATCCACATAGTTGCTGATGACCGAAATGGTGTCCGCCAGGGTTTCGCCTTTCTTGCCGAGCGAGGTGTTGTTGCTGTCGGCAAACCCGACCACCGACGCGCCCAGCCGGTGAATGGCGGTTTCAAACGACAGGCGGGTACGGGTGGAGGCTTCAAAGAAACAGCTGGCAATCACTTTGTGCTTCAGCAGTTCCGGCTGCGGACGGGCTTTCAGGCTGGCCGCCACCTTGAGCGTCAGTTCCAGATCGTCCCGGCTGAGATCGTTGATTGAGATGATGTGTCTTTTATATAGCGGATTGACCATTTGGCTATGCTCCCCTCGGTTAGGCCCGGTAAACAAACGGTATGACTGGCGGCGACAGGCAAAAAAAAGCCCCTCAACGAGGGGCTTTTTTTACGAATCTGTCAGGCAACGGAAGGAAAAACGCTGTCATGCCGCCAACAGGCAGTTGCGGTTCGGCACTCACAAAAACAGCAGCGTCAGACATGTTCCCTCCCGGCAAATTGTCCGGAATTATACGCGCCGAAGAGGTGAATTCAAGCAGAAAAACGCTGTCTTTTCGCGATAGGCAATCGGTTGCGGTTGATTGTTTCACAGTAAGAAGAAACGCATCGTTCGGATCACTTTTTTACTATCGCTGGCTGGCGGCCCGATGCCGACAGGAGTATAAGGAATCAAAACGTTGTTTCAGTTTATTTATTTAAGGAGCGATCATGATTACCGGTAATGTCGACCATCTGGAGCTGGTTCCCTATCTGCCCATTAAACTGCGCGAGGCGATTGAGTATGTGAAGCAGCATATCAACGCCGATACTCCGCTGGGTAAGCACGATATCGACGGCAATAAGGTGTTTGTGCTGGTGTCGAACGACAGCACGGATCTGTTTGAGAAACGCCGCGCCGAGTATCACGCCAAATACCTGGATATCCAGATTGTGCTGAACGGCACCGAAGGCATGACCTTCAGCAACCTGCCGGCGGGCAAACCGGACGTGGACTGGCTGGCGGACAAGGACATCGCGTTCCTGCCGGCCGGCGAACAGGAAAAACAGTTTGTGCTGCATAAAGGCGACTTCGTGGTGTTCTTCCCCGGTGAAGTGCACAAACCGTTGTGCGCGGTCGGCGCCCCGGCCCACGTGCGCAAGGCGGTGGTGAAGATCGACGCCTCGCTGGTGCTGTAATCTGCTATTCATGACAAAAGGCGCAGCAGCGCCTTTTGTATTTTGACCGGCCTCGTTTTTTCTCCTGATATCCCTTCTGTTAACAGCGTATCTGATGTGATCCCGCCCGTAAAACCGACGTAAGGCTTTATGAAACCGGTTGCAGTAATCATGGCTTTCATGCAGTCTGAAACCGGTTTCAGTTGTAGCCGATCAACGAAGTGGTTACCGAATATCAACGTGAGGTAGCGCCATGTCAGGGATTCGAGATTACGCGAAATTAGCGCAAAGCATTCTGCAGGAAGTGGGTGGTCAACCGAATATTGTCGATTTTTCCCGCTGCGCCACCCGGCTACGCCTGATACTGGCGCAAACGCCTGATAACGCGAAAGCGCGCGTTCAGAGCCTGCCCGGCGTGATTGCGGTGGTGGAGAGCGCTGGTCAGTTTCAGGTTGTCATCGGCGTGCATGTGGCGGAAGTGTACAGCCAGATGGCGGCGTTGCTCGGCGAAGGCGCAAAGCGCGGCGAAGAGCCCCGTCGGCGCGTACTGGATACGGTGATCGCCACCATGTCGGCGGTGTTCGCGCCGATTGTGTATATTCTGGCGGCGGCAGGGATACTGCAGGGCATACTGATCGTTATTCAGCAGTTCTCCGCCGGTTTTACGCTGACCGGCACCTATCGTGTGCTCAATTTCATGTCCTGGACGCCGTTTGCCTTTCTGCCGGTGTTTATCGCCCTGACGGCTTCCCGTCATTTTCGCTGTAATACCTATATCGCGGTGCTGTGCTGCTGCGCGCTGATCAACCCGGAATGGACGGCGATGGCGGGGAAAATCGCCGCCGGCGAGTCGATCACTCTGTTGGGGCTGCCGCTGGCGAAGACGGTGTATACCGCGTCGGTGTTGCCGCCGCTGTTTCTGGTGTGGGTGCTGGCGTGGGTGGAGCGCCGGGTGGAAAAGCGATTGCCGGATATCGTCAGCGCGCTGTTTACCCCGTTGATCTGCTTTGTGATTGTGGTGCCGCTGACGCTGCTGTTGATCGGCCCGGCCAGTACCTGGGTCGCCACCGGGATCGCCGCCGGCTACAACGCGTTGTTCAATGCTTTCCCGGCGCTGGCGGCCGCGATTATTGGCGGCGTGTGGCAGATCATTGTGATCTTCGGCGTGCACTGGGGCATCACGCCGGTAGTGGTCGCCAACTTTGATCTGAACGGTTACGACTCGTTTCAGGCGTTCCAGACCGTCGCCGTGGTCGCTCAGATGGCGGCCGCTTTCGGCTGTTTTTTGAAAACGCGCAACCGTGAACTGAAAGCGCGCTCGATGTCGGCGGGGGTAACGGCGATTTTCGGCATCACCGAACCGGCTATTTACGGGGTGACGCTGCGCTACAAGAAACCCTTTATCTGCGGCTGCATCGGCGGTGCGGTGGGGGCGGTCGTCGCCAGCCTGTTCGGATCGCTGTATTACGCCTATGCCGCATTGCCGGGCGTGCTGACGGTGATCAACGCCATCAGCCCGTCCGCACCGATGTCGTTTATCGGCGAGCTGGCCGGCTGCGGCGTGGCAATCGTGTTGACTATCGGGTTGGTGATGGTGGTGGGGTTTGACGATCCGGTGGAGGAAACGGCCGCGGCGCCAGCGGAGGCGGCGTCGACCCGGACCAGCGCATCGGTTTGATATGACTGTGAATATTGAGTGCCTTGCCGTCGGCGTATGACGGCATTTAAAGAGGAGGTGGAGAGTATGAGTCAATTACCCGCAGGGTTCTTATGGGGGGGCGCGGTGGCTGCGCATCAGCTGGAAGGCGGCTGGAATGAAGGCGGCAAGGGCGTCAGCGTGGTGGATGTGCTGACCGCCGGCGCGCACGGCAAACTGCGGCGCATTACCGACGGCGTGATGCCCGGCGAGTCCTACCCGAACCATGAGGCAATCGACTTTTATCATCGTTATAAGGACGATATCGCGCTGTTTGCGGAAATGGGCTTCAAATGTTTTCGCACCAGCATCGCCTGGACGCGTATTTTCCCCAACGGCGACGAAACGGAGCCGTGCGAAGCAGGGCTGAAGTTTTACGATGACCTGATCGACGAACTGCTCAAACACGGTATCGAGCCGGTGCTGACTCTCAGTCATTTCGAGATGCCGCTGCATCTGGTGCAGCAGTACGACGGCTGGATGAGCCGCAAGACGCTGGACTGCTTCGTGCATTTCGCCGCCACGGTGATCGAACGTTATCAGCACAAAGTGAAGTACTGGATGACCTTCAACGAGATCAACAACCAGAAGAACGTGTCGGCCGAGATTTTCGGCTGGATGTGTTCCGGGGTGAAGTTCCCGCAGAAGGAAAAACCGGAAGAAGCGATGTATCAGGCGGTGCATCATCAGTTTGTCGCCAGCGCGCTGGTGGTGAAAACCGCGCATGACATCAACCCGGATATAAAAGTGGGTTGCATGTGCTCGTTTGTGCCGTACTACCCGTATTCCTGCCATCCGGAAGACGTGATGCTGGCGGCGCGTTCGATGCATGACCGTTTCTACTTCTCCGATGTGCACGTGCGCGGCCACTATCCGGCCTATGCGAAACGCGAGTGGGCGCTCAAGGGCTACCACATCCATATGGAGCCGGAGGACGAGCGGATTCTGCAGGAAGGTAAGGCGGACTACATCGGCTTTAGCTATTACATGTCGAACGTGGTGAAACACGATGTACAGAACGATATTGACGCCAGCATGGACGGCAGTTCCGAACATTCGATTGCCAACCCGCACCTGAAAGCCAGCGACTGGGGCTGGCAGATCGATCCGACCGGGCTGCGCTATGCGCTGGTGACGTTGTATGAACGTTATGAAGTGCCGCTGTTTATCGTGGAAAACGGGCTGGGCGCCGTCGATAAGCCGGACGCGAGCGGCGTGTGTCAGGATGACTACCGTATCGATTATCTGCGTTCCCATATTGAAGCCATGAAGGCGGCGGTGTGGGAAGATGGCGTCGACCTGATGGGTTATACGCCGTGGGGCTGCATCGATCTGGTGTCGTTCACGACGGGTGAAATGGCGAAGCGTTACGGTTTCATCCACGTCGACAAGCATGACGACGGCACCGGGACGTTAAAACGTACGCCGAAGAAATCCTTCCACTGGTATCAGCGGGTGATTACCTCGAACGGCGAAGAACTGTAAGCCGGGCCGGAAGCGCCGGGATTTGTGACTGGGCCGATAACGTTGGTTTATCCGGCCCATACGCTGAGCCAAATCACCTGTGGATTTGGCTCATATTCTCGCTACTTAAATCTCGACGCTCTGGCTCAGTGTCGCCACCATCACCGCTTTGATGGTGTGCATGCGGTTTTCCGCCTGATCGAACACAATGCTGTGGGCGGATTCAAACACATCGTTGGTGACTTCCATACCGTTGTGCAGGCCGTATTGCTCCGCCATCTGTTTGCCGAGCGTAGTCTGGTCGTCGTGAAACGCCGGCAGGCAGTGGAGGAATTTCACCTGCGGGTTGCCGGTAGCAGCGATCATCGCGGCGTTAACCTGATACGGCCGCAGCAGGTCGATACGCTGCTGCCACACTTCTTTCGGTTCCCCCATCGAAACCCACACATCGGTATAGATGAAGTCCACACCGTTCACCCCGGCCGCCACGTCTTCTGTTAGCGTAATCGAACCGCCGGTTTTGGCTGCCGCCGCCTGACACTCCGCCACCAGACCGGCATCCGGCCAGCAGGCTTTCGGGGCGATTAATCGCAGATCCAGCCCGGTGATGGCGGCGGCTTCCAGCATGCTGTTGCCCATATTGTTGCGGGTGTCGCCCACGTAGGCCAGCTTCATGCCCGACAGCGATTTACCCGGCAGGTGCTCCTGCATGGTCAGCAGGTCCGCCAGTAACTGGGTCGGGTGAAATTCGTTGGTCAGGCCGTTCCAGACCGGCACGCCGGAAAACTCGGCCAGCGTTTCCACCAACTCCTGACCGTAACCGCGGTACTGGATGCCGTCGTACATGCGGCCCAGCACCCGGGCGGTGTCTTTCATTGATTCTTTATGACCGATCTGGCTGCCGCTGGGGCCGAGGTAGGTGACTTGCGCGCCCTGATCGTATGCAGCAACTTCGAAAGAGCAACGAGTGCGGGTCGAATCTTTTTCGAAGATGAGTGCGATGTTTTTACCTTGCAGGTAGCGGGCTTCGGCGCCGTTTTTCTTATTGGTTTTGAGCGTGGCGGCGAGAGCCAGAAGGCTGCTGATTTCAGCCGGCGTGAAATCCATCAGCCGTAAAAAATGGCGCTTGTAGAACGGGTTCATCGTTGTCTTCTCCATGTGGCTCAACACTGAAGGTTGAATTAAAATTCACTTTATATGTGTAAATATTCAAATTCAAGTGCCGCGTTCAAACTTTATGGTGGAGAGAGAGGCTAGCCTGTGGGAAAATAACCCTATCTTTGCCGCTTTTATGAGGACTGAGACATGGCAAACCGCGAACTGCTGGAAGAACAACGTGAAGAGACCCGTCTGATCATTGAGGAATTGCTGGAGGACGGCAGCGATCCCGATGCGCTCTACACCATCGAACACCATTTCTCCGCCGAGAAGTTTGAAGATCTGGAAAAAGTGGCGGTGGATGCGTTCAAACTGGGTTACGAAGTTACCGACGCCGAAGAAATGGAAATGGAAGACGGCGTGGTGCTGATGTGCTGCGATGCTATCAGCGAGGTGGCGTTGAGCGCCGAGCTGATCGATCAGCAGGTGGAACAACTGCTGTCGCTGGCCGAGCGTCATGGCGTCAACTACGACGGCTGGGGCACCTATTTCGAAGACCCGGACGGCGAGGATGAAGACGAATTCGGGGAAGACGAAGACTTTTACGATGAGGATGACGACGGCAAACGTCACTGATTCTCGTGTTCTCTATCGCCCGGCACCCGCCGGGCGATGTGTTTTCTACGCAGCGCAATGACGGCGCCTGCGCCCTTACAGCGTTTTCAGCATTCTGACTTCACAGTCCACATGACCTGTGTTGCCCATGGCATGCGGGATATGCTCGAAGCCGAGTCTTTCATACAGGTGGATGGCGCTGGTCAGGTGCGCGGTGGTTTCCAGATAGCAGCGGCGAAACCCCTGCTCGCGGCCAAACGTCAGCGCCAGTTCCGCCAGTTGCCGGGCGATGCCCTGACCGCGCGCCAGCGGCAGAAAATACATTTTTTGCAATTCACAAATATCCGGCTCGCCGCCGGACAGCGGGGCCAGACCGCCGCCGCCCACCACTTCGCCGTTGCATTCCACCACCCAGTAAGCGCTGGCGGGGCGACAGTAGAGTTCGAACAACTGGTCTAGGTCCGGGTCGGACACGGTATATCCCTTGTCGGCCGTCAGGCCGAATTCAGCGGAAACCCGGCGTATCACGCTGGCAATCGCCGCGTTATCCGCGGCCGTAATCGGGCGGGTCAGCAGTGGTGTGGACGCTGAAGTTGTCATGTTGCTCACTCTTGTCGGCAGAATCCTGTCAGGTCGAAAACGTTGGTAATCGGCTGGCGTTTCCCGATGGTACGTACCGTCGGTGATACGTACCGTCGTTTACACGTATCACCGATTATACGTACCGATGGGCCGGCTCAAAACCCTGTTATTGATAAAGGCGCGTAACAAAAAGCGCAACAGCGGATTAGCGCAGCGGTAATTGCCCGACAATGATGTGGATCCCGCGTTAAACATACAGCTGAATAATCCGTTCCCACTGCGTTTCACTCTGAACATATCTTGATCTGTTTTCTCATTTATGAGATTTTTTATCAAAATTGATATTTCAGGAGACGCGATGGAACCTTCCATTTCTGAAACCGATCGTCTTTCCGAAACCGATCGTCGCTTGGCCGGGCGGCTGGCGGGGCTGCGACGTGAACGCGGCTGGTCGCTGGACGAACTGGCGCAGAACAGCGGCATCAGTCGCGCAACCTTATCCCGGCTGGAACGTATGGAGTCCAGCCCGACGGCGGCGTTGCTGGGCCGCCTGTGTGCGGTGTATGGCTGTACCCTATCGTGCCTGCTGGCCGAGGTGGAAACTCAGTTGCCGCAGAAGCTGAGCGAAGCGCAACAACCGGTATGGATTGACCCGGAAACCGGGTTTGTCCGGCGCAGTATTTCTCCCCCTTCCGCCGGGTTTCGCGCCGAAATGATCCACGGCGAGCTGCCGGCCGGCGTGCGTATCGATTACGCCGCGCCGCCGCTGGCGGGCCTGGAACATCATCTGTATGTGCTCGATGGCCAACTGGTTATGACGCTGGAAGGCGTGGCGCACACGCTTGGCCCGCGGGACAGCCTGCGCTATCGCCTGTATGGCGCGTCCGGTTTCCATAATCCCGGTGCGGGTCCGGTTCGCTACCTGATTGCTATCTGCGCCCCCTGATCTTTTTTTGCAACGGAGCTGATGATAATGACAAACACATCCCCACGGGATCCGCTGGTGATCCGCAACGATGACCTGACCGGCGAGGCCACGCGAGCGCTGGTGGCCCTGCATCTGGCTGGAATGCACGATAATTCGCCGCCGGAGCAGGTATTTGCGCTGGACTTGTCCGGTTTACAGGCGCCGGACATCACGTTCTGGAGCGTCTGGCGCGGCGAGCAGATCGCCGGTATCGGCGCGCTGAAAATGCTGCCGGACGGCAGCGGAGAACTGAAATCGATGCGCACCCATCCGCAGTGTTTGCGTCAGGGCGTGGCCGCGTGTCTGCTGGCCCATATTCTGGCCGAAGCGCGTCGGCGCGGCTTGCGTCGCCTGAGTCTGGAAACCGGCAGCGGTCCGGCATTTGAACCGGCGCTGGCGCTGTATCGTAAACAGGGTTTCGTGAATGGCGAGGCGTTCGCTGAGTATACAGCCAGCGAATTCAATCAGTTCCTGCATCTGCCACTGTAAATGACGGCTTGGTTCATCTCTTTGCCGCTGCGCACAGGCGACAATATCGGCAACCGGAGGGTAACGGCGGGCGTCCTTTGCGGTTAGCGGCGTATGCCTGAACAGAATTGGGACACGGATTATTTCATGAGTATTGTTCAGGACTAAATTATATGCCGCGATAACTAAAATTGGCGGCATATAATTATTTTTTCAATCATTAGTCTGCGAGCATTATTGGGATATTTTACAGGAAATATTAACATCAGGGTCCCCCGCCTATGATTACGGAAGAGTTGTTCTATGGTTAATCGCTTGTTGTCTGGACTGGCTGGTCTGGTTTTTCTGTTTGTTTTATCCCCTTTTTCGACTGCACAAACGCTACAACCACAAGAAGGAAATTGGGCCGCGCCTGAATTCCGATTCCATACCGGAGAAACCGTCAACAATCTCCGTATTCATTATTACACGTTGGGCGACAGTAAAAAGCCGGCCGTATTATTGCTGCACGGCACTAATCAGCCGATCAGCGCCTTATTGGCCGCCGGTTTTGGCGGTGAATTATTTGGCCCCGGCCAGCCGCTGGACGTCAGCAAATATTTCATCATCATTCCTGAAAGCATCGGTTCCGGAAAATCCGCCAAGCCGTCCGACGGCCTGCGTACTAAATTCCCACAATATAACTACGATGACATGGTGCTGGCGCAATATCGCCTGCTGACCGAAGGTCTTGGCATTAAGCATCTGCGTCTGGTGATGGGATATTCGATGGGCGGTATGCATACCTGGATGTGGGGCGAAAAATACCCGGACATGATGGATGCGCTGGTGCCGATGGCGTCGCAGCCGAACGAACTCTCGGGCCGCAACTGGATGCTACGCCGCATGCTGATTGAGACCATCAAGCGCGATCCGGCGTGGAAAAACGGCGATTACACTAGCCAGCCACCGTCGTTGCAGACCGCCAACATCATGTTCAGCATCGCCACCACGGGCGGTACGCTGGCCTACCAGAGCAAAGCGCCGACCCGCGCGCAGGCGGACAAACTAGTGGACGAGCGTCTGGCCGCGCCGGTAACCAGCGACGCCAACGACTTTATTTATATCTGGAATTCCTCGGCGGATTATAACGCCTCGCCGGAATTAAGCCGCATCAAGGCGCCGCTGCTGGTGATCAATTCCGCCGACGATGAGCGTAATCCGGTTGAAACAGGAATACTGGAAAGTGAACTGAAAAAAGTGAAACGCGCCGAGCTGTTTTTGATCCCGGCAAGTAAAGAAACCAGCGGACACGCCACCATGATGTCGGCGAAGTTTTACAAAAATAAGCTGGGTGAATTCCTGGCGGCGGTTCCGCCACATAATAAATAACGGAAATTGAAAACACTGGGCCGGCGACTACTACACAATGATGTCTATACAATAACGCCGGCCTTTTCCTTTCATGATATTTCCTTTTCATTTTTGTTGCGGTTTACGTGTGAGCTGAAGCTCATGGTTTTCATTACCAAACAACAGGGACAATTATGTTTCGTAAGATAAAGATCCGCACAACGCTCAGTATTATGGTGTTCTCTCTGGCGGTGCTGTCATTGATTGTGGGCATCCTGGGGCTGGTAGCCGTCCAGTCGGGTAATAAATCTTTTGCGCATGTGGATAACGTGGTGCTGCCGGGGCTGGTGGCGCTGAATGAAAGCTCGGAATTGTTATTGCGCGCCCGTCTGGATTTACGGTTGTACGAGTCGCTGATGAGCAACGGAGATAAGGATGCCGCCACGGTGGCGCTCAAGCGCGCCAGAGGCAAAATCGATGACGCCGGCAAGAAGTGGCAGGAGTATCTGACGTATCCGCAGTTCGAACAGGAAAAGGCCATTTCTTCCGATATGGCGACCAAACGCGACACCCTGATGAATGAATTCATCAACCCGGCGTTTATCGCGTTGGAAGCCGGTAATCTGGATGAGTATCGCCAGCGGGCGGGTAAATCCACTTCGCTGTACGCCAATTTTGACGGCGCGGCGAAAAAGCTGGTGCAGTACAAACGTCAGAGCATTGATGAAGCGTACAGTGATTCTAATGCGCGCGTTAGCCGTATGCAGGTCATTCTGACCGTGGTGATTGTGTGCGCGCTGGTGCTGGCGGCGTTGGCCTGGTCGATTCTGACCAATCTGGTGGTAAAACCGCTCAATCAGGCGATTACCGTGTTTGACCGGATTGCCGAAGGCGACCTGCGCGCGAAAATTGAGATTCGCGGCAATAATGAAATCGCCCAGCTGTTTGGCGCGGTACAGCATATGCGCGACGGGCTGGAAGATATGGTGCTTGCGGTGCGTAACGGCACCGACGCCATCAGCGTCGGCGTCGAGGAGATCGCGTCCGGCAACATCGATCTGTCCAGTCGTACTGAGCAGCAGGCCGCATCGCTGGATGAAACCGCCGCCAGTATGGAGCAGATTCTGGCGACGGTGAGCAATAACGAAGACAACACCCGCAAGGCCAACGATCTGGCGAAGAAAGCGTCGGATTCCGCATCCCGCGGCGGCGATGTGGTGACGGAAGTGGTGGATACCATGCGTTCTATCCAGCAGAGTTCGTCCCGCATTTCCGACATCGTGGGCGTCATCGACGGCATCGCTTTCCAGACCAACCTGCTGGCGCTGAACGCGGCGGTGGAAGCGGCGCGGGCGGGCGAGCAGGGCAAAGGGTTCGCGGTGGTGGCGTCCGAAGTGCGCACGCTGGCGCAGCGCAGCGCCACGGCCGCCAAAGAGATCGGCAACATGATCGATAACTCGCTGAGCCGTATCGAAAAAGGCGCCGGGCTGGTGGAAGTGGCCGGCAAGACGATGGATGAGATCCTGTCGGATGTCCGCAAGGTGGTGGATATTATGGGCGAAATCATGCTGTCTTCCGGCGAGCAGAGTCGGGGCATTTCGCAGATCAATATCGCCATCAGCCAGATGGACGGGGTGACCCAGCAGAACGCCAGCCTGGTGGCGGAAGTGGCGACCGCCGCCAGTTCGCTGCAGGCGCAGGTGACGCATCTGCAACAGTCGATCGCCAGCTTCCGTCTCGACAATGAGACGCAGCCGGTGCTGGGCGGCAGCCTCAATGCGCAGCCGCGCGTGGCGTTGGTCGGCGCGCAGTAACCCACGCTGGATATAAAGTCGAATCACATCAATGAAAAAGCCCCGCGATGAAAAGCGGGGCTTTTTACTGTCAGCGTTAAACCCCACTGGGGAGAGGCTGATTATTGAATCAATCAAGACCGACGCCGCGTTTATCTGCGCCGGCCAATGACCTGATTACAGCGCGGCGATGGTGGCCTGTTGTTCCAGCAGCTTGGCTTTGGCGACCGCGTAACCGTCGCGTTTTTCGCGCTCTTTGGCGACAACCGCTTCCGGCGCGCGCGCGACAAAACCCTCGTTGGACAGCTTGCTGTCGATGCGGCTGATTTCCAGTTCGAGCTTCGCCACTTCTTTTGCCAGGCGCTCCAGCTCGGCCACTTTGTCGATCAGACCCGCCATCGGGATCAGCAACTCGGCGCCATCCACCAGTTTGGTAACGGATACCGGGCCCTTGTCGCCAGCCGGCAGCAGCGTGATGCTCTCCAGACGCGCCAGCGTCTGAATAAAGCCGAGGTTGTCCTGTACGCGGCGGGCGGCATCGGCGGAGGCATCACGCAGCAGCAGCGTCAGCGGCTTGCTGGGCGCGATGTTCATTTCGGCACGGATGTTGCGCACCGCGACGATCGCCTGTTTGATCCACTCCAGATCGTTGAACGCCTGCTCGTCGTCCAGCGCAGCGTCAAAGGCCGGGAACGGCTGCAGCATAATGGTGTCGGCAGTCACGCCTTTCAGCACTTTCACCCGTTGCCAGATGGTTTCGGTAATGAACGGGATGATCGGGTGCGCCAGACGCAGCAGCGCTTCCAGCACGGTGACCAGCGTATGGCGGGTGCCGCGCAGTTCGGCTTCGCTGCCGCCGGTCATCACCGGTTTGGTCAGTTCCAGATACCAGTCGCAGAACTGGTTCCAGGTGAACTCGTACAGCACGTTGGCGGCCAAGTCGAAACGGTAGCCGTCCAGCGCTTCGCGGTAGGTTTTCACCGTGCGGTTGAATTCCGCCAGAATCCAGCGGTCTGCCAGCGACAGTACTTTCTCCCCACCATTGAAACCGCAATCTTGTTCTTCGGTATTCATCAGTACGAAGCGGCTGGCGTTCCACAGCTTGTTGCAGAAGTTGCGGTAACCTTCCAGACGTTTCATGTCCCAGTTGATGTCGCGGCCGGTGGAAGCCAGTGCCGCCAGCGTAAAGCGCAGCGCATCGGTGCCGTGCGGCTCGATACCGTTCGGGAACTGTTTTTCGGTGCGCTTGCGGATTTTTTCCGCCAACTGCGGCTGCATCATGTTGCCGGTGCGTTTTTCCAGCAACGCTTCCAGCGAAATACCGTCCACCATATCCAGCGGGTCAATCACGTTGCCCTTGGATTTGGACATCTTCTGGCCTTCCTCGTCGCGGATCAGGCCGGTCATGTACACGGTGTGGAACGGCACCTGCGGCTTGCCGTCTTCATCCTTGATGAAGTGCATGGTCAGCATGATCATGCGGGCAATCCAGAAGAAAATGATGTCGAAGCCGCTGACCATCACGCTGCTCGGATGGAAGGCTTTCAACTCCGGCGTCTGCTCCGGCCAGCCCAGGGTGGAGAAGGTCCACAGCCCGGAGGAGAACCAGGTGTCCAGCACGTCTTCGTCCTGACGCAGCGCTACATCGGCGCTCAGGTTGTTGTCGCGGCGCACTTCGGCTTCATCGCGGCCGACATACACCTTGCCGTTGTCGTCGTACCACGCCGGGATACGGTGACCCCACCACAGCTGGCGGGAGATACACCAGTCCTGAATATCGCGCATCCAACTGAAGTACATGTTTTCGTACTGTTTCGGCACGAACTGGATACGGCCGTCTTCCACCGCTTCGACGGCCGGCTTAGCCAGCACGCCGGCGCGCACGTACCACTGGTCGGTCAGCATCGGTTCGATAACCACGCCGCCGCGGTCGCCGTACGGCACCGTCAGGTCGTGCGCTTTGATTTCTTCCAGCAGGCCCAGTTCGTCAAAGGCGGCCACGACTGCTTTACGGGCGGCAAAACGTTCCAGCCCGCGGAAAGCGTCCGGAATTTCGCTGCTGTAGGCGCTGCTGGCTTCACCGTTGGTGCTGAAGACTTCCGCTTCCTGACGGATATCGCCGTCAAAGGTCAGGATGTTGATCATCGGCAACTGATGACGCTTACCGACTTCGTAGTCGTTGAAATCGTGCGCCGGGGTGATTTTCACGCAGCCGGTGCCTTTTTCCATATCGGCGTGTTCGTCGCCGACGATCGGAATGCGGCGGCCGACCAGCGGCAGGATCAGGAATTTGCCGATCAGATCCTTGTAGCGCGGATCTTCCGGGTTGACCGCCACGCCGGTATCGCCCAGCACGGTTTCCGGACGGGTGGTAGCGACCACCAGATAGTCGTTGCCGTCAGCGGTTTTGGCGCCGTCCGCCAGCGGGTAGCGCAGGTGCCACATCGAGCCTTTGACGTCGCGGTTTTCCACTTCCAGATCGGAAATGGCGGTGCGCAGTTTCGGGTCCCAGTTCACCAGGCGTTTGCCGCGGTAGATCAGGTCTTCTTTATACAGACGGACGAACACTTCCTTCACCGCGTTGGACAAGCCGTCGTCCATGGTGAAGCGCTCGCGATCCCAGTCTACCGAGTTGCCCAGACGGCGCATCTGACGGGTAATGGTGCCGCCGGATTCCGCCTTCCACTGCCAGATTTTATCGATGAACGCTTCACGGCCGTAATCGTGGCGGGTTTTGCCCTCTTCGGCGGCGATCTTGCGCTCCACTACCATCTGGGTGGCGATACCGGCGTGGTCGGTCCCGGCCTGCCACAGGGTGTTTTTACCCTGCATGCGCTGGTAGCGGATCATCGTATCCATAATGGTTTGCTGGAAAGCATGACCCATGTGCAGGCTGCCGGTGACGTTGGGCGGCGGGATCATGATGCTGAAGCTTTCCTGGCTGGTGTCGCCGTTGGGCTTGAAGTAGCCCTGTTTTTCCCAGTGCTCGTACAGCGGCTGCTCAATGTCGTGCGGGTTGTATGTCTTTTCCATTATGCTCAAAAAGTCAGTGAGTTGGCGGCGTCGCCGTGGTCAATTGGAAGCCGACGCTGCGATAGGCCTTGTAGCGGTCGCGCGCCAACTGTTTCAGAGATTCTTCGTAAGGGACGAAGTCTATCACTTCATGGAAAGCGGTGGCAAAATCTGCGAACTGCGGCTGCAGGCTGATCAGCACGTCGCGCGGCGCGTTGCCGCGCTTCTGCGGCCATGCCAGTTCCACCGGCGCGCCCTGTCGCGGCCCTTCTCCCGCCAGATTATGCGGCACGAACGCGTGAGGTTCGCGTTGCCACAACGCCTCGTCCAGCCTTAATGCCTGCTGCTCGTCCTCGCAGGCGATCAGCACGCGCTGGCCGGCACGCCAGCGCGCCGCCGCCAGGGAGCAGGCCAGCGCCTCGCAGGCGTTCAGTTCGCCGCCGGGGCGGTCGTGATCAATAAGGCTTTCGTGATCAATAAGATAGAAGGTCGCGTTTTTCATGGTGCTCCGCATACCGATGAGGGTCACAGACAGAATAACAAATCCCCGCAAGCGCGGGGATCAGGCCGGAAGGGGATGAATGCGCCACCGGCCGGCGGTGGCGATTGCCGATGATTACTCGGCGTCATTCAACCCGGCGCGGTTCAGCAGGAACTGCGACAGCAGCGCCACCGGGCGGCCGGTCGCGCCTTTAGCTTTGCCGGAACGCCAGGCGGTGCCGGCGATATCCAGATGCGCCCAACTGTACTTGCGGGTAAAGCGCGACAGGAAACAGGCGGCGGTGATTGCCCCGCCTGGACGACCGCCGATATTGGCCATGTCGGCGAAGTTGGAGTCCAGCTGTTCCTGGTACTCATCGCCCAGCGGCAGGCGCCAGGCGCGGTCGCCCGCTTGTTCCGACGCGCCCAGCAGTTCGTGCGCCAGCGGATTATGGTTCGACATCAGCCCGGTCAGGTGGTGCCCCAGCGCGATGACGCAGGCGCCGGTCAGGGTGGCGACGTCAATCACCACGTCCGGCTCGAAGCGCTCGACGTAGGTCAGGGTATCGCACAGTACCAGACGGCCTTCGGCGTCGGTGTTCAGCACTTCCACCGTCTGGCCGGACATGGTGGTCAGAATGTCGCCGGGACGATAGGAACGGCCATCGACCATATTTTCGCAACCGGCCAGAATGCCGATGATGTTGAGCGGCAGCGCCAGCTCCGCCGCCACGCGCATCACGCCATAAACCGAAGCCGCGCCGCACATGTCGTACTTCATTTCGTCCATGCTGTCGGCCGGTTTAATGGAGATGCCGCCGGCGTCAAAGGTCAGGCCCTTGCCTACCAGCACGATCGGCTTGCTGTTGTTGTCCGGGTCGCCCTTGTATTCGATCACCGACATCAGCGATTCGTTCTGCGAGCCCTGTCCTACCGCCAGATAAGCGTTCATACCCAGCTCTTTCATCTGCTGTTCGCCGATGACGCGGGTGGTGACCTGACTGTAGCCGTCAGCCAGCTGACGCGCCTGCGAGGCCAGATAGGCGGCGTTGCAGATGTTGGGCGGCATATTGCCCAAATCCTTGGCCGCCTTGATGCCGGAGGCAATCGCCAGACCGTGTTGGATGGCGCGCTCGCCGGAAGTCAGCTCGCGGCGGGTCGGCACGTTGAACACCATCTTGCGCAACGGGCGACGCAGTTCGACCTTGTTGGTCTTCAGTTGATCAAAGGTATAGAGCGTCTCTTTGGCGGTTTCGACCGCCTGACGCACTTTCCAGTAGGTGTTGCGGCCTTTTACATGCAGTTCGGTCAAAAAGCAGACTGCTTCCATCGAGCCGGTTTCATTGAGGGCGTTGATGGTTTTCTGGATCACCTGCTTGTACTGACGCTCATCAAGCTCGCGCTCTTTGCCGCAGCCAATCAGCAAAATGCGTTCGGAAAGGATATTGGGTACATGGTGCAAAAGCAGGGATTGCCCGACCTTGCCCTCCAGTTCGCCACGGCGAAGTAGCGCGCTGATGTAACCGTCGCTGATTTTATCGAGTTGTTCTGCGATAGGGGACAGCCGACGCGGTTCAAACACGCCGACGACAATGCAGGCACTGCGTTGTTTTTCCGGGCTACCGCTTTTTACGCTGAACTCCATGTACTCTCCTGAATCTTTAAAGACAACGGCGGGATCTACGGCTAGAATGTGACATTCCGTAATATTTTCCCGCCGTTGCGTTAACATAACCTGTGTTAATCTAAACGACGTAGCGAATCTGTGCAGAGGATACTCAGCAGGTTCTGATAAACATCCTACAAACAGGGATATTTTAATAAAGCTTTAGCTACGAAGGTTGCCACAAATGAGTGTAAATGGCGAGTTAGCGAAAAAACTATCGACTTTCCTGCAAAAATACAAGTTTTCACAGGCGTAATTAAGCGTGATCATCATTCGATATCTGGTACGGGAAACCTTTAAGAGCCAGGTGGCCATTCTGTTTGTCCTGTTGCTGATTTTTTTCTGTCAGAAACTGGTGCGGATATTGGGCGCTGCCGTGGACGGCGACATCCCGACGAATCTGGTTTTGTCCCTGCTGGGGCTGGGCGTGCCTGCGATGGCGCAACTGATTCTGCCGTTGAGTCTGTTCCTCGGGCTGCTGATGACCTTCGGGCGGCTCTATGCTGAAAGCGAAATCACCGTCATGCATGCCTGCGGGCTGAGCAAAGGCGTGTTGCTCAAGGCCGCGCTGTTGCTGTCGCTGCTGACGGGGGCGCTCGCCGCCGCAAACGTGCTGTGGCTGAGCCCCTGGTCGTCGCGCCATCAGGATGAAGTGCTGGCGGAGGCGCGCGCCAACCCGGGCATGGCGTCGCTGGCGGAAGGCCAGTTCCAGCAGACGCAGGACGGCAGCTCGGTGTTGTTCGTCGGCAAGGCGAACGGCAGTGATTTTGAGCGGGTGTTCCTGGCGCAATTGCATCCGCGCGAGAACTCCCGACCGTCGGTGGTCGTGGCGGAGAGCGGCACGGTTGCGGCACGCAGCGACGGTTCCCAGGTGGTGACGCTGAACAAGGGCACCCGCTATGAAGGCACGGCGATGCTGCGCGATTTTCGCATTACCGACTTCATCGATTATCAGGCGATTATCGGTTACCAGCCGGTCGCGCTCGATCCGAATAACGTCGATCAGATGGATATGCAAACACTGTGGCGTTCGTCGGATATCGCCGCCCGAGCCGAGTTTCACTGGCGGTTGACGCTAATTTTGTCGGTGTTGGTGATGGCTATCATGGTGGTGCCGCTGAGCGTGGTTAACCCGCGTCAGGGCCGGGTACTGAGCATGCTGCCCGCCATGTTGCTGTATCTGGTGTTCTTCCTGTTGCAGAGTTCGCTACGCTCCAACGCCGGCAAAGGTAAGCTTGACCCGATGGTGTGGATTTGGCTGACCAATCTGGCCTATCTTACGCTTGCCATCATCCTGAACCTGTGGGACAGCGTGCCGGCGCGTAAAATTCGCGCCAGCCTGAAATCGGGCAATCGTCAGAAAATAAAAGGAGCGGCCTGAGATGTTTCGCGTACTGGACCGCTATATCGGTAAAACCATTTTCAACACCATCATGATGACGTTGTTCATGCTGGTGTCGCTCTCCGGCATCATCAAATTTGTCGATCAGCTACGCAAAGTCGGGCAGGGCGGTTACTCGGTGATGGGCGCCGGGCTGTATACCCTGCTCAGCATGCCGAAAGATATTGAGATTTTCTTCCCGATGGCCGCGTTGCTGGGCGCCCTGCTCGGGCTTGGCACACTGGCGACCCGCAGTGAACTGGTGGTGATGCAGGCTTCCGGCTTTACCCGTTTACAGATTGCCGCCGCGGTGATGAAAACCGCTATTCCGCTGGTGCTGCTGACCATGGCGATTGGCGAATGGCTGGCGCCGGCGGGCGAGCAGATGGCCCGTAATTACCGTTCCCAGATGATGTACGGCGGCTCGATGTTATCAACCCAGGGCGGGTTATGGGCCAAAGACGGCAATGATTTTGTCTATATCCAGCGGGTGGCGGGAGAAAACGAGCTGGCCGGGGTCAATATCTATCACTTCGACAAACAGAGCAAACTGTTATCGATACGCTACGCGTCGTCGGCGGTGTATGAGAACGGCGCCTGGAAACTGTCGCAGGTGGAAGAATCCGACCTGCGCGACAACAAGCAGATTGGCGGCAGCCAGACGGTGAGCGGAGAGTGGAAAACTAACCTGACGCCGGACAAGCTCGGCGTGGTGGCGCTGGATCCGGATGCGTTATCGATCCGCGGTCTGTTCGACTATATCAACTACCTGCACCAGAGCGGCCAGGAAGCGAGCCGCTATCAGCTCAACATGTGGAGTAAGCTGTTTGCCCCGCTGTCGGTGGCGGTGATGATGCTGATGGCGCTGTCATTTATTTTTGGTCCGCTACGCAGCGTGCCGGCTGGTGTGCGTATCATTATCGGCATCAGCTTTGGCTTTATGTTCTACGTGCTGGATCAGATCTTCGGCCCGCTCAGTCTGGTGTACCACATTCCGCCGGTGCTGGGCGCTTTGTTGCCGAGTGCGTTGTTCCTGTTTATCAGCATCATGCTGCTGCTGAAACGGCGCTAAGTCATCTTTCCCACCAAACGGGCGGGCCTGCGGCACGCCCGTTTTTTTGTCAGACTTCTCTGCCATCCACCGATATCGTCCCGACAACGGCGATTTTTTCAGCGCTCGCAACGCCATACGACGGATTGGGGTTGCGCCGGGCCCGCACCACGGTATAATCCACCACGTTTTCCGCAAAGTACTACTTCGTGCCGAAGTGGCGAAATCGGTAGACGCAGTTGATTCAAAATCAACCGTAGAAATACGTGCCGGTTCGAGTCCGGCCTTCGGCACCAAAATTCAAAAATCAAGCCACCTTCGGGTGGCTTTTTTTGTGTCCGTCATCGTCTATTAATGTTCATATTTGACTATTAAATAAACTTTTAATCTTATTTTTTCCGTCCCACGATTTGAATAATGTTGAAATACTCTCCGGCCCCCGCCTCCATGATGGGAACCATCATTTCCTGAGCAAGCGTGCATTCCATAAAGTCATCCCACGCCTGCCGGCATGAATCCATTTCGCGCAGCATGGTAATTTCTATGCCGGATTCTTTTTCCCATAATGTTTTCCACCAGTGACAGGAATAAAAATACCAGTCTGGTGTCCAGAAAGGTTTGACTACTTCGGGCAAGTTGCCTTCTGAGTAGTCCTGTATAAAACCGGGGACGGCAACCGCTATCAGCCCGCCTTTTTTCACAAAAGGCAGCAGTTTCGCCAGCATGCCGTCGTTGCTGCCAAAGTACTGCCAGGCGTCCACGCTGATGATCATGTCAAAGTATTCATCAGCAAAGGGGATCTCCTTCGTTACGTCTACCCGCAGGGGAAAAATTTTAGAATCAACCCCCAGACTGGTGAACCGCTGTGCGTTTTCGGTCGGGGGGATCCATAAATCGGCGGCAAACACCGTCACGTCGTACTTTTCCGCCAGCAGGATGGACGAAATTCCTTTCCCGCAACCAAGGTCAAGGATACGCATGCCCGGCGAAATGGGGAGCATATTGGCCATTTCTTCCGTAATGCGCATGGCATTCGGCCCCATCATCGTGTCCAGCAGAAAAGCTTTGTCATAACTATCGGTAAAAGGGGTATTAATAGGCATATTCATCACCAGTACCTTAACGGTTGTCCGGTTGGGCGCGAACGGTGTTCAGCCCGGTGGTGTTGATGCGGTACGGCTGACCATTGACGGATTTGATCAGTTTTTTGGTTTTAAGTTTTTTGAAGACGGCCAGCGTGCAGTCGCTGAGTCGCAGTCCTTCGCGGCTATAACATTCAACGGAAGTGATGTGCCCAGAAGCATCGCGCACGTGCGCAATACAACCGCCTTTAGCGAGAACGTGTAAGGTACGTTGTTCCTGACGGGATAAGTTCATACTGGAAACCTGTTAATCATCATGTGCTAAAACGAGCCAACACCCGCAGGTGTTTGCGTAAAGTTTAAGCGCAGCGATAACCAGTCCGGCCTGAGAAGGTCGGAAAGCTGATTATCTGATGATTACATTCTCCAGCATCAAAGCCTCGGTACGAGTTGAAAGGTCATTACGCTGTTAAGGCTAGCACACTTAGATTTTTTAAAAGCGCTCCCGCAGTAGAAATGTGATTTCTGATAATGTTATCCAGTGCGGTGTAAAGTCCCGTCCGTCAGGACGGGAATATAAGACGCGGTTTTGGGGCCAGATAGTCGCTATATCATTCGTCATACCGCACCGCCACTGCCGGTTTTATTACTCACCGTGTTCAATGACTGCGACATCGTTCAACTCATCCAGACTCCGGCATCTATCGCAGTGTGCCGTCAACGGCGGTCAGGCCATGCTGGTGAACTTAAATAACGTAGAGCGGTATCAATTCGCTCGCATGCGGCACCACTCGTGTGTGGCGTTCCGCCTGTTCGCAGATTTCCAGCAGCGCCGGGATTAGGTGCGCGGCGGCATTCAGGCTGGCGCCCAACTGGTAGCGCTGTTCGGGTTCGATGTCGGCGCCGTTTTGCAACCGATCGCCGAGTTCGTGAAGCCCGTGGCACAGCCCGGCGACGGATTCAGCGGCGATAGCGCCAAGGTCACACAGTTGAACCTCATCAAGCTGATAGAACGGCAGGCTGGCGATCAGGTCGCGGAAAATGTTGATGCTACTGTCAGTGGGTGTGGCGTGGGTGTCCGTCATAGTCTGTTTTCCTTGAGATAGTATCAGCACGTCACCACTCAAGGGTTCCAAACTTGGTGGTGACACAGACAGGGTTGGAACCCCGGCTCTCAAGAAGACCGGTCAACCTTGCGGTTGCCCTGCCTGCGTCACCGTAACGAGTGTGCACGCAGCCCCTGAAAAAACAAAGCGTTTTTCAGTCCTGAGATAGTCGGGGGTTCCAGTCCCGGCTGCGGACGTTGCCGCAGCACAGACACTCTATGCCAGCGGCCAACCGGGTGAAAGAGGCTGGATGAATTTACAGTGGTGTTGCGATGCGTTTTGGAATGTGCCTCGCAAAGTGTAGTTATGCAGTGAGTTTGTACTTGCTGGTACCTTGCCGTTGCAAGGGAAATACATCCTTCTCTGAGTCGTTTGTTATGTCCCTTTTAGGGACTGATAATTTTTTATTTTGAAGCAATGATTTGCCGGAAGACCCCATTCCTCCCCCATTTTTCCCCATTTACCACCAGAGGGATTTTTTCGTGCTGAATTATGGTGTGAAGACATTCATCTGTCGGGAGAAACACCATGAAAGGCTACCATTTGAAAGAACAACATCGCCGGAAATCCTGGGTGCGTGATACCAACACCGATGCGGAAGCGGCATCGCTTAATTATCTGCCCGAATTGTTGAATGCGCTGGGGCTGGCGATGCCGGTGCCGCCGTCGGTGATTACCCGCGACATTGAGGGTGAAACCTTTTTCGATATTCTCTACCGGTGTGATTTCAACGCCCGGCAAAACATCCACCAGATTGAGAAGATTTTCTCCGTGAAAGAAGAGTTTACGCCGGAGTGGGTACCCGGCGCCGATCTGGCGCTGCCGGTGATCGCGCAGGAAGACCACGTATTGCCAGACAAACATTACCTGCTGCTGGGGCTGGATTTGTTTGGCGCCGTTGAGCAAGGGGATATCTGCATCTCGCCGCAGGGTTGGAGCGACAATCATCTGACCGGCAAAGACATGTCGGCGAGCGATTTTCTGGAGCTCAAACCCCAGCCGACCTGCCTCTACGCAGGGGTATTGCATGGACATGACGGTCAACCGCTGTCGCCGTCGCAACTGTTAGGCTGGCTTGAACGGATGCGGCAGGCGCACGGTAATCCGTCCTCGACGGTGGTGGTGCTGGCGCCGGTGGCGGAATCGTACGGTTTTTCCGGCTGGTTCGGTCTGTATCAGCGCAAAGGCGTTGCGGGGAGCGCGTTGCAGTGGCAAAGCCTGTCAGCGCTGGTGAAAGACGTTAATTTCTGGGAAGCGATGAAGGAAACCGGGCTGGCGCATAATGTGTATGTTAGCGGTATGGGCGCCAATACGGCATATCGCGGCGCGTAGTATCGTTGCATTCTTCATGTCTTTTATCGGGGTGGTGTGTGGTGCGCCGCTCCGTCTTCTGATGTTGCTCTTCCTCGTTGTTCTCTCAAACCGGTCAAATCCACAGAAACGGTCACATTCGGGCAGGTTAATTTATTGCTACATTTATTAGCGTGCTTATGTTAAGGCGCGATGATGGCCGTTAAAACGGCACTTTTTTGTGATATTCATCACCTTTTAATCTGCCGGTGATGCAAATTTCATTTTTATTTTCCACCAGGATCACTGAATGCAGCCCCGCCATTTTCCTGCCCCCGGTCTTTTGCCCAGGGCACATTTTGTGTTCCCGCTATCCATTACCTTTATTCCCACAGGAGGTCGCCATGTTGCCGATTGAGCGTCAGCAGCGCATTGTCGAGCAATTAACCGTGCATGGTCGTGTATTGGTTTCAGAGCTGGTGAGGTTATGCCAGGTGTCGCAGGAAACCATCCGGCGGGATTTATCGCTGCTGGAAAAGAAAGGCGTGTTATTACGCAGTCACGGCGGCGCGGTTATCGCGCAGCGCAGCCAGGGAAATATTCCGAATATAACAAACGGCCACAGCGAACAGGAAGCCACATTTCGTCAGCGCATGAATGAAAATGTGTCGCAGAAAATGCAAATGGCTAAACGTGCGCTGGATTTTATCAGCCCCGGCGATTGTATTTTACTGGACAGCAGCACCACCTGTTGGTTTCTGGCGCGGCAATTACCGGATATTGAATTAACGGTATTAACCAATTCATTGCGTACGGTGCAAACGCTGGCGCCGAAAGGCAATATTCGCACCATTTGTCTGGGCGGGGAATATTCCGATCGCTATGAAGATTTTAGTGGTGTGGTGGCGGAGCAACCGTTAAAGGAGTTTTTAATTAATAAGATTTTCTTTTCCTGTAGCAGTCTGGGCAATGACGGTTATTTACGCGAGGGAAATGAAAATAGCGCCCATTTAAAACAACAAATGCTGCTGGCGTCGGAAAGAAAATATTTATTAATGGACGCCAGTAAATTTTCTCATCCGTCATTCGCCCGTATTTGTCATTACCGCGATGTGGATTTTCTGATTACCGACAGTTTGAAAGATAAAGCGCTTCAACAGGAACTGGCATGGAATGGCGTCAATATTATCGATTGCTCGCAACGGCCGTCCGCCATGCAGTTAATTAATAACTCGATCGGAGAAGCATAATGAAAAGAACCTTACTCGCCTGTACCCTGCTGGCGCTGTTCGCCGCTTCTGCCCACGCCGCCGATAAGCTGCGCATGGGGGTGGTGGTGAAAATCGGCGGCATTCCGTGGTTCAACGCCATGGAAGCCGGCATCAAGAGCGAAGCGGCCAAACGCGGCATCGATGCCTGGCAGGTGGGGCCGACCTCGGCGGACCCGGCGCTTCAGGTGCGCGCCATCGAAGATCTGATCGCCCAGAAGGTGGACATCATCGGCGTGGTGCCGAACGACCCGAAGGTGCTGGAACCGGTGCTGAAACGCGCGCAGGAAGCGGGCATCAAGGTGCTGGTGCATGAGTCGCCGGGGCAGCAATACGCCGATTGGGATTTTGAACTGGTGGACGCCAAAACCCACGGCGAGAACCACATGAAAGCGCTGGCGGACTGCATGAAAGGCGAGGGCAAATACGCCGCTTACGTCGGCAGCCTGACGGTGCCGCTGCACAACGCCTGGGTTGATTCCGCCGTGGCGTGGCAGAAAGCCCATTACCCGAAGATGCAACTGGTGGCGGACAAGTTCGGCGTCGGCGAATCGCTGGATGACTCCATCCGCACCACCAACGAACTGATGTCCAAATACCCCGACCTGAAAGGCATCATCGCCTTTGGTTCACAGGGGCCGATCGGCGCCGGGCGGGCGGTGATGGCGCGCAATAAGATTGACCAGATCTGCGTTATCGGTTCGTTCAGCCCCGGTCAGGGCCAGTCGCTGGTCAACCGCGGCACCATCAAGGGCGGCTATATCTGGAACCCGATGACGGCGGGCGAGGTATTCGTGCGGCTGGCGGACATGATCCAGAAGAAGGAAGCCATCACCGACGGCATGACCATCGACGGCCTGGGCAAGGTGAAGGTGGATAGCCAGACCCACACCATCCTCGGCAACACCACCGAGAGCCTGGATAAAACCAACCTGCCGAAACTGGTCAAAATGGGGCTGTAAGCGATGAACGCGGCCGAACCACAGACGCTGATTGCGCTGGATAACCTGTCGAAGACCTTTGGCGGCAACCGGGCGCTGAGCGATATCTCGCTGTCGCTGATGGCGGGAGAAGTGCACTGTCTGGCCGGCACCAACGGCTGTGGCAAAAGTACCTTGATCAAGGTGATCGCCGGGGTGCATGCCCCAGACAGCGGCAGCCGTATCCGGCTGGGGGAGGGCGACACGATCGCCCGCCTCACCGCCCGGCAGGCGCGCGATTTTGGCGTTCAGGTGATCTATCAGGATCTGTCGCTGTTTCCTAACCTGAGCGTGGCGGAGAATATCGCCTTCGAGCACAACCTGAACGGGCTGTTCGGCTGGTACAGCGCCCGCCGGGTGCGGGACACCGCGCAGCGCATCATCAGCGAGTTGCAGTTTGACTTACAACTGGATGCAAAGGTAGCGGCGCTGTCCATCGCGCAACGTCAGCAGGTGGCGATCTGCCGGGCGCTGGTAGCGGACGCGCGGTTGGTGATCATGGACGAGCCGACCGCCTCGCTCACCCGCACCGAAGTTAATCAATTGCTGCGCACCGTGCGTTACCTGAAGGACAAAAACATCTGCGTGGTGTTCGTCAGCCACCGGCTGGACGAGGTGCTGGAGATCTCCGATCGGGTGACGGTGATCCGCGATGGCCGCAAGGTCGGCACCTGGCCCGCCAGCGAGATGGACGGCGCCCGGCTGACCGAACTGATGACCGGCCTGAAGCTCGACTACCAACTGAAAACGCCCACCGGCGATCCGGATCGCGTGTTGCTGGAGGTGGAACGGCTGAGCCGCGCCGGGCAGTACCACGATGTCAGTTTCCGGCTGCATCAGGGCGAAGTGCTGGGGCTGTGCGGCCTGCTTGGCTCCGGGCGCACCGAACTGGCGCTGTCGCTGTTCGGTATGACCCAACCCGACGGCGGCAAAATCTGGCTCGACAGCAAACCGGTGCGCTTTCGCAACCATGAAGACGCCATCAAATCCGGTATCGGCTATGTATCGGAAGACCGGCTAACGCTGGGGCTGATCCAGCAGCAGTCGGTGGCGGACAACATGGTGCTGACCATCCTCGATCAACTGCGCAACCGCTTCCACCTGATCGACGAATACCGCAAGAACACGCTGATCCTGCGTTGGATCCAGCAACTGGGCGTGCGGGTGGCGGATCCGGATCAGGCGATCTCCACGCTGTCCGGCGGCAACCAGCAAAAGATCGTGCTGGCGAAATGGGTGCTGACCCAACCGCGGATCCTGATCCTCGACTCGCCTACCGTCGGGGTGGACGTGGGCGCCAAGGCCAGCATCTATCAGTTGATCCACCAACTGGCCCGCGAGGGGCTGGCCATCATCCTGATTTCCGATGAAGTGCCGGAGGTCTACTACAACTGCGACCGGGTACTGCATTTTCAGGACGGCACCATCCACGCCGAATACCGGCCGCACGACATCGCGCAGCAGCAACTGGCGGAGGTGATCAATGCCTGACGTATCCTGGTTGAAACCGCAGTCGAGTCAGGGCTGGCTGGCCTGGGTGCTGTTGTGTTTCGTGGTGTTTTTCTCGCTCGCCAGCGACCAGTTCCTGACGTTGCAGAACCTGCTCGACCTGGCGGATACCTACGCCGTCACCGGTATTTTCGCGCTGGGGCTGTTCGTGGTGCTGGTGACCGGCGGCATCGACATTTCGTTCGCGGCGGTGGCCTCGGTGACGCAGTACCTGATCGCCTCGCTGTTCGTACGCGCCGGCATCGACAATCCGCTGCTCGGCGTCGGGCTGGCGGTGCTGTGCGGCGCGCTGTTCGGCATGATCAACGCGGTGCTGATCTATTCGCTGCGCATCGTGTCGATCATCATCACCATCAGTATGCAGTCGCTGCTGTTCGGGCTGCTGATGTGGCTCACCAACGGCCACAGCCTGTATAGCCTGCCGGAGTGGTGGGTGACATTGCGTAGCGTGCTGCCGTTTAGCGTCAATGGTCAGAGTTATCAGCTTGGCCTGCCGCTGACGCTGATGCTGGCGATCGCGCTGTTCACCTGGATCCTGCTCAACAAAACCCACCTTGGCCGCCAGCTGTACGCCACCGGCGGCGATCAGGAGTCGGCGCGGCGCATCGGCATTCGCGTCGGGCTGATCCACCTGCTGGCTTACGGTTACCTCGGCGTGATGGCGGCGGTTGGCGGGCTGGTGCAGGTCTACCGCGTCGGCGAGGTGGTGCCGAACGCACTGGTGGGCGGCGAACTGGATGTGCTGGCCGCCACCGTGCTGGGCGGCGCCAGCCTGATGGGCGGCAAAGGCACCGTCACCGGTACGCTGATGGGCGTATTTCTGATCGCCATCCTCAAAAACGGCCTCAACCTGATTGGCGTCTCCAGCTACTTCATGAACATCGTCATCGGCGCGGTGATCATGCTGGCGATAACCGTTACCCACTACAAGAAACGGAAGGAAACCGATGTCAGTTTTACCTGAACGACAGGCGTATTCCGCCATGAACCCCGTTACCCGGTTACGCGCCGCTGTCCGTCTGGCGGGCGGCGCGCATCCCGGTCTGTTGCTGCTGATCGCCGTTGCTGTCGCCGCCTTTACGCTGGCGCTGCCGGGGCGCTTTTTCACCGGCTCCACCTTCATGAGCATGGCGTTCCAGTTGCCGGAACTGGGGCTGTTCACGCTGGCGATGTTCGTCGCCATCCTGAGCGGCGGCCTGAATCTGTGCATCATCGCCACCGCCAACCTTACCAGCCTGTTTATCGCCTGGGTGCTGCTGAATTATCTGCCGTCCGGCGCGGGCACCGCGCTGCAACTGCTGTGGCTCGGCATCGGCGTGCTGGGGGCGGTGGCGATTGCGGTGCTGATCGGCGGCGTCACCGGGTTGATGGTGACCAAAGTGGGCGCGCACCCGATTCTGGTGACGCTCGCCACCATGATGACGGTCAACGGCATCGGCATCTGGCTGACGCGCGGCGCGGCGGTGAGCGGTATGCCGGAGGTGGTGCGCACGCTCGGTTCCGGCACCCTGCTCGGCGTGCCGCTGCCGCTCTACCTGTTCCTGCTGGCGGCCGCGGCGATGGCGCTGTTCCTCGGCAAAACCCGCGCCGGCAAGTGCATCTATATGGGCGGCAGCAACATCAACGCCACCTGGTTCAGCGGCATCAACACCCACCGCATGCTGGTGCTGGTGTACGTCATCTCCAGCTTGCTGTGCGTGCTGGCCGGGCTGGTGATGATGGCGCGCTTTAACTCGGCGCGCATCGGCTACGGCGATTCCTACCTGCTGCTGACGGTGCTGGCGATCATTCTCGGCGGCGCCGACCCCAACGGCGGTTTCGGCCGCGTCACCGGCGTGGTGCTGGCGCTGGTGGCGCTACAGATCCTCTCCACCGGTTTCAACCTGCTGAACATCAGCCAGCACTTCAGCCTGGCGATGTGGGGCGCGGTGCTGATCGTGGTGCTGTCGCTCAAGTTCTTCAAAAACCAGTACATCCATTACCGGGCCGTGCGCCGCAGCGTGCGGCTGGCCCGCCAGTCACCGTTAAACGATAAAAAGGACGTCTGATGCGTACTCAACTCTCCCCCTCGCTGATGTGCATGAATCTCATGGAGATTAAGCAGCAACTGGCGGTGCTGGACACCCGGGCCGATTTTCTGCACGTGGACATCATGGATGGGCACTACGTCAAGAACATCACCCTGTCGCCGTTTTTCATCGAGCAGATTCGGCCGTTTACCCGCGTGGCTATCGACGTGCATCTGATGGTGGAAGCGCCGACCGATTTTATCGACGCGGTGGCGAAGGCCGGGGCGGACGTGATCTGCCCGCACGCCGAAACCATCAACCGCGATGCGTTCCGGGTCATCAACCAGATCCGCGCGCTGAATCGCCGGGTCGGCGTGGTGCTCAACCCGGCGACGCCGGTGTCGTTTATTCGTCACTACATTCACCTGCTGGACAAGATCACGGTGATGACGGTGGATCCCGGTTACGCCGGCCAGCCGTTTATTCCGGAAATGGTGAACAAGATCGCGGAACTGCGCGATCTGAAAGCGCGGCACGGCCACCGCTATCTGATCGAGGTGGACGGCTCCTGCAACCAGCGCACTTACGGCACGTTGCTGGCGGCGGGAGCCGAGGTGCTGATCGTCGGCACCTCCGGTCTGTTCGGCCTGCACGACCGGCTGGAGCAGGCGTGGGACCTGATGCAAGGACACATCGCGCAGGCGAAGGGCGCGCTAAGCGAGTCCGCGTGATGACCGGCTGGTTGGGGGTGGATATCGGCGGCACCAGCACCCGGTTGCTGGTGATGGACGCGCAGCGTCGCTGGTCAGGATTTCACAAAGTGCCTACCGCCAGTTGGGCGCGTCAGCCGGACGCGCTCGGCGCGCTGGCCGGGGTGCTGCGTCCGGCGCTGGCGGCGGCTGACTGCGCCATCGGCGGCGTAATGCTGGGGCTGCCGGGTATCCTCAGCCACGACCGCCAGCAGGTGGTGTCGCTGCCGTTTATCCCCGCGCTGGATGATCAACCGGTAGCGCGCCAACTGGCGGAGCGGGTGGGCGTGCCGGTGGCGATGGACAAAGACGTCAACCACCTGATGCTGTGGGACCTGCTGCAACTGGAACGCCTGCCGCAGCATGCGGTGGGGGTGTACCTCGGCACCGGCATGGGCAACAGCCTGTGGCTCAACGGCCAGTTCTACCACGGCCGGCACGGCGGCTCCGGCGAACTGGGGCACATTCCGTGGCCGGACAATCCGCTGGCCTGCCCGTGCGGCAACGAAGGCTGCGTAGAGACTATCGCCAGCGGTCACTGGCTGAGTCAGTGGGCGCAGGCGCACTGCCCGGAGCTGCCGCTCTCAGCGCTGTTTTCGGCACAGCGCGACCACCCGGATCTGCGCGCGTTCATCGACCGGTTGGCGAAAACCATCGCGGCGGAAATGAATATTCTGGACCCGGAATACCTGATTCTGGGCGGCGGGGTGCTGGCGATGACGGACTTCCCGCTCGAACAGCTTCAGTCGCTGCTGGTGCGCCATCTGCGCCCGCCGGTGACCCGGCGCGGGCTGAAACTGGTCGTCAGCGCCGCCACCGATCACACCGGATGCCGCGGCGCCTGTCTGGCGGCGGAACGTTATTTCGGGAGATAACGTGATGTGGGGCGATGACATATTTGGGGAGAGCAGGTATGAAAGGTAAGGTGTGCGTGTTTGGCTCGTTCAATCTGGATATCGTCTCGCACATGCAGCGCTTTCCGGCACCCGGCGAGTCGTTGATTGCCCAGCACAGTATGATGGGGCCGGGCGGCAAGGGCGCCAATCAGGCGATGGCGGCGATGCGGGCCGGGGCGCGGGTGCACTATATCGGCAAGGTCGGGCGGGATGATTTCGGCTCCTACGCCCGTCGCCATCTGGAACACAGCGGTTTTGACGCCATCACCCTGTTCACCTGCAAGGAAAAACCGACCGGCAACGCGCTGATTTATGTGGCGGGCGACGACGCCGAGAACATGATTTCGGTCTACCCCGGCGCCAATCTCACCGTCACCGCCGTCGAAGTCGCCCGCTGTCGGCCGACGGTGGCGGCGGCAGACATCCTTTTGATGCAACTGGAAAATAATCTGAGCGCCATTCAGCGCATGATGGACACCGCCCGCGAGGCGGGCACCTACGTCATCGTCAACCCGGCGCCGTGGCAGAAGGTCAGCAACGCTTTTCTGCGTCACGTCGATCTGCTCACCCCCAACAGCACCGAAGCAGCTCAACTCACCGGCGTCGCCGTCAGTGACTGGGACAGCGCCCAACGCGCCGCCGAGGTGCTGCACGACAAGGGCGTGGCGACACTGCTGATTACGCTGGGCACGCAGGGCGCGCTGCTGTCCACCGGCGACAGTCTGGCGCGTATTCCGGTATTCCCGGCGCAACCGAAAGACACCACCGGCGCGGGCGATGCCTTCAACGGCGCGCTGGCGGCCCGGCTGGCGGCGGGGGAAGCGCTGGCCGAGGCGGCGCTGTTCGCCTCCGCCTACGCGGCGGTGTGCGTTGAACGGGAAGGCGCAGCCAACGCCATGCCGCTCTACGCCGATGCGCTGGCGCGCCTGCAAGCCTGGCCGGCGCTGGCAATCGAGTGGCTGCGCGGCGGAGCGACCGCGTCGGATAGCGTTATTGCTGATACAGAAAACGACACAGCTGAAACGCCATAAAAATCATGTAGCAGCCGATCAGGCTATCGATGATGCGCCAGGTTAGCGGGTTGGAGAAATAGCGCGAGCAGGCGGCGGCCGTGTAGCCGATGGTGTAGAACCAGATCAACGACGCGCTGATGGAGCCGGCCAGATAAAACAGTTTCAGGTCGGGGGCGATGCCGGAGGAAATGCCGCCGATGATCGCCACCGTGTCCAGATAGACATGTGGATTCAGCAGGCTGACCGCCAGACAGGCGCCGATCACCGTGCGCCGGCGGCGCAGGCCGTCGCCCTGCGTGGTGAGCGTCAGCTGATTGTTGCCGCGCCAGGCGCTTTTCAGCGCGTTATAACCGTACCACAGCAGAAACAGCACCCCGGCCAGCGTCAGCGCGGTGATCGCCGGTTTGCTGTCGTTGATGATTTTGCCAAGACCCAGCACGCCGAGCGTCATCAGCGCCATATCGCATAAAAAGCACACCGAACTGACCCAGAACACGTGCTCCCGGCGCATCCCCTGACGCAACACGAACGAATTCTGCGCGCCGATCGCGACGATCAAACCGGCACTGGTCATAAAACCGGTGATAAAAACAGGCATTGGCATGGTTTCTCTTTAATCCCTAATGAATCAATAACGTGAGGAATGAGGCCGGGGCGGGCATTATTCCCCGCGTCCGGCGCTCGGCGTGCATCATTGATAAATTACGGCGCTAAGGCCAATGAATAGATTTAATCGGCAATCAGTTTTTTTAATAATATATATTATTACAGCGATAGTAATATGTTGATAAGAAGAATTTTGTGGGGTATCAAAACGAAATTTTAAGATGATGCAATCCTGATGTGTTTATTTCAGCTGAATAGTCTCCTGCGCAGATCCATTCTTCTATACGTTCAGAAATACTCTGATCTGAAAGTTTATGTCGGCCACGAATAGCACACTCCCATATAAGCAAAATACTCCATCCACCAGAAGTTAATTCTTCATTATTCCTTCTGTCTCTGGTGACATTCTGGCCTATTTTTTCTAACCAGAACTCAGTTCTTGTTGCGGGGACTTTGAATAGATAACAGTTATGATGATGCCAGAAACAACCATGAGTGAAGATGACTTTGTGATATTCATCGATTACGAAATCAGGCCTTCCCGGCATATCTTTAACCTGGGTTCGAAATTCGAACCCAAGTTGAACGAGTATATCGGATATTTTTAATTCAATGGCTGTGTCATGATTGCGAATCGCTTTCATGTTTTTTCTGCGAATTTCTGGTTTATGAACATCAGCCATTTTTTATCAAATCTCCTTTTTTTCTGTATTTTCGATAGCCTTTTCGATATATGGTTTTAGTAATTTAGCTACAGCAGAAAATACGGGTACTACAACAGAATTACCAAACTGGCGGTATGCTTGTGTATCAGAAACAGGGATTTTAAATTCAGACTTCCCGGGTTTCTCAAAGCCCATGAGACGTGCGCATTCTCTGGGGGTCAGACGGCGCGGACGCTTGTCCTGGTTTAGGCTATTATCGAAATCTTTTTCACCTAGTTCTTTATCCCAGCCTCTGTCTATCAGAATTTCTGAGCCATCTTTATGATAGCGTGCCGATAGAGTTCGTGCTGTGCTATTTTTATCATGCGGATTTACGAGACCAAAACCAAAGCCATTTCCTTTAGCCTGATGTTTCTTTGCGTAATTATAAAGATACTTCCATAGTAATGGTGTTAATATATATTTACTATCTATGTTATTATCTAATAGTTCAGACAGCGTTGGGCGGCTTTCTGGTATGAGTTTTTTAATGTCTTTTAGTGTAAAGCCTTTGTGTATATTCATATCTTTTCTGAATCCAACTAATACAATACGCTCTCTATGTTGAGGAAGGAAATTTTTTCCATCAATAATTTTAGGATCATCCGAGCCAATGTGTTCTGAATCAGCTACGATATAACCAAGTTCATTCAACGTTTCCATAATAATCCGAAACGTTTTTCCCTTATCATGACTTTTTAAGTTTTTTACATTTTCGAGAAGGAAAATAGCCGGCTTCTTAGATGCAATAATTCGTGCAACATCAAAAAAGAGAGTGCCCTGCGTTTCACATTCAAACCCATGTGCTCTGCCCAGCGAGTTTTTCTTAGATACGCCCGCAAGAGAGAACGGCTGACATGGAAATCCAGCCAGCAGAACGTCATGGTCGGGTATTTCCTGATCAATGTTTTGGTAAGCTTGTTGCTCGCTTATCGTCTGATCATTACTCAACGTGATATCCCGAATGTCATTATTAAATTTATGGTTTTTGGGGTTGCAAAACCAATTCGCTTTGTAAGTTCTTACTGCGTCTTTGTTCCATTCACTAGTAAAAACGCACTCTCCCCCGATCTCTTCAAATCCTTTTCTAATACCACCAATACCGGCAAAAAGGTCAATGAAACGAAAATGATAGTGTGGATGACATGCCGGAGGCGATGGCAGTAATCCCTTGAGTTTTATGATCTCCGCATTTGTAAACGGTTTTGGTGCTGCTTTGCCATTCAACCACCGATTCAATGTTTCTCTGGTCCAGTCGTTTTGTCCAACAGAGCGTAAAACAGCAGCGATGTACTTCTGGTCATAGATCTCAACAAGTTGATCTATAAGTGTTTTATCTTCTTCAAGTTTTTGTATCTGATCTTGCTCATGTTGTTCAAGTAGTTCTTGTGGGACTAATTCCAACTGACTCATAACATTACGCCATTTTAAAAGGGAATTTTGAGTGATAGCTTATCACTCAATTGACCCAGAGGAAAGACTGTGGGTGTATAAATATACAGTTATGGAATTATCGTCTGAAAAAAGTGTGAAATTTATGATGCCATCTGAATCTAACCGTGTGTTTACTCGCATTATTTTGATGGAATCATATTTTTTGTGATGGCATTATAAAATTACAAAGCCAATTATCTTTTTCATGGGAGAGTGGTGTGGCTAGTGGAATGACTCGCTTATCTGAGCTGATGAAGAGCCTTGGAGTTACAAGAATTATTGTTAAGCCTTTGGCTAACAACGATAATTCAAAACAACAAATATATTTTGGAAAAGACTTCAGTGTGATAAAAGGCTTACCTTTATGGAATATCGTTAGTTCGGGACTTTCTGAAAAAGGTGCTATATTTAAAGCGAAAATAGATTGGTTCTGGTTATCGTTTGATGGTTCAACTGAACAAGCTAAAGGCGCCCAAATTATATTATATCCAGACTATCCAGAAGTGCGTCTTTCAGGCATCCTTCAGGGATGCTCTACTGCCCCGTCTCATTTGATGCGTCCTCCAACTGGAGAGGAGCGGCAGCAGCGTATAAATAGTAATCGCTATCTTGTTATGGGTATTGGTAAAGGCCGAGTCTTATCCTATGTTAGTGCATGGGATGACGAGCTGTCTTGTGAATTAAAATATCTTATAGAGAATAGTGTTCTTCGCTCTGTTTTTTCTGTATTTTATGAGTATTACTATTTACTACAGGATAGCCGACACATTCTCATTAAAAATCTTAAAGAGATTTATAATATGGGCTATGTACGTTCACAGCGAATGAATTATTTAGGTTCAATAATACCATATAAAGCACAAAATGGTGCAGGCTTAACGCTGGAAAGTCTGTTCAATATAATCCCCAATGGCCGTTCTGAGCCTGATTTTATGGACTGGGAACTTAAAGCCCATTCTGGCAGTGTAGTAACATTGATGACTCCAGAACCTGATTCAGGATTATATCTTTCTGATATTTATGGGTTTATGAATAGTTACGGTAGCAGTAAGAAGCCTGAACGTATAGATTTTACAGGGATGCATAAAGTATCAGAGTATAATCAAAAAACCGGCCTGACTTTATGCATTGATGGCTATGATATTCACGCGGATAAAATTATTGATCCGGAAGGCGGTATTTTTCTAAAAAATACAAGTGGAATAATTGCCGCTGGATGGAGTTTTAGTAAAATAATCGATCACTGGAGGCGTAAGCATAGCAAAACATGTTTTGTTTCCTATGATAAGTTATCCGGTGAGCATCCTGAATATCACTTCGGGCCAAATGTTACTTTGGCTGAGGGTAATAATATTAAAAAGTTCATTTCTGCATTTTTTACGAATAAAATATATTATGATCCGGGTGTTAATATTAAATATAATAATGAAGAGTGGAGGGCTAAAAAGAGGAATCAGTTTAGAATGAAATGGAAGGATGTTGGAGATATATATGATAATATAGAAAATATTAATATCAGTGAACTCTGATACGAATTATATAATCAATTATATTTTGATGCATCAATTGCACCCCCCGTCCAAACCCAGTAGGGTAACGGGTACGAAAAACGTGCGGCGGCGGCCTGCCGCGCACTCCACGCCTTTCATCTTCGGACATTATTTTGAACGCTGCTGTTACCTCTCAGAGCGCGGGATCCGCCGTCGACGGATTACCGATGCCGGCGCGTATCGGCGCCATTTTCGCTATTGCCTTCGGCATCGCTATGGCGGTGCTGGACGGGGCGCTGGTCAACGTGGCGCTGCCTACCATCGCCGCCGATTTCAACACCAGCCCGGCGTCGTCGATCTGGATCGTCAACGCCTATCAGCTGGCGATCACCATGACGTTGCTGTCGCTGTCGTCGCTTGGCGATATCGTCGGTTATCGCCGCGTCTATCTGGTGGGACTGGTGCTGTTTACGCTGATGTCGGTGGTGTGCGCGCTGGCGGATTCGCTGCCGACGCTGACGCTGGCGCGCATTCTGCAAGGGCTGGCGGCCGCGGCGCTGATGAGCGTCAACACCGCGCTGATCCGGTTGATTTACCCCAAAGTCCGGCTCGGGCGCGGCATGGCGATCAACTCGCTGGTGGTGGCGGTGTCCACCGCCGCCGGGCCGACCGTCGCGGCGGGAATTCTGGGCGTGGCGTCGTGGCAGTGGCTGTTCGCCATCAACGTGCCGTTCGGTATTGTGGCGCTGCTGCTGGGCTGGCGTTTCCTGCCGCGTAACGACGGGGTGAGGGCGCAGCGCTTCGACACCCCGAGCGCGTTGCTGAACGCGCTGACTTTCGGGCTGTTTTTCATTGCGCTGGGCGGATTTGCTCACGGTCAAAATCTGTGGCTGGTGCTGGGCGAACTGGCGCTGACGCTGCTGGTGGGCGGCTATTTCTTCCGGCGGCAACTGAATCAGTCTTACCCGCTGCTGCCGGTGGACTTGCTGCGCATCCCGGTGTTTGCGTTGTCGATGGGCACGTCGATCGGTTCGTTCTGCGCCCAGATGCTGGCGATGGTGTCGCTGCCGTTCTATTTCCAGAGCGCGCTGGGGATGAATGAAATCGAAACCGGCCTGCTGCTCACCCCCTGGCCGCTGGCGATCATGGCGACGGCGCCGCTGGCGGGGCGCTGGCTTGAACGCGTTAACGCCGGGGTATTGTGCACCATCGGGCTGTCGTTGTTCGCGCTGGGATTGTTCTCGCTGGCCTGGCTGCCGGCTTCGCCGGGCTATCTGGATATCTGCCTGCGGATGGTGCTGTGCGGCATCGGTTTCGGGCTGTTCCAGTCACCGAATAATCACACCATCATCAGCGCGGCGCCCCGTCATCGCAGCGGCGGCGCCAGCGGTATGCTGGGCACGGCCCGGCTGGTGGGGCAGACCGCCGGCGCGGCGCTGGTGGCGCTGATGTTCAACCTGTTCGGCGCGCAAGGCACCCATGCATCGCTGATCGCCGCCGGGATATTCGCCACGCTGGCCGCCGTGGTCAGCGGTCAGCGGATTTCGCGTCTGGCTTCGTCCTGAGGTGTGTCAACGGCAGGTAAATGCGCCAATAGGTGACGGATGCAACCGCTGGTGGCAGGGAAAGGATGATTTGATCCATTCCCTGCCTTTTCTTAGCGATATACCAGCTGTAATAGCATGGTCACCAGATCGGTTTGGATATACGCGTTGTGGTCAGGATATTCCCTTCGCTTAGCGGTTTCATTATCAATCACGCTGGCGTCAGTACGTATATTCCACATTTTTCCCCTGGCAGGTAGCGGGTTGGGCTGTGCGGCCGTATCAAAATCTTCTCTTAATCCAGGGCAGAGGGGGGAGTTATTGAGCGCCGCTTTTGACTGCTCCGTTAATGGATAGCGGGTTAACAGCACGCATTGGGTTAGCGGTGGGCGTTTGTTCAACCGTGGCTTGGCTCCATAAGTCAGAACGCTGAAGTGATAGGGCTCCGCTGTGGTCCAGACGGGTTGAATGGCGCTGAACAATTTTTCCCACGGCGCGCATTGAGACGGCGTATTTTTATCCGGTGAACAAAACTGCACGCCGAGCTGGTGCGTGATGCGCTCCGTCGTATGACCTAAGGTTTTTATATTGGAGAACCCCCAGGGAGCGAGGTATCCCATTCTATGAGCCCAGGGATAATAGACTTTGGTCGCGGTGTCTTCCTTTGAAGTCAGGTTGAGCCATATTGGGTAGTCAGGCTGCGATGAGAGCTGATCCGGGCGATAGGCATCGTCGAACGTGGTGGAATCGACGGCGGCGTTAATCGTGACCAGTAACGTATTATCGCCGAGGGTCTGAGCGTTATGGACCAGACCCGGCAAAAATGCGCGTGCGATCATTCGACCGCCAAGCGAATGTCCCATGACAATCATATGATTGTCGGCGTTGGCTTTACGCATGGTGTCGGCCAGTTCTGTCAAATCCTGCTTTAAACCCCGGCCGTGATGATTGATAGCCGCTCCCCGGCTGCCGATGACGTCGGCAACGTTAGCCCGGTTACCAATCGTTTGAAAATTAAATGCCCCTTTGTATATCTCACCTTGCCAGCCGACATAAATACCCAGCACCTCAACATCTTTTTTGCCAAGCTGTTGCAGCCCGCCGACATAGCGAGCCAGCAGATTATCGAACTGGATAAGATTACTGTCTTTCGGGGCGGCATTATGGTGCCAGCCATGAATATAAACGGCGATCAGTATATTTTTTCCGCTATCGACCTTTTGTTGAATATATCCCTTAATTGCCTTGAGTTGTTGCGGGTCTCTGAGAGAACCATCCACTGCGTTGTATTCAAGGTAGCTCTTTTGGAAGGCGGTCATGGTACGTGTGTTGGTAATGATATTATCAGGGCATTTAGCATTCCTGTTGTTGGTGTCTATAGTGCAATACTTTGTTTGAATAAAATTGGTCAACTCCTCTTTGGCACACACGCCGCTTTTACATACGTGTTGCCATTGTTTATCCGGGATTGTATTAACACAACCGGCTAACAGCAGACAAGAGGTAATAAATATGAATAATAACGAGCGGTATTGAGTGGTAGTCAGCATAGTCGTCTTCCTCACCTGCAATGAATTAATATGAATGGAAAAAATGAAATAATTTCTGCGTTTATTAATATGCTATTTTTTGTGCCGCTGAGATCTCCTGTTGTCGGGGTTTTTAAATTTAGACTATATGCTTTTTGTTTTTTATCCATTGGCGTGAGGTATGATTACTTCCATCAAAACAGAGTTTTTTTTTATTTATTTTTCATAATGTTTAGATTGAACGTTGGCTTTAATGTTGATATGTCTTTGGGGGGTGAGAAGTGAGGCGTTAGCGGGAGTTTTGTAAATGCATTTGATTTTAAATGATTTTTTTAGTTTTAATTTTATTGGTGAGGTTAATATAAATTAACCATCAGCGAGTTATTTTTATTCCTGATTTTTATATGCGCTGTTTTGCTTTCCTTTCCTTCTCTCGTAACGCTGTTTTCGCAAAACAAGAAATAACCTCCCCTTATCGATAATCACGCAAATGGTGCAGGCTGGTGGGTTTTTGCACTGAAATAGTACCCGGCGTTGTCAATGCGGCGTCGGCAGCGGCTTGCCGCGTAATCAATACCATTCATTTTTATTATTGTCTGGACAAATGAATCCAGCTGTTATCGGTGGTTTCTCTTTTTGAGAAAGTGTGTGTCGAAAATCGGTAACGGTAATAATCCTTATCTGGCGCTGCTCTTGCAACGTAACGGACGAATGTTTTTGTTGGTGACCATTTTTATTCGTCCTTTATTGTGGTGGAGAACAGCATGGCTCGTAATCTGGCAAGACATATCCGTCAATATGCATTAACCGCGTTACTGGCAGGTTTTGCCTGCGCCAGTTATGCCGGCAAACAAAATGACACGCTGGTTTACGCCTCCGACAGCGAGGTGGAAAACGTCAGCCCGTACCACAATAACATGCGCGAAGGGGTGATTCTGGCGCATCTCGCCTGGGATACGCTGATCTATCGCGATCCGAAAACCGGGGAATATAAAGGTGAACTGGCGACCGACTGGAAATGGGAGTCGCCGACGGTGTTGCTGCTGCATCTGCGTAAAGGCGTGACTTTCCATAATGGCGATGCCTTTAGCGCCGATGATGTGGTGTATACCTTTCAGAGTATCGCCGGGCCGAATACCGCCTCGGTGATCCCGCAAAGCGTCGATTGGATCGACCATGTGGAAAAAGTCGATGACTACAGCGTGCGTCTGCATCTGAAAAAACCGTTCCCGGCGGCGCTGGAATACCTCTCCGGCCCGACGCCGATTTACCCCGCCAAATATTTCCAGCAGGTGAAGCTGGAGGGCTTTAGCAAAGCGCCTGTCGGCACCGGCCCGTACAAAATCGTCAAGGTGACGCCGGGGCAGGGCGTGTCGATGGTGAAAAACCCGGACTATTTCAAAGACAGTCCGATCGGGCAGCCGAAAATCGGCAAGCTGCAGTTTGTTGTGATCCGCGACCCGGAAGCGCGCGTAGCCCAGTTGATGACCGGCCAGGTGGACTGGATCTGGCGCGTGGCGTCGGATCAGGTGGAATCGCTGTCCGCCATGCCGAACATTGCGGTGAAAAGCGGCGAAACCATGCGCGTCGGCTTTCTGGAGCTGAACACTAACGCCAGCGGCCCGGAAGGCGCGCCGTTCAAAGACGTGCGCGTGCGTCAGGCCATCAATTACGCCGTCAACCGCCAGGCGATGGTGGATAATCTGGTGCGCGGCGGCAGCAAACCGGTGTATTCCGCCTGCTTCCGCACCCAGACCGCCTGCGACGCCAGCCAGGTGATCCAATACCCCTACGACCCGGCCAAAGCCAAACAACTGCTGGCGGAGGCGGGCTACGCCAACGGTTTCGACACCGATCTGTGGGCCTACCGCGAGCGTGATTACGCCGAAGCGATTATCGGCGATCTGCGCAAGGTCGGCATCCGCGCCCGTCTGCACTTCGTGCAATACCCGGTGATGGCTAACGCGCTGGCGTCCGGTCAGGCGCCGCTGGCGTTCAGCACCTGGGGTTCCTTCTCCATCAACGACGCCACTGCGTTCGTTACCCCCTATTTCGGCGGTAAAGGCAGCGATATCTGGAAAGACCCTAGAGTCATCGCCGAACTGGCGAAAGCGGATGAAGTGGTGGACCCGCAGCAGCGCAGCGCGCTGTACGCCGCACTGCTGGGCCGTATTTCGTCGCAGGCGTATATGGCGCCGCTGTTCTCCTATTCCACCCATTACGCCTTTACGTCCGATCTGAACTTCCAGGACTGGCCGGACGAACTGCCGCGCTTCGCCGAAGCGAGCTGGAAGTAACCGCCGTCGGGGAACCGGCCGCGCTTGAGTTGTAAGGAGTTCGCTTATGGTGAAGTACATTTTTCATCGGTTACTGGTGGCGCTGGCGGTGCTGTTCACCGTGGCGGCGGTCAGCTTTTCGCTGCTGCACCTGTCCGGCGATCTGGCGACCGCCATCGCCGGGCCGGACGCCACCGCGGAAACCATCGCCCAGATCCGGGTGCAGAACGGGCTGGATAAGCCGCTGCTGAGCCAGTTTTCCAGCTGGATGTGGTCGGCGCTGCATCTGGATTTTGGTCGCTCGTTCTACTTTGAAAACACGGTGATGGAGCTGGTCGGCCAGCGGATGCCGGTCACCCTCAAGCTGGGCGGCGTATCGCTGCTGCTGGCGCTGACGGTGGCGATCCCGCTCGGGGTGCTGGCGGCGGTGTTCCGCGACACCTGGGTCGATCGCCTTGCCATGCTGGTGTCGGTGCTCGGTCAGGCGATGCCTAATTTCTGGTTCGCTCTGGTGCTGATTCTTATCTTCGCCGTCGGGCTGAAATGGCTGCCGGTGGCGGGTAACGCCAGCTGGCAGAACTTCGTGCTGCCGGCGGTGGCGCTCGGCTACTACGCCATGCCGTCGCTGATGCGCCTGACCCGCTCCGGCATGCTGGACGTGCTCGGCTCCGATTACATCCGTACCGCGCGCGCCAAAGGGTTGAGCGCCTTTAAGGTGGTGGTCAAACACGGCCTGCGCAACGCCATTATTCCGGTAGTGGCGCTGGCGACGGTGGAACTGGGGTTCATGCTCGGCGGCTCGGTGGTGATCGAATCGGTGTTTTCGTTGCAGGGGCTGGGGCAACTGGCGTGGGACTCCATCTCGCGCAACGACTTTCCGGTAGTGCAGGCCATCGTATTGATTATCGCCGTGTTTTATATCGGGCTGACGTTTCTGGCGGATGTGCTTAACGCCGCGCTGGATCCACGACTGCGCAGCAAATAAGGAGCCGTGATGAGAACTGCAATGGCACGACTGGCCGTGATGATGAAAACCGCTCCGCAGCCGGGCCTGCTGCCGGAACCTGGGCCGTGGCGGCGCTGGCAGCGCAAGGTGCTGGGTCACCACGGCATGACGCTGGGGCTGGTGATTCTGGGGGCGATCGTGCTGCTGGCGGTGCTGGCGCCGTTCATCAGCCCGCACGACCCTTACGCGCAGGAGGTCAGCCGCCGGTTGATCCCGCCGGTGTGGCATGAAAAGGGCAGTTGGGAACATTGGCTCGGCACCGACAAGCTGGGGCGGGATTACTTAAGCCGCCTGCTGTACGGCGCGCGGGTGTCGCTGACCATCGGGCTGGTGTCGGTCATGCTGGCGGGCACCATTGGCATTGCGCTCGGGGTGCTGGCGGGCTATTTCGGCGGCCGGGTGGACGCGGCGGTGAGCTATCTCCTCACCGTGCGTCTGTCGATGCCGGTGATTCTGGTGGCGCTGGCGCTGGCCTCGCTGGTGGGCGGTTCGGTCAAGGTGGTGATCATGCTGCTGGGCCTGCTGCTGTGGGACCGCTTTCTGATCGTCTCCCGCTCGGTGACGCGCCAGCTGCGCGAGGCGGAATTTATCGCCGCCGCCCGCACGCTCGGCGCCTCGTCGCTATTCATCATGCTGCGCGAGATTCTGCCCAACCTGCTGGGGCCGCTCACCGTGGTGGCGACGCTGGAGATCGCCCACGCCATTTTGCTGGAGGCGACGCTGTCGTTCCTCGGCCTCGGGGTACAGCCGCCGATGCCGTCCTGGGGACTGATGGTGGCGGAAGGCAAAGCCTACATGTTCTTCCAACCGTGGGTGATTGTGATTCCAGGCGTGGTGCTGGCGCTGCTGGTGCTGAGCATCAATCTGGTGGGTGACGGCCTGCGCGATATTACCGCGCTGGACGGGCGTGCGTAACTAAGAGCCTATTGGGATAGGCGCTAAGGAGGTCGCTATGCATTCTGCTGTTGAGACAAACCCGTCGGCCAGTCGCTCGGACGAGGTGGTGCTGGAAGTGAAGAACCTGCGGGTCGATCTGACGACGCCGCGCGGCACGTTGCACGCGGTGCGCGGCATCGATTTTTCGGTACGGCGCGGCGAAATGCTGTGCCTGGTGGGGGAGTCGGGCTGCGGCAAGTCGATGACCTCGCTGGCGCTGATGGACCTGCTGCCGCGCAACGCGGTGCGCACCGCCGATACGCTGCGCTTTCGGGATACCGACCTGCTGTCGCTGCGCCCGCGTGAACGGACGGCGCTGCGCGGCAACCAGATGGCGATGATCTTTCAGGAGCCGATGACCTCGCTCAACCCGTCGTTCACGCTGGGGGACCAACTGTGCGAAACCCTGCTGGCGCACCGCAAGGTCTCTAAAGCCGAGGCGCGCGAACGGGCGGTGTACCTGATGGATCGCGTCGGCATCCCGATGGCGGCGGAGCGGCTGCGGCAGTACCCGCATCAGCTCTCCGGCGGCCTGCGCCAGCGCATCATGATCGCCATGGCGCTGATGTGCGGCCCGGAACTGATCATCGCCGACGAACCGACGACTGCGCTGGACGTTACCATTCAGGCGCAGATCCTGCGGATGCTGCGTGAACTGCAACAGGAGTTCGGCACCGCGGTTATCTTCATTACTCACGACCTGGGCGTGGTGGCGCGTATCGCCGACCGGGTGGCGGTGATGTACGCCGGGCAGGTGGTGGAAACCGCGCCGGTGATGGAGCTGTTTCACCAGCCGTGTCACCCCTATACCCGCGGGCTGCTGGAATGCATTCCGGTGGCCGGGCGCACCGTGCCGGGTGAGCCGCTGCACGCCATTCCCGGCGTGGTGCCGAGCCTGATCGGCCCGCAGCACGGCTGTGCGTTTCGCAACCGTTGCAGCCAGTGCCGCGATCGCTGCGCGCAGGAAACGCCCTACGTGCCGGTGACTGAGCAGCACGCGGTGCGCTGTGTCGATGCGCTGATGACGGAGGAGCCGGTATGAGCCAGATGGCAGAAGAACGCGGTCGCCCGCTGCCGCACATTCCAGGCAACGACGATATCGCGCTGGAACTGTGCGCGTTAAGCCGGGTGTTTCGCCTTAATCGCGGGCTGTTCTCACGGCCCGGCGAGATCCGCGCGGTGGACAATGTATCGCTGCGCATTCGCCGGGGCGAGACGCTGGGGCTGGTGGGCGAGTCCGGCTGCGGCAAGAGCACGCTGGCGAAAATGCTGCTCGGCCTGCTGCCGCCGACCTCCGGCAACGTGTTGATCGAAGGGCGCGAGATCGACGCCGGCGATCGCCGCGAGCTGGCGTCGCGCATCCAGCCGATCTTTCAGGATCCTTATTCCTCGCTCAATCCGCGCCGCACGGTGGCGGATATCGTAGAGGTGGCGCTGCGGCTGCACGACATCGGAACGCCGGCGGAGCGCAAACAACGGGTGCGCGAGATGCTGGACGTGGTCGGGATGCCGGAACGTACCCACGGCCAGTATCCCGGGCAGCTCTCCGGCGGTCAGCGCCAGCGGGTAGCGATCGCCCGTGCGCTGATCCTGCAGCCGGAGATCCTGATTTGCGACGAGCCGACTTCCGCGCTGGATGTGTCGGTGCAGGCGCAGATCCTCAACCTGTTGCTGACGCTGAAAAAAGAGTTCGGCCTGACCTACCTGTTCATCAGCCACAACCTGTCGGTGGTGGAACATCTGGTGGATCACGTGGCGGTGATGAGCAAAGGCACGATTGTGGAGCAGGGCACCCGCGAGCAGGTATTCGGCGCGCCGCAGCATCCTTATACCCGCGCGCTGCTGGCGTCGGTACTGACGCCGGAGCCGGGGCTGGGCATTCCGGATATTGGGGCGGCGTAAGCCGCAAAGCCGGTATGGCGTGAACAAAAAAGGACAGATGATGACACGTGAAGAGATGATGCAGGCCGCGGCGGCGTATTTCGAATCCGGCGCATTTCGCGACACTCTGGCGCGCCGGGTGGCCTGCCAGACCGAAAGTCAGAACGCGGATCGCGCGCCGGCGCTGATGGCCTACCTGACCGACGAGATGATTCCGTTACTGCAGGAAATGGGGTTCGAGTGCCGGATTGTTCCCAACCCAGTGGCGGACCGTGGGCCATTCCTGCTGGCGCGGCGCATTGAACCGGACGCGGCGCTGACGGTGCTGAGCTACGGTCACGGCGATGTGGTGATGGGGGACGCGTCGCGCTGGCGCAGCGGGCTGTCGCCGTGGGAACTGACGCCGGACGGCAACCGCTGGTACGGGCGCGGCACCGCCGACAACAAAGGCCAGCACACCATCAATCTGGCGGCGCTGGCGCTGGTGCTGGAGGCGCGCGGCGGCCGGCTGGGCTACAACGTGAAGCTGATTCTGGAAATGGGCGAAGAGTGCGGTTCTCCCGGCCTGGAGGCGGTGTGCCAGCAATACCGCGACTGGCTGGCGGCGGACCTGTTTATCGCCTCGGACGGCCCGCGAGTCTCCGCCGACCGGCCGACGTTATTTCTCGGTTCGCGCGGGGTGTTCAACTTCGGCCTGCAACTGACGCTGCGCGACGGCGCGCACCATTCCGGCAACTGGGGCGGGTTGTTAAGCAATCCCGGTATCCGGCTGGCGCACGCCATCGGCTGTCTGGTGGACGCCAACGGCCGTATTCTGGTGCTGGAATTACTGCCGCCGCCGCTGTCGGCGTCGATCCGCAGCGCGTTATCGGATCTGGCTCTTGGCGGCGCGCCGGGCGACCCGGCTATCGATCCGCACTGGGGCGAGCCGGGGTTGAACGCGGCGGAAAAGGTGTACGGCTGGAACACGCTGGATGTGCTGGCGTTCGTTACCGGCAATCCGGACAAACCGGAACACGCCATTCCGCCCAGCGCCCGCGCGCAATGCCATATGCGCTACGTGCCGGGCAGCGATGTCGATAATTTTGCCGGACATATTCGCCGCCGTCTTGATGCCTGCGGGTTCGAGGATGTGGCGATCGTCAAACCGGATAACTGTTTCGAAGCCACCCGCATCGACCCGGACGACCTCTGGGTGCGCTGGGGCGTGGATTCTATCGAACGCTCGGTCGGCAAGCAGGCGGCGGTACTGCCCAACTTCGGCGGCGGCCTGCCCAACGCCTGCTTCCTGCGCACGCTCGGCCTGCCGACGCTGTGGGTGCCGCACTCCTATCCCGCCTGCTCCCAGCACGCCCCCAACGAACACCTGCTGGCGGACGTGGCGCGCGAAGCGCTGCAAATCATGACCGGCCTATTTTGGGATCTGGCGGAAGAGGGCAGCAAGGTGCTGCACTCCCGAAGGCAAGTTGCAGAAATTTAAGTTTCTTAGGTCGGCGACAAACTCGTTAAGTACAGGATTAGGGTGGTTTTCGGGCGTCAAAAACTGTGCTGAGGCGGGCGACTTCGCCGGGTGAGCGGCATGGATGCCGCGAAAGCCCGTGCCGTGCCGGGAGCACGTCACGGGCGGCCCGAACAGCGAAGGCGAACGCCGAAGGGACCGCGTAGCGGCACAGTTTAGCCTCCAGCCAGTGGTCAAGGAGAGGCGGCGTTTGAGCCTCTCCTTGTCGTGCGTGCGATGATATAGCAAAGGAATAATTTGGTTTATTCCGCACGAAATTACGCACTGTACTTTTATAAGCCCACCCTAATATCCCAATAAGCCGCTACCGACCACAGAGAATAATCCACGCCCATCGTATGGGGAGGGTAACCATGCACAATAGCGAAATTCGTTACTTCATGGCGGTGGTGAGTACCGGCTCCATCAGCGCCGCCAGTCAGCAGCTGTTTGTGGCGGTGTCCGCCATCAGCCGGCAGATCCAGCGGCTGGAAACCCGGCTGGGTATGCCGCTGTTTGAACGCAGCACCCGCGGCATGGTATTGAACGACGCCGGGCACATTCTGGCGAATCATGTGCGGCGCAGTATGGCCGACATGGAACTGGCGATGGCGGAAATCGAAGGTATGAAGTCGGCGCGCCAGACTACCCTGCGGGTGGTGTGCACCGACGGTCTGGCGCTCAACCTACTGCCGGCCCTCATGTCGCGCTTTCGCGAACAGCACCCGCGCGTCAATTTTTACCTGACGGTCGGCAGCGCCCGGCAGGTGCCGGAGCTGCTGCGTAACGGCGAATGCGACGTCGCCATCAAGTTCAGTCTGGCGCCGGAGCATGGTGTGGAGGTGTTGGCGTCGTTTCCGGCGCCGGTGCTGGTGTTTATGGCGGCGGACCACCCGCTGGCCAACCGGGATTTCCAACTGGCGGATCTCAACGCCTGGCCGGTGGTGTTGCCGGATCAGTCCGCCACCATTCGGCAACTGTTTGATCTCTCCTGCCGGATGAACAACGTCTTTATCGAACCGGTATTCACCTGTAATCACTTTTCTTCGTTGTACGAGTATGTGCGCAACACGCCGGCGGCGGTCAGCGTGTGCAGTCATTTCTCCATTCTGTGCAGCGCCCGGCGCGACGGCCTGACGATGAAGGCGGTCAATCTGGATCAACTGAGCCAGCGCACGCTGCAACTGCAAACCGAAATGGGGAAACCCCGCACCGCCATTCTCAACAGCTTTTTTACCTTCCTGAAGCAGGCGTTGCAGCAATATGACCTGCAATGCCGGCAGGATTTTGGGCTGCCGCTGCGTTGAGCGGCATCGGTTTTAATGCATCAAATTGTGATTTAATTTTATTTCTATTTTTCGTTTTTATTTTTATTTTAAGTTTCATAAAAATATAAATTGGTTAATTTTTTTAAAAATTAATGGTTAAAAACGCAATTTAAATCAAGTTGGTTTTGTGTAGTATCAGGGGTAAGCGATGACGCGGTTTTCCTGCCGGAAAGCGGTCATCTGATGCCTGATTGACCCACGTTAGCCACCGGAGCCTGACTATGAACCTGGAAAAATTTCCGCGTCACCCCTTAACCTTCGGACCGTCGCCGATTACCCCGATGAAACGCCTGAGTGAATACCTGGGCGGTGATGTGGAGATCTACGCCAAGCGTGAAGACTGCAACAGCGGTCTGGCGTTCGGCGGCAACAAGACCCGCAAGCTGGAGTACCTGATTCCGGAAGCGCTGGCGCAGGGCTGCGACACGCTGGTGTCGATTGGCGGCGTGCAGTCGAACCAGACCCGTCAGGTGGCCGCCGTCGCCGCGCATCTGGGCATGAAATGCATTCTGGTGCAGGAAAACTGGGTGAATTACGCCGACGCGGTGTACGACCGGGTGGGTAATATCGAGCTGTCGCGCATTATGGGCGCCGACGTGCGTCTCGATCCGGCCGGTTTCGACATCGGCATCCGCGAAAGCTGGAAGCAGGCGATGGACGAAGCGGCGCAGAACGGCGGCAAACCGTTCCCGATCCCGGCCGGCTGCTCCGAGCACCCTTACGGCGGTCTGGGTTTTGTTGGCTTCGCTGAAGAAGTGCGCCAGCAGGAAAAAGAGCTGGGCTTCAAATTTGACTACATCGTGGTGTGCTCGGTAACCGGCAGCACCCAGGCCGGCATGGTGGTAGGGTTTGCCGCCGACGGCCGTTCCCGCAATGTGATCGGCATTGACGCCTCCGCCAAGCCGGAAAAAACCAAGGCGCAGATCCTGCGCATCGCGCAGAACACCGCCGGGCTGGTGGAGCTGGGCCGCGAGATCACTGAAGAAGACGTGGTGCTGGATACCCGCTACGGCGGCCCGGAATACGGCTTGCCGAACGACGGCACGCTGGAAGCGATTCGCCTGTGCGCGCGTCTGGAAGGGGTGCTGACCGACCCGGTGTATGAAGGCAAGTCGATGCACGGCATGATCGACATGGTGCGCAACGGCGAATTCCCGAAAGGCTCCAAAGTGCTCTACGCCCACCTCGGCGGCGCGCCGGCATTGAGCGCTTACAGCTATATTTTCCGCAATGGCTGATTGTCGTTGCGACGTACCACGCCGGGAATATCCCGGCGTTGTTGTTTTGTATGCTCGCCTTTAAAACACCAACTGCGTTGTCGACAGCACTTCCCGCAGGCCGATAAAAGAGCGGATCTGACGTACGCCCGGCAGGAACAGTAACTGTTCGGCGTGCAGTTTGTTGAAGCTCTGGTTGTCTTTGGTGCGGATCATCAGGATGTAATCGAACTCGCCGGTGACCACGTGGCACTCCATACAGCCGCTGATTTTCTGCACCGCCGCTTCAAAGTCTTCAAAGCTTTTCGGGGTAGAGCGGTCAAGCACCACGCCGATTAACACCACCATGCCGACATTCAGCGCCTGCGGGTTCAACAGGGCGACATAACCTTTGATCAGCCCTATCTGTTTTAATCGCTCCACCCGGCGCAGGCAGGCCGGGGCGCTGAGCTTGACCTTTTCCGCCAGCGCCACGTTGGAGATGGAGGCGTCGGACTGGAGATAACGCAGGATAGCGAGATCAAAACGGTCAAGATTGAGGCTTTTTTCGTCCGGGCTATCGGCGGCGGCGGTTTTGGTTTTCATGGTGGTTTAATCTCCACTGGAAGTCACATTGACGCAGCAAAATTGCGCATTAGATGAGTATGGCGCAATTTCCTTCAACATAACACCGACTATTTCAGGGCGACGCGCTTGATGGCGGATAAGGGGATGTGCGGACGGCGTAAAACGGCGCGCATGGGGCGCGCCGTCTGAGGGTTATTTCTGTAATCTGGCCTGCTTCAGCGTGGTATATAACCGCGCCTTGTCGTGCTCGCTGAGGTTCTTCTGGGTCACGGCGTGCATAAACGCAGCGTGATTCAGCCGGCTCAGGCTGCCGCCCTGTTTGTGCAGGGTATCGGCGAGTTGCTGTAGCAGCACGCCGTTCAGTTTGGCGATTTGGGCGCGCACTTCGTCCAGCGGGCGCGGCTGCCAGTCTTTCTCCGGCACAGCCAACCAGTCGGCGCGGTAGCGATACTGAATCGCCTTGGCGGCATCCATCTGCGCCTGAATGAACGGCGTAACCGAGTCGGCGTCCAGCCCGTACTGCGTCGCCTGCTGTCGGCTGGCTTTCAGTACGTTGTCTTCCTGTTGCAGATCCTCAATCGCCAGATGATGAGCCGCTTTGTAGCCCGCCACATCCTTCATGTAGCCGAGGCGTTGGTTAACCAGTGATGCCAGATCGGCGCTTTCCGCTGCCAGCGCACTGGTGCTGATCAGGCAGGCTACCAGACACATTGTCCGTAACATATTGTCTCCAGATGGTTGAAAGTAAGAAGGCAAAGCCGCCATATCGACCCTGCCGTCGCCACGGACGCCTGCGGCGAACACGGCAATCATCGCGCCACCATCTTAAGTGCATGGCATAGCGTTGTGATCAACGCGGCGATGGCGGATTCGTAACCAGACGTACATGTTGTTTTGCATTCTGTGCGGTGATTACTGGATGTGATTGTATGAATTCGTGTTATCAGCCGATGCGGCTACCCTGATTCCACGCGCGCTGCCGTAGATTATTTCACCCGTAACCGCTGGAGCCGGAAAGGGAAGCGATAGTGGAAGCCGCTGCATTTTTATAAAATTTTCATACTGTTGGACATATATTGATACGTTCCGCCAGCGGGCGTGGCGGAACGCGGCGTCATCCGGAGTGGTCGGGACGGGGCGATGGCAGCGAGGTGTCCGCCAGTTTGCGCCGCAGACCGATCAGCAATCCGATGCCGGACAGCAGCGAGAGCGCGATGGCGATATGCATGAACCAGGTCAGCGGCCAGTCGTAGCGCTCGGACAGAAACAGGAACACGCCCATCAGCGGCAGCACCGACTGGTTCAGCATCAGGATCAGCGAGGAAACGCTGGCCAGCCGCTCGTAGGGAATCAGCGTCAGGCGCAGGGTGCGCATGATATTGCCGGTGAAGACCTTACCGACGATGCCCAGCGCGTAGAACGTCAGAAACGGCCCCAGGTGATCGAGCGTGGTGGTCAGCAACAACGAAGCGACGACAATCAGGCCGAGTCCTGCCGCCAGCAGCGCTTCCCGGCTCAGGCGACTGAGCGCCGCGCCGTAAACCAGCGTGGATAAAAATCCTGCCGCGCCGGCGCAAATATCAATGAAACCAAAATATTTCACTGATAACCCCATCTGATTTTCAATCAGGGCGGCGCCGCCGGACTCCACCAGCCCATCGAACATATTATTTCCGGCCGCCAATACGATCATCAAAATAATAAATGGATTTCTGATTATCATCAGTAGCGGGAATAATTTTTTTGGCGCTGGGCGAGGCGAGTTGATTTTATTTTCCGACGCCGGGTCCGGGGTGAAAGAAAACAAGCGAGAGGTGAGGAAATAATAAGCGTTGCATAAATAGAATGTGGCGGCGATATACAAAAGCGTCAAAAAACCGTATTCATACAACAGTATGCCAATCAACGGCCCCAGCACCATGCCGAGTAAATCCAGCCGGGTCAGCAGGTTGGCGTCCCGATCGATGTGGCGGCTATGGGCGGCGATCAGCTTTTCCACGGCGGTGAGGGTTTGCGCGTTGCCGATAGACACCCCGGCGCCCAGTAGCCCGCAGGCCAGCGCCAGCGTCAACGGTTGTTCGGCAAAATTCAGCACCAGACAGAGCAGCAGGCAGCCAAACGCCTTGACCGCGTCGGACGCGATAGAAATGGGGCGGACGCCCCAGCGATCAATCAGCGCGCCCAGCGCCGGGATCAGCACAATGCGCGGCAGCCACCATAACGTATAAGACAAACCGGAGTAGGTCAGGCTTTGGGTTTCGGCGTAGACCAGCACCGGAATCAGGAACACCATCAAACCATCGGCGATAAACACCAATGCAAGAAAAAAAAGCAAAACCGGACTCATGGGATAAATACCCCTGACAGCATAACCCTCCATAGCTGCAAGTTGCGGGGACATCGGTTTTCTCCGCCACCCCGGCCGCCTGCTGTTGTAAGCGCCTGGGGATTCACTGCGTCGCCGTCGTCCTGCCACTCGAATTATTTCGGGTATATCAGGTCATGTTTTGTAAATTAAAAAAATGACGTAAGCGGAAACAAAAAATAAACGCTACGGCACCGTATAAGCGCCTCAATATAATAATGTGTCGTCGGGAAAGTAAATGTTTATTTATTGACAAAACCGGGGTAAACATTTTTTGTTTAAAATAATTTTACCGCTTATTATCAATTTTGAAAAATGCGCTGCCCACATCAGTCATGTTGCTGTCATTACTTTTTGGCTATTCTGTGGTGATCTAAATGGATTGGTGCAGGAGAACGGCATGGATTTACTTGGTTTTGAACAGACGCTCAGTCAGTACGTCGCCCGGCATCTGGCGGACTCCGTGGATAGCGCGCACGATCACCACCATCTGGTGCGGGTGGCGAACAGCGCCCGGCACATTCAGCGCACGGAAGGGGGCGACCTGCGGGTAATTATCGCCGCCGCCTGGCTGCATGACATTGTTTTGATTCCGAAAAATCACCCGGATCGCAGCCGGGCTTCGCGCATGGCGGCGGAAGAAGCGGTGCGTATCCTGTCGCTGGATTTCCCCGATTTTCCCTACGCGCTGTACCCGGCGGTGTTTCATGCGGTTGAGGCGCACAGCTTCAGCGCCGGCATTACGGCGGAAACGCTGGAAGCCAAAATCGTGCAGGATGCCGACCGGTTAGATTCGCTCGGCGCGCTGGGGCTGGCGCGGGTGTTCTATGTGGCGGGCATGATGGGGCGGCCGTTGTTTGATCCGCAGGATCTGTTCGCTTGCGATCGCGAGCTGGACGATCGCCTCTACACGCTGGATCACTTCCGCGTCAAACTGATGCGCTTGCCGGAAACCATGAATACGGCGGAAGGCAAACGCATCGCCGAAGCCAATGCATCCTGGCTGGTTGACTTTCTGGCCAAGCTGGCCGGGGAAGTCAATGGCGACCCGACCTTGCTGGATCCGCTGGTTCGCGCGCAATTCAGCGCCTGGCATCCCTGGCTGACCTGACGCGCGCCAGCTAATCCCGAAGCGTCGTACCGGCTGTTGCCGGTACGACGCTTATCTCACACCGGCCACTGCGCCAGCCGGATGCCGCGCGCAGGCGCGTTATCGCGGAAATCCTGCAACACGGCCTGTACATCCGGGTCGATATAGTCCGCGTTGTCGTGTTCCACAATCACCACGCTGTTGGCCGGGATGCGGTTCAGCAGGCCCTGCAGACGCGGGTTGTGGACAAACGTCAGGTTCTGCTGGAAACGCAGCACGAAGTGATCGCTGTAGCGGGTGAGCTGCAGCGCGTTGCGGTGGCTGCCGTAGAAATTGATGAGCAATTGCGTCACCATCCCCAGCGCGATCCCCGCCAGCATGCCCAGCGCGATAATGCCGACGATGGTGGTGATAAACGGTATGAACTGTTGCCAGCCCTGTTTCCACTGTTCGACAAACAGCGACGGCGACGCCAGTTTGTAGCCGGTATAGAGCAGTACCGCCGCCAGGCTGGCCAGCGGAATGGCGTTGAGCAGGTCGGTCAGGTACAGCACGCTCAACAGCAACAGCACGCCATGCAGCAGGATGGAGATTTTACTGCGCGCGCCGGCGTTGACGTTGACCGAACTGCGCACGATCACCGCCGTGATGGGCAGACCGCCGAGAAAGCCGCTCAGAAAATTACCGATCCCCTGGGCGCGCAGTTCCTTGTCCGGCGATGGGGGCGGCGTCTGCGGCTTGATTTTCTTCAATGCTTCCTGGCTCAGCAGGGTTTCCAGGCTGGCGACCAGCGCCAGCGTAACCGCCACCATGTAGACGGCCGGGTTACGCCATGCCAGCCAGTCCGGGCGCAGCAGCTCGTCGGTCATTTCGGTGAAGCCGGCGAATTCCGGCAGTACGATGCGCGGCATGCTGCCGAGGATTTCCGGCATCGCCTGCGCGCCATACAGGGTGAATATCCCGCCGAACAGCACCGCGACCAGCGGCCCTGGCAGCCAGGTCAGATAGCGGTGGTTTTTTACCGCCGAGGTTCCCCACAGCCATTGCAGCAGCAAACCGCCGCCCGCGACGACGATAGCGCCGATAGAGAGCGCCGCGGCCGGGTTTTGCCACAGACTGCTGAATTTGGCTTTGGCGTCCGCCCCCAGCGCCAGCGGGAACTGCTGGATGATCAGAAGCAGACCGATGGCGGCCAGCATGCCGCGGATGACGCTGCCGGGAATCACCGAAATGAAGCGTCCGGCGCGGGCGACCCCCATCAGGAACTGCAACACGCCGGCCAGCATGATCGCCAGCAACAGCGCGGAGAATGAGCCCAGCGTTTCGATAGCGCCGGAAACAATGGTGACCAGCCCGGCGGCCGGGCCGCTGACTGCGAAACGGGATGGGCTGAACAGGGTGACCACCAGCCCGCCGATCAGGCCGGTCAGCAGGCCGACGAACGGCGGCAGACCGCTGGCCTGGGCGATGCCGAGGCACAGCGGCAACGCCACCAGGAAAACCACCAGACCGGCGGGAATATCCTGCCGAAGCGTACTCAGGTTCATGTCGATTCCTCCACGGCGTATTGATGAATAAGCTCTTTCAGATGACCGTTGTGCAGGTCGTAAACGCAGCCATAGACGCCCAGTTCGACGCCGTCGCGCCAGGCTTGCAGCACCGGCGGCGCGTTCACCAGCCGGGCGAACTGCTCCAGCACGTTGGCTTCCACCAGTTGATTCTGACGTTGGGCTGCGTCGTCCGCGTCGTCCGCACCGTCGTCCGGCAAAGCGATATGGTGGGCCAGCGAGGCGCGCAACGATCGGATGCGGCGGGACAGCGGCGAATCTTCATTCACCAGTGGCATGCCCGGCAGGTTGACCGCCGCCTGCACCCCGCCGCAGCCGTAGTGGCCGCACAGAACAATGCGCGACACTTTCAGGTATTCCAGCGCGTATTGCAGTACGCTCATGAAGTTGTCGTCGTCGTGGCTCACCATGTTGGCGATATTGCGGTGCACGAACAGCTCGCCCGGATCGGATCCGGTGAGTACTTCCGCCGGCACCCGGCTGTCGGAACAGCCGATCCACAGCGAGTGAGGTTTTTGCACCAGCGCGTGCTTCCTGAAATAGTGGGGGTGGCGCTGCCGCCGTTGCAGTGCCCAACTGCGGTTTTTGGCGAGCAAAGGTTTTAGCGTCGTCACAACAGAACTCTCTCTACCAGGTTGAACATAACTCACAATGAGAAGGTGCCTCGCCGGATAATGGCGGGACACGGCCTAATTAACGCGTCGCATATTCACGGCGCGTATTTATCCGATACCGGAACTGTCACATCCGTTCTTATTCGGAATGATTTTTTCTGTTAAATAAGATAATTCCGATCAGTAATTACTGCGGTTTATCTCTGTCATTCTTTATTCAATAAGAAAAAAGAATGACGGCATCTGTCAGTTGCTGCTGTGGGGAAATAACGACAGTTCAGGAGGTAATAATATTACCCAGTCCCAGTCAGCATTATTTTTATACCCTTCATACTTCAAGTCGCAGGTACGTTGGCTTTATTACATTACCCAGCCATCCATCTCGGCCATACATGAGCCTCGCCCCTTCGGGGCCGCAGCACGCGGCGTTTAACGCTGCTAACGGAATATTTATCATTCATCTCAGTCACTTAATCGAGTAAGCTCCTGGGGATTCGCTGCGTCGCCGCCTTTCTGCAACTCGAATTATGTTGGATACGCTCGTTATGCTTTGTTTTATTTAGTTATTTTACGGCGCCGGTCGTCCTGCATCGTGGATCGCCGTCTGGTTTATTCATGGCAAGCGCCAGCCGCCGCAGGCGATAGCAGATAAGCCTGTGGGGATGTCATAAAAAATTAACAGTATGATTTTTATCAAATTATCTTCTAATTTAAGTATCGGATTTCTCTGTAAAAATCATCGTATGTACAGCGGAAATACGCCGGAGGGAAAGGCATCCTTACCCGTTTTAACACAGCGATTATCACCAGGGTGACAATGTGTTTTTCTGTTGTGTTGTTGTCCTTTTACGTCGTCGTCCTGTCACGGTTTGACTGTCACCCTTATTTTCAACACTGCCTAAATGTATAGCAACAATAATCTGACAATACCAGTCCGATGATAAAATTTATTTTCAATAAATCCACATCAAGAGACGGGTTTTATTTTTAGTTAAGACGGTTAATCCGGAAAGTGAATTGACTTTGGACTGGTTTTGTTCCTGATGTGTATTATTTTTCTTATCGAATAAATAACGGATAATATGTTTATCTTCTTTTTTGAAGATAAAAAAGGCGACGAGAATTTATTCGGTATTGCGGAAATAGATAATTTTTTCTTTTTCGTTGTAAATGATTGTCAGCTATTGTCGCGCCGCGTAGAAAGTGTCCGTACTACTTAGGCGGCTTTTTTTCTGACGATGTGAAGCAGAGCGGGCTGGGATCACGTCATGTTGCGCTGAATCGTGGTATCGATAGACGCTAATGTTTAGCCAGAGGGAGCGATGCATGGAAACGATGTCGCGCGGTCATGACAAACCCGCGGGGAACCAAAGCCTGCTGCGGGGATTTCTGCTGCTTGAGATTTTAAGCAATTACCCGAACGGGTGCCCGCTGGCGCATTTGGCCGGGCTGGCCCGGCTCAACAAAAGCACCGTGCATCGCCTGTTGCAGGGATTGCAGGCGTGTGGCTACGTCACCCCGGCGCCCGCCGCAGGCAGTTATCGTCTGACCACCAGGTTCATTACGGTTGGGCTGACATCGCTGGCGCCGCCAGAGGTGATCCGGCTGATTACACCGCCGTTGCAGGCGCTGAACGCCGCGACCGGAGAAACCGTCAATTTTTCCCGGCGCGACGGCGATTACTGCATTCTGCTCCACAAGCTGGAGCCCACCACCGGTATGTTGCGCACCCGCGCTTACCTCGGGCAGCAGATGACCTTGTTCAGTTCGGCGATGGGGAAACTGTTTCTGGCTGACGACACCAAAGACGCGCTCTTTTCCTACTGGGGCCGCCATCAACCGCATATCCGCAAGCTAACCCCGTATACCATTACCGACCCGGGACACATGCAGCGAGAGCTGGAAGACGTGCGCCAGCGCAAGGTGGCGTTCGATCGGGAAGAGCACGAAGTCGGGGTGTCCTGCATGGCGGCGCCGGTATTTGATGCGCAGCAGCGCGTGAAATACGCCATTTCGTTATCGCTTTCTTCGGCCAAGCTGTGCCAAATCGATGAGGAAACTCTGTTGACGCCGTTGCGCCAGACCGCTGACGTGCTTTCTCAGGCGCTGAAAACCCTGCCCGACGACATGTAAATAAGCGCGAATCCGTACAGCGGGGCGAGGGGTAAGAAGGAAGGCAGGAAAACCGGGCCGTCGACGCGACGACCCGGCGGGATGGATCAGTTGAGGCGCAGCGGAGACTGTTGTGCTTCCAGATGGAAGAAGCGCACGGAGTCGCGTAACTGCTCGCCCTGTTCCGTCATGGACTGGGCGGCGGTGGCGGCCTGCTCGACCAGCGCGGCGTTCTGCTGGGTCACGCGGTCCATTTGGTCAATGGCGATGCCGATTTCCTTGATCCCCTGATGCTGTTCGTTGGAAGCCATCGAGATTTCCGCCACGATGTCGGTGACCTTGGTGACCGAACTGACGATCTCTTCCATCGCGTGGCTGGCGGTGTCGGCGTGGCGGGAGCCATCGGTGATTTTCTCCACCGTGCCTTCGATCAGCGTTTTGATCTCTTTGGCGGCGTTCGCGCTCTTCTGCGCCAGATTGCGGACTTCCCCGGCAACGACGGCGAACCCTTTGCCTTGCTCACCGGCACGCGCCGCTTCCACCGCGGCGTTGAGCGCCAGGATGTTGGTCTGGAAGGCGATGCCTTCGATCACCGAGATAATGTTGACGATTTTCTGCGAACTGTCGGAAATTTCATGCATACGCTTGAGCATGTCGTCCACCACGTTGCCGCCGTGCACCGCGGTTTGCGACGTCTGACGCGCCAGTTCGCTGGCCTGATGGGCGTTATCGGCGTTGCGTTTCACGGTTTCGGTGATCTGCTGCATGTTGGAGGAGGTTTGCACCAGCGACGCCGCCTGTTCCTCGGTACGCTGCGACAGGTCACTGTTGCCCTGAGCGATTTCGCTGGCCGCCAGCGAGATGGATTCGCTGCCGTTCACGATGTTGTGGATGATGTCAGCCAGCTTTTCATTCATGTTCTTCATGGTGGCCAGCAGGCTCTGGGTGTCGCCAGCGCGCAGGTTGATGGCGGTATTGAGGTGCCCGGCGGCGATCTGGTTCATGATCGATACCGCATAGGCCGGCTCGCCGCCAAGCTGACGGGACAGGTTGCGGGCAATCAGCGTGGCGATAACGCCGGTTGCGATCAGCGCCAGCAGTAACAAACCGGATAGAATATAAAGCGCGGTACGATAACCCGTTGCTGCCTCAACGGCGGCCTGATCGCCGCTGGCGATCTCCATTTCCACCAGTTTCGCCAGATCCTTCATCAACTGGGTGCGGTATTTAGCCGAAACCGCGCCGCTGATTTTGCTGGCATCGTCCAGTTTTTCACTGTTGACCGCGTCAATCACCTTGGCGTTGACGTCCACGAAATTCTTGAAATTATCCGTTACCTGGCCGAACAGCGCTTGTTTGTCCTGTGCGTCGTTTTTCACCAGTTTGGCGTAATTGGCCTGGGCGTTCAGAAATACATCCTGATTCTGCAACAGTTCCTTGCGATGGCCCTCTCGCTCGTCGGGCGTTTTGGAAGAGATGTACTGTATCTGCTGCAGACGTAATTCAGACAGGACGCCACGCATTTCCAGCGTATAGCGCACCCCCGGCAGGCGATTGTCGCGGTAGGCGTCGATACGGTCATTATTGGCGCTGAGTTGATAGATGGAAACGGCGCCAATCAGCAACATCATCACGATCAGCACGGAAAAACCGAACAGCAGCTTGGAAAAGACGGTTAATTGCGAGAATTTTTTCATAGTTTTTTTCTTGGCAAGGGAAAGTATCTTTAATAACGGCAGGGTAATTCAAAAATTTATTCCCTTCATAGGGGGGAGTCGTCATTTTGACGAATTGTTTTTTATTTTTTGAATGGTGATTTTGTGATGCCGATTTATGATTTTTTGTTCTTTCTGTGAATATGCCCAAAATAATGCAGGTTGCAGGAGCAGCACGTCACGCTGTGCAAGGCGCGGGCGCGTTGTCCTGCGCCTCAAGTTATTGGGGAGAAAGGGAAGTTTTCTATTTGCGAGACGAATTCATACAAAATAAATAATCGTATGATTCGGCGCTATTAATTTTAGCGGCTGGCGTGCTGACGCGAATTAATCCAGATAAAAAACCGCCTTGAGCTCGGTGCTGACCGGGCTATTATCCGGGTTGGCGGGCATCACCTCTTTCATGTATTTCCACCAGCGCTGGCAGGCGTCGGTTTGCGCGACGGCGTTCCAGCGTTCTTCCGATTCGATTTCCACGTACGCGAACAGCAGGTTGCGCGCCGGGTCGAGGAAGATGTTGTAGTGGTGTGCGCCGTGCGCTTTCAGTTCCGCTTCCAGCTCCGGCCAGATTGGGTTGTGGCGACGCTGGTATTCCTCGTGGCAATCCGGAAAGACCGGCATCACAAAGGTTTTTTTCAACATATTCGTCATCCTGTAGACAGTGGCAGTGGCCCGCATTCGTCGGGAAACATCCTTGTGTTCCATGCCGGCCGCGCACGACGTCAGGGTTCCGCCTGCTTTTCACCATTACCGGTGAACCCCGACGGCGTTTCTGCCCGCATGGTATCCTGATGGTTATATTCACCCGGCATAACGCCATTTACCCGACACGTAAGGCGGACGCCATCGGCGTGACTCCAAACCGCTCGCCGAGCGCGATCAACTCTTCAGTCGAGATCGTCTGCTTCTTCCCGCCCATCGCGCGCACCTTGACCATCACCTCTGCCGATTTTTCGGCGGTATCGATCAGACCGAAGGCGTCATCCAGCGACGGACCGGTGCCGAAGATGCCGTGAAACGGCCACAGCACCAGCGAATGGTGTTGCATCTGCTCAGCGGTGGCGCTGCCGATGGCGTCGGTGCCCGGCACCATCCACGGAACAATGCCGACGCCGTCCGGGAATACCACCAGACATTCGGTGCTGCCTTCCCACAGCTCGCGGGTAAACGCCGCGCTGTTCAGTTCCAGCACGTAGCTCAGGGCGATCAGGTTGGTGGCGTGGCAGTGCATGATGACCCGATCCCGCCCGTCGCTGAGGTTCATGCGCACGATGTGCGACTGAAAATGCGCCGCCAGCTCCGAGGTCGGCAGGCCGCCGTGGGTCAGCCCCCAGAAGATACGGTAACCGCGGCCGTCGTCATCCACCTGCAACAGCGCCAGACTGTCGGCCGGGTCCAGTTGGACATTGCGAAAGAACTTGCCGGAGCCGGTGACGATAAACCAGCAGCCTGCCAGTTCCGGCATCGGCTGGGACAGCGCTTCGTGCCGCGGCTGCGGATAAAAGTCGCTTTCGAACGGCGTCACGTCGTCTGTGGTCAGGCGCAGGCTGATGTTGCCGCCGTTGCGTTCATCCCAGCCTTTGAGCCACATGTCGCCGGTGGCCTTGATCATTCCCTGTACAAACCAGGAGGTGAGTAGTGATTGCATGGCAAATCCTTAACGTTGACAGAGAACGGTGTTTTCGTAATGACGCACGGACTGCAGCCAGTCGCCGCCGGGCGTGACGTCATGCTGCTGGCAGTAGTGTTCCCACACCGCCTGCCACGGCAGCGATTTCTGCTCTTCCAGCAGCGCCAGCCGGGCGGTGTAGTCGCCGTTTTGTTCCAGCGTACGCAAGGTGTCGGTGGGTTCCAGCAGCGCGCGCAGCAGCGCTTTTTTCATGTTGCGGGTGCCGATAATCCAGGCGGCGATGCGGTTGATGGAAGCATCGAAGAAATCCAGCCCGATATGCACCCGATCGAACAATCGGTGGCGCACGACTTCGTGGGCGATGGCCTGCGTTTCGTCGTCCAGCAGCACCACGTGGTCGCTGTCCCAGCGCACCGGTCGGCTGACGTGCAGCAACAGGCGCGGTACGAACAGGCTGGCGCTGGAGATTTTGTCGGAAATCACTTCGGTGGGGTGGAAGTGACCGGCGTCCAGACACAGCGCGGTCTGGCGGCTGGTGGCGTAGCCCAGATAAAACTCGCTGGAGCCGACGGTAAAACTTTCCGCCCCCAGCCCGAACAGTTTGCTCTCCACCGCGTCGATATGGTGCGCCGGGTCCAGTTTTTCGGCGAGAACCTCGTCGAGCGACGCCAGCAGCCGCTGACGGAACGCCAGCCGGTCGACGGTCAGGTCCTTCATGCCGTCCGGAATCCAGATATTCATTACCGACGCGGTGCCCAGTTCCTGTCCGAACCAGGCGGAAATACGGCGGCTGGCCTGACAGTGCTCAATCCAGAAACGGCGCACGTTTTCATCCGGGTGCGACAGGGTAAAACCGTCGCTGCTAAGCGGGTGCGAAAAACAGGTGGGGTTGAAGTCCAGCCCCAGTTGATGTGTTTTGGCCCAGGCTACCCAGTGGCTGAAATGGTGCGGTTCGATGGCGTTGCGCGCCACCGGCGTATCCGATTCCAGATAGATGGCGTGCAGATTCAATCGCTTCGGGCCGGGGATCTGGCGGAACGCCTGCTCCAGATCGGCGCGCAGTTCGGCGGCGTTGCGCGCTTTGCCGGGATAGTTGCCGGTGGCCTGAATACCGCCGGTCAGCGCGCCGCTGTCGTGCTCGAAGCCGGCGACGTCGTCGCCCTGCCAGCAGTGGATGGAGACCGGAATCTGATCCAGCTGGCGCAGCGCGGCATCCACATCAATATTCAGTCGGGCGTAACGTTCTCTGGCCAGCCGCCAGGCGGTTTCTATCGCGGTATTCATACGGTAAGCTCCTCGTTAACCTGGCACAGCGCCTGAAAACGGCGCCAGTGACCAGCAAAATCACTATCCTGTCGGGGGATAAACGGTTGCAGCGGAATGTTGTCGGTGAGCAGACGGCGAAAGGCGTCCAGATCCGCCACGTCGCCCTGCGCCATCAGCTGACAGCCGATGTTGCCGAAGGTCGAGGCTTCGGCCGGACCGGCCAGTACCGGCACCTGACAGACATCGGCGCACAGTTGGTTCAGCAGGCTATTACGACTGCCGCCGCCCACCACATGCAGATGGCGCAGCGGCGCACCGCGCAGCTCGCCCAGCGTCAGCAGGCCCTGACGGTAGGACAGCGCCAGGCTATCCAGAATGCAGCGCGCCAGCGCGGCGGTATTGGCAGGCCGCGGCTGGCCGTGTTCGCGGCAGAGTTCATACAGCGCGTCGCTCATCGACGGCGGATTAATCAGCCGCGCGTCGTTCGGATTGATCAGGCTGACGAAGCCCGGCTGCGCCGCCGCGGCGTCAAGCAGCGCCGGCAGGTCCGCGATCTGCTGTTCCTGACACACCTGCTGCAACAGCCAGAGTCCCATAATATTTTTCAGTACCCGGTAACGGCCGCCGACCCCGCCTTCATTGGTGATGTTGGCGGCCAGCGCCGCCGGACCGGCCAACGGTTCACGGCTTTCAATACCGATCAGCGACCAGGTGCCGGAGCTGAGGTAGGCGCTGTCCGCGTCGGTCAGCGGGGTGGCGACCACCGCGCTGGCGGTATCATGGGTGGCGACCGTCACTACCGGCACGGCACGGCCGCTGGGTGCTACCCAGTCGCCCACCCGGCGGCCCGGCTGGCGCGGTGCGGCGAGCCAGTTGGGCGGCACGCCCAGATAATCCAGCAGACAGCGGTCCCAGTCGCCGCTATCCAGATTCAGCAACTGGGTGGTGCTGGCGTTGGTGTATTCGCAGGCCATCTGGCCGGTCAGCCGGTAGTGGAAGTAGTCCGGGATCATCAGCAGGTGCGCCACCTGCCCCCAGACGTCCGGATCCTGCTGGCGCAGCGCCCGCAGTTGGTAGAGGGTGTTGAACGGCAGAAACTGGATGCCGGTCTGCCGGTAGAGGCGCTCGCGGCCCAGTTCGGCGATGACTTGCGCCATCTGGCCGTCGGTGCGGTGGTCGCGATAGGCGTAAGACAGACCCAGCCGGTTGCCTTGCCGGTCCAGCGGCACCATGTCTACGCCCCAGCTATCGATACCGATGCTGACGGGGTGAATGCCGCACGCGTCGACGGCTTCAAGCCCGTGGCGAATCTGGCGTTCCAGTTCGTCCAGATCCCACAGATGATGCCCCTGCCAGTGCCGCAGCGGATTGTTGAAACGGTGAGTTTCCGCCAGCGTCAACCGCCGGGTTTCGACCTCCAGCGACGCCAACATCACCCGCCCGCTGGATGCGCCGAGATCGACCGCTACGTAATGCTTGGCCGCCATTGCCGTTCTCTCCGTTGTCGTTATGGTGTGTTTGTGACTGTGTTCGGCAGTGTAGGAGAGTTGGAACGGCGGCACCTTTGGGTGAGTGCCATCTGAAAAATGGGGTTGGCAAAATGGCAAAGTTGACTGTGAATCGGCTCACAGTTTATGGCGATAGTCAGCTTGTAACCCTGTAATAACGAGTTGTAAACGCTTGTGATCCTGCACACAGTTCAGTGATTTAACCGCCGGATCTTGAAAAAATGACCTCGCGACGGCGATGTCGCGGCGCTATTTTAAGGCGCGGGGGCCTGCCTTCTGACTACTATCCGGACATGCGGATGCGTCGCTGAGGGGAGGAACGCGGCATGACACAACTTCATGGCGAAGAGTTTTTTGCTTCACAAGCGGCGACGGTGGCGGTGGAACCTCGCATGCCGCAGTGCGCCTTTCCTGAGCATTATCACGACTTCTGGGAAATCGTGCTGGTGGAGCAGGGGGCCGGCGTGCACGTGTTCAACGACCAGCCTTTTGCCCTGTGCAGCGGGGCGGTGTTCTTCGTGCGGGACAACGATCGCCATCTGTTTGAACAGGTGGAGGAACTGCACCTGACCAATGTGCTGTATCGGTCGCCGCGCGGGTTTCGCTTTTTGTCGGACATCGCGCCGTTTCTGCCGTATGGCGCCAATGGCGAGTGGCTGGGGCAGTGGCAGGTGAACGCCGCCGCCCAGCAGCAGGTCAAGCAGTTGATCCTGCAACTGGCGGCGCTGGCGCATCATGATCAGCCGGAGGATATCGCCGCCAGCGAAAGCCTGTTCCTGCAAATTCTGGTGCTGCTGCGGCAAAAGCGTTTCCAGACGCAGGGCGACGGCAGCGCACAGCAGGGCATCCAGGCGTTGCTGGGCTGGTTGCAGCACAACTTTTGTGAAGAGGTGGATTGGGAAACGCTGGCGGACCGCTTTTCGCTGTCGCTGCGTACGCTACACCGGCAACTGAAGCAGCACACCGGCATGACGCCGCAGCGCTATCTGAACCGGTTGCGGCTGCTGGAGGCCCGGCGTCGGTTGCAGCACAGCGATGACTCCATCACCACCATCGCCCATGATTGCGGCTTTAGCGACAGCAATCATTTTTCCACGCAGTTTCGCAAAGCCTTTTCGCTGGCCCCCAAAACGTTGCGCCATCAGGCGCTGTGTGAGGACTAAGAGCCTATCCCAGTAGGCGTTATAGGGGCGACAGGCTGTGCCATCCCGCGGGTTGAAGTTACGAACGGAAGATTACTTTCTTACCGACAAGAATACGGTCACGGTGGCGGAGCGCAGCCCGCAGCCGGCGTTTCCGTTGCATCATCACGACTTCGACGAGCTGGTGATCGTCTGGCGCGGCAATGGCCTGCACCTGTGGAATGATGTTCCCTACCGTATTACCTGCGGCGACCTGTTCTATGTCACCGCCCGCGACCGTCACAGCTACGAATCGGTGCATGACCTGGAGCTGGACAATATCCTTTATATCCGTGACCGCCTGACGCTGCCCACCGACTGGCAAAACCTGCTGCCGGGCGGCGAGGTGCCGCAGCAACAACGCTACTGGCGGCTGGCGACCCAGAGCATGGATACCTTGCGCGACAAAGTGGAAAATCTGACGCAGGAATGCATGAAATCGGACCCGCTGTCGTTACAGCTCAGCGAAGTGCTGCTGTTGCAGATTGCGTTGCTGGCGCTGCGTTATCGCTACGCGCCGGACAGCACGCAACTGGCCGACGCCCAACAGCTGGACCTGCTGATGAATGCGTTACGCGCCAGCATCGCCCGGCCGTTCCGGCTGGAGGATTTCTGCCGGTTGCACGACATCGGCATGCGCAGCCTGCGCAGTCGCTTCAAACAGCAGACCGGCATGAGCGTTGCGCAGTATCTGCGCCAGTTACGGCTGTGCCGGGCGATGGAGCTGCTGCGCCACAATCGCCAGACCATCAGCGAAGTGGCGGCCGAATGCGGCTTTGACGACAGCAACTATTTTTCCGTGGTGTTCCATCAGGCGTTCGGCGTCACGCCGAGCGGTTACCGGCAGCGTTTTCAGGTTGGTGGCAAAGCGTGAGATGGTGGGCGGCTATCGTTATTTCGATGACGGCTGACGTGTTGAGCGTGAGGTGTGATAATAACGCCAGAGTTTTATGATAAGTAAATAGGCCAGTATTGCTGTGATTAATTCAATAACCATCATTGCCGAAATATAAAGATCTTCAGGATCGCGGATACTGAGAGCATCAGACAGCCTAAACAGCAACGTTACTTGATCTTTGGTCATAGGAACGGGGTAGGTATGAACATAACGTACCGATAAGAAAAATAAAATAATAAATAAAATCGACTTTAGTGCTCTGCGGGTAAATGTGGTCATTAGTGATTATATTTTTATTTTTCTGGTTAACGTTTCATGGATTGATGGTATTTCCATGCTCGCATACCTAACCCGTACAACACCACGGTGATAACCATATTAATCAGCAGTACTGCCAGCAGGTAAAACCACTCCGGATCATGGAATCCCAGACCGTTGGCAACCGTGACAAGCCGGTCGGTCATGTTCCGCGTGAATGTTATCGGGTAGGGATGGATATACCTCAGTGATAGGTAATAAAGGGTGAAAAATAATAGAGTCTTAAACACCCTACGGGAAAATATTGTCATCAGTCACGACCTTAATATTCTTGTTGGCGTTGTCACAACGCGCTGCCTATAGATTAGCACGTCTATCAAAGGTATTTATTGCCGTGGCTGGAGCATTTTATGCTGAAGTGATTTTAGGTTGCCGTTCTGGACGTAATGGGCGCCATCATGCACTACATTTTCATTTTAATTGAAAACGTAACGTACATGATGGCGCGCTGAAATAACGTCAGGCGTAAATATCGTTATTTTGTCGGTTAATCGCTACCGGGGCGACGGTGGAAAGTAATTGCCGGGTGTACGGGTGTTGCGGTTGGTTAAAAATCTGCTCCACGGTGCCGCGTTCCACCACGTCGCCGTCTTTCATGACCGCAATCCGGTGACTCATGTGTTGTACCACCCCCAGATCGTGGGAGATAAACACCATCGACAGTTGCAAGCGTTGCTGCAACGCCACCAGCAGGTCCAGCACCTGCGCCTGAGTGGTGACATCCAGCGCCGATACCGGTTCGTCGCAAATCAGCACATCCGGCTCCGCCGCCAGCGCCTGGGCGATGGAGATGCGCTGGCGCTGCCCGCCGGATAACGATTGTGGTCGTCTGGAGAGCAGCGTCGGCGACAACCCCACCAGTTCCAGCAGAGCAAGAATACGCTGCTGGCGGACAGGCGGGCTGAGATCGCGCCGTAGGCGCAACGGTTGTTGTAGGATCTGCTCAATGGTGAACTGCGGATCGAACGAACTGAGCGGATCCTGCGTGATGGTTTGAATACGGGCGCGTAACGGGCGGCGTTCTCGTTCGGCCAGCGAGCTCCACGGTTGGCCGGACAGGCGCACTTCACCGTTGTCCGGTTGCTGCAATGCCAGAATCACTTTCCCCAGCGTGGTCTTGCCGGAGCCGGATTCGCCGACAATGCCCAGCGTCTCACCTCGTTCCACCGTCAGCGAAATGTTGTTCACCGCCGTCATACGGCTGCCGTCCGGGCGTTTGAACGAGACGGATACGCCGTCTACCTGCAACGCCAGCCCGTTCTTTTCGCCTGATTCGCCGGCGGAAGAGAGCAGAGTCGACGCCTGCGGGCTAAGCGGGTTTTCTCCCGCCAGCCAGTTGCCGCGGGTGGCGGCGGTCGGGATAGCGGCCAGCAGCCTGCGGGTGTAAGGGTGCTGGGGAGCGGACAGCACCTGTCGCGCCGGGCCGCGTTCCACCAGCGTACCTTTCTGCATCACCATCACCTGATCGGCGACCTGCGACACCACCGCCAGATCGTGGGTGATCAGCAGCACGCCGTGTCCGGCCTGCGCCAGCGCGGTGAACAGTTTCAGTACCTGCTGCTGGACGGTGGCATCCAGCGCGGTGGTGGGTTCGTCGGCGATCAATAGTTTTGGCCCGGCGGCCAGCGCCGAGGCGATCAGCGCCCGCTGGCGCAGCCCGCCGGACAGTTCATGCGGGTACTGCGCCGCGCGGTTGGCCGGATCGGGAATACCGACCTGGGCCAGCAACTCAGCGACGCGCGTCGCCACATCGTTACGCGACGCCAGTTTATGGGTCAGCAGCGGTTCCGCCACCTCCTGCCCGATGCGCCGTAACGGATCGAGCGACACCAGCGCGTCTTGCAGCACGAAGCCGATCTCCCGGCCGCGCACCTGTTGCCACTGCCGATCGCTGAGTTTTTGCAGGTCGCACCGGCTGCCGTCGTGGCGCACCAGTTCGATAGCGTTGGCCTGAATCTGCGCCCGTTCACCCGCCAGCCCGACCAGCGTTCGGGCGGTGACCGATTTGCCGGAGCCGGATTCGCCCACCAGCGCCAGAATTTCACCCGGATTAACCTGAAACGACAGGTTGAGCACCGATTCCACCGGCCCGTGCGGGCTGGGGAAGGTCACGTTTAATCCATCGACGCGTAGCAACGGCTGCAAAGCAGACTGACTCATGCTGCCCCCTTAGCCAAAATGGCCTGCAAACGCCGGCCCAGCAGGGTGATGACGATTACCGACAGCGCAACGACGCTGGCGGGAAACAGGCTGACCCAGGGGGCGATATCCAGGAAGTTGCGGCCGTCGGCCAGCAACGCGCCCCATTCCGCCGTGGGCGGCACCACGCCAAGCCCGAGGAAACTCAGCGCAGAGGCGGACAGCACCGCGTTGCCGACGCCGATGGTCGCCAGAATCAGCAACGGCCGTAATGTGTTGGGAATGATATGGCGCACCACGATGTACAGTGGATGCTCGCCCAGCGCGACAGCGTGTTCCACGTAGCCGGACAGTTTCACCTGCAGCACCTGCGAGCGCACCAGCCGCGCATAGCTGGCGACGCCGGCCAGCCCTACCGCCAGCAGCGTATTTTCCGGGCCGCGCCCCAGCACCGCGATCACCAGCAGCGCCAGCAGCATTTCCGGAAACGCCAGCATGATATCCAGCAGCCGCACCAGTACGCGGCGTACCGGCAACGGCGCCAGCGCCGACAAAGTGCCCAGCAGCACGCCGCCGAGGCAGGCGATTAACATCGCGCCGACGCCGATACTCAGCGACAGTGACGTGCCATAGACGACGCGGGTGAACACGTCGCGCCCGAGCGGGTCGGTGCCGAACCAGTGGTCCGCGCTGGGCGGCTGGAGCACCGCCCCCATGTCCATCTCATCCGGCAGGCGGTGGGTGAACAGCGTAGGGAAAAACACCGCCAGCAGTAAAAGCAGTACGGCGGCGGCAGGAAGCAGGGTTGCCGGCGCCAGCCAGGGGCTACGATAGACCGTGCGATAAGGGGTATGCATCAGCGTCAGAGGCTCACGACTGGTTAAAGGTTCACTGCTCATGGGCGTTCGCCTTTTTTCTCAAACGGGGGTCGATAATCAGATACAGCGCATCCACCAGCAGGTTGATGACCACAAACAGCAGGGCGGACAGCATCACCAGCCCCAGCACCAGCGGCATGTCGCGGCTTTCGATGGCGTGCAGGGTAATCTGGCCGATGCCGGCGCGGCCGAACACGGTTTCGGTCAGCACCGAGCCGCTCAGCACGCCCGCCAGCAGGGTGCCGGTCAGGGTTGACGCCGCCAGCGCGCCGTGGCGCAGGCCGTGCCGAACGCGCAGCCAGGTTTCGCTGACGCCGCGGGTGCGCACCGTCAGCGCGAACGGCTGCGATAGCGCCTCTTCCAGCCCGTCGCGCAGCACCTGGCTTAGCAGAGCAGCCAGCGGCAGACTCAGGGTGACAACCGGCAGCACCAGCGATATCAACCCGTCGTTGCCCATTACCGGGAACCATTGCAGACGGAAGCTGAAAACGCTGAGCAACACGATGCCGACCCAGTAGACCGGCGTGCTGAGCAGCGTCAGTTCCAGCCAGGACATCAGCGCCCGCAGCCGGGCATGGCGTCCGGCGGTCAGCAAGGCGTTGAGGATCGACAGCAGCAGCGCCAGCACCAGCGCGCTGAGCGCCAGCTGGACGGTTTCCCGCATGGCGTCGCCAATCAACGCCACTACCGGCTGCCGGTACTGATAGCTGATGCCGAAATCGCCTTGCAACGCTTGTCCGCAGTAGCGCAGGTATTGCATCCACAGCGGCTGATCGAGCCCGAATTGCTTGATCAGCGCTGCCCGGTACGCCTCATCCACCACGTTATCGCCGCCGCTCAGGATCGCCACCGGATCGCCGGGGATCAGCTTGACGGCAATAAACGTCAGCGTGGCTGCGCCCCAGAGCACAGCCACGATGGTGAAGAGTCGCTGGAGAGCCGTGACGGCCAGGTTACGGTTTAATCCAGACATCATAGAAGTTCGGTTTAGCGTTGGTGGCCCAGCTGATGCCCTGTACTTTCTTCGACAGGCCCAGTTGGTAGGCCGGGACGAACAGCGGCACGGCATAAGCCTGGTCGAGCAGTTCGTGCTGGATCTGGCTGTAGAGCTGCTGACGCTCGGCGTCGCTGGCGCCGATGGCTTTTCTCAGCTTGTCATCCAGCGAGTGGGTGCGGCTGAAGTTGTTGCCGTTGGGGGGAATATAGTTGGAATCAAACACGGTACGCAGGATATCCGGCTCGGCGCGCACAAAGTAGTTGGACGCGATGTCGTAGTCGTTATCGTTGGTGCGGCTGATGAAGCCCCCGCTGTCCACCGGATTAAGCTGGACATCGATACCGGCCTGTTTCACCTGGAACTGCACTGCCTGGAACAGGGTGATTTCCGCTGCTTCCGATGAACCGGTGCTGTAGACGAAATGTACGGTCAGGCGTTTGCCGTCTTTGGTGCGGTAGCCTTCGCCGTCTTTGGTTTTCCAGCCTGCGTCATCCAGCAACTGGTTGGCTTTCTTCAGATCAAAACCGCCCAGCGATGCGGCTGACTTGTCGTAATACAGCGTGGAAGGACCAAGAATATTATCCGCGGCTTTCAGGGTGCCGAAGAACGCCACTTTTGTCGCTGACGCGGCATCCACCGCGTGCAGGAAGGCGCGGCGCACGCTGACATCCTGGAATGGGCCTTTGGAGGTGTTGAGGTAAAGCACCCGGTTAACGCCAGGGTTCTCGCGGGCGATCAGTTCCAGACGGTTGTCTTTTTTCAGCGCGGCGGCGTTGGCGGGCGGCACGGCGTCAATCGCCTGCACCTGGCCGCTGCTCAACGCGCCAAGGCGCACTGAGGATTCCGGCAGATATTTAAATTCGATTTTATCCAGATAGGCCGGACCGGTGTGGGCGGCATAGCCCGGTCCCCAGTGATAATCCGGACGTTTTTTCAGGCGGCTGCCGCTGCCTTTTACGAAGGATTCCAGAATGAACGGACCGGAGCCGACGATGGTGTTGCTGGTATTCGGAGTGTTTTTCAGGTACGTCGGCGACTGAATGCCCAAATACGGCAGGCTCAGCCCCTGCAATAGCGCGGCGAACGGGCTCTTATAGCTGATCACCAGCGTGTAGTCGTCCGGCGTGGTAATGCTGTCGATTGGCCCCAGCAGGGACTTGGCGTAGCTGGAGGTGGTTTTCGGGTCGAGAATACGGTCCAGGTTGTATTTTACCGCCGCCGCGTCCAGTTTGGTGCCGTCGCTGAACGTCACGTCCTTACGCAGGTGGAAGGTATAACGGGTGTTGTTGTCGCCGATTTCCCAGCGTTCGGCCAGCCAGGGCGTAAAACGGTTGTCTTCCGCCTGACCAACCAGCGAATCCACCACGTTGCGGGCGACCAGCGCCGCCACGGAATAAGCGGTGATGGATGGATCGATGACCGGGGTATCGCTGCCCAGCCCGATATTCAGCGTGCCGCCTTGCACGGGCGTAACGGTGGCGTCCGCCGCGTGGGCGAAAGGCGATGCGCCCACCGCCAGAGACAGCAGCCCTGCGGTGAGTAAGGAGATCCGTGATGTTTTGCTTGCCGGAGATAATGTCGCCATTCCCTGAGTCCTCGAAATTAGCATAGTAATAAGGAGTGTAGTCTTAACAACCTACTCTAGGGAGTTGCCGGAAGTGTGTAAAAGCATAAAAAATTATTTTTAATTCCCAAAAGGATATAAAAGAAGACTGTTTTTATTAAGGTCGTTTTTATAAAGCTGCTTCATAAAGCATGAGAACAAAGGCCATCCTGAATAGATGGCCTGATGAGGCAGGAAACTCAGTGCGCGTGTTGTGTAGTCAGCGCGTTGTCTTCTGACTGGTGGGTGATGCGGTTACGCAGATCGCGCCGCGCCAGTTCGGCAACCCAGAAGCAGAACATGTGGCCGAAGATTTCTGAGAAGTGCTCGGCGAGCGGCTGGTCCCACGGTGCCGGTACGGTACCGAACAGCGGCAGCAGCACCACATGGAAGACGGCCCACAGCACCAGACCGTAAAAAGCGCCTTGCCAGAGCTTGATGCGCGGCCAGAATTCCGCTGCTACGCAATAAAGCACGGTAAAGGTAATCGAGAAGCCGAAATGCATGATGAAACTCATGATCGGCCGCGGATTGCCGTTGAACAGATAGGTCAGATGCGAGAGATCAAACGACATGCCAAGCTGTTGCAATAGCTGCTGAGGCGGGTTGGTAAGATCCCTTTCCGGGGTACGAGGCGGGAAGGGAATTTCCCAGCCGAATTTGGCGATCGCGCAAATGATGCCGGCAATAATGCCAATCATCACCGCCAATATAATTTTTTCCTTAACGGTACGAGCCTGCATGGTATTTCTCCTTGGGAATAAAACAAAAAAAAGAAAAGACGAACAGTGAATAATTCACTCTCCTTTAAATAGTTACGATCGTCTTTGCCGATAGCATACGCCTTTAAATCACGATGTTCGAGTGTTAGTCATCAAGGCTATCTATCTGATGTGTTAATTGTTTTTTCCAATCATGATAGATGTTCTTTTAATGCGACAGATATTAAATGCTGTGGCTTCTTGTAATGAAAATGTATTGTGATTTATCTGAGGAATGGATAATTCCGTCTGTAAATATTAATGCGTTATCGAATGTGGCGAAAATAATTGGTGGTGCTTATTTTACTGTTATTATGAAATCTGAATGCTGCGTAACTGCCTGGACATTATTCAGACGAAAATAACATCTGCGCCTGACAAGGATGATCAATGAGAAAAGTGATGTGGCTGGCAATGTTGCTGGTCGTGCCGTTACTGGCGTCCTGTATCCGTTTTTCCAATCCCGCTCCTTATAAAAAGATGCTGCGCGCCCAGTTCGGCGAGCAGTTGCAGTACCTCGATATGACCCGGCTTTCCCCCTCGGAACCGTTTAAATCCTGGCAAGGCGCGTATGCGCTCTACCTGCTCGATCGCAGCGACGACCAGACCTTTATGGTCCGCTTTGCCGAAACCGACGCACCGGCGCAGTTTGTGGCGCGGGTGCAGGCGGAACGGGCAGAGAAGACAGCGTTCGTCAAACGACAGCAGGCGTACCTCGATCGGTTGCTGAAACTGAATCTGACGGGCGATTTTTTCTCGCTGGCAGGTGAGGATTTGCAGGATCGGGATGAGTGGCTGGTGGCTTATTTTGCCGATCTTTCACAGCTTGGTCAGGATCGGTTTTTTATGTCAGACGCCAGTCTGAAAGCGCTGGCGGCCGCGCTGGCGCAGAATCGCGATCCCAAACCGACGATCCGGATTTACGACGCCAGCCTGAAAGACAAGTACGCCGGCGTATTGAAAAAACACTATCACGGCATTAATGAACCGATCGGCGGCGAGCGTTATACCTATCGCATCAGTCTGGCGGATGGCGGCGCTGTCGCTTATGGTATCGATAATACTGTTTCTCCCGCGCCGGGCATTGTCGAAGAAAAAAAGACCCCGCTCTATGATCGCTGCTATCAGGTTATTGCCCGGCAGATTAGCGAAAATTATTTTTATCGCACCTATGGCGTCTATATTTCACCGCTTGGTTTTTATCTGGGCGATTCGGTTATCCGCGAACGTATTCAGGAAAAATTGGGAACCCGGCCTTATTTTTCTTTTTCGCTGCTGGATCAAGTGAACGGTCAGAAGGTGGTGCGAGGCATCGTGGAATATACCGACTGGAAGAACGGCGATGGCAAACAGCAACTGTTTGAATATACCTATTTCTTTGCCGGCGAGCGGGTCGTACTGCGGGATTTGCGGGCCGCGCCATAATGCACGCGGCCTGATATTCTCAGGTTATGCGGCATGGATCAGCCGGCATGATCCAGCCAGTCCGGTAGATCGTTAAGCCCCATCGCCTGACGCACCAGAGTCGGTTTTATGCCCGGCAGCGTGTCCGCCAGTTTCAGGCCGATGTCGCGCAGCAGGCCGCCGACCGGATGGGACGCGGCGAACAGGGTGCGAAAGCCCTGCATACTCGCCAGCATCAGCGCGGCGCTGTGCTTGCGACGCCGTTCGTAGCGCCGCAGATACAGGTGCTGGCCGATGTCTTTGCCCTGCGCTTGCAACCGCTTGAGTTCGGCAATCAGCTCCGCCACGTCCATAAATCCGAGGTTGACGCCCTGGCCGGCCAGCGGATGAATGGTGTGCGCCGCATCGCCCGTCAGCACCAGCCGATGGGCGGCAAAGCTGCGGGCATAGCGCGCGGTGAGCGGGAAGGTTTGACGGTCGCCCTCCAGCTGGCACAGCCCCAGCCGCATATCGAAGGTCATCGCCAACTGCCTGGCGAACTCGTCGGCGGGCAGCTCGCGCAGCTGTTGAGCGCGTTCCGGCGGCAGCGACCAGACAATCGAACAGAGGTGCGGATCGCTCAGCGGCAGAAACGCCAGAATGCCGTCGCCGTGGAACACCTGGCTGGCGATGGCGCCGTGCGGCCGCTCGGTGCGGATGTTGGCGACCAGCGCATGATGGCCGTAATCCCAGAAAGTCAGCGGAATGTCGGCGTGCTGGCGCAGCCAGGAGTGCGCGCCGTCCGCCCCCACCACCAGCCGGGCGGTGAGCATGCTGCCGTCTTCCAGCGTAATGAAGGCTTCGTTTTCGCCCCAGGCGACCTGCCGCAGCGCGGCGGGCGCCAGCAGGGTGATGTCCCGCGACTGGCTTGCCTGCTGCCACAGCGCCCACTGGATGACGTCGTTTTCAATAATGTGGCCGAGACGGGAGAAGCCGAACTCTTCCCCGCAAAAACGGATATTGCCGAAGCTGTCTTTGTCCCAGACATACATTTCGTTGTAAGGACTCAGCCGCTGCGCGGCAATACCCGGCCAGACGTTGAGCTTGCGCAGCAGCGCCTCGCTGGCGGCATTGATGGCGGAGACGCGCAGCGCGTGCGGGCCGTTCGCCAGCGGTTCGGTCGCGGTCTGTTTTTCCAACACGGCGACGCTCAGGCCGCTGCCTTGCAGACCGCAGGCCAGCGCCAGTCCAACCATTCCCCCGCCCGCGATGACCACATCAAATGATTGCATAGAGCATGAATTCCTGTCTGTGTTAACGTTCCACCCAACCCAGCGTGCGCCGCGCCAGCACATCCCGCAGCAACGGCAGGCTGTTCATCGCCATCAGCCCCAGATTCCGCCCGACTTCCATCGGGAACAGGTGGTTGGAGAAGACACGCACCAGCCCGTCGGTCAAGGCTACCGTGGTGTGTTGATCCGGCTGGCGGCGGCGCTGATAACGTTGCAACACCGCCTGACTGCCCGGGTCTTCGCCCTGTTCAACAGCGGCCGTCAGCGTTTCCGCCAGCGTCATCACGTCGCGCAGACCGAGGTTAAATCCTTGCCCGGCGATGGGGTGCAGGGTTTGCGCCGCGTTGCCCACCAACGCCAGACGGTGGCTGATATGCTGACTGGCGGTCACCAGCGCCAGCGGATAACTGTGGCGATCGCCGACCTGGGTTATCGCACCCAGCCGCCAGCCGAAAGCGCGCTGCAACTGCTGGCGGAACTGCGCGTCGCTCCAGTTATCCACCTCGGCCTGTTGTGACAGCGGGTGGCACCACACCAGCGAACTGCGGCCTTTGCTCATCGGCAGCAGCGCCAGCGGGCCGTGCTCGGTGAAGCGCTCATAGGCGCGACCCTGATGCGCTTCGGCGGTGGCGACGTTGGCGATGATCGCCACCTGTCCATACGGCGCCTGCTGCCACTGAATGCCGGCGTGTTGCGCCAGTTGGGAACGGGAGCCGTCGGCCGCCACCAGCAGTTGCCCGCTGAGGCGGGCGCCGTTGTCCAGTAGCAGCGATGCGCCGTCAGCCTCCCGGTTGACTTCCACCACCGTTGCCGGGCAGTGCAGCCGCACGCCGGGCGCGTTCTGTAGCAGTGAAAACAGCCGTTTGCCGGCGTCGTGCAGTTCGACCACGTGGCCCAGCGCCGGCACCCGGTAATCGCTGGCCTGTAACCGCACCCGTCCCGCATGCCCCCGATCGCTGACGTGCACGCTGGCGATAGGGCTGGCGACGGGCGCGAGCGCCTGCCAGACGCCGATGGCGTCCAGTTGCATGCAGGTGCCCTGCGCCAGCGCGATGGCGCGGGCGTCAAAGCCGGGGTGGTGGTGTTCCTGCGGCGAGCGAGCTTCGATCAGATCCACCGGGATCCGGCCGCCCGACAGGCGGGAGATCGCCAGTGCCAGCGTTGCGCCCGCCATTCCGCCGCCGACAATCATGACGGTCATGAGGCTTGTCCTGCCGCCCTTGCCATTAATGCTTCAATCTCGTCCGGATCTTTCACCACGTCGCCGGTCAGCACTTCATTGCCGTTCTCGGTGATGACGATATCGTCTTCGATACGAATGCCGATGCCGCGATACTCCGGCGGCACATCGGCGTCCGGCGCGATGTACAGACCCGGCTCGACCGTCAGCACCATGCCCGGCTCCAGCGTACGGCCGCGATCGGCGGTGCCGTAGTCGCCGACGTCATGCACATCCATACCCAACCAGTGGCTCAGGCCGTGCATGAAGAACTGGCGGTGCGTCTGCTCGGCGAACAGGGTGTCGACGTCGCCTTGCAGGAGGCCGAGTTTGATCAGGCCGCGCAGCATGATGCGCACCACTTCCTCGTTCACTTCGCGGATGCTGCGGCCCGGCGCGAACATCTCGATAGCGCGCACTTCCGATTCCAGCACGATGTCGTAAATGGCGCGCTGCGCCGGAGTGAATTTGCCGTTGACCGGGAAGGTGCGGGTGATGTCGCCGGCGTAGCCCTGATATTCGCAACCGGCGTCGATCAGCACCAGATCGCCGTCGCGCATCTGACATTCATTTTCGGTGTAGTGCAGAATGCAGGCGTTTTCGCCGCTGCCGACAATGGTGTTATAGGACGGGTAGCGCGCGCCGTGGCGGTTGAATTCGTGGTGGATTTCCCCTTCCAACTGGTATTCGAACATACCGGGGCGGCATTTCTCCATGGCGCGGGTGTGGGCCAGCGCGCTGATTTCACCGGCGCGGCGCAGGATGTCGATTTCCGCCGGCGATTTAAACAGGCGCATATCGTGTACCCACGGCCGCCAGTCGGTCAGCGTCGCCGGCGCGTGGAAGCCTTTGCGCGTACCGCCGGTGCGCAGGGTTTCCAGCGCGGCGAACACCAGCTTGTCGGCATAGGCGTATTCGCCCTGCGCATGGTAGACCACATCCAGGCCGTTGAGCAGCAGATGCAGCTGTTCACCGATTTCGCTGAACGGCAGCGCGCGGTCTACGCCCAGCCTGGCGGGGGCCGCTTCCTGGCCGAGGCGACGGCCGAACCAGATTTCAGCGGTGACGTCGCGTACCCGGTTGAACAGCACGCTGTGATGGTGATTCTCGTCGCTTTTGATCAGCAGCACGGCCGCTTCCGGCTCATTGAAGCCGGTGAAATACCAGAAATCGCTGCTCTGGCGGTAAGGGTAGTCGCTGTCTGCGTTACGTTGCGCTTCCGGCGCGGCAAACAGGATAGCCGCGCTGCCGGGCGCCATCTTGTCCAGCAGGGCCAGACGGCGGCGGAGGTATTCTTGTTGATTCATTACCTGCTCCTGAAAAGGGCATCAAATGCAGAATGTGTGTTAATGCAGTGTCGGTTTTTTTTGCTCCGGCGCAGTGACCACCGGACGGGTAAATTCGTTATGGCACATGATGGCCGCTACCCGTACATACTCGATCACTTCTTCCAGCGACTGCTCCAGTTCATCTTTATCTTCGTCTTCGTCGTAACCGAGCTGGGCGATGTTGCGCAGATCGTCAATCGCTTCTTTCAGCTCGCCCTGCGTTTTGCCAAGGCGGGGCTGGACGACGCCGAGGCCGAGCAGAAAATGGTTGACCCAGCCGGCCAGCGCGTCGGCGCGGTCGAATACGCTGACGTGCTCCAGCGTGTCGTCCGGCAGGAACAGCTGAAACAGAAAGCCGTCGTCCTCCAGCGCGTCGCGGGTAGCCTGATACAGATGTTGCAGCGGCTGGGCCAGCGTCTGCGGGAAGGCCATGCCGTCGTTGGTCAGTTCGAACGTCAGCGTTTTCCAGCTATCATCATGGTTGCCGCCGCACAGCATGCCGCTTATCAGTCCGTGCATTTCGGCGGCGGTCAGAGCCACCTGATGCTGTTGCAGTAGCTGGTCGATAGCTTCGTAACCGGGGAGTGTATTCTGTATAGACATGAGCATTCATCGTCGTTGGCAGGTCGTTCGTGTTATGCTACCACCAAGCTCCGCTGCTATACCAGCAAGCTCCGTCGCCAGACCAGATACCCAATAGATTTCAAGCGACAGAAAGGCGGCAAGTGAGCGAATCCCGATGAGCTTACTCAGGTAAGTGATTCGGGTGAGTGAGCGCAGCCAACGCCTCTGCGGCTTGAAGTATGGCGGGTATAAAGGGCTTGTATCTTCTATTGTGGATATATATAGTAGCGCCCGCTTTTTCCCGGCCCCGTCACGGGCCGCGCAGCGGATGTCCCTCATGCGGGCGTGAAACGAAATAAGGCAGGAAGGTGACATGTCTGCACAACCGGTAGATATTCAGATTTTTGGCCGTTCGTTAAGAGTCAATTGTCCGCCAGAACAGCAGGATGCGCTGAATCAGGCTGCGGAGGATCTTAACCAGCGGTTGCAGGACCTCAAGGTTCGTACCCGGGTGACGAACACGGAGCAACTGGTGTTCATCGCGGCGCTCAACGTGTGCCACGAGCTGGCGCAGGAGCGATTGAAAACCCGCGATTATGCCGCCAATATGGAACAGCGTATTCGCATGTTGCAGCAGACGATTGAACAGGCGTTGCTGGAGCAGGGCCGTATTACCGAGCGTCAGGGCGCGCAATTTGAGTAGCGTGTCTCGTTTTGACAAAAGTACGGTTTTTTGGGGTAACACATCGCTGCCAGACATGATAAGGTAGCCTTGAAAGAACAAAATTTCTCTGAGATGTTCGTCAGCGGGCAAGTCCCCTGAGCCGATATTTCAACCAACAGAATGTAACGATCCGTGGTTGGTGAGCATGCTCGGTTCGACCGAGAAGCCTTAAGACTGCGACGTTGCGTTCACCTTGAACCAAGGGTTCAAGGGTTACAGCCTGCGGCGGCATCTCGGAGATTCCCTCTCGTTTATTCCCCTTTGATTGCATGTTAATTGCATGAAAGTGACTGCGCATGAATCCAGCCAGTGCTTCTTCCGACCTTTCTTCCGTAGCGGCATTACGCCAGCAAATCCGTCAGCAGGTTCGTCAGCGTCGTCGCGCGTTAAATCGTGAACAGCAAGCCGCTTTTGCCGCACAGGCCGCCGAACGGGCGATGGCGCACCCGCGTTTTGGCGACGCCAGTCGGGTGGCGCTGTTTCTGTCGTTTGACGGCGAGCTGGATACCCGGCCGTTGATCGACGTGTTATGGCAGCGACAAAAACAGGTTTACCTGCCGGTGCTGCATCCGTTCTGCAACGGGCATCTGCTGTTTTTGCGTTATGCGCCGGATACCGAACTGGTGTGGAACCGGCTGAAGATTCAGGAGCCGCGGCTGGATGTGCGCCAGGTGTTGCCGGTTGAGCAACTGGATGTGCTGCTGACGCCGCTGGTGGCGTTCGATGCCACCGGGCAGCGGCTTGGCATGGGCGGCGGGTTTTATGACCGCACGTTGCAGCACTGGCGGTCACGCGGTCCGTATCCCATCGGGCTGGCGCACGATTGTCAGCAGGTGGATGTACTGCCGGTGGAAAGCTGGGATGTGCCGTTGCCGGAAATTATCACCCCGTCCCGCAGTTGGCGCTGGTGAAGGCGCGGCGGGATTAACTCGCCGCCGGCATCGGCGTTTGCCGGTCGTGCCCCAGCATTTGCTGCACCAGCTCCACGCAGCGCAGAAAGCGGCTGTCGTAGTCTGATTCGGTGACGTGGACGTACGGCACGTTATTTTCCGCCAGCATACTTTTGAGCACGTCCTGAAACGCCTTGCGATCCGCCGCGCTGCCCAGACTGCGCAGGCCGTCCGCCACCCAGGGGGTGTTGTTCTCCAGCAGAATCACCAGATCAAAGCGGTACTCCTCAACCAGCGCCTGTACGAACGGATGCTCACGGCCTTCGTATTTTTTGCAAAACGCCTGCGTGGTGATGAAGTCGGTGTCGATAAATGCCACTTTGTTGGCATATTTCACGGCGAAATCAATGTACTGGGCCTGGCCGAGCGCGATTTTGTCGTAGTCCGAATACTGTAGCGCCATTTCGTCGCCGCCCAGGTGGGAGAACACGTAATCGCGGCCGTATTCCCAGGCGCTGGTGGTATTGAAAATATTGGCCAGCTTGTTGACCAGCGTGGACTTGCCGCTGGACTCGCCGCCCAAAACCGCCACGGTGCGCACGAAGAACGGTTTCACCTCGGTGGGGATATATTCCCAGTAGCGGAACGGATCCTGACGGATCTGCGCGCCGCTGATGCTCATAAAGGAGCGTTTAGGGTCGATCAGCACGGTTTCGATGCCGAGATGTTCCTTGTACTGCGGCGCGTCCTGCTCTTCGCTGGTGTAGACGTAGCTAGGGTCGATGCCTTTTTCCGACATGAACTGCTTAATGCCGCGGCTCCACACATCCCAGCCGTGCGGATAGGGTTCCATGCCCTGTTCGTTGAAGGCGTGAATGTGGATATTTTTCTGATATTTGAAGGTTTGCAGCAGCCAGCGCAGGCGGTCGCTGACGGTCGGCTGTTGCGACATGGAACTGTGCTCGAACAGTTGGCGGTCGCGCGGCTCGTCATAGCCCAGAATCACGTGCAGTTCGTCTATCTGGCTGCAGGCGCGCTGAATCAGGTAAATGTGGCCGGTGTGCAGCGGATAAAATTTGCCGAACACCACGCCGATGCTTTTTTGCTGATAAGGAAATTCCAGCCCCAGAAAACGGTGCAGCGACTCCAGCTTCTGGGCGCTGGGGCTTTTGATTTTGGCGTTGAGCAACTGGCTTAAGTAGCCTTTGGTCATACCCGCGGCATCGGCGACCTGTTGCAGGGTACAGCCTTTTTGTCTGATGGCTGTTTTCAGGTAATCGTAGGGAGACATGGTCTGATACTCCGATGTGGCGGATAACGCTCTGCTATATTAACGCGTTACGATGTTAACGCTCTGCCATATTAAGGCTCTGACGAGCAAAGCCTAATGGAAATTACAGATCATCAAGGATCGCCAGCGCGTCCGACAGTTTTTTCACGCCCATCACCTGCATGTTGGCGGGCGGTTTTTTCGGCATGTTGGCAAACGGCACGATGGCGCGTTTAAAGCCGTGCTTGGCGGCTTCGGTGATGCGTTCCTGACCGCTCGGCACCGGGCGAATTTCCCCGGCCAGCCCGACTTCACCGAATACCACCAGATCCTGCGGCAGCGGCCGATCGCGGAAACTGGACACCAGCGACAGCAGCAGCGCCAGGTCGGCGCTGGTTTCCGTTACCTTGACGCCGCCCACCACGTTGACGAATACGTCCTGATCCGACATTTGCAGCCCGCCGTGACGGTGCAGCACCGCCAGCAAGATCGCCAGCCGGTTCTGTTCCAGCCCGACCGCTACCCGACGCGGATTCGCCATCATCGAGTGATCCACCAGCGCCTGAATTTCCACCAGCAGCGGCCGGGTGCCTTCCCATACCACCATCACCGAACTGCCGGAGGTGATTTCATCGCCCCGGCTCAGGAAGATGGCGGACGGGTTGCTGACTTCCCGCAGCCCTTGTTCGGTCATGGCGAAGACGCCCAGCTCGTTGACGGCGCCGAAGCGGTTTTTGTGGCTGCGCAGGGTGCGGAAACGGGAGTCGGCGTCGCCGTCCAGCAGCACCGAACAGTCGATACAGTGCTCCAGCACTTTCGGGCCGGCCAGCGAGCCGTCTTTGGTGACATGGCCGACCATGATGATGGCGACGCCGCGGGTTTTGGCGAAGCGTGTCAGGTAGGCGGCGGTTTCCCGCACCTGCGCCACGCTGCCGGGAGACGACTGAATGTCCGCCAGATGCATCACCTGAATGGAGTCGATCACCATCAGTTTCGGCTGTTCCTGTTCGGCAATCAGGCAGATCTGCTCGATGCTGGTTTCCGACAGCATATTGATGTGCTGGGCGGGCAGGCCAAGACGGTGAGCGCGCATCGCCACCTGCTGGAGGGATTCCTCGCCGGTGACATACAGGGTCTTCATCTGTTCGGCCAGTTTGCACAGGGTTTGCAGCAACAGGGTACTTTTGCCGGCGCCGGGGTTGCCGCCGATCAGAATGGCGCTGCCGGGTACTACGCCGCCGCCCAGCACCCGGTCGAATTCCTGAAAACCGGTGGAGAAACGCGGCAGCGCTTCCAGGCTGATGTCCGACAGTTTCTGTACCCGGCTGACGTTGCCGCTGTCCCCGGCGTAACCGGAGAAACGGTCGTTGCGTGACGAGGAGGACGCGGCGGCCAGACGCACCTCGGTGATGGTATTCCAGGCGTGACAGGCGCTGCACTGCCCCTGCCAACGCGGATAGTCGGCCCCGCATTCATTACAGACAAAGGCGCGTTTGACGGCTTTGGCCATGAATTACCTCCTTTTTACTGCTCTTTACTACATCTGCTCTTTACTGCATCTGCTCTTTACTACATCAGTGCTCTTTACTGCACTGCATCTCGGTATGGCGTGGCTCAGCCTTTTTCATGCCTCAGGCTGCCGCTGAGAATGCACAGTACGCCGGTCAAGTCGGCATGGCGGATGCTGACCGCACTCTGTTCGTTGACCTTGGGTTTAGCGTGGTAAGCGATACCCAGCCCGGCCGCCTTGATCATCAGCAGGTCGTTGGCGCCGTCGCCGATGGCGACTGTCTGGTGCAGCGGGATCGAAAGCTTTTCCGCCAGCTGACGCAGCGTATCGGCTTTATATTTCGCATCGACGATCGGGCCGACCACGTCGCCGGTCAGTTTGCCGTCGCGCATGCCCATTTCGTTGGCGACCGCCGCCACCAACCCGAGTTCATCACGTAGGTAGTCGGCGAAATAGGTGAAGCCGCCGGAAGCGATGGCCAGATGCCAGCCCGCGTCCTGCAACTGTTTGACCATGCTTTTCAGGCCGGGCATCAGCGGCAGGGCGTCCCGCACCTGGCGCAGAATGTTGGCGTCCGCGTCTTTCAGGGTGCCGACGCGCTGACGCAGGCTGGCGGAGAAATCCAGCTCGCCGCGCATGGCGCGCTCGGTGACCTCGGCCACTTGCTCGCCGGTGCCCGCCAGTTTGGCGATCTCATCGATACATTCGATCTGGATCGCGGTGGAATCCATGTCCATGACCAGCAGACCGGGCGAGCGCAGACTCGGGGTGTTGTACATTGGCGTCACGTCCAGCCCCAGTTCGTGGGCTACCTTGGTGATGCGCGGCGTCAGGATGCCGGCCAACCGTACCACCTGATAATCATCTACGCTCCAGGCGCTGACGATCACCAGCGGCTCATCCAGACGGCGCTGAATGCGGGATAACAGATATTTGTCGAGCACGTCGCCGTACATCAGCCAGCCGGTATTGCCGGCGCGGTAGTCGAGCGGCATCACCTCGTCGTCACTCAACGACAGCGGTAAATTTGGCCAGCAGTTGATCTCATCGGGCAGATCGCTATAGGTCAAACGGTTCGACATGGGTTAAATATCCTTTCCTGCGGGTAGTGAAGAATTGACGGGGTGGACGGTCACAAATCAACGCAACAAGCTATCCTATCGCCAACGCTTCTGGCAACATGAAAGTATCCAAATCGCGCAGGTATTCCCATGGTTCGGGCCCGGATAAAATTTCGCTTACATCGTACGGCCATTGTGCTGATCTGTCTGGCTCTGCTGGTGGTGTTGCTGCAGGGCGCGTCCTATTTCAGCCTCAGTCATCAAATGGCCCGTTCCGAGCAGGTGGAAGAACTGGCGCGCACGCTGGTGAAGCAGGTGGCGTTCAGTCTGACGCCGCTGATGGAAAGCAACAGTGACAACAGCGGCAGAATCGGGGAAACGCTGCGACAGCTCACCGACCACAACCGTATTCTGGATGCCGCGTTGTACCAGCAGGACGGCACGCTGGTGGCGCGCGCCGGCGAACAGATTGAGGTGCGCGACCGGCTGGCGCTGGATGGCAGCCGCGCCGGCAGCTACTTCAACCACCAACTGGTGGAGCCGATCAACAGTAAGGACGGGCCGATCGGTTTTCTGCGCATCACGCTGGATACCCACGTGCTGGCGACCGAAGCCCGCCAGGTGGACAACACCACCAACATTCTGCGATTGATGATTCTGATGGCGCTGGCCATCGGCATTATTTTGGCCCGCACCCTGCTGCAGCATCGCCGTTCCCGCTGGCAGCAGTCTCCTTATTTGCTGACTGCCAACGCGTCGGCGCAGGATGATGAACCGGCTAACGACGATGAGCCGTCCACGCAGGATGGCGATCAGACCCGCAAACCCTGAGTTGGGCTGTCGTATCACTGGCGTTTGGTCGCCACCATAAACAGGCGCGGATAGGTCAGCAGGCTGTTGCCGTCCGCCTGAGCCGGGTAGGCCGTTTGCAGGCCCAGCTGGTATTGTTGCAGAAAATCCTGCTGTTCCTGCTCGTTCAGTTCCGCCAGAAACGGGCGCAGACCGGTGCCTTTCAACCACTCGATGATTGCCTGCGGCCCGCTCATCACGTGATAGTAGGTGGTGTGCCAGATATCCACGTCGCAGCCGTGACTGACCAACAGATCGTAGTACTGCCCGGTGCTGAGCAACGCCTGCCTGACCTTGTCCACATCACCGAATCGTTCCCACCACGGCCCTTCGGCGGCGATTTTGCGCATCAGTTGATGTGTGGGCTGGCTTAGGGTATCCGGCATTTGCACCGCCAGCACTCCGCCCAGCGTCAGATGTTCGATCAGCGCAGGCAGCAGTTGGTCATGATCCGGCAACCATTGCAGCGAGGCGTTGGCGTAGATGATGTCCTGCGGCGTATCCGGCTGCCAACTGGCGATATCCGCCTCCTGAAACGTGCAGCCCGGCAGACGCTGTCGCGCCTGTTGCAGCATGGCGCTTGAGTTATCCACGCCAGTGACCCGCGCCTGCGGCCAGGCCTGATGCAATAGCTCGGTACTGTTGCCGGGGCCGCAGCCCAAATCGGTGATGGCAATAGGAGCAGGGTGTGAAATGCGGGATAACAGTTCAAGGGCGGGGCGGGTACGTTCGCCGGCAAAGCGCAGGTAAAGCTCGGGGTTCCAGTCTTGCATAGCCATATCCTCTGCAGGTGGGTGCGATGGGTAAAGCCGAGGAATAGCAGCATAAGAAGTTGTGGCGGTTTTTTCCATCCGCCGTCGGGGAATGCAGCACAATCGATCTTTGATTGCGCTGCGGGGCGCCGGTTACCCCAACTGTTGCTGGAACTGTTGCCATTGCGCCTGGAACTGGCCGATGGCCGACAGATAGTCGCTTTTGGTGTAAGGGTCGGCGAAGGTTCTGGATACATAATTGCGGAATTGATCGAACCAGCTATCGACGCTGCCGGATTCGGTCAGCGCAAACACCTTCTTGCGTTCCAGTTGACTGGTCGAGATACCCTCACTGTTTTTCTGCAGCTCACGCTGTGCCGCCTCTGCCCGTTGGGTATCGCCGGTGTCGGTACTGTATTGATATACACTCTCCAGCGTGCCTTTCTCCATCCTGTCGAAAGCGGCGATCCGGTCACTGACGTACTGCGTAATATCCTGACTGGCTTGCTGCTGGTAATTGCTGTCGATGTAGCGGTTTTTCAGCGCTTCCAGCTTGGCTTGTTTGATCGGCAACTCCAGGTTGTCGGTGACGCTGCTCCAGGTGGGCAGTGGGGTATCAGACAAGGCGCTGTGAACGAGATCAAGAAAGTCATCTTTACTGATGCCGCTGTCGGCCTTGAGGTTATTGGCCCAGACGCCGAATACCGCGGATTCGTCGGTCAGAAAACGGTCGGTGAACAGCGGGTGGTTCATATTAACCCCCGGGATCATCACGATTGGCGTACCAACCAGATTGACTGACTGCGTCGGATCGCCGGAATTGCCGGTAGGGATCGCACTGGCCTCTCTGCGATCGCGCAGCTGTTTCGCCAGTTCCTCTTCAAGAGACGTGCCTTGCTGTGCGTACTTGGTGTTTGCCTTGTCGATAAGGTCGCGCAGGTGAGCCCGCGCTTCTTCGGATAGCTCGGTAGCGGCGGAGTCAACCGTGGTTCCATTCCGATCGACAATTTTGACCGGATTGCCGACTGAGGTGTTAGTGGCTGACGTGGTAAGGCTCTGGGTTTGAGAATTGCTATAACCCGTATTGATAACAGACAAGCTCATACTCTCTCCTTAAATGCAATTAAGCGTTAGCCTGTCTGTTATCGGTAAGTGTAAATTAGATCTTTACAAATGTTTCTAAATGTTATTATCGGCGTGGATCGTTAATAGCGTGATGCGTATTACCCCAGACGCTGGCGGAACTGCTGCCATTGGTTCTGCAGCGCATCGATGTTCTGCTGTTCCCAGTCGCTGCCGTAGGACGAGGCCTGCAGGTAATGGCTGAAACTGTCGAACCAGCCGTCCACGTTGCCGCCGCTCGCCAGCGCAAAGATTTGCTGGCGTTTGACCTGAAAATCGCTGGTGCCGGCGTCGTATTTCTGTAGCTGGCTTTGTGCCCACACCGCGCGAGCGGTATCGCCCACTTCGATGCCGATGCGGTATTCGCCTTCCATCAACGCCTTGCCGATGGTGTCTTCATCGCTGATTTTCTGATTGACGTAGCTGTTGATGGCCGCTTCCGCCTGCTGCTGGTAGCTGCTGTCCAGATACTTGTCTTTGATCGCGGTCAGTTCGGCTTTTTTCACGCTCAGTTGCATGGCGCTGGTGATATTGCTCTGCTGATTGGCGAAGCCGTAGGCCAGCACATCGTGGACCAGCGTCAGGAGGTCTTCCTTGCTGATGCCGCTGTCGGCTTTGATGTTATTGGCCCAGCTGCTAAACGTCAGGCCGTCGCTGGACGTGATGGGGTCGCGAAACAGCAGGTTGTTCAGACTGACGCCGGAGGAGGTGCGCGTAATCACATCGTTGCGCAGGTCGCGAATGGCGAGCGTCAGTTTTTCCTGTTCTTCTTTACTCAGTGTTTCTTTACTCAGTGTTTCATTCAGCGGCGTGGCGCTGCGCCAGCGCGCCAGCGTTTCTTCGGATACTTTGATGCTGGTAGGGAGTTCAATCGTTTTTCCGGTCAGAGGATCGATTTTTACCGGATCGCCGTTGGACGAAGCGCCGGCGGATGGTGCGTTAATCTGGGTCTGAGAACTGCTATAACCCGTATTGTCGACAGACAGGCTCATGCTCTCTCCTTAATTATGATAAGCGTTAACCTGTCTGTTATCGGTAAGTGTAAAACAGATCTTTACAAATGTTTCTGAATGTTATTATCAGGCGACGGGCCTAATGCGCTGTTTGCGTTATGGTCGATCGTGTTTACGTTATGATTGATTGTGCCGGGCTGGCAAATCGGGGAAAATGGACGGCTTATTTATGTCTGTCGCTACTTATGCCTGTCATTTAAGCCTGTGTGGGGGAAAACGCGTGTAAAAATGCTTAATAGAATCTCTCAGCCATGCGGCTGCGCTTACTGCGTGTGCTGATGGCTTAACTGATTGGCATTATACAGCTTGATGTCTGTATTTTCCGCTTTGCCTGATGCGGCGTGCGATGCGCGTGTCGGGCGGCTAACTATTAAGAAGCCTGAATAACATGTCTCCAAGTGAATACGCACGCGAAGTCTCGAAACGTCGGACATTCGCCATTATCTCTCACCCCGATGCCGGTAAAACTACCATTACGGAAAAGGTGCTGCTGTTCGGACAGGCGATTCAGGTCGCCGGTACGGTGAAAGGACGCGGCTCCAGCCAGCACGCCAAATCCGACTGGATGGAAATGGAAAAGCAGCGTGGTATCTCGATTACCACCTCGGTGATGCAGTTCCCTTACCGTGAATGTCTGGTCAACCTGCTGGATACGCCGGGGCACGAAGACTTTTCCGAAGATACCTACCGTACGCTGACCGCCGTCGACTGCTGCCTGATGGTGATCGACGCCGCCAAGGGCGTTGAGGATCGGACCCGTAAGCTGATGGAAGTTACCCGTCTGCGCGACACGCCGATCCTGACCTTCATGAACAAACTCGACCGCGACATCCGCGACCCGATGGAGCTGCTGGATGAAGTGGAAAGCGAGCTGAACATCGCCTGTGCGCCGATTACCTGGCCGATCGGCTGCGGCAAGCTGTTCAAGGGCGTCTATCACCTCTACAAAGATGAAACCTATCTTTATCAGAGCGGCATGGGCCACACCATTCAGGCCGTGCGCATCGTCAAAGGGCTGGATAATCCGGAACTGGATCAGGCGGTGGGCGAGGATCTGGCCGCGCAGTTGCGCGATGAGCTGGAACTGGTAAAAGGCGCTTCCCACGAGTTTGAACAGGACGCGTTCCTGAACGGCGAACTGACGCCGGTGTTCTTCGGCACCGCGCTGGGCAACTTCGGCGTGGACCATATGTTGGATGGGCTGGTGGCATGGGCGCCTGCGCCGATGCCGCGTAAGACCGACGCGCGCGTGGTCAGCGCCGACGAAGAGAAGTTCAGCGGCTTTGTGTTCAAGATTCAGGCCAATATGGACCCGAAACACCGCGACCGCGTGGCGTTCATGCGCGTGGTGTCCGGCCGGTACGATAAAGGCATGAAACTGCGTCAGGTGCGCACCGGCAAAGACGTGGTGATCTCCGACGCGCTGACCTTCATGGCGGGCGACCGTTCCCACGTGGAAGAAGCCTATCCGGGCGACATCATTGGCTTGCACAACCACGGTACGATCCAGATCGGCGATACCTTTACTCAGGGCGAAGAGCTGAAATTCACCGGTATTCCCAACTTTGCGCCGGAACTGTTCCGTCGTATCCGCCTGCGTGACCCGCTCAAGCAGAAACAGCTGTTGAAAGGGCTGGTGCAGCTTTCCGAAGAGGGCGCGGTGCAGGTGTTCCGTCCGCTGATCAACAACGATCTGATCGTGGGTGCGGTTGGGGTGCTGCAGTTTGACGTGGTGGTGGCGCGCCTGAAAACCGAATACAACGTGGAAGCGGTGTACGAGTCGGTGAACGTCTCCACGGCCCGGTGGGTCGAGTGCGGCGACGTGAAGAAATTCGAGGAGTTCAAGCGCAAGAACGAACAGCATCTGGCGCTTGATGGCGGCGACAATCTGGCCTATGTGGCGCCGACCATGGTTAACCTCAACCTGGCGCAGGAACGTTATCCTGACGTACGGTTCCATAAAACCCGCGAGCATTAATCGCCGGTTTATCGCCCACTCCGTCCGGAGTGGGCTGCTTTCTGCTTATTCCTTAACGATCAATCTGTTGTTGCTGCCTTCCCCGCGGTTTTTCCGCCACGGACAAATCTGAAATCACCGCCAGCCGGCCGCTCTGCGCTGGGCTTTTCACTCTCATTGGCTATAGTTAACGGTGTGTTACGTATTTGGTTTATTTAACTGCTATTGGTTTTCGTAGTGGTTTGTTATGTTGATTTTATACTTTTAGTTAACGAGATAATCTGACGAATCATGACGAATCGCTTCGGGCTAATGGGTAAACCTGTTGTGAAACAGGCAATAACGATAAGGAAGGTATCGATGAAAAAGACCAAGATTGCACTTTCGACTAAATTTGCATTTTCGCTGGCGACGGTGGTTCTGGGGACGGTACTGGCGGGCGGTCAGGCGCAGGCTGAGCAGCAAACGCTGGTGCAACAGGCGCAGCGTATCGCAGATACCGCCGGTAAAAAAATCGATAGTTCCGTACAACAGGCCGCGGGCTTTGTGGATGACAGCACCCTCACCGCCAGGGTGAAAAGCGCGCTGCTGAAAGATGAAACGCTCGACAGCAATGACATTTCCGTTTCCACCCGCGATGGCGTGGTGACGCTCAGCGGTTTTATCAGCAGCCAGCAGATGGCGACCGGCGCGGTGAAAATCGCCGCCCAGACCGAAGGGGTCAAGTCGGTCAGTGATAAATTGCAGGTGAAGGATAACAGCGGCGTGCAGTCGGTCGGCGCGTATGCCGACGACACCCTCACCACCAGCACCATCAAGGCCAAACTGCTGGCGGATGACATTGTTCCTTCCCGTCACGTTAAGGTTGAAACCCACGACGGCGTGGTGCTGCTGACCGGTCAGGTGACGAGTCAGGCGCAGGCCGATCGGGCGGAAGCCATCGCTAAAGCCGTAAGCGGCGTCAAAAGCGTCAAGAACGCGCTGACGGTGAAATCCTGATGCGCTCTGCCGCCGGGAGCACCGGCGGCAGAGCGGCGGCGCGATGCTCGCCGCCGTTATTCCCTTTCTGACTGACTATGGACGCCGCCCGGCATACGCAGCCCGGTTCAGGGGCGTACGTACTGGCGGCGACTCCCTCGCCTGTTCGCTCGCCAGGAGGTCTGATGTTTCGCTGGGGCATTATCTTTTTGATTATTGCGGTCATTGCCGCCGCTTTCGGGTTCGGCGGCCTCGCCGGTACTGCCGCCGCCGCGGCTAAAATCGTCTTTGTGGTGGGGATTATCCTGTTCCTGCTCAGCCTGTTTATGGGGCGACGCCGGCGATAGCTTGAAGCCATACGGTTGTCATATTTTTCCGCCACACTGTCCGTGCTGTTTTTTGTCCGACGTTTGTCCTGTTCTGGGGGTCATCATGATGAATCTGGATGTCGCCATCGGCAGATGGAAGCAGTGGAAAGGGTGTCTGTGGGAACTGTGGGCCGAGTGCTTTGACAGCGACGGCGCCTGGGTGTCGGGAAACCACGGTTTTCTGGCCGGTGTGATGCAGGAATATTACGGAAAAGAGCAGGACAAGGTATCCTCGGAGCATGACCGTTTGCACTGAGGGATAACCGTTGCCCACCCACTCTTTATCCGATGACGCGATGGCGGCCGAGCCCGATCGCGCGCAGGCAGCGAGCGTCGGGTTTATCGATACCCATTGCCATTTTGATTTTCCCCTGTTCGCTGAGGATGACGCGGGCAGCCTGACGCGGGCGGCGCAGGCGGGCGTACACCGCCTGATTGTGCCGGCCGTGGCCGCCGAACATTTTGAACGGGTGCTGGAACTCAGCCAGCGCTGGCCTGCCCTGTACGCCGCGCTGGGGCTGCATCCGCTGTATATCGCCGGGCATCAGGACGCCCATCTGGCCGAACTGGCGTCCCTGCTGGCGCAGCCGCATCCCCGTCTGGTGGCGGTGGGCGAGATCGGCCTGGATCTCTACATGCCGGAACCGCAATTTGAACGGCAGAAAGCGTTTCTGGGCGCGCAGCTTCAGCTGGCGGCCCGGCGCGATCTGCCGGTTATTCTCCATTCCCGTCGTAGTCACGATCAACTGGCGCAAATACTGCGCCGTTACCCGGTTCCCTGTACCGGCGTAGTGCATGGTTTTGCCGGCAGCTACGATCAGGCCATGACGTTTATCCGCCTTGGCTACTACATCGGCGTGGGCGGCACTATTACCTATCCGCGCGCCAACAAGACTCGGCAGGCGATTGCGCGCCTGCCGCTCGACCGGCTGCTGTTGGAAACCGATGCGCCGGATATGCCGGTGTGCGGGTTTCAGGGGCAACCGAATCGCCCGGAGCGTATTACTTCGGTGTTCGAAACGCTGTGCGAATTACGTCCGGAATGGCCGCAGGTCATTGCGGGCGCCATTCTCGCCAATACCCTGCGGCTGTTCCCGGGGTTGCAGTCGCCGGAGCCGCATCAATCCGCCTGATGCCGCCGCCATACTATTGGCGTTTATTGCATTAGTTGCTTTACTTTACGGTATCCTTGGCGACATCGGCGACGGGGTCAATGACTCCCGGTTGTCGATTAAACGGATGCTGGGCTGGGTTTTCTCGCCGCTGGCGGCGGTTGGTGTTTCGCCGGATGCGTTCACGTTCAGTCGGCGATACATCGTCTTATTTACCGGAGGGCCTGCTCGTGGACGGCTCACACCCGGTTGCAGAGTGCAGTGACATGCTTTCTTCATTTATCAAAAATATCGAATGGTTGACTGTCCGTCAGGCCGGGAATGAAACCACTTACCCTGGGCATTGTGCGCGCTGTTATTTCGACCTGTCGGCGTACCGCGATGATCTGTTTTCCCGGGCAGGTATTCCCGTCCCGGCGGAAATCACCCGCTCGGTGCCGAAACGTCGGGCGGAATATCTGGCGGGGCGTTATCTGGCAAAAATGGTGCTGTCCCGGCTGGGGGTGAATGGCTATGTGCTGACCAGCGCGGCCGATCGCTCGCCGCAGTGGCCGGAGCGTATCATCGGATCGCTCAGCCACAACGTCGACAGTGTGCTGTGCGCTGCGCATCAATGCCGCCACGATGCGTCCTGCGTCGGGCTGGATATCGAAACCCGGATGAACGCCGAGCGCGCCAATAACCTGTGGCCCGGCATCGCCGATGAGATTGAGTATGACTGGCTGCATTCCCACAACCCCATCAGCTTCGCCAGTATGCTGACGCTGAGTTTTTCCGCCAAAGAGAGCCTGTACAAGGCGTTGTATCCACAGGTAAAACGTTACTTCGATTTTCTGGATGTCCGCATGGTCGGGCTGGATACCGTACAGCAGACCTTCACGTTGCAGTTGCTGACCGACCTGTCGCCAGATTATCTGGCGGGGCGCCGTTTCTCGGGAACCTACCAATTGCGGGAAAGCGATATCACCACGTTTCTGTTTGACTGAACAGGATGCCATTGACGTCATGACAACAGGGAGCGACGAACATGAAGATGACCGGCAACACGATACTGATTACCGGCGGCGGCTCGGGCATTGGGCTGGGGCTGGCGGCGGCGTTTCACCAGCGCGGCAACCAGGTGATCATCGCCGGGCGGCGCGAGGCGACGCTGCGCCAGGCCGCCGCCGCCTTCCCCGGCATGGTCTGGCAGGTACTGGATCAGCGCGATCCTGAGGCCATCAGCGCCTTTGTCGATCAGCTGGCGCGGGATTATCCGGCGCTCAATGTGTTGATCAATAACGCCGGTATTCAGCGGCGTGAAGATCTTACCCAACCGGATCCGCAACTTATCAACGACACGGTGTCGACCAATTTGCTGGGGCCGCTGTGGCTGACCGGCGCGTTGATACCCCATCTGCTGCATCAGCCGCACGCGGCAGTGCTGAATGTGACGTCGGAACTGGCGTTTCTGCCGCAGGCGATTACCCCGACTTACTGTGCCAGCAAGGCGGCGCTGCATGCCTATACCGATGCGCTGCGCTGTCAGTTGCGCCAGACGCCGGTGCAGGTCATCGAAATTATTCCGCCCTGGGTGCAGACCGGATTGCAGGGCGAATGGGGCTATGACCCGCGCGCCATGCCGTTGCCGGACTTTATTGATGAAACGCTGGCTTTGCTGTCGCAGCAGCCGGAGGCCGACGAGATCGTGGTGGAACGCGCTCGCGCGTTGCGATTTGCCGAACGGGAAGGCGCTTACGCCGAGCGTTTTCGGGCATTCAATCTTGACCCGGACACAGGCAATTAAAACGTAGTCGGTTAGGGGGATGGCTGACGGCCTCTCTCCCGGTCGGTTATCCGGAGGCAACACGGTATCTGGGGGTAATATTGTGTCCGGATGTAATATTTCATGTTTTCTGATGAGTTACGGTTTGGGCAACCGCCTTAATTTTAATCTGCTATTGCCGGTGTTTTTTCCATATATTTTGTAGTGATTTTATTTTATCTTTTAAAATCAGTTGTTTGATGTCTATTTATTCATTTCCTTATTCTACGAATGCGGCTTTTCTCCGGTTTTTTTCCCGTTGGACAGATTAATCTCTGACGTTAACACGCCGATAACTAATGTAATGTTTTGTATAAATTCAGCGACCATGTGCCCTCTTAAAGGAAAAAATGATGAATACAACTACTCTGCCTCCTTCGTCGTCCGGTGTGAGTTTCTGGCACAACTGGCGGCTGATGCCGATGTTCAGCTCGATTATCGGCGTTATCCTGATCCTGTTTGCACTGGCGATTGGCTTTTCCGTCCATTTTCTGATGCGCAGCAACAGCTCCCTTAACGACGTGACGGCGGAAATTCAGGTCCGTCTGGGGGTTTCCAACAGTTCCAACCATTTACGTACCGCTCGCCTGATGTTGATTCAGGCCGCCGCCGCCGCCAAAGAGGGCGATAAAGACACCGCCAGCAGCAGTATTCAGCAGGCGGAAGGTCGCCTGAAGCAGTCGGCGGACAGCTTTGCCGCCTACCAGAATCGTGAAGTGAAAACCCCGGCCGATCTGGCGCTGGATGACGCGCTGCAACAGCGCTACAACGACTACGTCAATAATGGCGTCAGGCCGATGCTGGATGCGGTGAAAGCCGGTCGTTACGACGATGTGGTGGCGACCGAATGGAAACAGACCCGTAAGCTCGATCTGGCCTATAACGAGGTATTGCTGAAAGTGGTGGCGATTCGCACCCAGCGGGCGGAAGCGCTCAACAACGAGGCGCAGCAGGAGTCGGTGCTGGGTTACAGCGTGATGGCCGCCAGCTTTGTGGTGGCGGTGCTGGTGTCGCTGTTTACCTACCTGTGTCTGCGCCGGGTGATCATCAAACCGATGCGTTCGCTGGTTGAACGTATTGAACATATCGCCGCGGGCGATCTCACCATGCCGCTGGCGCAGTGGGGACGCGGTGAAATCGGCCAGTTGGGGCACTATCTGCAGAACATGCAGCAGTCGCTGGCACGCACCGTCAGCAATGTACGTCACGGGGTGGAAGCCATTTATCAGGGTATTACCGAAATTTCCGCCGGCAACAGCGATCTCTCTTCCCGCACCGAAGAGCAGGCGTCGGCGCTGGAGCAAACTGCTTCCAGCATGGAAGAGCTGACCTCTACCGTGCGTCATAACGCCGACAACGCCAACCACGCCAGCCAACTGGCCGGCAACGCTTCCGGCAAGGCGCGTCAGGGTGGCGAACTGGTGGAAGGCGTGGTGAAAACCATGGGCAACATCCACCAGAGTTCGAAGAAGATTTCCGAAATCACCAATATCATCAACGGCATCGCTTTCCAGACCAACATTCTGGCGCTTAACGCCGCGGTGGAAGCGGCGCGTGCCGGCGAACAGGGCCGCGGTTTTGCGGTGGTGGCCGGCGAAGTGCGTTCGCTGGCGCAGCGCAGCGCCCAGGCCGCCAAAGAGATCGAAGGGCTGATCACCGAATCCGTGGCGCTGGTGGAAACCGGCTCCGGTCAGGTCAGCCGCGCCGGGGAAACCATGCAGGATATCGTCAACGCCGTTACCAGCGTGACGGATATCATGGCGGAAATTTCGGTGGCGTCGCAGGAGCAGAGCAAAGGCATCGATCAGGTCGGGCAGGCGATTAACTCTATCGATAATGTCACCCAGCAGAACGCCGCGCTGGTGGAGCAGGCTACCGCTGCCGCCACGTCGCTGGCGGAACAGGCCGCCGGGCTGAATGAGGCGGTGTCGGCGTTTCGTATCGACGGCGCGGAACGCCGCCCGGCCATCAGCATCGGGGCCCGTCCGGCTTCTTCGCCGGCGGCGTTGCCCAAAACGCTCCCCGGCGCGAAGAAAGCTAAAAGCAGCAACGACGGCTGGGAAACCTTCTGAGTTACAAAGGTGAAAGCCGTTAACGGGTAGCCTTTGGCTACCCGTTTTCTTTTAGTGAAAGGTCGGGCGGCCGGTGAAATGCCCGACCCAGCCGGACGGATTGGTAAAAATGCGAATGGCGGTGAAATCGGGAAACTCGCCGCTATCGAACCAGTGTGGAGTATTTGCTGGCACCCGCAACAGGTCGCCGGCCTGGCAGGTGAGGCGATACACCTGTTCGCCCGCCGGAACGAAAAAGGTGCCGCTGCCGCGGACAAAGAAACGCACTTCATCTTCGCTGTGGGTGTGCTCCTGCAAAAATTTCTCCCGCAGCGCCGCCCGGTCCGGGTGCTCTGGGGTCAGGCTGATGACGTCCGCCGAGGTATAACCCTCGCGCTGACTGAGCCGGTCGATATCCTGACGAAAACGCGCCAGCAACGCGTCGCCGTCAACGTCGGCAGGGGTGTCGCCGGTGTGCCAGCGCTCCAGTTGCAGGCCCGCCGCCGCCAGCAGGGCGGCAATCTGGTCGAATTCGTCGAACTGCTGAGTGGGATATTCGAGGTGAGGACGGTGGAAAATCGCCAGTGTGGTCATGGTGGTTACTCTCAGTAAAAGGGATATGGCGTTAACCTTTCACTCTGCATGGTTAAAAAACAAGATGCTTTATTTATATCTTATTACCAGATCTTTTTTTGATACGAGCGTGTAAAACAGTATTTACCTTTGCTTAACCGCGTGGAAGGGATTAGTGATATCACGCTTTTTGGGGAGCGTTCCCGCGTTTATTCCGGTTGAGGATATTTGGGGCGTTCTCTGGCTGCACCAGCCGCATAATCTATTCTTTTGAGATGTTATTAATATGGGCTGTTATTTATTTTCTATTTTATTATTTATTTTGTATTAATTAAGAATAAAACAGGGAAGCGATATACTTCCCTGCGGCCTGAATATTTATTGCCAGTTCACGATGATTTGCGCCTGCTGGCCGGAAACCGGTATTTTTCCGCCACTTATTACGCGCATGGCAAAGAAGAACGGCAGCGCCGGGCTTTTGCCTTTAAATACTTCGGTTGACATTCTTCTTGTGCGGGAAACATCAACACAATTACTGGTGCTGCCCTGACACAGATAAACATTTAGGCCATCGGGAAAACCTGCCACATTCCAGGTCCAGCTTACGTAGGTAATCGCACCGTTGGCCGGCGGATTGCCCTTAACCGGGACATCAACGGTTTCGAGGAAATTACGAGCGTATACGGTGGGAAGAACCACACTGGAGGTGTAGCTGCCTGCCGCGATGGCCGCCTGAGAAAGTGAAGCCGCCAGAAGCGCGCCGCCCAGAGCAAGGCGCGTGAAAACTGATTTCCGTTTCATATAAATAACTCTCAATATGAGATAAATTGACCGACAGAAAATAGGTTATGCCTGTCCATGCTGGCTATTTTATGGCTCAACCAGACCATGAAAGAGCGTTTTTTCGGTAGTGTAAATAATACCTGCCGATAAATAGATGGTTATTTTCTGTCGACGAACGCCATTCCCCAGAGGTGAGAACTGGAATGGCCGTCGCTACATTCTAATAATTAGTCATTGATGTCAATTTTATATTTATTAACTGCGTTTTAAATATGAAAATAAAAAGGCGGAAATAATTCTACTGATATTTATTTCTGACGATGGGTAAATAGGACGAAAAATCACCTGAACAATGCCGGTGAAAAAAACAGGTGAACAACACCGCGGCAAGCCGGATGGTCGGGGTGGGGAGGCGGGAAAAATTACACGTGTCGGCGGCGCCTGAGTCGGCGTTCGCATGGCGACGAAGGCGCTGTCTGGGGATGAGCGGCGGGCTATCAATCGTGCTTTAGTGCAACGAGCAGGGCGTGTGTCACCACCTATTTTTCGAGTTCACCCCCCGGAGTTTATTCTTCAATAAAAAAATAGTTTATTCTTAAATAATAAGCTAGCCGTAGCCTGATGGCGTTTTCCAGCATCATGATCGTTGTGCCCCGTGTATCAGGGGCTGCAACAGGGTTGTTGTGATGGCGCTGCGAATGCATGACGATAGGCATTGACTCCATTTAAGGAGCGCGAAAATGACACTCACTGAACGAGCCAGGATCTTCGCTACCGCGGCGCATGCCGCCTGCGAGCAGAAACGGAAATATACCGGCGAACCCTATATTGTTCACCCGGCGGCGGTGGTCGCCCTGTTGATGCAGATTGACCCATCGCCGGAAATGATTGCCGCCGCCTGGCTGCATGACACGGTGGAAGATACCGGCGTAACGCTGGAACTGGTGGCCGAATTGTTTGGCGCGCCGGTGGCGCGTTATGTGGAAATGCTGACCGATGTGCGCACCCGGCAAGCCGGCGGCGAGCGCATTCACCGCAAAAACGCCAATCTGCTGCACAGCGCGGTCGCCTGCCCGGAGGCGCAGAGCATCAAGCTGTGCGATTTGATTGATAACAGTCGCAGTGTGCTGGAACATGACCCGGTGTTCGCCCGTCCGTACATGGTGGAGATGCGCCGCTTGCTGGCGGTGCTGACGCAGGGCGACCCGAGGCTGTACGACGTCGCGACCCGCCAGTGCGATCACACGATTCTCTCTATTCACCGCGCACAGGGCGATGAAGGTTGGTATCAGCAGTTATGGCAACAGTACGAAGCCCATCTGCCGCTGAGCGTGGTGCTGGCGCGAACGCGGGAACTGGCGTGAGCGTACGGATTGTGCGTGTCGGGGCATTGCCGGACGCGCTGGCGACGCTGATTGCCGAAAGTCAGCGGCAAGGCTTCCGTTTTCTGCAGCGGTTGCGGGAGGAGTTTCAGTCCGGCGCCAATCAATTCCGGCTGCCCGGCGAAGGGCTGGGATATTTACCGGTTAATTATTCCCATACCAGTCATAGTAAGACTCTGGCCGCCGGTCAGAAATCTCGGCCTGCTGAGTCAGAATAACCTCATTGGTCATCAGATTATTTCCCCGCTTTTTATCGATTCACGTGTGCTGAAATATACCCGAAACAGGGCGGAAATAACGCCAGGGTGATTTTTTCAAGACGTTATTTTTATTCTTTGAGGGAATTAATTATTCGCGCCTTATATTGATTTCATTATAACTCATGATGAAATGTGATTCGCTGTCGCCTTTTCCGCCTCCTATGATGAGTGAACGCAATCTGTTCCATTTATCGTCGGCGGCTGGGAGGAAATATGAAGTTATGTCACGGGTCTGATCGGTTGATTGCCGGGGCCGTCGCGTCTGACGGCGCTTGCTGTTGTGACGCGGACATGACGTGAGGAACGCCTGATGACGGAGATCCCACGGCACATTATTGAGCAGGCCATCGAATGGCGGCGTGACTTTCATGCTCACCCGGAAATCGGCCTGCGCGAGCACCGCACCTCGGCGCGGGTGGCCGAATTGCTGGAGTCTTTTGGGCTGGACGTGCATCAGGGGATGGCGCAGACCGGCGTCGTCGGGACGCTGCGCCACGGCGACGGGCCGGCTATCGGCCTGCGGGCAGACATGGACGCGCTGCCGATTCAGGAACTGAACGCTTTTTCCCATCGTTCTCGTACCGACGGCCGCATGCACGCCTGCGGACACGATGGCCACACCGCGATGCTGCTGGCGGCAGCGCGCTATCTGAGCGAAACCCGCCGCTTTCGCGGTACGGTGCATTTTGTGTTTCAGCCGGCGGAGGAGAATGCCGGCGGCGGCAAAATGATGGTGCGGGAAGGGTTGTTCGAGCGTTTCCCGATGCAGGCGATCTATGCGCTGCACAACTGGCCGGGTCTGGCGGCGGGCGAGGTGGCGGTTAACCCTGGTCCGATGATGGCTTCGCAGGACAGCTTCCGCATTATCCTGACCGGTGTGGGATGCCATGCCGCGATGCCGGAGCGCGGCACCGATCCGATCGTGGCCGCCGCCCAGCTGATTCTGGCGTTACAGACCATTACCGCCCGCCGGTTGTCGCCGCTGGAACAGGCGGTGATCAGCATCACCCGCATTGAAGGCGGAGAAGCCGTCAACGCTATTCCGGGTCAGGTCACGCTGGCGGGCACGTTGCGTTGCCTGACGGCGGACACGCGTGAGCGGGCGCGGCAGTTGATTGGCGAGTATGTGCAGGCGGTGCCGCAGCCGATGGGGGTACAAAGCGAGTTGCACTGGCGTCTTGGCTATCCGGTAACGCAGAACCAGCCCGACGCGGCCGAGACGGTGCGCGAAGCGGCGATCGCGGCGCTGGGCGCCTCGCGGGTGCACTGGAATCAGCCACCCTCAATGGCGGCGGAAGATTTCTCTTACCTGCTGCAGGCTTGCCCCGGCGCTTATTTCTGGCTGGGCGCGGACGGCGCATCGCCATCGGCTTCGCTGCACAATGCGGAATACGATTTTAACGATGAGATTATCGCCAACGGCGTTCAGGTGTGGGTGGCGCTGGTGGAACGATCGTTGCGTGCAAGCGATGCCGATTTATAACGACGATATAGCCGGCCCGGCGTATTCAGGCGGATAGCGCTTTGCAATACGTGTACGGCGGCTGGCGCTGATAGTCAACGACCGATACTTCTCAACTGGGTGCAGAACGGGCAGTTGCAACCGCTGACCGACGTCGCATCGCAGATCCCCAGCTGACCGACTTTCTGGCCGGTAGCGACGTGACCGTTACTGAACGCCGTTTCCACCTGCGCCAGTTTCATGGCGTCATCCGGGTTGACCGGTGCCAGTTTGGCCTGAAACGCCGAAGCGTTGGCTGCTGCAAATGAGAGAAAAACCAGCGACATCCTGAGTTTCATGACAGACCGCCTGTGGGTTGCAAAGCAAATCATGTTGCGAAGGAATAATGACGGCTTGTTATAACATAACCTTTCTCGCTTCGCATCCCTCGTTCTCGTCCCACAATCGTACAGTTTGTAAGCGTTCATGACGGTTATACCGGCGTATCCGGCGGCAGGTTGGATGGTGTTTTTGGGGTTCTTTTTTAAACCTCCAATATGTTATGTTATAACATAACATACATAATTCGGGAGGTGCGCTCAAATGTGGCAGGCCATGCCGCCTTTATTGCGGGTAGAACATCTGCGGGTAGGACATCTGGGACATCTGAATGTGGCGCATTCCGCCGGTCAGCCGTTGCTTACCGATATTCATTTTACGGTCGGGAGCGGGGAATGCCTGGCGATTGTCGGCCCCAACGGCAGCGGCAAATCCACGCTGTTGCGCGCCTTGCTGCATGACCCGCCGCCGGCAGGCGGATGTATCTGGCTGGGCGATAAGCCGCTGGCGCAGCTGTCCCGGGCGCAACGAGCACGACGTATCGCGCTGATGAGCCAGCATGACTCCCCCAGCCTGATGTTAACGGTGGCGGAATACGTGTCGCTCGGCTGCCTGCCGCATGCGGATGTGCTGTCGCTGTCGGCACAACAGGCCACGGTGGAACAGGTGCTGGATGAGACCGGCTTGTCGCCATTACGGCAGCGCAGTCTGGCGGCGTTGTCCGGCGGCGAACGCCAACGGGCGTTTCTGGCGCGCGCGCTGGCGCAGCGTCCGGACGTACTGCTGCTGGACGAGCCGACCAACCATCTGGATCCGCTCGGGCGGGCGGCGTTGCTGGCGCTGGTGCGACAGCGCGGCATCGCCGTAGTGGCGGTATTACACGATCTGTCGCTGGTGGAACCGTTCGCCGACCGGGTGCTGGTGCTGTGCCGGGGCCGGCAAGTGTGTTGGGACGCGCCATCCCAGGCGCTTGCCAGCGATTGCCTATATCCGGTGTTTGGCATTCGCAGCTTCACGGTTCCCCATCCGCAAACCGGCCTCCCGTTCCGCTTGTTTGACGTGCCCGCGGGCGCGTGTGCATTCACCACCAGAGGAAGTCTATGAAAATATCATTCGGCGGCGTATCGCCATTCAACGGTTCTGTCGGGCTGATTAGCCTGCTGCTGGGATTCAGCGCCATGACGGCGCAGGCATCGGGGTTTCCGGTTACCGTGCAGAGTTGCGGCAAGCCGCTGACCTTCACCCAGGCGCCGCAGCGCGCCGTCATCAACGATCTCAACATGTCCGAAATGGCGTTCGCGCTGCATCTGCAACCGCAGATCGTCGGCCTGACCGGTATCAGCGGCTGGTACAAGATGACGCCGGAATTCCGCCGGCAAATGGGGGCGATTCCGGAGCTGTCGCCGAAATACCCGTCGCTGGAAACCCTGCTGGGCGCTAACCCGGACTTTTTCTTCGCCGGCTGGAACTACGGCATGAAAGTAGGCGGCGAAGTCACGCCTGACACGCTGGCGAAATACGGCGTCAAAACGCTGGTGCTGAGTGAAAGCTGTATTTTTGAAGACCGCCATCGCCCGCGCGCCAGCATGGATTTGCTGTACGGCGACGTGCTGACGCTGGGGCAAATTTTCGGCCGCGCGGAACAGGCGCAGGCGCTGGTGGATCAGTGGAAGGCGCGGCTGGCGGCGGTGCCTAAACCGCCGTCGGGTCAGGCGCCGCTCAAGGTATTCGTCTATGACTCCGGTGAGGATAAACCCTTTACCAGCGGCGTTTACGCCATGCCGACCGCCATTATCGACGCGGCCGGCGGCCGTAATGTGATGGATGATATGGCGGCGAGCTGGGCCACCACCTCCTGGGAGACGGTGTCGGCGGCGGAGCCGGATCTGATCATTCTGCTGGATTACCAGAACGGCGGCGGCGCGGCGGCCTTGCAGCATTTTCTGGCGTCCCACCCGCTGATGAAGCACACCCCGGCGGTGGAACATCGGCGTTACCTGAAGCTGCAATACGCCGAGCTGACGCCGGGGCCGGCCAATATCACCGCGATTGAAAAACTCGCGCACGCGCTTTATCCGGCTGCGGCGCAATGAGGGCGCGCCGCCATTATGCGCTGATCTGCCTGCTGGTATTGGCTCTGCTCCTGGCGATGATGCTGGTCAGCACCGCGGTGGGCGCGATTCGTATTCCGCTGGCGCAGGTGCTGGCGGCGCTGACGCCGAATCACGGCGACGCGCCGGACAGCGTGCGCCGCATCGTCATGGAACTGCGTCTGCCGCGCACTCTGTTGGCCGCCATCACCGGCGCCGGGCTGGCGATGGTCGGCGCGTTGCTGCAAACCACCACCCGCAACGATCTGGCGGATCCGTTTCTGTTCGGCTTGTCCTCCGGCGCGTCGGCGGGCGCGGTGCTGGTGATTACCCGTTTCGGCGAGTGGTTCGGCGCGTTCACCCTGCCGGCGGCGGCGTTTGGCGGCGGCATTTGTTCGGCGCTGGCGGTGATGGCGCTGTTTTTCCTGCGACAGGGGCGGCAGGCGGAGCACCTGGTGATTTGCGGGTTGGCTATTTCGTTTCTGTTTGGCGCGCTCACCAGCTATCTGGTGTTTTCCGGCGACCAGCGCGCCGCCGGTTCGGTGCTGTTCTGGTCGCTGGGCGGGCTGGGGCTGGCGCGCTGGGAGAATCTGCCGGTGGCGTTGTGCAGCCTGCTATTGCTGCTCGGGTTATTGCTGGCGCGCTGGCGGGCGCTGGATAGCCTGCTGGCCGGGGAACAGACGGCGGCGTCGCTGGGGGTTCACGTCAACCGGTTGCGGGTCGACGTGTTTCTGTGTTGCGCGCTGGCGACGGCATTGCTGGTGTCGCTGACCGGCGTAATCGGGTTTGTCGGGCTGATGGTGCCGCATTTGTGCCGCCCGCTTGCCGGGGCGCGTCACCGGCGGCTGGTGCCGCTGTGCGGCCTGCTGGGGGCGGCGCTGCTGTGCGGCGGCGATACCCTCAGCCGGGTGCTGCTGCCGTCGCAGGAACTGCCGGTGGGGATTGTGACCGCCGGGTTGGGGGGCTGCTTCGTGATTGCCCTGCTGGCAAAACGTTAGGTATTGCTTATCGATTTGATACAGACAACGCATTAGCGACATGCATCACATTTTTGTACCTTACATCTCAAGCCAAACACATTGAACCGATGAGGAAAACGAGATGTCCGTGATCAATACTAAAGTTAAACCGTTTAAAAATCAGGCTTTCAAAGAGGGTCAGTTCATCGAAGTGACCGAGAAAAACATTGAAGGCAAATGGAGCGTGTTCTTCTTCTATCCGGCTGACTTTACGTTTGTCTGCCCGACCGAACTGGGCGACGTAGCGGATTTCTATGATGAATTCCAGAAAATCGGCGTAGACATCTACTCTGTGTCCACCGACACCCACTTTACTCACAAAGCCTGGCACAGCAGCTCCGACACTATCGCCAAAATCAAATACGCGATGATCGGCGACCCGACCTGCCAGCTGACCCGCAACTTCGAAAACCTGCGTGAAGACCAGGGCCTGGCTGACCGCGGCACCTTCATCGTTGACCCGGAAGGCATCATCCAGGCGGTGGAAATCACGGCGGAAGGCATCGGTCGCGACGCGTCCGACCTGCTGCGTAAAGTGAAAGCCGCCCAGTACGTGGCGTCTCACCCAGGTGAAGTGTGCCCGGCCAAATGGAAAGAAGGCGATGCCACGCTGGCGCCGTCTTTGGACCTGGTTGGCAAAATCTAAGTCCGACTCTCCCTCTGATGCTTTTATCGGGTGCGTTGCACCCGATTTTTTACGCCAACGCCAAGGATAATCTATGCTCGACAATAACATGCAGCTCCAGTTGAAAGCCTATCTGGAAAAATTAACCAAACCTGTTGAGTTAGTGGCGACGCTGGACGACTCAGCCAAATCCGCTGAAGTTCGGGAATTGCTGACCGAAATCGCCGGATTGTCCGACAAAGTCAGTTTCTTTGAAAATAACGATCTGCCGGTGCGTAAACCTTCGTTCCTGATAACCAATCCGGGATCGGCCAACGGGCCGCGTTTTGCCGGTGCGCCGATGGGGCATGAATTTACTTCGCTGGTACTGGCGTTGTTGCAGACCGGTGGTCACCCGTCGAAAGAAGCGAAAGAATTACTCGATCAAATTCGCGATCTGGACGGCAAATTCCACTTTGAAACCTATTACTCGCTGACCTGCCACAACTGCCCGGATGTGGTGCAGGCGCTGAATTTAATGTCCGTTCTGAACCCGAACGTCACCCACACCGCGATTGACGGCGGCGTGTTTCAGGATGAGATCAAAGACCGCAATATCATGGGTGTGCCCACGGTATTCCTGAACGGCGAACACTTCAGCCAGGGCCGCATGAGCCTGGGGGAAATCGTCGGCAAGGTAGACACCGGCGCCAACGCCCGCGTGGTCGACAAACTGAATAGCCGCCCGGTGTATGACGTGCTGATCGTCGGCAGCGGCCCGGCGGGCGCGGCAGCCGCCGTGTACGCGGCCCGTAAGGGCATCCGCACCGGTCTGGTGGGCGAGCGTTTCGGCGGCCAGATTCTGGATACCGTCGATATCGAAAACTACATTTCGGTGCCGAAGACCGAAGGCGCCAAACTGGCGACCGCGCTGAAAACCCACGTGGACGACTACGATGTCGACGTTATCGATCTGCAAAGCGCGCAGAAACTGATTCCGGCTTCCGAACCGGGTCAACCGCACCAGATTGAAACCGTCTCCGGCGCGGTGCTGAAATCCCGCAGCATCATCATTGCCACCGGCGCGCGCTGGCGCAACATGAACGTGCCGGGCGAAGATCAGTACCGCACCCGCGGCGTGACCTACTGCCCGCACTGCGACGGCCCGCTGTTCAAAGGCAAGCACGTGGCGGTGATCGGCGGCGGTAACTCCGGCGTGGAAGCGGCCATCGACCTGGCGGGCGTGGTGAAACACGTTACCCTGCTGGAGTTCGCGCCGGAGCTGAAAGCGGACTCGGTGTTGCAGGACAAACTGCGTAGCCTGCCGAACGTGGACGTGATCGTGAATGCTCAGACCACCGAAGTGCTGGGCGACGGTCAGAAAGTCACCGGCCTGCAGTACAAAGATCGCGTTACTGACAGCGTTCACAAGCTGGCGCTGGAAGGGATTTTCGTGCAGATCGGCCTGCTGCCCAACACCGGCTGGCTGGAAGGCGCGGTTGACCGCAACCGCATCGGTGAAATCGAGATCGATGCCCGTTGCGAAACCAGCGTGAAAGGCGTGTTTGCGGCGGGCGACTGCACCACCGTGCCTTACAAGCAGATCATTATCGCCACCGGCGAAGGGGCCAAAGCCTCCCTGAGCGCGTTTGATTATTTGATCAGAACCCAGGCTTGATAGCTCCGAACCTTGTTCCATCCTGTGGCCTGACCGGCCGCTTTCGGGCTGTTACCCTCATACATTAACCTGAACTTTCAGGCGACCCGACCCCCTTCAGCATGTCTGAAGGGGTTTTTTTATGGCGTGCTCCAGACCACTACTCTGCGGGCCGCCGCGCTGCGACGTCAAAAATTTCTCCCGAAAATTCGTTATTAACGCCGGTCAGACGGTCAAGGGCACGGTGGTGACCGGCTGACCGACTTTCAACTGGGTATCGAACGCGAACATGTCGTTGAAGACGCAGAATTCCGGCACGCCCAGTTCCAGCACCGGCACCTGTTGCTGCAAATAACGCAGGCACGCCTGCTGGGCTTGCAGATACGCTTGCGATTCCTCTTCCGTCATCCAGCGCACCAGATAGGCCAGCGTGACGTGAAAGCCATAGCTATCGTGGTCCGGCGCGCGGATCGCCAGCCGTTCGGACAGCCGATCCCGCAGGGTGCGCAGCTTGCGTTCCTCGTTGTCGTCCAGCGGCGTCAGGCGTAGCGTGGCGCCGGAGTCCTGTCGAGCGTTGAAATCGGTGATGCGCAGTTTAAACGGCGGCGTGGCCTGCAAATCGAATCCCGCCAGCTTGCGTACCAGATGACTGCTGCAGGCTTGCAGCGGCGCGTCGGTCGGCAGGTCGGCCGGCCAGAATGGCAGTCTGCGTTTGGATTCGGTCACGCCTTCAAACACCGTCATGTGGTAACTGGAGGGCGGGGTGAAGGTCAGGCAGTGGCTGAAATCCTGTTGCCTGAGCGTATCACGCACCGCCGTAAAGGCATCCGACGCGCTGGAACCCAGTGGGATGTGGGAAATAATGGTGTTGCCGGGGAAGCGCCTGACGCTGCCGTCGGGGTTGAATTTACCGCCGATGTCGCGCGGCGTGGGCACCAGGGAACCGGATGGGCGCATGGTGCTGAACGTGTCGTCGGCTCTGGCGTTGGCGAACAACGACATACCGTAAGCCAGCAGCGGCAGTTGTAAGACGAAGCGGCGGCGTAACGGGTTCATGATTCCTCCGAGTGGTTGGTGATTGACATACCCTTCATGCTTCAGATGGCAGGAGGGGGCTGTGTGATGCGGCTTGCATCAGCCCGAATTATTGGGGGTATCGACATGCGTTTGCCTAGGTTAGGCGCACTTTGATGACGGGTAAATTTCACGCAGTCATGAAGTTGTAAGCGGATCTTAATCGCGCCGGGCCTGACATGTTGCTGTCATCGGCCGGTGACAGCATGAGTTTTTTGCTTCGTCACGCTTGCTGACGCCATTTCTTCATTGACTTCACCGCACCAGGAAAACCGATTATGCGTCCTCAACCGCCATCGCCGGTGCTCAGCCCGGAACCCCGCCTTGCCAGTGATGTAAAAGCCCACCATATCGAATTGGGGCGCTGGACGGAAGTGGCTGAACGTACCGTGCTCAACCATGTCTCGCTGGGCGATTACAGCTACATCATGAATGACTGCGACCTGATGTTTACCCACATCGGCAAATTTACCTCGATCGCCTCGCATGTGCGGGTCAATCCCAGCAATCACCCGTGGTGGCGGCCGACGCTGCATCATTTCACCTATCGCCCCGGCAAATACCGCCTGAGCGATAACCCGGCGGCGGTGGACGAGGAAATTTTCACCTGGCGTCAGCAGGATAACGTCGTGATCGGCCATGATGTCTGGATCGGCCACGGCGCCATCGTGCTGCCGGGCGTGACCATCGGCAACGGCGCTATCGTCGGCGCAGGCAGCATCGTAACCAAGCCGGTGCCGGCCTGGACGGTGGTGGTCGGTAACCCGGCGCGGGTGCTGCGTCCGCGCTTTGAAGACCCGGCGGTGGCGGAAAAACTGGAGCAACTGCGCTGGTGGGACTGGCCGGACGAGAAAATTCGCGATCATCTACACCTGTTCCAGCAGGATGTGACCACGTTCGTCGACTATTTCTATCGCGACGCGTCGTTCCCGACGCCGTCTGATCAACTGCCGCGATAGGTAGACCACGACCAGGGCGAAATCAGAAACGGCAGGTGGTAATGCCCGACGTCGCCCAGCCGCACGTCAATCTGCGCGCTCACGTACAGCGCTTCCCGGTTGCCGGCGGCAAACCAACGGCCGATATCGGCCGTCAGGCGGTAGTGACCGGCGGGCAGCGGGTCGGGCGTGAAGCTGGCGATGCGGCCGTCATCATTGGTCTGATGCTGCGCCACGGGTTGCCAGCTGTCATGCACGCGTCGCTCCAGCAGAACCAGGATGCCCGTCGCCGGCTGGCCCAGCGCCGTATCCAGAATGTGGGTGCTGAGGGTACTCATTCGCCGATAGTTCCTTCCAGTCTGAGCAGGGTAATCTGGCGCAACTGTTCCAGCGCTTCCGCCGTTTCCTGCTGGGGGGTGTTTTGCAGCCGGCGGTGCAGAATTTGCAGGATTTCTTCGCCGCTGCGGCCTTTGGCGCGAATCAGAAACACCCGGCCAAAGTGGGATTCGTAACGGGCGTTGCCCGCCCGTAATGCGTTGGTCAGCGTGTCATCGTTGGTCCGTACCGCCGCCTGTTCCTGGCGCGATAGGCCGGCCTCCGGCGTCGGGGCGTGCGCCGGCTCGCCGATACGCGGGTGCGTGCGCAGCGCCTGAGCCAGTTCTTCTTCCTGCCAGCCTTGCGTGGCCTGTAATCCGGCCGCCAGCAACGCCGCGCGGTTGCCGTAGGGACGGCCGGCGGTGACCTGCTTTGCCCAGCCGGGCAGGGTCACGCACGGCGTTATCAGCGCCACCGCTTCGCTGACACTGAGCAGATTAAACTGTTCTAACGTGATCATCGTCGCTCCTTGTTCGGTTGTATTGACGCAATACGGCGCAAATTCCCTGTTGTCACGCCGGTTTCACAGGATAGGATTTTTCTTTTTGCAACCCACTTGCAACTAACATGCCAGCCGTAATTCGACCGACGGCTCGGAAACCGGTGTAGTCTGGCGCATACAACCGGTTCACGGTGGCGCAACGCACTGCACTTTTGTGGTGCAATTGCAGGATAATCGGTCCGGCGCACCGGAACGGCGTCACGTCGGTGAAGGGGAATGCCGCCCGGTTGTCTCTGCATCCAGTTGTTCGATCGCCTGAGTAAAGTGAGTAATCACTAATTGTGCAGCGCGCGACAACTGGCGGCTGGGAGCAACGCACAGCGCCAGGGTCAGCGGCCGCACCGCCTGATGGGTGAAGGGCACGAACGCCAGTGACCCCTCGCGCACTTCGCTATAAACATCCAGCAGACTCAGCACGCCGACTCCCACGCCCTGACGCACCAGCGACTTCATCACCCGCAGGTCGTTGCACACCATGTGTTGCGCCGGGGTCAGGTTATGCCGGTGGTACAGCCCTTCGGTACGCTCATGCACCATCAGCGGTGCGGCGGGTAAGAGTTGCCGGTCCGCTGCCAGCTGGCTGACAGTGAGCGCCCGCTCACTAGCCAGTGGATGGTCAGGGCGCATCACCGCGCCGATGGGAATTTCGGTGAACGCACGCACTTCAATGCCCCGGCTTTCCAGCGGGTCGAGCAACAGGCCGATATCCACCTCTGCCTCCGCCACCAGCCCGTTAATAATATGGCTTTCATGGGTGTGAATATCGAAGGTCAGGTGAGGATACTGGCGGCTTACCGTCGCCAGCGCCTGTATCAGCGGCCCGTCGCTTAGTGCGGCGATCATCGCCACCGACACATGACCGCGCCGCAGCCCCTGCAGGTCGTCGAAGCGCTGGCGAGTGAGCGCGTACTCCTTTTTCCAGCGGCACAGGTCGCTGTAGAGCAATTCGCCGGCGGTGGTCAGCCGCAGTCCGGCAGGCAGCCGTTCAAATAGCTGCGTTTCCATCATCGCTTCCGCCAGCAGAATCTGCCGGTTGATGGCGGAACTGGAAACGTGCAGCGCCTCGGCCGCCTTGCGCAGGCTGCCGGTGCGGGCGACCGCCATAAAATAGTGGGAAAAGCGGGAAAAGGGGTCCATCGGTTTCACCTGTACGAATTTTTGCAGCGAAGATGTTAAAAATCTATTATGGACTGCAACACTTCCTGTTATCCACAATAACCTCACCTGTTAATTTTCCCGGCCGCCGACGGCATACAAGGTGATGTGATGAAACCCACGCTGACACCCCCTGCACACTGTTCCTTCGAGGTAGAAGATTGGATCCGTCTGGCGCGCTGCTGGCACCCGGTGGCGCTGGCGAGCGACGTCGGCCCCGCGCCGACGCAGGTCACGCTGCTGGATGAGCAACTGGTGGTGTACCGAATCGGTGACGAGATCGTGGCGGCGCGTGACATTTGCCCGCACCGCGGCGTGCCGCTCAGTATGGGATCGCACGATGGCGAGGGCATCGTTTGCCCCTACCACGGGCTGCGTTTCGGCGCCGGTGGGCGCTGCAACCGCGTGCCGGCCAGCCCGGAGCAGCCGATTCCCGCCAAGCTGCATCTGAATACTTTTGCGGCGCGCGAGCAGTATGGGCTGGTGTGGGTGTGTCTGGCGCCGCCGGACGGCATTCTGCCGGAACTGCCGTTCATGCCGCACTGGAATGACGCCGGTTTCCAGCAGATTGTCTGCCCGTCGTTTGATATCGCCGGGTTTGCCGGTCGCCAGATTGAAGGCTTTCTTGATGTGGCCCACTTTGCCTGGGTGCATACCGACACCTTTGCCGACCCGGACAATCAACAAGTTCCCGATTATCAGCCGATGGAAACGCCGTATGGTTTCAGCGTGGACTACGTCAGTTCGGTGTCGAATTTTGCCCGCGGTTCCGAACGGCAGGCGCCGGAAGGGTTCGCCTGGCTGCGTCATTTCGAGATGTTCCTGCCGTTTACCGCCACGTTGACCATCCATTTCCCGGATGACGGGCGGCTGGTGATCATGAATGCCGCTTCGCCGGTTTCGGCGCGCAAAACCCGCCTGTTTGTGCCGATCGCCCGTAATTTCGATCTGCACATTCCGGTGGAGGATGTGCATGCCTTCAACCTGCGGGTGTTCGAGGAGGATCGGGCGATGGTGGAAAGCCAGCGACCGGAGCATCTGCCGCTGGACCTGACGCTGGAAGCGCACATTCCGGCGGATCGCAGCTCGATCGCCTATCGTCGCGGCCTGAAAAAGCTGGGGTATGGCGAGTTCTTTCTGGTATGAGCGCGGGAGGAAAGGCGATGGATACACCGGGCCGGATAAACGCTGCGGGCGAGATAAACATTTCGGGCGAGATAAAAACTATCACCGTGGCAAACACTATGACCTTGGTAAACACCATGACCGCGGTAAAAACCATGACCGTGGTGGTCGATGCGCTGTCCCGTCAGGGCGAGGGCAACGTGGCGCTGCGGCTGGTGGCGCCTGATGACCAGCCGTTGCTGCCAGCCTTCGAGGCGGGCGCGCATGTCGATGTGCATCTGCCGGGCGGCGTGGTACGCCCCTATTCGCTGACGGGCGACCCGGCGGATCGCAGTCACTATCTGTTGTGCGTGCGGCACGATGCGGCGTCGCGCGGCGGTTCCCGTTACGTGCACACCGCGTTGCGGGTCGGGCAGACATTGGCGATCTCCCCGCCGCGCAACGCGTTCGCGCTGGCGCCGGCCTGCGGCTATCTGCTGCTGGCGGGCGGGATCGGCATTACGCCGCTGCTGGCAATGGCGCACGCGCTGGATCAGGCCGGTCAGCCGTTCGAGCTGCATTATTTTGTTCGTCGCCGGTGTGAGCTGGCGTTTCGTGAGCGGCTCAGTCAGGGGTTCCGCCACGGTCACTGTCAGATCTGGTGCGCTGACGAAGGGCATAGCGCGCGCCGTCGCCTGCCGGGCAGCCTGTATGAGGGTGCTGAGGGCCGACGCTTGTATCTGTGCGGCCCGGCCGGGTTCATGACCCATGCAACCAACGAGGCGCTGGCGCATCAGTGGCCAGCGTCCGCCATTCACGCCGAAGCGTTTTGCGCCCCGGCGCAGACTCATGCTGATGACGCCGACGGGCGGACGTTTACCGTCGAACTGGCGTCCTGCGGCCGCACGTTCACCGTGCCGCCGGAGAAAACCATTGCCAGCGTACTGCTGGAGCATGATGTGGCGGTGCCGCTGTCGTGCGAGATGGGAATTTGCGGCGCCTGCCTGACGCCGGTGCGCGACGGCAGGCCGGATCACCGTGACAGCGTGCAGTCGGACGCGGAAAAAAGCGCGCCGCAACAACAGATTGCGCTGTGCTGTTCCCGCAGCCGATCGGCACATCTGGTGATTGAATTGTAGTGGCTGAAGGCAGCGATTGACTACCGTGGGCGGTGCGTTTACCGCGATCGTAAGGAGAAACGCAAATGAAAGCGCTGGTAATCGGGGCTGGGATTGGCGGGTTGTGCGCGGCGGCGGCGCTGAAAAAAGCCGGCATGGAGTGCGAGGTATTTGAAGCGGTCACCGACATCAAACCGGTGGGCGCGGCCATTTCGGTGTGGCCGAACGGCGTGAAGTGTATGCGGTCGCTCGGTATGGGCGACATTCTGGACTGCGGCGGCGGCCCGATGCACGACATGGCCTATCAGGATGGGCGACGAGGCGACACGCTGACCCGCTTTAGTTTGCAGCCGCTGGTCGATCAGGTGGGGGAACGCCCTTGTCCGGTGGCGCGCGCCGAATTACAGGGGCAGATGTTGGATCACTGGGGGCGCGACCGGGTTCAGTTCGGCAAGCGTGTTTGTCAGGTGGAGGAACAGGGCGGTATGGTCCGCGCGACCTTTACCGATGGCTCGGCGGCTCATGGCGACCTGCTGATTGCCGCCGACGGCGCCCATTCCGCGGTGCGTCCGTATGTGCTGGGGCATGCGCCGGCACGGCGTTACGCCGGGTACGTCAACTGGAACGGACTGGTGGCGATCGATGAAAGCATCGCGCCGGCCCGCCAGTGGACCACTTTTGTCGGCGAAGGCAAACGGGTGTCGCTGATGCCGGTGGCGAACGGGCGCTTCTATTTCTTCTTTGATGTGCCGTTGCCCGCCGGGCTGGCGGAGGATCGCCACAGCGCTTGTCAGGATCTGCGGCGCTATTTCGACGGCTGGTGCGCGCCGGTGCAACGGTTGATCGCACAGCTTGAACCCAGTGTCATCAACCGGATTGAGATCCACGACATGGACCCGGTGGAACGGCTGGTACGCGGTCGGGTGGCGTTGCTGGGCGACGCCGGGCACAGCACTACGCCGGATATCGGGCAGGGCGGTTGCGCGGCGATGGAGGATGCGGTGGTGCTGGGGCAGGCCCTGGCGGGGCATCACCCGATAGAGACGGCGCTGCGGCAGTACGAGCGCCAACGCCTCGATCGCGTGCGCGATCTGGTGCTGAAAGCGCGCAAACGCTGTGACCTGACCCACGGTAAGGTGTGGGAACAGACGCAGGCGTGGTATCAGGAACTGCGTCAGGAAACCGGCGATCGCATCATCGCCGGGTTACGCGACACGATACAGGGCGGCCCGCTGGGATAGGGCGTATCCCATCCCGGAGCGACCCGCCCCGGCGTCGCCGGGTCAGGCGTGCGCGGCGGCCGGCGCCTGACGCAGCAGCCGCAGGCCGTTGCCCACCACCAACAGGCTGGCGCCGACATCGGCGAACACCGCCATCCACATGGTGCCCATGCCCAGCAGGGTGAGCGTCAGGAACAGCGCTTTGATGCCGAGCGCCAGCACGATGTTCTGGATCAGGATGGCGCGGGTGGCTTTAGAAATGCGCACAAATTCCGGGATCTTGCGCAAATCGTCGTTCATCAGCGCGACATCGGCGGTTTCAATCGCGCTGTCGGTGCCTATCGCCCCCATCGCGAAACCGATATCCGCGCGCGCCAGCGCCGGGGTGTCGTTGATGCCGTCGCCTACCATGCCGGTCACGCCCTGCGCCGACAGCCGTTCAATCTGCGACAGCTTGTCTTCCGGCAACAGGTTGCCGCGCGCTTCATCAATCCCCACGTCGCGGGCGATAGCCTGCGCCACGTGCTGGTTGTCGCCGGTGAGCATCAGGGTTTTTATACCGGCCTGATGCAGCGTGTTGATCGCTTCCTGACTGGAGGGTTTCACCGTGTCGGCCACCGTCATCAGCGCCAGAACCTGTCGCTCGTCGCCGAGGATGATCGCGGTGTTGCCCGCCTGCTCCAGCGCGGTCAGCCGATCGGTAATGCCGGCGGCCGCATCGCCCAGCCACTGTCTGGCCAGCCGCAGGTTGCCGAGAAAATAACGCTGTCCTTCAAGCGATCCAGTGACGCCCTGTCCGGCGACGGCGCTGAAATCAATAACATCAAGCAACGGCGTGCCGGCTTCCTGCGCGGCTCTTGCCACCGCCTGCGATACCGGGTGGTCGGAGCGGCTGGCCAGACTGGCGGCCAGTTGTCGGCAGCGGGCATCGTCAAGATCGGCGACCGCTTCAAAGCCGGTCTGCACCGGTTTGCCGTGGGTCAGGGTGCCGGTTTTGTCCAGCGCCAGCCAGGAGAGGGCGTGGCCTTTTTCCAGAAATACCCCGCCCTTGATGAGAATGCCGCGTCGCGCCGCCGCCGCCAGCCCGCTGACGATGGTCACCGGGGTGGAAATCACCAGCGCGCACGGACAGGCGATCACCAACAGCACCAACGCTTTGTAAGTCCAGTCCAGCCAACTATCGTCAGTAAACAGCGGCGGCAGCACCGCCACCAGCAGCGCGCCGAGAAATACCAGCGGGGTGTAGACGCGGGCGAACTGGTCGACAAACCGCTGCGTCGGCGCTTTGGTTCCCTGCGCCTGTTCGACCGCGTGAATAATCCGCGCCAGCGTGGTATTGGCCGCCGCCGCCGTCACCCGATATTCAAACGAGCCGCTTTCATTGATGGTGCCGGCAAATACGCTGTCGCCGACACGTTTATCCACCGGCAGGCTTTCCCCGGTAATCGGCGCCTGGTTGACGGCGGAGTGGCCGCTGGTGATTTCGCCGTCCAGCGCGATACGCTCGCCGGGCCGCACCCGCACGATGTCGCCCGGCGCGACGGTTTTGGCCTCCACCTCGCGCCAGTCGCCATCCGGCTGCTGTACGGTGGCGGTGTCCGGCGCCAGATTCATCAGCCCGGCGATGGCGTTACGGGCTCTGTCCAGCGAGCGCGCCTCGATGTGCTCGGCAAGGGTAAACAGCACCATCACCATCGCCGCTTCCGGCCACTGTTGCAGGAACAGTGCGCCGGTTACCGCGATACTCATCAGCGCATTGATGTTCAGGTTGCCGGTGCGAAGGGCAATCCAGCCTTTGCGGTAGGTGGTCAGCCCGCTGGCCGCCACGGCGAGAATCGCCAGCACCGCGGCCCACCATTCGGGCAGCCCGGTCCATTCCACCGCCTCCGCGGCGGCGGCGGCCACCACCGCCAGCCCCAGCGGCCACCAGGACTTTTTCGGCTCCGGCGGCAGGGGCGAACGGTCGTCCCCGGTGCGTACTTCGGGCTCAAAACCTAACGTGCGGATAGCGGCCAGCACCTTATCCAGCGCGTCGTAACGGTGGGTGACGGTCATCACCCGCTGCATCAGGTTGAACTCCAGCGCGCTCACTTCCGGCAGGGTGTCGAGTTTTTTACGCAGCATCGTTTCTTCGGTCGGGCAGTCCATCTGCATGATGCGGATCGGCGTACGCTGCTGGTCGCCGATGCGCTCCGCGCCAGCCAGCGTTGCGGTCGGCTGGGCCGGTGCCGGATGGTCGCAGCAGTGATTGGCGCACGATTGCCCGCTTTGCGGGTTACCCGCGGTTTTTAGCGCGGCCTGACCCAGTCCGGCGTGAGCGTGCGGGTGTGATCGGAACAGGGCCTTGCCCGGTTTTTCCAGCGCGACAGGCTGGAACTGACGCGGAGAAGTGGGTGAATGTTTCTCTGACATGGTTGATTCCTGTTCGGGGTTTTGTTGTAGTAAAAACCCTGTAGCAACTACAGGGTCAAGGGGGAATCACATGAAAATTGGCGATCTGGCGAAAGTGGCCAACACCACACCGGAAACCATTCGTTTTTATGAGAAGAAAGGGCTATTGCCGGAACCGGAGCGAACCGAAGGGAACTACCGCTACTACCATCAGTTTCATGTCGACCGGCTGCGGTTTATCCGCAACTGCCGCTCGCTGGACATGAACCACGATGAAATTCGCGCCCTGATTGCGCTGAGCGAGCAACCGGCCGCCAGTTGCGAGGGGGTGAACGTGTTGCTGAACGAACATCTGGGGCACGTGGAGGCGCGCATTGCGGAGTTGCAGCAACTGAAAGCGCAACTGATGCACATCAGCCAGCGCTGTCAGGTCACGCAGACGGTGGACGGTTGCGGCATCCTGCACGGCTTGTCTGTGCTGGAGCCGGAGGACAGCGGCACCGGTCATACGCATTTGGGGTGAACCTAGCCGCTGCGCGCCGTTGGCCGGGCTACGCCGACTCCCGTTCGATAAGCTGAAAGCCGATGTCGACAATGGCGCCGTTGCGGTCATCTCCTGCGATGCTGTCTGCCAGTAAGGTGGCCGCCCGCCGGCCCATTTCCCGTCTGTCGATACCGACCGTGGTGAGCGACGGACGGTTGCTGGCGGCAAAATCCAGATCGCCGAACCCCATCACCGCCAGATCCTGCGGAACACGCAGGCCACGGCTTTCCGCTTCCATGATCGCGCCCTGCGCCAGCGTGTCCGAACTGCAGACGACAATGTCGGGATGACTCTGCGCCAGCAACTGGCTGACCCCGTGCCGGCCAAATGCCAGCGTGGCGGGCAGGGGCGCGTCGATGCAGGCTGGTTGGGGCGCGCCGTCGCGGGCCTGTGCGTCGCACAAACCGGTTTTGCGCCTCGCGGCGCGCGGGTCTGCCGTCCAGATCAGACCCGGGCGTTGATACCCTTTCCGGCGGATATACTCGCCGATCGCCAGCCCGACTTTTTCATGAGAAAACCCCACCAGCATATCCAGCGGCGTTGGCGTGAGATCCCAGATTTCCACCACCGGAACCGCGGCGTTCAGCATGATTTTCCTGAGCGCAGGCGAGTGATGGATGCCGGTCAGCACCACGCCGTCAGGGCGGCGCGACAGCAGCGTCGCCACCAGTTCCTCCTCGGCCTGTTGCGTGTATCCCGCCACACAAAGCAGCATGTGATAACCACGCTGCGCCAGCTCGTCGCTGATGGCCTGAATGGTATCGACAAACATGTTGTTATTGATTTGCGGCACCACAACGGCGATCAGTTTGCTGCGCCGGGAGGCCAGCCCGCCCGCCAGCGCGTTCGGAATATACCCGGTGGCGCGCACCGCTTCCTGCACCTTTTCGATGGTTTTGGCGCGCACCAGCGCCGGGGTGTTGAGCGCGCGGCTGACCGTCATGGAAGAGAGCCCCGCCGCCCGGGCGACGTCATCCAGCGTTGGCGCGCGCGTTGCGGCGGCATGTCGGGGTGTTTTTTTGGTACTCACAGTGAGCCTGACCCTTGTGTTATTCGGTGGCGTCCGTTTCGTGGATTATTGGTGAAGCCGTGTGCTTTTTCCAGCGCGGCGCGGCGGCACGCGCCCGCACCTGATATTACGCGGCAAGGCTTGGTGTTGGCGCTATCATTTTATTGTGCAACTTGCCATAAATATCCGGATTGTGATCGTTTGTACAAAATAGATTCAATGCAGTGGTGCTTTATCGGTATCTTCGCTATTGATGTTAGCGCAAACATTTTACCTGATGAGGGCCATGCCATGTCGTTAAGCGCAAATTCAGATGCCGTTTCCTATGCCAGCGTTACCGGCGTCAAAACCGCGGCGGAAACCGGCGACCGTATTGAGTGGGTTAAATTGTCGCTGGCGTTGCTGCCGCTGGCGACGCCGGTGAGCGACGCCAAGGTGCTTACCGGGCGCCAGAAGCCCCTGACCGAAGTGGCGATTATCATCGCGGAGATTCGTTCCCGCGATGGGTTTGAAGGGGTCGGGTTCAGTTACTCCAAGCGTGCGGGCGGCCAGGGGATTTATGCGCATGCGAAAGAGATTGCCGATAATCTGCTGGGGGAAGACCCGAACGATATCGATAAAATCTACAGCAAACTGCTGTGGGCCGGCGCCTCGGTGGGGCGCAGCGGCATGGCCGTGCAGGCCATTTCTCCTATCGACATTGCGCTTTGGGACATGAAAGCCAAGCGCGCGGGGCTGCCGCTGGCGAAATTACTGGGCGCGCACCGGGATTCCGTTCAGTGCTACAACACCTCCGGCGGCTTTCTGCATACCCCGCTGGAACAGGTGCTGAAGAACGTGGCTTTCTCGCGGGAGAGCGGCATCGGCGGCATCAAGCTGAAAGTCGGACAGCCCAACACCGCGGAGGATATCCGCCGTCTGACCGCGGTCCGCGAGGCGCTGGGCGATGATTTCCCGTTAATGGTGGATGCCAACCAGCAGTGGGATCGTGAAACCGCGATCCGCATGGGGCGCAAAATGGAGGCTTTCAACCTGATCTGGATTGAAGAGCCGCTGGACGCCTACGACGTGGAAGGCCACGCGCAGCTGGCTGCGGCCCTCGACACACCGATCGCCACCGGGGAAATGCTCACCAGTTTCCGGGAACATGAGCAGTTGATTTTGGGCAACGCCAGCGATTTTGTGCAGCCGGACGCGCCGCGCGTGGGCGGGATTTCGCCGTTCCTGAAAATCATGGATCTGGCGGCGAAACACGGCCGTAAGCTGGCGCCGCATTTTGCGATGGAGGTGCATTTGCATCTGGCCGCCGCCTACCCGCTGGAACCCTGGCTGGAACATTTTGAATGGCTCAACCCACTGTTTAACGAGCAGCTTGAACTGCGCGACGGGCGCATGTGGGTGTCGGATCGTCACGGTCTGGGCTTCACCCTGAGCGAGCAGGCTCGCAAATGGACGCAACTGAGCTGTGAATTCGGCAACTATGCCGGGTAACGTATGGCGCTGTTGCCGGCGACGTTTGATGTGCCGCCGACACATAGCAACCGGGGGGCGGCAGACGAACGAAACGATGCGTATTCCTGCGGTTTTCTTTCCTGATTCGCTGGATAGGGAAGAAAACCGGCGATGGCATCATGAATATCGAGACGAATGTAGCGTTTATCCATCACTTGTATCTGAGCGGCTATACCCCAAATAATTCGAGTGGCGCGTGCAGATTACAGATATGACCAGACCCGAATCATTTTCTGCACCTCCTGGCTACCGCAGCATGATTGGTGAAATTTTATTCTTTATCGATCACGTAAAAATAATTATTAATTATAAATATTATTATATAAATAATAATATAATAAATAATTGCAGTTAAATTACTAACGTGAACATTTATATTTTATAAATTAATAATCATTGTGGAAAATACTGAGATTTTTTGTATTTTAATAAATTTTTTTTGAGATTCTTCTGATTGTCATTTTAAATTTCGTTTAGGTGATATATTATCCGTCTCGGAGAGGCGTCAATAATAAAAACTTAATGGATTATGATTAAAAAGTGTCTAGTAATCAGATAAAGATTTCCTATGGGAATGACTTTTTTGTTATTAAATTGATGGATTTCTTATCAATTAATTTAACATTAATAGTCAGCGCCAGGCTATTTTTAATGGGCGCTTTCGATGATGTCATTATGATTAGTTTGCTATTTTCCACCTCTTTTTTACTTATTGGAGAATATACCGGCTTATATCATAATGGGCTTAAGAATATGCAATTTCGCGGGCAGAGAAAACTGTGGGGTTCCGCATTGTTGTCCGTCATGTTTGTTGAGGTGGTCAGGGAATATGCCGGCACGCTGTATTCGCTAGGGCTATTACATCATCTCGATAACATATATTTTTCCGCGACGCTGTATTGGTATACTCTTTCGTTATGCGGCCTCTATCTCACGCGTTTTATTACGTTTAAATGTACGGCTAAAAAACGGATTCGGATTGCTATTGTGGGCTTAACGCCCGGTGGGTTAGCGGCGGAAAAAGCATTGCTCAAAGAGTATGCCAATATGCAGTTGGAATTGGCTTTCTACGACGATCGCAGCCCATCCCGTTGCGGTTATCTGACTAAGAGCCCGTTTAAAGGCAATGTGAGTGCGCTGGTTGAAGAAGCCAAAGCGGGCAGGGTGGATGAGATTTATATTGCACTGCCGATGATTGCGCTGAAACGCATTCGCTATTTTCTGTCGATGATGTCTGATACTACGGTTGATACCTACATCATTCCTGACCTTTATTCCTACAGCTCATATGTATCGCAGTTTCGTTCCATCAATAACATTCAGACCATCAGTATTTTCAGATCGCCGTTTGATGGTATTGGTTCTTTTATTAAGCGCGTTGAGGATTTAGTGATTGGCGGCGTGATTACGCTGATGATTTCGCCGTTGCTGCTGTTGATTGCGATTGGTATCAAGCTGACGTCGCGTGGACCGGTGTTATTCAAGCAGGATCGCTACGGTCTGAGCGGCAACAAAATCAAAGTGTGGAAATTCCGCTCGATGCACGTGATGGAAAACGCCGGCGTTGTGACGCAGGCGACTAAAAACGATCCGCGCGTTACGCGTTTTGGCGCATTTTTACGCCGTACTTCGCTGGATGAACTGCCGCAATTTTTCAATGTATTGCAAGGCACGATGTCGATTATTGGCCCGCGTCCTCATGCCGTGGTGCATAACGAGCAGTATCGGCAACTGGTCGAAAACTACATGATTCGCCATAAAGTGAAGCCTGGTATTTCAGGATTGGCGCAGGTTAATGGTTATCGTGGCGAAGTGGATACCCTCGATAAAATGGAAAAACGGGTTCACTACGATATTGCCTATATTCAGAGCTGGTCGCTTTGGCTGGATATCAAGATTATCTTTAGAACCATTTTCAAAGGTTTTATCGGTGAAAATGCGTACTAAATTGATCATCGCCGCTGGAATGATTATGCCGCATCCCTCCTGGGCTGACCTGACGCCGAAATCGCATATCGGCATTGCGGGTATTGATTTTCAAAGCCAGGTTGGTCTGGATTATGGGCATGAGAATAACGTGACCTATCAGGCTTATGATCAAGACGCGGTGAGTTCTGATTTTCAGAGCGTCAGGCCGATGATTAAAGCCATTGGCGCGCGTTATCAGGACCAATATCTGTTGATGTATTCCGGTGATTATCGTCGTTACGACCGCGATTCGGCGGATAATTACACCGATCATTTCTTTCGCTTTAATGGCGCATGGCGCTACGGGCTAAAGCATGGGTTAACGCTCAGTCTTGAAGATTCTCTCGGGCACGAGGCGCGCGGGCGTGGTATTTCCGAAGGTTTTCGACCACAACAGTTCAGCGATTTCGGTATTAATTCGCCGCTGAGCAGCGAACTGTTTAACAGCGAATTACGTTACAGCTATGGCGCTCCGAAAGGGCGCGGTAAAGCCGAAGTCGCTCTGCTGTTTAAAAAGTTGCGTTTAGGCCATGTGGACGATATTAAAAATACCGATATTGATTTTTATAACTATGTTCGTGGGCAGGAATGGCACGAGAACGGTTTGATCGCCGAATTATCTGACCAATACTCACGGACAACACGCTTTCGCTACCGCTTTATTAACAATCAGCGTCGTTATGAGGTCGATTCGCAAAAAGACAATGATGAGTATTACCTGGAATACGGTATTAAATCGCAGCTTACGGGCAAAACCCGCGTGGATGCGAACGTGGCCTGGCTATATAAGACATTCGATAATAACCCAAACGCCAGGGATTTTAGCGGGGTAAACTGGGATATTCAGGCCGAGTGGAAACCGCTCGAACAATCCGTTTTTACCGTACATACGTCGCAGCATATCAAGGATCCGTCGGAAGTCGGCGGCTATATCATGGCTTCTAAATACGGCATCTCCTATCAGCATTTTTGGCTAGCCGATCGTTTCTCCACCACGTTTGACTATTCATACCTGGCCGAGGGTTACAAGAATTACCCGAAGGATCGCAAAGACAGAAATAGGGTGTTCACCTTCGCTATGAGTTATAACTTCAGGCCCTCGATTAACGTTGAATTAAAGTATCAACTGAATACGCTGCGTTCCAATCAAGATACCGATTCTTTCTTTATTGGCCCTGACGGCGATCGCCAGGTCGTCAGAATGTTGGGCCGCGATAACTCCCTGATTATGTTTACAGCTAAGGTACAGATCTAACGTGAAAATAATAAAACTGTGCATTTTTCTGTGCCTAAGCGTCTGGTTGGCGGGATGCACCTCATCAAGCCCACAACAGCTGGACAAAACTGAGAATGAAACAACCGGTTATCAGTTAGACGAAGGCGATGCTGTCAATATTCTGGTATACGGCGAGCCGGAGATGACGATGACATTTATGTTGGATAAAAGCGGCGCGATTAACTTCCCCTACATCGGTCAACTGGTGTTGAAAGGGAAAACGCCGGGGCAGGTAGGCGAGGAACTGGCCCATCGCCTGCGCGGTGATTATCTGCAAAACCCGATGGTGACGGTCAGCATCGCCGAGTTCCGGAAATTCTATATCACCGGTGAAGTTGAGAAGCCGAACGGGTATGCCTACGAGCCGGGCTTAACCGTTGAAAAAGCGCTGGCGCTGGCCGGCGGATTTACCGATCGCGCAGACCGCAAGGATGTGAGTCTTCGCCTGTCGAATAGCAATCAACTGATTGAAAATGTTGATGTAAGACGCGCTGTTCACCCAGGCGACACCGTGGTTGTCGGTATGAGCTTTTTCTGACCATGAGTCTATCTATAGTGGAAAATGGCAGAAAACTGGAAAGCACGATCGATTTCTCCAGATTTGCCCAAAAGATCAAACAGAACGGTTGGAAGATCATCCTGGCAGGCCTGATTAGCGCGGTAGTGGCTTACCCGCTGATCAGCATGATCACACCCAAATATGTTTCGACGGCAACGGTACTGCTGAAAGCGCAACAGGATAACGTTTCGCCGTTGCCGCAGGTCGATGGCTATGATTCCACCCGCAGCGGCTATTACGAAACCCAGTATGCGTTGATGCAGTCACGTATTGTGCTGGAACAAGCCGTGCGGGACATCAGGCTGGACCAAAACCCCGCGTTTAACGGCGATGCCGACAAAAGCGCGGATAAACGCGCCGATGAGCAACAGCGGGTCGATAACGCGCTGAATGCGATAGTGAAAAACCTCACTATCAACGGCGTTCGCACCACACACCTCGCCACTATCTCCTACGAATCGGCATCGCCTGCGCTTTCGGCCGACATCGCTAACGGCGTGGCGCAGGCGTTTATTGACTATACGGCTAAGCAAAAGCACCTCAAGACGCTGAAAGCCAAGGCGTTGAACCAAAAACAGATGGAAGAGATATGGCAGCAAGTCGTTGAGCAACAGGCTGCCATCGACCAGTTTCTGAAGAAAGAAGGGTTGCTCACGTTCCGTGGCGTGGATGGCTTTGAGACTGAACAGTTGGGGATCGTCACCACTAAGTTGGCTGATGCTACCCAGCGTCGCATCAGGGCGGAAACGAATTACAACAGCGTGCGTTTGAACGCGGGTAAGTCGCTGGAAAACGTGATTTCTCTGCCCGATATTTCTAATCATGCCCAGATTCAGGATTTGCGCATCGCGCTGATTCAGGCCCGGCGCTCTTTATATGATTTACGTAAACGCTATGGGCTGAAACATACCAAAATCCTGGAAGCCGAAGCCCAGGTTCAGGCGATTGAGGAACAGACCCACACCGTGTTATTCGAACTGGAAGCCGGGCTGAATAAGCAGTATCAGGCGGCGTTGAAGGATGAAAAATACTATCAGCAGCTGTTGAATCAACAGAAAGCGGATTTTCAAACGCTGGCGTCTAAACGTGATGAATACAACAACCTGACCACGGCGCTGGATAAAACCAAAGAACTGTATAAGGCGCTCTATCAGCGCACGAAGGAGCAGACGCTCGCGGGTAACTATTTAGAGCCGGACGCGATACTTTATGACCCGGCGGTGCCGGCTGACCATCCGTCGAAGCCCAATAAAGCGATGCTGCTGGTGATGGTTGTCATGCTAACCCTGATTTTCTCCGTGGTTTACTTCATCGTGAGAGCCGCGCTGGATAATTCAATCAACAGCATTAGCCAGATGAAAAAGCGCCTGAATGTGGCGCCGGTGGGTGAAATTCGCACTTTTGCCAATGGAGTGAGGCGCTCGCAGGTGGTGCGTTTGATCACCGAATCGCCGCTGGATGTCGATATTGTCCACAGCATGCGAACCCACATTTTGCTATCGCATCCCTCCTGCCAAACCCTTGCCGTCAGCTCGACAGAGCATGGCGAAGGACGATCGTTGCTGGCGCATTTGCTGGCGACATCCTTCAGCGCTGATCAAAAAACGCTGCTTATCGATCTGGATTTCTTTAACGACGGCGGGCTGACGCAAGAGTTGGCGCATCCTGCCGCGGTTGGCGTGGCGGAGCTACTGCAAGGTCAATCACCGCTGGATGCCGCGCTGGTGACAATCAATGAACATTTAAGCTTCCTGCCGCGTGGTAATGCCTCGACGTCTTCTTTACTGATGCTGTCGTCCGAGCATTTTGTGACGTTGATGACTGAACTGAAAACGCGCTATCAGCGAATTATCGTTGACGTGGCCGCGGTGAATCAAACGCAGGATATTCAATTGATTAGCCGGGTGATAGACGGGGTGGTTTTTGTGCTGAAAGCCGGCGCGTGGCGTGCGGGCGATGTGCTTAATGCCATTGAGAAAGTGAAGCACCACCGCGCGGTGCTGATTGGCGCGGTAATAAATCGGGTGGCGGATAAGAACCTCGAAACCAAAGAGGGCGTTCGCTCCCTGAATCAACACATGAATGCGCTAATCAACAGTACGGGCCACCTATGAGTTTATTAAAAAGCGTTTCTACCATTGCGGGGTCGTCGGTGCTTTCACAACTGATTGGCGCGCTGTCTATCTGGCTGATTTCACATAAATACGACATGGCCGAGGTGGGAATCTACGCGCTGAGTTACAGCATCGTGTTGGTGGGAGCGCAAGTCTGTACCTTTGCATCGCAACTGCTGATTCCAAAACAGCAAGACAGTGAACTGGCGCAGAGCGTGGTGTTCAGCGTGCTGCAAAGTCTGCTTACCGCGGTGCCTTACGCGATGCTGACCGCATGGCTGTTCCAGCGAAATGTGTTCTTTCTCTACCTGCTGACACTGGCCTATGCGTGGGTGCTGATCGCGGAGAATTTATCGTTGCGCGAGGGTAACTATCGTTTTCTGGCCTTTCAGCGACTCGCCGTCTCGGCGGTGGTGGTGCTTTCGGTGGTGTTCACGTCACATGCCGCCGCATTTTATTGGTCCTGGGCCTGCGCCATGATGACGCTTATTAGCGGTTGTATAGTGTACTCGTTCAATATTCACACCGTTACGCTCAGAAATTTTAGCCCGCAGCGTAATGTGGCTTTCTTTCATCAGCATGTTCACCATCTCACCCGGGTTGGCAGCGCCGAAGTGCTGGCGATGGTCAATAGTAATTTGCCTGTGATGCTGATTAATTTTTGGTTCTCCGCGTTGACGGCGGGTTATTTCTCGGTGGTGAGCCGCTTTTGTCTGGCTCCGGTGGTGATCATCGGTAATGCGGTGCGTAACTCTATTTTTTCAACGTGGTCTGTCGACTTCAGAAATAAGCGCTTCAACTATGAGGAATTCAAAAAAGTTCGCCTGGTATTATTGATGTGTGGGGTTGTCTGCACGCTGGGGGTATTTATTTTCTATCCGCTGGTGATGCACCTGTTTTTTAGCGAAGAGTGGATTAACTCCATTCCAACGTCTCGCTATATGCTACCTTATTTATTCCCTGCGCTGGCGGTGTGTCCGCTGACGGTGATTGAGCTAATATTTGGTTCTCATCGCTACTTTCTGCGTATTCAGTTAGAACAGTTGGCGGTTGTATTAGTCGCTTTTGTGATTGTGCCTTATTTTTATAATCACTATGCCACGTCCATGATTCTGTTTTCCGTGCTGACGTTTGTACGCTACACGTTTATTTATCTCAAGGTCAATAAACGCGCCAATTTGCTGAAAAGCATGATGATAGCGTCATGATTTTGAATACCGGGCTTTACCTGCAGATTTATGTCGTCATTACGCTGGTATTCTGCGGGCTGACGCAGTATTTCACCGGCCTGCTGGCGGTGCTGTGGTTGCCTTTTATTTTGGCTTTAATCATGGTGGGGTTGCTGATTATGCAGACCCGCTACGATGCGTTGCATTTGGATACGCAGGAGTTGGTGGTGCTCACGCTGTATCTCTCTTTTCTGGCGATGGCGGGAGTGTCTACCCTATTGCAGGGCGGAATAACGGTCACGATCGTTGGTTTTAAAAACGAGATTGCCTTGTCGTTGATGATGTTTTGCCTGCTGCTGGGGTTTTGTCGTGAATCACAAATTTACCGCGTGACCCGCAGTTTGTATTGGGTGTTCTACGCGCAGTTTCCTGTCGTGATTTATCAGGTGTTGTTTGTGTTGCCGCGGCGTGTGGCGCTTCGTGGCGAAGATGAAAAATGGGACTCCGTGGTCGGCACGTTTGGCGGCGACCCGATGGGCGGGGGCAATACCGCGGCGATGGGGCTGTTCTGTCTGCTGATTATGCTGCTGAAAGTCTCGGAATTTAAACATGGTTTAACGTCGTTTAAATCCATGGCGGTGCATATCGTTTTGGGGTTTGGCCTGTGTATTCTGGGAGAAGTGAAATTCGTGATTCTGGTTTCGCCGTTATTGCTGGCCTGGGTTTGGTTAATGCCGAGCTACATCAAAGGCATGAATAACGTAAACCTGAAAGCGATTTTGCTGATCTTTAGCGGCATGGCGTTACTCATTACCGTCGCGATTACCATTTTGGCCTCGGGTTATTCCTCGGCGTTTGGCGGTGACCCGACGAAAAGTGCGTTAAGCGTATTTATGGATTCGCTGGGCTATATTTTTGATACCAACTATATTATGGAATCAGGTGAGCTTGGCCGTCTTACGACGATATTCTTCTGGCTAAAAAATCACGATATGTGGGGGCTTTCCGGTACGTTATTTGGCTACGGTTTAAATGCGACGAATAGCGGAAGCGCCGTTTCTCCTGGCTTTTTAAATATTATCTACAACCTGATTATCGATTCGACTTCGCTAAGTGTGCTGCTATGGGAAGTGGGCGTCATTGGGTCGTTATTTTTTATCGGGTTAATTATTTATATCTTAATTATTGCGCGACCAAAGCCGATGCTGGAGCGTAATGAAGTAGACCAACAGGATCTGCAATTGCTGAGTTTTTCTCCGGCCTTTAATGTTTTTGCGGTTGGGTGCCTGCTGAGTCTGCCTTATAGCCAGATCCTGATGATTATTCCCATGCTGCAATTCCTGTTTTATTTGTCTCTGGGCTCAAGTCTGGTGATTCGCCATTCTGTCTGCCGTTATACCGGAAAATTGTATGAGTGAGAAACCTTTTATTTCAGTGAGTATTAAGACATTTAATGAGGCGGAATGCATCGAGCAAACCATCGACAGTATTCGTCGCCATATTGCGGATTATCCCCATAAAATTATTGTTGCCGATAGCTTATCGACCGATAACACTCAGCAGCTTGCCAGCGCCAAAGGGGTAACCGTGGTGTCGCTGACTGAGCCGTCTGAACGCTGCTGCGGCGTGGGGCATCAGCTTGGCTATCTGTACAGTCAGGGGGATTATCTCCTGCTGATGGACGGCGATATGGTGCTGGAAGATGGCTTTATTGAGCAGGGCATCGCATTTTTAGCGGCGCATCCAGACTACGCCGGCGTAGCTGGAACGGTAGAGATGGATGGCGCGGCGAACTATGAGTTTAAATCGCGCAAACAACGTCTTCATAAAATATATCCGCTGGGCGACTGTGGGCATTTAGGCGGCGGGGGCTTATATCGCCGTTCGGCAATTGAAAAAATAGGCTATCTCACCAACCGTAGCTTACATGGTTATGAGGAGGCGGAATTAGGCATTCGTCTGCGCTATGCCAAATATAAATTACATCGCCTTAACGTACCTTATTTCCGCCACACGTCATACACCATGCCAACATATAAAATGCTGCAATACCGTTGGACGAGCGGTTTTCTCTGGGCGCCGGGCGAACTTTTACGCAGTGCATGGGGCATGCCTTATTTCCGCGAGGCGTTACACATCGTTAAAAACGAGGCGGTCTTTGCGGTTTATCTGCTGGCGCTGTTGATGAGTTTGTTGACGTTTAACGCCGATATTATTGGCGTGGCGTTGCTGCCGCTACTCGCTTTTATTGCCTTAAAAACGATGAAAAACCGTTCACTGCTGAACGGACTACAAAGCGTGATGAACCTGGCTGTATTTTCTGCCGGATTGGTCAAAGGGTTAACCAGACCCGTGCGCGATCCCATGACGCCGCCAGACAGCAAGGTTATTCATGAATAGGCAGGTATGATGAAAGTTTTATTAGTCAATAAATTCTTCTATATCAAGGGCGGCGCGGAAACGGTTTATTTTCAGGAAAGCGATATGCTGAAAAAGGCTGGCGTTGAGGTTATCGCTTTCTCAATGCAGCATGAAAATAACTTCCCGTCAGATTACTCTCCCTATTTTGTTGATAATGTGGATTATCATCAGCGCAGCGGCGTGATCGGAGCAGTTAAAACGGCCGTGAACTTTATTCATAACGCTGAGGCATGTAAGAAGTTGCTGGTGTTATTGCGTAAAGAAAAGCCGGATATTGTTCATTTCCATAATATCTATCATCAGCTCACGCCGTCGTTGATTAAAATTGCCCGTCAGTTTGGGTGTAAAACAGTATTAACGGCCCATGACTACAAGATTATCTGCCCGTCGTACACCATGTTGCGCGATGGCAAAGTCTGTGATGCCTGTTTAACCGGCTCGGTATTTAACGCCTTTAAATATCGTTGCCAGCAAGGCTCCGCTTCGAAAAGCCTGCTGCTTTCGTTAGAAGGCGCCTGGCAGAATATTGCCAAAAATTATCAGGCGTTGGACGCGATTGTTTCGCCCAGCGAATTTCTACGTAGTCAATTAATTCGCAAGCTGCCGAATTCCCGTATTGACGTGATTGTGAACGGCATTAATGACAGCCTGCCGGTGGAGGATGTTGAAGACGACGGCTATTTCCTTTTTATTGGCCGCCTGAGTCGGGAAAAGGGCGTGGCTACGCTGGCCAGAGCGCATCAGCAAATGCGCAATAAAATTCCGTTAAAAATCGCAGGCAGCGGGCCGCTGTATGACGATCTGGTCGCGCAATTTCCGAATGCGGAATTCCTGGGCTATAAACAGCAGGGCGAAGAACTTAACCAGCTTATTAAATATGCGCGCGCGGTGGTGGTTCCTTCCGAATATTATGAAAACTGTTCAATGTCGGTGCTGGAATCGATGGCGTTCGCCAAACCGGTAGTGGGCGGGCGTATTGGCGGCATTCCCGAACAAATTCGCGATAATGTAGACGGCGTTTTATTCGAACCAGGTAATGTACAGGCATTAGCCGATGTGCTGGATGACCTGGCGTTGAATCCGCAAAAAGCCAGAGAAATGGGATTGAATGCGCGTCAGCGTCTTAGCGAAAAATATTCATTACGTAAACACACAGAATCTTTATTGGCGCTTTATCAGGAATTATTAAACGATAAATAATATGACTACGAAAATTACCGTTCTGGGAACACGTGGCATTCCAAACGTGTTAGGCGGTGTGGAAACACATTGTCAAAATTTATACCCGACTATTAAACAGCAATTTGATGTGGATATTTGCGTTCTCGCACGTTCACCTTATGTTAATTATAAAGAATCACAGTATCAGGGAGTAACGACTCGCGCTTTATTAGCGCCGAAAAAACGTTCATTAGAAGCAATAGTCCATTCGGTACTGGCGGCATTTATCACCTGCTTTGATCAGTCCACGGTAGTACATGTCCACGCTATTGGCCCAGGGCTGGTGGTGCCGCTTCTGCGTCTGCTGGGTAAAAAAGTGGTTTTTACTCATCATGGCCCGGACTATGACCGCCAGAAGTGGGGGTTCCTGGCAAAAAAAGTTTTGTTGCTGGGTGAAAAGGTGGCCGTGAAATATGCCAATGAAGTGATTGTAATCTCCGAAGTTATTAATAATATGATCAAGCAGAAATATGGACGAAATGATGCTCATCTTATCTATAACGGCGTGAACTTATCTCAGCAATTAACACCGGAAGTTATCAATCAAACGTTGGCGCGTTTTTCTCTTCAGCCACAAAACTATTTGGTTGCGGTTGGCCGTTTTGTGGAAGAAAAAGGTTTGCACGATCTCATCACCGCCTATAAGCAATCAGGTATCACGATGCCATTGGTTTTGGTTGGCGATGCCGATCACCCCACTGCGTATAGTATGCGCTTAAAACAGTTAGCCCATGACACCCCTAATGTGGTCCTGACCGGATTTTTAAAAGGTCATGAACTGCAAACTGTCTTTTCACAGGCTAAACTCTTTGTGATGCCTTCATATCATGAAGGGTTACCCATTGCGCTGCTGGAGGCCATGTCGTTTTCATTGCCTGTCGTGGTTAGCAATATTCCCGCTAATCTGGAGGTGAAATTAGCGCCAGACACCTATTTTAATGTTGGAGACGTGGCGGATTTATCCGAAAAGATTACACAGCGCTCTAAATCGTTTGCTGTTGATTACTCTGAATATTTACAAAGGTATAATTGGAAAAAAATCGCGCAACAAACGATGGCGGTTTATACCTCAGTCAATAGGCCAATGAGTTAATAAATCAATAGGTAAATAGTGAACGAATCGAATCAACGTCCGTTAGTCATTGAACGCTTCTATGAAGCCCTTGATGGGAACATTGACGCAGAACTTACCCTGGAACAACGGCAGGCCGTTGAACAGGCGGTGTTGTCGATCACAGCGGCTTCAATGCACTGGGTCGACGTGCGTAAGAGTTTCCCTTTTTTTAGCCGACGCTATTATTTCGTCTTTTTATTTGGCCAGGATCACCGTAAACGTCCCCGTAAAGAATCAACGCTGTTTTGCATACTGCTGACCGCGTTGATCCTGTTTACCTGCCTGTTCTGTACGCTTGCGGCGCTATTGACGCTGTACATGATTAAGTCTGCCTTGGGTATTGATATTTTCCCACATTTCCACTTAGGGATTTGGGATTGGTGGCTCAGACTGAAGGATCACTGACCTCCGGTTTCTACTGACGTGGAAATAAGGAGTCTTAGATGAATCTTAAAATGATTGCGGTAGGAGGTTTGTTATTTTCTATAGTGGGTGTGGCTGGAGGCACGATGACGACCGTCACTCCCAAAGGGCTAAATGGCCCGTTAACGAATCCGGGCAATGGCGTTGCCAGCTTTAACAAGGGTAATGGCGCTACGCTATCGCTGGCTGATTATCCCGACACCGGTATTGAATATGATCGCCTGTACTGGAGTGAACTGGAGCCGGTCGAAGGCCAGTATAACTTTCAACTTGTGGATACTATTTTCGAACTGGCTAGCCAGCATCAACCGGCGATGAACGTGGGGCTGCGCTTTATGGCGCTTGATGAGCCTGCCAGCGGCTCGAAGATTCCTGACTGGTTGATCCAAAAAGGGATCAAGGGCGAGTGGACGCCGGACAAAAAAACCTTTGTGCCGGATCTGGACGATCCGTTGTTTATCGAATATAGCCAGCGTTTGCTTAACGCTTTTGGTCAGCGCTATGACGGTAATTTGAATCTGGCTTATATCGATATTGGGTTGGTGGGGTCATGGGGAGAGTGGCACAACAGTAATTTCCCGACCATTAAGCCGCTGCTTGAGCGTTATACCTCAGCCCAGTTAGATAAGTACGTAAAAATGTATTTTGCCGCGTTTCCCAACTGCCCAAAAATCATGCTGATTAACGGCGGCGACACTCTGGCAAGCGCCGTGAAACAAGGTGCGGGATGGCGCGCCGACTGCTTGGGCGACTGGCATAATTTTTCGACGACGTGGAGTCACATGCAAGATGATTATCCGCAGCGGCTGCAAAACGCGGCGGCGCTTTATCCAAACTTTAGTACGGTGTGGCAACGTGCGCCGGTGAGTCTGGAAATCTGTGGCTATATGTCGGAGTGGCAGAGCATTCAGCATTATACGCGTGAGCAAGTGCAGGCGACCTTTGACTGGGCGCTGGCACAACACGCCAGCACCATTAATTTAAAATCGCGCAGCGTGCCGACGGAGTATCGGGACATCGTGGATAACGCGTTGACCAAACTCGGCTATCGTTTCCGCCTGGCTTCTTTAACTCATGAGTCCGAATTGGCGCAAGGGCAGAGTCTGATACTAAATAATCAGTGGGTTAATGACGGCGTAGCGCCTATTTATCTGAAATATGATTTGGCCTATCGCGTGGTGAATAATGACAACAGCGCGATGAGTATGGGAAAAACTGCGGATGACATTCGCACCTGGCTGCCGGGGCAGCATACGTCCGTCTACCAACTGACGATGCCGGAAGCACTGCCAGCCGGGCTGTATAATATTGACGTGGCGATACTGGACACAAAGGGAGTATCGCGAATTAATCTCGCCAACGAGGGCAAACAGGCCGACGGTTGGTATCGGGTTTCCACGGTAACGGTGCACTGAGCACGGAATTAAGAATAGATATTCATATGCTGAACAATATCGGCCATGTATGGCGTGAAGTAAAAACGGCGGGCAGTGTTAAAGCCAAACTGGTAATACTGCTGTTTCGCCTTGCTACCCTCTACCAGTCATCAAATGCGCTGCTGAAAATTATCAGCATTCCTTTTGTGATTCTGAATAAAGTGATTAATGAATGGCTGTTTTGTGTGGAAATCCCGCACAGAACCCAAATCGGCTTTGGGCTGAAAATATATCATCCGCACTGCATTGTGGTGAATTCCGACGTCATCATCGGGACGAACTGCATATTACGGCAGGGGGTGACCATTGGCAGCGTGATAAACCGTGAAGGTCAGGTCACTAAAAGTCCGGTGCTGGGCAATCAGGTGGAGCTTGGCGCCAATGCCATTCTGCTTGGCGACATTACATTAGGCGATAACGTAAAAGTTGGCGCCGGAACCGTGGTAACCAAAAGTCTTGCTGCGGATAAAATAGTCGTGGGGTATGGGGTCAGGGAATTGAATTGAGAGAGTGCTTATTTTTGTGCGGGTGTAATGAGACGGAAGGTTACAGACGGTAGTGATCGTCTATGGGCTAAATAATGATGACGGACTCGGACTAACGCCGCAGGCGTTGAACAGCGCAGTTATCGCGCTGGCCCGTAGGGCGAGCTTCGTAGAAGCGAGCTATCGAACGCAGTTCGATGGAGTGTCCGCAAGCTGAAAAGCAAAAACCCGCCTTGCGGGCGGGTTCTTTAAATTAGTGGTGCCCGGACTCGGGATCATTCAGCTTTCTATTAAGTTGAAATGTAGCATAAATTTTAATCGTGTATCTTGTCAAGACCCGTAGGTTGACCCGTATTTTCATAGATAGATCAGAATGATGGGGCACAGATGATAAAAAATTCTCGGTTTGTTCCTTTGGTTCGATTCCCCATTGATGCCGATAAATCGTAATGACATTAGCGTTACGTTTGCTGTATGATTAATATCCAGAAAGTAGACCGGAGGATAACATCATGCCAGCGACGAACAGCGTTTCTGTTAAACGAGAAACATTGAATTTACGCATCAAGCCTGCCGAACGCGATCTGATTGATCGTGCTGCGAAGGCCAGAGGAAAAAATCGTACTGATTTTGTCCTTGAGGCTGCGCGTGCCGCCGCAGAGGAAGCGTTGATAGATCAGCGCATCATCATGGCAGATCCCGATGCTTATCAGGAATTCCTTGCCCGTCTAGATCAGGCTCCTTCACCGAATGCCGCTCTGCGTAAAACCATGCAAACACCTGCACCGTGGGAACAGAAAAAATGATTTCCGCCCCTGAGCCACTCCGCGCCGAACATGTACTATCTTCATTCTGTTGCGGCGTGGAGTCTATGGACAACTGGTTGAAACAACGGGCGATGAAAAATCAGGTCACTGGAGCATCACGAACTTTCGTTAGTTGCAATGATTCAAAAGTGTTGGCGTATTACTCATTGGCTTCCAGTGTTGTGGCAACGAATGCCGCTCCCGGACGTTTTCGCCGCAATATGCCCGACCCTATTCCGGTCGTGGTACTGGGTCGTCTGGCGGTAGATAAATCATTACATGGTCAAGGCGTTGGCCGAGCGCTGGTGCGCGATGCCGGGCTGCGGGTGATTCAGGTGGCGGATACTATCGGTATTCGCGGGATGTTGGTTCATGCGCTGTCTGATGAAGCGCGGGAGTTTTACCTGCGGGTGGGATTTGAGCCTTCTCCGATTGATCCGATGATGCTTATGGTGACGTTGGGGGATTTGGTGGGATCTGTAATTTGAAATATCACTTTACAGTGAAGATATCTCAAACAACGCGTGGATTTAAATCGGCACACATACAATTTTCTCAGACGATGGTTTATAAAACGGAAAAATTTGAAGCAAAGGATCTGTGCGTTTATACATAGATCCCGAACAATATTTAAACGAGGTAGAGCATGGTTAAGCGCTTCAGGCGCATGTCCGACAGTGACATCACTACAATCGTTGCCGATTTGGACCGTTGGGCGCTCGGCGAGCTTGGTTCAAAACTCGGCTGGGCTGTGCTCGAAGAACGTTTTGGCTTTAGTCGTCAGTCACTCCAAGCCAAGTCTGAAATTAAAGCCGCTTATGACAATGCCAAACAAGCACTGTCGGGTGGTCTCGTGAAAACCAAAGCGCAGGCTTCGTGGACCGCCTAAAAGCGGAGCTAGAAGCCTACAAGCGAAAAGAAGCTCAATGGTTACGCCGCTGGCAGTAAATCGCCTTCCACGTGAGGCAGAAAGGTATACAAATGACGAACGTTGATAAAGCCCCGCAAGAGAGAGCTGAGCTGCCTTCTAATACTGAAACTGCGAAAATCCTCCGGCCGTTTGACAAAGAAATTCCACCTTCAGGGAGAGTTTAGAACACCATGAATATTGATTGGGATATTGCGCGAAAAAACATAAAATTTTTGGTTGCACTTATTAGACCTTCATTAGCAAAAGCGTTAAGTGTTCCGCTACTGTTGGCAGGAATAGGTATCCTTAATCCACCTATATGGCTGGACTTCGTAAATTTTATCTTGAGTAAGCAAGAATTCCTTCCTCAATTTACAGGGCCAATTTCCGCGCAAAAGGATGTATTCGGGTGGATACTAATTGCTTTAAGCATTTTTATCTACTTGATTGAGGTTTGGTTTCAAGTTAAATCGATGCGCCAAGACAGTGAGAGAAAACTACTGGATACCGTTAAAGATCATCCAGAACAAACAGCTGCTCTGGTCATCAATAAAATTCGTAGCACAGGTTTTACTGCTCAACCCCTTCAAGATGAAAAAATAGAAAAACTTACCCACGAAATTTCCTTGCTGCGATTTTTTGGTTCGTTCCCTAAGGAAGAAAAAGCGACTGCTTTAGCAGAAAGAATTATTGATGGAGATTTGTCCGGCGGTACCTCTCAAGCAAAAGCAAGGGCGCTAGCGCTAATTGCAAGATACTTGTGCGTAGGGGAAAAAGCCGAGCAAGCGAAAAAATGGTTATCAAACTCTTTAAAGCTACATCAAACAGAAGAAGCGAAAATAGCTCGAGCATTTATTGAGGCAATCGGATCAAATAATGTAGATGATGCTTCAGCTTTACTTAACATAAGTAGTCCCTCAAGTTATGCAGCCTTCTTTATGGTTAAAAATAAAGTTGAAGGCAGCAGATCTGCGTTGGACTGGTTTAAAAATACGGCGTTAAACATTCAGAGATTTGATGATGATGGAAAGGTTGCTTTAATTTCTGCATTTCTTTCAGAGCACCAATGGGAAAAAGCGTTAGATATTATTAATGAAATAAACAATGATTCCATATCTACGTCGCCAGCATTGGCCCAACTAGCTGCATTTACGTTCTTGGGAAATTCAGTTAAAGCCGTTGAGTTGCGTGAAAGTATAAAAATTCATATTCCTTTGGTTGCAGATAAATTTCCACTTGCAGATGATACTCGATCTATAGCTTTTAGAAATCGAGCCATAGAGTTATTCAAAATATGTTCCAGGCTGGCACAGCATCTCGGTGCTATGGATATAGTGAATACATCTGATAAATATGCGATGTGGTTAGAGCTTAGGGATAGTGAAAAACATGAGCAGGCAAAGATAGAGCTTCAGAGTTATTTCGTTAATTACACGCAAAAAACACTGGAGTATTTCCCTTTAGCATTTTCATTTAAAATCGATATCGATTTTAATTCGATTGAAAATGAGGTTAATAAACAAACGGCATTAAGGAATGATAATGATGGGGTTCTTGGCCTAGCTAGGTTTATATTAGCACAGACAAAAAAACCAGTAACAGCAGTAATTGAATATATTGCAGATCATAGAGTACAGATGGAAAGTTCCATTAGTTTTATTGCCATTAGTATGCTTGAAATAGAAGTTTTGGCAAGATCAGGATTGGTGGATGATGCAGAACTGCTTCTGAGAAAGGTAGAAAATTCTGGCGCATCAGATACTGAAATAAGAAATCTAAAAAATATAATTGAGTCAGCTAAGGGTAAAGATCCAATTGCGTTGGCTATAAGTCAATATCAAAAAAGTAAGTCTACAAGTGATCTTTCCCATTTGGTTAATCTGCTAGAAAGAGGAAATCTCTGGGACAAATACTATTTATATTGCCGGGAGCTTTTTGATCATACTGGTCAAGAATCTGATGCTATCAGAGTCTGTAATGCGGCCTCTTCACTTGGAAAGTTTTCTGAGCTTCATCAATTTCTGGCTGATAGAATGGACATCGTCAAGAGAAGCGAAGGTCTTCAAACTCACTGGGCATGGTCATTATTTAGAAAGGGAGATTTAAGTGGAGCCCATGAACAAGTTGCGCTATTAAAAAAATCTAAATCACAGCAGTCTGACCTAAAAACTCTTGAAATTAACTTGTCTATATTTGGAGGTGACTGGGAATCTCTTAGTGTTTTTGTGGAAGATAGCTGGAATAGTCGAGAGGAATTGAAGGCCAACGAACTTTTACAGGCGGCCCAGTTAGCTAAAGCAGTTTCTCCTCAACGAGCAAGGCAAATACTAGAGTACTGTACAGGTCAATTTCCGGAAGATCCCGAAGTGTTCGCTTCATCATACTTTACAGCAACTACAATGGGTTGGGAGGACAGTCAAGAAACATCAGAATGGCTCAGTAAGGCGATTGTTCTTTCCAATGATGATGGCCCCTTACATAAGGTTTCATTTGAAGACTTAAAAGAGATAATGTATGAAACTAAGGAAAAAAATGAAAGGATTTATAAGGCCTATCTTGACGGTGATGCGCCAATTTTTACAGTGGCGGAGCTGTTAAACAGAACCACGTCGGATTTTTACCTTATTCAGTCCCTTGAAAACAAAAAGACGAAGGATATACGGCGGAAAAACTTAGTTCCAATATTTCATAGTACAAGAATTGCACAGATTATTACTGGAGAGACTATTGCCTTAGACGCCTCCAGTGCTTTGGTTGCGGAAAATGTTGAGCTGCTGCCTCATTTGTTTAACTGTTTTGAGAGAATTGTTATTCCTCATTCTTTCATGCATTGGTTATTTGAAGAAAAGCAAAAAGTTGCCTTTCACCAGCCGAGCCAAATTGAGAAAGCAAAATATTTTGAACGACTGGTCTATGACGGCAGGATTTCCGTTTTTCATCCTAAGAAAATCAATAATCCTGAATTAGTACTGGATATAGGTGAAGAACTTGCGTTTATGCTTGAAGAGGTGCATGCGAATCCTGCAAATGAATCACAGGCATTAGTAGTGTGTTCCTATCCTGTGTATAGGGTCGGCGGCTCTTTCAGGGAGATAGAAGTTGATCTGTCTTCATTTCATCACAATCTGATTTCATGCTCGCAGCTGGTTAAAAGGCTAAGAGACATGGCTGTAATAACCGAAGCTCAGTGTCATAAGGCCCTAAGCTATCTACGCCAACATGAGAAAGAGTGGCCTGCCGATCTAAAGGTGGTAGTCGGAGCAAAATTATATCTTGATTCATTATCGATTACCTATTTAATGATCGTTGATATGCTCGACAAACTCAGTGAGGCAGGGTTCGAAGTGTATGTATTTAAGGGGGAACGAGATAGATATAGGTCTTTGATAAACTACGATTCAACCATCGAGCAAGCAAATTTAAAAATAGAAAATATAAGAAGGTTATTTTCCAGTGCGCTTATGTCCGGAAAAGTGGTTCTTGCTGAAACTCCGCTCAATAAAGAGCGAGTAGCTGCTAATCCTACAGAAGAGATTTTTGAAGCGATTAAAGTATGTGATGCGGCTTTGATAGATGATCGATTTATGAACCGGCATATGGCAATCACATTTGACGAAAGAGCTGTGCCAATTTTTACATCATTAGATTTTATTGAAACCCTGCACTATAAAGGACATATTTCTAAAGAGCAGAAGCTTGATGTCAGGACATCGCTTCGGGAGTTAGGGATTGAGTTTGTTAGTATTTCCTATGAAGAGCTTGAGTATCATATAAATCAATCCGTTATGTTAGATGGTGAATTTAAACCTACAAGGCAGTTGGGGTTGTTAAGGGAAAATCTACTTTTGATAAGGATTAGCGGCCTAGTCCAACTCCCAAGAGATGCCCAGTGGCTAAATGAGACGATGAAAACGATTGCAAATACAATAAGGGCTCAGTGGTCGACTGATATTCCGCTCGAACTAAGCTGTGCCAGATCTTGCTGGCTTTATGAGCTTATGGGCTATCGGGAGTGGGCTCAAGCCCATCAAATAAGGGGGGATGAAGGAATGGCATACTTAGGAGAAGTTCTTAAGGTGAATTCCATGTTGATTGCTCCAGAGTCTTTATCTGATGAGAGAAAGGAATACTACAACGCATGGTTGAATGAGTTCGTTTTGGCACCGCTGAAAGATAGTGATCCGTGGAGCTTTAAGAATGTGATCGATTCGATGAAGCAGCATGCTAAAAGTATCTCTCAGAAATCAATATTGGAGGAAGAATTGGATGACTAACTCAGATTCGGCGCGTGCTTATATAGCTTCACACTTTATCAATTTATTCCCCAATTTGATAAAAGCGGAACTATCATCTGATACTAAATTGTTGGAAGAGCTAGGGCTAGAGCTAGCGACAGATGCAACGGTCAGCTTTGGTAATAAGAATATAGCCTTTTCCAGAAGAGCTCTCTTTAAGACTATTCGAAGTGCTTTTAAAAATGTCGAGGAAGAATTCTTTGTAGACGATATTAGTAGTAAAACTTGGTCTTTACGCAATCGTTTGGGAGAGCATTCAACCTTTTCTTTAACCAATGGAAACACACAAATAATTAATAGCAGTTTTTGGCCACTTTGTGAAGATATCGACATACGATTAGACATGTTTGAGGCAGAAGCAAAAAATAGACGACTTTCGAAAGAGGAATTGGAGCACTGGAAGGTAGTTCTTTCAAAAGAAGCAGTTAGTGACGATGATGTGTCAGACTTGTTACTTGATTTTGATTGCTCACCAAGTCACATTGAGAAATTGTTAAAGCAAGAGTTTAAAAGCCCAGAAAATAACGTTTCTACACTGGTTCCAACCAATATCCTCTATTATGAACGGCTTGTAGGTGAATACTGTGGGAGCATAAATATTGAGGAATATTGTAATGATGAATTGAAGCAGTTTTTCGACAAAAGAATAGAAAATGGAATGACTGAAAATGATTTATTGCTTTGTATGTATAAGTCAATATCAAAAGTCGTTTCTATTGATCTCATTGACGAGGCCTTGTATCAACCAATAGCACACCGAGCAATTGAAACCTGCCATCCAATATTTTTGATATCTTGCCTTGAAATCGGTGTTTTGAAATTCGCTGATTCATCAGATAAGACTATCAAGGCTCTCTTTGAATGTATATCTTCTGTAAAAACATTAGAAAATCTACGCCTATTTTGCTCTATGGCGATTTTTGTTGATGGAGAACTCGCGCGATTACAGATATTCAGAGGCATGCCAGCATTCTACCGGCGCCTTGCCTCATTTGCCCAATCAGCCTTAATTGTTAAAGTAATACTGGATGAAAGTATTGCCTTTGACAAAGTAGAGCAGTGGGCTGCTCAGCAAAGGGGGCTTTATTTTTTCTGCCAAAGTTTTATTGATCTAATAGAAGAGCCTAGATGGTTACCAACATACTTAACAGCAGAGCAATTTATTAATGAGCTTTATGGGCGGGTAAACAATGCATGTCAAGAGGCTGGTAAAGGCGAGGTTGTTGAATTTCTTCAAAAGGAACTTATGTCTGGTTCGCGACTGAATATGAATTCGTTCTTGCCTGGACCACTGGAAGGTAATTCTATTCCAGCAGTTGTACCGGATGAAATTGCGAGTTTGCTTGCTAAGCATATTAGTAGTGAGGCTTCACTAGAATCTTTCAGAGTTTTGATGAATTCAACGCCTTTCTGGAAAATTGATGATAAATATTTGGAACGTACAGTTTCTCTACTCGAAAGTGCACAACATAAGTTGGCAGAGGTAAACGACAAAGACTCTGTCTATCAGGTATTAAACGGGTTAGCACAGGTTTCTTGTATGACCAGAAGTAGAAAACTTGCTGCCTCGGTGACAATTTTAAGCCGCTTATATCGGGACTATATTGATGTTGATTCTGAGCCAGAAAACTATCTGGCATTAGGTGTTGTGGCAGGAGCTGCTTTTGATGATAAAGATGGCTGGGCAGAATTTATAGGGCAATGGTGTACAGAGTTAGCATATCTGCCAATTAGTGAAGACGCAATTATGAGGATAGAGGCTATGCTTGAAAGGCTTTGCATCTTGGAACCTTATTTATATTACACTTGTTCAAAAGCCCTCGACATATTTAAGATGCTGAGTAGAAAGTAATTCGCATTGTTAGTTTTCCTCTTGAGGGAGAGGGCTACTAAATGAAAGAGTTGCCTCAAAAAATGGGCCATTTTCTTTTTTGGCCTTGGTGTGAGTGGATTCTAGCAGAAAACGACTTGCAGTTGGGTTGAAATATTCGGATTTGAGATAGAGTTGGAAGTAAGAAAACGCACTTTACTTCACTGAGATCTTGCAAAAATGAGATCAACTTCTCGATAGAAATAACCGGCTTTCCAATACCAGATTTTTTAGTGTTGGGTATTGGCGAAGCCTGAGTTGTGCGGACTCTGTAGCTAAAAGTGTCAAGATTTTGTCTTTACACTTAGCTGCTAATACTTCCAAGATAGCTGCACAGAAAGCGCACAACACTAGGCAGTGTCCCTTAATTGCATAACTTCTTGTAAAAAGGCCGGATGCAGCCCAGTTTCACCATCGACAAATAATTTCTCGCCGTTTTGTCGTAGCGTGTGGCAATACGCCGGTACTCTTTTAACCGGCCAAAACATCTCTCCACTACGTTGCGGCGGCGGTAAACTTCACTGGCGAACCGTGAGCGTCCGTCAGAAGCCATTTTTTCATTAGATTTTCGGGGGATTACCGCTTTTATCCCTTTTCGTTTCAGTTCGTTACGAAGCACATGCCCTGAGTAAGCTTTGTCAGCCAGAACCGCATAACCACGGCGCTTCATGCTGCCGTTCTGACGCTGAACACCAATCCCATCCAGCAGGCGTAATGCGAACTGGCTTTCGTGAGCCTGTCCGGGACTCAGCACAATGTTTAGCGGGAGACCGCCTGCGTCTGTCGCCAGATGGATTTTGGTGCCAAAACTGTCAGTATCCCGTCAAACAAAGCCATTCATTTTAAGAAATTTTCAGCATACTTGTACATAACGCGATAAATCAGGCTCAATGTGAATGCATTGAATTCCCATTCAAATCCCCCAAAACATAAGATTAATCGCATCCTTGATCTCATACGCATACTCACCAAGATCCGCGATAGTCTCACCAATCACCTCAACGGGAACGCTCGATAGCTCTGTGGTCATCAGCCGATAATCTTCGCCGTCGATGCGGATCTGAGGGAACAGCGTTTTATTCACTTTCTCAGACAGGTGATGCGATTCGATAAGCGGGA
>NZ_CM001984.1:573769-613290 GCF_000406305.1 Dickeya sp. MK7
ATGACCATGCGCCGTTTTGGTGTCTCGACAATATCGCTTTGCACATCGACAAACATTTTGTAGTGACTGGCGCGTTTGTATTGATAAACAATGAATTGCATGATCACCAGTTCCTGTTTTCATCCGCAAAGGAGCCATGCTGTGCGATAAATCGGGCGACTTCTTCCATCCCTTCGCGGTTTTCCTTTTTCCACTCCTCAGCCCTGATGCGGCGGGCTTCTTTGCCAATTGCATCGTTCACCAGTCCAGAAATATTGACTCCGGCAGCACTCAGAACCTGATAATTGTCTTTGTCCACGGTAACGCTGACGCGGTGTTTCATGATAGTGATCCTCTTTTATGCACACTGTGAGTATATACTTCGCATGGTTGTTCAGCAATTAGCCAAAATTCAAATCCAACCCTTTTAGCTCCTCAAACGTATAAACCCGAAAAACATTGCGGTGCTTCGCTTCCAGCGGGATACGCTGATGGTCGACGATGGCGTATTGCACGCTATTGAACATCCGTTCAATAGCTCGCTTTATCTGCGCATCGGGCACGATATAGAAGACGTACATCCAACGTTTTTGAGTTCGAGTTATCAAGTGTTGGGTGATAATTGCCTGATAACGGGCTTTGGTTTTCAGATGGCGTTCAGTCTCAACGGCGATGACGGTTCCGTCTGGTAACGTTATCACCCCAGCCGGGCGATGATATACCTCATAGCGGCTGAGGAATGTTGAATCAGCGCCGCTGATCCACCCATAAGCGCCTTTCTTCTCAAGAAGGAGCCGTGCTAGCTGACGATCAAGGCGCTGCATCAGCGTCCAGCCAGTGACTTTCGAGGGCTCAAACCGTGCAGGAAAACTATCTTCATGGGGTGTGACGACAACGGCTAATCCGTCATTGGTGATCCCCCACAGAGAGATTTTCACCATTCTGGTGTTTATTTCATGCTTTTGGACCAATCCCATGTCGATGGCTTTTGCCAGCAACAGATAAAGCGGCTTGTGATTTTTATAATCAAAAAGCAGCATCAGGGTTTTAAAGTCGCTGTAGGTTTCTTCTTTCAGAAAGGTGAGCAGAAGTCGCATTTTTTCGTGACTACGTGCCCGGCGTTCACGGTAATCAGAAATCAGCATGGTTCCTCCTTCGCATTTTACTGGGGTGTTCGCTCTTTCGGCTTTATCGCCTCATTACATGGGCGCATACCTTGGGGTACTGGCATGAGTCGACGTCATGAGGCGATCTTGTGGGGATAAGAGGTGGCAGCTTTGCAGCCATGCGCCGGAAAATACATTTCCCGGCACAAAACGGCGTGCGCCAGTTCATGCGGGCTGGACGCCCTTATTGCCTGTCGCATGGGGGTAATGTCGCGGCTGGACGCCACGCCAAAACCCCCAACGTCAACGGCGGCACACCGTCGCGCGCTACGCGCGACTACCCCCTTTGAGACGCCGTTTTTAGCCCACTTTTTCTTTTGCCCGTTCCGGTCAGCGAAAAAATGGGAAAACGCCTTCAAAGTGGGTAGTCGCGCCTCGCTACCGGCTGGTGGCCGGAGACTTAGCGACGACGGTGTGCGGGGCTGAAGCCCCCCAAATAAACCGACGCGTGGGCGCGTCTTTTTGCTCGCTGGGGCGGCAAAATTTATTCGGCTCCCCCCGGCCTGCTCGGTTTCCCCTGGGAGAAACGCTCGCCGGTGGGTTCGGGCGACGCAAATTAGCAATTTCTGTGAAATTGAATTTACTCGCCTCACGCCACAGTTGAATGCCCGCGAGGCGCAGGCATTCAACCGCCTAACCCCGTCGCGTCCTGCGTCGTGGCTGAATGGCCTGTTGAGCGTGGTCAGCGTTGCGAAAATAAAACGTGCTGGCATATCTATCCCCACTGAAATCAGCCAGTAGGGAAGGCTATCGGGAAAGGGCGGTGTTGCCTGCAAACAATTCAATATCGGATGGGGAGAATTATGGTTATTGAGCCACTAAAGCAAAAAAGCCCTGACCGTGAGTTACCTACGGCAGAGCTTTAATCAGGCTGGTGATATTCAGACGGCTATCTGGCTGTGAATGAATGTGCGCGTTTGTGCATCGTGGTAAGGGCTGGGATGAGTAAACTGATTGCGGTTAACCCATGTCCCAACTGGCACAAGCTTTCTGGCGTCGATTCGCACACGTCATTATCGGCAAAGGTAATCAGCGCATCGCCAATGAAATTCAGGCAATGGCAAAGCCCGGCCTGTGTTTCGGCGCAATATTCTGTCACCTGCGAGAGTTCGTTATTGTCCATATTTGAAAAGTCCAGATGAGCCAGCGCGGCACTCATGGCAGAGTAACGGTTCTCATAATCCGGCAGTGATTGATAAGACGAGCCCGTGTTACTATTGGTGTCAGCCATAGCATTAGTCCTCATAATGTTGTGGTCAGAAGCCCGGTTAGTGTTCCTAGCACTGCCGGGCTTCGCTCTTTACTGTTGCAAAATACCATGTAATTGCGGTGTAATTACAACTATACCATGCTATGGAATTTGTAATTACAATGTCAAGTGAAAAAACAAAAACAGACCAGTATCAAATTCGACTGTCCCACGAGTTTCGTGCGCAATTAGAAGAACAAGCCCATAAGGATGGCGACAAGACATTGGCTACGTGGATAAAGCGTGTTCTGCGTAAGGAACTCCAGACGCGCGGTATTGAACCAAAAGGCTGAACGGTGTTTGAGTCAGTCGATGTAGCAAATCCTAACGTATAAGAAACGTTTGGCAGAATGCCCGAATGATTTTACGACAACGCTCCTGACGGGTTTTCTATTACATAGAAAGCCCGTCAGGAGCCAACAAGCGCAGCGCGTTAGCCAGCCGAATGACTCCGCGCATAAATATACGGTGCGACATAACCCTCGCGGTTGACCTCCAGATAATCCGACCACCATTGCATCATTTCGATTCTGGCTTCCAGATGTTCCGCTTTATGCACGTAAGCCGCCCGCACGCCATTGCGTTCTTTGTGGCTCATCTGCCGCTCAATGGCATCCTTTGACCAGCGTCCTGACTCGTTCAGAGCGCTACAGGCCATGGTTCTGAAGCCATGCCCACAGACTTCGGTTTTGGTGTCGTAGCCAATCACGCGCAACGCCTTGTTGATGGTGTTCTCACTCATCGGCTTGTTCAGGGTATGTGCGCCGGGAAAAACGAAGACCGATTCGCTAGAAATCGCCTGAATCTGTTTCAGCAGGGCGACAGCCTGCCGTGACAGCGGCACCAGATGTTCATCCCTCATCTTTGCGCCACGCTCTGAGAATCGCACGCCGTCTACCGCTTCGCGCTGGGCGGGCACGCTCCAGATATGCGCTTTCAGATTGAATTCATCCCAGCGGGCAAAACGCAGTTCACTGGAGCGCAGGAAAACATGCAGATTCAGCTCCAGTGCCAGACGGGTGAGCATCCGGCCTTTGTAGTTTTCCATCTTCGTCAGCAGTTCAGGCAGGCGTTTTAGCGGCAGGGCGGGGTGATGTTGGGTCACAACCGGGGTCACGACGCCATCTAAATCGTAAGCCGGATTGTATTTGATGACGCCCTGCTGGACGGCGTGACGCATGATTTTGGTCAGATGCTGGCATACCCGTCCGGCGACGTCATGCACACCTTTATCGTCAATTGCCTTAACTAACTGTACCAGATGGCGGGTTTCAACCTGCGCGATATCCATCGCGCCAATGGCGGGGAAAACGTAGCGTTTCAGGCAGGTAAGAATTTTATCGGCGTGCGCGTCCGACCAGAGTTTCAGGCTACTGGTGTGCCACGCCTGAGCGATATACTGAAAGGTGCGGGATTCCTCAACGGCGGGGTTGTTCGTTTTGCGAAGCTGAGAAGGGCTGATGCCGGACGCCAGTAGTTTACGTGCCGCATCGCGCTTTTCGCGGGCTTCCGCCAGCGTAGTTTGCGGGTAGGGGCCAAAGGCCAGACGGCTTTCTTTACCGCCGAGGCGATAGCGGAAATACCATAGCTTAGCGCCGCTGGTGGATACCGTGAGGTACAGACCTTGCGAATCGGTGAGCTTGTAAGATTTTGCGAGAGGTTTCGCGGATCGGACTTTGCTGTCAGTTAACATGTGAGGGTCACTCCCGTTCATCGAACTGAATGACCCGCAATCTGACCCACAAATTCCCCGATACGAAGGGATAAATCAAAACGTATCGGAAAAGATTTTCACGCCAACTTATTGAATCGCAACAATATAGGGATTGATAAGGAAGCATAAAAAAGGAAAGGTGGTGCCCGGACTCGGAATCGAACCAAGGACACGGGGATTTTCAATCCCCTGCTCTACCGACTGAGCTATCCGGGCAACGGGGCGCATTAAACCGGATTCAGGCGGCTTCGTCAACGTGAATTCACCCACTTTTTGACGGTTTGGCTGCTTTTTCGGCGTTTATGCAGTTTTTGAATAAATAAGCAACAGCATATCGCCGATGGGCCTGTCGGACGTGGTTCGCCGGGTGCGAAAGCGCTACGCCAGCGCGCCGTGTTTCCGGCACATTGCCACGCGTAGTACGTCTTCCGCCAGCCGTTTCGCCACGGTCACGTCGGACAACTGTCGTTTTACCAACAACTTGCTCAGGCAGCCCTCCAGAATCAGTTCCAGCTGTAATGCCACCATGTCCGTGTCGTCGGTTTCCAGTTCTTCCAGCAACGCTTTGGTGTAGTGGTACGAGGCTTGTTTCTGTTGTTCCGCAATCTGGTGAATGGGGTGGAGCGGGTCCGGGAACGCGCTGCAGGCGGCGATGAACAGGCAGCCCGGAAAACGATGCTGGCTGACGGCGTCCTGTAACCGTTGGTAGCGCACCAGCAGCTTTTGCTCCGGGCCGAGTTGTTCATCCAACTGCACCTGTTTGCGCCAGATATTCACCTGCTGGCTGTGATAACGCAGGCTGTCGTACAGCAGGGCTTCACGGTCGGGCCAGAAGGGTTGCAGTTCGGCCGGAGAGACGCCCAACTGGTCGGCCAGCATATCCAGCGTTGTGTCGGCGAATCCGCGCCGTTCCAGCAAGGCCAGCGCCTGCTCCAGAACTTCTTCCCTTTGCATCATGCTCCTCCTGCTCATCAATCATCACTAACCAGTGTGGTTTATCTCCGGCATCTTTCAAGTTTATGACCACCTGCCGCGATATAGCTTGATGTTAGCGCGCCAGCGTCTGCAAGTGCGCGCTAAACGCGGCGGCGTCCATGAAGCCGGTTACACGCGAGCCCGGAATTTCCCGGCCGCTGGCGTCGAAAAACAGAATCGTCGGCAGTCCCAGCACCTGTAGGTGCTGCAATAGCGCCCGCTGCGTTTCGTTGTTGGCGGTGACATCCGCCTGCAATCGTTGCATGGCGGACAGCGACTGCTGCACCGCCGTATCGCGGAAGGTGTATTTTTCGAACTCTTTACAGGCCACGCACCAGTCGGCGTACAGGTCGAGCATGGTGATGCGGTTGTCGCTGCGACTCAGCGCCGTGGTCAGGTCATCCAGCGTGTTGGTCGGCGTGAAGTGCAACTGGCTGCCGCTGGTCGGTTCAGCCTGTACCGGCGCGAACACCCAGTCCTGCAACGGCCGGGCCGCCAGCAACGCGCCCAGAAACAGCAGAATCTGCACCATTCGCATGCCGCCGGCGTGACTGCGCAGGCTGAGGGCAAATGCCCAGCCGAAAAACGCCACGCCGAGCAGCCCCCACAAGCGCCACTCCCAGACATCGCCCAGCACTCTTCCCAGCAGGAATACCGGCAGCGCCAGAATCACAAACCCGAAACCTTCCTTGACGTGATTCATCCAGGGGCCGCGTTTGGGCAACAGCCGATTGCCGAACAGGGTAATCGCCATCAGCGGCAGCCCCATGCCCAGCGCGTACAGGTACAGCGAGCCGCCGCCGGCCAGCAGGTTGCCGCTCTGGGCGATGTACAACAGCAGCGCGCTGAGCGGCGCGGTGGTGCAGGGCGAGCAAATCAGTCCGGCCAGTGCGCCCATGGCGAAAACCCCGGCAGCGGAGCCGCTTTGCTGGCGATTGCTCCACAGGGTCAGGCGTGTTTGCAGGGATGACGGCAATTGCAGGCTATAGACGCCGAACATCGACAGCGCCAGCGCGACAAACATCACCGACAGCCCAATCAGGACGTAAGGGTGTTGCAACGCCGCCTGAAAACGCAAGCCGGCCGCCGCAACCACCAGGCCGAGCAGGGTGTAGGTCAGCGCCATTCCCTGTACGTACACCAGCGTCAGCAACAGCGTACGACCGGCGGACAGCCGTTGCTGGCGGCCGAGAATCAGCCCGGAAATCAGCGGGTACATCGGCAGCACGCAAGGGGTGAAGGCGACGCCAATACCGATGAGCAGCGCCCACAGCGGCGAGAACGGCAACTGCGGGGTATAAGCGCGGTCCGGCTGCGGCGTGACGGCGGTCGGCGTTGCCGGCGTGTCGTTGGTGATGGCGCTGGCGATGGCGCTGAGCGGCACCGAACGGGTTTCCGGTGGGTAGCAGAAGCCGGCGTCGGCGCAGCCCTGATAGGTGATGCTGAGCGAAGCGCCGGGCGGCACGTCGCGTAAAGGGACATTGAGCGTCAGCGACTGGCGGTAGATAGCCACCTCGCCGAAAAACTCGTCCCGATGTGGTTCGCCGGGCGGCAGCGTCAGGCCCGGAGGCGCGAGCAGCGCGCTATCCAGCTTGATTTGCTGGCGGTACAGGTAGTAACCGGGGTGGATCTGCCAGTTCAACGTCAGTTGGTTGCCACGCTGGTGAAAATCAAAGGTAAAAGCTTGATCCACCGGCAGGAACTGCGACGTCGCGCTGCGCCCGAAGGGGCTTTGCGCCGACGCCAGAGTATTGAAAAACAGGCTGAGGCACAGAACCGTCAGCGTAAAGATGCGTTGAGCCATGAGAGATAATCGCTGTCGCCACCCTCGACCGGCAGCACCAGTAATTCTGGTGTCTGGTAAGGATGCTGTTGTTTCAGGTGAGTCAGCAGTGCGGACTGATGTTCCCTGTCGCTTTTAAGCAGCAGTTGAAGTTCCGTCTGCTGTTCCAGTTTACCTTCCCAGTGATACAGGGAAGTAGCGCCCGGCAGTATGGTGACGCAGGCGGCCAGACGCGCTTCCAGCGCGGAGTTGGCCAACCGTCGGGCGCAGTCTTCATCGGGTGCGGTGCAGAGTACTACCACCGCGCTGTTGAATTGCGCATTACTGTTGAACTGCGCATTGTTGCCGAATAACGCATCGTCGTTGGGTTTTGACATCGTGACCTCGATAACGGTAACGGTTGACACACTATACCGTGCGGGGTCGGCAATCGTAAGGCCGGATCGACGCTGGAACGCCGATCCGAAAAAACTTTACGATTCGGCGGAACGTTACAGCACCAGGTGACCGATAACGAAGCCGAAGGCGACCGACAGCGAAATCGCCACCACGCCGGGGATCAGAAACGCATGGTTGAACACGTACTTGCCGATACGGGTTGAACCGGTGTCGTCCATTTCCACCGCCGCCAGCAGCGTGGGGTAGGTGGGCAGCACGAACAGCGCCGATACCGCGGCAAACGAGGCAATCGCCGTCACCGGGCTAACGCCCAGCAGCAGCGCGGCCGGCATCAGCGCTTTGGCGGTAGCGGCCTGCGAATAGAGCAGCGTCGCGGCGAAGAACAGCACCACCGCCAGCATCCACGGGTGGCTCTGCAACAGCGTGCCCGCCGTACTCTGAATATCGGCAAGGTGCGCTTTGACGAAGGTATCGCCCAGCCAGGCTACGCCCATTACGCACACGCAGGCGCTCATACCGGACTTGAAGGTGCTGGCGCTGAGGATTTGGGCGGTATCGACGTGGCAGGTCAGGCAGATCAACGTGGCGATGGTCAGCATGAACACCACAATCGCTTCGTTGCGCGGCAACACCGGGTTATGGATCAGCCCGACGGTGTCGCTGATGGCGGTGGCGTACAGCACCACGGCGATGATGCCGACAAGAAACAGCCCGACCGAACGTTTGGCGCCCGGTTTCAGCGCCAGTTGGCCGTGACCGCGCAGGGTGACTTCGCCTTTGCGCAGGCGCTCCTGATAAACCTCGTCATCTTTCAGCTCCTTGCCGAGAAAGTTGGTGAACACGGCGGTCAGCATGATGGCGATCAGCGTACTGGGAATGCAGATGCCGAGCAGCGCCAGATAGCTCACGCCTTTCGGTTCCAGCAGTCCGGCGACGAAGACCACCGCGGCGGAGATCGGCGAGGCGGTAATGGCGATCTGCGAGGCGACCACTGCGATCGACAGCGGACGGGACGGGCGGATGCCCTGTTCTTTCGCCACCTCGGCGATAACCGGCAGGGTGGAGAACGCGGTGTGGCCGGTGCCAGCCAGCAGTGTCATGAAATAGGTCACCAGCGGCGCGAGAAAGGTGACGTAACGCGGCTGACGGCGCAGCAATTTTTCCGCCAGACTGACCAGATAATCCATGCCGCCAGCCACCTGCATGGCGGCGATAGCGGCGATAACCGCCATGATGATTTCAATCACGTCGAACGGGATCGCGCCCGGTTTGATGTGAAACCCCAGCGTCAGAACCAGTACACCCAGCCCACCGGCAAAACCGATGCCGATGCCGCCGAGTCTGGCGCCCAAATAAATAGCGAGGAGTACGATAAACAGTTCCAGAATAACCATGTTGATGTTCCTTCTGATTTTGTTGTCCGTGACATTGCAAAACGTCTTTCCATATCTTTTTCTTATGGCTGTGGCGACAGCCTGGCCTTTTGCGGCGCGGAAAAAAGTAGCGAATGAATAGTAGTGAATAGAATAAAGGCACGCAGCCCCAGGCGGGACTGACGTGCCTTACAGAACAGACCGCGCGGGATTACGACGCGTCTTGGTCTTCGGTGTAGCGTTTGGCTTTGTAAGCCGGGTGCATCAGGTTTTGCACCGAGAAGATGTCATCCAGCTCGGCTTCGGTCAGCAGACCGCGCTCCAGCACCACTTCACGCACGCTCTTGCCGGTTTCGGCGCAGATCTTGCCGACGATGTCGCCGTTGTGGTGACCGATGAACGGGTTCAGGTACGTCACGATGCCGATGGAATTAAATACGTAGGATTCGCAGACGTCTTTATTGGCGGTGATGCCTTCGACGCATTTTTCCAGCAGGTTGTAGCAGGCGTTGGTCAGAATCTGGGTGGATTCAAACATCGCCTGGCCGATGACCGGCTCCATCACGTTCAACTGCAACTGACCGGCTTCGGCCGCCATGGTAACGCAGGTATCGTTGCCGATGACTTTGAAGCACACCTGATTAACCACCTCCGGCACCACCGGGTTGACCTTGGCGGGCATGATGGAGGAACCGGCCTGCAGTTCCGGCAGGTTGATTTCGTTCAGGCCGGCGCGCGGACCGGAAGAGAGCAGACGCAGGTCGTTACAGATCTTGGACAGTTTGACCGCCAGACGTTTCAGCGTGCTGTGCACCATCACGTAGGCGCCGCAGTCGGAGGTGGCTTCGATCAGGTCTTCCGCCGGTACGCACGGCAGTTTGCTCACTTCCGCCAGTTTCTGCACCGCCAGTGGCTGGTAGCCTTCCGGGGTGTTCAGACGGGTGCCGATAGCGGTGGCGCCCAGGTTCACTTCCAGCAGCAGTTCCGCGGTGCGCAGCAGGTTTTTGTTCTCTTCTTTCAGCAGCACGTTGAAAGCGTGGAACTCCTGGCCCAGCGACATCGGTACCGCATCCTGCAACTGGGTGCGACCCATTTTCAGGATGTTTTCGAATTCTTTCGCCTTCTGCTCAAAGCCATCGCCCAGTACGGTCACGGCTTCGACCAGTTTCAGAATGCAGTTGTACACCGCGATGCGGAAACCGGTGGGGTAGGCATCGTTGGTGGACTGGCATTTGTTGACGTGGTCATTGGGGTTCAGATACTGATATTCCCCTTTTTTATGGCCCATCAGTTCCAGACCGATGTTAGCCAGCACTTCGTTGGTATTCATGTTGACGGACGTGCCCGCGCCGCCCTGGAACACGTCGACCGGAAACTGGTCCAGGCATTTGCCGTTGACCAGTACTTCATCGCAGGCTTTGATGATGGTGTCGGCAATCTTGCGCGGTATGGTCTGAAGTTCACGGTTAGCCATGGCCGCGGCTTTTTTGACCATTACCATGCCGCGTACGAATTCCGGGATATCGCTGATTTTCTGGTTGCTGATATAGAAGTTTTCTATCGCGCGCAGCGTGTGGACGCCGTAATACGCATCAGCCGGAACTTCTCTGGTACCTAACAGATCTTCTTCAATGCGAATGTTATCTGACATGAGAGCCTTCTCTTACTTCTGTCGATTAGAATTTATAGGATGTATCGTCTTACCGTGGAGGACAGCAGCAGAATGTTTAACCACCATGCTCGCTGTTGTTGTTATGATATTCTGTTGTTATGCAGGATTTCCGTTGCCCCGATCACATATGGGCGGTCATCTCTCTCCTACTGTGTGAACTGTGATGAGGGTCATGACCGTGGCGCAGGAATAAACGGATACATCACCATCGTGGTTGAAAAACGGCGTTTGCACTACCATCTCCTGATTAGCGTCCGCCAGTATGGGTAAATGGCGTGTTCGAGTATAAAGTACTGTACCACGCCAACTGGTCGTATCTTCATACCTGTTCGTGATGACAGCATGAGGTAAGGAATATGACCGCGCGCTGTTAAGAGCCTATCCCAATAGGGCTATTTTACTTGCCATTTTGGACCTGGGCAGTGCTCGAAACCCTCACGTACTACGTGTACGCTCCGGGTTCTGCGCGCTGTCCGAGTCCAAACTGGCTGCGCCAATGACGCCGATTGGGATAGGCTCTAAGTAAATATTTCTATCAATGGGTTAAATATCAACCACAGGAGTTTCGGGTGCGCTGGTTACCGCTTTTGCTGATTTTTTTGTTCGTTTACATCGAAATCTCTATTTTTATTCGGGTGGCCGAAGTGCTGGGCGTGGCGCTCACCTTACTGCTGGTCGTGCTGACGTCCTGTATCGGGATCTCCATGGTGCGTAACCAGGGCGTGAAGAACATCATGCTGATGCAGCAGCGCCTGCAGGCGGGGGAAAGTCCGGCGGCCGAACTGGTTAAAAGCGTATCCTTGATACTGGCCGGTTTCCTGCTGGTGGTGCCGGGATTTTTCACCGACTTTCTCGGCTTGTTGCTGCTGCTGCCGCCAGTGCAGAAGCACCTGACGCTCAAGCTGATGCCGCACCTGCAAATCTGGCGCGGCCGTCCGGGTCCGGGCGGTCACGGCGGGCAGGGCAATGTGTTTGAAGGCGAGTTTCAGCGCAAAGACGAGCACGAGCGGCTGGACAAGTCCGATGACGACCGCCACGACGGCAATCCACCCAACGATTCCTCACCGCGCTGACCCCGGCCGGAAGGGGCGCGGAACGGCGCCGGGCGCAGGCCGGCGGAAAAATTTCACTTAACGCAAAAAAAATTTCTTTTTTCCCTTGAAGCGTCGTGAAACGTCCCCACTTAGTTCACCACAAGGCCGGATGCCAGAGTGCGTCCGGCGTTTAACCTAAACTGATATGGACTTTCTCAAAGGAGAGCTATCAATGAAAATTCGTCCATTGCATGACCGCGTGATCGTCAAGCGCAAAGAAGTCGAGTCAAAATCTGCTGGCGGCATTGTTCTGACCGGTTCTGCAGCGGGTAAATCCACCCGTGGTGAAGTCCTGGCTGTTGGCCATGGCCGTATCCTGGAAAACGGTGAAGTGAAACCGCTGGACGTGAAGGTTGGCGATATCGTCATTTTCAATGATGGCTATGGCGTGAAGACTGAGAAGATCGATAACGAAGAAGTGTTGATCATGTCTGAAAGCGACATTCTGGCGATTGTTGAAGCCTAATCTCACGTAATCATCTGAACGAAACGAATTCAAGGGAAACTACCAATGGCAGCTAAAGACGTAAAATTCGGTAATGACGCTCGGGTAAAAATGTTGCGTGGCGTTAATGTGCTGGCTGATGCAGTGAAAGTAACGCTGGGCCCGAAAGGCCGTAACGTGGTACTGGACAAATCCTTCGGCTCGCCGACCATCACCAAAGACGGCGTGTCCGTTGCACGTGAGATCGAACTGGAAGACAAGTTCGAGAACATGGGCGCCCAGATGGTGAAAGAAGTTGCCTCCAAAGCCAACGATGCGGCAGGCGACGGCACCACCACCGCGACCGTACTGGCTCAGGCTATCGTTAACGAAGGTCTGAAAGCCGTTGCCGCGGGCATGAACCCGATGGATCTGAAGCGCGGTATCGACAAAGCCGTTATCGCCGCAGTAGAAGAGCTGAAGAAACTGTCTGTACCTTGCGCTGATACCAAAGCCATCGCTCAGGTAGGCACCATCTCCGCCAACTCCGACGAAACCGTGGGCAAGCTGATCGCTGAAGCCATGGAAAAAGTGGGTAAAGAAGGCGTGATCACCGTTGAAGAAGGTTCCGGTCTGCAGGACGAACTGGACGTGGTGGAAGGTATGCAGTTCGACCGCGGCTACCTGTCTCCGTACTTCATCAACAAGCCGGAAACCGGTTCTGTTGAACTGGAAAGCCCGTTCATTCTGCTGGCCGACAAGAAAATCTCCAACATCCGCGAAATGCTGCCGGTGCTGGAAGCCGTTGCCAAAGCAGGCAAACCGCTGCTGATCATCGCTGAAGACGTGGAAGGCGAAGCGCTGGCGACTCTGGTGGTCAACACCATGCGCGGCATCGTGAAAGTCGCTGCGGTGAAAGCGCCGGGCTTCGGCGACCGTCGTAAAGCCATGCTGCAGGACATCGCTACCCTGACTTCCGGTACCGTGATTTCCGAAGAAATCGGTCTGGAACTGGAAAAAGCCACCCTGGAAGATCTGGGTCAGGCTAAACGCGTGGTTATCAACAAAGATACCACTACCATCATCGATGGCGTGGGCGACGAAGCCGCGATTCAGGGCCGCGTGACCCAGATTCGTCAGCAGATCGAAGAAGCCACTTCCGACTACGATCGTGAAAAACTGCAGGAACGCGTAGCCAAACTGGCAGGCGGCGTTGCCGTTATCAAGGTTGGCGCAGCGACCGAAGTGGAAATGAAAGAGAAGAAAGCCCGCGTTGAAGACGCGCTGCACGCGACCCGTGCCGCCGTTGAAGAAGGCGTGGTTGCTGGTGGCGGCGTGGCGCTGGTGCGCGTAGCGGCATCCATCAGCGCACTGACTGGCGACAACGAAGACCAGAACGTGGGTATCAAAGTTGCGCTGCGCTCTATGGAAGCGCCGCTGCGTCAGATCGTGTCCAACGCCGGTGAAGAACCGTCAGTGGTTGCCAACAACGTGAAAGCGGGCGAAGGCAACTACGGTTACAACGCGGCGACCGAGCAGTACGGCAACATGATCGACATGGGTATCCTGGATCCGACCAAAGTAACCCGTTCTGCGCTGCAGTACGCGGCTTCCGTTGCCGGCCTGATGATCACCACCGAATGTATGGTGACCGAGCTGCCGAAAGGCGACGCGCCTGACTTAGGCGCTGCTGGCGGCATGGGCGGTATGGGTGGTATGGGCGGCATGATGTAATCTGCCGCGCGACCGCAGCAATATTCTTGCTGTGGTGCCTGTCGCACTGTAAAAACTACCCGGCTTTGGCCGGGTAGTTTTTTTTAAGGGCTGCCGGTATGCAGGGTGAGCGCAGGAACGTACCTCATGTGTGATGAGGTTTGGCTACCCGCTAGTTTGCAACAGGGTGTGAGCCGGGCGGATAGATTGTGTAAAAATTACTCAAATCGTTAACAGGCGGTTCAGAGCCTGTTATCAGCGTACGATTCTTCGCTACACTGAGCATCTGCGCTACAATAAGCGCGTTTATACCTTTCATACTTCAAGTTGCAGGTGTGTTGGCTGCGTTCAAATCGGCTTACGCCAATTTGTCGTTCATCCCGGTCACTTACTTATGTAAGCTCTCGGGGATTCATTCGGTTGCCGCGTTACAAGGCGCTAATGAGCCTTGCCCTGAAGGGCCAACGCGTAGCGTTGTTCAACACGCCAGCGTGTTGTCCTGCAACTCGAATTATTTGGGGTAGATTTTATTTATTAAACACCGGGTGGAATGGGATACATGTCTGATAAGGCGTTGGCTAGCCTGCACTCGGTTGAGTGGTGCGCGCCTGAAGATTTACCCGCGTCAGTGGTGGACTGGTTGGTTTACCGCGATTCTATGACGCGTCGTCTGGAACGGCATTGCCTGCGGCTGACCGTGGAGGTTAGCGAAGAGCAGTTTGTGTCGTCGCTGGATATGGCTGGCGAATCGGCGCTGTTGCCGCTGAGTGAACGTTATTGGCTGCGTGAGGTGACGCTGCTGGGTGATGGTAAGCCCTGGTTATTCGGTCGCACGGTAATACCGGAGCAGACGCTGGAGGAGGCCGATATTGACCTGACGCAGATCGGTAACACGCCGCTGGGGCGTTATTTGTTTCTGCAGGGACCGCCGCCGCGCGATGTGATTCAGACCGGCCGAAGCGGGGCGCTGTGGGTGCGGCGTTCACGTTTGCTTTTGTCGGGCAATCCGTTGCTGATCACCGAGCTGTTTTTGCCGGATGCCCCCATTTATTTCCCCGACGCCCATCAGGGCTGAGTGCAGAAGGAGAATCAGGCGTTGGAAAGACTGTTAACGTCAGAACGCTGGGGCGCGTATTGTCGCCTGATGCGTATCGACAACCCGATTGGCACCCTGTTGTTGTTATGGCCGACACTGTGGGCATTGTGGCTGGCAGGGCGAGGAACGCCGGCGCCATGGACGCTGCTGGTGTTCGTGGCGGGCGTGTTCCTGATGCGTGCGGCAGGGTGTGTGATCAATGACTACGCCGACCGCCATTTCGACGGTCATGTTAAACGCACCGCCGCGCGTCCGTTGCCGGCTGGCTTGGTGAGCGAACAATCCGCCAAGGTGCTGTTTGTCGTGCTGGTGTTACTGGCGTTCGGCCTGGTGCTGACCATGAATCCGTTGACCATCTGGTTATCGGTCGCCGCGCTGGCGCTGGCCTGGGTATACCCATTTATGAAGCGCGTCAGCCATCTGCCGCAACTGGTGCTGGGCGCGGCGTTTGGCTGGTCGATCCCGATGGCTTACGCCGCTGTCAGCGAATCATTGCCTGCCACCTGCTGGCTGATGTTTTTTGCCTATATCTGCTGGACCGTCGCTTACGACACCGAATACGCCATGGTGGATCGCGACGATGACCTCAAGATCGGGATAAAATCCACCGCCATTCTGTTTGGCAGTCACGACACCCTGATTATCGGCGTACTGCAACTGATGACGCTGGTGGCGATGCTGGCGCTGGGGCGGATGATGGGGCTGAGTCAGATTTTTTACTGGTCGGTGCTGGCGGCCGCCGCCTTGTTCGCTTATCAGCAGAAACTGATTGCCGGGCGTGAGCGCGATGACTGTTTTCGGGCGTTCAAAAACAATAACTACGTGGGGATGGTGCTGTTTTTCGGCATCCTGTTCGGTCTGTAGCCGTTTCCCTGGTAATAAATGCAGCCCTGCGGAGTCGATCCGCAGGGCTGATTATCACTCGGTTTCTTCTTTTTCGACGATACTGGCGGCAGGTTCGCTATCGTCGCTTTCCTGCGCCAGACTGGCGCTTTCAATCGTCAGCTTCACTTCTGGAGTCAGCAGCTCGCCCAGAATGGCGTAAATCGCCTGGACGTGTTCCAGCACCGCGTCGCCGCTGTCACTGACATACCCTTCGTTACGCAACGTGTTGACCAGCGTTGAGAACACCGCCTTGTCGAAAAACTCCGGTGCGTTGATACCGTGCAACACCGAAAGACGCTGCGCCATGCTGCGGCTTTCTTTCTCCAGCGCGCCGCGGCTGATGGTCGGGTTGGCGTTCAGCAACGCCAGGGTAATAGCGTAACGCTGCAGCGTTTCGCGGACACCGGCGGCCAGCAATTGCAGCGCGCGGATACGCGCCGGGTTCAGTTCCAGCCCGCCGTCCTTATTCAGAATCAACTGCTGACGTGCCAGCTCGGACACCAGCGAATCCAGTACAGCGGACAGTTCGGACTTCTTGTAATGCAGGAACAATTCGGCCTGCAGCAGCGGATAAATCAGCGTTATCTGGCGCAGCAGTTCTTCGGTGGTGATCCGGCGATAATGCATTACGATGCTGGCAACCAGCGATGGCAACACCAGCATATGGTGGATGTTATTGCGATAGTACGTCATCAGCACCGCCTGCTCGCGCGGCAGGATGATAATGTCGCCGACGTTGTCCTTTTCCACCTCGAACTTGTCCATACCGAGCGCGTGTTCCAGCAACTCGGCGGCGGTTTTGTTCGGCACGGTGATATCGCTGCTGTAAGGAACGTTACGCAGCAACTGCAGATAACACTCCAACTGCTCTTCCATCTGCTCGCGCGTCAGCGCCCGCTGGCGGGAAGCCAACAGCGCCGTGCAGCACAGGTTCATGGCGTTGGCCGCCGCCGCGTTGTTGATGCGCACCATGATGTCGTCGGCGATATCCTGTACGGTCGGCGTCAGCCAGGCCGGACGTTGCGGATCGATAGGATCGATGGCGTCGCGCCACTGCGGCACGCGGTTGTTGAGGTAGGTGGTCAGCGACAGCGGCTCGCCGATGTTAACGTACCCCTGGCCGAGATTACGCAGCTTGCGCAGCCCGCGCACCATCTGCAGGAAGCCTTCTTTTTCCTTGGTGGCGCCGCGCAGCTCTTTGGCGTAGGTGCCCACTTCCATCACGTGTTCGTAGCCGATGTAAATCGGCACCAGCGTGATCGGGCGGGTGCCGCCGCGCAGCATCGCCTGAATGGTCATCGCCAGCGTGCCGGTCTTCGGCTCCAGCAAACGGCCGGTGCGGGAACGGCCGCCTTCGACGAAGTACTCCACCGAATAACCGCGGGTAAACAACTCGCCCAGATACTCGCGGAACAGGGTCGAATAGAGCTTGTTGCCTTTGAAGGTCCGGCGGATGAAAAAGGCGCCTAGGCGGCGGAAGATCGGACCGGCCGGCCAGAAGTTAAGGTTGATGCCGGCGGCGATGTGCGGCGGCACCAGCCCCTGATGGTAGAGCACGTAAGAGAGCAGCAGATAGTCCATGTGGCTGCGGTGGCAGGGAACATAGACGATTTCATGCCCGTCCTGCGCCAACTGGCGTACCCGCTCGGCATTGTGCACGTTGATGCCCTGGTACAGACGGTTCCAGGTCCAGCCCAGCACCCGGTCGGATAGCCTGACGGCTTCATAGGAGAAGTCGGCGGCAATCTCTTCGAGCAGCGTGATGGCGTTCTGCTGTGCCTTGTCGTGGGAAATCTTCTTGACCCGCGCCTCATCATCAATCGCTTTGGCGATGGCGCGGGAAGACAACAGCTTGTTGAACAACTCCTGACGAACCGGTAAACGCGGGCCGACGGCCGCCAGTCGCAGACGGGAGAAGTGCATACGCGCCACGCGCGCCAGTTTGTGGGCGATGGTCTTGTCGGTGCCGTGCTCGGTCGCCATGTAACGCAGCGAAACGGGAACGGAGAAACGCACAAAGCTGTCGCGACCCAGCCACAGAACGGCGAAGAATTTCTCTATGCCGTTCAGCAACCGCAGATGCGGCGTGTCCTGATTCTGGCCTTCGCGGCCTGGGGAACGGCCGAACATGACCGACACCGGCACCATCTGTATGTCGAGTTCCGGATTGTTGCGATGCAGATCCAGATAGTCGTGAAACAACTTTATCGACTGCTGTTTGGGCACGTAGTAACGGAACAGACGCGGGCCGTCGTTGACAAATACGTGGCTCGGCAAGGTTTTTCCGTCGATCTGCAACGGCTGCAACGGATCGGGCAGATTGAGCTCCAGACATTTGGTGCGCAGAGTCAGCAGATCCGCCTTGGAATTGTAGGGCAGCACATAGAAGATCGGCCGCGCCGGATCCAGACGTTGTTCGTTAACGGGATCCTGTGGGATAACCTTACTCTTTACCAAGAGTTTTAGTGGGAAATTCAGTAGTTTATAGTAGATTCTACGCCAACCTGACATAACAACCAGAAGCCTCTTGTTAGCAATGCGGGCCAAGGATACCAGAAACCCGGCAGGATATCTGTGGTGATGAGACCATGACGACGCGTTAAAATTGCGGCCAATGACAAATTAAAGGTGGAGTAAGCATGAACAAAACAACCGGAATAACCCGCATCATCAAGGCGGCGGGTTATTCGCTACAAGGGTTGAAACAGGCATGGCGGCACGAAGCGGCATTTCGCCAGGAGTCATTACTCACGCTTGCTGCGATTATTATTGCCTGCTGGCTGCCGGTTTCAATGGTGGAACGGCTGTTGTTGATCGGTTCCGTGGTGCTGATCGTGCTGTTTGAGCTGGTCAATAGCGCTATTGAAGCGGTGGTGGATCGGGTCGGCATGGATTACCACGAATTGTCCGGCCGGGCGAAGGACATCGGTTCGGCGGCGGTATTTGTCGCCTGTTTGCTGGCGACCGGAGTATGGGGGGCGATACTGTGGAATCGTTTTGCGTGACGCTTTGCATAATCGCAGAAAAATCCGCGCAATAGCGATATCGCGGTTCCCATCGGCACTTTCCCTGTATATACTCACAGCGAAACTGTATAAACAACCAGGGGGCGGAATGAAAGCGCTAACTACCAGACAACAGCAGGTTTATGATCTGATTCGCGATCATATTTCACAAACCGGTATGCCGCCCACCCGGGCCGAAATCGCCAGTCAGCTTGGCTTCCGTTCGCCGAATGCGGCTGAGGAACATCTCAAGGCGCTGGCGCGTAAAGGCGTTATTGAGATCGTCACCGGCGCTTCCCGCGGTATTCGCCTGCTGATGGAAGAAGAAGATCAGGGATTGCCGTTGATCGGTCGCGTCGCCGCCGGTGAACCGTTGCTGGCGCAACAGCACATCGAATGCCACTATCAGGTCGACCCGGCGATGTTCAAGCCCAGCGCCGATTTCCTGCTGCGGGTCAGCGGGATGTCGATGAAAGATATCGGTATTCTGGACGGCGACCTGCTGGCGGTGCATAAAACGCAGGATGTGCGTAACGGCCAGGTGGTGGTCGCGCGCATTGAAGATGAAGTGACGGTCAAACGACTGAAAAAGCAGGGCAATGTTGTGCAACTGCTGGCGGAAAACAAAGAGTTCGCTCCAATCGTTGTCGATCTGCGTGAGCAAAATTTCTCGATTGAAGGATTGGCGGTTGGCGTAATCCGCAACAGCGACTGGAGCTAACGCCCCTGCTTTAGTCCGCCTTTGAAGGATGGATGCTGCCGCCCATGCAGGTGTTCAGCTTGTCTGGATGAACGCCTGTACTGCCCGGTACTTTGACCGGGCTGAACGTGATGTATGAATTCAGGGACGCGTGGTGTATTCAGGAAGAATCACTTTATTCAGAACGAATAACTGTCTTTAGAACGAATAGCTGTTTTCAGAAAGAATAGCTGCCTTCAGAACAAATAGCTGCCTTCAGAACGAATAATGTATTCATTAAGAATCATGTATTTAGAAAGAGTAGTGTGAAGCAATGCTTCACACTTAGCGTTTCTTCACCATGATGCTGTGATCATGATTACAGCTGTCCCGATGTTCGCAGGACTCCACCTTCTGGCATTCGCCACACAAGCCGTGGGCTTCCACCACACTGTGACGCAGAGCGAAGCCAGCCTGTTTCGCCAACTGGTGCAGCGTTTCCTCAACGCCTTCTGTCTGACGTTCCGTCACCTGCCCGCAGCGGTCGCAGATAAACAATGCCGAAGTATGGCTATGTTCTTCGAAATGATGGCACAGCACATAGCTGTTGGTGGACTCCACCTTGTGGATAAAACCTTGTTCCAGCAGGAAATCCAGCGCGCGATAAACGGTGGGAGGCTTGGCCTGAGGCTCGGAAACGCGAAGCAAATCCAGCAGATCATACGCGCTGATCGCACCGGGTTGCTGGGCCATCAAGCGCAACACTTCCTGACGCTGTGGCGTCAGACGCACATTGCGTTGCTGGCAAAGCTGTTCAGCCTGGGCAACAAGTTTGTCCGGATTGGTTGAATCCATTGCAGTAACCCTGAAGCGAGTGTGAAATCATGGCGGCATCTTACCATGACTGAATAAAAACGCCGAGATGGCTGCCGCAAGGTTGCGCTGGGCCATCTCTCGTCACACTGCATAACTGGCGATTCATTTTCTTCATAGCGGAATCCCTGCCGTGTACCGGCCTGATTCGCGGCGCCGGCACCGCCCTGAAACCTGGTGGTCAGGGCGGAAGGCAACATGCGTGGCGGGGCTTTGTACGAGCACGGATCAGGCTTAGACCACCAGATCGATCAGCAATGCTCGTGTGGCGGTTTCCGCCCGGATGATAAGGCTGTTTTCCTGCTGAACAAACGCGCCGTCGCCGCAGCGCAATACGTTGGGAATCGCAGCGCTATTGCCGTTGATGCTGATCGTGCCGTGAATCGATTGCAGATAGGCGCGGTTGCCGTTTAGCGTCAGGTTGTGCTGCTCGCCGGCCGCCAGATTCAGATGGTGGATCCACACCTGTTGACGCAAATGAAAGGCGCTGGCCGACTCATCCGGCGATGCCAGCAACTGGTAAGGTTGGTCTTTCAGCGCTAACCGCTGCAAACACCGGTTTTCCCGCGTTGGGCAGGCGTCCAGCCACAGTTGCAGCCGGGTCAGCGGCGTGTCGTCGCCGATATTGTGTTCGCTGTAACTGACGTTAGGCTGGGCGGCCAGCAGCAAGGCTTCGCCCGCTTTGGCGCGGGTATGATTACCGTTGCTGTCGCGGTATTCCGCCTCGCCCTGCAACAGGATGTTCAGAATGTCGACGCGCGGATAGGTTCGTGGCTGAAAAGAGGCACCCGGGGCCAGCACTTCCTGATTGAGCACCCGCAGCGAGGCGAAACCCAGTAGATCAGGATCAAAGTAATGACCGAAAGAAAAGGTGTAACGTGCCTGCAACCAGCCATAGTCAGCCTGGCCGCATTGTTCTGCTGCTCTGCTAATGATCATGGTATTCGACCCTGAGAATTATTGATAAAGCGATAGTAATTGTCTGGACGATGGATTGTTAGCCAGTTAATCTGGTCGGTACGTTCAAAAATCCTGAATGAGTGAAGAAATGGCAAAAGAACGGGCATTAACACTAGAAGCTTTAAGGGTCATGGACGCCATCGATCGCCGGGGAAGTTTTGCTGCCGCTGCAGATGAACTGGGGCGAGTCCCGTCCGCTCTGAGTTATACCATGCAGAAACTGGAGGATGAACTGGATGTGGTGCTGTTCGACCGCTCAGGCCATCGCACCAAATTCACTAATGTCGGACGGATGCTGCTGGAGCGGGGACGAATTCTGCTGGAAGCCGCCGACAAACTAACCACGGATGCCGAAGCGCTGGCGCGAGGATGGGAAACCCACCTGACCATCGTGGTGGAAGCGCTGGTGCCGACCGAGCACTTTTTTCCGCTGTTGGACAAGCTATCGCTAAAGGCCAATACCCAGGTGTCATTATTGACCGAAGTGCTGGCCGGGGCGTGGGAACGGCTGGAGCAGGGGCGAGCGGATATCGTTGTCGCGCCGGACATGCACTTTCGTTCGTCTTCAGAGATCAACACCCGCAAACTCTATTTGATGAAAAACGTGTATGTGGCCAGCCCGGACCACCCGATTCACGATGAGCCCGAACCGTTATCGGAAGTGACTCGTGTCAAATACCGGGGTATTGCTATCGCTGATACCGCTCGCGAGCGTCCGGTGTTGACGGTGCAACTGCTGGATAAACAGCCGCGCCTGACCGTGAGTTCGATGGATGACAAGCGCCGGGCGTTGCTGGCCGGGTTGGGGGTGGCGACCATGCCGTATGAGCGGGTGGCGCAGGATATCGCCGAAGGCCGTCTGCGAGTGGTAAGTCCGGAAGATTCCATGGAAGCTCAAATTATCATGGCATGGCGGCGCGACAGTATGGGCGAAGCCAAGGCGTGGTTTTTACGGGAAATTCCGCGCATATTCAACGCGTTTTGATGGCGGCATGAAGGCAAAATACAACGCCGCCGGTTGGCTGAAATCAACCGGCGGCGTTGTTGTGTCTGGAGCGTGTCGGTAAATCGTACGCTCTGTTCACCAGAGATTACGGGTAGCGTTTATCACGGCCGTGCGGCGTATTCAGGTCCATCTCCGGCCCTACGGAGATGATGCCGTGAGGGTTGATGGTGCCATGACTACGATAGTAGTGGTGGCGGATATGCGCCATGTCCACGGTGTCGGATACGCCGGGCAACTGATAGATCTCACGCAGATAACCATACAGGTTCGGGTAATCGCTTATCCGGCGTTTGTCGCATTTGAAATGGGTGTGATAGACCGGATCAAAACGGATCAACGTCGTCCACAAACGAATGTCTGCTTCAGTGAGACGATCGCCGGCCAGATAACGTTGTCGGGCGAGGATGGTTTCCAGTTTGTCCAGGGCGGTAAATACCAGCCCGACGGATTCGTCGTAAGCGGTTTGCGTTGTGGCAAAGCCGGCTTTGTACACGCCGTTGTTAACCTGGTGGTAAATCCACTCGTTCAGTTCGTCGATTTGCCCTCGCAGCGCCAGCGGATAGTAATCACCGGGTATGGCGCCGCAACCGTCGAACGCGCTGTTGAGCATACGGATGATATCCGCGGATTCATTGCTGACGATGGTGTGCTGCTGAGTGTCCCACAGCACGGGAACGGTGACTCGCCCGCTGTAGTCGGCTTTGGCGTGCAGATAAAGCTGATAGAGAAATTCGTGCTGATAAAGCGTGTCGCCGGTGGCCTGTGGAAAATCGGTGTCGAAGGTCCAGCCATGGTCCAGCATCAGCGGGTGCACCACCGAGACATCGATGTGTTGTTCCAGACCTTTGAGTTTTCGCAGTAACAACGTGCGATGAGCCCAGGGGCAGGCCAGCGATACGTACAGATGGTAGCGACCAGCTTCTGCTTTGAAACCGCCGGTGCCCGTCGGGCCGGCTTCGCCGTCGGCGGTGACCCAGTTGCGGAAAAATGTCTGCGGCCGCTTGAAATGTCCGCCGGATGACTGGGTTTCATACCAGGTGTCGTGCCATACGCCGTCAACCAATAACCCCATAGCCGGATCCTCCAGGAATAATGACAATGGCGGTCACAGCATGCTGTCGACCGCCATCAAATGATAGTCAGGCTGTGTTGCTCAACTGATTATTCAGACTGCCATTACCATTTTTTGTTCAGCAGACGGTCGATGCTGAATGCGCCCGGACCGGTGACGAACAGCAGTACATAGCCGCCGGCGATAGACAGGTTTTTCATGAACATCAACTGGTTGGCGCCCTGAGCGAAATCAGTATGGAAAATGAATGCGGTCAGCAGCGTGAAAATCGCGGTGGCGATTGCAGCGGTGCGGGTCAGGAAGCCAAACAGAACCGCCAGACCGCCGCCCAGTTCCAGCAGAATGGTCAATGGCAGCAGTGCGCCCGGAACGCCCATCGCCTGCATATACTGTTGGGTTGCGGCGTAAGATGCGCCCAGTTTGCCGTAACCGGCAACGATAAACAGGATTGGCAGCAGAATACGGGCAACCATCAGCAATGCATTCTCAAAATTTTTCATCGATATTCTCCAGTAGTGTGTTTGCTGCCGGAGCAAAATCGACAAGGGCGCATCCGGCGTGGCTTGTTTAGAACGTTTGTGTAACAGATGGGAAGAATACTAGAGGCGAAAGCGGGCCGGTGCCAGCGAGTAAAATTGTTGTTTTATGTCAGAAAAATTGACCATGCCGGCGACCGATGAACGAAAAAACCGGGAAACGGTATGTATGCCGACCCCGGTGATGATAAAACGTGACGAGGATACATGGTGAACGAACCGTGCGGCGAAAAGATGGAAAACCGGGCTTCACCGCCGTGGCGGTGATTGCACTACGGAGCGTATCAGCTTCAATGCGCTCCAGATGCCGGCGGCCTTGCGTGCCAGGCTCATCAGCCGCCGCGGGTGGCGTATCCCCAGTATGGCGACGATCGGCGGGATCACGACCAGATAGCGGCGTATCCGCGCCAATTTCTGCCAGTAGTCGTCGCAGGGTGCGGTGATTTCCAGCCAACGGTTTTTGTTCGCCGCCAGATCCAGCCGTTGTTGTTGGATCTGACGTAGCAGTTGCTGTTTTTCGGCGGCCAGACGCTGCTGACGATTCATTTTGGCTCATCCTCCAGCAGCGAACGATCCGTCGCCAGCTCTTTGCGTGTGTCCCGCAATAGCGTGGAACGGCGCAGGCGTTTTAGCGTCCAGAGCGCGCCGAACAACGCCAGTCCAAACAGGGCGGCGGTGATCCAGCACAATGCCGTCAGGCGCAAGGCCGGATCAATGCTCCAGATAATCAGCACAATCAGGCTCATCAGGCCAAACGCCGTGAACAGCAGGGTCAACCCCACCATCAGCAACAACTGAATCAGCAGGTTTTTTTCCTGCTCCAGCTCCACCACCGCCAGTCTGAGGCGTGTTTCCGCCATACCGACCAGAATGGCGAGAATCCGCTGTACGGTGGAAACGGCGGTGCTGCCGGGGCCCTGGCGTTGCGGTTCTGTCTCCATGAGTTAACGGCGAGCCAGCAACAGACCCAGCACCACGCCGACGGCGGCGCCGATGCCAACCCCGGTCCAGGGATTTTTATGTACGAAATCATCGGCGCACTGGGTCGCTTCGCGGGCTTGCGCCGTAATCCGTTCGCCGGTGTCATTCAGACGTTCGCGTGACTCTTTGAGGACGGTTTCAGCCTTATCGCGCAGTTTGTCCAGTTCGGCTTTGGACTTATCGCTGGAGGAGCGTAACACCTCTTCCAGTGTGTCTCCCAGAGAACGCAGCTCTGCTCGCAACTGTTCGGTATTGGATTCTTGTGCCATGTGAACACTCCTTTATTTGATGAATCATAGTGTTAACCACTTTCAGTGTTAACTATAGTGCAGATTTTCATCTTTGCTGAAGGAATGACTACGGATAATTCTGATAACCCGCTGTAAAACTGGCGAAATTAGTTCGAAAAGAAGGGAATGACATAACAGGCGGCGCACAGTTCGCGTCCGCAGGGGATCAGCTTCTGATAACCGGCGAAGCGCCGTTGATGCGTTGGGCGATGACAAGGGCGTGCGGCAGCGCGGTGCTCAGTATTTCTCTGGCCGCGCCGCTTTGCTCCGGCGAAGACAGCCGCACGATGATGCTGTCGTTTTCCGGGGTAATGCTCTTGATGGCGATACCCCGTTCGTTAAGCCGCTGGTAAATATAGAAGCCATCCGGCAAAGGCGCGCCCTGATGCAGCGGGGTAATGTGCAGCATCACCTCGTCCGGCAGACGCCGTGACGACATGGACAGCAGCACGACCAGCGGCAACAGCAGCAGCAACAGACGCCAGGCGGAGGGCTTTCTGAACCTGCGGTTGGTCATCAATCAATTCCTTTTTTCACGTGCCATCATGCGTTTTTTACGCCACAGCACCAGCAGCGACCCTGCCAGCCCGATAAACAGCAAAACCAGCGGCAGCATCATCAGGCAGAACATCAGCTGGTCTTCGTATTTGCGGAATACCGGGGTTTTGCCCAGCGCGAAACCGAGAGAAACCAGAATGATGACCCACAAAAAACCACTCATCCAGTTGAAGAACTGGAAACGGGTGTTATTCAGCCCAGACAGCCCGGCAATGGTCGGCAGCAAGGTTCGGATGAAGGCCAGGAAACGGCCGATCAACAGCGCCGATAACCCATGACGGTGGAACAACTGATGCGCCCGCTGGTGATAGTGTGATGGAAGATGCGACAACCATCCTTGAACGACTCGCGTATTTCCGAGCCATTTTCCCTGCAGATAACTGACCCAGCAGCCAAGACTGGCGGCAGTGGTTAACAGCGCGATGGTGAACGGGTAATTCATGGTGCCTTTGGCTACCAGCACTCCCACCAGAATCAGCAGGCTGTCGCCCGGCAGGAAAGCCGCCGGCAGCAGGCCGTTTTCCAGGAACAAAATCAAAAACAGCAGCAGGTAAATCGTCCAGACCAGTTTGGGATTGGCCAGGACTTCGAAATTCTGGTGCCAGAGAGCATGCAAAAGTTCTTTAACTATATCCATCTGGTGTTCCTGTACTGCGGCGTTGGAGAAACCACGCTGAGAACCTGTGACCCGTCAGCGCTGCCGCCGTTGGCATAGTCCGATGTTCGGAACCATGAACGGGCGCGCTGATGAGCCGGGTACGCAGAGCGGTCATTGCTGTACATCGGGTGGCGTGCTCCTTCACGAGCCTGCACATATACCCTTCATACTTCAAGTGGCTGCCTTCGATCACTCCAGTCGCTTACCGGGCTCCTGGGGAGTCACTCGCTTGCCGCGTTACAAGACTCGTAATGAGCCCTATCCTGAAGGACCAAACGCGTTGCCTTGTTCAACACGCGAGCGTTTCGTCCTGCAACTCGAATTTTGGGGTACAGACTGATGTCATTATCCGTGTGTGGCCGATGGCATGTCCTGTTTACGCTGATAAACGTTGCGATACGGGCAGTTGACCGGCTTGCCGGGGCATACTGGCGCTTTTCAGCGCATTTCCCCACTTGCCATGTTCCTTTCCGGTTATTTTGCCTTTCAGGTCGTTCTGCCAGTAATTAAGCGTAAAAAAAGTACCCTAACTGTAACAAAAGCAGTGCGGGCGAGATAGGAAAATATCACGTTCTGAAAACGTATAACGACCTGTTTATTGGGAAAAGGTTGTGATTGCCGTCATATTTTACACTTGCTGACAGAACTCGACGCTGGATGACTTTTTTGCCCCCGAATGGTGGGGGCAAAATGCAGGAAAGGTATGGGGAAATTCAGGATTTGCCGTTGGTGATGTGATCGAGATGGACGACCGGATTTTCGGCGAACATGTAGCGATCGACATTAAATTCGAAGTCATCGGTAGTGGCGCGGAACAGCATCTGCTTGGTGTTCTCCAGGTGTTGCCACATCGCCAGTTTGGCGGCGTAAGGATCTTTGCGGATCAGCGCCTTAAGAATCTGATCATGCTCTTCGCACCAGCTTTCGATCGACTTGTCGTCGATATGTTCATGCAGCTTGCGCCAGTAAGGGTTGTGGATACGCTGGCTCCACATCTTTTCCACGATGGTGGCCATTGCCGAGTTCTGGGTAGCCAGCGCGACCTGTACGTGGAATTTCAGATCCCACTCCGAATCGCGGAAACGATCTTCCTGACGGGCGTTTTCCTGAATCTCCATCAGTTGGATGATGTCCTGCCGGGTGACCTGAGTGGCGGCGAACTCTGCGATATTGCTTTCTATCAATTGGCGCGCCTGCAGCAGCTCGAACGGCCCGGCGGTAAGAAAATCGGCGTCGCTGCCGTTGGCGGCCAGCAGATGGCGCTGTTGACTGGACATAACGTGAATGCCGGAGCCTTTGCGAACCTCCACGTAACCTTCCACTTCCAGCATGATGATGGCTTCACGTACCACGGTACGGCTGACGTTCATCTCTTCGGAAATATTGCGCTCGGCCGGCAACTTGTCGCCCACCGGATAAACGCCGTTCTCAATGCGTTGTTTCAATTCTGCGGCCAACTGCTGGTAGAGCCGTCTGGATTCTGTCAGTGCCATGATGCCTGCTCTTAAGATAGAGGACGCTCCCTGAGGCAACGTGCGTCACTGCGTCTATCTCGTTATGATGATTTCGTTAATGTAGACTGATATTCAGAGTAGATTTGTTATACCACCTACAGCGGACGGCGACCAACACCCACGTCACAGTTAGCTGTTGTGATAAACCCAGAGGAAAGGATTCATCCGGTATCCCATGATCATGATACCGGATGAATGGCGTGAAGCAGAAATTTGTCTGTTAGTGTTGCTGTGCGGCTTTCAGGTCGGTGCCGTTATTTCCCTCTTCGGAAGCCGGGTGGTTTTTCAGTACCGTCCAGATAACGATCGCGCCCAGCAGGTCGAAGATAGCCAGTACGGCGAACAGCGGGCTAAAGCCGATGGTATCGGCCAGCGCACCTACCACCAGGGCGAACAGGGTGCTGGCGGTCCAGGCGGCCATCCCGGTCAGACCGTTGGCGGTGGCCACTTCGTTACGGCCGAACACGTCGGAAGACAGGGTGATCAGCGCACCGGACAGGGACTGATGGGCAAAGCCGCCGACGCACAGCAGCGCGATAGCGATATACGGGCTGGTGAACAGGCCGATGGTGCCGGGGCCGATCATCAGCAGCGCGCCCAGGGTGACGACCAGTTTGCGGGAAACGATCAGGTTCACCTTGAAGTATTTCTGGAACAACATCGGCATATAACCACCAAGGATACAGCCCAGGTCGGCGAACAGCATCGGCATCCAGGCGAACATGGCGATTTCTTTCAGGTTAAAGCCATAGACTTTGAACATGAACAGCGGGATCCAGGCGTTGAAAGTACCCCAGGCCGGCTCAGCCAGAAAACGCGGCAGCGCGATGCCCCAGAACTGACGGTTGCGCAGAATCTGCCAGGCGGACAGTTTCTTGGCGTTGCCAACCTGATGCTGAGCTTCCTGACCGCTCAGGATGTAGTCGCGCTCTTCCGCGCTGAGTTTTTTCTGATCTTTCGGATGCTTATAGAAGTACAGCCAGCCGATTGCCCACACCATGCTCAGCGCACCGGTGATCAGGAACGCCATCTGCCAGCTGTGCGCCATGATAGCCCAGACCACCAGCGGCGGAGCCAGCATGCCGCCGATTGAAGAACCGACGTTGAAGTAACCGACCGCGACGGAGCGCTCTTTGGCCGGGAACCATTCGCTACTGGCTTTCAGGCCGGCTGGAATCATCGCCGCTTCTGCCGCACCGACCGCGCCGCGCGCGATGGCCAGGCCGCCCCAGCTGTTAGCCATCGCGGTGCCGGCGCAGAACAACGCCCACAGGATAGCAAATACGGCATAGCCGACTTTAGTGCCCAGCAAATCCAGTACATAACCGGCAACCGGCTGCATGATGGTGTAGCAGGCTGAATAGGCCGCAATGATATAGGAATATTGCTGGGTGCTGATATGGAGCTGTTCCTGCAGTGTTGGCGCCGCTGCGGCAATTGCGTTACGCGTCAGGTAGCCCAGAACGGTACCGATGGTCACCAGTCCGATCATGTACCAGCGCAAGCCTTTGATCTTGAACATGTTAAATATCTCTCCGAGTTTAATTACCACAGCGGAACCTGTCATCGGTCTGCCGCGATAGGTGTAGACCACGCCGAAAGTGACGGGGCGCTGCTGCGCCCCGGTCAAAGCCTGCGGGAGTTGCCGCCTGACCGGTTGCCCTGCCGCCGGGCACGGCTGGCGGGCTGCGACGGCGATCCCGCCGCGCGCGTTATTGTTTTCCGGCGGGGATATCAACCCCGTTGACGATATTGAGATTGAATCCCCTCATCAGGCAGCGCTACAATAATTTGTCATACCAATTTAAAAGTTGAGTGATATCACAAAACCATTATTTTGATAGGGAATAAAATAACCCGGCCCACAGGAACCGCCGTCTGGCGAGGTGGAAGCGTAAAAATGGTGTGATGGGAAGCGATTTATGCCATTTTTGCGATCATGACCTCACTAATGGTGTCAGTTATCGCAGATAATTGGTGTGATATCTTTGTAAGCGTGACCGCATTTGGTTGGCAAATGTAGTGTGAGGAAGCGAACATGCCCCAGTTTTTAAGTGAAGATTTTTTGTTGGATACTGAGTTTGCCCGTCGGCTGTACCATGAATTCGCAGCGGATCAGCCCATTTTTGATTACCACTGCCATTTGCCGCCTGCGCAGATTGCCGAGAATTACCGCTTTAAAAACCTGTATGACATCTGGCTGAAGGGCGACCATTACAAATGGCGCGCCATGCGCACCAACGGCGTGCCGGAGCGTTTCTGTACCGGCGACGCCAGCGACTGGGAGAAATTCGAAGCCTGGGCCGCCACCGTACCGCATACCATCGGCAACCCGCTGTATCACTGGACGCACCTGGAACTGCGCCGTCCGTTCGGCATCACCGGCACTCTGCTGTCGCCGTCTACCGCCAAAGACATCTGGAACCGCACCAACGCTCTGCTGGAGCGTGACGAGTTCAGCGCGCGCGGCATCATGCAGCAGATGAACGTGAAAATGGTCGGCACCACCGACGATCCGATCGACGATCTGGTGCACCATAAAGCGGTCGCTCAGGATAAAACCTTCTCTATCAAGGTGCTGCCAAGCTGGCGTCCTGACAAGGCATTCAATATCGAACTGGCGACCTTTAACGATTATATGGCGAAGCTCGGTGAAGTGTCCGATACCGACATCCGCCGTTTCAGCGACCTGCAGGCCGCGTTGACCAAGCGTCTGGACCACTTTGCCGCACACGGCTGTAAAGTGTCCGACCATGCGCTGGACGTCGTGCTGTACGCCGACGCGGATGAAGCCACGCTGGATGGCATTCTGGCCCGTCGCCTGTCCGGCGCAACCCTGAGCGAACACGAAGTGGCGCAGTTCAAAACCGCGGTACTGGTGTGGCTGGGTGCCGAATACGCACGCCGCGGCTGGGTGCAGCAGTATCACATCGGCGCACTGCGCAACAACAACCTGCGCCAGTTCAATCTGCTGGGGCCGGATGTGGGCTTCGACTCCATCAACGACCGCCCGCTGGCGCAGGAGCTGTCCCGCCTGCTCAGCAAGCAGAATGAAGAAAACCTGCTGCCGAAAACCATCCTGTACTGCCTGAACCCGCGTGATAACGAAGTGCTGGGCACCATGATCGGCAACTTCCAGGGCGAAGGTATGCCGGGCAAGATGCAGTTTGGTTCCGGCTGGTGGTTCAACGACCAGAAAGACGGCATGCAGCGTCAGATGACGCAGCTGGCGCAACTGGGTCTGCTGAGCCGTTTCGTCGGCATGCTGACCGACAGCCGCAGCTTCCTGTCCTACACCCGTCATGAATACTTCCGCCGCATTCTGTGCCAGATGATCGGCCGCTGGGTGGAAGATGGCGAGGCGCCGGGCGACCTGCCGCTGCTGGGCGAGATGGTGAAAAATATCTGTTTCGATAACGCCAAAAACTATTTCGGCATCGAGTTATAACCAAAATAATTCGAGTTGCAGGAAGGCGGCAACCGAGGGAATCCCTGGGAGCTTACATCAGTAAGTGACCGGGGTGAGTAAGGGCAGCCAACATACCTGCAACTTGAAGTATGACGGGTATATAAGAAAAGGGAGGGCGGGCGCCGTCGCGGGCCCGTCTGTCAATGTTGTGATTTCGGGCTGGCGCAGGGTGCTGAATCCGCCGCCCTGACGCTGTCGTGCTGACCTGACGCTGCCGTAATGATCTGACGGTTGTACCGACTGGCGTTTGTCCCGAAGTGTCGTGTTCTGAGGTAGCTTGTTAATGCAAACGCTGAATCGTCGTGATTTTCCTGGCCGTCGTCACCCTGACCGCGTCATCCAATTTGGCGAAGGCAATTTCCTTCGCGCCTTTATTGACTGGCAACTGGATCTGTTGAATGAACATACCGATCTGGATGCCGGCATTGTTGTGGTTCGTCCGATTGATACCGATTTTCCGCCCGCGCTGGATACCCAGGATGGCCTGTACACCACCATCATCCGCGGCCTGAACGAGCAGGGCGAAGCGGTGCGCGAGCCGCGCCTGATCCGCTCCGTTAACCGTGAAATCAATGTTTACCGCCAGTTTGACGAGTATCTGGCGCTGGCGCATGACGCCAACATCCGCTTTGTGTTTTCGAACACGACGGAAGCCGGCATCAGCTACCATGCTGACGATCGCCTGACCGACACGCCGCCGGCCAGCTTCCCGGCCAAACTGACCCGCCTGCTGTTCGAACGTTTTAACCATTTTAACGGCGCCGCCGACAAAGGCTGGGTGCTGTTGCCGTGCGAACTGATCGACTACAACGGCGAAAAACTGAAAGAGCTGGTACTGCGTTACGCGGCGCAGTGGGAGCTGCCGGCGGCGTTCACCGCCTGGCTGAACGAGTGCAACACTTTCTGCTCGACGCTGGTGGACCGTATCGTAACCGGTTACCCGCGCGCCGAAGTGGACGCGCTGCAGCAGGAACTGGGCTATCAGGACACCTTCCTGGATACCGCCGAGTACTTCTACCTGTTTGTGATTCAGGGGCCGCAATGGCTGGCGGAAGAGCTGCGCCTGAACAAGCTGAAACTGAACGTGCGTATTGTCGACGACATTAAACCGTACAAAGAACGCAAAGTGGCGATCCTTAACGGCGCGCATACCGCGCTGGTGCCGGTAGCGTTCCTGGCCGGCCTGGATACCGTGGGCGAATCTCTGAACGATGCGCAGATCGGCAAGTTTGTCGAAACCACCATCGCCGAGGAGATCGTACCGGTGCTGGATCTGCCGCACGACGAGCTGGTGTCGTTCGCGCAGGCGGTGCTGAGCCGTTTCAGAAACCCGTTCATCCAGCATCAGTTGCTGTCTATCGCCCTGAACGGCATGACCAAATTCCGTACCCGCATTCTGCCGCAGCTGCTGACCTACCGCGAACGCCACGGCGCTTTGCCGAAACGCCTGACCTTCGCGCTGGCGGCGCTGATCGCTTTTTATCGCGGCGAGCGCAACGGCGACAGCTACCCGCTGCAGGACGACGCTCACTGGCTGGAGCGTTATGAGGTGCTGTGGGGCGGCGTGCGCGCCGGCACCACGTCGCTGGCGCAGGTAGTGAACGCGGTGCTGAGCGATGCGGAGCACTGGGAGCAGGATTTGACGCTGGTGCCCGGTCTGGCGGCGCTGGTCACCGAACAACTGCAGGCTATCGTTGAGCGCGGCATGCGTGACGCGGTGGCGGGTTATTGCTAATCGCATAAGGTTTTATCCATGCAGAGCATCATCAAAATTCATTCGTTGGACAATGTCGCCGTCGCCCTGCGCGATCTGGCGCAGGATGAAACGGTGTCGGTTGGCGATATCTCCCTGGCGTTGCCGCAGCCGGTGGCGCGCGGGCATAAGTTCGCCCTCAGGCCGATTGCGTCCGGCGAGATGATCGTGAAATACGGCCTGCCCATCGGCCACGCGCTGGTCGCCATCGCGCCCGGCGAGCACATCCACTCGCAGAACGCCAAAACCAATCTGAGCGATCTGGACGAGTACCAGTACCAGCCGGAGTTCATCGATCTGCCGGCGCAGCTGGCGGATCGCGAGGTTCAAATCTACCGTCGCAAAAACGGCGACGTCGGGATCCGCAACGAACTGTGGATCCTGCCGACCGTCGGCTGCGTCAACGGCATCGCCCGTCAGATCCAGCAGCGTTTCCTCAAGGAAACCAACGATGCGGAAGGTATCGACGGCGTTTACCTGTTCACTCATCCGTTCGGTTGTTCCCAACTGGGGCAGGACCACGAAAACACCCGCACCATGTTGCAGAACATGGTGCGTCACCCGAACGCGGGGGCGGTGCTGGTCATCGGTCTGGGATGTGAGAACAATCAGGTATCTGCGTTCCGCGATACGCTGGGCGAGTTCGATGCCGATCGCGTCAACTTCATGATCTGCCAGCAGCAGGAAGATGAAGTGGAAGCCGGTCTGGAACGTCTGCACCAGCTGTATCAGGTGATGCGCGACGATCGCCGGGCACCGGGCAAGCTCAGCGAGCTGAAGTTTGGTCTGGAGTGCGGCGGTTCGGACGGCCTGTCCGGCATTACCGCCAACCCGCTGCTGGGGCGTTTCTCGGATTACCTCATCGCCAACGGCGGCACCACCGTGCTGACCGAGGTGCCGGAAATGTTCGGCGCCGAGCGCATCCTGATGAGCCGTTGCCGCGACGAAGCTACATTCGAGAAAACCGTGCACATGGTCAATGATTTCAAACAGTATTTCATTGAACATAACCAGCCGATCTACGAAAACCCGTCGCCGGGCAACAAGGCGGGCGGCATCACCACGCTGGAGGAGAAATCCCTCGGCTGTACCCAGAAAGCGGGGCAGAGCCAGGTGGTGGATGTGCTCAAGTACGGTGAACGCCTGCATACGCCGGGGCTGAACCTGCTGAGCGCGCCGGGTAACGATGCGGTGGCCACCAGCGCGCTGGCAGGCGCCGGCTGTCATATGGTGCTGTTCAGTACCGGTCGCGGTACGCCTTACGGCGGCTTTGTGCCGACGGTGAAACTGGCGACCAACACCGAGCTGGCGCAAAAGAAACCGCACTGGATCGACTTTGACGCCGGGCGTCTGATTCACGGTATGTCGATGGACGAGTTGCTGTCGCAGTTTGTCGATCTGATCGTCGAGATCGCCAACGGCAAGCTGGCGAAAAACGAGATCAACGATTTCCGCGAACTGGCGATCTTTAAAAGCGGTGTGACCTTGTAAAGCGGATCATGACAAACCCGATCGTTATCAATACGGTCGTTGTAAATCTAAACGATTCCAAATAAAATAAAACGGCGTTTCATTATTTGAACGCCGTTTTTTCGCAATGGCGCTTTTAAGGCAGGGATCATGACATCTTACGTGTTTGCTCAGGCAGTTGGCGTACTGGCCTTTCTGGTCGGTATTACTATGTTTTTCAACCGCAGTGAAAAGAAATTTAAAATTCAGCTTTCCGCCTACAGCGCGGTTATCGCGTGTCACTTCTTTCTGATGGGAGCGAACGCGGCCGGCATGAGCGCCATGCTGAACTCGGGTCGAACCCTGATCACCCTGAAAACCAACAATATCGCGGTGATGTTCGTGTTTATTACGCTGACGCTGGCGCTGGGTTTACCGGGTGTGAAACATCCGATGGAACTGTTGCCGATCATCGGCACCGTGTGCAGCACCTGGGCGCTATTCCGGGCTCATGGATTGGCGATGCGCGGCATTATCTGGTGTTCAACCTCATTATGGGTGATACACAACATCTGGCTGGGGTCGATCGGCGGGTCGCTGATTGAAGCCAGTTTCCTGGTGATGAACGGATACAACATCGTTCGTTTCTGGCGTATGCAGCGTAACGGCATCGACCCGTTCAAGATGGATGAGCACTCGTCTACCAAGAGCGCCTGAGAAAAAGCCCCGCGGCTGCGGGGCTTGCGTTAACAGACGGCGCTATCAGCGCCCGGCGCGGCGATTCACCCAGATGTTGATCAGGATGGTTGTCAGCAGGATCGCGGCCACCACGCTGAGCGAGATGGCGACCGGAATGTGGAACAGATCGATCAGCATCATCTTGATACCGATAAAGATCAGGATCACCGCCAGCCCATATTTCAGCATCGAGAACTTCTGCGCCACCCCGGCGAGCAGGAAGTACATGGCGCGTAGCCCCAGAATGGCGAACAGGTTTGACGTCAGCACGATGAACGGGTCGGTGGTGACGGCGAAAATGGCCGGGATGCTGTCTACCGCGAAGATCACGTCGCTGATTTCCACCATCACCAGCACCAGAAACAGCGGCGTGGCGTACCACAGGCCGTTCTGGCGGATAAAGAAATGCTCGCCTTGCAGGTTGTCGGTCATCCGCAGGTGGCTGCGCAGCCAGCGGACCACCGGTTTATCGCCGATGGCGGTGTCGTCCGCTTTCGCCAGCGCCATTTTGAGGCCGGTGAGCAGCAGGAATGCGCCGAACAGATACAGCAGCCACTGGAACTGGGAGACCAGCCAACTGCCGGCGAACACCATGATGGTACGCAGTACGATCGCCCCCAGCACGCCGTACACCAGCACCCGGCGCTGATACTGGGCGGGGATGGCAAAATAGCTGAACAGCATCAGCCAGACGAACACGTTGTCGACGGCCAGCGCTTTTTCGATCAGATAACCGGTAAAGAACGCCAGCGCCTGAGCATCCGCCACCTCACGGCCCATCGTGCCGGTGAGATACCACCAGAAACCGGCGTTGAACAGTATTGAGAGTGTGACCCACACCAGCGACCAGACGGCGGCCTGTTTGAAGGTCATGACCGTGGAGCCTTTCTTACCCTGATAAAACAGGTCGATGGCGAGCATGACCACCACAATGATTGCGAAGCTGCCCCACATCAGGGGGGTACCTATAGTTACCATAACAGTATCCCTTAGAACCTATCCCATCCGGGTTGGCTCTGTCGTCAGAAAACAAAACGGCCTGTGTCAGAAGGCACAGGCCGTTTGCTATTAAGCTGCAAATAGACCTCGCCTTCTGGCAAGGTCTCACTTACAACTTAATGCGGAATAGTCATTAAGGTTGCCTGGTAACCGAGTGCTATTGCACTGTAATGACGATTGACCAGCGAAAAGTTACTCCCCTTTGCAACACCAAAGATAGGATAGTTCCTGTACAGGGTCAAACAATTCCGCTGGCGCTTTATCCCGCGAAGGCATCGCTGCAAATGACGTCTACGCTAGTGGATGAATAGGCCGCCGGCGTGACGAACTCTCGGCGATTCGACAGGAAAACCATTTACTGCGACGCCGTTTTAAGGGATAAACAGCGCCAGATTTTGTATTGCAGGAGAGGCCATGAGCCAACTTGATCTGGAAACACATAGCCTGACGCTGGTTCGTTACCCGCAGTCCGATCGCGAGTCACCGTTGCAGGCGTGGGAAGCGGCGGATGAATATCTGCTGCGGGAGTTGGCCGAGATGCCGATCGGGCCCGGTCCCCGGCTGATTTTCAATGATGCGTTCGGGGCGCTGGCCTGCGGCTTGCAGGCGCAGACGCCCTTCTGCATCAGCGACTCGTACCTGAGCCAACTGGCGACCCGGCATAATCTGTCGCTTAATGGGTACGCGCCGGAATCGGTCACCCTGCTGGACAGCCTGGCGCCGCTGCCGGACGCCCCGGCGCTGGTGGTGTTGAAAGTACCGAAAACGCTGGCGTTGCTGGAACATCAGCTACGGCAACTGCGTGAGGTGGCGACGCCGCAGACCGTGGTCATCGCCGGCGCTAAAGCGCGGGATATCCATACTTCGACGCTGCAACTGTTCGAGCAGATTCTGGGGCCGACCCGCACCTCGCTGGCCTGGAAAAAGGCCCGGCTGATTCACTGCCAGCCGGAGCCGCGTACTGTTGATGAACAACCGGTGATGACGGTCTGGCCGCTGGACGGCACGGATGATCCTACCCACCACTATCACATTCACAACTACGCCAATGTGTTTGCCCGCGGCGGGCTGGATATCGGCGCCCGTTTTTTCATGCAGCATTTACCGCAGCAACTGGACGGCAAGATTGTCGATCTGGGCTGCGGCAACGGCGTCATTGGCCTGACCGCGCTGGCGCTGAACCCGCAGGCCTACGTCAGCTTTTTCGACGAGTCCTATATGGCGGTGGCCTCCAGTCGGCGCAATGTGGAATACAACCGGCCGCAGGATATGGCGCGCAGCAGTTTTGTGGTGAACCATGCGCTGGCGGGCGTCGGGCAGGACAGCCTGCAAGCGGTGCTGTGCAATCCGCCGTTCCATCAGCAACAGGCGATTACCGATGATATCGCCTGGCAGATGTTCCTTGATGCGCGCCGCTGTCTGGCAGTTGGCGGAGAGTTGCGGATCGTTGGCAACCGCCATCTGGACTACTTCCACAAGCTGAAGCGGCTGTTCGGCAATTGCGAAAACGTCGCCAGCAATGCGAAGTTCGTCGTGCTGCGGGCGGTGAAAACCCGCAGTCGCTAAGCGGCGTAGTCCCGCATGGCATTTGTTGTCGCGCGGGACTGTCATTATAATCCGCAGGTTACGTCAGCGAAGGAACCCCTATGTGTATCGAAGAGTTGGAAGCGCGGTTGGACAGCGCGCTGCAGGCGCTGGAAGCCAGCGTCAGCCGACAGCAACAGATCTGGCAGCGCGATTATCAGCATCTTCATTTGCAACTGGCGCAGGCTCGCCAGCGCGAAGCGGATTTGTGCGCAAGAATCAATGAGCTGGTTACCCGGGTCAACATGATGGATGAATCCCCCGAGCGCAATCCGTTGCTGCAGAAGATCAACCTGATCCGCGCCCACCTTGATGCGCTAGCCAACGAAGCCGCTGCGTTTTATCGTTCTCTGCCCTGACGAACGGTCAGGGCCGTTCTATTTTATTTTCGGTATTATCATTTAGGTTGATTATATTTGTTTTTTATTTTTTTCTGGCGGCATTGATATTTTATTTATAATTTAATTATCTCCTTTTTCATTCGTATTTTTTATGTTTGTTTTATTTAAAGAAATTATATTGGCCGTTGTGTGGCGGATGAGCCAATACCCAAATAATGAGAGTCATCAATTCCTGTTGTAGGGTGAATATGTCTGAAACATCAGGCGAGAAAAAAAGAGAATTCCTCTCTTTTTATTCATTCATCTATACCCTAAATAATTCGAGTTACAGAAAAGCAGCAACCGAGTGCATCCTCGTGAGCTTATTCTAGTCAGTCACCAGGGTAATCAAACGCAGCCAACGCACCTGTAACTTGAAGTATGGCGGGATATTTCGACAGGAGCATTATTATGGCCTATCCAACTACAGGCACATCCGGTATGGTCGGTTTTGCAAAATCGGGCAGCACCACCGGTGGCACAGGCGGCAGCGTGGTTTCTATTACCAGCCTGAGCGACCTGAAAACCCACGTGGCGGGAACGGATGCGAAAATCCTGGTGATTAACGCCAATATCAGCGCCAGTTCATTAACCAAGGTAACGCTGGGGGCGAATAAATCGATTATTGGTTCTTATAGCAGTAATACGCTGACTAATATTCATTTTCGCAGCGCGTCGAGTTCGAAGAATATTATCTTTCAGAACCTGACGTTTAAACACACCAGCACCATTAAAGGTAATGATGATATTCAGATTTACCTCACGCACGGCAATAAATACTGGCTGGATCATCTCACTTTTCCCGGCCACGATTATACGCTGACCGACGGCGGGCTGGATAAACTGATTTATATCGGAGAAAAAGCCGATTACATCACCATCAGTAATTGCCTGTTCAAAAACCATGAGTACGGATTGATCTTCGGTTATCCGCAGGACGGCAGCAGCAATGGCTCCACCTACGACGGTTACCCGCACCTGACTATTTGCCACTGCTATTTCAGCAATATCTACGTGCGTGCGCCGGGGCTGATGCGTTATGGCTATTACCACGCCTATAACAACTTCATCGACAAATACCAACTGGGGTTCACGCTGGCGCAGAATGCCAAAATTGTTTCCGAATATAACTATTTCGGCACCACCACCAGCAGTAACAAAGGGATGCTGGACGACAAAGGGAGCGGGACATTTACTGATACCGGCAGCACGCCGTCCATTACCAACCAGACCTCTTCGGCCAGCAAGTGGACGCCGTCTTCCAATTACAGCTACAAGCTGAAGACGGTTTCTGAAGCCAAAACCTTTACCCAGAAATACGCCGGGGTACAAAGCAGCAGCCTGACTTTCGGCGGATAAGCGATACTAACGGGCTGGCGACAGCCCGTTTAGGCTGTTGACAAACAGCTATGTTGTCTTGTGAATGGTGAAGTTTGTCCGGTCAGTGAATAGTTTCGTGCGGTATAAGCGGTGTAATTTCTTTGCTGTTTCATCG
>NZ_CM001984.1:613390-821190 GCF_000406305.1 Dickeya sp. MK7
ACTGGCTGGAGGCTAAACTGCGGCGCTGCGCGCTACCTTCGGCGTTCGCCTTCGCTGTTCGGGCCGCCCGTGACGCGGTTACTCGCCCCATCCCTGGGGCTCGCCCTTCGGGCCAGCGTAAACGCTGTTCAAAAACGTTCCCGACGTTTTTGTCCGGAGCGGCACGGGCTTTCGCGACGTCCTGTCGCTCACCCGGCGAAGTCGCCCACCTCAGCGCAGTTTTTGACGCCGGGAAAATGCTTCATCTTGTACTAAGGACTTTGTCAGCAATCCAAACGGGCTGGCGACAGCCCGTTTTACTCATTAGCTGATAGCTCCATGCCGGGTAGTTCAACACCTGATTGCTCAACCCTTGAACACGCCAGGTCTTAACGCTAAGGTAAGCGCCTCTCGGTCACCCAGGTTCAACCATGATTACCCTCGCTCTTATCGACGATCACCTTATTGTCCGTTCCGGTTTTGCCCAACTGCTGGGGCTTGAGCCCGATATGCAGGTGGTGGGGGAATTCGGCTCCGGGCGCGAGGCGCTCGCCGGGTTGCCGGGGCGGGGCGTGCAGGTTTGCATCTGCGATATTTCGATGCCGGATCTCTCCGGGCTTGAACTGCTCGGTCAACTGCCGAAAGGCATGGCGGTGATTATGCTATCGGTACACGACAGCCCGGCGCTGATAGAACAGGCGCTGAACGCCGGGGCGCGCGGTTTTCTCTCTAAACGCTGTAGCCCGGATGAGCTGATCGCGGCGGTGCGCACCGTCGCGGGCGGCGGCTGTTACCTGACGCCGGATATCGCGCTGAAACTGGCGTCGGGCCGGCGAGATCCGTTGACGCGTCGTGAGCGTCAGGTAGCGGAAAAGCTGGCGCAGGGGATGGCGGTGAAAGCCATCGCCGCCGAACTGGGGTTGTCGCCGAAAACGGTACACGTTCACCGGGCCAACCTGATGGAAAAACTGGGCGTCAGCAACGACGTGGAGTTGGCCCGCCGCATGTTTGATGGTTGGTGATGCGCCCGATTGCTACCTGGCTTATCGCCGCCTTCGCCAGCTGTTTTATCTTCTCCGCCGCGTGGTTTTGCCTGTGGAGCATCAGCCTGCATCTGGTGACGCGCCCGGATCTGGCCGCGCTGCTGTTTCCTTTCGGCCTGCGGCTGGGGCTGATGCTGCAATCGCCGCGCCGTTTCTGGCCGGTGCTGCTGGGCAGCGAGTGGTTGCTTCTGGTCTGGCTGGCGAAGGAAGTGGCGCTGGCGCATTTGCCGCTGCTGTTGACGGGCAGCGTACTGGCGCTGCTGCCGGTGATGCTGGCATCGCGGCGGGCGCGTCAGGATGACTGGCACACGCTGCTGTGGCAGGGCGGCGCGCTGATTGCGGCGGCGCTGCTGCAATCCCTGCCGTGGCTCGGCCGCGGCGAGGACGCGCTCACGGTGTTGCTGCTGACCCTGACCGGCGGACTGACGCTTTCGCCCACCTGTTTGCTTATCTGGCACTATCTGTCCAGTTCTACCTGGCTGCCGCTCGGGCCGTCGCTGGTTTCCCAGCCGGTGAACTGGCGCGGGCGCCATCTGCTCTGGTATTTGCTGCTGTTTGTCGTGAGCCTGTGGCTGCAACTGGGGTTGCCGGCGGAGCTGTCGCGCTTTACCCCGTTCTGTCTGGCGCTGCCGATCATTGCGCTCGCCTGGCACTATGGCTGGCAAGGCGCGCTGATCGCCACGCTGATGAACGCCATTGCGCTGATCGCCAGCCAGACCTGGCATGAACATCCGGTGGATTTGCTGCTGTCGCTGCTGGCTCAGAGTCTGACCGGGCTGCTGCTCGGCGCCGGCATCCAGCGCCTGCGCGAGCTGAACCTGTCGCTGCAAAATCAGCTGGCGCGTAATCGCCGTCTGGCGGAACGATTGCTGGCGACGGAAGAATACGTGCGGCGCGACGTCGCGCGGGAGCTGCACGACGACATCGGCCAGACCATCACCGCGATTCGTACGCAGGCGGGCATTTTGCAACGGCTGGCGCCGGAGAACCGCAACGTGCGGCAGAGCGGCGCGCTCATCGAGCAGTTATCGCTCGGGGTGTATGATTCGGTGCGCCGGCTGATGGGTCGCCTGCGTCCGCGCCAGTTGGACGATCTCACTCTGGAGCAGGCGGTGCGTTCTTTGATGCGCGAGATGGAGCTGGAAGCGAATGGCATCGTCAGCCATCTCGCCTGGCACATTGACGAAGCGTCGCTCGGCGAAGGGCTGCGGGTAACGCTGTTTCGCGTGTGTCAGGAAGGGCTGAATAATATTGTGAAACACGCCAACGCCAGCGCGGTGACGTTGCAGGTCTGGCAGCAGGGCGAGCGACTGACGCTGGTGATCGAGGACGACGGCGGCGGGCTGCCGCCGGGTTCCGGCGCGGAAGGCTTTGGCCTGCTCGGGATGCGCGAGCGCGTCACGGCGCTGGGCGGCACCTTGCAGCTTTCCTGTACTCATGGCACCCGTTTAACCGTCATCCTGCCGCTGCCAGCCAGCGAGGAGTCTTGATGTCCGGCTTTCTGAACATTCGTTTCCTGAATACGCGTTTCCTTAAAATTCCCGCCGGCGCGCCGCCGCTGGCCGACCGTCAGGCCATTGATGAAGCCTACCGTTACTGGCGTCGGCATATCCTGATGACGCTATATCTGGGCTATGCGCTGTTTTACTTCACCCGTAAAAGTTTTAACGCCGCGGTGCCGGAAATCCTCGCCAGCGGGCTGATGGCGCGTACCGATATCGGGATGCTGGCGACGCTGTTTTACGTGACCTACGGGGCGTCGAAATTCCTCTCGGGCATCGTGAGCGACCGTTCCAATGCCCGCTACTTTATGGGCATCGGCCTGCTGGCGACCGGCGTGGTGAATATTCTGTTTGGCTTTTCCTCGTCGCTGTGGGCCTTCGCCGCGTTGTGGATGGCGAACGCCTTTTTTCAGGGCTGGGGCGCGCCGGTGTGCGCCAGGCTGCTCACCAGCTGGTATTCGCGCACCGAGCGCGGCGGCTGGTGGGCGCTGTGGAATACCGCGCATAACGTGGGCGGTGCGTTGATCCCGATGGTGGTGGGAGCGGCGGCGCTGCATTACGGCTGGCGCGCCGGGATGATGATCGCCGGTTCGCTGGCGATCGTCGCCGGGCTGTTTTTATGCTGGCGACTGCGCGACAAGCCGCAGACCCTCGGCCTGCCAAGCGTGGGCGAGTGGCGTCAGGATGCGCTGGAGATCGCCCAGCAGCGGGAGGGCGCCGGGCTGTCGCGTCGGGAAATCCTGCATAAATACGTGTTCACCAATCCGTATATCTGGCTGCTGGCCTGCTGTTATGTGCTGGTGTACGTGGTGCGCGCCGCCATCAACGACTGGGGCAACCTCTACATGTCGGAAACGTTGGGGGTCGATCTGGTGACCGCCAACTCGGCGGTGACCATGTTCGAACTGGGCGGGTTTATCGGCGCGCTGGTGGCCGGCTGGGGATCGGACAAGCTGTTTAACGGCAACCGCGGCCCGATGAACCTGATCTTCGCCGCCGGCATTTTACTGTCCGTCGGTTCGCTGTGGCTGATGCCGTTCGCCAGCTACGTGATGCAGGCCGCCTGCTTCTTCACCACCGGTTTCTTCGTCTTCGGCCCGCAAATGCTGATTGGCATGGCGGCCGCCGAATGCTCCCACAAAGACGCCGCCGGCGCCGCCACCGGATTTGTGGGGCTGTTCGCCTATCTTGGCGCGTCGCTGTCCGGCTGGCCGCTGGCGCGCATCATGGATGTGTGGCACTGGAGCGGCTTTTTCGCGGTGATTGCGGTGGCCGCCGGCGTCTCGGCGCTACTGCTGTTGCCTTTCCTGCGCGCCTCGTCGCCGCGCGCCGCGGCCGACATAACGTGATTCGCTTCACCCTTTTGCGCTGAATCGGCGAAAACCGGGAAAATTTCCTAGTTGAAGCAGGACGTTCCCTCAGGCCCGCATTCGCGGGCTTTTTTACAATTCATTCAAAATAAATCATTCAAAATAAATCACTCAAAACAAATCATTCAAAGCGAATCACCCAAAACGAATTACCCAAAAACAAATCACCTAAAACAAAGCCCATGCGGGCGAGATAAGGCCGCAAGCCGTTTCGTCCTGTAAGAGGAAACATCATGCTTAACTTTTTAACCCAGGTGCGTCAACCGACGCTGGATCTGCCGCTCGATGTGCGGCGTAAAATGTGGTTCAAGCCGTTCATGCAGTCTTATCTGGTGGTGTTCATCGGCTACCTGACCATGTATTTGATCCGTAAGAACTTCAACATCGCGCAGAACGACATGATCAGCACCTACGGGTTGAGCATGACGCAGCTTGGCATGATTGGCCTCGGTTTTTCGATAACCTACGGCGTTGGGAAAACGCTGGTGTCCTATTATGCGGACGGCAAAAACACCAAGCAGTTCCTGCCGTTTATGCTGATCCTGTCCGCCATTTGCATGCTCGGTTTCAGCGCCAGCATGGGGACGGGGTCCGTGAGCCTGTTTTTGATGATCGCGTGTTATGCGCTGAGCGGCTTTTTCCAGAGCACCGGCGGGTCGTGTAGCTACTCCACCATCACCAAGTGGACGCCGCGCCGCAAACGCGGCACCTATCTGGGGCTGTGGAACATTTCTCATAACCTCGGCGGCGCGGGCGCGGCGGGCGTAGCGCTGTTCGGCGCTAACTACCTGTTCGACGGCCATGTAATCGGGATGTTTATCTTCCCGTCGATCATCGCGCTGATTGTCGGCTTCATCGGCCTGCGTTTCGGCAGCGACTCCCCGGAAGCCTACGGCCTGGGGAAAGCCGAAGAGCTGTTTGACGAGGCTATCTCCGAAGAAGACAAGGAGACGGAAGACGGCGCCATGACCAAATGGCAGATCTTCGTCGAGTATGTGTTGAAAAACAAAGTGATCTGGCTGCTGTGCTTCTCCAACATCTTTCTGTATGTGGTGCGCATCGGCATCGACCAGTGGTCCACGGTTTACGCCTATCAGGAACTGAAACTGCCGAAAGCGGTGGCGATTCAGGGCTTTACCCTGTTCGAGGCCGGTGCGCTGGTGGGTACGCTGCTGTGGGGCTGGCTGTCGGATCTCGCCAACGGTCGCCGCGGGTTGGTGGCCTGCATCGCGCTGGCGTTGATCATCGTGACGCTTGGCGTCTATCAGCATGCCAGCAACCAGTATGTTTATCTGTCGTCGCTGTTTGCGCTGGGCTTTTTAGTGTTCGGCCCGCAGTTGCTGATTGGCGTGGCCGCCGTCGGTTTTGTGCCGAAGAAAGCCATCAGCGCCGCCGACGGCATCAAAGGCACCTTCGCCTATCTGATTGGCGACAGCTTCGCCAAGCTGGGGCTGGGCATGATCGCCGACGGCACCCCGATTTTCGGGTTGACCGGCTGGGCGGGCACCTTTGCCGCGCTGGACGCCGCCGCGATCGGCTGTATCTGCCTGATGGCGCTGGTAGCGGTGATGGAAGAGCGCAAAATCCGCCGCGAAAAACGCCTGCGTCAGACGCAAGCCGCCTGATGACGCCGCCGCCGGTGCATTGCCGGCGGCGGGTGACGAGCCACGGCGCGGCGGCCTGCCAGCGGCTTTCACCGGTGGGCCAGCGCCGTTGCTCTGTTCTTCTGACCGGCCTCTTACGGAATATTTCCGCTTTCTCCACAATTGGCGCAATTGTGAATATCTCCCTTGCAAAGCTTTACCCTAGCCCCCGGTTAACTGAAATTCCCCGGCCTATACTGCATCGCAAAGGTTGACGCATTCCGGTGCGTTAATAATTAAAACCGTAACGTGAAGGAAGGTCTTATGTCTAAGTTAACTGCGATTGTGATTGCCTCTGCGCTGGCGCTGAGTAGCGCCGGGTTCGCCTACGCTCAGGATAATACCCCGCCGGATCAGGGCGCGCGTATGATGAAGCATCATGACGGCGAGCGCGGCATGGAAAAGAACATGATGTTCAAAGGGTTGAATCTGACCGATGAACAGCGCCAGAAAATGCGTGACATCATGGAGAACGCTAAACAGGACCGTGAGCGGCCTTCGGCTGAGGAACGCACTGAATGGCACAGCCTGATTGCCGCCGACAGCTTTGATCAAGCCAAAGCCGAAGCGGTGGCCAACAAAATGGCTGAAACCAGCAAAGCCCATATGCTGAAACGTCTGGAAATCCAGAACAAGATGTACAACGTGCTGACGCCGGAACAGAAAAAGCAGTTCAACGACAACTTTGCCAAACACCTGAAAGAACCGGCGCCGGCAAAAGCGCCGCAATAACCGTCTAGCCTGATATACCCGAAACGCGCCTGCTGGCGCGTTTCGTCTTTATCGCCGCAAGCGCTCATCTTTCTGCGCGGTTTTTCTGCGCCAGCCTGGCCGACCGGCACACCGCTTTTGGCCGATCTCTTGCGTTCAGACAGGTTTTTCCCCATCAGCACTTTTCAATCGCCCGATCTTGCTCTATCAATAGCGCGTCATTGTGATTCAGGGAGTGCGGCTCATGGCGTTTTCCGCCTTAAAATCCATCCTTTTTCTGGCTGTGCTCAGCGTGCTGAGCGCCTGCAAACCGGGGGCGACCGCGGACAGCTCACGTCCGTTTACCACGTTTGAGGGTAAAACGATGGGTACCTTCTATAGCGTGAAGATCAGCGGAGAATTGCCGGAAGACCGGCAACAGTTGCAGCAGGAGATCGACGCCTTGCTGGAACAGGCCAACAACGACATTTCCACCTACCGTAACGACTCGGTGTTGTCCCGTTTTAACCGCGACACCGGTACTGACCCGCAGCCTATCGGCAATGGCATGGCGGATATCATTCTGGCCGCGCAGCGCATCGGCCGGGCGACAGGCGGGGCGATGGATATCACGGTGGGGCCGCTGGTCAACCTGTGGGGATTCGGGCCGCAGAAGCAGCCGGTGGCGATTCCCAGCCAGCAGCAGATTGATGATGCGCGACGGAAAGTGGGGCTGAACCACCTACGCCTGATCAGCAATCATCAGGGCGAATGGTTGCAGAAAGATCTGCCGGGCCTGTATGTGGATCTGTCTACTATGGGCGAGGGTTACGGTGCGGACCTGCTGGCGCAACTGATGACCCGCAAAGGCATCACCAACTATCTGGTGTCGGTGGGCGGCGCGATTTCCAGCCGCGGCGTCAACGGTCAGGGGCAGCCCTGGCGGGTCGCCATTCAGAAACCTACCGACAAGGAGAATGCCATTCAGGCGGCGGTAGACCTGCAGGGCTACGGCATCAGCACTTCCGGCAGCTATCGCAACTATTTTGAGCAGGACGGCAAACGCTATTCTCATGTCATCGACCCGGCCACCGGTCGGCCGATTACGCATCAGCTGGTTTCCGCCACCGTGATTGCCAGAACCGCGCTGGAGGCGGATGGCTGGGATACCGGGCTGATGGTGCTGGGCACCGAAAAGGCGCTGAAACTGGCGGAACAGCAAGGACTGGCGGTCTATTTGATCACCAAAACCGATAAAGGGTTTGAGGCCGTCATGACGCCGCAGTTCAAGGCGTTTCTGTTGCCGACGCCGTAATCAGACAACGAGCCTGATGCCTCTCATCAGGCTCGGTTAGTGCTGGATAATCCGGCGCCGCGCACGTACAATCCGCCCCGGCTACTTACTTATCAAATTCATATCTCCGCATCCTTCTTTTCAGAAGGCGCCATTTCCCATGTTTGTTAAGTGAGTCGTCATGAGTCATTTTATTCTTAATAATCAGCCTGTTTCGGCTGATGTTATTGCACAGCACCTTTCTCGTATGCACGCGGCCGCCACCGACCGTCCGCTGACAATCCCCGAACGTATTTCCATTCTGAATCGCTGTATTGAATTGCTGAAAGCGCATCAGGATGAGCTGTGCGACGCCTACAGCCAGGATTTCGGCTACCGCGCTCCCGGCAACACGCTGATTTCCGATATTCTCGGCTCGATTGATGCGCTGCGCCACGCGGCGCGCCATCTGGAGCAATGGGCGGAGGAAGAGCAGGGAACCTCGCCGTTTCCCGGCACCCGGGTGGTGGTGGAGTACAAACCGCTGGGGGTGATTGGCGTCATGAGTCCGTGGAATTTCCCGCTGGTGCTCACGTTTGGCCCGCTGGCCGGGGTGATCGCCGCCGGCAACCGGGCGATGATTAAGCCCTCCGAACTGGCTGAAAACGGTAGCCGGCTGCTGTGTCGGCTGATTGCGGAACGGTTCGCCGAAGACGAAATCTCGACGTTGCAGGGCGGTGTTGACGCGTCAATACACTTCTCGTCGCTGCCGTTCGATCATCTGGTGTTTACCGGCAGCACCGCTACCGGCAGGCAGGTGATGAAGGCCGCGGCGGAAAACCTCACCCCGGTGACGCTGGAGCTGGGCGGCAAATCGCCGGTCATCGTGTCGCGCGGCAGCGATATCGTACTGGCGGCGCAGCGCATCATGACCGTCAAAACGTTTAATGCCGGGCAAATCTGTATTGCGCCCGACTATGTGCTGGTGCACCGGGATGATCTGCCGGCGTTGGTCGAACAGGCCTGCGTGTTTCTGCGCCAGACCTACGGGGCGTTTATCGAAAACCGCGAATACACCTCCGTGGTTAATGCCCGCCAGACCGCACGGCTGAAAGCGCTGCTGGATGACGCGCGTCATCAGGGGGCGACACTGGTGCGCGCGACGGAGGAGGTAGACGATTTGCCGCGTCGACGTATGGCGCCGACGCTGGTAATCAACCCGCCGCCCACCGCCCGCATTATGCAGGAGGAAATCTTCGGACCGCTGTTGCCGGTGATCGCCTACGACCATATCGAGCAGTGCCTGACGATCATCAACGGGATGGATCGTCCGCTGGCCGCTTACTATTTCGGCGAGAGCCCGCAAGAGATCGGGCAGATCCGGCACCGCACGCTATCCGGCGCGCTGGTGATCAATGACGTGATGAGCCATGTGCTGGTGCATGACATTCCGTTCGGCGGCGTTGGCGCGTCGGGGATAGGGGCTTATCACGGCGATATCGGTTTCAAACGGTTCTCGCACGCGCGGCCGGTGTTTTATCAGAGCGCCGGGGGAGAATCGAATCTGCTGATGCGTGCGCCGTTTGACGAAGCGTCCCGCCGGAGGGTGGCGCAATTAATCGACGAGGACATGGCCTGAGCGTAATCATTTATATGAGCCGCCATCAGGCGGCTTTTTTATATCGGCCCACTCTCAGGGTGGTAATAAATAACCGGGTTGTCAGATGCAATAGACTTACAAAAAACAAGGTTAATTATTAAAGGTATTCTGGAGCGAATAATAATGAACCGGTGTTTTATTTATTAAGCGTGATTGGTCATATTTAAGATTGCCCCGGCAGAGGCGGCTGACATCGTTCAACAGCGCATGGCCATGTGGCGTATGAGCAGTCTGGGCTGGCTTTGGTCTGGGTTCATGGCGCGGTAACCTGAAGAATATACCCGTCATACTTCAAGTTGCAGATGCGTTGGCTGCCCTCGCTCACCCCAGTCACTTACTGATGTAAGCTCCAGGGGATTCACTTGGTTGCCGCCTTCCTGCAACTCGAATTATTTAGGGTATAGCACATATATTCGGGGTGCGGCATATTCAGGTAAATAAAGCGTTACTTTATTTTAACCGAATGTGAATGGTTTATTTTTTACTGAATCAGTATTTAAACAACGCTATGACATAATAGTGGAATATTAGTTAATTAACTAATTTGATTATTTATAAACTAAAAAGCCAATCATATTAACGTTATGACATCGGCCCGCTAAGCAAAATAAAAAACAATAAACCGATAACAAATTTAAAGCCTATGAAATATTTGTAATTATGGAGTCACTGACTATGAACATTAACGACCAGGTGTTGAGTCCGTTTATCTTGCCAAATGGCGTCGAGCTTAAAAATCGTCTCCTGATGGCACCGATGACCACCTGCACCGGCTTTTATGACGGAACCGTCACCAAAGAGCTGGTGGAGTACTATCAGGTGCGTGCCGGCAGCATCGGCGCGGTGATTGTGGAGTGCTGCTTTATCGATGATAAAGGGCTGGCGTTTCCGGGCGCGATTGGCATCGACAACGACGACAAGATCGCCGGACTGGCGAAAGTCGCCTCGGCCATCAAGGAAAAGGGCTCGAAAGCCATTTTGCAGATCTACCACGGCGGGCGCATGGTGGAGCCGAAACTGATTGGCGGCCAGTCGCCGGTCGGGCCGAGCGCCGTTGCCGCGCCGCGCGAAGGGGCGGCTGTTCCGGTCGCGCTGACGGGCGAAGAGGTGGAAGCCATGATCGCCAAATTTGGCGAAGGGGTGCGCCGCGCCATTGAAGCCGGCTTCGACGGCGTGGAAATCCACGGCGCCAATACCTACCTGATTCAGCAGTTTTACTCCCCGAACTCCAACCAGCGCACCGATGAATGGGGCGGCAGCCGCGACAATCGCGCCAGATTCCCGCTCGCCGTGCTGGAAATCACCCACAAGATGGCGCGCCAGTATGCGGATGCGTCCTTCATCATCGGCTATCGCTTCTCGCCGGAGGAAATCGAAGAGCCGGGCATCCGGTTTGACGACACCCTGTACCTGCTGGAAAAACTGGCGGCGCGTGGGCTGGATTACCTGCATTTTTCTATGGGATACACTCTGCGCTCATCCATCGTCGATACCACCGATCCCACCCCGTTGATTGGCAAATATGTCGCCATGCGTTCCGATACGCTGGCTAAGGTGCCGGTAATCGGCGTCGGCGGCGTGGTGAATAAAGCGGATGCCGACGCGGCGCTGGAACACGGTTACGATCTGGTGGCGGTGGGGAAAGCCTGCATTGCCTATCCGGACTGGACCGATCGCCTCATCAATCAACAGAAGCTCGAACTGTTTATCGACAGCACCCAACGTGAAGCCCTGACCATTCCCGAACCGCTGTGGCGCTTCTCGCTGGTGGAAGCGATGATCCGCGACATGAGCTTGTCGGCGAAAAAATTCAAGGCGGGCGTGTTTCAGGAGAAAGTGCAGGACGACGCCGGCGAGCTGGTGATCAACGTCAGCCTGGAAACGGATCGCATCGCCGATGTTACGCTGGAGCCTAATTCGCAGCTGAATACCGATTTCGTCAGCAGCTTTGAGGTTATCCGCTCCCGTATTCTTGACGCCAATAGCCCGCATGTGGATGCGGTCACCGGCGCCACCACCCAGAGCGAAGCGGTGAAAAAAGCGGTGTCCAAGGCGCTGGCTAAGTCCTGTAAAGCGGCGATTATGGCGGAAGGCGGCGACCCGGCGGACATGCAGCGTTATGACGTGGTGGTGATCGGCAGCGGCGGCGCCGGTCTGGCTGCGGCGATTCAGGCTTGCGATGACGGTGCCAACGTGCTGATTGTCGAGAAGATGTCCAGCATCGGCGGCAACACTATCAAGGCGTCCGTGGGTATGAACGCGGCAGGAACTCGTTTCCAGAAAATAAAAGGCATCGTAGACGACAAGGAACGGTTCTACGAGGAGACTCTGAAAGGCGGTAAGCTAAAAAATAATCCCGAATTGCTGAAACGATTCGTGGAAGGTGCGCCGATGGCGATCGAGTGGCTGGCGGAGCGCGGCATCGAACTGAACGACATTACCATTACCGGTGGGATGAGCGTGGATCGCACCCATCGCCCGGCGGATGGTTCGGCGGTAGGCGGCTTCCTGATCAGCGGTCTGGTGAAAAACATCAACAAGCGCAATATCGATGTGATGCTGGATACGTCGGTTATCGATATCGTCCATGACGCCGGCGCGATTACCGGTGTACGGGTGCTTAACGAGGACAATGAACAACTGACCATCGCCACCAAAGGCGTGGTGGTCGCCACCGGCGGGTTCAGCGCCAACCGCGAGATGGTGGTGAAATACCGCCCGGATCTGGACGGCTTCGTCACCACCAACCACCAAGGCGCTACCGGCAGCGGTATCGAGATTCTGGAGAAAGTGGGCGCCGATACCGTCGACCTGGGGGAAATTCAGATCCACCCGACGGTCGAGCAGACCACGTCTTACCTGATCTCCGAATCCATCCGCGGCGGCGGTGCGATTCTGGTGAACCAGCAGGGGCATCGCTTCTTTAACGAGATGGAAACCCGCGACAAGGTGTCGGCGGCAATTATCGGCCTGCCGGAGAAGTATGCCTATATCCTGTTTGACGAGCAGGTGAGGGCGAAGAACAAGGCGGCGGACGAATATCTGTCCCGTGGTTTTGTGGTGAGCGCCGCTTCTCCGCGCGAGCTGGCGGACAAGCTGTCTATCGACTTCCACGCTCTGCTGGCGACGCTGGAACGCTACAACCTGTTTGTCGACAAGCAGCATGATGACGACTTCGGCCGTAAAACCGCATTGCGCCACCCCATCAATCAGGGGCCGTTCTACGCTATCCGCATCGCGCCCGGCGTGCACCACACCATGGGCGGCGTGGTGATCAACACCGATACCGCGGTGCTGGACAGCAAGAAACGGGTGATCCGGGGCGCCTTCGCCGCCGGTGAAGTGGTGGGTGGCATCCACGGCGGTAATCGCATCGGCGGCAACGCCGTCGCCGATATCATCGTTTTTGGTATTCAGGCGGGCCGTAACGCGGCATCTTACGTGCAGCTATAAGTAAAGGCAGTTATAAGTAAAGGCAGTTGTAAGTAAATGCCGTTGTAAGCAAGAATTGCCTGCGTCAGCGACCGTTGCTGATGCAGGCATTATTCGCTTTTCTTCCAGGACTATCCGCCATGCCGTCAGACGATCGGGTTTACGTCTATTCCACCGTACTCATGGGCTCGCCCATTCTTCTCAAATTGTTTGAACCGAATGAACATCTGGCATCGCAGGTGTTTGGCCGCATTAAACAACTGGAGGATGCGTTGACCGTTAACCGGGCTGATTCCGAAGTCATGGACATCAACCGTGCCGCAGGCAAACACCCGGTTGTCGTCAGCCAACCGCTGTTCAATCTGATTAAGCGCGCCAGAGAGGTCAGCCTGCTGGAGGGCAGTTGCTTCAATTTCACCATCGGGCCGGTGGTGAAACGCTGGAAAATCGGCTTTCAGGGCCACAGCGTGCCGCCCGCCGACGAATTGCGGGCGTTACTGGCGCTGACCGACCCTCACCACGTCGTGCTCAATGCGCAGGACTGCTCGGTATGGCTGGAAAAAGCGGGGATGGAAATCGATCTGGGGGCGATCGCGAAAGGGTATATCGCCGATGTCGTCAGGCAATTCCTGTATCAGCACCATGTCTATCATGCGCTGATCAATCTGGGCGGCAACGTACTGGCGCTTGGCAGACCGAAAAGCGGCGGTCAGGCGGGCTGGTCGGTAGGATTGCAAAAGCCGTTTGGCGACAACGGCGAGCTGATCGGCGTGGTTCACGTGGCGAACAAGTCGGTGGTGACGTCCGGCATTTACGAGCGTTATTTCGAATGCGATGGCCGCCTTTATCACCATATTCTCGACCCGAAAACCGGTTACCCGCTGGATAACGAACTGCTCAGCGTGACCATCATTTCCGATGCCTCCATCGACGGGGACATCTACACCACCTTGATTTACGGCCTGGGCGTGGAAAAAGGCGTGGCTTACCTGTCCCGGCTACCGCATATCGAAGCCATTTTCGTGACCAAAGACCGGCGGGTGATTCTCTCCTCGCAGCGGCAGTATGCTTTTACGCTGCTGGATACGGGGTACGAGCTGGCTGCGGTGTGATAGCGCGAGAATGCGAGAATGCGAGAATGCGAAAGTGTTACTCTTCGCCCAGCAGCGCTTTTTTGGCTGCGGCGAGAAACTCATCCGACAATGGGTCCCCGGCGGTCGCGCGTGACAACATCAGCGCGCCGGCCAACAAAACCACCTGCGTCAGCGCCTGTTGCCTGCGCGGTTCGTCGTCTTCCGTATCGGAAAGGGACTCCAGTCTGCCCAGCATGGCTTTCACGCCATTGAGATACACCTCGCGTACTGGCTTATCTTCGCTTTCCCGAGCCACATCGCTGGCTAACGCGCTGATCGCGCATCCGTCCTTCACGCCATCGCGGTGGGCGGAAGACAGGTAGTTTTCTACCAGCGTACGCAGGTTGTGTTGATCCGGCTGTTGGCTGAGCGCCTGCCAGCGGGTGCTGGAATCTTCAAGAGCTTTACGGCTGGCGATAGCGGCCAGTTCATCTTTGGAGGCAAAGTGTCCGTAGAAACCACCGTGGGTTAACCCGGCTGCCGCCATCAAATCATTCACGCTGACGCCATTCAGGCCACGTTCACGAAAGAGCTGTGAAGAAACCTGAATAATTTCTTCGCGGTTACGCTCCATCTGCTGTTTTGATACACGGGCCATGACTTTCTCCTCTCATCGGACGGGCATCATCTTAGGGCATGGAAATACCAGACTCAATAGATGATGCCCTTCATCAATAATGATCAACCGGTTCAGGCGCGCGGCGGTCGTAGACTGGCGATGCGAGCGCTGTCGCCGCCCTGAGCGCGGGGCAGACTGCCGGCGATCTGATCGTGCGGCGTTCCGAGCGAAATGGCGCTGGCGATCTCAAGGCGCGCCATCTGTTCATCGCTTAGCGTCACCTCCAGCGCTGTGAGGGTATCATCCAACTGATTTCGGGTGCGGGAACCCAGAATGGGGATCAGACTGGTGCTGGAATGGGCCGCTTTCTGTCGCAACCAGGCGATGGCAATGTGCAGGGGCTGTCGCTGTTGCTCCTGTGATACGGCGATGACTTCATCCAGCAGCGCGGTATCCCGCTCGATATGCACCAACCTGCCGCCAAACCCCGTCAGACGCCCTTCATTGCTGTGACGGTATTTTCCGGTCAGCAGACCACCGCCCAACGGCGACCAGAGCGTTGCCGCCAGCCCCAGCGCTTCCGCCATCGGCAGCAGTTCCCGCTCGGCAGTGCGTTGTGCCAGGCTGTATTCCACCTGTATCCCGGCGATACGCGACCAGCCGCGCAGTTCCGCCATCGTATCCGCTCTGGCGATGCGCCAGGCAGGAAAATTGGATAGCCCGGCATACTGAATTTTTCCGGCACGGATCAGATCGTCAAAGGTGCGGACGATCTCTTCAAGCGGGGTTAACTGGTCGTCAAAGTGTGCCCATAGCACATCAATGCGATCGGTTTTCAACCGTTTCAGGCTATTTTCCACCGAGGAAATCATATTGCGGCGGCTGTTGCCGGTCTGTGCGATATCCGGGGTCGGCGCCGCGCCAAGGGTATACTTGGTGGCGACCACGAAGTGATCGCGCTCGGCAGCGATGAACTCCCCTACCAACTGCTCAGACTGGCCGAACTGATAGGCGTCTGCCGTGTCGATGAAATTGCCGCCGGCGTCAGCGTAGCGTTCAAATACCTGTTTCGCTTCTTCTTTTTCTGAGCCATAACCCCATCCGGTGCCAAAGTTACCGGTACCGAGGGCCAGTTCAGAGACGCGTAATCCTGTGTTTCGGCCAAACGTGGTGTATTGCATGCTATCGATCCTTTTATTTAAATGTTGATTGACATCTATTATATATGTCATTCATCATCTATTTGGCAAGTGCGACATCCACCTTCTTCACGCTGACAAAAGGATAAATGAATGAATACCACTCCTGCTGTTCTCATCACTGGTGCGTCATCGGGGATTGGCGCTGTTTATGCCGAACGTTTTGCGCGTCGCGGCCATGATCTGGTGCTGGTTGCCCGCGACCATACGCGGATGGATACCCTGGCTGTTCGCCTGCGTCAGGACTACGGCGTGACGGTTGATGTCCTGCCCGCCGATCTTACCCAACCTGACGAGCTTGCTGCGGTGGAGACGCGACTGCGCGAAGACAGCCATATCGGGATCCTGGTGAATAACGCGGGTATGAATATCGGTGGGAGCTTCCTTGAACAGGCGACGGACGATATCGAGCGGCTTGTCGCGCTCAACACGATGGCGCTGGTGCGGCTTGCCAGCGCGGTTGCACCGCGTCTGGCGACGGCAGGCGGGGGCGCCATCATCAATATTGGCTCTGTAGTCGGTTTGGCGCCGGAGTTCGGGTTGACCGTTTACGGTGCGACCAAGGCGTTTGTGCTGTTTCTTTCTCAGGGACTCAGCCTCGAACTGGCTCCCAGGGGCATCTACGTTCAGGCGGTGCTTCCGGCGGCGACGCGCACAGAGATTTGGGAACGTTCAGGCACCGACATCAATACGCTTCCCGCCGTGATGGAAGTTGAGGAACTGGTGGATGCCGCGCTGGTTGGTTTTGATCGCCGCGAGCCGGTAACTATCCCGCCGCTCCACGAAGCCGGGCAATGGGATGCTTATCAACACGCCCGGCAAGCCATGCTGCCGGGGTTTTCGCAGGCGAATGCCGCCGCACGTTATCGACTGATGCACTCGCCGATACAGAATTGCGTCCGTAGCGCGCCGGTTTTATTTACTCAGGCAACAGACAGCCTGATGACGAAGCAATAGACAAGGTATTTTATGACATCAAATAAACCCATCGCGCTGGTTACCGGCGCCTCATCGGGAATCGGTGAAGCTACAGCGGAACGGCTGGTACAGGCCGGCTATAAGGTATACGGCACCAGCAGACGAGGTGCTCAGGCCGGGCAGCGGCGGTTTGATCTGCTGGCGCTGGATGTGACTTCTGATGAATCGGTCGACGCCGCCGTGAGCGAGCTACTCCGGCGGGAAGGGCGTATCGATCTGCTGGTGAACAACGCGGGTTTTGGACTTAGCCCGGCCGGGGCGGAAGAAAGCTCAATCGAACAGGCGCAAGCGGTCTTCGACACCAATTTTCTGGGCGTTGTCCGCATGACCCGCGCCGTGGTGCCCCACATGCGCCAACAGGGCGGCGGCCGCATCATCAACATCGGTTCCATTCTCGGCGTTGTGCCGATGCCTTATGTGGCGCTTTACGCGGCCAGCAAACATGCGGTCGAAGGCTATTCAGAGGCGCTGGATCACGAATTACGCACGCGCGGTATCCGGGTTTCGGTCATTGAGCCTGCGTATACCAAAACGCAGTTCGAGTCCAACAACGTGCCGCCGGATGCGGTGCTGGATGAATACGCCCCGGTACGCCGGGCGCTGGAAAAGGTGGTGAGGCTGGCAATGGCGAGCGCGGATGATCCGGCTGTGGTAGCTGAGGTTGTACTGAAAGCGGCCCGCGCAAAACGTCCGGAACTTCGCTATACGGCAGGCGCGGCCGCGGCTCGCCTGCGACTGCTGCGCCGATTCGCGCCGGGTTTACTAGACTCGGGTATCCGCAAAAGTTTGCAGCTTGATGCGTAGCTTAGGAACTCAGCATATGACCGTCTTATCACTCAGATTCCGGCCGCTGGCTATCTTGTCGGCGCTGCTGTTCTTTGTGCTCGCCGTCGCCTGGATATCGGTGCCAGCTCTGATGCTGGCCAGTTGGGGCGTTGACTTCAATAGTTCTGCGGGGCTGGTTAGTCGTCGTTCAGCGGCGCTGTATGCCGGAGTTGGCGTCATGTTCTTCCTGGCCAGAAATGTAGCGCCATCGCCAGCCCGCTCATCCCTGATGAAGGGCGTAGTGGTCACTTGCATGATACTTGCAACGCTTGGGGTGGGGGAGTTTGTTGCAGGACACGCCAATAGCGGGATCCTGCTGGCTGCCGTGTTAGAAGTGGTCCTCGCACTGGCTTTTCTTTCCGTCATTCGTACCGATAACCGCGGGCGGGCAGGCCGTTAATAGGTAATCATTCTGGAGAGCAACACTTTATGAAGGCGTTCATTATCGATCGCTATGGCCGCAGAAGCAGCGGACGAATTGGCGAAATGCCTGAGCCGGAGTTACGGGGCGATGACGTCCTGATTCAGGTTCATGCCGCCGGCGTCAATCTGCTTGATGCCAAAATCAGGAACGGCGAATTCAGGCTGATTCTGCCGTATCGTTTGCCGTTGGCGTTGGGAAACGATGTCGCAGGCGTTGTCGTTCGCGTCGGGTCAAAGGTAACGCGATTCAGGCCGGGCGATGAGGTCTACGCACGGCCAGACCAGGAACGTATCGGCGCCTTTGCCGAATTCATCGCCGTCAAAGAGGATTCGCTGGCGCTGAAACCCGGCAACCTCAGCATGGAAGAAGCGGCTTCTATTCCGCTGGTCAGCCTGACGGCCTGGCAGGTGTTGGTTGAAACCGCAAAGTTGAAGAAAGGGCAGAAGGTGCTGATTCATGCCGGCTCCGGCGGCGTGGGCGCCATCGCTATCCAGCTTGCCAAACATCTCGGCGCTTTCGTCGCCACCACCACCGGCACGAGTAACGTTGAATGGGTAAAAGCGCTGGGGGCGGATGTGGTCATTGATTACAGGAAGCAGGATTTTGAAACCGTACTGCATGGCTACGATGTGGTGCTGAACAGTTTGGGCAATGACGTGCTGGAAAAATCGCTGCGGGTGTTGAGACCCGGTGGGCAGCTCATCTCCATCTCCGGCCCGCCCGCACCGGAGTTTGCGACAGAACAGGGGTTGTCATGGGGACTGAAACAGGTGATGCGTCTCCTGAGTCACCGTATCCGGAAGCAGGCCCGGCAGAAGGGCGTGAGTTATGCGTTTGTCTTTATGCGGGCTAGCGGAGAGCAGCTTGATGAAATTAGCGCTCTCATTGAGTCAGGCATCATCAGGCCGGTGGTGGATCGGGTCTTTCCATTTGATGCAACGGCAGATGCGCTGTCTTACGTTGAGACCGGGCGGGCGAAAGGTAAGGTGGTCGTCAGATTGAGATAGTGGTTATCTGTTGGTGAAGGGATGCGTGACGGCTTAGCTGCCCGATGGTCCTGTGTGCTACTTTGGCATTGAATCGCCACGCTAAGCTGCATTAGTAAAAAAGCCACCCGTCAAAGGTGGCTTAATTATATGATTTTTCTGCTGAAATCTGGTGGCCCCTGTTGGGTTTGAACCAACGACCAAGCGATTATGAGTCGCCTGCTCTAACCACTGAGCTAAGGGGCCAATTATACTTCGATTATAGGTAATCCGGCTGGTGGGGTCTATAGTCTGGCGGCCATATGGTTGTTTTATATCCAGTATTCAGCAGATTGTTATTATTAAGAATTCATTGTATTTACCGTGGGGATAGGGCGGTAATCGTGAATAAAGGCAGGGGACCAGAATGTATTGGTCTGGCGTTACGCAGTGAGTAACCACGGATATAAGAAAGAAAGCCCCCGGTCGGGACCGGGGGTTGATAGCACCGATTCAATAAAGAATCTTATTAATCGTCCAGGAAGCTACGCAGTACTTCGGAACGGCTCGGGTGACGCAGTTTACGCAGCGCTTTCGCTTCGATCTGACGAATACGCTCGCGGGTTACGTCGAACTGTTTGCCGACTTCTTCCAGCGTATGGTCGGTATTCATGTCGATACCGAAACGCATACGCAGCACTTTGGCTTCGCGGGCGGTCAGGCCGGCCAGCACGTCATGGGTGGCGGAGCGCAGGCTTTCCGACGTTGCGGAATCCAGCGGCAGTTCCAGCGTGGTATCTTCGATGAAATCCCCCAGATGCGAATCTTCATCATCGCCGATCGGGGTTTCCATGGAGATCGGCTCTTTGGCGATCTTCAATACCTTGCGGATCTTGTCTTCCGGCATCAGCATACGCTCGGCCAGTTCTTCCGGCGTCGGCTCACGGCCCATTTCCTGCAGCATCTGGCGGGAAATACGATTGAGTTTGTTGATGGTCTCAATCATATGCACCGGAATACGGATGGTGCGCGCCTGATCCGCGATGGAGCGGGTGATCGCCTGACGGATCCACCAGGTGGCGTAGGTGGAGAACTTGTAGCCGCGGCGGTATTCGAATTTGTCTACCGCTTTCATCAGGCCAATGTTGCCTTCCTGAATCAGGTCCAGGAACTGCAGGCCGCGGTTGGTGTATTTCTTGGCGATCGAGATAACCAGACGCAGGTTGGCTTCCACCATCTCTTTCTTGGCGCGGCGCGCCTTGGCTTCACCAATCGACATGCGACGGTTGATGTCTTTCACCTGCTCGATGGTCAGGCCGGTTTCTTCTTCGATCTGTTGCAGTTTCTGCAGGCTGCGGTGCACGTCGTCTTCCACTTCGCGCAATTTTTCGCACCAGGGTTTGCCCATGGAAAGCGCGGCGTCGAACCACTTGCTGTTGGTTTCATTGCCGGTGAACAGCGTTACGAAGTTTTTCTTCGGCATTTTGCACAGCTCGACGCACAGTTTCATGATCTGGCGTTCCTGCGTGCGCACGCGGTCCATCATGGTGCGCATGTTGTTCACCAGCAGGTCAAACTGCTTCGGCACCAGACGGAACTGCTTGAACACTTCAGACAGCTTATTGATTTCATCAATCGCGGTCGGGTGGCTGCGGCCATGCGCTTTGATGCTTACGCGGGTCGCTTCATACTGATCGCGCAGCTCGGTGAATTTCTGACGCGCCAGCTCCGGGTCGATGCTGTTGTCATCATCGGAGTCGTCTTCGTCTTCTTCGTTTTCGTCGTCGTCATCATCCATGCCGTCGTCGGCCAATTCGGCGTTCTCGGGCGTGGTATTCGGCGCCAGATCTTCTTCGGCGTTCGGATCCACAAAACCGGTGATCAGATCGGACAGGCGGCTTTCTCCCGCTTCGACGCGATCGTATTGATCCAACAGATAGGTGATGGCTTCCGGATACTCGGCTACGGAGCACTGAACCTGATTGATACCGTCTTCGATTCGCTTGGCGATATCGATTTCCCCTTCACGGGTCAGCAGTTCGACGGTACCCATCTCACGCATGTACATGCGAACCGGATCGGTCGTGCGGCCAATCTCCGATTCAACGCTGGACAATACCTGCGCCGCTGCTTCGGCAGCGTCTTCATCGGCGGTATTCTCAGCCAGCATCAGATCATCGGCATCCGGTGCTTCTTCCATCACCTGGATGCCCATGTCGTTAATCATCTGGATGATGTCTTCGATCTGATCGGAGTCGATGATATCTTCCGGCAGATGGTCATTGACCTCGGCATAGGTCAGGTAGCCTTGCTCCTTACCACGGGTGACAAGTAGCTTGAGCTGTGACTGCGGGTTTTGCTCCATAAGACGGTATCCACACTTCAGAATATTGGGGTTGGTGTCGGTCAGCGTAAATCGCTAACAATAACATTAGGGGAATTTTTCTTATCGCCGCAGCCCCCGTAGCGGCACGCTGTAGGGCTCGACCCTACTATTTATCGGCAATTAAGCCGCGGGAAATCAGTTTTTTCGCGTCAGCGCCAGTTGCAGCGACCACAGTTCCTTGCGCTCGTTCGTGCTCAGCCCATGCGTTCTCTCGCGGGCGATTAGCGTGTCCATCCGCAACTGCAGCAACTGGTCGTAGAGCTCGGCCAGGCTGACCCTGAATTTTTCTTCGAGCTCTTCCTCTTCAATCATATGGTCCCAGGCGGCCAGGGTTTCAAGCTGCTTGCGATATTTACTTTCGCGATATTTTTCCAGCAGCAGTCCCATGTTCATGCCTGGGCTTTCATTGCAGGTTTTCACCAGATCCAGAAACAGCTCCAGTCCTGCAACTTTGTTCTCTTCCACCCCTTCCAGCGCCAGTTCCGGCACCTCGGCGGACAACCTCGGATTTTGTACTAAAAGTCCTATCAGTATACGCATAGTTGTGACTTTTAGCCGTGGAGGCTGGTAGGACGATGTTTGCTCCGCCGCTTTCGGCAGCAGGCGATCCAGCTGGCTGTCGTCCAACAGCCCCAGTTTATTGCCAAGTTGTTGACGTAAGTATAATCGCAACGTTTCGCCCGGTACCTGCCCAATTAGAGGTAGGGCCAGCGTACTGAGCTTGGCGCGCCCGTCCGGGGTGCTCATGTCCACCTGCTGCAGCAGCGAGTCGAACAAAAACGCCGACAGCGGCATTGCCTGTTCGATACGTTGCTCGAAAGCAGCCTTGCCTTCCTGACGCACCAGCGTATCCGGGTCTTCGCCGTCGGGCAGGAACATAAAGCGCAACTGCCGACCGTCATCCAGATAGGGTAGCGCGGTTTCCAGCGCGCGCCAGGCGGCGTCGCGTCCGGCGCGGTCGCCATCGTAACAGCACACCACCTGATCGGTGGCGCGAAACAACAACTGGATATGGTCCGCAGTCGTTGATGTTCCTAGCGAGGCCACCGTGTAATCGATGCCAAACTGGGCCAGCGCGACCACATCCATATAGCCTTCGACTACCAACAACCGCTTCAATTCCGGATTTTTCTGTTGCGCTTCGTACAAGCCGTACAGCTGGCGGCCTTTGTGAAAAATCTCGGTTTCCGGCGAGTTCAGGTACTTGGGCATACCATCGCCCATCACCCGACCGCCAAAAGCGATAACCCGTCCACGTTTGTCGCGGATTGGGAACATCACCCGATCGCGGAAACGGTCGTAAGTACGGCCATTATCGTTGGTCACCAGCATGCCGGCGTCGGTCAACGTGGTCCGGTTTTCGCTGCTGCGGCCGAAACGCTTTAACGCATTGTCCCACCCTGGCGGCGTACATCCGATGGCGAATTGCCGGATCACCTCATCACTCAGGCCGCGTCTGGACAGATACTCTCTGGCCGGCGTACCCGCAGGTTGGTTCAGGGTATGTTGGTAAAAAGCGCTTAATTGTTCCATCAGCTCGTATAAACTTTGCCGCTGGTGGCGTTCGAGCTGGGTCGGACCGGTGCCTGCTTCGTAAGGAACTTCCAGGCCGTGCATTGCAGCCAGTTCTTCAATGCTTTCAACAAATTCCAGACGATCATAATTCATCAGGAAATCAATCGCGTTGCCGTGGGCGCCGCAGCCGAAGCAATGGTAGAACTGCTTGTCACCGTTAACGGTGAACGAAGGGGTTTTCTCGTGGTGGAACGGGCAACACGCGTGATAATTCTTGCCCTGCTTTTTCAGTTTGACGCGCGCATCGATCAGGTCAACGATGTCGGTGCGGGCCAGCAGGTCATTAATAAATACGCGGGGAATACGTCCAGCCATAAGCCCCTTATCTATATACGTTTATAAACGACAATAAGCCGCGCATTCCTTTCGGAAAGCACGGCCTTCGTATGCAACTGCTAAGTCTGCGGATTAATCACGCGGTGGAGGATAACCCTCCAGAAAATTAATACAGACGAGTGCGGCGTGCGTTTTCTCGAGCCAGCTTCTTGGCGTGACGTTTCACAGCAGAAGCTTTAGCGCGCTTACGTTCGGTAGTCGGTTTTTCATAGAACTCACGACGACGAACTTCAGCCAAAACACCTGCTTTTTCGCAGGAACGCTTGAAACGACGCAGAGCGACGTCGAACGGCTCGTTTTCACGTACTTTAATTACCGGCATGTGCCTCTCACCTCAGTAAATTCGGTTTGCTGCTGGCCTTGTGCCAGCCTTTTCAAAATGGTGCGGAATTCTACTGCAACTGTGGCGCGTTTGTAAAGTGCATCAGCGATCATAAAACGCGCGGCGCCGGTTCGCTCGTCAGTGGACTGGCTTATGATAGACTATGCCCCGCCTGAATCAAGCAGCCGTGGCGGGCCGCCGTAAATGTAACCGCCGCCGTAAATGTAAACGAGAGTGAAAACAGCAATGCGCGTATTGGGTATTGAAACATCCTGCGATGAAACCGGGGTCGCGATTTATGACACGCAGGCCGGGCTACTGGCGAATCAGCTTTACAGCCAGGTGAAGTTGCATGCCGATTATGGCGGCGTGGTGCCTGAGTTGGCCTCCCGCGATCATGTTCGCAAGACCGTGCCGCTGATTCAGGCGGCGTTGAAAGACGCCGGGCTACAGCACAGTGATATCGATGGCGTCGCTTACACGGCCGGCCCTGGTCTGGTTGGGGCGCTGCTGGTCGGTGCGACGGTAGGGCGCTCGCTGGCGTTTGCCTGGGATGTGCCGGCCATTCCGGTGCATCACATGGAAGGTCACTTGCTGGCGCCGATGCTGGAAGATAATCCGCCGGCGTTTCCGTTTGTCGCGCTGCTGGTGTCCGGCGGCCATACCCAGTTGATCAGCGTTACCGGCATTGGCGAATACCGGTTGCTGGGTGAGTCCATTGACGATGCGGCTGGCGAGGCGTTCGACAAAACCGCCAAGCTGCTGGGGCTGGATTATCCCGGTGGGCCGTTGCTGTCGAAAATGGCGCAAGGCGGACATTCCGACCGTTTTGTTTTTCCCCGGCCGATGACCGATCGACCCGGTCTGGATTTTAGTTTCTCCGGGCTGAAGACTTTCGCCGCCAATACTATCCGTGAAAACGGCAGCGATCCGCAGACGCAGGCGGATATCGCGCGGGCGTTTGAAGATGCGGTGGTGGATACGTTGGCCATCAAATGCCGGCGTGCGCTTGATGAGACAGGGTTCAGCCGGCTGGTGATGGCCGGCGGCGTGAGCGCCAACCGGACATTGCGCCAGCGGCTGGCGGACATCATGGCGAAACGAGGCGGCGACGTGTTCTATGCCCGCCCTGAATTCTGTACCGACAACGGCGCGATGATTGCTTATGCCGGAGCGGTTCGTCTTGCCCAGGGCGTGACGGATGAGCTTGGCATCACGGTTCGGCCGCGTTGGCCGCTGGCTGAATTGCCTGCGCTGTGATTTTCCGGCTATTCCGCCCCAAACGCATAGCGGGGCGGAGAAGCATTACAGTTCCTGTTCAAACAATACCAGTATTGCTTCATACAGTTGCTTGACGCTGAAGCCCCGGGCTGGGGTGGTGAAAATGGTATCGTCGCCGGCGATGGTGCCGAGAATCCCTTCCGATTTGCCCAGCGAGTCCAGCAGGCGGGCGATCAGCTGGGCTGCGCCAGGGCTGGTGTGAATCACGACCACCGCGTCGTTGTAATCCACGTCCAGCACCAGGTTTTTTAGCGGGCTGGTGGTGGTGGGAACACCCAGTTCGGCAGGCAGACAGTAAACCATTTCCATCTTCGCGTTGCGGGTACGCACCGCGCCAAACTTGGTCAGCATGCGGGATACCTTGGACTGGTTGATGTTCTCGAACCCATCGTCCTGCAGCGCCTGCACAATTTCGCTTTGCGAACTGAATTTCTCTTCTTTTAACAGCGCTTTGAACGCCTTAACCAGATCTTCTTGTTTAGTGGAGTTACGCATTCTGCACCGTGTCCGGGAAAAAGTGGAACATGCGGCCATTATGCATTTGAATGAATTTTTATGCAATATGAGCGCGTATAAAACCGGATTATTGGCCTGAGACAGCGGACTTAGTGGGCGGTGGGGCAATACTTTACCAGGGTGTCAAAAAATGTGCTCTTCATCACATAAAAGTAAAATAAATGTTATCAAAATGATGTTGTTTGGAGGCTGATGGTCGGTGTAATGTAACACACCCGTTAATCAGTCGTGGGCTTATGCCGGGGCATACTACAATTGCCTGTTACTTTAATTACCTTTCAGATATCAGGCAGATTGTTAGTTTATTATTAATCACATAGTGCGTTATCGCTGCGTGCCTATTTATCGCTGCGGACCTATGTAGTGTCCTTCTGAAAACAGGTCTGACGCCTGGCTTCTCTCGCGAGCATAAACGTTTTTAACTAAACGCATCCACGGTAATTTTACTTAACATAATAAGGAGTTTAGGATGAAAGTTGCAGTTCTCGGAGCCGCAGGTGGTATTGGTCAAGCCCTTGCCCTTCTCCTCAAAACCCAGCTTCCTTCAGGTTCAGAGCTCTCTCTTTATGATATCGCCCCCGTTACGCCGGGTGTAGCTGTCGATCTGAGCCACATTCCCACCGATGTGAAAATCAAAGGTTTCAGCGGTGAAGATGCTACTCCTGCTCTGGAAGGCGCAGATGTTGTGCTGATGTCTGCCGGGGTGGCCCGTAAGCCGGGGATGGATCGTTCCGACCTGTTTAATGTGAACGCAGGGATTGTGCGTAACCTGGTTTCGCAGATTGCCCGTACCTGCCCTAAAGCCTGTATCGGCGTTATCACCAACCCGGTCAATACCACGGTGGCGATTGCCGCCGAAGTGCTGAAGCAGGCCGGCGTGTATGACAAAGACAAACTGTTTGGCGTCACGACGCTGGACATTATCCGTTCCAGCACTTTCGTTGCCGAACTGAAAGGCAAACAGCCGCAGGCCATCGACGTGCCGGTTATCGGCGGCCACTCCGGCGTCACCATCCTGCCGTTGTTGTCCCAGATTCCGGGCGTGAGCTTCACCGAGCAGGAAGTGGCCGATCTGACCAAACGTATTCAGAATGCGGGCACCGAAGTTGTGGAAGCGAAAGCCGGCGGCGGGTCAGCAACCCTTTCTATGGGCCAGGCAGCCGCACGCTTTGGTCTGTCTCTGGTTCGCGCTCTGCAGGGTGAAAGCGGCGTGGTTGAGTGCGCTTATGTGGAAGGCGATGGCAAACACGCTCGTTTCTTTGCTCAACCGCTGTTGCTGGGCAAAAACGGCATTGCTGAGCGTAAAGACATCGGTGCGCTGAGCGCGTTTGAACAGCAGGCTCTGGTTAGCATGCTGGATACCCTGAAGCAGGATATCGCGCTGGGCGAAGAGTTCGTTAACAAGAAATAATCACCTTTGTGTGAACATACTGTTGATAAGGCCGGAGTCTATTCCCCGGCCTTTCTTTTTTCCGGAAGCATTATTCGGATTGCGGATCATACGGCGGACGGATCAGTTTTTTGCGGTCGAGTAGTTCTTGTGTTTCAGGATCGTAATAGCGACTGGGCCATATTTCCGATGGGTGAATACCCAGCGCGTCGGCTATTAACCATTCGCCCTTCGGCCATGGGCGGGATAAAGCATTGGCCAGCGTGGAAGAACTCAACCCGGCGGCTCGTGATACGGCCGCGAGCGTTGTCCCTTTCTTTCTCAGTGCCGCAATAATATCGGCGGGATGCCAGTCATTTTTCCTTGAATTCATAATCCTTCCCTTATTGCTATTAAGACGACAGCGTATTAATGGTATAACTAACGGCTCATGGTGAATGGTTTCGCTAACCAAAAGCCATTATTTGGAAATAATATAGCACCAATTTCCTTAATATTTCCAAATTAATTTCCAAATGGATCTGAATAGGTAACGAGTATCTCTATCGGGATGAAAAGGACATGAAAAAAGAGTGGTTTGCGACCAGCGAATTGGTTGGTATTGGCGGACTCCCTAAATCACGGCAAGGATTGAATAAGCGAGCCCGAGAAGATGGTTGGGAAAAGCGTCGCCGTAAAGGTGTACAAGGACGAGGGGTAGAATATTCTATCCATAGCTTGCCTCAGTCTGTTCAGCAAACACTGCTGATGCAGGAAACGTCAGGTGAATATTCGGCAAAGCCGTCAGACATGCTGTCAGTCTGGATCCAGATTTACCATCAGTTATCTGTCCCGGAACGGGAAAAACTGATTGCGTATATCATGCGCGAAGGCGTGTCTGCCACGCTGAAACAGCTGGGTCTTGCCAATCCGGCAAGCGCGACTTTGATAAAAGATTTTTCTGATTAAGTGACTCAGCCATTCCCGATTTTTTGTATTGCGGAATGGCTTTCTCCCCTCTTTATCCTCACCTGATTTCTCTCTGTGGAACTTTCCTGATCGCGATTAATGCTACCTTTAACACTATTGCATTAGTGGTTTGAATAAAATTAGTCTATTATATGGAAACGTAATTGCTGTTTTAGTCATCTAATTGCGTATTCGTATCAGGAACGAGATGAAAGGGAGAAGGATGATGGAAAAGGCATGGTTTACCACCAATGAATTGTTAGGCGTGGCAGGGTTGCCGAAGTCTCGCCAGGGGCTCAATAAAAGAGCCAAGGAACATGGCTGGGAGAAACGGCGTCGCAAAGGTGTTCAGGGTAAGGGCGTCGAATACGCTGTCTGGAGCTTGCCGGAGGAGGTGAAAACCAGCCTCATGCAGGAAACCCCGCCCGACTACGTCGGGAAATCGGCGACTGTTCAGGAACACACCTGGATACAGATTTACCACCAGCTTTCCGTGGAAGAACGTACCCGGCTGATTGGACATATTCTGCGCGAAGGGGCGATGGGAATGCTGGCCCGCCTGGAAAACGGGCCGCAGGAGTACAAAATTAAGGAAGAATGACTCAGAAGTCGCGTTGTACCGCGAGATGAGCCAGGCCTTCAAGCGCCGTGCGAAAATCACTGGCAGGCAGGCATTGAATAGCGGTAATAGCTTTGTCGGCTTCTTCTTCGGCTCTCTGTCGGGTGTAAGCCAGAGAGCCGCAGGATTGCATGGCCGCCAGCACGGGCTCCAGCAAATGGCGCCCATTACCTTCTTCGATCGCCTGGCGGATCATGGCGCGCTGCTCTTCGTTGCCGTGATGCATGGCATGCAGCAACGGCAACGTGGGCTTGCCTTCGTTCAGATCATCGCCGGTATTTTTCCCCAGCGTTTTGCCGTCGGCGCTGTAATCGAGCAAATCGTCAATCAGTTGGAAGGCGGTGCCGAGGTAACGGCCGTAGTCCTGTAAGGCCTGTTCCTGCTCGCTGCTGGCGCCCGACAAAATGGCGGATGACTGCGCCGCCGCCTCGAACAACCGGGCCGTTTTGCTGTAAATCACCCGCATGTAACTGTCTTCGGTAATGTCCGGATCGTTGCAGTTCATGAGCTGAAGCACTTCGCCTTCTGCGATGACGTTGACGGCGTCGGACATCACCGACATGACGCGCAACGAAGCCAGGCTGGTCATCATCTGAAAAGCGCGGGTATAAATGAAGTCGCCTACCAACACACTGGCGGCATTGCCGAACGCGGCATTTGCCGTAGCTTTTCCCCGACGCATATCGGATTCGTCGACCACATCGTCGTGAAGGAGAGTGGCGGTATGGATGAATTCAATCAGCGCGGCAACGGTAATGTGTTTGTCACCCTGGTAGTTCAGCGCCCTGGCGGTTAATACCGCAATCATAGGCCGGATACGCTTGCCGCCACCGCTGATGATGTAATTTCCTAACTGATTGATCAGGACAACGTCGGAGTTGAGCTGATCCAGTATGGTCTGGTTGACGGCGGCCATATCCTGTGCGCTTAACGCTGTGATTTGCTCTAAGTTCATTGTTTCTGCCAGCTGATTGCTTCTGTTTCTGCCGTGAAAATGCTGATGGTGTCGGCACTGAAAAGGGGAACGTTAGGCCTGATTGTACTTGAAAAACGGCGCAGATAAACGGCAGTTCATGGGTTGTATCCTTTTTCTTCACATTGATTGATTCTGCGCTTGTCATCAGTGGGTTTTTTGCGTAGAATTCGCGCCCTATTGTGAATATTTATAGCGCGCTTCACATCATTCAAAGAAGCACGCGGAAAGCGGAGTTTTATATGTACGCGGTTTTCCAAAGTGGTGGTAAACAACACCGAGTAAGCGAAGGCCAGACCGTTCGCTTGGAAAAGCTGGACATCGCAACCGGTGAAGCTGTTGAGTTTGACCAGGTTCTGATGGTTGCCAATGGTGAAGATGTCAAAATCGGCGTTCCTTTCGTCGACGGCGGCAAAATCAAGGCTGAAGTCGTTGCTCACGGCCGTGGCGAGAAAGTTAAAATCGTTAAGTTTCGTCGCCGTAAACACTACCGTAAGCAGGCTGGCCACCGTCAGTGGTTCACTGACGTGAAAATCACCGGCATCAGCGCTTAAGTTTTAGGAGAGCGGATTAATGGCACACAAAAAAGCTGGCGGTTCTACTCGTAACGGCCGCGACTCAGAAAGCAAACGTCTTGGCGTAAAACGCTTCGGCGGTGAATCAGTTCTGGCTGGCAGCATCATCGTTCGTCAGCGTGGCACCAAGTTCCACGCAGGCAGCAACGTAGGCTGCGGTAAAGACCACACCCTGTTTGCTCTGTCTGACGGTAAAGTCAAATTCGAAGTTAAAGGCCCGAACAGCCGTAAATATATCAGCATCGTCGCTGAGTAATTTTTCGGTATCAGGTTGAATAATAAAGCCCTGCAACTTGTTGCAGGGCTTTTTACATTTGCGCGGCACAATACAGATACGCGGCATAATACAGAAATCGATAAAAAGAACAGGTGATGTGATGAAACAGAATGCTGTCATCGGGTTTTGTCTGGCGCTGACTACCGCCATATGCTGGGGAGCGCTGCCAATCGCGATGAAACAGGTTCTGGTAGCGATGGAGCCTTATACCATCGTCTGGTACCGCTTTTTGATCGCCTCCGTCGGGCTGTGGATTTTCCTGTACAGCAAAGGCAAATTGCCGACGCCGCGGGTATTTGATCATCAGCGTTGGTGGATTCTGCTGTTGATAGCCACCGGCGGGTTGCTGGGCAATTTCGTGCTGTTCAGCTCATCTTTGCAATATCTGAGCCCTACGGCGTCGCAGGTGATCGGGCAGTTGTCGACGGTGGGGTTGATGGTTGCCAGCGTTGTGATCCTCAAGGAAAAGATGCGCGTGAATCAAATCATCGGCGCCGGGGTACTGATTTGCGGATTATTGATGTTTTTCAACAATAGTCTGGTGGAGCTTTTTACCCGACTGACGGATTACACCTTCGGGATATTGCTGGGGGTAGCGGCTTCCACGGTATGGGTGGCCTATGGAGTGGCACAAAAGGTGTTACTGCGTCGTCTGACTTCGCAACAGCTGCTTTTTCTGCTGTATACGCTCTGTGTACTGTTTATCACCCCGTTGGCAAAACCGGGGGTGATTTTCCAACTGACTGGCTGGCAATTGGCCTGTCTGCTGTTTTGCGGCGCGAATACTCTGGTGGGATACGGGGCGCTGGCTGAGGCTATGGCGCGCTGGCAGGCCGCTCAGGTGAGTACCATCATTACGCTGACGCCGTTGTTTACGCTGTTTTTTTCGGATTTATTGTCATTGGCCTGGCCTTCGGTATTTGCCGCGCCGGCTCTCAATCTGCTGGGGTATATCGGCGCCTTTGTCGTGGTGACCGGCGCGATGTTCTCTGCGATTGGGCATCGTCTGATCGCATTAAAACGCGACAAGCGTCCTAGGGTTTGATGAGGTAGGAACAGGCCGCGCGGATACTCTGAACAAAGGGTGGCGAAGCGAATCAGGGCTGATTATTTTTAATACAGGTGAAATCCTTTCGCCAAGCAGGTACAATCAGCGCCCTTTTATCGGAACGGTTCTGATGCGTCGGTTTTTCAGTGGCAGGTGACATACTGCGGTTATCTGTCATCAACCCAATTCGTTGAGCCAAAGAGAACCAATAAATTATTCAAACGCGTCGGTCATTCTCTATTGGTTTTTTGCGGAGACAGTTCATGAAGTTTGTAGATGAAGCCACCATTCTGGTGGTGGCGGGTGACGGTGGCAATGGCTGTGTCAGCTTCCGTCGTGAAAAATATATTCCCAATGGCGGGCCTGACGGCGGTGACGGCGGCGACGGCGGTGACGTCTACCTGCTGGCGGATGAAAACCTTAATACCCTGATTGACTACCGCTTTGAGAAAAGCTTCCGTGCGGAACGCGGCCAGAATGGTCAGAGCCGTGACTGCACCGGCAAGCGTGGCAAAGACATCACCATCAAGGTCCCCGTCGGTACGCGCGTGCTGGATAAAAGCACGGGTGAAGTACTGGGTGACATGACCCGTAATCAGCAGAAACTGATGGTCGCCAAAGGCGGATGGCACGGGCTGGGTAATTCCCGCTTCAAATCCTCCGTCAACCGTGCGCCGCGACAGAAAACCAACGGTACGCCGGGCGAAGAGCGTGAGTTGATGCTGGAGCTGTTGCTGCTGGCGGATGTCGGTATGCTGGGTTTGCCGAATGCCGGGAAATCAACGTTTATTCGCGCAGTGTCGGCCGCTAAGCCGAAGGTGGCGGATTATCCGTTTACCACGCTGGTGCCGAGCCTGGGCGTGGTGCGCATGGACAGCGAGAAGAGCTTCGTGGTGGCAGACATCCCCGGTCTTATCGAAGGCGCGTCCGAAGGCGCTGGGCTGGGGATCCGTTTCCTGAAGCATCTGGAGCGCTGCCGCGTGTTGCTGCATCTGATCGATCTGGCGCCGATCGATGAATCCGATCCGATCGAAAATGCCAAAGTGATCGTTAATGAATTGCAGCAGTACAGCGCGTCTCTGGCGGAAAAACCGCGCTGGCTGGTGTTCAACAAGGTTGATCTGCTGGAGAAAGGCGAGGCGGAAAAACGCGCGAAAGAGATCGCGGCCGCACTTGGCTGGGAAGGTAAATATTACCTGATTTCCGCAGCCAACCGGGAAGGGGTAAATGCCCTGTGCTGGGATGTGATGAATTTCCTCAATACTCAGCCGAAAGTGCTGGCCGAAGCAGAGAACAAGGCGCCTGAGAAAGTCGACTTCATGTGGGATGATTACCACCGCGAACAGTTGGAAGCCGCCAAGGCGGAAGCTGAAGAGGAGTGGGATGACGACTGGGATGAAGATGACGACGAAGGCGTTGAAATTATTTACCAGCATTAATCGCCACCAGGCCATCTAGGCAGTGGTCGAAAAGAAAAATTTGCTTGTTAGTTGTGTATGTTTCCCTTATCAGCCAGGCAGATAAGGGAATTTTTTATCAGTCAGTTAATTGTTCTGGTATATATCTTTGTAAACGCGGCTTTCGAAGCGAACCAGCGGAATGCGGCGTTCTTTTTGATCTTCCGGTGGAACCGCGTAACCGGAGAGATACTGTACGAAGGCCATTCGCTGGCCGCTGGCGGTGGTGATAAAGCCCGCCAGGTTGTACACCCCTTGCAACGCGCCGGTTTTGGCCGAGACTTTGCCATCAAGCCCGGCTTCATGCAGGCCGGCACGATAGCGTAATGTCCCGTCATAGCCCGCCAGCGGCAGCATCTTGATGTAATTCAATTCGTTATCGTGTTGAGCAATATACTGCAGCACCTGCATCATGGTTGCCGGCGCGATCAGGTTATGTCTGGACAACCCTGAGCCGTCAACGATGATGGTGTTGCCCAGGTCGATTCCGGCTTTCTGACGCAGGATCTGGCGAACGGCGTCAGCGCCGGCGCGCCAGGTTCCGGGAACCTTGAAACGCTCATGCCCGATGGTGCGAAATACGGTATCGGCAATCATGTTGTCCGATTTTTTCAGCATGGTGGTCAACAATTCGTGCAACGGCTCCGACTCGGTTTGCGCCAGTACGGTGCCGGGAGCGCCAGGCAGCGATTGCCGGCGCAGGCTGCCGGCGATGCGGATGTCCGCCTGTTGCAGTTCGTCTTTCACGATCGCGCCGGCGTAGCTGGCGCCGTCCTGTATGGCGAACGCCAGCGGCAACGGTTCGGCGCGCTGCGTCAGGCAGCCAGTAACGGTAAAGCGGTTGAGTTCACCCGGCACTACATCCAACTCGCAATACTGAGCGTCTGGGGAGCCTTTCGCCAGGGTGCGAACTTCACTGAACATTTGCACCGGATAATAGGACGCGACGCGGATAAATGCGTTATCGCCTGCCTTGGGGGCGCTGTAGAGCGAGATGGAAAAACAGTTTTTGTCGACAATCGCGGCAGCGGGCGGCGCGCTGAAACACTGAGTCATATCATTCCAGGGCCAGCCGGGCGCCTTGTCGTGGCTGGCGAATACGGACGTATCGATCAGGACGTCACCGCTGATTTCTCGAATTCCCCGTTTCTTGAGTTCCTGTACCATGTTACGGAGTTGCTGTCGTTTCAGCGATGGATCGCCGCTGAAGCGCACCGCCAGATTGCCGCGTAATACCCCGTTGGCGAGCGTGCCTTTGCTTTCCATCGTGGTGACGAAACGGTAATCCGGCCCCAGTTGCAACAGCGCAGCCAGCGCGGTGATGACTTTCTGCGTACTGGCGGGCAGCGCCATCTGCTGACTGTGATAATCGACAGCCGGGGTAGATGCTCCGACTTTTTGCACCACCAGCGCCAGATTGGCCCCATCGGGCAGATATTTGGTGTACTCGTCAATGGGGGCGGCGTTGGCCTGTAGGGCAACTGCGCAGGCAAAACCGGTCAGAATCGATAAAAAACGCATAATCTCAATTAAGTACAGGGTAACGTGGTGGTCATACTACGGCGCATCAAGGGATAAAGTAAACGATGACCCTGGTGGAACTCTGGGGTAAAATGCGTATCAAAATGCAAAAACGCGTCTGGCCTGGAAGGAATGTTCCGGGCGAGGCTATTTTTGTTTAAATTGTCAGGATGACGGTAACGTGAGCCGTACGGATTTTTTAGAGGTAGTGACGATATGAAACAATTTCCGATGACGTTGCGTGGTGCTGAAAAGTTACGCGAGGAGCTGGACTTCCTGAAGTCAGTACGCCGGCCCGAAATTATTGCGGCGATTGCCGAGGCGCGTGAGCACGGTGATTTGAAAGAAAACGCAGAATACCATGCCGCTCGCGAGCAGCAGGGATTCTGTGAAGGTCGGATTCAGGAAATTGAAGCCAAACTGTCTAACGCCCAGGTTATCGACGTCACCAAGATGGCGGCGAACGGTCGCGTGATTTTTGGCGCTACGGTAACCGTGATGAACCTGGATACCGAAGAAGAGCAGACCTACCGTATCGTGGGTGACGACGAAGCCGACTTCAAACAGAACCTCATTTCTGTCAACTCGCCGATTGCGCGGGGGTTAATAGGCAAAGAAGAGGATGACGTGGTGACGATCAGCACGCCGGGCGGGGTCGTGGAGTACGAAATCCTGAAGGTGGAATATCTCTGATTCCTATTGACTGGCAAGGCGCCAGCCTCGATTGTAAAGAAAGGAAAAAGGCCGATATCGGCCTTTTTTCTCACCAGCGGGTCATGGAACCTTGCCGGGAAACAGGGTAACCTGAACCGAAAATGTTAACGGGGCAACACAATCTTGCGTTCTTTTGACGCACGATAGAGTACCAGAGTGTGGCCGATGACCTGGACATTACTGGCGCCGGTTTCGCGCAGAATGGCATCGACAATCAGGCCCTTGGTTTCACGATCCTCAGCGGCGATTTTCACCTTGATCAGTTCGTGATGTTCCAAAGCCTGCTCGATTTCAGCCAGCACACCTTCAGTGAGGCCGTTGTTGCCCAGCATGACGACCGGCTTCAACGGGTGAGCCAGGCCTTTCAGGTGCTGTTTTTGTTTGTTACTCAGATTCATTGTCTTTTTTGCTTAGGTTGGGATTGAAAACGGGCCATTCTACCGCCATCTCATGATTATCACCAATCCGGCTATACAGATTGGCTGTCGTTGAGACGTTTTGCCCGCCGCTGGCACTTAATTAACACTAGTTAGAAAAAATCATAGTTGGAAAATCGATGGCTAACAAAAAGCGTTCTGCAAGTTCCACCCGCTGGTTGCAGGAACACTTTAGCGACAAATATGTACAGCAGGCGCAGAAAAAAGGGCTTCGCTCGCGCGCTTGGTTTAAACTTGATGAGATACAGCAGACTGACCGGCTGTTCAAACCCGGCATGACCGTGGTGGATCTTGGCGCAGCGCCAGGCGGATGGTGCCAGTATGTTGTCAGTCAGATTGGTGGAAAAGGGCGCATTATCGCGTGCGATCTTTTACCGATGGATCCTATTGTTGGAGTCGATTTCCTTCAAGGGGATTTCCGTGATGAATTAGTGCTCAAAACCCTGCTGGAGCGGGTTGGAGACGAGAAGGTTCAGGTGGTGATGTCCGACATGGCCCCGAACATGAGCGGTACTCCGGCGGTGGATATTCCCCGCGCCATGTATCTGGTTGAACTTGCGCTGGACATGTGTCGGGATATATTAGCGCCCGGTGGCAGTTTCGTAGTGAAAGTATTTCAGGGAGTGGGCTTCGATGAGTATCTGCGTGAGATTCGCTCCCTGTTTACGACGGTGAAGATTCGTAAGCCAGATGCCTCGCGAGCCCGGTCCCGTGAGGTGTACATTGTAGCGACAGGTCGTAAACTGTAGTACCCTGACGCTATTTTTTAACACAGTTGTAATATGAGGTTAATCCCTTGAGTGACATGGCGAAAAACCTGATTCTCTGGTTGGTCATCGCGGTAGTGCTGATGTCCGTATTCCAGAGCTTTGGGCCCAGCGAGTCGAATGGCCGTAGGGTGGATTATTCAACCTTTTTGACTGAAGTGAATCAGGATCAGGTCCGTGAAGCGCGTATCAACGGGCGCGAGATCAATGTTGTCAAAAAAGACAGCAGCCGCTACACCACGTACATCCCTGTCAACGATCCTAAACTGCTGGATAACCTTCTGACCAAAAATGTGAAAGTGGTTGGCGAACCGCCGGAAGAACCGAGCCTGCTGGCTTCTATCTTCATTTCCTGGTTCCCGATGCTGTTGCTGATTGGTGTCTGGATTTTCTTCATGCGCCAGATGCAGGGCGGAGGCGGCAAAGGTGCCATGTCTTTTGGTAAAAGCAAGGCACGGATGCTGACGGAAGATCAGATTAAAACCACGTTCGCCGATGTGGCGGGCTGTGATGAAGCCAAAGAAGAAGTTGCCGAGCTGGTGGAGTACCTGCGCGAGCCGAGCCGCTTTCAGAAACTGGGTGGTAAAATTCCGAAAGGCGTGCTGATGGTCGGCCCGCCGGGGACCGGTAAAACCTTGCTGGCGAAAGCCATCGCCGGTGAAGCGAAAGTGCCGTTTTTCACCATTTCCGGTTCCGACTTCGTAGAAATGTTTGTGGGCGTCGGTGCTTCTCGTGTGCGTGACATGTTCGAGCAGGCCAAGAAAGCTGCGCCCTGCATCATCTTTATCGATGAAATCGACGCCGTGGGCCGCCAGCGTGGCGCGGGTCTGGGCGGTGGTCATGACGAACGCGAACAGACGCTGAACCAGATGTTGGTTGAGATGGATGGTTTTGAAGGCAACGAAGGCATCATCGTTATCGCCGCGACTAACCGTCCCGACGTGCTGGACCCGGCGTTGCTGCGTCCCGGTCGTTTTGACCGTCAGGTGGTGGTTGGCTTGCCGGATGTCCGTGGACGTGAACAGATTCTGAAAGTCCATATGCGCCGCGTACCGCTGTCGCCGGATATTGACGCTTCCGTTATCGCACGCGGTACGCCGGGCTTTTCTGGGGCGGATTTGGCTAACCTGGTGAACGAAGCTGCGTTGTTTGCGGCTCGCGGCAACCGTCGCGTGGTTTCGATGGTGGAATTCGAGAAGGCCAAGGACAAAATCATGATGGGGGCGGAACGCCGCTCTATGGTGATGACCGAAGCGCAGAAAGAATCCACCGCCTATCACGAAGCGGGCCATGCGATTATCGGCCGTCTGGTGCCGGAGCACGATCCGGTGCACAAAGTGACGATCATCCCGCGCGGCCGTGCTCTGGGTGTGACTTTCTTCCTGCCTGAGGGTGATGCGATCAGCGCCAGCCGTCAGAAACTGGAAAGCCAGATTTCCACGCTGTACGGCGGCCGTCTGGCTGAAGAAATCATCTACGGATCCGAGCATGTTTCTACCGGCGCTTCCAATGACATCAAAGTGGCGACGTCCATCGCCCGCAACATGGTGACGCAATGGGGCTTTTCGGAAAAGCTGGGGCCTTTGCTGTATGCGGAAGAAGAAGGCGAAGTGTTCCTCGGCCGTTCTGTAGCCAAAGCCAAGCATATGTCGGATGAAACGGCGCGTATCATCGATCAGGAAGTTAAGGCATTGATCGAACGCAACTATCAGCGTGCCCGCGAATTGCTGATGGCCAATATGGACATTCTGCATTCGATGAAGGACGCGCTGATGAAGTATGAGACTATCGATGCGCCGCAAATCGATGATCTGATGTCGCGTAAAGACGTTCGCCCGCCAGCCGGCTGGGAAGAACCGACTTCGGGCAATAACTCTTCGTCGTCTGACAATGGCGGGGCTCCTAAGGCGCCGACGCCGGCGGATGAACCTCATGCGCCGACACCGGGCAATACCATGTCCGGGCCTTTGAACGACAAGTAATGGTATGACGGCCCCCTGGCGGGCCACAGCTTCCCTCCAACCCCGGCTTGCCGGGGTTTTTTACTCCGGTAGGGCATGCTGGCTAGACGAATTTGAGAAGCAAAACATGAAACTGAACGCTCGTGGATTGACGCTGGATCTCTCCTGTCCCCAGGTTATGGGGATCTTGAATGTCACTCCGGATTCCTTCTCCGACGGCGGTAAACACAACACGCTGAACACGGCTTTGATCCATGCCGAGCAGATGATTTCTGCCGGCGCCACTTTCATTGATGTGGGGGGCGAGTCTACCCGACCGGGCGCAGACGAAGTCAGTACCGATGAAGAATTGGAGCGGGTTGTGCCGGTGGTGGAAGCGCTGGCGCAACGCTTTGAAACCTGGATTTCGGTGGATACGTCCAAGCCTGAAGTGATTACCGCCTGTGCGCAGGCCGGCGCACACCTTATCAACGATATTCGGGCGCTTAGAGAGCCGGGTGCGCTGGAGGCGGCGGCGGCAACAGGTCTTCCTGTGTGCCTGATGCATATGCAGGGATTGCCGAGAACCATGCAACATACGCCGCATTATGACGATGTGGTAGGTGAGGTTTCGGCGTTTTTTGAGCATCATATTGCCCGTTGTGTCGCCGCCGGTATTCCGCGCGACCAGTTATTGCTGGATCCTGGGTTCGGCTTCGGCAAGAATCTGCAGCATAATTATCGGTTGCTGGGGAACCTGGAAGAATTACATCGCTTCGGTTTGCCGTTGCTGGTTGGTATGTCCAGAAAAACCATGATTGGGCAATTGCTGGGTGTTCCGCCGCTTGAACGGGTTTATGGCAGTGTAGCAGCGGCGGTTATTGCCGCGATGAAGGGTGCCCATATTATCCGTGTCCATGATGTGAAAGCGACGGTGGATGCAATACGTGTAGTCGAAGCAACTCTATCAGCGAAGGAATAACAACAATTATGAGTAGCCGCAAATATTTTGGCACTGACGGTATTCGGGGCAAGGTGGGCGATCTGCCGATTACGCCTGATTTTGTATTGAAGCTGGGATGGGCTGCCGGCAAAGTTCTGGCGCGTCATGGTTCCAGAAAAATTATTATTGGCAAAGATACCCGTATTTCCGGCTACATGCTGGAGTCTGCGCTTGAGGCCGGGCTGGCGGCGGCTGGCTTGTCCGCATCGTTCACCGGACCTATGCCAACCCCGGCGGTGGCTTATCTGACCCGTACCTTTCGTGCTGAAGCCGGGATCGTGATTTCGGCGTCACATAACCCCTACTACGACAACGGTATCAAGTTCTTTTCGATTGACGGCACCAAGTTGCCGGACGAAGTGGAGGAGGCGATCGAAGCAGAAATGGAAAAACCATTGACCTGCGTCGAATCCGCCGAATTGGGCAAGGCGAACCGTATCGTTGATGCTGCCGGGCGCTATATCGAATTTTGTAAAGGCACGTTTCCCAGTGAACTGAGCCTCAGCGGACTTAAAATCGTGGTGGATTGCGCCAATGGCGCTACCTACCACATTGCGCCCAGCGTGCTGCGTGAGTTAGGCGCACGGGTGATTGCCATTGGTTGTGAACCCGATGGCATGAACATCAATGAACAGTGCGGAGCTACTGACGTCACGCAATTGCAGGCGCGGGTGCTGTCTGAAAAAGCGGATGTCGGTCTGGCGTTTGATGGTGATGGCGATCGCCTGATTATGGTTGATCACCAGGGCAACAAAGTCGATGGCGATCAGATCCTGTACATCATCGCGCGCGAAGCGCTGCGTCAGGGGCAATTGCGCGGTGGTGCGGTCGGTACATTGATGAGCAACATGGGACTGGAGCTGGCGCTAAAACAGTTAGGCGTCCCGTTTGCTCGTGCCAAGGTGGGAGACCGCTACGTGCTGGAGTTGATGCAGTCGAAAGGCTGGCGTCTGGGCGCTGAAAACTCCGGCCACGTTATCCTGTTGGATAAAACCACTACCGGTGATGGCGTTATCGCAGGCTTACAGGTACTGACTGCCATGGTCCGCAACCATATGAGCCTGCATGACCTGTGCAGCGGCATGAAGCTCTTTCCGCAAATACTGGTCAATGTGCACTTCTCCGGAGAAGGAGATCCGCTGGAAAGCGAGCTGGTGAAGCAGGCCACGCAAGCGGTGGAAGAGCAATTGGCCGGTCGTGGCCGGGTATTACTGCGTAAGTCCGGTACAGAGCCCTTGATCCGGGTCATGGTGGAAGGGGAAGACGAAGCGACGGTGACGCAGATGGCAAATCGCATTGCCGATGCGGTAAAAGCGGCCGGCTAAGGGCAGAATAATGCGCCGACGGTGGTGGCAGGCTGCGAATGCCTGTCACACGGCGTGATAGCGTGAATGCCTATGTAATCAGTCGGCTAGCCAGTATTTTCCGGTCTTTCTTTTTCGGCCGCTGGTTTTTTCCTCAATCAGTGGGTTGGCGCCAAATTACCCTTGCGTACGCCCGATGCTTTAGTTAGTATTCAGACCCGCTTTATAGGGGAGTTACCTCTCCTGGCGGGTAGTCGCGGGTAAGCCGCAAGAATTAGCGATGCCTCACCAGGTGGTGGGGATAAATAACAGGTACGACTATGTACGAAGCTCTTCTGGTAATTTTCCTGATTGTGGCGATTGGCCTGGTTGGTCTTATCATGCTGCAACAAGGTAAAGGTGCAGATATGGGAGCGTCGTTCGGAGCAGGGGCTTCCGCTACCTTGTTTGGTTCGAGCGGATCCGGCAATTTTATGACCCGAATGACGGCGCTGTTTGCCACGCTGTTTTTCGTACTCAGCCTGATTCTGGGGAACATGAGTTCCGACCACAGCAAGAAAGGCAGCGAGTGGGAAAACCTGAGTCAGCCAGCTGCGCCCGAAAAAGCAGAGCAGTCAAAAGCACCGACTGCACCGTCAAGCGATATTCCTAAATAATCGCGGGCGTTTCATCGGCGGGTAAACGCCGCTGATGATAAAAAGCAATTGTGATGCCGAGGTGGTGGAATTGGTAGACACGCTACCTTGAGGTGGTAGTGCCCGATTGGGCTTACGGGTTCAAGTCCCGTCCTCGGTACCAATCCTATAGATAACTTGCATTTTTGCGGTTGTCAGCGTAGTATTTGCCACGTTTTCGGACGCGGGGTGGAGCAGCTTGGTAGCTCGTCGGGCTCATAACCCGAAGGTCGTCGGTTCAAATCCGGCCCCCGCAACCACTTAACTTCCCAGAAAAGTTTTTTTTCAAATAAACTGTATTGCATCAAGCGCATTATCTACGGTGAATTCTGAAAGAATACTTGATGGTAGTTATGCCGCAGTAGTTTGCGGTAAATAGGGTCCAGTTGCACAAAGCCCCGATATATCGGGGTTTTTTGTTATCTGACAGCAGAATTACTGGGCTATTAAGCCCTTTTTTTATGTCTTGGGGGTGGGCTTGTCCACATTAGAACAAAAGTTAACAGAGATGATTTCGGCACCTGTTGAAGCCCTGGGCTATGAGCTGGTAGGCATTGAGTTCATTCGGGGACGCCAGTCGACACTGCGAATCTATATTGATAGTGAAGATGGCATCACTGTTGATGATTGTGCTGATGTTAGCCACCAGGTCAGTGCGGTACTGGATGTTGAGGATCCCATATCCGTTGCCTATAACCTGGAAGTGTCGTCGCCGGGCCTGGAACGGCCGCTCTTTACCGCTGCGCATTACGAGCGTTTCGCGGGTGAAGAAGTTAGCCTGGTGCTGCGCATGGCGGTGCAGAATCGCCGTAAGTGGCAGGGCATCATCAAATCCGTTGAAGGCGAGATGATCACCGTAACAGTGGAAGGCAAAGATGAAGTGTTCGCGCTGAGCAATATCCAGAAGGCGAACCTGGTACCCCACTTTTAAAGTTTGGATGAGGCAACTAGGATGAATAAAGAGATTCTGGCTGTTGTTGAAGCGGTTTCCAATGAAAAAGCCGTGCCGCGTGAAAAGATTTTTGAAGCGCTGGAGACTGCACTGGCGACAGCGACCAAGAAAAAATACGAGCAGGAAATTGATGTTCGTGTCTGTATCGATCGCAAAACCGGCGATTTCGATACCTTCCGTCGTTGGCAGGTCGTGAACGAAGTCACCCAGCCGACACGCGAAATCACCCTGGAAGCGGCGCAATTTGAAGAGCCAAGCGTGGAACTGGGTGGCTACATCGAAGATCAGATCGAATCCGTAACTTTCGACCGCATCACCACTCAGACCGCCAAGCAGGTTATCGTGCAGAAAGTGCGCGAAGCCGAGCGCGCCATGGTGGTTGACCAGTTCCGTGAACAGGAAGGCGAGATCGTCACCGGCGTGGTCAAAAAAGTTAACCGCGATAACATCACGCTGGATTTGGGCAGCAATGCTGAAGCTGTGATCGGCCGTGAAGACATGCTGCCGCGTGAGAACTTCCGCCCGGGCGACCGTATTCGCGGCGTCCTGTATGCCGTTCGTCCGGAAGCGCGTGGGGCGCAGCTGTTTGTGAGCCGTTCCCGCCCTGAAATGCTGATTGAATTGTTCCGTATCGAAGTGCCGGAAATCGGCGAAGAAGTTATTGAGATCAAAGCTGCAGCCCGTGATCCGGGTTCCCGCGCCAAGATCGCGGTCAAAACCAACGACAAGCGTATTGATCCGGTCGGTGCATGTGTGGGGATGCGCGGCGCGCGCGTTCAGGCGGTATCCAGCGAGCTGGGCGGCGAGCGTATCGATATCGTTCTGTGGGACGATAATCCGGCGCAGTTTGTCATTAACGCCATGGCGCCGGCCGATGTGGCGTCCATTGTAGTTGATGAAGACAAACACACTATGGACATCGCGGTTGAAGCCGGCAATCTGGCGCAGGCTATCGGTCGCAACGGTCAGAACGTTCGTCTGGCTTCTCAACTGAGCGGTTGGGAACTGAACGTGATGACGATTGAAGATCTGCAGGCGAAACACCAGGCAGAGGCTCATGCCGCCATCGATATTTTCACCAAGCACCTGGATATTGACGAAGAATTCGCGACGGCGCTGGTTGAAGAAGGCTTCTCTTCGCTGGAAGAACTGGCTTATGTGCCAATCCATGAGCTGCAGGAGATCGATGGTCTGGATGAAGAAACCATCGAAGCTCTGCGCGAACGGGCAAAAGCGGCGCTGACCACGCTGGCTCTGGCGAATGAAGAAAACCGTGGCAGTGGTCAGCCAGCGGAAGATTTGCTCAATTTATCTGGTCTGTCCCGCGAGCTGGCGTTTAAACTGGCCGCGCGCGGTGTTTGCACGCTGGAAGATCTTGCTGAGCAGGGCGTCGACGACCTGGCAGATATTGAAGGGCTTGATGAAACACAAGCCGGCGAGCTGATTATGGCTGCACGTAATATCTGTTGGTTTGGTGGCAGTAACGAATAACGAACTGTAGCAGGAAAGGAACAGCATGACAGATGTAACCCTAAAATCACTGGCCGCAGAGATCCAGACGCCGGTTGACCGCCTGATACAGCAGTTTGCTGATGCGGGAATCACCAAGTCTGCATCGGACTCTGTGACTCAGAATGAAAAAGAAACACTGCTGGCGCACCTGAACCGCGACCGCGGCGGCGCGCCGGGAAAATTGACACTGCAGCGTAAAACACGTAGCACTTTAAATATCCCCAGCACCGGTGGTAAGAGTAAATCGGTGCAGATCGAAGTCCGCAAGAAGCGCACCTATGTAAAACGCGATCCTCACGACGAGCAGCAGGCTGCGGCTGAGGAAGAGCAGGCACGGCGTGAAGCGGAAGAACAGGCGCAACGCGCAGCCGAAGATCAAGCCAAACGCGAGGCCGAAGAAAAGGCCAAACGTGAGGAAGAAGAGAAGGCAAAGCGCGCTGTTGCTGAAGAGCAAGCCAAACGTGAGGCCGCTGAAAAAGCTAAGCGTGACGTAGCGGAAAAAGAGAAAGTGAGCAACCAACAAAACGATAGTATGACTAAACCAGCTCAGGCTGAGAAAGCGCGTCGCGAAGCGGAAGCGGCTGAGCTCAAGCGTAAGGCGGAAGAATCGGCTCGTCGTAAGGTCGAGGAAGAAGCTCGTCGTATCGCAGAAGAGGCTCGCCAGATGGCAGAAGAAAATGCCGGACGTTGGGAAAAAGAAGGCGATGAAACCGAAGACGCGGATTACCACGTAACCACCTCCCATCACGCGCGTGAAGCGGAAGATGAGAATGATCGTCAGGTGGAAGGCGATCGTCGCGGTCGCGGTCGCGGCAGCAAGGTTACCAAACAGAAAAAAGGCAGCCGTCTGTCTGAATCGAAGGCCGATCGCGAAGAAGCCCGTGCGGTGACTCGCGGCGGTAAAGGCAAGCGTAAGCCGAGTACCCTGCAGCAGGGCTTCAATAAGCCTGTGCAGGCGGTCAACCGCGACGTGGTGATTGGCGAAACCATTACTGTGGCCGAGCTGGCGAACAAGATGGCCGTCAAAGGTTCTCAGGTCATCAAGGCCATGATGAAACTGGGCGCGATGGCCACCATCAACCAGGTTATCGATCAGGAAACCGCGCAGCTGGTAGCGGAAGAAATGGGTCATAAAGTGATCCTGCGCCGTGAAAACGAGCTGGAAGAAGCGGTAATGAGCGACCGCGATACCGGTTTGTCCTCCGCCGAATCGCGCGCGCCGGTAGTGACCATCATGGGTCACGTTGACCACGGTAAGACCTCGTTGCTGGACTACATCCGCTCCACCAAGGTAGCGGCTGGCGAGGCTGGCGGTATTACCCAGCATATCGGTGCCTATCACGTTGAAACTGACAACGGCATGATTACCTTCCTGGATACGCCGGGGCACGCCGCGTTTACCGCCATGCGTGCGCGTGGCGCGCAGGCTACGGATATCGTGGTGCTGGTTGTGGCCGCTGATGACGGTGTGATGCCTCAGACCATCGAAGCTGTTCAGCATGCCAAGGCCGCCAAGGTACCGGTGGTGGTTGCCGTCAACAAAATCGACAAACCGGAAGCCGATCCGGATCGCGTCAAAAACGAACTGTCTCAGTACGGCATCATGCCGGAAGAGTGGGGCGGTGAATCGCAGTTTGTGCATGTATCCGCCAAAAGCGGCGAAGGCATCGATGAACTGCTGGAAGCCATTTTGCTGCAGGCCGAAGTTCTGGAACTGAAAGCTATTCGCAGCGGCATGGCCAGCGGCGTGGTGATCGAGTCCTTCCTGGACAAAGGTCGTGGTCCGGTTGCGAGCGTGTTGGTACGTGAAGGTACGCTGAACAAGGGCGACATCGTACTGTGTGGTTTCGAATATGGCCGCGTGCGTGCCATGCGTGACGAACTGGGTCGCGAAATCACCGAAGCGGGTCCGTCCATTCCGGTGGAAATTCTGGGTCTGTCCGGTGTACCGGCGGCCGGTGACGAAGCGACAGTGGTGCGTGACGAGAAGAAAGCTCGTGAAGTGGCGCTTTACCGTCAGGGTAAGTTCCGCGAAGTGAAGCTGGCGCGTCAGCAGAAGTCCAAGCTGGAAAACATGTTCGCCAACATGACCGAGGGCGAAGTTTCCGAGCTGAACATTGTGATGAAAGCCGATGTTCAGGGGTCTGTGGAAGCGATTTCCGATTCGTTGCAGAAACTGTCCACCGACGAAGTCAAAGTCAAGATTGTGGGTTCCGGCGTGGGTGGGATCACCGAGACCGATGCCACCTTGGCCGCGGCCTCCAACGCGATCATCCTTGGCTTTAACGTGCGTGCGGATGCCTCTGCCCGTCGTATCGTCGAGGCGGAAGGCCTGGATCTGCGTTACTACTCCGTCATCTATGACCTGATCGACGAAGTGAAACAGGCGATGAGCGGTATGCTGGCGCCGGAATACAAGCAGGAAATTATCGGCCTGGCGGAAGTGCGCGATGTGTTCAAGTCACCGAAGTTTGGCGCGATTGCCGGCTGTATGGTGACCGAAGGGGTGGTGAAACGTCACAACCCAATCCGCGTGCTGCGTGACAACGTGGTTATCTTTGAAGGCGAGCTGGAATCCCTGCGCCGCTTCAAAGACGACGTCAACGAAGTCCGTAACGGTATGGAATGTGGTATCGGCGTGAAGAACTACAATGACGTTCGCACTGGCGACGTGATCGAAGTGTTTGAAACCATTGAGATCAAACGCACCATCGACTGATACGTGCAGTAACGTACCTGATGTTTTCATGCTGGGGGGCCGAGTGCCCCCCGATTTTTCTCTGAGGATTCATCATGGCAAAAGAATTCAGCCGCACGCAGCGTGTGGCTCAGGAAATGCAAAAAGAACTCGCCATTATCATTCAGCGTGAAGTGAAAGATCCGCGTGTGGGCATGGCGACGGTATCCGGCGTGGAAGTGTCGCGCGATTTGGCTTACGCCAAAGTATTTGTGACCTTTCTGAATGACAACGAACCGGAGCAGGTCAAAGCCGGAGTGAAGGCGTTGCAGGATGCGTCCGGTTTTATCCGTATGTTGTTGGGCAAGGCCATGCGTCTGCGCGTAGTGCCGGAACTGACCTTCTCCTATGACAATTCCCTGGTGGAAGGGATGCGGATGTCCAATCTGGTGACCAACGTGGTCAGACGTGATGCGGAACGTCGTACCCCTGCCGCAGATGATGAGCAGGAGGGGTAATGTCGCGTCCTCGTCGCCGCGGCCGGGATATCCACGGCGTTTTGCTGCTGGATAAACCGCAAGGAGCATCGTCCAACGATGTGCTGCAGAAGGTAAAACGCCTCTTTAATGCCAATAAAGCCGGGCATACCGGCGCGCTGGACCCGCTGGCAACCGGCATGTTGCCGATATGTCTGGGTGAGGCGACCAAGTTTTCCCAGTACCTGCTGGATGCCGATAAACGCTACCGGGTGATAGCTCGTCTGGGGCAGCGTACGGATACCTCGGATGCCGACGGCAATGTGATTCAGGAGCGTCCGGTAACCTTTACCCATGACCTGCTGATGCAGGCGCTGGACAGTTTCCGCGGCGATACCCAACAGGTGCCGTCAATGTATTCCGCGCTGAAATATCAGGGTCGCCCGCTGTACGAATATGCGCGTCAGGGGCTGACCGTGCCGCGTGAAGCGCGTGATATCACGGTGTATGAGTTGCAGTTTATCCGCTGGGAAGGGGATGAGCTGGAACTGGAAATCCATTGTTCCAAGGGAACTTACATCCGCACCATTATTGATGATCTGGGCGAGAAGCTGGGGTGTGGCGCCCATGTGATTTACCTGCGCCGGTTGCAGGTGGCGACTTATCCGATCGAGCGGATGGTGACTCTGGAGCAGTTGCAGGCGTTGCGTGAACAGGCGGAAGCGCAGGAGCAGCCGATCGGCGAATTGCTGGATGTGCTGCTGTTGCCGATGGATACCGCTGTGCAGGCGTTTCCGGAAGTTAATCTGTCGCCGGTGGTGGCGGGTTATCTCAAGCTGGGGCAAGCGGTGCGTGCTGCCGCTACGCCGGCTAACGGTATGGTGCGCATTACCGAGGGTGACGCGCGCCGGTTTATCGGTATGGGGGAAATCGATGACGAAGGTCGGGTCGCGCCGCGTCGTCTGGTAGTAGAAAACCCTGTGCCGACGGATGCCTGAGCGCCTTGCGATTAGATGGCGCTGAGAGTAAAATGACGCGGCTTAAATCCTGGGCGGCTGAATTAGAGATCGGCGCCTGTTCTATCTATAATATTTTGGAGTAAATCATGTCTCTAAGCGTTGAAGCGAAAGCGAAAATTGTTGCGGAATTTGGTCGTGGTACGAATGACAGCGGTTCTACCGAGGTTCAGGTTGCTCTGCTGACTGCTCAGATTAACCATCTGCAGGGTCACTTTGCCGAGCACAAGAAAGATCACCACAGCCGCCGCGGTCTGCTGCGTATGGTTTCTCAGCGTCGTAAGCTGCTGGACTACCTGAAGCGTAAAGATCTGGCACGCTACACCACCCTGATTGAACGTCTGGGTCTGCGTCGCTAATTCGACGAGTTTCAGGAGAAAGGGGCCTCTTTGGGCCCCTTTCTTCTAGGAAGTGCCAGCAAAACAGAGTAATGTATTGCTGTTGTGAATATGATCCGTTATTACAGCGATTCGCGCGGCTAATGAGAGGCTTTATCTGTGGCGTCGGATGAGGACTGTCATTAGTCGCGAGGATGTAATGAGCGGGTCGGGTATTAACTGGTGTGCCGTATCAGGGATATGGCGCGCGCCTCTGGTAAAGGACAGTATTTTGCTTAATCCGATCGTTCGTAAATTCCAGTACGGTCAGCATACCGTGACACTGGAAACCGGCATGATGGCTCGTCAGGCCACTGCCGCCGTGATGGTCAGCATGGATGACACCGCGGTATTCGTGACCGTGGTAGGTGCCAAACAGGCCAAACCGGGTCAGGACTTTTTCCCGCTGACCGTTAACTATCAGGAGCGTACCTACGCTGCTGGCCGCATCCCCGGTGGTTTCTTCCGTCGCGAAGGCCGTCCGAGCGAAGGCGAAACTCTGATTTCCCGTCTGATCGACCGTCCGATTCGTCCGCTGTTCCCGGATGGTTTCGTTAATGAAGTGCAGGTTATCGCCACTGTAGTTTCCGTTAATCCGCAGGTTAACCCGGATATCGTCGCCATGATCGGTGCTTCCGCTGCGCTGAGTCTGTCCGGCATTCCGTTCAACGGCCCGATTGGCGCGGCTCGCGTTGGTTACATCAACGACCAGTATGTGCTGAACCCGACTACCGAAGAACTGAAAACCAGCCGTCTGGATCTGGTGGTTGCCGGTACTGAAGGCGCGGTGCTGATGGTTGAATCCGAAGCGGATCTGCTGAGCGAAGATCAGATGCTGGGCGCGGTAGTGTTCGGTCACGATCAGCAGCAGATTGTTATCGAAAACATCAAGTCACTGACGGCGGAAGCCGGCAAGCCGAAGTGGAACTGGCAGGCGCCGGAAGTTAATGTCGAACTGCACAACCGTGTGCAGGCGCTGTCTGAATCCCGTCTGGGCGATGCCTATCGCATCACCGAGAAACAGGAGCGTTACGCTCAGGTTGATACCATCAAATCCGACGTGGTTGCGGCGTTGCTGGCGGAAGATGACACGCTGGACGAGAATGAACTGCGCGATATTCTCGGCAGCATCGAGAAGAATGTGGTGCGTAGCCGTGTCCTGAGCGGCGAACCGCGTATCGACGGTCGTGAAAAAGACATGATACGTGGTCTGGACGTTCGTACCGGCGTACTGCCGCGTACTCACGGTTCCGCTTTGTTCACCCGTGGTGAAACTCAGGCGCTGGTGACCGCGACGCTGGGTACCGAGCGCGACGCGCAGATTATTGACGAATTGACCGGCGAACGTACCGATCGTTTCCTGCTGCACTACAACTTCCCGCCGTACTCCGTGGGCGAAACCGGTATGGTCGGTTCGCCGAAACGCCGCGAAATCGGCCACGGTCGTCTGGCTAAACGCGGTGTGTTGGCTGTGATGCCGAAACCGGAAGCCTTCCCGTACACCGTGCGTGTGGTATCCGAAATCACTGAGTCCAACGGTTCTTCTTCTATGGCGTCCGTGTGCGGCGCGTCGCTGGCGCTGATGGATGCCGGTGTGCCGATCAAGGCTGCCGTTGCCGGTATCGCGATGGGTCTGGTGAAGGAAGGCGACAACTTCGTGGTTCTGTCTGACATTCTGGGTGACGAAGACCACCTGGGCGACATGGACTTCAAAGTGGCTGGTAGCAGTGAAGGCGTGACCGCGCTGCAGATGGACATCAAAATCGAAGGTATCACCCGCGAAATCATGCAGGTGGCGCTGAATCAGGCCAAGGGTGCGCGTCTGCACATTCTGGGCGTGATGGAACAGGCGATTAGCTCGCCGCGTGGCGATATCTCCGAATTCGCACCGCGTATTCACACCATCAAGATCAGCACCGACAAGATCAAAGATGTGATTGGTAAAGGTGGTTCGGTGATCCGTGCGTTGACCGAAGAAACCGGTACTACCATCGAGATCGAAGATGACGGCACGGTGAAAATCGCATCGACCGACGGCGAAAAAGCGAAACATGCCATTCGTCGTATCGAAGAGATCACGGCTGAAATCGAAGTGGGCCGTATCTATCAGGGCAAAGTGACCCGTATCGTTGACTTTGGCGCATTTGTCGCCATCGGCGGCGGTAAAGAAGGTCTGGTACATATTTCTCAGATCGCTGACAAGCGTGTTGAGAAAGTGACCGACTATCTGCAGATGGGCCAGGAAGTACCGGTCAAGGTACTGGAAGTGGACCGTCAGGGTCGTATCCGTTTGAGCATAAAAGAAGCAAATGCTCAATCTCAGGAAACTGTTCCGGTTTCCGAGGAAGAATAATAGCGGATAATCGATTGGCAGCTCCTTACGATGTGAAGGAGCTGCGTGTATTATAAGGAACGGATATCCTTATGCTGAGCAGTCGGGGACAGGATGTTCATCCAATGTTTGTCTTCGGGAGTGGGAAATGAAGCCTTTCTTGCGCTGGTGTTATGTTGCGACAGCAATTATGCTGGCAGGATGCAGCAACACGGATTGGCGCAAAGATGCATTGCTGGCGGTACCGTTGCAGCCAACGCTGCAGCAGGAAGTCATCCTGGCGCGCATGGAGCAGATCCTGGCGAGCCGGGCAATTACTCCCGATGAACGAGCACAGCTGTTATATGAGCGCGGAGTGCTGTATGATAGCCTCGGGTTACGGGCGTTGGCGCGAAATGATTTTTCACAAGCGCTTTCCATCCGTCCCGATATGCCGGAAGTATTTAACTATCTCGGCATTTACTTGACGCAGGCAGGCAATTTTGATGCTGCCTATGAAGCGTTTGATTCTGTATTAGAGCTTGATCCAACTTACAATTATGCGCGTTTGAATCGGGGCATCGCTTTGTACTACGGCGGTCGCTACCTGTTGGCGCAGGATGATCTGCTAGCGTTTTATCGCGACGATCCTAATGATCCTTTCCGTTCCCTGTGGCTTTACCTGGTGGAGAGAGAAATCAATCCCGAGAAGGCCAAATCAGCGTTGAAAGAACGCTACGAAGGGGCAAAGAAAGGTGTGTGGGGATGGACGATTGTCGAATTCTACCTGGGCGACATCAACGAAAAAGTGTTGATGCAGCGTGTGCAGGAAGAAGCTAAGGATAACACTTCGCTCGCCGAGCATCTCAGTGAAACTGACTTCTATTTAGGTAAGCACTACCTAAGTCTGGGGGACAAGAACACCGCCGAGGCGTTGTTCAAGCTGACGGTTGCTAACAATGTTCACAACTTTGTTGAGCACCGCTATGCATTGTTGGAATTGGCGCAGTTAGGCCAAGAGCAAGACGACCTATCAGGATCGGACCAGCAATAGCTGACGAACACCTTTCAGCCTGAAATCATGACGATTTCTTCATCGCCTTAACGGGCGAGGCTTTTTTGTTCGCTTTTTAATCCAATTTGAGCCGGTTCACACTTTTCAATGAAAATGATTGAGTATTTTCTCGACAAGTTATGTAGACTGGCCGCCATTTTGAAGTGAGGCAAAGTTTACATGGCAGAGTTTGAAACCTCTTTTGCTAGTCTGGGGCTGTCCGCTCCGATTCTGAATGCACTGTCTGAGATGGGGTACGAAAAGCCGTCCCCGATTCAGGCGGAATGTATTCCTCATCTGCTCAACGGGCGCGACGTACTGGGTATGGCGCAGACCGGGAGCGGCAAGACCGCGGCATTTTCCCTGCCGCTGCTGAACAATATCAAGGCTGACCTGAAAGCGCCGCAGTTGCTGGTGCTGGCGCCGACTCGTGAGTTGGCGGTGCAGGTTGCGGAAGCCTGTAACGAATTTTCCAAACATATGCAGGGCGTCAACGTGGTTGCTCTGTATGGCGGCCAGCGTTATGACGTGCAGTTGCGCGCGCTGCGTCAGGGACCGCAGATTGTCGTCGGTACCCCGGGGCGTCTGCTGGACCACCTGAAACGCGGTACGCTGGATCTGTCCAACCTGAGCGGTCTGGTGCTGGACGAAGCTGACGAAATGCTGCGCATGGGCTTCATCGAAGATGTGGAAAACATCATGGCGCAGATCCCGGCTGAACATCAGACGGCGCTGTTCTCCGCCACCATGCCGGAAGCGATTCGTCGTATCACCCGCCGTTTCATGAACGATCCGCAGGAAGTCCGCATTCAGTCCAGCGTGACCACTCGTCCGGATATCAGCCAGAGCTACTGGACGGTATACGGCATGCGTAAAAACGAAGCGCTGATCCGTTTCCTGGAAGCGGAAGATTTTGATGCGGCGATCATTTTCGTGCGCACCAAGAACGCCACGCTGGAAGTGGCCGAAGCGCTGGAGCGCAGCGGTTACAACAGCGCCGCGCTGAACGGCGACATGAATCAGGCGCTGCGTGAACAAACGCTGGAGCGCCTGAAAGACGGTCGTCTGGATATCCTGATCGCGACCGACGTTGCCGCGCGTGGTCTGGATGTTGATCGTATCAGCCTGGTAGTGAACTACGACATCCCGATGGATTCCGAGTCCTACGTACACCGTATCGGCCGTACCGGTCGTGCTGGCCGTGCCGGACGCGCGCTGCTGTTCGTGGAAAACCGCGAACGCCGCCTGCTGCGCAACATTGAGCGCACCATGAAGCTGACGATTCCGGAAGTGGATCTGCCGAACGCCGAACTGCTGGGTCAGCGCCGTCTGGCGCAGTTTGCCGCTAAAGTACAGCAGCAACTGGAAAGCAGCGATCTGGACATGTACCGTGCGCTGCTCAGCAAGCTGCAACCGCAGGAAGAGCTGGACATCGAAACGCTGGCAGCCGCGCTGCTGAAGATGGCGCAGGGCGAACGTCCGCTGATTCTGCCGCCGGATCCGGTGGTTGAGCGTCGTCCGCGCCGTGAATTCCGCGAACGCGACGAGCGCTTCGAACGTCGTGGCGACCGTAACGATCGTGGCCCGCGTGGCGAGGATCGTCCGGCTCGTCGTGAGCGTCGTGACGTCGGCGAAATGGATCTGTATCGGATCGAAGTGGGTCGCGACGACGGCGTGGAAGTGCGTCATATCGTGGGCGCGATTGCTAACGAAGGCGACATCAGTAGCCGTTACATTGGCAACATCAAACTGTTTGCCTCGCATTCCACCATTGAGCTGCCGAAAGGCATGCCGGGCGATCTGCTGTCGCACTTCACTCGTACGCGTATTCTGAACAAGCCGATGAATATGCAACTGATGGGCGATGCTCAGCCGCATGAACGCCGTGAGCGTCGTGAAGGCGGTGAGCGCGGCGATCGTGGTGGTCGTAGCTTTGGCGAGCGCGCCGGTGCCGGCAATGGCCGCGGTCGTCCGTTCAATGGCGAACGTCGTGAAGGCGGCGAACGTCGTGGCGGCAGCCGTGACGGTCAGCGCGCGCCGCGCCGTTTCAGCAATGCCTGATAACGTCTGACGTTGATATGAAAAACCAGCCCTCGGGCTGGTTTTTTTATGTCACGATTTTTATGTGATGGTTTTTTGATCACTGAATGCGCGGTTCCCGCACGATTTCCGCTTGCAACTGTGCCACCAGTTCAAATGAACGCAGCCGCGCCTGATGGTCGAATATCTGGCCGTTAATCATCAGCTCGTCCGCCTGGGTTTCCCGCAACAGGGTTTGCAGGCCGTGACGCACTTTGGCCGGATCGCCCACCACCGCCAGTCGTAAAGTCTGTTCTACCGCAAACTGTTCCGCGGCGGACCAGTGCGCCTCCATCGACGTTACCGGCGCAGGCAACGGTCCCGGCGTGCCGCGTCGCAGGTTGATAAACTGCTGCTGCAACGAGGTGAACAGAAAACGGGCGTCCCGCTCGCTGTCGGCGGCGACCACGTTGACGCACACCATGGCATACGGTTTTTCAAGCTGGGCGGATGGCTGGAAGTTATCCCGATAGCGCTGCAATGCTTGCAGGAGCATGTCCGGCGCGAAATGGGCGGCGAAGGCAAACGGCAATCCCATCGATGCAGCCAACTGTGCGCTGTACAGGCTGGATCCAAGCAACCAGATCGGGACGTTCAGCCCCTGTCCCGGCACCGCCTGCACGGCCTGTCCCGGCTGAGCAGGGGCGAAGTAGCGCTGAAGTTCCTGCACATCACGGGGAAAATCGTCAATATCGGCGTTCAGATGGCGGCGCAACGCCTGCATGGTACGTTGGTCGGTGCCCGGCGCGCGTCCCAGACCCAGTTCAATCCGACCGGGATAGAGTGATTCGAGCGTGCCGAACTGTTCGGCAATCACCAGCGGAGCATGGTTTGGCAGCATGACGCCGCCGGAACCGAGCTTGATACGTTGCGTACCGCCGGCAATGTAACCGATCAGCACCGACGTGGCCGCGCTGGCGATACCGGTCATGTTGTGATGTTCCGCCAGCCAGTAGCGTTGATATCCCCATTTTTCCGCGTGCTGCGCCAGACTCAGAGAATGGTGGAACGCATCGCGGGCTGTGTTGCCTTGCGGGATAGGGGCCAGATCGAGCAGCGAGAAAGGAACGGTAGCTGTCATAAGCGTGACTCATCGGGTTGAGGGGCTGACGGTGCCAGCCCAAATAAACACAAATGAGATGTTACGCGATCTTAACAATTTGCAACGGACGATGCGTGCGCATCGTCCCGACTGATTTAACCGACCAGCTCCAGCCCGGCTACCCGTCGCCAGTAGCCGTTGCAATCCTGCTGGTTTGCCAGCGTCAGCGGCTGTTCGCCGTGCTGGTTGGCGCGAAAATTATCGATCATCGCCAGCGTATCCGGCCCTTGCGGCGACAGGCGCACGATATCCACCAGCCCGTCCATTGACGCCAGATCGTTGCCGAGGTTATAGCAGTAACCGCTCTGGGTCTGGATGCCGTTAAGCACAAACACCTGCTGGTTTTCCTGCGACAGCATCTGGCGCCCCTGCGGGTAATTGATGCAACAGGTTTCGCATTCGTCCTTGGGGCGGTTTTCCGAACGGGCGGTAAAGCAGCGGGCGGAATACGCCAGCGGCAGATGACCATAACTCAGCACTTCCACCTCAAACTGATGGCGAAAACCGAGCTCATCGCACTGGTTGAGCAGATGTTGCAGCCAGTCCCGCGACAGTTCCACCGGCATACACCAGCGCATCATGCCCTGTTTGTGCAGTAACCGCAGGGTGTAGGCGTTATAACAGTTGAGCGCGTGGCCAGCGACAAACGGCAGGCCGCGATCCGCCGCCATGTTGACCGCGCCCAGATCGTTAGCTTCCAGCAGGAATTCGCCGTTTTCCACATACCTTTTCAGCTCGGTCAGTTCGGAAGGCGCCTGTAGTAGCGACAGTGTGGAGATCACCACCTGCTTGCCGCTGGCTGCGATCGCGCGCGCGAGGTCAAGCCAGTCGCTGACTTTCATGCCCCGGCGCTTGCTGCACACGGTTTCACCCAGATAGATGATATCGGCGCTGCTGGCGGCCGCTGCCTGATAAAACGTTTCAATGTCGGCTTTGGGCCAATAGTAGAGCAGGGCGCCCAGTGAATATTTCATGTTGTGTCGATGTCTCCTGTCTACTGCCACTGGCGATGATAGGCGCCTAGTGTGGTCTGCGTACCTTCGGCGACGGCGCCCAGCGCCTCCATCCACTCGGCGGTAGGGGTGAAATGCGCCGGATCGGCCTTGCAGCGGTCGATCGCCTGCCGCCATACCTGGGTTACCTGGCTGACGTACGCCGGGCTGCGCTGACGGCCTTCGATTTTCACCGAGGCGATATTGGCCGCCATCAGTTCCGGCAGCAGTTCCAGCGTATTCAGGCTGGTGGGTTCTTCCAGCGCGTGATAACGCTGGCCGTCCACCAGATAACGGCCTTTGCACAAGGTCGGGTAGCCGGCGTTTTCATGGTCCTGATAGCGATCGATCAACACATCGTTCAGCCGCGATTCCATGCCGTTTTCCGTTTGCTGCCAGCGCACGAAACGTGCCGGCGAGCAGGCGCCTACGGTGTTGGGCGACTCGCCGGTCAGGTAGGAGGACAGATAGCAGCGCCCTTCAGCCATGATGCACAGGCTGCCGAAGGCGAACACTTCCAGCGGCACCGGGCTGGTGCGCGAAAGCTGTTTGACCTGATGAATGGAGAGCACGCGCGGCAGCACGATACGAGCGACATCGAAGTGGCGCTGATAAAAACGGATGGCTTCCTCGTTGGTGGCGGATGCCTGCACCGACACGTGTCGCTCTACCGTCGGATAGCGCTCGGCGGCATATTCCAGCATCGCCAGATCCGCCAGAATCAGCGCATCGGCGCCGGCGGTCTGCACCGCGGTATCCACCGCCCGCTGCCAGCGCTGATAGCCGTCCGGGTGGGCGAAGGTATTGATGGCGATATGCAGTTTGCGGCGGTGGCGATGCACGTAGTCGCTGGCGTCCTGCAGTTTTTTGTCGTTGAAATTGAGGCCGGCGAAGTGGCGGGCGTTGGTGTCGTCTTTCAGCCCGATGTACACCGCGTCGGCGCCATGGTCGATGGCGGCTTTTAGTGCCGGCAGATTACCGGCGGGGCAAAGCAGTTCCATTCTTACGTCCTTTCATCACGGCCTGACGCAGCGGGCCGGTTTGCAATGAAAAGGAATCTTAGTGAACCCGGCTGCCAGCGACTTTGATTTAAACCAGCATATCGGGGAATTGCTGGCGCTTACCGGTCGTGATTTGGCGCAGAACAGGCTAAATTTAACTCGTCACATTCCAGCGACTTGCCTGCGGGGGTCGCTACGCGATGTTAAAAAACGCGTCTGGCGTTTTTTATTGATGTAGACCCCTGCTGCCGGTTTCCCGTTCTGTGGCAGAATAATGACCATATCGGTTAAGCAGCATCGCTTTATGAGGAGTACGCCAGTGTTGGAAAAACTACGTGCGCAGATTGTGCGTCAAGGGCCACGTTTACTGAGTAAGCCGTTAGCGTTAACGCCTTTCTTCCTGCAACGCCGGGTGCTGGAGCAACTGCTGGGGTGGCAGTTCCGTCAGGCGCTGGAAGAAGGCGAGCTGGATTTTCTTGACGGGCGTTGGTTGCAGATCGAAGTCCGCGATATCGGTTTGCAGTGGTTTGTCACGTTGCGGGATAACCGGCTGGAAATCAGTCACAACGAACTGGCGGATGTAAGCTTCAGCGCCGATGCCAACGATCTGATCCTGATCGCCGCCCGTCGTGAAGATCCGGACACGTTGTTTTTCCAGCGCCGCCTGCGTATTGAAGGGGACACCGAACTGGGGCTGTACGTCAAGAACCTGATGGACGCCATTGAGCTGGAAAGTATGCCCGCGCCGCTGCGCGTTGCGCTGCTGCAACTGGCCGGGTTCGTGGCCGCCGGTTTACAGGAGGGCGCAGAGCAAGCCAGTCCGCACGCGCCAGTGTCATGCTGATTCGTGTCGAAATTCCGGTTGATGCGCCTGGCATCGACGCCTTGCTGCGGCGGTCGTTCTCCAGCGAGGCCGAAGCGGAGCTGGTGCATCAGCTGCGTGAGGACGGCCAGTTGACGCTGGGTATCGTCGCTACCGACGACGAAGGCGGCGTGGTGGGATATGCCGCGTTCAGCCCGGTGACGCTGGGCGGCGAAGACCTGCAGTGGGTAGCGCTGGCGCCGTTGGCCGTAGACGAAAGCCTGCGCCGCCGGGGGATCGGCGAGCAACTGGTGTATGAAGGGCTGGATGCGCTCAACGAATTTGGCTACACCGCAGTGGTGGTGCTGGGCGACCCGCATTATTACGCTCGTTTTGGTTTTGTGCCGGCGCAGGAGCAGCAATTGCGCTGTCGCTGGCCGGGCAGCGAACGGGCCTTTCAGGTTTACCCGCTGGCGGACAACCACTTTCAGGGCGCCAGCGGTCTGGTGGAATACGCCGCGCCGTTCAATCGCTTCTGAACAGGGGCATAAAATCGGTAAGCGTCGGAGGCTGGTGCTGCACCAGCCTTTCTTTTTGCATTTTGCTTAGCTGTTTGACGCGATATTCCCATTTCAGCGCGGTGGAACGATCGCCCGCCACGCAGTGATACGCCAGCGTCAGCGGTCCTTTGCCGCGCAACGCGCGCGCTCCTTTCCCGGCCTGATGCTGCGCCAGCCGCCGCGTCACGTCGGTGGTGATGCCGGTATAAAGCAGCCCGCTGTCGGTGCGCAGCAGGTACAGAAACCATGTGGTCTCACTGTTTTTCACGTCATTTCCTTTTCGTGGGTCCGCGCTTATCTTACGGTGATATCTCGATAAAGGCTGCCTGTGCTGCCGTATTCGTCGGTGGCCGATGGTGGAAAAATTTGAGGCTTTTATTTATCAATAAGTTAGCGCTATTTAACAACATAAAAAAGTTGGTGGAATTTTCCAGGCTTTAAAAGTCATTAAAAAACAAGTATATAGTTTTAGAGTGTTCCCCGCGTCAGCGGGGATAAACCGTCAGGCTGAACAAAATCACACTCCCGGAAAGCGTGTTCCCCGCGTCAGCGGGGATAAACCGATGGCAGACGCTGCCGCGAAAACCGGGGTCTGCGTGTTCCCCGCGTCAGCGGGGATAAACCGGTTGAATGTTTTTTCATACGGACCCCGCCAACGTGTTCCCCGCGTCAGCGGGGATAAACCGGCTCTTTCAGTCGTTCCAGAAGATAATTCATAGTGTTCCCCGCGTCAGCGGGGATAAACCGCGGGATATTTCTGTCGCCGATAGCGTCTTCGTGTGTTCCCCGCGTCAGCGGGGATAAACCGACGTTGTCGTTGCTGTAATCCGTCTGCTCGACGTGTTCCCCGCGTCAGCGGGGATAAACCGACCGGCGATCTGGTCCTCGACCCCTTTGCGGGGATAAACCGGTGCCCCCGGCTTTACTGGGGCGGTATTATTAGTGTTCCCCGCGCCAGCGGGGATAAACCGCGACTGACAGTAAACCGCTCGAAACTGCTGATGTGTTCCCCGCGCCAGCGGGGATAAACCGGGTCACGCGCTGGTGTCGTTTATGGATGGTACGTGTTCCCCGCGCCAGCGGGGATAAACCGGATTTTGGCACGCTGGCGAGTGAAGTCGATCGGTGTTCCCCGCGCCAGCGGGGATAAACCGTCTTCCGGGAGTTCTGACCAATAACAACTACCGTGTTCCCCGCGCTAGCGGGGATAAGCCTGCATTATCAGGCTTCATATAATTCGATACAGTGCTTACCTTCTTTGGTGTTACAATATTCACACAAATGATGATTTATGTGCGTTTAATTTCTTTTTGGTGTGAATAAAATCACATAACAGAGTGCGTTATCAGGGTTAAATGCCAGGAAACGCAATAGTGTGGCTGAGAGCGGGAGTGTTGTATGAGTGATTTGACTGCGGCGGCGCAACGCGCGCTGGGACTGATGGATTTAACCACCCTGAATGATGACGATACCGATGAGAAGGTGATCGCCCTGTGTCGTCAGGCTAACAGCCCGGCGGGAAAAACCGCCGCCATTTGTATCTACCCGCGTTTTGTGCCGCTGGCGCGCAAGGTGCTACGCGAGCAGGGCACGCCGGATGTCCGCATCGCTACCGTGACCAATTTCCCGCACGGCAACGACGACATTGACATTGCGCTGGCGGAAACCAATGCGGCTATCGCTTACGGCGCCGACGACGTGGACGTGGTGTTCCCCTATCGGGCGCTGATGGCCGGCAACCGTCAGGTCGGTTTCGAGCTGGTGAAAGCCTGTAAGGCGGCCTGTGCCGCGGCGGGCGTGCTGCTGAAAGTAATCATTGAAACCGGCGAGCTGAAAAGCGATGAACTGATTCGCGAAGCCAGCGAAATTGCCATCGACGCCGGAGCGGATTTCATCAAAACCTCTACCGGCAAAGTGGCGGTGAACGCTACGCTGCATTCTGCCGAAGTGATGCTGAGCGTGATCCGCGATAAAGGCGTGGGCGAGCGCGTCGGTTTTAAACCGGCCGGCGGCGTGCGCACGGCGGAAGATGCGGCGCATTATCTGCAACTTGCCGACGCTATCATGGGCGACGGTTGGGCGGATGCCCGCCATTTCCGATTTGGCGCGTCCGGCTTGCTCGGTAGCCTGTTGACCACGCTGGGCCACGAAGCCGGGCAGGCACGCAGCGGCTACTGATGCGGTTCGCGCCTGACGGGCGCGATACATCGGTACTCATGGATTATGCAGGAGAACGCACCTTGTTTCTGATTCAGGAAATTATCCGCAAAAAACGCGACGGGCATCCGCTCAGCGCGGAGGAAATTCGCTTTTTCATCAACGGTGTGCGCGATAACACCGTGTCGGAAGGGCAGATCGCCGCGCTGGCGATGACCATCTTCTTCCACGATATGAACATGGATGAACGGGTGGCGTTGACGCTGGCGATGCGCGATTCCGGCACGGTGCTGGATTGGTCCGGGCTAAACCTGAACGGTCCGCTGGTGGACAAACACTCGACCGGCGGCGTCGGCGATGTCACGTCGCTGATGCTGGGGCCGATGGTGGCGGCCTGCGGCGGCTATGTGCCGATGATTTCCGGCCGCGGTCTGGGCCACACCGGCGGTACGCTGGACAAGCTGGAGTCGATTCCTGGGCTGGACATCTTCCCGGAGGATGACGTCTTTCGGCAGATCATCCGTCAGGTTGGGGTGGCGATTATCGGGCAGACCAGCTCGCTGGCGCCGGCGGACAAGCGTTTTTACGCCACCCGCGATATCACCGCCACCGTCGATTCCATCCCGCTGATCACCGCCTCGATTCTGGCGAAAAAGCTGGCGGAAGGGCTGGACGCGCTGGTGATGGACGTCAAAGTCGGTTCCGGCGCGTTTATGCCGACCTATGAACAGTCGGAGCAACTGGCGCAGGCGATTGTCGGCGTGGCCAATAATGCCGGCTGCCGCACCAGCGCGCTGTTGACCGACATGAGTCAGGTGCTGGCTTCCAGCGCCGGTAACGCGCTGGAAGTGCGCGAAGCTGTGCGCTTTCTGACCGGCGAGCAGCGTAACCCGCGTCTGTTCGAGGTGACGATGGCGCTGTGCGAATCCATGCTGCTGGCGGGCCACCTGGCGCGCGATGCCGCCGAGGCGCGCGCGAAACTGCAGTCGGTGCTGGACAACGGCCGGGCGGCGGAGGTATTTGGCCGTATGGTGGCGGCCCAGCACGGCCCGACGGATTTTGTCGAACATTACGATCGCTATTTGTCGCCCGCCACGCTCAGCAAACCGGTGTTCGCCGGGCGCGACGGCTTTGTCGGCGCGATGGATGCGCGCGCGTTGGGCATGGTAGTGGTGGCGTTGGGTGGTGGTCGACGTCAGGCCAGTGATATCATTGATCACAGTGTCGGGCTGAGCGACATGGTCAGTCTGGGCGATCGGGTGGATGCGCAGCGTCCGCTGGCGGTTGTCCACGCCAGAACCGAGTCGGACTGGCAACTGGCCGCGCAGGCGCTGCGCGAGGCGATTCGCCTTGACGATCAACCGCCTGCGCCTTGTCCGCTGATTTATCGTCGTCTGGACGCTACGGACATCTATACCCAAAATAATTCGAGTTGCAGGAAGGCGGCAAGTGAGTGAATCCCGATGAGCTTACTCAGGTAAGTGATTCGGGTGAACGAACGCAGCCAACACACCTGCAACTTGAAGTATGACGGGTATAACCGCACTGTCGCCGCCCGGCCTTACGTACACCGATGCTTTACGTTTTACGTATAAGCTGTGCCTTACGCACGACGCAGGAGATAACTACATGAAACGTGCATTTATTATGGTTCTCGACTCGTTCGGGATTGGCAGCGCCGCTGATGCCGAACGGTTTGGCGACGCAGGTTCAGATACGCTGGGCCATATCGCACAAGCCTGCGCACAAGGCAAGGCCGATGTCGGCCGACAAGGGCCGCTGCGGCTGCCGAACCTGAGCCGTCTGGGGCTGGGCAAGGCGGCGGAAGGTTCCACCGGGCAGTTCCCGCCGGGGCTGGATGAACAGGCCGATATCATCGGCGCCTACGCGTACGCCAGCGAAATTTCCTCCGGCAAGGACACGCCGTCCGGCCACTGGGAAATCGCCGGGGTGCCGGTGCTGTTCGACTGGGGCTATTTCCTCGACGAACACAACAGTTTCCCGCAGGCGCTGCTGGACCGACTGGTCGAACGCGCTGGGCTGCCGGGTTATCTTGGCAACTGCCATTCTTCCGGCACCGTGATCCTCGACCAGCTCGGCGAGGAACACATGAAAACCGGCAAACCGATTTTCTATACCTCGGCGGACTCGGTATTTCAGATTGCCTGCCATGAAGAAACCTTCGGGCTGGAGAAACTGTACGAGCTGTGTGAAATCGCCCGCGAAGAGCTGACCGACGGCGGTTACAATATCGGCCGGGTGATCGCCCGTCCGTTCGTCGGCGACAAAGCGGGTCAGTTCCAGCGCACCGGCAACCGCCACGATCTGGCGGTCGAACCGCCGGCGCCGACCATGCTGAAAAAGCTGGTGGACGAGAAAAATGGCACCGTGGTGTCAGTGGGCAAAATCGCTGATATCTACGCCAACGTCGGCATCACCAAAAAGGTGAAAGCCACCGGTATCGATGCGCTGTTTGACGCCACGTTGAAAGAGATGGAACAGGCGGGCGACGACACCATCGTGTTCACCAACTTTGTCGATTTCGACTCTTCCTACGGCCACCGCCGTGATGTGCCCGGCTATGCGGCGGCGCTGGAGCTGTTTGACCGCCGTCTGCCGGAGATGCTGGCGCGCGTGACCGGCGACGATATCCTGATCCTGACCGCCGACCACGGCTGCGACCCGAGCTGGCCCGGCACCGATCACACCCGCGAGCATGTGCCGGTGCTGATTTACGGGCCGAACGTTAAGCCGGGCGATTACGGCCACCGCACCACCTTTGCCGATATCGGCCAGACGGTTACCGGTTATTTCGGGCTGTCGCCGATGGATTACGGCCAGTCTATTCTGTGACAGGACTATTCTGTGACAGGTCAATGCTGTGACACGGACCGGTGACGGGCGCTATAATTTATCATCATGATTTCACACTGAATTTGAAAAGGAAGAAAAAGCATGGCTACGCCACATATCAATGCAGAAATGGGTGACTTCGCCGACGTAGTGCTGATGCCGGGTGACCCGCTGCGCGCCAAATACATCGCGGAAACCTTTCTGGAAAACGCGGTGGAAGTGAACAATGTGCGCGGTATGCTGGGTTTCACCGGTACCTACAAAGGCCGCCGCATTTCCGTAATGGGCCACGGCATGGGCATTCCGTCCTGTTCCATTTACACCAAAGAGCTGATCACCGAATACGGCGTGAAGAAAATTATCCGCGTCGGCTCCTGCGGCGCGGTGCGCGCCGATGTGAAACTGCGTGACGTGGTGATCGGCATGGGCGCCTGCACCGATTCCAAAGTGAACCGGATGCGCTTTAAAGATCACGACTTCTCGGCGATTGCCGATTTCGATCTGCTGCGTCATGCGGTGGACGCAGCCAAAGCGCGCGGCATCGACGCTCGCGTCGGCAACCTGTTCTCCGCCGATCTGTTCTACACGCCGGACCCGCAAATGTTCGACGTGATGGAAAAATACGGCATTCTGGGCGTGGAAATGGAAGCGGCCGGTATCTACGGCGTGGCGGCGGAATTCGGCGCTAAAGCGCTGGCTATCTGCACCGTGTCCGACCATATCCGTACCCACGAGCAGACCACCGCGGCCGAGCGTCAGACCACCTTCAACGAGATGATCGAGATCGCGCTCGAATCGGTACTGCTGGGCGACAAAGCCGACGCCTAATCCCTCTGGCGGCCCGCTGTCTTCGGGCCGCTTTCTTTGGTTTCTTTCCTGACGGTATTTTTCCCTGTCGCTCAGGCCGCGTTCGCCCGCCCGGCTGTCGTTGTGGTCAGCGTGGTATCGAACAGCTCCGCCAGCACCGTTTGATGCGTCACCGCCAGCACGATGGCGTGCGGCAACTGATGACGCAATTCCCGCATGAGCAGATACGCGCTGTCATCGTCCAACTGACTGGTGGCTTCATCCAGGCACAACAACGCCGGTTTTTGTAACAAGGCGCGTGCCAGCGACAGCCGCTGCTGCTCGCCGCCGGACAGACGCATCGACCAGGGGTGCTCGCAGTCCAGCAACGGCACGAGATGAGGCAACTGCACCTGTTGCAGTACGGCCTGCAACTGATCATCGTGCGGCGTGTGCGGCGACGGATAGCTCAACAGCTGGCGTAGCGTTCCCTGCGGCAGATAGGGTTTTTGCGGCAAGAACAGCACTTCGCCGGCGGGGTGGATCACCGGTCCGGCGCTGAACGGCCATAACCCGGCCAGCGCCCGCAGCAGGGTGGTTTTGCCGCTGCCGCTCGCGCCCTGCAACTGGCACCAGTTGGCCGGTTGTAGGCATAGCGACACCGACTCCAGTAAGGCATGCCCTTGTGGAGAGCGCAGTTGCAGGCGATCGACGATAAGCGCCTCGCCCCGGCGCTGCGGGGTCGGGCAGGGCGGCAACTGCTGCAACTGTTGTTGCAGTTCCCACAGCCGGTCGACGGTAGCCGACCAGCGCGCCAGTTCCCGGTAGCTGTCGATGAACCAGCCAAAGGCGTCCAGCACGTAGCCAAAGGCGGCGCGCGCCTGCATGATGGCGCCCAGCGAAATCTGTTGCAGCAGGTAAAGCGGCAGCACCGCGAACACCGGAATAATCAGGCTCAGGCGGAAGTAGCTGGTGGTGAAGCTCTCCAGTCGAAACTCGCGCCCCATCAGTTGAAAGGCGTTGGCGACGATCGCGCCGAAGTGCCGTTGCATCCGCTGGTGTTCCGCCGTCTGCCCCTGATAAAACGCGATTTGCTCGCTGTGGTCGTGGATACGCAACAGCGTGCCGCGATAGCCGGCTTCCACCTGTTGTAGCTGGGCATTGACGCGATGCAGCGGCGCGCCGAGCCAGTGTGTGACCGCGCTGCCGAAAAGCGCATACCCCAGCGCAATCCAGACCAGATACCCCGGCACGGTCAGGCGCCAGTCGCCCAGCGTGATGGTCTGCACGCCGGAGATCTGCCACAGGATGGCAAGGAAGGAGAACAGCCGGGCGGTGTTTTTCAGCAACGACAGCAGCAACGTCAGGCTTTGTTCCGTCAGCAGGCGGATATCCTCGGCGATGCGCTGGTCGGGGTGATCCGGCGCGCCGTTGGGCATCAGTTGTAGCCGATAGTGCGCGTGGCGCTGCAACCATTGCTGTTCGAACTGCCGCGTCATCTGCTCGCGCCAGCGCAGCATCAGCAGTTTTTTCAGCCAGTTGCCGCACACCACCACCGCGACAAACAGCGCGGTGTAGCCGAGATAGCTCAGCGCCAGCGCGCGGATCGACGCATGGCGGAAGTAGTCCGCCAGCGCATCGTAGAAGGCTTTGCTCCAGTTGTTGTACTGTACGCTGATCCACACGACCGACAGCGTCAGCCCGATAACCGCAAACAGCAGCAGCCATAACCATAACGCGCCGCGGCTTAGCCACAGCGGCGCGGCTAGCCGGCAGAAACGCCGCAGGCTGGTCATGGCTCCCGGCGCCAAAGGTTTAGCGCCGCCATCAGAAGGCCCATTTGGCGGTTAGCATCACATTGCGCGGGTCGCCGTAGAAGTTGTTGCCGCCGCGATGACGGTTCGACACGTTCACGTAGTACACCTTGTCGGTCAGGTTATACCCGGCCAGGTTGAAGCTGAGATGCGAGTTGTACTGATAGTTCACGTTGGCGTTGAGCAGCGTATAACCGCCCTGCGTCACCCCCCGGCTGGTGGTGGTGTCGGTTTGCGCGGTCAGCCCGGCGCCTACCGTCCATTGATTCAGGCTGCCGGGCAACTGATAGCTGGTGTAAAGCTTGAACTGGTGCTGCGGCGTATTGAGGCTGTAGCGTCGCCCCTGCGTGCCCTCATCGGATTTCAGGTATTTGCTGTTGGTCAGCGTATAACCGGCGGACAACTGCCAGCCCGTCGCCAGTTTGCCGGCCGCTTCCAGTTCCAGTCCCTGACTTTCCACCTTGCCGTCGGCGCGGTAACAGGTGGTGGAAACCTGACAGTTGATATCTTCGACCGCCCGGTTTTCCTGCACGATGCGGAATAGCGCTGCCGAGGTGTTCAACGCGCCGCCGAAGAACTCGCCTTTCACCCCGGTTTCGTAGTTTTTGCCGGTGACGGCAGGCAGCAGATTGCCGCGGTTGTCGATATTTTCCTGCGGCTTGTAGATATCGGCGTAGCTCAGATACCAGGTGTAGTGATCGGCGAAGTCCCACAGCAGGCCGCCGTACGGCGTCCATTGTTCGTTGGCTTTAAAGTGGGTCTGGGTGGCGGAGCCGCTGCTGAGATTACGCAAGTTGTTGGTATAGCTGAAGTTGCTGTAGCGGGTGCCGACAATCAGCTTCCAGTCGTCCGCCAGCGTAAAGCGGGCGGTGGTGAACAGGCCGCGCTGGTAGAGATCGTAGGTGTAATTGTTGCTGTAGGCGGGCCAGGCAGGTTCGGCCAGCGCGTCGGGGTTCCAGTTATACACGTTCACGACGTTGGTGTTGATCACCCGGCCGAACAGGTTGTCGAAGTTTTCTTTCTGGTAATCGCCGCCCACCACCAGCTCATGGCGACGCCCGAGCAGTTCGAACGGCCCGTTGAGCGTGAGGTTATAGCTCCATTGATCGGCCTGATTATCCCGCGCCAGCATGTTGTTGAGCCGCCCGGTGCCGTTGCTGCCGACGCCGCTGGTGCCGTTGCCGAAAATACCGGTAAAGCGCCCGACGGCGGTGGAGTGGGTATAGTTGAGCGCGCTTTTCAGCGTCCAGTCGCTGCTGAAGCGGTGTTCCAGTTCGGCGAACGCGTTGATTTTCTCGAAGGCGATCCGGTTCCAGCTGGCGCCCAGAAAGGTGGATCGCGGCAGGTTCAGGCTGGCGTAATCGGTGGACATCGGTACGCCGTAGAGATCCGGCACGGTGCGGGTTTTCTGCCAGTTAACACCGGTGGTGACGGTGGTGTCGCTGGTGAGATCATAGGCCAGCGTACCGTACATGACATGGCGTTCGCTGTGTACCTCATTGACAAAGCTGTCTTTTTTCTGGGTGACGCCGACAAAACGGCCGCGCAGCGAACCGTCGCTATTGAGCGGGCCGGACACATCCGCTTCCTGACGGTAATGATCCCAACTGCCTGCGCTGGTGCTGAGCGTACTGCGAAAATCGTAGGTCGGTTTTTTGCGCACCAGATTGACGGTGCCGCCCGGCTCGCCGTTGCCCTGCAACAGCCCGGACGCGCCGCGCAGAATTTCCAGCCGATCGTAGATCGCCAGATCGGGCGACTCGCTGGAGGATTCCGCCGAGCCCATGCCCGACACGCTGTTCTGGAACGAGCTGCCGGAGCCGTCTTCCTGCACGTTGTCCATCATGAAGCCACGGGACTGGACACGGGTCTGATACGAACTCTCTTTCACCACGGTGACGCCGGTGGATACGGCCATCGCGTCTTCCAGCGAAGTCATGTGCTGGTCGTCCATCTGCTGGCGGGTGACCACGCTGACCGATTGCGGCGTTTCGCGCGGCGAAAGCGTCATCCGGGTGGCGGTGCTCAGATTACGGGTGGTGTAGGCGCCGGTGTCTTCGGTCGGGCCGTTCAGGCTGGGTTGGCGGATAACATACATTTCTTCGCCGTCCGCCGGCTTTCTCAGCACGTAGCTGCCGTCCGGCTGGCGTGACGCGGTCAGCCCGCTGCCGCTCAGCAGGCGACGTAACGCCTCATCCACCGTGTAATCGCCCTGCAACGCCGGGCCGCTCAGCCCCTGCGTCAGGCTGGCGTCGGCGGCGAGATAGATGCCGGCCTGCCCGGCGAGCTGGTTCAATTGGTTGCCAAGCGGACCGGCGGCGAGCGCGTAATGGCGCGTCGCCGGGCTTTCCTGCGCGGCGCTGGCTGGAATGACGCACTGCAGCGACAGGCTGAGCAGGGCGAGGCGCAGCGCGACGACCAGCGGTTTTTGTGGGCGGAGAATCTGGCGCAGGCCAGCGCGAGCAGGTGTAGTGAATGTCATGATGAATGCCTTGTATCCCAGAGTAAAAGAGCGTGCTTTTAGTGGGAATCGAACGAGCGGCGCAAAAAGGGAACCGGCGGGCGATAATTTTTTTCAGACAGGTTCGACGGTGATCCACCAGTCGAAACGGCGGTGGATGCGCACCGGCAGCACCCGGCTCAGCATGGCGAGCGCCCGATCGGTGTCCATCAGCGGGAAAGTGCCGACCACGCGCAGCGCGGCGACATCCGGCGCGCAGGCCAGATGACCGTGGCGGTAGCGGGCCAGACGCGCCACCACGTCGCCCAGCGGGGTGTTGTTGGCGTGCAGCATTCCCTGACGCCAGTCGGCATCCTGCGCGCTGATGCACGTTTCGAACCCGGCGCCGCTGGCGTCAAATCGCCACTGTCGACCGGCGTCGATCTGGCGCAGCGGGCCTGTCTGCCGCGGCGTGACCGCCACGCTGCCGGCGTATACGGTCAGTTGGGTGCTGCCTGCCAACTGGCGCACGCTGAAGCGGGTGCCGAGCGCCTGCATGCTGCCTTCCCGGCTGGCGACAAACAGCGGTCGCCGCTTGTCGGCGGCGGTGTCGATCAGCGCTTCGCCGGCGATCAGGTTCAACTGGCGACGGGTATCGGTGTAGCGGACATCAAGCGCGGATGCGGTATCAAGCCAGAGCCGGGTACCGTCGCTGAGCGTAAAGTCGCGGATTTCGCCGGTACCGGTGCGGTAGTCGGCTGTCAGCGCCAGCAGGCTTTCGCGCACCGGCGTGTGGCGCCAGGTCAGCCAGGACAGCAGCGAGCCGGTGGCAAGCAGTGCGCCAAGGCGCAGGGTATGGCGGCGGGTGAGCGGTGTAGACGGTTGCAGCAGCGTCTGCGCCGTCAACGGCGTGACGTCGCCGCGCAACGGCTGAAAGCGTTGGCTGACGGTTTCCACATATTGCCAGGCCAGACGGTGCGCGTCGCTTGCCGACAGCCACTGTTGCCAGCGGGCATGCAGCTCGCTGTCGTGGGCGGAATCCAGCAGTTGGGCGTACCAGTCGGCCGCCTGTTGCAGCGCCTGATAATCCGGTGGCGACGCCGGCGTCTGTCGGTTCACCGCTGCATTGCCTCATGGCCGTGATACTCCGCTTCCAGCAGGATGCAGTGCAGCATCGCCTGCGCCATGTATTTTTTCACCATCCGCTCACTGACGCCGAGTGTGACGGCGATCTGCGCGTAGGTCTGCCCCTGAATCTGCGCCAGGATAAAGGCGACGCGCACGTTGTCCGGCAACTGACGCAACATCGCGTCGACCTGATACAGGGTTTCCAGAATGATGGTGTGCTGCTCGGCAGACAGCGCATGCACTTGCTCGCAGTCGTTCAGCGACTGCCGCCAGGCCTGTTCCAGCGCCCGGCGGCGCCACAGATCGACGCACAGGCCCTGCGCCATCACGCTGAGGTAGGCGCGCGCGCCTTCATGGCTGTCGAAGTGGCGCGGACGGGTCAGCAGCTGTACGAAAATATCGTGCGCCAGATCGGCGGCGTCGCACAGATTGCCCAGCCGTTTGCGCAGCAGCCCCTGCAGCCAGCCGTGATGCTGCTGATAAAGCTGCTGAAGGTCGCAAGGGCTGGCGGTGTTGACGGCGGACATAACGGGTTCCTGAAAACGGAAAGCGCAAAATATCGCCGCATATTAATTGAGAATGATTTCCATTTCAAATTATTGACAACCGGAAGGAAACGGCCGGACTGATGGGAAAAGCGCGCCGTCAGCCCAGCGGCAGCGCCATAATGATGGCGTCTTCCCGGCCGCCGACGGTCGGGTAATAATCCCGCCGCACCGACACGTCGTTGAATCCCATGCTTTGATACAGCGCGATGGCGCGCGCGTTGGAGGCACGTACTTCCAGCCACAGCGTCACCACATCGCTGCGCTCCAGCTCGGCGATCAGGTGTTCCAGCAACTGACGTCCGTAGCCGTGACGCTGATGGTCGGGGGCGACGGCGATGTTGAACAGCGTGGCTTCATCCAGCACCACCTGGGTGATGGCGTAGGCCACCAACTGCTGGTCATGGCACAGTTTCAGGTTGAGGTAACGCTCGCCCTGATTGCTGATGAAGGTTTTTTCGCTCCACGGGAAGGCGTGGCTTAAGCATTCAATCTCAAACGCCCGCGGCAGGTCAGCCGTGGTCAGGGTGGAAATCATGTTCATGGTGACAAATCTGTTGCCACAGGGCGCGTTTCGCCCCGGCGTTGTGATAAAGCTCGGCCAGAGCCGGGCTGGTCAGTTGCACGCCGTCCAACGTCAACGGGTCGGCGGCGGGCTGCCCAAGCCACCAGCTGTGGCAGCGAGTGTGTTCCGGCAGCATCTGCGCCTGACGCGGCGTCAGGCTGACTATCTGCTGCGGGGCGAGATTCAGGCTGCGCGCCACATCCTGCAATAGCGGATCGTCGCTGGCGGGCAGCGGATCGGCGATGATCAGCAGCCGGACGTCAGGCGGCAGGTTGACGGCGATTTCGCCTTTCAGCACCGACGGACGACGCAAAGTCCACTGGGTGATCCCCAGTTGCTGCAACAGCCAGTCCCGTCTTGATGTCATGCCTTAACTCCGCGCGCGATAACCGCGATACGATAACCGCGATATGATCATCGCGATAAACAATAGTGGCGCACGATTGTGCGGCGCTATGCTAACAAATCGCTGAACATGCGCCAACAAACCACTATAATCCTCGCTCAGTTTATTGAGGAGCCAGACCTGATGTCAGCATTAACCCCCGCCAGTGAAGTGATACTGCGCCACAGTGATGAATTTGTTTCCCGCCGGGTGCTGTTTGCCGGCGATCTGCAAGATACGCTGCCCGCTCATTTTGACGCAGCCGCCGTCACCGTGCACACCACGCAGTATCATCACTGGCAGCAGTTGCAGCCCGTACTGGGCGACAACGTGCATTTCTCGCTGCTGGCGCAGGCGGAAACCGTAGCCGGGTGCGACACCCTGATCTACTACTGGCCGAAAAGCAAACAGGAAGCGCAGTTCCAGCTGTCCAACCTGCTGTCGCTGCTGCCGGTGGGTTGCGACATTTTCGTCGTCGGCGAGAACCGCAGCGGGGTACGCAGCGCCGAGGGCATTCTGGAGCCGATCGCCGCCATCAACAAGATCGACAGCGCCCGCCGTTGCGGCCTGTATCACGGTCGTCTGGAAGCACCGTCTGCTTTTGCGCTGGAGGACTGGTGGCTGGAGTATGACGTGGATGGCGTGCCGGTACACACGTTGCCGGGCGTATTCAGCCGCGAGGGGCTGGACACCGGCAGCCAGTTGCTGCTCTCGACGCTGGAGCCGCATCGCAAGGGCAAGGTACTGGATCTCGCCTGCGGCGCTGGGGTGCTGGCGGCGTCGTTTGCCCGCATATCGCCGAAAATCCGCCTGACGCTCAGCGATGTCGGCGCCGCCGCGCTGGAAGCGAGCCGGTCGACGCTGGCGGCCAACGGTCTGGAAGGGCAGGTGATCGCCAGCAACGCGTATTCGGATATTCAGGGGCGTTTTGACCTCATTATCTCCAACCCGCCGTTCCATGACGGCATGCAGACCAGCCTGCACGCGGCGGAAGTGATGATTCGCGGCGCCGCCTCGCACCTGAATATGGAAGGCGAATTGCGCATTGTCGCCAACGCTTTCCTGCCGTACCCGGCGCTGCTGGACGAAACCTTCGGCAGCCATGAAGTTATCGCCCAGACCGGTCGTTTCCGCGTTTATCGCGCGGTGCTGCGCCGCAATAAAAAACGTTAACTGATCCGCCCGGCTTTCGCCGGGCGCGATGCGACGCTTAGGCGTTATCGAGCGTCGCCATGCCTTCCTGTCCGTAGCGCGCGCCTGCGGCGATCTTCGGCGGGAAGATGGCGTTAATGTCATCCTGCTCGCGCGGCGTCAACGAAACCGACAGCGCGCCGACATTTTCTTCCAGATAGCGACGGCGTTTGGTGCCGGGAATCGGTACGATGTGCTCGCCCTGCGCCAGCACCCAGACCAGCGCCAGCTGCGATGGCGTTACCGATTTTTCCTGAGCCAGCTGCGTGATTTTGTCCACCAGTTGCAGGTTTTTAGCAAAGTTTTCATCGCTGAAGCGCGGGTTGGCGCGTCGGAAATCGTCCGCGGCCAGATCGTCCTGTCGTTTGATGGCGCCGGTCAGAAAACCACGTCCCAGCGGGCTGTAAGGCACGAAGCCGATGCCCAGACGGCGGCAGGCGGGCAGAATCTCCGCTTCCACATCCCGCGTCCACAATGAGTATTCGCTTTGCAGCGCGGTGATAGGGTGAACGCGGTGCGCGCGTTCCAGCGTAGCGGCGGAGGCTTCGCTCAGGCCGATATAACGAATCTTGCCTGCCTTAACCAGATCGGCCAGCGCGCCGACGCTGTCCTCAATCGGCACTGCCGGATCGACGCGGTGCTGGTAATAAAGATCGATGACCTCGACGCCCAGACGTTTCAGACTGCCTTCGACCGCCTGACGGATATACTCCGGCCGGCCGCAGACGCCACGCAGGTTCGGGTTGGCCGGGTCGCGCAGAATGCCAAACTTGGTAGCCAGAAATACCTGATCCCGTTTGCCTTTGATGGCTTTGCCCACCAGCGTTTCATTGGTGTAAGGGCCGTACATGTCGGCGGTATCCAGCAGGGTGACGCCCAGTTCCAGCGCACGATGCAGGGTGGCGACAGCCTCTTTTTCATCTTGCCCGGTGGAATAGAAATCGCTCATCCCCATACAGCCGAGACCCAGTGCAGATACCGTTGGCCCCTGCGGGCCCAGTTTTCGCTGTTGCATGTTATTGCTCCGTGTTATTAACCGCGTTTTTCAGTGTGGTTGTTTGAATCAAAAAGATAAATTCGCAGTTTTATGCAACACTGTTTGTAAAATGCAAACAATGGGGCCGGTGATGGATCAGGTTCAGGCGATGCGGGTGTTTGTGCGCATTGTGGAAGCGGAAAGTTTTAGCCGGGCGGCGGAAAAGCTGGGACTGCCGCGGGCGACCGTCAGCCAGACGCTGAAACGGCTGGAACTGCGGCTGGGGGTGCGTCTGTTGCAACGCACCACCCGTCAGGTGCAGGTGACGGACGAAGGTTTGCTTTACTACCAGCGCTGCGTGCAGTTGCTGGCGGAAATTGAGGAAACGGACGCGCTGTTTTCCCGTCAGCGCCAGCAGCCCAGCGGACGGGTGCGAATCGACATGCCGCATTCGCTGGCCCGGCAGGTGGTGATCCCGTCGTTGCCCGCGTTTTACCGCCGCTATCCGCAGATTGCGTTGGTGCTGAGCGCCAACGATGCCGCGATTAATGTGGTGCGCGAAGGCGTGGACTGCGTGCTGCGCGCCTGGCAGGTGGATGATGATTCGCTGGTGGCGCGTTCGCTGCCGTCGCTGCCGCAGATAACCTGCGCTTCCGCGGCTTATTGCGCCGAATACGGCGTGCCCGACACGCTGGAGGCGCTGACGTCTCATCGTATGGTGAGCTATTTTTCGCTACGCACATCGCAGCGTTACCCGCTGGAATTTATGCAGCAGGGGCAAGTCATTACCCGCTCGCTGCCCAGTCTGGTGGAAATCAACGGCGCCGATGCCTATATCGCCGCCTGCCAGGCCGGAATGGGGATTATTCAGGCGCCGCGCTACGGTCTGGCGCCGTTGCTGGCGAGCGGGGAACTGGTGGAGATCCTGCCGCAGTTGCCGCCGCCCGATATGCCGCTGTATGTGATGTATCCCTCCGGGCGCTTTCTGGCGCCGCGCATCCGGGTGGTGATTGAGTGGCTTCAACAATGCTTCCAGCAGGCCCCGTTTGTCTGAATGCTGTTTTTTACAGCAAACGCTTTAACGACATGGAAATAATGATTGACGTTGGTGCGAAAATCTCTAGAATTCGCCTCCGTGGTGACATTGTGTGACGTAATGTTGCTTGGTTTGCGAAGGTGGCGGAATTGGTAGACGCGCTAGCTTCAGGTGTTAGTGTCCTTCGGACGTGAGGGTTCAAGTCCCTCTCTTCGCACCAAATCACCACAGATTTGTATTTCACAGTACCTGCGAAGGTGGCGGAATTGGTAGACGCGCTAGCTTCAGGTGTTAGTGTCCTTCGGACGTGAGGGTTCAAGTCCCTCTCTTCGCACCACTGGGATACAAATCAAGATATAGCAGCATTATCGTAGTAAGTAGTAATCGTAGTAAGTAGTGAATAGTAAATAGTATCGTAGTAAACAGTGCGAAGGTGGCGGAATTGGTAGACGCGCTAGCTTCAGGTGTTAGTGTCCTTCGGACGTGAGGGTTCAAGTCCCTCTCTTCGCACCACTCTCCTCATCCTTATATTTCTTGTCTTTTTCCAGCACAGCAATTCTTCTCGCTCATAAAATCAACAGCGCGTTTTCTTCCTTTATCTTGTGCGTTATGCCCGTTCAGGGTCGGTATCACCATCCCTTTAGCGTAAGCGACAGCGCCGCCAGGCCGCCTGCCAGCGCAATGCAGGACGGCAGCAGCAGATAGTGACGCATACGGCGATGGAACAGCATGCTCAACGTAAGCAGCATCGCCAGCGCACAGATGTACTTCAGGTGGGTCAGGTTTAGTTCCGGCAGGGCCAGCAACGGCATCAGCGCCGCCGGCAGCAGAACGCCCCAGGCGCTGGACAGACGCTTGCCAAAATACCAGCTTATTCCCCATAGCCCGCAGGCGGCGATCATGGCGGTCAGCATTGTGGCTTCTCTTGTTGATAATGATAACTAATATCATATATAAGATTTGCCGCTATACAACCGGTGCCGCATGATTTTTGTGTGACCTGCCGTTTGACGACGGCAGGTTTTTGGATGCCTGAGAACGATCAGGCGCTGTGCAGATAGTCGCGCACCAGTTGCAGCATGTTCAGCAGCGTAGCGGAGCGGTCATGTTTGCGCCAGATAACGGCAATCTGCGTGGTGAGGTGCGGCGTGTTGGTGTCGTGATAAGTCACATTGCCGGTCTGGATGCTGGCCAGCGATTCAGGGACAAAGGTCACGCCAAAACCGGACGCCACCATGCTGATGGTGGCGGTGATATGCGGCGCCAGCGGGTTGATTTTTGGCTGGTAGCCCGACAGGTAGCAGGCGCGGATAATCAGGTCGTGCAGACTAGGGCAGAGTTCGCGCGGAAAGATGATCAACGGTTCCTGCCGCAGCTGTCCCAGATTGATTCGCGTTTGATCGCTGAACGGATGGTTTTCCGGCAGTACCAGCCGCATCGGCTCGTCCGCCAGTAATTCGCCTTCGAACTCCTCGCCGATATCACATGGCAGGCGCACAAACGCGATGTCGGTGGTGCGGTTGCGCAGGCTCTCCAGAATCTCGTTGATGTGCTCTTCCCGCGGCCGCAGCTGGACGCTGGGATAATGCTGCCGGTAACGGCGCAACAGCGCCAGCACCGTGGGATGAAACGTCACCGCACAGGAGAAGCCGATGTTGATCGCGCCGCTCTCCCCGCGGGCGATGCTGCGCACTCTCTCCACGGCCGATTCGGCCAGTTCCAGAATATGGCTGGCGTCCTGATACAGCGCTTCGCCAGCTTCCGTCATCTCCACGCCACGGGTCAGCCTCTTGAACAACGGCGTCCCGATTTCCCGCTCAAGTTTTTGAATCTGCTGGCTTAACGGCGGCTGTGATATGCCGAGAATTTCCGCCGCGCGGGTGAAATGCCGGGTTGAGGCCACTGCGACAAAATAGCGCAGGTAACGTAATTCCATATATTTTCGATCTCCAAATGGCCACATCTCTGTATTGGAACTTTGGTGTGACGGAGGTCAATATTCAAGTGAAACATTAAATAAATTTAAGTTGATCATCGTCAGAAGGGAATGGATATGAAAGATGTTAACTGCGTCGACTCCTGTGTCAGGGAACTGGCCAGCTTTGCACTTCATCATCAGAAACAGCATCCAGAGTGCGTTATTTATCAGACGTCATTAATGAGCGGGCTTATTAATGGCGTTTATGAAGGTAACATCACTATGGAAGAACTTCTGAAACATGGCGATTTTGGATTAGGGACGTTTAATGATCTCGACGGTGAACTGGTGGCGCTTAACAGCCGTATCTTCCAGCTCCGTGAGGATGGCAGCGCGCGAGCAGCGCTGCCGTATCAAAAAACTCCCTTCGCGGTAATGACCTTTTTCCGCCCGACGGAGCAAATCCATTTCGGGCAGGCCACCAGCCGCGAAGCGATTCATCAGCGCATTAATGACTTGATTGCAACAGATAATCTGTTTTGTGCCCTGCGGATAGATGGCCGCTTTAGCCACGTGGAAACCCGTACGGTACCTCGCCAGGAACGCCCTTATAAACCGATGCTGGAAGCGATTGCCCAACAACCCACGTTCCGTTTCGAACAGTGTCAGGGCAGCGTTATCGGTTTCCGTAGTCCTGCCTATGTCCAGGGGATTAATGTTGCCGGTTATCACGAGCATTTCATCACTGATGACCGCAAAGGCGGCGGGCATATCCTTGATTATCGACTGGAAGAAGGCGTATTGACCTTTGGCTCTATCGCCAAACTGGTTATTGACCTTCCCCGCGACAGGGATTTCCTGAAAGCCAATTTATCCCCTGAAAATCTCGATAGCGTCATTCACTCCGTGGAGAGCTGAGGCATCGAGCAGGTACTGAAAGCAAAAGCACACTGTTATGCAGAGGATAAACATTATGGAAAATAGGGATGGTCAACAGCATTGGTCTAGCGGTGCGGAGCTGATCGTAAAACATCTTGAGCAGCAAGGCGTCAACTATGTCTTCGGCATTCCTGGTGCAAAAGTAGACCGCGTGTTTGATTCGCTGGTGGATTCGCCGATTCAAACCATTCCCGTGCGCCATGAGGCTAATGGCGCCTTTATGGCGGCCGCCGTCGGCCGTCTTACCGGCAAGGCCGGCGTGACGCTGGTGACGTCGGGGCCGGGCTGTTCGAATCTGGTGACCGGGCTGGCGACCGCGACGGCGGAAGGCGACCCGCTGGTGGCGCTGGGAGGTGCGGTCAAACGCGCCGACCGCCTGAAACTGACCCACCAGAGCCTGGATACCGTCAGCCTGTTTCAGCCGGTGACCAAATACAGCGCCGAAATCACGGTGTCGTCCGCCATTTCAGAAGTGATGGCTAACGCCTTTCGCGCTGCTGAGCTCGGTCGGCCGGGCGCGTCGTTCATCAGTCTGCCGGAAGATATTGTCAATGAACCGGTAGACAGCCCGATTCTGGCTCGTACCTCGCTGCCGACCCTCAATAGCGCGCCGCGTGCGGATGTTGAACGGGTGGTCGGGCTGATCAAGAAAGCCAAAAACCCGATACTGTTGCTGGGGCTGATGGCCAGCCAGCCGAAAAATGCCGAGGCGCTGCGCCGCCTGCTGCATCACAGCCGCCTGCCGGTGACCAGTACCTATCAGGCCGCCGGGGTAATCGATCAACAGCATTTTGACCATTTCGCCGGACGGGTAGGGTTGTTTAACAATCAGGCCGGCGACAAGCTGCTACAGCAGGCCGACCTTATCGTCACGGTCGGCTACAGCCCGGTGGAGTATGCGCCGGCGCTGTGGAATTCTGGTAATGCCACGCTGGTGCACATTGATGTGTTGCCCGCCGAAGTGGAAAACGCCTACCGCCCGGATGTGGAACTGGTTGGCGACATCAGCATCACCATTGATACGCTCAATGAGCAACTGAGTTCGCCGATCGTGCTGTCGTCCCAGTCGGAGGCGATTCTGGAGGAGCGTCGTCAACTGCGCCATGAACTGGCGACCCGCGCCATCAACATGGACGGCTTCGCTATTCATCCGCTGCGGTTGGTGCGGGTGATGCAGGATCTGGTCAATAAAGACGTTACCCTGTGCGTGGACATGGGCAGCTTCCATATCTGGCTGGCGCGTTATCTCTACAGCTTCCGCGCCCGTCAGGTGCTGATGACCAACGGTCAGCAGACTATGGGGGTGGCGCTGCCGTGGGCGATCGCCGCCGCGCTGGTGAATCCGCAACAGAAAGTGGTGTCGGTGTCCGGAGATGGCGGTTTCATGCAGTCCAGTATGGAACTGGAAACCGCGGTGCGGCTGAAATCCAACATTCTGCACATCATCTGGGTGGATAACGCCTACAACATGGTGGAAATTCAGGAAGAGAAAAAATATCACCGCGCTTCCGGCGTCAAATTCGGGCCGATTGACTTCAAAGCCTATGCGGAAGCCTTCGGCGCTAAAGGTTTCGCCGTGGAGTCCGCCGCCGAACTGGTGCCGAAGCTCTGGCAGGCGATGGATGTGGATGGCCCGGCGGTGATTGCCATTCCGGTGGATTACTCCGACAACCATTATCTGATGGAGAACGTGAATATCAGCCACCTGATCTGAGCGTGATACGCTCGGTTCAGATGCTACGATCCTACCTGCTGCAAGGCTTTGCAGCCTTTGAGCCGTGTTCGCCTGTAACGAATATTCCAGCGTAAATGCTGCATTGTGAATGCTGAATGTTCGTCACAGGCGCTGGTTGCTCCACGCGTCCTGAAGCCCCGATAGTAATACGGGCTTGACCGGCCTGCCGCGGCGTTTGACGCGGCAGGTTCCGGTTCATCATTGGCAGGACGCGCGTTTTTTGTCACTTCCCGTCACGCATCGACAAATCGCACGATCCGCAGTTTGATTGTCATTTGGTTTGATTATCAGTAGATCGACTGATACAACGCCTCAATCTCCTTCACGCTGGCCGGGCGCGGGTTGCCGCCGGTGCAGACATCGTCGAACGCCGCCTGCGCCAGCGCCGGAATATCCTGCTCTTTAACGCCGACCTGACGCAATTGCGCCGGGATATCCACATCCTGCGCCAACTGCCGCACCGCCTGAATCGCCGCGTTCCGCGCCTGCGTCAGCGGCATGTTGCCCGCGCCTTGTACCCCCATCGCCACGGCGATGGCGCGGAATTTCTCACCGGTGTATTCCGCGTTCCAGGCCATGATATGGGGCAGCAGAATCGCGTTGGCGACGCCGTGCGGGGTGTTATAGAACGCGCCCAGCGGATGCGCCATACCGTGCACCAGTCCCAGGCCGACGTTGGAAAAACCCATACCGGCGATATATTGCCCCAGCGCCATCGCTTCCACGCCCTGCGGTTTGCCGGCCACCGAGTCGCGCAGTGAACGGCTGATGATCTCGATGGCTTTGAGGTGCAGCATGTCGGTCAATTCCCAGGCGCCCAGAGTCGTGAACCCTTCGATGGCGTGGGTCAGGGCGTCGATGCCGGTGGCGGCTTTGAGTGAGGCGGGCATACTGCTCATCATGTCCGCGTCGATAAACGACACGATGGGGATATCGTGCGGGTCGACGCAGACGAATTTACGCCGTTTCTCTTCATCGGTGATGACGTAGTTGATGGTAACTTCCGCCGCGGTGCCGGAGGTGGTAGGAATGGCGAGAATCGGCACGCTGGGTTTGCGGGTGGCCGCGACCCCTTCCAGGCTGCGCACATCGGCGAATTCCAGGTTGTTGATGATGATGCCGATGGCTTTACAGGTGTCCTGCGGCGAACCGCCGCCAATCGCGATCAGGTAGTCGGCGCCAGATGCCTGAAAACGTTCGACGCCCTGCCGGACGACGGCGATGGTTGGGTTGGGAATCACGCCGTCATAGATGTCATAAGGCAGGCCTGCTTTGTCCAGCAGCGCGGTTACTTTACCCGCTACGCCGTACTTCATCAGTTCCTGGTCCGTCACCACCAGCGCCTTGCGAAAGCCGCGTCGCTGTACCTCTTCGGTCAGGTGGGCGATGGCGCCGCCGCCAAAATAGGACGTTTCATTCAGTATCATTCTGTGTGCCATGATTTCTCCTTAACGCATTGATTTTTAATCATTTAGGCGTATCGGTTATCCATTTGCGCCAGTAGCCGGTGTGGTTAATAGTTAATCTAGTCGCGCACCGCGCAGAGCGAGACAAAAGCTCGCTTCCGGTTGATAAAAGTCAAACCTTTGTCAGAGGGATCACCCGCCGATGAACCCAGTGTGAAACCGGTCGGGACTCGCTGCCTTCTTACGGCTGCCATCAGCCGCGTCGTACTGTCGCTGACGGGAAGGTGTCCACGACGGTGATCACAGAATCGGAGTGTGAAGACAATGAAAAACGGGCGTGGCCTTACCTGAAATAATCTAATTTTAGGGTTTTTTCGCATTACTTAATCTAATTTAACTTGTGGTTGTCTCTTCTGACATCAAACCAGAAAGTCATGCATTAATAATTTGTGGTATTGGTTTTATTTTTTAATTTGGATTTAAATTTTTATTTTGTGAAATTTTACGGATTTATATCCTGATTGGGTGATTGGGTAATTCAATGCCGGTTTGGCTTTTTATATAGATAAACTTATGGTTGTGGGAGTGGTGGAACGCGCGCTTCGGTGGTAAGTTCTGGGGCAGGATAAACGTTTGCGTCGTGGGGCCTGGCGTCACAACGCGCGGCTAACGTAGAGAGAAAAGAATGGCAAACCACACTCCGTTGTATCAACAGCATCTGGCCGATGGCGCCAAAATGGTGGACTTTCATGGCTGGATGATGCCGCTGCACTACGGTTCTCAACTGGACGAACATCACATCGTACGCAACAGCGCCGGCATGTTTGATGTGTCGCACATGACCATCGTGGATCTGCGCGGCGCCCGCGTGCGTGAATTTTTGCGTTATCTGCTGGCGAATGATGTCGCCAAACTCACCCAGCCCGGTAAAGCGCTCTATACCGCGATGCTGACGCCCTCCGCCGGCGTGATCGACGATCTGATTGTCTATTTCCAGACCGAAGACTATTTCCGGCTGGTGGTGAACTCCGCCACCCGCGAGAAGGATCTGGCCTGGATCACCGAGCATGCCAAACCGTTCATGGTGGAGATTACCGAACGTGAGGATCTGTCGCTGATCGCGGTGCAAGGGCCGCAGGCGCAGGAAAAAGTGCGGAGTCTGCTGAACGATGCCCAGCGTGAGCAAGTAGCCGGCATGAAACCCTTCTTTGGCGTACAGGCGGGCGATCTGTTTATCGCCACCACTGGCTATACTGGCGAAGCGGGCTATGAAATCGCGCTGCCGCAGGAACAGGCGGTCGGCTTCTGGCAACAACTGCTGGCGGCCGGCGTTAAACCCTGCGGACTGGGCGCGCGCGACACGCTGCGTCTGGAAGCGGGCATGAACCTGTACGGTCAGGACATGGATGAATCCATCTCGCCGCTGGCGGCCAACATGGGCTGGACCATCGTCTGGCAGCCGGAAGACCGCCAGTTCATCGGCCGTGAAGCGCTGGAGCGTCAGCAGGCGGAAGGCACCGAACAACTGGTCGGCCTGGTGATGACCGAAAAAGGCGTGCTGCGTCACGGTCAGCCGGTCCGCTTTACCGATAATCATGGCGTCATGCAGGAAGGTGTGATCACCAGCGGGTCGTTTTCGCCCACGCTGGGCGTCAGCATCGCTCTGGCTCGTGTTCCCGCCGGTATCGGCGAACAGGCTATCGTGCAGATTCGTAATCGCGAAATGCCGGTGCATGTGACCAAACCCAATTTCGTTCGCGCCGGCAAGGCGCTGGTTCAGTTTTAATTTTTGGCGTTAATGGAAGGAGAAGGTGGCAATGAGCAATGTTCCGGCAGAATTGAAATATACCTCGTCCCATGAATGGGTGATGGCGGAAGGCAACGGCGTTTACAGCGTGGGCATCACCGAGCACGCGCAGGAATTGCTGGGCGATATGGTGTTTGTCGATCTGCCGGAAGTCGGCAGCACGGTCAACGCCGGTGATGACTGCGCCGTGGCGGAGTCCGTCAAAGCCGCGTCCGACATCTACGCGCCGATCAGCGGCGAAGTGGTGGAAATCAACGAAGAACTGGAAGGCGCACCGGAACTGGTGAACAGCGCGCCGTATGCTGAAGGCTGGCTGTTCCGCATCAAGGCGTCTGATGAAGACGAACTGAACGAATTGCTTGATGCCGCTGGTTATCAGGCGCTGCTGGAAGAAGAAGACGGCGACGACGAAGAATAAGCCTGACGCCCCGTTCGCTCCCCGCGACGGGGCGTTTTTATTGTCCGCTTGTTTTTGTGATCTGTTTGTTTTGTGAATTGTTTGCTTGTTTTTCTGAATGATTTGCTTGTTTTCTGAATTAGTTAATTGTGCTGCACATCACTGTGCTAAATGCAGGAAATTCCCCCACATGACCCAGACTCTCAGTCAGCTCGAACACGGTAGCGCCTTCACGGAGCGCCATATTGGCCCGTCGGCCGCTCAGCAACAACAGATGCTGGCCGCTATCGGGGCGGATTCACTGGACGGCCTTACCCGCCAGATCGTACCCGCCGACATCCAACTGCCCCAACCGCCGGCGGTAGGCGATGCCGCCACCGAATATCAGGCGTTGGCCGAGCTGAAGGCGATCGCCGGCCGCAACCTGCGCTATAAAAGCTACATCGGCATGGGCTACCACGCGGTGCTGACGCCGCCGGTGATTCTGCGCAACGTGCTGGAAAACCCGGGCTGGTATACCGCCTATACGCCGTATCAGCCGGAGGTGTCGCAGGGACGTCTGGAAGCGCTGCTGAATTTCCAGCAGGTGACGCAGGATCTGACCGGTCTGGAGCTGGCTTCCGCTTCGTTGCTGGATGAAGCGACCGCCGCCGCGGAAGCGATGGCGATGGCCAAACGCGTCAGCAAGCTCAAGCAGGCAAACCGTTTCTTCGTCGCCGACGACGTGCATCCGCAGACGCTGGACGTGGTGCGCACCCGCGCTCAGACCTTCGGCTTTGACATCGTTACCGGCAACGCGGCTGACGCGGTGAAGTATGACGACGTCTTCGGCGTGTTGTTGCAACAGACAGGCACCACCGGCGAGCTGCATGACTATCGCGCGCTGATGTCTGAGCTGAAAAACCGCAAAGTGATCATCAGCGTGGTGTCGGACATCATGGCGCTGGTGCTGCTGGACGCGCCGGGCAAACAGGGCGCCGACATTGTGCTGGGGTCCGCCCAGCGTTTCGGCGTACCGATGGGCTACGGCGGCCCGCACGCGGCGTTTTTCGCCTGCCGCGACGAATACAAACGCGCCATGCCGGGCCGTATTATCGGCGTTTCGCGCGATGCCGCCGGCAACACCGCGCTGCGCATGGCGATGCAGACCCGCGAGCAGCACATTCGCCGCGAAAAAGCCAACTCCAACATCTGCACCTCGCAGGTACTGCTGGCCAACATTGCCGGCATGTACGCGGTGTATCACGGGCCGCAGGGGCTGAAACGCATTGCCGGGCGCATCCACCGTCTGGCCGACATTTTGGCCGCCGGGCTGACCCAACGCGGTCTGACGCTGCGTCATCAGCACTGGTTCGATACCCTGACCGTTGAGGTCGCCGATAAGGCGGCGGTACAGGGCCGCGCGCTGAGCGCCGGCATTAACCTGCGCGCCGATCTGGATGGCGCGGTCGGCATCGCGCTGGATGAAACCACCAGCCGCTACGACGTGCTGGCGCTGTTCGCCGTGCTGCTGGGCGACGATCACGGGTTGGATATCGATACGCTGGATGCGGCGGTCAGCAGCCGGTCGGCGTCGATCCCGGCGGCGTTGCTGCGCAGTGACGACATCCTGACTCATCCGGTATTCAACCAGTACCACAGCGAAACCGAAATGATGCGCTATCTGCATCGTCTGGAAAGTAAGGATCTGGCGCTGAATCAGGCGATGATCCCGCTCGGCTCCTGCACCATGAAGCTCAACGCGGTGGCGGAAATGCTGCCGATTACCTGGCCGGAATTCGCCGAACTGCATCCGTTCTGCCCGACCGAACAGGCGCTGGGTTACCGTCAACTGATCACGCAGCTGTCCGACTGGCTGGTGCAACTAACCGGCTATGACGCGGTGTGTATGCAGCCGAACTCCGGCGCTCAGGGCGAATACGCCGGTCTGCTGGCGATCCGCCGTTATCACGAAAGCCGTAACGAAGGCGAGCGCAACCTCTGCCTGATCCCCAGTTCCGCCCACGGCACCAACCCGGCTTCCGCCCAGATGGCGGGGATGCAGGTGGTGGTGGTGGCCTGCGACAAGCAGGGCAACATCGACCTGCACGACCTGCGGGAAAAAGCGCAGCAGGCCGGCGATAAGCTCTCCTGCATCATGGTGACTTACCCGTCCACCCACGGGGTGTACGAAGAAACTATCCGCGAAGTGTGCCAGATTGTTCATCAGTACGGCGGCCAGGTGTATCTGGACGGCGCCAACATGAACGCGCAGGTAGGCATTACCTCGCCGGGTCACATCGGCGCGGACGTGTCGCACCTCAACTTGCACAAAACGTTTTGCATTCCGCACGGCGGCGGCGGCCCAGGCATGGGACCGATCGGCGTGAAAGCGCATCTGGCGCCGTTTGTGCCGGGCCATCAGGTGGTGGCGATGGACGGCGTGTTGACTCGTCAGGGCGCGGTTTCCGCTGCGCCGTTCGGCAGCGCTTCCATCCTGCCGATCAGCTGGATGTACATCCGCATGATGGGCGCGCATGGGCTGAAACAGGCCAGCCAGTTGGCGATCCTGAACGCCAACTACGTGGCGACGCGCCTGAAAGACGCTTATCCGGTGTTGTATACCGGCCGTGATGATCGCGTAGCGCACGAGTGCATTCTGGACATTCGTCCGCTGAAAGAGAGCACCGGCATCAGCGAGATGGATATCGCCAAGCGCTTGATCGACTACGGTTTCCATGCGCCGACCATGTCGTTCCCGGTGGCGGGTACGTTGATGATCGAGCCGACCGAGTCGGAAAGCAAAGTGGAACTGGACCGTTTCATCGACGCGATGCTGGCGATTCGTGCCGAGATCGACCGCGTGGCGGCGGGCGAATGGCCGCACGAAGACAATCCGCTGGTAAATGCGCCGCACACCCAGACTGAGCTGGCAGCCGACTGGTCGCATCCGTACAGCCGCGAGCTGGCGGTATTCCCGGCCGGACAGACCCACAAATACTGGCCGGCGGTGAAACGTCTGGATGACGTGTACGGCGACCGTAATCTGTTCTGCTCCTGCGTGCCGATGAGCGAATATCAGTAAGCGCGGTTTTTACAGTGTGAATAATTGGGAGGTGGTTCGAGAGCCTCCTGATACAAACGGGTGCAGCGTGAGCGGCGCCCGTTTTTTTTGTCCGGCGTGGTAGAGTGGTCGCTTCTCCCCCTGAAAAATGAAGCGGGAGCTGAAGCAGAATTAATATTAATAGATGGCGGGAAAATCATGTTAGGCATTCACGATATTTCACTGTTTATCCTGTCCGGCATTTTGCTCAACATCATGCCGGGACCGGATTCGTTGCTGATTATGACCAAGAGTTCGTCGCAGGGATGGCGCGCGGGCTCGGCTGCGGCGCTGGGCATCGGTTCCGGCACGCTGGTGCATGTTCTGGCCGCGGCATTGGGGCTGTCCGCCATTCTGGCTACCTCGGCCACCGCGTTTACGGTGGTGAAAGTGCTGGGGGCTGTCTATCTGGTGTATATGGGCGTGCAAGCGTTGCTGGATAAATCCGCTCACCGCGCTAATGCCGACAGCGGTGCTCTGCCGGCCAACCGGCCTGTGCTTTCCATGCGGAAAATCTACTGGCAGGGGTTCCTCACCAACGTGTTAAACCCGAAAGTAGCGCTGTTCTTTCTGGCGTTCGTGCCTCAGTTCATTGACCCGCAGGCGCCGCAGAAAGCGCTGGCGTTTATCGTTCTGGGATTGATCTTCAATTTCAACGGCATGCTGTGGTGTCACTTTCTGGCCGCGTCGACCGCGTTGGCCAGCAGCAAGCTGAAAGTCAGCAAAATGGTGCGCTTCTGGCTGAATAAAACCATTGGCGTGCTGTTTATTTCACTGGGCGTGAAGCTGGCGATGACGGCAAAAAACTGACCGATACAGACATTTTTGTTCGCCGATATGAGCGGCCTCTGGCGCCGCTCATGCGGTTGACGATCGTCGGCTATTTCAGCCAGCCCTTCGCCTGCGCCTCTTCCAGGTGCTGTTTCAGATAGCTCCACAGCGCCGGGTTGACGTCGCTGATAAAGGCGTTGCGGCTCAACACCTGCTCCAGCCGGATACCGTGTTCCACCCAGCTTTGGCCGCCGTTGTGCAGGTTCATCAGCACCGGCATTACACGGTCGATCATCAGCGCGAAACGCGCTTCGGCGGTATCTCCGGCTTCGTATTCGTGCCATAACGCCAGAAACTGGTCGTGCTGCGGTTGCGGCAGCAGGCCGAAAATGCGCGCCGCGGCGGCTTGCTCTTGTTCCTGAATGGCTTCGCGGGCTTTCAGGTCATACACCAGCACGTCTCCGGCGTCGATCTCCACGATGTCGTGAATCAGCGCCATTTTCAGCACGTGGGTGATATCGATACCGTCATCGGCATAAGGCGCCAGGCTCATCACCGCGACCGCAAAATGCCAGCTGTGCTCTGCAGAGTCTTCCTGACGATCGGTGCCAATCACCTTGGAACGGCGCTGAACGCTCTTGAGTTTGTCGATTTCCATCAGAAACCGGACGACATCGGTCATGGGGCCGAAATCCAGTACGGGTAAAGCGAACGACATCCGTTAATCTCCTGCAATAAAGAGGCTCTATTGTAGGGGATGCGCCATAAGATGAACATGCAAGAATACCGTCTGAAAGCCGCTGATTTTTATTTTAGCGTACAGGTGTACACTGGAATTGTTCTCAGTTAAGCTGCTCAAAGCTTGCTCAGCGTGGCAGGGAAGGCCGCCGGTGCGAGCATAGGGGTAAGTGTGGGACAAGAGGTTTGCATGAAGAAAAAAATGGGGGAATCGGGGTATACGCTGGCGGAAGAAGTCGCCAACAGTATCAGCCATGGAATTGGTTTTATCTTTGGGATTGTCGGGCTGGTGTTATTACTGGTGCAGGCGCTGGACAATGGCGCCACGTCTCTGGCTATCACCAGTTATAGTCTGTATGGCGGCAGCCTGATTTTACTGTTTCTCGCATCGACGTTGTATCACGCCATTCCTCATCAGCGCGCAAAACGCTGGCTGAAGAAATTTGATCACTGCGCTATCTATCTGCTGATTGCCGGAACCTATACGCCTTTTCTGCTGGTGGGCCTTAACTCGCCGCTGGCGCGTGGACTGATGATCACCATCTGGAGCCTGGCGTTGCTTGGCGTCATATTCAAGCTGGCGTTTGCGCACCGGTTTAAAATGCTGTCGCTGATGACCTATCTGGTGATGGGCTGGCTATCGCTGATTGTTATTTATCAGTTGGCGATGAAACTGTCCGTCGGCGGAGTGACGTTGCTGGCGATCGGCGGCGCGGTATATACGTTGGGCGTGGTGTTTTACGTCTGCAAGCGTATACCGTTCAATCACGCCATCTGGCATGGGTTTGTGCTGGGAGGCAGTGTGTGCCACTTTTTGGCGATCTATCTGTACGTGGGATAACCGGTGCAGATATCGCCGTCAGCCGGATAAGCATCAGGGAGCCGGGGCATCCCCGATGCTTTGCAGGACCGGTTACTCTTCCAAAGAATAAGGCAATGGCTGAATGGCGAGCTGGCTGCCGCTGTCGTCGCGCACCCGCAGCACGCTGTCAGCCTCCAGATCGTTGTTCAGCACCGCCTGAACCCACAACGTGCCGTCATGCAACTGGCTGGCCGCCAGCACGGTGCCGGTACGGCGCCAGTTATCGCCGAGTTTCAGTTCCAGCTCATCGCCTGCCGCGGGGGCCTGCGCACCGGTGCCCGCCAGCCAGTACAGCGCGCGTTTGTTGGCGCCGCGGTATTTGGCGCGCGCGACCATCTCCTGACCGGCATAGCACCCTTTGGTGAAGCTAATGCCTTGTAACGCCTGTAAATTGGTGGCTTGTGGAATGAACTGTGCGCTGTTGGCGCTGTCAATAATGGGCAGCCCGGCCGCGATATCCAGCGCTTGCCATTGGCGGCTGTCGTTGAGCTTGACGCTGGCTTGCAGCGTTTCAATGAGCGCGGCGGCGCGTTGCGCATCCAGCACCAGCAGGAAACGTTCGTCGGGGTGGGCCAGATGCAACAGCGTCGCTCCCGGTTGCTGCACCACGGCGTTATCGGCGTCGGGCAGCACATCGAACAGGGGCGCCAGATGCGAACGAATGTCGAGGCCCGCGGCGCCCAACAGCACCACGTTGTCGTCGGCCGAGATGGTGGTTTTGGAGAAGACCGCGTATTTTTTCAGCTCAGTCAACTGGCTATCCCGCACACTGCGGCGCTCCAGATAAGCCAGCCCGTCGCCATAATGGAACAGGCGCACATTGCTCCACATTTTCCCTTTGGCGTCGCAGTGGGCGCAGAGCACGTGCTGACCGGTCTGCAAGGCATCGACGTCGGCCGTAAGCTGGCCCTGAAGGTATTTGACCGTGTCCGGGCCGGTAAGGGTGACCAGCGCCCAGTCATCCAGCGCTATCAGGGTGGCGGGGAGTTGAGCAGAAGAAAACAGCGGTCGTGCGGTAAACGGATGAGCCATATTACAATCCTGCGATGCGTAATGTCAGCGAATGACCCAATGGTAAAAGAGCGACAACGGTTTGCAAGCAGTTTAGGCTGTGTTCCGCCATAAGGCGGCGAACGGGGGGAACAGAAGGCGGGGGCGAGAAGGCAAAAGGATAGTCTAATCGTGCGATATGCTGCGCATCCGTGAAATAGTACACGCGGTAATACGCGAAAATATGTCAAAGTGTTACTATTAGTAGAAGGCCATCAGGTAGAATAGGGTTACACCGACGGTCATCATCACCCTGCGCGGATAACCATACAGAGAAGTGGGCGAAATGAACATGGACATCAATAACAAATCACGCATTCACTGGGCGTGCAGACGCGGAATGCGTGAACTGGATATTTCCATCATGCCGTTTTTCGAGCATGAGTACGACACGCTGAGCGACGACGACAAGCAGCATTTCATCCGTCTGTTGCAGTGCGACGATCCCGACTTGTTCAACTGGCTGATGAACCACGGCGAGCCGGTGGATCCGGAGCTGAAGCGCATGGTTTCCCTTATTCAGACGCGAAATAAAGACCGTGGCCCAGTGGCAATGTGATTTGCGTGTATCCTGGCGCATGCAGTTGTTTTCTCTGCTGACGCACGGGTTCCTGGTGCTGATGATCCTGCTGGCTCCCTGGCCGGACGGCTATGCGCCGCTGTGGCTGGGGTTGGTGACGCTGGTGGTGTTCGGTTTCGTGCGCAGTCAGCGCATCATCAAGTCGCGTCAGGGGGAAATTTCCCTGCATGGGGAAAACCAACTGCACTGGCAGCAGCGTGACTGGCAGATAGCCCGGCGACCGTGGGTGATGCGCAACGGCGTGTTGCTGTCGTTGCGGGCGACGACCGGCAAAGGGCATCAGCGCCTGTGGCTGGCGTCAGACAGTATGGGCAATGAAGAATGGCGGCTGTTGCGCCAGCTGTTGCAGCAGCACCCGCTGCAGGGAACTGAATCTTCCCGCCATCATTAAGGCTGCCGGCGGGAGCCGCATCGAATCGGCATCAGGCGTTGCATTAATGTCACGAATGGCATGCACGCAACGCCTGAACGCCGCCCCAGGCGTAGCGCGTCAGAGTAACTCCGCCATTTCGTGCAGGATCTGCTCGCACCACTGTTGAATCCGCTCGTCGCTCATGTCGTACTGATTCACTTCATCCAGCGCCAGACCAACAAAGTGTTTACCGTCTTCCGTTACCGGCTTCGGGCTGGTGAAGTCGTATCCTTCGGTCGGCCAGTAGCCGATAAAACGCACGCCCAGCGGCTTGAGCTGGTCATGCAACATGCCGAGCGCATCCAGAAACCATTCGCTGTACCCCAACTGGTCGCCCATGCCATACAGCGCGACAATCTTGTCTTTCAGGTTCAGCGTCGACAGTTGCGCCCAGACGGCTTCCCAGTCTTCCTGAATTTCACCGAAGTCCCAGGTGGGGATGCCAAGAATCAGCATCTCGTAGTTTTCCATTTCCTGGGGCGCAACGTCTTTCACGTTGTGCAGGTCTACCAGTTCCTCGCCCAGAATGTCGCGGATTTTCTCCGCCGCCATTTCGGTGTAGCAGGTGCTGGTGCCGTAAAAAAGTCCTATCTTCATAAGTGTCTGATCGTGATTGCATCAATAAAGGCGGTATCGCAGAGCGTTTAGCCTAACGGAATATCACAAGAGCGTACAGGGCGGGAGCGGAAGAAGGGATGAAGGCGATGCCTTCATCCCTAAAAGACTTAACCGAGAGACTGGTGGCGGGTTTCTTTCGTCAGCAACAAGGCGATCAGCGTCAGTGATGCCATCGCGGCGAGGTAAACGCCCACGTAGAACAGCCCGTAGTGGCTGGTCAGCCAGGCGGCGATGTACGGCGCCACGGACGCGCCCAAAATAGAAGAGACGTTATAGGAGAATGATGCTCCGGTATAACGCACTTCGGTCGGGAACAGTTCCGGCAGCAGCGCGCCCATCGGGCCGAAGGTCAGCCCCATCAGGCTCAGGCCGCATACCAGAAACGCCATAATCAGCGTCTGGTTGCCGGAGCCCAGCAAAGACGGGAACGCCATCGCGAACACCAGCATGATGCAGGTCACGGTGATCATGGTCTTGCGACGGCCGAAGGCGTCAGCCAGATAGCCCGCCACCGGAATCGTCAGACCGAAACCAATCACCGCCATCATCAGCATCCACAGGAAGTTGTTGCGTGGAATACCAAGCCCGACCGGCGCCGGGGTGGTGCCGTAAGTCATGGAGTAGACGGTCATGATGTAAAACAGGGTATAGGTCGCCAGCATGATGAAGGTGCCGAGAACGGTGGCTTTCACGTGTTTGCTCAGCAGGGTGCCCAGCGGCACGCGCACCTGTTTTCCTTCTTTGGCGACTTTGGCGAATACCGGCGATTCGTGCAGCGATACGCGCACATACAGACCGATGATCACCAGCACGGCGGAGGCGATGAACGGCACACGCCATCCCCAGCTCATGAATTGCTCGTTGGTCAGCACCCAGGACAGCAGCAGGAAGGTGCCGTTGGCGAAGAAGAAGCCGATCGGCGCGCCCAACTGCGGGAAGGAGCCGTACAGCGCGCGTTTGTTGGCCGGGGCGTTTTCGGTCGCCAGCAGCGCCGCGCCGCCCCATTCGCCGCCGAGGCCAAGCCCCTGGCCGAAGCGGGCCAGCGCCAACAGCAGCGGAGCCAGTACGCCGATGGTTTCATAGCTCGGCAGCAGGCCGATCAAGACGGTGGAAATACCCATGGTCAGCAGCGACGCGACCAGCGTCACTTTGCGGCCGACACGGTCGCCGAAGTGGCCGAATAGCGCGGAGCCGATCGGGCGCGCCACAAACGCGATGGCGAAGGTCGCCAGCGATTGCAGCGTGGCGGCGGTAGCATCACCCTGCGGGAAGAAAATGTGCGGAAAGATCAGCACGGCAGCGGTAGCATAAATGTAAAAATCGAAGAATTCGATGGCGGTGCCGATCAGCGAGGCGACCACCACTTTATTGCGCGAGTTTACCGGCGCATCTGGTGTTTGATTATCAATAGTGGATGAGATGGAGGCTTGCATAGTTTTTTGCTTTTTTGTAACACACGGACCCGCATTCTATGCATAGAAAAAAGTTCTTTTCAAACCAGCGCCGCGACTGACGCCGGCCCTTGCGGCAAAGGCATTCCGGGATACGCTGGAATAAGAAAATATAATCCCTTCCGCGCTTCGTTTTGCCACAGGATGTGATGAAGTTGAGAATGATTACCGAATTGTACCCCGAACATACTCTGTGAGGCATAATGGCGGGATGGAGCCGTTGGCGGCATGACGGGAGAGAGTGATGCAGAAACAGGATCAGACGTTAATCGAGCAGTTTCTGGATGCCCTGTGGCTGGAGCGCAATCTGGCGGAAAATACGCTGTCGTCCTATCGCAACGACCTGCGTTCGCTGGCGGACTGGCTGGCTCATCACGACAGTAGCCTGTTGCAGGCGCAGCCGTCGGATTTGCAGGACTTTCTGGCTGAACGCCTGGAAGGCGGCTACAAGGCCACCAGTTCAGCGCGTTTGCTGAGCGCGATGCGGCGCTTGTTTCAGTACCTGTACCGGGAAAAGCAGCGAACCGACGACCCGAGCGCGCCGCTGTCGTCGCCGAAACTGCCGCAGCGGCTGCCGAAGGATCTGACGGAAGCGCAGGTGGAAGCGCTGCTGGCGGCGCCGGTTACCGATCAGCCACTTGAACTGCGCGACAAAGCGATGCTGGAACTGCTGTACGCCACCGGCCTGCGCGTATCGGAACTGGTGGGGCTGACCATCAGCGATGTCAGCCTGCGGCAGGGCGTGGTGCGCGTGATAGGTAAGGGCAACAAGGAGCGGCTGGTGCCGCTGGGAGAAGAGGCGGTGTACTGGCTGGAGCAGTATCTGGAGTACAGCCGCCCCTGGCTGCTGAACGGCCAGACGCTGGATGTATTGTTCCCAAGCAACCGCGCCCAGCAGATGACGCGCCAGACGTTCTGGCACCGCATCAAGCACTATGCGACACTGGCGTCTATTGACAGCAATAAACTTTCTCCGCATGTTTTGCGTCATGCCTTTGCAACCCACCTGCTGAATCACGGTGCGGATTTGCGAGTGGTGCAGATGTTATTGGGCCACAGCGATCTGTCCACTACGCAGATTTATACCCACGTTGCGACGGAGCGGCTGCGACAGCTGCATCAACAGCACCATCCCCGGGCATGATGTCCGGCGGGCTGACAGGATGTCATGGCGGGTTCCCCGCCAATGATGGATAAGCACGGCGCTTGCGCCCTGATAACAGGATAATTCCATGAAAAAACGTGTAGTACTCTTTTCATTGCTGACTCTGGCCCTGAGCGGCGCGGCGCGCGCGGATGACGCCGCAATCAAGCAGACCATAAACCGTCTGGGCTTGCAGAGCGCGGAAGTGAAGGATTCCCCCATCAGCGGGATGAAAACCCTGCTGACCGAGAATGGCGTGCTCTACATCACCGAAGACGGCAAGCACCTGCTGCAGGGGCCGCTGTATGACGTCAGCGGCAAGAACCCGGTGAATGTCACCAACCATATTCTGAACGAGCGTCTGGATGCGTTAAAAGACCAGATGATCGTCTATAAAGCGCCGCAGGAAAAACATGTTATTACCGTGTTTACCGACATCACCTGCGGTTACTGCCACAAACTGCACGAGCAGATGAAAGACTACAACGCGCTCGGCATTACCGTGCGTTATCTGGCGTATCCCCGTCAGGGCATGAACTCTCAGGCGGCGAAAGACATGCAGTCGATTTGGTGCGTGGCGGATCGCAACAAGGCGTTTGACGCCGCCATGAAAGGCGATGACGTGTCGCCCGCCACCTGTAAAACCGACATCGGCGCCCATTATCAACTGGGCGTGCTGTTTGGCGTGCAGGGTACGCCGGCGATCGTGCTGGAAGACGGCACGGTGGTGCCGGGGTATCAGCCGCCAAAAGAGATGATGGCGATGCTGGATGCGCACAAAGCCTCGCTGAAATCAGGCGGTTAATTGAATCGAGTGGTTAATCAAGCGTGAATGTTGTTACCCAACTCCGTCGTCGCCCGACGACGGAGACAGAGTTACCCGACTCCCTCCCCGCATTGCTGCGTCGTTTATACGCCCAGCGCGGCGTACGACAGATGCAGGAGCTTGAGCGCAGTCTGCGCGGCCTGCTGGATTACCGTCTGCTTGGCGGCATTGAGCAGGCGGTAGAGGTGTTACGTCAGGCGCTGGCGGACAACCGTCGCATCGTGATCGTCGGCGATTTCGACGCCGACGGCGCCACCAGCACCGCGCTGACGGTGCTGGCGCTGCGCAGCATGGGCGGCCGCGAGATTCAGTATCTGGTGCCCAACCGGTTTGAGGACGGCTACGGGCTCAGCCCGGAAGTGGTGGCGCAGGCCGCCGCCAAAGGCGCGGAGCTGATCGTGACCGTCGATAACGGCATTTCGTCGCACGCCGGGGTGGACGATGCGCACCGGCGCGGCATCGCGGTGGTGGTGACCGACCACCATCTGCCGGGGGAAACCCTGCCGGCGGCCGAGGCGATGATCAACCCCAACCTGTCGGATTGCGCGTTTCCATCGAAAGCGCTGGCGGGCGTCGGGGTGGCGTTTTATTTAATGATGGCGCTGTTCGTGCGCCTGCGCGACGCCGGCTGGTTTGCCGAACGCGGTCTTGCCGTTCCCAATCTGACGGAACTGTTGGATCTGGTGGCGCTGGGCACGGTGGCGGATGTGGTGCCGCTGGACGCCAACAACCGTATTCTGGTTTCGCAGGGATTAAGCCGGATTCGCGCCGGCAAATGCCGACCGGGGATTCGCGCCCTGCTGGAAGTGTCCAACCGCGACGCCGTCCAACTGGTGGCGAGCGATCTGGGCTTTGCGCTGGGGCCGCGTCTTAATGCTGCGGGACGGCTGGACGACATGTCCGTCGGCGTAGAACTGTTGTTATGCAACGACATCGTGCAAGCGCGGATGCTGGCCAGCGATCTGGATGCGCTGAACCAGAGTCGCCGTGAAATCGAAGCCGGCATGCAGGTGGAAGCGCTGCATTTGTGCGAACAGCTGGAGCGCAGCCGCGACACGCTGCCGCTGGGGTTGGCGATGTACCACCCGGAGTGGCATCAGGGCGTGGTGGGGATTCTGGCGTCGCGCATCAAGGAGCGTTTTCACCGCCCGGTGATCGCGTTTGCGCCTGCGGGCGACGGTATTCTGAAAGGTTCCGGGCGGTCTATCGCCGGGCTGCATCTGCGCGACGCGCTGGAGCGCCTTGATACCTGCCACCCCGGTCTGATGTTGAAGTTCGGCGGCCACGCGATGGCGGCGGGATTGTCGCTGGTGGAAGACCGTTTTGACGAGTTTCGCCAGCGTTTTGCCGAGCTGGTGGGCGAGTGGCTGGATGCGTCGCAACTGGAAGGCGTCGTCTGGTCCGACGGCGAACTGGCGATCCCTGAACTGACGCTCGGCACCGCTGAAATGCTGCGTGAAGCGGGGCCGTGGGGGCAGGCGTTTCCGGAGCCGACCTTCGACGGGCGTTTTCGGCTGTTGCAGCAACGACTGGTCGGCGAGCGCCACCTCAAGGTGATGGTGGAACCGCTGGGCGGCGGCCCGCTGCTGGACGGCATCGCTTTCAACGTCGACACCTTGTTGTGGCCCGACAGCAGCGTGCGCGAAGTTGAACTGGCTTACAAACTGGACGTCAACGAATTCCGCGGCAAACGCTCGGTACAACTGCTGATCGAACACCTGTGGCCGCTGTAGTATGCAGGCGCCACAACTGACGCCGGGTTTCCCGGCGTTTTCTTTTCGCTATGCGGCGTATCCCGCTAAAATCGGTAAAAAGCTATAAACCACGGCGCGGATCCGCTACAATTCGCCGTTTACATGCATTCTGTCATCGACAAACAACATTAAGATCCTAACACCATGTTTGAAATCAATCCGGTAAAAAACCGCATTCAGGACCTGTCTGAACGGACAGCTGTTCTGAGGGGGTATCTTTGACTATGACGCCAAGAAAGAGCGTCTGGAAGAGGTAAACGCCGAGCTGGAACAGCCCGACGTATGGAACGAGCCTGAACGCGCGCAGGCGCTGGGGAAAGAGCGTTCCTCCCTGGAAATGATTGTCGACACCATTGATCAGATGGTTCAGGGGCTGGACGATGTCTCCGGTCTGCTGGAACTGGCGGTGGAAGAAGACGATGAAGACACCTTCAACGAAACCGCTGCCGAGCTGGATCAGCTGGAAAACAAGCTGGGTCAGCTGGAATTCCGCCGTATGTTCTCCGGCGAGTACGACAGCGCGGACTGCTACCTTGACCTGCAGGCCGGTTCCGGCGGCACCGAGGCGCAGGACTGGGCCAGCATGCTGCTGCGCATGTATCTGCGCTGGGCGGAAAGCAAAGGCTTCAAGACTGAAATCATTGAAGAGTCCGAAGGCGAAGTGGCCGGCATCAAATCCGCCACCATCAAGATCATGGGCGACTATGCGTTTGGCTGGCTGCGTACCGAAACCGGCGTACACCGCCTGGTGCGTAAGAGTCCGTTCGATTCCGGCGGCCGTCGTCACACCTCGTTCAGTTCCGCTTTCGTGTATCCGGAAGTGGACGACGACATTGATATCGAGATCAATCCCGCGGACCTGCGTATCGACGTATACCGCGCGTCCGGCGCCGGCGGCCAGCACGTTAACCGTACTGAATCCGCGGTGCGTATCACCCACATTCCCACCAATATCGTTACCCAGTGCCAGAACGATCGATCCCAGCACAAGAACAAAGATCAGGCCATGAAGCAGCTGAAAGCCAAGCTGTATGAGTTTGAAATGCAGAAGAAGAACGCGGAGAAACAGGCGATGGAAGACAACAAGTCCGACATCGGCTGGGGCAGCCAGATTCGTTCTTATGTGCTGGATGACTCCCGCATTAAAGACCTGCGCACCGGGGTGGAAACACGTAATACCCAGTCGGTGCTGGACGGTGATCTGGACAAGTTTATCGAAGCAAGTTTAAAAGCGGGGTTATAAGGAATCTCATGTCTGAACCACAAAACCAGGGTGCCGAGCAGGCGCTGGATCTCAATAACGAACTCAGAACGCGCCGCGAGAAGCTGGCGTCGTTGCGTGAAACCGGCGTGGCTTTCCCGAATGACTTCCGCCGTGACAGCACTGCCGATCGGCTGCACGCCAGCTACGACGAAAAAGACAACGAAGAGCTGGAAGCGCTGGGTCTGGAAGTGAACGTGGCCGGCCGCATGATGACCCGCCGTATCATGGGCAAAGCGTCGTTCGTTACGCTGCAGGACGTGGGCGGCCGCATTCAGCTGTATGTGGCGCGCGACGATCTGCCGGAAGGCGTTTACAACGAACAGTTCAAAAAGTGGGACCTCGGCGATATCGTCGGCGCGCGCGGCAAGCTGTTCAAAACCAAGACCGGCGAGTTGTCGATCCACTGTACCGAACTGCGTCTGCTGACCAAAGCGCTGCGCCCGTTGCCGGACAAGTTCCACGGCCTGGCGGATCAGGAAACCCGTTACCGTCAGCGCTATCTGGACCTGATCGCTAACGACGAGTCCCGCCACACCTTCCGTGTGCGCTCGCAGATTCTGGCCGGTATCCGCCAGTTCATGGTCGGCCGCGACTTCATGGAAGTGGAAACCCCGATGATGCAGGTGATCCCCGGCGGCGCATCCGCGCGTCCGTTCATCACCCATCACAACGCGCTGGATATCGACATGTACCTGCGTATTGCGCCGGAACTGTATCTGAAGCGTCTGGTGGTGGGCGGTTTTGAACGCGTGTTCGAGATCAACCGTAACTTCCGTAATGAAGGCGTGTCGCCGCGTCACAACCCTGAGTTCACCATGATGGAACTCTACATGGCGTACGCGGACTATAAAGACCTGATCGAACTGACCGAGTCGCTGTTCCGCACGCTGGCGCAGGACGTGCTGGGCACCACCGAAGTGCCGTACGGCGACCAGCTGTTCGACTTCGGCAAGCCGTTCGAGAAGCTGACCATGCGTGAGGCGATCAAGAAATACCGCCCGGAAACCAACCTGGCGGATCTGGACGGCTTCGACGCGGCGAAAGCCATCGCGGAGTCCATCGGCATCAAGGTTGAGAAGAGCTGGGGTCTGGGCCGTATCGTAACCGAGATCTTCGAAGAAGTAGCGGAAGCGCATCTGATTCAGCCGACCTTCATCACCGAATACCCGGCGGAAGTCTCTCCGCTGGCGCGTCGTAACGATCAGAACCCGGAAATCACCGACCGCTTTGAATTCTTCATCGGCGGACGTGAAATCGGCAACGGTTTCTCCGAGCTGAACGACGCTGAAGATCAGGCGCAACGCTTCCAGGATCAGGTTGCTGCGAAAGACGCCGGCGATGACGAAGCCATGTTCTACGACGAAGACTACGTCACCGCGCTGGAGCACGGCCTGCCGCCGACCGCCGGTCTGGGCATCGGTATCGACCGTATGGTCATGCTGTTCACCAACAGCCACACCATTCGCGACGTGATCCTGTTCCCGGCGATGCGTCCGCAGAAATAATTCTGTCTGGCGATGGTCGCACGATGAAAAACCGGTGCCTGCTGGCACCGGTTTTTTTATGGCTGCAACTTGCGCCGGGCGCGCTAGGGCGTAAACCAACTGAATGTCGGCGTGCCGTGACGCAGATCGGCATCGCCGGGTATCGGCTGGCTGGCCATATTGATGGCGATGGGCACCATGCCGTGCATGCCGTTCATGATCGCGGTATACAGCGCTCTCGGATGGCCGCTAAAGGCCTGCTGCAATTGCAACAGCATCAGCGTGTATTGCCGGTTAAATTGCTCGTTGAGCGTCGCCAGCGGCGTGTCCGGCGCGTAATCGCTCGCCACCGGGTTGGTCTTGATAGGGTACACGGCCTGATAGTCGACCGGAAAAGGCTCGCCGCTGGGCGGTTGATGCGGTTCGTCGCCGGGCTGGTAATAGCGGGCGAAATAAATCTCCCTGAACCGGTAGAAATGCGCCAGTTCCACCGGTTGCCCGAAGGTAAGGTGGTCATCGTCGTAGATACTGGTGGATGACCCTTCACCCTGTTCGATAATGGTTGTAATCGCTTCCCGGGCGCTGGACAGATTGGTGATCACGATCGGTTTGCCGCCGCTGGACCAGTAATAATCCTGACTGATCTGCAAGGCGAGGTCGCCGCAAAAAACGGCGCTTTCGCCGTACTTGCCGCACAGTTCTTCCAGTTGATGCAAGATGTTGAGGTAAAAGTCGCCAATCGTCAGGCCGTCGATATCCAGTTCGTCGGCGGCCATCAGCATCAACGACTCCCGTTCCGCCCAATCGGAAGGCAGCTCAATCATCATAAAGATTTCGATCGCCTGCGGGCTGAACGCCTGCAGGTTGACGTCAAACTTCCGGTCTTTGAAGCGCTTTCCTCTGAACTCCATCGCCAGCGGATAGCTCGGCAGCGAGTCCGGACCGAGGTCGACCCGGCCGCCCAGACTGTTGATCAGGTTACCGACCAGCGTCATGTGCAGCATCTCTTCAATCATCACCGCTCTGATCAGATTGGCGGGCACCCGGTTTTTATCCGGGTGCAGGCTGACCAGCGCCATCATGTAAGGCGGAATGGTGCCGAACTCCAGCGTCATGGCGGTTTTCAGCCAGTCAAGCAGCTCGGTCTTTTGGATTTCAAGGCTCATGTTCAACTCCTTACAGGCCACGATGGTGGAGGTGATCCGCCAGACGCAGAGACAGGGCCGTCAGCGTCAGGGTCGGGTTGATGGCGCCGGTTGAAGGGAACACCGCATTCGAACAGACGTAGACATTGTCGGTGCCATGAATGCGCAGGTGCGGATCGACCACACCCTGTTTTTCGTCGTGGCTCATTCGGGTCACGCAGGCCGCGTGGTCGGCGCGCCAGGAAATGCTGGGTTTGCCGGCCAGCGTAGCGCCAATTTGCCCAAACAGTTGATTAACATGGGACTGAATTTCCATCATCCGCTGGTCGAAGGTTGCATCTTTGGTGTAGTCGACAAGGGTTTCCTCCATTCCCAGATGATTGATCTTGTTAAAGTTAAGGATGCGGTTGTCATAGCGTGAAAACACTTCGAGCATACCGTGCAACTGGATTTGCGTCGGACCGGAAACATAGGCATCCATCTTTTCGCGCGTCAGGCCGTTTTGCATCTGCTGCGCCAGATTGAGCAGCGGGCTGCCGGGCGGATTGATCAGCATGAACTTCCCTTTGGCCTGCTCTTCCGGGCTGTCGAAATGGCGGGAGCACAGGGTGGGAAAATTCATCTCCGGCTGCAGCGCCTGCGGGTTGTCCGGCAGGTTGGCGGTGAAGATGAAATAAGGATGGGTAATAAAATTCCGACCGACCAGGTCATGCTGGTTGCCAAGCCCGCCGGGCCAGTTTGTCGAGGTTGAACGTAACAGCAGTTTGGCGGATTCGATAGTGCCTGCCGCAACGATAATACGTTTGGCGTGGATAACTTCCGTCTGGCCGTCCTCTTTATCAACGCATTCCACGCCGGTTGCCGACTGTTTGCCGTCCATCAGGATTTTCTCAACGATGACGTTGGTGCGGATATGGAAGTTTTCGTGGTTTTCCCATGTCTGCATATCGTTGAGAAAGTTGGTGGCGGCGTAGCGGGCGCCGAACGGGCAGTACTTGCAGGTGCCGGTCGTCTGGCACGGCGCATGGCGAGACACGGTATCCGTCATGCCGTGGCGGGCGATCGGGACGTGACTATAGCCGATGCCGAGCGATTCCATCGCCGTCGCCATCGGTTGGTCCTCCAGCGTATAGGGGAAGGCCGGGAACGGATAGCCAGCGCTGCGCGGTACGGTGGGGTCGTGGGAGTCGCCGGAGACGCCGATGTAATGCTCCGCGGCGCAGTAATAGGGCTCCAGTTCGTGGTAATCGAACGGCCAGTCGATCGACTCGCCGGTATTGCTGTGCAGGAAAAAATCTTCCGGTTTGAGACGAAAGGACCAGCCGCCCCAGTGGATGGTCGAGCCGCCGTAGGTTAGCGCCCGTGCGCCGGCCAGCGGGATTTCCGTACCGCCGGCATTCAGGTTTTCTCCCGGATGATCCCGTTCCGGGTAAGGGAGATCGTAATACTTTTCATAAGGCAGCTTGCCGTTGACCAGATAGGTCGTCCAGGTGTTGTAATCCTGCATTTTCACCCTGCCGCCGGCTTCCAGCAGCAGGATGGAGGCATGGGGATCGTGATCCAGCAGACGCTGCGACAGGGCGGCGGCGGCGATGCCGGAACCAATAATCAACGTATCGACACGCATGATGGAGCCCTCAGAATGAACGATAGGGTATTGGAGCGCCGGGAACGTTGGCGCCGCCAAAGTACCCCGGATAGTTCAGCGCGCCGCCGAAGGATTTGAAGCCGCCCAGCGATAACTGTAGGGCAATGAATTCATTGGAGACTTTCTGCCGGGTAATGGTCAACGGCGTCAGGGCCGGGGGCTGATTGGCGCTCGCGTCGGTAAACAGGAAGGTATAAGCGCCTTCCTGACCATGCTCCTGTATCAACTGTGCGATCACCGTTTGGGCGGTGGCGTAGTACTGTTGGTACAGCGGGTTGGTATCAATACGGTTTGCCATGAAGGAGTACAGCAGCGGCTGATAGGTGGGCGAGTCGTCCAGATTGCGCCAGAACTTGCCGATGTGTACAAACAGTTGCCACATGGCGTCCAGCGTGGTTATACCCAGAGGCGCCAGTTGGGCGCTAAGGTAATGTTGTGTGTTGATGTCAGACATAGGTCCTCACAGAAATGCGCAGGAGAAAGAAAAACAGCAAGGTTTGAAGCGTTGCGGGTGAAAACCTTGCCAAAACACAGCGGGACGCGGGCCGAGCGGTAGCGCCCCCGCTGATTCTGTCGTCCGATCCCGGTCTGGCCGGGAAACGGTTAACGGGAATTCAGCCAGTCTTGTGTGCGCTGGCGGATGTAGTCGGCGTACTCGGCCGCGGTGGTCATATCGGGCATCTGATGGTGCATTCCGCCTTGCGCGTCCGATACCGGCAGTTCGCTGACCAGCTCGGCATGGACCTGTTGCAGATGGGACGGCATGCCCAGCGCCGGATTTTTTCCGGTTGAGGTGGGAACGGCCACTCCAGCCAGCGGATCGTCGGTGCGTGGCGTCGTGAGCGTAAGAACTTCCCCCACGCCGGAGGCGGCGGCATCGCGGTTTGTCAGGGGCGACAGCGCCCAGCGTTGTTCCACGGTTTTGAGGATCGAGGTGTGATCCAGCGGCGTAGCCTGATCCGGAACCCGGAATACGGTACCCGCTTCAACCCAGGGGGAAACCAGTACGGTGGGCACGCGCGGCCCGAAACGGGTGAAGTCGAAGCCGTACTCGCCGGTACTGTCGTCCGGCGGCGTCGCATTCCACGGAGGAGGCAGATGGTCGTAGCAGCCGCCGTGTTCATCGTAGGTAATGATCAACAACGTCTTGTTCCAGAGCGGGCTATTGCGCAGGGCATAGTAAACATCGTGAATCAGCTGTTCCCCCTGCGCGACGTCGGCGACCGGGTGCTGGCTGTTGCCATCTTCACCCCAACTGGGCTCCAGAAAAACATACGACGCCAGCGTGCCGTTGCGGGCCGCCTGCTGAAAATTGCTGAACAAGCCGAAGTGACTGTCATCAGCCTGTTGAGTATCGGGAAAATTGTGGCGGGTCAGCGGCGGCTGGTCATAACCGTAGATGGACCATGTGATGGCTGACTGACTGAGCAGGCCAAAAATGGAAGGGCAGGTATAGCTCTTGGTCTTGTCATTCATGTGCCCTTGAGAGGTGGCGGCCGAAACGAACGCCCGGTTGGGCAGCGTCTCGGTGGGCGCGGAGCCATACCAGCGATCGCAGACGGCATAGCCCGTCGCCAGCGCGGATAATACCGGAAGCGCCTGTGGCGTAAAGCAACCCATGATATTGTCGGCCTGGGTGCCAGGCAGGATTTTCCAGCCGCTTTCCTGCGACTGCCAGCCCAGAGTGTAGGCGTAATCGGTGACGAATCCCTGATTGCTGTCGGCGGGTGGGGCGCCTGGCGCATGAATATCGCCAAACAGTTGCGAATTCGTCGCGTAATACCCCTCTCCGGGGTCGGATCCCGGCATGAAATACGCATTGGGCGTATCCGGCGTAATTTTAAATACCTGAACCGGATTGCCGTTACTGTCTGGATTGGTTTCATTTCCGGTTAAACCGGCGAAGGGATGCCCGAGCGGAGAAAGGTTATTCCGGTCGGCGTAAAGAAATCCCAACATATGATCAAAAGAACGGTTTTCCAGCATTAATACAACAATATGCTCAATATTCGATAATCCGGTATTGGCCATGACAACCTCTCAGCGAATGTTGATATATACCCTAAATAATTCGAGTTGCAGGAAAGCCAACGCACCTGCAACTCAAAGTATGACGGGTATAAAAGTTATATATCAATGTATTGGTAGCTTTGCCTGGGTTCTCGGCCTGGTGGGGATGTCATGAAGCCAATTGATACAAGGGCGGGAATAAAGGATTTTATTCGTGTTATGTATCGATAATTTAGTCCGGCTGTTTATTCTGTCAAATTAAAAATAAATGACATGCTGAAGTGTCTATTTTTAATATAAATGTTTTTTTGTCGGGAATAGACAGAGGGTAAAATAATTAATTCGCTTACTTTACCTAAGGGAATTAGCGCAGAATGATCATTACTGGGGATGCCGGCGGCGGAAAAGCGGGCATCGCTTCTTTCTGCGATAGTCGCCGTGTTATCGTCGGTATGTTGTTTCTAACCGGGGATGATGATGATCACGTACCGTAATGACGCGTTCGAGCTGGCGTTGCTGACCAACGGCAAGCGTTTCCCTCGTCACAGCCATGACGAATTCGTCATCAGCGCCAATCTGGGCGGGCTGGAGCAGGTCTGGCTGGACGGCGACACCTTTGTTGCCGACACGTCGATGGTCACGACCTATAATCCCGGCCAGTTGCAGGGCAGCGAACACAGCCACGACCGCTGGCAATGCGCGTCGCTGTACGTACAACCACGGGCGTTCGAAGACTATTTCCAGCAATCGTTCCTGTTTTCACGTCCGGCCAGCGTGTCTCCCCGGCTGGCCCGCCAATTGACCCAACTGGTGACGGCGGTGATGACGCCCGCGCAGCGTGAGGAACAGATAGTGATGTGGTTATCTGAACTGATGACGCAAGCCCGCGGCGCTTCTGTTCCCCATCCCATACGGGAGCCGGCCCGGATCCGCCGGATCAAGGCGCGGCTGGCGAGAGATCTGGCCGAGATTCCAACGCTGTCCGAACTGGCGCGGCAGGAGGGTATTTCCGCCGCCCATCTGGTGCGCGGTTTCACCCATTCGGAAGGTATCTCGCCGCTGGCGTGGCTGATGCAGGTGCGTATGCGCCGTGCGCGAATCTGGCTGCGTCAGGGGATGCCTATCAGTCAGGTGGCGCTGGCGCTGGGGTTCGCCGATCAGGCGCATTTCACCAAGGCGTTCGGCCGTTATAGCGCCATGACGCCGGGGCAGTTTCGCGATATCAAATTTTGACAATACAGACGGTGAATATCGCCGTAAGCTCGTCGCACATTAATCATTAAGTTACCGGAAACAGACATTAATTACCGGAAACGCACCAGAGCGACCGGAAAAACGTTACCGGAAAAAAGAATAACTGAGGGACGCTATGTTACTGGTGATGCTGAGCGGCTTGCTGTTGTCGTTGTCGCTGTGCCTGGATTTGGGGATCGTCAATACCGCCATTATTAATCGCGGCGTCCGGGATGGCGCAGGCGCGGCGTTTTTTATCGGCCTGGGGTCCTGCTTCGGCGACCTGATTTACGCCACGCTGTCGGTGCTGGGGATGGCGGTGATTTTCAACTATACGCCGGTACGCTGGCTGTTGTGGATAGGCGGCGGCGGTGTACTGCTGTGGCTGTCGTTCAGCATGGCGCGCAGCGCCTGGCGCGACTACCGCCAGCAGCGCGGTTTGCCGATCGATACCGTTACCGTGTTTTCGCCGCGCGCGCCGGCGTCGGCTCACCGCGATTTTATCAGCGGAATGGGAATGGCGCTGGCGTCGCCCAGCGCGTTGCTGTGGTTTGCGGCGGTCGGCGGGACGTTGATTGCACAGGCCACCGACGGCTCCGCCAGACAGATAGCGCTGTTTCTGGGGGGATTCTTTATCGGCGGCGTGCTCTGGACGCTGTTCATGGCGCTGTTGATCCAGTACGGGCGCGGCGCGTTGAAAGGCCGACTGTCGTTTTATTGCAGCGCGTTATCCGCCGTGCTGTTCGCCGTGTTCGCCGCACAGGTGATCGTTAACGGATACCAAACGCTGCTGACGCCGGCCAACTGAATCGACTGCTTAAAACGCGCGCAGTCAGCCGGTGTTTTGTCTTGCCCGCCAGACAGATGACGCTATAATGCCAGTCACTTTCGACGCGGGCGTAGTTCAATGGTAGAACGAGAGCTTCCCAAGCTCTATACGAGGGTTCGATTCCCTTCGCCCGCTCCAAAATCAACGCTCCTGAACTGCACTAAATTCAATTTTTCCTTGTTAAATAATCAATTATAGAATTTTTTCGTCACTCATACTCAACGTTGATGTAGGGGAATGGGGATATAAACTTACCCTCAATGAAGTTAACTGCTCGTCAGGTTTGCTCTCTTCCCTTGGTTCAATTCGGTACTCCTTGAATCTATCACGTGTGTATACGGTCATTTTTTTCCTTGCAATAAAATGCCCTGGAGCCGTGGTGGTTTGGAGTAGTCTGCCATTCCTGGCAGACTGTTACAGTTAACGAGACGTAGCCTGTAGCATTGATTTATAGGTAATAAAGCGAGTTATCAAAGAAGCGCGCCTGCGCCCTTATTCAAGTTTGTGGCTGGGCTGCAACACGCTCAGCCCAGTCCGATTGGATGCGTCAAAAAATTGTTTCTGTAGTACTTTCGTTATGCAGCGGCAGAAACTGGAACAGCCGTCTCCATTTGATCAACCATCTCGCTGATTTGTTCTTGCCCGTATGTCAGAACTGGTCGTTGCTTAACCACACTCACCACCAGCGGCTTGAGCAACATATTTGCTGTTGCGCGGCCCTGTTCCTTAGCGGCGAAGATGATCTCCAGCGTTTTTTGGTTGAGCACGCTTGCCAGATTCGCGTTAAGGTTTTCCAGCTCATGCTCTGTAAGCAGAAAACTTGCCGCAAGCCATGCCACCTGCTCCTGAATTAGCTCCAGCACCTTAACCCGATCATCTTCAATCAGCGCGCCGGCAATTTTTCTGGAAATAGCCGCTGCAATCATGCCGCCCAGTAAACCACCTGCTGCACGTCCAGCTAAAGCGCCAAACGGCCCTAATGGGCTAAGCATCACACCGCCGGCAATAGAGCCAATGGCACCCCCAGCGACGCCGGAAGAGGTTACAGCCAGATTTTTTATGAACTGGGCTCCTGAAATACGACCACGTACCATCTTGATCATATCCGGGCCAGTGGTAACGGCTACCAGCGCGAAAGAGGTCACCAGCGTGCCACGCATCATTTTATTTAGAGAATTTAGATTATTGGCTCCGACTCCCCGCTGAAGCGCATTACGTACCGTCGGGCTGGCAGCAGCGAAATCGATATTTTTAAGCAGCCCCTGAACGGCACTAATACGGTGTAATTGCTGGACCGTTACATAAACCGTCAGCGTGCGGGTAAAGGTTTTCCCGGCTTGTATCGCGGCAGTTTGTAACGCAGCCTTACGATCGCCGGTATTGAGATAGAAAATGGAAGCCGTCAGACCGAAACTAATCCCGCCTGCGGCAAGACTGACAATGGATCCTTCCGCAAGATCGTAGGTAATGGATTCGAACGTACCAAATTTAGTGATATTTTGCGCCTGCGCGTAGGTGAGGTGCCCCCGACGTATCAGTTTTGTCGCTTCGGCTGGATCGTTAACGCCAGGCACTTTGCCATCGCGAATTTTGTTCTCCATGGTCTCAAGCGCTTTTGCGTACTGGTCTTTTGGCACCTCGAGCTGCATCGGCGCGCCGTTACTGTCGTAGTAACGATAATGTCCATTTTGCCCATCAAAACCGGCACCTACGCTGCGCGCGGCGGTTGAGCAATATTTTGTTTGGATCTCAGTACCGTTAACCAGCCTGTCTGCGCCATTTTTTGCATTGTCGTCACCGAGGATTTGAGCGTCTTTCAGTTGTACTCTATCGACAAGATGGTTGCCCCGTTCAGCAGCAAAACCATGTCCTTGTCCGCCCACGGCGAACATTTTTTCGTTGGTATTCCAGGCTTCTGGCAGCGTCATGAGAATCAGGCCATTCGTCGCCGCGCTGGAAATAAATTCAGCCTGCGGTCTTTCATGGATTTCCTGGCAAAGTTTTTCGGTTTCACGGCATATATCAGAGCAATACCATTCATGATTTCCGCTACCGGAACCGCTCACGCTTTTAATCTCACTCAAACCGCATGACGCGCAGGTACAAAGCTCATCAATAAAGCGGAATGATACAAATTTGCGCCCGTCTGAAAACGAATAATAACTCCCACCGTCAAGATAACGATTCAGAAGGTCATCATTTGCAGCGGCAGGTAAATTCAGTCGATTGCTGAAGAGCGTTTTTACTTCATCCGGCGAATGCGTTAGCTTGCTGTTCAACTGCCCGTTGAATTCCGCCATTTTTCCTTCATACCAGGCATCATTCAACAACCAGTTATCACCCGCCAATTCTTGCTCTCGTGTCTCGCCCTGCAGAATATGTTGCGAGACTAGCTTTAGAAAAACGCTTTCGGTTAATTCTGCGGAGAGGTTGCTTGCTTTCTTTAGCTCCGCCAGCCAGCTCCGGCTATTGATCGCTTTTTGTTCCTTCAATCCTTCTTTAACGGCCATCGTTAGCTTCTTCAGTTCCTGAAGCTGGTTTGCTGCATAGAACTGCGTCAGTAAGGCTGCAATCCAGTAAAGCAGCCCTGCCCACCACATTAGTGAAGGCGAAATAGCGTATTCCCATGCGATAAACGGTGTAACCGCCGAGCAGGCCATAAGAAAATAAGATGTGTAAAAACAGCAATAGTATTCTTTGAGTTTTCCGGCAATATCGACGGGAGCGAGCCCATTCTTCAGGATAGCTTTGGTTTGCAGGGGTTCCGCCAGTAGGCCGCCGGCAAGCGCCGCAGTCAAAATAAACTTCATTGAATCAAAGGTATGTGCTTCATAGGCAATGTGTTCGCCGTCCAGTCCCCACATAAAGCTAATTATCATGCCAACAATGACGAGTGGAACACCCAGCAGCCAGCGCAGGCGAAGCGCAAAGGTTACTCGTTCCACAATATAGCCCGCTAATAACGGCGGGCCTGCCACGATAAGTACGCCGAGGCCAAATACCACGCCCAGAATATTGAGCGATGCCCGAAACAACGCTTTAAGGACAACAAACCCTATAACCAGAAGAATTAATGCACCAATTATCTGTAGCATTATTATTTTTATCCTTTCTTTAACTGTTTCATCCCGGCATCACGCCATCATAAAAGCGTCCAGATCATCCGCGTTTTTAATGCTCTTGTCTCTTCTCGAGACGCCATGGGCTTGTGCAAGCGTAATGCTCGCCTCCAGCAACTGGCTATTATTTTCCACATTTGGACCGCCCCTACAACAGTAGGCATATCCTGTCCTCACGACTGAGATGACAAAATTGTCATCTGGGCAGCGCATTTCTGTCGGTTGGCGGTGGGTAGACTTGAGCTATTTCTTTCCGGGTGTTCATTGCCATGAAATTATTACGCTCAAGGCCGTTTATCGTTGCCAGCCTGATGGTTGGCGCCGTTATTCTCTATTTTCTGTATTCCCGCCAAAGCGCCGTTTCCGCCACTCCGCACAGCGCGCCCGCTCCGCTGGTGAGCCTGGTGCCGGCGCAGGTCAAATCGCTGCCGCTGACGCTCGCCACGCAGGGGCATGTCGTCTCGCTAAATCAGGTCGATATCCAGTCGCAGATTACCGGAACCGTAAAATCGGTGGAGTTCAAAGAAGGGGATGTGGTGCATCAGGGACAACTGCTGTTCACGCTGGATGACAACACGCAGCAGACGGCCTTGCACCGGGCGGTGGCGTCGCAGGCGGAATCACGCTCGCTGCTGGATAAAGCGCAGCGGGATCTAAACCGCGGACGGGCGCTGAAAGCGCAGAATTATATCTCGGCGTCCGACTGGGACGCGCTGCAAAGCGCGCGACAACAGTATGACGCGCAGTTCAACGCGGCGCGGGACGATATTCGCAGCGCGCAGGCGCAGCTTGGTTACACGCGCATTTACGCGCCGGTTAACGGCAAAACCGGCGCGCTGAACGTTCATCCGGGCAGCCTGGTGCAACCCGGCAGTTCGCTTCCCCTTGTCACCGTCAGCCAGTTCGACCCGATTGGCGTCTCTTTTACGCTGCCGGAAAAAGATCTCAACCCGGTGCTGGCCGCGCAGGCGCAAGGGCCGGTACGGGTATGGGTGAATAACGCCAAAGGGCAGGCGGTGGAAGGCATATTGGATTTTATTAATAACACCGTCAGCACCGAGTCCGGCACCATCGCGCTGAAGGCGCGGTTTAGCAACGCCGGTAATCTGCTGTGGCCGGGCGCGTATCAGGCGGTCAACATTGACGCGGGCGCGGAAAACGTGGTCGTGCTGCCGCCGCAGGCGATTCAGAACGGCCCGGACGGGCATTTCGTCTATCTCGTCGATAAACAACGTCAGGCGGTGATGCAGCCGGTGAACCTGTTGCGCATCCAGCAGCAGATGGCCGTGGTGGACGGCATATCGCAGGGGACCGATGTGGTGATTGAGGGCGCCAACAATTTGCGTCCCGGTATGAAAGTCGCCGTGGCGAAAAAAGATGCGGCAGGGCAGAACTGATGAAACTCGCCGAACTGTGCCTGTCCCGCCCCATTGCCGTGATGCTGCTATGGCTGTCGGTGATCGTCACCGGGGTCATCTGCTGGACGAAACTGCCCGTGGCGGCGTTGCCGTCGTTTGATATGCCCACCATCAGGGTGAGCGCATCGCTTTCCGGAGCCAGCCCGGAAACGATGGCGTCGTCGGTCGCCACGCCGCTGGAGAAGAACCTGTCCACGATCCCCGGTTTGTCGATGCTGACCTCGACCAGTTTGCAGGGGGCGACCACCATCGTGCTGGAGTTCGACCCGTCCGTGAACATCGACGCGGCCGCCGTTGACGTGCAGTCGGCGCTCTACCAGACGATGAAAAAGCTGCCGTCGCAGATGACGACGCCGCCCTCGTTTCGCAAGGTGAACCCGGCGGACGCGCCCATCGCGGCGATTGGCATCGACTCGCCATCCATGACGCTTTCCGATCTCAACCGTTTCACCGATAACCTGATTTCCCCCGCGCTATCGACCATTAAAGGTGTGGCGGAGGTGAATGTGATCGGCCAGAAACGCTATGCGGTGCGGGTGGAAATCGACCCCGACAGGCTGGCGGCGACCGATATGACGTTGTCTGAAGTGCAGACGGCGCTGAAGGCCGCCAATGCGAATTCGCCCATCGGCGAGCTGGACGGCAAGCGTCAGATGATGATGCTGCAAACCCGCGGCGATCTGATGAAGGCGGCGGATTTCGCCAACGTGATTATCGCTACGCGTAACGGGCAGCCGGTACGGCTGTCGGATGTCGCCAGCGTGCAGGACAGCATCGAAAATGCCCTAAGCTATAGCGCGGTCAACGGGCATACCGCGATTGTATTGAGCATCAACCGCCAGCCGGGGGCGAACATCGTGGCGACGCTCGACGCCATCAACCAACTGCTGCCCAAATTGCAGGCGCAGATGCCGCCGTCGGTACAAATGAAGCTGCTGAACGATCGTTCAGTCTCGATTCGTCAGGCGATTCATGATGTGAATCTCACCCTGATGCTGACCATCGCGTTGGTGGTGCTGGTTATTCTGCTTTTCTTGCGCCATTTCCGCGCCACGCTGATCCCGGCGCTCAGCGTGCCGGTGTCCCTGCTGGGCGCTTTTGCGCTGATGTACCTGCTCGGGATGAGCCTCGACAATATCTCGCTGATGGGGCTGACGATTGCCGTGGGGCTGGTGGTTGACGACGCCATTGTGGTGCTGGAGAACATCATGCGCTACATGGAGGAGGGCGAGTCGCCCTGGCGGGCGGCGCTGCTCGGGGTCAGAGAGGTGGCGTTTACCGTGGTGTCGATTTCGCTGTCGCTGGTGGCGGTGTTTATCCCCATTTTCTTTATGCCCGGCACGTTGGGGCTACTGTTCCATGAATTCGCCTGGGTGGTGTCGCTGGCGATACTGGTGTCGGCGGCGGCGTCGCTGACGGTGATTCCGCTGCTGGTGCCGATGCTGATCAAGCATCAGGAACATCCGGCGCCGGAGCCGGCCTGGAGCCAGCTATTTGAACGCGGGTTTGAATCCCTGCGCCGCGGGTATGGTAACGCGCTCGACTGGGCCATCGGGCATCGCTGGGTGATGGTGCTCACCGCGCTGGCGACGGTATTACTCAGCGTTTTACTGTACTGGAGTGCGCCCAAAGGTTTTTTTCCGCAGGAAGATCTCGGCCAGGTGACGGCGAATATTGATACGCCGCAGGATATGTCCTACGAAGGGCGGTTGAAGGTGGCGCAGCAGTTGGGCAATACCCTGCTACAGGACCTGGCCGTCAGCGATATGGTGACCAAAGTCGACCATGACACCACGCAACTGATGCTGACGCTAAAAGACAGCGCGCAGCGGCCGCCGATGGCGCAGGTGTTGCAGAAAATGCGCGCCGAAACGCGCTATCTGCCGGGGATTACCGTGTTTTACAGCCCGGTGCAGAACCTGAAAGTCGGCGGGCGTTCGTCAAAAAGCAACTACCAGTACACGCTACAGTCGGTGAACAGCGGCGATGGACTATCGTTAAATGACTGGGCGAACAGGCTGATGGACGGAATGAAAAAAACCGGCGTTTTCGTGGGCGTGAACAGCGACGCGCAGCTGAACGGTTTGCAGGCGCAGTTGCAGATTGACCGCAACAAAGCGTCGCTGATGGGCGTGGATATCGATCAGATCCGCAGCAACCTGTACGCCGCCTTCGGGACGCAGCAGGCATCGACCATTTACGCGCCGGAAGACAGTTATCAGGTCATCATGGAGGTGAACAGCGCCTTTAGGCAGAATGAAAGCGACCTGTCGAAAATCTATGTCCGCTCGTCGGCGAACACCTTGCTGCCGGTGACGACCTTTACCCACATCACGCGTTCACAGGGGGTGACGGCGGTAAACCACCAGGGGCAGCTTCCGGCGATCACCGTTTCGTTCGATCTGGCGCCCGGGAAATCGCTTTCCGACGCCACCAACGCGATCGCGCAGGTACAGCAGGCTATCCAGATGCCTAATTCGGTTATCGGCAGCTACGCGGGGCAGGCGGCGCTCTACCAGCAGTCCCAGACCAGTCAGGTCTGGCTGATTGTGATGGCGCTGGCGGTGATTTACGTCATTCTGGGCGTATTGTATGAAAGCTGGATCCATCCGCTGACTATCCTGCTGGGGTTGCCGTCCGCCGCGGTGGGCGCGCTGCTGGCGTTGCGGCTGCTGAATCTGGATCTGACGTTTATCGCCATGATCGGCATTCTGTTGCTGATTGGCATCGTAAAAAAGAACGCCATCATGATGATCGATTTCGCTCTTGTCGCACAGCGGACGCGGGGTCTGTCGCCCCATGACGCCATTATACAGGCGTGCATGCAGCGCTTTCGGCCGATCATGATGACGACGCTGTGCGCCATGATGGGGGCGCTGCCCATTGCCTTTGGCTGGGGCGCCGGGGCCGAGCTGCGTCAGCCGATGGGCGTGGCGGTGGTAGGCGGGTTGCTGTTCTCGCAGTTGATTACGCTGTTTATTACCCCCGTTCTGTATCTGCTGTTTGATCGGCCAAACGTTGAAATGGCGACGATGGCGCATCAGGTGGAGGAACAATGAGACTATTGCTGGTAGAAGACCAAACCATGGCGGCGGATTACATCTCCAAAGGGCTCAAGGAGAATGATTTTGTGGTCGATGTCGCTCACGATGGCGTGGATGGCCTGCACTATCTGCTGACCAACGATTATGATCTGGCGATCCTCGACGTCATGCTGCCCGGTATGAACGGCTGGAAGATCCTGGAGCTGGCGCGTCAGGCCGGGAAACTGACCCCCGTCATGTTCCTGACGGCGCGCGACGAGGTGGAAGACCGGGTGCGTGGTCTGGAATTGGGCGCGGAAGATTATCTGATCAAACCCTTTTCCTTTAGCGAGCTGTTGGCGCGGGTGCGTGTCATTATGCGGCGGCAGGCGGTACATGCGCCGGCGGTGGAGGAATCCGTTCTGCAAATCAGCAACTTGCAGCTGGATTTCCTTAAACATCGCGTGTCGCGCGGCGGAAAACGCATCGAGCTGACGCAAAAAGAGTTTTTGCTGTTGAGCCTGCTGATGCGCCGCAGCGGCGAAGTGCTGTCGCGCACCGTGCTGGCGGAGCAGGTCTGGGACATGAATTTTGACCCTGAAACGAACGTCATTGACGTGGCGATTCGCCGGCTGCGCAGCAAAATCGACGATGGCTATGAGATCAAACTGCTGCACACTATCCGCGGCGCCGGATATGTACTGGAAGTGAGAAACGATGCTGATACCGCGTAATTTTCCGATCACCCTGAGGCTGACGCTTTATTTTTCCCTCGCCATGAGTCTGGTGCTGTACAGCGTTTCGGGGCTGCTGTACTCCACGATGCGCAACCAGCTTAGCCAGAAGGATGAAGATGAACTGCGCAGTACGCTGCGCTTTCAGCAGGAAATCGCCGCTACCATCAGCGAACGTCAGGGGCCGAAAGACCTTTGGCAGCAGGAGCTGTTCGAGTTCGTCGCCCGTCAGGAACGCCTTTCGCTCAGGATCATCAGCCCGGACGGCAAAGTCTGGGCGCAGTCGAAAAATATGCGCGTTCCGCAGCAGGATTTTCCCGCGCCATCCAGCGAGTTTCGCTACAGCGCGTGGCGCTATCGCGCGCACGAAGCCAGCGAAAAATACCTGATCGCCTCGACCGATTTTGTCCTCAAGGATAACCAGCCGTGGCTGGTGCAGGCGGCGTTGAACGTCTCAAAAAACAATGAAATCATTGAGGATTACTGGAAGCGCATGCAGATTGCCGCGGCGCTGTCCATCGTCATTTTCTCCGCCATTGGCTACTGGCTGGCCCGCAAAGGGCTGCTGCCGCTGCGGACGATGAGCCGGGAAATCGAACATATCCACGCGGAAGATTTGCACACCCGCCTGTCCACACAGCGCTGGCCGTCGGAGTTGAATACGCTGGCCGCCTCGTTCGACGGCATGATGACCCGCCTGGAGGCATCGTTTAAGCAGTTGAGCCGCTTTTCATCGGATATCGCCCATGAGTTGCGCGGCCCAATCAACAATTTGATTTCGGCGGCGAGCGTGACGCAAAGCAAGGCGCGCAGTCAGGATGAGTACCGCGAAACGCTGGCGGCGATTGTGGAGGAAGGGGAGCGGCTGTCGCGCATGATTTCATCCATGTTGTTTCTGGCTCGTGCGGATAACAGCCGCGAGCCGCTCAACGTGGAACAGCTGAACAGCGCAACCGAATTCGCCCGGTTGATCAATTTCTACGATATTCTCGCGGAAGAAAAGAATATCGACTTGTCGAGCGAAGGCGACGTCGTTTTCTATGCCGATCCCATTCATTTGCAGCGCGCGCTGGCGAATCTGCTGTCCAATGCGCTGCGCCATACGCCGCCCGGCGGGAGGATTTTGTTGAGCGCGGTGAACTACAACGGCAAGGCCTGTCTGAGCGTTATTGATAACGGCGAAGGCATCAGCGCGGATCATTTGCCGCATATCTTCGACCGTTTCTATCGGGTGGATGACGCCCGCAGCAACGCGGAAAACACCGGCTTAGGGCTGGCGCTGGTGAAAACCATCGCCGAGATGCACGGCGGCAAAATCCAGGTGGCGAGCGAGGAAGGGAAGGGAAGTTGTTTTACGCTGGTGCTGCCGACGCGCAAGGAAGACATCGCCAACCTGACAAAATTGTAATTTATGCGTTGAGCCTGGGTCATCATGACGCACTGATAATAGACCCTATTATCATACAGGAGGCTGGTTCAGACTATGATTCAGAATAGGCAAAACACCGCGTTGTCTCGCGCTCAACTGAAAAATTATTTTTCATATGTCCGGCAGTTTATTGCCGCGCCGCGCTCGGTAGGCTCCGTTATTCCGTCATCCGCCACGCTGTGCCGCGCGATGATGAACCAGGTGGACTGGTGCACGAATCTTTCTATCGCCGAACTTGGCGCGGCGAACGGCGTATTGACCAAAGGCATTCTTGAGCGAATGCGCGCCGACGCGGTGCTGGATGCGTATGAAATTAATCCGGGGTTCGTTAATCAGCTACAAAAGATTGGAGATAAACGGCTGAATGTCGTCGCTGCATCGGCAGAAACACTCATTAATCGTTATGATATTGTTTTTTCCTGCCTGCCGCTGTTGTCGATGCCCACCAGAATTACCGTGCGCATTCTGAATCAGATTCGTAAATGTATGGCGCCGCACAGTACGTTTGTTCAGTTTCAATATAGTCCGCTGTCGGAGAAATTATTGTCGCATTATTTTAACTGGCAACGGATTGTCGTGGTGAAAAACGTTCCGCCCGCGCTGGTCTACGTCTGTACGCTGCGGGAAGAATAACGCATTTCTTTGCTGTTCCCTGTGTTCGATACGATATCGCCGTGCTGTTTCCGTACAGCCTCACATCGCCTGCGGCGATATATTATCCCGGCAGGCGGAGAATATCGGTTTTTTTAGTCCTGTAGCGAGGAGGTCGGATGAAAGTAAATATTTTATACATAATGCTGGCGGCGGCGTCGTTTTTTCTTATCGAGCAAAGCCCTGCCCAGGCGAGTGTAAATAAAGTGGGAAATACATGGATACTTTCTCCGGCGGCCTGGTATCCCCATACGGATACGACACCCGAAAATCATCCGTTCGATATTAATAAAAACTCAACGGGAAATAATGACTTTCCCCATCGGTTATCTACCGATAAATAAGGTGAGAAATAAACAGAACCCCCTTTGTTATTGCTAATCAATAACAGCGGATAAATCCTGACTCCGGCGACGTGATACTGCCCGGAACAGGTGTTTTATCGTATTTCAACAGCGGCTGATAGTACGCTAAAAAAAGAGATGTTCGCGTAATGAAAAAACAACCGAAAGTATTCACCGGAATAGGCGTTTGCCTGGCTGCGTTATTGGCGGTGCCCTGTATCGCATGGATGACGGGCTGGCAGTGGAATCCGGATGCGCCGTCCCGGCTGCTGGCCTTTTTTTATTTTCTGACGCAAACGGTGAGTAATCCGTTCGGTATTATCACGGCGCTGTTTTTACTGGGCGCGCTACTATGGGTGTTAAAACCCGCGAAGACGCTCGTCTGGCGATGCGCTTTGTTGATTATCGCGCCCATTTTGCTGGGACAAGTGTCCGTTGGCGTACTGAAGCGATGCGTACAGGAGCCGCGGCCGTTTGTGGCGTGGTTAAGCCACAACCAGCCAGCGGAAATTCACCGTTTCTACAATCTGGATACCGATAAACGCCGCCGCATCGTATTTGACGGCCTTCAGGACCATGCCACGATGCCTGTCTGGCAAAAAGCCCACTGGGCGGAGCAAACCAGCTATTCATTTCCTTCCGGTCACTCTATTTTCGCCGCCGCCTGGGCCATGCTCGGGGTCGGGTTACTGTGGCCGCGGCGGCGTTTTATCGGCGCGGTGGCGCTGATCGCCTGGGCCGCCGGCGTGCTGGCAAGCCGTCTCCTGCTTGGTATGCACTGGCCGGTCGACTTGCTTGGATCGACAGGGCTGGCTCTGATCCTGACGTATCCTTCGATCAAGATGATCAACCGTACGGTTCCGGTTTGAACGACCCGCGCATCGACGGGGTATCCATCGGATAGACCGGTTCAGATCAGTCACTGGCTGAGCGCGGCATAACCGTATGTGCCGCATACCTTGAGGTGCCTGAACAACGCGACATGCTATTAACAGTTTCAAAAATAAACCAGCTCCCAAAAGGAAACAAAATGCAGTATGGTTATGCAGGTATGAAATAGAAACTCATCAACGGCAGCAGATGGAGCAGAGGTAACAAGATGCCTGAATTCAATGTCTACAGCAAAACCTGTCCGGCGCGCGTGGTGCTGGATCGTTTGTCCAATAAGTGGTCGCTGTTGATTCTGGATCGTCTGGCGTGCGAGCCGGTACGATTTAATCAATTAAGACGTGACATTGAAGGCGTATCGCAGAAGGTGTTGTCGCAGACGCTGAAGCATCTGGAGCGCGATGGCATGATCCGTCGGCAGGTGTTCGCCACGGTGCCGGTGACGGTGGAGTATTCGATTACCTCGCTGGGTAAGACGCTGGTCAAGACCGTACACGAACTGACCCACTGGGCAGAGAGCAATATTGATGAAGTCATGCTCGCCCAGCAGCGCTACGACGAGCTTAATTCGGCTTCCACGGCGGCATAATCGTTTAATCGGTAGCGCTTCTCTATCCGACGATGAGGGCTGCGGTTTAATCCGACTGGCCTTTTGAAAAGGCGATGATGCCTGTCGTGATACATGCAATGTATCGGGAACAGGCAATCTCAGCGATTTACGGACGGGGGTTATTAAAAAGCCGCGGTATGAGGTCGGCCCCGGCCATTAATCATACCCGTTAATCCTTCCGCTCTTTATTATTCGCAATATTATTATTGGCGATGGGTGTATATCCCGTTGGCGCTTCCAGCAATATCTCCTTGATGTCGCCGACATCATAATCATGGCAACTCTTGTCGAGCTTTTGTAACAGTTGTTCCATTTCCTGCCAGCTCAGTCTTTCTTCCTGCGCGGTCATGATTCTGGGGTGGCTGGTGCCTTCTACATTTTCGCCAATCAACAATTCCTCGTAGAGCTTTTCTCCCGGGCGTAATCCCGTGAATTTAATAACGATATCGCCATCTTCGCCATAGCCTTCGATGCACCCTTTCATTCCCATCAGGTTGATCATTCTGCGCGCTAAATCGAGGATTTTAACCGGCTCCCCCATATCCAGAACAAAAACCTGGCCGTTAATCCCCATCGCGCCTGCCTGTATAACGAGTTGCGCCGCTTCAGGTATCAGCATGAAATAACGGGTAATGTCCGGATGGGTTACCGTAACCGGGCCTCCCTGACGAATCTGTTTTTTAAACAGCGGAACGACAGAGCCAGAGGAACCTAATACGTTGCCGAAACGGACCATGGTGAAGGTCGTCTGGCTTTGCCGTTCCGCCAGCGCTTGCAGAATCAGTTCTGCCATTCGCTTACTGGTCCCCATGATGTTGGTGGGGCGCACCGCTTTGTCGGTCGAAATCAGGGTGAAGTTGCGCACCCCTTCCTCTATTGCGGCTTCGGCGCAGGCCAGCGTGCCGAAGACATTATTGCGGATACCTTCGATGACATTGTCTTCCACCAACGGCACATGCTTGTAAGCCGCGGCATGATAAATGGTTTCTACCTGATGGGCCCGCATCAGCTTCTGGATCCGGTTTTGCTTTTGCACCGACCCCAGTGCGGCAACGATTTTGGTATCAAGCAGCAAACGTTTCTTGATGCCCTGAAGCTCCTGGTCGATGGTATAGAGGTTGTATTCATTCAGTTCAAACAGCACCAGCGTGCGGGGGTGCTGCGTCAGAATCTGGCGGCAGAGCTCTGAGCCGATGGAACCGCCAGCCCCGGTAACCATGACCGATTTGCCGGTAATGTTTTTAGACATCAGCTGCTTGTCGGGGCCTACCGCTTCACGTCCCAGCAAGTCCGCCACGTCCAAATCCCGTATTTCTGTCGCAACAGCCTTTCCGGCGGCAATGTCTTCGACCGAGGGTACGGATTGCACTTCAATCGGCCAGTGCGACAATTTTTCCAGCAATCTCAATCGCTGGCCTTTTTTGATGTTATTAATCGCCAGCAGCAGTTTTACCGGTTGATATAACGGTTTCAGTTTTTCGAATTCGCTACTGTGATGCACCTTGATGCCGCAGATGATTTGACCAATCTTTTTTTCGTCATCATCAAGCACCACCACCGGATGAAACTCGTCTCCCTGGATCAGGGAATAAAGCAGGTCACGCCCGGTTGCTCCCGCGCCATAGATAAAGACATTTGGCTTCTGACGTTTGTAATAGTGGTAATAAAACGTGCGAATGAGTACGCGAGGGCTGCCCAGCGCCAGCGTCGCCAGTCCGGCGTAGATAAAAGGGACGCTGCGCGGCACAAACGACTGAAAAAAGAAACTACTCAGCGCCAGGCTGATGGCCGACAGAATCACCGACAGAAAAACATACCCCATTGCCGGCAGCATCATGTAACGCAGCACGGCCCTGTACATACCGCAGCGAATAAATACCAAAAGCGTGATGGACAACGTGATCAGGACGCTGGCGATTTCAGCGTAACCCACAGGAAAATCCAAGGTGCCCAAACGAACGGCGACGGCCAGATAAAGTGAAACTACAATGGCTATCGCATCATAGAGCACCGTCATGATGCGTTTGTTTCTACGCTCAGTACTTAGCAAAAATGGAATGGGTTTAAACATCTGGGGCCTGAATGTCTGTGTGAGACGACAATTGGAGTAAATTAGGCGGACATTTTAGTGGTCCGACAACGTCTTGACCAGCTGTGAGAATCTCAATTTCTGGTATAGCGGGTACCAAGGTATTATCAGGTATTTTCCTGCGGAAGGTAACCATATTGAAAATCTTAGTAACGGGAAGCCGTGGGTTTATCGGGAAGCGGCTGGTCGCGCTGGCGGGCGAGCAAGGCATCGCCTGTGTTCTGCATTGCAGCGAGCGTGCAGAGGTATCCGATAGCCCGATGATTCGCGCCAATCTGACCGCCACGACCGACTGGACGCCGGCGCTGCAGGGTGTGGATGCGGTGGTACACTGCGCCGCCAGAGTGCATCAGATGCAGGACGGCGGTGATGCATTGGCGCTTTATCGGGAAACCAATGTGGCGGGGACGTTGCGACTGGCGCAGCAGGCCGCGGAAGCCGGCGTTAAACGGTTTGTCTTTCTGAGTTCCATCAAGGTGAATGGCGAAACCACTCAGCCTGGCCGGCCTTTTCAGCCCGATGTGGCGGTACCGCCCGCTGATCCTTACGGCGTGAGCAAATACGAGGCGGAGCAGGCGCTGATGCGTCTGGCGCAGGAAACCGGTCTTGAGGTGGTGATTATTCGCCCGCCGCTGGTATATGGACCGGGCGTCAAAGCCAATTTCCGGGCGATGATGAACTGGACCAGCAAAGGCGTGCCGCTGCCGCTGGCGGCGGTTCAAAACCAGCGCAGTCTGGTATTTGTGGACAACCTGGCCGACCTGATTCTGCTGAGTCTGCGCCATCCGCAGGCTCCGGGGCGGGTGTGGCTGGCGTCGGACGACCACGACGTCTCCACCGCCGATCTGCTGGCGGATATGGCGGCGGCGCTGGGGGTGAAAAACCGCTGTTGGCCGCTGCCGCCGTGGGTACTGAAAAGCGCCGCGGCCCTGCTGGGAAAATCCGCGGTGGCGGAGCGCCTGCTGGGTTCGCTGCAGGTGGATATCCGCGAAACCCGGCAACGGCTTGGCTGGCAGCCCGCCGTCCCTTATCATCAGGCGATTGCCATCACGGCGCGGGCGTTTCTGTCGGAAACGTCCGGCGTCTCCGAGTCCGAATCCAAAAAAGGTTGACCGATTATTATGCTGCGTGTTCTGGATGTATTACTGGCGCTGATTGGCTTGCTGTGTCTGTGGCCGGTGATGCTGATTGTTTATGTGTTGGGATTGTTTGATACCGGTTCGCCGGTTTTTATTCAGCAGCGGGTCGGCCGACATCAGCGCCCGTTTAACCTGATTAAGTTCCGCACGATGGCGGTGACGACCGAGTCAGTGGCGACGCACCTCGCCAGCCGCAGTGCCGTGACGCGATTAGGCGCGTTTTTGCGTAAAACCAAGCTGGATGAGTTGCCTCAGTTTATTAATGTGTTGAGAGGGGAGATGAGCCTGGTGGGGCCGCGTCCTTGTCTGTTTAACCAACAGGAACTGATTGCCGAACGTCAGGCGCGCGGCGTATTTGATGTGTTGCCGGGGATTACCGGGCTGGCGCAGGTTAACGCTATCGATATGTCTACGCCGCAGAAACTGGCGGAGTGGGATCAACGCATGATTCAGACCCTGTCGGTAAAACATTACTTCACTTATCTGGTGCAAACGGTGGTCGGCAAAGGTTCCGGCGATCGGGTGCGGTGAGAAAAAACGATGCCGGTCAAACCGGCATCGTAACTAACATCTCTTCATGGTGTGGAAGGATCACTTCACCGGGGCCAGCGCCGTCTGGTCCACGTAGGGTTTCATGATGGTGTCCGCTTCCTGCTGGGCGGCTTTGGCCGCCGCTTCCGGCGTGACTTTCTCGTCATTCACCACCGCGGCCAGCTGGTTTTCCATCGCTTTACGCACCGCTACGGTTTCATAGGTGGAGTACCACGGATGGGCATACTTCAACTGCTCCAGCGCGGTGGCGGCGCGCGGGTCTTTTTCCAGATAGGTTTTCATTTCCGGCGTGTCGTATGAGGCTTTGCGCGGCGAGAAATAGCCGGTGAAGCGGCTCCAGGCGCCGTTAACCTGCGGGCTGACCAGATAGCTCAGGAACTGGTAGGCGGCCTTTTTCTGCTCGTCGGAAATACCTTTGAAGCTTACCAGGCTGGCGCCGCCGATCGGTACCGCGCGCTGCTCTTTGGCGGGCAGCATCGCCACGCCCAGTTCAAAGTCTTTGGTGTTTTCACGCATAAAACCCAGCGCGCCGGTGCTCAGCATTGCCATGCCGAGTTTGCCGGAGAAGAACGCAGCGCTGATTTGCTTGGAATCCAGTACGCCGGACGGCATCACGTTGTCTTTGTAGATCAGGTTTTGCCAGAAGCGCAGCGCGCCGATGGTCGTCGGGGTGTTGTAGTAGACCTCGCCCGGATAGTCCTCGTTGAAGTAGTTGCCGCCGTTGGCGCGCACCAGCGAGGAGAAAATCCAGCCGCCGTAGTCGTCGTTGGTGGACGGCAGCATGATGCCCCACTGGCCTTTGCTCTGGTCGGTCAGCTTTTTGGCGTCTTCCAGCAGCGCCTGCCAGGTTTGCGGCGCCTGAGCGATGCCGGCTTTTTCGAACATCGTCTTGTTGTAATAGAGGATCGGCGTCGAGTTGTGGAACGGAATGGCGTACGTTACGCCCATCACCTGCGCGTTCTTGTGCATGGCCGGCCAGAATTCGTTGGTCAAAAACGTACCGGCTTTTTCGTTGCCGAATTTGAACAGTTCGTCCATCGGCAGGATTTCGTTTTTCAGCGCCAGATCGGTGGTGAAGTTGGCGGACATGATCACCAGCGCGGGCGGCTGGCCGGCTTTCTGCGCCGCTTCCGCTTTCATTTTGGTGGTGTCGTAGTTACCGGTGAAAATCCCCCGCACTTCTACATCCTGCTGGGAACTGTTGAATTCTTTGATGATGCGGGTCATTTCCATCGTCAGTTTGCCGTCCACCGGGGCTGGAAACATGAAATCGATGTTCTGTTTGGCCAGCGCCGAACCGGCGAAGGCCAGCGTGATGCCGAGGGTGAGCGCCTGTAACCGCTGTTTCAGGGGCTTATGCATGGGGGATCTCCTGGTATACGTTCTGCTGTGTATCAGCATGAAAAAGATGAACATCAAAAGGTGAAAAACCGAGGCTGACGGTATCGCCGACCATCGGGGCGTCGCCGCGGTTTTTGCGGCTGTAGCGTAGTTCGCCAATCGGCGTGCTGATGTGCAGCAGATAGTCCGCGCCCATCAATTCTCGTTGCGTCACGGTGCCGGGCAGACGCAGCGTATGCTGTTCGGTTTCCGGAGCATCGGTAAGGTGTTCCGGGCGGATGCCGAAAATCACCTGCTGGAGCTGGCCGGCGTGCGGCGGCAGAGGAAGCGCTTGCTCACCCACCTGCACCGCGCCGCCTGCGCAAGGCAGCGTAATAAGGTTCATGGCGGGCGAACCGATGAAACTCGCCACGAACCGGTTGGTCGGGAAGGCATACAACTGCTCCGGCGTGCCGACCTGCTGGACTTCGCCGTTGTTCATCACCACGATGCGATCCGCCATCGACATGGCTTCGGTCTGGTCGTGGGTGACGTAGACGGTGCTGGTTTTTAACTGCCGGTGCAGCGTCATGATGCCGTCGCGCACTTCGGTGCGCAGCCGGGCGTCCAGATTGGACAGCGGTTCATCCATCAGAAACAACCTGGGGTTGCGGACGATGGCGCGCGCCATCGCCACCCGCTGACGCTGGCCGCCGGACAGCTTGCCCGGTTTGCGGTCCAGCAGTTCGTCCAGTTGCAGCAACTGCGCCACTTTCTCCAGCCGGGGTTGCCAGCTCGCTTTCGGTTCATGGCGAATCTGCATGCCGAAGGTAATGTTGTCCTTCACCGTCAGGTGCGGAAACAGCGCGTAGTTCTGAAAAATCATCGCGAAGTTGCGCTCGCGCGGCGACCGGGCGGTGATGTCGTCGCCATCCAGCCAAATCTCGCCGTCGCTTACCGTTTCCAGCCCGGCCAGCAGGCGCAGCAGGGTGCTTTTGCCGCAGCCGGACGGCCCGACCAGCACCAGAAATTCGCCGTCGGCGATCTCCAGCGACAGCGAGCGCAGCGCCGGTTTGTCGTCAAATCGTTTGCTGACGTTGTGCAGTCGTAACGTAGCCATTAACGCTCATCCACCGGGCAACTGATGCTTTCGTTGTACAGCCACGGACCGGCGTAATGCGACAGCGGGTGCAGATAGCTGACCCACTGTTTGTCCACCAGACGGTGCATCAGACAGGCCGGCGGCGACATGTCGTAGTAAGGGCGAGTGTCTTCGTGATAGTAGGGCACCTGATGGACCGTACCCGGCACGGTGGCGATGATCGCCTGACGGTACTGGGTCATGATCAGGCAGTGGTTATGCCCGCAGAAAATGCGCACCAGCGATGGAAAACGCTCCACCAGTTCCAGCAGGCGGTGGCCGTTTTCGCAGGCGATGCGGTCCATTTGCGCGGAGCCGAGGGCGAGCGGCGGGTGGTGCATAAACACGGAGGTGGGCTTGTCATCACGCATCAGTTGCGCTTCCAGCCAGGCCAGCGTCTCTTCCGTCAGCCAGCCTTTGGAGGTGCCGGCGCGGCTGGAGTCGATGAACAGCAGCCGGGTGGCGAAATCGTCAATTGCGTAGCGCATATTCTGCGGGTCGTGGCCCAGTTGCGGGCACAACGGTTGCAGATACTCCAGAAAGTGGGTTTTGTCGTCGTGGTTGCCGGGGATGATGTACAGCGGGTAGGCCAGATTGCCCAGAATCTGGCGGGCCACCTGGTATTCCGACGGGCGACCGCAGTTGACGATATCGCCGCTAATCACCACCGCGTCCGGGCATTCGGTCAGGGCGTTAAGCTGCGACACCACGTCGGCGTTGCCGGCGTTGATGTCGATGAAATCGTACAGTTTCTGCCCTGGGCTTCGAAAATGGGTGTCGGAAATTTGCGCTAACAGCATGAAAAACTCCTTATTTTATTCCTGAGAAACCAAAACTTCTCAGGAACTGTTTTTGGAAAACGATAAACGCCAGCATCAGCGGCAGGCACACCATCAGCGTCCCGGCGCTGATCATTCCCCACTGGCCGCCGGATTCGGCGCCCATGGCGAATGACACCAGCCCAACGGTCAGCACCTGTTTGTCCGGGTCGTTGAGCATCATCAGCGGCCACAAATACTCGTTCCAGTGATAGGTAATGCTGACGGTGGCGAACGCCAGAATGGAGGGCCAGGACATCGGCAGCAGCACGCGGAATAACACCTGCCACCAGCGGCAGCCCTCCATCAGCGCGGCTTCTTCAATCTCTTTGGGAATAGCCAGAAACGCCTGACGCATCAGAAATACGCCAAACGCCGAGGTGAAATAGGGCATCATCACGCCGGTCAGGGTATTGAGCAGGCCAAAGGCCTTCAGCGTCATCATGTTGGGCACCATCATCACCACCGGCATGATCATCAACTGCACCAGAAACAGCAGGAATAGCGTCTGCTTGCCGCGAAACTCGTGGCAGGCGAAGACGTAACCGGCGGTGGTGATGGTCAGCAACTGGACGAAAAAGGTGCCGAAGGTAAAGAAAATGGTGTTGGCGTACAGGCTGAGCCAGTCGGCGCTCTGCCAGGCGTCGCGGAAGTTATCCAGCGTCAGCGGCCAGCGCGGCAACAGCGACGCCATTCCCACGCCAAAGGTGGTGGCGCTGAATGCCGACGAGAGCATCCAGATAAACGGGCTTATCCACAGCAGCGCGGCGCAGATCATCAACAGGCTCAGGGTCGCCCGGCGCGACTGGCGCCAGCGCAGCCATGCCGGCAAGGGCGCGCGGGTGGAACAGGCAACGGCGGGGGAGATCTCAACGCTCATAATGCGCCCCTTTCTCAAGCACTTTCAGGTTAATCAGCGAGAAAACGAACAGCCCCGCCAGCGTCAGGAAGGTAGCGGCCGAGGCTTTGCCGAGGTCGTGGGTGTCCCAGGCCAGGTTCTGGATGTAGTACAGCAACACGGTGGTGGCGTTGTCCGGCCCGCCGTGGGTCATCACCGCCACGTGGTCGATTTGGGTGATGGAGTAAATCAGCGCGGTGGTAATGACGAAACTCAGCGTTGGGCGCAGCAGCGGCAGCGTGACCCGGAAAAACACCTGCGTCGACGTGGCGCCTTCCATAATCGCGGCTTCGCGGGTGGACGGCGGGATGCTCTGCAAACCAGCCAGAAAGAACAGCATGTAGTAACCGGCGAATTTCCATACGCCAATCAGCGCAAGGGCGAGCAGCGCGCTGTTGCTGCGGCCCAGATAGTTGTTGTTCATCGGGCCGAACAGCTTGGCCAGATAGTAATCCAGAAGGCCGATGCCGGGCATGAAGATAAACAGCCACAGCGCGGCGGCGCTGACCATCGGGATGATCATCGGGAAAAAAAACGCGGTACGCAGCCAGCGGTTGACCGCGTGGTTTTCCCATAGCGCCACCGCCAGCAGCAACGCCAGCACCACGCCGGGGATCACCGTCAGCAGGATATAGGCCAGGTTATTGAACAGCGCGCGCCAGAATACGGCGTCATTCAGCAGGCGAACCACGTTTCCCAAACCGACGAACGGCGCGTCTGCGCCCGCCATACGGGTATCGAACAGGCTGTCATAAACGGAGCGCAACAGTGGAAAGTAGGTGAACAAGAGTAGGAACAGCAAAGAAGGCGACAGAATCACCCAGGGGAGCCAGTTTTTTTGCATGGTGATAGTTTTCGCATGGTGATGGTTAATGCCAGTCAACGGGTTTCGTAAAACGGAAGGCATATGCTGCGCAGGGAATACTGCAAGGGCATGGCAGGCCGGTGACGATTTGGTGACGAAGGTTTCCATAAAATAAAACTGTTGCTGATGGCTTGTACTGCGGCGGGAAAAAGCGTTTGATGATCCATTAAACGCTTTTATGGTTATTTACCGATTTATCCAGGAGGTTCTATGTCCGTTTCTGCACGAAATCAACTTAGTGGAACAGTGGCCAGCGTGGCGGAAGGCGCGGTCAATAGCGAAGTGGTGCTAACGTTGGAAAGCGGCGAGCAACTGACTACCGTGATTACCCGCAGCAGCGTGACGACGCTCGGACTGGCGCCGGGTAAAGCGGCGCTGGCGTTGATTAAGGCGCCGTGGGTGATTCTGGCTTCGGCCGATTGCGGCCTGAACTTCTCCGCCCGTAATCAGTTCAGCGGTACGATTGATGACGTGGTCAAAGGCGCGGTACACGCCACGGTGCATATCACCACCGCCAAAGGTCTGAAATTGACTGCCAGCGTCACCAACGAAAGTGTGGAAGAGATGGGATTGCAGGCCGGATCGGCGGTGATCGCCCTGATCAAGGCTTCCAGCGTCATTCTGGCGACCCGCGCCTGATGGCGAGCGGCAACGACATTGACGCCGCACACAATCTTTACACTCGAATCCCTCCTTTATTCGGTGGATTTCGGGTAATCTGAGTCGCTTTTTAGCGGCAGAGACGTGCGGCATGCGCCGGACTGTACTTTGCCGCACGTTTCTCCTCTTTTTTCACATTGACTGTGTTTTCTTCCGGGCTGCCTGGATAACGACAATGTCGTGCATGGTTAGTTTGTTAAAACTGGCTGGTATGGCAATCAAGAAGATATTCATAATGACTCAACAAACCTTTACCAGGGAATTGTTCCACCCCCGCTACTGGCTGCTGTGGTTCGGCCTTGCCGTGCTGTTTCTGCTGGTGCAGTTGCCTTATCCGCTGCTGATGCGGTTGGGCAGTCGACTGGGGCGTAGTTCCCGTCATTTTCTCAAGCGTCGGGTGAGTATTGCCCGCCGCAACCTGGAACTGTGCTTCCCCGATATGCCGGCATCACAACGTGAAGTGATGCTGGAGGCGAATTTCGCCTCGCTGGGGATGGCGCTGATGGAAACCGGCATGGCCTGGTTCTGGTCGGACAGACGAGTCAGAGCGTGGTTCGACGTCTCCGGCTTCGAGAACCTTCAGCAGGCCGGGCGCGAACAGCGCGGCGTGATGGTGATTGGCATTCATTTTATGTCGCTGGAACTGGGCGGCCGCGCTATGGGGCTGTGTCAGCCGATGATGGCGATGTACCGGCGGCATAACAATAAACTGATGGAACTGGTGCAGACCTGGGGGCGCTCCCGCTCCAACAAAGCGATGATCGACCGTAAGGATCTGCGCGGCATGGTGCAGGCGCTGAAAAGCGGCGAAGCGGTGTGGTTCGCTCCCGATCAGGATTACGGCCCGAAAGGCAGCGTGTTCGCGCCTTTCTTTGCGGTAGAGCAGGCGGCGACGACCTGCGGTACGGCCACCATCCATCGTCTGGCCAAACCGGCGATAATTACCACGGTACTGATTCGCAAGCCGAACCGGCAAGGGTATCAGCTGGTGATTGAGCCGGAACTGGAAGATTATCCGAGTCAGGATCAGCAGCAGGCGGCGCAGTACATGAATCGGGTGATTGAGCGGGAAATCCTGCGTGCGCCGGAACAGTATTTATGGCTGCACCGTCGCTTCAAGACCCGCCCGTGCGGCGAGGCGTCGCTGTACCGCTAAGGCCAGACGCAAAAAAAAGTGGCTGCCCGAAGGCAGCCACAAGAAGGAGAGAATGACTGATGATTAACGAAACAGCGCGTAGGGATTAACACCGCGGTAGGTTTTGCCCAGCGCTTTTAGGATTTGAGTGATTTGACGGACAATACTCATGGTGTTTCCCCCATACGCATAAAAGAATTATTGGTTGAAAGTACCGAAGTTGATGGTGAAGTTTTCAAACATGGCGATAATTTTGTGCAGCAGTTTCATTGTCGTATTCCTCTGTGTGATTCATTATTTCTGTGACGTTGTTCACGGTTTTAAAGATACACCCTGCTCAGGGAGTGGTCAACTTTTTTGTGACGCGCATCACAAAAAGATGAACGAGTAGTCTACTCTGACTGAACCGCGGTTTTATTTTCTTTCATACTCAAGATGTTGCTATTCGAACGGTGGCGAAGAGCCGTTGGTCTGATGATCGCGGCAACGGCATGCGGCGTTTGGTTTGCGTCATTTTCAGCGCGACCACGGCGTGAATGCGGGGAATAGCAGTTGAAATGGATGTCCCGAAGGCAGGATAATCTGCCGCCTCAACAACAACTGGCAGGATTCAGCCGCTTTGTAACGCAACGGTTAATCGTTTGCGTGTCAGGCTGGAGTGGGAAAACGGCAGGCTGTCCGGCGTCTGGCAAGGGGCGTCGAATCACACCGTTTTCACCGAATACTGGCCAAGTGCCGGTCACGGCGCTTGATAACCATAACGTTTGAACCATAACGTTTGATAACCATAAAACGACATTTCAGGGGATACACCATGTCCAATACCACTCGTCAGGCTGACGATGCGGCTCGTCCCGCAGGCGCGCTTGATGCCTTTTTCAAGATTACGCAGCGCGGCAGCAGCGTTCGTCAGGAAGTGCTGGCGGGCCTGACTACTTTTCTGGCGATGGTTTACTCGGTCATCGTCGTACCGGGCATGCTGGGTAAAGCCGGATTTCCGCCCGCAGCGGTGTTTGTGGCGACCTGTCTGGTGGCCGGGTTCGGTTCACTGCTGATGGGATTGTGGGCCAACCTGCCGATGGCGATCGGTTGTGCGATTTCGCTGACCGCGTTTACCGCCTTCAGTCTGGTGCTGGGCCAGCATATCAGCGTGCCGGTCGCGCTGGGCGCCATCTTCATGATGGGCGTGCTGTTTACCGTGATTTCCGCTACCGGCATCCGCTCCTGGATCCTGCGCAACCTGCCGATGGGCGTGGCGCATGGCGCAGGCATTGGTATCGGGTTGTTCCTGCTGATTATCGCCGCCAACGGCATTGGTCTGGTGATCAAGAACCCGATCGACGGCTTGCCGGTGGCGCTGGGTCACTTCACCGCGTTTCCGGTGATAATGTCGCTGATCGGTCTGGCTGCTACTATCGGTCTTGAAAAACGCCGCGTGCCGGGCGGGATCCTGCTGGTGATCGTCGCCATTTCAGTCATCGGTCTGATTTTTGACCCGAACGTGAAATATCAGGGGCTGTTCGCCCTGCCGAGCCTGACCGATGCTAACGGCCAGTCGCTGATTTTCAGCCTCGACATCAAGGGCGCGTTGCAGCCGGTAGTGCTGCCGAGCGTGCTGGCGCTGGTGATGACGGCGGTGTTTGACGCCACCGGCACCATTCGCGCAGTGGCCGGGCAGGCCAACCTGCTGGACAAAGACGGCCAGATTATCAATGGCGGCCGCGCGCTGACCGCCGACTCCGTCAGCAGCATTTTCTCCAGTCTGGTGGGAACGTCGCCGGCGGCGGTCTACATTGAGTCCGCAGCGGGTACTGCCGCAGGCGGTAAAACCGGTCTGACCGCGACCGTAGTGGGCGTGCTGTTCCTGCTGATCCTGTTCCTGTCGCCGCTGTCTTATCTGGTGCCGGCTTATGCCACGGCGCCGGCGCTGATGTATGTCGGGTTGCTGATGCTGAGCAACGTCTCCAAACTGGATTTCAACGACTTTGTCGACGCCATGTCCGGCCTGGTGTGCGCGGTATTCATCGTGCTGACCTGTAACATCGTCACCGGCATCATGCTGGGCTTTGGCTCTCTGGTATTAGGCCGTCTGTTCTCTGGCGAATGGCGTAAACTCAATCTCGGCACCGTGATTATCGCCGTAGCGTTGGTGGTATTTTACGCCGGCGGCTGGGCGCTCTAAGCCGTCTTTTATTCCACACCATGTAATAAGGGGAACGCGGGTTCCCCTTTTTTGTTTCTCTGTGCCGAAAGCGCTGTTTTTTTGTCTTCGATTCCTGTTCATTGCTTTGTATCTTGTTATTATTTCAACAGATCATCCACCGGATGGTGCAGTCGGCGCCCGATGGCAGCTACCCGACCTCCTTTCATGTAACGGCAAGCAACCAGGGAACACATGGAAATATTTTTCACCATTCTGATTATGACGCTGATCGTTTCTCTTTCAGGCGTAGTGACGCGCATCCTGCCTTTCCAGATACCGCTGCCGCTGATGCAGATCGCTCTGGGCGCCATGCTGGCTTGGCCGCAATTCGGTCTGCATGTCGATTTCAATCCCGAGTTGTTTATGGTGCTGTTTATTCCGCCGTTGCTGTTCGCCGACGGCTGGAAAACCTCGACACGCGAGTTCCTGCACCATATGCGTGAAATTCTGGGACTGGCGCTGGTGCTGGTGGTGATTACCGTGGTGGGTATCGGTTACCTGCTGCACTGGATGATCCCGGAAATGCCGCTGGTGGCCGCCTTTGCGCTGGCTGCCGTCCTGTCTCCTACCGATGCGGTGGCCCTGTCCGGTATCGTTGGTGAAGACCGGATCCCGAAAAAGCTGATGGGGATCCTGCAGGGCGAGGCGCTGATGAACGACGCCTCGGCGCTGGTGTCGCTCAAGTTTGCGGTGGCGATCGCCATGGGAACTATGGTGTTCACGGTTTCCGGCGCGACGCTGGCGTTTTTGCAGGTGGCGCTGGGCGGCCTGCTGGCCGGGATCGGCGTTACCTGGGTGTACAGTAAATCCCTGTCGTTGCTCGGCCATCAGAACGATGACGATGCCGCCACCCAAATCGTATTACTGCTGCTGTTGCCGTTCGCCGCCTACCTGATCGCCGAACATTTCGGCGTATCGGGCATTCTGGCGGCGGTGGCGTCGGGGATGACCATCAGCCGAACCCAGCTGTTGCGGCAGGCGCCGCTCAACATGCGGCTGCGCGCCAACGGCGTGTGGAACATGCTGGAGTTTGTGTTCAACGGCATGGTGTTCCTGATGTTGGGGCTGCAATTGCCCGGCGTGATTGAAGAGTCGATTGTGCAGGCGGAGCTGGATCCGACCATCGAAACCTGGATGCTGTTCGCCGATATCGCCTTGATCTACTGCGCCTTGCTGTTGCTGCGGTTTGCCTGGCTGTGGCTGATGAAGCTCTACAGCCGTTATGTACAGAACAAACGCCCGATGCTGTTCGCCGACTACACCTCGCGCGAGATCTGGATCAGCACCTTTGCCGGCGTACGGGGCGCCATCACGCTGGCGGGTGTGCTGTCCATTCCGCTGTTTCTGAGCAGCGGCGAGCCGTTCCCATCCCGCTATCAACTGGTGTTTATCGCCACCGGCGTGATTCTGTTTTCACTGCTGTGCGGTGTGATGGCGCTACCGCTGCTGCTCAGGGGCATTACGCTGACCGACCACAGCGTACAGAAAAAAGAGGAACGCATCGCGCGGGTAACGATGGCGCAGGTCGCTATCGATAGCCTGAAGAAAATGCAGGAGCGACTGGCGGCGGACCGGGAAGAGAACCTGGACGATCAGGTGCTGGCGGAGGTGAGCGCGCGCGTCATCGGTATGTTGCATCGTCGCGTGGCGGGCACCGACGAGCTGGAAAACAACATGGCGGTGGAGAATCTGGAACGGCGCTTCCGTCTGGCCGCCGTCAGCGCAGAGCGCGCCGAACTGTATCACCTGCGCGCCACGCAGCGCATCAGCAACGAAACGTTGCAGAAAATGCTGCGCGAACTGGATTTGCTGGAAGCGGTACTCAGCGAGAAAGTGTAAAAAAAACCGGGGAGCACGCTCCCCGGTTGTCGTGAGTATTGTGGAACTTAGTGAGATGACCCTTTGGAGATGCCAAGGCCGGTTTGCGAACGGATGAACTGTGCCTTGAATTTGCCGCGTTCTTCGACGGCGTTGGCTGAATTGTCGGTAATCGAGAAAAACCAGATACCGATAAACGCCACCAGCATCGAGAACAGCGCCGGGTATTCATACGGGTAAATCGGGCTGGCGTGACCGAGGATTTTCACCCAGATGGTCGGCCCAAGCACCATCAGCACTATCGCTGTCAGCAGCCCGGCCCAGCCGCCGATCATGGCGCCGCGGGTGGTCAGTTTGGACCAGTACATCGACAGCAGGATAATCGGGAAGTTACAGCTGGCGGCAATCGAGAACGCCAGTCCCACCATAAAGGCGATATTCTGATTTTCGAACAGAATACCCAGCAGGATGGCGATGATCCCCAACGCCAGCACCGTGAGTTTCGATACCTTCAGTTCGTCGCGCTCGGTAGCCTGACCCTTCTTGATGACGTTCGAATACAGGTCATGCGATACGGCTGATGCGCCGGCCAGCGTCAGCCCGGCCACCACCGCCAGAATGGTGGCGAAGGCCACGGCGGAGATAAAGCCGAGGAAGAAGTTACCGCCTACCGCATTCGCCAGATGTATCGCCGCCATATTGTTGCCGCCGATCAGCGCGCCGGCGGCGTCTTTGAACGCCGGGTTGGCGCCTACCAGCAGAATCGCGCCGAAACCGATGATGAAGGTCAGGAAGTAGAAATACCCCATAAACCCGGTGGCAAAGAACACGCTTTTGCGTGCTTCACGGGCATCGCTGACGGTGAAGAAACGCATCAGGATATGCGGCAGGCCGGCGGTGCCGAACATCAGCCCCAACCCGAGCGACAGCGCGGAAATCGGGTCGGACACCAGCCCGCCGGGTTTCATGATCGCAATACCTTTCGCGTGAACCTTGGTCGCTTCGGTGAACAGGCTATCGAAGCTGAAGTTCACCGTTTTCAGCACCATGATCGCCATGAAGGTGGCGCCGCACAGCAACAACACCGCTTTGATGATTTGTACCCAGGTGGTGGCCAGCATGCCGCCAAACAGCACGTACATCACCATCAGAATACCGACCAGCACCACCGCGATGTGGTAATTCAGCCCGAACAGCAACTGAATGAGCTTGCCGGCGCCTACCATCTGGGCAATCAGGTACAGCGCCACCACCACCAGCGAGCCGCAGGCGGACAGCGTCCGAATCGGTTTTTGCTGTAACCGGTAGGAGGCGACGTCGGCGAACGTATAGCGGCCCAGATTGCGTAACCGCTCTGCAATCAGGAACAGGATGATCGGCCAGCCCACCAGAAAGCCGAGCGAGTAGATCAGGCCGTCAAAGCCGGAGGTGTAGACCAGCGCCGAAATGCCGAGGAACGAGGCCGCGGACATATAGTCGCCGGCAATCGCCAGCCCGTTCTGAAAGCCGGTGATGTTGCCGCCCGCGGTGTAGTAATCGCTACGCGAGCGGGTGCGTTTGGAAGCCCAGTAGGTGATGTAGAGCGTTGCCGCTACAAACAGTACGAACAGTGCGATGGCCTGAATATTCAGTGGTTGCTTCTGGACGTTGCCGGAAACGGCATCCGCCGCCTGCGCCCATATCGGTAGCCCCAGCAAAGCGGTCAGCAGGAAAATGCGGCTTTTCATTTTTGCACCTCGTTGAGCAACTCTTTGGTCAGGCGGTCAAATTCGCCATTGGCGCGGTAGACATAAATACCGGTAAGCACAAAAGAGATAACGATGAGCCCAATACCCAACGGGATGCCGCGGGTCGTCCCCGCGCCGGGCGCGATCGGCGTCCCCAGCCAACCCGGCGCAAAGGCGATCAACAGAATGAAACCGACGTACAACACCAGCATGATCAGTGAAAGAAAGGCGGCAAAGCGCTGCCGTTTCTGGATCAGTTCTTTAAATAGCGGGTTATCTTCAATCCGTTGATAAATGAGATCATTCATCATAAATCTCCAGTCAGATAAGTCGCGTCGCCCTTACGGGCGGCTGTTTTTTTAGGTGCCACCACACACCAGACGGCGTAATGCGATCTGGTGCGGGGGCGCTGTTTTATCAGATGACAGTTAGGACGGTGTGTGATTCATGGCTTGTTTTTCTTCCAGCAGTTTCTCTACCACGCCAGGATCGGCGAGGGTGGAGATATCCCCAAGATTGCTGGTATCCCCGGCTGCAATCTTGCGCAGAATACGGCGCATGATTTTGCCGGATCGGGTTTTCGGTAGCGCATCGGTCCAGTGCAGGATATCCGGGGTGGCGATGGGGCCGATCTCTTTACGTACCCAGTTGCGCACTTCGGTATACAGCTCGCTGGTAGGTTCTTCACCGTGATTCAGGGTGATATAGGCATAGATCGCCTGCCCCTTGAGGCTGTGCGGAATGCCGACCACCGCCGCTTCGGCGATTTTCGGGTGCGAAACCAGCGCGGATTCGATTTCCGCCGTTCCCAGCCGGTGGCCGGAAACGTTCAGCACGTCGTCCACGCGGCCGGTGATCCAGTAATAGCCGTCTTCGTCGCGGCGTGCGCCGTCGCCGCTGAAATACATGCCTTTGAAGGTGGAGAAATAGGTCTGTTCAAAGCGCTCGTGGTCGCCAAACAGCGTGCGCGCCTGACCGGGCCAGGAGTCGGTAATCACCAGATTACCTTCGCAGGCGCCGTCCTGCGGGTTGCCGAGGTTGTCCACCAGCGCCGGTTGCACCCCGAAGAACGGCAACGTCGCCGATCCCGGTTTGGCTTCGATGGCGCCCGGCAGCGGGGTGATCATGAATCCCCCGGTTTCCGTCTGCCACCAGGTGTCGACGATCGGGCAGCGGCTATTGCCGATTTTCCGGAAGTACCATTCCCAGGCTTCCGGGTTGATGGGTTCCCCCACCGAGCCCATGATTTTGAGCGACTGACGCGAGGTGCCTTCTATCGCCTTGTCGCCGTCCGCCATCAGCGCGCGAATGGCGGTGGGCGCGGTATACAGAATATTGACCTGGTGTTTGTCCACCACTTGCCCCATACGGCTGGCGGTAGGCCAGTTGGGTACGCCTTCAAACATCAGCGTAATAGCGCCGCAGGCCAGCGGGCCGTACAACAGGTAACTGTGACCGGTGACCCAACCGACGTCGGCGGTACACCAGTAAATGTCGCCGGGGTGATAATCGAACACATATTTAAAAGTGGTGGCGGCGTACACCAGATACCCGCCGGTGGTGTGCAACACCCCTTTGGGTTTACCGGTGGAGCCGGAGGTATACAGGATAAACAGCGGATCTTCGGCGTTCATTTCTTCCGGCGGGCAATGATCGTCCGCCTGAGCGATCAATTCGTGCCACCACAGATCCCGATCGTTTTGCCAACTGCCGGGATTGCCAGTGCGGCGGAATACGATCACATGATTGACGCTGGTGACCGCCGGGTTGCGCAGGGCTTCATCAATGTTCTTTTTCAGCGGAATTGCCCGCCCGGCGCGAATGCCTTCATCGGCGGTGACCACCAGTTTGGCGTTGGAATCGACAATACGGCCGGCGATGGACTCCGGGGAGAATCCACCGAAGATCACCGAATGCACGGCGCCGACGCGGGCGCAGGCCAGCATCGCCACGGCGGCTTCCGGCACCATCGGCATATAAATAGCGACCACGTCGCCTTTACGGATACCTTTGGATTTCAGTACGTTGGCGAAACGACAAACCGCCTGATACAGCTCGCGGTAAGTGACTTTTTTGCTTTCTCCGGCGTCGTCGCCTTCCCAGATGATCGCGGTTTGATCACCCAGCGTGTCGAGATGGCGATCGAGGCAGTTGGCCGCTACATTTAATGTACCGTCCTCGAACCAGCGGATACGGACATGGCCCGGGTCAAAAGAGGTGTTTTTAACCCGTTGATAGGGTTTGATCCAATCAACGATCTTGCCTTGTTCCCGCCAGAAGGCATCAGGATCCTGCACAGATTCCTGATACATCTTTTTATATTGTTCGGCGGTGATTAAGGCGTTTTCCGCAATGGCGGCGGGTATAGGGTGCTTATTATATTGGCTCATAGCGCTTCTCCTTAAACATTGTTAATATTATGTCAATCAATAGTTAATAACAGTGAGCCATTAACATTTGTTTCTTTTTTGCGCGATGGATCACGCATTGCAGGAAAGAGCTGAGACGTTTGCTTTTAAAGATAGTCTGAGTTGGCGGCGGCATGCGCAGGAAGCAGCCAAAGCACACAAGTTTGTGCGACTTTGCTCACATTTTTGTTACTTATGTGTCGTTCTTTGAATTCGTAAAGGGAATAGTTAATGAAAATGACTATTTCATCGACATTAACTATCATTAATAAGAATTTGATCGGACGATATGATCAAACAAGCAAAAGATCGGCCTTATTTGGACGATCGACTCCCGGCGAAAGCAGATATAGTGCTAATGATCCCTAAAAGGGTGACATTTAATGCCTCTATTTCGTTACGAAATTGTTTTGGTTGTAAACAATTTGTAGGCAATAAATGGGCTGATTATTGTGATAGATAATTTCGACTTTCAGTCCGCCGGAAGACGTGGGATATAATTTACCAAAGTATAATATCTATATTGTTTGGACTGCATAATAACGCAGGAAATTAAGTTCTTGCTCAGAACACCCTTTGTCCTAGTTGGCTGAATTCTAATTATATCAACGGTTTAATTATTGCATTTACCAGGTAATTTATCTGGTTGACTTTAAAACTATCCCCGGACTCCCCGAGCCGTCCACATTTAGGCAGCTTCAGGGGGGATAGATTTCACATAGCAAGAAGCAGAGGACATATGAGTCTGATATTTGGGCAGAATGAGATCATGAGTATGTTAAGCGCCCCTGTTCACAATGATAGACGAGCGATCGCAGTCATTGATGACAAATGCAAGATACTCTGCGCGAATTCCGCATTTAATGCACATTTTGGTTTGCGCACCGGCACCACAACGCCGGCTTCCATTGACGAAGTGCTCCCGGTGAATGTGCGGTTCGCGTATCAGGATTTCATGACCAACAACGATCTGCTCAGTACACATGTCGCCTGGGATCTCCTGTCTGACGGGTTTGCCAAAAAGCCGCTCAGTACGCTCTCGTTTTCCAAGTTGAATGTGGAAGATCGGGTATTGTCGCTGTTAATCCTCAACCAGGATGATGGCGACATCACCACAACCATGGCGTCATGACGCCGGATGTCCGGAAATTAAACGCACACCGTATCAATTCATTCATTGATGTGATTTTTTTGTGTTTTCATGTCGGCTATTATCAAGCGTCCTAACGATAGCGCTATTCTCTTTCTTTTTGTGTTGTTTTTATATCGATACGTTTCGATACCTCACTCCACGATCAAGCGAATAACAAATCCATATTTAAATACACTTCTTAGCGTTAAGTGTCTTTTTTACATAATCCATAATAAAATGGACAACAGAAAAAGATTCTTTTTTTACTCACCTTCAATAATGGCGACATAACGTTGCAAGGCTAATTATTCGCGGCTTGTTCGGGTTATTTTGCCGGAATATCGCAGCGCTAAAGGCGCTTTATTCCCGCTTGTCGCGGTGTAGCCGCCCGTTGAATCAGAAGCTGCGCGAAAATTTTTTTGATCGGCGGTTCCCTTTTGGCGTGACTGGTTTGGCATAGCAATCAGGTGGTGCCTGGGACGTGATGCGGTTGTGTCCCTGGTCGATGCATGAGTGCGGTGAATAGACACCGCCAACGGCGTTAAAGACCACATGATTGATGCTGAAAATTCGATACTGAAGGGGAATCACTATGTTGACATATCGTACCCGCCTGCTTCGGGCCGGGGTGCTGGGGCTATCCGTGTATGCGGCGCTGCCCGTGGGGGTGAGTCAGGCGGCATCGGCCAACGCCGTCACCCGGACTTACGCCGTTTCCGCCGGGCCGTTGAACCAGGTGCTGAATCAGTTTGCACAGCAATCCGGGGTACTGCTTTCTTACGATCCGGCGCTGACCCAGGGAAAAGCCAGTCAGGGCCTGCGTGGTTCCTTCAGTGTTGAGCAAGGGTTTCAGTCCATCCTGACCAATAGTGGTCTGCAGGCGCAGGTTGGCGCGGATGGAACGGTTACGCTGGCGAAGCAGACGACGGCAACGCCCGCCGCCGCGCCGGCGAACACAGCCGCCAAAAACGAGCAGATAGTGGTGACCGCGCCGCCAAATACCGCCCTGAAGCTGGACACGCCCTTGTCGGAAACGCCCCGCGCCGTCGCAGTCGTGAACGCACAGCAGATTGAAGAGCGCGGCGCCAAGAAGATCGATCAGGCATTGCGTTACAGCGCGGGCGTGCTGGCGACGCCCTACGGGCCGGACAATAAGACCGAATGGCTGGTGATCCGCGGCTTCAGCGATCTTTCCCGCTTCCAGAATGGGCTGGCTACCCTGAACGAAGACGGGTTTTATACTCAGCAGTTGGAACCGTTCGGCGTGGAACGCATTGAGGTACTGAAAGGCCCGGCATCGGTGCTGTATGGTCAGAATCCGCCGGGCGGGCTGGTGAATGTGATCACCAAGCGTCCGACGCGTCTGCCGCAGGGTCAGGTATCGGTGGAGTACGGCTCCAATGACTACCGTCAGCTGGCGGTGGACAGCTCCGGCCCGCTGAACGACGACGGCACGGTGCTGTACCGGGTGGTCGGCACCGCGCGCGATACGTCCGGCGAAGTGGATTTTGCCGACAGCAAGCGGTTTTACCTCGCGCCCAGCCTGACTTTCCTGATGGGCGACAATACCGAACTGACGCTGTTGAGCAGCTACATGGATACCCGTTCCGGGATGACCAATGGCTTCAAGACGCCCTACGGCACCCTGCACGACACGCCCTACGGCAAGGTTGGCTACAAGACCTCGCTGGGGGAACCGAGCCTGAACCGGTTCGATAGCCGCCAACTGAACCTCGGGTATGAGTTCACGCACCACCTGAACGATACCTGGACCTTCCACCAGAACACGAACTACACCTACCTGAACATGGACCTGCGCGGGGTCTATGCCATGGGCCAACTGGACGATCGTACCGTTAATCGTGGGCTGACCTACCGCGACGGCTTTGCGCAGAATTGGTCGGTGGATAACCGCATGGTAGGCGAATGGCGCTGGGGCGATATCGACAATACCCTGTTGCTGGGCGTTGACTACCGTCGCGCCAATACCCAGAGCCGCGATGCGGATCTGTCGCCGTACAACGCCTCGCTCTACCAGTTCAACAGCGCGCCGCTGGACATTTTCAGCCCGGTCTATGGCCGTTACACCCTGAGCGATAACCAGCTGTCCAATCACCGTTCTGGTCGTCATCAGAACGGTTACTATGTGCAGAACCAGATCAAGTATGACGATCGTCTGATCCTGCTGCTGGGCGGCCGTTACGACGACGCCAAATCCTACACGCGCAACACGATCATGGGGATCGACTCCCGCACCAGCGACACCAAGTTCACCAAAACGGCTGGCGCGATGTACCTGTTTGATAACGGCATTTCGCCGTATGTCAGCTATGCCGAGTCGTTCCAGCCGCTGGCGGATTATGACGCCTATGGCAACCAGTACAAGCCGACCATGGGCAAACAGACGGAAGTGGGGGTGAAGTATACCCCGCAAGGGTTCAACGGTTATGCCTCGGCGGCGCTGTATAACCTGCGTCAGGAAAATATCCTGACCACCGACGTCAATAACCCGAGCCGTCAGGTGCAGTCGGGCGAAGCGCGTTCCCGTGGGATCGAGCTTGAACTGAGCGGTGAAGTGTATAAAGGCGTGACGTTAACCAGCAACTACACCTATAACAATGTGGAAACCACCCAATCCGGCGTAGCGGGAGAAAACGGCAAGCGGCTGCCGGGGTTACCGGAACATATGTTCTCCACCTGGGTGAGCTACGCGTTCAGCGGTCCGCTGGAAGGGCTGACCGTCGGCAGCGGCGTGCGCTACATCGGCAGTTCCTACGGCGACCGTCTGGAAAGCGCCAGCCTGAAAGTCCCGGCGTATACGCTGTGGGATGCGATGATCGCCTACGATGTGACCAAGAACTGGCGCGTGCAGGTTAACGCGACCAATCTGGCGGATCATCACTATGTCAGCGCCTGTAATTTCTGGTGTTATTACGGAGAAGGGCGTGATATTACCGCCAATGTGACGTATCGCTGGTAATTACCCTAAATAATTCGAGTTGCAGGACAACTCGCTCGCGTGTTGAACAATGCAATGCGCTGGCCCTTAGGGCAAGGCTCATTAAGAGCCTTGCAACGCGGCAACCGAGCGAGGGCCGCCAACGCGCCTGCAACTTGAAGTATGACGGGTATAAACGATGCATCAGGCAGTATCCCGTTATATTTAACGGCGGGATATTGCCTCTTACATGCAATATTTATCATCTGATTAATCGACGTCATATTTATATATTCCCGCAGGTTGCAGGCTAATAAAAAAATAAATGAATTAACCAGGGTATACGCCTGAACCAACGTCGCTGCTGCAGGTGTTCCGACGGCGCCAGTCATACCGATACCAGCCTGCCGTGATGCGTCACGGTGCACTTCCAATTGATAAATTGTCTTTATCTATAACGACATTGGCCCTTCCGGTAGTTGCGCCTTGCCTGCCTCGCTCCCGCCTGTCTCCTGCCTGTCTTTAACCTTTCAAATGATAAGGGATAGATTTTTCCTCGTGATAATGCTCACAAGGTTATGGGCGTTTGCCTAATTTTCCATGTCATAATTTCATCATATGGGAGATATTGCCTAATGACTAAATGAAACACAGCCACAATAATTTAAATAAAACAGGGTTTTTCTTTAATTAATACATGGTTCCTTTTTTGTGATGTTGATCTCTCTGCCGTATGGCGACAGAGAAATATATCTGCGCTTTGCTTGATACAGACTTACGCCATATATCTGATGCATTTTTCGATACACACAGTTTATTGCTGAAAATCTTGTAAATGAGTTAACTATCCAGGCAGGTAACAACGTGAAAATAGAATCGATTGATGTCACCGTCTTCACCTATCCCACTCGTCGCGTCTCCGACAGCGCCGGACATTCCCATCCCGGCGCCGAGAATCAGGCCCGCATGGCGTTACTGACGATCAGCACCGATGAAGGTCACAAAGGCTATGCGTTTGCGCCGCCGGAAGTGATCCGCCCGTATGTGGTGAACAGCTTTTTCCGCAAAGTGCTGATTGGGCAGGATCCGTTTGATCGCGAGCGGTTGTGGCAGGATCTGGTGCACTGGCAGCGCGGCAGCGCCAACCAGTTGACCGACCGCGCGCTGGCGATCGCCGAGCAGGCGCTGTGGGATCTGGCCGGGCGCGCGCTGAACCTGCCGGTGTACAAACTGCTGGGCGGCTACCGCGATAAAGTGCCGGCCTACGGCAGCACCATGTGCGGCGACGAGCTGACAGGCGGCCTGTCCACGCCGGAAGAATACGGCCAGTTTGCTGAAAAGCTGGTGAAACGCGGTTACAAGGCCATCAAACTGCACACCTGGATGCCGCCGGTGTCGTTCGCGCCCAGCCCGAAAATGGACGTCAAAGCCTGTGCGGCGGTGCGCGAGGCGGTGGGGCCGGATATCTGCCTGATGCTGGACGGCTACCACTGGTACAGCCGCAGCGAGGCGCTGTATATCGGCCGTGAACTGCAAAAACTGAACTTCACCTGGTTCGAAGAGCCGATGGAAGAGCAGAGCATGGCGTCCTACAGCTGGCTGAACAAGAATCTGGACATTGACGTCATCGGGCCGGAAAGCCTGGGCGGGAAATATTTCAGCCGCGCCGACTGGGTGAAAGAGGGCGCCTGCGACATTCTGCGCGCCGGGGTGCAGGGCGTGGGCGGGATTTCGCCGTGCCTCAAGGTGGCGCATCTGGCGGAAGCCTTCGGCATGGATTGCGAAATTCACGGCAACGGCGCGCCGAACCTGGCGGTGGTGGGGGCGATTAAAAACTGCCGCTGGTACGAACGCGGCCTGCTGCATCCGTTCCTTGATTACGACGAACCTGTCGCCTACCTGAATTCTCTCATCGACCCGATGGACGACGACGGATTCGTTCATCTGCCCCAGCGTCCGGGACTGGGGGAAGACATTAATTTTGACTGGATTGAAGCGCATACCCTGAGTCAGGCGTAGCGCTTGCGGTCTGTACGCGAGTAACCACTAAAAAAACAAATGTTGTCGTCTTCCATACTTCCACACCTGGAGAAGAATAATGAAAGCACGAGCAATACTTCGTACCCTGCTGTTGAGCACACTGTGTATGGCCGCCACGCCGGCCATGCTGTCAGCCAAAACCCCTGACGATCAACTGATTGTCGGCATGAACATGAACAACATGCTGTCACTGGATCCGGCCGCCATGACCGGCAATGAAGTGGTGGGGGTGGTCGTAAACCTCTATGACTCGCTGGTCGAACTGGACCCCGACAACCTGAGCCACGTTTTGCCCGCGCTGGCGAAAAGCTGGAGCGTCAGCGACGACGGCAACGTCATTACCTTCAATCTGGTCGATAACGCGAAATTCCATTCCGGCAACCCGGTGACCGCGGAAGATTTTGTCTGGTCAATGAACCGGCTGCTGCATCTGAACATGGCGCAGGCGACCACCTGGAAATCGTACGGCTTTACCGCGGAAAACGTCGCGAAGATGATCCGCGCCAAAGATGCCCATACGGTGGAGATCGAACTGCCCAAGCCCAACGATCCCAAGCTTATCATCTACTCGCTGGCGACGCTGGGCAGCGGCTCGGTGCTGGATCGCAAAACGGTGCTGCAACACGAGAAAAACGGCGACTGGGGCAATGGCTGGCTGACCACCAATGAAGCCGGTTCCGGCCCCTTCAAGCTGGATGTGTGGCAGGCGAAAGATGTGCTGCGCATCAGCCGCGTCAGCGGTTACTGGCAGGGCGACGCCAAAATGAAGCGCGTCATTTTCCGACATATGACCGAATCGCAGGCGCTGCGGTTGATGATCGAGAAAGGCGACATTGACGTGGCGACCGGCATGTCGGTGCCGGATATCAATGCGCTCAAGCAGGATAAAGACGTGACGGTGAAGGAGGTGACCAAAGGCACGCTGTATTACGTGGCGATGAGCCTGAAGAACCCGTACTTCGCCAATCCGAAAGTGCGCGAAGCGGTGCGTTATCTGATCGACTACAACGGCATCAATAACACTGTGATGACCGGCTATGGTTTCTATCATCAGCGCCCGATCCAGAAAGGGATGGACGCCACGCTGCCCGATCCGGGCTACAAACTGGATGTGGCGCGGGCCAAAACCCTGCTGACGGAAGCGGGCTATCCGAACGGGTTTGACACCACGCTGCGAGTGCTGTCGGATCAGCCGTTCCTGAACCTCGCCACCTCCGTGCAGTCCACGCTGGCGCAAGCCGGCATCAAAGTTCAGATCCTCTCCGGCACCGGCAATCAGGTGTATGGCGCGATGCGCGATCGCAAGTTCGACATGCTGGTCGGGCGCGGCGGCGGCGGCGTCGATCCTCATCCGCATTCCAGCCTGCGTTCCGTGGTCTACAACCCGGATAACAGCGACGAAGCCAAACTGACCAATTTTCAGGGCTGGCGCACCTCGTTCTACGACAAACAGCTGAACGAGATGATCGATCAGGCGTTGCTGGAAAAGGATCCGCAAAAGCAGAAGCTAATGTACATCGACGTCCAGAACCGTTATGAGGCGCTGTACCCGGCCATTATCCCGGTTTCCCAGATGATCGATTCGGTCGTGCTACGCAAGGATGTCATGAAGTATGTGCCGCATCCGTCCTCCACGACCCATCTGCGGGACGTGTACAAGCAACGCTAGTTGGCGACGCAGAACGTCAACGTGAAATCACTGCGCCGGCGGCGGCCTGATGTCCGTCGCCGGCCGGGGGCTCGGGAGAAAGAACATGGTTTTCTCTGATCGGATCAAACCAGGCGAGTGGCTTAAACCGGGCGGCGTGTTGCGCCGGCTGGCGAAACGCTTATTCCAGGTTGTGGTCACATTGTTCGGCTTATTGATCCTGACGTTTGTTATCGGTCGCGTCATGCCCATCGATCCGGTGCTGGCGATCGTGGGGCAGGATGCCGACCAAAGCACCTACCAACAGGTTTACCAGCAACTGGGGCTGGATAAGCCGCTATACGTTCAGTTTTGGATCTATTTCAACGCGCTGCTGCATGGCGATCTTGGCAATGCGCTGCTGACCGGCCGCCCGGTTATCGACGACATTATTCGCGTTTTTCCCGCCACCATTGAACTGGCGACGATGGCGATCATCGTCGGCGCCGGTCTGGGCGTGCCGCTCGGCGTGCTGGCGGCGGCAAGGCGTGGCAAATGGGCGGACTATGTGGTGCGTTTCATCAGCCTGGCCGGCTATTCCACCCCGATCTTTTGGGTGGGGATGATGGGGCTGCTGGTGTTCTATGCCTGGCTGAACTGGGTTGGCGGCGCCGGGCGGGTGGACATGGCCTATGACGGGCTGGTGGAAAACCGCACCGGCCTGCTGTTGGTCGACGCCATGCTGGACGGCAACTGGGAGGTGTTTCGCAGCGCGCTCAATCATCTGGTGCTGCCCGCCACTCTGCTGGGGTTCCACTCGCTGGCGTACATCAGCCGCATGACGCGCAGTTTCATGCTGGCGCAGCTGTCGCAGGAATACATCATCACCGCGCGGGTGAAAGGGCTGTCGGAGTTTCGCGTCGTGTGGGCGCACGCGTTCCGCAACATTCTGGTGCAACTGCTGACGGTGGTGGCGCTGGCTTACGGGTCGCTGCTGGAAGGCGCGGTATTAATTGAAACCGTGTTCTCGTGGCCGGGGTTTGGCTCTTATCTCACCGGTAGCCTGTTGCTGGGCGACATGAACGCGGTGATGGGTTGTGTCCTGCTGGTCGGGTTGATTTTCGTCAGCCTGAATCTGCTGTCGGACATGCTGTATCAGGTCTTTGATCCGAGGACGAGAGTATGACGATTTCCTCCGAGCCGGTATTGCGCGCCCGGCCGCACAAGCGCGCCGGCCGTTTGAAGCTGCGCGGCGCGCGTATTCTGGGTTTTCTGTCGCTGTTGATGCGCAACCCGCTGACGGCGATAGGGTCGGCGATTGTTCTGGTGCTGATGCTAATGGCCATTTTTTCGCCGTGGCTGGCCACCCATGACCCGCTGGCGCAGGATCTCGCCAACACGCTGCAGGCGCCGAGCGCCAGCCATTGGTTCGGCACCGACGAGTTCGGACGCGATGTGTTTAGTCGTCTGGTGTACGGCTCCCGCATCACGCTGTATATCGTGGCGCTGGTGTCGATCACCGTCGGGCCGATCGGGCTGCTGCTGGGCGTGGTCGCGGGGTATTACGGCGGGGTGGTCGACACCATTCTGATGCGCATCACCGATATCTTTATCTCTTTTCCCAGTCTGGTGCTGGCGCTGGCGTTTGTGGCGGCGCTCGGCCCGGGGCTGGAGCATGTGGTGATCGCCATTACGCTCACCGCCTGGCCGCCGATAGCGCGTCTGGCGCGGGCGGAAACCCTGTCGCTGCGTCAGGCTGATTTTGTCTCGGCGGTGAAACTGCAGGGCGCGTCTTCGCTGCGCATTCTGCTGCACCACATTGTGCCGCTGTGCCTGCCGTCGGTGATTATCCGTATCACCATGAACATGGCCGGGATCATTCTGACCGCGGCCGGTCTGGGCTTTCTCGGGCTGGGGGCGCAGCCGCCCGACCCGGAATGGGGGGCGATGATTTCGGCCGGCCGCCGCTACATGATGGAGTGCTGGTGGCTGGTGACGATTCCGGGGCTGGCGATTTTGATCAACAGTCTGGCGTTCAATTTCCTTGGAGACGGCTTACGTGACATCCTCGATCCCAGAACTGAATAATGTGAATGCGGCTCACCGCAAGCTGGAAGCAGGTTCGCTGCTGGAGGTGGACAATCTGCGGGTGAGTTTCGTCAATGGCCGCGCGGTGACCGATGCCGTGCGCGGCGTGTCCTTCTCGCTGGGGTGTGAAAAGCTGGCGATTGTCGGTGAATCCGGCTCCGGCAAATCCACCGTCGGGCGCGCGCTGTTGCGGCTGCATCCGCGTAGCGCCCGCATCACCGCCGACCGGATGGATTTTAACGGCATTGACCTGCTGGCGGCGGATGAAGCGCGGATGCGCCAGATTCGCGGCAAACGCATCTCCATGATCATGCAGGATCCTAAGTATTCGCTGAATCCGGTAGTGTGCGTCGGCGATCAGATCGCCGAAGCCTATCTTGCGCACCACCGCGTCTCGCGGCAGGCGGCGAAGGAAAAGGTGATTGCGATGCTGGACATCGTGCGCATCCGCCAGCCGGAACGGGTATACGGCCTGTACCCGCACGAGGTTTCCGGCGGTCAGGGGCAGCGCATTATGATCGCGATGATGCTGATCACCGAGCCGGAAGTGGTGATTGCCGACGAGCCGACCTCGGCGCTGGATGTCTCCGTGCGCCTGCAGGTGCTGGCGATGCTGGATGATCTGGTGAGCGAGCGCGGTCTGGGGCTGATCTTTATCAGTCACGACATCAATCTGGTACGCAGCTTCTGCGATCGGGTGCTGGTGATGTACGCCGGCCGGGTGGTGGAATCGATCGCGGCCGTCGATCTGGACCATGCGCAACACCCCTACACCCGAGGTTTGCTCAATTCATTGCCGGATATCGATCATCCGCGGCCGCGCCTGCCGGTCATGAATCGCGATCCAGCCTGGCTTAACCCCTAAGGAGCGCATATGACGACTGAGGCAAACCACAAGACGCGGGCGATGATTGAGGTGCGTAACCTGAACCTGACGTTCGGCGAGGGAAGCGCGCAAAATCAGGTGCTGTACGATGTGAATCTCACCGTCAATGACGGTGAGATCTTCGGTCTGGTCGGCGAATCCGGTTCCGGAAAAACCACGGTGCTGAAATGTCTGGCCGGGCTGTTCAATCACTGGCAGGGGCAGTTATGGATCGATGGTCAACCGCTGGCGCATCGTATCGAGCAGGCGCGCTGCCGACGGGTGCAGATGGTGTTTCAGGATCCCTATGGTTCGCTGCACCCGCGTCATACGGTGGAGACGATTCTGGAAGAACCGCTGTTAATTCATCGCTTCGACGATCGGGATGACCGTATCGGTACGTTATTGGGCAAGGTGGGGCTGGGACCGCAGTTTCGCCGCCGCTATCCTCACCAGCTTTCCGGCGGGCAGCGTCAGCGCGTGGCGATCGCCAGAGCGTTGATTCTGGAACCGCGGGTGCTGCTGCTGGATGAACCCACCTCGGCGCTGGATGTGTCCGTGCAGGCGGAAATCCTCAATCTGCTGGCGGAATTACAGCAGCAGGAGAAATTGACCTACCTCATGGTGACGCACGATTTGGGGGTGATAGCGCACCTGTGCCACAACGTCGCGGTGATGCAATATGGCCGTATTCTGGAAACGCTCGCGATCGGCGATTTAGCCCGCGATACGCCCAAAAGTGCTTATACCACGATGTTGGTGGATGCCAGCCGACAGTACAGTCGGGATTTGGCGGTGCGATCGGAGCGGATGTAAACCGGGCGTCTATGGATGGATGTGCATAAGACGGATGCGTAATAAGACGGGAGGGCGACGGCGGTTGCCTTCCCGTTTCCATTCTGGAAACGGGCGGATAAAAGGTTGACATTGATAATATTGAGAATGAAAATCATTTGATTGTTTTCTGACGAGCCAGCAACGTGAATCACTCCGCCGCCCTTTGCCCCGAACAGGCTGATGACCGCCATGATGACCAACGGCGTGTGCAGCAGATCTATTCCGAGCACCATTCCTGGCTGCAAGGATGGCTGCGGCGTCGCCTCGGCTGTTCCCAGCAGGCGGCGGATCTGGCGCAGGATACCTTTCTGCGGTTGCTGACGCACTTTCCCGCCGAACCGATTCGTGAACCGCGCGCCTGGCTTAGCACCGTGGCGCATGGGCTGATGGTCAATCACTGGCGGCGCAAAGATCTGGAACAGGCGTATTTGCAGACGCTGGCCAGCCAGGAGTTTGTGGTCAGTCCGTCGCCGGAAGCGCAGGCGATGATCGTCGATGCGCTGGTGGAGATCGACGCGTTGTTGTCCTCGTTGTCGTCCAAAGCCCGACAGGCGTTCCTGTGGGTGCAACTGGAAGGGCTGACCTATCGTCAGGTAGCGGAACGCCTGATGGTGTCGGAGCGCATGGTGAAAAAGTACATGGCGCAGGCCATGCTGACCTGCCTGACCGCTCAAGCGTAATACCATGACGTCGCCGTCCTCCTCCTTGTCTTCCGATATCCTGTCCGCCGCGGCGGAGTGGTTCGCCACGCTGCACGACGAAGGATGCGGCGAACAGGAGCGGCGCGCCTGGCGCCGCTGGCTGGAGAGCGATGAACGTCATCAACTGGCCTGGCGTCAGGTGGAACAGATTCAGGCGCGTTTTCAGACGCCGGACAACCGGCTGATCTCCTCGGTGCTGAGCCGTCAGGGGCGCGAGCGGCGTAGCGCGCTTAAACTGCTGGTGCTGACCAGTGTGAGCGGGGCATTAGGCTATAGCCTGCCGTGGCGCAGCTATGCCGCCGATTATCGCACCGGCGTGGGAGAACGCCGTCAGCTGACGTTGGCGCAAGGGGTTCAGGTATGGCTGAATACCGATTCGGCGCTGAATGTTCGCCATCAGAACGAGGAACTGGTGCTGCAACTGCTGTCGGGTGAACTGTTGCTGGAGCGAGCAGCCGGCGGGAATACGGTGCTGCGGCTGGAAACGGGGCAGGGCAGCGTGATGCCCGCTTCATCTTGTAAGCTGTCCCTGCGAACCTGGGAGCAGCGCAGCTGTCTGGCGGTGTTCGGCGGCGAAGCGCACTTGCAACTGGGCGCCGGAGCTGACCATCGCCTGCGGTTGCCTGCCGGGCAAGAAGTGACTTACTCGCGCGAACAGTGGCAGCCGCCGGTGGCGGTGCAAGCCTTCCGGCAAAGCTGGTCGGGCGGCGTGCTGGTGGCCGATAATATGCGGCTGGATCAGTTGACCGGGGAGATCGCCCGTTATCAGCGGCTGCATTTCCAACTGGATGACGGCGTGGCGGCGCTGCGTATTTCCGGGGTGTTCCCGTTGCAGGACACCGAACGGCTGTTCAATGCGTTGACGAAAACCCTGCCGATCACCCTTTCTCAGCGTTTTCACTGGTGGGTGATGATCCGCTCGCGTCAGGCGTAATTTCCTGCCGTTTCTGAAATTTTTCCCGCCATTACCTTGTCTATCCACACGATAGACGCCCAAAAATGACGCTAATCACGCTGGTGTTTCGTGGTTAAAATGCTAAGAATGGTCGCTGAAATATTATTTCACGGTCAGAGTATTGCCACCTCTGGCGACGGGGCGATCCCCTTCGTTGGCAGGCGCTGCGATTCCCCTGACGTAGCAGTACGAAACAGGATGTCATATGCAGTTGTTGAATTTGAAACAGGCCAGATTGTTGAGCTTCGTCTTTATCATGGGGGGGCTGTTGCTCTTGATTGAGCTGCGCCTGCTTGCCTGCTTTATCGCCGGTTTTTTGGTGTATGAAATCATTAATCTGCTGACGCCGTATTTCCAGAAGGTGATCAGCGGCAAACGCGCCCGGCTGGCGGTGGTGGCGGTGATCAGCACGCTGGTGGTCTGCCTGTTGAGCGTGATTTTCGGCGCGTTGGTCGGGTTGCTGATGCAGGAAATGAAAGACACCAGTGTGTTCAACGCCCGCATCGCCTTTATTCTCGACGATGTGCAAAAGCAGATCATGACCTACCTGCCGGGCTATCTGCCGGTCAGCGTGGAGGAGTTGCAGCACGAGTTCGTGATGTGGCTGCAAAAGCACGTGGTGATGCTGCAAAACATGGGGAAAGATTTCCTGCACGGTTTCGTCACCATGCTGATCGGCATGATCCTCGGGGCGATCATCTCCCTGTATAACATCGAGCCGACGGTGGATAAGCCGTTGCTGAAAACCGAACTGATGCACCGGGTGGCGCTGTTGTCCTCCTCGTTTCGCAACATCGTGTTCGCGCAGGTGAAGATTTCGCTGGTAAACACGGTGCTGTCCGCCATTTTCATTCTGGGCGTGCTGCCCGGCTTCGGCATTCATCTGCCGTTTGCCAAAACGCTGGTGGTGCTGACCTTCATTTTTGGTTTGCTGCCGGTGATTGGCAATCTGATCTCCAACTCGGTGGTGTTCATCGCCGCGCTGTCGATTTCTGTGCCGATCGCGCTGCTGGCGCTGGTCTATCTGATGCTGATCCACAAACTGGAGTATTTCCTCAATGCCCAGATTGTCGGCACCCGCATCAAGGCGCACGCCTGGGAGATTCTGCTGGCGATGCTGGTGTTTGAAGCCGCATTCGGTATTTCCGGCGTGATTGCCGCACCCATTTACTACGCCTACCTAAAAAGCGAACTACGGGAAGCGGCGCTGATTTAGGCTGCGCCTGCATCATTACCGGATGCAGCCTCAGCCGCATAACCATTCATAGCCAGGTCGTGTGCGCAGACGACCTGGCTATGTTTTCGTAGATAGTCATATATTACTCTGACAATAATAATGTTTTCCTGATTATCTATAGGTGATGATGAACGTCATATAGCCAACGTATTGGTAATACGAGATATATTATAAATATTAGAGCCACCCTTTCGTTAAATAGATATCCTTGTCTTTTATTTTTTTATTGTAGGCTGAAAAAACATCAGTTTCTGGGCTGATGATTTTTATAAGAATAAGGCTATTTGATGCCTTTAATTATTATACCCGTCATACGTTAAATTGCAGGAGTGCTGTCTTTATTACCTGGCCTATTCATGGCCTCGTCCTGAAGGCCAACGCGTTGCGTTGTTCAAAACGCAAGTGTTTTTTTTCTGCAACTAAAACTGTTTTGGGTATATAAATAAAATATATTGCTCAAGGATAGGAGTAATTATGGATTATAGAATACTTCAGGGGATTTTCTCTGGATTGCCTTCTGTTGACGATCCGCGTTTCTATTTATTTGATGATTTCTATCAGAATAATAAAATCGACGTGCTCGCAACATTACCCTGGCTGGTTTCCGAATTAATTGAAAATGATGGGTTCGACATAATGCTGGAGTTTGTCAGGCGTTATGGCGGCTGTCGGATCTATATTAATAAAGATTATGCCGCGTTTACACAAAAAGTAGGCATCGCGTTATCGGAAAAAACATACCGGAACATGTTACTGCACTCAGCTTCTGATAGTGTGCTGGACATTCCCTCTGCATGGGGGATCTATCTGAAGCTGAGAAATGTTGCGATTAGATTGCTATTACAGTCAGGCGTGAACCTGGAGCAGATCGCGCGGGATTTTGGCATGACAGAGCGTGCGTTACGAAAAATTATGGCCGACGGATAGTCGGCCGCATCATCTGACTATTTCGTGGCAGTATATATATGCGGCTGAAAACGATTGGGAGTTATTCAGCCTTTAACTCTTCAATTGGTATGCCTAACGTTTGCAGATAAGGTAAAAAATAGAAAGGTAATGGCGGCGGATAAAATAATACGACTGACTGAACCGATTTTTGGCACAGCGAGTAGTCCGAAACGCACCAGATATATATTATGGTACGTTCCGGATGATACTGTTGTCAGGTTATTGCGGCTGTCGCGTTGAGAGAACCCGGCTGGCACAGAAAAGAAGAATACGCTCGGTCAGGCGGCTACCTACATAGTGCGGCGCACAGATAACGCGCCAGCATAAATAGAATAAAGATAGACACAAAAGTCGTGCTGGCCTGCTGCCCCAACACCAGCATGGAAAACGTCAGTACCGTATTACATCCAACCCAGGCGCACAGCAGTATGTCACGCTGTCGTGACCAGGCCCCTGACTGGGAGAGCTTGGTTTGTTGCGTCAATCCTTTTGTACCCCAACTAATATCGCTGAAATTCGCCACAGAATAGCTCGTGAGATAAAAGTGGAAGAACGGCAGACTCGGTAAATAAAAAACTGCTACGCGCCATAACGTATTTAGGTTCCTCAATGAAGATAAGAGCAGCGCCAGTAGCGGCACCAGCAGGAGAAAGCTGCCTGGCACCGGGTGGTTACTGATGTTGATAAGCATGATCAGATTGATGATGAGCCCCATCATGCTGATGGCAAAACTATGCAGGCGTACCCCCGTCGGGGTGTTGACGTTGTATATCCGACTGAGCCACAGCACGCCGCACCAGAGCCCAAGCAGGCTGCCTGCCGCCACATAGCGTGCGGTTTCACCGAATGAAGTCGGAACGAATGATTCGACACCCGCGGCTCCCAATACACTAAACAGCGAAGGGAAGAGAAACAAGGTAAGCAGTTGGCTGTAATTCCAGAACAGGGACGCGATGATTTGCCTTTTTCTGGCCGATGAGAGCGTGTTTTGTCGCCATAGCGCGGGCAAGGCCAGCAAGGTGGTGGCTCGTACCGCCAGTGTGCTGTTAATCCAGCGGCGCCGTTGTCGCACCAGTTCGGCAAAGGTGTGGCAGGGATCGGTTTCCAGTATGGCGTCAGAACGATATTCGGTCGTAGAAGGCGGAATACTCTCCCTGACTATCTCAAACCCCAACACCCGATCTTCAGCCAGAAATTGGTTATGCTCCAGCAAGCCCTGCGGGTGCAGGCCGCGTAAATAACGCTGAAGTGGCGATGACGTGGTTGAAGACGGCATGCTGAACGTTGCATAGCGAATCAGGCTGCATTGACCCGGCACGACCTCCATATACCCCAGCCGTTGGTTGACGGGCCAGTCAGTGATTTTTTCCCACCAAAAGTCGCCATATTGCCAGTTCAGTATCAGTCGCCGGTCGGTCGGCGGCGGGGTGAGGATACGGGCTGTCACCGCCCCACAGTGGTGGTGTTCTTCCAGATAGTCATGCAGGCGAGACAGGCAATGAGCATCGGGAACAGAGCCGGTATCAATTTGCAGAGCATAGCTCGGCGTGATCAGCCGGCAAATATGGCGGAAAAACCAGCTGTGTGAGTCCAGTTTGCCGCGATTATGGTGCTTAAGAGCCAGTACCAGCGTCACCGATGATAATGCGTTCTGTGTGGGGGAGATGCGTGGCGACGGCGGCAATATTTCACTGGCGGATAAGGTAAGGCACTGAAGCGTCAACTGGTTACCCATATTTTTATCGGCGTCGGAAGGCGGTGATGGAGAAGACAGGTCAAAACCCAGCGAAGACAACTGTGTCCGAGTTTGCGGATGCAGTGCCGCTTCGCCATCGGTAACCATGCATATCACCAGCGGGGGCGACGGCGCGTCTTCGAGCGTGGTGGAAAACTGGCTGGCGCACAACGCTGTCAGCGTATTCAGCAGCGCTGCGGGCGGCTCATTGTATAGCGTTACACAGGCCATTATTTTACTGGTGGCAGGTAAGTGCCGGGGATAAATCAGTCTGCCCTCCGGCAGCGCTTCAATCGCTACAGCAAACGTATCCGTCTGTGGTATTGCCCGGTTTCCGGCGGCAAGAGCGGGGGAAATCCTGTTCATGAGAGTCATCCTTGTCAACATGAGCGTTTAGGCCGAAAGGCGCAAGGCCAGTGGTTCAAAGCCTTCATTCCGTAATGGATTGTGAGGCAGCCGCCAAAAATCGGTCACAATACTGGAGTAAATACGGCGAAAGTCAGTGGTAAAGTATGGATTTCCCGCCTCATCCAGCTTACCAAGGTCACTGGGTGAGCCATAAATCCCGCCGCTTAACGCGCCGCCCAGCAGTAGGGCGACACCACTGGTGCCGTGATCGGTGCCGCCGGAGGCATTTTCCTCCGGGCGACGGCCAAACTCGGATTGCACCAGAATCAGCGTGTCCTGCCAGGTGCCGATGTCCATTAATCCCCGCCGTAATCCCATCAGCAGCGTGGCCACCTGATGTAATAGCGGACGGTGCAGTTCATTCATCAAACCATGTAAATCAAACCCAGACATGCCTAGCTTAAATACCGGCGTGTCTACATCGCAGGCAATCAGCCACAGGAGTTGTGCGCCCTGAATGTAAATCGGCTCCAGGTAGCCGTACTCGCTGCTCCTGAACAGCCGTTCGAACGGGTTGGGGCGGTTGAGTTTTTGCCGGATTCGTTGGCTGATATCGCGATGGTTTTCAAGCAATGAACGGATGTAGTGAGTCGCTGAATTAGGCGCTTGAACGGCAGGCCGTAGCGCCACGTCATCGGAGGACATCAGGGCGCTGGTATCCTGAAGTTCCAGAATGCGTACCCCCTCTTGCTGTAGAAACGCGGGCGAACCAGAAAAAACGATGCCGTTGGCGTCATGGGGCACGGCCCAGCTACGGTTTGCCGCGATAGTGCGTCCAGCCCATCCGGAACGCTGTGCTGTGTCAACATAGCCGGTGTTCCAGATAGCGGTGGAATCGAAATGCGACAGCGATGGATTGGGATAGCCTGCGTCCGGTATCACGGCCAGCTCGCCGCGCTGATAAAGTTCTCCCAGAGGTTTGAATGACGGGTTAAACGCCAGCTCATCACTTAAGCTGATCCAATCCTTGGGGGAAATCGCCAGATTGGGGCGGTAGCGACGATAGAGCGGGTCGCGGTAAGGAATGAGCGTATTCAGCGCATCGTTGCCGCCAAATAATTCCAGAATAATCAGCCGACGCCGACCGGTTTGCCGACTCAGCGCCTGAAGATTTTCCGCCAGCGACGATGTTGGTAATAATGACACCAGCGGCAGCGAACCAAACAGTTTCAGCAGGTTTCTGCGGGTACGCAGGATAGATTTATCCATAACAACTCCATGAGTTATTTCAGGTTATATGCCGGGTCTAGCGTGAGGAGCCGGTAGATTTGCTGTTGCAGACTTAACACCTGGCTGACGGACGTTTCCTGCATCATCGGTGCCATATCGTCGGTGAACGTTGGCATGAGTGGCGGCATTTGAGTCAGTGGGGGCGGCGTGTTAGCCGATGCTTGTTGCGGCATCAGCTGCAGGCGCGCCGTACCGTATTCGATACTGGAATTCAACGGTGTGCGCAGGTCGTCCAGTGACGCCTGTTCCGGACTGCTTGCCGGGTTCAGCGTGAATTCCAACTGGGCGTCGCAATAAAAGGAGGCTGGCGGCACCCCCAGTGGACAACGCCCGTATGTGGTATTGACCCAGCGCGACCCCGCCGGGTTGTAACGCTGCCCGTTCAGCGCTATCCAGTTGATAAATAGATGGGTATCCACATCCGTCAGCGTAAAGGCGATGGTGACGGTTTTCGGGTTTGCCGGCAGTGCGGAAACCGGGATATGCGCGTTTTCCCACATCGGTTTCATCGCCGCAGACTCATTGGACGCCTTCTCGATACCCTGGGTGTGCAAACCGGCCTGCGCCGTGATATCGGCTACCGGCCGGCCGTTGACGCGCACGCTGAATTGCGCGGGCGTGCGGCGGTATTCTGAGTTGAAGCGGATATGCAGGCCGTCGGTCGGCGTCGCGGCGAGCTTGCGTGATTGATCAACGGCGACCCACAATCGTTCAATAATGCGTTTTCTGTTAATGATCTTGCTATTGTTAAGCCAGTGATAGCCCCCTTTCCAGCCAGAAACATCCGGTGCCAGGAACGGTTCCTGCCCCAGCACTTCGCTGTAGTCGGCCAGTACACGATAATCCGGCAGGCGCAGGCGGAAAGTGCGCGCAAATCCGACAACCAGATCCAGTGGTGATTTGATCAGACTGCCGCGGTTCTCCAGCGCCCAGAATGCCTCGCTGAGCAACAGGGTTTTCAGCAGTGCATTCAGGTCATAGTTACTTTCACGTAGCGTGGTGGCCAGTTGGGCAATTTCGCTAGCATTGGGCTGCAAGGATACGAATTCGTAGAAAAATTTGGCGGCAATCCGTTCCGCGGTGCTGGGTTGCCGCAGTAAAACCTCCACCAGTTGATCCAGTTCGTCCGAGGCGCTTGCGGCAATGGTTTGACCGAGTACGGTTTTTACGCCCGTGTCCCTGTCCTGCTCGTTGACCTTGTAATACCAACCCTGATTTTGGTCTACGGTATGCCCGGCCAGCAGGCGGGCCACCTGCTTAACGTCCTGTTCGCTATAGCGGCCGATGCCCAGTGTGAACAGTTCCATCAGTTCGCGAGCCAGATTTTCATTGGGAGAGATACGGGTGTTTTTAACGTTGTCCAGCCCGCTTAACATCATCGGATCGCGCAGTATTCCTTTCAGCAGTTCACGAAAGCTTTTTCCGCCCCATTGGCGAAACAACATCAGTTGATCATAAAAAGGCGCGGAAACGCGAGTGTTCTGGAAACGTGAAACAAAATGGTTGTGCCAGAACAGGGCCAGACGTTCGGCAAATGGCGAGGGGGTTTCAATCATTTCCTGTATCCACCAACTCTGCAACTGGCTAATTTCATTGATGCGATAAGCCACCACGTCCTGTTTTTCCCAGTCCTTGTCCCAGTAATTCGGGCGCGGTTGTGAAAGGTAAGACGGGGGTTGGAGGTAGTTGGGTTGCTCAAGTGATGATAATAACCGTGAGACCGCCTGCTCTTTGGATAACGGCAGTAACGCGTTGATATCTTGCTGACTGGCGCCAAAACTGGTTCGTCCCAGTAAATGCCTGGCTTCATCGACGGTCAGTGCGCTGGCGCTGGTACAAACCAGCAGCAAGATTCCAGCCATAGATGAACGGATGAAAAAGCGACGTGATAGGCGTGCGCAAAGGACGGAAAAGTATGCTGGCATCGTGGCTGTTTCCTTAGTGGTCCGAAACTACAGCATCCTGCTGTATGGACTACTTTATGGTGTTTTAGCCGACGTGCCAGGTGGAACCGTTCCCCCCCTGTTGGTGTCGGGAAAGAAAGAGAGAGCCGATAAGAATTAAGAAAAGAAAAATGCCGCCCGGAGGGCGGCATTGAATGATGATAGACCGAGGGTAATCTTAGCGATGAGACGTCGCAACCACTGGTTCCGGAACGTCTTGCTGCATACCGAGCGGGTTATTGCCCCAGCACTGTTCGTATTTCCAGCCGGTCAGTTCTTCGGCAACCGCGCGGGCTTCCGCTGGAACATCGGCAATCGCACCGCCAGCTTTGATACGAGCAATTTCCTGCAGCAGAATCATGTGATTCTTACGGTCCAGACGCATCTGGGTGCTGTAGTAGATCGCGACGACCGCCAGAGCAACCACGCCCAGAGAGAACACGCCCACAATCGCCAGCACGGCGCTTTCCGGCTGTGCCGCTTTGCCGGATACGAATCCGAACTGGCTCAGAATCCAGCCCATGGCGAAGACGATAACGGAACGCACCATCTTACCGGCGAAGGTCATGGCGCCGGCGTAAATCCCTTCACGGCGACGACCGGTCAGCACTTCATCCACGTCCGCCAGGAAGGTGTAGACCGTCCAGGGAATGTAGTAGATACCGCCGGTGCTCAGACCGAAGATAGCGGTGATACCGAACAGGACGATGATGGTCGCAGTTTGAGACCAGCCAGTGAAATAGAGCGCTGCGTAGGCGATCACGCTGACAATTACCACCGTCAGCGCCAGGCGATACGGGCGACCGAAGCCCATTTTCACGCAGATGCCGATGAAGAGGAAGGTGGAGATAAACTGCATAATCGAACTGAAGCTGTTGAGCTGGGACACTACCGCGGTGCTCTGCTTCAGACCGAATACGATGAAATAGGTAAAGGCGGAAGCGAACAGCCATTCAGCACCGAAACCGAACAGGTACATCCCGAGGTGTTTACGGAAAATACGCAGACGGAAAGTAGACGCCATGTCGATGCTGAGTTTTTTCAGCGACTGCCACAGGTTCTGGGTGTGTTCACGCGCCACTTCGCTCGGAGAACGTTCCCAGGAAGTGAAGTAGAGGGCGATCATCGCCGCACACATGATGAAGCCATAAGCCAGACCGGTGTAGAAGAACGGCGTGGCGGAGTCTTTACCGTAGATACCGATGAACTGCCCCGGAATAAAGGCGGCCAGGAAGTTGGCGACCTTACCGAAGATGGCTTTGGAGCCGGTCAGTTTGGAGCGGACTTTGAAGTCGGTGGTCATCTCGGTGGCGAGCGTTTCGTACGGCACCATGATGGAAGTGTAAATCAGCTCGAACAGCACATAGGTCGACAGGTAGTACCAGAAGCCGAGCCCTTCCATCCACAGCATCGGGTAGACCAGTACCAAAGGAATACCGAGCAGGATGAAGAAGCGACGGCGACCGAACATGCGGCCGATGCGGGTATTGTAGAAGTTGTCGCTGATGTAACCCATGATCGGGTTACTGATGGCGTCGATGACGCTGGCCACGGAGAAAATGGCAGCGGCCTCAACCAGAGACAATCCACAAAAGGTGGTATAGAAGTACATTAGCCAGGCGCCACTAATGGCTAAGGCGCCACTGCCTAGCAAGTTCGCGCTGCCGTAACAGAGCGTGTGTTTCAAAGTTATGGGTTTACTCATGATCAATTCGCCTAACAATATTAAAACATTATTTCATTTGAAATGAACTTATGTTCTTATCATTTGCCCGTTCGAGACAAAAGTAAACTAGCCATCCCACTCCTGGCTGCTTTTAATAGGAATCTGTCAGGGAGATCATGAAATAAGTTTTTTAATTTGATCACGAGTATTGACCTGAAAAACGCGATGTTTGTCGGTTGGCATCATTTTTTTATCGTAAGACGATAAAAATTATCGGCGGCAGGAACGATAGCGTCGGGGAAGGTGGTGAAACTATCATCGTTATTTCGCAATGCCGGCCCGCAAAAATCAAGAATAATTGTAAAAAATAGCGATGAACTGTGATCGGCTTGTGATCCTGGATATTACGCGTGACGCAAAGTGTGATTTATCTCACGGCACCAGACAGTGTATTTTATCGGGTCATGAGTGAATTGTTGGTAAGACGGGCTATGCCAATCATTATCAGACTGGACGTGCTGCTGGCACAAAAAAAGATGAAGTCTCGCGAGCTGGCGGGGTTGATCGGCATTACCGAGCAGAATCTTTCGCTGCTGAAATCCGGCAAGGTGAAAAGCATCCGGTTCGATACATTGCAGAGAATATGCGAGGTGCTGTCCTGCCAGCCTGGCGATGTGCTGGAGTATTCGCCGGAAGAGTGATGGCCGGTGCGCCTGAGAGGGGCGGCATCGGGATATCACGGCGTACAGACGGCATCTGAACAGCCGCGCTCCGAGTACTTTCCTGAGCGCGGCATGTGGGGATGGCGTCAGCGCCGTGTGATATGGCGCCACACCGATCAGTCGTTGAATACAGATCAGTCGTTGAATAACGCCGCAACGGTTGCTTTGGCGCCGTTGTCGCGCAGCGACAGATAAGCGTCGGTCAGTGCCGCTACCCACGTCGCGTTGCCGGGCAGGTCATCGCCAAACAGCGCGCTGATGGACAACAGACCGCGGACCCGCTCTGCGTCGTCACGGGTGGTGCTGACGATCTGCTGCAACGTGGCGGCCAGCGGATCGCGGATATCGATCGCCTGGCCGGCATCATCAACCCCGCCGACGTAACGCATCCAACCTGCTACGCCCAGCGTCAGCGCGCGATGGTCACTGCCGCGCGCCAGATGCCAGCGTAACGACGCCAGCATGCGCTGGGGCAGTTTCTGGCTGCCGTCCATCGCAATCTGCCAGGTGCGGTGTTTCAGCGCCGGGTTGGCAAAACGCTCAAGCAACTGGTCGGCATAGGCGGTCAGGTCTACGCCGGACACATGCAGGGTCGGCGCCTGCTCCTGCAGCATCAGGTGGCGCACCGCCTGCCGGTAGCAAGGGTCGTCCATAGCGTTGTTGATATGCTCGTAACCCGCCAGATAACCGAGGTAGGCCAGGAAAGAGTGGCTGCCGTTGAGCATGCGCAGTTTCATCTCTTCAAACGGCAGCACATCGTCCACCAGTTGGGCGCCCGCCAGTTCCCAGTCGGGGCGGCCGGCGACAAAGCTGTCTTCCACCACCCACTGAATAAACGGCTCGCAGGCGATGCCGCACGGATCCGCCACGCCGACGGCGTCGGCTACCTGGCTCAGTGTTTCCGGCGTGGCGGCCGGTACTATCCGATCCACCATCGTATTGGGGAAGGTGACATGCTGCGCGATCCAGTCCGCCAGCGCGGGATCCTGCAGGCGTGCGGCATCCACCACCACCTGACGCGTCACTTTGCCGTTTTCCGGTACGTTGTCGCAGGAAAGCACGGAGAAGGGCGTAATGCCTCGCTCACGGCGCAGACGCAGCGCTTCGGCCAGCAATCCCGGCACCGACGAAGGTTGGCGCGGGTGGGCCAGATCCTGCTGCACCAGCGGATTGTCCCGATCGAGTTCTCCTTTGTTGCCTGCGCGGCAGTAGCCTTTCTCGGTGATGGTCAGCGAGACGATCGCGACGATCGGGTCCGCCAGCTGTTCCAGAATCGCCGCGATCCCTTCCACTCGGGCGTGCAGCGACTTGCAGACCGCGCCAACCACGATCGCCTGATTGCCGTGGGCGGCTTTCTCCAGCACGGTAAACCGGTGATCCTGACGGCGCAGGGCGGAAATCAGGGTATCGTCGCTGAACAACACCACTTCGCAAATCCCCCAGTCGCCGCCCTGACGGTTGAGCACCCGATCGGTCAGCAACGCCTGATGCGCGCGATGAAACGCGCCGAAGCCGATGTGTACGATACGAGGCTTCAGCGACTGACGGTCGTAACGGGGTTGTTGCACTGCGGCGGGCAGCAGCGTGTTGGACAGATTTTTTTCGTTGCCGGACAAACTGTTACTGGACATAGATGGCGTCCTGAAAAGAGAAAAATTAACCGCCCAACCTTAACGGTCTTTCGGTTGGGCGGCAACTGTCATATGGCGTGTTCTGAAGCCGGTTCACAGAGTCATGCCGGCGCCTTGGCCGCACCGGGTTGCGAGGTTGGGTTTAGCACCGGACGCGGTCGAATAAACCAGGCGGGCAACATCGCCAGAAAAAAGAACATCGCCACCATGAAAAAGCCGTCCTGATAGGCGAACATCTGCGCTTTGGGCGCCAGCACCGATTGCAGGTAGGTCATGATGCCGGGGTTGATGCTGGTGCTGAGCGGATCGCCGAGCGGATTGCCGCCGTGGCCGAACAGCAGACTGAGCTGGCGGATGGCGTCGGTGCTGCGGATATTGTCCAGCGTCAGCGACTGCGCCAGCATCTGGCCGTGAAAGGTGGCGCGCCGTTCGATAAATACCGACAGTAGATTGACCCCCATCGCGCCGCCCAACTGACGGATGAAATTGAGACTGCCCGCGCCCTGCGCCAGCTGAGCGTGCGGCAGCGCCCGCAGCGCGCCGGCGTTCATGGCGGGCAACATCACCCCAAGCCCGACGCGGCCGATGACAATCCACCAGGCCATGGTCCAGAACGGGGTATCGGTGTCCGCCGCGCTGGACAGCCAGCAGGACAGCCCGAACAGCAGCAAACCCGCCACCACCAGCAGGTGGGGTTTGAGCTTGTCGCTGAGCGATCCCGCCAGCGGGAACACCATGCCGAGCGCCAGTCCCGCCGGCATCAGCAGCAGGCCGGAACGGGTCGGGGTGTATCCCTGAATGCTCTGCACAAACAGCGGGATGATGTAAGTCGAGCCGTAGATACCCGCGCCCAGCGCGAACGCCACGATACAGCCGGAGGTAAACGCCGGGTTGGCGAACACTCGCAGGCTGAGCAGAGGGTGCGGCGTGGTGAATTCGCGGACGATGAACGCCAGCGTGGCGATCACGGCGGTGGTTAGCAGGCAGAGAATGAAGAACGACCCCCAGCCTTCGCGCTGCCCGTTGGACAGCCCGGCCAGCAGCGAGGTCAGCGCCGTCACCAGCAGAATAAACCCCAGGGTGTCGAAACGCCGGGGCGTGCTGTCGGTCTGTGCGCTTTTAGCCGGCAGGATCACCAGTGCGGCGGCGATCCCGGCCAGACAGAACGGCACCACCACCATGAAGACCGCGCGCCAGTCGAGTTGATCGACCATCAGCCCACCGGCGGCCGGCCCCAGCGCTGGCGCCAGCACTACCCCGACGCCATAAATACCCATCGCTTTGCCGCGTTCCGATACCGGAAACACCTGCGAAATGATGATCATCGCCAGTGGCTGGATCACGCCGCTGGCGCCGCCCTGAAGAATGCGGGCGAGGATCACCTCGGCGCTGCTCTGGCTGAAGGTGCCGAGCAGGCTGCCGGCGACGAACACCACCAGTGAGCCGACGTAGGTGGCGCGGTAGCCAAAGCGCTCCAGCGTCCAGGCGGTGACCAGCATGGTGGCGGTCATTGAGGCCAGGAAGGCGGTGGAAAGCCACTGTGCTTGATCCTGACCCATGCCGAACGCGCCCATGATGTCATGCATCGCGACATTGACGATGGTCGCCGTGGCCGTGGTGGCGATGGTACCCAGCATGATGGTGACCGTCGCCAGCCAGCGATAGCGGTGACCGAAACGGGCGGCCTGGGCTTCAATCGGCGACATTGATGCTGACTTCCGCCATCAGGCCCGGCTTCAGGCCGTTGTCCGGATCGTCCAGCGCGATACGCACCGGTACGCGCTGGGTGATTTTGGTGAAGTTGCCGGACGGATTCGGGCTCGGCAGCAGTGCAAACTGATTGGTGGCTGCATCGCCGACCCGGATCACATGGCCGCTGAAATGTTTGTCCGGGTAGGCGTCCACCTGAATCTCCACTTTTTGACCGACCCGAACCCGGCCGATGGCCGTCTCCTTGATGTTGGCTTCGACCCACAGATTGCGCGGGTCGTGCACCAGCATGATCCACTGTCCGGCCTGTACGTAACTGCCCACATTCACAATGGTGCGATCCACCACACCGTCCACCGGGGAACGCAACGCCCGGTCGGCGATCTCCTGCTTGAGCTGATCCACCTGCGCCTGCAACGCGATTCGCTGCTGGCGCTGCATCTCGATCTGCCGGTCCAGCACCTGCAGCGTGTTGCGCTGCGCCACGGCGTTGTTCAACGCCGCCTGTTGAGCGCTGCGCTGGGCTTCGGCTTCCCGCAATTCGCCCTGACGCTGCAACAGCGTGGTGTGGGACTCATCCCAGGTTTTGCGGGCGGTGAGGTTGCTTTTCAGCAGTTGATCGTCGCGCTGGAAGTTGTTCTGCGCCAGGCTGAGCTGGTAACCGGCGTTGTTTACCGCGGATTCGCTCGACGCCAGTTTCGCCCGCGCTTCATCCAGCGAGGCCTGAGTAGTGAGATCGGTGACCTGACGCTGTGTCTGGCTGTAGCTGATTTGAGCATCGGCGGCGGCCAGATTGCCCTCCTGCTCCGCCAGCCGCAAACGGGCGTCGCGATCGTCGATCTGCGCCAGCAATTGATCCTTGCGGATAGCATCGCCGTCAATAACGGGACGGGCGGTCACCCAGCCGCTTTCCCGACTGGCCAGCGAAATCACTTCGCCCATTACGCGGGCGTCGGTTTCGCCGATATGCGTGAAACGCTGATGAAACCAGTACGCCAGTACGAGCACCGCCAGCAACAGCAAGGCGGCGCCGGCCAGAAAAAAGGTACGCTGGCGTTGGCTCAGACGCCGGAACCCCGCCAGTTTGGATGCGTGAGTATTCATGAGTGACCGTTTTCGGTTCGGGAGAGGTTGCTGATAACCTGATTGATGATCCGGCTGACCTGTTCAATATCCTGTTCCGATACCCCAGCCAGCGCCTGATTACGCACCTGACCGGCGATAGACTCCACCTTCTTCACCAGCTCCAGCCCGAGCGCGGTGAGATGGATCTCGCGAAAACGGCGATCGTTGCCTTCACGTCTTTCGATAAATCCCTGCTTTTGCAGACTATCCAGTACCCGGACCACAGCGGAAGCGTCCAGCCCCAGCGATTCGGCCAGCGCTTTCTGGTGGATGGGGGTTTCTTCGCGGGCGATGAACAGCAACGGCAGCCAGGTCGCCTGGGTCAATCCATACGGTTGCAATTCCCGGTCGATAACCCGGCGCCACAAGCGGGAGGTCTGACCCAACTGCAGGGCGAAGCGTCGACGGGCGGAAGATTCGGTCTGTGACATGATGAAGTCCGTGGGATAGATGAAATGTTATTAGTTAACAAGTCAACTAATGATAAGTCAATTGATTTTGTGAAGTGAATCATAAACAGCGGTGCAACAGACTGCTAATGCAAATTACGCCTTACCGCGGCGTGGGGAGAGGGTTTTATCAATGAAAGGTTATCAATGAGGATTTATCGATGAGGGTTATCGATGATAGTCAGGCGGGATGAAACGGGTGAGTGCAGGAAAGAACTCACCAAAAACAAACAGGGCAGCCTAAGCTGCCCTGTGAACAGGATTAAAATCCGGGGATCGATCAGGATTTGCTGGCGTCAGTCGCAGCAGCGGTTGCCGGCACGGCGTCGGTTGCCGTCGGCTGGGCTTGAGGCGCCGCCGGTTGTGCATTATCCGGCGTGCTGGTCTGCTGAATGGCCGGCGCCTGCGGAGCCGCTGGTTCAGCCGGCGCGATCGGCGCGATGTTTTCCGCCGGACCGTTCACTTTCGTCGGCATACCGATGCGGGTTTGCAGCGCCTGATTCACCGTGCTTTCACTGACGCTGGCGTCCGCCAGCACTTTGGTTACTGCTGGGGTCAGCTTCAGCGGAACCGGCGTGTCGGAGTTGAACTCTTCCTCGGTACGGGACAGCGGGTTGTGAACTTCGACATAACGTGAACCATCCGGCTCGACGGTGGCTTTCACCGGCTCGTTGATGAACTGAACGCGGGTGCCGACCGGAACATGGTCGAACAGGTATTTGATGTCTTTGTCGCGCAGACGCACGCAACCGTGGCTTACGCGCAGGCCGATGCCGAAGTTAGCGTTGGTGCCGTGGATGGCGTACAGGTTACCGATGTAGAGCGCGTACAGGCCCATCGGGTTGTCCGGACCGGCCGGGTAAACCTGAGGCAGGAATTCACCGCGGGCGGCGTATTCTGCATGCATGGCGGCGGTCGGCGTCCAGGTCGGGCGTTCTTTCTTACGCTGAACCGAGGTCACCCAGTTGATCGGGGTGTCTTTACCGAGCTGGCCGATGCCGATCGGCAGTACCACCACGGTTTTGGAACCTTTCGGGTAGTAATACAGACGCATTTCGGCACTGTTGATCACGATGCCTTCGCGCGGAGCGTCAGGGAGAATCAGTTGCTGCGGCACGGTCATGGTGCTGCCCGGTTTTGGCAGATAAACGTCAATGCCCGGGTTGGCTTCCAGCAGGTTGCTCAGGCCCATCTGGTACTGAGCGGCAAAGTGTTCCAGCGCGTCGGTGCTATCGCTGGGAATGGTAACTTGGATATTTTCACCCACCAGCCGGCTATTCGGGGCTGGCAATGGATAAACCACGGCGAGTGCTGTCTGGCTGAAAGCAGCCGCCGCCACAACTAATGTCAGGATCGCGCGAATACTCATTTTCATATCTTTGTTGAGTGTTAAAAGCCATTGCGGCAAAGGAATTGTTGTTATCCGGTACAAAAAGTCCGGATGCGCATTATATGTGCAGAAGGGCGGCAGGAAAACCAGATGTACAATCCATTACATTATAAGCTTCGGTGCGGGGAAATAAGGCGACCAATAAAGGGAACGAACCGTGTGGCCGACGTGTGCCAGAAAGAATCAGGGAGCGGTTTCCCGCTCCCTGTGTGATCCGACTAAACGGCATTATTCCTGGGCGTTTTTCTCCGCCTTGCCCGCCAGCAGGCTGAGGAAGTCATAGCGGCGGCGCAGATCCGCCTCGGCTTCTTCATACAACAGGGCGGCGGCCTCCGGCTGCTGGCTATTGAGCCGGCGGAAGCGTTGCTCGTTGAGCAGAGTTTCGCTCAGGCTGGCTGACGGCGGACGGGAATCCGTCACCAGCGCCGGTTTGCCTTCCGCCGTGCGGCGCGGGTCGAAGCGGTACAGCGGCCAGAAGCCGGTAGCGGTCAACTGGCGCATCTGGTCGTGGCTGAACGCCAGATCGTAGCCATGCTCTTCGCAAGGGCTGTAGGCGATGATCAGCGACGGACCCGGCCAGGCTTCCGCTTCCTGAATCGCCTTCACCGTCTGGTTAAGCTGGGCGCCCAGCGAGATCTGCGCCACGTAGACGTGGCCGTACATCATCACGTTGATGCCGAGGTCTTTACGCGCCTTGCGTTTGCCATTCTCGCCAAACTTGGTGACGGCGCCGAGCGGGGTGGCTTTGGATTGCTGGCCGCCGGTGTTGGAATAGCACTGGGTGTCGAGCACCAGCACGTTAACGTTTTCCGACAGGCTCATCACGTGGTCAAGACCGCCGTAGCCGATATCGTAGGCCCAGCCGTCGCCGCCAATCAGCCAGATGGATTTATCCACCAGATGATCGGCTTCCTCTATCAGTTGACGAGCGTCGGCGCTGTCGATGGCGCTGAGTGACTGACGCAGGCGGGCAATCTGTTCGCGGCGCGTATCGGCAGCAACGGATTCTTCCAGCAGGTCGGCCACCACATCGGCGGGCAATTGCGGCTTGAGCTGATCCAGCAAGCGCAGGGCGCGCTGGCGATGCTGGTCGACGCTCAGGCGGAAGCCCAGCCCGAATTCGGCGTTGTCTTCAAACAGCGAGTTGGCCCATGCCGGCCCGCGGCCGTTGGCATCGGTGGTCCAGGGCGTTGTCGGCAGGTTGCCGCCGTAAATCGAGGAACAGCCGGTGGCGTTGGCCACCAGCAGACGATCGCCGTACAGCTGGGTCAGCAGCTTGATGTACGGGGTTTCGCCGCAGCCGGAACAGGCGCCGGAGTACTCGAACAGCGGCGTAATCAACTGCGAGGTACGGATATCGATGCGCTCCAGTTTGCTGCGGTCGATTTCCGGCAGTTTGAGGAAGAAATCGTAATGGGTTTTCTCGGTCGCCACATGGTCCAGACGCGATTCCATGTTGATGGCCTTGATTTCCGGATTCTGGCGATCTTTGGCCGGGCACACTTCCACGCACATATTACAGCCGGTGCAATCTTCCGGCGCAACCTGCAGCACATATTTCTGACCGCGCATGTCGCGGGCTTTCACGTCCAGCGACTGCAGCGACGCAGGGGCGTCGGCCATCGCGTCGGCGGGCACTACCTTGGCGCGGATAGCGGAGTGCGGGCAGGCGGCCACGCAGTGGTTGCACTGGGTACACAGATCCGGTTTCCACAACGGAATCTCTTCGGCGATGTTGCGTTTTTCCCACTGGGTGGTGCCGACCGGCCAGGTGCCGTCCGGCGGCAGGGCGGACACCGGCAGGCTGTCGCCCAGACCGGCCAGCATCGCGGCGGTGACGGTTTTGACGAAATCGGGCGCGGCGTCGGAGACCACCGGCGGGCGGCACGGGCTGTCCGGATTCACCGGCTCCAGCGCCAGCGCTTCCAGCGCGGCCAGCGTCGCGTCCAGCGCGCGCCAGTTGCGTTCCACCAGTTCCTGGCCTTTGCTGCCGTAGCTGCTGGCGATGGCGGCGCGCAGTTTGTCGAGCGCGTCGCCGCCCGGCAGGATTTGCGTCAGATGGAAGAACGCCATCTGCATCACGGTGTTGATGCGCGCGCCCAACTGACATTCGCGGGCGATTTTCGCCGCATTGATGCAGAACACCCGCGCCTGACGCTGGTTCAGCCCGGCCTGTACTTCCTGCGGCAGCCGGTGCCACAGGTCGTCGGCGCTGTAAGGCGTGTTGATCAGGAAGATGCCGCCCGGTTTCAGGCGCTCCACCATGCTGTATTTGTCGATGAACTGCCACTGGTGGCAGGCCACGAAATCCGCCTGTTCAATCAGGTAGGCGGAATGAATCGGGTGCGGGCCGACGCGCATGTGGGAAACCGTCAGGCTACCGGCTTTTTTGGAGTCGTAAACGAAATAGCCCTGCACGAACAGCGGGGTCGAATTACCGACGATTTTGATCGAGTTTTTGGCGGCGGACACGGTGCCGTCGCTGCCCAGCCCGTAGAACAGCGCTTCCAGCGACGCCTGCGTCGGCATCGGCTGCTCGGACAGCGGCAACGACAGGTGGGTGATATCGTCATAAATACCGACGGTAAAACGCGGTCTGGGGTTAGTAAGCGCTAACTCTTTATACGTCGCCTCGACGCACTGCGGGGTGAATTCTTTCGAAGACAGACCGTAACGGCCGCCGATCACCTTCGGCATAAGTGGGCGCTCACCTCGTGAGAACGCCTCCGCCAGCGCGGTCATCACGTCCAGATACAGCGGTTCAGCCTGGGCGCCGGGTTCTTTGGTGCGGTCCAGTACCGCGATGGACTGCGCGCTTTGCGGAATCGCCGCCAGCAGATGATGCGCACAGAACGGCCGGTACAGCCGAACCTTCACCACGCCGACTTTCTCGCCGCGCGTCAGCAGGGTGTCGATCACCTCTTCGCAGGTGCCGACGCCGGAGCCCATCATCACGATAACGCGGGTGGCGTCGGGATGGCCGTAATACTCGAACGGCTGGTACTGACGGCCGGTTTCGCGGGCGAAGTCGTTCATCGCCTGTTCCACATGACCGAATGCCGCGTTGTACCACGGGTTGGTGGCTTCGCGCGCCTGGAAGAAGGTATCCGGATTGGAGGCGGTGCCGCGAATCACCGGACGCTCAGGAGTAAGCGCCCGCTCACGGTGCGCATCAATCGCCGCCTGCGGCAGCAGGGTGTGCAATTGCGCGTCGCTCAGCGGCTCGATCTTGTTGATTTCGTGCGAGGTGCGAAAGCCGTCAAAGAAATGAATAAACGGCAGGCGGCTGTTGAGGCTCGCCATCTGGGAAATCAGCGCGAAGTCCTGCGCTTCCTGCACGTTGCTGGCGCACAGCATGGCGCAGCCGGTCTGACGCACCGCCATCACGTCCGAATGGTCGCAGAAAATGGATAACGCGTGGGTCGCCACGGTACGGGCGGCGACGTGCAGTACAAACGGCGTCAACTGACCGGCCAACTTGTACAGCGTCGGGATCATCAGCAGCAGGCCCTGCGAGGAAGTAAAGGTCGTGGACAGCGCGCCGGTCTGCAATGCGCCGTGCACGGTGGCGATGGCGCCCGCTTCGGATTGCATTTCAACCACCCGAGGGGTATCTCCCCAGATATTCTTGCGTTCGTCGCTCGACCAGGCGGCCGCTTGTTCGGCCATGGTGGAGCTGGGGGTGATGGGGTAGATAGCGATAACTTCATTGGTTCGCCAGGCGACCGAAGCGACCGCGTTATTACCGTCGGTGGTGATCATGACTTAACCTTCTTTGTTGCTGAACGATGTCCCTGTGTGGCGGCTATTATCGCTGCCCGGCGAGTTTTTTTGACCGATTATAGCCCGCTGAGTTGTTTCAATATGTATATGGCGAGCAGGCGGCGCGCCACAGGCCGGCAATAATAGCAGTTTAGGGACATACTGTGCAGTTCCCAACCGGATACGTTGCGGCAGATCCTTTGCCCGGCCGTTCACATCCCTGCGAGGGAAGATGACGCTGGCGATAAACAGCGGTGTTAATGTATCGTTAATAAAATCAGACTATATCACCTATTATCGTACAGTCTGACAAGGGCGTGGCGCTGTCCGATTAAAAATCCGGCATTCGCCCGCAAAGCGGGAAATGCCAGTGGAAGGATAGGCATCTGCGCCTATGCTGAAATAAAGCGCCGGACACCTCCTGATGCGGGCGTCAGCGTCAGGCCGGCAGAAAAATCCCAGACGCGACCATTAAGGAAATCTGTTCATACTTCAGGGATAGCCTTCGCGCTCTTCGGGTTGATTATCGACTTTGACGAAGGAACAGCACTATGTTTATCGATCTGAGAGACAAAATGGTATCGGTATTAGCCAGAATCCGTGAAAGAGGCTATGGACCGGAAGAAGCCATCAATCATATTGTTCAATCTCTGGGCAGCCGTTATAGCGATGTGTCCAAAGTCAATGTGCTGACCTCGAAACTGATAGCCGATGTGATTCACTCGACTTACCAGGATGAAACCTCACCGCAGGAGATCGCGGGGATCATCCGCATGTTGGGGTACGCCAGTTGGGATGTCGTAGGTGGTATTCATGAGCAGTTTCCACAGTTAACTGCGGAAGAAGTTGGCCGGCTGGTGCTGCATGAAAAGGTTTACCCCACGACCGACCGCGCTGCGTTTATCTCCGCCATGACTTACGGGGGATTCTCCCGTGAGGAAAGCGAGCAGGCAGCGAACAGCCTGTATTCCTGAGAGTTGTCGACCAACGAGGACGACAGGCTATCATCCTTTGCATGTGGGGCCGGCGCAAGCGTCGCCGGTCCGGAACCATTCTCCGCCATGATGCCACCTAACAGAGCGCCCGTGGACATGACTGATGAGGAGAATCTGATGCGACAACCTACCCTGACCACTGAACATCTGCAATTGCGGCCGCTGCAGGCGCAGGACGTCACTGATGTCTGCACCTTGCTGAACAGCGCGCCCGATATTTCCGCTATGACCATGCTGATTCCCTATCCCTGCCCGCGTGAAACGGTGGTCAACTGGATTGCCGATTTGCAGAGCAACTGGGAGCGGCGTAAAGGGGTGGCCTACGCCATCTGTTTATCGCAGAGTCAGCAGTTGATTGGCTCGATTTCGCTGGTGTCGCTGGAAACCGACCAGCCGGAGATCGGTTACTGGCTGGGCGCCGATTTCCGGCAACGGGGATTCGGCACCGAAGCCAGCCTGGCGCTATGCCAGTTTGCCTTTAGCCAACTGCATGTTGAGAAAATCTACGGTTGTCATTTGCCGCAGAACGTGGCGTCCGGCCGGGTATTGCTCAAATGCGGTTTTCATTCGCTGGGAATGCGCCATGTGTTTCTGGCTTCCCGCCAGCGGCAGGAGACCGTTGCCGTTTATATGATGCCGTCGCCGGCGATGGCGACGGCATGAGGCGCCGGTCTATTTTTGCAGCAGCAACCGGATGCCCAGCGCCGCCATCACCGTACCGCTGAGGCGGTCAAATAACGTTCTGAACCGCAAATAGGCGCCGCGCGGCCCGCTGGAAGACAGCAACAACGCCACCAGCGCATACCACAGAAAATCGATCACGAACGCCAGCAACGGCAACGCCACGTACATCCAGCCCGCAATGTGCTGGCTGAGCAGCGCGGCGAACACCCCGCCGAACACCAGCGCCGTATTCGGGTTGCTGAGTTGCGTCAACAGCCCCAGCCGAAAGGCGTGCGTCTGAGGCGGCTCGTGGCCGCTGTGCAGCGCTGGCGCGGCGTGGTCTGGTCTGGCGCGAAACAGGGTAAACGCCAGATACAGCAGGTAAATCCCGCCGGCGATTTTCAGCGTCTGATATAACCAGGGCACCGCCAGCAGCAGCGATTGCAGGCCCAGCAACGCCACCAGCGCGAAGATGGCTGCGCCGACGCCCATCCCCAGCGAGACGGCGAGACTATTGCGCCGGGATGAAGCCAGCGCGGTCCGCGCGACCAGAATGAAACTTTGCCCCGGACTCATGGCGCCGAGCGCCAGTACTCCGCCGATGGCGGCGATAGCCAGTATGTCACTGCCCATTCCCTGCTCCTTGGTTGTGATGGATAGTTATCTTTATCCTCTCTTTTGGAATTGGCGTAAACTGACGCGATTCAACAGGTATCCAGGATAAGGACTATGAAACTACGCGCCACGCTGCTGGCGGGCTCGGTATTACTGGCCGGGTGTGACCTGAAACCGGCCGCAGAGCCGGTGAACCCGGTACTGGCCGGGCTTTCCAATATCTTTGGCTTTGATGCGCTGCGGGGAAAGGTCAAACGCTTTACGCAAACCCAGACCGATGAGGCCGGCAAGGTGACGGCCTATGTCGAGGGCGAATTTGATGCCGAAGGGTGCCTCGCTGCGCTGCGTACCTATCAGCCGTCGATGAATCTCGACCTGGATCTAGTGCGCGATGGGCAGACGCTGGTGGAGCAGAGCGATCGTCAGGCGCTGTTTCAACTGACGGATCACTGCCAACTGGCGAAAACCACCGATGGCCGCCTGAGCTACCGTTCGAACGACCAACACGCCATCGCTGAGGTGGTTTACCGCGATAAGCCGACGCCGCTGGCGAGCTATCGCTACGACGATGACGGCTTCCCGGTCAGCATGACGTTTGTCTCGCCGGAAAACGGCAACGTGACTAAGGTCGAGATGCGCAACGATGCGCCGGCGCAAAAACGGCTTGATGCCACCGTTATCGTGACGGAAAACAACGAACAGGTCAGCGTGACCCGCACCAGTTGTCAGTATGACCAGCATTTCAATCCGCGTTTGTGTCAGGTGCTGGTCTCGAACGGCAAAGGCGCTGCGCAAACGGTCACCACTCTGACGCATACCACCAAAATCGAGTATTACTAGGCTGCGCCTTTTCTTATGCGTGGAGCCGCTATTTAGCGGCGATCGTTTAATGCGACGACCGCGATTCTGCGTGACCGCCGCCGCGGTCATTGCCGGTGAATGCGCTCATTGCGCGTGGATGCAACCATTGCCGTGGGTTGAATACAGCCGGCGGTTTGCCGGTGCGGCCCGGATGCGGGCCGCGACTGGCGTTCAGGGGGTAACGTGGAAAAAATCGACGTCGGCGCGGCCCTGACCGTGCTGTTCCGGTAACGACAGCGCATACAGCCCGATTTTGGCGCCCACCCATTTCCCCGGCCCGGCGGCGAAAGGCTCCCCGACCGGGGTAAAACCGCCGTCAGGCGTGCGCCACGCGAACTGGCAGCGTGCGTTCGGCAGCACCGTCACCCGCAGTTCAAGCGTGTGCGCTTCCTCAAAAGGCAATGTCGCTCCGGCGTACTGGCGCAGTTCCTGTGCGTCGGTCATCCAGCCATAGCCGTTTGTCAGCGCTACGCCGTCCGCCGTTTTTTCCAGCCCCAGAAAAGCGAAGCGCTCGCCGTAGACGATCAACCCACAGCGATCGCCCACGTTTTCCAGCGTTGCCCGTAGCCGGGTGGTGACCGTAAAGGTCTCCGCCGGAAATTTCTGCATCAGCAGGTTAGGAACGTCATACCAGGACGGCACGCCATGACGCTGTGGCATCGGCTGGCACCACAGCCGTAGTCCAGGTCGGCGCAGTTCGTACCAGCCTGCATCGGGGTTGGCCTGCCATTGCCACTGCAAACCGAGCCGGTCGGCCGTGAAATCGTCAGACGTCGCCGGCTGGGCGCGGATGTTGTTTGCTCTGACGGCGGGCATGGCCGCTTCCGCCACCGGCTCGCCCGGGCCGCCGTCGCCCGATGGCGCGCCGATCAGCGGCCAGTCATCCTGCCATTGCATCGGTTGCAGGTGCACCACACGGCCGTAAGCGTGGCGATCCTGAAAATGCACGAACCAGCTCTCGCCGTTTTCCAGCTCGACCCAGCCGCCCTGATGAGGGCCGTTAACGGCGGAAGACCCCTGATGCAGCGCCACGCGCGCCTGCCACGGCCCCTGTAGCGATGCGGCGCGCAGCACCGTCTGCCAGCCGGTGGGCACGCCGCCGGCCGGGGCAAAAATGTAGTACCAGCCGTTGCGCTTGTAGAGTTTCGGGCCTTCCAGCGTTGGCTGACTGGCGGTGCCGTCGACGATAATCCGGCCTTCATCCAGCAGTTGATGGCCGTCGCTGCTCATCCGGCACAGTTGAAGCTGGTGCTTGCGCCCGCTGCGGCTGAAGGCAAAGGCGTGAACCAGCCAGGCGCTGCCGTCGTCGTCCCAGAATGGACAGGGATCGATCCAGCCTTTGGCTGCCTTCACGCAATGCGGTGCGCTCCAGTCGCCGCGCGGCTCGTCGGTCTGACACATGAAGATCCCTTCGTCCGGCGTGCTGAAAAACACCCAGAATTTCCCGGCATGGTAACGGATGCTGGGCGCCCAGACGCCTTTTCCCGGTTGAAACCGCTCGTAGCCCGGCAGGTCGAAACGCGCAAACACGTGGTTGATCAGCGTCCAGTTCACCAGATCCCGCGAATGCAGGATCGGCAGCGCCGGCATGTGATTAAAACTGGACGACACCAGATAAATGTCGTCGCCCACCCGCACGATATCGGGGTCGGAATAGTCGGCGAACAGAATGGGGTTACGGTAGCGGCCGTCGCCCCGATCCGGGTTCCAGGGGGATGTCATCGGTGAAGGTTCCACGTTGTTCTTCTCCTTAACTGTCAGGCCACGCCGCGCGGGGTCAGGTGCGGATTGACGCCGTCGTCCTGCTCTGGCGCCGGCTGCGGCGCGGCATGACGGCGTGCGAGGTCGGTCTGGATCTGTTCCATAGTCTTGTCATCCAGTTTATAGAAACGCGTTAGCCAGTACAGAATCAGGTAGGACAGCGACGGGCCGATACTCAGCAGGCCAATGATGCCGGTGGTGGCAAGCGATGTCTGGGTGGGCGAACCCGCCACATAGCCGAACCAGCCCAGAGCGAACCCGACCAGCGCCCCGGCGACCGCCATTCCCAGCTTGAGAGCGAACAGATTGCCGGAGAAAGACAGGCCGGTGATGCGGCGGCCGGTTTTCCATTCGCCGTAGTCGGCGGCGTTCGCCATCATGTTCCACTTAAACGGCTGATACATCTGGTGGAAGAAACCGACCAGGAAATACAGCGGAAACACCACGGCAAGCCAGGTGGGCGGCACAAAAAACAGCACCACACCGGTAGCGACCAGCAGCAGGTTGATGTTTTTGAACAGGCTGAGGCTGCGGTAGCGTTTGGCGAAATAACCGGCCAGCATGGCGCCGATAATGGTGCCGACCACGCTGGTGGTGATAAACGCGCTTTTCATCGCGGTGCCGACGGCACCAGTATGTGCCGGGTCAACCATCAGGTAGGTGGCGTAGTACAGCGTGGCGGCGCCGCGCATCACGCCGGCCATACTGGAGAAAAAGGTAATGACGGCGACGATGCGCCACTGGTCGTTGCTCAGCAGATTTTTCACATCGTCCCAGACGTTCTGCCCTTGATCCACCTGTGGATTGATTCGCTCCTGCGTAGTGAAAAAGCAGAAAATCAGCATGATGACGGCCAATACGCCCATCACCGCCATGGTGCCCTGATAGCCGAGCTGCTTATCGCCGCGGCCGATCCAGTCCACCAGCCACAGGGTTCCCACCGACACCAGCAGCCCGGCGGCGGAAGAGATGGTGAAGCGGTAAGACTGGGCGGAAAGCCGGTCTTTTTCGTCGGTGGTGATGACCCCGCCCAGCGAACAGTAGGGAATGTTGATAAAGGTGTAGAACATCATCAACAGGGTGTAGGTGATGTAGGCGTAAACCAGTTTCCCGCTGCCGGCCAGGTCCGGCGTGGTGTAGGTCAGTACAGCAATGACGGCGTACGGGACCGCGAACCAGATCAACCAGGGGCGAAAATGTCCCCAGCGGGTGCGGGTTCGGTCAGCCAGCAGGCCGATCATTGGGTCGACGACGGCGTCCAGTACGCGGGTTACCAGAAACATCACGCCCACCGCCGCCGCGGAAATGCCGTAAATATCGGTATAAAAATAGGTCAGGAACATGGTCACAGAGGAATAGACGATGCCGCAGGCCGCGTCTCCCATGCCGAAACCGATTTTTTCCGCCGTGCTTAACTTGTTATTGTTAGTCATTGGAAACTCCGATGATGGATAAAAGCAGCGTTTGCTTTGTTCCCGCGTATTGTTGTGGTTAGTTGAACGGGTGACTATTGCGGAATTTCTTATGCCGATTATGTTTACTGGTATCTGTTATACCGCTCACGAATTTGTGGAAGAAGAGCAGACGATATACGGCAGTGATAGGTTTTTTTGCTTTTAAATACAGCCTATTAACCTGTCAGTCAGGTGGTGGGGTGGTATAACAATGTGGTGGCCGTTGGCTGGTCCGCTGACCGCTGGCAGCCTGCGAACCGCCGGGAACGGTTATGCCGGTCAGGCGCGCCCGGCAACGATCCGGTTAGCGGGTCATGATGGCGTTTGCGGCGGCGAAGCGGTGCCGCGAGCGAAACAGGAAACCGGCCTGACCGCCATTCATTCCGGCGTCAGCCATTCGTCGGCTTCGTTAAACATCTCTTCGATAATCCGGTTAATGGTGGATTTATCCTGTTTGCTGGCGTTGGAATTAATGGCGTTGGCTTGCATCGGTTTTATTTTGATTTCCGCGTCTGGAAATACCCGATGAATGCGTTTGGCGAGTTCGTTTTTAATCTGCTCCGCCGCGTTGGGTAACCCGCTCACGTTTCTTTTATCGTAAACCAACTCTACGTACATTAGCTGCATCTCCATGAAAAATACTGGCTAAATATACAGCATTGGTTCAAAGTTCTGCAATCGGTTTTTTAGGATCAGCCAGCGATCGTTTTTTCCATATAAACGCTAAGCGGATCGTCGTCATAGGGAAAAAATGGCCCGCGCTGGCGATAGCCATGACGCAGATAGAGCCGGATCGCCTGCGGCTGATGTATGCTGGTTTCCAGCCGGATCACCCGACAACCCGCCAGACGCGCATGCTTTTCCAACTGGCGCATCAACAACCATAAAACTTTTCAACCATAAAACTTTTCAACCATAAGACTTTTCAGCCATAAGACTTTTCAGCCATAAGAAGGAGTAACGCATGACCACATTACGCGTGGCGCGGCCGGTAACGGACCTACAGCGCAGCGAGCGGATGTACTGTGACGGGCTGGGGTTGCAGAAATTAGGCTCCTTTGCGCAACACGGCGGCTTCAGTGGTGTTATGCTGGGTCGGCGGGGGCTGGCCTGGCACCTTGAGTTTACCGTTTGTCATACTCATCCGGTCATGCCAGCGCCGACGGAAGACGATTTACTGGTGCTGTACGTTTCCGACCATGAAGGGTGGCAGACGTCCTGCGATCGCATGGTGCAGGCCGGGTTCAGCGTAGTGGCGTCATTTAATCCTTACTGGGAGCGGCAGGGCAAAACTTTCCGTGATCCCGACGGTTACCGGGTAGTGTTGCAGCAAGGGCGCTGGCCGAATGCCGACTTATAACGAAGAGAATAACCATGTATATCATCAATCTGACATACAACGCGCCGCTGGATGAAGTGGAAAACTTGCTGGAACGACATGTGACCTGGCTGAAACGGGGATATGAACAAGGCGTGTTTGTGGCGTCCGGGCGTAAAAATCCGCGTACCGGGGGGGTGATTTTGGCCAAGAGCGTCGAACGGGAAGAGCTGGAGGATTTTCTAAAGCAGGATCCGTTTCAGGCGGTGGCCAACTACGAGGTGATCGATTTCCAACCGTCCATGACCGTTGATACCTTCGCGGCCCTCAGCCGCATCTGAGTAATACGCTCCGGTATGCGCCGCGCGCGCACCGGAGCGCATCCATCACTCGCGCACCGAGCTTTGCAGATTACTATCCTGCGCGTGGCGCTCCAGCGCCAGTTCAATCAACTGGGTGATCAGGTCGGTGTAGTTGAGGCCGCTGGCTTCCCACAGTTTCGGATACATGCTGATGTTGGTGAAACCGGGCAGGGTGTTGACCTCGTTGACGATGACCTGCTGGTCCGGCGTCAGGAACACGTCTACCCGCGCCATACCCTGACAATCCAGAGTCTGGAAAGCCCGCAGGGCGATATCGCGGATATGCTGGTGCACCTCGTCGTCCATCGCCGCCGGAATCGCTACCGCCGCACCATCTTCGTTGATGTATTTGGTGTCGTAGGAGTAGAACTCGTCGTGCAGCACGATTTCGCCGCAGAGGCTGGCTTTCGGATAGTCGTTGCCCAGCACCGCGCATTCGATTTCACGGCCGACAATCGCCGATTCCACCAGCACTTTATGGTCGTAGCGGAACGCCAGATCCACCGCCCGCTCGAATTCCGCCTGATTGCGCACCTTGCTCACGCCGACGGACGACCCCTGATTAGCCGGTTTGACGAACAGCGGCAGCCCCAGTTGTTCGGTAACGTCGTCATAAGGATGGCGGGCGCGGTTGGCGCGGGTCAGGGTGACGAACGGCGCCACCAGCAGGCCGGCGTCGCGCAACAACCGTTTGGTGACGTCTTTGTCCATGCTGACGGCGGATCCCAGCACGCTGCTGCCGACAAACGGAATGTTCGCCATGCGCAACAGCCCTTGCAGCGAACCATCTTCGCCCAGCGTGCCGTGAACGATCGGGAAAATGACGTCAATCTGCGACAGCGCGCTGGCGCTGGCGGTATCGATCAACTGATGGTGGGTTTGGCCCGGGATCAGCGCCACGTTCTGACTGGTGCGGTTCAGGGCGATCAGCGCCGGGTTATCGGCGTTGAGCAGATAGTTGGAGGCGTCGTTGACGTGCCATTCCCCTTGCTTGTCGATGCCCAGCAACACCACGTCGAACCGCGTTTTATCAATGGCGTCTACAATGTTTTTTGCGGACTGCAGTGACACTTCGTGCTCAGAGGATTTACCACCAAAAACCACGCCAACCCGAATTTTACTCATATCACTCTTTCCATTATGGATCGTTGTACTGTTTACCGCTTGATAAGACGTCATTTGACCTGTGGTTGCAAGAGTATCACTTCATGCCGCAACGCGGGACTTTTTTCCGGCCGGCGGCGGCGCCTTTCCGGTTCTGGCGCAGAAATTGCTCATCCGGAAGACATGCGCAACAGGAGAAGGGTATGCGTACCGGTTCAACGTCGCTCGCAGTCAGGCCGCTGCAGCCCTGGTTTGTGATCAATGCTGCTGAAGATTACCTGAAAAAGGCGCTTATCGACTCGCCGATTGCGCATTTTTACTGTTTTTCCGTGGCCAGAGAACAGCCGGTGACGCTGGCGGTGCCGGACGGCAGCGTGGATATTCTGTTCAACATCAATCGCGACGCGCCGTTCGGGCGGGTATGCGGCAGCACCGAGGCGGCGCAGGCGACCCGACTCAGCCCGGGAGAACGTTATTTCGGCGTACGCTTTATGCCGGGCGTGATGCCGGCGTTGCTGGATCTGTCCGCCGGCGAACTGGCCGGGCAGGAGGTCGCGTTTCAGGACGCGGCGCCCGGCGCCGGGCGGCTGGTGGAGCGGCTGGCCGACAGCCGGGACTTCGGCGAGCAGGTATCGCTGTTTCTGGCCTATTTTTCCCGCCAGATGGGTAGGGTTTCTCCGCCGTTGCTGTTGCAGATGATCGATCTGATCATGGCGCATGACGGTGTGATCCGGGTTGAACAGCTGGAGCGGAAAACCCTCTATTCCGCCCGTTATATCCACCGGCTGTTTCACGATCACTGCGGCATGTCCACCAAGGCGTTTTGCCGCACCATCCGCTTTCAGCGCGCGTTGTCGCTGCTCAATCAGGGCGAGGCGCAGAACATGGCGATGCTGGCCCAGCGGCTCGGCTATGCCGATCAGTCGCATTTCCTGCGCGAATTTAAAGACTTCGCTTCCTGCTCGCCGAAAGCCTATCTGGCGGGGATTCAGGCCATTCGTTATCAGCACCGCATCCGGCAGTGTTGACGTCTTTGCGCGGGTGCCTTTTTTTAGTGCGAAAATGCACCAAAACAACGCCGGTTCTGCACCGTGGCCTGTGCCGATTTATTCTATTTTCCTACCCCGCCATCCCGCTATAAACAGCTCACAGAACGTTTTTCTTTCTTCATCAATCAGAGTTGAGCGAGGGTGTTATGGCGGATGCAAAACAGGTTGTGCCGGGGTTCTATACCATTGACGAAGCGATCGCGCTGGATGGCAAAACAACGCGGGAACTGCAATTGACCCACCTGAACCGCATGCGGTCGCTGGATGGGCATGCCAAGTATTTCGTACGGGCGGAAGGCAGCACCTTTATCGACGACAACGGCGACAAGCATCTGGATATGATCGGCGCGGTTGGGGTGGTGACGGTCGGCAACAACAACGAGTTCGTCTGGTCCTGCCTGCAGAAGTGTTTCGACAATCGCCTGTTCATGATGGGCGCCATCTCCTACCACAGCGTCACGGCGGCGCTGGCGCATAACATGGCGCTGCTCTCGCCGCAGGGCAAACTCACCAAAATGGGCACCGCCACCGGCGGCGCCGAAGCCATCGAAGGCATGATCAAACTGGTGAAGCTCGGCACCCGCCACAAGCCGGAGAAAACCCACCTGCTGGCGACGCTGGGCGCGTTTCACGGCAAGACCTCCGGCGCGGTGTCGCTGGGCGGCAAGGACAAATGGCGCTTCGGCCAGCAGCCGACGCTCGGCAACATCGACCATGTGGCCTACGGTTCGGTCGACGAACTGGCGGCGGCGCTCTCCACCGGTAAGTACAAGGCGTTCGTGGTCGAGCCGATTCAGGGCGAAGGCGGCATTCTGGTGCCGCCGGCGGGGTATCTGAAGGCCGCGCGCGAGCTGTGCGACCGTTACGACACGTTGCTGGTGCTGGATGAAATCCAGTGCGGCGCGGCGCGTACCGGCACGTTCTGGTGCTGCGAGCACGAAGACGTGGTGCCGGATTGCATCGTGTTCGCCAAAGGATTGTCCGGCGGGCTGGTGCCGTTCGGCGGTTACCTGTGTACCGAAGCGCTGTACGAAGCGGCCTACGGCACCATCGAAACCTGTTATCACCACACCGCCACCTATCAGGAAAATACCCTCAGCGCGGCGGCGGCGTTGGGCGCGTTGCAGTTCATCGTTGAAAACGATCTGTGCGGCATGGCGACGCGTAAAGGCGAGCGCATGATGCAGCGGTTGCGCGAAGTACAGGGGCGCTACCCCGGCGTGATCCGCGAGGTGCGCGGCAAAGGGCTGATGATCGGCATGGAATTTTGCCCGATGCCGGAAGCGCTGCGCGCGTCGCTCGGCGACTACTACTCCGCGCCCATTGCCGGCCTGATGGTGGAGAAATGGCGCATTCAGGTGAATTTCACCATCAATAATCTGGCGGTGTTCCGCTTCCTGCCGCCGCTGACCATCACCGACGAGGAGCTGGATTACGCGCTGGATGCGTTCGAAGCCTCGGTAGCGCAGGTGGTGGAGCAGGTGAAGGCCGCCGCCCTGTCGGCGACGCCGGCATGAGAGGTGACGCCATGAAATTCTCTTATCGACAACCGGTCAACCTGTGCTTTGGCCGCGGCGAGTCGCAGCGGGTCGGGCAGGTGGTGGCGCAGCTGGGCCGCAAGGTGCTGCTGGTGACCGGCACCGCCAGTTGCCGCAAAACCGGCCTGCTGGACCGGGTGACGGACGCGCTGGCGGCCAGCGGCGTGACCTGTTTTCTGTTTGAACGCATCGAGTCCAACCCGCTCAGCACTACGGTGGATGACGGCGCGCGGCTGGCGCGTATGCACCAGTGCGACGTAGTGCTGGGGGTCGGCGGCGGCAGTGTGATGGATGCCGCCAAAGCCATCGCCTTCATGGCGAAGCATACCGGTTCGGTGGTCGAGTATTTATCCGTTCCCGCCCCGGCGGGCGACGCGCTGCCGCTGGTGCTGATGACTACCACGGCGGGCACCGGCAGCGAAGGCAACTGCGTGGCGGTAGTCACCAACCCGGCCACCCACGACAAACTGGTGTTCGTCAGCCCGGCGCTGTTCGCCCACACCGCCATCATCGACCCGACGCTGATGGTGACCCAGACCCCGGCGATGGTGGCGTCTACCGGCTTTGACGCCATGAGCCACAACATCGAAGCGCTGGTCGGGCGCTATGTTCAGCCGATGACCGCGATCATGAGCCGGGAAGCCATCGGCCTGCTGGCGCGCTATCTGCCGCGCGTCTGGCGCGACGCCGGCGATCTGGACGCCTGGGATCAGGTGTGCTGGGCCAATACCCTCGGCGGCATGGCGATTGGCCTGTCGGCCTGCGGCTTGCCGCACGCGATGGAACACCCGCTGAGCGGGTTGTACAACATCACCCACGGTCAGGGGCTGGCGGCGCTTTATCCGGCGCTGATGGCGTTTTCCTGGCGCGACAACGTAGCCGGGTTTGCCGCGGTGGCGCGGGCGATGAGCGACGATGTCGCGACGCTGAGCGAAGAAGAACAGGCTCAGCGCAGCATCGTGCTGGTCCGGCAGTTGCTGGGGACGCTGGCGCTGAACTTCACGCTGCGGGATCTGGGCGTTGATGAGAAAGACATTCCGTGGATGGCGGACAACTGCGTGCAGACGATGGGCTTCAGCCTGCAGCAGAACCCGCGCATCGCCACGCGGGATGAGGTGGAAGCCCTGTACCGGGCCTGCCTGTAACACAGCCATGTAGACACAACCATGTAGACACAACCATACGGACGCACTGCCGCCGGCGCGGCGGTGACGTCCTTCAGCTTATCAACCCGCTGCGAGATCGCGAGGGCCGAAATGAAAGAGAATCAACTGAAAAAGAACAGTCTGGGGCTGTGGTCTTTGGTGTTTTTCGTGGTCGCGGCCGCTTCGCCGTTGACCGGGGTGATCGGCGGGTTGCCGGTGGCGATGTCGGCGGGCAACGGCGCGGGCATTCCCGCCATGTATGTGCTGGCCGGGGCGATTTTGCTGGTGTTCTCCTTTGGCTATATCGCCATGAGCCGTTATGTGACCAACGCGGGCGCGTTTTACAGTTACATCGCGCTGGGGCTGGGGCAGCGCACCGGCGTGAGCGCGCTGACGGTGGCGCTGCTGGCCTATTTCGCCATCCAGATCGCGGTGGTGGCGCTGTTCGGTTTCTTCAGCCAGATGTACGTGCAGGATCATCTCGGCGTCAATTTTCCCTGGTGGGCGTACAGCGGCGCGATGCTATTGGTGATCTGCTATCTGGGGATCGAAAGCGTGGAGATCGGCGGCAAGGTGCTGGGCATTCTGATGCTGCTGGAAGTGGGCATCGTGCTGCTGACCGACGTCGCGATCCTGTGGTCGCACGGACCGCAACCGCTGACGTTCGCCTCCTTTATGCCCTCGGTGATCCAGCAGGGCAATCTGGGGATCGCGCTGGTGTTCACCATCGCCGCCTTTATTGGTTTCGAATCGACCGCCATTTACGGCGAAGAGTGTCGGGAGCCGACCAAAACCATTCCCCGCGCCACCCTGCTGGCGGTAACGTTAATCACGTTGTTCTTCGCGCTGACCAGTTGGGCGATGGTGCAGGCGTATGGGCTGGATCAGGTGCGCGAGCAGGCGCTCAACAATCCGGGGCGGTTCGTGTTCGACGTCGCCAGCCGCCTGCTGGGGCCCTGGTCGGAGCAGGTGATGTCGCTGTTGCTGATCACCAGCCTGTTCGCCGCCGCGCAGGCGTTCCACAACAACATTTCCCGTTACCTGTTCAGCATCAGCCGCGACGGCGTCCTGTGGTCGAAGATGGCGCGGGTGCGCGGCGACAAAGGCACGCCCTACGTCGCCAGCCTGGTGCAAACCCTGATGATGCTGACGCTGCTGTTGGTGCTGGCGGCGAGCGGCGCGGACCCGATGATGCATATCTTCGCCTGGGGATCGGCGGTGGCGACGATGGCGATCCTGCTGCTGCAGGGCGGGGTATCGGTGGCGGTAGTGATGTTCTTCCATCGCGCGCCCCATTATTCGGCGTCCGCCTGGAGTCGCCTTTGGGCGCCGCTGTGCTCGGCAGTCTTGATGGGCGTGGCGTTGCTGATGGTGAGCGACAACATGGACGTATTGAGCGGGTCTTCGTCACAACTGGTGTTCTTCATCCCGTGGGCGGTGGTGGGGATGGCGCTGGCGGGGTATCTGTTCGCCTGCTGGCCCCGGCAAACGGGGCGCGCCTTCACGCTGGAGAACATGGATTCACAGGGATAACGGCGGAACATGCCGGGGAGAGGCGTCCTGCCGGGGAGAAGAGTCCCCGGCATGCGCTGTTTTTTCAATCCAGCAGCGGACGAGGCTGCCTGTCCAGCCGGCCGCTGAGCGTGATCAGCAGCAGCGCCGCCGCGACAATCACCGCGCCAATCCACGGGGTTTGCGCCAGTCCGCCGCGGGCGACCGTCTGCCCGCCAATCACCGACCCCAGCGCGATGCCGACGTTAAACGCCGCAATGTTCAAACCGGAGGCGACGTCCACGGCGTGGGGCGCATACTGTTCGGCCTTCTGCACCACATAGACCTGCAGGCCCGGCACGTTGCCGAATGCGAACACCCCCATCGCCAGCACCGTCGCCAGCGCCGCGTATTGAATAGATGCCGTGAACTGGAACACCAGCAGCAACAGCGCCAGCGCGGCGAAGATAAATGTCAGCGCCGGCACCGCGCCGTGGCGATCCGCCAGTTTGCCGCCCCAGAGATTGCCAATCGCCACCGACACGCCGTAACCCAGCAAAATCCAGCTTACGGCGGCCGGGCTAAACCCTGCCAGATCCTGCATCATCGGCGCCAGAAAGGTGAAGGCGGTGAACACGCCGCCGTAACCCAGCGCGGTAATCGCGTAGATCATCAGCAGCCTGGGGTGAGTCAGCACCTGCAACTGCGCTTTCAGGCTGGCGATGGCCCTACCGGGGATGGTGTTCGGCACCAGCATCAGGCTGCTTAACAATGAAATCACTCCCAGCGCCGAGACGGCCAGAAAGGTTTCGCGCCAGCCGGCGTGCTGGCCGATGAAGGTACCCAGCGGTACGCCGGTCACCAGCGCCACGGTCAGTCCGCCGAACATGATGGCGATCGCCGAGGCGGCTTTTTCTTTCGGCACCAGACTGGTGGCGATGGTGGAGCCAATCGAGAAAAACACGCCGTGCGCCAGCCCGGTCAGCAATCGCGCCGCCACCAGCGTGGCGTAGTTGGGGGCCAGCCAGGCCAACAGGTTGCCGGCGGTGAATAGCGCCATCAGCCCGACCAGCAGCGGTTTGCGCGGTAGCGCGCCGGTCAGCGCGGTCAGCACCGGCGCGCCCACGGCGACGCCCAGCGCGTAAATGGAAACCAGCAGTCCTGCCGAGGGCAGCGAGATCGCCAGTTGGTCGGCGATGGTCGGCACCAGGCCGACAATCACAAATTCGGTGGTGCCAATTGCAAAGGCACTGATGGTCAGAGCCAGTAACGCCAGCGGCATAATTATCTCCATAGAACGGGGTTCGAATAATGGCGAACAGTATGGAGAACTGCTTAAATAACAAAAATAGCTAAAATCTCAATGGAATTTTGCTGGAGAAGCAAAAATGAAGGCGACCTCGGAAGAGCTGGCGATTTTTGTCTCGGTGGTGGAAAGCGGCAACTTCAGCCGGGCGGCGGAACAGCTCGGGCTGGCGAACTCGGCGGTGAGCCGGGCGGTGAAAAAACTCGAAATGAAACTGGGGGTCAGCCTGCTGAACCGCACCACGCGGCAACTGAGCCTGACGGAAGAGGGCGAGCGCTATTTTCGCCGGGTACAGCAGATATTGCAGGAGATGGCGGCGGCGGAAACCGAACTGATGGAAACCCGGCGCACGCCGCGCGGTCTGTTGCGTATCGACGCCGCCACGCCGGTAGTGCTGCATCTGCTGATGCCGCTGGTCAAACCGTTTCGCGAGCGTTACCCGGAGGTGACGCTGTCGCTGGTGTCGTCGGAGACGTTTATCAACCTGATTGAGCGCAAGGTCGATGTGGCGATCCGCGCCGGAACGCTGACCGACTCCAGCCTGCGCGCCCGCCCGTTGTTTACCAGCTATCGCAAGATCGTCGCCTCGCCGGACTATGTGGCGAAACACGGCGCGCCGCAGCATGTGGATGCGCTGGCGCAGCATCTCTGTCTGGGGTTTACCGAGCCGGTATCGCTCAACACCTGGCCGGTGGCGCGCGCAGACGGTCAACTGTATGAGATTGAGGTGGGGTTATCATCCAACAGCGGCGAAACCCTTAAGCAACTGAGCCTGACGGGCAACGGCATCGCCTGCCTGTCGGATTACATGATTGACGGGGAAATCGCCCGCGGCGAGCTGGTGGAACTGCTTGCCGATCGGCGCCTGCCGGTGGCGATGCCGTTCAGCGCGGTCTATTACAGCGACCGCGCCGTCAGCACCCGCATCCGGGCGTTTATCGATTTTCTGAGCGAGCAGGTGACGCGGTGAAAAAGCAAAAACCGTCCGGCGTGCGGCAAGGCGGCACGGGCCTGACGGCTATTCGCCAGAACCGGATTACCGATCCCACTCCGGCGCCAGCCCGTCCGGGCTAACCAGTCGGCCATGGCGTTCCAGCGCGGCGATGGCCGCCATATCGTCGGCATCCAGCGTCAGCGTTGGCGCCAGCAGGTTGCTTTGCAGGTTCTCGCGTTTTGTCGATGACGGGATCACGGCGTAACCCAGCGCCAGCGCCCAGGCCAGAACCACCTGCGCGGGCGTGGCCTGATGCTTCGCGGCGATCGCGCCAATGACCTCATCCTTCAGCGCATTGCCGTAGGCCAGCGTCATATACGAGGTGATATGGATGCCGTGCGCACGCGCCCAGTCCGCCACGCGGCGATTTTGCAGGTACGGCGACAGCTCTATCTGGTTGGTGGCGATTTGCCCGGCGCCGACGGCGTCAATCGCCTGCTGCATCAGCGCGATGGTGAAGTTGGACACGCCGATTTCGCGCGTCAGCCCCTGCTGTTTCGCCTCCACCAGCGCCTGCATGGATTCCGCCACGCTGACGGCGTTGCCGGGCGACGGCCAGTGGATCAGCGTCAGATCCACATCATCGGTGCGCAGCTTATGCAGGCTCTGTTTCAGGCTGGGGATCAGTTTTTCCCGGCTCAGGTTTTCGGTCCAGATTTTGGTGGTGAGATATAACTCGCCGCGCGGCACGCCGCTTTCCGCCACCGCCTGACCCACCGCCGCTTCGTTGTCATAAATCTGCGCGGTATCGATAGCGCGATAGCCCAGCGCCAGCGCATCTTTGACCGATGCGATCACCACCTCGTCTTTAAGGCGGAACGTACCTAACCCGAATGCAGGAACTGCCATGATTGACCTCGTTTGTCACAGGAATAAGGCGGAGAATTATCACGAGGCGCGACTCTGTGAAAAAGGTGAACAAATGCAGAGGTTTTTTGCTGCTGCGGCAATAATACGGCGGAAGACCGGCGGTACAGGTATAGGAACGTAGCGGCAGAAAAGCTGAGACGGAAAAAAGCCCGGCACAACACCGGGGCTCCTCTGACTTAAATCGATAATGGATGCAGCAGTCAGGCGCTTTTCTGGCCTTCTTCGCGCTGGCGCAGGCTGTTGCCCTGACGATAGGCCAGCGACACCATCAGCGACTGTACCAGACACAGCGTGGCCGACTGGGAGCGGAACGCGTCCACCTGCGCTTCTTTTACCACAAAGCACACATCGCTGAGCGTCGCCAGCGGGCTTACCTGACTGTCGGTGATCACGATCTGGCGCGCGCCCGCGCTGGCGGCCATTTCGCTTACCATCACCGTTTCCTGCGCGTACGGCGAGAAGCTGATCGACACCACGATGTCTTTGGCGTTCAGGCGGCACAACTGCTCGCGGAACATGCCGCCGAGTCCGTTGACCAGCACCGGGCGGCTTTCCAGATGACTTAGCGCGTAGGACAGGTAGGTGGCGACGCTGAACGAGCGCCGCAGCCCGACGATGTAGATCGTGTCGGCCTGCGCCAGCAGGTCGACCGCTTTTTCCAGGTCTTCCGGCTGGGTGCGCGCCGCCAGTTGCTGCATCGCCTGCGCGTTGGAACGGGCGAATTCGTGCAGGATGTCCTGCGGACGTTCCGGCACCGTGTCTTCCATCTCCCGAAATAGCCGCGCCCGATCGGTGTAACTGGCGGTTTCCTCCACCAGATTCATGCGGAACAGCTGTTTCATTTCATTGAAACCGCTGAAATCGAAGGCGTTGGCGAAGCGGATCAGCGTGGAGGGCGGTACGTCCGCCTGCTCGGCAATCACCGCCACGGTGTCGAACGCCACGCTGTTGGTGTTGTCCAGCACGTAGCGCGCCACCTGCTGCAAACGCTTGCTCAGGGAGTCGTACCGCGCGCGGATCTGCTCCTGTAATTCTCTCAGGCTGGTCGCCATAGCCATAGTGTTGTTCTCCGTCATCCCGGCGGGATGCTGTTGATCCGATTCTAGTGAGTTGAACCGGCATTTCAAACCGATTTGTCATTTTTTCGGTGAAAAATAGAATGAATAATTCAGTTTTTCTGTGCGTTACCGGCTGATGAAACCGCGTAAAAAGCCGGTTAAACGCTGGTTACCTGCCGTTTACCGGAAAATCTATCCTGGATCACAATAATCAACATTTGTTTTATTTCTTATTAAAATGGAATTTTTATTTCATATACAGTAAGGCGATATCAGCCATCTGTCACCCTAAACCCCTGCAGAGGTGTAACCATGGAAACCGTATCCAATTTCATTCACGGCGAAATCGCGCCCAGCCACAGCGCGCGCGTCGCGCCGGTGTTCAACCCGGCCAGCGGCGAACAGATTCGTCAGGTGGCGCTGAGCAGCGCCGATGAGGTGAAGCAGGCCATCAGCGCGGCGGCGGCGGCGTTTCCCGACTGGGCGAAACACTCGCCGCTGCGTCGCGCCCGCATCCTGTTTCGTTTCAAAGCCCTGCTGGAAGAGAACCTGAACACGCTGGCGCGGCTGATTTCCGAAGAGCACGGCAAAGTCTATTCCGATGCGGTGGGCGAACTGACCCGCGGGCTGGAGGTGGTGGAGTTCGCCTGCGGTATTCCCCATCTGCAAAAAGGCGAGCACTCCGCCAACGTCGGCACCGGCGTGGACAGCCATTCGCTGATGCAGCCGCTGGGGGTGTGCGTGGGGATCACGCCGTTCAATTTCCCGGCGATGGTGCCGATGTGGATGTTCCCGATCGCGCTGGCGACCGGCAACACCTTCGTGCTCAAACCGTCGGAGAAGGACCCGTCGCTGTCGCTGCTGCTGGCGAAGCTGCTGAAAGAGGCCGGGCTGCCGGACGGCGTGTTCAACGTGGTGCAGGGTGATAAAGAAGCGGTGGACGTGCTGCTGACCGACCCGCGCGTACAGGCGGTGAGCTTTGTCGGCTCCACCCCGGTGGCGGAGTATATCTATCGCACCGCGTCGGCTCATGGCAAGCGCTGTCAGGCGTTGGGCGGCGCCAAGAACCACTGCATCCTGATGCCGGACGCCGATATGGACATGGCCGCCAGCGCCATCCTCGGCGCGGCGTTCGGCGCGGCGGGCGAGCGCTGCATGGCGCTGTCGGTGGTGGTGGCGGTGGGTGATGACACCGCCGAGACGCTGTGCCGCAAGCTGGAGCAGCAGGTCGCCGCCATGCGCGTCGGCCCCGGCCTGGTCGACGGCAAGGAAAACGACATGGGGCCGGTGATTTCGGGCGCGCACCGCGACAAGATTACCGGCTATATTCAAAGCGGTATCGATCAGGGCGCCACGCTGCGGGTCGACGGCCGCGGACTTCGGGTGCCGGGACATGAGCAGGGCTATTTCGTCGGGCCGACGCTGTTTGACAACGTCACGCCGCAGATGCAGATCTACCGGGAAGAAATTTTCGGCCCGGTGCTGTCGGTGGTGCGCGTACCGGATTACCAGACCGCGCTGACCCTGATCAACCAGCACGAATACGGCAACGGCACGGCGATATTCACCCGCGACGGCGAAACCGCCCGCCAGTTCAGCGAAGAGGTGCAGGCGGGCATGGTGGGGATTAACGTGCCGATCCCGGTGCCGATGGCGTTCCACAGCTTCGGCGGCTGGAAGCGCTCCATTTTTGGCGCGCTCAACGTGCACGGCAACGACGGCGTGCGTTTCTACACCCGCATGAAAACCGTCACCAGCCGCTGGCCGGCCAGCGTGCGGCTGGAGCAGCACGCCAGTAGTTTTGTGATGCCAACGCTGGAGTAATTCCACCTGACTTGCGGGAGCAAACGATGGACACGTTGAAAATGACCATGGCGCAGGCGCTGGTCCGGTTTCTCAATCAGCAGTATCTCCAGGTGGACGGTGAGGAAACGCCGTTGTTCGCCGGGGTGATGACCATCTTCGGGCACGGCAACGTGCTCGGCATCGGGCAGGCGCTGGAGCAGGATGCCGGGCACCTGCAGGTGCATCAGGGGTGCAACGAGCAGGGCATGGCGCACATCGCCGTGGGTTTTGCCAAACAGCACCGGCGGCGGCGCGTGTACGCGGTGACCACCTCGGTGGGGCCGGGGTCCGCCAATCTGGTGACGGCGGCGGCCACCGCCACCGCCAATCGCATTCCGCTGTTGCTGCTGCCGGGGGATCTGTTCGCCAGCCGTCAGCCCGACCCGGTGTTGCAGCAAATCGAGCAGTATCATGACGCCACCATCAGCACCAACGATTGCCTGCGGCCGGTGTCGCGCTACTGGGACCGCATCAGCCGCCCGGAACAGCTAATGAGCGCGCTTGTCAACGCCATGCGGGTGCTGACCGACCCGGCGGATACCGGCACGGTGACGCTGTGCCTGCCGCAGGACGTGCAGGCGGAAGCCTGGGATTACCCGGCGGCGTTCTTCCAGCGGCGGGTACATCATCTGGAACGCCGTCCGCCGGATAGCGCCCGGCTGGCGCAGGCGGCGGCATTACTGGCGCGCAAACGCCGCCCGTTGCTGATTTGCGGCGGCGGGGTGCGTTATGCCGGCGCGCACGATGCTTTCCGCCAGTTTGCCGAGCGCTTTAATCTGCCGTTTGGCGAAACCCAGGCGGGCAAGGGCGCGCTGGTGTCGGAGCACCCGCTTAACGCCGGCGGCATCGGCGTGACCGGCGGGCAGGCCGCGAACCGGCTGGCGGCGCAGGCGGATCTGGTGATTGGCGTCGGTACCCGGCTGACCGACTTCACCACCGCCTCCAAATCGCTGTTTACCCATCCGCAGGTTGAGTTTTTGCTGCTCAACGTGGCGGAGTTCGATGCGTTCAAACTGGATGCCGTCGCGCTGATCGCCGACGCCCGCGAAGGGTTGACGCAACTGGCGCAGGCGCTGGAGGCTCAGGGCTATCGCAGCGGCTGGGGCGATGAGGTCGCGCAGGCCCGTCTCGACTGGCAACGAGAGCGTCAGCGGCTGTTTGAGCGGCGCGACGAAGACGGGCAGGAGCTGGAAATCGCCGGACATCTGGACGCGCAACTGGCGGAGTACCGCGAGACGCTTGGCACCCGCCTGACGCAAACCCGCGTGCTGGGGCTGTTGAACGACGCGCTGGAAGACGACGCCATCGTGGTGGGCGCGGCCGGGTCGCTGCCCGGCGACCTGCAACGGCTGTGGCAGGTGAAAACGCCGGACAGCTATCATCTGGAGTACGGTTACTCCTGCATGGGCTACGAGATCGCGGCGGCGGTGGGCGCGCGGCTGGCGGCGCCGCGACAGCCGGTGTACGCGATGGTGGGCGACGGTTCTTACCTGATGCTGCACAGCGAGCTGCAAACCGCGGTGCAGGAAGGCATCAAAATTACCGTGCTGCTGTTCGACAACGCCGGGTTCGGCTGTATCAACAACCTGCAGATGAGTCAGGGGATGGGCAGTTTCTGCACCGAGAACCGGCGGCGCGATCGGGACAGCGGCAAACTGACCGGTTCGCTGGTGACGGTGGATTTCGCCCGCAACGCCGAAAGCTACGGCTGTCGGGCATGGACGGTGCGGGACGAGGCGTCGTTATTGCAGGCGCTGCGCGAGGCGCAGGCGCACCCCGGCCCGTGCTTGCTGGATATCAAAGTGCTGCCGAAAACCATGACCCACGGCTACGACGCCTGGTGGAACACCGGCACCGCGCAGGTGGCGGACAACCCGGCGATTGAAACCGCGGCGCGCGAGGTGCAATTACAACGCGCGAAAGCACGGCAGTATTAGGGCTGATGACGAATACACCTTTCAGGCGGCATGTTTAGCGGCATCTGCGCTCACGATGATTTCGTCGTAGGCGCAGATGCGCATCATCGTTACTACTCTCATCGTTACTACTATCGCCGCTACTACATATCAATGCTGCTATATCCGTATCAATGCCGCTATCAATACGGCTGAGGCATGCCACGTGCTATGCGTCACTGAATCGGAATATGCATGTCGATATCCCAGTAGCCGTCGCTATAACCGTCATTGAGGTAGACCTCGAAACAGGATCGCGTTGTGTCGACGGTGTTACCATCGCCGAGTAACGCGGCAAAAAACGCCTGCCACGATAGGCCGAAATCATCGTCGGATACGCGCGCGCGGGCAATCGCGTACCGCCCCGCGGCGATCTCCGTCGCGATCGCCCCGCTGCTGTTGGCGGGCAGACGAAACTCAGCGGTCACGCTTACCACGGTATCCGCCGCCAGTTTTTCCGGCGGGGTTTCTTGCGGGTTGCCGTAATAAACCGCAATCCATTCCAGCGGCTGTACCGCGTGCTCGTCCACCCATTTCATCAGTTGTTCAAATCCTTGCGGCACCGTTTGTTCCCAGGGACCCACCAGATGGAACCCGGCCGCATGGCGTTTATTCACATGCTGAACGTTGTAATCCATATCTGATCCTTACGAAGATGATGACTGTGTATTTATCGGTGTTACCGGCTGAGGGCATGATAGCGGCATGTTTCATCGAGCTATACCGTGTAAGATCCCATTGTGGGACAAATTAACGAGATTGATAGCCATGCCGAAGTCGATAAAGAACCTCAGTGGACGTAAAGAGCGATTCGCTGCGCGTGTACTGCTTATTGACGGTTCAAACCGCGTTCTTCTCCTGAGCACCCGAGACGCCAGCAATCCGGAGTTTTTAGAATCCTGGGAACTGCCCGGCGGCGGCGTTTTAGCGGGCGAATCGATCACACAGGCAGTGATACGCGAACTCTACGAGGAAACGGGAATCACCCTCTCAGCCTCGTCCGTAAGCTCACCGCTATGGAAGCGGGACGTCCTCTATACCTACCGCGGAGAGCGCCGCCTGCAGCATGAGGCGATTTGTTGTGCCAGGATCGAGATAGCGCCTCAAACCATTGATGAGCGTTATAGAGAACCGTTCGAACGTGAGGACCACCTTCGCTATCAGTGGTGGCCGTTGGGCGAATTAAGGGTATCGCAAGAAACGTTCTATCCCATCACCCTTCCACGTCATGCCGATGCCCTTATAGCCGGTCGCATAATTGATGAACCGCTCGAAGTCTGGGATGAATAACGCTTCAAGCAGTCCCTTCAATATATATGCGCTCCAAACGATAGCATTAATAAACGATAGCATTAACAAACGATAGCATTAATAAACGATAACGTTAAAAACCGGCGGCGTATCTTACGTCGGGTCATATTTATATGATCGCCAAAATAATGATCTGGAGATTATTTATTATCTGGTCATAAAAATAAGTCGCCGGAATCGTAGCTGAATTACACGTTTAATTTATGTATCACATCGACAAATGCGGACACGCCGCTGTTAATTTCACTAAAGCCGCGCGACAGGTCGTGTATTTTCTCTCTCTCGTCCCCTAAGAATTGATTAATTTGATCCAGCTGCTGGTACATCTGTTCGATTAATCGGGCGTTGTCCTCAACCATATGGGTGATCTTTTGCGTCGCCGTCGAGGTGGAGATCGCCAGTTTTCGTACCTCTTCCGCCACCACGGAGAAACCGCGCCCGGACTCGCCGGCCCGCGCGGCTTCAATCGCCGCGTTCAGCGCCAGGATGTTGGTCTGGGAAGCGATAGCGTCGATGGTACTGATAATCGCACTGATGTTCTTGGCATGCTCATTCAGGCTGGCGCCGATTTCCGATGCCGACTTGACCTGCGCGGTAATCCGTTCGGAATTGTTGACCGTTTCCGTCAGCACCTCGCTGGCATTGTAGGTGATTTGCGAGGTTTGTTCCGACGTGGTGACCGCGATATCCGCGATGCGTTTGGCGTTTTCGACTCGGGTGGTGATATCGGAAGCAAATTTTATGACTTTGTACACGTTGCCGTGGGCATCGAGAATCGGGTTATAACTCGCTTCCAGCCAGACCCGTTCATCCTGCGAGGTTTTGCGCTCAAAACGGCCGACGAACGACTCGCCGTTATTGAGCTTGTCCCAGAAGCGCGGGTTTTCCCGGTAAAACATGTCGTAGCAGAACATCCGATGGTGCTGGCCTTGTATTTCTTCCAGGCTATAGCCCATGGTTTTCAGGAAGTTATCGTTGGCCCAGATAATATTTCCTTCCGGGGTGAATTCAATCACCGCCAATGAACGGTGCAGGGCGGAGAGAATGGCGTCTTTATCCACCAGCGCCTGATGGTTCTGGGTAATGTCGGACGCCAGTTTGATGACCTTCACTACCTCGCCATTACGGTTTTTTACCGGGAAATAGGTGGCTCTCAGGAAGAACTTATCGTGTTGCTTGTTATAGCGATCGAATACGCCGGAAAAGGATTCGCCGCTGGCCAGTCGGCGCCAGAATATACGGTAATTCTCCGTGGATACGTAGTGCGGGTCGCAAAATATAAGATGATGCTCGCCCTGTATTTCATCCAGCGTATAACCAAGCAGGTCGAGGAAAATCGGGTTGGCATAAAGAATGGTGCCATCAGGCAGAAATTCGATATAAGCGATGCTTTGCTTAATCGCATTCATATCTTGTTCCGACGTGCTTGCCTTCGATGCCGTAATCTTTTTTCCTTCTGTGCTCAGCACTTTTGATAATCCAAACATCGCCATCCCCTATACCGGAAACATACCAGTGACCTTTTTATGCCCTAAGTAATTCGGGTTGCAGGAAGGGCAGCATGCCTGCAACCTGAAGCATGACGGGTAAATGATGTGGAGCTGATAAGAAAGTAATAGTGCAGATTTGGATTTATGGCAGCCCCTAATGCTGTTTTATTCATTTTTGATGGGTCATACCGTTTTAGCCGAGTGGGCCGCGTTAACGGGCTCGTTTCAGGCGTTGTCCGACTGGGCCGCGCCATATCGCGCCGAATGCGGTTCCTGCGATTTATCGACCGCCCCGGCTTTGTCAGCGCCCGGTGACCCAGTCCGTCAGTATGTTAGGCGCATGCCCGTTCTGGCGTTAGCATCGAAATGACGGCATTCAGCGGGGGATTACTGCACCGGTTTTTCCCGGCGCGGTCTTCATGATGCACGGTAATCAGTAAAATTTTTATTTCATGCCGATGCCTTGATGATGAGGACATGACGCCTCTGTAAGGCTCTGCCTGCCTTTCTCTCGACAGAAGCGCCCGGTTGTTGGGCTACGAGAACCTTATTCGGTGATGTCGGTTTTCCTGCCGCATCACTCATCGCTGCACTGGCATTGGTGGCATTGGTGGCATTGGTGGTATTAGTCGGAGGGGGAGGCAATAGCATCCCCCTATTTTTTCACCGCCATTCATACCGCTATGAATTAAGATCTTCGACAATAAAATCCATCGCGACGTGAAAATAGCCGTTCATCATTTCAGGCACTAACTCCGCTACCGCACTATCAACGTCCTGACCATAAACTTCCAGCGCCCGATCGGTTAATGTATGGGTATATACGCCATTTTTAACCTCCGTATGTAGATCTCTCCGTGTTTGCAGAAAATCATTCGAGAAGTTAAATCTGGATATCGAGAATTTATCCTCTTTTCTGATGATAAAATCGATGGGGTTCATGAGTCGGTCTTTTTTAAGCGTAATTTTGGGGATGTGGGTGGCAAATTCCAAATGATTGCTCTCCGTCACCTCTGCCCATGTTGCATTACACGTATTATTTACTGAAGGCGTTTTCCCTTGTGCTTTGAACGCATCAGAAAGACACAGCCCTACTTTAGCGCCAGTCAGCGGCTTCATGGTGTCTTTTTCAAAAAAACGCAAAATGAATTTTACAGGGATACGGCCTTTCGAGTCTGAAAAACTGCATTGCCCCTTTTTAAAGAGAAATTTATCCAGCCTGCCGATAATTTTCTGCTCGTCGTTAATGAGTGCGGTATTTATTATGATGGGCTTTTTCGTTAGGGCACTATACGTTCGATGCGTGACGCCATAAAGCCCTAACGCTAACCCGGATATGATGAACATTCTCCTGTTCATGAGGTCAAATCCTCCTCGGCATGAGACATGATAAACATATCAGATTGTGGATAGGTGACGCATGGGAGTATATATTGTCCCCGTTGGCTTTCATCGAGAAAAGACTGATCAGAGTCATCATATTGTCCAGTTAAACGTCTGCATGCGCATGACGAGCATGCGCCGGCCCGGCAACTGTAGGGCAGTTGTATTCCTTCTTGCTCCGCGGCATCCAGTATATATTGGTCATCGCTGCATTTTATTGTCTTCGTTGTTCCACAGCTCATGATGCTTATATGATAAATCGGCATTATTTTTTCTCCTCCTTTTGAACGTAAACGGTAAATCCTTTTGGCTTTAAGTCAGGGTGATCAATGGAGATTTCATTTAAAACGTTCATACACAGGGTATAAAGGAGCTCGCCTGCGATACGTTTGCAGTTGTTATATTCTTCTTCTGGCAGCTGACTTCCCAGATCGGTCAGTTCTTTTTCAATTAAAGTGATGAGTGCCGATGATTTATTAATGACTTTCCTGGCGACGTCTTTGTCTGAAATGAACATGGTTATGACTCCATAATTTTGTTTTTAAATAAAAATTAAATATCACACATGGGGATCATTCCCATACACTCAGCCATACAGCTGTGAAAGGAGCCGCCATCAAACGAGCCAGTTGGTAATGTGTATAAACATTCTTGTATGCATCGGTCTTTCTTATCTCCCATGCTTGAATTCAGCGTGCTACTGGCTGAGTCTGGCACTATTTTATTTTTTTTAATAGCGCATGACGCGCTGACTCTGGAATAATTTGCTAATTTTTTTATTGTCTCACGCTCATTTTTGTATGTCAATTTTGCATTTATATCTCCATCGGCGATACTTATGTTTTGATAAAATAAGGTCATGGTTAATAACGTTGAAGTAAATAATATTCTTTTTATAGATAGATTGATCATCTATTATTCCTTTAAAGATGCCCTCAGAAGTACAATTTTATTGATTTGTTAAATCAGAATGATTCTGTGTGATTTCATATGGTTTTTTTAAAATTCGGTCGTTGATATTCCTCCATGACTTTATGGATGCAATGATCATTAATGGTGTATAGGCAACTGAATGCACTACGTGGTTTTAATGGCTTTTCTATTACTTCTTCATTAACTCCTGCAGCATTTTTTCAGGATTGTTCAGGAACGAACGCGTGATTTGATAATGATCCGTGTCTTTATAATTCACCTGGGAGAGGCTATCGCCATCAAACTGATAGATTAATGCGTCCGGGTAACCCAGCAGAATCGGCGAATGGGTGGCGATAATAAATTGGGAATCATCCAGAATCAGGTCATGCATTCTGGCGAGCATCGCCAACTGCCTGGCCGGCGACAGCGCGGCTTCCGGTTCGTCGAGCAGATACAGCCCTTTGCCGCCAAAACGGTTCATCATTAATGAGAGAAAAGATTCGCCGTGCGACTGCTCATGCAAGGAGTGGCCGCCATACGAATTAATCACCGGCGGGCCGAAAGACGGTTCGGCATCAAGGTGTTCGATTTCGGAGGCCAGGTTAAAAAAGCTCTCGGCACGAAAAAAAATCCATTACGGGGACGTGGTACGCCTTTGGCGATTCTCAGGTAATTCGATAATTCTGAATGCGACGCCCGTGTGCTGAAATTGAAGTTGCGGGTGCCGCCTTCAGGGTTAAACCCCATTGATACGGCAATGGCTTCCAGCAGCGTTGACTTTCCGGCGCCGTTCTCGCCAATAAAAAAAGTAACCTTGGGATGGGGGTCAATAAAGTCAAACGAATGAATCGCTGGAATAGAAAACGGATAAAGGTCAAATGATGGCACCTTATCGCGATTAAGAGAGATACGGCTGATGTATTGAGTCGAAATCATTCTGCGTCATTTCCTGCCATGGACTGCCCACAACTGTTTACCACCATAGCTATTTACCACCATAGCTATTTGCTACTACAGCTATTCACTACCACAGTGGGTCAATTATTCCAATGCCTTTATTCCCGGGCGGTATGCAATGCTGGTGAACCGTTTTGTTAAACCGCAGGCAATATCATTCGTTTGTTTTTTTATGAGGCGATGCATGGTCGCTAAAACCAACAACCACACAGATAGTAATGGTTATCATTATCAAGATCAACGTTGTTTTTAGGGAAACCGTTATTTTCAGGAGAACCGTTATTCCTATGAAAAAATATGGTGCTGAGGTTCTTGCTGCGCTGCAACAGAGGCAGCTATTGAAATATTTATTTCATTTTTATTCGCAGCCGGGGACGGCCGGGCGGTGATGCCTGCAGGTGCTCCGGCCGCTTTATCTGCGCGCCAGCCGCAAGACACGACGTCATCCTTGTTTACTAATTCCATGCCTTGATTACGTTTTTTTTCGTCCTGCAACGCGCTGACGACCCGGCCGCGGTTTCGTGATTGTGCTAACACTATTTTGCTCATATGTCACCAAAATGTTAGCTGGCGCGCAAAAACATAATTTCCAGTTTTACTGAAATTGAAATAAACGTTTTATTGTCTTTACTCTAAAAGCACAACAGACCCTGAACCCCTACAACCAACCAGTGATACCCCGCGGTATCGAGGGAGTAGCCATGTTTAACATTGCTTTACTGGGCGCCGGCCGCATTGGCCAGGTTCATGCCGTCAACATCGCCGAACATCGGGAAACCTGCCTCTATTCGGTGGTGGACCCCAACCCCGCCAACGCCCGGGCGCTGTCTGATAAATATCAGGCCCGTCTGCAAACCGTCGACGAGGCGATGGCCGACCCGGCGGTACACGCGGTGCTGATTGCCTCCGCCACCGATACCCACGCCGACCTGATTGAACTGGCCGCCCGCCACGGCAAAGCCATCTTCTGCGAAAAACCGGTGCATCTGGATATCGCCCGGGTGCGCGACTGCCTGAAGGTGGTGGAGCAGCAGCAGGTGCCGCTGTTTGTCGGTTTTAACCGCCGCTACGACCCGCAGTTTCGCCGGGTGAAAACGCTGGCGGGCGAAGGACGTATCGGCAAGCCCGAATCGCTGATGATTATCTCCCGCGACCCATCGCCGCCGCCGGCGGAGTATGTGCGTGTGTCCGGCGGCATGTTCCGCGACATGACCATTCACGATTTCGACATGGTGCGTTTCATCATGGGCGAAGAGCCGGTGTCGGTGTTCGCGCAGGGCAGCAATCTGGTGGACCCGGCCATCGGCGCGGCCGGCGACATCGACACCGCTTTGGTGGTGTTCAAATTCGCCTCCGGCGCGATGGCGACCATCGTCAACAGCCGCCGCTCCGGCTACGGCTACGACCAGCGCCTGGAGCTGCACGGCGAGCTCGGCGTGCTGAGCGCGGGCAACATCCGTGAAAATCAGGTGGAACACTGGGGCGACGCGGGGTGCCTCGCCGCCAAACCGGAACACTTTTTCCTGCAGCGTTACCGCGATGCCTACGCGGCGGAATGGCGTCATTTCGTCGAGGTGCTGCACGGGCGTACCCCGCCCGAGTGCAGCGGCGTCGACGGCGAGCGGGCGCTGTATCTGGCCGACAAAGCGCTGGAATCGCTGGCGACGGGGCGCGCTATTTCGCTCTGACATAACCAGAGGGCCGGCACGGCGGCGGCCCCTGACATAACAACATGACCTGACGTTTATACCCTAAATAATTCGAGTTGCAGGAAGGCGGCGACGCAGTGAATCCCCAGGAGCTTACATCGGTAAGTGACTGGGGTGAGCGAGGAAAGCCAACGCATCGGCAACTTGAAGTATGACGGGGATAACTTACACCCAACTGATGCAGAGACAACACCATGAAAAAGATAACCATCATGGCCGCGGCGATGGCCTTCACGATGTCGTCCGGTCTGGCGCAGGCCCAGAACGAGCAGATTGTGTTCAGTACCCCCAATCTGGCGATGCCATTTGAAGTTCACATGCAGCGTACCGCGGTCAAGGCCGCCAAAGAGCTGGGCGTTAACCTGCAGGTGCTGGACAGCCAGGGCAGTTCCCCGAAACAGGTGGCGGATCTGGAAAACGCCATCACCCGTGGCGCGCAGGGTTTTGTGGTGTCGCCTAATGACGTCAACGCGGTGTCGGGCGCGGTAACGGAGATTCAGGACGCCAAACTGCCGGTAGTGACGCTGGACCGCTCGGTGAAGACCGACAAGAAAGTGCCGCACTTCGGCGCCAACAACTACAAGGGCGGTCAGGCGATTGCCGATTTCGTCAAAGCGCGCTTTCCGAACGGCGCCGACATCGTGCTGCTGACCGGACAACCGGGTTCATCGTCCAATATTGAACGCACCCAGGGTATCCGCGACAGCCTGAAAGCGGGCGGCAGCAAGTATCGCCTGGTGGCGGATCAGACCGGCAACTGGATGCGTTCCGAAGGGATGCGCATCGTGGAAAGCGTGTTGCCGTCGCTGCCCAAGCGTCCGCAGGTGATTCTGTCGGCCAACGACGACATGGCGCTGGGGGCGATCGAAGCGCTGCAAAGTCAGGGGCTGAAACCGGGCGAAGTGATGGTGACTGGGTTTGACGCGGTGCCGGAAGCGCTGGCCCGCGTGCGTGACGGCTGGCTGTCGGTGACCGCCGATCAACGCCCCGGCTACGCGGTGACGCAGGCGATGACCCAACTGACCAACAATATTCGCACCAAGTCGCCGATCACCGGCGCGGATTACCCGCCGACCATGATCACCAAAGACAACCTGAACGACGCGGAACGTATCGGCGAAGCGGGCAAATAAGCGGACATACCACTCACGCACCGGCCCGGCGGCCGGTGCGCAACGAGGGCCATCCCATGACTGAACCCTTACTGAACATTACCGATCTGGCCAAGAATTTCTCCGGCGTCTGGGCGCTCAATAAAGTGCAACTGACGGTACTACCGGGAGAGATCCACGCCCTGCTGGGCGAGAACGGCGCCGGCAAGTCCACCTTGCTCAAGGCGCTGGCCGGTGCGCAACCCCAGACCAGCGGCGATATCCGCTTCAACGGCGAACTGCTGTCGCCGCAGGACTCGCCGGTAGAACGGCAGAACCGCGGCATCGTCACCATCTATCAGGAATTCAACCTGCTGCCCAACATGACGGTGGCGGAAAACATGTTTCTCGGCCGCGAACAGCAACGCAGCCGGCTGTTTGTCGATGCGCAGGCGGTCAATCAGGAAGCTCGCACGGTGCTGGAGTACCTGCAACTGAACATATCACCGACCACGCAGGTGGCGCGGCTGAGCGTGGCGCAGCAGCAGATGGTGGAAATCGCCCGCGCATTGACCCTCAACGCCCGGTTGATCGTGATGGATGAACCGTCCGCCGCGCTGAGCGATAGCGAGGTGGAGAGCCTGCACCGGGTGGTGCGTGAGCTGAAAGCGCGCGGCGTCAGCGTGATTTATGTGACGCACCGGCTGCACGAAGTGTTCCAGCTGTGCGACCGCTTCACCGTATTGCAGGACGGCCGTTACACCGGCTCCGGCAACGTGGCCGACATCGACGTGGCGGGCATTATCCGCATGATGGTCGGGCGCGACGTGGTGTTCAGCCGTCGCCCGCCGTCGGAAACCCATCATCAGGACCAACCGGTGCGGCTGGCAGTGAAAGGGCTGTGCCGGGAAAAACCGCCGCTCGATCCGCACGGCATCGCGCTCGACAACATCGGTTTTCAGGTGCACGCGGGCGAGATCCTCGGCATCGCCGGGCTGGTGGGGGCTGGGCGTACCGAGGTGGCGCGCTGCCTGTTCGGCGCCGACCCGTTTACCTCCGGCGAATTCTGGCTTGACGGCCAAGCCTATCATCCGGTCGATCCGCTGCACGCGCTCGATCTGGGCATTGCGCTGGTGCCGGAAGATCGTAAGAAAGAGGGCGCGGTGCTGGGCTTGTCGATCCGCAACAACCTGTCGCTTTCCAGCCTGTCGTCGCTGCTGCGCTGGCGCTACTTCGTCGACACCCGCCGCGAGGACGACCTGATCGAATCCTACCGGCAGGCGTTGCGCATCAAGATGGTGGACAGCGAGCAGGAGGTGCGCAAGCTCTCCGGCGGCAACCAGCAGAAAGTGATTCTGGCGCGCTGTATGGCGCTCAACCCCCGGGTGCTGATCGTCGATGAGCCGACGCGCGGTATCGACGTCGGCACCAAGTCCGAAGTGCATCAGGTGCTGTTCGATATGGCGAAACGGGGCGTGGCGGTGATCGTGATTTCCTCCGATCTGCCGGAGGTGATGGCGATTTCCGATCGCATCATCACCCTTAGCGAAGGCCGGGTCACCGGCGAACTGCACGGCGATGACGCCACGGAAGAGCGGCTGATGACCCTGATGGCCATCTGCCATGACGCACCACAGGCCGCATAACGGAGATACCATGAGCATGCAGCAACCCTTATCCCGTACCAAACTGCCGGCGCCGGCTAACGGCCGGGGACGCATCGACCCGATCGCCTTCTTCGAGCGTTTCGGGGTGTTCATTTTCATGATCCTGCTGCTGATCTTTTTCCAGTCGCAGAACAGCAACTTCCTGACCGAACGCAACATCACCAACATCCTCACCGAGGTGTCCATCTACGGCATCATGGCGGTGGGGATGACCTTCGTGATCCTGACCGCGGGCATCGACCTGTCGGTCGGGTCGATTCTGGCGGTGTGCGCCATGACCGCCGCCTACGTGATCAAAGGCGATAACTTCACCACCGTCGATGCTCAGGCCTGGGGCGGCATGAGCTGGCTGGTAGGGCTTGGCATCTGTCTGGCGATGGGCACCGTTATCGGTTTCCTGCACGGACTGGGCGTTACCCGTCTGCGGCTGTCGCCGTTCATCGTCACGCTGGGCGGCATGACCATCTGGCGCGGCCTGACGCTGGTTGTCAACGACGGCGCGCCCATCGCCGGGTTTGACCCCGGTTACCGCTGGTGGGGGCGGGGTGATTTGCTCGGCATCTCCATCCCGATCTGGATCTTCGCGCTGGTGGCGCTGGTAGGCTGGCTGGCGCTGCATAAAACCCGCTGGGGGCGCTTCGTCTACGCCATCGGCGGCAACACCGAGGCGGCGCGGCTGGCCGGGGTCAACGTGCAGCGGGTACTGGTCAGCGTCTACGTGGTGATCGGCGCGCTGGCCGGTCTGGCGGGGTTCATCCTCAGCGCCCGGCTGGGTAGCGCCGAAGCGGTGGCGGGCATCTCGTTCGAACTGCGGGTGATCGCCTCGGTGGTGATTGGCGGCACCTCGCTGATGGGCGGTTACGGGCGCATCAGCGGCACCATCATCGGCTCCGTCATTATGGGGATCCTGATTAACGGGCTGGTGCTGATGAACGTTTCGGCCTACTACCAGCAGATCATCACCGGGCTCATCATCGTGCTGGCGGTAGCCTTCGATACCTACGCCAAGAGCCGACGCGGCGCCATCTGACACAGGGAGCGACAGGCATGAAACAGGTTCGAATCGGTTTGATCGGCACCGGCTACATCGGCCGCGCCCACGCCATCGCCTATGCGCAGGCGCCGGTGGTGTACCCGCTCAAGGGGCAACTGGTGTGCGAGATGCTGGCGGAAGTCTCGCCGGAGCTGGCAAAGCAGCGGGCGCGGGAACTGGGCTTCGCCCGTTTTACCAGCGACTGGCATCAACTGGTGGCCGACCCGGCTATCGACGTGGTGGATATCTGCGCGCCTAATTTTCTGCATCAGGAAATGGCGATGGCGGCGATTCGCCACGGCAAACACGTCTATTCGGAAAAGCCGCTGGCGCTCAACGCCGCCGACGCACGTGCGATGGCGGACGCCGCCCGTCAGGCCGGAGTAAAAACGCTGGTGGGGTTCAACTACATGAAGAACCCGGCGGCGCAACTGGCGAAAGAGATCATCGCGCGCGGCGAGATCGGCGAAGTGACCCATTTCTACGGCACCCATAACGAAGACTATCTGGCCGACCCGCTGAAACCGGCGGACTGGCATTGCTTCCGGCACACCGCCGGGCTGGGCGCGCTGGGCGACGTGGGCGCGCACATCGTCAATATGGCGCACTACCTGGTGGGTGACATCATCGAGGTGTGCGGCGATCTGCAGACGGTGGTGCCGCAGCGGCCGGTGAGCGCGGGCAGCGCCGACCGGGTGGCGGTGGAAAACGAGGATCAGGCGCACGCGATGGTGCGTTTCGCCAGCGGCGCGCGCGGGGTGATCGAGGCGTCAAGAGTGGCATGCGGACGCAAGATGGGGCTGAGTTATGTCATCACCGGCACCCGCGGCGCCATCAGTTTTACCCAGGAACGCATGGCGGAACTAAAACTGTACCGGCATGACGACCCGGTCAACCGACAGGGGTTTCAGACCTTGCTGATCGGGCCGCAGCACCCGGAGTACGCCGCGTTCTGCGCCAGCGCCGGGCACGGCATCGGTTTTAACGATCAGAAAACCGTCGAGGTGCGCGACCTGATCGACGGCATCGCCGCCGGGAGTCCGCTGTGGCCCGATTTTGACGAAGGTTGGCGCGTCTCCCGGGTGCTGGACGCCATCGTGCTGTCGCATCAGGCCGCGCGCTGGGTGGCGGTACATGAGGTGACAGTGCATGAAGCGGGATAACGGTCGTGCCGACGTGTTGTCGATTTCCTTTTTTGACTGACAGGAATGGGCGTTATGAGTACGGAAAAGCAGTTTGATGTGATTTGCATGGGGCGCGTGGCGGTGGACCTGTACGGTCAGCAGATCGGCGCGCGTCTGGAAGACATGGGCAGTTTCGCCAAATACCTGGGCGGCTCTTCCGGTAACGTGGCCTACGGTACCGCCCGGCAGGGGCTGCGTTCCTCAATGCTGGCGCGGGTGGGTGACGAGCACATGGGGCGCTTTCTGCGCGAAGAGTTGCAGCAGGTCGGCTGCGACACCAGTCATCTGGTAACCGATCCGACGCGCCTGACCGCGCTGGTGCTGCTCGGCATCAAGGATCGGGAAACCTTCCCGCTGATCTTCTACCGCGATAACTGCGCCGATATGGCGATCACGCCGGAGGACGTCAGCGAGGATTACATCGCCTCGTCGCGCTGTCTGGCGATCACCGGCACCCATCTGTCGCACCCGAACACCCGCGAGGCGGTGCTGACTGCGCTGCGTTACGCCCGTCGTCACGGCGTGAAAACGGTGCTGGATATCGACTACCGGCCGGTGCTGTGGGGGCTGACTTCGTTAGGCGACGGCGAAACCCGTTTCATCGAGTCAACGGCGGTAACGGCGCAACTGCAACAGGTGCTGAACCTGTTCGATCTGATCGTCGGCACCGAAGAGGAGTTTCATATCGCCGGCGGCAGCACCGACACTCTACAGGCGCTGCGTCAGGTGCGGGCGCATACCGCGGCGGAGCTGGTGTGCAAGCGCGGTCCGCTCGGCTGTTCGGTGTTCACCGGCGACATTCCGGCGTCGCTGGATGAGGGCATTACCGTCAAAGGCGTGCGCGTCGAAGTGCTCAACGTGCTGGGGGCGGGCGACGCTTTCATGTCCGGCCTGCTGCGTGGCTACCTGAGCGGCGAGGGCTGGGAGAAAGCCTGCGCTTACGCCAATGCCTGCGGCGCGCTGGTGGTGTCTCGCCACGGCTGCGCCCCGGCGATGCCGAGCCGCATCGAGCTGGATAACTATCTGGCGCGCGCCCATGCGGTGCCGCGGCCGGATCTGGACCCGGAACTGAACCATTTACATCGCGTCACCACCCGCCGTCAGCGCTGGGAAGAACTGTGCGTGATCGCCTTTGATCACCGCAGCCAACTGGAGGAGATGGCGCTGGCCTGCGGCGCCGATCGCCGCCGGATCCCAGCGCTTAAACAGTTGATTTTGCAGGCCAGCCAGCAGGCGGCGCAGCAGGCCGGACTACAGAGCGCCGGATCATCATCGGGTAAAGACGGATTGCCGTCCGGCAAGGCCGGATTATCGCCCGGCAAAGCCGGATTATTATGCGATGGCACCTTCGGGCAGGACGCGCTCAATACCATTACCGGGCAAGGCTGGTGGATCGGTCGCCCGATCGAACTGCCGGGTTCGCGCCCGCTGGTGCTGGAGCACGGCAACATCGGCTCGCAACTGGTGAGCTGGCCGCTGGAGCATGTGGTGAAGTGCCTGGTGTTTTTCCACCCGGAAGACGACAGCCCGTTGCGGCTGACGCAGGAACGGCAGGTGAGCGAGGTGTATCGCGCCTGCTGTCAGTCCGGCCACGAACTGCTGCTGGAGGTGATTCTGCCTGCCGACATGCCGCGCAGCGATGACCTTTACCTGCGGGCGATCCAGCGTTTCTACAACATCGGCGTCCGGCCGGACTGGTGGAAACTGCCGCCGCTGTCCGCCGACGGCTGGCAGCGGCTGGAGCGATTGCTGGCAGAGCGCGATCCCCACTGCCGCGGCGTGGTGATCCTCGGGCTGGACGCGCCGATCGAAATATTACGTCAGGGGTTCAACGCTGCCGCCGGCCAACCGGTGGTGAAAGGGTTCGCGGTGGGGCGCACGCTGTTTGCGCAGCCGGCGCAGCAGTGGCTGCGCGGCGATATCGACGATCGGCAACTGATCGCCGACGTCAAAGATAACTACCTGCAGCTGATCGCCCTGTGGCGTCAACGCGGCTAAATCCATTTATTATGAGAGGGAATCGAGAATGACTGTTCAACTGGGTATCAATCCGCTGACCTGGACCAATGATGACCTGCCGTCGCTGGGGGCGGAAACTCCGCTGGAAACCTGCCTGAGCGAAGGGCGTCAGGCCGGTTTCGCCGGGTTCGAACTGGGCAACAAGTTCCCGCGCCAGTCCGGCGTGCTGGGGCCGATTCTGAAAAAACATGGGCTGAGTCTGGTTTCCGGCTGGTATTCCGGCCAGTTGCTGACCCGTTCGGTAAAAGACGAGATCGCCGCGGTGCAGGATCACCTTAACCTGCTGCGCGAGCTGGGCGCCACCGTACTGGTGTTCGCCGAAGTGACCGGCGCGGTGCATGGCGATCAGCGTACGCCGGTGCATCTGCGCCCGCGTTTTCCGGCGACGCGCTGGCAGGAATACGGCGACAAGCTCAGCGAATTCGCCCGCTATACCCAGCAGCAGGGCGTGCAAATCGCCTATCACCACCATATGGGCACCGTGATTGAAACCGCCGACGACGTGGATCAACTGATGACCCACACCGGGCCGGAAGTGGGCCTGCTGCTGGATACCGGTCACCTGACCTTTGCCGGCGCCGACCCGCTGGCGGTGGCGCAGCGCTGGGTGCAACGCATCAACCATGTGCACTGTAAAGATATCCGTCCCGAGGTGCTGAAAGAGGTGAAAAACCGCAAAACCAGCTTCCTGGATGCGGTGTTGAGCGGCGTGTTCACCGTGCCGGGCGACGGCTGCGTCGATTATCCGTCGCTGTTCCGGCTGCTGAAAGCGCATGATTATCAGGGCTGGCTGGTCGTGGAAGCCGAACAGGACCCGGCGGTGGCGCATCCGCTGACTTACGCCACGCTGGGGTTCAACAATCTGCAGCGGTTTGCCCGCGACGCGGGTCTGATCTGACTGTTGCAGGCAGGGAGGTGGGCGATGTCTGAATTACTGTCCCGTTATCATGCGCCGGATAAGCAAGGTCGTATCCAGCAGATTACCCCGGCTCGCGCGGGCTGGCGTCATGTCGGGTTTGAGGTTTACCAGTTGTCGACCGGCGCAACGCTGGCGCTACCGGCGGTGGTCGAGGAGCGCTGTCTGGTGTTGGTGGGCGGTCGGGCGACGGTGGCGACGCCGCAGGCGCGGTTTGAGCATATCGGCGATCGCATGAACCCGTTCGAGCGCAAGAAACCCTGGGCGGTGTACGTCGCGCCGGGAGAAACGGTGACCGTCACCGCCGATACGCCGCTGGAACTGGCGGTATGCGCCGCGCCGGGGTGGAGCAATCACCCCACCCGGTTGATCGCCCCGCAGGATATCGGCGCGCAAGCGCGCGGCAGCGGGCGCAACCGCCGTTTCGTGCACAACATCCTGCCGGAGGACAAGGTGGCGGATAGCCTGCTGGTGGTCGAGGTCTACACCGACGAGGGCTGCACCAGTTCTTACCCCAGCCACAAGCACGATGTGGACAACCCGCCGCAGGAAACGTATCTGGAAGAAACTTACTATCACCGGCTCAACCCGCCGCAGGGGTTCTGCCTGCAACGGGTCTACACCGAGGATCGCTCGCTGGACGAATGCATGGCGGTGTATGACCGGGACGTGGTGATGGTGCCGCGCGGTTATCATCCGGTGGCGACGCTGGCGGGCTACGACAGCTACTACCTCAACGTGATGGCCGGGCCGGTGCGCCAGTGGCGTTTTAGCTGGGAGCAGGACCACCAGTGGGTGAATAGTGCGGAATACGCGGCAAAGCACAGCGGGTGAGGTTTTTATCGTGCAGACAAAACCGGGTTGCCAACCCAACTGGTCATGTTGTTTGGTATGGTGAAGTCTGTCTGGGCAGTGAATGGTTTCGTGCGGAATGAACAGAGCCGTTTCTTTGCCATTTCATCGCACGCACGACAAGGAGAGGCTT
>NZ_CM001984.1:821290-835424 GCF_000406305.1 Dickeya sp. MK7
ACTGGCTGGTGGCTAAACTGTGCCGCTGGCGCGGTACCTTCGGCGTTCGACTTCGCTGTTCGGGCCGCCTGTGACGCGCTCCCGGCGCGGCACAGGCTTTCGCCGCATCCGTGCGGCTCACCCGGCGAAGTCGTCCACCTCAGCACAGTTTTTGACGCCGGAAAACCCTTTCACCCTGTACTTAAAGGGTTTGTCAGCAGTTGGACTCAGGTTTAGTACCCCTGCCGCGCTTTTCTGACTTCTTCCCCTAACTGCCACACCGCCATCGCGTAGTGCACGCTGTGGTTGTAGCGGGTGATGGCGTAGAAGTTAGGCAGGCCGTACCAGAACTGGTAGTAGCTGCCCATGTCGAGGCGCAGCAGGCTGGCTTCCTGATAGCCGCCCAGCGCGGCACTCGGGCGCAGCCCCGCTGCCGCCAGCGTCGACAGGGAGTAGCGAGTCTTGAAGCCGGTTTCCAGCGCGAAGGTTTGACCGCTGGCGGTCACCGCTACCTGGCCGTTAGGCTGCCAGCCGTTCGATTTGAAGTAGTTGGCGACGCTGCCGATGGCGTCGACCGGGTCCCACAGGTTGGGAATACCGTCGCCGTTGAAATCCACTGCGTATTTCTTGAACGCCGACGGCATGAACTGGCCGTAGCCCATCGCGCCGGCAAACGAGCCGCGCAGCGACAGCGGGTCAAAACCGTCTTCCCGCGCCATCAGCAGGAAATACTCCAGCTCGCTTTTGAAATACTCGGCGCGGCGCGGGTAGGCGAAGGCCAGCGTCGCCAGCGCATCCAGAATGCGGGTTTTACCCATCACCCGGCCCCAGCGGGTTTCCACCCCGATAATACCGACGATGATCTCCGGCGGTACGCCGTAAACCTGTTGAGCGCGATCCAGCGCGTCCTGATACTGGTTCCAGAACGCCACGCCGTTCTGCACGTTATCCGGGGTAATGAACTGCTTGCGGTAGCGCAGCCAGGCGCCGTTGGGAATGTTGGAGGGGGTTGCCGTTGACGGCGACGGCGCCTGTTTGTCCATCAGCCGGATCACCCAGTCCAGCCGCTGCGCCTGCGCCAGCACGTCGTGCAGTTGCTGCCGTTCGAAGCCATACTGCCGCACCATTTTGTCCACGAAACGGTCCACATCCGGGCTGTTGGCGAAATCGCCGCTGGTCAGCAGACCGCCGGCGTGGGCGGGGGATAGCAGAAAACCGCCGGAGGGAGCAGTGGCGGCGGGCGTACCGATAATTTCAGCCCCGGTGGGCTCGGCGGATTTATTGCTGCAGGCGGACAGCGCCAGCAACAGCGGAAAAACAGCAACCAGGCGACGCATCAGATATCCATATAATTCAGTCAAAAACAACGTGGCGGTCATGGTAGCGCAACGTCCATAGGGAAAAAACCGAATTGTGGGGCCGTTGGGTTATGCTGCCGGCTGCTGTTCCTGCTCCATGATCTGAATCAGGTGATCGGTAAACGCGGAAACCGCTTTCGGCAGCGTGCGGCCTGCCAGCGTGTTCAGTTCGATGTTGAGTCCGTTTAGATCCTGGCCGGTGATCGGCACCGCCACCATATCGTGATCCTTCAGGTATTGCCGCACCACCAGCTCGGTGGAAATGACTACGCCGTCGCAGTAACGGGCGAATGCCAGCAGGGCGCTGATGGAGGTGGTTTCAAACGCCGGATCGATCAGCAACCCCTGACGGCTGCAGCAGGCGTCGAACAGCCGCCGGGTCAGGATGTGGCGAACCGGCACGCCAAGCGGATAACCCGCCAGTTGCGACAGGCGCAGGCTCGATTTCTCCGCCAGCGGATGGTAGCGCTGCATCACCGCCACCAGCGGCGAGTGCAGCCGGTAGGCGACATGAATGTTGGCGGTTGGTATCTGACTGAACGTCAGCCCGATGTCGCTTTCGCCCTCATTCAGCCGGCGCGCCACTTCTTCGGCCGTCGCCACCAGCAACTGAAAACGAATATAGGGGTAATGCTGGCGAAACGAGGCGATCGCCATCGGAATAAAATCCAGGCTAAATCCCGCCGTGGAGACAATGCGTACGTCGCCGCGGCGCAAGCCCTGCAGTTCCCGGATTTCCTGCGTCACTTGCTCGGTTTCCAACTGATTGCGAAAGGCGTAAGCCGCCAGCAGTTCTCCGGCGGCGGTGGGGGTCATACCGCTTTTCCGCCGTTCAAACAGCGTGGTGTTGAGCCGGTCTTCCAGCCCACTGACCTGGCGACTGATGGCGGAACCCGCCACGTTGAGTCGCAAGGCGGCCTCACTAATGGAACCACAACGCACCACTTCCAGAAAATAGCGCAGGGCGGTGTCCTGCAGATAGCGAGCGGTCATGCGACTCCCTCAATGATTGAAGTTTGCCGTTTCGGCAATGAGGTGGTGAAAAAGTTGAAATAGCAGTATGGATGGCGGGTGTCTAGTATGCAATCAGGAGGGGTTGCCGGCACAGGGAAAAAGCGTCGCAGAACGCACTGGCTTCAGGCAATGACAACATCACACAGGGGGAATCAGGACAGATGGGGCATTACACGAGAAAAAAATCATATTGGGTGCTGTTCCTGCTTTATATCGGCTGGTGCGTGGCTTTTATCGATCGCGTGGTGCTGAGTATGGGATCGACGCAGATGGCGAAAGAGCTGTCGCTGTCGCCCAGCGAGGTTGGGCTGGTGCTGAGCGCTTTTTATTTCGGCTTCTGGTTGATGCAGTTGCCCGGCGGCTGGCTGGCGGATCGCTTTGGCGCCAGGGTGGTGGTAGCGATGGCGATCGCCATGTGGTCGCTGTTTACGTTCCTGACCGGCATCGCCTGGTCGTTGACGGCGTTACTGGTGATTCGTTTTCTGTTCGGGGTGGGGGAAGGCGCCTATCCTTCCGCTTCCGTCAAGAATGCGGCGGAGCAGTTCCCTCCGAGTGATAAGCCGCGCATGACCTCGCTGCTGATGTCTTCCAACTATGTGGGCAGCATGATTGCGCCGTTGCTGATCGCACCGCTGATTCTGGCGTTGGGCTGGCGTCATGCATTCATGGTGATTGGCCTGTTCGGCATCGCCTTCGTGCTGGTATATACCCTGACCGTCAGCGCCAAACCAGCATGGGTGTCCGATGAACCGGAACGCCTGAGCGGTGCGGAGTGGCGCGACGTAATGAAAAATCCGTTGTTATGGCGGCTGGCGGCGGTCTGGTTCGGTCTGAGCCTGATCAACAAGGGGCTGGACTCCTGGATGCCGATTTACCTGATGACCGAACGCCATTTGGATCTGAAAGCGGTGGGGGTACTGTTGCCGATCCCCTACGTGATGGCCGGGGTGGCGACCGCCTGCGGCGGCTGGGTGATGACCCGTTTCTTTGATGGCCGCGAGCGGGTGATGCTGATGGGGTGCGCCTTGCTGACCGCCCTGTTCCTGTATCTGATGTACAGCGCGTCGACCATCACCGCCGTGGTGGTGGCTCAGTCCTGCGCCTACTTTTTCAAATCGTTCGTGCTGGCAATCGCGGTGGCGCTGCCGACCAAGGTGCTGGCTTCGCGCATGGTGGGATCCGGCATCGGGGTGATCAACGTAGGCGGTCAGGCGGCCGGGTTTATCGCGCCGCTGGTCATTGGCGCGATGGTGGAGTATTTCGGCTATCCCTCGGCGTTTTTGTTTCTCATGGCGGCAGCCGCGTTCTCGGCGGTGGTGAGCCTGACTATTCATACGCGCCCGTCGGTGAAAACCGATATGGCGGCACAGGTTTGACGTTAAACGTGTAGGTGAAGGACAGAGGATGAAAATAGACAAAATTGTATTGCGTCAGATGAAAATGACGCTGAAAACCCCGTTTACCACCAGCTTTGCCACTCAGACGGAGAAGTACTTCACCGTGGTGGAAGCGCATAGCGGCGATGTGGTGGGTTACGGCGACTGTTCGGCGATTTCACTACCGTTTTACAACGAGGAAACCAACGTTACCGCCTGGCACATCATGCGCGATTTTCTGGTGCCGATGCTGCGTCAGGCCGGCGAGATTCGCCATCCTTCCGAGGTGCGCGACATTTTCGCGCCGGTGCGCCGCAACAATTGCGCCAAGGCGGCGGTGGAGGGCGCGATATGGGACGCCTACACCAGGCAGAAGCAGACGCCGCTGTGGCGTGAGCTGGGCGGCGTGCGCGATCGGGTCGAAGCCGGCGTGAGTATCGGTATTCAGCCGACGCCGGCGGATTTGGTGCGTGTGGTGGCGGGCTACCGGGAGGAAGGCTACCGCCGTATCAAGATTAAGATCAAACCGGGTAAGGATCTGGCCTATATTCAGGCGCTGCGCAGCGAATTCGGCGACATTACGCTGATGGTGGACGCCAACTCCGCCTACTCGCTGGACGATATTCCGCTGTTCCGTGAGTTCGACAAATTCAACCTGCTGATGATCGAACAACCGCTGGCGCACGACGATATCGTCGATCACCGCAAGTTGCAGGCGGCGATTGAGACGCCGATCTGCCTGGATGAGAGCATTGCCTCGGTGGAAGATGCCCGCAAAGCCATCGAACTGGGCAGCGGCCGCATCATCAATATCAAAGTGGCGCGGGTGGGCGGCATCACCGAAACCAAGCTGATCCACGATTTCTGCCAGGATGCCGGCGTGCCGGTATGGTGTGGCGGCATGTTGGATACCGCGGTGGGTAAGGCGCACAACATCGCGGTGGCGACGCTGCCCAATTTCCTGCTGGCGCATGACATTCCTCCGTCATCACGCTACTGGGCGCAGGACTTCATGCTGCCGGAAGTGACGCTGGACCAGGACAGCATGGTGGCGGTGCCGGATAAGCCGGGCATCGGCTTTGAGATCAATCCGGAACTTTATGCCCGTTATTGCTACGGAGAGGAAACCATCCGCTTTTGATTACCGGAGCAAGCGGCTGCGGCAGCTCGTTGCGGCGCCACAGCCGCTGGTTCATGGTCAGTACAGCAACGCTGCCGTAAAATAATCACAATAACCAATAGCGGGACAATACCGAGTGTAATGTCCCGGAATGACGTTTTTTAGCGATCGTCAACGTATGAATTAATTTTATTGCGTCTTGTCTTGTTACCGGGAGGTGAGCAGCCTCAGCGGTTCTTTATTCTGATTTGTCTCTCCTTGTTTAATCACCCGTGGTGTCGGATAACGGCAGGCGCTGCGTTTGTCCGGATGTGGTGAAAAACGTTCTGGAATATTGTGATGTTTATCACGAAAATAACCGGACTGAGAGCCCGGCAGGTACCGCTGACGGCACCTGCCGGGACAGATTCACCCGTGCTGGGACATTACATGAACGTGATTGGAATCATCATGTCATCGGGGAAAGCCTCCGTTGACGTTGCGCTGTATACACTGTTGCCGATTATGGTCGTGATGCTGGTCATCATGCGTTTTCTGGAAGCGAAAGGCATCGTGGATGCGCTGGTTCGGTGGATGGCGCCGATTCTCAAGCCCTTCGGGCTCACCGGTATGAGTACCTTTGCGCTGATTCAGCTCAACTTTGTCAGTTTTGCCGCGCCGCTGGCGACGTTGTCGATTATGGAAAAACGCGGCGTGTCCGATCGCCATATGGCGGCGACGCTGGCGATGGTGTTCGCTATGGGGCAGGGCAACGTGTTTTATCCGCTGACGCCGTTTGGCCTGCACTGGGCGGCGGCCATCGTGATATCGATTATCGGCGGGCTGGCGGCAGCGGCGCTGACCTACCATGTGCTGGGGCGCAAACTCTCCGCGCTGGAAAGCGGGCGCTCCGGCGAGGTTTCTGCCGAAGAGCCGGCGGCCAGAGGCGTTATCGGCATCATTAATAGCGCCGGGGCGGACGCCATCAGGCTGGCGCTCGGATCGGTGCCGATGCTGATTCTTTCCATGACGATTGTCGGCATACTGGAATCCGCCGGCGCGGTGACGGCGCTTGAACGCTTTTTCTCGCCGCTGCTGGCGTCGGCCAATATTTCCCCTGTTTTCGTGATGCCGACGCTGGTGAAATGCCTGGCGGGCGGCACCGCTTATTTTGGCGTGGTGTCAGACCTGATTCAGCAGGGGAAGATGACCGCCAGTCAAATCAATGCCTCCGCCGGGCTGCTGATACAGACCTTTGATTTACCGGGCATCGGCATTTTTCTGGGTGTTGGCTCGCGTTTTACCCGACTGTTTCGCTATGCCGCGTTGGGGGCCCTGTTCGGTATAGTGATCAGAGCGGTGCTGCATGTGGCGGTGTTTTAGGTGGTGTCGCGCGCTATGGCGGGACACCGCCTGGAATCAGATGATGGTGCTCCCGCACTGACCGCAAAATTTTGCGCCAGCCTGTACCGAAGTGCTGCATTGCGGGCAGACTGCCGGTACGAGCGATGAGCCGCATTGCTGGCAAAACCGCGCGGTGGGGGCATGGAGCGACCGGCAGTTTGGGCAACTTACTCCCGCGTGGTTCCCGGTTGGGTAACTGCCATGCGAGCTATGATGTTCGTTGTTATGATGATGCCCGTGGTGGCCCTTCCCATGATGACCGCCCAATAATTTGTCAAAAATACCCATGGATACCTCCGTATTCACTGTTTGAATGACCTGAATGGCTAGCCCTGATGCTGAGTTGGTAAGCATCATCGGTATGCCATATGCGGTCTATTCAACACCCTGTAGTTACTACAGGGTCAAGCTACTACAGGGTCAAGCTACGACAGTGTCAAACTACAGGGTCAAGTCACTACAGGATTACGCTACATCGACTCGTGTGGACGAAAGACAAGTCGGCGTGAGGGAATGATGGCAATGGCGGGACACAGCCAGAGTCCTAGCGGCTGACGCGCAGAGCATCAACAACCAGCGAGAAGGCCGGTGAAGGTTGCCGACGACTGGGATAATACAGGTAGTAGCCGGGAAAAGGGGGACACCATTCGTCAAGCACTTGTGTCAGGCGGCCTTCCTCAATGTGCGGCGCGAACTCTTTCTCCGGCAGATAGGCGATACCCAGCCCTGCCAGCGCGGCATCGACGATGTGAGTGGAGGTATTAAAAGTGAGCTGTCCGCTCACCCGCACGTTGACCTGGCGTCCCTGATGTTCAAAATCCCAGACATACAGCCCTCCCGAACTGACCATTCGCATATTGATACAGTTGTGGCCCGTCAGGTCATGCGGGGTTTCCGGGACGGGGTGGCCGGCAAAATAGGCTGGCGAGGCTACCGCCGCCATACGTAGCTTCGGCCCAATGGGAACGGCAATCATGTCCTTGTCGATGGTGTCCCCCAGACGTACCCCGGCATCAAAACGGTCCGCCACGATATTTCGAAAGCCGTAATTGATATCGAACTCCACGTTGATGTCCGGGTATTCGCGCAGTAAAGGCTCCAGTTTGGGGAGTAGGGTGGTTCGCAGGACGTGATCGCCGCAGGTAATTCGCACCGTACCCGCCGGTTTGTCGCGCAGTTCCGTCAGGACATCCAGTTCAGACTCTATCTCATCGAAGCGTTGACCTATCGCCAGCAAAAGGCGTTCGCCAGCGGTGGTGAGTGAAACGCTGCGTGTTGTACGGGTCAGCAGCCGGATTTGCAGGCGATTCTCCAGGCCAGTGATCGCCTGACTGAGTGCGGATTGCGTCACGCCAAGTTGTGCCGCGGCCCGGGTAAAGCTACCTTCCCGCGCCACCGTGACGAAGTACAGCAGGTCGTTGAGGTTGCGTTTCATCATGATCGTGTACTCCGCAGAGATTTATTAGCACTACTTATATCCTTATTAAGTATTCATTAGCTAGTCAAGGGATAGCATGTGCTCTACATTTTCAGGACGACAATATTCCCTGCGCATTGAGGCTGAAATCCGGGCGTATCCCGTCAGGAGCGAACGCGTCAGGGAATAACCGTCATCATTACCGGGGCTGAACCCGTCCGCTTTATCAACATCAATACGTTACGTATCACCGGTCTGGATTTCCCGGTGCAGGGTTCGCTTTGCCTGCGAATCGGGTTTTAGAAAACGAATAACGCTGCGACGGATGTGAAAACGCGCCGCGTGTATTGCATCTGCTGAGACATTCCGCGTCTGGAATCTATTGAGATAACTCGTTTTATGACAACGAAAGTACATGACATCCCGGTGGGGAATGCCCTTTCCCGCCACAATACCGGGCAGCAACCGGCTTACTGGAGCGGCGTACTGGCGATGACGCTGTGCGTTTTCGCACTGGTGGCGTCTGAATTTATGCCGGTCAGCCTGCTGACGCCGATGGCAACTGATCTTCGGGTCAGCGAAGGGCTGGCCGGGCAGGGCATTGCCATATCCGGCGCGCTGGCGGTGCTGACAAGTCTGTCTATTTCGTCACTGGCGGGGGGAATGAACCGCAAGGCGCTGTTGCTGGGTATGACTGGCCTGATGTTGCTTTCAGGCGCCGTTATCGCGCTGGCGTCGGACTACGCGACCTATTTGCTCGGCCGGGCGCTCATCGGGGTGGCTATCGGCGGATTCTGGTCAATGTCTGCCGCGACGGCGATACGGCTTGTGCCGCCTCATCGCGTGCCGCAAGCACTGGCCATATTTAATGGCGGCAACGCGCTGGCGACCATCGTAGCCGCGCCGCTAGGCAGCTATCTGGGGGCGATGATCGGCTGGCGTGGCGCTTTCTTTTGCCTGGTGCCGGTCGCGCTGCTTGCCTTGGTCTGGCAATGGATCGGCCTTCCTGCGATGCCCGCCGGCGGGCGAGAAAAAGGTTCCGGCAATGTCTTTGCGTTGTTTAAACATCCGTTGGTTGCGTTGGGGATGGCGGGGTGCGGCGTCTTTTTCATGGGGCAGTTTGCTCTGTTCACCTATCTGCGCCCGTACCTTGAAACGGTGACTCACGTTGATGTCTCCAGTCTGTCACTCATTTTGCTGGCGATAGGTATTTCCGGTTTTTTCGGGACCGTACTGATTAGCGCCTTCCTGAAGGCGGGCTTTTACCAAACGTTAATCATTATTCCTTTGTTAATGGCGGCGATTGCCGTGGCGCTGATTGCGTTTGGCGATCGGCTCTTTATTGTGGCGGCATTGCTCTGCATGTGGGGGATGGTGGCCACCGCTGCGCCGGTGGGGTGGTGGTTCTGGGTGACCAGAGTGTTGCCGAAAAACGCGGAAGCGGGTGGCGGATTGATGGTAGCCATCATTCAGTTTGCCATCGCATTGGGGTCGACTATTGGCGGCGGGTTGTTTGATATGAGCGGCTACCGTAGCACGTTCACCCTGAGCGCACTCTTGCTGCTGTTGGCCGCCGTTCTGGCGTACCTGACCTCGCGTGCGGACCGGCGCTGACCTATTGCCGCCATTAAGCGATTGCATTTATTCGGTGCGATGAAATGAGTCGCTATATCAACGAATACCTAAAGATGATGTGAAATATCAGCTTGTCATTGATAACGCCATCCTGATTTTTTGACTGAAAGGGCTTCTGAAGAGCAGGTCTTTTCATATTTAGTTGTTTCTCTAAATGAGGAAAATGTAATGAGAGTATTTACTATGTTATTAGGGCTTATTATTAGCTCGTTCTCTGCAATAGGTGCGGATATGTCGAATGGTGCTGATAACTTTTATCAGAGTGATAAAGTCACGATGCAGAAGGTGACTTTTAAAAACCAATATCAAATGAATGTCACGGGGAATCTTTTTACCCCGAAAGACATGAAGCAGAATACCAAGAATCCGGCGATTATCGTTGGTCATCCTATGGGAGCGGTAAAAGAGCAAAGCTCTAATCTGTATGCACAGAAATTGGCTGAGCAGGGGTTTGTCACGCTGGCTATCGATTTGGCCTTCTGGGGGGAAAGCGAGGGACAGCCGCGTAACGCCGTTTCTCCGGATATGTACGCTGAAAGTTTTAGCGCTGCCGTAGACTACCTCGGCACCCGTCCGTTTATTGATAAAAACAGGATCGGCGTTCTCGGTATTTGCGGAAGCGGCAGCTTTGCTATCAGCGCTGCTAAAATCGATCCGCGTATGAAGGCTATTGCAACCGTAAGTATGTATGACATGGGGTCTGCCAACCGTAACGCGCTCCACCATTCGTTAACGCTTGAGCAGCGCAAAAAAATCATTGCCGAGGCAGCAGAGCAACGTTATGTCGAATTTACCGGTGGCCCGACTAAATATACCAGCGGTACGGTACATAAGATTGATGCAAACTCAACTCCTATCGAGAAAGAGTTCTTTGATTTCTACCGTACGCCTCGCGGTGAGTTTACACCCAAAGGCTCATCACCAGAATTGACCACCCATCCTACGCTGACAAGCAATGTGAAATTCATGAACTTTTATCCGTTCAATGATATTGAAACGATCTCGCCGCGTCCGATGTTGTTTATTACCGGTGACAATGCGCATTCCCGTGAATTCAGCGAAGATGCGTTTAAACGTGCCGGCCAGCCAAAAGAGTTGTACATTGTTCCAGGGGCTGGACATGTCGATTTGTATGATCGTGTCAATTTAATCCCATTTGCAAAATTGACTTCATTTTTCAAAGCTAATCTGAAATAACATCTCTGTTTGTTACCTGCATTAACAGAAAACCACATCCTGACGGTGTGGTTTTTTTCATAAAAATTATTTCAATAATGTCGAAACGTAGTGTGCCAGAACAGTTCGGCGTTGGGGCTACGTGGCTAGCTGTTTCCCGGCCTCGGAGTGGCCGGGAGTGGGAAATGATTAAGCCGGAAAGGAATAGCGCGGTATTTACCAAGTCATCGGTTAACTACGCCTGGCGCTATTCTTTTACGCTTAAATCGATATCGCCAAAATACTGTTTCTTGATGCGGGAAAATTCACCGTTGCTCATTATGTTTTGCAACCCCTGATTGAATAGCTGCTTTGTTTCCGTATCGCCCTGGCGTATACCGTATGCTGAGCCAATACTGAACAAATCAGCATCGGTTATTTCCGGGCCTTTTAACTCAAAATCCTGACCTTCCGGAGTTTGTAAAAATCCGAATGTCAGAGCAACCGATGGACACAGCGCACCTTCAACCCTCCCAGCATATAAATCTTCGTAAATTGCTTCCTGATCTGGGTAGCTTTTAACGTTAACCCCAGCAGGTTGCCAGTGTTTGTTGGCGTATGCTTCCTGAATAGTTCCCTGTTGTACCGCTATATTTTTCCCTCGCAGCATGTCGACCTGTGGAAGAAGATTAGCCTCTTTCCTTGCGACAAATCTGGTTGGTATATGAAAAACATAGTTGCTGAAATCGATAGCTTCCTTTCTCTTTTTTGTCACACCCAGTGGCGAAATAACGTCGATTTTTTTGGCGAGAAGAGCCGAAATCTGGGCATCGAATGTGTTTACGATATAGTCACATTTTGCATTTAATGATTTACAGATGGCATCGGTTATCTCGATATCAAACCCTGATGGATTGCCATTTTTATCCCTGCTTTGAAAGGGGGGATAAGTCAAATCGACGCCAATACGAATTATGTCCTGTTTGGCAAATGCAAATGGTGAAATAGTAAGAATGACAATGATTTTCAGGAGAGAAAATTTTCTGAACATGGCAATAACACCTCTTTTAACCGTATAAAAATGAATAAAAATATTTGGTATTCATATCATCACCAGTGATAGGAAATGAGCCGACACCGCGCTGGTTTGCTCTGTTAATTCCGTCTGAATTAGGGCATCACCGGTCGCATTTCCGGAAGGCGCGTTAGCAGGCGTTGCAAAACAACCTCTACCACAGCTGGGGCTGGCCAGTAACTCCGATAGAGATGTGTACCGGCCCGGAAAGAAAAACGGCGCCTTTCCCGTCATTAAAAGCATGCGTTCACTAAGCAAAGGCGGCCGGGAATCGAGCGGCGCAGCCGACGCTGAACCGACAAAGACCGTACGGCATATAAATAGTGAAGACAGGAAAAACGCCAGACACTGCATCATCTTTAGCCCACATCCGGAAAATTGATGTTAAGTTATACGTGAAATAATAACAAATGGTTATTATTTTGTTTTCAGGATGTAAAAATGATGAATCATCGAATGTCGCTACCGCGAAAGGATTTTTGTACCGTTGGCGATAATGACACGCTGTCGTTCGCTGCTGAGGCCATTGGGCGTGAGCTTGTTTTGTGCGGTGATCTGGTTAAAGAGATGTGAGAGCAACGTCTCTGGACAGCCTTTGTTTTCGGCCGGCAGGGTTCTGGTACCATTGCCACCTGAGCAGTAAAAGCAGGTGTCGCGCGATTATGCAATGTTATAGGCGCGTTCGCGGCTGTGTTAAGGGAAATTTTGTTATCAAGGGCGGGTATTTTGCCCTTGATAACATCTATAGCTTAGTCCGCTAGCGCATTCGTCACGGCTTCTGGCATGGAGGGTCGGCCGTTGACCAGGCAAGTAGCGACAAAGGTGGCTTCTGCGTACGTTACGCTATCAACCTTAATCTGCTGAACGAAATTGACGCGATTGCGCTTTTCGTTTTTTTCCAGCTGACAGGTAACCTCTAACCGATCGCCTTTTTGCAGGCTTTTACGGAAGCGCAGAGAATACTCAAGTACCATATAGACTTTGCCCTGCTTGAACTCCTCTTCAATATCAACGCCTAGCGATTCTTTCATGAACGCATGGCGCGTCCACTCCATATAAAATGGGTAATAGAGACCGTCGACTACGCCCTGGAAATCGATATGGCTATCCTCAACCTCATAATGCTTTGAAAACATTTCTGTATCCTGGTCTGATTGTTACTCTAACAGGCTTGTTGATATACATTACTTAATCCGTATAGTAAATGCGAAAATGTATCAATGTGATAAAAACAGCGAGGCGAGACTCAGGTGGGAGTCATGAAATATTATCAATAAAGTGGCGCCAGTATTTGTTATGGATTTATTTTCTCTGTTTTCAGAGCACAAAGAAGGCAACAAAATGGGATTAAAATAAAACTGGAAGAACGGGGTGGCTTCCCGGATTATTTTATTTTTACCAGTTATATGGATATAAATAAGTATCTACGATGTTTTTCTGGGCTTCCTCTGTGAACTCACCCGCTTTTTGGGCGTTCCGGGTTGTCCGCCGTCAGCCGGTACTGAGCAAAGGGAATAGATCAATCAATTCTGTTACCTGTATTTTAACCGCATCGGTGACTTTAGATATCAGCGTGGGCGACACATCCGCATCGCGCATCTCTTTGAAGGTAGCGACGATTTCCCGCGTGGTCATGCTTTTGGCATAGAGGGATAAAATCTGGTTGTCCATCTGTGTGATGCGTGTCTGAGTTTTCTTTATCAGTTGCGGCTCAAAGGTATTTTCGCGGTCACGTGGTGTGTTCAGTTCTATCTCGTCGTTATCGCAAAGCAATGTTTTTGACGAGTAACCATTACGGATGTTGGTGCCGGTTTTAGGCGAATTTTTCTCATGTCCGAGATGGTCGGTCAGCTCAGCATTGAGTGACGCTTTGGCAGTTAACTTCATCAGTATGCGGGAAAACTGGTTGAGATCAGCTTCGGTTTTAAGGCCTTTAGCCAGTTCAGCCGCAAGAGCCTTGAGTTTCTTTTCGTCTATCGTTTGCCAGTCTCCATTGTTGGAATGAACATATCAAAAATAGGCAATTACACAATTTAAATTATAGTCTCAAAATTTTTTGGCTGCTTTTATTTACTTCATCACCTAATATCTTATTTATTCAACAAATTCGCTCCTTCCCATATACGCTCTAGAACGTCTGTAAGATGATTGTCACTTAGATGTCTGCCATATGTCTGCCTACTGTCGTTAATATGGCGTGGTTTAAGCTCGGTGGGTGAGTCATTGTAATCTGCACACAAGACATGCCGTTCAGCACAAGAGAGGGAGCAAACATGACTGCTACTATATTTTCAAATACACCTTTATGGGTGTGGATTCTTTTTGTTTTTTTACTAAAAAGAGGTATCTCTGCACTACAACCCAGGAAAATCCCCCTGAACAGGCTTTTCATCATACCTGTGTTGTTTTTATCTGCAGGCATTTACCATCTAAATGGGTTTCATTTTTACCCTACCATATTTACATATATGATTACATCAATCCTATCCTGTATTATTAGAACGTCATTATTGTGGGGATCACCTGTTGAATATGATGCATCCTCTGGTCTAGTCACTCGTACTGGAAGTCCTTTTGTTCTTGCTTTAATTCTTTTATCTTTTGTTTTTAAATTTACCATGA
>NZ_CM001984.1:835524-904545 GCF_000406305.1 Dickeya sp. MK7
GGAATGCATTTAGTAAACCGAGACTTTAACCAACGCTGAAGTGTAGTTGGATCTGCACTTATAGCTTCTTCGTACGTCATTGGAAGTTTCTTTGATTCATCCTCATTAAGATTCAAATTAAATTTCTTATTTATTTCTAAAGATAAAGTTATTCCATCTTTCAGATGCTCTCCATCTCCGCCTAAACAGCCGTAACTTGAACCAGCTCCTAATAAGAGATTATATTTTCCTTCATGTATCCCCATCAAAAGACTTTGACGATCCTGCTCTGAAACACCTAAATCAATTAGACTTTTCATACCATTATCTCCTTTGTCTAAATTTTTTAATTCAATATATTTTCTTCTTTTTAATATGACGCTAATATTTACTCTAATAAATTAACTCGAATAAACCACAGGGACTACTCCAATATAAAAATTGGATTATCATTATATCATTCCATTTCAGTTATGAAACAAAATTCTTACATGATATCCCTTCAAAGGGGAGGGTGCCGATGAAAATTAGAAATTCACCGACGAACAAAAATACCTTACTTTGAGGCGCATAACCTCACGTAGCAAGCGAATTTTTTATTGATGCATCCGAAAGTATTCTTGGTCCTAATTGATTGATAATTCTGTATTCTTAGACAAAAAATAACACAACTTACCATCGCTCTCGTGGTTTCTTTACCTGCTCCCTGTTGATTAATACACCAAGGCCTGCTCTTACCACATAGCAGACTGTCAGATTTGATTGCGCTCAGATCAACAAAATGTCAGGTCGGATATGAGTCAGTACAAATGAACAGTAGTACAAATGAATTAGAGTTGCATTTCTTTCTCTATGAAAATTTCGGCTGTAGTTGAATTCATAATAAGAGAAATAAATTTCTTGAGTTTGAATAAACGCCAGTTCCTTACAGAAACTAATAAATATGTCTGAATTGCCACGCATATCTTGACCCAGCCATCAGCCATAAATCCGCTCCACATACCGCCCACGCCCATCGCCATGCCCTAAATCCATCGACACCATCGCGTAGGCTTCCCGGTTGCTGAACCCCTGTCGCCGATAATAGCGCATCGCATCTTGCGCCCATGCGTAACGCAGGCTGTGCGGGGAATATTGCCCCTTTAGTCCGGCCAGCGCGGTTTGTGAGCGCCAGCGGTTGATGGCGCTTTTCAGATCCGGTTTATCAATCAGCCGACCGTTACGAGTATCGGCAACTGCCAGCGCCTGATTTACTGTTTGTATTAACGCTTCCCGATCCAGAACTCGCGTTTGCCGGGGCCGTCCGCCTTTGGTGCCGAATACCACCTTCAGTTGTTCGTCGCCTCGCTCCAGCGCGGTGGCCCATGTCTGGAGCGACTGCGAACATTGCACCGCTTCCTGCGAACGTAGGCCCATCATCCGAGCCAGTTGCAGCGTCAGCGCGAGTCCGGCGTCTTTCTGTTGCAGGATTGCCAGCGTCGCCTGATAGCGCTCCGGCGTAATTGCTTGCCGTGAGCCATCGCGACTAGCGCCACCTAGACTTAGCGCCTTATTGCTCAGCCGTTCCGCATCCGCCAGTTTAGTCCGCCCGGCGGTGCGCAGCATCACCCGCACTGCCGCCATTTCATTATGCAGCGTGCGCAGTGTAATTCCCTGTTCTAACCGTTCGGCGATATAGCATTCGATATGTTTCGCTTTCAGATGCTGCACCGTGCGGATCTGAATATTCAAAGACAGCAGATGACTGGCAAGCCGCCCTGCAATCTTTAGTCGGTCATGTACCGTCTTATGGCTGCCGCCAGCCTGCCGGGCCAGCGTCTGCATCTCCCGGCTTAATCGTGACATATGCTATCCCCTCCATACTCAATAACCTCTGTTCTCCGGCGCACGGTGATTCACGACACGGATTTACCGTGCCGCACTGAACAATACCTGTGCGCCGGAGCGGCAGCGGTTGAGGTATGACGGAGATATCGGTTATGCACTCGGTGCAGCCGCCTGCATCAGCAGGGTAATCCCCTCAGGCTGAAAGCCTGCCTCAGGTATCGGTTCAGTCCTCCTCTGATAAGTGGGTTGATGAGAATTGACGCAGAAAATGTGCGTCAGATGACAGGTCGCGCCGGAAAGCGCTGTGGCGTAAGGGCTGTCGCAGGGTTTGTTCGCGGCGTCACTTGCAACGGCTTTTCGCCGTATGAAGTGACGCCGCAGCCTCATTGAAGTATTCGCTGAGGCAGCAAAAGGCCGCAGACGGGTGCGCCAGCTATAAGGTTGTTACGCATCAATGCGTATGCGAAAGGCAAGAACAAACAGGATGCCGCCCTAAGGCGTTGGGATAAGGTAGCTACCATCGCCGCAGCGATCACCCGCAAACAGGTAGCGAGGCGGGTTGGGCGTCGACCACACAGGTTGGCCCTGCGCGTTGCCTTGAAGGTCGTGGCAACATGGGAGTGCTGCGTGCAGCAGCGGTGTAGCACTACAATTTACTGCGCCAAAATCCTTATATCAAGCGGCTAACGCGCTGCGCTTGTTGGCTCCTTACTGGATCTCTATTCCATAGAAATCCAGTAAGGAGCGTCTAAATCCACTGATAGGATGAAAAAAATTTTGTAAATTTTTAGTGGCTAATCCGAAGTTCTATCTCGGTACTGTTGATGCTGTCCGCTGTTATAACGCGAAGGCCAGATCTCTTCGGGGCGTTTATGCAAGGCTTCGGCGATTAAGCGTTCTCCTTTAGGCCAATGGCGCGTCAGTGTATTTGCCAAAGTGGAAGAGGCGAGTCCCGCTTCTCTGGAAACCGCAGCCAGCGTTGTGCCTTTCTTTCTTAAACCAGCAATGATATCTGCCGGATGCCAGTCTTGTTCGGTCATCGGAAGTTACCCTCGTTAGTAGTCATAAGACAGAGTCAGCGAAGTTGCCTTCTTCCGACTCAGGCATGTTTGTGTTTCTTCTTTAGGAAGTCTAAAGATAATGAATCTTAAGGAATGCTAAAGATTCTGTCAATACAGTTATTGATGGCATATCCTTATGATCCCTGAACGTCTTAAAAATGCGAGGTTACAGGCTAATCTGACGCAAGAGCAGCTTGGCGTATTAGCCGGGATTGGCGAAGAGACGGCCTATTCTCGTCTCTCGCAGTATGAGAGCGGAACGCATACGCCATCGTTCAAAACGGTTTGCGCCTTTGCACACGCATTGAACGTGCCAGAGAGCTATTTCTACACCGTGGACGATAGCTTTGCAGAAGCGATCCTGACACTGTATGCCGGTGAAACCGTTCGCTGGCAACGTACACCAGATGGCAAATAAGGGCAGGACACACATTAAGTGCGTCGCCATCTTTATAAACTCTAAAGAAAATTCATATTGAGGAATGCTAAAGATTACCGCAAGACATTAACTGCCGGTAATAACTGAATGATTCCTAAGCGTTTGAAAGCGGCCAGATTAAGAGCGAATCTTACGCAGGAGAAGCTCGGTGTACTGGCTGGTATCGAAGAGGCTACCGCCTATTCGCGTCTGTCTCATTATGAAAATGGCACGCATAAACCCACGTTTGAATTGGCCTGCGAATTTGCCCGCGTACTCAATGTGCCGGAGTGCTACTTTTACATTGTTGACGATGAATTCGCAGAAGATGTGCTGAATTTGTACCTTGAGCGCTCCCGCCGCAAAGAAAAATAACGCGTCTCCCGCCTCACACCATCACTTGCTTATGGTGTGAGGCGGGAGAAAAACACGGCCTCATATAATCACCCGATCGCCTTAAGTCCCCGGATCCCGCCTTCCAGCACGCTACCGTTGTCCGCCGCTTTCACAAAGTCAGCCCACCATTGCATCATGGGGCGACGTTGTTCCAGATAGTCGCTGCGGTTATAGGCCCGGCGTACTTCATTCTTATCCACATGGGCGAGTGCGGCTTCGATGACATCGGGTGGAAAGCTTTGCTCATTGAGCGCAGTGCTGGCAATGGAGCGCATGCCGTGTGATACCAGAATGCCGCCTAACCCGGCGCGTTTGAGCGCGGCGTTGACCGTCTGGCTATTCATTGGCTGTAACGGTTTAATGCGGCTGGGGAAAACATATTCCCGGTGGCTGCTTAAGGGTTTCATTAGCGCCAGAATCGCCAACGCCTGTTCTGACAGCGGAACGATATGCACCCGCTTCATTTTCATGCGTTCGGCCGGAATGCGCCATTCTTTAGCGTCCAGATCGATCTCTTGCCAGCGTGTCTCAGCGGCTTCGACAGGGCGGGTGAGGGTGAGAAGCTGCCACATAAACAGACAGCGGGTCGGCAACTCAATATTTGCCAGCCGCATCGTTTGCATCAGTTGCGGTAGTTGATCCGGGCGGATGCTGGGCATGTGCTTTTTCTGCGGTTTCTCGAACGCCTTGCTGATATTGACGCTGGGCGCCGCATCGATCAGACCAACGTTCATCGCATAGATCATCACCTCGTTAATCCGCTGGCATAACCGCCTTACCGTCTCCAGCGCGCCTCTGGCCTGCACCGGCTGAATAGCCTGCACCAGCGTGCGCGCTTTGATATCCGCAATGCTGATATCGCCGATGGCGGGAAAGATATCCTTTTCGAGGGAGCGTTGGATATCGGAGGCATAGTCGGCGGTGACGCTGCTCTTTTTTAACTGTAGCCAGCGTTCGGCAACGACCTTAAAGGTGTTGGATTGGGTTTCCAGCGCTTGCCGCTTTAGCGTGTGGTAATGCTCTTGAGGATCGATATCTTTGGCAATTAACGATTTGGTTTCAGTGCGGCGTTTTCGGGCGTCGGCCAGAGTGACGGCAGGATAGGAACCAAAACTCAGTTTTGCGCGCTTTTTGGTTAAAGGTCGATAGTAGCGGAATTGCCAAAGTTTGCTGCCGCCGGGTTTGATAAGAAGCTCAAGCCCGTCACCATCATACAGGGAGTAGTCGGTCTCTTTGGGTTTGGCCGCTTTGATCTCGGTATCGCTAAGCGGCCTTGTTTGCCTTGCCATAGGCACCTCCACTAAGTTTAGGCCCAACAGGAATGAGGGAAACTGCATAGAGTGCCTAAAATTGTGCCTAACAATGGTGGAAGTTACAAGATCGCCACAGCAACCAGTAGACGTAAAAAAGCCCGCAGGGCTTGCGCCGTGCGGGCTCTTAGGACTTCATCGGATGACTCTGGTAATCACCGATGGAGAATTTTGGTGGAGCTGGCGGGAGTTGAACCCGCGTCCGAAATTCCTACACCGTCGGTACTACATGCTTAGTCTGGTCTTTACATTCGCTTGCCAGCTGCGGACAGACACGCCACTAACAAACTAGCCTGATTGGATTTAACGCTTCAACCCCAGGCAGGGCATCCACGCGATCTCTTTTGGGTTTGACCTCTCTTGATCCCCGTCCTAAGAGCGGAGGCTAGGGAGAGAGGACACCTTCAGTTTCTTAGGCTGATTAAGCTGCGATAGCAGCAGGTGCGTAAGTTTCGTCGTTTGCGACTATTTTTTTGCGGCTTTTTACGAGGCCAACCGCCCCTCGGCATGCACCTTGGGTTTCGCGAATCCCGTCGAATCCAGAATCAGCCCCAAGATATTTCACTATTATAACAGAAAGATGACTCGCTAATCTACCGTTAGCGGGCGGCATTTTTCATGATGCGCGCTTTGTCCAACTTCCATTCGCGCTCTTTGATATCGTCACGTTTGTCGTGTTCTTTCTTACCCTTAGCTACGCCAATCTTGACCTTGCACCAGGCATTTTTCCAGTACAGCGACAGCGCCACTACCGTATAGCCTTCGCGGTTGACACGACCGTACAACGAGTCCAGCTCGCGCTGGTTCAGCAGCAGTTTGCGGGTACGCGTCGGATCGCAGACCACGTGGCTGGAGGCGCCGTGCAACGGAGTGAATGTGGCGCCGAAAAGGTAAGCTTCGCCATCACGCATCAACACATAGCTGTCGCTGATATTGGCTTTGCCTGCGCGCAGTGATTTGACTTCCCACCCCTGAAGTGCCAATCCCGCTTCAATCTCTTCTTCTATGAAGTATTCATGGCGGGCGCGCTTGTTGAGCGCAATGGTGGCAGAACCGGGTTTATGTGCTTTTTTCTTTGTCATAGTGCCGTCATTATACTGGTTGTCGTCGTGAATGAAATCCCTCGCCGGGATTCATACCGTTCTTTGTGAACGGGTGCGATGCCCCTCGCAGAATTTTTGTCTGACCGCTCATCGATGGTATTATTTTGCGCGTTTTATGAATCACGGAAAATTGTATGCCTAAAATCAGCCGGTCTGCGCTGGTCCCGTTCAGTGCCGAGCAGATGTATAAATTAGTGAATGATGTCTCGTCTTACCCGGCCTTTCTGCCTGGATGCACTGGTAGCCGGGTACTGTCTTCCTCCGGGAGTGAAATGACGGCGGCGGTTGATGTGTCTAAAGCCGGCATCAGCAAGACGTTTACCACCCGCAATACGCTTATTGATAACCAATGTATTTTAATGCAACTGGTGGACGGTCCGTTCCGTCAGTTGACCGGCGACTGGCGTTTTACGCCGCTGAGCGATGATGCCTGTAAGGTCGAGCTGAATCTGGATTTTGAATTCAAGAATGTGTTGATTGAAATGGCATTCGGCAAGATTTTCAAAGAATTGGCCAACAATATGGTGCAGGCGTTCACCCAGCGCGCCAAAGAGGTCTATTGTGCCTGAGATTCACGTGGAAGTGGTCTACGCGTTGCCGGAGCGTCAGTACTTACGACCGTTGACGCTGGAAGAAGGGAGCACGGCGGAGCAGGCTATTCAAGCATCCGGCCTGCTGGCCCTACGCCCGGATATCGACCTTGGCGTCAATAAAATCGGCATTTTTAGCCGCCCGGCGAAACTGACCGATGTTCTCAGCGATGGCGATCGGGTGGAAATTTATCGCCCGTTGCTGGCAGACCCTAAAGAGTTGCGTCGTCAGCGCGCGGAACGTTCAAAAAATAAGGCACGGTAACGTGCCTTATTTTTTGGGGCCAGTCAGCGAGTGTTAGCCTCGCCGGGCTGTTCACTTACTGCGTCTGCAACGTGGGCTTGTTGTCCACATTAGCCAGCTCGCCCTGACTGTTGAAGGTCAGAGTCAGCGTTTGCTGTTTCACGGCTTCGTGCCCCGGTTGCTGACGGAAGACGTAGTACCAGGTGTCTGATCCAAACGGATCCTGCAGCATGGGGGTGCCCAACGTGTAGATGACCTGCTGTTTGGTCATTCCGTTACGGATTTTGGCAACGTCAGCGGGTGCCAGATAGTTCCCCTGATTGATGTCAGGCCGATAGACTATACGTTCCAACGTGGAACAACCGGCAGTCAACATAACAACAACCACCGCGGCGACGACAGTCAGCGTTTTACAGCGCATAGTGATTACATTCCTTAAGGGCATAGGTTGCAGATGATAATAGACCTTGCCTGACTTGAAAACCTGCAAGACGTCTGTAAGACCGCGGGAATTCGAAAAAGTTGATCCTCACTATGCCGCCAGCAATTCTCTGGCGTTCGCCAGCGTGTTTTTGGTGACGGCGGAACCGCCGAGCAGGCGCGCCAGTTCCTGCAGACGTTCGCGTTTACCCAGTGGCTGCATCAGCGTTTCGGTCGCCGCGCCGTCAGTGTGTTTGCTGACGAAGTAGTGGTGATGGCCGCATCCCGCTACCTGCGGCAGATGGGTGACGCACATTACCTGAGTGGATTGCCCAAGCTGGCGCAGCATCTTGCCGACAATCGCCGCGGTCGGGCCGCTGATACCGACATCCACTTCGTCGAAAATCAGCGCCGGGGTATCCATCTTACGGGCGGTAATGACCTGGATGATGAGCGCGATACGCGACAGCTCACCGCCAGAAGCCACCTTGATCAGCGGCTGATGCGGCTGGCCGGGGTTGGTGGTGACGCAGAACTCGATGTGGTCGGCGCCGTTGGCGGTCAGTGAGTCCGGGGTGAAGGTCACATCAATCGTGAAATGACCGTGCGGCATCGCCAGCTCATGCATATTGGTGGTGATCAATTCCGCCAGTTCGCTGGCGTGCTGACAGCGTCGGGCGTGAAGTTGTTCGGCCACATGCAGGGCTTGCTGGTGGAACTCTTGCACCGCGCGATTCAGGGTTTCGTGATCGCTTTCCTGTTGTTCCAGCAATTGTTGTTCCTGCAATAACTGCTGATGGAATGCGGGTAACTCTTCCGGCGTTACGTGATGCTTGCGCGCCAGCGTCAGTTGGCGCGACAGGCGTTGTTCCAGTTCGTACAGACGAATCGGGTCCATATCCATACGATCGCAGTAATGACGCAGTTCATCGCTGGCTTCGCTGATGTGAATACTGGCTTCTTCCAGCATGGAAAATACCCCGGAGAGTTTGTCATCCATGCTCACCAGCTCCGACAATTGGTGCCTGGCGCTATGCAGCATGCTAAGCAGATTCTGGTCTTCGTTTTCGCTGAGGATCTGCAACGTCTGCTGGCTGAGGGACATCAGTTGTCCGCTGTTGGCGAGCCGCTTGTATTCGACATCGATCTGTTCGTACTCGCCTGATTGGGGAGCAAACTCGTTCAGCTCTTTGAGCTGATATTGCAGCAATTCCCGGCGAGCTTCCCGCTCGATGGTTGCTTGTTGGTGCTGCGCCAGCTCGCGGCAGCTTTGATGCCACTGCTGCCAGATCTGGCGCATGGCGCTGAGCAGTTGTGATTCATCGGCGTAGGCATCCAGCAGATGGCGCTGATGTTCCGGTTTTAGCAGCAACTGGTGGGCGTGCTGCCCATGAAGCTGAATCAGATGCTGACCCAGTTCGCGCAGTTGCGACAGCGGCACCGCCGTACCGTTGATGAAGGCGCGGGAGCGGCCGTCGGCGCTGATGACCCGGCGCAGCAGGCATTCGTTGTTGTCATCAAGCTGGTTGTGTTCAAGCCAGCGCAGCGCGGCCGGGGTATCCGCCAGCGAGAAGCGGGCGCAGATGTCGGCGCGGCTGGCGCCGGGTCGAACCATGCTGGCGTCGGAACGGTTGCCGAGACAGAGGCCGAGGGCGTCAATAGCAATGGATTTCCCCGCCCCGGTTTCGCCGGTAATGACGCTCATCCCTGCCTGAAAATCAATTTCCAGTTCGCGCACAATGGCGAAGTTACTGATTGTGAGTTGCGCCAGCATGATAGTGTCCTGTATGTAACAACAACTGTTATTACGTACAGTATAGACTGGTTTTTTGTACAGTAAAGTAGCCAGCGCCACTTTCAGAATAATTTTTTCGACCAGCCGAGCTTGCTACTCAATGTATTGAAATAACTGTAATTTTCAGGGTGAATCAGGTTCAGGTGATACTGGCTGCGTTGGATTAGCACTTCTTCGCCTTCCTGCACCGGCAGCGAGATCTGGCTGTCGCAACTGATTTCCAGATCCTGGGTGATGTGGGAAAACTTCAGCCGGATAGAGCTGCTGCTGTTGATCACCAGCGGCCGCGCCGACAAGGTGTGCGGGAACATCGGCACTAGCGCGATCGCATCCAGCGACGGAGTTAGGATCGGGCCGCCGCCGGATAGCGAATAGGCGGTGGAGCCGGTAGGCGTAGAGATGATCAGGCCGTCGGAGCGCTGGGAAAACGCGAACTTGTCGTCAATATACACTTCAAATTCAATCATGTGCGCCACTTTACCCGGGTGCAGAACCACCTCGTTGATGGCGGTGCTGCTGCTGTTGGGGTGGTTGGCGCGGCACACCTGCGCCTCCAGCATAAAACGCTGTTCGCGGATGTAGCGCCCGGCCAGCACTTCGCTTAGCTGTTGCTGGGTATGATCCGGATCGAGATCGGTCAGGAAGCCGAGATTGCCGCGGTTGACGCCAATGACGTTGATATCGTAGCGCGACAGCACCCGCGCCGCGCCCAGCATGTTGCCGTCGCCGCCGACCACCACCGCCAGGTCCGCTTGCTGACCGATTTCCGACAGGCTGCCGGTGGCGGCGTCCGTTAGCTGCAACTCGCGGGCGATCTGTTGTTCGATCACCACGCGATAACCCTGTGCGCGTAGCCAGTGATACAGCATTTCGTGGGTGGTCAAGGCATTTGGATGACGTGGATGACCGACAATGCCAATGCAGTTAAACGATCTGTTCATTTGGGTGCATTATCCTCATGAGAGCACCGGAGGCTCATGGTTTTTGGACCGATAGCCGGACCAATAATATGTGAGTGGTTCCCTTGAAACCCCGGTTTTGATCCCCATAATAAGCGAACTAGCGAGATGAATGCGAAAAACGCGGAGAATTTCATGAGTAGTAAAGAACAGAAGTCGCCTGACGAGCAAGTCTTGGATCAAAAAGGAGCAGCGGAAGGTCAGCAAGCGGATGCCGTACCAGAGACGACAGATGTCGCTGACCCGCGTGATGAGCGTATCGCAGAACTGGAAGCGCAACTGAATGATGCCCAGCAGCGTGAGCGTGAAAGCGCGTTGCGCGCCCGCGCCGAAATGGAGAACATCCGCCGCCGTGCCGAGCTGGATGTGGAAAAAGCGCATAAATTCGCTCTGGAAAAATTTGCGGGCGAAATGCTGCCGGTGATCGACAACCTTGAACGTGCGCTGGAGATGGCGGACAAATCCAATGAAGCGCTGTCGGGCATGATTGAAGGGGTCGAACTGACGCTGAAAGCGATGCTTTCCGCCGTGAATAAGTTCGGCATCGACGTGGTGGCGGAAGTGAACGTGCCGTTTAATCCGGAAATTCATCAGGCCATGACCCTGCTGGAATCAGCCGATCACGCGCCGAACCATGTCATGATGGTGATGCAGAAGGGCTATACCCTGAACGGTCGTTTGCTGCGCCCGGCGATGGTCGCGGTGTCCAAAGCCAAGGAATAATCGTTGCCGGCTTTCTCCGGGGAGCGGCCAGCAGGCTTCTTCCCGGATTGTGAATCTTCTTCCCGGATTGTGAATGTGGCCTTGTTGCTCTTTCCCTCCTTTTATTCCCCTTCGTTTTCTCTTGCTGGCTTCACGACAGCATTTCCCGGTTGCTTACACCGTTTTTTCTGTCGTTATCGCATGGAAACCGTTTAGTCGCGTGATGCTGTACCGATCGTTTTTTTGTTTATATTTTGTTAATCTTTACGTATTAAAACGTGTGTCGTTTGTCGGGTGAATGCATCATTATCATAACCTATCAGAGCAATCATCACTGCCATTCTAAATGCACTTGATAATCATTATCAACTTTGCGAGAGTAATAAAACAATAGTGTTAGAAGGGTTACTCATATGCCGGGGAGTCGTGTAGTGGAGTCAGTCAGCCGTACGTCGCGGAAGCTCAAGCTTTCACTGATGGGGCCGGCTTTTATCGCGGCGATCGGTTATATCGATCCCGGTAATTTCGCCACCAATATTCAGTCGGGCGCCGCCTATGGATATCAGCTGTTGTGGGTGGTGGTGTGGGCCAACCTGATGGCGATGTTGATTCAATTGCTCTCCGCCAAACTGGGGATCGCCACCGGCAAGAATCTGGCGGAGCATATTCGCGATCGTTTCCCGAAACCTGCTGTCTGGGCTTACTGGGTGCAAGCCGAAATCATCGCTATGGCGACCGACCTGGCGGAATTCATCGGCGCGGCGATCGGTTTTAAGTTATTGCTTGGCGTGTCGCTGCTGGAAGGTGCGATCCTCACCGGCATTGCCACTTTTCTGATCCTGACGCTGCAGCAACGTGGGCAAAAGCCGCTGGAGATGGTGATCGGCGGGTTGTTGCTGTTCGTGGCGGCGGCCTATATCGTCGAGCTGATTTTCTCTCGCCCGGAACTGTCGTCGCTGGCGAAAGGCATGGCGATACCGAGCTTGCCCAATTCCGACGCGGTGCTGCTGGCAGCCGGCGTACTGGGCGCGACCATTATGCCGCACGTAATTTACCTGCATTCATCGCTGACACAGCAACAAAGCAACATAACCCGCGCCGAACGTTATTCCGCCACCAAGGTGGATGTCGCGGTGGCGATGACCATCGCCGGGTTTGTGAATCTGGCGATGATGGCGACGGCGGCGGCGGCGTTCCACTTCAGCGGCAACACCTCGATTGCCGAACTGGATCAGGCGTATCTGACGCTGAAACCCTTACTGGGGCAGGCAGCGGCGACTATTTTCGGCCTGAGTCTGGTGGTGGCGGGGCTGTCGTCCACCGTGGTGGGAACGCTGGCCGGTCAGGTGGTGATGCAAGGGTTTGTGCGCTTTCATATTCCGCTGTGGGTTCGCCGCGTGGTGACCATGCTGCCGTCTTTTATCGTGATTCTATCCGGCATGAACCCGACCCGGGTGCTGGTGTTGAGCCAGGTGCTGTTGAGTTTCGGTATTGCGCTGGCGTTGATTCCGCTGCTGGTTTTTACCGGCAACCGCGAACTGATGGGGTGCCTGGTGAACAGCCGCCGGGTACAGAACCTTGGCAAGGTGATCGTCTGTATGGTGATTGCGCTCAACCTGTATCTGCTGCTGGATACGCTGCTGGGTTAACGCGCCCGCCTGTTCTTTGCGACGCCTCCGCCGGTTATGGGCGGGGGCGTTTGTCTTTTCGGTTCCGACTTTTCTGCTTTCATCTTACGATCACGTGCATTCCGGCAAGCTCCGTCCTATTATCTGGGACTGATTTTTTGATACAGAGATTCAATGATGTCGTCGCCCATTACTATTCTTGATAAGCAACTGTTATCCGATCACTGGTTTGTGCTGCATAAATATGTGTTCGATTTGAAACGTAAGAATGGCGGCATAGTGCGCCAGATGCGGGAAGTGTATGACCGCGGCAACGGCGCCGCCATCCTGCTTTACAACCGTGCCCGGGGGACGGTGGTGTTGACGAGACAGTTCAGGATGCCGACTTACCTGAATGGCAATGAAAGCGGGATGCTGCTGGAAGCGTGCGCCGGTTTGCTGGACGATCAGTCGCCGGAGCAGTGCATCCGAAATGAGGCGATCGAAGAAACCGGTTACCAGATCGGTGAAGTGGAAAAGTTGTTTGAAGCCTACATGTCGCCGGGCGGCATCACCGAGCTGGTGCATTTCTTTGCCGCGGAATATGACGATTCACAGCGTAAAACGAACGGCGGCGGTGTGGATGATGAGGATATCGAAGTGCTGGAATTGCCGTTTAGCGAAGCGCTGGCGATGATCAAGGACGGTCGTATTCGTGATGGTAAAACCATCATGCTGCTGCAGCACGCGCAGATTAAAGGTTGGTTCGCCAACGTGCGTTAACGGCATACGAAAACTGTAGATGACAAGGGGCCGGCAGGCCCCTTGTTGTTTGTGGCGGAACCCTATTTACAACCGGGCGGCTAGCAAATCTTCCAGCTTCTGCTGGTCGGCGGCAAACAGGCGGATGCCTTCGGACAGTTTCTCCACCGCCATCGGATCCTGATTATGCTGCCAACGGAATTCGGTTTCCGACAGCGGCGCCGGCTGATGGAAGCCTTCGGTTGACGGGCTGAGAATGCGCTCCACCGGTGCGGTGCTGTTTTTTAGCTGTTCCAGTAACGGCGGGGCAATGGTCAGACGATCGCACCCGGCCAGCGCCAGAATCTGCTCCACCTTGCGGAAGCTGGCGCCCATCACGATGGTGCGATAGCGATGCTGTTTGTAGTACTCGTAAATACGCCGCACCGACAGCACGCCCGGATCCTGTTCGGCATCGTAGTCGGCGGAGGGTTGTCTGGCCTGATACCAGTCGTAAATGCGGCCGACAAACGGCGAAATCAAATAGACGTTGGCTTCCGCGCAGGCGCGGGCCTGTGCAAACGAAAACAGCAGCGTCAGGTTGCAGTTGATCCCTTCTTTTTCCAACTCTTCGGCGGCGCGGATCCCTTCCCAGGTGGCCGCCAACTTGATCAGAATACGTGAACGATGTACGTCCTTTTCCTCGTACATCGCCACCAGTTTACGTGCTTTAGCTACACACATACCGCGATCAAACGACAAGCGGGCATCCACTTCGGTGGAGATCCGCCCGGGAATACTCTTCAGCACCTCGGCGCCGATGTTGACCGCCAGACGGTCGCTGGCGTTGATGAGTAGCGTTTCTCTGGATCCGCCCTGCTGGCGGGCGTAAGCCAGCGCATCGGCAAACAGCGGCTGGTAAGCGGGCAGGCTGGCGGCTTTTAGAATCAAGGATGGATTGGTGGTGGCATCCTGCGGTGAAAAGTGGCGAATAGATTCGATATCGCCGCTATCTGCCACTACCACGGTGAATTGTTTCAATGCGTCTAGTTGGTTCATGGCTTGGCTCCCTGAAGAGAAAATTGGCGGAATCACCCTGCAGGATTCTGTGGCGGAATGACATGCGTTTTTTCTGATTGCAGTCATCGGCAGGTTGATTATCCATGTCGTAACACGGGCTAAGAGCCTATCCCAATAGGGTTATTTTACTTGCCATTTTGGACCTGGGCAGCGCGCAGAACCCTCACGTACTACGTGTACGTGAGGGTTCTGCGCGCTGTCCGAATCCAAACTGGCTGCGCCAATTACGCCTATCGGGATAGGCTCTAAGCATAGTCAATTCGTATCGGCTTGCGTGTGACAAGGGAAACGCCGGCAGCGATATCATCGGTATTTGGTCATGTTTGGTCGGGGAAATAGTCGTTATGGTGAGTGATTTTCACTCTCATTAATTAACTATATTAAGCGGTATTCCGGCGTGGATTTTGTAATGCTTCATGGTTTCGAAAATCACAGACACGGTACACTGGGTGACTCGCCACCCTACTAACAAAGCGATAAGACAAGGTAATAAACTATGGATGAACAACTGAAGCAAAGCGCACTGGACTTCCATCAATATCCGGTGCCGGGAAAAATCCAGGTCTCCCCGACCAAACCGCTGGCCACGCAGCGCGACCTGGCGCTGGCCTATTCCCCGGGCGTTGCTGCGCCTTGTCTGGAAATCGCTGAAGATCCGCTGGCGGCTTACAAATATACCGCGCGCGGCAATCTGGTGGCGGTGATCTCCAACGGTACCGCGGTGCTGGGCCTGGGCAACATCGGCGCGCTGGCCGGCAAGCCGGTAATGGAAGGCAAAGGGGTGCTGTTTAAGAAGTTTTCCGGCGTCGATGTGTTTGATATCGAAGTGGATGAACAGGATCCGGACAAGCTGATCGACGTGATCGCCGCGCTGGAACCCACCTTCGGCGGCATCAACCTGGAAGATATCAAGGCGCCGGAGTGCTTCTACATCGAGCAGAAGCTGCGTGAGCGCATGAAGATTCCGGTATTCCACGACGACCAGCACGGTACCGCCATTATCTGTACCGCGGCGGTGCTTAACGGCCTGCGCGTGGTGGAAAAACAGATTTCTGACGTTCGGCTGGTGGTATCCGGCGCGGGCGCGGCATCCATCGCTTGCCTGAACCTGCTGGTGGCGCTGGGTCTGAAACATGAAAACATCGTGGTGTGCGATTCCCGCGGCGTGATCTACAAAGGCCGCGAAGCCAACATGGCGGAAACCAAAGCGGCGTACGCCATTGACGATAACGGCAGCCGTTCGCTGGCCGATGTTATCCCGAACGCGGACATTTTCCTCGGCTGTTCCGGTCCGGGCGTGCTGACGCAGGACATGGTGAAAACCATGGCGCCGCGCCCGCTGATCATGGCGTTGGCTAACCCGGAGCCGGAAATTCTGCCGCCGCTGGTGAAAGAAGTGCGCCCGGACGCCATCGTGTGCACCGGTCGTTCCGACTACCCGAACCAGGTCAACAACGTACTGTGTTTCCCGTTCATCTTCCGCGGCGCGCTGGATGTGGGCGCGACCACCATCAACGAAGAGATGAAGCTGGCCTGCGTGCACGCCATTGCCGATCTGGCGCTGGCGGAGCAGAGCGAAGTGGTGGCGTCCGCCTATGGCGATCAGGACCTGTCCTTTGGGCCGGAATACCTGATTCCTAAACCGTTCGATCCCCGTCTGATCATCAAGATCGCGCCGGCGGTAGCGAAAGCGGCGATGGAATCCGGCGTGGCGACCCGTCCGATTGAAAACTTCGATGATTACATCGAAAAACTGACGCAGTTCGTCTACAAAACCAACCTGTTCATGAAACCTATCTTCTCTCAGGCCCGCACCCAGCCGAAACGCGTGGTGCTGGCGGAAGGGGAAGACCCGCGCGTGCTGCACGCCACACAGGAACTGGTGTCGCTGGGGCTGGCATTCCCGGTGCTGATCGGTCGCCCGGGCGTGATCGAAAAACGCATCCAGAAACTGGGCTTGCAGATCGCTATCGGCAAGGACTTCGAGGTGGTGAACAACGAGTCCGACCCGCGTTTCAAGGCCTACTGGACCGAATATTTCGAGATGATGAAACGCCGCGGCGTGTCTCAGGAGCAGGCGCAGCGCGATATGCGCGGCAACCCGACGCTGATCGGCTCCATCATGGTTCACCGCGGCGAAGCGGATGCGATGATCTGCGGTACGGTCGGTAACTATGAAGAGCACTTCAACGTGGTGGAGAAAGTGTTCGGCTACCGTGACGGCGTGCATGTGGCGGGAGCGATGAACGCGCTGCTGCTGCCGAGCGGCAACACCTTTATCGCCGACACCTACGTCAACTCGGATCCGACCCCGGAACAGCTGGCGGAAATCACCCTGATGGCGGCCAGCACCGTGCGCCGTTTCGGCATTGAGCCGAAAGTGGCGTTGCTGTCGCATTCCAGCTTCGGCACCTCCGATTCGCCGACGGCGAAGAAAATGCGCGCCACGCTGGCACTGGTGAACAAGATGGCGCCGGAGCTGCAAATTGACGGCGAAATGCACGGCGACGCCGCGTTGGTGGAAGCCATTCGTCGTGAGCAGATGCCGAACAGCCCGCTGAAAGGCGCGGCCAACATCCTGATCATGCCGAACATGGAAGCCGCCCGCATCAGCTACAACCTGCTGCGCGTCTCGTCTTCCGAAGGTGTAACCGTCGGGCCGGTACTGATGGGCGTTGCCAAGCCGGTACACATCCTGACGCCGATCGCCTCCGTGCGCCGTATCGTCAACATGGTGGCGCTGGCGGTGGTGGAAGCACAAACCGCGCCGCTGTAATCCGGCAAGGTAGCCTGTAACGAAAAGACTAAACCGGCAGGGTGACCTGCCGGTTTTTTTACGCCTGCTGACGCAGCCACTTCTCCAATTCGTTAGCGAACTGCTGGCGATCGCGTTGGCTTAATGCCGCCGGGCCGCCGGTTTGTACCCCGCTGGCGCGCAGCGTATCCATGAAATCCCGCATCGTCAGCCGCTCGCGGATAGTGTCCGGGGTGTAGCGTTCACCGCGTGGGTTAAGCGCGACCGCGTGTTTTGCCAGCACTTCGGCCGCCAGCGGAATATCCGCGGTGATCACCAGATCGCCCGGCTGAACGCGGCGCACGATTTCGTTATCCGCCACATCGAACCCGGCGGCGACGCGCAGGCTGTGTATGTGCGGCGAAGGCGGCGTTCTGAGCGGCTGGTTGGCGACCAGCGTCAGGCGGGTCGCAGTGCGGTCGGCGGCGCGGTAAAGCACGTCTTTAATGACGTTGGGACAGGCGTCGGCGTCCACCCAGATGGCGGTCATCCGCGTGCTCCCGACGGCGTATTCAGGCCGAGCCAGTCACGGGCGGGCAAAAAGTCGCGGTACAGCGCCGCTTCCGGGCTGTCCGGCTCCGGTTGGTACTGGTATTCCCAGCGTACCAGCGGCGGCATCGACATCAGGATCGACTCGGTGCGCCCGCCGCTTTGCAGGCCGAACAGCGTGCCCCGGTCCCACACCAGGTTGAATTCCACGTAGCGTCCTCGGCGGTAAAGCTGGAACTGGCGTTCCCGCTCGCCCCACGGGATATCTTTGCGGCGATTGACGATCGGCAAATAGGCGTGCCGGAAGCCTTCGCCCACCGCGCGCATGAATGCAAAGCTGGTGTCGAAATCCGGCGTGTTGAGGTCGTCGAAGAACAGGCCGCCGACGCCGCGTGCTTCGTTGCGGTGTTTGAGGAAGAAGTAGTCGTCGCACCATTGTTTGTAGCGCGGGTAGACGTCGTCGCCGAACGGCTGGCACAGGTCGAACGCGGTCTGATGCCAGTGGACGGCGTCTTCTTCGAAACCATAGTACGGGGTGAGATCAAAGCCGCCGCCAAACCACCAGACCGCCGGTTCGCCCGGTTTTTCGGCGATGAAGAAACGTATATTGGCGTGGCTGGTCGGCACGTACGGGTTTAACGGATGGATCACCAGCGAAACGCCCATCGCCTGAAAGCTGCGCCCAGCCAGTTCCGGGCGGTGGGTGCTGGCCGACGGCGGCAGCGATGCGCCGGAAACGTGAGAGAAATTCACTCCGGCCTGCTCGAATACCCGCCCCTGACGCAGAACGCGGCTGCGTCCGCCGCCGCCGGAAGCATGTTGCCAGGCGTCTTCAATAAAGGTGGCGGCGCCATCGGTCAGTTCCAACTGCCGGCACAGGTTGTCCTGTAACGTGAGCAGAAAGTGCTTGATCGCATCGATATCAGGTGAGCTCATAGTGTCCCTTATGATGATGTTGAAAGGCGGTTGGACTTATTGCAGCCTTAGTATATCGAAATTCGGCAGGCCGCCCATCGCCGGTAAATGCCGTCGATGTGAATCGATGTCATTGCTGAAAAGTGTATGACGAAGATGTTGCGTCTGCGGTGAATCACGGGATAATCGAGTATCACCTATTGACTCTAGATGGCGAGCAGCGATGGAAATCCGCGTATTCAGGCAAGATGACTTTGAAGAAGTGATTACCCTTTGGGAACGCTGTGATTTGCTGCGCCCCTGGAATGACCCGGAAATGGATATTGAGCGCAAGCTCAACCATGATCCCGACCTGTTTCTGGTAGCAGAAGTGGGCGGCGAGGTGGTCGGCTCAGTGATGGGCGGATATGACGGTCACCGCGGTTCGGCCTACTATCTGGGGGTGCATCCGGATTACCGCGGCCGCGGCATCGCCAATGCGCTGATCAGCCGTCTGGAGAAAAAACTGATCGCGCGCGGTTGCCCGAAGATCCACCTGATGGTGCGTCAGAGCAACACGGCCGTCATCAGCATGTATGAAAAGATGAATTACGACATGGTCGACAGCATCACGCTGGGTAAACGCCTGATTGAAGACCAGGAGTATTGACCGTTCCCATCCGGTCGATGACGGGGAGAGGCCGCCTTATCTCCGTCTGACGCCGACCGATATCCCGCTTGCCTGCTGCATTTTCTCTTTCTGTTTCTGTCCGCCTGTTTCTGTCCGCGCCTCCGCGCAATTTTCTCATTAGTGGTGTTTTGCCTGTCCAAAAGGTCAGGTTTGTACTGACGTGCTGTAAAAATTCATTGATAATGGATATCATTTGTAAAATAATTCTCATTATCTATAAAGGGATGTTTCTGCTTGTTTTGGGATGGGAATCAGGGGCGCCGTCGTCGTTGTCCTGTCCATAATTTGATACTTATTTCTATAAATAAAACATGGTATTACGTTGAAAGCTACACATTCTCTTCTGTTGTCCGTCGGGGTACATCTGTCGGTGGTCTGGGCCTTGTTGTGGGGGTATGCGCCTCACGAGCAACTGGTGTTGCAGGCCGGGCGTGCCGGAGAAAGCGTGACGGGCATGCATGTCACCTCGTTCTCCGCCCACGCAGTGCGGCTGCTTTCCGCAAGCACCGCAACATCGTCTGCCGACGAGCCGGTTACGGCCACCAGAGTGACGCCGGTAGCTGTGGCGCCAGCGGTAATGCGGCCGCTGCCGGTGAATGAGCGCGCCGTGGTGACGGCTACGTCTTCCGATCCTGCTGCGACGACACGCCCGCCAAAACCGACGGAGAAAACCCGCGAATCCTCACGCCCGCCAAAAGATCCTGTGCCGGTGAAGGAAAAAGCGGACGTCAAAAAAACACCCGCCTCTCCACGCAGTGACACTCGTGATACGCCGACGCCTGTGGCAGACGCGGCGAGTCCGGCTGAGCCGGGAAATCGCGCAACGGCGTCAGCGCCCGCCAGCGCATCGGCAGGCGGCCAGGCCGCACCGGCGGGCGAGAGTACGCAAGGGCAGGCGCATCAGGGCGCGGGCAATAGCCAGACCGGCACGCTGAAGGCGTTGCAACGACGAGTGAATTATCCCTTGCGCGCGCGCTCGATGGGGGTGGAAGGCCAGGTTCGACTGCGGTTCGACGTCACGGCCAGCGGCACGGTCACCAATATTCGGGTGTTGTCGGAGAACCCTGACGGGATGTTTAGCAGCGACGTTATCAAAGACATGGCGCGCTGGCGTTATCAGGCCGATTCACCGGTTGCCGACCAGACGGTATCCGTCATTTTTCGGCTGAATGGCCATATCGAACTTCAGAATTGATTTTTTTGTTTTCAATATCATCAGGGTACAGGAAATAATTACATGAATAAGCATCTCTATTTGATGATGATACTCGGCGTATCATCAACGGCGACGGCTGCCGAACAGACGACTCAGACAGAAAATACCTCTGCTGGTAAACCGGCGGCAGAAAAGAAAAATACCGATGAGGATACCATCCTGGTTCGCTCCACTCCCACCAGCCAGACGATGGGAACCCAGGTGATTACCAGCGAGCAGATTCAGCGTCGGCCGACACGTAACGGCAGCGTCACGGAATTATTGCGCTCCAACCCAAACGTGCGTTTTTCTAATAGCCTCGACAGCAGCCAGACGCCCGGTGAACTGGCGCCGGAAAACGTGTCGTTTCATGGCGAGAAGTTTTACCAAAATAACTACATGATCGACGGGTTATCCAACAATAACGTCATCAACCCCGGCGCGAATAATGGCGAACTGAGCAATACACCGGATGGATATTCACCAACCGACCTGCCTGCCGGCGGCGCGCAATCATTCTGGATTAACTCGGAGTTGATCGAGCAATTACAGGTATTCGACAGCAATATCTCCGCGAAATATGGCGACTTTACCGGCGGCGTGGTCGATGCCAAATTAAAAGACCCGAAACTGGACCGCGCTTCCGGCAGGGTTTCTTATCGCACCACCCGCGACAGCTGGACCCGTTATCATATTGACGATGATATTGAAGGCGACTTTTATTCAGCCAGCCAGCTCTATTATCAACCGAAATTCCGCAAGAATTTTTATTCCGCCACCTTTAATCAGCCATTAAGCGACAAGGCCGGATTTATTTTTGCCTATAACCGCCAGCAGTCGTCGATCCCGTTTTATAACAGCGTCATGGACGAATGGGTTACGCAGAAGCGCGAGGCGGAAACCTATTTGCTCAAAGGCACCTATCTGGCGGATAACGGCGATATTTTCCGCCTGACCGGCATGTACGCGCCGCATGAATCCGGCTATTACAAAAAAGACATCAAAAACGGCGGCTATACCAATACCGGCGGCGGCTATCGCGGCAATATCGAGTGGGAACACAATGCGGACTGGGGGAAAGTGAGCAGTCTGGCGGGTTACCAGTTTGAGGAAAACCGCATCGAGCATGAGGGCGATACCTATCAGTCCTGGTATCGCTATAACCGCACATCCCGGTTTGTTTCCAATGTTGTGGACTGGGGTACGGGGGTAGCGGGTAACTCCCAGCTATCGGGAATCGGTGGTTATGGCAAATATGCCACAGAAAAACAGACCTTCACGTTCAAGCAGGATTACGAGCTCAACCCGCTGGCGTTGTGGGGCACCAGCCATCAGTTGGATATGGGCTGGCAGGTAGATTCTTACCGCGCGCAATATCGCCGTTTTAGCAATGTGTATACCAGTCGTAATACGCCCACCATCAGCACCAGCGTGGTGTGCCAGGCCGGCGACGACTTCTGTATTAATGGCGAGCAGTATTACCGCAATCGCAATCTGTTCCCGGCGCGTCAGGTGGAAGGCAATTACGTCAACTATGCGGTGTATTTGCAGGACAGCGTCAGTTACCAGAACCTGGAAGTGACGCCGGGCGTGCGCCTGCAGTATGACGATTACCTGAAAAACCTGAACATCGCCCCACGTCTGGCGGCGTCTTACGATGTGTTTGGCGATCGCTCCACCCGTGTTTTCGGCGGCGCCAACCGTTACTACGCCCAGAACATGCTGGCGTACAAACTGCGCTCCGGGATCAACGAGTCGGTAGTGCAGAGTCGTACCAGCGCCGGCAGCAGCTGGACCAGCAGTAATACCAGTTATGGCAGTTATGACTACGATATTTCCGACCTGAAAACGCCGTACAGCGACGAGCTGTCGCTGGGGCTGTCGCAGCGGGTGTACGACACCGTGTGGACGCTGAAATGGGTTAATCGTCAGGGGCGTAACCAGTTCGGCCGCAGCAATAGAACCGATGACAGCGGTCAACGCTATTACTACCTGACCAATGACGCCCGTACTGAAGGCAATACGCTTTCGCTGACGGTGGAGCCTATCAGCCCGTATAAACTGAAATACGCCGATGTTCGCTGGGGGCTGAGCGCCAGCATGGCGGATAACAAGACCAGCTCACAGCTTTACTACGACCAGGGAAACCTGGACGACAGCAAGGTGATTTTCAAAGGCCGCCTGACCGATCGTCGTGACATGGACGCGCTTGACTATAACACCCCGTGGTCGGTGGCGTTGAATATCAACACCTATTTCCCGGCCATTCGTCTTAACTGGGATCATAACCTAGCCTATACCTCCGGTTACAAAGGCTACCGTACCTCCAGCGTTACCTGCTCCGGCAGTTCCAGCAGCGTCAGCGCCTGCGGCGATTATACCGGTAGCGCCACGCTGTATACCGAGCGCCAGTATCAGGATTACGTCTCCTACGACTGGCGATTCAACTACTCCTTGCCCACCTATAAAAACCAGTCGCTGGACCTGACGCTGGATGTGATCAACGTGCTCGACAACGTGATCGCCACCTCGCAGGAGACTTCCGGCAATACGGTGACCTACAAGCTGGGTCGTCAGTTCTGGCTGGGTGTGGCTTACAACTGGTAATGGTCTGACGCCGGGAGCGGGTGCGTCCCGTTCCCGGCGATAACACAGTGATTGCCTGAGATATCCCGTCGGTTTTACATACCCATGATTGAGCGATTAATGAGAAAAATGACTTCCCGCTGGATAGGTACGATAGCGTTCTGTCTGTTCAGCGCGCTGGCCTCAGCGCAAACCGTCACCAGCCCGTTGCCGGTGATCACCGAAGGGCAACTGGACAATGGCCTGCGTTACACCATTGTGCCGCTGGCCGGGCAGCAGCAACGGCTGGACATCCGGCTGAGCGTTGAATCCGGTTCGCTGGACGAGCAGGATGACGAGTCCGGCGTAGCGCATATGGTGGAGCACATGGTGTTTCGCGCCACGCGGGATTATCCGGCCGGTCTGGCGCAGACGTTGGGCCAGCAGGGCTGGGTTCGCGGTCAGCATTACAATGCGATGACCAATTACGAGCGCACGGTTTACATGCTGAGCCCGCCTGCCGGCAAGCCGTCTCTGGGGCTGGCGTTGAACGTGCTGGCGCAGATAGCCGGGCAGGCGCGCTTCGAGCCGGAGGACTGGCAGCGCGAGCGCCAGGTGATTCTGGAGGAGTGGCGCGGCAAGCTCGGTGTGGCGGAACGCATGAATCAACAGCGGGTGGCCGCTATCCGGCATGACTCCCGCTATCCCGATCGCCCGGTCATCGGTTCCGAAAGCGCGATCCAGACCACGCCGGTGACGGTGCTGCGCAATTTTTACGCCCGCTGGTATCACCCGCGGAATATGCGCCTGATCGTGATCGGCGACCTGCAGCCCGAACAGGTGAAACAGGCGATTACGCAGGCGATGGGCACGCTGCCGGACGGTAAAATACCGCAGCGGGATCGGTATGAACCCGCATTGCGCCCGCAACTGCATGTGGTGCGCCTGCAGGACAGCCAGAGCAGCGTCAGCCAGGTGTCGTTCGTGTTCCGTTTTGATGACGCGGCGGCCAGAGCGACAGACGAGCAGGGGCTGCGCCACCGTTTGATCAACCAGATCGCGCTGGACACCCTGAGCCGGCAGGTGCAGCGTCAACCGATCGCTCCGGCAACGGCGGTTAGCAGTCTGGTGGTGCGCAAGTCCGACATCGGGCGTACCACGGTGGCGCTGGGGCTGTTCGCCTCGGTGCTGCCGGACGGCCACCCACAGGGGGTGACCGTGCTGGTGCAGGAGATTGCGCGCCTGCGCCATTACCCGCTCTACGAATCCGATATCGCGGCCGTCAAAGATGAGATCCGCCAGTCGGCGGAGAAGATGGCGGCGACGCCGGAACAGCGCGAGTTTTCCGACTGGGTGCAGCAACTGGTGGTGTCCTGGCAGCAGGAGCGTCCTTATACCGGTAAACAACAGCTGGGGCAGCAGGTTCTGGCAGTGCTGAAAACCATTACCGCAGCGGATATCAATGCCTGCCTGCAGCGCTGGCTGTCATCGCCCGATCAACTGGTGCAGTTCAGTGTTCCCGGCACTCTGCCGTTCACGCCGCCGTCGGCGGCCGATATTGAGCAACAGCGTCAGCAGGCGGCTCGCAGCGAGCTGGCGCCGCTACAAAAGCCTGTTGTGCGGGTAGCGCCGGCGTTGCCTGCGGCTGAAGGCCGTGGCGAGGTCACCGGCGTGCGAGCGTTCCCTGAGCAGAAGGTGGAAGAGTGGCAACTGAGCAACGGCGATCGGCTGGTATGGCTGCGCAGCGCTCAGGCCGGCAAATCAGTGTCGCTGGCCGTGCAGTCGCCGGCCGGTTTTATGACGCCGGGACGCGAGCCGTGGCTGTCCCAACTGGCTGGTCAGTTGATCAGCCAAAGCGGGCCGGCTGGCTGGAAAGGCCGGGATCTGAACGACTGGAAAAAAGAGCGGCGGCTATCGCTCAGTCTGGATTATCAGCCGGACGAACTGCGCTGGAGCGGCAGCGTCAGCCCGGACAAGCTGGACGCGCTGTTGCATCTCTATCATGCGATGAATCGGTCGGCCGCTATTGATGAAAACGATATGCGCGACAGCCTGTCGGTACTGAAGCGGCAACAGGTTACCCGCGAGCAGAGCGTTGGCTTCCGACGGGAGCGGGAGAGCGCCGAGCTGCAGTTCGGCAACGCGCCGACGCCTTTCCCGACGCCGACACAGCTGGATACCGTCACCACCGAACAGTTGGCGGATCAGTGGCGGCAGACCGTGGCGGCGCCGGTGACCTATTACCTGCTGGCGGACCTGCCGGCGGAGCAGTTGCGTCCGCTGGTGGAGCGCTATCTGGCTTCGCTGCCGCGTCAGGCTGGCGCGGAAAGCCCACAGCATCTGGCGCTGGCGGGGAAACGCGAGCGTGTCTCCGCCATCAATCTGGAACCGAAGGCGGATATCTACCTGTGGAGCTTCTCGCCGCAGACATGGACGCCGCAGCAGGCGGTGCAGGTGAATATCGCCTCCCGGCTGGCGGCCCGCTATCTCAAGGCCAGCCTGCGGGATGACGCGCAGGGAATTTATAACCTGAGGATGGAAAGCCGTCTGAATGATAAAAGTCAGCGTATTGAAACGTCGCTGCGTTTTACCACCTCGCCGCAGCGGGCGCAGGAATTGAGACGCAACGCGCAGCAGGTGCTGGAAACGCTGGCGGCGCGCATCACGCCGCAGGATGTGGAGCAGGAGCGCAAGCAGTTTATCCACGGCGAGCGCGCTCGCCAGCAGGACAGCACCACCCTGATGTCGCGGCTGATGCTGAGTTACCGGAACTATCATGATCCCCGCTATCTGACCCAACTGGATAGTCTGGCGCCGGCGATTACGTTTGAAGCAGTGCGCGATGCGGCGTCCCGGCTGTGGCATCCGCAGAATCAGGTGCTGTATATCACGTTGCCGCAGGAGAAAAAATCGTGAAACCGTTCCTGCAGGCTTTTGCCCTGTTGTGCCGTCCGTTCTGGCTTAACCGGCGTTACTGGCAAAGCTGGATGCTGCTGGCTGCTATCGTGGCGATGGGCGGCAGCATTGTTTACCTCAACGTCCGCATCAATGACTGGAGCAAAACCTTTTATGATGCGCTGGGGGCATTCGACAGCGGCTTGCTTTACCGCCTGATCAAGGAATATTGCCTCTATATCCTGATTTATATCGGCGTCTTCGTGTATCAGGAATGGCTGACCAAACTGCTGATTATTCGCTGGCGCGAACAGATGACGGCGGCGTTTATCGACAGCTGGCTGGCGAAGCGCGCCTTTTATCGCCTGTCGCTGAGTGGCCGGGTGGATAACCCGGACCAGCGCATCGCGCAGGATGTCGACCTGTTCGTCACCCAAACGGTGCGGCTGTTGGTGTCGTTTATCATCACCTTCGCCCAGCTGTTCTCGTTCCTGCTGATCCTGTGGGATCTTTCCGGCGTGCAGCAGTTCACGCTGTGGGGGCACAGCGTGACCGTCAGCGGTTATCTGGTATGGGTAGCGGTGATCTATACCTTGCTGGGCAGCCTGATTACCCAGTGGATCGGCAAACGGCTGCATGGCATCAACTACCATAAACAGCAGGCGGAAGCGGATTTCCGCGCCTCGCTGCTGCGCAAACACGACAGCGCGGAGCAGATTGCGCTGTACGGCGGCGAGCGGCAGGAAAAGCGCCAACTGGGCGGTTATTTTTCGTCGATCGTCAGCAACTGGCGTTCACTGATGAATGCCGAGCGCAACCTGGGCCTGTTTACCGTCGGCTATACCCGCGTCAGCCTGATTGTGCCGGTATTCGCCGCGCTGCCCGCGTTTCTCAGCAAGACCGTCACGCTCGGCGGGCTGATGCAGATTCGCAGCGCGTTCGGGCAGGTGCACAGCGCGCTGAGCTGGTTTATTCGGGTGTATTACTCGCTGGTGGAACTCTCCGCCAGCATGACGCGTCTGGATCAGTTCCGGCGGGAAATCGAGGCGCATCAGGATACGGCGATACCTGTCGTACAAGGTGAGCAACTGCAGGTGGAGCGGCTCAGTTTCTCCACCCCGCAGGGACAACCGCTGCTGCGCAACGTGACGTTCCAGTGCGCGCCCGGCAGCTGGAACCGGCTTTCCGGCCACAGCGGGCTGGGGAAATCGACCCTGCTGCGCACGCTGGCCGGGTTGTGGCCCTATTACCACGGCGCCTGGCAGGCCGGGCGCGGCCATTCGTTGCTGTTGCCGCAACAAAGCTATCTGGGGCAGGGAGCGCTGGCGGAGATAATTTGTTATCCGCGGGCGCCGCTGGACGATGAAGCGGCGTTGCGTCGGGTGTTGGATCAGGTTGGTCTGGGCGACTGGGGCGACCGATTACAGCAGCAGATGAACTGGGATCGGGTGTTCTCCGGCGGCGAACGGCAGCGGCTGGCGCTGGCGCGGGCGCTGGTCAACCGTCCGGATCACCTGTATCTGGACGAGGCCACCAGCCATCTCGACCAGCATGCGGCCCGGCACCTGCTGGGGGTGATCCGACAGGCATTGCCGGATTGCACCGTGATCGCGGTAACTCACCAGCAGGAATTGGCCGATCTGTTCCATTATCACATCGATCTGGCTGCTTTCCGCTAACCCTTCTCCCTTCGGCCGGGGTGACGTTTTTCTCGGGATGAACGTTTCCCCGGCCCGTCTGAACAATGGTAATCTTGACGGCATGTACGCGCCGTGGATTAACCGGCGCGAATTTTCACGGCACTTTCTGCCGGCGGCGCACTCAAAGAGCCAGCGCTATGGCAGGGCCGGCTCGTTGAGTCGGCGCCGTTTTATGTTGAGGAGTCGAGAGTGACAAAAGTGCGTCCGTTGTTTCTGGCTTTCCCGTTATTGCTGGCGGGGTGCAGCACCCTTTCCAGTTTTTCCTGGTCCAGTTTGTCGCCGTTCAACTGGTTCGGCCATCGTTTGACGGTATCGGACGCCGGCGTCGGGGACATTAATGCCAAAACGCCGATGCTGGAGTCAGCGTTGAACGACGCGCTGAACGGTGATTATCGCCTGCGCGGCGGTATGGAAACCCGCAACGGCAAGCTGGTATCGATCTATGAAGCGCTCAAGGATGACAGCGTCAGGCTGGAAATCAGCGGCGCGCCGAAAGGCCAGGTCAAACAGGTGGCGGTGATGGACAAGGCGATCGCCAGCGAATGGGGCGTGAAAATCGGCGATGAATTCAGTTCGCTTTACAGCAAGGCGTTTGGCCTCTGCCAGCCGGGACAAGGCGCGGATGCCCGCAGCGTTGAATGCGTGGCGCCGCAGGGTAAACACGTCAGCTACCTGTTCTCCGGCGACTGGAGCGGTCCGGAAGGGCTGATGCCGTCCGATGATATTCTCAAAAACTGGAAGGTCAGCAAAATCGTCTGGCATGCGCAGGAACGAGAATAATTCATCAGTATTATTTATTAATGCATGGCCGGGATGAGGTTGTCCCGGTTCATGCCGCCGCCGCGTTTGGCGCTGTAATGCAATTTTTATCAGATTTATTGTTGAAGTTTGTTAAAGAATTTGGCGCTTATTCTATGCTGAATTACTGAAAAATCTCCTGATGACTCACTACTTTTATTACCTTTCATCATCGTTACCTCCACGTCCTGTTCCACTGGTTTGTCATTTCTTCTGAATATGATCCGGATCGCATCCGGTGCTGTATCTGCGCCGGCCTGACGCTAACATATAAATCTGCATACAGATTGCCGACATGAGGCGCTGTGTACGGCCGGCAGCCGACAGCGGTACCGTTGGCTGCGGATATCACCTGTACAGGAAGTCTGATGTGCGCATTCGCATCGCATCTGGATCCGCACACCGATAATGATCAATAAGGAGTTTTGATGTCCCACATCCTGATGGCCGCGGTGGCAACGCCGGGGCATGTTTATCCTATGCTGACCATTGCCCGTCATCTGCTGACCAAAGGGCACCGGGTAACCCTGTTCAGCGGCGCGTTGTTTCGTGAGCAGGCGCAGGCCGCCGGCGTTGGATTTGTCGCGTTCGACGAACAGATCGATTTTGACTACCGCTACCTGGAACGCCATTTTCCCAAACGCGCCACTCTGCCGCCCGGCAACGCGCAGATGGCGCTGGCGCTGCGCGAATTCTTTTCCGCGCCTATCCCGTTGATCGACCGACAATTGCGCGCGGTGCTGGCGCAAACTCAGCCGGACGTAGTGATGGCGGAAAACTGTTTCTACGGCATTCTGCCGCTGCTGGCCAGCGAGGATCGCCCGCCGGTGATCGGCATCGGCGTGACGCCGCTGTCTTTCTCTTCCCGCGATTCGATCTTTTACGGGCCGCGTATTCCGCCTGCGCTGTTGCCGCCGGATTTGACCCGCGAGCAACTGATCGACGAAGAGACCCGCGGGCTGATCGCCGGCGTGAAGGAGGCGTTCGATACGGTGATGGTGCAGTCGGGACAGCTGCCGCTATCCGCACCCTTTACCGACGCGCTGATCAGCGGTTGCGACCGCTTCCTGCAATTGTCCACCACCGAACTGGAATATCACCGCGATGATTTGCCGTCGTGCGTACGCTTTGTGGGGCCGTTACCGTTGAAGGTGGCGGAACAGGACGCGGAACACGCGCTGTGGGATCCACAGGACACCCGGCCGCTGGTGATTGTGTCGCAGGGAACGCTGGCGAATGTGGATTTGCAGCAATTGATTGGCCCGACGTTACGTGCGTTGGCTAATCTTCCCGTTCGGGTGCTGGCGACCACCGGCGGCCGACCGGTGGAAGAACTGGCCGCCTCGGCGCCGGAAAACGCGCGGGTATGCCGCTTTGTCTCGCTGGAACACTGGTTGCCGAAGGCGGCGCTGCTGATTACCAACGGGGGGTACGGTTCGCTCAACGCGGCGTTGTCTCACGGCGTGCCGTTGATTGTGGCCGGAACGGGAGAAGACAAACTGGAAACCGCGGCGAGAGTGGTGTTTGCCGGCTGCGGGTTGAATCTCGGCACCAGCACGCCGGGCGAGCAGCAGATTGCCGAGGCGGTGATGCGCATCCTCGATCAACCCGGTTATACCCAGCGGGCGCGTTGGGTACAGGCGGACTGCGCGCGTCATCATGCGCTGGAGGCGATCGCGGAAGAAGTGGGGGCGATCGGGTAAGCGCTTGCCAGTGTGTGCGGTTGGCTTTGATTGACTGATCTTCTTGAGTAACTGATATTGACGGCAAAACCACCGCCATCCGCGCGGTGGTTTTTTTCACCCCGATGCGGTGGTATGGCGAATTATCTCTGTCTGCGTGTCGGCGGATATTCAGGCTGAGGGCTGTGGTTTATTGGCGGTATTGCGCATCAGTTTTTTACGATCAACCCAAGTATTGGTTTGGGGATCATAATAACGGCTCGGCCATATTTCTTCAGGTTTAACGCCTAATGCGTTGGCGATCAGCAATTCCCCTTTCGGCCAGGGGCGATATAACGCGTTTGCCAGTGTGCTTGAACTTAATCCTGCTTCTCGTGAGACCGCTGAGAGTGATGTCCCTTTCTTCCTCAATGCAGCAATGATATCGGCGGAATGCCAGTCCATTCTCCTTGAGCGCATGACTTATCCTCGATGCTTGTGGCTGATTACTATTTTGTTTGTGACAGACTTTTACTATTACACACTTTTATAGGTAAAAAATACTCTTGAATTAAATTTAATTTAATAAAATTAGGGATATTATGTGCCCGAACGGGGTGGAGTCAGATTTGTACCTAATTACATTAAGGAACCAGGAAGTGATGTGTTTGATATATTTCATGAGTGAAAATATATTGAATACGATTGGTTGTGAAAGTATGAGGGGTAAAATAAATTCAATAATATATATTTAATTATAAATTAATTATCGAATTAATAATTGGTGTTGCTGAATGCCAGTGCTATCACCAGATTTGGCAAAAGATATTTGTTAAACAGGATGTCGTTTGTAATGACCGCTAACCACGATTATTTACGCTCGTTTATTCCCTTGCTGGACGGGCTGAGTGAGCCATGGGGAATCAAGGATCTGGCGTCTCGTCATGTATATATGAACACGCCGGCGTACAGTTACACCAATACGCCGGTGAAATTTGATATTGATGGAAAGTTCGACGAAGAATTTCCGCTCGCCTGGGCGGAATTATCGGGTGATTTCATTGAGCACGATCAGCGAACGGAGAGCCGTGCCGAACGGGTTACCGTCATTGAAACCCATTACTGGTTTGGCAAAGCGGAGCTGTCGCCGTTTATCAGTGAAAAAATTCCTCTCTTTAATCCGGCACGAGAATGCGTGGGCATTTTGTGGAATGCCCGGCCGATGACCACATTGTCACCGCTTATTCATGTTGATCGACGTAAACCCACGGTACTGAAAACCGAAATAACCACCGATCTGTTCACTCGTGCTGAACTGGATACGCTCTTTCTGGTGTTGCGGCGTTTTTCCAGTAAGGAAATCGCGAAGAGGTTTAACCTGTCCAGCCGGACGATCGAAAATAGAATACAAAACATGTACCAAAAAGCCGGCGTGCATTCGTTCAATCAGTTTGAAGAGTTCTGTTATCAGCAGGGGCTGGACGGCTTTATACCTCACTCATTGCTGACCAAAGGCATTTTATTTATCTAGCAGGGACAAGCAGCAATGGAAAACATTGATGATTATCCGGTGAGCCGGGTTCCGACGTCGGTGCGGCTGCCATTTTTCAATGTGGCTTTGGTTCATATTGGCATGCTCACCGCACTGGACCAGTTTATGTTGGGGGCGGTGCTGGGTCATTCGATGACGCTCGGCGAGGCTTTTCTGGCGATAGCCATCGGCAGCGCGATTTTCGGCGTCGTCACGCTGGGGTTGGGTTACGCGGGCATGAAGGAAGGATTGTCCGGCAGTCTGTTGGCGCGCTGGTGCGGGTTTGGCCGGATGGGCGCGGTGTTTATCGGCGCGATTATCGCCGTCAGCCTGTTGGGCTGGTTTGGTGTACAAAACGCGGTGTTTGCCAAATCGCTTAATTTTGCGTTGGGCGATCGGCTGGGATTTGGCTGGTCGGCGGCGCTTTCCGGCTGCGCGCTGACGCTACTGGTCACCTTCGGTTTCAGTGCCTTACGCTATACCGCCAGAATTGCGGTGCCGCTGTTTATCATGGTAGTCGGCTATATTTCGACCATGACGCTGACCGGGCACAATATTACCGAGTTGCTGCAAAAGAGCGTATCCGGCGAGGCTATTTCGGTGAGCGCCGGTGCGACCATGGTGGTCGGCGGTTGTATTGTGGCCAGTCTGATTACTCCTGACATGACGCGTTATTCTCGCCGCGGGCGGCATGTTTTCTGGATCACGATGCTGTCGATCATGATCGGTGAATTTGTCGTCAATGGGCTGGCGATCCTGATTGCCCGCGCGCTCAATACCGCCGACATCGTGACGATCATGTCGCAAACCGCAGGCGGAATCGGGCTGATTACCGTGATTTTCTCTACCTTGCGCATCAACGATATCAATCTGTATTCATCGTCGCTGGGCATCGCCAATGCTGTGGAAGGCATCACCGGCAGAAAGCTGAGCTACAAGTCCATCACATTGCTGATTGGTTTTATCGGCACTTTTCTGTCGGTTATCGGCATTCTGGATCGGTTTGTGGATTTCCTGACATTGCTGGGGGTGTTCTTCCCGCCGGTTATCGGGGTGATGCTGGTGGATTACTATATTCTGCGCACCAGCAGGAAGTTGCTGGACGAGAGCCGTCGGCATGGCGAACTGCCGGATGCAGGCAGCACGCCATACGTCGGTTGGTCGGCGATTATCGCCAGTCTGGCGGGGAGCGTCGTCGGGTTGTTCACCGAATGGGGTATTCCGGCGCTTAATTCGCTGCTGGCGGCCAGTTTGCTGTACTGGTTAATCAAGGTGACGCTACCGACAGTGAAATCCATCCGAGGTGGGTTGCGGCCTCTTGGTTGATCATTCTTGCGAAAACAGTCACCTATGCTTTCCATCGTTATCGGTAAGGTTATCCTGTTATCGTCAACATCGTCTGATATCATGTGATCAGAATTGGGGCGTGGCGGTCACGCCTCATGCCCTTATTGATAGAGCAGCATTGAGATAGCAGCCCGGCATGGCTTGCCGGCGCGAGAGAAACTGCACTGAGTAATGTGAGGAAGCAACAGATGACACAAATTCAAAGCGGTATTTTGCTGGAGCATCGCCGTTTTGCCATTTTCATGGAGGCTATGGTACAGGGAGAATTTGATGCCATCCGCCAGGGGTGTAAGAAGTTCTGTCAGGCGCTGGCCGAGTTGCAGCAACGTTTCCCCGACGCGGGTCTTGGCGCGGTAATCGCCTTTGGCTACGACGTCTGGCGCGAGCTGGATTGCGACAACAGCGCGCAGGAACTCAAACCCTTCACGCCGCTGGGCAACGGGCTGGCGCCTGCCACTCAGCGCGACATGCTGATTCACATCCAGTCGCTGCGTCATGACGTCAACTTTTCGCTGGCGCAGGCGGTGCTGGCGGCGTTCGGCAACACCATCAACATCGAAGAAGAAACCCACGGCTTTCGCTGGGTGGAAGACCGCGATCTGAGCGGTTTTGTCGATGGCACCGAAAACCCGCAGGGCGACGCCCGGCGTGACGTCGCCATCGTGCCGGACGGGCAGGCGGGCGAAGGCGGCAGCTATGTGTTTGTCCAGCGCTGGGAGCATAATCTGCGCCAGTTGAATCGCATGAGTGTGGAACAGCAGGAACAGATGATCGGCCGCACCAAACAAGATAACGAAGAATTGTCGTCCGAGTCGCGGCCGGTGACTTCGCACCTGAGCCGCGTCGACCTCAAGGAAGACGGCAAGGGGCTGAAAATCCTGCGTCAGAGCCTGCCTTACGGCACCGCCAGCGGCAAGCACGGCCTGTATTTCACCGCCTACTGCGCCCGTCTCTACAACATTGAACAGCAACTGCTGAGCATGTTTGGCGACCGTGACGGCAAACGCGACGATATGCTGCGCTTTACCCGCGCGGTCAGCGGCAGTTACTTCTTTGCCCCTTCGCTTGATCGTTTGTTATCGCTATAACAGAATCCGGTTTTGCTACAGGCAGGCACTGCATCGCGGTGCCTGTTTTTTTGGCGTCCTCTGACGACCCGGAGAGAGAATGTGACCACGCTTGAGCACTGCGTCGGCAATACGCCGCTGATTAAATTGCAACGTCTGGCCCAGCATACCGGCAGCGAAATCTGGCTGAAGCTGGAGGGCAACAATCCGGCCGGCTCGGTGAAGGACCGGGCCGCGCTGTCGATGATCCAGCAGGCGGAACGCCGGGGCGAGATTGCGCCGGGCGACACGCTGATTGAGGCTACCAGCGGCAACACCGGCATCGCGCTGGCGATGGTGGCGGCGATGAAAGGTTACCGACTGCGTCTGCTGATGCCGGAAAACATGAGCCTGGAACGGCAGGCCGCGATGCGCGCCTACGGGGCGGAACTGCTGCTGGTCAGCCGACAGCAGGGAATGGAAGGCGCGCGCGATCTGGCCCGGCAGATGGCGCAGGCGGGCGAAGGCAAGTTGCTCGACCAGTTCAACAATCCGGACAATCCGCTGGCGCACTTCACCACCACCGGCCCGGAAATCTGGCGGCAGACGCAGGGCCGCCTGACCCATTTCGTCTCCTGCATGGGCACCACCGGCACCATCACCGGCGTTAGCCGCTACCTGAAAAGCCAGAGTGAGACAGTTTGCACCGTCGGCCTGCAACCGCAGGACGGTAGCCAGATCCCAGGGATCCGTCGCTGGTCGCCGGACTATATGCCGGGTATCTTTCAGCCGCAGTTGGTGGACCGGATTATGGATATGTCGCAGCAGGAGGCGGAAACCACCATGCAGCAACTGGCGCGGGTGGAAGGGGTATTCTGCGGCGTCAGCTCCGGCGGCGCAGTGGCGGGGGCGCTGCGCATCGCCGCCGAACAGCCCGGCAGCCTGATCGTCACCGTGGTGTGCGATCGCGGCGATCGCTATCTTTCCACCGGCGTGTTTGGCTAAGCGCCACGCCTGTGTTTATTCCCGCTCCAGCGCGTGGATCGGTTGCAGACGGGCCGCGCGCCGCGCCGGGAAGAAGCCGAAAATCACGCCAATCAGGCTGGAGCAGAGAAACGCCGCCACCATCGAGGCGGCGGAATAAAGGAATGTCACGCCGCTGACATGGCTGGCGATTGCGCCGGCCAGCAGCGACAGCATCACGCCCAATACTCCGCCGCACAGACACACCAACACCGCCTCAATCAAAAATTGCTGCATGATGTCGCCGGTGCGCGCGCCGACCGCCATGCGGACGCCGATCTCCCGCGTGCGTTCGGTCACCGACACCAGCATGATGTTCATAACGCCGATACCGCCCACAATCAACGAAATCAGCGCGATGGCGGACACCAGCAGCGTCATGGTGGCGGTGGTCTGCCGGATGGTTTGACGGATGCTGTCGGTGTTCATGACGAAGAAATCCTTGTTGCCGTGCTGGCGCGTCAGAATCTGGGTGATGCCCTGTTGCGCTACGCTCAGGTCGATATTGTCTTTAACCCGCACGGTAATGCTGCGCAGGTATGACTGACCGACCATGCGGCGCATCACGGTGGTATAGGGCACCCAGATATTCAGGTTTTCATCGCTGCCGAAGCCGGACTGTTTGCGGGTGGCGACGCCGATGATGCGACAAGGCAGGGTGCCGAGAAAAATCACCTGTCCCAGCGGGTTCTCGCCGTTGGGGAACAGCTTATTGCGGGTGTTCTGATCGATGACCGCCTCCTGCGTCAGACGTTCAACGCTAAGCGGCGAGAACCCGTCGCCTTCCGACAGGACATAGCCGCGCACGGTGAAGAACTGCTCGCCCACGCCGCTGACGCTGACCGATACCGCTTTATTGGCGTAACGCAGCGTCACCGATGTCGAGACGGTGGGGGTGACGCTGTGGATGTAGGGTTGCTGTTCCAGCGGGCGCAGGTCGTTGACGCGCAGCGTCTGAATGGCGGCGGAGCGCATGTCGCCGAAATCCTTACCGGGAAAGATCTCCAGCGTGCTGGTGCCCATAGCGTTGATGTGTTCCAGCACCTGTTGCTGCGAGCCTTTGCCGAGCGCTACTACCGACACCACCGAGGCGATGCCGATAATAATCCCCAGCATGGTCAGGAAGGTACGCATCCGCTGGGCGTTCATGGCGCGCAGCGCCATCCTGAAGGCATTCTGCAGCCGGTCGTACCCGCTGGTCAGCGTTTTGGCCGGTAGCGGCGCCGGGGGCGTCGGCGTTGCCGGCGTCATGTCGTCGGCCGTGTTGCGGTCGGCCACGATTTTACCGTCGTGAATCTCGATGATGCGGCCGGCCATTTGGGCGATGCGCATATCGTGGGTGACCAGCACGATGGTGTGCCCTTGCTGATGCAACTCATGAAGAATCGACAGCACTTCCTCGCCGCTGGCGCTGTCGAGCGCGCCGGTAGGTTCGTCCGCCAGAATCACCTGGCCGCCGTTAATCAACGCGCGGGCGATGCTGACGCGCTGCTGCTGCCCGCCCGACAGTTGGTTGGGCGAGTCCTGCAGACGACCGGCAAGACCTAACCTCGCCAGCAGGGCGGCAGCGCGCTGGCGGCGTTTGTGGCGTGCCTGACCGGCATACACCGCCGGCATTTCTACGTTATCGCCCACGTTCAGGTCATTAAGTAGGTGATAACGCTGAAAGATGAACCCGAAGTGCTCGCGGCGTAACGCGGCAAGCTGGTCGTCATTCAGGGTCAGGGTGGAGACGCCGGCTACCTGATAATCCCCCTGAGTCGGTTTATCCAGACAGCCGAGGATATTCATCAGCGTGGACTTGCCGGAGCCGGACGCGCCGACAATCGCCACCATTTCACCGGCATGAATCGTCAGGTTGATGTTTTTCAGCACATCGACGCGTTGTTCACCGTTGATAAAACTGCGGTGGACCTGGCGCAGCGCTAACAGAGGCGCGCTCATGGCTTAAAATCCCATCGGCGGCGGTGGCGGGGACGACGCGCCGCTGCCGTCGCTTGCCGTCTGCTGGCTGATCACCACTTCCTCGCCGGGCAGCACGCCGGAAATCAGCTGGATATAGGCGTTGTCGCTGATGCCGGTGGTCACTTCGCGCAGCGCCGGCCGGCCTTGCGGCTGGGTCACCTGAACAAACAGTTTTCCCTGACGGTTAATCAGCGCGCTGACCGGCGCCACGATGGCGTGTTTCGCTTCGGACAACAGAATATAGACCTGCGCGGTCATGGAAATACGCAGGGTTTCGTCCGGGTTGTCGACATCGAACAGGCCGTTGTAGTAGATGGCGGAGCTGGAGGAACTGGTGCTGGCGCTGTTGCTGGTGGTGCCGCTGCCACTGGTGCTGCTGCTTTCGCTGCTGATGGATTCCGGCGCCGGTTCGATGGCGCGCAGCACCGCCTGATAGCGTTTGTTCGGGTTGCCGAGAATGGTGAACCACACCGGCATGCCGGTCCTGACGTTGATAACGTCCGCTTCCGAGATTTTGGCTTCGATCGTCATGGTGTCGAGGTTGGCGACCTTGGCGATAGTCGGCGCGCTCTGTACCGCGTTGACGGTTTGCCCCTGTTCCACCGGCAGCGCCACCACGGTGCCGTTCATCGGCGAGACGATCTTGGTGTAACCCAGATTGACCTGCGCGGTGTTGACGGCGATTTTCGCCCGTACAATCTGGGCGTCCAGCGCGTCGATATCGGCCTGCGTGGCTTCCAGCGTAGCTTTGGCGCTGTCGTAATCCGCCCGCACGCCGACGCCTTTTTGCATCAGATTTTGCTGGCGTTGCCAACTGAGCTGGTTATTACGCAGTGTGGCCTGCCTGGAGGCGCGTTGCGCCTGAATGTTATCCAGCGCCGCCTTGCTGTCCCGCAGCGCGTTCTGCTGGGTTAAATCGTCGATTTCGGCCAGCAACTGCCCCTGTTTCACCTTGTCGCCCAGCGATACGTGCAGCGCTTTGATTTGCCCGGAAACCTGCGCGCCGACGCTAACCAGTTTACGCGCGTTGACGGTACCGTCGGCCAGCACAGTCTGTTGCAGATCGCGGACATCCACCGTGGCCGTAATATAATTCGGCGGGGGCGCCGGCCGGGACAGGCGAAAGACGACGAACAGGGTAATGGCGGCAAGGCCGGCCAAAAGCCACCAGAAACGGCTGGAGCTGGGTCGGAATCTCATCAAAACAAAAGCATCCTTGGCTAAGTAAAACGCCGAAACGAAGAACCGGGACAAAATACGCGACGTATCCCTGAATCAGGGAACACGGGCTGCGTATAATTTACCCGTCATCCCGCTTCGAATGCGTTATGTTTCGAACAGTGAAAGGTAAGGATTCCGTAAATGGTGCTGCGCAGATTGCAACCAGCCCTGACAATAGGAGCGGTAACAATGCATGGGAATGAAAGTATGAAAATTTTACTGGTAGACGATGACGCTGAACTGGGGCACATGCTGTGTGAATACCTCACGGCGGAAGGGTTCAGCACTTCACAGGTGATGACCGGCAAGGAAGGAGTGGACGGCGCCATGTCCGATCAGTATACCGCGATGATTTTGGACATCATGCTGCCGGATATGAGCGGAATTGACGTACTGCGGCAAGTACGTCGCAACCGCTCGATTCCCATCATTATGTTGACGGCCAAGGGCGATAACATCGATCGCGTGATCGGGCTGGAAATGGGCGCGGATGATTATGTGCCGAAGCCCTGCTATCCGCGTGAGCTGGTGGCGCGTCTGCGTGCGGTGCTGCGCCGTTATGAAGACAAGGCGGAAAAAAGCGAGGACACCGGGACGGTGAACTACGGCGAGCTGGCGATCTGCCCTTCTACCCGCAGCAGCGAGTGGCGCGGCAAGGCGTTTGATCTTACCGCTTCGGAATTCAACCTGCTGGAGCTGCTGATGCGCTCGTCCGAGCGGGTGGTGACCAAGGATGAGCTGTCGGAGAAATGCCTGGGACGCCGCCGGGAGGCCTATGACCGCAGCGTGGATGTACATATTAGCAATATTCGTCAAAAGCTGGCGGCGCTGGATGGGTGTAACCTGACCATCGAGACGGTGCGCAGCGTCGGATACCGGATCCGTTAATCATGCATGGAAGGCTGTTCTGGAAGATCCTGCTCGGTTTGTGGCTGACGTTTTTCGTCATTTCACAACTGCTGTGGGTAGGCTTCTCGTTTTACGGCGGGCGTAACGAGCCGCCGGAGGTTCGTCTGGGAAGACACACCATGTCGTTGCAAATGGCGCTGGCGACGCAGGCGTTGCGTCAGGGCGGCATGGCTGAACTGGGGCGCACGCTGGCCGACTGGCCGAAGAGCGAACGTGGTTACATCAATGTCTCGATTATCGGCGACAACGAGGACGTGGCCGGGATAGGCGCTGAACCGCCGCCGGAAATGGGGATGCTGGGCGAACCGTCCGGACGCCCGGGGCCGGGGTTCGGACCGGGGCCAATACCTGGGCCGGGCGGAATGCCGGAACGGCCGGACGCCGCGTCGTTACAGGTAGTGGAAGGCCCTGACGGGCAGCGCTACCGGGTGAGTTTCAATACCGCTCGCTGGCGGCAGGATTTGATGCCGGAGAACGGTCCGGCGCCGATGCCGTTTTTCCTGCATTTGCCGCCGCCGATGATCTGGATTGGCGCGCTGGGCGGGTTGCTGTTCAGCGGTATGCTGGCGTGGAACCTGGCGCGTCCGCTGGGCCGGTTGCGGGCCAGCTTCGAGCGTGTCGCGCAGGGCGACCTGTCGGTACGGCTTTATCCGTCGATGCGCCGCCGCCATGATGAGATCGGCGATGTGGCGCGCGACTTTGACGCTATGGTTGGTCGCCTGTCGGTATTGGTAGGCGCGCGCGAGCAACTGCTGCACGACGTCTCCCACGAATTGCGATCGCCGCTGGCTCGACTGCAACTGGCGATCGGGCTGGCGCGTCAGAACCCTGACAACGTGGAAAACGCCTTGCAGCGCATCGAGCGTGAAGCGGAACGGATGGACAAGATGATCGGCGAAGTGCTGACGCTGTCCCGCGCGGAAAACAACGCGGTCAACACCGAAGAGTATTTCGATCTGCTCGGGCTGGTGAATGCGGTGGTCAACGATGCGCGTTATGAAGCGCAGGTGCCGGGCGTGGACATCGCACTCAATATTAGCGATTACGATGATTACACCGTCAAAGGCTCGGCGGAGCTGATGCGGCATGCGCTGGATAACATCATTCGCAATGCGCTGCGTTTCTCTTCGCGCGGTCAGCAGGTGCTGGTCACGCTGTCACGGGATGAGAAAGAGTGGTGCGTCGGCGTAGCGGACCGCGGGCCGGGCGTGGAAGAAAGCAAACTCTCCAGTATTTTCGATCCTTTCATGCGCATCGATTCGCCGCAGTCGGGCAAAGGGTACGGATTGGGGCTGGCCATCGCCCGCAAAGCGGTGGTGGCGCACGGCGGCCGCATCGAAGCGGAGAACCGGGAGCAGGGCGGGTTGCAGATCCGTATTTGCATCCCTCGCTGGCAATAAATTTTGCTGGAATGGTTTTTCTGGCAACAGTCTCGCGTGGTCCCGGCGGCTTGATCAGGGCTGATGATGATTACGTGGCGCGAAGAAACAAAAACGGCACCCGAAGGTGCCGTTTTTCATGACGGAAAGTCGCTTACTTCTTGATGCGAATAACCGGGGTTTCCCCAACGACAACGGTGCCGCTCAGTTTGGTCAGCTCTTTGATCTCGTCCATATTGGAGATCACGACCGGGGTCAGGGTAGACTTGGCTTTCTCTTCCAGCAACGGCAGATCAAACTCGATCACCACGTCGCCTTTTTTGACGCGCTGCCCTTCTTCCGCGATACGTTTAAAGCCTTCGCCTTTCAGTTCAACGGTATCAATACCGAAGTGAACGAAGAGCTCGATGCCATTGTCTGATTCGATGGAAAAAGCATGGTTGGTTTCGAAGATTTTACCAATGGTGCCGTCCACCGGCGCGACCATTTTGTTACCGCTAGGTTTGATAGCGATGCCATCGCCGACGATTTTCTCTGCGAATACCACATCAGGCACGTCTTCGATGTTGACGATTTCACCGGATAACGGGGCAATGATTTCGATGCTGCCGGTTTCTTTTTTGTCATCAGAAACCAGAGATTTCAGTTTATCGAACAAACCCATGATTTTCTCCTAAGCATTAATATTGGGTCAGCACAGCGGTATCAGCAAAGCGTCTTTTCTTTAATGAACCGGCTTACCAGACTGCTTAACTCTTCAGCTGTCGGCTGGGCTAATGCCTGCTCCGCCAGCGCTTTCGCATCTTCGTAGTTGGCATTGCGAATAATTTTCTTGATGCGAGGAATCGAGATGGCACTCATGCTGAATTCATCCAGACCCATCCCCAGCAGCAGTAGTGTAGCACGTTCGTCGCCCGCGAGTTCACCGCACATGCCTGTCCACTTGCCTTCGGCATGCGACGCGTCGATCACCTGCTTGATCAGGGTCAACACGGCTGGAGACATCGGGTTATAGAGATGAGAAATCAGCTCATTCCCGCGATCTACCGCCAGAGTATACTGGGTTAAGTCATTTGTCCCAATACTAAAGAAGTCGACTTCCTTCGCCAGATGGTGGGCGATGGCCGCCGCGGCCGGGGTTTCCACCATCACGCCGACTTCGATTGTTTCGTCGAACACTTTGCCTTCCGCCCGCAGCTGGCCTTTGAGCATCTCCAGTTCGGCTTTCAGCGTACGCACTTCTTCCACCGAAATGATCATCGGGAACATGATGCGCAGTTTGCCAAACGCGGACGCACGCAGAATTGCGCGCAACTGCGAATGCAGAATTTCCTTGCGATCAAGGCAGATACGAATCGCGCGCCAGCCAAGGAACGGGTTCTCTTCCTTCGGCAGATCCATGTACGGCAGGTCTTTGTCGCCGCCGATGTCCATCGTACGCACGATCACCGCCTGAGCGCCCATTGCTTCCGCGACGGCTTTGTAAGCCTGGAACTGCTCTTCTTCGGTCGGCAGGGCATCGCGGTCCATGAACAGGAATTCGGTGCGATACAGGCCCACGCCTTCCGCGCCGTTACGCTCAGCGCCGGCGACGTCGCGCACGGTGCCGATGTTGGCGCACACTTCCACCTGATGACCGTCCAGCGAGATGGCCGGCAGATCTTTCAGTTTGGCGAGTTCGTATTTCTCGGTGTTGTACTGTTCCTGAACGGCCTTGAGCTGGTCAATGGTGGCCTGATCAGGATTCTGGTAAATCTTGTTGTTTACCCCGTCCAGAATGATGAAATCGCCGTTCTTGATTTTCTGGGTGGCGTCGGTGGTGCCCACGATGGCCGGCAGCTCCAGCGAGCGCGCCATGATCGAGGTATGGGACGTACGTCCGCCGATATCGGTAATGAAACCCAGCACCTTGTTCAGGTTCAACTGCGCGGTTTCGGACGGGGTCAGATCCTTGGCAATCAGAATCACTTCGTCCTGGATGTCGCCCAGGTCGACGATGTGCAGGCCCAGAATGTTTTTCAGCAGGCGCTTGCCGATGTCGCGCATGTCTGCGGCGCGCTCTTTCAGGTATTCGTCATCCAGTTCTTCCAGCGCTTTCGCCTGGGTCTCGATGACGGAAAACGCCGCCGCGTCCGCAGACGCGTGGTCGTCTTTAATCAGGGAGATGATTTCCTGCTCGAACTCCTCATCTTCCAGCAGCATGATATGCCCTTCGAAGATGGCTTCTTTCTCTGGCCCCAGCGTTTCAGCCGCTTTTTGCTTGATCGCTTCCAGCTGTTTTGAGGCTTTGGCGCGACCCGTCAGGAAGAGTTCGATTTCCTGATCGACCTGGTCTGCAGAGATTTTTTTCCGGTTGACGACAATCTCGTCATCTTTCAGTAGCAGCGCCTTACCAAAAGCAATTCCCGGTGATACTAATATGCCTGAAATCATAACCCTACCTTACTTGATTCTGATGTTCACTAAAGAGAGTGGGCCGTTTACTCAAGCTCAGCCATCAGTTTAACCAGATGTTCAACGGCTTGCTGCTCGTCTTCACCTTCGGCGGAAATGGTGACCACGGTACCCTGGGTCAGACCGAGGGTCTGCAGTTTGAACAGGCTCTTGGCGCTGGCGCTTTTGCCGTTGGAGGTAACGGTGATTTCAGAGGTGAACCCTTTGGCTTCTTTCACGAACTGTGCGGCGGGACGAGTGTGCAGGCCATTTGGCGCGGTAATCGTTACTTCTTGCTGGAACATTCTGTTTTCCCCAACTTGTTGGATTAGGTTCATGTTGTGGAACTAAAGTTTAGTGTATGTACTGAACTTTAGCCTGTTTGGTTGCCCTGAATGGTTCAGGACAGGCCGGGATGCGGTTGAGGAAAACGGTGTGCGCTTACCCCTGGTTAACGTCGACATGGCCCCGTGTTGTTGATCCTGCGATTGATGAAGCGTCCGGCCGTGCTGCTCCATGTCGCTGGAATGATATCCGTATGTGGGGGCCTCGACGGATATTAATTTCACGCATCAAAATAATTGTTCGGTTAAATACTAAACCTGACCGTGAAAAGCAATGTGTAAGTAACAGAAAGTTTGAACTCGGCCACAAAAAAGCACCCCGCAGGGTGCTTTTTTAACTTTTAAATCACATTTGCGACCAGGGGAAACTTATTCGACTAGGAGAAACTTACTGCTGCAGTTCCTGTTCGGTGAACAGATCGGCAAACAACGCCGTACTGAGGTAACGTTCGCCGGAAGAGGGCAGGATCACCACGATGGTTTTGTTGGCGAATTCCTCCTCCTTCAGCAGGTTCAGGGCGGCCGCTACCGCTGCGCCCGAAGAGATACCCGCCAGAATGCCTTCTTCTTCCATCAGACGACGCGCGGTGTGGATAGCGTCTTCGTTGGTGACGCGCTCAACGCGATCGACCAGCTTCAGATCCAGGTTGGCGGGAATGAAACCGGCGCCGATCCCCTGGATCTTGTGCGGGCCGGGTTTGATTTCTTCGCCGGCCAGTGCCTGGGTGATGACCGGAGAGTCGGTTGGCTCAACGGCAACAGAGATGATGGCTTTACCCTTGGTGTTCTTGAGGTAACGGCTAACGCCGGTCAGCGTGCCGCCGGTGCCCACGCCGGCAATAAAGACGTCGACTTCGCCGTCGGTGTCTTCCCAGATTTCCGGGCCGGTGGTTTTTTCGTGAATTTCCGGGTTGGCCGGGTTACTGAACTGCTGCAGCAGCAGGTAGCGTTGCGGGTCGCTGGCCACGATTTCTTCGGCTTTGGCAATCGCGCCTTTCATGCCTTTGGCGCCTTCGGTCAGCACCAGATTGGCGCCCAGCGCCTTGAGCAGCTTGCGACGTTCGATACTCATGGTTTCCGGCATGGTCAGCGTCAGTTTATAACCACGCGCCGCCGCCACATACGCCAGTGCAATACCGGTATTACCGCTGGTCGGTTCTACGAGTTCGATGCCGGGTTTCAGCACGCCACGCTTTTCGGCATCCCAAATCAGGTTGGCGCCGATGCGGCATTTTACGCTGAAGCTCGGGTTACGTGACTCCACCTTAGCCAGAATACGCCCATTGCCGATGCGATTCAGACGAACCAGCGGCGTATGGCCGATAGTGAAAGAATTGTCTTCGTAGATCTTACTCATAGCCCGTCCTTAATAACTGTATGAAATTTTTGCGAACCTTAGAGAGAATACTCGTTCGGGACAGCCAGTGAAGTAAAGAATCGCTATATCGATATGTTCTGAAGAAATATATTTTCATCAATATCCAGTTATAGAACAGGTTACTGTCGCCGTCTTGATCAGGACCGATGCAGCGTAGCGGAAAGATGACGGTAACGATCCACCCACAAGGCCGTAGCACCGCAGACGGCTACCGGCATGATCAACAAATTCAACAAGGGCACCATGGTGCACAGGCTGACCAGCGCGCCAAACTGCAGATTGGTCAGCTTGTTCTGCTGCAGCGCCTGGCGCATGGCTGAAAAACCGACTTTGTGGTTGTCGAACGGGTAATCGCAATACTGAATCGCCAGCATCCAGGCGCCAAACAGGAACCACACCACCGGCACCACCGTCTGGCCGATGCCGGGCACGAAATACAGCAACAGCAACACCAGCACCCGCGGTAAATAATAGGCCAGTTTTTGAATTTCGCGCCGCATGATGCGGGGGACGTCTTTGGCGATATCGAGGATGCCGCTGGCCGGCAGCGGCTGACCGGTCAGCCGTGCTTCCAACTGTTCCGCCAGCAGGCCGTTGAACGGCGCGGCAATCAGGTTGGTGATCGTGCTGAAGAAATAGCTGAACACCAGCAGCACGGAGAGGGTCACCAGCGGCCAGAGCAGGTAGCTCAGCCACTGCAGCCAATCCGGCACATGGGTCATCAATTGCGGTATCCAGGTGCCGAGTTGGCGGAACAACCACCAGAAGGCGCCGCCCATCAGCAGGATATTAACCAGCATGGGAAGAATGACAAAACGGCGGATGCCGGGCAGTGAGAGAAGTTGCCAGCCTTTCAGAAAGTAATGCAGGCCGCTGTGTTTGGGATCAAGGTGTTGCGTATAAGACATGGTGCTGTTCTCACCCTATGATATGCAGGTTACGGCATCATATCGGGATGATTTTCAGCTGGCTAGTTGCGATTTGCATGAAAAAACGGCAAAAAAATGCCCGCTGTCGATCTTTATTATCATAAACTAGCGCCCAGACTTGCACTTGGGTACACAGGCAAATACAGTTAGAGGTATGTGTATTTGCCGTAGTGGCAACGTATTGGAATAACTGGGATAGCAATGATGCAGGACCTGCGTCTGATCTTGATTGTTGTTGGCGCGATCGCAATTATAGCACTGTTACTGCACGGTCTTTGGACAAGCCGTAAGGAACGCTCGTCCCTTTTCCGCGATCGTCCGGTAAAACGCCTGAAGCCAAAGCGTGATGACGCCCCGCTGGAAGAGCTTGACGAAGGGGTCGGCGAGGTGCGGGTAACGCATTCCCGCGGCCAGCAGAATCCTTCGTCCGGCAACTATGCGCCTTCGGGCGAGCGTTCAGCGCCGTCCTTCGGGCAGGAACCGGCGGCCTATGATCCATTGCTGGATGACGTCGAGCCGCAAGCGCCGTTGCGTCAACCCGTTCAGCCTGCGGCGCCGCGCGCCGAGTCTCAGTCCGCTCCCCAGTATCAGCAACCGCAGCCGGTATCCGAATCGGCGGCGCGCATTGTCGACGAAACCCCGCCGGAAACGTATGACCGGCAATCCGAGCCGGCGGCGCCTGAAGCGCCTGCGACCGCACAACATGAATCGCAGCAGGAGGCCGTGCTGGTGCTGCATGTGGCGGCTCATCAGGGCGGCGTGATCGGCGGCGAATTGTTGTTGCAAAGCGTATTGCAGTCCGGTTTCCAGTTCGGCGAAATGAACATTTTCCATCGTCACGTCAACCCGGCAGGCAGCGGCCCGGTGCTGTTCAGCCTGGCCAACATGGTCAAACCCGGTTCTTTCAACGTAGAAGCGATGTCCGAGTTCACCACGCCGGGCGTGTCGATTTTTATGATGGTGCCGTCTTACGGCGACGCCAGCCAGAATTTCAAGCTGATGCTGCAGTCGGCTCAGCGTATCGCCGATGACGTGGGCGGCGTGGTGCTGGACGACGAGCGTCGTCTGGTGACGCCGCAGAAAGTGGAAGCCTATAAAGCTCGTATTCGTGCGGTACTCAAGGCTAATGGCGAATAACGTTCAGGGCGAATAACGGCGAATGTGTTGTTAATTCTTATACTTTTCAGAAGCCTCCGTCCGCGGGGGCTTTTTACTTTCATCGTGATCGTCCTGGCGGCGTTCACGTTCAGTGTGTCGGCGCAGGGCGAGATGCGCGCCGGCCGGCGACAAGGTGCAGACAGTGGGCGGCAGTAATACGTTAAAACAGGAATTGGGGCTGGTTCAGGGCATCGGGTTGTTGTCGACCTCGTTGCTGGGGACCGGCGTGTTTGCCGTACCCGCACTGGTGGCGGAGCAGGCGCGGGGCGATAGCCTGTGGGCCTGGCCGCTGCTGATTGCGCTAGTGTTTCCGATTGCCATCGCTTTTGCGTCGCTTGGCCGGCACTTTCCGAATGCCGGCGGCGCGGCGCACTTTGTTCGGCTGGCGTTTGGCCCCCGTCTGGCCAGGGTCACCGGTTGGTTGTTCTTGTCCGTCATCCCGGTCGGTTTGCCTGCGGCGATGCAAATCGCGGCCGGTTTCTGGCAGGCGGCCTTTGGCCTCAATGCCGGCGGTTTGCTGCTGGTGCAATTGCTGACGCTGGCCGTGATTTGGCTGCTGGGAATGCGCAGCGCCGGCTCCAGCGCCACGGTACAGACGCTGATTGCGCTGCTGGTGGTCTTACTGGTGGCGGCGATCTGGTGGCAGGGCCGGATTACGCCGTCCCAGATTTCGTGGCCTGCGCTGGCGGACATTAACGGAGCGAAGATGCTGGATGCGCTGGCGGTGATGTTCTGGTGCTTCGTCGGGCTGGAAGCCTTTGCCCATCTGGCGACGGAGTTCAAATCGCCCGAGCGGGATTTTCCTCGAGCGTTGCTGATCGGCATGCTGCTGGCGGGCGCCGTTTACTGGGGATGTACTGTCGCAGTGCTGCACTTCGGGGCTTATGGCCCTCATCAGGCGGCTACCGCATCTTTGCCCAGTATTGTGGTGCGTTTGTTCGGCGATCATGCCTTGTGGCTGGCCTGCATCGTGGGTTATCTCGCCTGTTTCGCCAGTGTGAATATCTATACTCAGGGTTTTGCCCGGCTGGTGTGGTCACAGGCGCCTGAAGAAAGCCGTCTGGCCCAGCTATCGGCATCGCGTACGCCGGTGAATGCGTTGTCGCTGGTGGTGGCTTGCTGTTTGATCTGCTGTCTGATCATTTACTGGCTGAACCTGCCGCTGTCCGAACTGATTGTTTACGCCAACGGCATTTTCATTTTTGATTTATCTGCTGTGCATGCTGGCGGGCTGGCGTCTGTTGCGCGGGCGTTCCCGCGTAATGGCGATCATCGGCAGCGTCCTGTGCGCGGCGCTGTTGCTGACGCTCGGCTGGAAGTCGTTGTATGCGTTGGGGATGCTGGCGGCGCTATGGCTGATGCTGCCGGCCAGGCGCGAGGCGGTGACGGCTGACTGAAAGCAGACAGGGCGGCAAGCCCTGTCTGGCGTCGCGCCGGCGGGAATTATTGCGGATCGGCTGGCGACTGTTGCGTCGGTTCGTTGCCGGCGGCTTTTGCTTCCAGCGCGCTCAGACGCTGTTCCAGCAGTGCCAGTTTCTCGCGGGTTCGCAGCAATACCTGGGTTTGCACGTCAAACTCTTCGCGGCTGACCAAATCCAGCTTGCCCAGCTGTGATTGCAGAATCTGACGGATTTTCTTCTCTACATCCTCGCCAAATTCCCGGATGCCTTTCGGCATGGATTCCTGCACCTGACGGGCAATCTGCTCTAACTTTTTCGGGTCAATCATGACGCTTTCCTGAACTGTTTGACGAATGGCGAATATAACCCAAGTGTAATGCCAGACTAGCGTTGTATAAACAAAAAGTGATTTTCATACGATGAATTTTGCGATCCATAAGCGGGGTTAGAGATTGCCCGTCCCTCCAGTTAGCGCTATAGTAATCCTGCTTATTCTCAGGGCGGGGCGTAATTCCCCACCGGCGGTAAACCAGTTTGCGCCATCAGGCCGGCTGGAAGCCCGCGAGCGCTCAGACGATATCGTTTGAGGTCAGCAGATCCGGTGTAATTCCGGGGCCGACGGTAATAGTCCGGATGGGAGAGAGTAACGGTTTCTGACAGGTTTGCGCCTGCACGCGTTATTTTTGCGTTTTTGCCGCTGTTTTTCAGTGCAAAAACGACTCCTCAAGTTCGCCCTGATTCTGGTAATCCATATTAATAATGAGGTTTTTTTACCATGAATCAGACTTTACTTTCCGAATTTGGTACTCCCGCTGAACGTGTTGAACGTGCGCTGGATGCGTTGCGTCACGGCCGTGGCGTGATGGTGTTGGACGATGAAGACAGGGAAAACGAAGGTGACATGATTTTCCCGGCCGAAACCATGACCGTTGAACAGATGGCGCTGACCATTCGTCACGGCAGCGGCATCGTGTGCCTGTGCCTCACCGAAGAACGCCGTCAAAAGCTGGAGCTGCCGATGATGGTGGAACACAACTCCAGCCATTATCAAACTGCGTTCACCGTCACGATTGAAGCCGCCGAAGGCGTTACCACCGGCGTATCCGCCGCTGACCGTCTGACCACGGTTCGTGCGGCGACTGCCGATGATGCTCGCCCGAGCGACCTGAACCGTCCCGGTCATGTGTTCCCGTTGCGTGCGCAGCCGGGTGGCGTGCTGGCGCGCGGCGGTCATACCGAAGCCACTGTGGATTTGATGCGTCTGGCTGGGTTCAAACCGTTCGGCGTACTGTGCGAACTGACCAATGACGATGGCTCTATGGCCCGCGCGCCGGAAGTGATCGCATTTGCGAAACAGCACGATATGCCGGTACTGACCATCGAGGATTTGGTGGCTTACCGTCAGGCGGCTGAGCGTAAAGCCAGCTGATTATCAGACGGCGCGCCGTCGACTCTTCTTCCTGCAGGGCCGGTTTTCCGGCCCTGATTTTTCAGGCGTCAGGTTCAGGCTGGTTTCCGCGCCAGCAGTGTGGCAAAGCGCAGTTTGATGCGGTTACCGTTGGCGTCGGTTTTGTGCAGTTCTCCCACATCCTCGTTGTATTTCACGATTTCCCAGTCACGGTAATAGTCGTGCAACTCGTTGTGCCCGAAGGTGAACGAGAACGGCATCGGGCAGGGGAAGTCGTCGGTGGACATGGCGGCGACGATCAGGTTATAGCCCCCGGCGACGGTGTGCTCCTGCATATTGCTGATAATCGCCGGGATGCGCGCTCGTTCCAGAAACATGAACACCACTGTCGACAGGATGAAATCGTACTGGTGACGAATATCGGCCTGATTGATGTCGTGGACGAACGCCTCAATCCGGCTGAGCGGCTCATCAGCGATGATGCTATTGAGCTTATCAATGCTCATGACGTTCTTGTCGCAGGCGGTGACGTCAAACCCTTTCAGGTTCAGGTAGAGCGCGTTGCGCCCGCCGCCACAGCCCAGATCCAGCGCTTTTCCCGGCTGCACATGACGCACAGCGTTGATCACTTCCGAGTGGGTGCGCGTCAGCTCATATTTTTTGTGGTAATAGTCTTCTGCCGTGCAGTAAAACCCCAACTGGCATTCCAGATCGTCTGAAAACGAGACGATGCGATGCCAGCACTGCGGTTCAATGTAGGGCGGCTGCTGTTGTGGCGAGAAGTGGAAGCGTTCTTTGGTGTCGCCCTGTTCTGTCAGCAGGTCGAAAGTCAGCTCGCCTTTTAAAATATGTAGCTTTGCCCAGGTGCCTTCTTTGGTGTTGTGTTTTTCCTGGAATGCCGCTGGCAGCGTGCTGCTGTTCCATACCGGCATGTGTTTATAGCAAATCAGTTCTTGCATAAAGACCTCGTGCGTCCGCGTATCCCGCTATATCCGTCATACTTCACGTTGCAGATGCGTTGGCGGCGTTCAAACCGGCGTAAGCCGATTTGCCACTCACCCAGTCGCCGCCTTTCTGCAACTCGAATTGTTTGGGGGACATTCTATTAATCACGCAATGGTGTGACCAGAAATATGTATTATAAATGCATGAAATAACGCTGCTGCCTGCATGGCGGCTGTTGCCATCGACATGATGCAGCTCATGATGACAATTGCCGTAACAGCGGAAAGGCTTCTTTCATGCGATCGCCCCCCACGACGAACCCCCGCAACTGCTCTCCCAGCATACCTTTTGCCACCATCCCGCCATGATCCGCGACGAGGTGCCAGACCAGTTCCGGGTTCTGCGTTTCGCCAGCCAGCTGTAATGGAAACAACGGGGTTTTCACTTTAATCAGCATCGCGGGCAGGGTGAGGGAACCGTTCCCTTCCGGCACATGCTTGACCGCGCTATTACCGGTGCTGGCCGCAGTACTGCTGGCTGCGATAATGCTGTTGGCTGCGATGCTGGCGGTCAACTGAATCGGTTGTAAAAAGGGCAGCAGCTTGCCGCTGATTTCAGCGCAGTCTCCCAGCGCGTAAATATGCGGATCAGAGCTACGCAGCCGGTTGTCGGTCACTATACCTTGATTAACCGCAAGTCCGGCGGCAGCGGCCAGCGAGGTATTGGCGCGCAATCCGATGGCGGAGATCACTTCGTCGACTTCCAGCGTACGCCCGGACATCAACGTGACCTTCAGGCCGGCGTCGGTTTTTTCCAGCTGTTGAAGTCCGGTATTGAGCATCAGTTCCACGCCTTGTTGCAGCAGGGCGGTTTGCAGCCGGGCGCTGATTTCGACGGGCAGCAACGCAGAAAGAAGGTGCGATGCCCGATCCACCAGGGTGATCTGCTTACCGGCCAGCGCCATATCCATCGCCAGTTCGCTGCCGATCAAACCCGCTCCCAGTATCAGAATGCGGGTTGCCTGCGTCAGGCGCGTTTCCGCCCGGCGATACTCCTGCTGACTGTTGAGCGTCAGCATCCACTGATGGCCGGGAATCGGCGGTATCACGGCGCTGGCGCCCGTCGCCAGCACCAGCGTGTGGTAATCGTAGCGCCGGGTATCGCACATGACCTGCCGCCGTCCGGCATCAATGCCGGTGACGGGGGTGTGCGCCAACAGCGTAATCCGCTGTTCTTCGGCAAATTGCGCCGCGCTCATGCGCGTCAGATCGTCGGCGCGGCGATACTGACTGAGCACATGGCTCAGTTCCGGCTTGTTGTACTCGTCGCCGCTGTCGGCGGTGATCAGGCGAATCGGGCGTTGGGTATCCTGCTTACGCAGGTTTTTAATCAGCTGCCGGGCGGCGAAACCCGCCCCGATAACAATGATTTCGTCGGACATGTCCGTTCCTTAGTTAATGGATAGGATTAAATATGGATAGGATTAAATATGGATAGGATTAAACACGTCTTTGCCTAAGCCGCATTCGGGGCACAGGAAGCTGTCGGGCACATCAGACCAGGGCGTGCCCGGCGTGACGTCCTGCATGGGTTCGCCGATGGCGGGGTCGTAAATCCACTGGCATACGCTGCACTGCATCCGGTTGCTATCTTGCGCTGCTGACGTGCCGTTGCAGGCGCAGGTCGATGCCGCCGCCATTACCGCCGGTGTTTCCGCCAACTCCGCCGTTTGGGAGGCTTCGATAGCGGCGGCGGGCGATACGGTTAACGGATGCAAGGCCCACTGCCGGGCAATTTCACGGCCATGTTCCCGGCAGATTGCCAGCGCAGACCCGTCCGGACGCCACTTGGTTTTCAGCGACAGCGTGGTCTCAAAGCCGGCATCCATCAGCCGGGTCTGGATACGGTCAACCGCGCCGCCGTTCCAGCCGTAACTGCCAAAGGCGGAGGCTTTCTTATTCTGGAAACGCAGACCGGTGATTTCCTCCAGCATGGCGGCTACTTTTGGCATCATCACGTTATTCATGGTGGAAGAACCGACCAGCACGCCTTTGGAGCGGAAGACCTGCGTCAGAATTTCGTTTTTATCGTGGCGGGCCACATTGTAGATTTTTACGGCGACACCCGGATCGACATCGTGGATGCCTTGCGCGATGGCGTCAGCCATCATGCGGGTGTTGTTGGACATGGTGTCGTAGAACAGCGTGATGCGATCTTCCTGATAGCTGTCGGCCCACCGCAAATAGTGATGAATAATCTGCGCCGGGTCGTCGCGCCACACCACACCGTGGGAGGTGGCGATCATCGACAGCGGCAGGTTAAACCCCAGCACTTCGTTGATCTTGGCGGTGACCAGACGGCTGAACGGCGTCAGGATATTGGCGAAATAACGCTGGCATTGTTCAAACAGTTCACCCTGATCGACCTCATCGTTGAACAGATGCTCATCGCAGTAATGCTGGCCGAAAGCGTCATTGCTGAACAGGACTGCGTCGCCGCTCAGGTAGGTCATCATGCTGTCCGGCCAGTGCAGCATCGGGGTTTCGATGAATACCAGCTGCTTGCCATTGCCGATATCCAGCGAATCGCCGGTTTTGACGGTGTGGAAATGCCATTCCGGGTGATGGTGATGGCCGGTAATGGAGTCGATGGCGTTATGGGTGCAGTAGATCGGCGTATCGGGGATGTGGGACATCAGTTCGCTCAGCGCCCCGGCGTGATCTTCTTCGGCATGGTTGATGACGATGTAGTCGATCTGCGCCAGATCGATCTCCGCCATCAGGTTCTGGACGAAATCACGGCTGAACTTGTGGTCAACGGTGTCGATCAGCACCGTTTTTTCTTCCCGGATCAGGTAGCTGTTATAGCTGCTGCCTTTCAGCGTTTTGTATTCGGTTCCGTGGAAGTCACGCACTTCCCAATCCCGTTGCCCGACCCAGTGAATATTATTCTTAACATGAATAGACATCGTAACACTCCATTAGCGTATTTAAGGTGGATACGATGTGATTGCACGAGCCGTGCCAGATTTTATTTATTTGATTTTTAAGTACTTTAAAAATAAACATTGTCATTATGACAATGACTGAGTAATGTCTTTTTGACACTTATTTGTGAAAAAGACACACCATGCCGCTATCGATAGATTCCTTTGCGCACATTGCCATTGAACTGCAACAAGGGCTTTCAACCCGGGACCGTTTTCAGCGCCTGCTCAACGGCTTGCGCCAGCTGTTATGCTGCGATGCGGCAGCGTTGCTGCGTTATGAAAGCCAGCTGTTGCGTCCGCTGGCGACCGATGGACTGGCGCCGGACGTGCTGGGGCGACGTTTCCGGTTATCCGAGCATCCCCGGCTGGAGGCGATAGCCCGGGCGGGCGACGTGGTGCGTTTCCCGGCGGACAGCCAGCTTCCGGATCCTTACGATGGCCTGATTCCCGGTCAGGAAGCGTTGAAGGTCCATGCCTGCGTTGGTCTGCCGCTGTTTGCTCACCACACCTTGATCGGCGTGCTGACCATTGATGGTATGGATCCCCACCAGTTCGATCATTTTAGCGATGAAGAACTGCGGCTGATTGGCGCGATGGCGTCCGTTGCCTTGAGCAATGCGCTGCTGATGGAGCAACTGGAACGACAAACGCTGGCGCCGCTGTCAGACGCCGCTCTCATGACGGAGGTGGATGCTGACGAGATGGTGGGATTGTCTGCACCCATGCAGCAGTTGAAAAAAGAGGTGGCTATCGTGGCCGACAGCGATCTTAACGTGCTGATCATGGGGGAAACCGGGGTCGGCAAGGAGCTGGTGGCGCGGGCCATCCATCAGGGGTCGCGGCGTGCGGACCGTCCGCTGGTGTATCTGAACTGTGCCGCGCTGCCGGAGTCGGTGGCGGAAAGCGAGCTGTTTGGTCACGTGAAAGGGGCGTTTACCGGCGCGATCCACCATCGTACCGGCAAGTTCGAACTGGCGGACAACGGTACGCTGTTTCTGGATGAAATTGGCGAGTTGTCGCTGACGTTACAGGCCAAGCTGCTGCGGGTATTGCAGTACGGCGATTTGCAGCGCGTAGGCGACGACAGTAGCCTGAAAGTGGATGTGCGCGTGCTGGCGGCCACCAACCGGGATTTAAAACAGTCGGTGCAGGAAGGCGCTTTTCGCGCCGATCTGTTCCATCGCCTGAGCGTGTTTCCGCTGTCGGTGCCGCCGCTGCGGGCGCGAGGTCAGGATATTGCCTTGCTGGCCGGGTTTTTCTGCGAACGCAGCCGGGCCCGGCTGGGGTTGCAGCGTCTGGCGTTGTCGCCGGAAGCGACCCATTTGCTGACGTGTTATCCGTGGCCGGGGAATGTGCGCGAGCTGGAACATGTGATCTACCGGGCGACCATTGTGGCGCGGGCCGGTGGGGCGACCGGCGATCTGACATTGCGTCCGGAACATTTGAATCTGGACGGCGTTTTGCCTGACGCGCCTCGCCCGGCCGCCGTCGATACCGTGCCGCCGTGGCGCGGCATCAGCCTGCGGGACGCGACGGAGCATTATCAGCGGCAGGTGATTAGCGACACGCTGGCGCGACATCAGGGTAACTGGTCGTCCTGCGCCCGCGAACTGGCGGTGGATAGCGGCAACCTGCACCGAATGGCAAAACGGTTGGGAATAAAATAACAAACCCCGGCATGCGCCAGGGTTTGAAGGACAAGCTAACGGATAATCAACCGCAGCGGGTGCATTTCTGCGACTGAATCACCTGGAAGAAGTCGTTGCCCTTGTCATCCACCAGAATGAAGGCCGGGAAATCTTCTACTTCGATTTTCCAGATAGCTTCCATACCCAGTTCCGGGTATTCCACGCACTCCAGGCTCTTGATGCTGTTTTGCGCCAGAATCGCCGCCGGGCCGCCGATGCTGCCGAGGTAGAAACCGCCGTGTTTATTACAGGCGTCGGTCACCTGCTGGCTGCGGTTGCCCTTGGCCAGCATGATCATGCTGCCGCCGTGGGATTGCAGCAGATCAACGTAGGAGTCCATGCGGCCGGCGGTGGTGGGGCCGAGCGAACCGGAGGCATAGCCTTCCGGCGTTTTGGCCGGCCCGGCGTAATAGATCGGGTGATCTTTCACGTATTGCGGCAGTTCGCCGCCGTTGTCCAGCAGCTCTTTCAGCTTGGCGTGCGCAATGTCGCGCGCCACGATGATGGTGCCGTTGAGCGACAGGCGGGTGGACACCGGGTACTGCGACAGCGTCTTGAGAATGTCGGCCATCGGACGATTCAGGTCGATGCGCACCACTTCGCCTTCGCCGGCCTGACGCAGGTGGTCCGGAATGTATTTGCCGGGGTTGGTTTCCAACTGCTCCAGCCAGATACCCTGACGGTTAATCTTGGCTTTGATGTTGCGGTCCGCCGAGCAGGACACGCCCATGCCGACCGGGCAGGAGGCGCCATGACGCGGCAGGCGAATCACACGCACATCGTGGGCGAAGTATTTGCCGCCGAACTGGGCGCCGAGCCCCAGATTACGGGCTTCTTCCAGCAGTTCCTGTTCCAGCGCCACATCGCGGAACGCCTGACCGTGCTCGTTGCCTTCGGTCGGCAGTTCGTCATAGTAGCGGGTGGAGGCCAGTTTGACGGTTTTCAGGTTGGTTTCCGCCGACGTGCCGCCGATGACGAAGGCAATGTGGTACGGCGGGCAGGCCGCGGTACCCAGCGTACGCATTTTTTCCACCAGGTAGTTTGTCAGCTTGCCCGGCGACAGCAACGCTTTGGTTTCCTGATACAGATAGGTCTTGTTGGCGGAACCGCCGCCTTTGGTAACGAACAGGAATTTGTACTCATCGCCTTCGGTACTGTAGAGGTCGATCTGCGCCGGCAGGTTGGTGCCGGTGTTGACCTCTTTGTACATGTCCAGCGCCGCGTTCTGGGAGTAACGCAGGTTGTCTTCGATAAAGGTGTTGTACACCCCGCGCGACAGCGCTTCGGCGTCGTTGCCGCCGGTCCATACGCGCTGGCCTTTCTTGCCGACGATAATGGCGGTGCCGGTATCCTGACAGGTAGGCAGGATGCCTTTGGCGGCGATTTCGGAGTTACGCAGGAACTGCAGGGCGACATAACGGTCGTTTTCGCTGGCTTCCGGGTCGAGCAGGATATCGGCGACCTGTTGCTGGTGGGAAGGGCGCAGCAGGAAAGAGGCATCGTGGAATGCCTGCTGGGCTAACAGCGTCAGCCCTTGCGGGTCGACTTTGAGAATATCCTGGCCTTCAAACTGGCTAACGGAAACAAAATCGCTGCTGATTAAGCGATATTCGGTTTTATCCTTCGCTAATGGAAACGGATCTTGGTAATAGAACGGTTTATTCGACATATTCTTCTCACTTGCAGCCGCATAATTGAGTGATTCATCGGGTCTTATTTTCCGTCTAGGGCTTTTGTGCCGGTCTTATTGTTGTGTCAATCGCCTCGGGCACGACGACAAAAGCAATAAACGTCGGGTGATATTCCTTAACTTGCGCCAGTACCGCGCCCCTTGAGGGATACCGCCTCACATACTATGGCTTTATGACAGGGAGTACCACGCCAACAAGTCACATTATTTTTATCTCTGTCATGTTTTCGTTGAAAATATATCTCAGACCGAAACGTGACGAGGTTGCCGGCAAAAATGACCGCTGGGCGCGCCATATTAAGTCATTTATTTAAATTAATTAAGTGCGGCGTGCGACAACGCAATATCCATTAAATAAATAAGGTTTATTGATTACCCAATTGAATAGGGCATCAGGCCTTACGAGCGGATATTCATTCACGCTGTTCCAGCAGGGTATCGATCAGCCACAGGCCGGCCGGGCCGGGTGGAAAAGGGCGCGACCAGGCGATGTCCACCTCAATTTTCCGCGGCCAGCCGGGCAGCGCCAGTTCCACCAGCCGGTTGCGCGCGTACTCGTTCACCAGCCAGCGCGGCAGGATACTCCAGCCAAACCCCTGTTCCGCCATTTCCAGCAGCATCAGATACGACGGCGTCGACCAGGTAGCGCCTTCGGACTGCGGCCGCTCCCGCTGGCTGTAGGTGTGAAGGCACAACTGACGCGCCGTGGCGAGCTGTTCCTGCGTCACCGGCGCGTGCTGCGCCAACGGGTGGCTGTGGGCCGCGTAGATCGCCATTTCGGTTTTCACCTGCAGCCGGGATACCGCAATGTCGATGGGGTAATGCGCCTGCGCCTGCAACACGCCGACATGGGCGCGCTGCGACTGCAGCAGGTCCACGACGTCCTCGTCTTCCGCAATCAGGCACTCGAACTCCACATCAGGAAAACGCTCGGCGAAACGCTGCAATACCGGGTAGTAGTGGCGGCACTGCCAGGTGTCCGACAGCACAAAGGTCAGCCGCGGCTCCACCTTGTCCGCCAGCCGGATCGCCAGTTCGTCCAGCGCTTCGCTGGCGGACAAAATCGCTTTGACGTGGCTGAGTACCTTGCGTCCTTCATCGGTCAGCACCGGCTGATGACCGCGCCTGTCGAACAGCGTCAGGCCCAGATCCGCTTCCAGATTCGCCACCGCGGTACTGACGGTGGACTGGCTTTTTTGCAGATGACGGGCCGCTGCGGAAAAAGAACCGGTATTCACGGTGGCGATAAACGCCAGCAGGGATTCAGGAGAATAACGCATCGCCGACTCTATCGCTTTTTTAGATGGAAACTAATTTAACACTATTGGTTATTTCGATGAGAATGGCAACCCGCAATCGCAGCCATGCAGGCCGAAGGAGGAAAACATGCAACAGCAAGTCCAGCGCAGCGCGCGCCATGAACAAAAAACACTCCGTGAGCGGATGGCGCATGCCGTCGGTTTCGAGGTGATGGCGTTACTGATTTGCGCCCCGATCGGCGCCTGGGTGCTCGGGCGCTCGATCCTGCAGGTTGGCGCGCTGTCGATAATGCTGTCCAGCGTGGCGATGGTCTGGAACGTGGCGTACAACAGCCTGTTTGATAGCCTATGGCCGGTCAGCCGAATCAGACGCGGTCTGTGGGTTCGTATGGGGCACGCGCTGGGTTTCGAAGGCGGCTTTATCCTTATTGGCTTGCCGCTGGCGGCGTGGATGCTGGATATCACCCTGTGGCAGGCGCTGATGGTGGAGATTGGTTTCTTCCTGTTCTTCCTGCCGTATACCATGGCCTACAACTGGCTGTACGATCTGCTGCGCGAGCGGCTGTTGGCGACCGCGGTACAAGGGCGCTAGCCGCACGGCAAAGGAGAGAAGCGGCGTCGTCTCTCTCTCCTGGCATTGGCCGTTTGCGTTACTGACGCAGCGACGCCCGGTATTCGGCGTAATCCGGCATATGGGGAATACGCCACAGATACCAGGCGGCCAGCGTGCGGTAAGGGCGGCAGGGTTCGCTCATCTCCAGCATCGCTTTGCGCGTCGGGTCCTGCGACAGGCGGTACAGATAACGAAACCCCTGTTTGATGCCGAGATCGTCCACCGGCATGATGTCCATCCGCTCCAGCGTGGAGATCAGCAGCATTTCCACCGTCCAGCGGCCGATGCCTTTCAGCGTGCAAAGCCGCTCGATCAAGGTTTCGTCATCCAGATGTTCCGCCTCCGCCCGTCCTGGCACCAGCCCGCTCAGTACCCCTTGGGCAATTCCTTTGACCGTGTCGATTTTGCGGGCGGAAAAACCGCACTGGCGCAAGACCTCCGGTTCGCATGCCGTCAGTTGCCCGGCGGAGGGAAAGCCGCCTTCACCGACCTCGAAGCGCAACTGCAATTTACCGATGATGGCCGCGGCGGCGCGGTTGCTGAGTTGCTGGCTGGCGACCGCCCGAATCAGCGCGTCGTAAGGTTCCCGCGCCGGGCGGCTTTCAAAACGAATATGCCCGACGCCCTCGATCAGCCGCGCCCAGTGCGCGTCAATGGCGGCAAGATGGGCGAGAGCCTGGGGTTCGTCGAACGGGAGCGGCGATGGCGTCATCCGGTGGCATCCTTATTTTTGAGGCTGTTGACAAACAGCCGTGTTGTTTTGTCACAGACGAATTTGTGCCAGAACAGTGGAAAGTTTCGTGCGTGATAACGTCGCTGTTCCTTTGCAACATTATCGCACGCCCGACAAGGAGAGGTTCAACGCCACCTCTCCTTGACCACTGGCTGATGGCTAAACTGTGCCGCTGCGCGGTACCTTCGGCGCTCGACTTCGCTGTTCGGACCGCCCGTGACGCGCTCCAGACGCGGCACGGGCTTGCGCGGCTTTCCTGCCGCGCATCCGGCGAAGTCGCTCACCTCAGCACAGTTTTTGACGCCGTAAAAACCTATTGCCTGTAAATAAAAAGGTTTTTCAGCAATATGTTTTGTTCTATTCCGGGAAATTATCGTGTCGCCTAAAACAAGGCGGGCAACTTGTTCATGGACCGCGTACACTAAATAATACTGGTTATTTAGACAGAGGTCTGCATGAATTTCGAACTGTTTGCCGATGAGCCGCCGGAGCGCCGGAATGAAACGCTGGCGCCCGGCGCGATGCTGCTGCGCGGCTTCGCCTGGCAACAGGCCGGAGCATTGCTGGCCGCGCTGCAACAGGTGACGCAGCAGTCGTCGTTTCGTCACATGGTGACGCCGGGCGGGCATACCATGTCGGTGGCGATGAGTAACTGCGGGCCGCTGGGCTGGGTGAGCGATGAACGGGGGTATCGCTACAGCGCTCAGGATCCGCTGACCGGCCGGCCGTGGCCCGCTATGCCGGCCTGTTTTTGGCAACTGTCGCAGGCGGCGGCCAGCGCCGCCGGGTATCACGATTTTGCGCCGGATGCCTGCCTGATCAACCGCTACACGGTGGGCGCTAAACTGTCGCTGCATCAGGACAGGGACGAACAGGACCTGCGCCAACCGATCGTCTCCGTCTCGCTGGGGTTAAGCGCGGTGTTTCTGTTTGGCGGGGAAAAACGCGGCGATCCGTGTCAGCGGCTGGCGCTGATGCATGGCGATGTGGTGGTGTGGGGCGGTCCTTCGCGGCTGCATTACCATGCCATTTTGCCGCTCAGGAACGGCCCGTTGCCGGCGGGAATGTCGGATGAAGTTCGCTTCAATCTCACCTTTCGTAAAGTGTGAAAGTCCCCCACGCCGTGGGGGACGAAAGGCATTACTTTTTGGTTGGGGGACGAAAGGCATTACTTTTTGGTGAAGTGGAGGTAATCGAGAGCGTTTTCTGCCGCCATGCGACCTGAGTTGAGCGCAAAGCCAAAGGTGCCGCCGCCCAGCAGCAGGTCATAGGTGTCGCCGTACATACCCGCCGCATCGTTACCGGTGACGTACAGCCCCGGCACCGCATTGCCTGCCGGCGATATCGCTTCCATCTTCTCGTTGATCTTCACGCCGCCCAGCGTGCCGAGCGCGGCCGGCAGCATTTTCACCGCGTAGAACGGACCGGTCTTCATCGGGCGCAGGTAATCCATGTTCTTGTTGAACACCTCGTCCCGTTTCTGTGCGGCGAAGCGGTTGTTTTCGTCAACGGTGTGTTTCAACACGCTGGCGTCGACGCCCATCTGTTTCGCCAGCTCGTCCAGCGTTGCGGCCTTGAACACAAAGCCCCGGTTTTTCTGGTTCTCTTTGGTGAACTCGTCATCGAATTTCACCAGCTTGGTGTTGGCGATCACCCATTCGCCGATCGGCACGTCGATGCCGTCGTTGACGAAGTGCTTGCGGGCGTCTTCATCAAACACCGAATACATCACCCCACCGGCTTTGGCCAGCGCGTTGCCGGCGTGCGGCCAGATAATGACGATGGATTCGTCGGTGAAACGGCGGCCGTGTTGATCCACCCACAGATAAGGCTGACGGGCGGCGGCCAGCAACTGGGAGTTGGGCGCATAGTCCGGCAGGCCAGGACGGTAGGACTGTACTACGCCCATCCCTTCTTCTTTGGCCCCGGCTTTCCACGCCATTTTGATGCCGTCGCCGTCTTTGCCGATGTTGCCCACCATGATGGTGTCCGGCACCGCCACGTATTTCTGCAGCATCTCTTTGTTGTTGGCGTAGCCGCCGGTGGCGATGATCACCGCTTTGGCGTCGATCTGGAATGGTTTGCCGTCGCTGCCTTCGACGATCACCCCGGCGACTTTGCCGTCCTTCATCACCAGATCTTTACCGGCGGTTTTCACCAGCGTGGTGACCGGCATGGTTTTGAACTGTTCATGGAAGGTTTTGATCAGGTGGCGACCGTGGCCGGGGCCGTCGATCACGTGCCAGGTCAACATCCCGCCCGGCCCGCCGGGGCCGATGTATTCAAACTTGATGCCTTTGGATTTGACCCACTCGATGGTGTCGGCGGAGCGGTTGACGAAGGCGCGCACCACAAACGGGTTCGCCATCCAGTGGCTGTATTCCATGATGGTTTTGAACGCCATGTCCGGCGTCACCACGATGCCCTGACGTTTCTGCATGGCGCTGTTGGCGGCGAAAATGCCCTCGGCAAAGTTGCCGGTGCCGCCGACCACGCCCTGTTTTTCCAGCAACACTACGCTGGCGCCTTTCTCTGCCGCCGCCATGGTGGCGGCGGTGCCGGCCGCTCCCGCGCCGATGATCACCACGTCAGCGCTTTTGGGGATCGCCGCCGGTTTGGCCGGTTCCGCGTTGGCGGCGGGTTGCGGCGCTGCCTGCTCCGCATTGGCGGAGGCTATCCCCAGCATCGACAGGCACAGGGCGGCAAGGATTGTTCTTCGGTATTGAGCCATCTTGTTTTCCTTTTATTGTTCTCACAAATATTGCTTTCACAAATATTGTTCTCACGAAATAACACACGGCAAACCGGGCAGCGCCCGGCCGTCATGAATCAGTGCTGGCGGGCTTTTTCGTACGCCTCCTGCGCGGCGTCATGCACGGCGCCGCTGGTCATGGTGGCGCCGGAAACGCCATCGACATTGATGGTCTTTTTCTCGGTCATGGTTTTCGCCAGCTCTTTGGCCGCCTCGCCGCCCACTTCCGGCGTTTCCGACGGGGCGTCGATGCTGGCTTTGTTGACCGTACCGCTCGCGTCCACGTCCAGGGTGACGGTCACGTCGCCGCCGATGCCCTGTTTGGTGGAGGAGTAAGAGCCGGCTTTAAATTGACCGCTTTCCGCCACGGCGGTGGTACTGGCGGCGCAAAGCAGGCTGATGAGTAATGTGATTGAACTTCTCTTCATACGTGATTTCACTCTGTTGATTAACGACATGTTGATTAATGAAAAAAACGGGCCGCCCGCTCAGGAAGAGGGCGACAGCAATACGTTCCCGTCCTCATGGCCGAGATGGCGAAACAGCAGGCAGCTCAGCGCCAGCCCGACCCCAAGCAGCGCGAACAGCAGGCTGAACGGGCTGATGTGCAGCCACGGCGACAGGCGCGATAGCGCCCGCAGCGCCGGAAAGGTCAGCGCCATGCTCAGCATCACCGCCAGCAGTTGGCTCAGCAGCAGGATGTTGTTGCCGCTGTTGCAGGCGTCGTTTTCCAGATGGCAGCAGGCGAGCGTGCTTTCCGCCGAGTGCAGCAGCGCCGTCAGTACGCCGAGCAGGCCGGACAGCGCGCCGATGCACGGCAGCGACCGCTGCTGGATGGCGGCGCCGAGCGCCAGCACCGCGATCGCCGCCAACAGCGTGGCGGCGATCAGCAACTGGCGATAACCAGCACGGCGCACCAGCGGTTCAAACAGCAGCTTGGCGAGCAGGGCGCCGGCGGAAAACAGCAGCATGATGATCCCGGCGGTCGCCGGCGTCAGACCCAGCGTGGTCTGGGTCACCAGCGAAATCAGCACCGGTATCGACGCCAGCAGCAGCCGGGTCAGCACGCCGCCCCACACGCCGACATAAAAGGTGCGAATGCCGAACAGCGAGGCGGGCAGCAGCGCTTCGCGCGCATGGCGATCGCCGCGCAGATACAGCCAGCCGCAGCCGCAACCCGCCAGCGCAATCAGCGTCAACGCCGGCAGCGGCAGCAGATTTTTGGGGGCGGCGACCAGCAGTAATGTGAACAGCGACAGCGCGGCGGTCAGCAGCAGCAGGCTACGTAGCGGAATACGGCGCGACGACGGCGTGACGCCATCCGGAATGGCGTATCCGGTCAGCCACAGGCACAACAGCGACAGCGGGATCGGCGCGAGGAAAATAGCGCGCCAGCCGAAGGCATCGGTCAGCAGGCTGCCCGCCAGCGGACCGGTCAGGGTGCCAAGCAGGCCGAGCAGCGTCATGCGGTTAAGAAAAGGCAGTTTTTGCTCGGGCGTAGTGGCGCGTAGCGCCTGAGTGCGGAGCACCGGCAGCAGCAACGCCCCGCCGGCGCCTTGCAGGCAGCGGCAGAGCGCCAGTGCGGCGGCCGATGTGGCCTGGCTGCACAACAGCGCGCCGGCGATGAACGTCAGCAGCGCCAGCTGGCAGGTGCGCCGTTCTCCCAGTCGCTGGCTCAGCCAGCTGTTGAGCGGGGTGAACGCCACCACGGCGATGAGGTAAGCCATCACGACCGGCTCCATGCGCAGTACCGGTTGGTGCAGCGTGCGCGCTATCGCCGGAATGGCGACATACAGCATGGTGGTATCCAGCGATTGCATGAAGAACGCCACCGACGCCAGCCAGAACAGCGCGCGTGAGCCGGCCATGATCAGGCTACCGTCATCTGTCCGGCGTACAGCACGAACAGTCGCAGTAAAAATACGCCGAGCAGGCTTAGTGTGGCCGTGGTCAGCGTCAGTCGGCCGCCGGCGTGACGCCATGCCGGCACGGCGCCGGCCGCCATCGGAGCGAGAATGCCGGCTCCCAGAATCCCCAGCCAGAACACCGCGCCCCAGAAGCCGCTCAACGCCGCCTGCGCCGCTACGGTTTTCTGTCCGCCGCCCAGCAGCAGGCCGATGAAAAAGGCGAACAGCAAACACAGTTCGATGATCGCCACCGGTTTTTCCAACTGGTGCAAAAAGTGCAGCGTTTGCGGGCAGGCGTCGCGCCAACGCGACGATGACGCCACCAACAGCATCACGGCGATGCCGGAGGTCACGCCGGATACCAGAAACAGCACCGGCAGCAGCGGGTTGTTCAGCAGTGGGAACGACTTCAGCGCCGAGAGCAGAAAGCCGGTATAACAGCCCAGCAGCAGCGCCAGCGCCAGCAGCAGATTTTCCAGCAGGCGGATACGGCGCACGAGGACGTTCAGCAGGCTGGCGAACTTCTGATGCAGGCCAGCGGACAGGCGGTTTTCGCACCCGCCCAGCAATGGCTGGCGATACAGCGCGAACAGCCACAGCAGCATCACCAGCAAATACACCTGAAACAGCATGACACCCAGCGACATGATGGAAGTCGGGTTGTAGAACAGCAGCAGATACCAGAAGGTCAGCGGCCGGGCCAGATGGAAAATCAGAATCAGCAATCCCAGCATGACCGACAGCGGCGCCACGATAGCGGTGGCGACGACCAGCGGATTGGCGTGATGGTATTCCTGCGGCACATAGCGGCGAAACAGCAGGGTGAGCGTCATCATTCCGGATGAGATTCCCACCAGCAGCAGGTACACCGCAATCGGCCAGTCCCACACCAGCGAGTGAAAGTGAAAAGCGTCATGCATGGTCGCTCTCTCCGTATTTACCGGGGATGCGGTAGAGGTTGGGGCCGGTGCCCAGATAGACTTTGCTGCGGTAGATCGGATTGTTTTTGATCATTTTCGAGATCTCGCTATCCGGATCGTTGAGATCGCCGAACACCAGCGCTTTGGTCGGGCAGATCTCGACGCAGGCCGGTCTTTTGCCTGCCGCCAGATTGGTTTCCCGGCAGAAGTTGCACTTATCCGCGGTGTGGGTCTGTGGATTGATGAAACGCACGTGGTACGGGCAGGCGGCGATACAGTAGCGGCAGCCGACGCAACGCTTGTCGTTGACATCGACAATGCCGGTCAGCGCGTCCTTGAACGACGCGCCGGTCGGGCAGACCGATACGCAGGGCGGGTTATCGCAGTGCTGGCAGGACTGGCGGAAGAACTGTTTGATCGGTTTACTGCTGTCGGTGGCGGGGATATCGACGGTTTGCAGAATGTCCAGCCGGGTGACGCCCTCCGGCACCTGATTGGTTTTACGGCAGGCGGTCATGCAGGCTTTGCAGCCGATACAGCGTAGCTCGTTATGCAGTATGCCGTATTTGACGGGACGCGGGCCGGTGGGCGTTACCGTTTCCTGCGCGACCGCCGGCAAACCGCTGCCGGAAACAGCCAGCGCGCTGCCCATGATGGCAATAAAACGGCGTCGGGTGTAATTTTCCATAAAATAACCTTTCAGAGGTAGACATCTGGTCTGGCTCAACCGATATCTGCTCAGCAATAAATCAATTTTTTATTTTCTTACTCATCTGTATTCAGTGAGTGCGATAAATAACGACAAAGCCCATGTGTCGGGAAATAAAACATGTTGGTGCGAATAATTGGAACATGCGTACCTGGCGGGATATGTGGCACGCTTCACATTTAATTTTTTGTATATCCGGATAAAAATAATTGCAAAATACGATAACTGGCGTGGTGATGTTATTATTGTCTGATTTTTTATTCTTGCTGTTATTTTATTGTTTCACGTTGTTATTGAAATGTCTTTTTTGACTTGCGCAAGGAAAGTCTATTTTGGTGGGAATAAATAAAAATGATTTGGCGCAAGAATTAACATTTTCGGCAAATTATTTTTCCGAAACATAAAAGTGCAGAAAATAAAAACGCCTCCAGCGAGGCGTTTCAGATGGCTGGCAAATTCTTTAAATACAATACGAAGGTTTTTTCCAGCGTTAAAAACTGTGCTCGGCTGTCTGTTAGCAGCCATGACCATCAGCCATTATGGTTTCAAATGACTATCCAGGAACTGGATCACTTTCTGCATGATCTCTGGCTGCAGCCAGTAAACGCCGCCATGCTCGGCGCCTTTCACCACGTAGTAGGTGCTGTCGATGCCGTGGGCTATCAGCGCCCGGTGCAGGATTTCGGTCTGACGCGGTGAAACCAGCGTATCGGCGCTGCCGTGCATGATCAAAAACGGCGGGGTATGCTGGCCGATGTAGGTGATGGGGTTGGCGGCGGCGGTTTTCTCCGGGAAGCGGGTAATCGGACCGCCCTCATTGAACACCGAGGTGCCGTTGACCCAGATAGCTTCGGTGGAGGACGGCGAGGCGTGTTTCTGCACCACCTCGTCCGGGAAACCTTCGCCGACGCGGGTCAGGTCCGACAGGCCGTAGAAATCGATCACCGCCTGTACCTGGCTGCTCTGGTCGAGGTGTTCGCCGCGGTCAAACTGCTTGTTGCCGTTGGTGGTGCCGGCAAACGCCGCCAGATAGCCGCCGGCGGAAGCGCCGAATACCGCCACGTGCGAGGCATCGATGCCGAATTTATTCGCGTTGGCGCGCAGATAGCGAATGGCGGATTTGACGTCTTCCAGCGGCGCCGGGAACAGCACGGTCGGCGCCACGCGGTACTCCATACTGGCGACCACGTAGCCGGCTTCCGCCAGCTTCAGCCGCTGCTGGATGTAGCTGTCTTTATTGGCGTTGATGAAGCCGCCGCCGGTGATGAACAGTACGGCGGGCTGCGGTGATTTCGCTTCCGGCTGCAGGATGTCCATTTTCAAGGCCACATTGGCATAACCACGCATCGGCACCTGGGAGTAAACCACGTCGGAAATCAGTTTAACCACTGGCTGACGGGGCGTCAGGGTTAATTCATGAATGTTGTCTGCGGCCATGGCGCTTGTCGCCTGCGCGGCTCCGGTAATCGTAACAGCGGACAACAATATCATTTTTAGCGGGAGGGTACGCATGGAATATTCCTTAGGATTATTATGTAACTGATGCTTGTCTTATCAATACAGGAAGGAAAAAATCAGGATGCAGGCTATCACGTCTGGGATTAATACAAATGTGCTTAATCTCACATTAGTATTTTCGTAATTTAATATAATTAATATTCGTTAAGGTTATAAATAAATATAATCATGATAAGTATAAAGCGAGCACTTTATTACCATGAGCTGGTGCGCAAAGGGAGTTTTACCCGCGCAGCCAAATCACTCAATATCTCACAGGCGTTTCTTTCCCAGGAAATATCCCGGCTGGAACAGGAACTGGAAAGAAAACTGATTAATCGCACCACCCGGCAATTCGCGCTGACGCCATTCGGCGAAGCGTTTGATGACAAAATCAAACCGCTGATCCGGGAATATTATGACGTCGAACAATTTGTGCAGTCGTACGAAGATAGTCAGGACGGTGCCCTAATGGTGGGGGTGATTCCGATTTTCAACCGGCTGAAATATTACGATGTCTTCACGCTGTTTCAGAAACAGCACCCGAATATCGAGCTGTCTTTTATCGACGGCGTCAGCAGCGACCTGCTGGAAAAGGTGAGAAACGCCGAGATCCACGTGTCGCTCTCTACGCCGTTTGACGACTATCTGCAGGACCCGTTGTTCAGCCATACCATTTTTCTGGATGACAATCTGGTGGCGGTGATGGCGACCGACCATCCGCTGGCGGCTCAACCGAGCCTGACGCTCCATCAACTGGCGCAGGAGCGGCCGATCGTGCCGCAGAAAGGCACCGGCGAGCATGCGGCGGTGTCGACGGCGTTCAGCCGCGCCGGGCTGGAAGATACCTGCTTTCGGGAATGCAGCAATCTCGACATCATTATGGATCTGGTGATGCATCACGGCGGGGTGGTGTTTCTGTGCACCTCGGTGGCGGGCAGCCTGAAGGGATACGATATCGCGATTCGTCCGGTGGCGACGCCGATCACCCGCACGTTTGCGGTGAGTTATCTTAAACGCAGCGCCGGCATTCCGATGGTGCGCCGCTTTCTGGATTTTATGGAACGGCATCATCCGATGTTGCGTGATCCAACGTTGCGTGATCCGGTGTCGCGTGATCCGATGCCGCGTGGATAACGGCTTATGGAAAAGGAAAACAGCGATCGGGCGACAACAATCGCCCGATAACAGCCTGCTGGCCGTGCGGGCCAGAGCGACGGCCGGTTTATGCATCATTTCTCTATCCTGACTCAGCCTAATAACCTGGGGAAGTAACACCCGTGATTTAGCTACATACGGTTAACGCACGATCAGCGTCGGTGTAATGCGGACGGTTTCTCCTTTCTGCGCTTCGCCGCTCAGCACCCGTTGCAGGTGGCGCATGACCTGCTCCACCAACAGCTCCACCGGCTGGCGGACGGTGGTCAGGCGGTATCCTTCCCAGGCTGCCTGCGGGGTATCGTCGCAACCCACTACCTTGCACGCCGGGCCGTCGGTCAGGCGCAGGGCGTCAAGGGCGCCGAAGGCCAGCGCATCGCAGGCGCAGAACACGCCTTCGACCAGCGGATGCTGTTGCCGCAACCGACACATGGCGTGATAGCCGCTGTGGTAGGCGTAATCCGGGTTATCCGTCACGACAGGCTCCGGCAAGCCGTGATGGGCCAACCGCTGGCGAAAACCCGCCAGCCGCTCCAGCGACGCCTGCCCGTCCTGACGGCCGCCGATATAAGCCAGCCGGGTCAACCCCAGCGAGATCAAGTGGTCCGCCGCCAGCTCGCCCGCCAGCCGGTTATCGGACAGTACCGCGGTGACGGTTTCACGCTGGTCCTCCCGGCCCATCAATACCATCGGCAGCGACAGTTCCAGACAGCGTCCGGTGGCTTCCCGCGACAGGCTGCCGGCGGAGATGATCGCCGCTTCCACCTGCCACGACT
>NZ_CM001984.1:904645-940760 GCF_000406305.1 Dickeya sp. MK7
GACAGTTCCAGACAGCGTCCGGTGGCTTCCCGCGACAGGCTGCCGGCGGAGATGATCGCCGCTTCCACCTGCCACGACTGCGCCTGCTGCAGCCGGGCGCGGATGTCGCACTGTTCGGTGACGCTGACCAGCATCGGCACCAGTCCGTGTTGTTGCAACGCCTGCGTCAGCAGGCCGAACAGCCAGGGCTGGAACGGGTTGTCGAATTCGCCCATCACCACCGCCACGATGCCGGAGCCCTGCCGTCCAGAGTTGACCAGCGCCCGCGCCAGCGCATTGGGGCGATAGCCCAGTTCATTCGCCGCCGCCAGCACTCGTGAGCGGGTCGCCTGGCTGACCTTGCCCGGGGCGGAATAGGTGCGTGATACCGCTGATGGCGAAACGCCGGCGCAGCGGGCGACATCAATCGAGGTGATGCGTTTCTTATTCATGCTCTGCTCCCCTGATGACGTGCCAGCGCCCGTTGCGGCATTGCGCACGGTCGCCCTGCTCCGGCAAAAACACGCCGGGCGAGGCGGCGATAACTTGTTGCAGCGCCGCTTTTTGCGACTGCTGCACGTGGTACAGACCCAACGGCGCGCCCGGCTTACGCGCCAGCGTCTGCACCTGCGGCCAGTTGCCGTGGTAGGCATTGTCCGCCGCCTGCGGCGAAAAACACTCCACCAGCGCCAGATCCGAGCGTGCCAGTAACGCGGCGCCCGCGGGCGTCAACTGACCGTCGCCGCTGTAAAACAGCGACCCCTGTTCGCCGTCGAGCCACAAGGAACGGTTGGGCACCGAGTGGCGGGTCGGCGCGGTCTGGCAGCGCCACGGCCCCAGTTCGATCAGGTCTTCGCCGTTCTGCCAACTCAGGGTAAACAGCGGCCGGCCGGCGGGCCAGAAGGCGAAATCCGCCAGACGCTGCAACTGCGGCAGTTGCTGACGCGGCGCGATAATCGTCAGCGGCGCGGTACGCCCGCAGGATTCACACCAGTTAAGCCAGGTGGTCAGGCCGAGCGCGTGGTCGGGATGAGCATGGGTAATGTAGATGGCGTGAATGTCGTCCGGCGCGGTTTGGCGCTGCCACAGCGCCTGCGGTACGGTCGGGCCGCAATCCACCAGCAACTGGAATCCGTCTTCGCTGACCCGTATCGCGGCGTTGACCCGTTGGCTGTCATAGGCTTCGCCGCTGCCGAGAATCTCAAGCTCCATGCTGGCTCTCCTGCCCGACGGGAAGCGGGGGCTGCGGCAAACGCTGACCGGCCGCGTCAAACCAGTGACAACGTTCCGGCGCAACCTGCAACGCCAGCTCCTGGCCGATGCGCGCCGGGTGGCGACCTTCCACCACCAGCGTCAGACAGGGTTCGTGGATGAAGTGGCCGTGCAGGTGATACTGCGCGCCCAGATTTTCCACCAAATCGACCTTAAAGGTCGGGATGCCTTCGGTGACTTCAAAGGCGTCCGGGCGAATGCCGAGGGTGGCGGCGCGTTCATCACGCGCCAGCCGTTGCAGCCACGGCGACAGCATTTGATCAGACGACGGTATTTGATCGTGCGACGGCATTTGACTTGGCGGCAACGGGAAAAAGTTCATTTCCGGCGTGCCGATAAACCCGGCGACGAAGGTAGTGGCGGGCTGGTGGTACAGCTCCTCCGGCGTCCCCACCTGGGCAATGCGGCCCTCATGCAGCACCACGATGCGGTCGGCCAGCGTCATCGCTTCCACCTGGTCGTGGGTGACGTAAATCATGGTGGCGGCCAGTTGCTGATGCAACGCTTTCAGTTGCACCCGGGTGTGAGTGCGGAGTTTGGCGTCCAGATTGGACAGCGGTTCGTCAAACAGAAACAGGCGCGGTTTACGCACGATAGCGCGGCCAATCGCCACCCGCTGACGCTGGCCGCCGGAGAGCGCGCCGGGTTTACGGTGCAGCAACGGCGTCAGTTGCAGCATCTCCGCCACCTGCGCCACTTTCTCTTCAATCGCCTGACGCCGTTCGCCGGCCATTTTCAGCGCGAAACCCATGTTTTCCGCCACGGTCATGTGCGGGTAGAGCGCGTAGGACTGAAACACCATCGCCATTTCCCGCTGGCCCGGCGGCTGGCGCGAAATGTCCTCATCGCCCAGCAGGATCTGGCCGCTGTCCTGCTGTTCCAGCCCGGCGATGGTACGCAGCAGGGTTGATTTACCGCAGCCGGACGGGCCGACGAACACCACCAGTTCTCCCTGCCGGATATGCAGATCGATGCCGTGCAGCACCGGCTGGCGACCGTAACGCTTGGCGACCTGATGTAACCGTAATTCACTCATCTGCGAGTCCTATTTCTGGCTGACGGCAAAGCCGCGCAGCAAATAACGTTGAACAAAGCCCGCCACCAGCAGCACCGGCAGCGAAGACAGCAGCCCGATGCTCATCAGTTCTCCCCAGTAGATCTGGTTCTCGGTCATGAAGTTGGCGATAAACAGCGGCAGCGTGAACTGCTGCGGGGTTTGCAGGTACAGCAGAGCGAACAGAAATTCGTTCCACGCCATGATCAGGGTGAAGATCGCCGTGGCGACCAGACCGGGGGCGCACACCGGCAGCACGATGTAGCGCAGCCGCCGCCATAGCCCGGCGCCGTCCATCGCCGCGGCTTCTTCCAGCGACAGCGGCACGTCGCGGATAAAACTGAGCAGCATCCAGATGCAGAACGGCAAGGTGTAAACCTGATAAGCCAGCATCAGCCCGGTCAGGCTGTTGAGCAGGTGCAGCGATTTGAGCAGCGAATAGAGCGGGATCGCCACCACCATCGGCGGCATCATCTTGATCAGCAGCACCAGCAGCAGGAACAGGCTGTCGAGCCGCGCCGGAAAGCGGTGGCGCGCCAGCGTGTAGGCGGCCAGAAACCCGGTCAGCAGCGATAACGCGGTAGCGCCGGCGGCCACCCACAAGGTATTAAACAGCCGCTCGCCGACGCCGTTATTCAGCAGGCTTTTCAGGTGAGTGAGCGTCCACTGTTGCGGCCAGAACGGGCTGCTCAGGCTGGAGAATTCAGCGGTGGACTTAAACGCCGCCGCCACCATCCACAGGATCGGCAGGGTAAAAAACAGCAGCGCGACGGTCAGCGCCAGCGCACGTAGCGCCATCAGCCAGTAGGGGAGTCTCATGCGGTTTTCCCTCCGCGCATCAGTTGCCAGGCGTAGACCAGACTCATTGCCGCGGCGAACAGCAGCATGATCACCGCGCCGGCGCTGGCGAGTCCCAGATTGAAGAACTTGAAGCCCTGCTGATAGATATAGAGCGACAGGGTTTCGGTGGCGTAACCGGGGCCGCCGCCGGTCAGGGCGTACACTTTGTCGAACAGCTTGAAGGTGTCGATGGAACGCAGCAGCAGCGCCAGCATGACCGGCTGGCGGATCAGCGGCAGCGTGACGTACCACAGCCGTTTCCAGCCGTTGGCGCCGTCGCTTTGCGCGGCTTCCAGCACGTCTTTGGGAATCGCCTGCAACCCGGCAAGGATGATTAGGCAGGCCATCGGCGTCCACTGCCAGATATCCACCAGCATCAACGACCACAACGCCAGATGCGGGCTGGACAGCCACGGCTGCGGCATCAGGCCCAGCGCGGTCAGGCAGTTGTTGAGCAGGCCGAAATCGTAATGAAACCAGACGCGCCAGATAGCCGAGCACACCAGCGTGGAGATCATCATCGGGTAGATGAGCAGGCTCAGCACCCACTGGCGGCCGGGAAAATGGCGATACAGCAACAACGCCAGCGCCAGCCCCAGCAGCACCTGTAACAGCGAACTGCCGAACGAGAACAGCAGGGTGTTTTTCAGGCTGGTGGTGAAGAACCAGTCGGCGAACAACTGACGGTAGTTTTCCAGCCCGACCCAACTGCGGCTGGCAGCGGCGTAATCCACCTTGCTGAAGGAGTAAAGCAGCATCTGGCCGATGGGATAGAGCGTCAGCAGCAACAGTAGCGCGGCGGCGGGCATCAGCAGCAGCCAACGTTGCCAGCGGGAGTCAAAATGCATGGGATGTCCTTGAATGAGCGGGCCGTGGCCCGCCCGACAGCGGTTAAGAACCTATCCCAATAGGGCTATTTTACTTGCCATTTTGAACCCGGGCAGTGCTCGAACGCCTCACGTACTGCGTGTACGCTCCGGGTTCTGCGCGCTTCCCGTGTCCAAACTGGCTGCGTCAATGACGCCTATTGGGAAGGTTCTAATGTAATACTGGTTACTTCAGTACCTGCGCGATCTTCTGATTGGCCTGCTGCAACGCTACCTGCGCCGGCATCTGATCCATCAGCGCCAGTTGCAGGTAGTCGCCGAGAATGCTTTCCACTTCCTGCCAGTTGCGGATGCGCGGACGCGCTTTGCCGGCTTCCAGCGCGGCCAGTTGCGCCGGGTACCAGCGGTACTTCTGCACTACCTGCGCATCCTGATACACGCTGCGGCGCGTCGGCGGCAGACCCAGTTCCAGCGCCAGCGCTTTCTGGTTTTCGGCGCTGGTCAGGTAGCTCAGGAATTGCTGCGCCAGTTCGCTGTGCTGGCTGTTTTTGGCGACTGCCATTTGCCAGATGCCGAGCATCGGCGACGGACCGGCGTTCTGCCCCGGCGCCGGTTGTAGCGTCATGTTGCCGACCACTTTGGATTTGGCGGCGTCGTCCAGCGTGGACGCCCAGGCCGGCCACACTTCGATCGCCATTGCCGCTTTACCCTGTTCCATCGCCTGACGCACGTCGGCGGCGTTGTACACCTCTACCCCGGTGGGGGCGAATGCCTTCAGCGCCTTGAGGGTGTTGAGCGCCTGCAACGCCTGCGGAGAATCCAGCGACGCTTTGCCGTTAGTGATCACGTTGCCGCCGTAGGCCCACAGCATCGGCATAAAGCCGGAAACAATCGGGTTGCCCTTCATGCCGCGGAACACCACGCCGGAGACGCTTGGTTCCTGCTGTTGCAGGGTTTTGGCATCGCTCAGCACCGCATCCCAGCTGGCGGGCGCCTTGAGCTGGTGCTTGTCGAACAGGTCCTGACGGTAGGCGAACATCGCCACGTTGCCGACCACCGGCAGGCTATAGACCGGACCGCCGTTTTCCGGCACGCGCGAAACGTTCAGCACCGCCGGAATGAAGTCGCTGCTTTGCAGGCTGTCCGGCAGCGGCTGGATCCAGCCGTTACCGGCGAATTCCGGGCTCCAGCTGTCGTCCATCAACATCAAGTCGTAGGCCGAGGCGTTTTCCCGCAGGGAAATCACCAGTTTTTCATACAGGTTGGCGTAAGGCAGCTTCAGCAGTTCGATCTGCTTGCCGGGATGTTGTTGCTGAAAACGGGCCAGCGTGCTGTCGAGCGCCTTGCCGTAAACGTCATCGCGCCCGGCGATCACCAGATCGGCGGCCTGCGACGCCATGCTGCACGCCAGACCGGCGGCGAGCAGCAGGCGGGAAAGGGTTTTCTTGCTGTGCGATTTTGCTGTCAGAGTGGTGTTGCCAAACGGTTTTTGGCTAAACGTGTTTTTGCCAAACATTGTTTTTTTACTAAACATTGTTCTTTTGCCAAACATTGTTCTTTTGCCAAACATAGTGAGCGCCTTTTGTCAGGAGTGCATACGTTTGCACAGGCGCTATCTTTGGCGACGAGGATGACAGAAACATGAAGGCAGGATGAACAATCCAAGATGCGGGGTGACAACCGGAAGCCGGATACCGGCTTCCGTGATGATGTCAGCCTTTCTTCGGCATGCGGGCAAAGCTCACCATCAACTGGATGCCGTTAATCAGCACCAGCAGCGCGGTGACCAGGAACACCCAGCGGTAACCCAGTGTGGCGGAAACGGTGGAGCCGAGCAGCGGCCCGACCACGTTGCCGAGATACATGCAGGATTGGTTATAACCAAAAATACGCCCGGTCACCTGCTGGCTACTGTATTTCACCAGCAGCGCCTGCACCGCCGGCATCAGCGCGCCGTCGGCGAAACCCAGCGCGAAGCGCAGGATGCCGAGCTGGACCGAACTTTGCACCGCCGACATCAGGAAGAACAGCAGCGCGCACAGAAACAGCGCCACGATCAGCACTCTTTGAGAGCCGATGCGATCGCCGAGGCGTCCGAGGCGCGGCGCGGACAACAGCGCAGAGACGCCGGGCACGGCGGCGATGACGCCGCTGATAAACGCGATGTTTTCGATGTCGGGAGAGAGGTCGCGGATAAACAGCGTCAGTATCGGACTGATGGAACCGTTCGCCATCTGGATCATCATGGTGGTGAAGCACAGGCTGACAATCAGCAGCGGATAAGGCAGCGAGGCGAACACCGCCCGGCCGCTGAGCTGCGCTTTTTTGCTGACGGTAATGGCGTTTTCACGGATGGCGAACAACGTAATGAGAAAGCAGATAAACAGCATGGCGGAGGTGACGAAAAACACCATGCGCAGACCGATGGTATCGGCCATGAAGCCGCCGAGCAGCGGACCGATCAGCACCCCCGCCACCTGCCCGGTGGACAGCGTACCGAGCGCCCAGCCGCTGCGGCTGCGCGGCACTTGCGAGGCAATCAGCGCCATAGCGTTGGGAATGTAGCCGGAGGTCAGCCCCATCAGCGCGCGCAGAATAAACAGTTGCCAGACGTTGGTGGCCATGCCCTGCAGCCCCATGACCAGCGACATGCCGAGCGCGGCGCGCAGCAGCATCAACTTACGGCCTTTGCGGTCGGCCAGGCTGCCCCACAGCGGCGCGACAATCGCCGAAATCAGAAACGAGGAGCTGAATACCAGCCCGGACCAGAGATTGAGCGCGGTGTGATCGCTCACGCCCAGATGTTCGATGTAGAGCGGCAGGAACGGCAGTATCTGGCTCATGGCCATGCCGGTAAAAAAACATCCCAGCCAGGCGGAGAAAAGGTTGAGTTTCCAGGTTTCCATAGGGCAGGTTTTTACGTCGTCAGTGAAAGGCCGGGTCGCTCCCGCGCCAGTGCCACGCTGAATTACGCGACATCGCTAGTATGGCCGCTTTTGTCTTAGCCGGGAAATAATTTTATATATCAAAGAATAATCCAACCCCGGTCATTGAGGTGTTTTTGGTTGCAAGGACATGATGTTAATTCAGCCAGTTGAACGGGGCGTGTTATCCGGCTGGATTGGGAAAGCAAAACGCTATTCTGAATTTTTTGTGATTTGAATCACAAAAGTGTTGCGTCCGAATTCAACAAAACGTACAATCTTTTACCAGAAAGTTCACAAATCATTCATTAACCAAGGTGATCGACGTGCGTAAATTCCTGAAAAAACTTCTGGTCGCTTACATCAATGCTTACAAAGACATCCCGCCGGGTGCCATGCATTAATTGCCCTGAGCAGATCAAAATTAATAAGAAGGCCGCTATAACAGCGGCCTTCTTGTTTTTCGTCAGGTATGAACATACTTGGCGGGGTGTAATTTCTTGGGTTATTCCCTCCGTTAGGGCTGGAAGAGGAGTTCAACCGCGTAGAGTCAGCGACGGCAATGATGGGCCGGGTACTATTGTTTAAACCGGGTACTATTGTTTAAACCGGGTACTATTTGTTTTAAACCGGGTACTATTGTTTGAATTGGCTAATAAATACACATGATTCTTGATATTATCAATCCCAACAAAGTACAACAGGCTATGCTTACAATGTCACCAGTCCTCAACGATAGCGGGAGTTTTGATATGGCGATTCTTCCAATGTCATATAGCCCTGCCACTGTGGCGCGGGAATACCGGAAAATTGGCGAAACGAGTGTGAACGGTCGTGCCGTGGATATTTATATTCACAGTGATCGGCACCATGCCGTGGCTATATATGGCGAACCAGATGACGTTGATGGTGATTTACGGCATGTTGTGGTAGCAAAGATTGACCTGAAATCCCGTAACAGCGACGACGAAACCGAAACTATTTTGGCTGTCATCGGTTATTACGAGAATCTGCAACCGGTGAATACCCATCCTGCCCAGGTTGAAGGCGTGATTGTCACTAAGCGTGAACGAAACGCCAATGTCGCCAGCGCCATGTATAAGGCGCTCATTAACGACGGCATTGTGCTGGTTAGTGATAACCTTCAATTCCCTGGAGGGAAAGCACTGTGGGCGCGTATGGCACGTAAAGAGATTGGTATTGATGTGTTTGTATTCGACTCAGAACAACGTGCTTTCTGGCCGTATGACGGTGAACGGATCCGATACGACGGCCGTAGCATCCCAGAGAGTGATATCTGGAGTCTTGCTCCAAATGAATCACGGAAAGGGGTAGTGCTGGTGGCTGAACGCAAACGAGATGAATCAGCAGTCTGATGCAACTTCAACCTGCGCAAAAACTTGCAGCGTCTACCTTGTGGTAGTCTCAAGGCCGCTATGACAGCGGCCTTTTTCATGTCCTTGTTTTTTGCTTCGTCGGTTTTATTTCAACTCACGTGTGTAACGACTCATCGTTTTCGCGAATCATAGCCCGAACGAATCATAGTATTAACAAATCATAGTATTAACAAATCATAGCCTTAACGACTCAGCGCCTGCGCTATCGCCTCACCCAGCGCGGTCGTATTGCCGCTGCCGCCGAGATCCCGCGTCAGCGGCGCCTTTTCCGGCCCCTGTTCCAGCACGCGTTCAATGGCGCTGAGCACCGCCGCGCCGGCGTCGTCATGGCCGAGGTGCTCCAGCATCATCGCCCCGCACCAGATTTGGCCGATCGGGTTGGCGATGCCTTTGCCGGCGATATCCGGCGCTGAGCCGTGTACCGGTTCAAACAGGCTGGGGAAGGTGCGATCCGGATTGATGTTGGCCGACGGCGCGATGCCGATGGTACCGGTACAGGCCGGGCCGAGGTCGGACAGAATATCGCCGAACAGGTTGCTGGCGACCACCACGTCAAACCAGTCCGGGTGCAGCACGAAGTTGGCGGTAAGAATATCGATGTGATATTTGTCCACCTTTACCTCCGGATAGCGCGTGCCCATTTCGGCGACGCGGCTGTCCCAGTACGGCATGGTGATGGCGATGCCGTTGGATTTGGTGGCTGAGGTCAGATGCTTTTTCGGGCGTTTCATCGCCAGCTCGTAGGCGAATTTAAGGATGCGATCGACGCCGACGCGGGTCATCACCGTTTCCTGAATCACCACTTCGCGCTCGGTGCCGGCAAACATGGCGCCACCCACGCTGGAATACTCGCCTTCGGTGTTTTCGCGCACGATGTAGAAGTCGATATCACCGGGTTGACGCCCGGCCAGCGGCGCTTTCACGCCCGGCATCAGGCGGCAGGGGCGCAGGTTGACGTATTGGTCGAATTCACGGCGGAACAGCAGCAGCGATTGCCACAGCGACACGTGATCCGGCACGATGTCCGGCCAGCCGACCGCGCCGAAGTAAATCGCGTCGAAGCCCTTCAGCAGTGAGAACCAGTTGTCCGGCATCATCTTGCCGTGCTGGCGGTAGTAATCGGCGCTGGCGAAATCAAACCATTCCCACTCCAGTTGGATATCAAACAGTTCGGCGGCGCGGGCGATCACCCGTACCCCTTCCGGCATCACTTCTTTGCCGATGCCGTCGCCGGGGATGACGGCAATGCGGTAACGCGGTTGAGACATGGCAACTCCTGAACGGTTTTTCTGATCGATTGCACTTGGGTAACAGAGAGTGTATTTACTCTGTTCGATGTAAACAATTTCGCTTCCGGTAAAGGCATTGTTGAATAAAAGAGAAGAATGAATGAGTGCAATCGACGATTTGCTGTTCTTCAGCCGCATCGCCGCGCTCGGCAGCCTGACGGCGGTGGCGCGCGAGAGCGGGCTGTCGCTGCCGGCCGTCAGCAAACGCTTGACGCAACTGGAGCAACGGCTGGGAGTTCAGTTGATCAGGCGTACCACCCGGCGGCTGGATTTGACGCCGGAGGGGCAGTTGTACGCCGACGGCGCGTTGCCGATTCTGCATGAAATCGAGGAACTGGAAAGTCAGGTACGCCGCAACCAGCTCACGCTGCGCGGGCGGTTGACCGTCAACGCGTCGTTCGGTTTCGGCCGTCGCCATATCGCGCCGCTGATTTCCGCTTTCGCCCGCCAGCACGGCGAGCTGGAAGTGCAGCTACAGCTCACCAGTCAGCCGCTCAACATGCTGGACGCCGGCGTGGATATCGATATTCGCTTCGGCGTGCCGCCGGACTCGCGGCTGGTGGCGCATCGGTTGATGGAAAATCCGCGCATGCTGTGCGCCGCGCCGGCGTATTTGACGCGCTACGGTACGCCACAGACGGTGGCGGATCTGGCCGGGCACAACTGTCTGGTGTTGCGTCAGTATGAGAGTGATTACGGCCTATGGCGTTTCTACCGCGATGGCCGCGAGTTTACCCATCGCGCTTTCGGCAATCTTTCCGCCAACGACGGCGAGGTGATCATGCGCTACGCGCTGGACGGGCATGGCATTATCCTGCGTTCGCTGTGGGATGTGCGCCCCTGGCTGGCCAGTGGTGAATTAGTGGCGCTGTTGCCGGATTACATCATGCCGGAAGCGGACATTTACGCGGTCTACCAGCAGCGTCGGCATGTGCCGGCACGCATTTCGGCGTTTATCGCCTGGCTGAAACAGCAACTGCCGCAAGGGGAAGCGGAAAACCGCTAGCGCCTCCCCGACGGGGAGGCGAAAGGGACTATTGGCGCACCAGGCGGCCGGTAGCGGCTTCGGTTTCGAAATCGCTGCGGAACGGGTTGATGTCCAGGCCGCCGCGGCGGGTATAGCGGGCGAACACGGTCAGTTTTTCCGGCCGGCAGTAGCGTTTGAGGTCATTGAAGATACGCTCGACGCACTGTTCGTGGAATTCGTTGTGCTGGCGGAACGAGATCAGGTAACGCAGCAGCGCTTCCCGGTCGATTTGCCGGCCTTCGTACTTGATCACCACGCTGCCCCAGTCCGGCTGGTAGGTGACCAGACAGTTGGATTTCAACAGGTTGGAGCACAGGGTTTCCGCAACCAGAGGCGCGTTGTCGCGTACCGCGTGCTGCAGATAATCCGGATTGAAGCCGTAATCGTTCACTTCGATGTCCAGCTCGTCAATGTTGATGCCGGGCAGGGTATCGATCTGCGCCGGATAACCGGTCAGGCCCGGATACAGGGTGACCTTGACGTCGCCGTTGGCGGCGGCGGACAGATCCTTGATCAAGGTGGCGTGCACTTCGCCGATATCGCGAAAGCGGGTCTGGTTGAAGCTGTTAAGGTACAGCTTGAACGATTTGGACTCGATCAGGTTTTCCGAACTGGCCGGGATGATGAATTCGGCGATGCCCACCAGCGGCTTTCCCTTGTGATTGAGCCACGACAGCTCGAAGGCGGTCCACAGATCGTAGCCGTCAAACGGCAGGTCCGGCCCGGTCAGACCGACCAGATCGCGCCCACGAGCGCGCGGCAGCGCTTCCAGCAGCGCCGGGTCGTATTTGTCCGGGTAGCTGGAGCGCACCCCCAGATGGGTAATGCTATCGTTTTCTGTAATATGCATATCGCTCAGTTCCTTGCTGGTACGGGTACGGCATGAATGTATTTTCTGAACAGCCTGCGGGTACCGTAAATAGGGCCGACGCCCAACACCGCATAGACCACTTTGATCAGAAATTGCGACAGGATCATGGTGCGGATCACGTCAAAACTCAGCACATTATAAAACGCGATGGTGCAGAAAATCACACTGTCGACGGCGGAGGCGGTGACCGTGCTGGTGATCACGCGGATAAACAGGTAGCGGGACTTGGTCAGGATCTTGATTTTGTGCAGCACCCAGGCGTTGATGTTTTCGGAGATCAGGTAGGCCAGCGATGAGGCCACCAGCACCGCCATCATGCTTTCCACAATGCCGCTGTAGGTCTTGCCGTATTCCCATTCCGGCAGGCCGGGGATCAGGCTGGTGACCCACAGCCCGAGCACAAACGCCAGATGGAAGAAAAATGCGATGAGGATGGTGCGGCGCGCCAGCCGCAGCCCATAAAATTCATTCAGGATATCCACCAGAATAAAGGTCAGCGGGTAGACGAAAACGGCAGGCGGTACCACCAGATTCAGCGCCGGAATGAAGATCGGTTTGACGCCGCTGACGGTGGAAAAAATATAGATGACGCAAAGCGCGGCGGTAATGATGAGGTACGCCAGCCAGGATCGTTCGTTTCTGTCGCTGATGTCGTAGGCGGTGGTGATGTCTTTGCCGGAATAGAGTTTTTTGTACAGAGCGTTGAGTTCGTGCCGGCTCAGATCATCGGAGATTTCACTGTCGACCAGTTCCTTGAGATCCATGTGGATCATCTTGCCGGTCGATAACACCATGATATTAGCTGATAATTCGCCGCTGTGGTTGAACCCCAGCAGCTTGAATTTCCTGTTTGCATCCATTTATATCCTTTCCTCTATGATATATCCCAGCAGGACTGAGTCCTCGGGGCGTTTTCTGTCCGCCATGTCCGGCGAATCCGGGATGTCGACAAAAAATCCCGTAGCAGGAGAGTGACAGAGTATCGGCGTATTCGGCACCAGCGCAGGCGGCCGTCGGATGATGAGCAGCGCGCCGGGGGAGAAGGCGTCGCCAATCGGCGACTCGATCTGTACCGCCACCATGTTGGCTTCTTCTCCGAAGAAATAGGTCAACGGATACTGAACCGATAACTGACCAATCTTGTGCTGCCGTGCCAACAACAGTTGCGACTGCGGAATGATGGGAATCGCCGCCGGGTTTTTGTTGCCTTCAAAAGAAACGGTATTGTTCAGGCGCTCGACCTTTTCCAGATCGTAATCTTCGATTTCCTCACAGGACACGCCGAAGAAATCGGAAATGCGATTGATGGTGGATTGCTGAACCTTGTTTACCCTACCTTCAAGAATTTTGTAGATAGTGGTACGCGTTACCCCGGTACGGTTAGAAAAAGAGGCTTTGGTTTCGCCTCGGGTACGCATCAGATATTCAATATTTTTAATGATATTAGTTTTGCGCTGAGCATTCGTTGTTTTCATGGTCATCCCTTCTCAGGTCAGTTCTCAGACAGGTTCATCTTACGATAAAGCCTTACGTTCACCTATCCCGCCGAAAAGAAAAAAATCGGCAACCACGGCGCGTAGCGGGCATTTAGGACGGAAAAAACGGGCAGGGTAGTGTGAACTTATTCAATTAATTGGTGGTTGTTGTAATAGCGCCATTAAAAATAGACACTAAAGATCATAAAATGTCCATTAATCTGTTGACTTGACTGTTTTTATTGCTATAACGTTTAGAAAAATTAATTAATCTGAGTGATACAGATAATTTACTATAAACATAAGATATAGTTAACAAACTAATTGGTTGTTTCTGACGTCGCTGACGCAGACTGCCATCTATCCGACACCAGGGAACCCAGAACGGACGCTTAGCAGAGAGGTGAGAAAATAAGGGAGCGTCATTATCGATGACACACGCCGACGACGCTGCGCTTTGACGCAGCGTTGGCGTTTCTGAGGCCGTTAGCCTCCAGCCAAATCAATCGTACTTCCGGTCACATCGCTGGCTGTAGTGGGTTGTAACCGGCTTTATCCAACTGCCGCCCAGCAATGGCGCTGGCTATTTCTCCCCCTTGATGACCACCGCATAACCCGACCAGCCCGATTCGGCACTCCGCTCTTGGTATGAATAGCGGCATTCGGTATATCGGCATAAAGAACAACGGGAAATTCCGCGCCGACCTGATGCTGGCGCGGAACGAGGCGTGATTATCGTTGGGCGGTTATTGTGGCGTTTCCGTCAGCGTGATGGCGTCGTACATCACCATGCCGCCCAGCAGCTCCAGCGTGATGCGGTTGCCGCCCGGCTGCAGCGCGCCCGCGGGCAGCGGTATGTGCGCTTCATGGTAGCGGCCGCTTTGCATCGCGCCCCTATAAATGGCCTTGTCGTTGTCGTACTTCAGCGTCGTCAGCAACTGACCGTTGAGTTTCACCGCCAGCTGCGGCGAACTGGCTGGCGTAGTCATTCCGCTGTTGCTGGCGGCGGCGATGGCGATATTCAGGGTGTAAGGCTGCTCGGGCGCGCGGGTGTTGAACAGAATGTGCCAACTGCCGGGCTGGGTCTGGGCGTAGTACCAGTCCTTGCGTTCACGGCTTTTGCCGATCTCGAAGGTCAGGTTGGCCGGCACCTCGGTTTGCCAGCGATAAAGGCGCGGGCGATCGCCGAAGCGGAACTCGTCGGCCCGGCGGTCGGCCTGACCGATAGCCCACGCCAGCGGCGCGGGACGCGCGGCGTCAATTTGACCGAGCCGGGTTTTCTTGCCTTCCACCTTCACGGTCTGCTGCGCCAGCAGGCCGATTTGCGTGCCGCCATCGGCGTAGGCCGACAGCCGGTATTCGCCCGGCGGCACATTGCGCAGGCTGAAACGGCCGTCCCGATTGGTACGGGCGGTGAACAGGTAACCGGTGGTCTGAATGTCGAAGTTTTCCGTGCTGCTGCTCAGCACCACCGTGGCGTGAGGCGCATCGGTGCGCAGGCGACCGCTGACGGTAGCGCGCTGGCGCGGATAGCGGGCATCGTCCAGCCAGCGGTAAGGCCAACTGGCGCGTTCATGTTCGGCCCGGCGGCTGACGTCCGCCACCAGTTCCCGATCGCTACCCTGGTTGATGTACAGCAACCACGGACCGTAGAGTTTTGCAAAACCCGGCTGCGCCACCATATCCGGGGTGCCGAAATGCGAGCCGGTAAGATAGTTCAGGATAATCGCGTCCTGATGCACCAGCAGTTCCTGCTTCAGCGCGTCGCCCGAGTAATATTCGCCGCTGGCGGGCACCATCCAGGCGCCGTAACCGTTGCCCATCACGCCCCAGTAGCGGCTTTCACGCTGATAACCGGCGAAATCGTATTTAGAGTAGACGCTGCCGTCCGGCAGTCGCCAGGTTTCATCCTGCACCTTCGGCAACTGTTCCAGTTCATCGTACAGCAACGGCGTACCGCGCTGGATGCTGTTGAACAGCGCGTTCAGCCGGGTGGCGTCAAAACGGTAAACGTTACGCAGCTCGCTGACCGTCACCGGCGCTGAGCCGGTGTTGGCAGCCACCACATAGCTGTAAAGGCCGCTGACGCCGCTGGTCATGATCAGGTGATATTCCAGCCGCAGTTTGCCGTTCTGGTCGTCGATGTAGGCCAGGTGCACCTGATCCGGCGTCTGTTTGATGACCTCCAGCCGTTCCGGCACGAATTCGTTGACGCCGCCGGAGTAGTAGTCGAGGTAAAAGCTGCGGTTTTTATCCGGATCGCGCGCCGCGCCGGAGAGACGGGAAATCAGGTTGGTGCCGCCTTTCCACACTTCTTTGGCGCTGCCGTCCGCGCCAAAGCGGACTTTCAGCAGCCCGTTATCCAGCGTGCTGTTCATGCCGTCGAGCGTCAGTTTCACCGCGCCCGTCGCCGTCAGCGGCAGCACGAGTGCCAGCGCCAGTAGCGGGGTACGCCATATCTGCAGAGGTTTATTCATGTGTGCCGTCCGTTGTCATCGTCGTGTTGATAGGGTGTCCTGCTGGACACAGCCTAGCGCGGCGGTGAACGCCGCTCCTTTGTCGGATGGTCATCTCCGGGCCGAAGGTGGCAGCGGCGTGAAGATCGGCGCGATCGGGATCATATTTGTCGATTTCTGATGCGGCGGGGTCGCACTCGGGCTATTGACGGCATAATTCGGTGAAACTGAGTTAATTTTTTTAAAAATCAACACACTATATTGATAAACAATTGAATAACACCCCGATGCGGTTTTTCGCTATTATGCATTTCTCTCAAACCTGTACCTGATGGGCGCTATGGAACGTTTTCTGGAAAATACGATGTACGCTGCACGGTGGCTGTTGGCTCCGGTTTATCTGGGGCTGTCGCTGGGATTACTGGCGTTGGCCATCAAGTTCTTTGAAGAGATCTGGCATGTATTGCCGAACATTTTTACTATTGCCGAATCTGACCTGATTTTGACCTTGCTGTCGCTGGTGGACATGACGCTGGTAGGCGGGTTGCTGGTGATGGTGATGTTTTCCGGCTATGAAAACTTTGTGTCGGCGCTGGATATTGACGAACACAAGGAGAAGCTGAACTGGCTGGGCAAAATGGACGCCAGCTCGCTGAAAAATAAAGTGGCGGCATCGATCGTGGCGATTTCATCCATCCACCTGCTGCGGGTGTTTATGGATGCCAAGAACGTGCCGGACAACAAACTGATGTGGTATGTGATCATCCACCTGACTTTCGTGCTGTCCGCTTTTGTGATGGGCTATCTGGACTGGCTGTCCCGCCACGAACATCATACTCATCACGGCGCCGACAAGGCTCATGATAAGCATTAAATCTCACCATAAGCATTGATAACCATAAGCATTGATAACAGCCTACGTTGCTGATGTGAACGACGCCCCCGGCCGACCGCCGGGGGCGTTTTTTTTCGCCCGTCAGGCGCGGAGAAGTCAGAGGGCGAGCACGTCCACCAGACAGCTCATGGCGTTGGGGCCCTGCGTCAGCGGCGAGGTGCCCATGTCGCGGGTCAGCACGTTGGCGTTGCCGGATTGCTCCACCGGGTGCCATTGCGCCTGCCCGAAGCCCGGATCAAACCAGGCGCCGGTCGCCATGACCACCACGCCCGGCGTGACGCCGTCAGTCACGTCCACCCCGGCGTAAATACGCCCGCGCTCGTTGCGTACTTCCACCCGGTCGCCGTGGCGGATGCCGCGCGCGGCCGCGTCTTGCGAATGCATGTACAGCGTTTCGTGACCGGCGGTTTTGTTGGCGGCCACCTGCGGCGTGCAGCCGAGTTGGCTGTGCAGCCGATCGGCCGGCTGGATGGAGATAAAATGCAGCGGCCAGCGCTGCGTCTCCGTCGCGCCCAGCCATTCCACCGGTGGTTGCCATTGCGGATGGGGAGCGAAATCCGGGTAGCGGTAGTCGGCGATAGTGCTGCTGAATAGCTCGATCCTGCCGCTGGGCGTGTTCAGTGGATGACGCGCCGGGTCGCGGCGGAATTCTTCGAAAAACACGAACGGCTGGTCGTCCATCGGAACGTCGACATATCCCTGTTGCCAGAAACGGTCAAAATCGGGCCACGGCTCGCCCGCCGCCCCCTGACGCTCCCGGCAGGCGAGGTACATCGATTCCAGCCACTGCCGCTCGGTACGGCCGCCGTGGGTGAATGCGTCGCCGTAACCCAGGCGCTGGGCCAGTTCACTGAAGATATCGTAGTCGTTACGAGCCTGATGCTGCGGCGCGACCGCCTGATGCATGGCGAACACAAACCGGTCACGCGAAGATCCGCCCACATCGTTTCTTTCCAGCGATGTGGTGGCGGGCAGCACGATATCCGCCATCTGCGCCGCCGCGGTCCAGACGATGTCCTGCACGATGACGGTATCCGGCCGCCGCCAGCCCTCCACCAGCCGGTTGAGCTGCTGGTGATGGTGGAACGGGTTGCCGCCCGCCCAGTGAATCAGGTGGATATCGGGATAGGTGCGGTTCTCGCCGCAGAAGGTGTACGGTTCGCCGGGGTGCAGCAGCATGTCGGCGATGCGCGCCACCGGTATCGACTGACCGGGATTGGGGACCGACGGCGAAGCGGGGGCGGGCGACGTCATGCGTTCATTGCCGACGCTGTTCATCGATCCGTGGCCGAAGGAAAAACCACCGCCCGGCAGCCCGACCTGGCCGAGCATCGACGCAAGGGCGATCATCATCCAGTAGGGTTGCTCGCCGCGATGTGCGCGTTGCACCGAATAGGAACAGGTAATAAAGCTGCGCACGCCGATCAGTTGCTGAGCCAGCTTTTCGATGCGCGCCGCCGGGATGCCGGTGATGGCGCTGGCCCAGGCCGGGGTCTTGGCGATACCGTCGGTACGGCCGTTTAGGTAGTCGCGCAACTGCGGGTAACCGACGCAGTGGCGATCGAGAAAATCGTGATCCTCCGCGCCCAGCCGCTGGATCTGGTAGCCCAGCGCCAGCATCAGCGCCACGTCGGTATTGGGGCGAATCGGGATCCACTCGGCGTTGACGAACGCCGGGCAGTCGTCGCGCATCGGGCTGATGTTGATCACCGGGATGCCGCGCGCCACCAGTTTTTCCAGCGCCGGTTTCAGCGTGTGATGCCCGGCGCCGCCGGAGGCCACTTGCGCATTTTTCAGCGCCAGCCCGCCGAAAGCGAGGAACAGTTCGCAGTGATCCGCCACGCTGCGCCACTCGGTGACTTTGCCGGTCAGCGGATGGAAGGTGCCGATCACATACGGCAGGAAGAATTGCGCCGCGCCCCAGCTGTAGTTGCCGGTCTGGTCCACCGCGCCGCCGCCGGAGAAATAGAAACGCCGCACCTGCGAGCGGGCATGATGAAAACGCCCGGCGGACGACCAGCCGTACGAGCCGGCGAACAGGCCGTCGGCGCCGTAGCGGTCGCGCACGCGGCGGTTTTCTTCCGCCACCAGATCCAGCGCGTGATCCCACTCCACCTCGACGAACGGTTCCTTGCCGCGCAGCGTGCGGTCGCTGTTTTCGCGTTTCTCCAGCCAGGAACGGCGCACCGCCGGTTTGCGGATACGCTTGTCGGAATAAACCAGCGGCACGATGGAGTCGAGCATCGGCGACGGATCCGGATCGCCCGCAAACGGCTCGCAGCGGATAAGCCGGCCGTCTTCGACGACCGCGGTGAATGCGCCCCAGTGGGCCAGGTGTGGATAGCGCCTGATTGTCATAGCATTCCAGATAGATAGCCTGTTATTTATTTGTCATCATACAAGTCCGCTTCGGGACAGACCAGTTGGCCCTTATGCCAATCGGATATGTGTTATATCGGGCAACTGCGGCGCTGCCGCCCTGTGATACAGTCGTGCTGTGAGCGACCCACGGAGACGATGAACCATGCACCGACTTCCTCCTCTGCCGGCGTTGCGGGCTTTTTCTGGCCGCCTGCCGGGCGGGCAGTTATACCGCCGCCGCCGAAGAACTGAATGTCACCCACGGCGCCATCAGCCGCCAGATTCGTATTCTGGAAAGCTGGCTGGGACAGACGCTGTTTGTGCGCGCCGGTCAGTGCATGGTGCCGACGCTGCATGCGCAGGCGTTCGCCAAGGAGATGAACGACGTGCTGGCGGTGATGGACGAAGCTGCCCGCCGTTACGGGCGCGGCGAAGCCACTCAGGTGCTGCGCATCAGCGCGCCCGCCACCTTCACCATGCGCTGGCTGGCGCCGCGGCTGCCGGCGTTTTATCAGGCTAATCCCGGCACGCTGATTCAGATTCACACCGCGACCACCCAGCAACTGGCGATGACCAGTGGCTTTGATCTGGTGATTCGTCTTGGCGTGTTCAACAGCGATCGTTTTAGTGCGCTGCCGTTCATGCAGGAGCATTACACCTTGCTGGCCGCGCCGTCGCTGCTGGCCCATCAGCCGATAGCCACTCTGGCGGCGGTGGCGAACCACACGCTGCTCGACACTGAAACCCGCCCTGGCTTCTGGCCGCAGTTGTTCGATCTGGGCGGGATGGTCGATCCCGGCACGCTCAACTGGCTGCGTTTTGATCACTTCTACGTCACGTATGCCGCGTTGATTGACGGGTTGGGCGTCGGGCCGGGGCCGCTGCCGCTACTGGCGCGCGATGTGGCGCTAGGCCGGCTGGCGGCGCCCTTGCCGGATCTGCGCATCGCCGAGCGTACCTACTATTTGCTGACGCCGGCCGGGCTGGCGAAAACCCGGCTGCATTACCGTTTTGAGCACTGGCTGCTGGAAGAAGCGGCGAAACCGGACGGTGTCTGACTGGCACTGATGCCTGACCACGCTGATGTCTGGCTCACATAACTGTCATGCATCAGCGTTACCGTGGGGCGAAATGACTGAATTAAGGAGGCGGTAACTATGAATTATGTGCAGGAAATGCGTCAGTTGATCGGGCATCGCCCGCTGCTGCTGGCCGGGTCTAACGTGATTATGCTTAATGCGCGCCGACAGGTGTTGCTGCAGCATCGGCTGGAGGGCGTCTGGGGATTGCCCGGCGGTCTGCTGGAACTGGGCGAGTCGCTGGAAGAGGCGGCGATTCGGGAAGTGCGTGAAGAAACCGGGCTGCAACTGCACGCGCTTGATTTTCTGAAGGTGTTCTCCGGTCCCGATCACTTTTTTACTTTGCCTAATCAGGATCAGATCTACGTGATTACCGCCCTGTATGTTTCCCATAGTTGGCAGGGCGATATCGTGGTGGATAAAACCGAATCGCGGGATGTGCGTTTCTTTGATCTTCAGGCATTGCCGCCGCTGGGCGATGAGTACCGCGAATACCTTGATTATTTTCTGTCATTGCCGTTATTACCATCGTCGTCGCGTTAGTGCGCAGGCAGCGTTTCCCACAGCAGCGACAGACCGGCGATCAGCATCATGCCGTCCACCAGCCGGTTGAACAGGGTGTCGGACAGGCGCAGTACGAAGCGCTTGCCGATGTACACTCCGGCCACCTGCGTCAGCCCGACCATCAGCCCGGCCCACAACACCGTCAGCGGCAGCGCGCCGACCACGCCGAAGGTGGAGGCTTTGGTCAGGTATATCACCAGCGACGCGGCTGATTCGGTCGCCAGCAACGCGCCTTTCAGCAGGCCGTAACCGGCAAACAGCGGCAACGTCAGCGGACCGGTGGAAAACACCACGCCGGTGAGGAAGCCGACCACGCCGCCCGCCACCGCCAACTGGCTATCATTCAGGCTGAAGGCGCGTTGCCGGGCCAGATGGCGCAGTGGGATCAGCAGCAGGAAAAACAGACCGATGCACAGGCTGGACAGGCGCACCGGCATTGCCCACAGCAGGCTGGCGCCGATTATCGACGCCGGGATGCCGGGCAGACAGTAGCAGCCCAGCGCCCGCAGGTTGATGGCATTGCGCCACAGGATAACTTTGGAAATGTTGCTCATGGTGGCGGCGATCGCCATGATCGGTACCGCCGCCTGCGGGCCGAACGCCCACGCCAGCGCGGGCAGCAGAATGATGGAGCCGCCGGTGCCGACGATGCCGCTGACGCTGCCGGCGAACAGGCCGAGAAGAAGAATCAGGATATAGCTCACTGGTGACCTCGCTGTGTGGATTGGTTTTTCTGAGGCGAGCATACCTGTGTGATGGGTGAATATCTCTGACGAAAAAATCACGAATATGTGAGTTAAATTCACATATCTATCGATGCGGAGACAACGGCCGCAAACGCCTTGACAGTCAATCTTCCGCTCGCATAGGGTGGAAACGGCAGGCGCGGCGGACGGGCGAAATCCGGCCGGCCGACGCCAGTGGCGGTTTTACACACAGCCTGACGTATCCGGTAACGAGAATAATAAACAAGGTGCTGCAACATGAGTCTGACGACGTATCTTGGCAAACAGGTGCTGGGGGTGCTGGCCTGTTACCAACAAGGAAATGTGGTAATTCATATCTGTGGTGTTTATCCACGCGCCGACAACAGCCTGCGGGTGTTTTTCCCCAAAGGGCATGATCTGGCGGTGGGGGATCTGGCGACGGTGCATCTCGACAATCGCACCGGCGTCGATGAGTTTGACGCCAATATTTCGGTGTACCGCGCCTCATACAAGGGGCGGGTGGTCGGAGTGGATGACGACTGGGTGATTCTGGCGCCGCGCGAGTGCCAGCTATTGCATGGTTTTACGCCGGTGGTGGATGTCCGCGAGCCGGGCTATGTGTTCCCGACCGATCTCCGGCCGGAACGACCGGTGCCGTTTACCCCGATGGCCGCGCTGCCGGATACCGAACGCAAAGACTTTACCAATAAGGTCGGCGTATTAGTGACGATGGCGGAAGAGCAGCCGCACACCACGGTGTTGGCGTTCCTCTCCTCGGTGGAGGACGATATTTTCCTGATTACCTTCCCGGAAACGTTTAAATCCAAACTGCTCAAACGTAACCCGCACTGCTTTTTCGCCATGGATGAGCGTTCGCACTACACCTTTGAACGTTCCATCGAATGGAACTACACCCTGATTGAAGGCGATGCTTACCTGATCGACCCGGCAACGCCGCTGTTTGAAGATGTCCGCCACGCGTTCATCAATAAGAACCCGTGGGAAATGGCGTTTTTCCTGCGGCCCAATCTGGAGATGTACCATATCAAGAGCCGGCAGCTGGTTTGCCCCGGCTCACGCCAGCCTATCGGCGATGCATGAAATAACGCCGCCTGATAATATCGATTGACGCCCCGCAAATTGCGGGGCGTTTTTTTATTTTTTGCTAAAAAGAGAATGCATTGAAACGTTATTTCTGTTTTGCGGATTTTTTTAATAACTGCTTTATAAGCAGCGTGTTATCTATTTTAAAATTAAATAATTGAAACTTTTTTGGTTAACATCGTTCGTTACGCTGATTTGTTTTTTATATTAACGATGTTTTTATATGATGAATCGGCGCAGTGCCAATTATTATCGGGAGGGCATTTCTTTATTAACCGACAATAAAACCGGTGATGGGCAGTAAAACGTAAGGATAGGGTTCGACATCATGTTTGTTTGCCCCGCTATCTTCGGTGGTGCTATCTACGGTAGTGATAACGGGGCAAATGGTGAACGATGTTATTTAAAATCCACCGTCATCAGTTCAGGTACGCTGAATTGACGAGTGGTTTCAACGCACTTGCCTACATATTCGGTAAAGCGCGGCGGAGTTTTCATGCCCAGTTGCAACAGCTTGCGGTTGCTGAACTTGACATTCAACTGGGCGAACGAGCCGTACAGACGCATGGCGCGCAGCATCAGGCGTTCGTTGCAGGGGCCGTACAGTTCGCTGAAGCTGCTGCGCAGTTTGATCAGGTCGTGGTAACTCACCTGGCGGTAGGCCTCCCCCATCGGCGGGCGCGACGCCGCCTGCGCCATCGCCAGATCCACTTCGCTGAAACTCACGCTGGAGGCTTCGCCGGCGGAAATATGGTAGATATCGTCGACCGCCTGCTCGGCGTGCAGCAGCATCAGGATTGCTTCGGCGCAGAAGTCCACCGGGATAACATCGATTTTATCGTCAAGCGAGCACATGAATCTCTGCAGCTTCATCGCCATCTCAAACACCCAGTAGATGCTGCTGGACGGCTTACAGCCCAGACGGGAATGGCCGACGATGATCGACGGGCGCACAATCAGCAGCGGCATGGCCGGGCAGTGCTCACGCATCAGGTTTTCGATGGTGGCTTTGGACAGGGTGTATTCGACGATGTGCGATTTTTCCGTATCCAGCAGGTCGGATTCCTCCACCACTTCGTCCTGATCCGGTACGCAGGACATCGCGGTGCCGATCTGAATGAATTTTTGCAGCGATTTAACCTGGCTCATGCGTCTGGCAAAGGCCAGCGTGCCTTCCACGTTCACTTTCCAGATCAGCGGATTGTTGCCAAATGAGGCGATTGCCGCGCTGTTGATAACATGGGTGACGCTGTCCAGCGCCGGATGTTGAAGAAAAGATTCAGGTTCAGCCAAGTCGCCGACAATAATATTGTCTTCCGTCAACCGAGATAATGATGATTCCGAAATATCAAATTTACGCAAGTTATTTAGGATTCGTTTAAGTCCGTCCTGTTTATTTTCGGCTCTGACCAACATAAACAAATTTTCAATTCGCTCGTCCTGTAGCGCTTTTTCCATCACAGCACCGCCCAGGAAGCCTGTTGCTCCGGTGATGAGTATTGTTTTCATGATGTTAATACCATTTTTATGTAATAGGGAGGTGCCGTCTGAATCGCGCTCAGATACAGCGGCGACATTCTATTTCAGTGGGTTTTCGGTTTTCAATTTTCCGGCCGGCTTTTCTTATCTTGTTGTCGTTCCGTTTAGCTTTTTTAGCTTTTTCATTATTTTTTAATTAATGTCCCTGACCATTGTTACAATTATTTATATATGCATTAAGAAATCAATCGATAAATTATTAAACCTGGCGTGAGTGTCAATGTCTGGGGGCGAGTGTCGTCGGTTTCTGCGCGCCGGTCATCGGCGGCGGCCATTTCGGGTAAGCGGAGGTGCGAAGGCGGTGAGAAGAAGAGAACACAATAGCCTATCGCCGCCGGAGCGTTGCACGCACGGATACCGGCGACGACAGGAACTGGATTAGAACGTATAGGTGACGGCAAACGTCCCCTCGCCCTGATCGGCGCGAAACACGATGGGGCTGTTCGAAGCTTTATCGTTCAGGCGGGTATAGCTGCCGCTGAGCGTGGCGGCCCAGTGCGGATCAAACTGATGGGTCCAGAACAGCGAGACGGACTGACCGTACAGACCGCTTCCAGCTTGATAGACGCGATAGCCGGAGTTCTGGCTCTGCTGCTGGTTGACGCCGTAAAACAGGTTGTTATAGCGGGCGTCGCCGAACAGCAACGTGCCCTGAGCGCCCAGCGTGTCCGATTTGTCCTGGAACAGAATGCTGGTCAGCGATGTCTGGTATTGCACGCCCTGGCTGTCGGTCAGCGGCAGAATCGCCTTCGCTTCCACCGACAACTGGTCGGTAAATTGCCAGCCCAGCGCCACGGCGGTGTTCAACACGCCGTCAATGTCGCCCATGCCGCGCAGTTTGTCGGAGCCGGAGCGGAAAGAGGATTTCTTGTCGGTGCGACCGATGGAATAACCCAGCGTGTGTTCAAGATAGAACTGGCCGAACTGCAGGTCATAACCCGCGCCTTTGGCGGTGTCGAAAAAGAAGGCGCCCTGACGAGCCTGAATCACCGGCAGCATATCCCAACGGCGTTCATCCGAGCCGCTGTAGCGCGGCGCATTGTGGGCGGCAAGGCCGAGGGTGACGCCATCCTGTTGACCGGGGGCGGCATCGTCGGCCCAACTGATGTTGCTGCCGGCGAAGAAAAGAGTAGCTATATAAAAGGGAATATGTCGCACTATCATCCTGACTGACTCCTTAGACGGGTAAATGTGTTGCCTGCAACAGGCGTTTTCGTGCATCCCTGTACGAGAGCTGGTTAGTATACGCATCAGCGTCAATGTACTGTCAGCAAATCATGAAGAAATTATCAAGAGAACCACGATGAGTCCGAAACGCATTCTGATAATCGAAGATGACACGGATGCTGCCAGCGTGCTGGAAGCCTATCTGAAACGTGACAATTTTCAGGTTTTGCTGGCGGGAGATGGGTTGAGCGGGCTGGATATGGCACAGCGCCTGAAACCGGATTTGATCTTGCTGGATGTGATGCTGCCGGGAATGAACGGCACCGAAGTGCTGGCCGCCCTGCGTCGCAAAAGCGATGTGCCGGTGATTATGGTCACCGCTATGGGGGACGACACCGATAAGATCGGCGCGCTGCGGTACGGCGCGGACGATTACGTGACCAAACCCTACCATCCCGGCGAAGTAGTAGCCCGCGTGCAGGCGGTATTGCGGCGCACCTGCGGCGCGATGACGGCCGGGCGTTTGTTGACCTTCGGCACGCTGGAGGTGGATCAGGATGCGATGGTCGCCTCCGTGACCGATGCGCAGGGCGAGCGCCAGCCGCTGGACTTGACGCCGACGGAGTTCAGCCTGCTGGCGACCCTGCTGCGCGCCCAGACCCGCGCGTTTTCCCGCCAGGAGTTGCTGGAGGCGTGTCTGCCGGACAGCGACGCGCTGGAGCGGGTGGTGGATACCCATATTTATAATCTGCGCAAAAAGCTGGAGGCGGTCGGCATTGGCGGGGTGCTGCTGACGGTGCGCGCGTTTGGTTACAGGTTCCGTTAGCCATGAATAACATGCCTCATCTTTCGCTGTGGCGCTGGCTTTGTATCCGCATTTTGTCGCTGGCGATTGGCTCGATAGTGTTAATCGCCACCTGTATGTGGCTGCGGTTTGCCATCTGGAATCTGTGGGTTATCCATCGAATGCCGGAAGCGGTGCGTCATGAGTTCACCACATTACAGAGCAACCCCAATCTGAACCGCGCCCGTTACTACGAGATTCTGGATACCTGGTACGGCCCTAAGTCTTTCGACCTGTCCATCGCCTCTGAAGACTGGCTGATCCTTTGGGTGCTGGTGCTGGTCGCCATTCCGCTGATTGTGATGTTGGGGTTATGGGCTGCGCGACCGCTGTCGGTACAGTTTAGCCAACTGGCGATGTCGGCGCGCGCGGTGGCGCGCGGGCAGTTCACCACCCGCGCACGTATGGTGCCGGGCGCGCCGGCGGAGCTGACGCTGCTTACCCGCGATTTCAATGCCATGACCTCCCAGCTGGAGCGTTATGAGCGCGAACTGCACGCTTCGCATGTGGCGATGGCGCACGAGCTGCGTTCGCCGTTGACCGCCGCGATGGGGCGATTGCAGGGCATGCTGGACGGCGTTTTTTCTCCTGACGATCGGCAGTTGCAGATGGTGATGAACCAGATGCTCAACCTCAATCGCCTGATTGAGGATCTGCATTTGTTGTCGATGGTTAGCGCAGGTCAGTTAGCTATCGATAAGACCCGGCTGAACCCGGTGGAGCTGTTGCGCGACCGTATCGTCTGGATGAAGCCGAATGCCGAAGCGGCCGGTTTTACCATCACGCTGCATGCCGACGAGGAGGGATATTGCCTGGCGGATCCGCTCCGGCTGGGGCAGGTATTCACCATCCTGATGGATAACGCGCTGCGCTACGCGGTGGAAGGTAAGGCGCAGCGTATTGATGTGGCGCGGCGCGATAATCGCTGGTTGATCCGTTTTCGTGACTACGGCCCCGGCGTGAGCGAGGCATTTCTGCCGTATATTTTCGAGCGCTTTTCCCGCGCCGATACTTCGCGGGCGCGCCATTCAGGCGGCAGCGGGCTGGGGCTGTCGATCGCGCTGGCGATTTGCGAAGCGCTCGGCGGCAGCCTGACGGCGGAAAATCACCTGGAGGGCGGCATGTGTTTTACTCTTGAACTGCCGGCGGTATGACCGCGTTCAGGGCGTGGCGGTTGGGATAAAACCGATTTTTCAGCGCTCTTGATGGTTTCTTGATGAAGTGTGGAAACAATCTGGAAATGTGTACGGTGTAATAGTTACTAATCGGTAACAGGAAGCCCATCATGACGAATACAGAGTCCACCTTTTGCGCCCTTCATCACGTAGCCTGTCGCGGAGGCAACACTCTTTTTCGCGCCGGTGGGCTGGGAGCCTTGCTGCTGGCCGCGAGCCTGTTGTCCGGCTGTAACGACGCCGGCAGCGAGCCGGCTCCCGCGCCGCCGCGCCCGGTTCGTACCGTCACTGTCGCGCCGTCCGCCACCGGTGAGGTGTTGTCGCAGATCGGGGAGATCCGCCCGGCCGAAGAGACCGCACTGGGTTTCCGTCTGGATGGGCGGGTGGTTTCGCGTGTGGTGGATGTGGGCGCCATCGTGAAGCAAGGCGATGTGATCGCCACGCTGGATGCCCGCGACAGCGAAAACCAGCTGCAGAGCGCCAAAGCGGACCTGACCCGCGCGGTGGCCTCGGAACGGCTGGCGGAGCAGAACCTTAACCGGATGAAACAGCTGGCGCCCAACGGCGCCATTTCCCGTTCGCAATTGGATGAGGCGCAGTCGAACTGGGCCTCGGCGGTTTCCGTGCGTGAAAGCGCGCAGGCTAGCGTCAAAAGCGCGCAGGATCGTCTGAGCTATACCCGCTTGTCTGCGCCGGTCGCCGGGGTGATCACCGCGGTCAGCGCCAACCCCGGTCAGGTGGTGAACGCGGGTCAGGAAGTGGTGCGGCTGGCGACCTTCGCCGGCCGCGACGCGGTGTTCAATATCTCCGAGCGTCTTATCACCAGCGGCCTGAAGGATCCGCTGGTGACGGTTTCGTTGTTATCCAACCCGGCTGTCAAAACGCAAGGGCATGTGCGTGACGTCAGTCCGCTGGCTGATAGCGAAACCCGCACCTGGCGGGTGCGGGTTTCACTCGTCGAACCGCCGCAAGAAATGGTGCTGGGCGCGACCGTACAGGGCGAGGTCACGCTGCCGGGCGGCAATGCCATCGAGCTGCCGGCGTCGGCGCTGACCCGTCAGGGCGATCGCCCGGCGGTGTTTGTCGTCGACCCGCAAACGCAGACGCTGCGGCTGCAACCGATCACCCTGCGTAATTACAGCGACTCGCAGATCGTTGTCGACGACGGTCTGGTCGCCGGCGACAAGGTGGTCACCGCCGGCGTCAGCAAGCTGCGGGCGGGCGAGAAGGTTATGTTGACGGAGGCGAAGTAATGTCATCCGCATTCAAACAGAAGTGGAACCTCTCCGCCTGGGCGCTGGCCCATCAGCAACTGGTGGCCTTTTTTATGCTGGTGATTGTGGCGGCGGGCGTCATGAGCTATGAACGTCTGCCGCGCAACGAAGACCCGGCCTTTACCATCAAAACCGCGGTGGTGTCCGCCAGTTGGCCGGGCGCCACGGTGCAGGACACCGTCAGTTTCGTGACCGATGTGCTGGAAAAGAAACTGCAGGAAACCCCTTACCTTGATTTTATCGAAAGTTACAGCCGCCCCGGCGAAGCGGTGATTTTCGTCAACCTGCGCGACAGTACGCCGCCGTCCGAGGTAAAGGGCATTTGGTACACCCTGCGCAAAAAAATGAAGGATATTACCCCCACCTTGCCTGACGGGGTGAGCGAGCCGGCGGTCAACGACGAGTTCGACGATACCTTCGGCACCATTTATGGCTTTACCGCCGAAGGCTACTCGCCGCGCGAGCTGCGCGACAAGGTGGATGATATCCGTACCGAACTGCTCGCCACGCCGGATGTCGGCAAAATCGATGTGCTGGGCGTGCAGGAAGAGCAGATTGTGGTGGCGTTTTCCCCGCGGCAACTGGCCGGCATGGGGCTGGACTTGCAACAGGTAACGGCGGCGCTGCAGGCGCAGAATGCCGTCAGCCCGACCGGCACCATTCGGACCGATAACGACAAGGTGGCGTTGCGCGTCAGCGGCGCGTTTGTTTCCGAACAGAGCCTGCGTCAGGTAACGCTGCGCATCGGCGGGCGCTTTATCCCGCTGACCGATATCGCGACGGTTCATCGTCAGGCGGCGGAACCCCCGGCGCCGACGTTTCGCGTCAACGGCCAACCCGCCATCGGGCTGGCGATCTCGATGGCGCCGACCGGCAACATGCTGGATTTCGGTCAGGCGTTGCGCAGTAAAATGGCGGCGATTAGCGCATCGCTGCCGCACGGTATCGAGGTCGTCAACGTGGCGGACCAGTCATCGGTGGTGAAATCCTCGGTTAACGGCTTCGTCAAGGTGCTGCTGGAAGCGGTGGTCATCGTACTGGCGGTGTCGTTCGTGTCGCTGGGCAGCCGCGCCGGGCTGGTGGTGGCCGCGTCGATTCCGATTGTGCTGGCGATGACGTTCACCGGCATGGAGATAGCCGGTATCGGTTTGCAGCGCATTTCGCTGGGCGCGTTGATCATCGCGCTCGGGCTGTTGGTGGACGACGCCATGATCACGGTAGAGGCGATGGTGTCCAGCCTGGAGAAGGGCGAAGCCCGCGAACAGGCCGCCACCCGCGCTTACGAAACCACTGCGTTTCCGATGCTGACCGGTACGCTGGTGATGGTGGCGGGTTTTATTCCGGTCGGGTTTGCCGCTTCCAGCGCCGGCGAGTACTGCTACTCGCTGTTTATTGTGGTGCTGATTTCGCTGCTCAGCTCCTGGGTGGTGGCGGTGCTGTTCTCGCCGTTGATCGGCGTCTGGCTGCTGCCGAAGACGATGAAAGCTCATGATCACAACGCCGGCCGTCTGTCGCGGGCGTATGCCCGCCTGCTGTCGGCGGCGCTGCGCTATCGCGGCCGCACGCTGTTGCTATCGGTGGCGTTGCTGGCGCTGGCGGTCGTGGCCGCCGGTCGGCTGGAGGGCGAGTTTTTTCCGGCGTCGGACCGACCGGAACTGCTGGTCAGCCTGACGCTGCCGCGCAATGCCTCGCAGGAGGCCACCGAGCGGGAAGTGGCGCGGCTGGAGCAGTCGCTGAAAAACGATCCGGATCTGGATCATTTCTCCACCTATGTCGGGTCCGGCGCGGTGCGTTTTTATTTGCCGATGGATGTGCTGTTGCAGAATGAAAACATCGCGCAACTGGTGGTGGTGGCGAAAGGATTAAAAGAACGCGATGCGCTGCGCGCCCGGCTGGAAAAACGTTTGCAGCAGGATTTCAGCCACCTGGTGACCCGCGTGTCGCCGCTGGAACTGGGGCCGCCGGTCGGCTGGCCGCTTAAGTACCGGGTAACCGGGCCGGATATCGACAAGGTGCGCGAGTACGCCACCGGACTGGCGACGTTGATCGGCAACAACCCCGACGCGCGCGAAGTGAACCTGACCGCCGGTGAGCCGGAGCGCGCCATCCGCATCGATGTCAACCAGACCGAGGCGCGGGCGGTGGGCATCAGCTCGCAGGATGTGGCCAGCGCGCTGGCGACCATTTTCTCCGGTTCGGTCGTCACCAGCGTGCGCGATCGCAATCGAATGGTGGGGGTGGTGGTGCGCGCCCGGGATGAGGAGCGCCAGAATCTGGATACCGTCGCCAGCCTGCAACTGCGCGCCGCTAACGGTCAGCGGGTGCCGCTGGGGCAGATAGCGTCCGTCGGGTACGGCGTGGATGAGCCGATCATCTGGCGTCGCCAGCGTTTGCCGTTTATCACCGTGCAGACCGACCTGGCGCCGGGCGTGCGCGCCCAGACCTTATCGACAACGCTGGCGCCGCAGGTGGCGGCCTATCAGGCGGCGTTGCCGGCCGGTTATCACATTGAGGAAGGCGGCTCGGTGGCGGAGTCCAACAAGGGCAACAACTCGGTGTATCAGGTGTTGCCGGTGACGCTGCTGGTGATGCTGATTTTGCTGATGGTGCAGTTGCAGCGTTTCTCGCGCATGATGCTGGCGCTGCTGATGGCGCCGTTCGGGCTGATTGGCGTGGTGGCGGCGATGTTGCCGACCGGTACGCCGATGGGCTTCGTCGCCTTACTGGGAGTGATCGCGCTGGCGGGAATGATCATCCGTAACGCGGTGATCCTGATCAGCGAAGTGGACACCAACACGGCGGCGGGCATGCCTGCCGACGAGGCGATTATCCATGCTGCCCGTCACCGTTCCCGGCCGATTCTGTTGACCGCGCTGGCGGCGATTTTGGGGATGATCCCGATCGCCACCCAGGTTTTTTGGGGGCCGATGGCCTACGCCATCATCGGCGGGTTGATCGTCGCCACGCTGCTGACGCTGACGGTGCTGCCGGCGGCGATCAGTCTGGTGATGCAATGGGAAACGCGCGCCAAAGCGCAGGGGTAAAGCGGGTGAGGGGATGAATCGCCGAACGGCGCCCCGACATCCGTCACGATGCCGGGGGCGCGGGATCAGAAGGTAAAGCTCAGTTTGGCGGCGGCGCCGTAGGTGTGCTTGCTTTCGGTGCCGACCATGCCGGTCAGATCAAGATGCACGCCGAACGGCGACAGGCCAAGACCGGCGGTGACCAGATTCTTGTCGCTGTCGCGCATATTGGCGCGGTAACCGACGCGCAGCTGCGCCCAGGACAGTACGCGATATTCCGCGCCGACGCCGGCGTACTGGTTTTTCTTCTCCGAGTCAAAACCGCTGGCGGGCGTCAGGTCGATATCGGTCGCCAGCGTCAGCTTGTCGGTGTTCCAGGCCGTTCCGGCGGTGACCTGCGGCCGAAGGTTAAAGGTTCTCTGTATACCCTGCACCTCTTTGGTGTCGATGCGGCGGCCAATCAGGTTCTGCGCCACCAGCCCGGCGCTCCAGCGCGATGTCAGGTCGGTACTGAAACCGAGATCCAGGTTGGCGCCGGAGCTGGATTTCTTGAATTCCGAATTGCGAAAATCAGACGTGCTGTAGTTATTGATCGACGCAATATAGTTATAGGTGTCGATCCGTTGCAGCTTGGGGGTGATACCCACGGAAACCGGCTGACCGGCGATGCTGAACGATTTCGCCATCGCGACGCCGTATTCGGTCACCAGCGCGCCCGCGCCTTCGGCCCGGGAGGTGAAACTGTTCAGGTCGGCCGAGGTGGGAATGGTGGTGCCCGCCGCCACGCTATCCAGATAGGTCAGATCGCGGTCGGTCACCACGGCTTTGGCATTCGCCACGCCCCAGCCTTTGACGACGACGGCGAAAGGCAGCGTTTCGTTAGGAACCGCCACCACGGTAGCGGCGGCGGCATCGCCGTAAGCGCGGTCGCCATTGATGCTGTGCAAATCGCTTCTCAGCGACTGGAAGGAGGAGATGCCTTGTTGCAGCGCCAGCCGCCGCAACAGCGGGTTAGTGATGCCGCTGCTGGAGTTCAGCAGGTCTTTGATGCTATCCCAACTGCTTTTGATGCGGTCGAACTTATCTTCCACTTTGTTGGGGTCGGATACCACAGCGCCTACCGAAGGCAGAATCAGGCTAACGTTGTCGCTGGCCTGCGCTTTGGTCAGCAGCGCCGGGTTGGTCAGCGCGGCGGAGCCGTAGTGCGATGAAGCGACCCCGGTTCCGCCCATAGCGTCGTTCCTGGCATCAGACCAGGTTCCGGCGGCAAGAGTCACGGCAGGAGAAAACAGACCCGCTACCGTCATGGCGCGGACAAGTGATTTTTTATGCATACGAGCATTCCTTTATCAACGAAGGTATTGAGGAAAAAATTCCTTTTTGCTGTGTGCTCGTAGTTTTTTATAAATATTTACCCGTCATACTTCAAAATTGCAGGTGCGTTGGCTTTCCTCGCTCACCCCAGTCACTTACTTGAGTAAGCTCCTGGGGATTCGCTGCGTTGCCGCCTTCCTGCAATTCGAATTATTTAGGGTACAAACGCGGTAACTAAAATAAATAAAACCCAAGGACACCCTTATGCAGGCTGAGCAAAAACATACCTTGGTTGAAAGGAATGAATATCTCACGTCAAACTGAGACTGCGTTTCGGCGTGTCTTGCGACAATAGTGGCACAGCCTAGCATTTTCATTTCTGGCGGCGATAGCCCTTCACCCGGTTTCAGGCATGCACAGGCATAATGATTTCCTAGCGGATTGAATTTATTGCATTTATTGATTGAGTGAATAAAGGGGTTTAATTTGGCTTATTTGAGTGAATGAATTTCTTGAATTGCTGAGGGGGTTATGTCTATTTTTAAACCATAGCCCTCATCAGATAACGCGAATATTCATTTTGCGGCGATCCGGATTCTTTCAATGTTTTTTCCTCGACGGTATTCGGTGTCATTCAATCAACCGTTATTCCATCAGATTCTTTTATGCTGATATGGCCTGTCGATGCCTGATACGGCCGAAGAGACTGGTGTGCGAAAGCGAGTGTTTATAAAGCGATTGCTTATTTAGGGGAGCCTCCTTACCCTGAAAGTTCAGGCGCAATGCGATTCAGTGAGCGGCAATAAGTGAACGGCAAAGGGTAAGGTATGCGGACAATCGAAAAATTTCAGCGCGGCGACTTGCTGGCGGCAGCTTGCCCATCACGCGAAGTGCTACAGCACATTACCAGCCGTTGGGGCATCCTGATTCTGATTGTGCTGGAATCGAAAACGCTCCGCTTCAGCGAACTGCGCCGCCTGATCAATGGCGTCAGCGAACGTATGCTGGCCCAGACCTTACAGTGTCTGGAAGGCGACGGCCTGATCAACCGGGTGGCCTATGACGTGGTGCCGCCGCACGTGGAATATAGCCTGACCCCGCTGGGGAAAGAAGCCGCGGAGAAGGTGCGGGTGTTGGTTGACTGGATTGAGGACAGCATGCCGCGCATCGCTGATCACTGGCGCGAGTCGGGGACGACGCGATCGCGGAAAACGTCTGCCTGAAACGCGGCGGGAACCATGCCGGATTCCCGCCTGCGGTTAGCGCTTTTCACACGTTAGTGAATGATCACAGCCTAATGATTTCTACCGGTTTTATTGTTGATAAAACCAGAAAGCTGTGTTTAATTTTAAGTTAATGCTTTCGCATTTTTTCTATTTTAGCGTTATCGATTTTACACCAGGTTTGATTTTTTAAATTAATAACAGATTCTTGCCATGGATATCCTGCCGGTTGGCGCAGGGGCGGCTGCCTGTTTTTCAAACCTGTCGATATCGGTGATGCTTATGGCTCAGCAACGAACTCTGTATAACGCGACCCGCATGGTGCTTGAGCGCCGTTTAATGTTTGATGCCGCGGCTGTCGCCACGGCGGATCAGGTCGCTAATGACCAGCCAGACGGCGCCAGCCATGCCAGCCATGACGGCAGTGGCGATTCGGCCGCGCAGGAGCATACCAATACCGATTTAATTCAGGCAATTAGCCAGATTGAGACGCCGCCCGCCCGCGTTGAGGTTTTCTTTATTGACGGCGCATTGCCAAATAAAGACGCGCTGGTCTCGCAATTACCGGCCGATGCTTCGGTTTATATTCTGGATAGTAATCAGGATGGGCTTAATCAAATCGCTGATATTCTTTCTAATTATAAAAACGTCGATGCGATTCATATTATTTCCCACGGTGATAGTGGACAAATTGAATTAGGTAATGCCTTAATCTCGGCGGAAAATATCGATAGCTACCAAACTATATTGGAGCAAATAAATCTATCTCTAAACAGTTCTGCCGATGTTTTAATTTATGGCTGTAATGTTGGGGACGCCGCCGGACAACAGTTATTGAGCGCGCTGTCGTCGTCGCTGGACTCGGACGTGGCGGCGTCATCCGATATTACCGGTATTGACGGCAACTGGGTGCTGGAAAGCCATGTCGGCAGTATCGAAACCGAATCCATCAATCCGGCAGGCTGGCATGCCAACCTATTGCTGGGAATAAACACCGCGCCTACCGCCGTGGCCGATGTGGCGCTGGTGAGCCAAAATGGCTCGACCATCATTAATGTGACCGCGAACGATATCGATCTGGAAGGCGATGCCATCAAGGTAACCGGGGCCAGCGCACTATTTGGCAAGGTTACGATCAATGCTGACAACACGCTGACTTATAAACCCAATACTGGCTACTTTGGCGTTGATACCATTACTTATACCATTGCTGACAGTAAAGGGCTGTCGGCGTTGCTGCCGGGTACGGTAGCCGTAACGGTCAATAGCTTGCCGACATTGTCGTTGCCGGTGCTCGTCAACCTGTTCAATGAAGATACGCCGATAGTCTTCGCCGATGTTCTGGGCACCAAAATCAGTATCGGCGACCTTGACGGCAGCATCGCCAAAATATCGTTGTCGGTACCGATGGGGTCGCTGACGCTATCCCAGACCGCCAATCTGTCGTTTAGCCAGGGCGACGGCATCAACGACAGCAACATCACCATGCAGGGTAGCATTGTTGATATCAATGCCGCGCTGAATGGCCTGATCTATACCCCGGATGCGGACTATAACGGCCCGGTGACCATTACGATCGGGTTAACAGACACCTTGTTGGCGATACCGATTACCACTTCGTTGCCAATCGGCATTGCGCCGGTGGCGGATATTGTCAGCGATTCCGTCATCACCAACGTCAGCTCGCCGGTCAGCTTCAACGTGATGGCGAACGATACCTTTGAAAACATCAACGCCAGAGTGACGTCTTACAGCACGCCATCACACGGTACGGTAGTGATTGATAGCACCGGCAATGCGGTCTACACCCCCAATAGCGGTTATCTGGGTAATGACTCGTTTACTTATACCGTTACCAGTAATGGCACCACGGAAACCACCACTGTCACCATCCATATTAATACGCCGCCGGTCGCCAATCCGGATACCGCCACCACGCCGGAGGATACGTCGGTTACCGTCAACGTGCTGGCGAACGATACCGACGCGGACGGCAATACCCTGACCGTGACGTCGGCCAGCGCCGGGCACGGCACGGTGGTGATCAACGCCAACGGCACGCTGACCTACACCCCGGCGGCCAACTACAATGGCACCGACACCATTACCTATAAGATCAGTGACGGACTGGGAGCCAGCGCGACGGGTACGGTGACGGTGACCATCACGCCGGTCAATGACGCACCGGTGGCGGTCAATGATACGGCGACCACGCTGGAAGACACCCCGGTGACCGTCAACGTGCTGGTGAACGACAGCGATGTGGACGGCGACACGCTGACGGTGACGACGGCGACGGCCGGGCACGGTACGGTGGTGATCAATGCCAACGGCACGCTGACCTACACGCCGGCCGCCAACTATAACGGCAGCGACACCATCAGCTATACCGTCAGCGACGGCCACGGCGGCACCGCCACGGCCACAGTGACGGT
>NZ_CM001984.1:940860-941620 GCF_000406305.1 Dickeya sp. MK7
GAACGACAGCGATGTGGACGGCGACGCGCTGACGGTCACGGCGGCCAGCGCCGGCCACGGCACGGTGGTGATCAATGCTGATGGTACGCTGACCTATACGCCAAATACGAATTACAGCGGTACTGATACGGTGACCTATACCGTCAGCGATGGCGCCGGCGGCACTGCCCTGGGGACGTTAACGGTGACTATCGCGCCGGTGAATAGTGCTCCTTCGGCAAATCCAGATAGCGCAAGTACATTGGAAGATACGCCGGTGACGGTGGATGTACTGGCGAATGATACCAATGCAAACGGCCCTCCTTTGACAATTCAAGGGGCTGTGGCGGGTCATGGGGTTGTCGTCATCAACGCGGACGGTACGCTGACCTATACGCCCAACGCCAACTTTAACGGCACCGACACCGTGACCTATACCGTCAGCAATAGCCAGGGCGGATTGGCTACGGGTACCCTGACCATTACGGTGACGGCGGTGAATGATGCGCCGGTGGCCGGTGCGGATACGGCGACCACCGCCGAGGACACCCCGGTGACGGTGGATGTGCTGGCGAATGACAGCGATGTGGACGGCAATCCGCTGACGGTGACCGCGGCGACCGCTGGCAACGGCACGGTGGTGATCAACGCCGACGGCACGCTGACCTACACCCCGAACGGCAACTTTAACGGCACCGACACCGTGACCTATACCGTCAGCGACGGCGCCGGCGGGGTGGTCACCGGCACCCTGACCATTACCGTCACCGCGGTGAATGAC
>NZ_CM001984.1:941720-982419 GCF_000406305.1 Dickeya sp. MK7
GTAACGACAGTGCCACCACCGCGGAAGACACCCCGGTGACCGTCGATGTGCTGGCGAACGACAGCGATGTCGACGGCAATCCGCTGACGGTGACCGCCGCGACGGCGGGCAATGGATCTGTCGTCATCAACACTGACGGCACCCTGACCTACACCCCGAACGCCAACTTTAACGGCACCGACACGGTGACCTATACCGTCAGCGACGGCGTGGGTGGGGTGGTGACCGGCACGCTGACCATCACGGTGACGGCGGTGAACGATGCGCCGGAAGTGATCGGCGAGACAACGCTTACCACGTCGGCGAATACCCCGGTCTCGGTAAATGTGCTGGATAACAGCCGTGATGTGGACGGCGACCCGCTGACGGTCACCTCGATATCGGTTACCAACGGCAGGGTGCTGGTTAGCGCCGACGGCATGATGACCTACATACCCAACCCCGGCTTCAGCGGGACGGATGTGGTCAGTTACACCCTCAGCGACCCGCAGGGTAGTACGGTGCGTGGCTCGCTGACGGTGGTGGTCAGCGCGTTGCCGGGAACGGACGGCAATACGGCAGGCGGTGGGACCGGGCAGATGAACTATGTGCCACCGCCGGATAGTGCCGGCTTGCCGCCCACGTTCACGCCAGGACGACTGAGCGCGGAAATGGAAGCCAGAGAGTATGACCCCATATTGCTGGACGCCGTGAATGCGATCAAAGGATTGGGCGGCAGCGCGCCATTGCTCGGGAATCAGCCGGGCGACCAGGCTATCGCTGGCGTGAAGTCGCTTGGCACCAGCAGCGGACTTGATTTGTCGCAAGGGAGTATTAACCAGGTTGTCCGCGATTTTGAGCCGACCACGACATTTGAGTTTTTGAATGATGCACAGAATCAGCCCGTAACCAATCCGGCAACACTCGGTGAAGGCATACCCATGGGGCCTGAAACCGCACAGAACAATAACACGATAATACCTGCGCAGGATGAACCCGCTGTCACGGTAGAGCAGCAATTGCAGACCATTGCGATGCGTGATCAGCAAGCATTGAGGGATCTTATCCGTGCGTTGAGTTAATGGAATGTCACAATGCCTGATTTTATTAAACAGTCTGTTTTGGCGTCTTTTGCTGTCTGGGGAGTGGTGACGATTACCGGGTGTGCGGTGACGTCGCCACCGATTGATACCGATAAACAAACCTGGGGTGCGTATGACCGTATCAATGAGATCGTGTCCCGTGATGAGGCGGTTTCGGGGCCGATTTCGTTGTATGAAGCGATGGCGCGAGCGCTGAAATACAACCTCGACCAGAAAATCGAACTGATGGATGAGGAATACAAAAGCAAACTCAGCGAGCTGGGAAGGCTTGGCATGTTTCCGTCGGTGGTGGCGTCGGTGGGCGGCAGTCAGCGCAACAATGACTCCGGCTCCAGCAGCCGCTCATTGATCGACGGCAGCCAGTCGTTGCAATCTTCGACATCTTCGGAACGGCGTACCTATACCGCTCAGTTAGCGGCCAGTTGGGATATTCTGGATTTCGGCCTGTCCTATATTCAGAACAAACAGAATGTGGACGAGCAATATATCTCCCAGGAGCGGCGACGTAAGGTCATCAGCCGTATTCTGGAGGATGTGCGTACGGCTTACTGGCGGGCGGTCAGCGCCGACCGTACCCATGAAAAACTGATCAAGCTGGAAGCGCTGGCGCAGAAAACCTTGTACCAGTCCGAACAACTGGCGAAACGGCGCAACGTGTCGCCGCTAAAGGTGCTGAACTATCAGCATGATCTGCTGGAGATTCAGGCTAATGTGCAGCGCATGCAGCGTGAATTGTTTTTTGCCAAAAAGCAGCTGGCGGCGCTGATTAACCTGAAACCCGAAACACCGTTCAAATTGGTTCTGCCGGACCGGACCGCCGTCGTGCCGGAATTACCCGGTTCGGCGGAGCAGATGATATTGATTGGATTGAAATACCGCTCTGAATTGCGTGAATCCAGTTATCGAAAACGGATCAATGATAATGAATTGACGAAACAGTGGGTTCGCAATTTGCCTTCATTTAAAACGTTATTGGGCATGAATTACGACACCAATAAATATCTCTATAACAATGAATGGACGAATCTCTCCGGCACGGTCAGCTGGAATCTGATGAATGTCTTCAGTTATCCGATGCAGCATAAGGTGGTGCAGGCCGAAGCGAAAGTGATTCAGGCGCGTGAGGATGCGCTGATAATGGCTATTCTTACGCAAATCTATGTCGCCAGGGCGCGTTTTATCCGTCTTTCTCAGGAGTTAAATACGGTGCGTCAGAGTCATGAGGTTCAGGACAATATATTAGAACTGACCCGTGCTGGTTTTCAGGGAAAAATCATCAGCCAGATGGATCTGGTACAGGTTGAGATGAAAACCATTCTGGACGAGGTGCGTTACGACACCGCCTACGCCGATTTACAGAATGCCTACGCCAATCTGTATGCCTCAATGGGTATCGATAATTTTGATTCTGAAATTACTGAAAAGGATTCCGTCTCCAGTATTGCGAAAAAACTCCAGTTTTATTGGACGGAAGAAATTACCACCTTACCGGAAGTATCAAGGCGGGAAAATCCATGAAAAACTGTCGACTCGTTATTATTTTGGTGATTGCCGCCCTGTCGTTTTCCGCCCACGGCGCCGGGCCGGAAAATAATGGGACGGTAATGAAAGGGAACTCCCGCGCGGTATTATCGGGTAACCGGGCTTTTGCTGAAGAGAATGGTGTTTATCAGGCGCATGGTATTTTGCGGGCGATAAATCGGGCCACGCTCTCTTCGGAACTGGGCGCCCAGGTATTGCAAATTCCGTTTCGCGAAGGAATGGCGTTTAAAAAAGGCGACCTGCTGGTCGGGTTTAATTGTGCGCGTCCTCGTGCCGAGGCGGACGCGGCCAATGAAGAAGTGAAGGTAAAAAAGAACGCCTGGGATACCAATATCGAGCTGGATAAATTCCAGTCGGTGGGGCGTTATGATTTGCTCACCTCGCAGGCGGAATACAATCAGGCGGTCGCCAAAGCGCGCGGGCTGGCGATTCAAATCAGTTATTGCGAAATTCGCGCGCCTTTCGCCGGCGTGGTGCAGGAACTGAAAGTCTCGCCGTATGAAGCGGTGTCGGTTAGCCAGCCGTTGATGACCATTGTGGACCCGAGCGCGCTGGAGCTGAACGTGATTGTGCCGTCTTCGTGGCTGAACTGGTTGAAAACCGACATTCCGCTCCAGTTTATGGTGGATGAAACCCAGTCGGCTTATCAGGGCCATGTCACTCAGGTGTTGCCGCAAATCGACGCGGTGAGCAAGACGGTAAAAATTATCGGCCAGCTCGATGCCGACGCATTGAACCACCAGGTGTTTGGGCCCGGTATGAGCGGCTCGGTCATTTTCAAACAGTCGGCCGTCTTAAAACAGTCTGATGTCTTAAAACAGCCGAATGTCTTAAAACAATCGGATGTCTTAAAACAATCGGATGTCTTAAAACAATCGAATGTCTTAAAACCACAGGGGGACGGTCATGAATAATACGATCCCCGCACAAAGCAATAACAACGCTGCGCCGTTGGGGCAACTGGCGCTGCCCGCCCTGAAACTGCTGCAGTTTGAAGCCGCGATCAGAAAGCTGGCGGACGAACGGCTCATGAAAGCGCATATCGCCAATGCGGTGCGGCAGCTGTTGCCCTATGAGCAGGCGATTGTCTGGCAGCGTAATCAGTTCTCCGGCAAATTGCGCGTGGTGCAGGTATCGGACGTAAAGGGCGTGGAACGCAAAGCGCCGTTGCTGCTGGCGCTGGAGCGGTTTCTCAATAAAAAAGGCCAGGCGCTGGAGGACTGCCGGGTCATGAATCTGCAGCAGGCGACGGCAGTCGAACTGAAAAACTATCCGCTGCAACATGGGCTCTGGTTGCCGCTCGGCTATCGAGAGCAGCCGGAAGCCGGGGTGCTCTACCTGCGCAGCGAGCAGGACTTTAATGAAGCCGAGCAGTCGCTGGCGCTGCGTCTTTCCGAAACGTATACCCATGCGTGGCTGGCGTTGCGGCGCGAGCCGCGGCTGTCGCAGGGAACGCGGCTGCTGCGTCACTGTCTGTGGCTGGTGCCGGCTATTCTGGCAGCGGGCGGGTTTATTCCGGTGCCGCTCAGCGTGGTGGCGCCGGTGGAGGTGATCGCCCGCGATCCCTACCGCCTGACCGCGCCGATCGATGGCGTGGTACGTCAGATTCTGGTCGCGCCCAACAGTCAGGTGGCGTCCGGAACGTCGCTGGTGCAGTTCGAAGATCTGAAACCCTACAACGAAATGGTGCTGGCCGGGCAGGAACTGGCGGTCGCGGAAGCGCACAGCGGCCAGGTCAACGCCTCGGCGTTTGAGGATGAAAAATTCCGTCAGGAGATGGCGGTCGCCAGTACCGAATACCTGCTGGCGAGGGGGCGCTATCAGTACATGACGGACATTTACCAGCGCACCAAAGCCGTCGCACCGCAATCCGGCATCGCCATCTATACCAATAAGCGCGACTGGGAAGGCAAAACCGTGCGGGTGGGCGAGGAGATCATGCAGGTGGCGGATCCGCAAAAGATCCAGTATCAGATTGCGCTGCCGGTCAATGACAGCATCCACCTTAAAGTCGGCGACCGGATCCGCATCTTTCTCGACAGTTCGCCGTTGAAATCCTATAACGCCACGCTGACCACGTTCAGTTATACCCCGCAGATCACGCCGGAGGGCGTCAGCAGTTATACGCTGCTGGCCGAAGCGGATAGCGACGACGTCTACCCGCGTATCGGCGCCCGGGGAACCGCGCGCATCTACACGGAAGACGTGCCGCTGTGGTTTCAGCTGTTGCGCCGTCCGATTGCGTCGGCCAGACAGTTTCTGGGGATCTGAATATGGTTGACGACAGCACGGCGCTGCCCCGTTTACGTCAGGAACTGCAACTGGAATCCAGCCCCGGCAGCGATGGAGAGATGAGCTGGCGCATTTACGATCCCTGGCAGCATCGTTTCTTCCAGTTGCCGGAAAGTGATGTGATGCTGATTTCCCGGCCCGGCTGCCGCACCATCGGTCAACTGAAACCGCTGCTGGATTCACGCGGGCTGCGTTTCAATATTGAACAGTTCGGTTCGCTGACGCTGTTTCTGCGCCAGCAGCATCTGCTGATGGCGCAGGACTACGCGGAATCGGTGGAGGAAAAGCCCAAGGCGCTATTGCTGCGCAAACCCAGCGTCCGGCAACTGCCGCTATGGGATCCGATGCCGCTGCTGAACCTGGTGGCCGGACATCATCTTCGCTGGCTTACCCGAGCGCTGTTGACGCTCTGGCTGGTAGTCACGCTGGCCGGGTTGTATCTGACGGCCAGACAGTGGGACAGCTACCTCGCCACTTTTCGGGATTTCTATTCGCTGCAGGGCGTGCTGGGGTTTGGCGTGGCGATCCTGTTTTTGAAGTGGTTTCACGAAATGGGGCATGCCTTTGTGGCGTATCGTCAGGGATGTCGGGTAGGGAAAATGGGCATTTCCCTGTTTGTTATCTTTCCGATGTTTTACACCGATCTGACCGACGCGGCGCGGGTTGTCCAGCCGCGTCGCCGTATGTGGATTGCGCTGGGCGGCGTGGGGGCCGAAACGCTGATCGCCGGTCTGGCTACCGCGGGATGGGCGTTGCTGCCGCCGGGCACGCTGCGTTCCATCTGCTTTGTGCTGGCGACCACCAGTTGGGTGACGACGCTGGCTATCAACCTTAATCCGTTTTCCCGTTTTGACGGTTACTACTTTTTAAACGACCTGACCGGGGTGGAAAACCTGCAGCCGCGCTCGCGCTCGCTGCTCAATTATTACTGGCACCGATGGGTATTGGGGCCGGTGCTGGACAAGCCGGAGCCGGTCGGCGGCCTGCGCCCCAAGCTGATGGCGCTGTATGGCCTGATGGTGCTGGCGTATCAAATGTTTCTGATTCTGGGCATCGGTTACCTGGCTTACCGGTTTTTCATTCCGCTCATCGGGATACTGATATTCGCTTACATCCTTTATCACTATGTGCTGCAGCCGCTTTTGCTGATGGGGAGAGATATGGTTCGACACCGGGAGAAAATAACCTGGAGACGTAAACTGGTGCTGACATTGCTGCCGTTCGTGGCGATTATCGCCTTTTTTTGCCCTCTTCCCCGCACCGTCAATATCCCCGTCATGGTGAATATCCAGGGGCAAACCCTGATTCACGCGCCGGATAAAGCGCGGCTGGAGACGGTCGCTATCGGTAATGGCGACCGGGTGCGGCAGGGGCAGGTGCTGCTGCGTTTTTCCTCGCCGGAGCTCACCTTTCAGCGCGAGCAGGCGATGATGGAGCATGACCTGATGCAATTCCGGCTCAACCGCATCAGCAGTTCCGAGGCGGAAAAACTGGAAACCGTGACGCTGCGGCAGAAGTTGCAGGAAGCGGAAGAAACGTTGGCCGGGTTGGATAATCAACTGGCGCAGCTGGTCTGGCGTTCGCCTGTCGATGGCGTGGTGGTGGATTTGATCGCCAATCTGCAGCCGGGGCAGTGGTTTTCGCCGGATCAGGTCATCGGTCGGATTCTGGAAGGCGACAAGCAGGACATCATCGGCTATGTGGATGAAACCTTTGTTTCCCGCCTGTCGCCCGACCTGACGGGCAAATTTATCCCGAATAACCTGTCGATGCCGTCCCTGCCGGTCAAGGTTGAACAGTTGGATCCGAACAGCTCCGAATTTATCACGCCGAAATCCCTGAGCGTCCTGTATGGCGGGCCGATCGCGTCGCTGAAAAATGATAAAGGGGATGCGGTGCCGGTGGTGGCGATGCACCGCATTCAGTTTCTGTTTAGCGACGCCAGCCTGCGCAATCAGCAGGCGTCGCAGGGCGTAGTGGTGTTACGGCTGGCGCCGGAGAGCCTGGCCAGTCAGTCGGGAAAACGTTTGTGGCGTTTGATTATTTCAGAGCTTAACCAGTAACCGAAGTTAACCAGTAACGCGGGAGGGTGACATGACATTGACTCGACGTGCATTTCTGGCAGGCGCCTCCGCCTGTATGGTGGCGCCCTGGTTGGGAGCGGGAGCCGCGGAAACCGCGCCATCCGGCGAATTGATCTTCGGGTACGGCAAAACCGGGATCGGCAGCTCACTGGCGGTCGATACTGCGGCGTCGCTGGCGCAATCTTATCAGCAGAACCTTTACAAGCTGGTCAATATCCCCAGCGGAAACAGCCTGCGCGCCGTTTCGACGGTTAAACGCGCTGCCCCCGATGGCCGCACGCTGTTGCAGGCCCAGTCGCCGCAGATGAATCTGCTGCCGGTGATCTATCGCAGTTTGCCGTATGACCCGCTCACGGATTTCGAGCCGCTGGCGATCATGGGGGAATACACCTTGTTCCTGACCGTCGGCAAGCTGGTGGATCCCCGGGTCAAAACGTTGGATGACTACCTGCGTTGGGTAGAGAGGAACCCGGAATACCGTAATGTCGGTTTTACCCAGTTCGGCTCGACCGGCCATATCGCGCAGGCGATTCTGTCGCGCCAGAAAGAAGTGGCGATCCAGCCGGTGGCCTACTTTGGTTCTTCGATGATGATCGAGGATTTACTGAATGGCTACCTCTCCGCCGGGCTGGTGATTTCGGGGAATGCCTCCAGCGCGTTTCGAAGCGGTCGCCTGCGCGCGGTTGCCATTACCAGCACTGAACGTCATCCCGGCTGGGAAAACATTCCGACCTGCAAGGAACAGGGCGTGCCGGAAATGGCGATTAGCGGCTGGTACGGCTGGTTTGCGCCGGCCTCAATGCCCGACCGCGTCTACGCGCCGCTGGCCGAGGCGTTACAACAGCGCATTCAGCATGAACATTATGCCTCTGTACTGGAACGTTATTCTCTGAAGCCGGTAGCGTCGTCGTCGCCCGACAGGATTCGGGAGCGTATTCGCGATGAGCAGGAGTACTACCGCGAGTTGGTTGACAGTTATCACATCAGCCGGATCTGAGGTGAGGCTGCCTTGATGGAACATCCGCAAATCGATTGGGAGACGAACATATGGCTATGACCCGGCGAACATTCCTGGCGGGCTGCTCTTCGCTGCTATTCCCCGCGCTGTATTCGCGTGGACCTCAGGCCGCCGCGCCGCAGGAGGGCGTGGTGATGTTTGGTTATGCTCAGACCGGGTTGGGCAGCAAGGTGGCGAGCGAAGTGTCGGTATTGCTGGAATCTCAATATCGTGCACGGCGTTATCGGCTGTATAACGAACCCGGTGAAAACAGCATCAGGGCGGTGATGTCGACGAAAAAATCGCCCGGCGATGGCAGCGTGCTGCTGATGGCGCAATCGCCGCAGCTGATTATTTTCCCGTCTATCTACAACCACTTGCCCTACAATCCTCTGACCGATTTCAAGCCGCTGGCGATAACCGGCGAGTATACCTTGCTGCTGACGCTGGGGCCGATAGTGGACGCCAGGGTAAAAAGCCTGGACGATTATGTGCGCTGGGTGGAAAACAACCCGGAGTTCAGCAATATCGGCTTTGCCCAGTTCGGCTCTCCCGGCCACATGGCGCAGCTGGTGCTCGGGCGCGAAAAGAACGTGGCGCTGCAACCGCAATCCTACTATGGCACTTCCATGATTGTGGATGATTTGCTGAACGGGCATCTGGCGGCGGCGTTTCTGATTTCCGGTAACTCGCTCGATCTGTATAAGAATGGCAAGCTGCGGGCGATCGCTTCTACCAGCCGTTTGCGTCAGCCGGGGGTGGATGACGTGCCGACCTGCCGCGAGCAGGGGATTCCGTCGATGAATATTAATGGCTGGTACGGCTGGTTCGCACCCGCCACTATGCCGGACAGTGTTTATCGTCCGCTGGCGGACGCGATGCAACGCACCATCGTGAGCTACGACTATCTGGAAATGCTGCGAAAATATTACCTGAAGCCGGTGTACGACAATCCCGATAAAATCCGGCAGCGAATTCAACAGGAGCAGGCGTATTACGCCGACCTGATTGAGACGTATCGGGTGAGCAAAGTGTGAGCCGCGTTCGCGCCGGGCTATCGTCCCCGTAGTGTGAGCCGCGTTCGCGCCGGGCTATCGTCCCCGTAATGACCGCACGTCGCGCTATTTATGAAAAAATCATCTTTCGGCGCGGTTCGGTAATGTCAAAAACGTTTATCAAATAGCCCTGCTTTTGTTGTGTGATTAATGATGCTGTGTTTATATACAGTAATGTTAATCGAGCAATGAGGGGGAAATATGACACTGCGTTTTGACGTGGCACAGCCTAAAAAGGTGCATTGCCTGCGCGTTATCGGGCCTTATCATCAATCGGTGCCCGATGGATTTCAGAAACTGATTGCGTGGGCGCAGGAGCAGCAATTGCCCTGGACGGAAACGCTGGCGTTTTACTGGGACGATCCATCAGAAACGGAACAAGATCAGCTGCGGGCGGATGTGGCGCTGGTGCTGCCGGCTGAAACAGCGATAGGCGAGAATACGCTGGGTGTCCGCGAGGAAACGATTCCAGAGGGATTGTTCGCGGTCTTGCATACCATTGTCAGCAACGGTGAATTCGCCAAAGCCTGGGGCGAGCTATATGACCTGATTGCCCAGAATGGGTATAGGCCGGCCAGAGGCGTATGCTTTGAACGGTATTTATGCGATGGCAGCAATGGAAACTGGGAAATTGAAATCTGGCAGTCGGTCGACCCGAATGACGACGACCAACAATGAAGATTGCGCGTCTTCGCTGATGGCAAGGATGCCATAAAGCCGGACGTAATATGCTCCGGCTCCAGCGCCGGCGGCGATCAAACCGCGATACCCTCAGGTTTTCCCGTTCCGGTATGCGTCTGGAAATAGCTGACGGCGTGGTACGCACTTGCGCGCCGCAGCTGGAACCCTCCCACTTTGAACGACCCTATCGAGCGCTTCCGGTGGCTTGATGCCATCGCTGTTGCCTGCTCGGCATACCGGTTGATGGCCTTACCGCGATGACATCACGCCCCGTCGCGGGAATAACAGACAACGTATTCAGGAATCATGCGGCATATTCTCCAGCGATGTGACGGTCAGTGAGGCGTGTGCCGTGTCGTCATTTTTTACCGGCAATTATGATGGTTTAGTCATGCATTTTTTATGTTTCGTGTATGATTCGCTGTCTGAATATTGCGAATGATCTGGCCCCGAATGAGCAAGCGATGTTGCCTTGCCCGGTATCCGGCGGCGCCGGGCAGGCGGTAATAACGGGCATCACCAAAGGATGGAGTCATGCAGGAAGGCCGGTTCGACACGCCACCGGGAACATCGGCCCCCGGTCTGATACAGCTGGAACAGGTTAGCCACGCTTATCCCTCCGCGTTAGCGTCGCACCCGGTTCTGCATAATGTTTCCCTGTCGGTTGACGCAGGGCAGAGTTGCGCCATCGTTGGCGCTTCCGGCTCAGGAAAAAGCACGCTGTTGAACATTATCGGGCTGCTCGATAAACCTTCATCGGGGCGACTGTGGTTGAACGGCTGTGACATGGCGCAGGCTTCGGCCGATGAACGCGCCAGAATACGCAACCAGACTATCGGGTTCGTTTTTCAGAGCTTTAATCTGCTGCCGCGTCTTAGCGTGCTGGATAACGCGGCGCTGCCGCTGCTCTATCGCGGTTATTCCCGCCGTGATGCCCATCAGGCGGCCAGGCGTCAACTGGAGCGGGTTGGGCTGGCCGAGCGCCTCCATTACCGCCCGGCGGATCTGTCCGGCGGCCAGCGACAGCGCGTCGCCATCGCCCGCGCCCTCACTGGCGAGCCGTCACTGTTGCTGGCCGATGAACCCACCGGCAATCTCGATAGCCAGACCGCCGGCGATATTCTGTCGTTATTGCTGGCGCTGAACCGGGAACAAGGGGTGACGCTGGTGATGGTCACGCATGACGAATCCATCGCCCGGCAGATGCAGCGTCGTATTCAGGTGAGCGATGGCCGCGTTCAGGAATATATCAATAGTTAAATATTTTTATATGGTTACTAATTTATTTGTAAAGGTTTGGTCGGATGAGTCGATATTGACTAGCGGCAAAGTTTCTGACTTATTGCCTTATTTTATAAAGGATGCTGTCTTTTTTATGACAGCGTAAAACGAAACCAAGGGAGGTTTCCATGCACCTTAAATCATTAAAAAAATTGTTAGTTGTTAGTGCGCTGGCTCTGGGCGCCGCCTCTCAGGCGAACGCGGCAAGTTGCGGCCCGACCCGTGTGACCGTTCCGGTATCGGGCTCGGTTAATCCTCAAACCGAAGTGCAGATCTATTCCAAAACGTACAACTGCTCGGCATACCTGATGGCGTCTTTAACGCCGAATTTTGGTTCCTCTTCCGTTTCTCTGTCGTTGACGCTCAAGCTGTATCAGCAGGTGGGTGGAAGCTGGCGTAGCGTCAGTGAAGGCCGCAATGTTTCCTATCAGATGGGCAGCACCGGCGGTACTTACAAACTGGTTGTCTTCAATAGCAATACCAGCGGTAACGCCCTTAACTGGACCGGAAATTATAAATCCCCTCTCAATAACTAATTGACAGGGAAATGACCCACGCCGTTTCTGCCACAAAGGTGTGGGTCAGTTAACAGCACGAATCAGGGAGGATAGCGTGAACATTCAAATTTTATCCGTGACGGCGCAGAGACAATGGGCCGGGCGGTTTCCTCGTCTGGTTGCTGCCTCTCGCGTGGTGACGGAAAAGACCGTTTCCTGATGCGATAAAGGCTCGGTATTTGTGTTAAAACGCGACGGGGACTACGCCAAAGGGATACATTCCGCGAAACAGCCGGAAGAACGGCACGCGGCCTTACCTGATGTCGCCCGTTCTCCCTACGGCGTTTCTCTGCATTACATGCTGACCGAACCGTTGGATAGCCTGCGCCAGTTAGGGCGACGGGCGGTGCTGGCGTTGCTGGGCATCACGGTGGGGTGCGCTGCGGTGGTAGCGCTGCTGAACATCGGCCACAACGCGGCGGCGGATGCCCTCCGCGCCTTTCGCGATATGGGCAGCGATATGCTGGTCGCCGGCTTTGCCGACGCGGCGCAGACCAGCCAGCGCCGCGTGCCCGCCACGCTGGATATCGACGCGCTAACCCGCGCCTTGCCTGGAATCCGGTACGCCGCGCCGCTTATTCTCACTTCGACCACTGCCCGCCTGCACCGACGTCAATTTAATGCCATCGTGGCCGGCGCCGGCGCCGAACTGGCGCAGGTGCTGGCGTTGCGGGTCGCACATGGCCGCTTCCTGACCCGTTACGATCGCCAGAGCACCTACGCCGTGCTTGGCGCGAAAACGGCGGTCGAACTGGGCGAAGCCGGTACGCCGGCGACGCTTGGCAGCCGAATACAGCTTGGCGGTTATCTGTTTGAGGTAGTAGGGATTTTACAAGAGCAGGGGCAAAACCCGTTGCTTCCGGTGCCGGTGGACGAGGCTATCATCCTGCCTATCGAAGGCATGCACCGTCTTCTCTCCTCTCCTGAAATCAGCAGCGTGGTGGCGCGCAGCCGCCGTAGTGAAACGTTGCCGCAAGAGGCTGCGGCACTGCGTGATTACATGATGGCATTGGCGCCGGGACGCGAGGTGTCGGTGCAACTCTCGCAGCAACTGCTGGAAGGTATGGCGCGGCAGTCGCGCACCTTTACCTGGCTGCTCGCCGGATTGGGTGGCGTGTCGCTGCTGATGGGAGGCGTGGGCGTGATGAACGTTATGGTGATGAACGTTGCCGGACGGCGACGCGAAATCGGTGTGCGTATGGCGCTGGGCGCCCGCCCAAAAGATATTGGCCGCCTGTTTCTGCTGGAGGCGGCGGCGTTGGCGATCGTCGGTGCGCTGGCCGGAGCGATTGTCGGCCTGCTTGCCGCCTGGTTGTTTGTGAACATGTCCGGCTGGACTTTTGCTTTGTCCCCGCTGTCGCTGCCTTTGGGCATGATCAGTTCGCTGGCGGTCGGGGTGTTCTTTGGTCTGCATCCCGCCCTGACGGCGGCCCGGCTGGAGCCGGTAAAGGCGCTGCGTGATGATTAGAACGGTTGCCCTCGTCCTGTTGCTGCTGGTTGGGCTGGATGCGTCCGCCGCGCTGACCGACCGCCTGCTGCCTTCTCAGGCGACCCGTGCGGGCAGCAGCACCTTGTCTTCCAACGCGCAGATTATCGATCTGACGCTAAGCGACGCTATCTATCTTGGCTTGCGCGATAACCGCGCCATTCGTAGCGCCTATCTGGATCGCGTCGCTCAGAAATTCGACCTGCTGGTGGCCGAAGACCGCTTTACTCCCAAGCTGGTGTTGAGCGGCAGCTATCTGGCGGCGCGCAATCAGGATGACCGCTACCGTCAGGGCGAAATCGCGCCTACCACCACGCTGCTGACGCCTTATGGCACCCGCGTGAGTCTGGCCTGGACGCACCGCTCCACGCTGGCGGATGAAGCCGGTCGTACCCGCAATGACGGCGCCACGATCACGGTTATCCAGCCGTTGCTGCGCGGTGCAGGTAAAGAGATCGCCACCGCGCCGGTGCGGCTGGCAAAGCTGTCCGAGCAGATCAACCGGCTGACGCTGAAGGCCACCGTCGCCCGGACTATCACCCAAGTCATCATGGCCTATCGGGCATTGCTGCAGGCGCAGGAGCAATTGAACATCGCCGATGAAGCGCTGGCGCGTTCACGCCAGTTGCTGGAGGTCAACCGCTCTCTGATCGCCGCCGGGCGCATGGCCGAATTCGAAATCATCCAGACGGAAGCGGATGTCGCGACTCAGGAGCTGTCCCGTGAAGAAGCGATCAATCAGCTTGACGTTAGCCGCCTGGCGCTGCTGCAACTGCTGGCGCTGGATTTGCGCACGCCTGTCCGCGCGACCGAGCGGTTGCAGGCCAGCCGCGTCGACGTCAGCCCCGCCGCCGCGTTGTCTCAGGCCGAGGCGCTGCAACCCGCCTATCTTACGCAACTGATCGTCGATAAACAGGCCGACATTAGTCTGGCGGTGGCGCGCAATGACCGCCTGTGGGATGTGTCGCTGGTAGGGGGAACCAGCCAGCTGCGCGATCGCAACAGCGCGGTGGGCGGGTCGCGCAACTGGGAGAACTATGTCGGCGTGCAGGTGGACATTCCCATCGGCGATATGAGTCAGCAGCAGGCGGAGGTGCAGGCGCGGGTTAACGTGCAGAATCAACGCATTCAGCTCGCCGAAAGCCGCCAGCAACTGGAGCGCGACGTCACCAACGCCGTGCGCGATATCGGCACCCGCTGGCGCCAGTTTGAGATAGCCCAGCGCGCGCGGGATCTTTCGCGTCGCAAGCTGGATATCGAACGGGAAAAACTCACCGCCGGGCGCTCCAGCAACTTTCAGGTGCTGAGTTTTGAAACCGATCTGCGTAACGCCGAAAACGCCCGGCTCAGCGCCCTGATTACCTATCTCAACACCCAGGCCGATCTGGATCAAACGCTGGGTACGACGTTGCAAAGCTGGGATATCTCACTCAATGATTAATCTTTCACGATACCGGCAACGCCCGCTGCGCCTGGCGCTGATGGTCGCCCTCGCGCTGGGCGTAGCGGCGACGATCTGGACGTTCTGGCCGCCAGCGACCAGCGCCATGCCGCAGACGCAATGGATACGCGTTGAACCGCAGGTGCTGGAAAACCGTCTGGGGTTGACCGGGCGGATTCAGGCCGCCGCCACGTTGACGCTCTCCGCGCCGTTTGACGGCATGATCAAAGACGTGCTGGTCAATGAAGGGCAACGGGTGGAAGCAGGCCAGCCGTTGCTGACGCTGGATACCGGCCTGCTGGATATCCAACTGCGTCAGGCGCTGGCCGACTTGCTAAAAGCGCAGCGCACAGTGCAGGACATGCAGCACTGGGAACAAGGTCAGGATGTGGCGCGGGCGCGACGTACCCTGAATAACGCGCGTATCAGCCTGACGAACACCGAGGCCAACCTGAAAGATACCCGCACCCTGTTTGAGCGCGGCATCGTCGCCAGAATGGAAGTCGATGCGCTGGCTCAACAGGCTCAGGCGCAACGGCTCGATCTGTCCGCCGCGCAGGAGGAATTGCAGGCGGCGCTGGACCGGGGGCGTGGCGAAAACCGTCAGATCGCCGAGATGGAACTGGCTAACGCTCAGTCGCGCCATCAAACGCTGATGGCGATGCAGGCGCAGCAGGTGGTGCGTGCGCCGTTTGCGGGCGTACTGGTGCGCCCCGCCGCGCCGGAAACCGATAAACGCCAGCCATTGCAGCCGGGGATGCGGGCCAATCAGGGGATGCCGCTGTTCGGGCTGATCAATCCTGATCGCCTACAGGTCGTAGCCAGTCTCGAAGAGGCCGACCTGCATCAGTTGCACGAAGGGATGGCGGTGGAGATCAGCGGCGACGGTTTTGCCGGGCTGACGCTGAACGGCCATATCCAGACCATCGGTATTGAAGGGCGCGCTGGCGACATGGCCGCCGCCAGCGCCCGCTACGATGTGCTGGTTACTCTTGCTACTCCGCCGGCGGAACAGCGCCAGCGTCTGCGGCTGGGGATGAGCGCCCGGCTGTCGGTGGTCACGTATCGTAATGAGCACGGCATCGCCGTTCCCGTCGAGGCATTGCACACGGACGAGGCCGGCAACAGCTATGTTCTCTTCCGTCAGGATGCCGACAGCGTGCCGCAGCAACGTGCGGTGGTGCCGGGCGTGGCGGTGCCGCAAGGCGTGGAAGTGAAGGGTCTGCCTGACGGACCAGGGTACGTCGAAATCACGAACAGCAGCGGCGCTGCTGAATGAAGCCGATTGATGCATCACGTCCGGATGAAAGCAGCTTACAGGCCGGGCCGGTCGCGATATCCACGTATTGAAAACGACGCTTATCAATGACGGGGGATTATGGCGGATTATTTATGGCGGATTATTTATGGTGGACTGTTATGACGGGCCAATATGGCTGATGATTGAGATGGCTATCTCGTGAGCTCCCATTCATCAAACTGTTTATTAATGTCGTTAATCGAGGTCAGTTTGATTTTTGGTATGGTCAACGTGTCAAAGAGTTCAGCATAGTGTTTTCGGTTTTTAGGCGTGACGGCAGCAATATGATGGAACATTTTCCAGTTAAGCCGGTCTTGCCCCCCTTCCAGACCACCATAGCGCTTATATTGAAATAGCGTCCGGTTTACATAACGCAGCAAGCTCGACAGCGTAGAGACATCCAGCAGAATCAGTCCCGTGGCGCGGGACAAACGCTGCGGCAGGCATCTTTTGTAATTGCCATCGATGACCCAGCTTTCCTTATTTATTGCCAGCTCATGCAATAACATAAACTCATTCAGAGGGCGTTCTTGCCAGTTTGAATGGGGGACATGAAAAAGTTGGTCCAGATGGATCACTTCCAGATTACGTTTCTGCGAAATCGCATTAGCAAGGGTAGATTTGCCGCTGTTCGACGGCCCCATAATGCAAATTCTGTCTCCTAAATCTGAAAGCTTCATCGTCTTCTCCCTACAGCGCCGGGTCTGGTATCCAGGTGAGCGCACGGCCGGGCGCCGCCGCCACAGCGAATGTCTCATTCCCCCTATGGTATAAGGAAAATTATTATTTTTTTATATTTCAATCACACGGTCACAAACTGTGTCGTTGTCTGCGCATTGCTGATTGTCGTGACATGGGACTGAATCAGTCGCCACTCTGCGCAAGCGCTCTGGAACCAGGCGTTAGCGAGGACGGCGACGCTGCTATCCGTAGCCTGGTTCAGGTGCTGAATGATGGCGTCCATTTCACCCTGATAGAGATTCCAGGTAGTGCGCAGGTTATCCAGCGTTTGGTTAATGGTATCAATGTCGCTGATGACGTAGCCGCTGCTTAGCGTTAGCCCCTTGAGGCAGGCCACCGTGCGCTGGTCGTTGCTCAGGCCGTCTTGCTGCTGGATGATTTTTTGCTGGTACTGGCTGATTTGGCTCTGCATATCGGCTATCTGGCTTTTGGCTTCAACGAGAGAGGCGACGCCAATGCCGGCCAGAATGAGGGAGAGCCCTCCAGTAATCGGCGCCAGAAGAATGCCAAATATCGTTTCGAGAATGTTCTGGTGCTCTGCCGCCTGTGCATTAGCGATTGTTTGTCGGTCTTTCCCGATTTGAGTGCGAAGGTTGCTGATCTGCGTATTGATAGCGTCAATCGTGAGGCTAATGCTGGTCTCTTGTGCCTGAACCTGCGCGATTGTCTGCTGCATGGTTTGTTCGGCGCTCACCATCTGATCTTCAAACCCCTTTAATGTCGAGATGTAGCTGTCCATCTGGCCCAACATGGCCTGTAGCGGTGGGGACAGCGCCTGTAACTGGTTCACGGTCTGTTCCCGCAGCGCGGGAGAAAATTGCGTTTCCAGTTGCTGGAATAGCCGGGTGAGAGGCCCCTGCGCGGCGGTGATGGCGTTACCACAGGTAGCGATGGCGTTCAGGATGTCGCTCTGGAAATACAGGGTGCCGCTGCGACGCCAGGACACGACCAATTGCTGGGCATTACCCAGATCCTGGTCGAGCTGCGAATACCAGGACGCATTGACCGATTGGATTTCCGCTTCAATCAATGCCTGACAGGAGGAGTGCAATAGCGCCATAGCGCATTGTGAGTGGTCGATTTGGGCATTGCAGGCTTGCGCGCTAAACGTCATGGGATCTCCTTGCGGGATGGTGTGATCTCGCCCTTTTGAAAAGGGCGAGGGAGTATAAGGGCGGATGTTAGGAGGCTTGCTGTATGGGGCCATTCATCGTCATGGTGCCCTTCTGGACGGAAACCGGCAGGTCCGCCAACTGCTGGGCGAAGTTGATAACCATATTCCACTCCGTGTCGGCCCCACTTGAGATGGCTCCCTGAACAATGGTCGAAAGGGAATCTTCCGCTTGTGACAGCTTGTTGGCGACGCTCTGTAATTCGCCATCGAACATGGCCCAACTGGTGCGAAACTCGGACAGGGCGGAAGTGGCGGTATTGATATAGGTGACGGCCTGCTGGCTGGCAGCAGCCAGACCCTGCAAGGCTACGATCTGTTGCTTATCGGCATCCAATTCTTTTTGGTCTTGCGCGATTTCATCAAAGTTATTGTTTATTTTTTTCTGCATTTCCCCCCAGCCAACGGCTCCTCCTATGGCCAGAAGGCCACCAATACCGCACATTACTCCGCCGACACTCCATATGGCACTGGCACCCAATGTCTCCGGCAGTAAGATGATGCCGAGTATACCGAGGATAATGCCGAGGAAAGTCGCGCCAATACTGGCAGCCAGTGCGATGTTTTCTGCGGTGATGATGTCATGTAATGTCTTGATAGCTTGGTTCATTTTAGCGACATCACTGGTGAGGTCGGTTTCTGCCGATTGAATATCGCTAGCCCCGGAAGTCAGCGCATCGTGGGACTTTTGCATTTTGTCACCCCACGTTTTGAGTTTTTGCGAGGTGGTATCCATGCTGCTTAACATGTCGGCGAGTTGATCGCGCAATGCTGCGATCAACTTGGCGACCTGTTGGACATTTTGGTCATCTGCCCCACTAGCATTGGGATGCGCTTTTACAATCTGCTGGATTTGCTGGCTGATGGCTGTGTAGGTCGTTCCATAATCGACTACCGCCAGAGGGACGCCGCTGGTGATATCCGGCGCCAGGTTGTCGATCCAGTCGCTGGCGTGAGCCTGAGCCGCATCCAGCTTGGCGGACAGGCCGTCATACCAACTGGGTTTTGACGGTGGTTGAACGAACGCGGTGTTGAGAACGCCGTGGCAGGCCTGAGTGATCAGGTTAAGGCTGAGAAAGGCTTTCTGGGTCTTGTTTTGCAGGGTAGTCACGTTGCTGCTCATATCTCGCTCCTTTAGGGATTAGGCTGAATACTCGTTGGGTTGTTGCGGGTTGAGAATCACAGGTGAACCAACCTGGGCTACCCGTTGCGGAATGCCGCTGGCGAAGGCGGCAAGCGTCTGCCAGTTGGTGTTGGCGGTTGGCAGCGTGAAAAGATCGAGCAATTGCCCAGGGTCGGCGCCGGCCTCAAGCGCGTTGATGGCTTCGGTGACTTTGTCGCGCTCATTGCTCCATAAACTTTTCAAGTCGGAAGCCCCTTGTCCGATTTTGGAAAAGGTCAGTTCGAGGTTGTTTAACAGTTGCAGCACCAGCTTGGTCCCAGCCGCCGCCTGGGCGGCGTCGGAGGCTTGATCCTGAAGGTCGGCAATTTCTTTCAGGGTGCTGGCTATCTCGGCGGTGTCCGCTATTTCGTTATAGAAGTACTTGCCGATGGTGACGGCCATTGACGCCATTTCCAGAAAGGAGACGCTTTCTCCTGCTGCGGTGGCTACCTTGTAAAGCAGTTTGACGGTGGTGGTGGCGATTTCTTTGCCGGTACTGATATCTTCACTGGTGATACTGCTTTGCAGGGACGCCACCAGATCCTGCAGGTGCTGCAGTTTGGCGGCAATGTCCTGCATCTGTTGCTCTTCCTGACCCAGAGATTGCCAGCCTTCGCTGATGCTTTTATCGAGCAAGGATTGGATATCGGCGAAGGCTTGCTGGTGGCTATTTAACGCATCAGCAGCGGTGCCGGTGGCTTCCACCGCGTTGTTCAACTGGGGCAGAAGCACATTCTTCAGGAGCTCCAGCCATTGGCTCTGCGACGGTTTGTTTTTTTGCGCGGTAGCGCTTACCACTCCGGCGAAGGTTGAGGCGTAGTCAGGGAACTGGAGAAGAATACTCCCCCAGAGATCGGGCTTGTCCTGAGCCCAGTGGTTGCCGGCATCACTCAGCATTGACATCCGGCTGCGCACCGAAGCGAGCCAGTCAGGGTCATCAGGCAGTTTGCCGATGATAGTGTTGCTACAGGTGAAGGCGTAGCTATCGAGCTGCATCACCTGATTGAAAGCGTCGGTGAGCAGGTTTTGTGCGTCGTATACGGATGGACTTAACATATCAGCTGATCACTATGAAAGGGTCAAAAGTCATGGAACGGCCGTCCAGGCCGAGAACCACGGAATATTGCTGACTGCCGGTGGTGCCTTGCGCTTCCACCCGGCCTTGCCAGTACGTGCCATTGACGCTGTTCACTGCGACAGGGACGCATACTTTGTCATTCACCATCTGGCCCGTGAACGAAATGATGGACACGTCGCTGGACAGCGAAACGCCGGTGACATGCCAGTTGATGACTTGGCCGTCCTGACAGGCGGTCTTCAACTCCTCCTGACCTTCGTTACCGGAACCGATATATTTGTTGGTATCGATCAGGTACACATTGGAACCCAGATTGCCGGACGCCAGCGCGCCTTCGGCATCCACCACGATAAGTACGTCAATTTCGTTCATTTCATTTCTCCTCGTTTTGTTACACCACATCGATGGCGGCATTGAGGGAGAAGGTTTTTTCTCCCACCAACACGGTCACTTCATAGGAAAAGAATGAGAACTGCCCTCGCGATTCCACCCAGCCAAGCCAGGGGCTGCCGTCCGCCGCTTCTTTTTGCGGCTGGCAAATGCCTTGTTCCACCAGCGGCCCGGAAAAACCGGTGATAGTCACATCACCCCACGGACTTACCGGTACGGCGTGCCATTGAATTTGGTCGCCATTCTGAGCCACGGTATGCAAGGCTGCGCTGCCTTCTCCCCAGGACCCCAAAAAACCGTTACTATCCACCAGATAGGCGTACCCGGTAATATTTCCAGACGTGAGGGTGCCGGTGGTATTTACCACAATAAGTACATTGATAATTTTCATTGCTGTTGTCGCCCTTATTTCTCAATGAGGAACACGGTTTTTAATTTATTTTTGGTTTTCGTGTGAATTATTCAAATAATTCCGGTGGTGGATTTTGATTATTTTTATTTCTATATCATGAATCTGTGATGGTCAAATAAGTTTGGCTGTGTTTTCTTTTATTTACTTACGTTGGTGTCAGACTTTAGTAGCGTAACTGATTGTATTCTATGAAGGTTGTTTTTCCGGTTGGTTGTAATATTATTTTATTGAGAGAGGTATGGAAATAACCACAATATTTTTGTTGAAATGGTTTTTTCATGGGTGTCAATTGCAATATAATTGCAGGCAATGACTATTTCTGGTCTCTCATAATTCATTTCATTTGTTGATTATTTATCGAATGTTTCTTTCTAATGTTTTAAATGCAGTCTTAATTTTATCAATGGTTGTGAAATAATTTATGGGTGAATTAATTAATACGGATGGAGGCTGAATGAAAAGCATGCTTTTTTTGGTTTTTTCTGGCTTGATTCTCTCTGGATGTTCTACGATATCAGGTATGCCGGAACGGTCATATGATGTGAAAAATGACCTGATAATGCTAAAACCTTACTTTGAGCAGGATGTTATTGGGATATACAATGCAAAGCTAAATGATGATGAAAAGAAGAGATATAGAAACGAAGTCTTGTCGGCCAGAATACGTGCGATAGATATTAATTTTAATCAGTTTATCAATGGATTATTGGTTGAAAATAAAAAGCTGAGCATTGGTGCGGACTCTCTGGTTTTAGCGCTGGGCGCAACAGCGGCGGTATCAACAGTGTCGAGCACGCAAGCGATATTATCAGCCACATCGGCAACGGTGACGGGTGTAAAGTCGTCTGTTGATAAAAATGCATATTATGATTCTACGCTGCCAGCCTTGATTTCGCAGATGCTGGCAAGCCGGCAAAAAACACTGGTGCTCATCTATTCAGGTATGAAATCAGGCGTCAGGGATTATTCGTTGATGAGAGGGCTGGTGGATATAGAAGCGTATTACCAATCAGGCACTATTATTGGTGCGGTTAGTGAGGTCAATAAACAGGCTGGCGTGCTGAAATCGCAAGCGGATAATGAGATCGCCGCGATAATTTCATCGTCTTATGAGCAGGATGATGCCGGTGATTTGATTCGTAAATTCTGGAAGCCTGATGGTAATAACATCAATAAGTTGAATGAGAAAAAGATCACTTCATGGATGAGTGCCAATGGGTTGACGGGCGTTTCAATTACTTTGTTTATCAGAGGCGCTACTTACTCGGTTGCAAGGGAAAAGGCTGTTGAAGAAATACCTATTAAATAAGGAGCGGCTATGAACCAGAAACCGGTTAATGAACTCACCGATATCCCATCTGATCAGGTTGACGAAGTAGTAAAAGATTTTGAAAGTGAAGGGGCCGTAGTGGAAAAAATAAAACAGCCTAATGGGTTGTGGACAGTCAAGGCCACCTTTCCTCATTGACGTGAAATCCGGCACTATCAGGCTGTACCCTTTAATTATGCGTGTCGCTAATTCAGTCCACCGTGCTATTTTCAGGGTGAAATGCGGAACGCATCATTAAGGGTACAGCCTAAAAATATTATTCAAGATAGCTACCGGGCCAGCCTGCGTGCGCTATCCATATGGCTGTTTCGGTTACTTAAATAATGACGATGCCTTGTTAAAGCCGTAGGGCAGGAACAATGTTGTACCAGCCAGAAAATAGCTCCAGGCATCGAGCGCATCCTGGATGGGTTGACCGTTACAGAGCTGCCAGACCACATAATAGCCAATCGCCAGAAAAAACGTCCCGAGAATGATAGTCCCTATCAACGCGATCAGCCTCGAGGTACTGGCTACCATCAATGGCATGACGCCGGATGCCGGCGGCGGCGTGCCGGCGGGCAGCTCGACTTCCTCCTCAAGCGCATTCTTCAAACTCCATTGATCTTTGCGCAGTGTTTTTGTCACCACGCCAAGCGCGCACACCCATATCAGCGTGATGCCGGCCAGAATCAAATACGTCAAAGTTTTGGGTAATGGACTAACGGCGATATAAGGCAATGGATTCACCGGTGTTGGTGGGAGCAACTGTCCGGAGCCGGCTATTCCGGATACGCTGGCCGGGCTGGACATCGGCGGCAACGATATCGCCGCCGGGGGAAGAGGGGATGTCGTATTCGTCTCTGCCGCCTGTACCAACGCGGGCAAGACCAGACCGACCATCAACATGACCAGCAGGCTGTGCCGACGGAAAAAAGCAGATAAAAAGCGGCTGAAACATGAATTTTGCATAAACATCTGAACCTACCGGTTGTATTGGTTTATGTCATACCTGATTGATGACAGGGACGGTTTATGAGTGATTGCCTGTTTTAGCAGGAAGGATCCTTAACCGTACTGCTGCTGAGGTCCACCGTCAGAGAACAGGCGTCATCACCAGCGGTAACTACACAGTTTTGTCGTAGTTGCCACATTGTGGCTTCCGGATATCCACACCCATCCGGCGCTACCGTCGGAAAATCTGTGCCAGGAAAGGGTTCCTGTTCGGTTGTGTTTACCCTGAATGCCCAGATACGGCTGGCAGGTAATTGTTGCTGTACCGCGGCAGCCAGGTCATGAGAGCAGTAAATTCCTGCGAGATATCCTCCGGTTTGCACCGCGCTTGCCCACGCCTGTACATAGCCGGATTGCGCAGTTGGGTAAGGCGGGCCATTTTCGAGATCCAGATAGACCCAACTGTTGGCGGGAAAGCCCTCGCTATTCATGAGTTGCACCGTGTGTTGGCCGTCTTCTGAACCCTGCGACGGCGTTACTTCATGAGAACCCGGACCGGTGACTTGCTGCCCAACGTATATTGGCGCTAATCCCCAGCCGTCAGACTGCAGGGTTGCCCGTTGTCCCATCCAGCTCGTATCTTCATGGCTCGGCGCTGCGGCAAGATAATACCCACACCATGTCAGGTTGGTATTTTCTTGGAACCAGCCCATCAGTTCATTACCGGGGAATGTAGAAGAATCAAATCCAGCGAAATATGTCGGCATAATATCCTCATATCAAAATAGTGCGAGATTCTCTCTTGCGGCTTCAGGATGTAAAACTGCTCGTGTTAATTCGCGTTATCGGTGGAAAAGTATCTTAGTGGCGTTGGCAGCTATCGCTGACCAGCACGCTAAATACTTTCTGGTATATTCCTGGTTCATACCAATTGGCTATCTGACATGCTATTGATATATCATCCGCCAGATGATTATCCCTCCATAGAGAAGGGATAATCTGGTGTGATACCTTATATTCCGGCGAACTTGAAGGGCTCTGCTTTCTTAAATTGCTCTGAAACCTGCCCGGAGTAGATCGTACTTTGGTTCGGCCCCAGATCCAGTTTCATGGCGCTGCCATCACGTGGAGAGAAATCAATCTTTTTCAGATCGACCCAAAAGATATTGGGAGATAAGGCCGATTCAAAGAAATATTGCATGGATTTATGATCAATTACGCTACGCCACCGGGTTGAGGCGATATTCGGTTGATCAGGTTCATTTGGTCCAGCCGGCTTATTCAATTTATCCAGTTTGTTCGGTTTGTCCGATTCATTCTTCAGAGTATAACCGTAGGGAACGGAAACATTACGTATCACACTGAATGCACTGGCTAAAGCTTTATCATGCCCTTCATTTTTGGCAATATTATCCACATAGAATGAGGCGCGCACAAAACGATCCGCCGCCCGATTCGTGCCCGGCAACATGACGCTTCCACCTATCTCTTTCCAGTAGGCATTGAGCGCCAATTGCTGGTTGAAAACCGGCGAATTGGTCATTACCTGATACTCCCGGCTATGGTGAATGACCTGTTTGCCGTCGATATATTCAATAATCGCACTATCGCCGGATGCATCGGATAATGACAAATGCAGCGTTGCCAGCCGTTCTTCGTCAGGAACATTGGCGGTGACCAGCGTAAATTTATCCTGCTTTAGCGCCTGAACCGCCTCGTCGACGGTGGCGAAGTTATCCAGCACATATTGCGCCCAGGCGGCGATACTTAGCCCCGGTTTTTCAGCGGTAGGCGCAGTAGTGGGATATTTTGATTCTACCAGCCACAGCAAATTGGCGGCTAACCCTTTTTCATTGATGCCATCTGTTGTCGAGATATCGTAAGCCGATGCGATGACGCTGCCATATTTAGACACCCACTTAAGCGAGTGCTGTCCCGCTTCGCCAGAACGAGGTAACTCGCGTGGGAATACCCATAAGTTTGTTCCCACATCTTTTTTCCAGTCCATCGAGCGAGCGGTGATCGTTTCATTATTATCACCCAGATAAACTAGCCGTGTGCAGGCAAACGTTACGGATGAGCTAAGTATTAATGCGCCCAGCGATATAATGCAAGCAACAGAGTTAACTCGCTTATTATTTCTCTTCATGTTTTTTCCTTTCAGTTTTTCAATGCCAGTTAATTATAGATGGCATCCGCCATTGCATTCGTATTTTTTAGATTTTCAATTGTTGATTATTTTTAGTGGATTAATTTTTTGTTTCTATATTTTCGTCGCAATAATATTTTAATTTCTGGTTCTGCTTTAGTTATCTGCCGATTTTGAATTGCGATCATTGCTACTGTTTAATCGCCTTCTGCGAAGGCATATGTTTTCTTTGTAATATTAATCTTATGATCAGTGTGGAAATGGTTTCAGTTCTTCATCGATAAATTCAACGGCTTCTTCAACGTCACGCATGACGGTGGCCATCCCTCTAACCGTGGTGACAGGATCTGTCACTACGTTGCTCCAGACTACGTTTTCTTTTCATAACGAAGGAAACTATCGTGACCAAAATGAGTAACAAGGCCCTGGAAACTGAGGTGATCTACGACGCTACGCCGTTCGCAGCTTAATTCCGAGATGAGACGGGTTCTGGACGATGACACGCTCTGTGTCGGCCATCAAAAGGAAATAGCATCGACAGACCTTGGCTACCGGCGTGCTTAGTTACTCTTGCGTCAGGGCAATGTTCTTCGGTGAATCGCGACTTTTCATCGGCACCACCTCCGTTCAGGGGAATTAACATCATTTCGAGTAAGGGTCAATTCGCTACGGTTTGTTGTCCTGAGGGATTAGCGATTTTTCGTTCCTGCATGCCTATAACGCTATCCTTAGCATCAAAATAAATTAAGTAATCAAGAAACGGTAAATACCCAGAATTAATAAATGGTGTGTCATACATCCTGTTAAGCGATTTAAAAGAAATCAATGCCGGATTGTAGTGCAATAATTCCTTTGATTCTTTTCCTGGATTTTGGGCTGAAGTGAATTTTAAGACCACTTTTTGATCGTCTCTATCGCCATCAAATAGACTCAGTTTTACTAAAGTGCCCGGTGACATCACATGGTTCTTAACATTGCGTTCAAAAATAAAAACATGCGGATCGCCGCTATCTAGCACAGTTGGAAGGCATAGGATCTGCGTAGCGTTGCCACTATCAAGGCAAGCGGGAACAGACCCGTTTTTATCTACTTTGATTCGAGTAAACCCTTTTAATTCTGCCATTGATGGGTTGAGAATAAGTGCTCCTTGCTCTTCTCCAGGGCGCGGAAGTTGCACAATCCACCCCTTAAAGCCCGCGGCTCTTAAAGGATTGGGTATCAATCGATCATGTGAATAGAGCCGAATACCCATGATGCCACCAAATTCTTGGCTACTACGGCCGTCAATGCCTTGTGCAAATGGGGTGGAAGGGGCAAGCTTGGCTACCGTGCAATTCGGCACCTGCGCACTACATCTTAGTTGATCGACAACTTGAATCGGTATGGTTCCAAGTTGATGTTCACCTGCGGTAATGCGCTCATTTGAAACACTACCGTGTAATTCGTTGCCGCTCTCATAGCTGTAAACAATAGTTCGGCCAAACTGATTCCTATGGGGTACTACCGTAGATATAGCCCGAAGCCCGATAGAACCTGTATCAAGGATAACATTAGTTTCCGGGCCGTCTCCAATCCGCAGCCGGACATAGTAAAAACGATTTCCTGCTACTACCTTAGACATCACGGGAAGAGATATTCTTGATGCCACCGCTATAGCATCAGTACTGCGCGAGATAGCTACCGGCTTGTTTGCTTTATTATTTACTAGATTTGTGCAGCCCGATATTAATATAAGGATGCATATTTTTATTAGTAATTTCAAGATGGTTTTCTCCTATCGAAAAATCATTATCAAGAAGAAGTTATTGCGTAATTTATTAAAAATCGGATAGATGGATGATGGTTTATTACATATAATAACATATTGATGATATCATTGTTTTTCTATTAGATGAGATGGAATTACTTTAATAAAGGTAAAATTTGTTTCAATGAGGTTACTATTTCTAATAGCCAAATCATTAGATGTATTTACCTTATTTTTGAAGTTCGAGGTGGATCGTGCGGTAGCCATATACGCAACCGGACTCAAGCCAAAACTGCTTAATTAGCCCCGTCAGTAAATTGCTTTAGTTCCTTCTGGAGCCGTCGGATCTCAGCCTGAGCATCTGACTGAACGTTATTGGTGGAAGAGCCCGAGCCGTACTTCTTTACCCAGGCGTAAAGGCTATGGGTGGTGATATGAAAGCGTGTTGCCACGCTATAAACAGAATGGCCGAGACCAACAACCTGTTTCAGCGCTCCGATTTTAAACTCTTCGGGATAACGTTTACCGCTCATAGGCACCTCTTTTTTTAAGTCATTTCAAATGACTTTGAGGTGTCTGTAAACCCGTGGCGATGTATTAGGCTACCCCGATAAGCTTGATGTTACTTTGCCAAATCAAGCCCCAGTCGATATGGCCAAACGGTTTGACCGTCCAATGCCTAAGCTGGCTGCTACAGTTATGGCACCATAAACAAAAGCACTCAGCGCGACGATCTTGAAAAGCGATGACAAGTCAGCATCAAACTGTGTAACAGCCAGCCATCCCACCAAAGCCGCGATAGCCATGCGTGCGGTTCCGGCTAATACGGGCCAGAGCACGCGTTTCGCACCTTGACCGGCGAAATAGAGTGCCATGCCGATGCCTATAGCGCCATAGAACGGCGCTACGTTCTGTAGGTAGCGGGTTCCCGCCGTCACGATGGGCTGATCTGCGCTAAAAAGAGTGAGCCAGAGGTGTGGATAGGCCGCCACGCCAAGTCCGATTAGCTCCGTAAACGTAAACGCGACGGCTGCGCCAACCCAGGCAATGCGTTGCGCGCGTCGCACTTGCTTCGCTCCAAGATTGACGCCGACCATGGTCATGATGGCCGTACCAAGACCAAACAGCAGAGGGATTTGTAGATAATCCAGCCTTGAGGCGATGCCATACCCGGCAATAGCATCAGGTCCAAACCGACCTACCGCGGCGGTCACTACGGCAACGGTCAAATTGATTTGCACGGTACCGATAGCGGATAGCAGACCAACGCCAAGAATATCCTTGAACAACCGTGAGCGCAGCGGCGCCGTTGATAGCCTGATAACGCTTTTAGCTGACCGCATGTGCTTTACCAGCAATAGGGTGGCGAAGAGGTAATAGACCAGAATCGCCATACCAGCCCCGGCGACGCCAAATGATGGTATTGGCCCCCACCCTAAAATCAAGGCCGGTGACAAAGGCAGTAGGATCGCGGCCCCCAACAGGGTGATACGTGCAGGAGTCTTAGTATCGCCCGCTCCACGTAGCGCGGCTGACAACAACGCAACCACCCAGATCAGCGGCGCCCCTGCAAAGACAACGCTCGAATAGGTAACCGCCGCCGCAAGCGCTGGCCCTTTAACGCCCATCAAGTGATACAAGGTATTACCGCCAATGAGGACAAGGGCGGCAAAGGCGGCTCCCATAACACCAGCAATAATAACGCCATGCCACACCAGCGCCTGAGCATCCTGCCATTGACCCGCGCCGGATGCCCGCGACACCGCCGATGATAATCCGCCGCCAATGCCGCCGTTCGCCATCATTTGCATCAGCATCAGCACGGGAAATACAACAGCCACCCCGGCCAGAACATCAGCTCCAAGCGAACTCACGAAGTAGGTTTCTATCACGCCTACCAGCGTCTGCACCACCATAACCGCAACCGTCGGCAACGCCAGACGAAGCATGACCGGCAGGATGGGTCCGGCCAGCATATCCGTGGTCAATTGTCTTGCGGTCGGCTCATGGCTTCGGTTTACGTTCGGTAATAACTTAGTCATCATTCAGGCCCGACACTCAGTGTTATGTATAAAATTTAAACGCCGTTATGGCCGCGCTGACCGGGCGCGACCGTTCCCGTTTCACCGGGTTGCCAGCCGCCGCCGAGCGCTTTGAAAGCCGCTACCGCCGCGCGTGCGGATTCGGTTTGTGCCTGCAGTTGCGCATCGGAAGCCCGCAGCATATTTTCGTCGGCTTGCAGCACCTCTATCAGGCTAAGGGTGCCATGCCGATAAGCCGTAAACGCGGCATCCCGCGCCCGGCTCAATGAGTCAACTCCTCGCATAAGCACACGGGCCTGCTCTTCATGGTTAACCAGCGCCGAGAAGGCGTTTTCCACATCTTCAGCGGCCCGTAGTACCGCCAGCCGATAGGCTGCCAGCATCTCGGCTTCCTGGCCTTTGGCCTGGTTGATCTGTGCGTTGATGCGGCCAAAGTCGAATAGCCGCCAGCGCAGGCCTATCACACCGGACGATTGGCTGGCGCCACCGGTAAACAGGTTGCCGCTGGATACCGTCGTCGCGCTGCCAAGCAGCCCACTCAGGGAAAATTTGGGGTAATATTCGGCAACGGCGACGCCAATACGCGCGTTGGATGCGGCTAAGCGACGTTCAGCCACGATCAGGTCTGGCCGGCGCCGAAGCAGCTCGCCCGGCGATCCGGTCGCGGCGATTTGCGGAGCGGCTGGAATGGATCCCGCGTCAGCCAGCGCTGCCCGGTGCGTACCGGGTACAGAACCCAGCATCACATCCAGTGCGTTCATGGCCGCATCCAGCGCCGTTTGTAAAACGGGTACCGATGCCTGCACCTGCGCCAGTACGCCTTCGGTTTGCCTCACCTGAAGTTCCGCCGCCAGCCCCTGGTCATACAAGCGATTAACGGTCGAGAGCAGTTCCTGTTCCGTCTGTACTTGCCGACGGGCAACGTTCAGACGAGCCTGCAATCCCCGAATGGTGATGTAGATGTCGGCGGTCTGTGCGGCTACCGCCAGACGCGTTGCTACCGCCCCCGCTTCAGATGCCTGATACTCAGCGAGTGCGGCTTCTCGTCCACGGCGCAAACCGCCGAACACATCCAGTTCCCAACTGGCGCCGAGATTGGCCTCGTAAGCATTGCCGTAGCGGTCAAAATGAGGTGTCGAATTCAATACTTTCCCCAACGGGGTTTCGACAGACTGGTAAGCTTTGCTCGCCTGACCGGAAATATTGCCGGAAGGCAGTAGTGCGGCATTCGCCGCACCAAGACCGGCACGAGCCTGCAGCACCCGTGCGGATGCCTGCGCGAGATCGAGATTCTGTTCCAGCGCGAGGGTGACAAATCGGGTTAATTGCGGATCGCCGAATCCCTCCCACCATGTAAGAAGCTCAGCACGGGTGGCAGCATGTCGTTGATTGACTGCCGCCTGACCAAAGTATTTTTCCTGCATTGGCGTATCGGGCCGGTTGTAATCAGGGCCGACGGCGCAACCGGCTAACAGACCAGCCACGGTAAGTACGATAAAAGGAGGCTTGGGTAACATATTTTTCCCATGTAGGCACAGTGCTGAGTTGTGACCATATTACAAAATAGTCACTCGTTGTCAACGGGTAGGTCAGGGGGGTAAACTGCCCCCTATGTATTACGTCAGGGGTAAATTGCAGACCATGAGTAAAGAAAACCCTTATCCCGTTTCGAACCGGGGCCCGGCTGACCATGATGTTCGAGATCAAATAGTTAGCGCAGCGACCGAACACTTCAGCCGGTATGGCTATGAAAAGACCACCGTTTCTGACCTCGCCAAAGCCATCGGTTTTTCCAAGGCCTATATTTATAAGTTCTTCTCATCTAAGCAGGTGATTGGTGAGATGATTTGCGCCAACTGCCTGCGAGAGATCGAAGCTGAAGTGCGGGCTGCTGTTGAGGAAGCCGGGCGGCCGCCGGAGAAGTTGCGGCGGATGTTTAAGGCCATCGTTGAAGCGAGCCTTCGTTTGTTCTTCAAGGATCGAAAGCTTTATGAAATTGCAGCTTCGGCCGCAACCGAACGCTGGCAGGCAGCACGCGCCTATGAGGAACGCATCCAGATATTACTGCAGGACATCTTGCTGGAAGGTCGGAAGAGCGGGGATTTTGAACGCAAGACCCCTCTTGATGAAACGACAGCAGCGATTTATCTCGTCATGCGACCTTACCTTAATCCACTGATTTTGCAGCATAGTTTTGACCACACCGATGAGGCGCCGGCGCAATTGTCCAGCCTGATACTCCGCAGCTTATCGCCATAGTACAGCGGTTACGATGCCATTAAGTGACTATTGACTAAATTGGTCACGTGATTAAAGATGAGTCTCCTGATTAATCAGCCAAGGGGACTCTACTATGGCTCGTCGCCGCTTCCTTTCATTTGCAGTCATCTGCACATTGCCGCTCGCCCTGGCCGCTTGCGGTGAAAAAGCACCATCCGATCCACGTACTGAAGCACCGCTGGTGCGCGCCGCAATCGTCCGGGGAGCGGGGATTGAATCACGATCTTTCACGGGGACTGTGGCTGCCCGGATAGAGAGTGAGCTGGGATTTCGTGTCTCCGGCAAAGTGCTGGAGCGGCTGGTGGATACGGGGCAAGCGGTCAAACGTGGTCAGCCGCTCATGCGTCTTGACCCTGTCGATCTGGATCTCGCCGCGCGTGCGCAGCAGGAGGCGGTAGCCGCCGCCCGTGCGCGAGCGCTGCAAACTGCCGAAGATGAAGCCCGTTATCGCGGCCTGCGCGGAACCGGGGCGATATCGGCATCAGCCTATGACCAGGTGAAAGCGGCGGCAGATGCGGCCAAAGCCCAGCTCAGTGCGGCACAAGCGCAGGCCGACGTTGCCCGCAATGCCAGCCGCTATGCCGTCCTGATCGCCGATGGTGATGGCATCGTCATGGACACGCTGGCCGAGCCGGGCCAGGTGGTCAATGCCGGGCAGACTGTGGTTCGCCTGGCTCAGGCTGGGCAGCGTGAAGCGGTTATTCAGTTACCGGAAACGTTGCGCCCCTCGCTCGGATCAACCGGGCTGGCGACACGTTTCGGCAAAGCAGGCAACGGCAGTCCGGCCACCCTGCGACAACTCTCCAACACGGCAGACAAGCTGACGCGCACATTCGAAGCGCGCTATGTACTGCAAGGTGAACTGGCCGACGCCCCGTTGGGAACAACGGTTACGATCCAGGTACCAGAAGAACAGGCCTCCACACAAGATAGCTTGCAGGTGCCGATAGGTTCCTTATTTGACGCCGGCAAAGGGCCGGGCGTATGGGTCATTCGTGGTGAACCGGCGACGGTAACCTGGCGTCCGGTAGCCGTCCAGCACATGGGGGACGACGACATCCGACTCACTGGGCAGATACAGCAGGGTGAACGGATAGTTGCGCTCGGCGCACATCTGCTGCGCGAAGGTGAAGCGGTGCGGGTCGCTGAGGTTGCCGCTACGACTGTTGCTGGAGGTCGCCCGTGAGCGAAAGCCGTTTCAACCTGTCGGCGTTCGCTGTACGCGAACGCGCCATCACCCTGTTCCTGATTCTGTTGATCTCGCTGGCGGGGGGGATCTCCTTCTTCAAACTGGGCCGTGCCGAAGACCCGGCATTTACGATCAAGGTGATGACGATCATCACGGCCTGGCCCGGCGCTACCGCACAGGAGATGCAGGATCAGGTCGCTGAAAAGATCGAGAAGCGCATGCAGGAACTGCGCTGGTATGACCGTACCGAGACGTACACCCGCCCCGGTCTTGCCTTCACCACGCTGACATTGCAGGACCGCACGCCGCCGTCCGACGTGCAGGAAGAGTTCTATCAGGCCCGTAAAAAGGTCGGTGACGAGGTGCGTAACCTGCCGCCCGGCGTAATCGGGCCGTTTGTGAACGACGAGTATTCCGATGTGACGTTCGCCCTGTTTGCACTCAAGGCGAAAGGCGAACCACAGCGGCTGTTGGTGCGCGACGCGGAGACGCTGCGCCAGCGGCTGCTGCATGTTCCCGGCGTAAAAAAGGTCAATATTATCGGCGAGCAATCGGAACGCATCTATGTTGAGTTCTCGCATGAGCGGCTTGCAACGCTGGGAATCAGCCCGCAGGACGTGTTCGCCGCGCTCAATAACCAGAACGCCCTGACCCCTGCTGGTTCCATTGAGACCAACGGTCCGGAGGTGTTTATTCGTCTGGACGGCGCGTTCGATGAATTACGGAAAATCCGTGATACGCCGGTGGTGACGCAAGGTCGAACCCTGAAACTGTCGGATATCGCCACCGTCAAGCGTGGCTATGAAGACCCGGCTACCTTCATGGTGCGCAGCGGAGGCGAACCGGCCCTGCTGCTCGGCATCATCATGCGCGACGGCTGGAACGGGCTCGATCTGGGCAAGGCGCTGGATGGCGAGGTCAAAACGATCAACGCTGGCTTACCTTTAGGCATGAGCCTGACCAAAGTGACCGATCAGGCGGTAAACATCAGCTCTGCGGTCGATGAGTTCATGATGAAATTCTTCGCCGCACTGCTGGTGGTGATGCTGGTGAGTTTCCTCAGCATGGGCTGGCGTGTGGGGGTTGTGGTTGCTGCCGCCGTGCCGTTGACGCTGGCTGTGGTGTTTGTGGTGATGCTGGCGACAGGCAAGAACTTCGACCGCATCACCCTGGGCTCGCTGATTCTGGCGCTGGGACTGTTGGTGGATGACGCCATCATCGCTATTGAAATGATGGTGGTGAAGATGGAAGAAGGCTACAGTCGCATCGCCGCTTCTGCTTATGCCTGGAGCCATACCGCGGCACCCATGCTCTCCGGCACGCTGGTCACGGCCGTCGGCTTCATGCCGAATGGTTTCGCCCGATCTACTGCGGGTGAGTACACCAGCAACATGTTCTGGATCGTCGGCATCGCGCTCATTGCCTCATGGGTGGTCGCGGTGGTGTTCACGCCTTATCTCGGCGTCAAACTACTGCCCGATTTCAGGAAGGTCGAAGGCGGCCATGAGGCACTCTACGATACGCCGCGCTATAACCGTTTCCGTCAACTGCTGGGACGCGTCATCACCCGCAAGTGGCTGGTTGCCGGTTCAGTCGTAGGCCTGTTCACCCTGGCCATACTCGGTATGTCTGTGGTCAAGAAACAGTTCTTCCCGATCTCTGATCGCCCGGAAGTGTTGGTCGAGGTACAGATGCCTTACGGCACGGCGATCACCCAAACCAGCGCCAGCGCGGCGAAAGTGGAAGCCTGGCTGGCCAAACAAAAGGAGGCCAGGATCGTCACCACCTACATCGGCCAGGGAGCGCCACGCTTCTATTTCTCAATGGGACCTGAGTTACCTGATCCGTCGTTTGCCAAAATTGTGGTGCGCACCGACAACCAGAATGAACGCGAAGCGTTGAAATACCGGCTGCGTCAGGCTATCGCCGATGGCCTGGCCCCTGAAGCCCGCTTACGCGTCACCCAATTGGTATTCGGGCCCTATTCACCGTTCCCGGTGGCTTATCGGGTTACGGGGCCGAATCCTGACCAATTACGCCACATCGCCGCTGAGGTGCAGCAGGTCATGGATGCCAGCCCGATGATGCGCACCGTCAACGTCGACTGGGGCACACGCACGCCTACGCTGCACTTCACCTTGCAGCAGGATCGATTGCAGGCTGTCGGGCTGACCTCCAGCGCGGTGGCGCAGCAACTGCAATTCTTGCTGACCGGCGTGCCTGTCACCTCGGTACGAGAGGATATCCGCACCGTGCAGGTTGTGGCGCGCTCGGCTGGAAATACCCGACTCGACCCGGCTCAAATTGGCGACTTCACGCTGGCAGGCGCTAACGGGCAGCGCATCCCGCTATCTCAAGTGGGCACGGTTGATGTGCGTATGGAAGAGTCGATTATGCGTCGGCGCGACCGCATGCCGACCATCACCGTCCGGGGCGACATCGCCGACGGTTTACAGCCGCCGGATGTATCAACCGAGATAACCCGCCGGCTTCAGCCCATCATCGAAAAGCTGCCGAGTGGCTACCACATCATAGAAGCAGGGTCGATTGAAGAGTCAGGTAAGGCAACGGCTGCCATGTTGCCGATCTTCCCCATCATGCTGGCTATCACTCTGCTCATCATCGTCTTACAGGTGCGCTCACTCTCGGCGATGGTGATGGTGTTCCTGACCAGCCCGCTGGGGTTGATCGGCGTGGTGCCGACGCTGATCCTGTTCCAGCAACCATTCGGCATCAACGCACTGGTTGGTCTTATCGCGTTGTCGGGGATCCTGATGCGCAACACGCTGATACTGATTGGACAAATTCACCACAACGAACAGGCTGGTTTGGATCCGTTCCGTGCAGTCGTCGAAGCCACCGTGCAGCGGGCTCGACCGGTAATCCTGACGGCGCTGGCGGCAATTCTGGCGTTTATCCCGCTCACCCATTCGGTGTTCTGGGGAACGCTGGCCTACACGCTGATTGGCGGCACCCTGGCCGGAACGATCCTCACACTGGTGTTCCTGCCGGCCATGTATTCCATCTGGTTCAGGATCAAGGCGGTCCGTCACTAATGATCCATAAATTCACTCCTATTATCTGATTTGAGAGGACTTGCTATGTCAAAACAAAAGGTTGTGGTGGTTACCGGGGTGTCATCAGGCATAGGACGTGCCGTAGCACAGAAATTTGCCAGCCAGGGCTGTGTCGTCTTCGGCACTGTGCGCAACATCAATACGGCGAATACCTTGTCCGGTGTGGAGTTTATCGAAATGGATGTGCGTGACGATGAAGCCGTACAGCGCGGCATTCAGTCTATCGTTGAGCGAACTCAACGCATTGATGTGCTTATCAATAACGCAGGAACGAGCTTAGTCGGCGCAGTGGAAGAGACATCGATAGCGGAGGCCGCCGCGCTGTTCGATACCAACGTGTTCAGTCTTTTGCGTACGGTACAGGCGGTGTTGCCGCATATGCGGGCACAGGGTAGCGGGAGGATCGTCAATGTCAGTTCGGTGCTCGGTTTCCTCCCGGCGCCGTACATGGGGTTGTACTCCGCCTCCAAACACGCGGTGGAAGGACTTATGGAAAGTTTGGATCACGAAGTACGCCAGTTTGGTATCCGCGTCACGCTGGTGGAACCGTCCTTCACCCGAACCAATCTGGATATCAATGCGCCGCAGGCCAGCGCCAAAATCGACAGCTACGATCGCGAGCGGGGGCAGGCATCACAAGCCATTGTCAACAGCGTCAAAAGTGCTCCCGATCCTGAGGGGGTGGCAACCACGATTGTTGATGCTGCTCTGGGGCCGTGGCAGATGCGCCGTACACCGTCGGGGCAAGCCTCTCTATTACGCAAATTGCGCCGCTTTATGCCTGCCGGGCCTGTCGACGCCAGTTTACGCAAAACCTTCGGGCTCAGTTGAAAATCCAGTTAGTCCTCAAACCATCAGCACCTTAGAGAGATACGCCATGAGTACGGGAAACACGGTACGCATCGTCGTGACAGGAACAGATGTTGTCGGGCCATTGGAGGAGGGGGGACCGAAACCGTTTGGTCCCGCCTGCTTTGCTGTCAAGAATCATGGCGTGACTCGTGTTTTCATAGATAGGTCAGAATGATGGGATACATACGATAAAAAACGCCCAGTTCGTTCCTTCGGTTCATTCGTTTGCTGCGATGACGCTAAGGTACTGGCGTATTACTCATTGGCCTCCGTGCTGTAGCAACGAATGCCGCTCCCGGACGCTTTCGCCGCAACATGCCCGATCCGATCCCGGTGGTGGTGCTGGGGCGTCTGGCGGTAGATACATCATTGTATGGTCAGGGCATTGGTCGGGCGCTGGTGCGCGATGCCGGGCTGCGGGTAATTCAGGTTGCTGAGACTATCGGCATTCGCGGGATGCTGCTCCATGCGTTGTCTGATGAGGCACGGGAATTTTATCTGCGAGTGGGGTTTGAGCCTTCACCGATGGATCCGATCATATTGATGGTAACGTTGGGGGATTTGCTGGGGAGTTTATCAATTTGAAATTGATGTTGTGCTCGTGAATCTTAAAAAATGAATGGTTTGTTTTAGTGGGATATTTGCACAGGCAACGGCCTGTTTCTCTCCATATTGAACATCTTTTAAACGTAGATTTGATATGTTGAATCCGTGGTTTTTGAGATAATCATAAATGATGTAATTTATAATTTATGGATTATATTGATATTTTTGCTATCATTTCGAGATGTCGTCATGCTCGGTTTGAGATAACTACATATCATGGCTCAATTTAATCACTTTGAACTCTCGCTTCTGAACCCCAGTTTTGACTCCCCTTTAGTCGACGCGCTGACGGAACTGGAGTTACTCCGGCATCTGAGGCTGGAAACGGATGTTCACCCTATCCTGTTTGCGCAGTTGAAGGCCGTTTTCCACATGCTGGAAAGTCTGGGCTCTGCGAGGATTGAAGGAAACCACACCACGCTTGCCGACTATGTTGAAAGCAAAGTTGAAGGAACACATAACTCGACGGATCAACTGAAAGAAATCAACAATATTGAAGCTGCGATGGAATTCATCGACGAGCATCTAAATAATGGTGATGACATAACGGAATATTTTATCCGCGAGCTACATAGTCTGGCGGTTGTCGGGTTGCAACAGGAAGGTGATAAAACTCCTGGTGCCTATCGACAACATAACGTCAGCATTGCTCAGTCTGACCATTTACCGCCGGATCATATCCATGTTCCTGACTATATGGCAGAACTGACCGCCTTTATTAACCGTGCTGATAAACCAAAATATGATCTGATGAAGATTGCGTTGGTGCACCATCGTTTTGGCTGGATACACCCATTTGGCAACGGGAATGGCAGAACGGTCAGACTGCTGACCTATGCGTTATTGATCAAGTATGGTTTTAATGTGCAGGCAGGTGGACGGGTTCTTAATCCGACAGCGGTATTTTGTAATGATCGCGAGCGTTATTACGCCATGCTTTCATTAGCGGATAAAGGAACTGAGCAGGGTTTAGAAGAATGGTGTTTGTATGTACTTTCGGGTATTTCATCTGAGTTGAAGAAAGTCGATCAACTGACAAACCATGCTTTTTTGAGTACAAAAATACTGTATCCGGCGCTCGACTTCTCATCTGAAAGAGGGCTGATAAACTCGCTGGAATCTAAAGTTCTGAAACGCGCTGTCGAGCTAGGGACGATAAAAGCGGGTGATCTCCGTACCGCTTTACCTGACCTAAAACCGGCGCAGGTGACTTATCAGCTCGGTAAGTTGATCGATCGGGGACTGCTCCAGCCAGTGGAAGAAGGCGCTCGTTCCTATACGGCGAAGTTTTCTAACTCATATCTGATTCGTGGGGTGATTAAGGTGCTGCGGGAAGAAGGGTTTATTCCTGATTTGTGAAGTAGGCATTAATTGTAGAATTATTACTTTTAGATATCCGCGCTTCGCGGCAGACATCTTTTATGGTACGTCCTGCTTCGGTGGACTTCAAAACAGCGATGACCGGGTGTGCAATGAATCGAGCTTTACGCATAGCGATCTCCTCAGAGGGACATAATCAGTATGTCGGAAGATCGCTAAAAGTGAATGGTCCGGTTTAGTGGGATACTTACAGTTAGATAAATGGATAAGCACGATTGGCATCCGGCAGACATCATTGCCGGGTTAAGAAAGCGAGGCACAACGCTGGCGGCGGTATCAAGAGCATCTGGATTAGCGTCTTCAACACTCGCTAACGCATTGATAAGACATTGGCCGAAAGGTGAGAGATTAATTGCTGGTGCATTGGAAAAGCAGCCGGAGGATATCTGGCCGTCACGCTATCAGGATATGAGCCAGAATCATGGGGAAGGGGAGACGCAATAATCCCTTCGTAGAGAATCGAACCTGGTTCCCCAAAAGCAAAAAACCAGCCTGTAGGCTGGTTTTTCTGAATAAGTGGTGCCGGACTCGGAATCATTCAGCTTTCTATTAAGTTGAAATGTAGCATAAATTTTAACCGTGTCTGTTGTCAAGACCCGCAGGTTGACCCGTGTTTTCATAGATAGATCAGAATGATGGGCCATATTCGATAAAGAAATACCCGGTTCGTTCCTTCGGTTCGGTTCCCTATGCTATGTAAATCGTAATGATATAAGCCTTATGCAAACTGTACAATTACTCTCCAGAGGGAACCGCGGAGGATAACATTATGCCGACAGAGAAAGACGTTTCTGATAAACGTGTGGCATTAAATTTACGTACCGAGCCAGATGAACAAGCCGTTACTGAGGAAGCGTTGATCGATCAACGTATCATCATGGCAGATCCCGATGCTTATCAGGAATTCCTTGCTCGCTTGGATCAAGCTCCTGCGCCAAACGCCGCGCTACGCAAAACCATGCAAACACTCGCACCGTGGGAACAGGAAAAATGATCTCAGCCCCTGAGCCACCCCACTCTGTATTGGAAGGTTCATGCGAGCAGAGACCTAAATGCGCTCTCTAATTTGTTGTATTGTCTTTCCCTTTGACCAATAGGGAAGACAATAGTAGTGAAAAAACGTATAAAAAAGATACTGTTAAGTAAAGCGCTGGATAAGTATTTTTCCACGGTTTCGCGACATAAACGAGGACAATTGCAGGAGTTCTATCGAATCAATGTTATCAAGCGTTCGCGTTTGGCTAACAGAAATATGGATGAAATTTCATCCATAGACATTGCAGAATATAGAGATAATAGATTATCGGAATTTAACGCCAGAACGCAAAAGCCGATAAGTGCGAATACTGTGCGACTGGAATTAGCATTGTTATCGGCGCTTTATAATCTGGCAAAAGTTGAGTGGGGCACATGCTCTATAAACCCTGTTGAAAATGTTCGCAAGCCTACCGTATCGTCAGGCCGTACCCGAAGGTTAACCACTCAGGAAGAACGACAGCTAACCAGATACTTCAAAGATAAAAATCCTGAATTATTGGCTATTTTTCAGATCGCATTGGAAACGGGAATGCGGCAAGGCGAAATTTTGTCGTTGAGATGGGAATATACCGATCTTCGCCTCGGCGTTGCCCATTTGCCTTTGACGAAAAATGGGACATCGCGAGACGTCCCATTATCATCAAAAGCACGGCAAATTCTGTGTGGTCTAGGTGAACGGCCACATCATGAGAATGGCTATATCTTTAGCTACACGTCGAGTGGCTTTAAAAGCGCATGGCGTGTGGCTTTGAAGGCTCTGGCTATCGACGATCTACATTTTCACGATCTCAGACATGAGGCAATCAGCCGATTCTTTGAACTGGGAACGTTAAATGTTATGGAAGTGGCTGCGATATCAGGTCATAAATCAATGAATATGTTGAAACGCTATACCCACCTTCGTGCAACACACCTCGTGAGCAAACTGGATGCACATAAGAAACAGGCTAAAAAACTAGCATCCATCTTTGTTCCTTACCCAGCGGATATTGATGTCGATGATACAACGGTTACATTGAAATTCTCCGATCTTGATAACCTGTCTGTGACGGCTTCAACGCATGATGATGCCCTGAAAATTGCCTCTGTGGAATTACTTCGATTTCAGGCTATAGCAGCGAAAAACGGTAAGAGACTTCCGCCACCCGGCGCTATCTCAGTCAATTCAGTTGATAGGGTTCTTATCAGCCCACTTTAGCAATGTAGATAACTTTTATATGACGATGTTGAGCTAAATATCGTCATTTTTTATGTCGGGATCTCGACTAATCAGACTGTCTATCCAGACGACGTGTTTTACATATCACACTGATAATCCGGTGTG
>NZ_CM001984.1:982519-1196820 GCF_000406305.1 Dickeya sp. MK7
CCACACCGGATTATCAGTATGGCAAATGAACGAAAGACTGAAGGGTTGGTACGGGATCAATTAAGAGCTCTTGGTTATTATGAGCCAGATAATGGAATCAGTATTGAAGAACAAAAATCAGAAATATCTAAAGTTAAATTTTTGTTATCTAAGGCAAGTAAGAATGCTAAAGGGAATACTGGGTATCCTGAATTTATTATTTCTAACCTAAAAGATACTGCATTTCTGATTGTTTTTGAGTGTAAACATGATGTGAGAAAGCACGAAAGCCAGGCCAGAAATAAACCTGTTGAATTTGCTGTTGATGGTGTTTTGCACTACGCCAAACATCTGGCAAAGGACTATACCGTTGTTGCTGTTGCAGTCAGTGGTGAAACACGTAGTTCAATGAAAATATCCAGTTTCTTGGTTCCAGCAGGAACAACAGAAACGAAAATTCTTGCCAATGAGTCAGGCACCTCAGTGACGGAGCTCCTCCCGTTTGATGATTATTACCGACTGGCTTCTTTTGATCCTGATGTAGCGAAAAAACGACATTCCGATCTGCTCGCGTTCTCTCGGGAGCTTCACGAACTCATCTGGGCGAAAGCAAAAGTATCGGAAGAAGAGAAACCCCTGTTGGTAAGTGGCACGCTTATCGCACTGATGAATGCTACGTTCATGAAGACATTTGATAGCCTGCCAGCAGGAGAGTTACAAGATGCCTGGCTAGGGGCGATTAAAAAGGAATTGGATAAGGCGGAGATACCTCAGGCAAAAAAAGACACAATGTTGCAGCCGTACACTTCTATCGCCGTACATCCCAATCTGGGACGCCCTGATAGCAGAACTGCAAAAGAGTATCCAAGTGGAGTGTTTAAAGAGATTATTCGGCGGATTTGTGAAAATGTATGGCCGTATATCAACATCTATCATGATTTCGATGTTGTTGGTCAGTTTTATGGCGAGTTCTTAAAGTACACTGCCGGTGATAAAAAAGCGCTGGGTATTGTACTCACACCTGGGCATATCGCAGAGTTATTCTCTTTGCTCGCGAATGTCGGGCCCGAGTCACGGGTCCTAGATATATGCGCTGGCACGGGCGGTTTTCTAATTTCTGCCATGCAACACATGCTGAAAAAGGCGGTGACAGAAGTTCAACGCCAGGATATTCGTCGTAATAGGCTGATAGGAATAGAAAACAGCCCAAAAATGTTTGCGCTGGCTGCTTCCAATATGATCCTCCGTGGTGATGGCAAAGCCAACCTGCATCAAGCCAGTTGTTTTGATGATGCCATTATTCGCTCTGTAAAATGCATGAAGCCTAATGTCGGAATGCTAAACCCTCCTTATGCACAATCAAAAAGTGATGCGGAACTGCATGAACTGTATTTTGTGAAGCAGATGCTGAATTGCCTTCAACCTGGTTCTATCGGTATTGCTATTGTTCCGATGTCCTGTGCGATTTCTCTTAATCCGGTGAGGGAGGAGTTACTTAAACATCATACACTTGATGCTGTGATGTCGATGCCGCCAGAGTTGTTTAATTCAGTGGGTGTTGTTACTTGTATTATGGTATGGATTGCAGGTCAGCCTCATGAATCTTCAAACCGGAAAACTTGGTTTGGTTATTGGCGAGATGATGGTTTTGTCAAAACCAAACATAAAGGGCGCATAGATATTAATCATCGCTGGTCTGAAATTCGTGACCGCTGGGTTGCGATGTATCGTAATCGTGAAATACACCCCGGCGAAAGTGTGATGCAGTCTGTCACTTATTCGGATGAATGGTGCGCTGAAGCATATATTGAGACAGATTACTCGGTGTTAACAAAAGAACTGTTTGAGAAAGAAGTTAAAAAATATGTTTTATATAATCTGATGCTGGAAGCGCATGCGGTGACTCAGGAAGATGGAGTGGATGATGAAGATTGAGGAACTGTTTGAAATTCGCAACGGTATTGTCAGTTCTGGATTGAAAATCTACACCTATCCTGCACCAGGAACCATACCTTATCTAAGACCATCAAGTACTCAGCAACGGACTATTTCTGGGTGGGTGAGTGAATCCCTTGTTGGAGAAAAAAACATTTACCCGGAAGAAACGTTATTTGTTTCAACCAATGGGGAAGGTAGCCACAGCTATTCTTATGTGTCTGGTTTTAAATTTTCCTGCAACAGTGATGTCGCCGTTTTACTTCCTAAAAAAAACATGACCTTGAATGAGAAAATTTATTATTCCAGGTGTATTACAATGAATCGCTATAAATTCTCTTATGGACGTAAACCAAAAGGGGACAGGTTAAAGCAGATAATACTTCCCGATATTATTCCTGATTGGGTTGGTAATGTGATGTTAGCTAATAAAAATGATGTCTGCTCTCCCGCTAATAGAATATTAGCGGAGGATATAGATGCTGAACATTTTGGGGTGTTTGTTCTCGGTGAACTATTTGATATTAGAAAAGGAAAGCGCCTGACCAAAGCGAATATGATAATGGGACGCACCCCTTATGTTGGTGCGTCTGATGCAAATAATGGAGTGACAGCCCAAATAGGGCAGGATCCTATTCATGATGGAGGGACGATTAGCGTTAGCTATAATGGCTCAGTGGCCGAAGCATTTTATCAGCCAGAGCCTTATTGGGCTACGGATGATGTTAATGTTCTTTATCCTAAAGATTTTAATTTAACACCAGCAATTGCGATTTTTATTTGCACTATCATCCGCATGGAAAAATACCGATTTAGCTATGGCAGAAAATGGCATATGGACCGAATGCGAGAATCGACGATTAAATTGCCGGTTACAGTAATGGGCACACCTGATTGGACATATATGGAGACGTTGATTAATTCACTACCTTACAGCTCACAGCTATAACTTCTGTACTGTTATCCACATATCCATGGGAAAATAAGTCAGTGTTCACCAAAAGAGCAGGCGAACGGAACGGTCTGCGAGTGTCGAGCCGACTTTGTTGGTGGGTATGTGGGTAATCATTTGGCGATCCCGGATCGCATTGTTAATATTGCTTCGGTTGTATCATCTTCTTCAGATGATCACCAATGAATCACCAGCCTGTGAGGATCGCCTTCGAGTGGTTACTCCACTTCCTTCAATGTCTGAGAGGGGAAGGGGGCGGTGAAGAAGTGCGGCAAATCAGCGAGCCTTTGAGAGTAGATATCACCGGGTAGTTTAAACGACGCTATTTTACCTCAGGTTCGTTTTATTGAATGAGGGCAGCAGAGTTTTGTTACCAATACGAGTTCACTGGACGCTCACAGATCACCTTGCGGATACCCTTTAGATAAGCAAAGAAGGTGGACATATTCGTTCAGTTTGCCTGCCAACTGCGGCGGATCTGCGTATAGCCGCTTTTACGCTAATTTTCCTCAGCAAGCTATCGAACTGGCTGAAAATCCTCAAGGGTTTTGGGATTTTGGGCCAGTTCGTTAGCCCATTCCGTGACTGTTTTCTTCCATAAACCAACCTGTTTTGATGTTGAATAGAACATATCAAAATCAGGCAATTACACAAATCTATGTACGGGCTCTATTCAGTAGATTACTTGATCTTTTCAACGTTACGTTTTGGTACTCAGTTTTCTGCCGACAGGGAATTTTCGATATAAGGTATCCACTGCTACGTCATAAATCAGTGCCACCTGCTGTCGCGGGACGCCATTAGCCAGAAGATGTCCGGCTTGCGCCCATTGCTCCGGCGTCAGCTTGGGCCTGCGTCCGCCTATACGTCCTTTAGCCCTAGCGGCAGCCAAACCTGCGCGGGTTCGCTCGACAATAAGTTCTCGTTCCATTTCAGCCATCGCCCCCATAATGTGAAAAACAAACCTTCCCATTGGCGTGGCGGTATCTATGGAGTCGGTTACGCTACGAAAATGAATCCCGCGTTGTTGCAACGTGTCCATTAGTTTGACGAGTTGTCTCATACTGCGCCCCAATCGATCCAGTTTCCACACCGCGAGCGTATCCCCCGACTGTAATGCCTTCAGAGCACTATTGAGTTTTGGTTTTTTCTCTGTAGTCCCACTGATTTTCTCTTCAAATATCTGTTCACATCCTAGCCGTTCCAACGCTTCGCGTTGTAAATCGGTGTTTTGGTCATTTGTTGATACCCTGACATAGCCTATTAACACGCCATTTCCTCCTGCTAAAAGCACGGAGAATGCCAGATCGCCAGATAACGCTCATCTGCATAATTGTTGGTTTACCTACAAGCGGTATATAGTTATGGCAAAAAACAAGTTATGCATTCTGAAGGATCATGTATGGCAGTGAATCAGGCGAGGATTTTCGAGCAGCTTGAACAGATAACCCACGAGCTGAATCGTGATGAATTTATTTATGGTTTTATGGCCGCTTTTGATTTTCCTAAATCAACGATTACACAGGTGCGTCAGGGCAGTAGCCGTAACATCGCTAAAGAGCCTGGCCAGGTCGGTATCAAGAATAAACTCTGGTTTCAGTCTGCTGCGGAAGGAGAAGAGCTTGAGACTCTGCTAAATCAGTGCATTGATGACCCAGCGATAGCTAAAAATAAGATCCGCTTCGTGCTGATCACTGATTTTACTCGCTTTCTGGCTTGGGATACCGCAAGTAAAGAGCGGCTCGACATTGAAATGGACGAGTTACATAGCAACTATGGTTTCTTTTTGCCGTTAGTGGGCCTTGAGAAAGCCATTATCAGCAGTGAAAACCCTGCTGATGTGAAGGCCGCCGAGAAGATGGGGAGATTGTTTGACCTCATCCGAGTCCACAATGACCTCAGTAAGTCGGAAGATATCCATGCCCTTAACGTCTTCCTGACTCGCTTGTTATTTTGCCTTTTTGCCGAAGACACCGGTATTTTTGCCCTCGCCCAGTTCACGTCTGCTGTCAAAAGTTTCACCGAAGAAGATGGCAGCGATCTGGATTCATTTCTTTATCAGTTATTTGGTGTGTTAGATGAGAAGCCTGACAGCCCGCAGCGACAAAGGCTACCCGCCCATCTTGCAGCATTTCCGTATGTAAATGGTGGATTGTTTGCCAGCGATGAACCGGTTCCCGAACTGCGCAAAAAGGGGCGCAAGATCTTACTCGAATGCGGAACCATGAATTGGAGTGAGATTAACCCAGACATTTTCGGCAGCATGTTCCAGGCTGTGATTGATGTGGAACAGCGCAGCCGCTTAGGGCAGCACTACACCTCATATCGCAATATCATGAAGGTGATTCAGCCCCTGTTTCTTGATCCGTTACGCGTTGAACTGGATAAACAACGTAACAATGCCAAGGGGCTTAAAGCGTTACTGGTGCGACTCGGCAAGATCAAAGTATTCGATCCTGCATGTGGATCCGGTAATTTCCTGATTGTGGCCTACAAAGCGTTACGCAATCTGGAAATTGAAGTGATTGAGGCTCTGCGTGAGCTGGAACCTCAAACATTTTCAATGAGCGGTCTTCACCTGTCACAGTTTTACGGCATTGAGATTGATGATTTCGCCTGCCAGATTGCTCGGTTATCCCTCTGGCTGGCGGAGCACCAGGTGAATTGTCAGTGGGAAAAAGCGTTTGGTTTCGCGCCACCGGCATTGCCGTTACGTGAAAGTGGAAATATTCATAGTGGTAATAGTTTGCGTCTTGACTGGCATCAGGTCTGTCCTAAGCAAGCTGATGACGAAGTGTATGTAATCGGTAACCCGCCATTTTTAGGAACACTGGGACGTTCAGATGAGCAACGTGCTGATATGCAGGCTGTATTTAGCGACTTCAAAGCGTTAGGAACCTTAGATTTTGTTGCTTGCTGGTTCTGGAAAGGGGCGCAATATATTCAAAATTCACGTGCTGAGCTGGCTCTGGTAGCAACCAATTCCATTTGTCAGGGAGAGCAGGTTGCGACACTGTGGCCGCCAATTTTTTCCCTCGGGCTAAATATCCATTTTGCATACCCAACATTTCCATGGGCAAATAATGCCCGTGATAAAGCGGCGGTACATGTAATCATTATTGGGCTTTCAGCGAGTTCAGAAAAGAGCAGACTTTATCAATACGTACAAGGCGAATGGCATTGCAAAATGGTCGACAATATCAGCCCATACTTAGTAGAAGGAAGCCGGCTGGCAATTATTCCACGAAACTCCCCGTTAATAAAAGGTGTACCTCCATTACTTTTTGGAAATAAACCTACTGATGGTGGTTATCTACTGTTAGATCGTTTTGAACGTGATGAATTACTCAAACAAGAACCGCAAGCTGAACGCTGGCTCAAAAAGGTATTAGGCGCCGATGAGTTTTTTAATGGAAAAGAACGTTGGTGCTTATGGTTGGTTGAGGCGAGTGTTGCTGATTTAGAATCAATGCCATTAGTCGGGAAAAGGGTTCTTGCTGTTAAAAATGCCCGTCTTAAAAGCTCCAAATCTGGCACAAGAAAAAAATCGAATAGCCCGCATCTGTTTGACGAAAACAGACATCCAGCATCAGGAAGTTACATTCTTGTTCCAAGTGTTTCTTCTGAACGCCGTATTTATGTTCCTCTTGGTTTTTTTAATGCAGAAGTAATTTCAACAAATGCAAATTATATTATCCCTGACGGCACGTTATACGAATTCGCAATACTTTCTTCGTTAATGCATAACGACTGGATGAGACTGGTTGCTGGTAGGTTGAAAAGTGACTATCGCTATTCCGCTTCAGTCGTTTACAACCCTTTTCCTTGGCCTGAAGTGACATCCATACAACGCAAACAAATCGAGATGCTCGCCGAAGACGTGATTTTAATCCGTGAAGAATTCCCAGGACGTACACTCGCTGAACTCTATGATCCCGATAAGATGCCGCAAAAGCTGTTAACCGCCCATCAGGCTCTCGATACCGCGGTGGATCGACTTTACCGTGAGCGCCCATTCAAAGATGCAGCCGACCGCTTAAGCTGCCTGCTGGCACGTTATGAAGCACTGACGCAGAAACTGACAGTAACTCAGGCTAAACCAAGAAAGAGCAGAACACCGGCCAACGCAGGAAACCATAATGAATAATTTATTGCACGTTGAGTATGGTCAGACGGGGCAAAGTACCGGCCTTAATTCGATGGGAATGCGTGAAATGCAGGCCCGAGCTTTTGCTGAACGAAATAGTCAGTATCTATTGATCAAGGCCCCTCCGGCTTCGGGGAAATCGCGTGCGTTAATGTTTCTGGGGCTGGATAAACTGGAAAATCAGAACGTGCGAAAAGTGATTGTCGCCGTTCCGGAAAAGTCTATCGGTGGCTCTTTTCAGGAGACCAATTTAACCGAACAAGGTTTTTTTGCTGACTGGCGTGTTACATCCGAGAACAATCTGTGTGTGGATGGTGGGGAAGCGGGTAAGGTTCATGCTTTCCAACGCTTTATGCATGGCAACGAACGTATTCTGATATGTACTCATGCGACCTTGCGTTTTGCCTTTGATAAATTAGTGGTAACAGATTTCGATAATTGCCTGGTGGCTATTGATGAGTTTCACCATGTTTCTGCCGATGGTGATAATCGGCTTGGTAATCTTATTGATGAGCTCATAAAAAAATCGAGTGTGCATATCGTTGCCATGACCGGATCATATTTCCGAGGCGATACCGTGCCGATCTTGTTGCCTGAGGATGAGGCGCAGTTCACTAAGGTGACATACACCTATTACGAGCAGTTGAATGGCTATCAATATCTTAAATCTCTGGGTATTGGTTATCATTTTTATCAGGGGCGTTATATTGATGCATTGCCCACGGTACTCGATACCAGCAAAAAAACGATTATTCATATCCCGAATGTTAATTCCGGTGAATCGACCAAAGATAAATATGGAGAAGTTGATTCTATCCTTGATGTGATTGGCAGCGTGATAAAACGCGATCCTCTGACTGGGGTTTATTATATTGCGGGAAAAAATGGCTGTGAGCTCAAATTAGCCAATCTGGTTGATGATAATCCTAACGAACGATCCAAAGTCCAGGCGTATTTACGTAATATCAAAGCGGTTGATGATATGGACATCATCATCGCCTTAGGCATGGCGAAAGAAGGGTTTGATTGGCCTTACTGTGAGCATGTGTTGACGATTGGCTATCGCAGCTCTCTGACAGAAATTGTGCAGATTATCGGCCGGGCGACCCGAGATTGTACGGGAAAAACGCATGCTCAGTTTACCAATCTCATCGCTCAACCTGATGCACAGGATGATGATGTGAAGGCATCGGTCAATAATATGCTTAAGGCGATCACCACGTCGTTATTGATGGAGCAGATCCTGGCTCCCAACATCCAGTTCAAGCCTCGTTCTCAATGGGACGGTCAGCCACTACCACCTAATACTCTGCTTGTAGATGATTCCGCAACCTTACCGGTATCCCCGAAAGTATTGGATATTCTGAACAGCGACAAGAACGAAATTATGGCGACTCTGATGGCTAACGAACAGTTGGTCAAAGAGACAATTAGTGAAACCATCCCCCCCGAAACTTTCACTCAAGTGGCTTTGCCTGCTGTGATTCAGACGCTTTACCCAGATTTGACCGACGAAGAGCAGGAACAGGTACGCATAGGAGTATTACAAAGTATGTTGATCACTCAGAAAGGGGGCGTGGTTGATTGGGAAGACCTGCCGCAGGATGCCAATGTGGATATGGCGAATGGCGCTGAAGAAGAGTCAGTAAACAGTGTCGCAGGTAAGCAGTTCCTGAAGATGGGTGAAAAGTTCATCTGTATTGATAATCTGGATATAGACCTGATAGATGCGGTGAATCCGTTCCATGGTGCTTATGAAATTCTCTCTAAATCGGTAACTGCGCCTATGCTGAAAACCATTCAGGAAGCAGTAAGTGCCAGCCGATCGCAGGTCTCCGAAGAAGAGGCAATTATCCTTTGGCCTAAGATCAAGCAGTTCACCCGAGAACAACAGAGAGAGCCATCGCTGAATGCCAGTGATCCGATTGAGAAGCGTTATGCCGAAGCGCTGGCGTTTATCCGCAAAATGAAGCAACAGAAGTTGGCTAATCAGGAGCAGTAAAATGATCCGGTTATCGACAACGCGATTAGCGGCCAAATCAACATTAGATGAGATCCTCAGTGAAGAAGATGATCTCTGTTTATTGGATGTTCACCCTCTGAAGCACAAGGCGAGTCCCGTCGATTTGGCTGGCAATCAGTTTGCTGAAATTGCCGCGTTTTACGATCGGCATGGCCGTCTGCCAACTGAAAACAGCGCTGCTTCTCTTGATGAAAAACGCCTGGCAAGACGATTGCGCATCATTAAAGAAAATCCCAACATATGTGCTTCGTTGCAAACGCTGGATTGCCGAGGGCTTCTGGCTTCAAATCACATTGAAAATGGTAGAACCCCACTAGCCGCTGAACCAACACCATTATCCTATGCCAACAAATCAGAACTGGTGACTTCTTTAGAGGATATTTTTGCCGACGATGAGGACGGTTTATTAAATTTTGCAGAGCCTGATATCTTCAGCTTACAGTATGTTTCTGCTGATAAAAAAGAGCAGCCAGATGACATTGCTCAGCGCCAGCCGTGTCAAGACTTCCAGCGTTTCGAGCCCTTGTTTTATAGCCTGCATAAAGGCTTAAAAAATGGGGTTTTTAGTCTTGAGCGTTTTACACATAAATTGAAAATTGTTGAAGGCGATTTTTTTATTCTTAATGGGTTACTGGGATATGTCCATAGTGCTGGTGAACGTCTGGGTCAGTACCGTACTTACAACGCCCGATTGCGACTGATATTTGAGAATGGCACCGAAATGAACATGCTCTATCAATCCTTAACTCACGGTTTGGTGAGGGATAAAGAAGGGCGCAAGGTGCAACTCAATGGCAAGACGTTGCAACCATCAGATACTGCGGTGCCGACCGGCTTGGTTTATGTGCTCGCGACCACAAGTACAGACCCAGCGCTTATTCCTTATAAACAAAGTCTTTACAAAATTGGTTTTACTGAAACAACTGTGGAGCAGCGCATTGAGCATGCCGAGAAAGACCGTACTTTCCTTGAAGCACCTGTCAGGATTGTGGCTACCAGCCAGTGTTTTAACCTCAATGCTCAAAAATTAGAGGCATTGGTACATGGTTTCCTCGCTGCCCGTCGGCTCAACATTACGCTCAAGAGCCATAATGGTCAGATCTATACTCCAAGAGAGTGGTTTAATGTCCCATTGGCTACAGTTCAGGCCGTTATCCAGCACATTGTGGACGGAACTATTTCGCAGTACCGACTGGATAATACGACTGGGAAAATTGTTGCGAAACACCCTGGGTATGGCCTGTAAGTATACCAATAAGCTGAGGCATTCACTTTTAGAGCTCTTCCGACATACTGATTGTACTCAGCTTAAGAGACGCTATGCATAAGACTTGATGCAAGCACAATGAACCCCTCTCAAATCCCCCAAAACATAAGATTAATAGCATCCTTAATCTCATCAGCGTAGTCGCCAAGATCCGCGATTTCTTCACCAATAACCTCAACAGGAACGCTCGATAGTTCAGTTGTCATCAACCGATAATCTTCGCCATCGATGCGAAGCAGAGGGAACAACATCTTATTCACTTTCTCAGACAGGTGATGCGATTCGATAAGCGGAATGACCATGCGTCGCTTGGGTGTCTCGACAATATCGCTTTGCACATCGACAAACATTTTGTAGTGACTGGCGCGTTTGTATTGATAAACAATGAATTGCATGATCACCAGTTCCTGTTTTCATCCGCAAAGGAGCCATTCTGTGCGATAAATCGGGCGACTTCTTCCATCCCTTCGCGATTCTCCTTCTTCCACTCTTCAGCCCTGATGCGGCGGGCTTCTTTGCCAATGGCCTCATTCACCAGCCCGGAAATATTGACCCCGGCGGCACTCAGAACCTGATAATTGTCTTTGTCCACGGTAACGCTGACGCGGTGTTTCATGATAGTGATCCTCTTTTATGCATACTATGAGTATATACTTCGCATGGTTGTTCAGCAATTAGCCAAGATTCAAATCCAAACCCCTCAACTCATCAAACGTATAAACCCGAAAAACATTGCGGTGCTTCGCTTCCAGCGGGATACGCTGATGGTCGACGATGGCGTATTGCACGCTATTGAACATCCGTTCAATAGCTCGCTTTATCTGCGCATCGGGCACGATATAGAAGACGTACACCCAGTGCTTTTGAGTACGAGTTATCAAGTGTTGGGTGATAATTGCCTGATAACGAGCTTTGGTTTTTAGATGGCGCTCAGTCTCAACGGCGATGACGGTTCCGTCTGGTAACGTTATCGCTCCGGCCGGGCGATGATATACCTGATAGTGGCTGCGGAATGTTGAATCAGCGCCGCTGATCCACCCATAAGCGCCTTTCTTCTCAAGAAGGAGCCGCGCTAGCTGACGATCAAGGCGCTGTATCAACGTCCAGCCCGTGACTTTCGAGGGTTCAAACCGTGCAGGAAAACCATCCTCATGGGGTGTGGCAACAACGGATAATCCGTCATTGGTGATCCCCCACAGAGAGGTTTTCACCATTCTGGTGTTTATTTCATGCTTTTGGATCAATCCCATGTCGATGGCTTTTGCCAGCAACAGATAAAGCGGCTTGTGATTTTTATAATCAAAAAGCAGCATCAGCGTTTTAAAGTCGCTGTAGGTTTCTTCTTTCAGAAAGGTGAGCAGAAGTCGCATTTTTTCGTGACTACGCGCCCGGCGTTCACAGTAATCAGAAATCAGCATGGTTCCTCCTTCGCATTTTACTGGGGTGTTCGCTCTTTCGGCTTTATCGCCTCATTACATGGGCGCATACCTTCGGCCACTGGCATGAGTCGACGTCATGAGGCGATCTTGTGGGGATAAAGAGGTGGCCGCTTCGCAGCCATGCGCCGGAAAATATATTTCCCGGCACAAAACGGCGTGCGCCAGTTCATGCGGGCTGGACGCCCTTATTGCCTGTCGCATGGGGGTAATGTCGCGGCTGGACGCCACGCCAAAACCCCCAAGGTCAACGGCGGCACACCGTCGCACGCTACGCGCGACTACCCCCTTTGAGACGCCGTTTTTAGCCCACTTTTTCTTTTGCCCGTTCCGGTCAGCGAAAAAATGGGAAAACGCCTTCAAAGCGGGTAGTCGCGCCTCGCTACCGGCTTGTGGCCGGAGACTTAGCCGCGACGGCGTGCGGGGCTGATGCCCCCCAAATAAACCGACGCGTGGGCGCGTCTTTTTGCTCGCTGGGGCGGCAAAATTTATTCGGCTCCCCCCGGCCTGCTCGGTTTCCCCTGGGAGAAACGCTCGCCGGTGGGTTCGGGCGACGCAAATGTGCCCTTTCTGCGAAAGGGCATTTACTCGCCTCACGCCACGGTTGAATGCCCGCGAGGCGCAGGCATTCAACCGCCTAACCCCGTCGCGTCCTGCATCGTGGCTGAATGGCCTGTTGAGTGCGGTCAGCGTCGCGAAAATAAAACGTACTGGCATGTCTTCTCCCCGCTGAAATCAGCCAGTAGGGAAGGCTACAGGGAAAGGGCGGTGTTGCCTGCAAACAACTCAATATCGGATGGGAAGAATTATTGTCATTCAGCTACGGAAGCAAAAAAGCTCTGACCTAACGGCAGAGCTTTAATCAGGCAGAACATATTTAGATGGCTATCTGGCGGTGAGTGAATGTGCGCGTTTTTGCATATCGGTAAGGGTAGGGATGAGTAAACTGATTGCCGTTAACCCATGTCCCAACTGGCACAAGCTTTCTGGTGTCGATTCGCACACGTCATTATCGGCAAAGGTAATCAGCGCATCGCCAATGAAATTCAGACAATGGCAAAGCCCGGCCTGTGTTTCGGTGCAATACTCTGTGACCCGCGAGAGTTCGTCAGTGTCCATGTTTGAAAAGTCTAGATGAGCCAGCGCGGCACTCATGGCGGAGTAACGGTTCTCATAATCCGGCAGTGATTGATAAGACGAGCCCGTGTTACTATCGGTGTCAGCCATAGCATTAGTCCTCATAATGTTGTGGTCAGAAGCCCGGTTAGTGTTCCTAGCACTGCCGGGCTTCGCTCTTTACTGTTGCAAAACACCATGTAATTGCGGTGTAATTACAACTATACCATGCTATGGAATTTGTAATTACAATGTCAAGTGAAAAAACAGACCAGTATCAAATTCGACTGTCCCACGAGTTTCGTGCGCAGTTAGAGGAACAAGCCCATAAGGATGGCGACAAGACACTGGCTACGTGGATAAAGCGTGTTCTGCGTAAGGAACTCCAGACGCGCGGTATTGAACCAAAAGGCTGAACGGTGGTTTAAGTCAGTCGATGTAGCAAATACTAACGGGTAAGAAACGTTTGGCAGAATGCCCGGATGATTTTACGACAACGCTCCTGACGGGTTTTCTATCACATAGAAAGCCCGTCAGGAGCCAACAAGCGCAGCGCGTTAGCCGCAATCAATCTTCTCCCCGGTAACTTCGCGCATAAATATACGGTGCGACGTAGCCCTCGCGGTTTACGTCCAGATAATCCGACCACCACTGCATCATTTCGATTCTGGCTTCCAGATGTTCCGCTTTATGCACATACGCCGCCCGCACGCCGTTGCGCTCTTTGTGGCTCATCTGTCGCTCAATCGCATCCTTTGACCAGCGTCCAGACTCGTTCAGGGCGCTACAGGCCATGGTTCTGAAACCGTGGCCGCACACCTCGGTTTTGGTGTCATAGCCAATCACGCGCAGCGCCTTGTTGATGGTGTTTTCACTCATCGGCTTGTTCAGGGTATGTGCGCCCGGAAAAACGAAGACCGATTCGCCGGAATGCGCTCGAATCTGTTTCAGCAGGGCGACCACCTGCCGTGACAGCGGCACCAGATGTTCATCCTTCATCTTTGCGCCACGCGCTGAGAACCTCACGCCTTTTACTGCTTCTCGCTGGGCGGGCACGCTCCAGATATGCGCTTTGAGGTTGAATTCATCCCAGCGGGCAAAACGCAGCTCACTGGAGCGCAGGAAAACATGCAGATTCAGCTCCAGAGCCATGCGGGTCAGCATCCGGCCTTTGTAGCTCTCCATCTTCTCCAGCAGTTCAGGCAGGCGTTTTAGCGGCAGAGCGGGGTGATGTTGGGTCACAACTGGGGTCACGACACCGTCCAAATCGTAAGCCGGATTGTATTTGATTACGCCCTGCTGTACGGCATGGCGCATAATTTTAGTCAAATGCTGGCGCATCCGTCCGGCGACGTCATGCACGCCTTTGTCATCAATCGCCTTAACCAACTGCGCCAGATGGCGGGTTTCAACCTGCACGATATCCATCGCGCCAATGGCGGGGAAAACGTAGCGTTTCAGGCAGATAAGAATTTTATCGGCGTGGGCGTCCGACCAGAGCTTAAGGCTGCTGGTGTGCCACGCCCGAGCGACATACTGAAAGGTGCGGGATTCATCAACGGCGGGGTTGTTCGATTTACGAAGCTGAGAAGGGCTGAGTCCAGACGCCAGCAACTTACGTGCTGCATCGCGCTTTTCGCGGGCTTCTGCCAGTGTGATTTGAGGGTAGGGGCCAAAGGCCAGACGGCTTTCTTTACCGCCGAAGCGATAGCGGAAATACCATAGCTTAGCGCCGCTGGTGGATACCGTGAGGTACAGGCCTTGCGAGTCTGTGAGCTTATAAGATTTTGCGAGAGGTTTCGCGGATCGGACTTTGCTGTCAGTTAACATGTGAGGGTCACTCCCGTTCATCGAACTGAATGACCCGCAATCTGACCCACAAATTCCCCGATACGAAGGGATAAATCAAAACGTATCGGAAAAGATTTTCACGCCAACTTATTGAATCGCAACAATATAGGGATTGATAAGGAAGCATAAAAAAGGAAAGGTGGTGCCCGGACTCGGAATCGAACCAAGGACACGGGGATTTTCAATCCCCTGCTCTACCGACTGAGCTATCCGGGCAACGGGGCGCATTAAACCGTATATCGTGGGGAGCGTCAACGAGTTTCTGTCATAAACGCTGCGGTTGGTCTATTTTCAGTCAGTTACCTCCATTGGCAGCCGGTTTCCGGCGTGCCGGAACGTTCCTGCGATGACGTGGCAGGCCAGACGGCGCGCGGTGTTGCGTCGATAAATACTGTCACATTCGTTTTCTTGAATTCGGCGAAAAATAATGCCACTATTGCGCGGTTTTTAACTTACCTTTCACCTGCGGTTATTAGAGGGTTGCGGATATGTCGGATTCAATGCTCATGGTACAGACGCCGTGCGCCGGATCTCTGCTGCTGTCGCCGCACCCTGAACGCCCTGCGTTAACCCCGTCCCTGTTTTCCCGATTATCCCTCGCCACCATGCGGTGAGGCGTGCTGACGCTCCCTGTTAGGCATGATTAAAAATAGAGCCGGTCTCTGATTTTACTGATGTCTATCGGACGGTGCTGGTCCCAGATGATGTGATGTTGCCTGCGCTACTGGCGCGGGTCATACGTTTGTCGTGGTTGGCCGGCATGCTGTTCGTCGTTTTGGGCAGTAGTTGATCGGGTGCGTTACGCTTAAAGCGTGGCGTTATCCCTGCGAGGTGTCTTTTAGACACGTGCACTCATTCTTAACCGTTTGGGTTTGGTTACATGAAACAGTTAAAAATTGCGGCTAATGCGGCGGTTGCCTCCCGTCTAATCACCCTGCGTCCGGTTGTGGCGCTCAGTCAAACCGATTTTACCGATATCGCGGCCGTCGTGGTATCGGTTGAGGAGGCGCGCAGCGGCATCCTGTCGGTGATGCATCACTCCGGTTTCGGTATCCCGGCATTCGTAGTGCGGGAGTCGTGGCATACCAGTCAGGAAGTGCTGCCGCCGGGCAGCGAGTGGCTGAGTCTGGATAAAGGCGGGGATCACGCGCTCCAGCTGGAAAAAGCGGCGGCGGAGTATCAGGCGCGGTTGTTGCCGCCGTTCTTTGACACGCTGTCCAAGTATGTCGGCATGCGCAACACCACTTTTGCCTGTCCGGGTCATCAGGGCGGGGCGTTTTTTCGCAAGCATCCGGCGGGTCGCCAGTTTTTCGATTTTTACGGCGAAAACCTGTTCCGGTCCGATATCTGCAACGCGGATGTGAAGCTGGGCGATCTGCTGATTCATGAAGGGGCGGCCAAAAAGGCGCAGAAGTTCGCGGCCACCGTGTTCAACGCCGACAAAACCTATTTTGTGCTGAACGGTACCTCGGCAGCCAACAAAGTGGTGACCAACGCCTTGCTGACGCGCGGCGATCTGGTGCTGTTCGACCGCAATAACCACAAGTCCAATCATCATGGTGCGCTGATTCAGGCCGGCGCGACGCCGGTTTATCTGGAAACCGCCCGCAACCCGTTTGGTTTTATCGGTGGGGTGGACGCGCACTGTTTTGACGACGGTTACCTGCGTGAGCTGGTGCGCGAAGTCGCGCCGGAGCGTGCCGATGAAGCCCGCCCGTTCCGTCTGGCGGTGATTCAGCTAGGCACCTACGACGGTACTATCTATAACGCCCGGCAGGTGGTGGACAGCATCGGTCATCTGTGCGACTACATCCTGTTCGACTCCGCCTGGGTGGGATACGAGCAATTCATCCCGATGATGGAGCAGTGCTCGCCGCTGTTGCTGGACCTTAACGAGAACGATCCGGGGATTTTTGTTACCCAGTCGGTGCATAAGCAGCAAGCCGGTTTCTCGCAGACTTCGCAAATTCACAAGAAAGACAACCATATTCGCGGACAGAAGCGCTTCTGCCCGCACAAACGCCTCAACAATGCGTTCATGTTGCACGCGTCCACCAGCCCGTTTTATCCGTTATTCGCCGCGCTGGACGTCAACGCCAAAATGCACGAGGGGCCGAGCGGCCGCCGGTTGTGGATGGAGTGTGTCAGGCTGGGGATCGAGGCGCGCAAGCAATTGCTGGAGCGTTGTTCCCTGATCAAGCCGTTCGTGCCGCCGACGGTAGGCGGCATGCGCTGGCAGGACCATGACACCGACGTGATGGCGCAGGACGTGCGTTTCTTCAACTTCGAACCGAGCGACAACTGGCACGCCTTCGAAGGCTATGCGCAGCAACAGTATTTTGTCGACCCGTGCAAACTGCTGCTGACTACGCCGGGGATTGACGCGGTGACCGGCGCTTATACCGAGTTTGGTATTCCGGCGACCATTCTCGCCAACTATCTGCGTGAACACGGCATCATTCCGGAAAAATGCGATCTTAACTCGATTCTGTTCCTGCTGACCCCGGCGGAAGACAGCGTGAAGATGGAGCGTCTGGTGGCGGCGCTGGTGCAGTTCGAGCAATTGATCGAGCAGGATGCGCCGTTAAGCGAAGTCTTGCCGAACTTGTATCACAAATATGAGCAGCGCTATGCCGGTTATACCTTGCGCCGCCTGTGTCAGGAAATGCACGATTTTTACGTCAGCCACGATGTGAAGCGGCTACAAAAAGAGATGTTCCGCAAAGCCTCTTTCCCGCAGGCGGTGGTGTTACCGCAGGATGCTCACACTGCGTATATCCGCGGCGAGGTGGATCTGGTGCCGCTGGCCGACGCGGAAGGGCGCATCGCGGCGGAAGGGGCGTTGCCTTACCCGCCGGGCGTGCTGTGCGTGGTGCCGGGGGAAGTTTGGGGCGGAGCGGTGCTGCGTTATTTCCAGGCGCTGGAGGCAGGCATCAACCTGATGCCGGGTTTTGCGCCGGAGCTACAGGGCGTCTACAGCGTGGTGCAGGAAGACGGCAGCAAACGCTTGTGCGCGAATGTGATTGCTCGTTAATCGATTCGTTCCGTATGCACCAAAGAAGAAAACCGGGGAAATCCCCGGTTTTTTTATCGCTATCGGTCATCAGACCGCGGCTTTCTCGTGTTCCGCTTTCAGCCGGTTAACTTCTTCTTTCTGTTTACGCAGCCCGTACCAACCGGCAATCAGCAGGATCGCCAGCACCGGGATGGTGGCGATAGTCCAGGTGCCGTTCGGGTAATCCAGCGCCATCAGCACCAGCACGCTGAACAGAAACGCCAGCGTCAGCCAGGAAGAGAACGGCGCCAGCGGCATACGGAAGGCGACCGGGCTGGCTTTGCCCTGATTAATGGCCTGACGCAGCTTCATCTGGCAGATGATGATGAAGGCCCAGGAGGTGATGATGCCGAGCGAAGCCACGTTCAGGACGATTTCAAACACCTGCGACGGCACGATGTAATTCAGAAACACCCCGATAATGTGGATGCAGACGGTGACCAGAATCCCGGCGTAAGGCACCGATTGCGCGTTCATATTACCGAGGAATTTCGGCGCGGAGCCGCCCTGAGACAGCGAACGCAGGATGCGACCGGTGGAATACAGCCCGGAGTTGAGGCTGGAGAGCGCCGCCGACAGCACCACGATATTCATGATGGTGCCGATATAAGGCACGCCCAGTTTGCTGAAGAAGGTGACGAACGGGCTTTGCCCGGCCTGGTAGGCATTCCACGGCAGCAGGCACACCAGCAGAATGATCGACCCGACGTAGAACAGGCCGATACGCCAGATCACGCTGTTGACCGCTTTGGGCAGCGTTTTTTCCGGGTCTTTACACTCGCCGGCGGCGGTGCCGATCAGCTCCACCCCGGCGAAGGCGAAAATTACGCCCTGAATCAGCACCAGCGCCGGCAACAGGCCGTGCGGGAACAGGCCGCCGTTATCGGTAATCAGGTGCAGCCCCGGTACGTTGCCGTCCAGCGTTTTGCCGGTACCGAGGAAAATGGTGCCAACGACCAGGAACAGGGAAATCGCGGCGACCTTGATCAGCGCGAACCAGAACTCCATCTCGGCGAACCATTTCACGCCAATCATGTTCATGGTGGTGACGATCGCCAGCGCGCCGAGCGCGAACATCCATTGCGGTACGTCGGCAAAAGTGCCCCAGTAGTGCATGTAGAGCGCGACCGCGGTGATATCGACGATGCCGGTCATCGCCCAGTTGAGGAAGTACATCCAGCCGGCGACATACGAAGCTTTTTCACCCAGAAACTCGCGGGCGTAGGAAACAAAGCTGCCGCTGGACGGACGGTGTACGATCAGTTCGCCCAGCGCCCGCAGAATGAAGAAAGAGAAGATGCCGCACACCAGATAAACCAGCGCCAGCGCCGGGCCGGCCATCTGCAGTCGTGCGCCTGCGCCCAGAAATAAACCGGTGCCAATCGAACCGCCGATGGCGATCATCTGCACCTGACGGTTACCCATGCTTTTGTGATAACCCGCTTCATGTGAATCGAGCCAGCGTCGTTTGGCGTGGTGTTCGGTCTCATTTTTGTGTTGATTCATTGCCCGTTTGATTCCCTTGTCTGTCATTCAGGAGAATGAAATTGGCTGTTGTGTCACAGCCTGGCTCATTGAGTGGATGGTGTTTTTCGGGCCGAGCCGGAACCGGACTCCCTGCCGGGGCCGGGCCAAAAAACGTCAGCGATGCTACCGTTTCCTGACCCGAGAGGCAAAAATTCTCTGCGCTAATCCGGTGGGTTTGTTTTGTTTGTGTGCTTTGGTTTTTATTTATATCAAACGATTAATCCGTAAATTATTTATTTTCAAGTCTTTAAGGCTATTAAATGCTGTTGAGATAGTGTTTGCTTATGACTGTAACCAATCGTTTGCATTGGTTATTTGTTAATCATTGCTGATGTAATCATGGCGGCGAGAGAGGAGTTAGCAGAAAAACGCTGACCGGGAGCCGGCGAGCGGTGTCCTGTGCCGGACAGGACACCGCTTGTTTGGGGCTGACGCTGTGCCGTCAGCGACTGTAGCCGCGATAGTTTTTCTGCGCGGTGTTGACCTTATACAGATAATGCCGCGATTCAGCGGACGGATGGCGCGTCGTCAGGGTCTGGTAGACCTCGCCGGGCGACATGCTATTGATGCGGCTGAACGCGGCGTCCTTATCGCTGGAGAACACTCGCAGCACGCTGCCCGCGCCGCCGTTATAGGCGGTGATGACGGCGTAGCGCTGCGACGTCGGGTCCTGAATGCCCGACAGGTAGACATTTTTCAGCATCGACAGATAAGCCGTGCCGGTGTCGATGTTGTTCTCCGGGTCAAACAGGTAGCTGCGGCTCGGCTGTCCCCATTTGCCCTTCATTTTGAACACGTCGCGGCCGGCGCTGTGCTGCACCACCTGCATCAACCCCAGCGCGTCGGAACGGCTGACCGCGTAGGGGTTGAAGCTGGATTCGGTCTGCATGATGGCCAGGATCAGCGAGGCGTCGATACCGTAGCGTTCGGAGGCCTGACGCACCATCGGCAGGTATTTGTGCGCTCGTTGATCCAGGTGGTTCGGCACCAGTTGAATGGTGACCGACCAGATCACGCGCATGCCGGAGGTGCGGCGCTGCAGCTTGTTCTGAATCAGATAATCGGCAAAGTTGCCGGCGCGGCCTTCCCAGCGAATCGGCTGGCCGGTGTTATCCAGCACCTGACCGTACAGCAACGGCTCACGGCTGATCTGGATGTCGTTGGCGTCGGAATAGAGGTCGGTGTTGCTGGCGTTATCGCCCATCAGCAGGGTGGTGATGATCGCCTGACGCAGGCTGGCCTGATAATTGGTAGAAGAAATGGTTTCGATGGTGATGCTACCGGCGTCGAAGTTGACGTGACTACGCGTCATGTATTGGTCGGAGTATTTGACGTAGTCTTTGGGGCCGGCGATCAGAACCTCGTTCAATCCCCAGATGTTTTCGATGTTGTTGGCGAATTGCCCCATCAAAATGTCGAAGGCGTTGGTGTCTTTGATAAAAGCCTCGTTGTTCTCGCCTCCTTTTTTGCTGGAGCAGGAAATCAACAACGGGGCAATAAGCAGCAAAGCAAACAGTTTCTTCATCGTATCAAGCCGTACGGGATCAGGGACGCGTCAGGGCCTGGCGGCCCCTGTCATTTAATGTTGCGGTGGGGTGTAACCGTCGATATGCACGTCCTTGCCTTCGAACAGGAACTGCACCATCTCCTGCTCCAGCAGCTTACGATGCTCCACATTCATCATGTTGAGCTTTTTCTCGTTGATCAGCATGGTCTGCTTGGTCTGCCACTGGGACCAGGCTTCCTTTGAAATTTCGTTATAGATGCGTTTGCCCAGCTCGCCGGGGTAGAGCTGGAAGTCGAGCCCTTCGGCGTCGCGTTGTAAAAAGGTACAGAAAATGGTTCTGCTCATGCTTATTCCTCATCATGTGCGCAGGCTTCAGCGAAGATCGATTGCGGCTGAGCCAACTGGCGTAGCAGCCGTTCCACCGGGGCGGCGAGCCCTACGGACGGCGGCTGCGCTAAGTTATACCAGAGACCGGCACCTTCATCCATGCAGGAACCCTGGTCGGAAAGATCCAGCCACATCGGCACAATATCCAGATGGAAGTGGCTGAAGGTATGACGAAAAGCAATACCCTGACGCAACGCCTGCCGCCGGATGCCGCGCTGGTCGAGCCATTGCGTCAGGTCATCCGGGCTGGCGAACTGCGGGAAGCAATACAGACCGCCCCACAGGCCGACCGCCGGGCGCTGTTCCAGCCACACCGTCTGCGCATTTTGCAGCAGCAGAAACCAGGCGGTTTTTTCCGGCAGCGTTTGTTTGGGTTTTTTGCCGGGATACTCGGCCCAGCTATGGTTGGCGTAAGCGACGCAGCCGTTGCTCAGCGGACACAGTTCGCATTTCGGGCGGCTGCGGGTGCAGACCATCGCACCCAGATCCATCATCGCCTGATTGAATTTTTCGACCCCGTGCGCGGGCGTGACGGTTTCGCTCAGCGTCCAGAGCCGTTTCTCGACCTCTTTTTTCCCCGGCCAGCCGGCTACGGCGTAGCAGCGCGCCAGCACCCGTTTGACGTTGCCGTCCAGAATCGGGTAGTGCTGACCGAGCGACAGCGAGAGAATGGCGCCGGCGGTGGAGCGGCCCACGCCGGGCAGATCGACGATGTCGTCAAAACGGGTCGGAAACTCGCCGCCGTGGCGGTCGACGATGGTCTGCGCCGCCTTGTGCAGGTTGCGGGCGCGGGCGTAATAACCCAGCCCGGTCCATAGATGCAGCACTTCATCCAGCGGCGCCGCCGCCAGTTCAGCCACCGTGGGAAAACGCGCCATGAACCGTTCAAAATAGGGAATGACGGTGGTCACCTGAGTCTGTTGCAGCATGACTTCCGACAGCCAGACTTTATAGGGGGTCTTTTCGAGTTGCCAGGGCAGGGTTTTACGGCCGTAGCGCTCGTACCACTCCAGTACCTGTTGCGCGAACTGTTGCGCTTGCATCATAGAGGCGTCGTTATCCGGCTGGTAAAAATTTGACAGCGATTGCAGCACAGAGTGAATGTACTGTAAACCGGAACTTTCCGCCTCCGGCTACTTGCTAAACAACCGTATCCTTGGATAATGCGCGTTTTCCCAACCCAATCAGACTTACAGAAAGCATTATGATCAATAACGTCATCTCTCCGGAATTTGATGAAAACGGACGCCCGCTGCGCAGAATCCGCAGTTTCGTGCGCCGCCAGGGCCGCCTGACCAAAGGGCAGCAACAGGCGCTGGATGATTTTTGGCCGGTGATGGGCGTGGAGTATCAGAATGAGGCGCTGGATTTCGCCCGGCTATTCGGGCGCGATGCGCCAGTGGTGCTGGAGATCGGTTTTGGGATGGGGGCGTCTCTGGTTACGATGGCGCAGCAGCATCCGGAACAAAATTTTATCGGTATAGAAGTACACGTGCCCGGCGTAGGGGCTTGTCTGGGCGCGGCGCAGGAAGCGGGCGTCGACAACCTGCGGGTGATGTGCCATGACGCGGTGGAAGTGCTGGAGCGCATGATCCCTGACGGTTCGCTTGCTATGGTGCAGCTGTTTTTCCCCGATCCGTGGCACAAGGCGCGCCATAATAAACGCCGCATTGTGCAAGTGCCGTTTGCCGAGCTGGTGCGCAGCAAGCTGGCCGTCGGCGGCGTGTTCCATATGGCGACCGACTGGGAACCTTATGCGCAACATATGCTCGAAGTGATGAGTTCGCTCGCAGGTTATCGCAACCTGTCGGACCATAATGATTATGTGCCGCGCCCAGCGTCGCGGCCATTGACCAAATTTGAAGCCCGCGGCCAGCGGCTGGGGCATGGTGTCTGGGATCTGATGTTTGAGAGGAATCAATAATGGCTAAGAATCGGAGTCGTCGTTTACGTAAAAAGCTGCACATCGATGAATTTCAGGAATTCGGCTTCTCGGTAAGCTGGCGTTTCCCGCAGGGGACCAGCGTAGAAGCGATCGACAGCTCGCTGGATCTGTTCGTCGATGAAGTGATCGAGCCGAATGGGCTGGCGTTTGAAGGCAGCGGTTATCTACAGTGGGAAGGGCTGGTGTGCCTGCAAAAACTGGGTAATTGCACCGATGAACATCGTGAACTGGTACGCAAATGGCTGGACGCGAACCAGATGACGGACGTGACGGTCAGCGATCTGTTTGACATCTGGTGGGATCTGCCCGCCAACCTCGGTTAAACCGCGCATTCTTCGCCATCACCGGCGGTTTAGCCGGTGATGACGGCTGTCGGTCTTGGCGGCCGGTCGTTTCGGCTGGCGCCGGGCGCTGTTTTTTCAGGAGTCTTTATGTTGCGTAAAATGACCTTGGGTGCATTGATGTTGCTGGCCTGGCAAGCGCAGGCGGCCTATCAGTGCAATGTTCAACCTCAGGACGACATCATCATCAGCCCGCAGAGTGTGAAAGTGGTCGGCGCCAGCGGCAATCTGCAGATTTCGCCGCAGGGCGACATGCTGAGCAACGGCAGCGCGCTGAATCTCGATGCCGGACAGCGTCAACAAGCCAAAGCATACCAGTCTGAACTGCGTCAGCAACTGCCGTGGATTGACGAAGGCGCAAAGCAACATCTGGAGAAAGCTCGTCAGGCGCTGGACAAGGTGATTGTGCAACAGTTGGGCAGCGACAGTAATGTGCGCAACCGTCTCGGCACGCTGGACGAACAGTTAAAGCAGCAGATGAACCGGATTATCGAACACCGTAGCGATGGCCTGACCTTTCATCATCAGGCGATTAAGCAGGTTGAGCAGGACGGACGGCAGATTGTCGAACGCAGTCTGGGCGGCGTCTTGCAGGACAGCCTGAATGAAATGGGCGTCAAACAGATGGGCAGCGGTGGCGGCGGTAATCCGCTGCAGGCAATGATGGGTAATCTGGGCGGTCTGCAGAAAGCGATCCAGACCGAGTGGAACAATCAGGAAATGGATTTTCAGCGCTTCGGCCGCGATGTCTGCAATCGGGTGACCGCGCTGGAAAATCAACGCCAGACGTTATTGCAGTCGATTAAATAACCCTTCTTTATAAAAGGGCAAATGCCGTTTTGCGCGTTTGCCCTTGATTGCCTGATTATTCAGATATGCTTTCCTTAATTCTTCCGAACAGTAGCATCCTGTCTGCATAACTGTATCCCGACAATACCGACAACGAATGGAAAATACTTTATCAGCCAGTTGGCAATGCTAATTACGCTTGTGGCGTTATCGTATTGAGGAGTAAACGGAAATGGCAGGTATCGCTTATCGTGTGCCTCACCAAGGCGGCAATAGTGCTTTAGTGTGCCAGCCATCATTTCTCCTTTCACCTGAAGATCTATCTGGAATGATTAAGTTGTGGTTATATTCATGAGCGTTATGTATTAATGAGGTGCGTTTGTTTATAAACAATGTTTCCTCTCTGTCCCTGAATGTTGCTTTATTTTTCTATTTGTTTCCTGTGGATTGGAAATTTATTTAATTCATCAAAACGTAAATTAAAGGGCTTGTTTTGTTCATTTTTGTCGTGTAAAGATATCGTTAAGAAACGCAGGTTTTCGTTATACATAAAGTCATGCACATAATCATGGCATGTAGTACGGCATGCAGCACGACATGTGGTTTGGTTGTAGCGCGGCATAGCGCTACGGCGCAGAGTTCGGCATAGGACAATGACGTAAAAGATAAAAATAGTGTGTTGCTGAATCAATGGAATGTGTGAGTCTAACAAGGGATGACGGTCGATGATTGCAGGTTATTGCCAGATAAATGGTATTTTCATCAATAAGATGATGGCGTGTGTGCGTTTTTTCGTTCAACGAAAATCATCAATTTTATTTCTTTATTCAGTATCGTTTTTTCGAATGTATGCCCTAAATAACTCAGGTATGCAGGATGTCTTGCGCATCTGCAACTTGAAGTGTGGCGAATATATCGGATAAAGCGACGCTTCCCGCACAGCAGATAAATGCACCCGTAATGCTTGATTATCGGATCTCGCGATCCGTTTATTGAGATTTTATTATTCTTTAATATCGCCAGGATGTGTCATATGCGCATGACGTTTAATACGTTAGGGTTTTCTTATGTCAGAAAATCAGTAGTTTTTCACCGTATAAAAACGGATTTTCATCACAGTGGGAACGCGCAAGATAAAAAGCGATTTAACAGGCGGTTGATCGCCGCGCTGCTGCTGGCCCAATTGACGGGCTCCGTATTACATCCGGCGCTGGCCGCTACCGCTGAGGATTTTCGGACCCGCGAATATATGTTTAACGGCGCGGCGCTGGATTCCATGCATGTCGCCGAAGCCTACGCGTTGGGATACAGCGGCGCCGGGGTAACGGTCGGGATTATTAACCGCGTCGGCGATCTGTCCAGTAATAACGAATTCAATGGTAAGGTGGATGCCGGTTCGCACTGGATCAGCGACCCCAGCAGCGCCAGCCCGCACGGGTACTGGGTGGCCGGGGTCATTGGCGCGGCAAGGAATGGTTTCGGCATGCAGGGCGTGGCTTATAATTCGAACCTGCTAACGCTGGGAACGGATAACTCCGTCAATGATCTGTTTCAGGGCATGGTCGATATGGGCAACCGCCCGGATGTGAAAATCATCAGCAACAGCTGGAACTTTCTGTTTTATCCCGACCAGATTTCCTCTTATTCCGCCGCCATGCAGGATTTTCTGTTAAATACGATGGTGCCGGTATATACCAGCGCGGCGGATGTGCTGGCCAGTCAGGGGCAGTTAATGGTGATGTCGGCCGGGAACGAAGGGCACCTGACGCCGGCGCTGTTTGCTGCGTTGCCTACGGTGCTGGACAATAACGGCCTTCAGAACAGCATCGCCAACACCTGGATTAACGTCATAGCGTACGATCCGTCTCAGCCCACCAGCAGCGCGGCATTCATCGCCACCTTCAGCAACCTGGCGCAGGGCGCGACCGACTACAGCCTGCTGGCGCCGGGCGTGAACGTTATCACCTCCTCCACCAACAACACCTATGTTCGGATCAACGGCACCTCGTTTTCCTCACCCTATGTCGCCGGCGTCGGCGCGCTGCTCAGTCAGGCGTTTCCCTACATGAGCGGCAAGCAGATTGCCGATGTGCTGCTGTCTACCGCGACGCCGCTGACCGGCAGTAATTTGCCGAAAGCGGTGGTGCTGGCCAACGAGCAGTATGATGAAAACCAGTCGCTGACCAGCTCCGCCGTTAAGGTCTACTCCACCCATACCGGCATTACGTTTACCGACGACGAACTGACCACGCTGATAAGCTCGCTGAAGATTAACAGCACATATAGCGGCATGACGGACGACCAGGTTCGAGCCGCGATTCTGAGCGCCGCCGCCGACCAGAATATTACCGTGATGACGCAAAGCGACTATCAGGCGCTGTTCGGTCAGGGGGTGGTTAATGCCTTCAAAGCGGTGCAAGGCCCCGGCTTGCTGAACGCCAAACGTCTGGTGAACAGCGATCTCAGCAGCGGCGCCTTTGGCGGGAACTTTGCTCTCTATTCGATTGATACCAAGGGCATCGACAGCACCTGGAGCAACGATATCGGTCAGGTGAAAAACACCGCCAGCGGCAGTGCGCTGTCCGGGTTGGACGTCGGCCTGCGCAAGCAGGGCGCCGGTACCTTGTATCTGACCGGCAATGATACTTTCGCCGGCCCGACCGTGGTGGAAGGCGGCAAGCTGATCGTGGGCAAGGTCGCTGGCGGCTCCGGCAGCCTGGCGGGAGACGCCTGGGTGCAATCCGGCGCGGTGCTGGGCGGGCACGGCGCCATCAACGGCTCGGTGGTAGTGCAGAATGGCGGTACGCTGTCGCCCGGCAATTCGGTCGGGACGCTGACGGTCGGCAATGTACGTTTTGATCCCGGTTCGATTTATGAATTTGAGATTGATCAGCAGGGCAACGCCGACCAACTGGTGGTAACTAATAATGCCCAACTGGCGGGAACCGTGAAGCTGGTCGGGCGGACCAGCGGACATCTGGGCGATCGGTTCGCGCTGGTGCAGGCGGGAGGAACGCTAAGCGGCGCGTTCGACAAGCTGGAGTCGACTAACAACTCGCTGTTTTTGGCCGACGCGCTTACCTACAACCCGCAAAGCGCGTTCGTCAGCGTGGTGCGTAACAACGTCCGTTTCAGCGACGTGGCGCAAACCGCCAATCAGAAATCGGTCGCAAACGCCATTGACAACCAGTCGGGCACCGCGGTGCTGAACGCCATTGCCGACCAGCAGGATGCCGACAGCGCGCGGCGCGCCTTTGATAATCTCAACGGCGAGTTCTACGCCACGGCGCGCAATGCGCTGATTCGAAACAGCCGCTCGGTACGCGATATCCTGAACAGCACCATGAGCGGTGCGGGCAAAGGCGCCGAGCCCTGGGTGAGTAGCTGGGGGTATGACGGCCGTCAGGACGGCGACGGCGCGCAGGCGGGCATGAAATACAATGGCTATGGTCTGCTGCTTGGCAACGGCGGGCATTGGGGGGAACAGGGGACGCTGGGATTTGCCGTTGGAGCGGAAAAAGGGCGGATCACCATGGACGATCGCGCGTCACGCGGTGATCTGGACGCCTGGCATGCCGGCGTTTACCTGTCCGGACGGGCGCTGGCGCTCGACCTGCGCTCCGGACTCAGCTACAGCTATCTCACCCTCGACAGCCAGCGCGGCATCAACGTCTCCGGGGTGAGCGGCCAGGCGACGGGCGATTATCGCGCTAATCTGGTACAGGGATTTGTCGAAGCCAGCCATCGGTTTGATTTCTTTAATACCGTGAGCGTAGAGCCGTATGGCAACACCGCCTGGGTTTGGCTACAGAATCAGAGCGGGCAGGAGAGCGGAAACGGCGCGGCGCTGGCATTTGCGAAGGACACCACCCGCGCGGCCTTTGCGACCGGCGGCCTGCGTCTGAAAGTACAGCCATTGTCACGCTTGCCGGTGTCACTGTATGGGGATATCGGTTATCAGCGCCGCTTAACCCGCGACGATAATCAGGTCCGGCTGCGCTTTGTTTCCGGCGGCGATACTTTTACTACCGAAGGTTTGCCGCTGGCGGACAATACCCGCTTGATGCGGGCGGGCGTCGCGGTGGACTTCTCCCGCAACATCCACCTGTCGCTGGGGTATCAGGGCGATCGCGCAACCCGGGTTAAAGACGACAGCGCGCAGGCCCTGTTCAGTATGGCGTTCTGACAGCATGGCGTTTTGAGGTAAAACGCGCCTTCCCGAAAGGAAGGCGCGTTGCGAGGTCAGGGCGCGGGAATGGTAAAGCGGCGGTGGATGGCTTCCAGTTCCGTCAGCACGTCTTCGCCGAGCGTCAGGTCAAGGCTGTCCAGGTTAATCTTTAATTGTTCCAGCGTGGTGGCGCCGAGCAGGGTGCTGGCGACAAACGGCTGCTGACGTACAAACGCCAGCGCCATCTGCGCCGGATCCAGACCGTGTTTTTGCGCCAGCGCCACGTATTCGGCGATGGCCTGCTGGGTATGGGGCGCCGAGTAGCGCACAAAGCGGCTAAACAGCGTATTGCGCGCGCCGGCCGGTTTAGCGCCGTTCAGGTATTTGCCCGTCAGTGTGCCAAACGCCAGCGGCGAGTAGGCCAGCAGTTCCACTCCTTCATGCTGGCTGATTTCCGCCAGCCCGACTTCGAAGCTGCGGTTCAGCAGGCTATAGGGATTCTGGATAGAGACAATGCGCGGCAGGTCGTGCTTTTCCGCCAGTTGCAGATAGCGCATCACGCCCCACGGGGTTTCGTTCGACACGCCGATATAACGAATTTTACCGGCGCGCACCTGCTCGTTCAGCGCTTCCAGCGTTTCCAGCAGCGTGACGGCCGGTTTTTCGCTGGTGTACTGATAGCTCAGTTTGCCGAAGCTGTTGGTCTGGCGCTGCGGCCAGTGCAACTGATACAGATCGATGTAGTCGGTGTTCAGACGCTTGAGGCTGTCTTCCAGCGCGGCGCGGATATTTTTGCGATCCAGCGCCTGCTGCGGACGCAGGCTGTTGTCGTTGCCGCGCACCGGTCCGGCGACTTTGCTGGCGATGATCAGTTTTTCGCGCCCGCCGCGGCTTTTCAGCCAGGAACCGATATAGCTTTCCGTCAGCCCCTGCGTTTGCGAACGTGGCGGAACCGGGTAGATTTCCGCGGTATCAATCAGATTAACGCCGGCGGCGACTGCGAGATCCAACTGGGCGTGGGCATCCGCTTCGCTATTCTGTTCGCCAAAGGTCATGGTGCCCAGACCCAGCGTACTGACTTCCAAACTGCTGTGGGGAATACGGTGATAGAGCATTGCAGTGTCCTTTTTATTCTTCTGAGTAACGCGGGTGCGACGGCACCGCATTTTCGACTATAACCAAGCCGTGACGAGGGGGGAAGACTCTTTGTGCGGGAAGGCCGGGCATTAATGCGGGGAAAAACGGTTTTCCCCCACACGGGGAAGGCGATGGGGATGGCGGGGCCAAACAGAATCTCTGAATCTGGCCCGGCTGATGCGAATAACCGCTCTAGCGTTCAATCACCTGGGAAATGTTGTCGTTGTTGATCTGGTGTTTTACGCCTTCTTCATCAGTATAACTGAGCAGACCTGTAGCCGGATCCAGCGTTGGTTTTCCCTTGGTCAGCAGCATCTGACCGTCTTTGGTGGCGATAACATAGTGGCTGGCGCAGCCGGAAAGCAGGACGACAAAAGTCAGGGCAACGGCGGTTTTTATCCGAAATCGCATGCTGAATTTACCTGTTATTTAGCAAAAAAACTGAACGTCTTTTCAGTCTAGCAAAGCGTTGTCCGGGCGAGGTTAGGATTTATGGCAAAAAAATTAAAAAGATACGTAAGGATGGGGCGGGAAACGGCGCGCTGGCCGTTTCCCGCAGGGGAATTACCGCTTTTTGACGGATTTCTTGCCGCGCATCAGGTTCAGCGCCTCTACCGACATGGAGAAGAACATGGCGAAGTAGATGTAGCCTTTCGGCACATGGATATCGACGCTTTCCAGAATCAGCGTAAAGCCCACCAGAATCAGGAATGACAACGCCAGCATTTTCACCGACGGGTGGCGATCGACAAACTCGCCGATGGTGCGGGCGGAGAACATCATCACGCCGACGGCAATCACCACGGCGGCCATCATAATGAACAGATGGTCGGACAGACCTACGGCGGTAATTACCGAATCCAGGCTGAAGATGATGTCCAGCAGCATAATCTGCACGATAGCGCCAAAAAAGGAATGCACCTGCGAGGTATGGTCTTCCGCGCCGCCTTCAATGGTTTCGTGGATCTCCTTGCTGGATTTCCAGATCAGGAACAGGCCGCCGAGGAACAGAATCAGGTCGCGGGCGGAAACCTCCTGCCCGAACACGCTAAACAGCGGATTGGTGAGTCTGATAACCCAGGCGATGGACGCCAGCAGACCGAGGCGCATCAGCATCGCGCCCATCAGGCCGATACGGCGGGCTTTGTTCTGCTGATGTTTGGGAAGCTTGGCGACGACCAGCGACAAAAAGATGATGTTGTCGATGCCAAGTACGATTTCCAGTATGGTGAGTGTCCCCAGCGCCAGCCAGGCGTTGGGATCCGCGATCCAATCGAACATTATCTCAGTGCTTCCTTAAACGAAACGTAAATGACCATTATCTCTGGCCTACTGCCGTACAGGCAAGAGGATTTAGGCTGTGTCCCGCCCGGAGGGCATTACAGCAGAAAATGCCGGGCCAGTAACGGCGTGGTGAAGGTTTTCTTCAGGTAAAAGCCGCGCGGCAGCGTCAGAATCGGTTGCCCGTGCTCGCCAATGGCTTCAGTCAGCGCCCGGCTGTTGGCGGCCTTGGGGCGCAACTGCAACACCTCGCCGTGACGGGCGGTGATGCTTTCCACTTTGCCCAGCACGATCAAGTCCATCAGTTCTTCCCAGTCCTGCTGTAATTGCCGCTCTTCCTCCGGGCTGGGGCTCCATAACAACGGCGCGCCGATGCGGCGCTCCCCCAGCGGGATAGGACGCGAACCTTCCACCGGAATCCACAGCACTCTGGTCAGCTTGCGGCGCACATGGCTGCTTTCCCAGGTCACGCCGCTGTTGCCGGTTAGCGGCGCCACGCAGACAAAGGTGGTTTCCAGCGGCCGCCCCTGTTCATCCACCGGGATGGTTTTCAGCTCAATCCCGATGTCAGGGAAGTCCTGCTCCGGCTTACTGCCGGCGCTGGCGCCCAGAAAGCGCTCCAGCAGTACGCCGATCCACCCTTTGTCTCGCTTAAGGTTGGCGGGCAGCGGCAGTTGGGCGATTCGGGCCAGTTCCGCCAGCGAATAGCCGGCCAGCGCCTGCGCCCGCAGCAGCAGGGCCTGTTCACTGTCCGGCGCGTCCTGATGGGGGATGGGTGTCTGCATGGATTGCGTATCCGTTACTGATAACAAGGGTGATTAAAAAAAGTACAGCCATAACGGAGGATAACGTCAGGCATTCAGCTATTCAGATAAAAAATAATAATAGCATGATTCCTTTATGATTTTTCTCCCTGTCTCCACAGGGAAAAACACGCTGTCGGTTTTTGTTCATGACAAGACACCGACAATGAACAGGATTTTACACTATGTTATCCACAGTTTTTTGGGATAACCGGGATAACTCGGGATCACTGTTTTGATTTACAGCCTTGACTGGCGCTGCTTTTGCTGGTTTTGCCGATTTTTTGGCTGGTTTTCGTCGGTTGCCTGTGGATAACATCGGCGTAGTGCGATCTTTCGCCACTCCGAAAACCACATCGGAATCGGGCTGCATCAGGCGGTGGAGAAATCGGGGAAAGGCAGGTTAATTGGTTGAAAGGGAATGGCAATTTAGCGGATGAGATCACGGGGGCGTGAAGGTTGAAATGAGTTTTACGCACTTTTTCATGATGTTCTTCACAAAGATGTCCACAGAAAAAGTGAATAAACCGACGGAATTGCCGTATGAATGTTTATAACTTTGATCCTATCTGTGGGTTAACGTCGATTTATCAGCGTGGAGCGGGGGCAGCGAGGCGGCGGCCTGAGCCGCCGATGTCCGGCGTGATAGCCGGAAGCGGCATCAATAAAAGGGATGTAAAGCGGTAGTTTACCGTCTGTCAGTAGTGTGAAACAATCGAGTCATCTTTGCATTCTAGTTTATCGAGGTAGTCCGGTGATCGACGATGATGGCTACCGCCCGAATGTTGGTATTGTAATTTGTAATCGGCAGGGTCAGGTATTGTGGGCCCGTCGCTACGGTCAGCACTCCTGGCAGTTTCCTCAAGGGGGAATCAACCCCGGAGAAAGCGCGGAACAAGCGATGTACCGCGAACTGTTCGAAGAGGTTGGGCTGCGGAAAAAGGATGTTCGTATCCTGGCTTCCACCCGAAGCTGGTTACGCTATAAATTGCCAAAACGTTTGGTGCGTTGGGATACAAAACCGGTATGTATCGGCCAAAAGCAAAAATGGTTTCTGCTACAGTTAATGTGTAATGAATCAGACATCAATATGCAAAGCAGCGGCACCCCGGAATTCGACGGGTGGCGCTGGGTGAGCTACTGGTATCCGGTACGCCAGGTGGTGTCGTTCAAACGTGACGTTTATCGAAAGGTGATGAAGGAGTTTGTCATCGCCGTGATGCAGCTACAGGAGAATTCGGCTACCCGAATGTCATCAGGAACCAGACGAAAACGAGGATAATCCGACACATCATGATGCTCACGCGACTGCGAGAAATTATTGAGAAGGTTGCGGCCGCGGCCCGACTGAGTGATGCGTTGGATATTCTGGTGAATGAAACCTGTCTGGCGATGGATACGGAAGTCTGCTCCATCTATCTGGCCGATCACGATCGTCAGTGTTATTACCTGATGGCGACGCGCGGGCTGAAAAAGCCGCGCGGCCGCACCATTACGCTGGCGTTTGGTCAGGGGATTGTCGGCCTGGTCGGCGAACGGGCGGAGCCCATCAATCTGGCGGATGCGCAAAGCCACCCCAGCTTCAAATTCATTCCTGCCGTACGTGAACAACATTTCCGCTCGTTTCTGGGCGTGCCGGTGATCCACCGGCGTCAATTGCTGGGCGTGCTGGTAGTCCAGCAGCGCGAACACCGGCAGTTCGACAAAAACGAAGAATCGTTCATGGTGACGCTGGCCACCCAGATGGCGGCCATTCTGTCCCAGTCTCAGATGAAAGCGCTGTTCGGGCAATACCGACAGACGCGCATCAAGGCGATGGCGGCGTCTTCCGGCGTGGCGATCGCCCCCGGCTGGCAGGACCGCAGCCAGCCGTCGCTGGAGCTGGTATTTCCGGCCTCCAGTCTGGATAGCGACCGCGAACGGTCCCGGCTGCTGATGGCGATGGAGGAGGCCGGGGCGGAGTTCCGCCGTTTCAGTAAGCGTTTCAGCGCCAGTGCGCAGAAAGAGAGCGCGGCGATCTTCGATTTCTATTCCCACCTGCTCAACGACGCGCGCCTCAAACGCGAACTGTTTCAGGAGGTGGATACCGGCAGCGTGGCTGAATGGGCGGTCAAAGTGGTGATCGAACGGTTTGCCGCGCAGTTCGCCAGCCTGCAGGATCCTTACCTGCGCGATCGTTCCAGCGATCTGCGGGCGCTGGGTCAGCGTCTACTGTTCCATCTTGATGACAACGCCCAGAGCAACGGCCAGTGGCCGGAGCGTTTCATTCTGGTGGCGGATGAACTGACCGCCACGCTGCTGGCGGAGGTGCCGCAGGAGCGCCTGGCCGGCGTGGTCGCGTACGACGGCGCCGCCAATTCCCACGCCGCCATTCTGGTGCGGGCGATGGGCATTCCCACGCTGATGGGCGCCGATATTCAACCCGAACTGCTGCATCAGCGTCTGCTGGTGCTGGATGGCTATCGCGGCGAGTTGCTGGTGGACCCTGAACCGGTGCTGGTGCAGGAGTACCAGCGCCTGCTGAGCGAGGAAAACGAGCTTACCCGGCTGGCGGAAGATGACATGGAACGCCCGGCGGTGCTGAAAAGCGGCGAGCGGGTGGACGTGATGCTCAACGCCGGTCTGAGCGCCGAACATGAAAAGCGTTTCATCAATCAGGTGGACGGAGTGGGGCTGTACCGCACCGAAATCCCGTTCATGCTGCAAAACGGCTTTCCCTCGGAAGAGGAGCAGATGACGCAATATGAAGGCATGTTGCGGCTTTATCCGTCCCGCCCGGTGATGTTGCGTACGCTGGATATCGGCGCGGACAAGCAACTGCCTTACCTGCCTATCAGTGAAGAAAATCCTTGTCTGGGCTGGCGCGGCATTCGCGTAACGCTCGATCAGCCGGAAATTTTCATGATTCAGGTTCGCGCCATGCTGCGCGCCAATGCGCATATCGGCAACCTGAGCATTTTACTGCCGATGATCAACAGCCTGGATGAGATCGATGAGGCAAAGCGGTTGATCGATCGCGCCGCGGCGGAAGTGTCGGAAATGCTCGGTTTTCCGCAGCCGCGTCCGCGCATCGGCATTATGATCGAAGTGCCGTCGGTGCTGTTTCTGTTGCCGCATCTGGCGTCCCGCATCGATTTTGTCTCCGTCGGCACCAATGACCTGACCCAGTATCTGCTGGCGGTGGATCGTAATAACCCGCATGTCGGCGCCCTGTACGACAGCCTGCATCCGTCGATGCTGCAGGCGCTGAACATGATCATCACTCATTGCCGACAATATTCGTTGCCGGTATCGGTGTGCGGCGAGATGGCCGGCGAGCCGATGGGCGCACTGCTGCTGATCGGGCTGGGATACCGCACGCTAAGCATGAACGGTCGTAGCGTCGCCCGCATCAAATACCTGCTGCGCCGGATTGGCGAGGAAGAGGCGAGCCAGTTGACGGACAAGGTGCTCAGGGCGCAAACCGCCAGCGAAGTGCGCCAGTGGGCGTCGATTTTCATTGAAGAACGCGGGCTGGGCGGCTTGATTCGCGGCGGGCGCTGAGCGCGGCGTCGCCCCATTTTCATACCGGATCCATGCCGGAAATGTTTACAGTTCTTTTATCCCCTCGTCGCCAACTGTTTCCATTGGCTATGCTATCATGCGCAACCGCGGACGGCTGACGGAAGCCCTGCCTTCCTTCCGGCCCTTGAATAGCCCCGAAATCAGGGACAAAGCAACGATAATGTGGTGATCGATGACGACGAGCTATCTGGTATTTCCCCAGTTTGATCCGGTAATTTTTTCGTTAGGGCCGGTTTCCCTGCACTGGTATGGATTGATGTATTTGGTCGGGTTTGTGTTTGCCATGTGGCTGGCGGTACGCCGGGCGAACAAACCGGGTAGCGGATGGCGCAAGGAAGAGGTGGAAAACCTGCTCTATTTCGGGTTCCTCGGCGTATTTGTAGGTGGTCGTCTGGGTTATGTGCTGTTCTACGCTTTCCCGTCGTTTCTGGATAACCCGCTCTATCTGTTCCGCGTGTGGGACGGCGGCATGTCTTTCCACGGCGGCCTGCTGGGCGTCATCGCGGTCATGCTGTGGTTTGCGCATCGCACCAAACGTCATTTCTTCCAGGTATCTGATTTCATTGCCCCGCTGATTCCTTTTGGTCTGGGCGCCGGGCGTCTGGGCAACTTCATCAATGGCGAGCTGTGGGGCCGCGTCAGTACCGATGCGCCGTGGGCGATGCTGTTTCCGGGGTCGCGCGGCGAAGACATGGCGCTGGCGGCCGGCAACCCGCAGTGGCAGGCGATCTTCAATCAATACGGCGTATTGCCCCGCCACCCGTCGCAGTTGTATGAACTGGTGCTGGAAGGGGTAGTGCTGTTTATCATTCTGAATGTGTTCATTCGCAAAGCACGCCCGATGGGCAGCGTATCCGGCCTGTTCCTGATCGGCTACGGCTGCTTCCGCATTATTGTGGAATTCTTCCGCCAGCCGGATGCTCAACTGGGGCTGTTCGGCGGCGTCAGTATGGGGCAGATCCTGTCGGTGCCGATGGTATTGGCCGGAATCCTGATGATGGTCTGGGCGTATCGTCGCCAGTCTGCCCGGCAGTAAATGTTGATAAAAATTAAGTAGGTGAGGTGGTATGAAACAGTATCTGGAACTGATGAAAAAGGTGCTTGAAGAAGGGACTCCCAAGGATGACCGCACGGGCACGGGGACGTTATCGATTTTCGGCCATCAGATGCGTTTCAACCTGCAGGATGGCTTTCCGCTGGTGACCACCAAGCGTTGCCACCTGCGCTCCATCATCCATGAGCTGCTGTGGTTTCTGAACGGCGATACCAATATCGGCTACCTGCATGACAACAAGGTCACCATTTGGGATGAATGGGCGGATGAAAATGGCGACCTGGGGCCGGTTTACGGCAAGCAATGGCGCGCCTGGGGGGCGGCGGACGGCCGTCAGATCGACCAGTTGCAGACGGTGCTAAAACAGCTGAAACAGGACCCGGATTCCCGCCGCATCATCGTTTCCGCCTGGAATGTGGGCGAGCTGGACAAAATGGCGCTGGCGCCCTGCCACGCTTTTTTCCAGTTTTATGTCGCGAACGGCAAACTCTCCTGCCAGTTGTACCAGCGCTCCTGCGACATTTTCCTCGGTCTGCCGTTCAACATCGCCAGCTACGCGCTGCTGGTGCATATGATGGCGCAGCAGTGTGACCTGGAAGTGGGTGATTTCGTCTGGACCGGCGGCGACACCCACCTCTACAACAACCACCTTGAGCAGACTCGTCTGCAGCTTAGCCGCGAGCCGCGTCCTTTGCCGCGACTGGTGATCAAACGCCGTCCGGCGTCGCTGTTTGATTACCAGTTTGACGATTTCGACATAGAGGGTTATGACCCGCACCCCGCCATCAAGGCGCCGGTAGCCGTCTGAGTCTTATCCTGCTCTGATATCACCTGATACCGCCCAACGGCGGATGTTGCTGACAATGGAAATCGCGGTTTCCTGCTGATCAGTCGGACATCTTGCCGTTGGGCGGTTTTTTTGTCCTCTCTCCTGATTTGCGAGCGGCCGCGCAGTTTCTCTGTATGTTGCCGCCGCCCCGCATCTTGCCTGCGAAGCGCCTCGTAACCCCATCCTCTGGCGCTATTCACGCTGATACCGCGCTTTAGAATGGCGGTCATGAACAGAAACAGCGTACGGCAACAGGGTTTTTCCCTGCTGGAACTCATCGTGGTGATCACCATTGTGGCTTTGCTGACAGGCGGCGGGCTGCATAGCTGGCTGGCTTATCGCCAGGCGCTTTTGCTGGAGCAGCACGCCCGGCTCCTGCTGGCATTCATGACGCGCATACAGGCCAACGCCTACTGGCGCAATCAGACCGAAAGTCTGTGGTTCAAGTCGGCGGGTGATAATTGGTGTATTGGGAATGGCGCCGAACCGGCTTCCTGTCCGCCGGAAAGCGCTTTCGTTTTTACCCGCGCGGTGCGGGATGCGGCGATCGCCGAAACCACCAGCGAGCGGCTGGTATTTTACGGCCTGCGTAATGCCGCACAGGCTGGGCATCTCACCCTGAGCAACCCGGCTGGGCGCGTGAGGCTGGTGATCTCGGCGCGCGGGCGCTTGCGCCTTTGCAGCGAGTCCCGGCCAGTTCAGGGGATCCCGCTATGTTGAACAGATTAACCGGGAAAGCCGCAGGCGGGTTTACCCTGCCGGAAGTGATGCTGGCGATGGGGATGAGTAGCCTGATCATGCTGGCGGTGGCGCAGCTGCTGCCGTTGCTGCGGGCCCAGACGCAGGATAGTGCCAGCCTGATCCGGCTGGAACAGTTGCTGGGGCAGACCCTGTTCGGAATAGAAAAAGACATTCGGCGCGCCGGATTTTGCGCCGGCCGCTGTCAGGGAAGCGCGCTGACGCTGGAGGCCGGCGCCACGAAACAGGTGAGTTGCCTGTCGGTGGCTTATGACGTCAACCGCAATGGTCGTTGGGAAACGGGGGAACAGTCGGAGCCGGAGTTTTTCAGCTATCGCCTGCGCGATGGCACGCTGGAGGTGCAAACGGGCGGCCCCCGTTGTCAGGGCAACCGCTGGGAGAAATTGCTGGATCCCAGCGAAGTGACCATCGCCCGTTTTGAGGTAACGAAGGAGACGTCCGGCGCGCAACCGCGTTATCGGATATTGCTGGAGGGGTACTGGACCGCGCGTTCGACACGGCGGCGGCAGGTCGACAGCCTGGTGGCAGGGAGGAATCATGCAGGGTAGGCGGCAGCAGGGCAGCATACTGGTGATAGTGATGCTGGTTATGATGATCGGCTTGTTAATGTTGGGCGGATTGCAGCGCCAACTGGATATTCAGTTGCAGCAGGGAATTGACGAACAGCGCTTCTGGCAGGCATTCAATCAGGGGCTGTCGTCGCTGAACTGGGGAATGGGGTTGCGCTGGCAAACCACCGGCGAGTGGCAGTGTCAGGCTCAGCAGTCGGCGCAGTTACGCGCCTGTCTGCGTATAAGTGGCGAAGACCATTCCGGGCTATTGCGGGGGGAGGGGCGGATAGCCGGTAATCCGCAGCCACTGGCGTTTTATCACCGGGTCATGGCCGATGCCGCAGCGGCCGACGGCGGCATCCGGCCCGTCGCGGGCGGATGGCTGGATTTTTGCCCGGATGCGGCGGAGCCGGCCTGTGTCCCGGCGCAATGAAAGGTCGCGTCGTGAGCCCTGCGCTGGGTTCAGTCTGCCGGAAACGCTGGTCGCCGCGCTGTTATTTGCGGTTTCGTTGGTCGGCCTCTTGCAATATCATCAGGTACTTCAGCAATCGTTGTTGCATCAGATGCAGCAGCGTCAGGCGTGGCGGCTGGCTCATCAGCAACTGGAAACTGAAGGCGCAGACAGCGTTTCATCGTCGTCGCGGAGCGTTCCCGCCGGATGGCGTGTGAGCCGGGAAGAACAACGCCATCCTCCGGCCTGTCGCCGTGTGACGGTGACCGTAGTGACGCCCTATCGCTATCGTGCGGTGCTCGGCCGCTGGTTTTGTGATACCCCTGACGCAGTTGTGCAACGTGACAGCCCATAGCCTGGAATAACTGCCTGTATAACGCCTTTGGAGATGTTGATGCGGAAATCTTGTATTTGGTTAAGCGCTTTATTGCTGTGTTTCTGGTTTCCGATCAGTCAGGCGGCGGATGGCTGGCAGCCGCTACCCGAGACGATAAGAAAGAGTGAGAATGACGTTCGGCAGTATCAGGCGATACGGCTTGATAACGGTATGACGGTTCTGCTGGTGTCCGATACGCAGGCCACCCGTTCGTTGGCGGCGCTGGCGATACCGGTCGGTTCGCTGGATAATCCCCCGCAACAGCCGGGTCTGGCCCACTATCTGGAACACATGCTGCTGATGGGGTCGACGCGTTACCCGCAGGCGGATGGGCTAGCCGAATTTCTGAAAATGCACGGCGGCAGCCATAATGCCAGCACGGCGTCTTATCGCACCGCTTTCTATCTCGAAGTGGAAAACGATGCGTTGCAGCCCGCCGTCGACCGGCTGGCCGATGCGATTGCCGAACCACTGCTCGATCCGGTCAACGCCGATCGTGAGCGCCACGCGGTAAATGCGGAGTTGACCATGGCCCGTGCTCGCGATGGCTTGCGCATGGAGCAGGTGGAAGCCGAAACCATTAACCCGGCGCATCCCGGCTCCCGCTTCGCCGGCGGCAACCTGGAAACCCTCAGTGATAAGCCCGGCAGTAAACTGCATGATGAACTGGTCAATTTCTACCAGCGCTACTACTCCGCCAACCTGATGAAAGGCGTGATTTACGGCAAGTTGCCGTTGCCGGATCTGGCTGCCATCGCCGCCTCGACCTTCGGGCGGATAGCCAATCGTCAGGCCAGCGTACCGCCGATTGCCGCCCCTGTGGTGACTGATGAACAGCGCGGGTTATTCATTCATTATGTCCCGGCGCAACCCCGCAAGCAGTTGAAGATTGAATTTCGGATCGATAACAACAGCCCGGCGTTTCGCAGCAAAACGGATACCTACATCAGCTACCTGATCGGCAATCGCAGCCAGAACACGCTTTCCGACTGGCTGCAAAAACAAGGGCTGGCCGAGTCGGTACGCGCCAGTTCTGATCCCATGTCCGAGCGCGACAGCGGCGTCTTCAATATCAGCGTTGATTTGACCGACAAAGGACTGGCACAGCAGGATAACGTGATTGCCGGGGTGTTCAGCTATCTGGAAAAACTGCGTAAGGAAGGGATTCAGCCGCGTTACTTCGATGAGATATCACGGGTGCTGGGTATTGATTTCCGCTACCCCTCTCTTACCCGCGATATGAGCTATGTGGAGTGGCTGGCGGATACCATGCTGCGGCTACCGGTGGAATATACCCTTGAAGGACCTTATCTGGCGGATCGGTTCGATCCTGAGGCGATCAAGGCGCGGCTGTCGGCCATGACGCCGCAAAACGCGCGTATCTGGGTAATAAGCCCGGAGCAGCCCCACAATAAAGAGGCGTATTTTGTTGGCGCGCCTTATCAGGTAGACAAGATTGGCGACGAGCGGATGGCGCTGTGGCAGAAGACGGCACAGTCGCTGGCGCTCAGTCTGCCGACGCCCAACCCTTACATCCCGGATAGTTTTTCGCTGATTGCCGCGGATGCCGCCATCACGCATCCGAAGAAAGTGGTCGACCAGCCGGGGCTGCGCGTGTTTTACATGCCGAGCCGCCATTTCGCCAGCGAACCCAAAGCCGATATCACGCTGATGCTGCGTAACCGGATGGCGAGCGATTCCGCCCGTCATCAGGTGCTGTTCGCCCTGAATGATTATCTGGCCGGCGTGGCGCTGGATGCGCTCAGCTACCAGGCATCGGTGGGCGGCATCAGTTTCTCCACCGGCAGCAATGACGGGCTGATGATGACGGCCAGCGGCTACACCCAACATCTGCCGGAGCTATTGCTGACGCTGGTGGAACAATACGCCAGCTTCAGCTCGACGGAAGAACAGCTGGAACAGGCAAAATCCTGGTACGCCGAGCAGTTGGATGCAGCCGAGAAGGCCAAAGCGTACGAGCAGGCGATGTTCCCGATTAAGGGGTTGTCGAGCGTGCCTTATAGCGAACGAAGCGAGCGGCGCAACTTGCTGAAGGATATTACGCTGCAGGAGCTGATGGAATACCGCAAGGCCTTACTGCATCAGGCTGCGCCGGAAATGCTGGTGGTCGGCAATCTGGAACAGGACAAGGTGGTTAGCTTGTCGCACAGCCTGCGTGAACGTCTTGGCTGCGGCGGCACCGAATGGTGGCGCGGACAATCCGTCAGCATCAGCCAGCCACAGCGAGCCACGCTGCAACGCAGCGCGACCAGCACCGATTCGGCGCTGGCGGCGGTATATATTCCGACAGGGTATGACGAAGTACAGAGCGCGGCTTACAGTAAGCTGCTGGGTCAGATCATTCATCCCTGGTTCTTTAATCAGTTGCGTACTGACGAACAGCTGGGCTATGCCGTGTTCGCCACCCCGATCTCTGTCGATCGCCAGTGGGGGATTGGTTTCCTGCTGCAAAGCAACAGCCAGCAGCCTGCCTACCTCTATCAACGTTATCAGGACTTTTTTGGCAAGGCGGAGCAGCGCCTGAGCGCCATGAACGCAGAGACGTTTGCCCAGAATAAGCAGGGGTTGATCAATGCGCTCAGTCAGCCGCCTCAGACGCTGGATGAAGAGGCGGCCCGCCTGCGCGGCGATCTGGAACGGGAGAATTTTGCCTTCGATACCCGCCAGCAGTTGATTGGACAACTGGCGTCTATTTCGTCGGCGCAGTTAACCGACTTTTTCCGGCAGGCGCTGCATCCACAGGGGCTGGCGATTCTATCCCAGATTTCCGGCAGTGCGAGTGGGCAGGCTGACTATGCCCGGCCGTCGGAATGGCAATCCTATGCATCGACTTCCGCACTGCAACGAACGCTGACGTTGAAACCGGTGGAACAAAAACAGACGGAAACCCAGTAAGGCGCCGGACAGTAGGTGCTGCTGAAAGTATGAATGCCTGCGCCAGGAGAAATGGCTGGCACAAGGAAAAGCAGGGAAACCGAGCGGGTAACGCGTGGCGATGAACCACGCGTTATTTGCCTTACAGGTCGATGACCAGAATCTTGGAGCGACGCTGGTAGTTGTAAAGCTCCTGCTTGCGTTTCGGTAATACGGCGACCTCCGCCGGCTGGAAACCGCGTTCCTGGAACCAGTGGATGCTGTGGGTGGTCAGCACAAACAGGCGTTTGAGCCCCTGCTGGCGAGCCTGTACGGCGATATGATGCAGTAACTGATCGCCACGCGACGAGTTGCGGTATTCCGGGTGCACCGCCACGCAGGCCATTTCACCGATGCTCTCCTCCGGAAACGGATAGAGTGCAGCGCAGGCGATAGTCAGATTATCGCGGACCACCACGGTGAATTTGTCGATCTCCATTTCCAGTTGTTCGCGCGAACGGCGCACCAGAATGCCTTGTTGCTCCAGCGGGCGAATCAGCTCCAGAATACCGCCGATGTCATTGATGGTCGCCCGGCGGATTTGCTCGGCGCTTTCCATCACGATTTGGGTGCCGATGCCGTCACGGGAGAACAGTTCCTGCAACAGCGCGCCATCTTCCTGATAGCTGATCAGGTGGCTGCGGCGTACTCCGCTGCGGCAGGCTTTCACCGCACCGCGCAGGAAACGCACAATCTCGGAGTTATAGTCACCGGCTTCCTCCAGTGACTGAATGCGCTGCTGGGCTTCGTCTGGCAACAGTTCGGACACAATGCTGCCTTCGATATTGGTCACGCCCTGGGAGGCGCAGAAACCGATCATCTTTTCGGCCCTGAGTTTGATAGCCAACTGGGTGGCGACTTCTTCCGACGTCAGGTTGAAGCTTTCGCCGGTGACGGAAACCGCCACCGGACCCAACAGCACGATAGCGCCGCTGTCCAACTGACGATGCAGCGCTTCTTCGTCAATGCGGCGAATGCGCCCGCTGTGGCAGTAGTCGACGCCATCATCCACGCCCAACGGCTGGGCGATGATAAAGTTGCCGCTGACCACGTTAATGTGCGCGCCCTGTAGCGGCGTGTTCAACAGGCTCATCGACAGCCGGGCGGTGATGTCCAGTTGCAGCATGCCTGCTGCCTGTTTCACCAGTTCCAGCGTGGTGCTGTCTGTTACGCGGGTATGTTTGTGGTAGCGAGGCTCGTAGTGATGGGCCATCAGGTTCGCATCGATCTGGGGGCGTGCGCCGTAAACCACCACCAGCTTGATGCCCAGACTGTGCAACAGCCCGATATCATTGACGATTTTGGCAAAATTTTCATGTTCGATAGCTTCGCCGCCGAGCATGATGACAAATGTTTTACCACGATGTGCGTTGATGTAAGGAACTGAGTGGCGGAAGCCTTGAACCAGTTCTGTACTACGTTCCTTCACTGCGAGCCCTCTTTGAATTTTTATTCGATATTTTCGTATTTTTATTCTTCGTAAACTAAAAGGCAAGCGATAACTTTTCGGTCTGGCCCGATAGTTCAGCGAAGTCTGCTTATCACAGTAAAAAACATAAAAATGATTTTTGCATGACAGTCTGATGCGTATTGGTTAAAGTTTTTGACGTTTTTATCAATCTGCCTGATTTCTTTAGCCATTACCGGAGTTGCATGTCTGATCCGAAGCACCATCTGACCCGTCGTCATTTATTACAGGGCGCCGCCGCCACCTGGTTACTGAGTATCAGCGGCATCGGGCTGGCCGCCGCCTCGCAGGTGATTGCCGTGCGGGTGTGGCCTTCTTCCGCCTATAGCCGTGTGACGCTGGAGTCCAGCCAGCCGCTTAAGTATCGCCAGTTTATGCTGGAAAATCCCGATCGTCTGGTGGTGGATATTGAAAATGCCTCGTTGAATAGCGTGCTGAAAAATGCCGGTCGGCAATTCGAACGGCCGGATCCTTTCATCAAAACGGCGCGCGCCGGGCAGTTCGACAAGAATACCGTGCGTCTGGTGCTGGAATTAAGGCAGAAGGTCAATCCTAAACTGTTTACGTTGGCGCCGGTCGCCGGCTTCCGGAACCGTCTGGTGATGGATTTGTATCCCGCCGCCGGTCGTTACGACGACGCTGATGACCCGTTGCTGGCGTTGCTGGAAGATTACAATAAAGGCGATCTGGAACGGACGCTGCCGCCGGAAAAGCCCAAAGACGGCAAGGCGGGGCGCGAAAGGCCGCTGGTTATCATGCTTGATCCGGGGCACGGCGGAGAAGACCCTGGCGCCATCGGCAAAAACCGGACCCGCGAAAAAGACGTGGTGCTGCAAATTGCCCGACGCCTGAAAGCGCTGATCGAGCGTGAGCACAACATGAAGGTCTACATGACCCGCAATGAGGATGTGTTCATTCCGCTCAAAGTGCGGGTGGCTAAAGCGCGCAAACAGCGCGCCGACCTGTTTGTCTCCATCCATGCCGATGCTTTCACCAGCCGGGCCGCCCGCGGTTCCTCAGTGTTTGCGTTGTCAAAAAAAGGCGCGACCAGTTCAGCGGCGCGTTATCTGGCGCAAACCCAGAACGAATCGGATTTGATTGGCGGCGTCAGCCTGAGCGGCGACCGCTATCTGGACAGCACCATGTTTGACATGGTGCAAACCGTGACCATCAACGACAGCCTGAAATTCGGCAAAGAAATTCTGCATCGGCTGGGAAAGGTCAATCACCTGCACAAAAACAGCGTCGATCAGGCCGGGTTTGCGGTGCTGAAGGCGCCGGATATTCCGTCGGTGCTGGTGGAAACGGCGTTTATCAGCAATCTGGAAGAGGAGCGCAAGCTGCGCACCAGCCGTTTTCAGCAACAGGTGGCGCAATCGATTCTGGAAGGGATCAAAGCCTATTTTGCGGCTCAGGTGCGATAAGCGCCGAAAGGCGTACTGTGCCGGAAAGAAATGCCTGAATTGCAGGCATAAAAAAACACCCGTTCGGGTGTCTATTTATTGGTTGCGGGGGCCGGATTTGAACCGACGACCTTCGGGTTATGAGCCCGACGAGCTACCAGGCTGCTCCACCCCGCGTCCGTCTTCTTTCTTCTGATATGATGCTGGTACATCAATTGGTTGCGGGGGCCGGATTTGAACCGACGACCTTCGGGTTATGAGCCCGACGAGCTACCAGGCTGCTCCACCCCGCGTCCGTGGATGCGCACTATACTCCGCGTTCGCTTCGATGCAACCTCTTTTTGCAAATAGTTTACGCTTTTGCCGACGGATGGTGGAAATGTCGGCATTGCGTTGCTTTTTTAGACTGCTGGGTGTCGTTTTGATGCGATGCGTTTTATTCTCACCGCCTGTTTGTTATCGTTCTGCGTGGTTTCACACTCAAGCAAGAAGAGAGCACGGAAATGAAAGGATGGTGGGGGAAGTACGTGTTGACCGGGGTCGTCATCGCCATACTGGCCGGTTGTCAGACCCGACCCAGCGATCGTGGTCAGCAATATAAAGATGGCCGTCTTGATCAGCCGCTGGAATGGGTCAACGCGCCGAACGCTAACGGCAAGCCGGTAAACACGGTCGATTTTTCCCAACAGATCAGCCAGATTCAGGCATCCTCTCCCGGACTCTACTCCCGCAACAGCGATATTTTTCAGGCCATCCAGAACTGGATTCAGGCTGGCGGCGATACCCGTCAACTGACGCAGTTCGGCCTCGGCGCCTGGCAGATGGAAGGCGTCGACAGCTTTGGCAACGTGCAGTTTACCGGCTACTACACCCCGGTGGTGCAGGCGCGCCACTACCGTCAGGGCGAGTTCCGTTTCCCACTGTACGCCATGCCTCGCGTACGCAAGAACGGCCGTCTGCCGGATCGCTCCGCCATTTATTCCGGCGCGCTGAGCAACGAACTGGCTATCGCCTGGACTAATTCGCTGATGGACAACTTCATGATGGAAGTGCAGGGCAGCGGTTATGTGGATTTCGGCGATGGCAGCCCGTTGACCTTTTTCGGTTATGCCGGCAAAAACGGTCATGCTTACCGCAGTATCGGCAAAGTGTTGATTGATCGCGGCGAGGTGCCCAGAGAAGAGATGTCGATGCAGGCCATCCGACAGTGGGCCGACCGGCATACCGAAGCGGAAGTCCGGGAATTACTGGTGCAGAACCCCTCTTTCGTGTTCTTTAAACCGATGGCGTCGATGCCGGTGAAGGGCGCCAGCGCGGTGCCGTTGGTAGCTAAAGCGTCTGTGGCGTCTGATCGCTCGCTGATCCCGGCCGGCACCACGTTGCTGGCGGAAGTGCCGCTGCTGGATAATCAGGGCAAATTTACCGGCAAATATGAGATGCGTTTAATGGTCGCGCTGGATGTCGGCGGTGCGATAAAAGGACAACATTTCGATATTTATCAGGGTATTGGGGCGGATGCCGGACACGCCGCCGGGTTCTACAATCATTACGGCCGGGTGTGGGTATTGAGAAACGCGCAGTCTTCTTCTGCTATGCCGTTGCTCAGCGCAGGCAACAGCAACGGGGCTGGTGGACTGGTCAGTAGTTCCAACTAATGATTTTCGTCCCGCCGTACTATTGCTGTATCGCGGCGGGACATTCCTCTTCCGCAGGCCTACCGGTTGGTTGTATTTGCCGGGCGTATTCTCGCCATGTGAAAGACATCCGTGAAACGGCCATGACGGAAGGCGTAATCTTTGGACTCGCCTTCGACGACAAAGCCGAATTTTCTGTATAGCGCCAGTGCGGCGTCGTTATCGGTGTAAACGGTTAGCTCAATACGGTGGATGTTAAGCCAGTTGTCCGTCAGGTCGGTCAAGGCTGACAACAGGGCGCTGCCAACTCCCCGATGCTGATGCGTATCCTTGACGCCCATGCCAAAGGTTCCGGCATGGCGGCGGCGCGGGTTGCTGAATATTTCAAATCCCAGATTGCCCACCAGTTCGCCTTCCCATTCAGCAACCAGGCTATAAACATTCTCCGGCATGTGGTTCAAACGGGATTCCCACACAGCCAGTGACGGATAAGGTAGTTGCAGTGTGCCTGAGTAGGCATGTTCCCCTTCATAAATGCTGGCTACGGCGGCGGCATCGCGTGCTTCGGTACGTCTGATAATGATATCGCTCATTTTTTTCTCGTGCTGGGAACCGGAATAACAGCATATCGTTTGTCGAGATATTGTCAGTCGATAACTTTGACCATCGGGATACAGGCCAGCGAGAAGCCCCGCGGCGAGTGGTAGAGGCTGACTTCATCGCCTGAAAAGCCCAGCGAGCGGTAAAACGGCGCGGCGTTCAGGCTGGCGTCGAGCCGAATTTCCGCCAGACCTGCCGCGCGAGCCTGCGTTTCGAGATGTTGCATCATCCGTTTGCCCACCCCTTGCCCCATCGCCTCCGGGTCGACAAACACCGCGTCGATCATGCCGGTGTGGAGGTTGATCATACCCGTTGCTACGATCCGGCCGGCTCTTTCCGCTAGGTGAAAATGGTGGGTGACGGTGTTCTCGAAAGCCTCGCTGAGGGTGCCGCTGGCCCAGCGCTGCAGTTGCTCTGGCGCATAGTCATGGCGGCAGCCGTGCAGGATGGCGCGGTTACGCAGGTCAAACGCCGTTTGCGCATCGTTTCGGCGGGCTTTACGCAGCGTGATCGCGGGAGGTTGCATCAATCGGCTCCTGTTGCGGCGTTTCGGCTGGGGGTAAAAAGCGCCGGGTCGTTGACCAGATTGGCCGGGCGCCCGGCGGCAAATGCCGCCACGTTCTCGAACGCGGTTTTAAAATAAAGCTCGTAGCTGTTGCGCTCGACATAGCCGATATGCGGCGTGGCCAGCACATTAGGCAGCGCCAGCAACGGTTCGTTTGCCGGCGTTGCGGGTTCGTGGTCGAAGACATCCAGCGCGGCCTGTTTGCCGGGATGGGCGGACAGCTCGCGCCATAGCGCGCCCGGCTCCACCAGTTCGGCGCGGCTGCTGTTGACGAACAACGAATCCGGTTTCATCAATGCCAGGTCCGGCTGCGTTACGCTATGACGGGTGGCGTCGTTCAAACGCAGATGCAGCGACAGCACGTCGGCGTCGGCAAAAAACGCAGCCTTGCTGTCGGCGGCGGTAAAACCGTGCTGGCGCGCCAGTTCACGTGACGTCTCGCTGCCCCACACCAACACCGTCATGCCGAATGCCGCGCCGTATCGGGCGATACGCTGTCCGATTTTGCCGTATCCCCAGATGCCGAGCGTCAGGCCATGCAGCGTTCTTCCCAATCCCAACGTGCCGTTCTGTTGCCAGTGACCCTGAGCTAACTGGTCGCGGTAACAGGGCAGATGGCGCGAAGCCGCCATGATCAAACTCCAGCACAATTCGGCGGGCGCCACCGGCGAGCCGGTGCCTTCGGCCACCGCGACGCCATGCCGGGTACAGGCGTCAACGCTGAGGTGCTGGCTCACCTTGCCGGTCTGGCTGATTAACTTCAGGTTCGGCAGTTGAGCCAGCAATTCATCAGTAATACGGGTACGTTCACGAATCAGCACCAGCGCTTGAGCATCTTGCAACTGCGCCGCCAGTTGGGCGGTATCGGTATAGGTCTGATTCAGAATCCGTACCTGATGGCCGTTCAGCAGTGAAAAGCAGTTCAGCTGTCTGACGATATCCTGATAGTCATCCAATATGGCGATGTTCATGCAGGGGCTCCTTGTCTGTTTTTTTATTGCGGCTGAGGGCGGCAGGTCATGATGAATTCCAGGTCGTTTTGGTCGGTGACCCGAAATCCCAGCCGGTGGTAAAGATGGCGCGCCGGATTATTTTTCAGCACGCTCAACACCACCGGTTGCCCCTGCGCCGATGCCTGTGCAAGTAGGTTTTCAATCAATAGCTTGCCGAGACCGCGGTTCTGAAAATCCGGGTGGATCTGAATCTGAATCAGATACCAGTGCTGTTCCTGCGGCATGAAGCGATATTTGAACAACCCGGCGGGCTGCCCCTCCACCCGCACGATATGGGCGTGTTCAAACTCGTAGCGAACGCGCCGCATCAGACTGTCGCTGTCTGTCGATGCGCCGATGTCCGCCAGATATTTCCCCATAGTCAGCCTGCGCAGTTGCAGCAGGAAATCGATATCCGATTCGGTGGCGGGGATCAGTTCAGGATGCATGGTTTCCTCCGGCGGAGCGCCGCCTAATGAGCGTCATCAGTTAAAGTGCCACAGCTCACCTAAAGTCGTCACCTGTCAAAACGGTAAATAATGACGGCAGGGTGCAAGTGCCGGCTGTGGAGAAACGCAGCGTGTGGAATAGATTGCCGTTATCCGCTGCGCAAATGGTCCTGACTGGGGTATCATCGCTGCCGTTTGTGATTGAGTGAAGGTGGGCGATGAGTACGCAATTATCCGAGAGTTCTCTGCAATCCGATAGTTCTCTGCAATCCGAGAGTTATCTGCAACGCTTTGGCGGTACGGCGCGTTTGTACGGTCAGCGGGCGTTGTCGCTGTTTGCCGGCGCGCATGTGTGCGTGATCGGCATTGGCGGGGTAGGGTCCTGGGCGGCGGAAGCGCTGGCGCGCACCGGTATCGGCGCGATTACCCTGATTGACATGGATGATGTGTGCGTCAGCAACACCAACCGGCAGATTCATGCCCTACGTCAGCACACCGGGCAGTTGAAAACCGAGGTGATGGCGGAGCGAATTCTGGCGATTAACCCGGAATGCCGGGTGACCTGCGTCGATGATTTCATCAGCGCCGATAATGTGGCGGAACTGCTGGACAACAATTTCAGCTATGTGATTGACGCTATCGATAGCGTGCGCCCCAAAGCCGCGCTGCTGGCCTGGTGTCGCCGCAATAAAGTGCCGGTGGTGACCACGGGAGGAGCGGGAGGGCAGATTGACCCGACCCGTATTGAGGTCGCCGATCTGGCGAAAACCATTCAGGATCCGCTGGCGGCCAAGTTACGCGAGCGGTTGAAGCACGATTTTAATATCGTTAAAAACAGCAAGGGCAAGCTCGGCATCGACTGCGTGTTTTCCAGCGAGCCGCTGATGTACCCACAACCGGATGGTTCGGTTTGCGCGTCTCGCAGCACCGCTGACGGCGTGAAACGTATGGATTGCGCCTCAGGCTTCGGCGCGGCGACCATGGTGACCGCCACTTTTGGCTTTGTGGCGGTTTCCCATGCGTTGAAAAAAATGATGGCGCGCGATGCCCGGCAGGCGCAGGCCGTCGCGTTGAATCAGGATTCGTGACGGGCGATGTCGTGGATGCGGCTGGCCAGCGCGGCCAGCCCGCCGGCGCGTGATGCGCTGAGTTCGGCGCGCAGTCCCAGCCGGTCAAACAAAGCCAGCGGGTCTTGCTGTTGCAGCATTTGCGCGGTTTTGCCTTCCACCGCCGTCAATAGGATTGCCAGCAGCCCACGTACGATGCGGCCGTCGCTGTCGCCGTAAAAATGCAAGGCGCCGTCCGCCCGCCGTTGATATCCCAGCCAGACGCGGTTTTCACAACCGGACAGTTCGATATGTTCCTGACGACGTGCGTCCGGCAGCGACGGCAAGGATTTGCTCAACAGGATCAACTGACGGTAGCGTTCTTCCCAGGAGCGACAGGCGTCAAAACGCGCCGTCAGCGCCGCTTCATCAATTTCAGTGCCAAACGGATGGCGTGTAGAATCGGTCATCATCAATCAATCCATCAGTAATTCAAGCGCTTTTTGGGTAGCCTGGACCAGATGGTCCACGTCCTGCTGTTGGTTATAGGGCGCAAATGAGGCCCGCAGCGTGCCGGGCACGCCCAGCGCCGCTATCAGCGGCTGAGCGCAATGGTGTCCGGCTCTCAGAGCGATGCCGTCCTCTGCCAGCAGGGTCACCAGATCGTGGTGGTATACGCCTTCGATAGTGAACGACAACAGGCTGGAACCGGAAGCGCGGAAGCTGCGAAAACCGGGTAACGCGCTCAACTGCTGTTCCGCATCGCTCGCCAGCGCGACGCTATGCCGATCCGCCGCCGGGCGGTCCTGTTGCTGCCACCAGTCAATGGCGGCAGCCAGGCCGATCACCCCGGCAATGTGCGGCGTACCGGCTTCGAAGCGCTGGGGAATGGCTTGCGGCGTGAAACCGTCAAACGACACTGCCGTCATCATTTTTCCGCCGCCCTGCCAGGGCGGCATGGTTTCCAGCAGGGCCGGTTTGCCGTACAGCACGCCGATGCCGGTAGGACCATACAGTTTATGGCCGGAGAACGCGTAAAAGTCGATATCCAGCGCCGTCACGTCGGTCGTCGTGTGCGCAATGCCCTGCGCGCCGTCGACCATCACCACCGCGCCGGCCTGATGCGCCAGCGTAATCGCTCGTTTCAGGTCCGGCATGCCGCCGGTCACATTCGACATCTGCCCGATAGCCAGCAGGCGGGTCCGGGCGTTGATCAATGAGGGCAACAGCTGAAGATCGGGCAGACTATCCGCGCCAATCGGCAGCTTTACCACCCGCGCTCCCGTCTGCTGCGCCACCATCAGCCACGGGATCAGATTGGCATGGTGCTCGGCTTCGCTGACCAGGATCTCATCGCCGGGTTGTAACCGCGGATGGGCATAACATTGCGCCACCAGATTGATCGCTTCCGTCGTGCCTTTGGTCCAGACGATGCCGCGTGCCTGCGCTGCGCCAATGAAATCCGCTACTTTTTCGCGCGCCTGCTCAAACGCTTCCGACAACTGCCGGGCGGCGCGGTGCTGGCTGCGATGAACATTGCCCGTTTCACTGGCGTAGTGGTGCTGAACCGCGGCGATAACCGCGTCGGGCTTCAGCGCCGTGGCTGCGCTGTCAAGATAGACGCCGGGCTGGCGAAGCGCGGGAAATTGCTGGCGAAAATACGGGGCGTTGAACGGTTTCATGTCGATCCTCTGTTGAGCGACAGATCCTGTCCCATTTTTGCGGCTGAAACAAGTTTAGGACGATCCTGAACGAAAACCTCGTTCAGCTTGCTACCCTTAACCTTGCTTGATTCGGAGTTTAATAATGACTAATGCCTTTATGAAGGCATTAAAAAATACCAGGAGTTAAGTATGAAGAATAAAATTGTAATTCTTGTCGCTCTGGGCCTGGCATTATCGCTGTCAGCCTGCTCCAGCAATTATGTGCTGGAAACCTCCGACGGACGGACCATCATTGCCGATGGCAAGCCGAAGGTGGATGAAGAGACCGGCCTCATCAGTTACACCGATGCCTATGGTCATCATCAACAGATTAATCGTGATGCGCTGAGATCGATGACGGAAGCGAAGTGATCGATATCTTCTGGTCAATGCAATATGGGCAAAAAAAAGCACCGCAAAACGCGGTGCTATGCAAAAATCACTTAGACAGACAGGGTAAATGTACAGGAAATGAAAAGGTAGCATCGCTACCACGTCTGAAATGCAGACAGTAAACAAATAGCAAACACAACATCACAACCACAAGCCAAAAGCACATCGGTCAACCTTACGCACTTTTCGTTCCGGCTCAGGGAAGTGGCGCTACTATAGGTATTTGCTGGTGCATCCTCAACGGACAATTTATAATGCCTCGGATTACAAAAACTAATGGCAAATCGCGGTAGTGTTTACCGGGGTAAGCCGCATACGAAGAATCCGGTTTATGTCGAAACGATTGCCGCCTCTCAATGCTTTGCGCGTCTTTGACGCTGCTGCCCGCCACCTCAGTTTTACCCGCGCGGCCGAAGAGTTATTCGTTACCCAGGCTGCCGTCAGCCATCAGATCAAATCGCTGGAAGATTTTCTCGGCCTGAAACTGTTCCGCCGCCGTAACCGTTCGCTGTTGCTGACGGAAGAAGGGCAGAGCTACTTTCTGGACATCAAGGAAATCTTTTCCGCCCTTAATGAAGCGACCCGCAAGCTGCAGGCTCGTAGCGCCAAAGGCGCGCTGACGGTGAGTCTGCTGCCTAGCTTCGCCATTCACTGGCTGGTGCCGCGTCTGTCGAGTTTCAATACGGAATATCCGGGCATTGATGTGCGAATTCAGGCGGTGGACCGGGAAGAGGAACGACTGTCGGATGATGTGGACGTGGCGATCTTCTACGGACGCGGCAACTGGCCGGGATTGCGGGTGGAAAAGCTGTACGCGGAGTATCTGTTGCCGGTTTGCGCGCCGCAATTATTGGCCGGGGAGCACCCGCTGAAAACGCCGGGGGACCTGATATGGCATACGCTGTTGCATGACGCCTCGCGGCGTGACTGGATGGCCTATACCCGCCAGTTGGGGATAACTCAGATTAATGTGCAACAAGGGCCGATTTTCAGTCATAGCGCGATGGTGTTGCAGGCGGCGATTCACGGCCAGGGGGTCGCGCTGGCCAACAATGTGATGGCGCAGACGGAAATTGAGGCGGGCAGACTGGTGTGCCCGTTCAATGATGTGCTGGTCAGCAAAAACGCGTTTTATCTGGTTTGTCATGACAGTCAGGCGGAACTGGGTAAAATAGCCGCCTTTCGCCAATGGATTCTGGCTCGTGCGGCCAGCGAACAGGAAAGTTCCGCTTCCGCTACGACAACAGTGCGCGCTGAATCCGCCGGGTTCAGCCTCTTTTTCTTGATATATGGAATAGATCAAACGATGAACAGCCGTTTCATGCTGATATTCGCCGCTATCAGCGGGTTTGTATATGTGGCGTTGGGGGCGTTCGGCACGCATGTGTTGAGTAAATCGCTGGGCGAAGCGGAAATGTCCTGGCTGCATACCGGGCTCCAGTATCAGGCGTTTCACACGCTGGCGATTCTGGCGCTGTCGGCGGCGATGCATCAACGGGCGAATGTCTGGTTTTACTGGAGTGCGGCGTTTCTGGCGCTGGGTACGCTGCTGTTTAGCGGCAGCCTGTACTGTCTGGCGTTGTCGCACCTCAAACTATGGGTATTTGTCACTCCGGTGGGGGGCGCGTGCTTCCTGACGGGCTGGCTGTTACTGTTAATTGGAGCCTTACGCTTAAAGAAAAAGGCTGAGTAGCATGAATAAAGTGATTTTGTACTGCCGCCCCGGGTTTGAGAAAGAGTGCGCGGCGGAAATTACCGACAAGGCGGCGCGTTATAACGTCTATGGCTTTGTACGGGTAAAGGATAACAGCGGGTATGTGATGTTTGAGTGCTACCAGCACGAAGACGCCGATCGGCTGATTAAGGAATTACCGTTCCAGGAACTGATATTTGCGCGTCAGATGATGGTATGCGGCGAATTGTTGCGCGATCTGCCGCCGGAGGATCGCATCACGCCGATCGTCGGGATGCTGACCGGGGCGCTGGAGCGCGCCGGAGAGCTGCGGGTTGAAGTGCCGGATACCAACGAAAGCAAGGAACTGATGAAGTTCTGCCGCAAGTTCACGGTGCCGCTGCGCGCTGCGCTGCGGGAAAACCGCATCCTGCTGGCACAGGAGAAAGCCAGCCGTCCGGTTATTCATGTGTTGTTCATCGCTCCCGGTTGCTGCTATGTCGGTTATTCCTACAGCAATAACAATTCACCGTTCTATATGGGGATTCCGCGGCTGAAGTTCCCTGCGGACGCCCCAAGCCGCTCGACGCTGAAGCTGGAAGAAGCATTTCATGTGTTCGTGCCGGCGGACGAATGGGACGAACGCCTCTCCAGCGGTATGTTTGCGGTGGATCTGGGCGCTTGCCCCGGCGGCTGGACCTATCAACTGGTGAAACGCAGTATGATGGTTCACGCCGTCGATAACGGCATGATGGCGCCGAGCCTGATGGATACCGGGCAGGTGATCCACCATCAGGCGGACGGTTTCCGCTTTGAGCCGCCGCGTAACAATATCTACTGGTTGGTGTGCGATATGGTGGAAAAACCGGCCAAAGTCACCAGCCGTATGGCTGACTGGCTGGTCAATGGCTGGTGTCGCGAAGTGATCTTCAACCTTAAGCTGCCGATGAAAAAGCGCTATGAAGAAGTGACCCAGAATCTGGCCTTACTGGCGCAGCGGATGGAGGAGAACGGCATCAATTTTGAGATTCATGCCAAACACCTCTATCACGACCGTGAAGAAGTCACCGTTCATGCACGGCGTATCTGGGGTGCGATTCCCGGCCGACGCGACGAACGTTGAGTTTCTGCCGCTGCCGGGCGTGATGCCTGTACGTGTCGGTGGTTAACGCCGTTTAACCCGATGCGGGCAGACGTAGCTGCTGCAGGTTGCCATTGAGTACCAGATCGGTTCTGAGCGTGGCGACCTGACGGCTGCGGTAAGCCATGTCCTGCTGGGCTTCCAGCTTGCGGCGCCATTTCTCCGGTACCTGCTCCAACTGCTGGTATAGCGCCTCCAGCGAACCAGCCTGTTGCAACAGCTGGGCGGCGGTTTTCGGCCCAATGCCGCTTACGCCGGGGATTTTGCTGCTGCTGATCCCCGCCAGCCCCCAGTAATCCGGCAACTGCTCGGGTCGAACGCCGAACTCCTGCTGGATGAACGGCACGTCCAGCCAGCGCTTCTGAAAGTAATCCCGAATACGAATGGTCGGCGCCAGTAACTGACAGTAACCCTTGTCGGTCGAGACAATGGTGGCTTGATGCCCTTGCGCGGCGACTTTACAAGCCAGCGTGGCGGCCAGATCGTCAGCTTCGTTGCCCGGCGAGTGCCAGCTCTCCACCCCAGATGCCAGAAAGGCGTCCCTGATCTGCGGCAGTTCCTGCGACAGATTTTCCGGCATGGGCGCGCGGCCGGCCTTGTATTCCGGCAGCAACTGGTGGCGCCAGCTCTGATCCCGCTGTTCGTCATCAAAGACGGCAACGGCATGCGTCGGTTGACTGTGCTGTATCAACTGGCCCAGCGCGTGCCGGCAGGCAGTCAGGCAAGGAGAACCTTGTACCGCATGAATGCGTCGGATCAGGTTGAGCGCGTCGACAATAAGCAGATGTACGGCCATAAGCGGTAGTCATGTGAGTCGCCGCCGGCCTAACGCCGGCGGCGAACTGATGGTCAGGAACAGATTTCGTAGCACGGGACGTAAGCGCTGCCAGGCAGCTTCATACGCTGCTGGGACACGAAGTCCTGCAACAGCCGGTCCATGCTTTTCATGATGTCGGCATTGCCGTGCAATTTGTAAGGGCCGTATTCTTCGATGGCCCGAATACCCGCCTCTTTGACGTTACCGGCCACGATACCGGAAAACGCCCGGCGCAACGTGGCGGCCAACTGTTCAGCCGGCTGGTCGGGATGCAGATTGAGGTTAGCCATGTTCTCGTGCGTCGGCTCGAACGGCAGTTGCAAGTCCGGCGCGATACGCAGCGACCAGTTGAAGCTGTAGGCGTCGCCGGTGTGGCGGCGGTGCTCTTTCACCTGCGGCATGGTTTTTTTCATCTGCCGGGCCACTTCGGCGGCGTCGTTGATGATGATGGAATAATAACGGCGCGCCTGGCGACCCAGCGTACTAACGATGAACTCGTCAAGCACCCGGAAGTAGTCGGCGCTTTCCTGCGGGCCGGTAAGAATAATCGGCAACACCTGCTCGCTGTTGGCCGGGTCCATCATGATGCCCAGCAGATAGAGGAACTCTTCCGCGGTGCCAACCCCGCCCGGGAAAATTACGATGCCGTGGCCGATGCGCACAAACGCTTCCAGACGTTTTTCAATATCCGGCATGATGATCAGTTCATTCACCAGCGGATTGGGTGGCTCGGCGGCGATGATGGACGGCTCGGTCATGCCGATGAAACGCCCGTCCCGGTAACGCTGCTGGGCATGGCCCACGGCGGCGCCTTTCATCGGGGCTTCCATCGCGCCCGGTCCGCAACCGGTACAGATGTTCAACTCGCGTAAGCCGAGCTGGCTGCCGACTTTGCGGGCGTACAGGTATTCGGTTTCATTGATCGAATGACCGCCCCAGCACACTACCAGATTCGGCTCCTCGCCCACGTGCAGCGCTCTGGCGTTGCGCAGGATGGAGAACACAAGATTGGTGATATGGGTGGAATCTTCGAGATCCAGGTTTTGATAACGCCCGGCGCTGGCGATCTGGCCGTTCACAAACAGGATATCGCGCAGCACGGCGAACAGGTTGGCCTGCAACGAACGGATAATCTGCCCGTCGACAAATGCTTCTTCCGGCGGGTTGACCAGTTCCAGTTTCACACCGCGCTCACGACGCAGCACGTTGATGTCGAAATCCTCGTAGCGGGAGAGCAACTCCTTGCTGTTGTCCGTCTGACTGCCGGAGTTCAGGACGGCGAGGGAACAATTGCGGAATAGCCGGTAAAGATCGCTGCTGGCGGTGCTTTTCAGCATATCCACTTCCAACTGCGACAGTAAATCCATGGACCCTAACGGGCTGATATGTGTGATCATACTACTCCCTGAAACGCAGTGTGCGACGACAGTTGTCCAAGACGTTTGCCCAACACGCAGGTTCGATGCGTTTGTGTGATACGTTTCTTTGCTATCTCACCTTAACGTGTCGAAGAGCCTTTTGCCAATGCAGGGTGACCTTCCAACGATAAAGTTGCGCGGCGTTACGCACTTTGATGCGTATTCTGTCGACGGCAGGCGCTATAGTCGGGATAGAATGTGTATTCAGTGAAATCCGACAGACTCAGATTGAGAGGTAAGATGGAGCAGCAGGTATCACAGGCGCTGAACGCATTCACCCAGCGTTATGTCGAATTATGGCAACGGGAAACGGGCCATCCGCCAGCCAGCGAGGATTTGTACGGCGTGGCCTCGCCCTGCATCGTCGCCACGCAGGATAGCCGGGTGCACTGGTTGCCGCAGGCGCCGGTCGTGCCTGCGCGGCTGGATGGCGTTGAACGGGCGCTGGAGATTCAACTGCACCCGGATGCGCATGCCTTTTTCACCAGCCAGTTCGCCGGCGACATGACGGCTCGCTTTGATGATTTGGAATGCACGCTGCTTCAGGCCTGGAGCGAAGACGATTTTATCCGTCTGCAGGAGAATCTGATTGGTCACCTTTTGACACAAAAACGACTAAAATTGTCACCTACGTTATTTCTTGCGACAACGCATTCTGAAATGGCGCTAATCTCTTTGTGCAACCTGAGCGGCGAAGTTGTGCTGGAAGAATTCGGAACACGCCAGCGTCGAGTGTTGTCATCGGATCTGGTTGATTTTCTGTATAAGCTGTTGCCATTGATTCCATAATGCTGAATCGCGTTTCGCTTTTCGACGTGTGAGAGATCTCTTACATTGCGTGTAAGCGATCTCTTATCTTTAATATTAAACTAAGATTTCCGTTTAATTTTTGCATTATTAATTAATGAATTAATGGTGTTCGTCAATAAACCGCGTTTTTTATGCGGCTATTGGGGCGTTTGGGTGGCTTGCTGATTCGGTTTAATTAATACATCTTATTATTCAGTTTCGTAACACGGTAACAGGGTATGTCGACCATGCTAGGAGGGCAGGGAGTCAATTGCTGTTACAACCAGACTCTTTTTTCAGGATGAAATAAGGGACACCTCCAGGAAGGAGAATGAGAGCCGGCCTGGGAATGCCGGTGGGGCAGGAGCCTAAAGGAATGCGATCACGGATGATTATGAAGGATCGACCGTCACGGATGAAAGAGGGATCGCCAGCAAGGATTGTGGGTTAGGAAGACCATCAAGGACAAGTTTTCAAGGACGAGCAGGGAAGCAACAAGGTAGCGGGACTGCTGCAAACGAACTAAGAGGGAACCGAGAAATCGGTTCCCTCTTTTCGTTTTTACCTGTTGCCGCTCAGTACGCGCATTCCGGTTGCGGGGGATGCATCCGGGATGCCAGAACAGGACAACGATGCTATGCTTTGCCGCCCTGTTACCAAGCCTGATGAGACCCCGGCCCATGAGTGTAGAGATTCGCATCCGACAATCGCTGTTCGCTATCGAGCATGCCCTGAAGGCGAGCCCGTTATGGCAGTCTTCTGCGCCTGATGAGGCGGCGTTTGCCAGTCAGGAGCCGTTCTGCATTGATACGATGGCGGCCGAACAGTGGCTGCAATGGGTATTTCTGCCGCGTATGCACGCGTTACTGGATAGCGGTGCGCCGTTGCCGGCCCGGCTTGCCATCCTGCCTTACTTCGAGGTGGCGTTCGACGGGCGTTCGGATGATGTCGGTGAATTGCTGACGCAGTTGCGTGCGTTGGACGTATTGTTTGAGGAATGAGGATGCTGGAGATTGTCTATCAGGATGAGCATCTGATTGCGGTGAATAAACCGGCAGGCTGGCTGGTGCACCGTAGCTGGCTGGATCGTAAGGAAAAAGTGGTGGTGATGCAAACGGTACGCGACCAGATTGGTCAGCACGTGTTTACCGTGCACCGTCTGGACCGTCCTACTTCCGGCGTGCTGTTGATGGCGTTGTCCCCTGAGGTGGCGCGGCTACTGGCGCAGCAGTTCGAGCAGCATCAGATGGAGAAAACCTATCATGCGGTGGTTCGCGGCTATGTGATGGAAGACGGCGTGATTGATTATGCGCTGACGGAAGAGCTGGATCGCATCGCCGATAAATACGCCGACCCCGACAAAGCGCCGCAGCCTGCCGTCAGCCACTATCGGGTACTGGCGCGTGCCGAGATGCCGGTGGCGATCGGGCGTTATGACACCTCTCGCTACAGCCTGCTGGAATTGAGCCCCAGGACCGGACGCAAGCACCAGTTGCGGCGACATATGGCGCATTTGCGTCATCCTATTATTGGGGATACTACCCACGGCGACCTGCGCCAGAACCGCGGTATGGCGGCGCACTTCGACTGCGCCCGCCTGATGTTGCACGCCAGCCGCTTGTCGCTGACTCACCCGGTTACCAACGAGCCGCTGGTAATATCGGCACGCTGGGACGAACCCTGGCAGGGCGTAATGACGCAATTCGGCTGGCAAGGCAGTCTCCCTGATGTTGAAAGGGTTGAGTTTCCTCAGGCGTCGGGTCAGGATAACGCCTGACGTCAGCATAAACAGGAGAATCAGCGTCATGGCGCAAGTCGGTATTTTTGTTGGCACGGTGTACGGCAACGCGTTGCTGGTGGCGGAGGAAGCGGAAAGCATCCTTAAGACGCACGGGCATGAGGTAAAGATTTTCGAAGAGGCTTCGGTAGATGACTGGCTGGCTTACAGCCAGCTGACGGTGCTGGTGGTGACCTCCACCACCGGTCAGGGGCAGTTGCCGGAGTCTATCGTGCCGTTGTACGAAGCGCTGCGTGAAAAAGTCGGTTATCAGCCGGATTTACGCTACGGGCTGATTGCGCTGGGCGACAGCAGCTACGATAACTTCTGCGGCGGCGGCCATCAGTTTGATGCGTTGTTGCAGGAGATGGGCGCGAAGCGCCTGGGCGAGTTGCTGGAAATTGATGCGGCCGAGCATCCGGAACCCGAAGTGGTTTCCTGCCCGTGGGTAGAGTCCTGGGCCGCGTTGCTGGATAAGTAATGCCGGGAGCCGGTTGTGAAAACGGGGCCTTCCAGGCCCCGTTTCTTATGCTGAATCGGCTGCGTTACAGCCTTGTCGACGACACCCACTCAGCGCTGGGTCAGTTTTTCCAGATCGGCTTCGATTTCGCTGATCTTGTTGGTGACTACGCTTTCCAGATGACGCAGGTCGGACAGAATCTTGCGCTTCAAATCCACCTCAACCTGATCGCGCTGGCAAATCTGATCGAGTTCGTCCACGACATAGCGCAGATTGGGGCTGATCTCGTTGATTTCTTTGTAACCCTGCCCGGCGTTATCTGCGACGATGGTTTTGCGCTGGCGCGGATATTTGAACTTGACGCTTTTAGCGAAAAATTCCCCTTTATCCTTGCGAAAGTAAATTTTCAGAATATCGTTGCTGGCTTCCTGGCGGAGGCTATAGCGGTCGATATCTTCCGGGTTGGAAATCCCAAGACTTTTCAGATTGTCGTACATAACACCACCTTTCTTGTTTTACGTCGGCTTGAAAAACTGGGCCAGTATTGTTGGTCGTGACGGCTTGATGCCGTAAAAAATGGCGGGTCATAACCCGCCATTCAGTTTAGTCGATAGTGGTATTAGTCGATAGTGCGTAATAACTCATTAATTCCCACTTTACCGCGGGTTTTCGCATCCACTTTTTTCACGATCACTGCGCAGTAGAGGCTGTAGCTGCCGTCTTTAGATGGCAGGTTGCCGGATACGACTACCGAGCCCGCCGGTACGCGGCCGTAATGCACTTCGCCGGTTTCACGGTCGTAGATTTTGGTGCTCTGGCCGATGAACACGCCCATTGAGATCACCGAGCCTTCTTCCACGATCACGCCTTCCACGACTTCGGAGCGGGCGCCGATGAAGCAGTTGTCTTCGATGATGGTCGGGTTAGCCTGCAGCGGTTCCAGAACGCCGCCGATGCCGACGCCGCCGGACAGGTGCACGTTTTTGCCGATCTGAGCGCAGGAGCCGACGGTCGCCCAGGTGTCAACCATCGAGCCTTCATCGACATAGGCGCCGATGTTGACGTAAGACGGCATCAGTACGGTGTTACGGGCGATAAACGCGCCCTGACGTACGCTGGCTGGCGGCACGACGCGGAAACCCTCACGCTGGAAACGCGCTTCGTCGTAACCGGCGAATTTCATCGGCACTTTGTCGTAGTAGCGGGTTTCGGCTCCTTCCATCAGTTGGTTGTCATTGATGCGGAAAGAGAGCAGCACCGCTTTCTTCAGCCACTGATGCGTCACCCACTGGCCGTTGATTTTCTCAGCCACACGCAGCACGCCGCTGTCCAACTGGCTGATAACCTGATTCACCGCTTCGCGCGTCACCGTGTCCACATTGGCCGGGGTGATGTCTGCGCGACGCTCAAATGCGGTTTCGATGATGTTCTGTAATTGCTGCATCCTGTTTCTCTTTCGTGATTAATCAAACCAGGCCGCGCGCCGCCATGCGGGACGCGGCTTAACATTTAAGAAGCTACTTTATCGTTTGGGTCGAGGGCTTCTGTCAACCGTTGTTGCAACTTAAGCCGTAATTCGGGGCTTAATGCCCGTCTTTCGCTATCTGCCAGAATAAACAGGTCTTCTACTCGTTCGCCGATGGTGGAAATACGGGCGCCGTGCAGCGACAGATTAAGGTCGGCGAACACTTCGCCCACCCGCGCCAGCAGGCCGGGTTGGTCGAGCGCGATTAGCTCCATATAACTGCGCCGGTCGTTATGCGTCGGCAGAAAACCGACTTCCGTCGGCACGCTAAAGTGGCGCAGGCGGGAGGAGGGCCGACGTGCTCTCGGATGCTGGTAATCCCGTTGGGTCAGCGCCTGCTCGATGGCGTGGCGGATCATCTCGTGACGATCCGGCGCCAGCGGGCTGCCGTCCGGCTCCAGTACGATAAAGGTGTCCATTGCCATACCGTCGCGGCTGGTGAAGATCTGGGCGTCGTGTACGCTCAGGTTACGCCTGTCCAGTTCACCGGCGACCGCGGCGAACAGGTAAGGGCGGTCCGGGCTCCAGATAAAAATTTCGGTGCCGCCGCGACTGGCCTGGTGGCTGATCAGCACCATCGGTTTACTGACGTCATGCTCCAGCAGATGGCGGGCGTGCCAGGCCAATTGATTCGGGGAATGGCGCAGGAAGTAGTCGGCGCGGCAGCGGCTCCAGATGTGGTGCAGCGCTTCCTCGTCGATATTGTCCATGCGCAACAGCGCCAGCGCCTGCAAGCGGTGATGGCGCACCCGTTCGCGCAGGTCCGGCGAGTTCTGCATGCCGCGGCGCAGCTGCTTCTCGGTGGCGAAATACAATTCGCGCAGCAGGCTCTGTTTCCAGCTGTTCCACAGCGTCTCATTGGTGGCGCAGATATCCGCTACGGTCAGATTCAGCAGGTAGCGCAACCGGGTTTCGCTCTGCACCTGTTCGGCGAATTGCTGGATTACCGCCGGGTCCTGAATGTCGCGGCGTTGCGCGGTGACCGACATCAACAGATGACAGCGCACCAGCCAGGCGACCAGTTGGGTTTCTCGTGAATTCAACCCGTGCAGCGCGGCGAACTCCAGTGCGTCCTTGGCGCCCAGTTCCGAGTGGTCGCCGCCGCGACCTTTGGCGATGTCGTGGAACAAGGCGGCCAGCAACAACAGTTCCGGCTGCGGCAGTCGCGGGTATAGCTCTACGCACAGCGGATGCGACGCGCGAGTGGCCTCTTCAGTAAAACTTTCCAGTTTCAGCAGCACCCGGATGGTGTGCTCATCCACGGTATAGGCATGGAACAGGTCAAATTGCATCTGCCCGACGATGTTGCCCCACAGCGGCATATAGGCCCACAGCACGCTGTGGGTGTGCATCGGCAGCAACGCCCGGCTGACGGCGCGCGGGTGGCGCAGAATGTTCATGAACAGGCTGCGCGCTTCAGGAATAGTGCACAGCGGCTGGCTCAGATGCCGGCGCGCATGACGCAGATGCCGCAGGGTTGTTGAATAGATGCCGCTGATTTCCTGATTGCGCACCATCAGGTAGAACATGCGGATAATGGCTTCGGGCTTGCGCTCGAACAGGGTTTCGTCACGCAGGTCGATAAGCTGGCCGCGCAACTGGAATTCCTCGTCCAGCGGACGGGGTTTCTCGCTGGCGTCCAGCGCCAGGATGGCTTCGTCAAACAGTTGCAGCAGCATCTGATTCAGTTCGCCCACCCGACGCGTCATACGGTAGAAGTCTTTCATCATGTGTTCTACCGGCGCGTTGCCTTCGCCCTGATATTGCAGCAGTTGCGCCACGTTAAGCTGGCGGTCGAACAACAGGCGGTTATCGTAACGGGGCAGGATCAAATGCAGCGCGAAGCGAATGCGCCACAGAAAACTCTGGCACTCATTCAGTTCGTTGCGTTCAGCTTCGGTCAGAAAACCGAACCCGACCATTTCGTTGAGCGACGTGGCGCCAAAATGACGACGGGCGACCCACAGCAGGGTGTGGATATCCCGTAGTCCGCCGGGGCTGCTCTTGATATCCGGCTCCAGATTGTAACTGGTGCTGTGGTAGCGCTGGTGGCGTTCCCGCTGCTCGGCGATCTTGGCGGGAAAGAAGGTTTCCGATGGCCAGAACGCGTCGCTGAAAATGTGTTTTTGCAGCATCAGGAACAACGCGACGTCCCCGCAAATCATGCGGGATTCGATCAGGTTGGTGGCGACGGAAATATCCGCCCGGCCTTCTTCTAGACATTCGTCCAGCGTGCGCACGCTGTGGCCGACTTCCAGCCGCAGATCCCACAGCAACGTGATAAAGGTGCCGATAGTCTGTGACTGATCGTCCGTCAGCTTGTGCTGGCTCAGGACCAGCAGGTCAATGTCCGACAGCGGGTGCAATTCTCCGCGCCCGTAGCCGCCTACCGCTACCAGCGCGGTTTGCGGCGTACTCTCAAAACCGTAAAAGCGCCATAGCCGTTGCATCAGGTGATCGATAAACAGCGTGCGGGCATCGATCAACGCTTCCGCGCTGACGCCGGCTTTGAACTCCTCCGCCAGCCAGCTCTGGAACTGTTCCAGATGGGTTTTCAGCGTCTGACATTTCAGCATGTCGTCCGTGAAGGTAAGGGGAGAAGCCGGTGCCGGATGAACCGTGGTGGTGGAACCGGGGATATCGTGCGGAAGGTCTCTGTCGATCATGTTGCGCCACCATAAACATAAAAAAAGCCGGCATTAGCCGGCTTATGCTCAATTATTCCTGATGCGTGATGATGTTGGGGATGGTGTCATCCTTACGCAACGTCATTATTTCGCAGCCGTTTTCAGTCACCACAATAGTATGCTCGTATTGCGCCGACAAGCTGCGATCCTTGGTTTTTACCGTCCAGCCGTCTTTCATGGTGCGGATACGGTAATCGCCGGCGTTGACCATCGGTTCCACGGTAAACGCCATGCCCGGCTGCAGCACCACGCCGCCGTCGTCGGCGTCATAGTGCAGCACCTGCGGCTCTTCGTGGAAACCACGGCCGATGCCATGACCGCAGTACTCGCGCACCACGGAGAAATCCTGCGCTTCCACGAATTTCTGGATTTCGCGGCCCAGCGTGCGCAACCGGACGCCCGGTTTAATCATCCGCAGCGCCAGATACAGACTTTCCTGCGTCACCTTGCACAGGCGCTCCCCCAGAATGGTCGGTTTGCCGACAATGAACATTTTGGAGGTGTCGCCGTGAAAATCGTCTTTGATCACCGTGACGTCGATGTTGACGATATCGCCGTCTTTGAGGATTTTCTCGTCGCTCGGAATGCCGTGGCACACCACTTCGTTAACGGAGATGCAGACGGATTTCGGGAAGCCGTGGTAGCCGAGGCTGGCGGAAATCGCGTTTTGCTTGTTGGTGATGTGATCATGACAGATTCGGTCCAGCTCGCCGGTGCTTACGCCTGGAACCACGTGCGGCTCGATGATTTCCAGCACTTCCGCCGCCAGGCGGCCGGCCACACGCATTTTTTCGATATCTTCAGAGGTTTTGATTGAGATTGCCATTGAATTCAGTCCACGGGTATCGCCTTTTCCGGCGAAAGAGGGTCGGTAAATAGTGATTTATGGTATCAGCCCAGCCTGACACTGCCAAATCATCATTCCGTCACGAAGCTGTCATCCGGGGCTTGGAGCGTCACGGTAGAATGCAACAAAAGTTGGTGTCCGGGGGCGGTTTATGGTATAAAGCGCGCCGGTGATCCGGCTGGCGTTCAGGCAACTGAATACCGACTGGTTCAAACTGAACTCACTATGTGTATAACACACACGTGTCGACACATTCGCCGGGGTGCCAGAATGGTTTTCCATTCAGGTCGGCGCAATGGGACACGTGGAGGCATAACCCCATACTTAATCTACAGAGGTAATCATGGCAACTGTTTCCATGCGCGACATGCTCAAGGCGGGCGTACACTTTGGTCACCAGACTCGTTACTGGAACCCGAAAATGAAACCGTTCATCTTCGGTGCACGCAACAAAGTTCACATCATCAACCTTGAGAAAACTGTACCGATGTTCAACGAAGCCCTGGCTGAGCTGAGCAAAATTTCTTCCCGCAAGGGCAAGATCCTGTTTGTCGGTACTAAACGCGCAGCAAGCGAAGCGGTAAAAGAAGCTGCTACCGGTTGCGACCAGTTCTTCGTGAACCATCGCTGGCTGGGCGGTATGCTGACTAACTGGAAAACCGTTCGTCAGTCCATCAAACGTTTGAAAGATCTGGAAACTCAGGCTCAGGACGGCACGTTCGACAAGCTGACCAAGAAAGAAGCGCTGCTGCGCACCCGTGAACTGGACAAGCTGGAAAACAGCCTGGGCGGTATCAAAGACATGGGCGGTCTGCCTGACGCGCTGTTCGTTATCGACGCCGATCACGAACACATTGCTATCAAAGAAGCAAACAACCTGGGTATCCCGGTATTTGCAATTGTTGATACCAACTCCGATCCGGATGGCGTTGACTACATCATCCCTGGTAACGACGACGCCATCCGTGCAGTAACCCTGTACCTGAGCGCTGTTGCCGCCTCTGTCCGTGAAGGCCGTTCTCAGGATCTGGCTGAACAGGCAGAAGAGAGCTTCGTCGAAGCTGAATAATAAGGCCAGCTCTGTTGAGCCCTTATTAACCAGGTATTGACATATGTTGGTTAGGGGGCCTTGTCAGGCCCCCTTTTTACTTATCTCTTACTTATCTCCCCCACGAGATAACCGAGGAAAAGATAATGGCTGAAATTACCGCTGCCCTGGTAAAAGAACTGCGCGAACGTACCGGCGCAGGCATGATGGAATGTAAAAAAGCTCTGGTTGAAGCCAATGGCGACATCGAGCTGGCAATCGACAACATGCGTAAATCCGGCCAGGCTAAAGCTGCGAAAAAAGCAGGTCGCGTTGCTGCTGAAGGCGTGATCCTGACCAAAATTGCCGCTGACGGCAAATACGGCGTCATCGTTGAACTGAACTGCGAAACTGACTTCGTAGCAAAAGACGCCGGCTTCAAAGCGTTTGGCGAAGAAGTTATCGCCGCTGCGCTGAACGAACGCATCACTGATGTTGAAGTTCTGAAAGCGAAATTCGAAGAACAGCGCACCGCGCTGGTAGCGAAAATCGGTGAAAACATCAACATCCGTCGTATCGCCGTTCAGACTGGCGACGCGCTGGGTTCTTACATGCACGGCGCTCGTATCGGCGTTATGGTTGCCGCTACCGGTGCCGACGAAGAGCTGATCAAGCACGTTGCCATGCACATCGCCGCCAGCAAACCGGAATACGTTCATGCTGAAGACGTGCCGGCTGACGTCGTTGCCCGCGAGCATCAGATCCAGCTGGACATCGCCATGCAGTCCGGCAAGCCGCGCGAAATCGCTGAAAAAATGGTTGAAGGCCGCATGCGTAAGTTCACCGGCGAGATCTCTCTGACCGGTCAGAACTTCGTAATGGACCCGAACAAAACCGTTGGCCAGTTGCTGAAAGAGCACAATGCCTCCGTGAGCAGCTTCATCCGCTACGAAGTGGGTGAAGGCATCGAGAAAGCTGAAGTTGACTTTGCTGCCGAAGTCGCAGCAATGAGCAAGCAGTCTTAATAAAAAAGGAGCCGCCAGTTGGCGGTTCCTTTTTATCCAGCCAAACTATTCGCGATACCTGTAATTCGTGATACAAGCAATTTCATGGCATCTGGCCCCTATCGATGGTGTGCCGGGTGTGGCAGTAATAACCCCCAGTACGATGACAGCCTGTTAGGACAAGAACACCATGGCAACCAACGCAAAACCCGTATATCAACGTATCCTGCTGAAGCTGAGTGGCGAAGCGCTGCAGGGAGCTGAAGGTTTCGGTATCGATGCGAGCATCCTCGATCGCATGGCCCAGGAAGTGAAGGAACTGGTTGAGTTGGGCATTCAGGTCGGTGTAGTGATCGGCGGCGGCAACCTGTTCCGCGGCGCTGGTCTGGCCAAAGCAGGCATGAACCGTGTGGTGGGTGATCATATGGGGATGTTGGCTACCGTCATGAACGGTCTGGCGATGCGTGATTCGCTGCATCGTGCTTATGTCAACGCCCGCCTGATGTCGGCCATTCCGCTCAATGGCGTGTGCGATAACTACAGCTGGGCTGAAGCCATCAGCCTGCTGCGCAACAACCGCGTGGTGATTTTCTCCGCCGGTACCGGCAACCCCTTCTTCACCACCGACTCCGCTGCTTGCCTGCGCGGGATTGAAATCGAAGCTGATGTCGTACTGAAAGCCACCAAAGTGGATGGCGTATTTTCGGCTGACCCGGTTAAAGATCCCAATGCGACGCTCTACGAATCGTTGAGCTATCAGGAAGTGCTGGAGCGCGAACTTAAAGTGATGGATCTGGCGGCCTTTACGCTGGCGCGTGACCACAACCTGCCGATCCGGGTGTTCAATATGAATAAGCCGGGGGCACTGCGTCGCGTCGTCATGGGCGAAAAAGAAGGGACGTTGATCAGTAATAACGGCTGACGTCTAATTTAAGGTAATATCTTGTTTTGGTGATATACCCAAATAATTCGAGTTGCAGGAAGGCGGCAAGAGAGAGAATCCCGATGAGCTTACTCAGGTAAGTGATTCGGGTGAACGAACGCAGCCAACACACCTGCAACTTGAAATATGACGGGTATACAAGATTGCGCCATACATCGCCAGCCTGCCGCTGGTAATCAATGATTCGCTGGGTCATGCAAGCCGCGCGTGACCTGACTGGCAACCAGTTTTCAAGGGTTCACAACGTGATTAATGAAATCAGAAAAGACGCTGAAACGCGCATGGACAAATGCGTAGAAGCTTTCAAGAACCAGATCAGCAAAGTGCGTACTGGCCGCGCGTCCCCCAGTCTTCTGGACGGCATTCATGTGGAATATTACGGTAGCGCAACCCCGTTACGCCAGTTAGCCAACATCGTGGTGGAAGACACGCGTACGCTGGCCGTCACCGTATTTGACCGGACGTTGGGCCCGGCGGTGGAAAAAGCCATCATGGCATCCGATCTGGGTCTTAACCCGATGTCCGCCGGTACGGTTATCCGCGTTCCGCTGCCGCCGCTGACGGAAGAACGTCGTAAAGACCTGATCAAGGTGGTGCGCGGCGAAGCCGAGCAGAGCCGAGTGGCGGTACGTAACGTTCGCCGTGATGCCAACGACAAGCTGAAGGCGCAACTGAAAGATAAGACCATCAGCGAAGATGATGAACGCCGTTCTCAGGACGACGTTCAGAAGCTCACTGACAGCTTTATCAAGAAGATCGATGCCGTTCTGGCCGAGAAAGAAAAAGAACTGATGGATTTCTAATCCGTCAGTCAGGCACAGCGCCGCGGCAGGTGCAGGGTCAGGCCCGCGCCTCCTGCGGCGTTTTGTTTTTCAGCTTTTGGATGCGGGATGTTTTGCGTAACGCCGCGCATTTTCACGCCAGCCTTATCGACAGGCCGGCGCTGACGTTACAGACTGGCACCACGCCTGTTATCAAACCCAGTTTTATCAGGTCATATTCATGAAGCAACTGACAATCCTCGGTTCCACCGGTTCTATTGGCGTCAGTTCCCTGGCCGTGGTCAGGGCCAATCCAGACAAATTTTCGATAACGGCACTGGTTGCCGGACGCAATGTTTCCCTGATGGCGGAACAGTGCCTGGAGTTTTGCCCGGCATACGCCTCAATGGCAGACGAAGACGCTGCGCGTGAACTCCGCATCCGCTTAAACGAAGCCGGGAGTCGGACAACCGTGCTGTCAGGCGAGAAGGCTGCCTGTGAGCTGGCGGCGCTGGACGAGGTCGATCAGGTGATGGCGGCGATTGTTGGCGCAGCCGGTTTGTTGCCGGCATTGTCGGCGATTCGCGCCGGCAAGCAGGTGCTGCTGGCCAATAAAGAATCTCTGGTGACCTGCGGCCGTCTGTTTATGGACGAGGTTTCGAAGAACGGGGCGCAACTGTTGCCGGTTGATAGTGAACACAGCGCCATTTTTCAGAGTTTACCTGAGCCAATCCAACGGCAACTGGGATATGCTTCCCTGAAGCAATACGGGGTTGAGCGGGTTGTGCTGACCGGTTCAGGTGGGCCATTCCGCGAGATTCCGTTTGCCGCATTGGATTGCGTCACCCCTGATCAGGCGTGCGCCCATCCAAACTGGTCTATGGGGCGAAAAATTTCGGTGGATTCCGCCACCATGATGAATAAGGGACTGGAATATATCGAGGCGCGCTGGCTGTTTAACGCCTCGGAAGCACAGATGGAAGTGGTTATCCATCCCCAATCAGTCATCCATTCCATGGTGCGTTACCGGGATGGCAGTGTGATGGCTCAGTTGGGAACGCCCGATATGCGAACCCCCATAGCCTATGCGATGGCCTACCCCGATCGCGTTTTTTCCGGCGCGCCGGCGCTTGATTTCTGCCAGTTAGGGGCTTTGACCTTCTCTGCGCCGGATTTCCAGCGGTACCCTTGTCTGCGTCTGGCGATCGACGCATGCAATCAGGGGCAAGCCGCTACGACGGCACTCAATGCGGCAAATGAAATTGCGGTTGCGGCATTTTTACAATCCGGTATTCGTTTTACCGATATCGCCGCAGTCAATCAGAGCGTGATGGAACAGTTGACATTACCTGAACCGCAAAGCGTTGATGATGTATTGTCTATCGATACCTGGGCAAGACAAGCCGCAGAAAATGTATTGCGGCGTTATCAGTAACCTTACGCTGGTGTGTTTGTTCACATGCGCCTGAAATGGTATAGTCTGCGCCGCTTGATGCAGGTGGTTATTAATAAAAGCCACGGTGATGGAAAGCTGTGTGTTCACAGCTTTTTTTATGCTGTCAGGTTTGGCGCGACTGGAATAATCATTTTCTTGCTCGAGGAAATCAATACACGCTATGCCCTCCGAAAATCAACAAGGTAGTCAGAAGTTGTTACCTAACGGTCCGCGCCATGTAGCGATAATCATGGATGGCAATGGCCGCTGGGCTAAACAGAGGGGAAAGCTGCGGATCTTCGGTCATCAGGCGGGAGTGAAGTCAGTACGCCGTGCGATCAGTTATGCGGTCGGCCAGAACCTTGAAGCACTGACGCTGTATGCGTTCAGCAGCGAAAACTGGAATCGTCCGGCGCAGGAGGTTTCTGCGCTGATGGAACTGTTTGTGCGCGTGCTGGATAGCGAAGTCAAGAATTTGCACAAGCACAATGTCCGTCTGAGAGTCATCGGTGATATCAGTCGCTTCAGTAGTCGATTGCAGGGACTTATTCGCCGCTCAGAGGCCGTGACGGAAAATAATACTGGTCTCACCCTGAATATTGCCGCGAATTATGGCGGGCGTTGGGATATTATCCACGGGGTCAGAAAAATCGCCGAACAGGTTCAGGAAGGGTTGCTGCGTCCTGATACCATTGACGAGTCGACTCTGAGTCGCTACATGTGCTTGAACGATCTGGCTCCGGTTGATCTGCTAATAAGAACCAGTGGAGAACATCGCATCAGCAATTTCCTGCTGTGGCAGATTGCGTATGCAGAACTCTATTTTACCGATGTTCTCTGGCCGGATTTTGACGAACAAACCTTTGAAGGTGCCATTCATGCCTTTGCTCAACGTGAGCGTCGCTTTGGGGGAACCACACCTGACGATGCGGGTGCATCGTAGGGGGTATTTTTGCTGAAGTATCGCCTGATTACTGCGCTGGTTCTTATTCCTTTGGTTATTGCGGCGCTTTTTTTCCTGCCGCCGTTGGTTTTCTCTCTGGTAACGCTGGCTGTCTGTATGCTGGCCGCCTGGGAGTGGGGTCAACTGGCTGGTCTGGTTTCTTACACACAGCGAATCTGGCTTTCCATCGCCTGCGGTTTCGTGCTGGCGGCGATGCTGCTGACTCTGCCTGATTATCATTATTCCGTTGCGCTTGTACCGGTTTGCCTTTCGCTATGGCTCTCCCTTGCCTGGTGGGGCGTGGCGTTGCTGATGGTCCTGTTTTATCCGTCTTCCGCTGCGGTGTGGCGTCATTCCCGCGTACTGCGTCTGTGTTTCGGCCTGTTGACCATTGTGCCTTTTTTCTGGGGGATGGTGGCGCTGCGCCAGTTCGAATATGAAACCAACCCTTTTAGCGGCGCCTGGTGGTTGCTGTATGTGATGGTGCTGGTTTGGGGCGCCGATAGCGGCGCCTACCTGTTTGGCAAACTGTTCGGCCGGCATAAGCTGGCGCCGAAAGTCTCGCCGGGAAAAACCTGGGAGGGATTTATCGGCGGGCTGGCAACGTCGGCGGTGATTGCGTTACTGTTTAGCCACTATGCGCCATTGTCTGTTTCTACCTTTACCTTGCTGGTTTGCTCCGTAGTAGCGACGCTGGCTTCGGTATTGGGCGATCTGACTGAGAGCATGTTCAAGCGTGAGGCCGGCATCAAGGACAGCAGTCATCTGATTCCGGGTCACGGTGGGGTACTGGATCGTATTGACAGCCTGACCGCAGCCATTCCGGTATTTGCCTGCCTGATGCTGCTGCTGTTCAAGGCCGTTTAGGAATACAGGTAGAGTCTGTTTATGCTGAATATTCTCTGGAGCCTGGCCGCATTTATCGTCGCACTCGGTGTGCTGATCACTGTGCACGAATTTGGGCATTTCTGGGTTGCCCGCCGTTGCGGCGTTCGCGTCGAACGTTTCTCCATCGGTTTCGGCAAGGCGCTGTGGCGTCGCCGTGATCGTCAGGGAACCGAGTATGTGATCGCGCTGATTCCGTTGGGCGGCTATGTGAAAATGCTGGATGGCCGGGTTGATGAGGTGCCTGCGGGGCTTGAGCATCAGGCATTCAATCATAAGACCGTCTGGCAACGGGCGGCGATTGTCAGCGCCGGACCGATCGCGAACTTCATTTTCGCCGTTATCGCCTATTGGTTGGTGTTCATTATTGGCGTGCCGGGCGTCCGCCCGGTGGTTGGCGAGGTTTTACCCGGTTCGATTGCCGCACAGGCCCAAATTTCGCCGGGGATGGAACTAAAGTCGATTGATGGCATCGAAACGCCTGACTGGGATAGCGCGCGTTTGGCCCTGATTGGCAAGATTGGCGAACCTGATGTGGTGATTGAAACCGCGCCGCTGGGCGTCGCCAGAACCGAGAGTAAGCGGCTTGAACTGCAAGACTGGCATTTCGATCCGGAAAGGCAAGATCCGGCGGTATCGCTGGGGATTGTGCCCAAAGGACCGCAGGTCGAAGCGGTACTGACGCAGGTTCAGCCGCGTTCCGCGGCTGAAAAAGCGGGTTTGCAAGTCGGGGACAGGATCGTTAAAGTCGATGGTCAGCTGTTGGCTCGTTGGCAGCAGTTTGTCATTGCCGTGCGTGATAACCCAGGCAAACCGATTACGCTGGAGGTGGAAAGAGGCGGTGACTCGCTGTCCGTTGCTCTGACGCCTGATAGCAAAACGGTGGGGAAGAACCGGCTGGAAGGGTTTGCCGGTGTAGTGCCGAAAGTCACCCCTTTGCCTGATGAGTACAAGACCGTGCGCCAGTATGGGCCGTTCAGCGCCATCTATGAAGCCGGGAATAAAACCTGGCTGTTGATGAAACTGACAGTCAGTATGCTGGGTAAGCTGATTACCGGTGACGTGAAGCTGAATAATCTGAGCGGCCCGATCTCCATCGCGCAGGGAGCAGGCATGTCAGCAGACTACGGATTGGTGTATTACCTGATGTTTTTGGCGTTGATCAGCGTCAACCTGGGGATTATCAATCTGTTCCCGCTGCCAGTACTGGATGGTGGTCATCTGCTCTTTCTGGCGATTGAAAAGCTGAAGGGCGGACCGGTTTCCGAGCGTGTGCAGGACGTTAGCTATCGCATTGGCACGGTGTTGCTGATGATGTTAATGGGACTCGCACTTTTCAATGATTTCTCCCGCCTTTAGGTGTGGAACAGGTTAGGAAAAACGCATAACAACGATGGCGATGAAAAAGTTGCTCATAGCGTCGCTGCTGTTTAGCAGCGCCACCGTATACGGTGCAGACGGGTTCGTAGTGAAAGATATTCATTTCGAGGGCCTGCAGCGGGTTGCCGTCGGTGCGGCATTGCTCAGCATGCCTGTCCGGGTGGGAGATTCCGTCACTGACGAGGATATCGGTAACACCATTCGGGCTTTGTTTGCGACCGGAAACTTCGAAGATGTCCGTGTCCTGCGCGATGGGGATTCACTGCTGATTCAGGTCAAGGAGCGTCCGACGATTGCCAGCCTGACCTTCTCCGGCAACAAGGCGGTGAAAGAGGAGATGCTCAAAGAGAATCTTGAGGCCTCCGGTGTTCGCGTCGGTGAGGCGCTGGACCGCACCACCTTGTCCAACATCGAAAAAGGACTGGAAGATTTCTACTACAGCGTAGGTAAATACAGCGCCACGGTGAAAGCCGTCGTGACGCCGCTGCCCCGCAATCGCGTCGACCTCAAACTGGTGTTTACCGAAGGGGTATCCGCCAAGATCCAGCAAATCAACATCGTCGGCAACAAGTCCTTCAGCTCTGATGAATTGATTTCCCGCTTCCAGTTACGTGACGAAGTGCCGTGGTGGAACGTGGTCGGTGATCGCAAATACGAGAAGCAGAAACTTTCCGGCGACCTGGAAACCCTGCGCAGTTTTTATCTCGACCGCGGTTATGCGCGCTTCAATATCGATTCCACCCAGGTCAGCCTGACGCCTGACAAGAAAGGCATCTACATCACCGTCAACATCACCGAAGGCGATCAGTACAAGCTCTCCGGCGTGGTGGTGCGCGGTAATCTGGTTGGTCATGCCACCGAAATCGAAGATTTGACCCGCGTCCAGCCGGGCGAGCTGTATAACGGCACCAAAGTGACCCGGATGGAAGAGGACATCAAAAAACTGCTGGGACGTTATGGCTATGCCTATCCCCGCGTGGTGACCCAGCCGGAAATCAACGATAGCGACAAGACCGTGCGCCTGAACATCAACGTGGATGCCGGCAACCGCTTCACCGTACGCCGCATTCGCTTTGACGGCAACGATGTTTCCAAAGACTCCGTACTGCGCCGCGAAATGCGTCAGATGGAAGGCGGCTGGCTCGGCAACGATCTGGTGCAGCAGGGTAAAGAACGACTGAACCGCCTTGGCTATTTCGAAAGTGTGGATGTTGAGACCCAGCGCGTACCGGGAACGCCTGATCAGGTAGACGTGGTGTACAAGGTCAAGGAGCGTAACACCGGTAGCCTTAACTTCGGTGTCGGTTTCGGTACTGAAAGCGGCATCAGCTTCCAGGCTGGCGTCCAGCAGGACAACTGGCTGGGGACCGGTAACTCGGTTGGCATCAGCGGTACCCGCAACGACTACCAGACCTATGTCGAACTGTCGATGACCGATCCATACTTCACGGTGGATGGCGTCAGCCTCGGCGGCCGTATTTTCTACAACAACTTTAAAGCGTTGGATGCGGACCTGTCCGACTACACCAACCAAAGTTACGGTGCGGGCACGACGCTGGGCTTCCCGATCAACGAAAACAACTCGTTGCGCGTCGGCCTTGATTATGTACACAACTCCCTGTCGGACATGAAGCCGCAGGTGGCGATGTGGCGTTATCTGAACAAAGCCGGCGTGGATCCGGATCCACGTACCACGTCGAGCGCCAGTTTCGATGCCAACGACTTCTTCCTGACGTCTGGCTGGACCTACAATAACCTTGACCGCGGTTACTTCCCGACAGCGGGCAACCGCGCCAACCTGAACGCCAAGGTGACCGTGCCGGGTTCGGACAACGAATACTATAAACTGACCTTCGATTCGGCGAGTTACTTCCCGCTCAGCGAAAACCACAACTGGGTGCTGATGGCGAGAACCAAAGCCGGTTATGCCGATGGTCTGAGTGGTAAGGAAGTGCCGTTCTACGACAACTTCTTTGCGGGCGGCTCTAGTTCGGTGCGTGGTTTCCGCTCCAATACCATCGGTCCGAAAGCGGCCTACTACACCGGGTGCGGTTCAGAGAGCGTGTCGTCTTGCAGCATCGACTCCACTAAAATGAGAGATGCGGTGGGCGGTAACGCAATGGCGGTCGCCAGTGCGGAACTGATCGTGCCGACGCCGTTCATTAGCGACAAGTACTCCAGTTCTATCCGTACATCTTTCTTCGTCGATGCCGGTACTGTGTGGGATACTCACTGGGAAAACACCGCTCAGACGCTGGCGGCCGGCGTGCCGGATTACAGTACGCCTGGTAATATTCGTATGTCTTCAGGTCTTGCTGTGCAATGGATGTCGCCGCTGGGGCCGCTGGTGTTCTCGTATGCCCAGCCGTTTAAGAAATACGATGGGGATCGCTCCGAGCAGTTCCAGTTTAACATCGGTAAGACCTGGTAAGCAGAACTGCCTGGTGTTCGAGGTTGAAAGGAAGATGTACCGGCATCCGGCGGCGGCTTGAGTGTACAGCTTGGCCGCCGATGTCGCGATTACGATAAGCGCGATCAGCGCAGAAATACTTAGGGTGAGGAGTTTCAAAGTGAAAAAGTGGTTGTATGCCGCAGGTTTAGGTTTAACGCTGGCTGTATCTGCCGGCGCCCAGGCTGCCGACAAGATTGCGATTGTCAATGTTTCCAGCATCTTCCAACAGCTGCCGCAGCGTGAAGCAGTGGGCAAACAGCTGGAGAACGAGTTCAAAGGCCGCGCCTCTGAGCTGCAGTCTATGGAACGTGCTCTGCAGGAAAAAATGCAGAAACTGCAGCGTGATGGTTCTACCATGAAAGCCAGCGAACGCTCCAAAATGGAAAGCGACGTGATGGCCCAGCGCGAGCAATTCTCCAGCAAAGCTCAGGCGTTCGATCAGGACAACCGTCGTCGTCAGATGGAAGAGCGCAACAAGATCCTGAGCCGTATTCAGGACGCGGTCAAAGCGGTTGCCACTAAGCAGGGCTATGATGTGGTTATCGACGCTAACGCGGTTGCCTATGCTGACAACGCGAAAGACATTACTGCAGATGTGCTGAAACAGGTTAAATAATTCATGTTTTCAATTCGACTGGACGCCTTGGCTCAACAGTTGGATGCACAATTACACGGTGATGGCGATATCGTCATCACCGCTGTTGCTTCTATGCATTCAGCGCAGGCAGGACAGATTACGTTTTTATCCGATAGCCGCTATCGCGAGCAACTGAGCAGCACTCAGGCTTCCGCCGTGGTGCTGACAGAGGCCGATTTGCCGTTTTGCGACAAGGCCGCTCTGGTAGTAAAGAATCCTTATTTGGCCTATGCGCGTATGGCGCAGTTGATGGATACAACGCCGGCGCCTGCACAGGGGATCGCACCTTCCGCGGTGATTGCTCCTGATGCGCGTTTAGGAGATGGGGTTTCGGTGGGCGCGAATGCTGTTATCGAATCCGGCGTGGAACTGGGTAATGGCGCGATCGTTGGCGCGGGCTGCTTTATCGGCAAGAATGCCCGTATCGGGGCTGGAACCCGGTTATGGGCCAATGTCACGATTTACCATAACGTCGTATTGGGCGAACAGTGCCTGATTCAGTCCGGTGCGGTAATCGGTTCGGATGGATTTGGTTACGCTAATGATCGCGGTAACTGGATCAAAATTCCCCAGCTGGGAACGGTCATCATCGGCGATCGTGTCGAGATTGGCGCCAGTACCACCATCGATCGCGGCGCGCTGGACGATACCATTATTGGTAACGGTGTCATCATTGATAACCAATGTCAGATTGCACACAACGTTGTGATTGGGGACAATACCGCGGTTGCTGGCGGGGTAATCATGGCGGGCAGTCTGAAGATTGGCCGGTACTGCATGATTGGTGGCGCCAGCGTGATCAATGGTCACATGGAGATTTGCGACAAGGTTACAGTCACAGGGATGGGGATGGTCATGCGGCCTATCACTGAGCCGGGCGTTTATTCTTCCGGTATCCCATTGCAGCCGAACAAGGTCTGGCGTAAGACTGCAGCGCTGGTGATGAATATTGACGAGATGAGCAAACGGCTCAAAGCTGTCGAGCGTAAGCTCGAAGAGCGTTAATCGCCCGTATTTGCAACCCTGCGTTTCGGACGCAAGACTGGCGCCGTGTGCGCAATTTTTATTTGCGGCCTGCATGTTGTTCCTCCCTGGTTGGGGAATGTGCAGGCCGTGTTGTTGATGCTATCGTTTTTATTGACAGGAAGAGTATTTTGAATACAGACACGCATACTCTGCATATCGAAGAGATTCTGGATCTACTACCGCACCGCTATCCGTTCTTGCTGGTGGATCGTGTACTGGATTTTGAGAAAGGAAAATTCCTGCGCGCGGTAAAAAATGTCTCTTTTAACGAGCCGTTCTTTCAGGGGCATTTCCCTGGTAAACCGATTTTTCCCGGCGTGCTGATTCTGGAAGCTATGGCTCAGGCTACCGGTATTCTGGCGTTCAAGAGCCTGGGTAAACTGGAACCGGGCGAGCTGTACTATTTCGCCGCTGTAGACGAAGCGCGTTTCAAACGTCCTGTTGCGCCGGGCGATCAGATGATTCTGGAAGTCGAGTTCCTCAAGGAACGCCGCGGTATCGCGCGATTCAAGGGCGTTGCCAAAGTTGATGGTGAAATTGCTTGTGAAGCTGAAATGATGTGCGCTCGTCGTCGGGAGGGCTGATTCGTGATTGATCAAACCGCCTTTATTCACCCCAGTTCGATTGTTGAAGACGGCGCTGTTATCGGCGCCGGTGTGCATATTGGGCCGTTCTGCCATATCGGTGCGCAGGTTGAAATCGGCGCGGGTACGGTACTGAAATCTCATGTCGTCATTAACGGTATCACCAAGATTGGTTGTGATAACGAAATCTATCAGTTTGTCACGATTGGTGAAGTCAATCAGGACCTGAAATACGCAGGCGAGCCGACTCGCGTTGAAGTGGGCGACCGTAACCGTATCCGTGAAAGCGTGACCATTCACCGTGGCACAGCGCAGGGCGGCGGGTTGACTAAAGTCGGTAATGATAACCTGCTGATGATCAATACGCATATCGCTCACGATTGCGTCATTGGCAATCGCTGTATCCTGGCGAACAACGCCACGCTGGGCGGTCATGTCTCCGTTGATGATTTCGCGATCATTGGCGGCATGACGGCGGTGCATCAGTTCTGCGTAATTGGCGCGCACGTGATGGTGGGCGGCTGCTCCGGTGTGGCGCAGGATGTCCCGCCGTATCTGATCGCGCAGGGCAACCACGCCACGCCGTTCGGCATCAACATTGAAGGGCTGAAGCGCCGTGGGTTTGAAAAAGAAACCCTGCATGCTATCCGCAACGCTTACAAGCTGATCTATCGCAGCGGCAGAACGCTGGACGAAGTGAAAGCCGATCTCGAAGCGCTGGCGGCGGAGCACCCGGCGGTACAGGCATACCTTGATTTCTTTACCCGCTCGACGCGCGGCATTATTCGCTAAGTTATGACGCCGCGTCCCCTGACTATCGGACTGGTCGCCGGAGAAACCTCCGGCGATATTCTTGGCGCAGGCCTGATCCGCGCGCTGAAAACGCACGTGCCCGATGCCCGCTTTGTCGGCGTGGCCGGGCCGCGTATGCAGGCGGAAGGTTGCGAAGCCTGGTACGAGATGGAAGAGCTGGCGGTGATGGGCGTGGTGGAGGTGCTGGGGCGCCTGCCGCGCTTACTGAAAATCCGCCGCGACCTGACGCAGCGTTTCAGCGAATTGCAGCCGGATGTGTTTGTCGGCATCGACGCCCCCGATTTCAACATTACTCTGGAAGGCCGCCTCAAGCAGAATGGCATCAAAACCATTCACTATGTCAGCCCGTCGGTGTGGGCATGGCGGCAGAATCGTGTGTTTAAAATCGGTAAAGCCACCAATCTGGTGCTGGCGTTTCTGCCGTTCGAAAAAGCGTTTTACGATCGTTTCAATGTCCCTTGCCGTTTTATCGGCCATACCATGGCGGATGCGATGCCGTTGCATCCGGACAAAGCTGCGGCCCGGCGTGCGCTGGGGCTGGCTGAGGATGCGCGTTGTCTGGCGCTACTGCCCGGCAGCCGAAGCGCCGAAGTGGAAATGCTGAGCGCCGATTTTCTGAAAACGGCGCAATTGCTGCGGCAAACCTATCCTGGGCTGGAAGTCGTGGTGCCGATGGTTAACCAACGTCGCCGCGAACAGTTTGAACAGATTAAAGCTGAGGTTGCGCCAGAGATGGATGTTCGCCTGCTGGACGGGCAGGCGCGTGAAGCGATGATCGCCAGCGACGCCACACTGCTCGCGTCCGGTACGGCCGCGCTGGAGTGCATGCTGGCGAAGAGTCCGATGGTGGTTGGATATCGGATGAAGCCGTTCACGTTCTGGCTGGCGAAACGACTGGTGAAAACGCCGTGGGTGTCGTTGCCCAATTTGCTGGCCGGGCGCGAGCTGGTCAGGGAATTGCTGCAGGATGACTGCACGCCTGACAAACTGTCGGCGGCGCTGCAGCCCTGGCTGGCTGGCGGCGAAGCGGCGCAGCAATTGCAGCAGGTCTTTTTGCACCTGCATGAGCAGATTCGATGCGACGCCGATGAGCAGGCTGCGCAGGCTGTACTGGAGCTGTGGCGGTCATGAGTGAGGTTTTTGTTTATCCCCAGGCGCATTGTATTGCCGGTGTGGATGAAGTGGGCCGCGGCCCTCTGGTGGGCGCGGTGGTTACGGCGGCGGTAATTCTGGACCCCAACCGGCCGATTGCCGGGCTGGCGGATTCCAAAACGCTTAGCGAGAAGCGCCGTGTGGCGCTGTACGACGAAATCCGTGAAAAAGCGCTGGCCTGGAGTCTTGGCCGCGCTGAACCGGAAGAGATCGATACGCTCAATATTCTGCACGCCACCATGCTGGCGATGCAGCGCGCGGTAGCCGGATTGCCCATCACGCCGGATTTTGTGCTGATCGACGGTAATCGCTGCCCATCGTTGCCGATGCCGTCGCAGGCGGTGGTCAAAGGCGACAGCCGGGTGGCGGAAATCAGCGCGGCCTCGATTCTGGCCAAAGTGACGCGAGATCGCGAAATGGAAGTGCTGGACCAGCAGTTTCCTGAGTATGGATTTGCGCAGCACAAGGGGTATCCTACGGCGTATCATCTTGAAAAGCTGGCGACGCTGGGCGCCACCCTTCATCACAGGCGCAGTTTCGCCCCGGTCAAACGGGCGCTGGGCCTGGCATAACGCAAACGCATAAAACGCATATGTGCCTGATGTTGTTCACCAGGCGGGTTACTGAAGAGATTATGGGATCCGGAAATGGCCGAACCACGTTTTGTTCACCTGCGTGTTCACAGTGACTATTCCATGATCGATGGGCTGGCGAAAACCGGCCCGTTGGTAAAAAAAGCGGCTGCGCTGGGGATGCCGGCGCTGGCGATCACCGATTTTACCAACCTGTGCGGGCTGGTGAAATTCTATGGCGGCGCGCACGGCGCCGGCATCAAGCCAATCATCGGTGCGGATTTTTATCTGCAGAGTGAAGAGCTGGGCGACGAACTGGCGCACCTCACCATTCTGGCGATGAACAACGAAGGTTATCAGAACCTGACGCTGTTGATTTCCCGCGCCTATCAGCGCGGGTACGGCGCCGCTGGGCCGACGATTGATCGAGCATGGCTGGTGGAGTATCAGGCCGGGTTGTTGCTGTTGTCCGGCGGGCGCCACGGCGACATCGGCAAGTTTCTGCTGCGCGGCAATCAGGTGCTGGTGGAACAGAGCGTCGCCTTTTATCAGCAGCATTTTCCGCAGCGGTTTTATCTGGAGCTGATCCGTACCGGTCGGCCGGATGAGGAAAGCTACCTGCATGCGGCGGTGGAGCTGGCGACCGCGCATGGCTTGCCGGTGGTCGCCACCAACGAGGTCTGCTTCATCAGTCAGGATGACTTCGAGGCCCATGAGATCCGCGTGGCGATTCATGACGGCTTCACGCTGGACGACCCGAAACGCCCCCGAAATTATAGCGTGCAGCAGTACATGCGCAGCGAGGAGGAGATGTGCGAGCTGTTTGCCGATATCCCCGAAGCGCTCATCAACACCGTAGAGATAGCCAAACGCTGTAATGTCACCATTCGGCTCGGCGAGTATTTCCTGCCGCAATTCCCTACCGGCGACATGTCGACCGAAGACTATTTGGTGATGTGCTCCAAAAAAGGGTTGGAAGAACGACTGGAATTCCTGTTCCCGGATGAAGAGGTTCGCGCCCAGCGCCGCCCGGAATACGACGAACGTCTGGAAATCGAACTCAACGTCATCAACCAGATGGGTTTTCCCGGTTACTTCCTGATCGTAATGGAATTTATCCAGTGGTCGAAGGACAACGACGTGCCGGTAGGGCCGGGACGCGGCTCCGGCGCCGGCTCGCTGGTGGCGTATGCGCTGAAAATCACCGATCTGGATCCGCTGGAGTTTGACCTGCTGTTCGAACGCTTCCTTAACCCGGAGCGTGTTTCGATGCCTGACTTTGACGTCGACTTCTGCATGGAAAAACGTGATCTGGTGATTGATCACGTGGCGGACATGTACGGCCGCGACGCGGTGTCGCAAATCATCACCTTCGGTACCATGGCTGCCAAAGCGGTTATCCGCGACGTTGGCCGGGTGCTGGGGCATCCGTACGGTTTTGTCGATCGCATTTCCAAACTGGTGCCGCCCGACCCTGGCATGACGCTGGAGAAAGCCTTCGCCGCCGAGCCGCAACTGGGTGAAATTTACGAAGCGGACGAAGAGGTTAAGGCGCTGATCGACATGGCGCGCAAACTGGAAGGGGTGACCCGCAACGCCGGCAAGCACGCCGGGGGCGTGGTGATTTCGCCTACCAAAATTACCGATTTTGCGCCGCTGTACTGCGACCCGGAAGGCAACCACCCGGTCACCCAGTTCGACAAAAGCGACGTGGAATACGCCGGTCTGGTGAAATTCGACTTCCTCGGCCTGCGCACGCTGACCATCATCAACTGGGCGCTGGAGATGATCAACGCCCGGCGCGGCAAGCAAGGGCTGGAGCCGGTGGATATCGCCGCCATCCCGCTGGACGACAAGAAAAGTTTCGATATGCTGCAACGCTCGGAAACCACGGCGGTATTCCAGCTTGAATCGCGCGGCATGAAAGACCTGATCAAACGCCTTAAGCCGGACTGCTTTGAGGATATGATCGCACTGGTGGCCCTGTTTCGTCCGGGGCCGCTGCAGTCGGGCATGGTGGATAACTTTATCGACCGTAAACACGGGCGTGAAGAGATTTCCTACCCGGATATCGAGTGGCAGCATGAGACGCTGAAACCGGTGCTGGAACCGACCTATGGTATCATCCTGTATCAGGAACAGGTGATGCAGATTGCCCAGGTGCTGGCGGGGTATACCCTTGGCGGCGCGGATATGCTGCGTCGTGCGATGGGTAAGAAAAAGCCCGAAGAGATGGCCAAGCAGCGCTCGGTATTTAAAGAGGGCGCGGAGAAGATGGGCGTCGACGGCGAGCTGTCGATGAAAATCTTCGACCTGGTGGAGAAGTTCGCCGGTTACGGCTTTAACAAGTCGCATTCGGCCGCCTACGCGCTGGTATCGTATCAAACGCTGTGGCTGAAGGCCCATTATCCGGCGGAGTTCATGGCGGCGGTGATGACCGCGGATATGGACAACACCGACAAGATCGTCGGATTGGTGGACGAATGCTGGCGTATGGGGTTGAAGATCCTGCCGCCGGACATCAACAGCGGTCTGTACCATTTTCACGTCAACGATGACGGCGAGATCGTCTACGGCATCGGCGCCATCAAAGGCGTGGGTGAAGGGCCGATCGAAGCCATCATTGAAGCGCGTAATAACGATGGTTATTTCCGCGATTTGTTTGATCTCTGCGCCCGTACCGATATCAAAAAGCTGAACCGGCGGGTGCTGGAAAAGCTGATTATGTCCGGCGCGTTTGACCGGCTGGGGCCGCACCGGGCGGCGTTGATGAATTCGCTGGCGGACGCCATGAAGTCGGCGGAACAGCACGCGAAAGCGGAGGCTATCGGCCAGGCGGATATGTTCGGGGTGCTGGCGGAAACGCCTGAGCAGGTGGAGCAATCCTACAGCACGGTGCCGCCGTGGCCGGAACAGGTGGTGCTGGACGGCGAAAGGGAAACATTGGGGTTGTACCTGACCGGACACCCCATCAATCAGTATCTGAAGGAAATTGAACGCTACGCGGGAGGCGTGCGTTTAAAAGACATGCATCCCACGGAGCGGGGAAAAATGACCACTGCCGTCGGGTTGGTGCTCGCCGCCCGGGTGATGGTGACCAAACGGGGCAACCGTATTGGCGTCTGTACGCTGGATGATCGTTCCGGTCGTCTGGAAGTGATGCTGTTTACCGACGCGCTGGAAAAATATCAGCACCTGCTGGAGCAGGATCGCATTTTGATTGCCAGCGGACAGGTCAGCTTTGATGACTTCAGCGGCGGACTTAAAATGACGGTCAGAGAGCTAATGGATATCAGCGAAGCGCGGGAAAAATATGCGCGCGGGCTTGCTATCTCGCTGACTGACAGGCAAATTGATGACCAGTTGTTAAACCGTCTCCGTCAGTCGTTGGAACCCCATCGATCGGGGACGATTCCGGTGCATCTCTACTACCAGCGCCAGGACGCGCGTGCCCGGCTACGTTTCGGTGCGGCATGGCGTATCACGCCCACCGATGGGTTGCTGAATGATTTACGTACCCTGGTTGGTAATGAACAGGTAGAACTGGAATTTGACTAAAATAGGAATACTATGAGTCTGAATTTTCTTGATTTTGAGCAGCCGATTGCAGAGTTGGAAGCAAAGATTGATTCCCTGACCGCAGTCAGCCGCCAAGATGAAAAATTGGATATTAATCTGGATGAAGAAGTTAAGCGTCTGCGTGAAAAGAGCGTAGAGCTGACGCGCAAAATCTTCGCCGATCTGGGCGCCTGGCAGATTGCCCAACTGGCGCGCCATCCACAGCGTCCTTATACCCTGGACTACGTTCAGCACATTTTCTCCGACTTTGACGAACTGGCCGGCGATCGCGCCTATGCCGATGACAAGGCAATCGTCGGGGGCATCGCCCGTCTTGACGGGCGTCCGGTGATGATTATTGGTCATCAGAAAGGCCGCGAAACCAAAGAAAAAATCCGTCGCAATTTCGGGATGCCGGCGCCGGAAGGTTACCGCAAGGCGCTGCGTCTGATGGAGACGGCTGAACGTTTCAAAATGCCGATCATCACCTTTATCGACACCCCGGGCGCGTATCCGGGCGTAGGGGCGGAAGAGCGCGGCCAGTCTGAAGCGATCGCCCGCAACCTGCGCGAAATGTCCAGCCTGCGTGTACCGATCGTCTGTACGGTGATTGGCGAAGGCGGCTCCGGCGGCGCGCTGGCTATCGGTGTCGGCGACAAGGTGAACATGCTGCAGTACAGCACCTATTCAGTTATTTCGCCGGAAGGCTGCGCCTCGATTCTGTGGAAAAGCGCCGACAAAGCGCCGCTGGCTGCGGAAGCGATGGGGATTACCGCACCGCGTCTGAAAGAGCTGAAGCTGATTGACTCGGTGATTCCGGAACCGCTGGGCTCAGCCCATCGTGATGTAGCAGCAATGGCCGCATCGCTGAAATCACAGTTGCTGTCTGACCTGAACGAACTGGATACGCTGAGCGAACAGGAATTGCTGAACCGCCGTTACCAGCGTTTGATGAATTACGGCTACTGCTGATTTACCTCGCTATGCATCAAAAAAGTCCGCGATTGGGAACGATCGCGGACTTTTTGTTATGCTGATAACGGTGTTACGCGACGTGCCATCACCGCGGCGGCTTATTGTTCGACCCGCATTTTCTCCTCAACCATGACATGGCATCGGCGAGCGTGGTGGCGCGCCATTCAAGGGAACCACTCTTATGCTGACATTGCTGGATGTTCACCATATCGCGATTATTGCCTCGGATTATGAGCGCAGTAAGCGTTTCTATTGCGACGTGCTCGGTTTTACGCTGCAACAGGAGGTCTACCGGGCGGCCCGTGACTCCTGGAAAGGCGATCTGGCGCTTAACGGCGCTTATCTGATCGAACTGTTTTCATTCCCTTCGTCGCCGGCACGCGTCAGCCGACCGGAAGCCTGCGGGCTGCGTCATCTGGCGTTTGCGGTTGACGATATCGAACAGGCGGTCATTGCGCTGAACGAGGCGGGGGTGGACTGCGAGCCGGTGCGGACAGACGAGTATACCGGCCGCCGTTTTACCTTCTTTGCCGATCCGGACGGATTGCCGCTTGAGTTGTATGAACGCTGATACCGATATTTTTCCCGAACTGCTGACGGCGATTGACGCGCAGATTGCGGCCGATGGGCACTATCTGGTGGCCTACAGCGGCGGGCTGGACTCCAGCGTGCTGCTGCATTTGATGATGCGTTTACGCCGACGGCGTGTATCGTCTTTACCGGTATTGTCTTTACAGGAATTGCCTCTGCGGGCGGTGTATGTGCATCACGGCCTGAGCGCGCATGCCGATGCGTGGGCTGAACATTGCCGCGCCCAGTGCCTGCGCTGGCAGGTGCCGTTCGATGTGTTGCAGGTTCAGGTGGATGCCCGCGACGGCGGCGTTGAAGCCGCTGCGCGGTCCGCGCGTTATCAGGCGTTGCAACAGCATTTGCATGACGGGGAAACGCTGCTGACGGCCCAACATCAGGATGACCAGAGCGAGACGTTCCTGCTGGCGCTTAAACGCGGTAGTGGGCCTGCCGGACTGGCGTCGATGGCGGCGACCGCGCAACCAAACGGCGTTCGGCTGCAACGCCCGCTGCTGGGGATAGCCCGCGAACAACTGGAGGCTTATGCCAACGCGTACCAGTTGACCTGGGTGGAGGATGACAGCAACGCCGATGAGCGCTACGACCGCAATTTTCTGCGCCGGCAGGTGTTGCCGTTGCTGAAACGGCGTTGGCCTCATTTCCCTTCAGCGGTGGCGCGCAGCGCCGAACTGTGCGCGGAACAGGAACAACTGCTGGATGAACTGCTGGCTGAGTCGCTGGCGACGCTGCGCAATGCCGATGGCGCGTTGAGCGTGGCGGCGTTGACGGCAATGAGCGCCGCACGGCGGTTCGCTTTATTGCGTCGTTGGCTGGCGGAGCAGGGCGCGCGTATGCCGTCCCGCGAACAACTGACGCGATTGTGGGAAGAGGTGGCGACCAGCCGTGACGATGCCAATCCTTGCCTGCAACTCGGTTCGTGGCAGGTCAGGCGGTTTCGCCACTACTTGTATCTGCTGCCGGCGATGATGCCGGTAACCGGATATGTGCTGCCGTGGCAGCCAGCGGCAGCGCCCTTGCCGTTGCCGGATAACCTCGGGCAACTGCGGGTATCGACGCAGGGAACCTGGATGCGGCAGCCGCGCCATGACGAAGTCGTCACCGTGCGTTTCGGTTTTCAGGGGTATGTGCAGATAGTCGGGCGCGCGCATGGCCGCCCTATCAAGAAATTATGGCAGGAGCTGGACGTGCCGCCGTGGTTGCGGGAGCGCACGCCGCTGATTTTCTATAACGACCAGTTGATTGCGGCGGTCGGGCGATTTGTGACCCGTGAAGGACAGGCGACGGCGGATGAGAGCGGATGGTTTATCGACTGGCGTGGGCTGAAATAAAAACGGACAACCCGCGTTGTCCGTTGCTGTAGACGAAAAGGGCTGTCAGGGCTCGCTGACCACCACTTTACCAATTTCGGGGTGACTGAAGCTGAGGATATGGTCGAGACGGAGCTCGCGTTTCTGACCCGACTCTTCAATCACCAGATATTCGATATTTTTTCGAGAGATCATATCACTGGCTTTACCGACCACGACCTCGCCAGTGCGCAGTTCAACCGTCAGCGTCAGATGCTGCTGGCAGGTGGCTTCCAGGTTATCGTAGTCATCACAATTGATGGGTTGATATTCATTACTCATTGACATAATCGCTCACCAATAAGTTAGCGGCGGCATAAGCCGCCTGTTCCCTGACAGAGGATGGTAATTCGCTGTTTGTCGCGATGCCATCCAGGGTTTTCAACACACAACCCAGCGCGTCGGGTATAAACCCCAGATCGCCACTGGCGATCTCCGCGTACAGACGGCGCACTAATTCACTGTATTGTTGCATAATATCCTCTCTTAGAGCTTAACCCGGTAGAGATTCATGCATCCTTCATTGTTATGGTGACTGCAATGTAAGTCTACGAAGATAAACTCTCATCTTCTTTCCGACTATAGCATAGGCCCCGGTAGGTTATCAGCATAATGCAACAGCATAATTCTGCTGTTACCGCCCATAACGCGCATGTGACTGTGATGTACGTCGCAGCTGGGGTAGACTAACGGCTCTGTAATTAGGGGTAGAGAATGGCCTTAAAAGCAACGGTTTACAAAGCCAACGTCAACATCGCCGATATGGATCGCGCGTTCTTCCAGGATGTCAGCCTGACGCTGGCCCAGCACCCTTCCGAAACCGACCAGCGCATGATGCTGCGACTGCTGGCGTGGATCTGCCATGCCGATGATCGGTTGCGTTTCACCAAGGGATTGAGCGCGGATGACGAGCCGGAAATCTGGCAACATAGCGACGACGGTCAACTGATGTTATGGATTGAACTGGGCCTGCCTGATGAAAAACGCCTGAAAAAAGCCTGTAGTCTGTCGCCCGACGTGGTGCTGTATGCCTATGGCGAACGCGCTGCCCGGGTATGGTGGCAAAACATGGCCGACAAGGCGGCGTCTCTGTCCAATCTGACGGTGTATTTTCTCGATGATCAGCAACTGGCGAGCCTGGCTGCCCTGGCGAAACGTTCCATGACATTACAGGCTACGTTGCAGGAAGGAACTATCTGGCTGTCTGACGATCAGAATAATCTGGAATTGTCGTTCAGTAGCTGGCAAATTGCCCAAGGTTAAGGATGATCTGACAGCATGCCAGCACAACACAGCAGGAGAATAAGGATGAAAAAACTGGCGACAGGGGTGATGCTTGTTCTTTTATTATCGGGGTTGATGGGGTGCCATTCCCGCCCCCAGATTCAGGAAGAGCCATTACGCCCGATGGCGCAATATTATCGCGGTAAGTTGCCTTGTGGCGCGTGCGGCGAGATGGATACGTCACTGTTTTTGAATACGGACGGCAGTTTTGTCATGCAGGAGAGCTACCCGTCCGGGACTGACGGTAACACCACCGTTGCGGAATCGGGCCGCTGGAGCCGTACCGCCGAACGGCTGGTACTGACCGATAACTATGGCGAGAAACGCTATTTCCGCCCGTTAAACAATGGCCTTGAAGCCTTGGGCGATGACGGCCAGCCGTTGGGCGCCGCCGCTCAGCGTTACCGGCTGCTTGCCGTGGATAAGCAGGATAAGCCGGTAGAGCCCGCATGTCTGAGCCTGCTTCCCGGTCGTGATATGCGCGCGATAACGGCTGCGGTTGAGCGTTATATGACGAAGCAACCGGGTGGGCATGTATTTTCCATTGCGATGGAGCCGGGAATCACTGCCGTGCACGTGAGCTATTACTCGTATTCCCGCGTGATTGCCTATCCTGTGGCGCTGTGATGTAGCCTTGAGCCTCGGGCGGACAGAGATAGCGTGAGCGGAGAACCTGAAAGCCGTTGTTCTCCGCTCAACACTTTTACATCATTCCTTTCAGTTTATACAACCAGTCCAGCGCCTGACGCGGCGTCAGCGTGTCCGGGTCGATGGCTTCCAGCGCGTCCAGTGCCGGCGACGGTTCTTCCTGCGTGAGCAACGCGAGTTGCGAGCCGTCGACGTGGCTGGCCGAAGCATGACCTGCCAGTGACTCCAGTTCTTTCAGCTTTTGTCTTGCCCGCTTGATGACCTCTTTCGGCACGCCGGCCAGCGCCGCTACGGCCAGTCCGTAACTCTTGCTGGCTGCGCCTTCCTGCACGCTGTGCATAAAGGCGATGGTGTCGCCATGTTCCAGCGCGTCGAGATGGATATTGATCACGCCTTCCATTTTTTCCGGCAGGTTGGTGAGCTCGAAATAGTGAGTGGCGAACAGGGTCATCGCCTTGATTTTGTTCGCCAGCGCTTCGGCGCAGGCCCAGGCCAGCGACAGACCGTCGTAAGTTGATGTACCGCGCCCGATTTCATCCATCAACACCAGACTGTGTTCGGTGGCGTTATGCAGAATGTTGGCGGTTTCCGTCATTTCCACCATGAAGGTTGAACGGCCGGAAGCCAGATCATCGGCGGCGCCGACGCGGGTGAAGATGCGGTCGACCGGGCCAATCACCGCCTGTTCGGCCGGGACGTAGCTGCCGATGTGCGCCATCAGCACAATCAGCGCCGCTTGTCGCATATAGGTGCTTTTCCCGCCCATGTTGGGGCCGGTGATGATCAGCAGCCGACGCTGAGGCGACAGCGACAGCGGGTTGGCGATAAAGGGCTCGCTCAGCACTTGTTCCACCACCGGATGGCGGCCGCCGGTAATCTTGATCCCCGGTTTGTCGCTGAGAGTGGGGCAGACGTAGTTCAGCGTGTCGGCGCGTTCGGCCAGATTGGTAAGAACATCCAGTTCCGCCAGCGCGCCGGCGCTTTGCTGCAGGTCCGCCAGATGCGGCAGCAGCAGATCGAACAATTCTTCGTACAGGGCTTTTTCCAGCGCCAGCGCCTTGCCTTTTGAGGTCAGTACCTTGTCTTCGTATTCTTTCAGCTCGGGAATGATGTAGCGCTCGGCATTTTTCAGCGTCTGGCGGCGCACATAGTTCATCGGCACCAGATGGCTCTGCCCACGGCTGACCTGAATGTAGTAACCGTGCACGCCGTTGAAACCGACCTTCAGCGTGTCGATGCCAAGCCGGTCGCGTTCGCGGATTTCCAGTTTTTCCAGATAATCGCTGGCGCCATCGGCCAGCATGCGCCACTCATCCAGTTCGGCGTTGTAGCCGCTGGCGATGACGCCGCCGTCTCGTACCAATACCGGCGGCGCTTCCACCACCGCGTGTTCCAGCAGGTCGCGCAGCTCATCAAAATGACCGACTTGCGTCCGCAATTGTTGTACCGCTTCGGCGCTGACCGTTTCCAGCAGAGCGTGAATGTCCGGCAACTGTTGAAAGGCATGACGCATCCGGGCCAGATCGCGCGGACGTGCCGAGCGCAGCGCCAGACGTGCCAGAATACGCTCCAGATCGCCCACCTGGCGCAAAAACGGCTGCAGTTCGGCCGCCGCATCCCGCAGTGCGCCGATGGCTTGCTGACGCCGCAGCAGCGCTTGAACGTCGCGAATCGGCGCGTGCAGCCAGCGTTTCAGCATGCGGCTACCCATCGCGGTAACGGTACGGTCCAGCACCGAGGCCAGCGTATTCTCACCGCTGCCGGACAGGTTCTGCGTCAGCTCCAGATTACGGCGCGTCGCCGCATCCATGATGATGCCGTCCTGCTGGCGTTCCACGGTGATGCCGCGGATATGCGGCAGCGAGGTTCGCTGGGTATCTTTGGCGTATTGCAACAGACAACCCGCGGCGCGCAGCCCCAGGTGCGCCTGCTCTACGCCGAAACCGGTCAGGTCGCGGGTGCCAAACTGCAGATTCAACTGCTGGCGGGCGGTGTCCAGTTCGAACTCCCACAGCGGACGGCGGCGCAGCCCGTGGCGATGCTCAATCAGGGACATCGCTTCAAAGGTTTCCGGATAGAGCAATTCCGCCGGATTGGTGCGCTGCAGCTCCGCCGCCATGGTTTCCCGGTCAACCGGCTCCACCAGCCGGAAACGGCCGGAGCTGATATCCAGCGTGGCGTAGCCGAATCCCCGGCCTTCCTGCCAGACGGCGGCCAGCAGGTTGTCCTGTTTTTCCTGTAAGAGCGCTTCATCGCTGATGGTGCCGGGGGTGACGATGCGCACCACTTTGCGCTCCACCGGGCCTTTGCTGGTGGCCGGGTCGCCAATTTGTTCGCAGATCGCCACCGATTCGCCCAACTGCACCAGTTTGGCCAGATAGTTTTCCACCGCATGGTGAGGAACGCCTGCCATCGGGATGGGTTCCCCCGCGGAAGCGCCGCGCTTGGTCAGCGAAATATCCAGCAACTGTGAGGCGCGTTTGGCGTCGCCATAAAACAGCTCATAGAAGTCGCCCATGCGGTAAAACAGCAGAATATCGGGATGCTGGGCTTTCAGCTTCAGGTACTGCTGCATCATGGGGGTATGCAAGCTAATGTCTTCTTTTTCCATTTAAATAAATCACTTATAAATTACGATGCCAGTTTTGGGGCAATTGGGGCATTTTGATCCCTATTTTTCATGTTTTCCCAGATGCGATCCAGCTCCCTGTGAGACGCTGAATCTATCCAGCATGCATAGACTTCAACAAGCATTAAGTAATCGTTGTGTGGCGGTCGTTCACCCGGACGCAGCCCGGAATAGGCAGCCAACGTAGCGGCGCCTTATCTACCGGATGCAGACAACCTTTTTAATCAGCACGTTGTATTTACCACAGTTGTACTCACCATCGTTGTACTCATCATAACTGAGTGGGGCCGGGGCTTTGCTGCTTTTTGTGAATTGGATGCAATGTTTGCCTGACGCTTCGCAATAATGGTTGTTTTCACACCAGCAGATGAAGCCGGAGAACGTGGCCGGATACCGGTTCACGGCGTCCGGTTGAAATAGACGTTGGGGCGGCCGACTCCCCGATTCGGATGATTCATGATGACCCCGGCAGAAGCCCACTTTATCGTGAGCTGATTCCGGGGGCTTGATTAACGAATTCGGTGCTTGAGAGTTGATCGAACATGAATATGGCAACGTCTTGACGAGAGACGGTCAGCGTATGCGTTGAGCGGCCATACAGCCCGACATGTAGACGGTTGGACGCGGGGCTGCTTTTCAGAAATGCCACACGGACCATCGTCCAGTCCAGTTCCGAAGCCCGTATCGCGTTCGCAAGCCCGATAATGTCTTGAAAGGAACGGGGCATGAGAAACCTGATAAGCAATGCGGGATACCTGATTTTTAGGTCAAATCGGTCCTCAGGATCCGGGGCGGTGCCGGTCGATACGGCAATCAGGCGCTTTACCCCTTCCTGTATCATGACCGACGTGATGGCGCCCATAGCCGTGGTAATCGGCAGGTTTTTGGGGTGTTTTAGCGAGGTTGGACCGAGCGCTGACAACACGGCGTCTGAACCCGAAATGGCTTCTCTTAGACTCACCCTGTCGGTGAGTTCTCCACGTACGACGCGCACGTTGGCGTTTTCAAACGGGCTGTTCGTCCGGGCAAAGACCGTCATATCCATGCCGCGTTTTAAGCCTTCATCAATCAGGTATTTTCCGGTTTTTCCGGTTGCGCCAAAAAGGGTTATTTTCATGCTGGACCTCGGGGAAATGGAATTGATGCTGCCAATAGATCGGCCAGGCCTGTGATGCCGGGCCGCAAGGTTGCACACCTTGCCGATCGCGCTGCTTATACCGCGGCCGCCACCCGTGATAACCGCGGCTTTTCCGTTGCGGCGATTCTGCAGGTGTCCTTTTTAGTTAAGCAGCGCCTGGATTGCCGTTGCAGCAGGTGCGTAGGGCGACGGCGGTTCGCGAACAACGTTCTGCGTCGCGAAGGAGGCGGCCAGAAAGATGAGCCCCGCGGCTGCCGGAATGGCGCCCCTGGGCTTGCGGACGCCCAGATGCGCCAGCCCGGACAGGATCAGGTGATACAAGATGCCGGCATACGCCAGATCGCTGAGGGCCAGATTGAAGCGCGACAGAATCGCCATAGGGCCGAGCACTTTTACCACAATCATAAAGGGCACGAGGTTGGAAGCCGAGTAGCCTAACTCCGCCTGTGCCTTTCGAACATCGGCGCTCTTCGTGACATACAGCGCGGCCGAGGCGAAATAGAGCAGAGATAGCAGTGCAGTACTGATCCAATAGGTATATGTAGCAGCCATAAGGTTCTCTCATTTACGTTCCTGGGTTCGACAAGCGGCAAGAATGTCGTCTAAGATGAAAATTCGCAAGTAGGATGAAATAGAGACTCTTAGTATGAATAATAAGACTAATGGCGATGACGATATCAATATGCACGAGGAGATGCGCCGTGCATTCGGGCTACTCTCGGGTAAGTGGAAGCTTGAGATCATGTGGTTGCTCAACCAGCGAATCTACCGCTTTGGCGAGCTGCGCAAGGCCATTCCCGGCATCACGCAGCACATGCTGACGACTCAGCTTCGCGAACTGGAAGCGGATGGTCTGGTATTACGTACGGTCTTCGCAGAAGTACCGCCGCGCGTCGAATATGAGATTACGCAGAAGGCGCGTGGGCTTGGGCCAACGATGGAAGCGCTGACGGCATGGTGGCAGGAGTACGGAAGTAGCGTGCCGAAGCGCCCGACTTCTCGGGGGCGTAAGGCCCAGTAGCGCCGGGCGCTATCGCCTCGTGAGTATGAACATCAATGGAAAGGCGCCACACCGGCGTCCTGATTCTGTAATTCATGACTCCTTGCCAGTCAGTAACGTGACGGACTTGCTATGAATACATGGTCTTTCAACGCACAAAACAACTACCTACGCTGGCAAACCTGTCATCAGGGGAAGAAAACGCTGGTTTATATTCATGGACTTGGCTGTGCTTCCAGTAGTGGTTACGCTCAGGTCATCTCTTCTGCGAATTACTCCTGTATCACATCCCTGCTCGTTGATTTACCTGGCGCTGGTTTCAGCGACAAACCGAAGAGCACAAGTTATGACTCCGATAGTCAGTCTGAAATCTTGCGGCGCTGGCTCACCGAAGTTCATTTTTCTGAAGTGTCGCTATTTGGTCACAGTGCAGGGGCGTTTATTGCCCTGAAACTGGCCCGGATGTTATCTCCCGCACCAGAACGGCTGATTTTATGTACGCCGGGGCTGAATGAGTATGGGGTTTCACTTCTGGAGGACATTACCGCCATGAGTGAGACGAATTTTATCCGGCGTGGATTTTCTGCACTGATGTTAAAGCTAAAAGCTGAAGGTGGAAATGATGCCTGGCTGGGGGCTTTTCAGGTCAGCTCCCCCCGAGCCATTTGGCAGTGGGCCAATTCAGCGCTCAATGATAATGCTTCCGACTGGATGGATAATCTGGCCGCCTTGGCCATCCGCAAAGGCATTATTCTGCCGGATAGCGCTACGCAGGACGAAATTAGCCGGTATATTGACGCCGGCTGCCATGTCGAGTTGTTATCCGGCAGCAGTCATATGATGGCTTACGATAATCCTGACGGGCTGGCGAAGGCCATAACTCGTGTTATGCAGGCAATGTAAGCGCAGGGAATCATTGCCTTTCGGAGCGTTAAACAGCCGAATTAAGCCGTGTGTCATATCAACAGCATGAACCCGTCAGTCGCTCGCTCCGGGTTGCTGTAATTGTTCGTCTAAACGATGTACTAAAGCGTGTAGAGCAGGCTGGTAAGCCGTTAATTCAATAGGATATTCATTATCGGTATCAGAGAAATTAACCTCTGATAGCTTGATTTCGATATTATCAGGAATAATTTTCATATGTACCCCCAGTAATACTTGATGCAACTGTGCCGCCGCTTTTCCTCCCCCTCTGTTGGCATAACTAATCATCGCCGCAGGTTTGTCTTTCCATTCATTATATAAATGGTCAATGGCATTTTTTAATGCTGCCGGATATCCCCAGTTGTATTGCGGAAAAATAAAAATATAGGCATCAGCTTCTGAAATTTTTCTACTCCATAACGTTGTATGTTCCTGAACGTAAACGCCCTCTGCAGGAAGGTTAGGTTCATCATCCATAGGCAAATACCATTCTTTTAAATCAATAACTTCATTTGTCTTTCCCTGAATCTCATCAAGAACGTCTTTTGCCCATCTGGCAATTTTAGGGCCAATACGCCCCTGTCTTACGCTACCGATAATGATTTGAATGTGCATAAAACCCCCTTGAAGAAAATGAATAAGGTGATGGTTCGACGTCAGGTCATGAAATGTATGCCTTTGGGGCTATTCATGCGTCATGCTTAATTCTGAACCAGGTAACATAGAGCGCAGGTAAGAATAATAACGTCAGTACCGTTCCAACAATGATGCCGCCCATCATGGCAAAGGACATCGGCCCCCAAAATATCTCACGTGAAATGGGGATCAGCCCCAGCGTCGCGGCAGCCGCCGTCAGCAAAATAGGGCGTATACGGTGTTCCGTTGCTTCTACCACGGCTTGCCAGGGGGACATTCCCGTTCTTCTAAGTTCCTCTATTAATACGAGCAGAATAACCGAATTACGAATGAGTATTCCCGTCAGCGCCAGGACGCCCAGTAATGCCACAAACCCCAACGGCGTGTTGCTCAGCAACAAGGCAATCACTACACCGATCAGGGCCAGCGGCGCGACCGAAAAAACCAGGAACAGCTTAGAAAACCCCTGTAGCTGAATCATGAGTAAGGTTGCCATAACGAACAGCATGATGGGGACCACTCTGGCGATAGGCGCCTGAGATTTAGCGCTTTCCTCGACAGAACCGCCGACCGTGACGGAATAACCGGGGGGTAAGGTCTGCTGAAAAGCGGCTACCTTATCAGACAGTTCTTTTGTGATTGTTGCCGCCTGCTTTTTATCATTGATGGCGGCTTTGATGGTTACGGTTGGAATTCTGTCCCAGCGCCAGATAACCGGCTGTTCAAGTTTATATTGAAAGGTCGCGACCGATGACAGTGGAATCGATTTTCCATTACTACTCGGCAACTGAAGATTATAAATACTCTCTATTGACCCCCGTTCTGCTTTTTCAGCGCGGCTAATCACATCAACCAGATAAATATCATCCAGTACTTGTGTTACCGATGTCCCTTCAACGACGCCATTCAGTGCTGTAGCGATACTTTCTGATGACACCCCTAATTGCCGCAGCTTATCTTGTAATACATTAACTTTCACTACCCGGGCCGGTTCGTTCCAGTCGAAAGCAATATTGGTCAGGGAAGGGTGCGAGGTAATGATGCTGGCCAGTTGTCGGGAATAATTGCGCACCGTCTGAATATCCGGTCCCGAAATTCGATATTGCACCGGTTTGCCAACCGGAGGGCCAATATCCAGTAGGCTTACATACGCATCCGTACCGGGGAATGTATTTTTCAGATATTGTTGCAGATCTACACGGAGTCGATCGCGTGCCTCGATATCGTTAGCCACAATGATGGTTTGTCCCCAAAATGCATTATCAGGTTGAACATTGAAAGACAAAATAAAACGAGGAGCACTGCGTCCCACATAGGTTGACCAATGGTCAATGTCTTTATTTTCAGCCAATTTTTCTTTTTCGAATTTAAGCATTTGTCTGCTGGTTTCAGTAATGGAACTATTTTGCGGCAGGTTCCAGTCAATAATCAGTTCCGGACGGTCTGAGTTCGGGAAAAACTGCTGTTGAACAAACGCCAGGCCCACAATCGACAGCAGAAACGTAGCGAGGGTGGTAGCGATGGTCGCCCAACGATATTTCAGGCAATAGTTTACTATGCGGGAAAATGTCCGCATAAACCGTCCCTTATCTTCAACATGATGGTGCGGCATGTTTTTTAATAATGTCACGCCTAACAAAGGGGTAAATAGCACCGCTACCCCCCATGAGACGATCAACGAGACGGCCAATACCACGAATAAGGTGAAAGTGAATTCCCCGGCGTTGCTACTGTTAAAGCCTATTGGAATAAAACCGGAAACGGTAACCAGAGTTCCGGTCAGCATAGGAAACGCCGTTGAGGTATAGACGTATGTCGCTGCTTTACGCAGGTTATCACCGGCTTCCAGCCTGGCAACCATCATTTCAACCGCAATCATGGCATCGTCAACTAATAATCCAAGCGCGATGATCAGCGCCCCCAGCGATACCCGCTGCAAGGTAATATCCGCGTACTGCATAATCACAAAGGTGATCGCAAGAACCAGCGGAATGGAGATGGCGACCACCAATCCGGCGCGAATTCCCAAACTGATAAAACTGATCGTCAGCACAATCGCTACCGCTTCAAAAAGCGCATGGGTAAAACCTGATATTGCTTTATTAACCGTTTCCGGTTGATCCGCGACCCGGTCAATAGTGACGCCGACAGGAAGACTCTGCGTTATCTTCGATAGCATGGCATCAAGCTCTTTACCGAATTCCAGCAGGTTACGGCCTGTTTTCATACCGACTATCAACCCAATCGCCGGCTTGCCATTAAAGCGAAATAACGAGTCAGGGGGATCAATATATCCACGGGAAATGGTAGCCACATCCGTCAGAGGAAAGAAACGATGGTTTACCTGCAGATTGATTGCGCGCAGGCTGTCCTCAGAGATAAAACGACCGCCGACGCGTAATGCAATGCGCTCGCCGTTGGTTTGAATAAATCCGGATTGTGTTACGGCATTCTGTGCCTGAAGGGTTGCCAGAATATCCGATTTGTCGATACCGAGCGCAGCAATTTTTCGCGTAGAAAATTCCAGATAAATCACTTCATCCTGCGCGCCGATAATATCCACCTTCCCGGTATCAGGAAGCGTGAGTATCTGACTTCGAACATTTTCCACCAGATCCCGCAGCTGTCTGTGATTCATGTCCTCACTGGAGAAAGCAAATATATTGCCGTAGACATCGCCAAAATTATCATTGAAAAAAGGCCCGACGACGCCGGTGGGGAAATCATGCTGAATATCAGCAATCATATTTCTGATCCGCAGCCAGGTCGGTTTTACCTCTTTTGCTTTTGTTTCCGCCTTGAGATCAACAAATATGGTAGTTTTTCCGGCAGTGGTAACACTCCGGGTATGCTCAAGGTTATCCAGCTCCTGTAGTTTCTTTTCAATACGGTCAGTGACCTGTTGCGTCATTTCTTCAGCCGATGCTCCCGGCCACTGCGACTGTATGATCATTGTCTTGATTGTAAAGGACGGATCCTCTTCACGGCCGAGTTGGTTATAGGCAACAACGCCGACAATGGAAAAAACTATCATGAAATACCAGACGAGAGCGCTATGTTGCAGAGCCCATTCAGAAAGGTTGAATTTCTTCATTATCGCATCCTCTGTCCCGGAATAATGTGTTGTCCTTCCGTTAGCTTATCGACGCCGGAAACAACGACTTTTTCACCAACATTTACTCCCTGCAGGACGCGGATATAGCGTGCGTTAAGCGAATGCGGGTCGATCAGAATTGATTTCAGCGAGACGGTGTTTTTTTCAGGATCAATCGTCCAGACCTGCGCACGACCATCAATTTCGCTCTTTTGATATAGCGACTGTGCAGGTAAAACAACAATGCCGGATGTGGTATTGGGGTTATCTGCGCATACTGTTACCAGCGTGCCGATCTTGAAAACCACCGGTGCGTGATCTATGGCGATTTTTACCCTGTGTGTTCGGGTGCTGGAATCCGCTTGCGGACCCACTTCCCGAATTACACCGGTGGTACGTATTGTCTCGTCAAGTTGTAGCGACACTAAAAAGCGAGAATCTGCAGGTATGGCAGGAAGTTTTGAACCGGGGATATCGATGACGGCATCGCGTTGTTCAAGGCTTGCTAAGGTCAGCACGGTTTGTCCGGCCTGCACCGTCTGACCAACTTCTACCGCGGTGCGGGTAATCACGCCATCAAAATCAGCTTTCAATCTGGTATAACTGAATTGTTCTCTGGCCTTGTCGAGATTAGCTTGCGCTTTATCAACATCTGCCTGCGTCGTTGCCAATGCTTGTCTGGCAAGAGCATATTCTTCCTTACTGATGACAAATCTGGCGTTGAGTGCGCGCTTGCGTTGCTCCGTCAGTACCGCATTCCTTAATTGTGCCTGCGCACTGCGTAATTGAGCCTGCGCATTAATAACCGACTGCTGCTGGGAGAGGGGATCTATTTCGGCAAGAATATCGTCTTTGTGGACCATATCGCCAACATCCACGTTACGTGAAATAACGCGCCCCAATGTCCTGAACGCCTGTTCAGTTTCAATGTGGGGTTGTACGATACCCGTAAATAAAATATCGCTGAAAGGCGCCGCCTCCGCCGTCGTCCATATTACTTGCCGTAATTCTGTGTTTTTTTCTGCGTGTCGGTCGCATGCTGAAAGTAACAGGCATGTTATGAGCAATAAGGGAATCAATGGCAATTTGTATCGGCTCATATTAATTCTCACTCCAGGAGACAGTCTGGCCTTCTCGCAAAAATCTGCCGCCGTCAACGACAACCCATTCATTGGGCTGTAAACCCTTTGTGATAATGAAATCGCCCGACCGATATTGCGCTACGGTAACGTTTCTCATTGATACCTCGTGATTTGAGGTATTGATAATCCACACCGCCGGCGCGCCATAATTAGAATCCATCGATGTCCACGGCAGAACGATGCCATTGCGGGTATCTTGATGAAATTGTCCCGTTATCGGCGTACCAAGCGGCCAGGGGGATTCTTTCGGAAGTGATACTTTCACGCGAATCGTTCCGGTCGCAGAATCAATAATTGGCGAGATTTCCCTAATCACGCCCGTTGCCTGATATCCTGATTCATCGATAGGATGAATATTCACCATTTTTAATGGCTCGCCATTGATGAAGTAAGCCTCAAAAACATTAAACACGGCATCCCTGGCGCCATTATGCGCTAGCGTTAAAGCGGATTGCGCCGCTGAAACCACCTGGCCGCTCTCAATATTAAGGGCGGTAATTACACCGTCCGCATCCGCCTTCAGCGTGGTGTTGGATAAATTATCCATTGCGGTAGCGAGATCCGCCTGAGCGGAGGCAACGCTGTTTTGTGCCGCAATCATATCCGTAAGCGTTTGATCGTAATCGGCCTTAGCGATGACTCGGGCGGGTAACAATGCTTTATAACGCTGATAAGTCAGCGTCTTTCTCTGCAAGGTAGCCTGTGCTGATTTTAGCGTTGCCTGGGCATTCTCCACGTCTGCGCGCTGTTCCGTATCATCAAGTCGGGCGAGAACATCGCCGGCCTTCACCAGCGTGCCGATATTCACCCGCCGTTCCGTCACTTTCCCTCCCACTTTGAAGGACAGCTCGGTTTGTATTTTTGCTTTGATTTCGCCGGTCACTTCGATATCCGGCTGGTATTCCGCTGAGGAGACTTGCATTGCGCGGACGGGGTGAATCGTACCTGTAATCTCATTTTTTTGCCGATCACAGCCCGCGAGCATAAGGAGAAAAGCACAGCACAACCCGTAAGTTACACACTGAATACACCGCATCGCTAACGTACCCCTGAAAAGAGAAAATCTGCGATTCATCTATCCCTTACGATTAATGCTCCACCACAACTTCCGATAACGGACGACGCCATTGTTCCTCTATCCGGGCATCGTCCGCACGATATCCAAGGGCTATCACGAGAGGAATAACTGACTCACGCGGCAATCCAAGCAGCCGGACGATTTTCGTCGCTGAAAAGCCTTCCATTGGGCAAGAGTCAATTCCCCTGGCTGCGGCGGCAAGCATCAGCGTCTGTGCGGCAAATATGGCGTTTCGGGCGGCCCAATGGCGGCTTCCGGTATGTCCGATGGGAAGTAATGATAAGCTCGGCTTAAATAATGCAATAATATTGATTAACGGGGTCCATAATGCTGAGGAACCTATGGTCAGTATTTTAATAAATTTCCCTATTTGCTTGCGGTAATAATCTTTTGATTTTGGTTGTAATATCGGGGAGTCTTCAACATAGGAAAGTTGTTTATTTGCCGTGCTTCTGCCAATTTCAGGACTGGCGACAACAACAATAATCGCTGCTGATGATTTTGCCGCCTTTTGTCCATTACAGGCGGCTGCAACTTGTGATTTTAATTCAGGCGTTTTAATCCAGTGAAGCTGATATGGTTGAAGGTTACCGCTGGATGGCGCGTAGCCGGCTTCGGTAAGTAATGCGGTGATGATATCATCGGCAATCGGAATATTACCGAAGTCTCTAATAGCCCTGCGCGTACGATTCGTTGTCTGAAAGTCGGCCCATAAATACGGGGTATCTTGCATAGGCATAAAGATAATTCCTGGTGAATGTATGATAACTCATTGGCAAATTAGATTTGCCAATTACCTTGTGTGTTCATATTTTAAATAGTAAGCTTTAACTTTAATTTAATAAACTTATATTCCGGAGCACGGAGTGAAACGCAGCCGACTCGTCGCCAACCCCAGAAGAATGCCTGTTCAGGCTCGTTCGCGGGCAACGGTTGATGCAATAATTCAAGCCTCAGCTTACATTCTGAATGAACATGGATGGGAAAGTCTGACTACTAACGCTATTGCTGAGCGGGCGGGGGTTAACATCAGCTCTCTGTATCAGTTTTTCCCAAATAAAGAAGCGATTATTAACGAGTTACAACGCAGGCATGCTCTTGAAATGCATACTGAGTTGCATGAAACACTCCAGTTGTTCCCTGAACAGTCTTCGCTCCGGGAGGCCCTGACGCTGATTGTCGGGATGATCGTCGATAAACATCGTGTTTCACCTGCCGTGCATAAGGTTTTGACGGAAGAGATTCCGCTGACGGCACGGCGTGTACTGGAGGATGAAGAAGAGCTGCGTAAGTGCTTAATCGATGGGCTAAAACCCTTTATGAACAATGTCCCCGATCCCGAGTTTGCGCTTTATATTATCGGTACCGCAACGCATGCGATCATACATCGTGTGACGGTAGAGCGCCCGACTCTTTTGCATACGCAGCTACTGGTTAGCGAGCTGGTCACGCTGTTTGAGTTCTATCTGAATCGACCATAGCGGTTAAGCGCGATTATCTCCCGCTCGCCAGCAACGCCGGTGACATTGAGCCCCCATCAACCTTCTTCCGCCAGTAGGCCTGACAGTCGTCCCCGCATTGGTGCTCGGCGCGTTAAATATCATCGACAGAGTGTGCGAACGGCGTATCAGTCGCGCAACGCCGATGGCACTACGCCGAAACGACGGCGGAAAGCCGCGGTGAATTTGCTGTGGGATTCGTAGCCGACATCAAGGGCGATAGCGGCGACCGGCCGATCCGATGATTGCAGCAGCACCATCGCCGCTTCCAGCCGGGTTTCCCGCACGCAGGCGGCGATGGTGTTGCCTTCCTGCGCCAGCCGGCGGTTCAGGGTGCTGGCGGTGGTGGACAGCGCTTGCGCCACCCGGTCGGCCGCCCAGTGGTCATACGGGCGCTGCGCCACCAGCCGCCGCACCCGCTCGCTCCAGTTCAGCGCGCCCGGCGGCGTCAGCACAATGCCGGACTGCTCCGCCAGCAAGAGCAAGACTTCCAGCACCCGGTGCTCGCTCAACATCGCCGAACAATCGGCGTCGCTCAGCGCGTCGGCGGCGCGCATAAATGCCGCCCCTATCGTGCGGCTATCCGTCACTCTGGCGAAGCTCCGCACCGGCGTCAGCGCGGCAAACTGACCGAAACTCTGGTAAAAGCGCGTCACCGTTTCCGGTTGCAGGTTCAGAATCTGCGCCACATAGCGCCCTTGCGGCGCCGGGTCGTTGATCACGTCCCACTGGGTGCCTCGCGGCAATATAAATAACTCGCCGGGCGCAAACGCGTTGCTGCCTTCCGGCGCCAGTAGCTGTTTGGTGCCGGAGACGACCAGCCCAATCAGGTCGGTACGCATCACCACCGTACGCAGCACATACTGGCTGCGGGCGATAATCTGATGGGCAAGCGGCGGCGCATGGCGGGGCAGCGGCTCGGCCGAATGCATCTGAGGCAGGTTGGGGTGGTCGGTCAGCGTCATCCGGTATCCGTGGTGAAAATGGAACAAAGGTTGCGCGAGCCGGAACAGTGGAACTGGCATCGGCGCGCTACCATTGGCAGCACAGTTCAGTCTGTGTCCTGACATTCATCCCCGATACGGCCGTCTGCGCGGCATGGCGATGAATGGCAAGCCAAGCCTACCATGAGTCACAGGAATACTAATATGAAAACACGTTCTCGCCTGATTCGCTCCTGCGCGCCGCTGCTCGCCGGTTTGTTGATGACCGCCGCGGCGCACGCGGATACCCTGACATTATCCAGCCCATCCATCGCGCCTGATAGCGCGTTGCCTGCCAGCTTTGAGTTCAAGGGCTTCGGCTGTAGCGGGCTGAACCAGTCTCCCGCGTTAAACTGGCGCGGCGCGCCGGCAGGGACTCAGAGCTTCGCCGTCACCGTTTATGATCCGGATGCGCCGACCGGCTCCGGCTGGTGGCACTGGATGGTGATCAATATTCCGGCGAATGTGAATAGTCTTGCCGCCAACGCCGGCGAAATCGGCGGCAAACGCCTGCCTGCCGGTGCGCGTCAGGTGCGTATCGATTACGGCGTGGAGGCCTGGGGCGGCGTATGTCCGCCGGCGGGCGACAAACCGCACCGCTACATCTTCACCGTTTACGCGCTGAAGACCAAAACGCTGGATGTCCCTAAAGACGCCAGCCCGGCGCTCGGCGGCTACATGATTAACGGCAACACGCTGGCTAAAGCCAGTTTCACCGCCTATTACGGCCGTCCGGCGCAGTAGGACGCTGAGGTATCTTGCTTTCCCCGCTGAATGGCGGGGATGTAGCGTCTGGTCGGTTGGGCCGGTGGTGCGGTTAAGCCGCCATTTGTCACCTGCTGATTGTCACTTGTTGATTGCCACCTGCTGAATAGTGCCGAACACCCCAGACTGCTCATTCTGGAGGAAAGATGATGGTCTCGTTTACCGGGGGGCGTCGCTGATTTTTGCCAAAACCGGGCCTAATAACTTAATTCCATGAACTTCCGCATCAGTGAGCTCTGGATGTAAAAGATTAATCAGCAAAATGTCACGATCACGAGCAGAATGGTTGTAAACGTTATGAAGGAAACTATGATCGAAAAAAATGGACTTCCCTTCTTCCCAGCGTCGTTCTTCTCCCGCAACGATTAGGCCGCAATCCTCAGGGATATTAATACCAAAGTGGCAGGTTATTTGCGCATTAGTCCAGTCATAATGTTCAGGAAGCCAGGCTCCGGCTTTTAATCGCATAAAAGTGACTTCTCCTCGCCACGGAAAAAGAATGTCTTCAAATCTACCGATTAATTTTTCTAAGTGAGGGAAGTGAACTATTTTTTCACTGAATTTCCCACGGCTCCAAAGTGAAATGGATGACCAGTCTTTTTCTGAAAGATTTTTAAACAGATTACTGGATGAATATTCTTTCAATTGACCGGTTGCGGCGGTGAATTCCTCTTTAATCGCATGAAAGTTTTCAGTCAATAGTTTAGCAACATGCGCAGTCGCTTCACTTGAGCTTTCATCAATCCACGGGCCGTTGCTAAGACCGGGGAAAAACAGCAAACGTGGCTTTTGCAGCGGATGTGATGGTTTACTATGAGACTCACCCAACATGCCGGCCAGAAAATCGGATAATCGTCCTGTCGAATCAATGCCATAAATATCAGATAGCTGTGTAGTGATGTCAGCAAATGATTTCTTGAGATATAGATTGATTTCGCTCTTGTCCATGTTATTTATCCTTCTTATTTTTCAGGGGTTATGTATGAGTTCAGGACGTGGTCCTGCCATATTCCATTTATTTTCAAATAGGATTTAGCAAACCCTTCTCTCACAAATCCCAATTTTTCTAATATATTTTGGCTACGCGTATTGTCAGGGAGGTGGTTAGCCATAATACGATGCAAACCATAATTTTCATGGACGTAGGCGATTGAACTTTCCAAAGCTTCATGCATCAACCCTTTTCCCTGGTATGATTTATCGATTGAGAAGCCTAAATAACCAGCCTGGAATACACCATAAACAAAGTTGGTAAAATTAATGCTCCCAATGATCTTATCTTCTCCTTTGAGGGTGAAAACAAGCAATAAGCATTTTTTCGCTTTAAAATCAGGCTGAGAATCGGCAATGCGCTGCCTGATGCTGTCGAGCGAGAAGTAATCTTCAGAACGCAATGGTTCAAATGGTGCAAAATTATCCCTGTTCTCGACTAAGAAAAGTTGAAGTTGCTCGGAAAAATCCTCTGTAAGGCAGTAAACATCGGTCCTTGCAGTGGAGAATAATGTTGTTTTTTCTGTGCTCATGCTTCTTTTTCCGGTCTGATCATTAATTTGACGGTTGTAGTTCAGAACCATCAGGTTCATTCAACGGTACTATTTTTAACGAAAGCGAGAAGATTCCGCCAATTAAAGCAATTATAAGGATTTCTATCAAAACATTCTGTGCGGGCTCTGCGCCAATACCGATAAATGTTAAATAGACAGAGTAAGCCCCGTATAAAACAATCACAGAGCTCATCACCAGACTAAGGGTGAACGCCCGGATCTCTTCAGGAAGGCGAGCCAGTAAATTACTGATGGCGACGTCCTGTCCCATTGTTACGCATGCCCGGAAAAATAAAACATATAAAATAAGTGCAAATATGCCATCGCAATAGATATAGAGGAAATAACAACCGGCAGATAATAATGCGAGGCTGCCAAAGGACAGCATAACCAGCGATTTATCATCAAACTTCGCTGCGGCACGTGGCACAATGACACCCTTAACATAGTGGGCGGCGTCAAAGGAGGCAATAAACAGGAATAAAGGGATAAGATAAATAATGCTGATGTCCATGATATTGTATTCCCTAAACTCCGCCACCATCAGGTAGGTATGAACATGGACCATTGAGAAGTTAAGTAAAACAATTATCAACGAAATTTTAATCAGCATGACCAACTGATCTCGGGTCATCGCTCTGAGACAAGAAATAAAATTTTTAAGCGTGTTTTTATCACCGGCTTTCTGGTTATTTTCAGTGTCAATTTCTTGTGCATTATTTCTTTGCGGATAGCGCCACAGCCAGATACCTAAAATAATAAACATAATTGCCGGGATAAACAGCATCGCTTCTGCATACCCGATAGTTCGATACATGACGAGCAAAATGAGCAGAAAGATGATCGGGACAATCGACACAATCTCCTTGCCGTATCGTTGCGAAAGCAGAAGTGCTTTGGTGCGCAACCCGCTTTCCTCACCATGCTTAATGATTTGGTTGTCTATCATGTCTTGCAGCATTGCCTGATAGGCCCCCGAAATCAGGCTCATACCGATAGCGCTGAGAAATGAGCTGAGGATCAGCAGTGATATTTGCAAGCCGGCATCGTGGGTGCTTGTCAGTGAGAAAAAAAGTGTGAGCAGAGCCGATGCGGTAAAATGGCTACCCAAAGCAACGCTTCTAAAATGCCCCAGCTTGTCGGCGAGTAAACCCGATGGCACTTCGAGGAGGATTGATGAATAAAATGCGATAGAAACGCGTAGCGACACCGCGGAATTAAACATCCCGCCTAAAGCGCCGACCAAAAGATGGCTTAACTGATTTGATGTCGATTGCATCGCGCGGAAGGTGCTATCCAGATAGCCGATGCTTTTTAACCAATTACTATTTTTCATTTTTTATTGCTCACGCCTTGCCAGATAAAATTGAGTCAGATAGTTAATCGCCAGTTGCGCATCATTCTTTTTAGGATGTAAAGCATCATCACTAAATAGTGCTCTTAATTCACTGCCTTTGATCTGTGGTGAAAAAGAACGAATGATTTCTACTACTCGATCAATATAACGTTCATACCAACTAATAGAACGAACCTTCGCTAAAATAAGTCGGGCGGTGAGTGACGAAAATTGCTTTTGCATGACGAGATGACGCGTAATATGGTCTATATGCACCCATGAGAGCGTTATCTCTTCATAACTTCCGGAATGATAACGTAATGCTACATCTGCGTCAGAATGGTAATAACCCATAATGTATCCCTGAAAAATCTGTCCCACTCCTACCATCCCAGCAGTATAACAATCGGCAGCGCGCAGTGCTCCCATGCTGGAACAGCCCAGCAACAACCCTCCGGCCTGAATAAATTCCAGACATTCAACCACGGTTACAGACATTTTCGTGCCAAATAAACCATCAACGATTAATACTGGGCGACCACTACCTGTTAATGCTGCCAGCTCTCCACCCTGAATCGGTGGGCGATATTCAATAATATCGTCACGCTGTTTAATCGTTGAAACTGACGGACCACCAAATACGATCGGTTTACGTTTAGGTGAAAAAAGCATAATTATCCCACCCGGCCCGGATTAACATGCCAGTCATACAGGCCAGGAATAACGGCTTTAACCGTATGAAAAGGTAGATCGTGCAGCGATAAGTCCACAATATAAACATCCTCTATCTCTTGCTTTTCGAGAACCTTCGCAAGAAATTGCGTCGCAGCTGTCAGCGTTTGGGGAGACTGTTCTGAAGGAGATGGTTCTAAAGGTGATTGCTCTGATGACGGCATCGCCACGTTGGCATAATGTTTGTGGAATAACGCCTTCAATTTGCTAAATTTCGATGTTTCAAAGAAGGATTGTGAGCGGTACTTTTTCTCCTGCCGGCTTAAATCTTCCCGGGAGGCTTGCAGACTCACCACCAGCCCCTGAATAGCTTCCATCATTGCGGCATCCAGCGCGTCAGATTCGGTAAAACCCGACGCAGAACCAGCAATCATAAACTTTGGCCCCATACTGACGGGATCATACAGAGCAACGTAGTAAGTGGGTAAGGGACCGTGTATGCGCAACGCGAAACTTTCGTACCCTTTATCGTTAAGATGTTCCCACAACGTCATGGTCGATGCTCTGGAAATGGTCGAGAGATCAACGAAGTCAGCGCAGATTTTGGACAGGCAGTGTTTGTAAAACAAGGATGTCGTATTACGTTCAATCGACTCCATGATCGCAAAACAGGTCGCCTCCTCCAGACTGCCGCCGCAAGCCAGTCCGGAAGTATGTGCTTGTATATTAGAGCTATGCCTGTCGGAACCATGATATGGAAATTGTACTTCAATAGCCGGGAGGCGCAGCTCGCGACCCGTATGCCACTCATATCCGTTTATCCATTGCTGAATATCACATTCCGGAGTGAAACCTAATCGTTGCAGTGTCTTTTTATCGTCCCTGGTTGCCTGATGATGAAAAATGGCATGCTCGCACCAGCAAGCACAGTGTCGTTCATACGCTTCCATCAGCGCGCTGCAGGTCGCAGCGATTAAACTACGACCTTTACCCTGTGTGGATGATATCTGGCCTTTTTTTATCTCCGTTCTCACTGCATTGACGATGGATACCCCAGGAAGATTAATAAACTCGCCGACTGAAGTGAGTCTTGAAATACCTAAACGCTTGCGCAGCGGTAGCGCCAGCGCCAGCACTTCTTTCTCGGTATAACGCCTTAAGCCGGGATGCGTTGCCGTTTTCAAGGTTCATTCCTCCCGGCCGAAAAATCATAGGCAAGAGTCAGGCATTTCAACTGAATATATTTATTTATCTGCTTTCTGAGCGTTAAAGGAAGTTCAGCATAGGCTTTCTGCGCATCAGCCAGGCAATGGAGTCTGAGCAGTTCCGTTAGCGAATGATAAAGTTGGGCGCTGATTGATTGCGACGTTCCCTGATAGTCATGAGTAAGCCAGTACTTTGCTTCATTTTTTTCCAGCGCGCTGTGCAGCTTGCAGCCGGGGCTAAGACGTAACAATCCCGGCAGGTTTTGTTCATCCAATTCCCACTCGCGTAGTTCAACGATATAGCCGCCAAATACCACGGCATCGATATGCGTTGAAAGCAGCATTTCTATTGCCTGCTGTGGCTCTTCAACGATCGGTTGTCCGCGGACATTGAATGAGGTATTCAGCAAAACAGGAAATCCAGAGCGTTCGCCAAAGGCATTCAACAACGCGTGGATTTCGGCATTGTCATGCTCCGAGACCGTTTGTACCCGTGCAGTACCATCGACATGGGTGATTGCTGCGAGTTTATCTCGGTATGCTTTTTTAACCGGCAGAACTTCGAGCATGTATTTATGTTCACCATCCCCGTCAAAGTACTGGCTAAGATGTTCGGCGGCGACCATTGGGGCAAAGGGGCGGAAGTCTTCACGGAATTTCACCCACTTGTTGATGAATTTCCAGGTGTCCATTGAACATGGACTTGCCAGTAATGAGCGAGCGCCTAATGCGCGCGGGCCAAATTCAGAACCTTTACTGCAGGAAAAATACCCGATGACTTGTCCGGCGTTTAATCGTCCCGCCAGCGCGGCAGTGTCAATGGCGGTGATGGTTATTCTGTCGGCAAAGCGGTTGGCGGCAAAAGCAATATCCCGGTGATGATAAACTTTGCCCAGATAGTCATGGCTAAAGGCATCATTCAGGGTTTTTCCATGCCTTTTGTAATAGGCGGCGCTGGCCGCTCCGATGGAGATACCGGCATCATGTTGCGCGGGAAATAGATAGAAGTCTTTTAATTTAAGATGGTTGCGAACCTTGAAGTTGACGACGGAATTTAACGCCACACCGCCGGTCATGACCAGCGGCGTATTATTCGTAATCTGGTAACGCTCCAGGCGGGAAAATATTCCTTGTTCTAATACTGCCTGCACCGAAGCCGCCAGGTTGGCGTAATCCATAGGATTGGATTTCTTTTCAGTAAATTTTTGCTTCCACAAATAGCCATACGATAGGCCTGACGGTGTTTCAACCGCGATTTCATTAGCATACTCAGGCGTGCCGTACGGCGCTAATCCCATCAATTTACCGGAGGCTTGCCAGGAATTAAATACGAACTGGCTCACGGAAGCATAGGCTTCTCCAAGGGAAAAACTGCCATTTCTGATATTAAACGACGGGCTGTATTCCCGGTTTACTAGTTGATAGTCCTGTTGATCAAAAGAATAATGCGACACGACATGCAACAACGGCTTAATTCCGTTCAGACCTGCATTCAGGTAGGCGGCAAATTCTTCGCCACTGCATAAAAGATCTTCCCGGCCCACGACGGTTCCGCCTGAACCATCAACGACCAGTACATTACCCTGGTTAAATTTCGAACCAGACCAGGCTGCAAAGGCATGACACAGATGATGGCTGGCAAAGACGGCTTTGGCGGAAAACGGATCAAACAGGGTGAAATCTGCGGCATGGATCGGCTGATTAAGGCCGACATACTCCGGTGTGGCAGCCTGAATATTATAGGCAAAGCAGTTCACATCATTATAAGTAAGGCCTGCTGCTGAAAGGCAGTAATCCACTGCCAGGGTACTGTCGAGAATACTCCGGCCATCATGTTTAATCCGCGTAAGGCGTTCCAGTTGAATACCATAACGAATTTTTCCGTTGACCATCAGGCATGCCGACGCATCATGACTGGCGGAAATGCCGACAATGACATCATCATCAGGTTTAATCAGAGGGAGTGACGACGTTATATTTGTGGCTATGGTCGCCTGAGAGGCGAAGGTGATCCGATCGAACAGCCCTTCTGCTTGTAACCCTATCGTATGCTCGCCGGTATGACTTAGCCGCTCGGTAGAGATCAGCAGTGTTCCGTTTTCCCCAATGATTTTCTGACCATCGACTATTGCCGTCAACCGGGTTGTGCGTGCGATGCTTCCCTGAAAACTGGCGACCAGGCTGATTTTCACTCCGGTGTCTGTTGATGGCAATGTGAGTGCGGTTTCCACCCGCGTCGATCTTTCGACATTGAGATCCCAACACTGTGGCATTGGTTGTGGAAGTGGCTTATTTTCAAATAAGTACAATCCCTGATAAGCCTCACCCAGGTAGATCATACCGGCGTGCAGCGCAAGGCGATCGTGAGGATGCCCCGATTTTATAAGAAAGTCGCGTAGGTTGGCTGCCAGCCCTGCGAGGTAAACTACAGCGGCGGAAGTGCCTTTGATGGAGTCTGACGCACCAGTATTATTACGTGTTGGATAGTCAAATTCCCTGACGATAAATTCTATATTGCCATTACCTGCTGGCGTTTTTCCTGGAATGGTGTTGTTTTTTAATAACAGTGCAACGCCGATTGCTTCCGTCGAAGAGCCTGGAAAACGCTGGCGGCCGAAATCATGACCTACCGATGCCAATATGTAAGGCTTTTCAATTTCGTCGGAAAAGTGAGATAACGCCGCATGCAGCGAATGAGAAGATTCATTTTCAGCGGAAGAATAAGCATGCGCTTCAATATGACAGTTGCCAAATTGTTTGGCGACACGCTTTCTCACGCTATCATAGCCTTGGGATAAGGCATCAAGGTAACTGGCGGAAACAACGCGGGAAAAGTCTTCTCCTGAGCAAGAAAAAAGATCGCTGGCCAGCAAACTGGAGATTTTAACCGTATGTGGATGTAGTGTTTCTACATTTGATATTTCCGCCAGCCTTACGAGTTCGTTTTTTCTTGCACTATCAAATAGCAGGATAGTCGTGTTGTTAGTATCCATACATTGCCTTATTAACCAGTACTATTATATTTATTTTTTTAAGTCAGAATGAAGGAGTGAAATTCATCCTCTGACAGGCGTTTTCTATATTTGCCAAATCTGTCACGATCACTTCAGTTGAGATACCTACCCCTAGCTCATAGGTAATGGCTTTAAGCTCGGTGCATTGCGTAATGGCTTGTTCTAGCAGAGGAAACACCTCAGCAACAATTTTTTCTGAGTGCGTGTCACGATATCGCCAATGATGCTTGGGATGAACGCTACCTCCTGCAATATGAATCTCATTAACGGCTGAAAGTGGCAGACTATTCAGGACATCTTCCGGTTTCAGACCATAATAGATCGCATAAGAAAATACATGGCTAATATCCAACACAACACCGCATTGAGTAGCATCAACCAGACGATGAAAAAATTCACCCAGCGTCATGTCGCCCGCGGCAATACTGAACGAGGGAATTTCAGCACAGAACGGAATGCGGGAGACTTGCTGAATACGTTTTACACCCTCGATTGTCATTGCAAGGACTGATTCGCAGAGCACCGGTGCGGCGAAATAGGGCAGATTATAAGGGCCAACATTCCAGATGCCGATATCTTCCAGGCACCATGCCGCTTGCAGTACATCACTGATGTTGCTTTGACGCTCCAGTACATCAGGCCGTAATCCATCAATTCCCGCAGGCTCCATGCCTGAAAAATGGTGTATGATTGGATAGTCAATAAAAGTCTGACGAAATGTTTTAGCGACAGCGAGATCTGGAATAGCAACGACTGACAGATGGCTGATTCCGTTTTGGGATAATTTCAATAGTTCACTTAATTTATGACCATAGCTGTGAGTGTAATCAATCCCTAATCCTACAAGTGAGCTCATGCTGTCTCCTTAAGTGAAATCGCTACTTTCCCATTTTCATTTTGTAAGCGTAAACATGCTGTTTTATTCTCGAATGTGACATCTGAGAGATGATCCGCTTTGTTCAACAGTGATAATGAAAAATATCTGTCGAGAATAATCTCTTCAGTTGTCGACTTTTCGGCAACATGAGTTATTTTCGATTGCCACGGTGAGTTTTCCGAGTTTGTTGAGATGCCAGAATAAATGCCATCAATCAGAAATATGGTTTTCTCTTCTTCAGTCAGGTCGGATTTTTCGACGACAAATGAGCAAAAGCTTTCAATAAGTGTCCTGCTGTTCCAGTTCCAGAAACTGTCTGACTCACAATAGGCTATTACCAGGGCAAGAAACTGCTCTTTGCTAAAAAAACGCGGGGAAAAGTGCATGTCTGAATAAAGCACGGTACGCAAATTTCGCTGCCTGGCGGCGCGTTCAACGATCAGTCTTTCGCTGTCCATCGTTTGGGCAAGGTACTGATACTCGGTATCTGCACCGCTTATCCGATAGTTGTTGCTATATAGCATCGATACATACGCTTTCTGTAACTTTTTCGCGTCCAAGATTAACCTCCCGAAATAGCTACTTCGAATGTCAAATGATCACCATCGGTTAGGATTGGGTTACTATCAACTGACATCGTATTGTTAATAAAAAGGGTAATGAAAGGTTTTAACTTGCAGCTTTCATTTTTTTCTACGGCTATTAATTTAAATGCCTCAGGATTCATACTCCTGATTTCAAGTAAAATATCATTAAGATTTTTAGCGTCTGTTGTTATCTTACTTGTGCTTTTTATTGATTCTGGCAGCGATATCTCAATCATCGTCATACAGTTCCATTAATTATTATGGCATTGACATCCAGGGCGTTTTTTCGTGGTTAGTAACTGATGCTGATTGTTGAGCATGTCTATTTTTAATAGTTTTCCATTTAAACAGTCGCCAATCCCAAGAATAATCTTTAGTACTTCATTTGCCTGATAGATCCCGAGCATTCCAGGGATAACACCAATAACGCCATTTTCTGTGCAGGATGGCGCTAATTCTGCTGGAGGGGCTTCCGGATAGACACAGCGGTAACAAGGCGCCTGATTATTAGAGCGTGTCATGACTTGTCCGGAAAAACGGAATACGGCCGCGGAGACGACGGGTTTTCCTGCCGCGACAGCGGAATCGTTAATAATGTACCGGGCTTTAAAGTTGTCGGTACAATCTACGATGACGTCGTAACCGTCTACTAATGCATCAATATTTTCTGGCGTTACTCGCTCATCAATAGTATTAACGGTGATCTCAGAGTTGAGTGCCCGTAGTGTATGCAATGCAGAATCAACTTTTTTCTTTTTCAGCATGTTTTCGTTATGAATGACCTGCCGTTGCAAATTGCTCAGATCGACAATGTCATGATCGACAATGGCAATTTCACCAACGCCGGCGGCTGCGAGATACAACAGGCATGATGAGCCAAGTCCTCCGGCACCAACAACCAGTACTTTCGCTTGCATAATTTTTAACTGGCCATCGGAACCGATGTCTTGTAGCGACAGATGTCTTGCATAACGCTTTTTATCATTTTCGCTAAGGCTCTGCGGGTATTCAATATGATTCCCCTGAGCTTTCCATGCTTCAAATCCACCCTGAAGGGAGTAGATATTCGAATAATTAAGTAGCATTAAATTTAATGCAGCATACCTGGAGCGTAAGCCACTTGCACAAAAGAGGACTATAGGTTTATCTAATTCTATTTTTCTTTTCTTTAGCTCTATTTCTAAAAAACCACGTCCGATAGTAAGTGCTTTGGGAATAGTACCATCAAGAAATTCATGGCTCTCTCTTACATCAATCAAAAGAAAACCGTCGCTGTCTTTCAATTCATCTATCGATATTGAACGGATACTGTCAATTCCATCGACTATGTTGCTCATAAACAAATACCTTTCGATTACTGAAAAGTAAAATATGGTTTTGATGTTTGCTTTAAGATGGATAGATTAAGGAAAGGTGGCCGCATCGCGGCCACTTTTTCTTACTCTTGCCACTCTTTATTCGAAACCATGCAGGTTACATCCAGCAGAATTTCATTTTCAGCTTCGGTATTTTCTGCATTCAGTTCAGCAACAGCCAACTCTAATTCTTGAGCCTTATCCATATTAATTTCCTTATAGTTTCACATTGAGTTTTTTGAATTAAGCAGAATGTGTTTATTCCGCGTGACAAATATTATTGGCTATAAATAATTGTGTCAATAATGTTAAAAAATGTATTGTAATTTGAGATAAAACTCTGTTCACTTAGTTTTTGTATGGTTAATTAGGTGTTTATATCTTTTTTTTAACATGAAAGCAGAGATTAATCCCTTGGTTTGCCATAATGGTTACCAATGAATTTAATTGGTAATTAAAATGAAACTTCTCCATTAATGTCCCGGTGATTAAAAAATGATCTTGGTGGTTTGGGGATTATAGGTGCGTAACTAAATACATATGTTGATATTTGCTTGCTATTAATTAGATGAATATTTATATGTGATATAGTTGCGATGGTATATTACTCATTCAATATGCGTTGGCGGCTGTCGCTACTCTTGTCCTTAACGCCCGTTATTTTTATTAAATAATATTCTGATATCGCGACCAGGCTTTTTATTTGCAGATACCGCCCCAGCCCGCAGGTGAAATCGGCGGTACATATCTGCCCGCCGGGCGGTGTGGAATCAGGGGGGAGCCGACGGTTATTTAGCGCGGTAGTTTGCCGATCGTCAAACCGGATGCCCGATGGGACGGCATCCGGTTTGATATGTCGTGTCTGGTTTGACGTGTATAGCGGCTTAAGCGTGCTGACGTCGCCAGGCGTCAATCACGGCTTTGGCTACATACAGGTCCTGAATCGCCAGACCCGAACTGTCGAAAACGGTGATGTCCGAGGCCGCTTCGCGGCCGGTGACGCTGCCGGAAAGCACATCGCCAATGGCGAAAACGGCCTTATCCTCGTCGGCGTGCTGGAATTCACCAATGCGGCGAGACTGCGCCGGAAGATCGCAGAATAACCGGCCGGCCATCAGTAGTTCGACCGGCAGTTCCTGTTTGCCGACGGCGTCCGAGCCCATTGAGGAGACGTGCGTGCCGGGGCGGACCCAGGCGGCATCAAAGAGCGGCGCTCTGGCGGTGGTGGCGGCGATGATGATGTCCGCTGCCCGACAGGCCGCTTGTGCCTGACATGCCCGCGCCGGCAGCGCGTTGGCGCGCAGGGCCTCCACCATGTTTTGGGTGGCGGCTTCAGTACGCCCGACAACCAGAATCTCCTTGATCGGGCGAATGCGCGCCACCGCCCCGACCTCGTAACGCGCCTGATGGCCGGTGCCGAAAACCGCCAGTACCGAGGCGTCGGCGCGCGCCAGTGCATCGGTAGCCACCGCATCGGCGGCCGCGGTGCGATAGGCATTCAGGGTTCCAGCTTCTACCGCTGAGTCGATAACGCCTCGCGACTGGTCGAAAAGGAAGATGATTGAGTTGTGGCACGGTAGCCCGCCGGCGAGGTTTCCCGGCCAATAAGAACCTACTTTCAGCCCCGCCAGTTCCGGTGTGGCGCCTGACTTCACGGTAAACCGGTTGCCGGGGTCGGAGCCATGACCGTGGACGACGGGGAAGTTGGCGGTGGCAGGGTGTACCGCATCGATCAGCGCGGCGCGCACCGCATCATAGGCCATCGCGTGGCTGGCCAATGCTGCACTGTCTTTCTCATTGATTAAAAACATGATGCTTACCTCACCATCCACCGAAACGTGACCATTGCGACAGCGGCGCGTCCGCTTGCGCAGGAATAACATGATAGGCGTCGAACTGGCCTGCCGTAGCGCAGGCGTGATTCGGCAGAATACGCAGCCGCGTGCCGACCGGCAGATCCGGTAACGGTCCGTCGCTGCCGGGGCGCAGTGCAATGATGCCGTGTTCCTGATTGGCCGCGGTGACGATAAGATCGGGGATGATCTTTCCGTGGTCATCGCAGACGAGGCCGTACCCCTGATCGACCGCCTGATTGGCGGTGCCGCGATCGCGCGAGAGCGCCATCCAGCCGGCGTCCACCATGATCCAGCCGCGCGCGGCCTGATGACCGATGACGGTGGTCAGCACGGACAAGGCGATATCATCGGTGCGGCACACGCCGATCCCGGCCATCACCAGATCGAAGAAGACGTAGACGCCGGCCCGCACTTCGGTCACGCCAGCCAGATTGCGGGCGGCGTGCGCGGTGGGCGTTGAACCGACGCTGACGATGGGGCAGGGCAAGCCGGCCTGCCGCAGGTTGTCAGCCGCGGTCACCGCCGCGCTACGTTCCTGTTCGGCAAACGCCGCGTGGGCGCCGGCGCCGGCTACGCCGTAGCTCTCTCCCGCATGCGTCAGTACGCCCCGCAGCAATCCGCCGCCGTCGTGCAGCACGCGACCGATCTCGATAAGCGCCGGCGATGCCGGCGGCAAACCGCTGCGGTGGCCGTCGCTGTCGACCTCCAGCAGCGCCGGGATCTGGATGCCGGATGCGCGCGACGCATCGACAACCGCCTGCGCCTGCTCGATAGAGTCCAGCAGTACGGTCAGGTCACAGCCGGCTTTAATCAACTGTACGACGCGAGGCAGCTTCTGCGGCGCAATGCCCACCGCGTACAGGATGTCCCTGATGCCGGATTCGAAAAACACCTCCGCCTCACGTAACGTTGAAACGGTCGCCGGTCCGGTGCCGTCGGTGAGCAACCGGCGGGCGACCTCCACCGATTTTGCCGTTTTCAGGTGCGGGCGTAAGGTGATGCCGGCAAGCTCCGGGCGATCGCGCAGGCGTGCGATGTTGGTCAGCATGATTTTTTCGTCGAGTACCAGCGAGGGGGTAGGTAAAGTCGATAGCCGATCGGTCAGTGTCATGGTGTAGTTCTCATTTTGCTCTGTCGGTATGAGATTTTTACCCTGTCGCCATTTAGAATGGAATTTACCAAAACTGCATCTGTTGTTAAGACTGACATTAATGATCACCTCCCGGGACCTGCATTTCTTTTCCGTTCTTGCCAGCGCCCCTTCGCTGGCTGCGGCGGCGCGAGCGCTTGATGTGACGGCGCCTGCCGTGACGCAACGCCTGCAGGCGCTCGAACAGCGTCTGGGGGTTCAGCTCGTCGATCGCTCCAGCCATCGCTACCACCTGACGGCGGAAGGCGCCTTGCTGGCGGAGAAGGGGGCCGATGTGTTGGATCAAATCGAGGGGATCGCGGCCTTGCTTGCCGAGCGGCGAAACGAGGTGATCGGCCCGTTGAGAGTACTGGCGCCGCTGGGGTTTGGGCGAGCCTATGTGGCGGAGGCGGTAACGCGCATGTGTCGGCAATTTCCGACCATCGAACCCTCGCTGATGCTGTCGGATGCGCCGATTGGGACGCTGGATATCGATGACTGGGATGTATTGATTCATGTCGGCCCGTTGACCGATTCCAGCCTGGCGCTGCGGCCGCTGGCGCCTAACCGCCGTATTCTGTGCGCCGCGCCTGACTATCTGGCGCAACACGGAATGCCCGAGCATCCGATGGATCTTCCCCGCCATGTATGCGGCGTGCTGCGGGAAGACCGGGCGGATGCGTCGCTGTGGGGATTCGCCCGCCGTAACGATGGCGAGACGAAGACCGTGCGTATCAGGCCCGTTTTCACCAGTAATGACGGCGAGGTGGTCAGGAATTGGGCCGTCGCCGGGCTTTGCCTGATTCAGCGCTCCGAGTGGGCGATCGCCGACGATCTGAAAGCCGGGCGCCTGGTCGAAGTGATGCCTGACTGGCGTCTGCCGAACGCGGATGTCGTCGCTCTGCTTGGGCCACGGGCCGGGCGCGCGGCCCGTATGGAACGGTTCGTTGAAATACTAAAAGCGTTATTGGTGCCGGTTCCCTGGCGCGTGTAGCGACGCGTGTGGGGGATTCGAACGCGTCACGCTATCTCGCGTTGCCCCTGCGTTTGCGACTCAGACAGAAATAGAGCACGAAGAACGCCATGATCGCCAGCGAGACGATATTCACCACGCGCCAGCCGCCTTCACCGCTCATGAACAGCCCGGCCCCCAACGCCGCCACCAGGTTGAAGGAATAGGTCGCCAGTGAGTTGATGCCCTGTAGTCTATGTTTGATCGCGTTCTCTTTTATGCTGTTAATCAGGAACGTGCCGCCGCTGAACATAAAAGACCAGCCGAGTCCCACCAGAATCAACGAGAGGACGTAGCCGGTCATGTCCGTATTGATTAACGCGGTGCCGGTGCCGGCGATGAAAAACAGGGCGCCGACAGCGATCGTCACCGGCGTGCTCAGGATATTCATCAACAACGGTAAGCACAGCGCCGGCGCGTACATGGCAAAGAAATGCCATTGCAGTACCGTTGCGCTCGCACGGATATCGAAATGGTGGTGAGACATCGCCAGCGGCGTCGAATTCATGATCAGGGTCATGATGGCGAATCCCACCGCGCAACTGACGGTGCCCGTCATGAAGGCCGGTGAGCGCAACGCCGCCGAATAATACGCGTTATCCGGCGCGTCGTTCCGCATGGCGGGCGAAGGGGCGGTATGCGGCAGATTGATAAAGTTTTGCGTCGCCAGCACCAGTAAAAAAATGACGGCGGCGATAAGAAAGGCGCCCAGGTACGGGTAGCGGTCAAACATCATGATGCCGTGTCCGGCGACGAATGGGCCTAAAAACCCGCCGATAACGCCGCTGCCAATCACCAGCGACGTCGCTTTTTTATTCCTGGCGTCATTGTCCGACACTTCGGCGGCGGCAAAACGATAGTACTGGTTGAATACCGTGGCGCCTCCCAAAATCAGCGTGGACACAGTAAATAAAGTAAAAGAGCGGTAATACAGCGCAATCGCGGCCAGTACGCTGCCGATAAGCCCAATAAGGCCGCCGATCAAAAATGCCGTTCTTCTGCCATAGCGGCTCATCAGCGAAGAGACGAAATAGACCATCAGCGTGGAACCGCATACGGTGGCGGTGACGGGTAAGGTGGCAAGATAAGGAACCGGAGACAGGCTTTGGCCCGCCAGCGTGGAGGTTAACGTCAATAGAGAGATGATGGAGCCGGTTAACCCTTGCCCGATGAACAGCAGAATAATATTGCGATACCCCTTTTTCATCCCACTCTTCCCTTCATCATCGATTCGCTAATTCTATCCTGACGCTTTCGCCTATGGCGAGCGGCTCGTTACCGCAAGTCCCTGAGTCATAGCTCGATGATGGTAAATAAATTGTTACAAATGTGTGGCGATAGAATATTAAATTCACTGGAAATGATTAGCATCAGATGAAATGAATAATTTTCACTGCGCGTGATATCCGAACAATGTTCTGTATACGGAAAAGGAAATCACACCCTATAAGCCTGATGATGAGTAGCCAGTCATCATCGGGTAATTAGCGGGAAATAAAGGCGACAATAAACGTGTTAAATATATCCATGCCGATGGTGTGATGAAAAACAGCCGTTTGTCTGGCGATCAATCATTAGCTATTTTCATGATGACAGGATTTGGGCGAATTTTCTCTTCGCTAATGAATCGATTTAGTCGCAGGATGAGTATGCGGATAGAGCGACGGGATGGAAATTGTTTTCTTATTATTTCCTTGTTAAAAATGCCGTTTGCGTGCGTCTTTTTTGGAAATAAATAGATATATTTAAATCATATTGATTATTTTATTATAAATTTCGCGTGTAAATGATTTGCAATAGAGAGGTCGCCATTATTCAAAAAAGATGAATTTCATATTCAATAAGTTCTATTGACGACCTAAAAATATCAACTTAAGCTCACTGCGAAATTTTCCGCAGATAAGCCGTTTTTCATGTCCTCATTTTTTGAAAAAACAACCGGGTTATTAATCAAATAACTTGATTAGTGATAGTGCTATACCCTAAATAATTCAGGTTGCAGGAAAATGAGAAGCAAGTGAAAGCCCATCCGCTCACGACAATCAGTGAATGGGGAACATAACGCCGCCGCGATACCCGTCATCGGATGTATGACGGGTATAAAGCATATATAAAGGTTATTCAGATGAACATTCAGAGAAAGGAAAGTCGGCTGAATGACGCCGATGATTTTCTGATGGAAACCAGCGCGAAAGAAATCGCGTTGGCGATTATAGAGAAGATATTCGCACGTCGCTGTCTGGCAGAGGAGGAGGGCGCCCGGGAAAATTGCCGCTATGAGGATGAAGTCGCACCTCATCTTGATACCGTCATGCAGGCGGTCAGCCATCAGCAACCGATAGTCATGATTCTGCCCGCCTTTCCGGGAAAGTCACCGAATCGCAAGAAAACCCTCAGCCATCTTCCTGATTATGCAGAGCTTTACGCACTGGATAATTTGCATGAATTATGTCAGGAAATTCGTCGCGTTTACCAGCCTGGCGCCGTTATCGGTATTTGTTCTGACGGCTATGTCTTTGCCGATGTGGTCAGAATCCCCGATCGCCAGGTGAAAGCTTATACGGATGTGATCAGCGACTATTGCACGAAAAAATATCCGGGCATGTTTTTTATGTATGACCTGATTGATACCTATCCGGGAATCAAGGATCTCGACTCCCTGCGGGAAGAATTGATGATTCAGTACGGTACGTCGTTATTGGCGCTGAAGAACAGGGTAAAAGAGGAGCCTGAAGCCGCCTCCATGTATAGAGGCGTGACGCGTTTTCTGTGCGAGGACTACGGCGGCATGGATGAATTTACCGGCGTCAGCAACGCGCAAATTCAGAAAGTGGCCCGCGTGGCGGCTTACCGCGTAATTCAGCGCAGCGAAGCCTGGAGCAAACATCTGGAAGAGAAATTCCCGCAGGCGGTGCGTCTGTCGATTCATCCGCAATTCCGCATTTCCAAAAAGATCGGCATCAGACTGGCTCCGGTAAAAGATCGCTGGCGGACGCCGTGGCATTCGGTGGCGGTAAAACGGGGCGCTGACATTTATCTGGAAAAACGCAGCAATGTGGACGAACGCCATTATCAGCTGATCTTTAAATCGGGCCGCCCGTTTCATTACGTCAGTACTCAAATAACTGACGTCAGCACTCAGATGAACGCGGAGTAACCTATGTCGGTAAATAAAGCTGCGATTTTCGATCTGGACGGTACGCTGGTCGATACCTTGCCCGGCATCGCATTTGCATTACGTCAGGCGCTGGGCGGATTAGGCGTAACGCCGGACCCGGCGTTCATTGTCAGGGCGCATATCGGCGGCGGGTCGGGAAACATGCTGGCTGCCGCCGCCAGGCATCATGGCATCAGCGATACGGCGGCGCTGTCGCAACGCTACCACGCGCTGTATCAGGCGCATTGTCTGCACGAGACCGTCTGCTATGCCGGCGTGAAAGAACTGGTTGCGGCGCTAAAAGCACAGGGCGTCCGGCTGGCGGTACTGACCAATAAGGATGACGCGTTGTCCCACCGAATAGTGCAGGCGCTATTTCCGCCAGATACATTTGCGCTGCTGTATGGCGCCCGGCCCGATCGGCCGCTCAAGCCGGATATTAGCGGCTTGCAACAGGTGATGGCCGCGCTGGGGACGACGAGCGAACAGTGTCTGTATGTGGGCGATACGTCGATTGACGTGCAAACGGCAAACCTTGCCGGCGTTGCCGTCGCTTACGTGACGTGGGGATATGGCGATGCCGATAACATGGCCGACTGGCAGCCGAACCATATTTGTCATGACGTGGCGGAATTGAATACCTGTCTGCGTCAGCATCTGGCGTGGCAGGAATCTGTTGTCTCGCGCTGAAAAAGCGTTAACGAGGTGAATGGCGTGAAATAAAGAGGATGCTGTCTCGCACAGCAGGAAATGCATTAATCATTAATACAGTTGTTTTCTGATTAATATTTATTTTAACCACCATCATGATGACGGCGGTGCCGGACATCATTAAGAGCCTATCTCAATAGGCTATAAGAATACGTTGGCTTTATATTTTATCTGGTCTTGTTATTTTTCTGGCGGCGCGATTTCAGTATGAAATGGCGAGCCCGTTTATTGGTTATGAGTGCAAGGAATATTCGACACATTGTTTTTTCCCGTGAGTGGAAACAATGGAAAATACCCAATATCAATGGAGTGGAATTATGCACGATAATTTGAGTGAAACGATCGGCAAGATAGCCGATATCGTAAAATCCTATCTGGTTCAGGCGCCGAATGATCGTTTTGAGCCGGAGGGGCGTGTATTGCTGGAAAAACAAATCAGCGCCTTCCTGCACGCTTTTGAACCCGTCAGGTTTGTCCTGCCCGGCTTCCCCTGCAAATCCCCTAATGTTGTCGACAAGTCGTTCGGCATTTTGCCGGATTATGGCGATGTGATTTCCATCAATCGTCTGGAGTCGCTGGCGAAAGCGATTCAGGCGTTATATGAACCCGGCTGTCAGGTGACCATTCTGAGCGATGGCACAACCTTTAATGATATTGTCGAGGTGCCGGATCACACCCGTAAAGAATATAACCATCAGTTACGAGCGCTGATTCAGTCGCCTTATATTGAATGGAAAGAACTCGGAGATTTCTTCCCGGAAACGCGCTCGGATGATGAAACGCGTAAAGCGTTGATCAAATCGGCCGGATTACCGTACAAGGGAATCGCTGACTTTATCAAACGCGTCGGGAATCATGATGAACTGGCGGCGACGCACGATAAAATCTGCAGTTATTTGTATAACGATGTGCGGCTGAACCGGCAGCCTCAGCAGTCTGACGAAGACTACCTGAGCAGCGTGGCGGAAAAAGCCTATCAGATGATGTACCGCGGTCAGGCCCTGAGTGCGCTGGTGGAACGGGCCTTTCCTGACGCGGTTCGTCTGTCGGTTCATCAGTATGACAACGACGGCCCGAAATTTACCTTCGGTTTTGCCGACGGCCTCTCCACCGTGCGTCAACCGTGGCACAGCGTGCCGGTTTTGTCGGCGTCGGGGAACGTTTCCCTGCTGGGACATGCCAGCGTTGATAAAAATCGCCACGTGCTGGTGACCTATCAGGGGCGCCCCTGGGTGTATGTGGAAAGTGAGGACGCCAGCGCCGGGAAATTCGATTACGAATTGCTCAAGCAACCGTTGTTCGGCCTGAAGATTGACGACCCGCAAGGGCTGGGGGTTGAGGCGCTGTCGCCGGCGTTTCTGGCTTTCCTGTCCGCTCAGTTCGGTTTCGTGTGCATCAAGGGCGTGCAGTTTGAGCGCAGCGAGCAACTGGAAACGTTTTGCCAGCCGTTCGGCGAGATTTTCCAGTGGCAGTTCGGTGCGGTGCATGTGGTGAAACCGGAGGAAAAACCGAGCGGATTCGTACATTCGCTGGAGAAAACGCCGATACACTGGGACCTGAGCATGATCCGGCTGGATCACGAACAGGTCGGCGGCAATCCCTGGTTTACCGCAGAGCGCTTCATGTTGTATTGCAAGACCCCGCCGAAGAAAGGCGAAGGTAGCACCACGGTGGTGGATGGCCGCATCGTGATGGAGATGGTCGGCCCGGACGTCGTGAAAAAATGGGAAGATGTTCACATCACCTATAACACCCCCATGACCTATTTCGGCGGCAAACCACGCACTTATCCGCTGGTGTATGCGCACCCGAAAACCGGCAAAAAGGCGTTTCGTTATCAGGAAGGCAGCGACTCCGAATTGCAGAAATTTACCGTCGAGGTGGAAGGCGTCTCCGGGCAGGAGAGCCGCGCCTTCATCGAGGAGCTTGACCGGCTGGTGTACGATGAGCGCTGCATGATTGCCCATGACTGGGATCAGGGCGACCTGCTGATCATCGATAACTGGCAGACGCTGCACGGCCGGCTACCGATGACCGAAGCATCGCGCAGTCGTGAGTTGTGGCGGGTGCAGGTATTTTAATCGTCACGGGACGATGAGCAGTAGAAACGGGGCGAATCCGCCCCGTTGTTCATATCGGCAGGTCCTACGTGTTTTCTCCCGCCTCCAGCGTCTGGCGCTGGGTCAGCGTCGGGAAATATTTCATCCACAACGCCACCACCAGCAGGGTGCCGACGCCGCCCAGTACGATGGCCGGCACGACCCCCAGCCAGGCGGCGGTCACGCCGGACTCGAATTCCCCCAGTTGGTTGGAGGTGCCGATGAAGATGGAGTTGGCGGCGCTGACCCGGCCGCGCATGTCATCCGGCGTTTCCAGTTGCACCAGCGTTGAGCGGATCACCACGCTGACCATGTCGGACGCGCCGAGAAACAGCAGCGCGAACAGCGACAGAAACAGATTGGTGGACAGGCCAAACGCGATGGTGGCCGCGCCGAACATCGCCACCGCCGAGAACATGATTTTACCGACGTTGCGGGTGAGCGGGCGCCGACTCAGGTAGACAGACATCAGTACCGCGCCGAGGGCGGGCGCACAGCGCAGCAGCCCCAGCCCCCACGGGCCGGTGTGCAGGATATCCTTGGCGACGATGGGCAGCAGCGCGGTGGCGCCGCCGAGCAGCACGGCGAACATATCCAGCGAAATGGACCCCAGAATCACCGGATTGCGGCGGATGAAGTTCATGCCGCCAAACAGGCTTTCCAGACTCACCGGCGTACGGGCCAGCGCCTTGTATTCATAGCGCAGGTTGAGCAGCACCAGAAACGAAATCAGAAAGCAGGCTACGCTGGCGGCGTAAAGGGTGGTGGCGCCGATCAGGTAAATCAGGCCGCCGAGCGCCGGGCCGGCGATAACCGTGGCTTCGCGGGCGGAGGCCATCAGCGCCACGGCGCGGGACAGCAGACCGGGCGCAATCAGGTTCGGCAGCAGCGCCTGCGTGGCGGGCATTTCAAATGCCCGCGTGGCGCCCAGCAGCGCGGAGCAGGCGTAAATCATGGTGGCGCTGATGGTATGGGTGACGTTGCCCAGTACCAGCACCAGTATGGTGGCGGCCATAAGCAGGCGGCAGCACAGGATAATCACGCGGCGGTTGTACTGATCCACCGCATGACCGGCAACCAGCGTCAACGCCAGCTGCGGCAGAAACTGGGCCAATCCGACCAGACCCAGATTCAGGGCGCTGTTGGTCAGGTCATACATCTGCCAGCCAATCCCGACCACCAGCATCTGAAATGCAAAGGAGGAGGCGATTTGTCCGATCCAGAAGCACAGAAAAGTGGGGTTTTTAAGTGGGGAAGCGGTTTCCACAGGTTGTTATCCACGACGGCAGTTGTAATGAAAAGTGTTCAGTGTACCCAAGTTATTGTTTTATTAAACTGAAGTTTTCTCCACAGATGTAAGCAAAATATAACCGATTGTGCGGGCTGGCGCGTATTGAAAAGCCAGGTTCCGATGTGACCGTTTAGCCTGCGCGGCGACGAAAAGAAAAGTGAATGAATTGAGTGGCTTTGATGGTAAAGGATGAGGAATATTGATTTGTCCGGCTCTTTTTGCTGTCGGCGTGCGGGAAAAGGCGATAAAATAATAAACACAGGATTTTTTATCTATTGATATATTTAAATTTTATTTAACTTATTTGGTTTTAACGAGGATTTGTATGCAACAGTTGCCCGCTTGCCCGAAATGTCAATCTGAATACACCTGGCAGGATGATGCCATGCTTAACTGCCCGGAATGCGGGCACGTGTGGTCGACGCAGGGCGACAGCGGCGCGCAGGAAGAAGGGCTGGTGGTGCGCGACGCCAACGGCAACCTGCTGGCGGACGGCGATACCGTTACCGTCGTCAAGGATCTGAAAGTCAAAGGCAGTTCGTCGACGCTGAAAATCGGCACCCGCGTGAAGGGGATTCGTCTGGTGGAAGGCGATCACAATATCGATTGCAAAATCGACGGTTTCGGCGCGATGAAGCTGAAATCTGAATTTGTGAAGAAAAGCTGATCTGAGAAACCGCGACTGAGAAACCGTGATTGATGAATGCCCCGCACTGCCCGGATTGCTCTGGGCAGCCCGGGTTGTTCAGCTGACAGCGTCGATCGGTCTATATTCCACCCGATTGCGGCCCTGATGCTTGGCCTGGTACAGCGCGGTGTCGGCGGCGCCGTACAACGTGTCGAATCCGGTGTGCGGCGGCGCCCAACTGACGCCGAAACTGGCGGTCACCTTTTGCTGAGGCAGCGCCTCCAGCGCGGCGTAATTCAAACTGGCGTGGATGTGCTCTGCGACATCTACCGCCGCCATCAGCGTATAGCCATCCAGCAGGATGGTGAACTCCTCGCCGCCGACGCGGCCAATGCTGCCTTTCCCCTGCAATACGTCGCGGATTCGGGCGATCAGCGAGCAGATCACCGCATCGCCGGTCGGATGGCCGTAAGCGTCGTTGACCTGCTTGAAATGGTCGATATCCAGCACAATCAGCGCCGCCTGATCCTGCTCCAGCGCATGGTCGACCAGATCGATGATCGCGCTGCGGTTGAAGACATCGGTCAGCGGGTCATGGGTGGCTTTGTATTCCAGCTCCACCGCCAACTGATGCAGTTGGGTATTGAGACGGGTCAGCTCCCGTTCCGCGCGGTCGCTGCGGGTAATCAGGCGGTGGGTTTCCCGCACCAGCCGTTGATAGTGTTCCGCCAGCATAATCAGGCTTTCCCGGTACACCTCCGCCGGCATATCGGCCTGCGCGGCGATGTTGCGGGCTGACAGCAGGATGTCATATTCGGGGGTGAACAGTTCATAGCTACTCATGCCGTTACTCCAGAATGTGAGGGTGGAATTCGAGCGCCGAAAAATCGATATGCAGTTCCTGCCCGAACTCCTCGGCGATGTCGTCTTCCTGGTCGTAATACCAGTGCAGCGCGATGGGAAGCTGCTGCTGCGCGGCCTGATCGAGAATATTGAACAGGCTGAACAGCATTTTGGTGCTGGAGCTGTTGAAGTAGGGCAGCGACACATGCACGTCAATACGGGTTGATTGCGCCGTCGCGCTGGCAAGACGAGTCTGCAGATAGCGCTGAAGGCGCTCAATCAGAGGGCCGTAAAATGCCGCCGCGTTTTCCGGGTAGGACTCCCCGGATAACGAAAGCTGGTGTGTGTCAAAGCGAAAATCCACGGTCGGCGTACTGGCTGTGCCGGCGATGTGGAGATTGTCCGTTGTTATTATGTCTGTCATGGTTAAATCACCGCCTTCAGATAAAACGTGGAGAGCCCGGTGGTGGCGTCGCTACGAAAGGTGAATTGCAGTGGCTCGCTGGCGTCGCGGGCCACGGTCAGCAGGCCGATATCCGCGCCTTTGCTGGAAGCCGGAATGTCTTCACGCAGCGAGGCCTTATAGGCAAGCCGGATTTCATCCAGCGTCATCGCGCACAGCGGCTCCAGCCGCTGGCGCAGCTTCTCCGCATCCGCCGGATACACCCGGTTGGCACTCAACAAAAAGTATTTTCCCGCCTCAAAGCCGATACACACCGAGCCGCGACGGATTTCATTTTCCTGTTCTTCCGAGGTGAGCGCCGAGGCGGAGTAATGGATGATGTTCTGCACCATTTCCACAAAGCTGGAAAACAGCTTGCGGCGCACGTTGGGCGGCACCCGGCTTTTTTCCAACTGCAGCCGCACCGTTTCCGCCAGCGAGCAGATGATGTTTTGTGAAAAGTACCCCACGTAGTACAGCGCGATATTTTGCTGCTGGGTGAGGTCAAAAAATTCAGCGTACTTCGTTTCGGACATGTTCCGGTTTTACCTGGTTGATAAAGTTCACGGGTGCCTGAAGCCCCAAAATGTAAGATCGTCCCGTCTTTCCTGAGCTCCCTGCCAGGTGTGATGGTGTTGTAATAGTTGGTTTGCCAGCGCGCTCATGGGTAATTCCATGACGCGTTGCAGCAGGTTTTGCAGCCGGCGTTTGCCGAATTTGATCTGCCGTTCGCCGCCAATCTGATCGAGCAGGCCATCGGTGGTGGCAAAGAACAGATCTTGCGGCGACAGCGGGCGCTGAAAGGCCGGCCAGCTGTAATCGTATGGCGTGTTGGTATAGCCCACGCCCATGCGGTCGCTGTCGAGCGTCAGCAGCTCGCCGCTTTGCGCTTCGATCAGAAACGCCGTCATACGGGCGCTGGCCCAGCTGAGAGTCTGTTCGGCGGTATTCACGTACACCACCAGCGCGTCGCAGCCGTCGTCGGAGGCCGTGGTTTGCCCCGGATAGCCGCTCTTTTGGCCCAGCGTGTCCTTGATATAGCGATTGATGCCGCCAAGCAGCAGCCCCGGTTGGTCCGGGCGGTGTTGCGTCAGCGCCTGTTCCAGCGCCGAGTTGAAAATCAGCGTCATGAAGGCGCCGGGCACGCCATGGCCGGTGCAGTCGGCGAGCACCGCCAGCCAGCCGTGGTCATAGCGCCTGAAGGCATAGCAGTCGCCCCCGACGCAGTCGCGCGGTTCCCAGACCAGACACCAGTCTTTCAGCGTGTCGGCCAGCGTCTGCCGGAACGGCGTGAGCATCGCCCCCTGAATCACGCTGGCATATTCTATACTTTGTACGATGTGCTGATGCTGGCGGACATGGGTGTCCGACACGATGCGGAACAGATCGATACCCAGGCCGATACCGAGGTAGCGGCCGTTTTCGGTAATAATAAAGCCGTCGGCCAGAAAGCGGTCGCCGCTGATTACCGCCTTGTCCGCCACGTCGCTCAGCGAGGCGGCGGCTTCGACGATCAGCGGGGTTTTATCCATGAAGGCGATACAGCTTTTTCGGTCATACAGTTCGCGGTAGTAAGGGCGGGCCATCTGCGACAGAAAGCTGTGGCGGTTGATCAGGCCGAACGGCCGTCCCTCTTCCACCACCGGCAGGCTCACCAGATCCTTGTGGCGGCTGAACAGGTGCAATACGGTGGCGTTGTCAGTGGTGGGAGATACATCCGGCGTGGTGATACACAAGTCGCGTGCACTTGGGAAGGAAACGAAGCGTAACCGATGTTCCTGTGGCGGTAAGGCACTCATTGTCTTGTCTTTCTGGGAAAATAAGCTGCCGTTAAGGTAACAGCGGCAGATGACGGAAACATGACAAGCCGCTGAAATGCTAAGGAACTGTCAGGTTTGTCTTTACACTCATGACTAAATATTGCTGAGGTGGTCGTTTCATGAGCGTTTTTATGCCTTTTTCGTATTAATAAAAAAATAAATTGGCCGATATATTTTAGAGGTGGGTCTGTCTTTTCTATTCCGCTAGTGTGATGCAAAAAATGCGGTGTGAAAAATGAGACTGCGCCGTGTGGTTCGTAAACCACTCTTCTATTTCCTGATAGCTTTGGGCGGCATAAATCTGTTGAGCCGTCCTGCTTGATACTCGCTTCGGCGGGTATGCTGCTTTTTTTCGGTGTGCAGGTGTTGGTGTGTCGTAATAAATCAGTGCCCTTAGAGGCATGCTATCGTTAAAAAATAAAAAGGAGTGACATCGTGTCCATATCAGGTATTCAGAGTCAAAACATTACATCTTCTTATACACAGCCGACTTATGTCGCCAATAGCAATTCTGGTCCTGGAGACAGCGCCAGCGTCGATGCTATTGGAACAAATAAATCTGGTTCCTTTAAAACCGGAAAAATGAATGATTCGCAAAATAATCAATTTGCGGATAACAATTCCGGCGATACCAGTGATGTGAGCGATCGTACTAAATCGCTGGATGAGCGACTGACTAAAGAAAAACTTCAGAAACAGCAGAGCGAACCTTCCGTTGAGCGCTCGCTGCGTATGACCGGTATCCCGCTTTATGGCGGCGTACTGGTTTCCGTGGTCAAATATCCGGATGGTCAAAGCGAAAGTTATAACGTATTTACCGGTAAACGTATTACGTCCCCTGAAGCGAATCTGATTGGTTCCCGTTCGCAAGTTGGTAATGCCGAGTTTGGTTATTATAGCCAGGGCTTATATAGCGGCATGTCGGCAGCTGAAGTTTACGAGAAAATACAGCAGATGATGGGCACGAAATCCGGCGATGTTTCCTGGACGCTGCCGGGTGGCGGAAGTGAATTGCCGCAACCAGGATGATAAGTAAAAATAATCGACGCTATTTTTGCTATTTCGAAAATATATCAATGGCCTGATAAATTATCAGGTAGTTAACTATTTTTATATATTTCCTTTTTTCAGCCTTTCCAGGACCAGGCGCAACGCCTTATTCAACGGTTTATCCTGCCGCATGACAATAGCCAGTGTTCGGTGCAGCACCGGACTCAGTGGCCGGATATGAAACGCCGACGACGGCGCGTCAGAACCCACCGACATTTTCGGCACGATGCTGCATCCCAGCCCGGCCAACACCATTTCTTTGATTGCTTCGATACTGCCCAGTTCCATCACCGGTTGCGGTTGTGTGCCTGCGTCGTTGAACCAGCGGTCGATCAACGTGCGGGTGCTGCTGCCGCGCTCGAATAGAATCAGCGGTCGGGAATGCAGAAATGCTGGCGAGATGCTTTCGGAGAAGGCGGGCTCGTTGCTGATGGCGACCAGTTCGTCTTCCATCACCGGCGTAACCGCTACGTTGGCGCTGGGGATAGGCAGCGTCACCAGCCCGGCATCGATGCGGTTGTCAATTACCGCCTGAATAATGTCGCGGGTGTTGCCGGTGCGCACGCCCACCGTCAGTCGGGGGTAGTCCTGTCGCAACTGACGCAGTAACGACGGCATCAGGTGAATGCAGGCGGTGGCTCCGGTGCCCAGAATCACATGTCCCATGACATCTTCGGTATATTCGGCGATGGCCTGACGGGTTTCACCCAACAGCCGGTGAATCTGTTCCGCTTTGATCAACAGCATATCGCCCGCCGGCGTTGGCCGCAGGTTTTTACCGCTGCGCTCGGCCAGCCGCACGCCAAAATAGTGCTCCAGTTGACGGAATTGCTGGCTGACCGCGGGTTGACTCAGATTGAGCCGGTTGGCCGCCGCGGAAAAGCTGCCTTCCCGTATCACCGTGGTAAAGGTTTCCAGCAGTTCCAGATTCAACCTGGCCATATCAAACTTTCCTTTATGACGGGCATAAGTGTTTGTGTCTGTTGCCTGTATCGGGCGTTGGTTAAGCTAGCTGAAGTCCCGCTTCCGCACACGTTGGTTGATGCGGCAAGGGGGCTAAGCCTAATCGCTAACTCGCTGTTCTGACAAGGATACACCAATGAGCGCCATTATAATTGAGGATGCCCGGGCGGAACATATCGCCGCCATCAGGGATATTTATGCTCAACATGTCCTGCATAGTATCGCCACCTTTGAAACCGAACCGCCCGATGAGGCGGAAATGCGCCAGCGCTGGCAGAAAATTCGTGATGCCGGGCTGCCCTGGCTGGTGGCGACGCAAAACCAGCAGGTGCTGGGATACTGTTATCTGGGGATGTACCGCACCCGCTTTGCCTACCGTTTCACGCTGGAAGATTCGATCTATCTGCACCCGGACCATCTGGGGAAAGGCGTCGGTAAGCGCTTGCTGTCCGCCGCGTTATCGCAGGCGGAGCAGCAGGGATACCGCCAGGTGATATCGGTGGTGGGCAACAGCGAAAATCAGGCCTCGCTGCAGTTGCATCTGTCGCTGGGCTTTGAGCGGATCGGGACGTTGCGTTCGGTAGGTATGAAGCATGGTCGCTGGGTGGATACCGTGTTGCTGCAACGCGCGTTGGGGGAGGGGGATGCCTCTTTGCCGCATGTCTGAGTCCGCCGGACGCCGCCGGGTCACCGTCTGCATCGGCATGACCCAACTGATTAACTGGGGAACGGCGTTCTACCTTCCCGGCGTGTTTTGCGCCGCCATCGCGGCGGATCGCGGCTGGAGCCCGACGCTGGCGTTTTCCGGCGCCACGCTGGCGCTGATGGTCATGGGGTGCCTGTCGCCTTACGCCGGTCGGTTGCTCGACCGGGCAGGCGGCCGGCGAGTCATGATGCTGGGCGGTGGCGGCAGCGCCGCCGGCTGTATGCTGATGGCCGCCAGCACCGGTATGACGGACTATTTTATGGCCTGGGTCATGCTGGGCGTCGGGATGCGGCTGTCGCTGTATGAAGCGGCCTTCGCCACGCTGGTCGCACTGTATGGCGGCGAGGCCCGGCGCGCTATTTCGCTGGTCACGTTGTTTGGCGGCATCTCATCGTCCCTGTTCTGGCCGTTGGGCATGGCGTTGCTGAACGGGCTGGGCTGGCGCTGGGGCGTGGCGATTTACGGCGTCATCGTGTTATCGGGTTTGCTGTGGCTGTGGGCGCTGCCGCAACCGGCGTCGCAGTTGGCGCACCGGACCGGGGAGCAGACTCAAACCTCACTGACCGCGGATGCGCGAACCCTGCTTCCCGCGGTGCTGTACGCGGTACTGATGGCATTGTTTAGCTTTCTGTCCGCCGGCATTTCCGCGCACCTGCTGGCAATACTGACTGGGTTTGGCGTATCGGCCTCGCTGGGCGCGTTGTGGGGCGTAGGCCAGGTGTGCGCCCGGGTGGGCGATGTGCTGATGGGCGGACGTCTTCCGGCGTTGAAGCTGAGTCTGTTTCTGGGGGCGGGGCTGCCGGTCTGTTTTCTGCTGGCGCTGCTGGGGGAACAGTCGCTGATAGCGGCGGTACTGTTTGTCGCCGGATACGGCGCGGCGAATGGACTCAGTACGCTGGTGAAGGCGGCATTGCCGCTGGAATTGTTTGGCCGGGCGGGGTACTCCTCCCGGATTGGGCTGTTGCTGACGCCGGGGTTCTTTTTTTCTGCCGCCGCGCCGTCGGTTTATGCGGCGCTCAGGGCCTCGATCGGCGATCGGGGCGTCCTGATGTTTTCTTTCGGCGTAGCCTGTCTGATCACCCTTACCGCAGTGCTGCTTTATCTGACGCGGCAGCGCGCTGCGCGCTCGGTTCTGCTATCCGATGAGTGATTCCGTCAGAGCGTAAGCGTGACGCCCTGACGGAGGTCGTGCGGTCAGCGCTGGCGCTGCTGCGCCTGCCACAGCGCCAGTACGCTCAACAGCGCGGTGATCATCAGGTAGTAACTCGGCGCCAGGCTGCTGCCGGTGGCGCTAATCAGCAAGGTACAGATGAACGGGGCGAAACCGCCGAACACCGTTACCGCCACGTTGTAGCTGATCGCCATGCCGCTGGCGCGGGTGGAGATCGGAAACAGGTCGGCCATCATCGACGGCACGGTGGAGAAATACACCGACTTCAACAACGCCATCCAGCCTACCACCACAATCAGCGACACGGCCGACAAGTGCTGGGTCATCAGCCAGAATGCCGGGTAGATGGTGACCGCCAACAGCAGCAGCGCCCCCCACATCAGCGGCAGCCGGCCGACTTTCTCCGCCCACAATCCAACCAGCGGTGTGACGACCGTCAGAATAATGCCGGCGATCAGCGTGGCGCTGAAGGCGGCGCCGGACGGCAGGTGCAGCGTCTTGGTGGCATAGGTGGGGACATAGTTCAGCATGTAGTTGATGGCGGTGGAAATCACCATCAGGCCGACCGCAATCAGAAACAGCGCTTTCTGCCGGGTAAACAGGATCTTGATCGGCGCATGGCTTTTCTCGGCCTGTTCGAAGCCTGCCGGTTCATGCACGTGGCGGCGGATATACAACCCTACCGGCCCTATCAGCAGACCGAAGGCAAACGGGATACGCCAGCCCCACTCCTGAATCTGGGCTTCGCTCAGCGATTGCGATAATCCAAGACCGAACGCCGAGGCCAGCAGGGTGCTGGCGCCCTGGGTGGCGAACTGCCAGCTGGCGATAAACGCGCGGCGTTCCGGGAAGTGCTCCACCAGAAACGCGGTGGAACTGCCGAACTCGCCGCCGGCGGAGAAGCCCTGAATCAGGCGCGCCAGCATGATCAGCACCGGCGCGGCCAGACCGATGCTGGCGTAGGTGGGCATAAAGGTAATCATTGCGCCGCCCAGCAGCATCAGGCTGATGGACAGCAGCAGCGATGCCTTGCGCCCGGCGCGGTCGGCGTAAGCGCCCAGCACGACCGCGCCCAGCGGCCGGATCAGGAAAGAGACGCCGAAGCTGCCGAAGGCCAGCAGCAGCGATACTGCCGGGTCCTGCGTGGGGAAGAACGCATGGGCGATGTAATTGGCGAAGAAGCCGTATACCGCGATGTCAAACCATTCCAGCGCGTTGCCGATGCAGGTGGCGAACAGCGTTTTGTACAGGCTGGGGCGCGCGGTGCTGTAGTGCGAAACGGATGCAGTCGTCATGATTCACCTCAGCTCTGCTCGTGGGCGGCACGGTGTGCGCGGTGTTGCGCCAGAACGGCGTGGCCCTGTTCCCCCAGTTCCCAGAACAGGCGGGTCATGATCTGCAAGCCTTCGCGGGCGACGCTGACCAGCATGTGCTCATCCACGGCGTGCTGGCCGCAGGCCGGGTAAGAGTGCGGGATCCACAGGGTCGGCAGGCCGAGAATTTCGGCAAACACTTCGTTGGGCAGCGAACCGCCGAGGTTGGGCAGCAACGCCGGCTTTTTATCGCTGGTCTGGCGCATCAGGTCGAGCGTCCAGTTCACCAGCGGGTCGGTCGGGTCGAGACGGGTCGCCGGCGTACCGCGCACGTCGCTGATCTCCACCATCGTGAAGCCGTGCTCGTCGAGGTGATGGCGCAGATGCTGCGCCAGTTGCTGCCAGTCGGTGCCGACGACAAAACGCAACTGACATACCGCGGTGGCGTGACCGGGAATGGCGTTCATCGGCCGCTGCGGATTGCCGGTCAGGAATGACAGCACTTCCAGCGTGTTCCAGCCGAACAGCCGCTCGGACGGGCTCAGACCTGCTTCGCCCCACTGCGGATCGATGGCCGGATCCGTCGCTTGCCCGCCGGGCGCGATGTCCGCCAGAATCGTGCGCAATGCCGGCGTCAGGCGCGGCGGTTTCAGCGCCGCCACCTGCATCTGACCATGTTGGTTGACCAGACTGGCGATGGCGTTGGCCAGTTGAGTGCCGGGGTTGCTCAGCAGACCGCCCCAGTTGCCGGAGTGGTAATCCCGCTCGCGGGCGCGGATGGTCAGGCGGAAGTTGACGCAGCCGCGCGAGCCGAGGAACAGCGTTGGGCGTTCGGCGTTGAGGCGCGGGCCGTCCGAGGCGATGAACAGGTCGGCTTGCAGCGCCTGCGCATGCTGGCGGCACACCTCGGCCAATCCCGGCGAGCTGATCTCTTCGCCCATTTCGAACAGCCACTTGCAGTTAAAACCGAGCCGCCCCTGACGGGCCTGAAATACCTGCTCCAGCGCGGCAATATTGATCGAGTGCTGGCCTTTGTTGTCGGCGCTGCCGCGACCGTACCAACGGCCTGCCTGTTCCACCAGTTGCCACGGGGAAAGCCCTTCGCTCCAGTGTTCGTCGTCGCCGAACACCACATCGCCGTGGCCGTAACACAGCACGGTGGGCAGGGCGGCGTCTTCAATGCGCGAGGCGATCAAAAACGGGCGGTTGGCCGCGGCCGGATTATCGATTTGCTGTAATTCGAAACCCAGCGCCTGCAGGGCCGGGATGATTTCCTCGGATAAATACTGTTGCAACGCCGCGTCCCGGTCGGTGCGCTGGCTTTCGCTGGCGATAGCGACGCGACGCGCCAGTACGTCACGGAAGCGGCCGCTGTCGAAATACGCCAGCGCCTGTTGAATAACCTGTGGTGTTGTCATGTTGTGCCTGTCTGTCTGTGGTGATGTTTTTTTAGTGATGGTATTAACCACGTTCTAAATCATCGCCAGCATTGCCACAATAATAATAATTGCAAGCAAGCTTTGCTTTTAATATAAAGCTTGCTTGCACAAAAACGAGGCAGGCGGAGGGGCGATGCGATGCATAGTAACGAAATCAGGTATTTTCTGGCGGTCGCCAATACCGGCTCCCTGAGCGCCGCCAGCCAGCAGCTGTTTGTGGCGGTGTCGGCCATCAGCCGACAGATCCACAAACTGGAAGAACGCATCGGCGCACCGCTGTTTGAACGCCATGCCCGGGGCATGGTATTGACCGACGCCGGGCAAATTCTGGAAAACCACGTGCGCAAGAGCATGATGGACATGGAGTACGCCATTGCCGAGATTCAGGGGCTGAAGGCGGTGCGGCGAACGTTTGTGCGCGTCGCTTGTACTGACGGCATGGCGTTTGATCTGCTGCCGGGGCTGTTTGCCCGTTTCCGGCAGGACAACCCGGCCGTGACGTTCTTCCTGCAGGTCGGCACCGCGATACAGGTGTCGGAAATGGTGCGCAACGGCGAATGCGATGTGGCGTTTCAGTTCAGCTTGTCGCCGGAGCGCGGCGTCGAGGTGATGGCGTCTTACCCGGCGCCGGTGCTACTGCTGATGCGGCCGGATCACCCGCTGGCGGACAAAGCGGTCCAACTGGCGGATCTGCACGGGTTTCCGCTGGTGCTGCCGCAGCAGGGCACCACCATTCGCCAATTGTTCGATCTCTCCTGCCGGATGAGCGGCACTTTTCTGGAACCGGCGCTCAGTTGCAACAACTTCTCCGCGCTTTACTACTTCATGCAGCAGACGCCGGATGCCGTTACCGCCTGCAGCCATTTTTCGGTGCTGTACCGGGCGCGGGAGGACGGTTTGCTGCTCAAGCCGGTGCGCAGCGAACCGCTGACCCAGCGCAGCCTGCAGGTGCAGACGCTGGCGGGCAAGCATCGCTCCGCCGCGCTAAGCCATTTCATCACCTTTATCATCGACGAACTGGATCGTGAGCATGCGCGTCTGGCGGCGGATATCGGGCTGGAGCCGATACGTTCCGGTAGCCGGTAAACGCCCGGCTAGCGCTGCCAGCGGCAGATACGCCAGCCTTTCTCCTGCGCCAGCGCCGCCAGTTCTGGCGCCGGGTTGATGGCGTAAGCCTGATCGACGAATTCCAGCATTGCCTGGTCGTTGAGCGAATCGCTGTAGCCGTGCAACTGGTCGAATGGTTCGCCATCGCGTTGCGCCAGCCATTCGCGTATCCGGATCACTTTACCGTGCTGATACGTCGGCATGCCGTAGATGTCGCCGGTGAAACGCCCGTCTTCCAGCGTAACGCCGATCGCCAGCGCGTGATCGGCCCCCAGATGGTGGGCGATGGGTTGTACCAGATGCTCGCCGCTGGCGGAAATAATGATCAGGGTATCGCCGCGCTGACGGTGCCAGTCCATGCGCTCGCGCGCCGCCGGGTAGAGCCGGGGCAGGATGTCGCGCCGGATAAAGCGGTCCACCCAGCCGGAGACTGTTTCGGCGCTCAGGCCAATCAGCGGCGACAGCGAAAGATACATGTAATCTTCGATCGCCAATGTGCCCTGATAGTAACGCTGCATCAGGTGTTGTTCCTGCTGTAGCAGTTCCTTGCCGGCAAATCCCTGCGATTCCAGCCAGCGCAGCCACAAGCCGGTGCTATCGGCGCAGATCAGGGTTTCGTCCAGATCAAACAGGGCTAAATCCATCGGGGGCCTCCGGAAGTGAAAAACAGTTAATTTAGAAAAAGTAATTTAAAAACAAGTAATTGAAAAAATTAAGTGAAAAAAAAGTAAGTGAAAAACAGGTATCAGGCGGTCGGTTCGCGGCGAATGGTGCGTCGGGCGCAGCGTCGCCGACGCACCAGTGTATTGGTCAATGATGACAGTCGCGCGTCAGCGCAGTTGTGTCTGGTCAGACGCCGCCAGAACCTCCCGCATGATACCGTTCTGCCAGTCAAAATAGGGGTTGAAGGTTAGCCGGACATAGGTTTTACCCTCTTCCTGATAGCCCCAGTCGGAATACCAGAACCGGCTGCGATCGCGGCATTGGTCGGCAGTAACAGACGTAGGACCATTGTTGCAGAGTATCACCGAGCCGTTGCTGCCATACAGCGGGTTATCCGGCGAGAACAGCACCGACATGTGTGAGAACTGGCTGATGCGCCAATCCGGCAGACGATCGTCGCGTATCTGTTCCCGACTGGTTATGGCGTTGTCCGGCTGACCGTACCAGATCAGACGGCTGGCGGGGTGGGTGAAGTGGGTGCGGAAAAGCTGTCGCAGGTAGGGGGTATCCAGCACCGAGTCGTGTTCGGCAACCACCATCAGCACCGGGCGGTCGTAATCATGGCGCCACAACAGGCGGCGCACCGCCAGGCTGGAGAGATAGTACTGGGCCAAGCCGTTGGTGGGCACCCGCAGGTAGCGCGTCGTCAGTTGCGCGGGCGCTCCCGGTCGCGGCGTGCGCAACCACTCCCGAAACGGGGCAATCAGCGGCGTCAGGAAGTCAAAGGTTTCATTAGAGCGGATAGCGGGGGAAAACAGCGCCAGCCCGCGGATCTCAGGATGTTCCAGCGCATACTCCAGCGCCAGATTAGCGCCGGTGGAGAACCCGCCCAGATACACTTCATCCACATCACGTTGCAACAGTCTGGCCTGCTCGGCGACCACCCGTCGCCAGTCGTCGAGCGACACCGGGATCATATCTTCCGGCCGTGTGCCATGTCCGGCCAGTAGCACCGTGCGAACAAGGTATCCTTGCCGCGCCAACTCCGGGGCGACATCGCTGAAGGTGCCGGGCGCATCGCCCAGTCCGTGTACCAGCAGGATGCCTTTACGGGGGGAGTCCGCCGGGCGGGTTTCCTGCGGCGTATTCCAGCGCAGCTCTTGTCGGAGATCGTCGGACTGAAACGCCCGATGTTGCCGTACCCACTGTTCGGTTTGCTGTTGGTAAGCATCGAAAGAAGGCTGCCCCAGCGGGGGAAGCGCGGTACGACCACAAGCGGCAAGCAGCGGCAGCGTGATTGCCAGCATCAGCGCCAGCGTTCTTGCCGTTAACAACCGGCGCGAGACAGAGAGGAGCGTGTATTCCATAAAGCCATCCTTGCGGGCGAGCGCGCACAATAATAAGACGGTATGACGGGTGGATTGACGGAAACCATCCGTTGAATCATAACGATAGCGGCCGGTAGGGACAATTTCCCTTTGTATAAAAAAGTGGCGCCGGAAAACGGCGATAGCAGGCAAATACGCTATCGTGGAATGGGCTAAATGAATAGCAATGAAATAATTAAATTTTGTTATTTGTCGATAAGGAGGAATCGGTGCGACAATCATCGCCCCGTCGATTGACATCGGTGAACGGATCAGTGACAGTCCGCCGCCTGGACGATAACCCAAGCAAACAGACGCGCATTGAAGCGCAGACATTGTCGTGCAAAACCGGTCGTGTAAACCAACAGTGTCGTGTAAACCAAAAGGACGCGTGAGATGCGCACAGTGAAAAAACCTTATCCGCCGTTTCACGCCGAGCATGTAGGCAGTTTTTTATTGCCGCACCGCCTTAAGCAGGCCCGGCAGGCGTGGCGGCAGGGGCTCATGACCCACGATCGGCTCACGGAAATCGAAAACGAAGAAGTGCTGAATGTGGTCGAGCGCCAGAAGGCTTGCGGTCTGAGCGCGATTACCGATGGCGAACTGCGTATTCGCGACGGTATCACCGATTTTTTCTCCTGCCTGACGGGTATTGACGTTGATGACACGGCCCTGCCGGACGGCGATGCGCCTTGCCGGTTGCGGGTGGTGGGCAAACTCGATTTTGACGACGCGCACCCTTTTCTGACCCACTATCGCTTTTTGCATCAGGCGGTGGGCAACGACGGGGAGATTCTGGCGAAACAGACGCTTCCCAGCCCGAACATGCTGATGTATCCGGCTATCCGCAACAATGACGTTTACCCGTCGCTGGACGCGTTTTGCGATGATCTGGCCGCGGTGTACCGCAAAGTGATCCAGGCGTTTTATCGCCAGGGATGTCGCTATCTCCAACTGGATGACCTGTTCTGGGCGCGCCTGTGCGACGGCAAGGTGATGGAACGAGAAAACGCGTCCGGGTTTGAATTGCGCGATCTGCTGGAGCGCTGCACCCGTACTTTGAATCAGGCGCTGGCGCAACGTCCGCCGGATATGTTCATCAGCCTGCATATGTGCTGCCGGCGTTTTTCTCCCAACTGGGTTTATGGCTGCGGGCGTGAGGTGATGGGGCATGCGATGGCGAATCTGGCGGTGGACAGCCTGTTCATCGAATACGATGACCGGCGTCCGGTCGGGTTGGAGCCGTTGCGTCAGGTGAGCTGCCAGAAAGTGGTGCTGGGAGTCATGGATTCCCACAGCGCCGCGCTGGAAGCGCCGGATTCGGTCAAGATGGCGATCAATACCGCCTCGTTGTATGTACCGCTGCAACAGCTGGCCATCAGCCCGAAGTGCGGCTTTGGACACGGCGGCCAGGGCGGCATCACGGAAGAACAACAGTGGGCTAAACTGCGACATATGGTGAGTATTGCCCGCGAGATCTGGACGCTGCCGGAGTAAGCTGCTGAAAGACGGCATAATTCGCGGTGAGAATAATTCTTGATATCGCTTCGGGGCTGATTAAACTGGCTGCGCTCGTTGTTACCGAAAAGCGGATATTATGGAGTTACTTCACCTTGTCTACCGGCAGTATCGCTGGCCGTTCCTGACCGTCATCTTTCTTAGCCTCGCCAGCGCGGCGCTGGGGATTGGCCTGATCGCTTTCATTAACCAGCAACTGATTGAGGCCGTTAGCCCGACGCTGCAGGTGCTGCCGGGGTTCATCGGCTTACTGGTATTGCTGATGGCGGTGACGCTGGCTTCGCAGCTGGCGCTGACCGTGCTGGGCCACCATTTCGTCTGCCGCCTGCGCGGGCAACTGATCAAACGTATTCTCGACACCGGGCTGGAACGGTTGCGGCAGATTGGCCCCGCGCAGTTACAGGCCAGCCTTGCCAGCGATATCCGCACCATCACGCTGGCGTTTGTGCGCCTGCCGGAACTGGTGCAGGGCATCATTCTGACCTTCGGCTGCGCTGCTTATCTGGCCTGGCTGTCACCGCGCATGATGCTGGTGACGGCGTTGTGGGTGGCGCTCACCATCTGGGGCGGCTACTGGCTGGTTTCCCGCGTGTATCGCCATTTCAGTCGGGTGCGCGAAGAGGAAAACCGGCTGCACGAAGATTACCAGCGGGTGATCGACGGCTGCAAAGAGCTGTCGCTGAACCGCGACCGGGCGCGCCAGCTGTATGAACAGGATTATCAGCGCCATGCCGACGACTACCGTCACCATATTATCCGGGCGGATACCTACCACCTGAGCGCCATCAACTGGTCGAATATCATGATGCTGGGCGCGATCGGCGCGGTGTTCTTTATGGCCAACAGTCTGGGCTGGGCCGATAACGCGGTGGCCGCCACCTATTCCCTGATTCTGCTGTTTTTGCGCACGCCATTGCTGCAGGCGGTAGGCGCGTTTCCTACGCTGGTCAGCGCCCAGGTGGCGTTTGACAAGCTGCGCCAGTTGAAGCTGGTCGATTATCAGCCGGGGTTTTCGTCGGCATCCGCCCCCCGCCAGTGGCAAACCCTGACGCTGCGCGATGTCTGCTTTCGCTATGACGACGGCAGGTTTGAGGTCGGACCGATCAATCTCACGCTGCGGCGCGGCGAGCTGGTGTTCCTGATCGGCGGCAACGGCAGCGGCAAGTCAACGCTGGCGATGCTGCTGACCGGGCTATACACGCCGGTGTCGGGCGAGCTGACGCTGGATAACCGGCCGGTGCCGCTGGAGCAGTATCAGACGCTGTTTTCGGCGGTGTTTACCGATTTCCACCTGTTTGATCGCCTGATGGGGCCGCAGGGCGGCGCTCCGGATACATCGCTGGTATCCGACTGGCTCGACCGGCTCAACATGCGCCAGAAACTGCATATCACGGAGCAGCGCATCCTGAATTTGTCGCTCTCGCAGGGGCAGCGCAAGCGGGTGGCGTTGCTGCTGGCGGTAGCGGAGCAGCGCGATGTTCTGCTGCTGGATGAGTGGGCCGCCGATCAGGACCCGCAATTCCGCCGGGTATTTTATCAGGTGCTATTGCCGCAACTGCGCTCGGAAGGAAAAACCGTTATCGCCATCAGCCATGACGACCACTATTTCGAACAGGCGGACCGGCTGCTGGAAATGCGCGCCGGCACGCTGGTGGAACTGGTTGGCGACGCCCGCCGCGAGGCCAGCCGCGATGCGGTTGCCCGCATCAGCCTCGTTGAAGAAGATGCCGCTGAAAATAGGCCGCTTATTCAGTGATCTGGCTCTCCTGTTGACCATCAGACGCTATACAGCCTTTAGGGGGCGCTGCAACATAAGCGCCGATGCCAGCTTTCCGGCTGGCAGATAAGGAGTTTTTCGATAAAAAAACGATCGGCTGATGCCGGTTTCCGGGCAGGAACAGCCCGATCGTCCTCTGACCCATTAAAGAGAATCTGTTATGGAACGATGGTTTAAATCTCTGTTTATTCTTGTTTTCTTCTTTGTTTTTACGGCCAACGCGGCGGATAAACTGCCAAATATCGTCATCCTGGCAACCGGCGGTACTATTGCCGGTTCGGCGGCGACGAGCACCCAGACCACCGGTTACAAGGCGGGCGCGCTTGGCGTGGATACGCTGATCAACGCCGTGCCTGACGTGAAAAAACTGGCTAACGTGAAAGGCGAGCAATTCGCCAACATGGCCAGCGAAAACATGACCGGCGATGTGGTGCTGAAACTGAGCCAACGGGTGAACGCGCTGCTGGCGCGCGATGATGTGGACGGCGTGGTGATTACCCACGGTACGGACACGCTGGAGGAGTCGGCCTATTTCCTCCACCTGACGGTGAAAAGCGACAAGCCGGTGGTGTTTGCGGCGGCGATGCGTCCGGCCACGGCCATCAGCGCCGACGGTCCGATGAACCTGCTGGAGGCGGTCCGCGTGGCGAGCGACAAACAGTCTCGCGGCCGCGGGGTGCTGGTGGTGCTCAATGATCGTATCGGTTCCGCCCGTTATATCACCAAGAGCAACGCCTCGACGCTGGACAGTTTCCGGGCGAATGAAGAAGGTTATCTGGGGGTCGTGATCGGCAACCATATCTACTACCAGAATCGTCTCGACAAACTGCATACCAACCGTTCGGTGTTCGATGTGCGCGGCCTGACCTTGCTGCCGAAAGTCGATATTCTTTATGGGTATCAGGATGACCCGGAATACCTGTACGACGCCGCCATCAGCCACGGTGTGAAAGGTATTGTCTATGCCGGTATGGGCGCGGGTTCGGTGTCGGTGCGCGGCATCGCCGGCATGCGCAAGGCGCAGGATAAAGGCGTGGTGGTGATGCGCTCCTCCCGCACCGGTAACGGCATCGTGCCGCCGGATGAGGCACTGCCGGGTCTGGTCGCGGATTCTCTTAACCCGGCGCATGCCCGTATCCTGTTGATGCTGGCACTGACCCGCACCAGCGATCCGGCGGTGATCCAGGACTATTTCCATACCTATTGATCGGCGCTTTTGCCGCACGCACAGGCCGCCGACTGGCGGCCTGACTGTTTGTCATGCGACCGGCGGCATAACATCGGTTTTTACGGCGTAACTTGCCATATTTGGTAAGCATTATGGCGTGTTGTGCTGAATTTGAACGGAAAGCTGGCGTGAAGTGGCTTTCCCCATGCCGGTGCAGCGCGGAGGCTTTCTTAATGAGGATTATTGCCTGTATGATTCTGCTCTTGGTTCGACAGGCGCCGGCTGGCAGCAGTCCCCGCTGCGGCTGGCAGGCCTGAGAAAAATAAGGACTGGTCGTGACATGACACAACCCATTTTTATGGTCGGTGCCAGAGGGTGCGGAAAAACCACGGTTGGCGGTGAGCTGGCGCGGTCGCTTGGCTATGAGTTTGTCGATACGGACATTTTTATGCAGCATACCAGCGGCCTGACCGTGGCGGATGTGGTCGCCGCTGAAGGGTGGCCGGGGTTTCGCCGCCGGGAAAGCGAGGCATTGCACGCGGTGACGGCGCCGAACCGGATTGTGGCGACCGGCGGCGGTATGGTGCTGCTGGAACAGAATCGTCAGTTTATGCGTACGCAGGGGATCGTAATCTACCTACACGCGCCGGCGCAGGCGCTGGCGCAGCGGTTGCAGGCCAGTCCGCAGGCGCACCAGCGACCGACGCTGACCGGGCGGCCGATCGCCGAAGAGATGGAAGCGGTGCTCAGGGAGCGCGAAGCGCTGTATCAGGATGTGGCGCACTATGTGGTGGACGCCACCCGGGCGCCGGCCGTGATTGTTTCGGAACTGGTGCAGACACTGCGTCTGCCGGCGGCCTGACGGTCAATCGATTTTTTAACAGAAAGGTTGGGCATTATGCTGAATGTAAATGAGTATTTTGAAGGGAAAGTAAAATCCATCGGTTTTGACGGCAGCCGCATCGGCCGCGCCAGCGTCGGGGTGATGGAAGCCGGCGAATATACCTTTGGCACCGGGCAGGCGGAAGAAATGACGGTAGTCAGCGGCGCGCTGAACGTGCTGCTGCCGGGCGAGCAGGAATGGCAACTGTTTGAAGCCGGTGCGGTCTTCAACGTGCCGGAAAAAAGCGAATTCAAGCTGAAGGTGTCCGAACCATCGTCCTATCTGTGCCGTTATCTCTGATTTCGGTCATCTTTTCCTTTCGTGATAATCGGCTGTCGGTGATATCGGCAGCCGTTTTCTGATATGTCGTTTCTGATATTAAGTTACGCTCCCGGCTTATCCATGCCGCAGTGCCATCTGTTTGTCATCCTGCCGCCATATGATTGTAGAAACGTTTTGCTATTCCATTTTATATACCCGTCATACTTCAAGTTGCAGGTGTGTTGGCTGCGCTCATTCACCCGAATCACTTACCTGAGTAAGCTCATCGGGATTCACTCACTTGCCGCCTTCCTGCAACTCGAATTATTTTGGGTATAGTGATAATGACGTTTGGTAATTACCCATCGAAACGATAGTGATTTGAAAATATATATTTGGCTATATTGTTGATTTGTTATTAATTGCAAAATTCATATTATTTTCTTATATGAAAAATTTCAGATAAATCTGTAAATCTGATAGCGGCCATTGTATTTTCCTGTGAGAGGGCCTTCCTGTTGGTTGCGGTGTCGTTAGTCCGCGTAATTGAGAGGAGATACTTCTGACAAACAGTTTCACTTTCTCGAATGGAATGCCTCGTAACTGATGAGGCGATCGTTGTGGTTATCTAAAAAAAAGCATTTCAATAATTACGTGGTCACTATGCTTAAAACTACTCGCGCTCGTATTCTGGCCGTGTGCACGGCTATCATTGTGGTTGCCCTGGTAATTAACACTTTTTTGAATTACCGGGTGACTGATAAATATAACGATGAATCCATCAATAACCTGCTTACCGCCGTGACCGCTGGCCACAGCCTGGCCATCAGCGACTGGGTAGCCGCTAAAAAACAAATCATTACGTCGCTCAATAGCGTGGTGCTGACCAACGATGATCCGATTCCGGTGTTCAAACAGATGACGACGGCGGGCAGCTTCATCAACGTGTATATGGGGTACGCCAACCACACCGCCAAATTTGCCGATCCCGGCGGCATTCCGGCCAATTATGACCCTACCGTCCGCCCCTGGTACCAGCAGGCGGTGAGAGAAGGTAAAGCCATCGCGACCGCGCCGTATCTGGATATGGCGACCAATACCATTGTGGTGTCGTTTGTGGCGCCGGTGCTGGACGGCGGCAGCGTTAAGGGCGTGCTGGGCAGCGACGTGACCATGGACAGCGTCATCGCCAACGTCAAAGCCATCCATCCTACGCCCGCCAGCTACGGCATTCTGATTCAGGCCGATGGCACCATCATCGCCCATCCGGACGCCAAACTGACGTTGAAAAAACTGACCGAAATCGCCCCGCAGGTGAATCTGGGACAGGTGCTGAAATCCGACCGCCCGGTGCAGTTGAACATCAGCGGGCGCGACATGCTGGTAAGAACTCAGCCGGTGGTCGGCACCGACTGGTATGTGCTGGTCGCGTTGGACAAGGCTGAAGCCACCGCCGGTATGGGTTCGCTGCTGTGGACGTCGGTGATCGCGCTGGTGATCATCAGCATTCTGGGTTCGGTGGTGGTGGGGCTGTTGATCAACGCCTCGCTCAAACGTCTGCTGCAGATTCGCGATGCGATGGACGACATCAGCCACGGCACCAACGACCTGACCCTGCGTCTGCCGGACGACGGTCATGATGAAGTGGCGCAGATTGCCCGCTCGTTCAACACCTTTGTCGACAAACTCAGCATGATCATGCTGCAGATTCGCGACATCAGCGCATCGCTGCAAACCGCGACCGACGAAGTGGCGACCGGCAACAACGATCTGGCGTCCCGCACCGAAGCGGCGGCGGCCAGCCTGCAGCAAACCGCCGCCGCGCTGGAGCAGATTTCCGCCACCGTTACCCAGTCGGCCGGTTCCGCCCAGCAGGTGAACGATCGTACCCGCTCGCTGGCGAACGATGCCAGCGTCGGCGGTAAAGTGGTGGCCGAGGTTGTCGACACCATGCAGGAAATCGAGGTGGCTTCCGGTAAGATCGGCGATATTATCGGCGTGATCGACGGTATTGCCTTCCAGACCAATATCCTGGCGCTGAACGCGGCGGTGGAAGCCGCCCGCGCCGGCGAACAAGGGCGCGGTTTTGCGGTAGTGGCTGGCGAGGTGCGTTCGCTGGCGCAGCGTAGCGCGCAGGCGGCGAAAGAGATCAAGGCGCTGATCGAGTCTACTGTAGAGAGCGTGAATACCGGTTCGCGGCAGGTGCGTCAGGCCGGCAACACCATGACCGAAATTGTCGGCGGCGTGTCTTCCGTGAGTACGGTGATGTCGGAAATCACCCATGCGTCAGGAGAACAGATGCGCGGGATTCAGGAAATCAACAAAGCGGTGGCGCAGCTGGATTCAATGGTGCAGCAGAACGCGGCGATGGTGCAGGAAGCGGCATCCGCTTTCGCCTCGTTGCAATCGCAGTCGGAAGAACTGCACTCTTCGATCAGTCACTTTAAGCTGTAACACGACAGGGTGCCGGGTTATCGGGCGAGCCGGATGTTTTGCGAATGGTGATGTTTGTCCGACCTGTGAGTGATTTCGTGCGAGATAAACGGTGGAGTTTCCTTGCCATTTCATCGCACGCACGACAAGGAGAGGCTCAGACGCCGCCTCTCCTTGACCACTGGCTGAGGGCTAAACTGCGGCGCTGCGCGCTACCTTCGGCGTTCGACTTCGCTGTTCGGGCCGCCCGTGACGCGGTTACTCGCCCCATCCCTGGGGCTCGCCCTTCGGGCCAGCGTAAACGCTGTTCAAAAACGTTCCCGACGTTTTTGTCCGGCGCGGCACGGGCTTTCGCGACGTCCTGTCGCTCACCCGGCGAAGTCGCCCACCTCAGCGCAGTTTTGACGCCACAAAAAACCATTACCTGTAAGAAGTTTTGTCGGCAATCAACAGGGAACCAGCTTATCTGGTGCCCTGTTGCGGCTGGTGTGATTACCGCTGCGCCTCGCCACCCAACGCTTCCGTCAGGTTGGCGATCAATGCCGCCACTTCGCCGGTCATCAGCGTAAAGTCGGCGTCAAACCGCTGAGCCACGTCTTCCCGGTCGATATCGTCGTTCTGCTCGCGCAGGGTATCGGCGAATTTCAGACGCTTGAGCGAACCGTCGTCCGCCAGCACCAGTTGGATGCGTTCCTGCCAGTCCAGCGCCAGTTTGGTCACCACTTTGCCCGCTTCGATGTGGGTGGCGATTTCGTCGCTGACCAGCTCCTGTTTCTTGCAGCGAATGACGCCGCCGTCTTCCAGCACCGCTTTCAGTTCGGCTTCATCCTGCAGCGTAAAACCGGCTGGCGTCTGGCCGGAACGTACCCATTCGGTCAACGTCAGCTCGATCGGGTTTTCCATGGTTAACGGCACCACCGGCAGCGACCCCAACGTTTTACGCAACAGCGCCAGCGTATCCTCGGCTTTCTTGGCGCTGGCGGCATCCACCATGATCAGGTGATTGACGGTGTCGATCCACAGCGAAATCTGGCTAAAACGGCTGAACGCACGGGGCAGCAGGCTGTGCAGCACGTCGTCTTTCAGCGCGTCCTTCTCGGTTTTCTTCAGTTTGCGGTGCTGTTCGCCTTCCAGCTTGTCGATCCGGGCCAGCAGCGCCTGCTTAATGACCGGCGCAGGCAGGATCTTCTCTTCTTTGCGGGCGCAGATCAGTATCTGACCGTTGACCACGTGGGTCAGGGCATCGCCGTGCGGCCCCATCGGCGAGACCCAGCCGGTTTTGGTCAGATCCTGACTGCCGCAGGGGGTAAAGGCGAAGGAGGCCAGCTGTGTCTCCATGGCGTCCGCAGAGAGGCTGATATCGCGGCTCAGGCGATAAATCATCAAATTTTTAAACCACAGCATTTTTCTTCCCAGACTGGCGCGTCGCTGGCGCGGCTCCACGTGATAACGCGGGGCGAGTATCAGGACGCAGGGGTTATTCGCAGCGGGCATGATAACGAATTGTGGTGAGGGACGGTACGATAATGTCATCATCAGGAATACGCGAGTTCGGTGGATAAACAGGAGACAACGTGCGAATAGGTATTGATTTGGGCGGCACCAAAACCGAGGTCATTGCGCTGACGGATGAGGGGAGCGAGGCATTCCGCCACCGGGTGGCGACGCCGCGCCACGATTATCGTCAAACCCTGCAGGTTATCGCCGATCTGGTTGGCATGGCGGAGCAGGCCACCGGACAGCGCGGCAGCGTGGGCGTCGGTATTCCCGGCACGCTGTCGCCGGTGACCGGCCGGGTCAAAAACGCCAATTCGGTGTGGCTGAATCAGCAGCCGCTGGATCAGGATCTGGCGCAGCTGTTAGGCCGGCCGGTACGGGTGGCGAACGACGCCAACTGCTTTGCGGTATCCGAAGCGGTGGATGGCGCGGCGGCTGGCGCCGGCAAGGTGTTTGCGGTGATTATCGGCACCGGTTGCGGCGCCGGCATCGCCTTGAATGGGCAGGCGCACATCGGGCGCAACGGCGTGGCGGGCGAGTGGGGGCATAATCCGCTGCCGTGGATGGATGCCGACGAATGGCGCGACCAGCAGTCGATGCCTTGCTATTGCGGCCGCACGGGGTGCATCGAGACGTTTATTTCCGGCACCGGCTTTGGCATGGATTATCAGCGCCTGAGCGGCCAGACGCGTCAGGGCCATGAAATTATTGATCTGGCCGGGCGGGGCGATGCGCTGGCGGAACAGGCATTGCAACGCTATGAGCGGCGGTTGGCCAAATCGCTGGCGCATATCGTCAATCTGCTGGACCCGGATGTGATTGTGTTGGGCGGCGGCATGAGTAATGTCAAACGGCTGTATGACACCGTGCCCGGTTTGCTGAAACAGTGGGTGTTCGGCGGCGAGTGCGATACGCCGGTTCGACAGGCGATGCACGGCGACTCCAGCGGCGTGCGCGGCGCCGCCTGGTTGTGGCCGCAAGCGCGGTAAACGTCCAGCGGGGACGCCAGATGCGTCCCCGCTGAATTTATTTCACCGCATACGCGCTGTCGAGCTGGCTGACGCCCAGACCGTTGCGCTTTCTGACCCGGATTTGCACCTGGATACGATCTTTCATCGCTTCTACATGGCTGATGACGCCGATGCTCTTGCCGGAAGCATTCAGGTTATCCAGTACGTCCAGCGCGGTATCCAGCGTCTCGCCGTCCAGCGTGCCAAAACCTTCGTCGAGGAACAGCGAGTCGATGCGGGTTTTGGTGCTGACCAGATCGGATAGCGCCAGCGCCAGCGCCAGGCTGACCAGAAAACTTTCGCCGCCGGACAGCGTGCGGGTATCGCGTACCGCGTCGGCCTGCCAGGTATCGGCCACCTGTAATTCCAGCGTGTCGGATGCCTTGCGCTGCAGCAGATAGCGCCCATGCAGACGCGACAGCTGGCGGTTGGCCAGAAACACCAGATGATCCAGCGTCAGCCCCTGCGCGAAGCGGCGGAATTTGTCGCCTTTCTGCGAGCCAATCAACTGATTGAGGTAGCCCCAGTCGTCGCACTGTTGCTGACCGCGGGCGATGGCTTCCAGCAACTGGCGCTGTTTGTCGCGGCGTTGCTGATCGCTGGCAAGCTGCTGGCGCAGTTCACCCTGATGTGCGGCTTCGGCTTTCACCATGTCCCCAAGGCCGGAAAGCAACTGACGGATGTCATGGTCGCTAATGCCTTCCGGCATCGATTCCGGCCGGGTCGTCATGTGTTGCTCCAGCGCGCTGTCCGCCTGCTGCTGCAACGCATCCACCTGCTGCTGACGCTGGTTGAGCCGCTCTTTTAGCGTGAGGAGATGATGGCGCTCGGCCTCGGCCAGCAAGGCATGGCGGAAGGCGGCTTCATCGTCGAACCCGGCGGCGGTCAGCTCTTCCGCAAATCCGGTCTGAAGCTGCTGCAATGCGGTTTCGGCATGCTGGTTTTGCTGCTCCAGACTGCCGATTTCCCCGTTCAGGCGGCTGTGCAACGACTGGCCCTGTTGCCACTGCTGCTGCGCCTGCTGGCTTTCCAGCTCCAGCGTCTGGCTGACCTGCCGCAATTGCTTCAGCACCTCATTCACCGCCTGATTGCCCATCAATTGCCAGCGCTGTTGCTGCGCCTGTTCCAGCGTGCGCTGGGTGTCGGCCAGTTGCTGCTGATAGGTTTTGATGGCGGCGTCGGTTTCTTCCTGCCGCTGCTGGCTGGCGATGATTTCCGCTTCCAGCGCGGCGAGTTGCGGCTGGCACTGATGCTGTTCGTGTTCGTTTTCCTGCCAGCGCAGCCATTCCGTCTGGCGCTGACGCAGCCAGTCTTCCTGCTGCGCCAGCGTAGGCGCCGTCAGTTCGAACGTTTCCAGCGTCTGGCTGAGGCTGTCGTGCAGGCGTTGCAACTCGCGTTCGGTTTTTTCCAGCAACAGCCGCAGTTCTTCCCGCGAGGCGTGCAGCGACGACTGTTGCTGGGTGTTCAGCTCCAGTTGCTGTACGGTTTGCGCCAGCAGTTGCTGCGCCGAGGTGAGTAAATCCTTACTTTCCTGAATATGGCGCTGATTACGCTCACGACTGGCGATCTGCGCTTGCAGCGACTGCTCCTGCACGTTGGATTCTTCAATCCACTGATGCAGGGCCGGCAGTTGCAGCGGATCGAAATCAACAAGTAAGCGTTCACTGACTGATTTGCACTGTAACTGCAGCGACTCGTAATCGCGTCGGACGCCGTCGAGCGCGTTTTGCTGCTGCAGGCGGTGCTGTTTTTGCAACTGAAGCTGGGTTTCAGTCTGCACCACGCTGGCTTTCAGCGCCTCCACTTCCTGACGCAGCGCATGCAGCCGGAGCTGGGTTTCCGAAGGGCGCAGCGCCTGATAGCGTTCCACCGCCGGATGATGCGGGGAGCCGCACAGCGGGCACTCTTTGCCCGGTTGCAGTTGCTGGCGCTCGCGTTCCAGACTGACGATGCGCAGCTCCAGTTCGTGACGTTTGTCGAGGTCGGCCAGATGGTCGGCCTGACGCTGATAGTCCTGACGCTGCTGGGTCTGTTGATCTTCCAGCGCCTGAATGCGGCGTTGGGTGTCCAGCTGTTGCGCTTCCAGCAGGGTGCGCTGGCTAATCAACTGCTGTAGCACGGCGGCGCTGGTGGCCAGTTGCTGGCGATCCGGCCGTTCGGCCATGAGCCGGGCCAGTTGCTGGCGTAGGTCCGCCAGCGGTTGCTCCGCTTCCAGCTGTTCATCCTGCTGCAAGTGCTCGGTCAGCAGTTGGCTCGCTCGCTCGCAGGCGCTTTGCTGCGCCTGATGTTTTTCGGCGAGCGAGGCGCGCTGCTGGTCAAGGTATTCCGCCTGAATCTGCTGCTGCGCCGCTTTTTCCTGCAGCACCTGCAAGTCCTGCTGCCATTTCTGCTGCTGGGGAAATTGCGCCTGCCATAGCGGAATATGGCTGCCCAAATGCTGATGGCGGCTATGCTGCCGGCGATAGTTTTCGATGTCTTCCAGCCGTTGCCGTGTTTGTTCCTGCTGGCGTTGTAGTCTGGTCAGGCTGGCGATCAGCGTTTTCTGCTGCTCCAGCAGGTTATCCAGCGCCTGCTGTTGCTGGGCGCGCTGGGCCTGCTGGGTGGCGATGTGGTGGTCGAGCGGCAGGATACGTTCATTGATCAAGGTTTCCTGCTGCTGGCGATACTCGGCGTGCTGCTGTCGGGCGGCCTGCGCTTTTTCCAGCTGGATTTTCAACAGATTGAGCGCATCCTGCTGGCGGCTGATCTGCTGGCGGACGCTATTCAACTGCTGGGTCAGGCGCTGTTTTTCCCGTAGCGCGCGTTCGCGTTCATCAAAGCGCGGACGCAGTTTTTCCGCCGGTTCGCTGCGCTGCAGCTTATCCAACTGCGATTGTGACTGTTGCTGCAATTGTTCCTGTGCGGCACGCTGCTGCTGGGCCTGTTGTTGCGCCTGCTGGAGCTGCAGCAGCGTGTCGTACCAGCGTTGATGCCCCAACACCTCTTCCCGGTGCAATGACAGCGATTGTTCCTGCTGGCGGATGGCTTCCAACTGCTGCTCCAGCGCCTGACGCTGTTCGTCGCTCAGCAGTTCCAGCGTAGTGACCTGCGCCCGCAGGGTTTCCAGCTTGCTCTGGGCGTCTTTGTGTTTCTCGAATACCCGCTCCGAGATCTGGCCGTAAATGTCGGTGCCGGTCAGCTCTTCAAGCAGTTCGGCCCGCTGATTGGCATCGGCGTTCAGGAAGGCGGCGAACTGCCCCTGGGACAGCATCATCGATTTGGTGAAACGATCGAAATCCAGCCCGGTGATATCGGCGATCATCGTCAGCTTGTCGTTCACCTTGTCGGTGAGGATTTTGCCGTCGGCGCACAACGCCAGTTCCACCTTGGGCGGCTGCAGATTGCCTTCCGGGCTGTTATGGGCGCGCCGCTGGCTCCAGAAGGCGCGGTAGGCGACATTCTTCACCTCGAATTCCACTTCCGCCAGACATTCGGCGGTGTGGCGCGTCATCAGCTCGTTCTGGCTGGGGCCGACCTTCAGACGCGGCGTCTGGTGGTACAGCGCGAGGCAGATGGCGTCCAGCAGCGTGGTTTTACCCGCGCCGGTAGGGCCGGTGATGGCGAACAGACTGTTGCTGGCGAACGGCTCGCGGGTGAAATCGATTTTCCACTCACCCTGCAGCGAGTTGAGGTTTTTCAATCGCAGGCTAAGAATTTTCATGCGGACGCCTCCCGTCGCTGCTCGTCAATCTCCTGAATGACCCGGTCGAACAACCCTTTCAGGCGCTGCTGGCGCGCCTCGTCCAGATCGCTCTCCAGCGCCAGCCGTCGGGCAAACACCTCGGCGGGTTGCAGTTCCTCCAGCGTTTCCTTTTCCAGTTGCACCAGCATTTGTTGCTGCTGTTCCCGCGCCCGGCGCAGCAACAGCACTTCCACGTTCAGCGGTTCGGTCAGCGCCTGAATGTGCTGCTGAATGTCGCTCAGGTAATCCTGGGTGGCGATTTCAATGTCCAGCCACACCGGTTTGTCGCCGTGATAGTCGCGGAATCCGGCCAGCCGGCGTTCGATCTCCGGCAGATTGCCTTTCACCAGTTGCATCGGTTGTTCGGTCGGCACGGTCAGCGCGGTGACCTCCTGCAGTTTTCCCTGCTCGAAATGCACCAGATACACCGATTTCTCATGATTCAGTTCGTCAAAACTCAGCGGGATCGGCGAGCCGCTGTACCGGATGTGTTCGCATTGCGCCACCCGCTGCGGGCGATGAATATGGCCGAGCGCGATGTAGTCCGCCGGGGGGAAGGCCTGCGCCGGGAACGCGTCCAGCGTGCCGATATAGATATCGCGCACCGAATCGGACGTGGCGACGCCCACCGTGGTGAGGTGGCCGGTCAGCACAATCGGCAGTTCGCGACCCAGCGCTTCACGCTGCTCGCAGGCGAGCTGGTAACAGCGCTGATAATGATGGGTGATGGCATCCTGCAACGCCTGCTGTTTTTGCGCGCCGGACTGGCCGGCCTGGCTGGTGAGCACGTCGCGCGGACGCAAAAAAGGAACGGCGCACAGCAGCGCGCCGGGCTCGCCTGCGCGGTTGTTCAGCACCAGCACCTGTTCGTGGATATCGCCGTCAAAACCGGCGACCACCCGGGTATTCAGGCAGGCCAGCAGCGCGCGTGATTCATTCAGGGTGGCGACCGAATCATGGTTGCCGCCCATCACCACCAACTGGCAGCCGGTGCGCTGCAACGCCACCACAAAATGGTTATACATTTCACGGGCATAACTGGGCGGCGCGCCGTTGTCGAACACATCGCCTGCTACTATTACTGCATCGGCCTGATACTGCTCAACCTGCTGAACCAGCCAGTGTAAAAATGCCTGATGCTCAGGCGCACGGCTCCGGGTATAAAAGTACTGACCAAGATGCCAGTCAGACGTGTGAATAATTCGCATGAGACTCCCTGCAGGTGAGTGCAAACGATATGTTGTTTTGGCGGTGCTTGCGGACAATGGCGGTCAGTGAGGCAAGGCGCTTGTTCGTCATGGCGAAACACCGCGTCTTTATCATCGGCGATTATAGGCGTGCAGTTTAGGGCATGTCCCATAATATCTGTATGGCCCCGGCTACCCGGGAGTATTTGGCTGTGTCGTCGCGGACAGGTAATGTGAGAAATTAAGCGTACCGGCGGTCTTCGGCAGCGGCAGGGGGCTGCGGCTGTCAGGGCGGAAACGTACCGTAGTCCGGGGCGCCATTTTTCATAAATCTGTCATAAAACTGACGCATAATGCACACCGCACGCTAACCGTGACGATTAACGGCAGGATTGATATGGCAAGACGTATTTTGGTGGTGGAAGATGAAGCGCCGATTCGCGAGATGGTGTGCTTCGTGCTGGAACAGAACGGTTATCAGCCGGTTGAGGCTGAGGATTACGACAGCGCCGTTACCCGGCTGGCCGAACCTTATCCTGAACTGGTGCTGCTGGACTGGATGCTGCCCGGCGGGTCCGGTTTGCAGTTTATCAAGCACATGAAACGCGAAGCGCTGACCCGTGATATTCCGGTCATGATGCTGACGGCGCGTGGTGAAGAAGAAGATCGCGTGCGTGGTCTTGAAGTCGGCGCCGACGATTACATCACCAAACCGTTTTCGCCCAAAGAACTGGTGGCGCGCATCAAGGCGGTGATGCGCCGGATTTCGCCGATGGCGGTTGAGGAAGTGATTGAAATGCGCGGGTTGAGTCTGGATCCCTCTTCGCATCGGGTGACCACGGAAGAACACGCGCTGGATATGGGGCCGACGGAGTTCAAGCTGCTGCATTTCTTTATGACGCACCCGGAACGGGTATATAGTCGTGAGCAGTTGCTGAATCACGTATGGGGCACTAACGTTTATGTTGAGGATCGCACTGTGGATGTCCATATCCGCCGCCTGCGCAAGGCGCTGGAAACCAGCGGACACGACAAGATGGTTCAGACCGTTCGGGGAACTGGATACCGTTTCTCAACACGTTATTGATAGCGTGAGTCCCGGAGAAAATCTGACGTGCTAGAACGTTTGTCCTGGAAAAAGCTGGCGCTGGAGCTGGCTTTTTTTGTTTGCCCGGTCTGCTGCTGGGGCTGATTATCGGCTATCTGCCCTGGTTTCTGCTGGCGTCGGTACTGGCGGCGCTGTGCTGGAACTTCTATAACCAGCTGCGCCTGTCCTACTGGCTGTGGGTTGACCGCAGCATGACCCCGCCGCCCGGCCGCTGGAGCTGGGAGCCGCTGTTTTACGGCCTCTATCAGATGCAACTGCGCAACCGCCGCCGTCGGCGCGAGCTGGCGCTGCTGATTAAACGCTTTCGCAGCGGGGCGGAATCGTTGCCGGATGCGGTGGTCATCACCACCGAAGAGGGCGTCATCATCTGGTGTAACCGGCTGGCTCAGCACCTGCTCAGCTTTCGCTGGCCGGAAGACAACGGTCAGAACATCCTCAACCTGCTGCGTTACCCGGAGTTCACTCAGTACATGCAACAGCAGGACTTCAGCCGCCCGCTGACGCTGATGCTGAAAAATTCCCACCACGTGGAATTCCGGGTGATGCCCTACTCGGAAGGACAACTGCTGATGGTGGCCCGCGATGTGACCCAGATGCACCAACTGGAAGGCGCGCGCCGCAACTTCTTCGCCAACGTCAGCCACGAGCTGCGCACGCCGTTGACGGTGTTGCAGGGCTATCTGGAGATGATGAACGACGAATCGCTGGATGGCGCGTTGCAGTCCAAGGCGCTGCACACCATGCAGGAGCAAACCCGCCGCATGGACGGGTTGGTGCGGCAATTGCTGACGCTGTCGCGCATCGAAGCCGCTGCCGCCATCGATCTCAACGAGAAGGTGGATATCCCGCTGATGCTGCGGGTGCTCAAGCGTGAAGCCGATACCCTGAGTCAGGGACGTCACGAGATTGTGTTTCGCGTCAACGAGCAACTGCAGGTGTTCGGCAACGAAGAGCAGTTGCGCAGCGCGGTGTCGAATCTGGTGTATAACGCCGTCAACCATACGCCGCAGGGTACCCGCATTGAGGTATGCTGGCAGCAGACGCCGCAGGGCGCGCAGTTCCAGGTCAGCGATAACGGCCCGGGCATCGCCGCCGAACATCTTCCCCGCCTGACCGAGCGTTTTTATCGCGTCGACAAGGCCCGTTCGCGCCAGACCGGCGGCAGCGGGCTAGGGCTGGCGATCGTCAAGCATGCGCTCAGCCACCACGACTCCCGGCTGGAGATCCTCAGCGAAGAGGGCGCCGGCTCCCGCTTCATGTTCACGTTGCCGAACCGGCTGATAGTCCGCTCGGTGCTGAGTCAGAACGCCGCGAATCCACAGCTGTAATGACGGCGGCGGGGCTTGATTGTCTCCGCCGCTGTGCCGAAAATAGCGTGCTCTTGTCTTTCACCCCGATGGAAACCGCACATGATACCCACCCGCCGCCTGCTTGCCTTGCTGTTGTGCCTGTTCGGTCAGGCCGCCGCCGCTGCGCCGCAGGCGATGCTGGCGGGTAACCTGTCCAGCGCCGGCTCCGACACGCTGGCGAACCTGATGACCTTCTGGGCGGCGGATTTCAGCCAGCATTACCCCGGCGTTAACCTGCAGATTCAGGCGGCCGGCTCGTCGTCGGCGCCGACGGCGCTGGCGGCAGGGGCGGCGCAGCTGGGGCCGATGAGCCGGCCGATGAAGAGCAGCGAAATCGAAGCGTTCGAGCAGCATTACGGGTACGCGCCGACGGCGGTGCCGGTGGCGTTGGACGCGCTGGTGGTGCTGGTCAATCAGGATAACCCGATTACCGGGCTGACGGTGCGCCAGCTTGACGCCATCTTTTCCGTGACGCGCCGCTGCGGCGCTGGAAAAACGGTGCAACGCTGGCAGGAACTGGGGCTGAACGGCGTCTGGCGACAACGATCGCTACTGCGTTATGGGCGCAATTCAGCCTCCGGCACCTATGGCTTCTTCAAACAACAGGCGCTGTGCGGCGGCGATTTCCTGCCGCAGGTCAACGAATTGCCCGGTTCAGCCTCGGTAGTGCAGGCGGTGGCGGCGTCGGTCAACGCCATCGGTTACGCCAGCATCGGCTTTCGCGCCAGCGGGGTACGGGTACTGCCGCTGGCGGCCAGCGACAAAGACGATTACGTGCTGCCGACCGCCGACACCATCCGCAGCGGGCGTTATCCCTATACCCGCTATCTCTACATCTACGTCAATAAAATGCCTGGTAAACCGCTGGAACCGCTGACCGCCGCGTTTCTGGAGCGGGTACTGTCGGCGCCGGGGCAGGCGCTGGTCAGCCAGGATGGTTACCTGCCGCTGCCGGAAATGGCGCGCGAGCAGGCCAGACAACTGCTTGGGCTTGGCGATGCCGTTTCGTCGTCGATGGGTGATCCTGCAATAAACTGATGCCTAAGATGAATTTATTTCACGTGATGTGAAAATTCTTCCATTGTCGCTGAGAAAAACTCATGACAGGATAGCTCCATGTCTAGCCGTCTGGATGGCTATAAAGTTCAGCGGCGTAACTATTTCCTCTAAAAATCAATTCATCTAAAAATCGACTGACTGAAACCGATCCGTTTCGCGTCAGCTGAAGTGCAGGAGCTAAACATGACACAAGCCCTTCCTCCGTTCCGTGCCGATGTGGTCGGCAGTTTGTTGCGTCCGGCTGCCATCAAGCAGGCGCGTTTGCAGTTTCAGGCCGGTGAGATTGATGCGGCAGCGTTGCGCCGCGTCGAAGATCAGGAAATTCAGCGTGCGGTGGAATTGCAGCGCGCGGCGGGTCTGCAACTGGTGACCGACGGCGAGTTTCGTCGCGCCTGGTGGCACTTCGACTTCTTTGACAACCTGAACGGCGTGGAACGTTATGAAGCGGAGCAGGGCATCCAGTTCAACGGCGTGCAGACTAAAGCCCGCGGTGTAAAAGTGACCGGCAAGGTCAGCTTTAATCCGCAGCACCCGATGCTGGACGATTTCCGTTTCCTCAAAAGCGTGGCCGGCGACGCCGTAGCCAAAATGACCATCCCCAGCCCGAGCGTGCTGCATTTCCGCGGCGGCCGTAGCGTAATCGACAGTACCGTTTATCCGGATCTGGCCGACTACTTCGACGATCTGGCGCAGACCTGGCGTGATGCCATCCATGCGTTCTATGACGCGGGCTGCCGTTATCTGCAACTGGACGATACGGTGTGGGCGTATCTGTGCTCCGAAGACCAGAAGCGCCAAATCCGCGAACGCGGTGATGATCCGGATTATCTGCGTCGTACCTATGCGCAGGTGCTGAACAAGGCGCTGGAAGGCAAACCGGCCGATCTGGTGGTGGGCCTGCATGTTTGCCGCGGCAACTTCCGTTCCACCTGGATTTCCGAAGGCGGCTATGAGCCGGTGGCGGAAACCCTGTTTGGCGAAGTGAAAGTGGATGCGTTCTTCCTCGAATATGATACCGAACGGGCGGGCGGGTTCGAACCGTTGCGTTTCATCAAGCCGGGTCACCAGAAGGTGGTGCTGGGCCTGATTACCACCAAGACCGGGACGCTGGAAAATGCGGACGACGTGCAGAAGCGCATTGCCGAAGCGACGCAATATATTGCGCTGGACCAGCTGTGCTTAAGCCCGCAGTGCGGCTTTGCTTCTACCGAAGAGGGCAACACGCTGTCGGAAGCGCAGCAGTGGGACAAACTGAAGCTGGTGGTGGATATCGCCAAACGCGTCTGGTAATCACCGGCGCTGCAAACCAATATGCTTTTTTATAACGCCGGCGCGTATTACCGGCGTTTTTTATTTCTATAAGTTTTTAATATGGATAATTATTGCTCGTTGTCGTAATTTTGAGCTGATTTATCGCGCTACAAACTGTTTTAATGCACAAATCATGTATAGCCTGCCCGTGAAAAGATAAACTGAGATGCTATTTTTTTACAAAATATCAGATTAATGTTCTGGTTTACCGATCGCGTATTGCCTTTTATTGCTATAAACGTTTTACTTAGCCCCCATTAACGCTGTGCAATAAAATCTCACATCCATAATCCTGCACATCGCACGGACGTCTCGCTTTTCGCGTGCGCCGCTTTAGCGCCCGGTTTCTGCCGGCAACACCGTTTTTTACAGACAACAACATTTTTACAGGCAACAACAACATACATATGAGTCATCGTTTAACTTCCAAAGATATCGTGGCATTGGGCTTCATGACCTTTGCTCTGTTTGTCGGCGCCGGAAACATCATTTTCCCGCCGATGGTCGGTCAGCAGGCTGGTGAGCACGTGTGGATCGCCGCGCTCGGTTTCCTGATTACCGCGGTGGGCCTGCCGGTGCTGACGGTGATAGCGTTGGCCCGCGTGGGCGGCGGTATTGATACGCTGAGCAGCCCGATCGGCAAAAAAGCCGGCGTACTGCTGGCGACGGTCTGCTATCTGGCGGTCGGGCCGCTGTTCGCCACGCCGCGTACCGCTACGGTATCGTTCGAAGTCGGGATCGCGCCGCTGGTGGGCGAAGGCGCGTCGCCGCTGTTGATTTACAGCCTGATTTACTTCGCCATTGTGATCGCGATTTCGCTCTATCCCGGCCGTTTGCTGGATACCGTTGGGCATATTCTGGCGCCGGTGAAAATCATCGCGCTGACCGTGCTGGGCATCGCGGCATTGCTATGGCCGGCCGGCTCGCCGGCGCCGACCGCCGAAGCGTACCAGCAGGTGCCGTTTTCCAGCGGTTTCGTCAACGGCTACCTGACCATGGACACGCTGGGCGCGATGGTATTCGGCATTGTGATTGTCAACGCCGCTCGTTCACGCGGCATCACCGATGCGGCGCTGTTGACCCGCTACACCATTCTGGCTGGGTTGATCGCCGGTCTGGGGCTGACGTTGGTGTACCTGAGCCTGTTCCACCTCGGTTCTTTCAGCGGTTCGCTGGTGCCGAACGCGCAGAATGGCGCCGAGATCCTGCACGCTTATGTGCAATACACCTTCGGTAATATGGGCAGCAGCTTCCTGGCGTTGCTGATTTTTATCGCCTGTATGGTGACCGCGGTAGGGTTGACCTGCGCCTGCGCCGAATTTTTTGCTCAGTACCTGCCGTTGTCCTACCGTGCGCTGGTATTTGTGCTGGGGCTGTTCTCGATGGTGGTGTCCAATCTGGGGCTGAGTCACCTGATTCAGCTGTCGGTGCCGGTGCTGACCGCCATCTATCCGCCGTGTATCGTTCTGGTGCTGTTGAGTTTCACCCGCCGCTGGTGGAATAACAGCACCCACGTCATCGCGCCGGTGATGCTGGTCAGTCTGCTGTTCGGTCTGGTTGACGGCATCAAGTCGTCCGCTTTTCAGCCGTTGCTGCCGGGCTGGATGCAGAGCCTGCCGATGAGCGAGCAAGGGCTGGCCTGGCTGCCGCCGTCGCTGATCATTCTGCTGGTGGTGGCGATTTATGACCGCATCACCGGTCGTCAGGAAGTTACCGCACATTCCTGAGTACGGTTTGACTGATGTTTTTCACCACAGGCGTTTGCCTGTGGTTTTTTCGTTTGTAAAGACAGGGTTGCTCATTTATGGAACAACAATCCAAACCTATGGAACAACAATCCAGACTCAAGCGCGGCTTAAGTACGCGGCATATTCGTTTTATCGCGCTGGGCTCAGCCATCGGCACCGGGCTGTTTTATGGTTCGGCCAGCGCTATCCAGATGGCGGGCCCCAGCGTGTTGCTGGCGTATCTGATTGGCGGCGTGTTCGCCTATATCATTATGCGTGCGCTGGGCGAGATGTCCGTCAACAACCCGCAGGCCAGTTCCTTTTCCCGCTACGCTCGCGATTACCTCGGCCCGCTGGCCGGTTACATCACCGGCTGGACCTACTGCTTTGAAATGCTGATTGTGGCGATTGCCGACGTTACCGCCTTCGGCATCTATATGGGCGTCTGGTTTCCGGCGGTGCCGCATTGGATCTGGGTGTTGAGCGTGGTGCTGATCATCGGCGCCATCAACCTGATGAACGTTAAAGTGTTCGGCGAGCTGGAGTTCTGGCTGTCGTTCTTCAAGGTCGCCACCATTGTGGTGATGATCGTGGCCGGGATCGGCATCATCGTCTGGGGGATCGGCAACGGCGGCGAGCCTACCGGCATCCATAATTTGTGGACCAACGGCGGTTTCTTCAGCAACGGCGTGATGGGGATGATTCTGTCGTTGCAGATGGTGATGTTTGCCTATGGCGGCGTGGAGATTATCGGGATCACCGCCGGCGAAGCCAAAGAGCCGCATAAATCCATTCCGCGCGCCATCAACTCGGTGCCCTGGCGTATTCTGGTGTTCTATGTCGGCACCCTGTTCGTGATCATGTCGATTTATCCGTGGAATCAGGTAGGGACCAGCGGCAGCCCGTTCGTACTGACCTTCCAGCACATGGGCATCACGGCGGCGGCCGGTATCCTTAATTTCGTGGTGATTACTGCTTCGCTCTCCGCCATCAACAGCGACGTGTTCGGCGTCGGCCGCATGCTGCACGGCATGGCGGAGCAGGGGCATGCGCCGCAGGTGTTCAGCCGCCTGTCGCGGCGCGGCACGCCCTGGGTCACGGTGGTGGTGATGGTGCTGGCGCTGCTGGTGGCGGTGTACCTCAACTACATCATGCCGGAGAAGGTGTTTCTGGTGATCGCCTCGCTGGCGACCTTCGCCACCGTCTGGGTGTGGATCATGATTCTGTGCTCGCAGATTGCCTTTCGCCGCAAACTGAGCCGCGAGCAGGCCAAAGCGCTGGCGTTTCCGTTGCCGGGCGGCGCAGCGACCGCGGTGGTCGGCATCGTGTTCCTGGTGTTTATCATCGGCCTGATTGGCTACTTCCCGGATACCCGCATTGCGCTGTACGCCGGCATGGTGTGGATTGCACTGCTGCTGGCGAGTTACGCGCTTCGCCGGCGCGGTAGCTGAGCGTACTGACCTGCATTGCCCGCCGCCGGATGGCGGGCATAATAAATATCCTCCGGCATAGCCGGAGGTTTTTCAGATGCGCCTATAAGGCTCTGTTACCAGCCGCGCCCTAACAGGCGCATACGATCTGACATTTGCATCAAACTTCGTTACTTACGGCCCGTAAACGGGCTACCCGGATAAGGGATCGACAACTGCTCTCCCATTTTATCCTCTTCAAGCTGGTGCTTTATGTATTCCTGTATCTTCGCCGTGTTTTTCCCTACCGTATCTACGTAATATCCCCGGCACCAGAACTCCCTGTTCCTGTATTTGAATTTCAGATCTCCAAACTGCTCATAAAGCATCAGACTGCTTTTCCCTTTCAGATATCCCATAAAGCCGGATACGCTCATTTTGGGCGGGATTTCCACAAGCATATGGATATGATCTGCGCAGCATTCCGCTTCCAGAATACGTACGTTTTTCCACTCACACAGCTTTCTTAAAATGCTGCCTATCGCCAGGCGTTTCTCTCCGTAGAACGCCTGTCTTCGGTATTTTGGCGCAAAAACTATGTGATATTTACAGTTCCATCGGGTGTGCGCTAAGCTCTTTTCGTCCCCCATTGGGACCCCCTTTTGATTTCTTGTTGAACTTTTGCAGTTGCCAGACCGCAAGGTGTTTTAACAAATCAAAAGGGGTTTTGATAACTGGCTCAAAGCTGGAAGCTTTACGGAACCCCCAGCCTAGCTGGGGGTTTTCTATAGACAAAAAAGCCAGCGGACGAAGCCGCTGGCTGATTACTGATATCGAATACGCCGATTACAGGTTGTTGGCGTTTTCCTTCAGGTATTTTGCAACGCCGTCCGGAGACGCGCCCATACCCGCTTTGCCTTTTTCCCACTGAGCCGGGCATACTTCGCCGTGCTCTTCGTGGAACTGCAGCGCGTCAACCATACGCACCATTTCATCGATGTTACGACCCAGCGGCAGATCGTTCACCACCTGGTGACGCACGATGCCGTTTTTGTCGATCAGGAAAGAACCACGCAGCGCCACGCCGGCTTCCGGGTGTTCGATACCGTAGGCTTTCTGGATTTCGCGTTTAACGTCAGCGACCATCGCGTATTTCACTTCGCCGATACCGCCGTTTTCGACCGGGGTTTTACGCCAGGCGTTGTGCACGAATTCGGAGTCAAAAGACACACCAACCACTTCAACGCCACGCTTCTTGAACTCTTCGTAGCGGTGATCGAACGCGATCAGCTCGGACGGGCATACGAAGGTGAAGTCCATCGGCCAGAAGAAGATCACAGCCGGTTTACCGTTGATGTGCTTTTTCAGATTGAAATTCTCAACGATTTCCCCACTTCCCAGTACGGCAGCGGCAGTGAAGTCGGGGGCAGGACGAGTTACCAGGACCATAATTACTCCTGTAAATAGCTGTTAATGATAGGTGAATGTAATAAACGCCGTAAGTATAGGTACAGCCTGCCGGTGAATAAAGCGAAAGCGACCAATCAATAAGATAGCTTTTGTCTATCGAATCAATTGATAATTCTTTTCACTGACAGATGAACAGCCTGGCGAGCTGTTCCTCATTTTACCGTGCGGCGTCAGCCGGGCCATCAAGCTGACCTGTTTTTGCCAGATGCATCATACGAGGATAGAACTGCCAGAATAATGTTTCAAATTGATGGTAGTGATGCTCAATATCGCTGAATGAGCCGGAAAGCGCCGCCAGCTTCGGCCGGCGTACCGACATGCGGTGCAGCACGTCGGCGATAAACGGCAGTTCGGCGTAGCGTTCCAGCCAGCGTTCCGGCCACAGATAATGGTTAAGGTTTCGAAAGCGCTCCGGGCTGTCGGCCAGATGGGGCGCGATCTGCTGTTCCGCGTCGGCGACGAAGCGCGTCAACGGTATCGCCGGTTCCAGCTCCGGCCAGTTGCGCGCCAGAAAGTGGTCCCACAGCACATCCAGCGCGATCGGCGCGACCCGGCGATAGTCGGCGCTGAAATGGCGGCAGGCGGTACGCACTTCCGGCAGGCTGTCGGTCAACACATCGACGCGACGGTGCAGACGGATACCGGCGACGATTTTGGGTGGGTACAGACTGTCGGGGTTGCCGCGTACGAAATCCGCCATCAGGTTTCCGGTCAGCGAGCTTTGCGCCAGCGTGGCGAGATGCAGGTGCGCGAGAAAATTCATGGCGTCGGAGCGGTCCCTGAAAGGTGAAGAGGCGTAATCAATGCGGCAAGTATAGAGGAAGGCGACGCTCTGTCCCGCTTATTTCTTGCAGCCGGTCCCGACGGGCTCTAGACTAGGCCGCTTCTTTTGTTCCACTGTGCCGAAAATTAAGTGAATGGTCATGCGTGTTGCCGATTTTTCGTTTGAATTGCCTGAGTCTCTGATTGCCCGTTATCCGCAGGCAAAACGCAGCGGTTGCCGTCTGTTGTCGCTGGATGGCCCCACAGGCGCGCTCACGCACGGCGTCTTTACCGATCTGCTCGATAAATTACAGCCGGGCGATCTGCTGGTGTTCAACAATACCCGGGTGATTCCGGCGCGCCTGTTCGGACGTAAGGCCAGCGGCGGCAAGCTGGAAGTGCTGGTGGAACGAATGCTGGATGACCAGCGTGTGCTGGCGCATGTGCGCGCATCCAAGGCGCCGAAGCCCGGCACCGAACTGCTGCTCGGCGAAGATGAAAGCGTGAAAGCCACCATGCTGGAACGCCATGACGCGCTGTTCGAAATCCGCTTTGACGATACGCGCGATGTGCTGACCATTCTCAATGACATCGGGCATATGCCGCTGCCACCCTATATTGACCGCCCCGATGAGGCGGCGGACCGCGAATTGTACCAGACGGTGTATAGCCAGCGCCCCGGCGCGGTGGCGGCGCCGACCGCCGGTTTGCATTTCGACGAGCCGCTGCTGGCTGCGCTGAAAGAAAAAGGCGTGGAAATGGCCTTCGTTACCCTGCATGTCGGCGCCGGCACGTTCCAGCCGGTGCGGGTGGAGTCCATCGAAGATCACATCATGCACGCCGAGTATGCCGAGGTGCCGCAGGCGGTGGTGGATGCGGTGCTGACCTGCAAAGCGCGAGGCAATCGCGTTATTGCGGTCGGCACTACCTCGGTACGTTCGCTGGAAAGCGCGGCTCAGGCTAGTACCGGGGAGGCTATCGCGCCGTTTTTCGGCGATACCCGTATCTTTATCTATCCCGGTTATCACTACCGGGTGGTGGATGCGCTGGTGACCAATTTCCACCTGCCGGAATCGACGCTGATTATGCTGGTTTCCGCATTCGCCGGTTACCGCCACACCATGACCGCTTACCGGCAGGCAGTGGCTGAGCAATACCGCTTTTTCAGTTACGGAGATGCGATGTTCATCACCCGTAATCCGTCGGCGGAACAGGAACTGGTGGGGTAGTCCGCCGTCGATTCATTTTCATGTTTCATACCGCAGGCCAGGTTCTGTGGGTATATCAATAACGTCATCAGACTGTTTTCTGATGCTGGAGGCTAAGTGAAGTACGAACTGTTGCAAACGGACGGCCGCGCGCGTCGCGGTCGTCTGGTTTTTGATCGTGGTATGGTGGAAACCCCGGCGTTTATGCCGGTCGGCACCTACGGCACCGTTAAAGGAATGACGCCGGAAGAAGTCAAAGACACCGGCGCTCAGATCATTCTGGGCAACACCTTCCACCTGTGGCTGCGTCCGGGGCAGGAAATCATGAAACGGCACGGCGATCTGCATGATTTTATGCAGTGGCATGGTCCGATCCTGACCGATTCCGGTGGTTTTCAGGTCTTTAGCCTGGGGGATATCCGCAAGATCACCGAGGAAGGCGTGCACTTCCGCAACCCGATCAACGGCGACGCTATTTTCCTTAGCCCGGAAAAATCCATGGAAATTCAGTACGATCTCGGTTCCGATATCGTGATGATTTTCGATGAGTGCACCCCTTACCCGGCTGACTGGGACTACGCTAAGCGATCGATGGAAATGTCGCTGCGTTGGGCGAAGCGCAGTCGTCAGCGTTTTGATGAATTAAGCAACAAAAACGCGCTGTTCGGCATCGTTCAGGGTAGTGTTTACGAAGATTTACGTGATGTGTCGGTAAAAGGGCTGGTGGACATCGGCTTTGATGGTTACGCTGTGGGCGGCCTTGCGGTCGGCGAGCCGAAGGCCGATATGCACCGCATTCTGGAGCATGTCTGCCCGCAATTGCCGACGGATAAACCCCGCTATTTGATGGGGGTGGGTAAACCGGAAGATTTGGTGGAAGGGGTACGCCGCGGCATCGACATGTTTGATTGCGTGATGCCGACCCGCAACGCCCGTAACGGCCACCTGTTCGTCACGGACGGCGTAGTCAAGATTCGTAACGCCAAGCACAAAGATGACACCGGACCGCTGGATGAACACTGTGATTGCTACACGTGTCGCAATTATAGCCGCGCCTACTTGCACCATCTGGACCGTTGTAACGAAATACTTGGCGCGCGCCTCAATACCATCCACAACCTGCGCTATTATCAGCGCCTGATGGCGGGTTTACGTCAGGCTATCGAGGACGGTAGATTAGAGAGCTTTGTGACCGAGTTTTACCAGCGCATCGGTAAACCGGTTCCGCCGTTAGTCGACAACGCGGCGGGAAATGACCATGAAGGTCATGCGCCGCAGTAAGCACGTTTGCGTGGCATGAACGTTTTACAGATAACTTTTCGTCTTGATAATTTTTTGTTTTGATAACTTTTCGTGTTGATAACTGTTGTTTTGATAACTAAAGAGGACATTTAAATGAGTTTTTTCATTTCCGACGCAGTGGCAGCAACCGCAGGTGCTCCGGCTCAGGGAAGCCCGTACTCTCTGGTGATTATGCTGGCCGTGTTCGGTCTGATTTTTTACTTCATGATCCTGCGCCCTCAGCAAAAACGTGCTAAGGAACACAAAAAGTTGATGGATTCGATCAGCAAAGGCGACGAAGTGCTGACCAACGGCGGCCTGGTGGGTCGTGTGACCAAAGTGGCTGATAATGGATTTATCACTATCGCCCTGAACGATACCAACGAAGTCGTGATCAAGCGTGACTACGTGACGTCCGTACTGCCGAAGGGTACCATGAAGGCCCTGTAATTTTTCGACTTTCCCGAAGGGAACTACCGTGTTAAACCGCTATCCTCTGTGGAAGTACCTGATGCTGATCGTGGCGATCGTCATTGGTCTGCTCTACGCACTTCCTAACCTGTATGGTGAGGATCCGGCAATTCAGGTCACTGGCGCGCGAGGAACCGCCGCCAGTGAATCTACGCTGGTCCAGATCCAGAATGTTTTGAAAGAACAAAATGTCGCCAGCAAGTCTATTGCGCTGGAAAACGGTGCCATTCTCGCGCGCTTCTCCACGCCGGACGTACAGCTCCGCGCTCGTGAAGTTTTGCTGACCGCGCTGGGCGAGAAGTATGTGGTTGCGCTCAACCTGGCGCCCGCTACCCCTACCTGGCTGAGAATGCTGGGGGCGGAACCGATGAAACTGGGTCTTGACCTGCGTGGCGGCGTGCACTTCCTGATGGAAGTGGATATGGACACCGCGTTAGGCAAGCTGCAGGAGCAGACGATGGATTCCCTGCGCAGCGATCTGCGCGAGAAAGGCATCCAGTATGCTTCTGTTCGCAAGTCAGACAATTATGGCGTGGACATTCTGTTCCGCGACGGCCAACTGCGTGACGACGCGGTCAATTACCTGACCTCCCGTCATCGCGATCTGGTGATCAATGCCAGCGGCAGCGATACGCTGCGTGCGGTCATGAGCGATGCCCGTCTGCGTGAAGCCCGCGAATATGCGGTGCAGCAGAACATCAACATCCTGCGCAATCGCGTCAACCAGCTCGGCGTAGCCGAACCGCTGGTGCAGCGTCAGGGCGCCGACCGCATCGTGGTGGAACTGCCGGGGATTCAGGACACCGCGCGCGCCAAAGAAATTCTGGGTGCGACCGCTACGCTGGAGTTCCGTCTGGTCAACAGCAATGTCGATCCAGCCGCGCTGAGCAGCGGCCGCGTGCCGGGCGACACCGAAGTGATGAATATGCGTGATGGCGGACCGGTGGCGCTGTACAAGCGCGTGATTCTGACCGGCGACCACATTACCGACTCCACCTCCGGCAACGATGAATACAACCGTCCGCAGGTAAATATCTCGCTGGACAGCGCCGGCGGCAACATGATGTCCAACTTCACCAAGGACAACATCGGCAAACCGATGGCGACCCTGTTCGTGGAGTATAAGGACAGCGGTAAGAAAGATGCCAACGGCCGCGCGATTCTGGAAAAACAGGAAGAGGTGATTAACGTCGCCACTATCCAGTCCCGTCTGGGCAACAGCTTCCGTATTACCGGCATCAACAACCCGAACGAAGCCCGTCAACTGTCACTGCTGCTGCGTGCCGGCGCGCTGATTGCGCCGATTCAGATTGTGGAAGAACGCACCATCGGCCCAACCCTCGGTATGCAGAATATTACCCAGGGGCTGGAAGCCTGTCTGGCTGGCCTGGCCGTGTCGATCCTGTTCATGATCATCTTCTACAAGAAGTTCGGCATGATTGCGACGTCGGCTCTGCTGTCGAACCTGGTGCTGGTGGTCGGCATTATGTCGCTGTTGCCGGGGGCCACGCTGACCATGCCGGGGATCGCGGGTATCGTGTTAACCCTTGCGGTTGCGGTGGACGCCAACGTACTGATTAACGAGCGTATCAAAGAAGAGCTAAGCAACGGACGTTCCGTTCAGCAGGCGATCGACGAAGGTTACCGGGGCGCATTCAGTTCCATCTTCGATGCGAACGTCACGACGCTGATTAAGGTCATTATCCTGTATGCGATCGGTACCGGCTCGATTAAAGGATTTGCGATTACGACCGGTATCGGCGTGGCGACGTCCATGTTTACTGCGATCGTGGGTACCCGTGCCATCGTAAACCTGTTGTACGGCGGCAAACGCATCAAAAAGCTGTCTATCTGAGGAGTGCGTTGTGGCACAGGAATATACTGTTGAACAATTGAATTACGGCCGTAAAGTTTATGACTTTATGCGCTGGGACTACTGGGCCTTCGGCTTCTCCGGTTTGCTGCTGGTGCTGTCTATCGTCGTGATGGGCGTGCGCGGCTTCAACTGGGGGCTGGATTTTACCGGCGGCACGGTTATCGAAATTTCGCTGGAAAAATCCGTGGATCTGGAGCAGATGCGCGGGGCGCTGGAGAAAGCCGGCTTTGCCGATCCGTTGGTGCAGAACTTCGGCAGCAGCCGCGACATTATGGTGCGTATGCCGCCTGCTCAAGGTGAAACCGGCGGTCAGGTGCTGGGCAGCAAGGTTGTCAGCGTGATCAACGAAGCAACCAGCCAGAATGCAGCGGTTAAACGCATCGAGTTCGTCGGGCCGAGCGTGGGCGCGGATCTGGCGCAGACCGGCGCCATGGCGTTGCTGGCGGCGTTAATCTGTATTTTGGTCTACGTCGGCTTTCGTTTCGAATGGCGTCTGGCTGCGGGTGTGGTTATCGCGCTGGCGCACGACGTTATCATCACCATGGGCGTGCTGTCGCTGTTCTCTGTTGAAATCGACCTGACCATTGTGGCGTCGCTGATGTCGGTCATCGGCTACTCGCTGAACGACAGCATCGTGGTTTCTGACCGTATTCGTGAAAACTTCCGCAAGATCCGCCGCGGTACGCCTTACGAGATTTTCAACGTGTCGTTGACCCAAACGCTGCACCGGACCTTGATCACGTCGGGGACGACGTTAGTGGTTATCCTGATGTTGTATCTGTTCGGCGGCGCGATGCTACAGGGGTTCTCGCTGACGATGCTGATCGGTATCACCATCGGTACGGCATCCTCTATCTATGTGGCATCCGCTCTGGCGCTCAAGCTGGGTATGAAGCGCGAGCATATGCTGGTGCAGAAAGTGGAAAAAGAAGGCGCGGACCAGCCGTCGTTGCTGCCGTAACCGCTTTTTCACTGCCTGGAATTGCAAACACAAACCCCGCCATTCGGCGGGGTTTTCTTATGGTCGACGCTGGGGGCCGATTCAGGGTTGTCACTGACTCGGTTCGCTGCGACGCAGCGTAGGGTCCGCCGCCACATCATGCACCCGCACGAAACCGAGCTGCTCCGGCGTCAGGCCGGAAAGCCGCACCTCTACCGTGATTTCCGAGACCGGCGTCAGCGTTGGCGGGATAGTCAGCCACTGAGTCTGCGTGTCGCCGGTTAACGGCTTACCGCTGACCGGGTCAAGCGCTCCCCAGTCAAGTTGCGCGCGGAAGGCCGGTAGCGTCAGCGTGTTCATGGTGCGGATAGTCAGCAAAGCGCGCGTGCCGTTGGCTTCCGGTTCAACCTTGCTGAGTTCCAGACTTAACTTGCCGATGCTGCTGTCGAGCAATGCCCGATTGTAGGCGGCAGGCAGCAAATAAACGCCGGAGGTGGAGTTGGCGTTTAACGTATTCTGCTGTTCCAGCGCGACGGCGCGGTTGGTGAGGTCGCGCAGTTTCTGGTTAATCTGACCAAGTTCGTTCTGTACGCGAGTGGTCTGCGGTTGCGCACATCCGGCGAGCAGCACCATGACGGATAACATCGGGATAACGCGGCGGTGAAAAATCATATCCTGTTTCTCCCTAAGCCCTTGGCGGGTCATTTCATTATTCAATTTAGTGTCAGTGTAGACGTGATTTGTTGTCCCTTATAGTGAATGACGTTTTGGGAAAAAAGGTAAGCAGAACAGGCTGAATCAAGAGTGGAAAATCAGGGCGCAGCGGTAATCAGCCGCTGCGCCGGTTGTTGTTATTGCCAGCCGTAGCGGCGGGCAAAGAAGCCTTTCATCGCCTGAGTGAGCAGCAGATAACCGCTCAGGATCGCCAGCAGCCACGGGAAGTAGCTTAATGGCAGCGCCTGCAACTGCAGGAAGCTGGCCAGCGGCGAGAACACCAGCCCGATGCCGGTCGCCATGATTAACAACGTCATCACCATCACCGGCCAGGACGGACGGCTCTGGATAAACGGGATGCGGCGGGTGCGGATCATGTGCACAATCAGCGTTTGCGACAACAGTCCTTCAATAAACCAGCCGGACTGGAACAGCGTCTGAGAATCCAGCGTGTTGGCGTGGAAGAACCACCACATCAGCGAGAACGTCAGAACGTCGAAAATAGAGCTGATCGGGCCGAAGAACACCATAAACCGCCCGAGATCGCCGGCATTCCAGCGCTGCGGTTTTTTGACCTGATCGTCGTCCACATTGTCGAACGGGATGGCGATCTGCGAAATATCGTACATCAGGTTCTGGATCAACAGGTGCAGCGGCAGCATCGGCAGAAACGGCAGGAAAGCGCTGGCGATCAGCACGCTGAAGACGTTGCCGAAGTTGGAACTGGCGGTCATCTTGATGTATTTCAGCATGTTGACGAAGGTGCGTCGACCTTCGATGACGCCTTCTTCCAGCACCATCAGGCTTTTTTCCAGCAGGATAATATCCGCCGCCTCGCGGGCGATATCCACCGCCGAATCCACCGAAATACCGATATCCGCCGCCCGCAGCGCCGGCGCGTCGTTGATGCCGTCGCCCATGAAACCGACCACGTGGCCTTCCGAACGCAGCAGGCGCACAATTCGTTCTTTGTGCAGCGGCGTCAGGCGGGCAAACAGCGTGGTGTCGCGGGCTGCGTGCGCCAGTTGTTCATCGCTTAAGGCGTCGACGTCGCGGCCGGTCAGGACGCCGGTCAGTTCAATATCCACTTCACGGCACACCTTGGCGGCTACCAGTTCGCTGTCGCCGGTGAGGATTTTCACCGTCACGCCGTGGTCTTTCAGCGCCTTCAGCGCAGGCGCGGTGCTCTCTTTCGGCGGATCGAGAAAAGCGATATAGCCTTCCAGAATCAGGTCGGATTCATCCACCCGGCCGTAATCCTGACGATCGGCGGGCATTACTTTGCTGGCGACTGCCACTACGCGCAGTCCCTGACGGTTAAGGTCATCCGTTAAATGGCGGATGCGCGACAACAGGGGCGCATCCAGCGGCAACAGTTGCTCGCCGTGACGCACCCGAGCGCAGGCGCCAAGGGTTTCTTCCAGCGCGCCTTTACAGATCAGCCAGTGCTCGTCATCGTTTTCCGCCACCACCACCGACATGCGGCGGCGCTCAAAATCAAACGGGATTTCGTCCACTTTGCGCCAGCGGGACAAGGCGACCTGTTGTTCCTGCGGCGGGATTCCCTCCAGCACCGCCTGATCCAGCAAATTGCGCAACCCGGTCTGGTAGGCGCTGTTCAGCCAGGCGTGGCGCAGCACCCGCTGGCTGGCGTTGCCAAACGCATCGGTATGGCATTCCAGCACGATCTTATCCTGCGTCAGCGTGCCGGTCTTGTCGGTACACAGGATATCCATAGCGCCGAAGTTCTGGATGGCATCCAGGCGTTTGACGATGACTTTTTGACGCGACAGTTTGACTGCGCCTTTAGCCAGCGTCGAGGTGACGATCATCGGCAGCATTTCCGGCGTCAGACCGACGGCGACCGACAGGGCGAACAGCGCGGCTTCCCACCAGTCGCCTTTGGTGTAGCCATTGATAAGCAATACAATCGGCGTCATCACCAGCATGAAACGGATCAGCAGCCAGCTGACGCGGCTGATGCCTTGCTGGAAGGCGTTTGCTTCGCCGGGCTGCTGCACCACGCGGCCGGCCAACTGGCCGAACCAGGTATTGCCGCCGGTGGCAATCACCATCGCCAGCGCAGTGCCGCTGACCACGTTGGTGCCCATAAAGCAGAGCGTGTCGCATTCCAGCGCCGCCGCTTGCTCGCTCTGGCGGCTGTGCGCCACTTTTTCCACCGGCAGCGATTCGCCGGTCAGCGATGCCTGGCTGATGAACAGATCACGGGCCTGCAGGATACGCAGGTCGGCCGGGATCATGTCGCCCGCCGCCAGTTTGACGATATCGCCCGGCACCAGTTGATCCAATGGAATGTCCTGATAGTCGCTGTAATCGGTCTGGGTATCGCTGCGCAGCACGGTCACCTTGTTGCTGACCATCGCTTTCAGCGCATCGGCGGCTTTGCCGGAACGCGCTTCCTGAATGAAATTAAGCAGGGTGGAAATCAGCACCATCAGCGCGATGACCAGCGCGGCGGTCAGGTCTTCCGTGGCGTAAGAAATCAGGCCCAGCAATGTCAGCAGCAGGTTGAACGGGTTGCGATAGCAACGCCATAAGTGTCGCCACCAGGGCGCTGCTTGCTCGCCGGGAATCCGGTTATCGCCGTGGCGCACCCGCGCCTGCTCGGCTTCAGCCGGCAGCAACCCTTCAGGATGGCTATTGAATTCCTGATACAGGCTGGTTTCGTCAAGACGCGCCAGAAGCAGACAACGCGACGCCATAGCGTCGCTCATGGCCTGACCGACGGTCGCTTTTCCGTCCGGCATGGGATCGCGCTGGAACAGACGACGCGGCAAATGATGACCGAGCTGTGAGAGCCATTGCTGTGTGAGTCGAATTAAACGCATACAAATATCTCCCTGCCGCAGCCAGAGAAGGGCTGCGGCCTGATAACACGCAGAGGCAACCCATCCGCGTGTGGCTTATAACGCAATCAGCAGGGACGATCGGGGCGTCGCTGCCTTGCCTGTAGTAACCGGCAAGGCAGCGTAAAAGCTGACTTACCGGTGAATGACGCTTTGTCCTGGGTGAGGATTAGGGTCAGGTCCCATTGAGGGGGTCTCCGGTAGTGAAACAATGCGAAACCGGGGCGGTTTCCGTTTGATTGTCTGGGCATGCTAAACGGCGGTGGCAATCCACGTGTCGTTTGCAAACAGTATGACCAGAATGCGGCGCTACTTTAGCGTAAGTCACTTCAATCGAACCTAAACCGCGATAAGGTCGGCGGGAAAAAAACGCGTCATGTCGGGATTTGGGTTATAGGCGAAATTCGGGGTAAACTAGGCCAAGGTTATAAGGCTATGGTCTGGAAACGTTATGCATTGTCCTTTTTGTGCCGCAGTGGATACCAAAGTGATTGATTCCCGTCTGGTGGGGGAAGGTTCTCAGGTTCGTCGTCGCCGGCAGTGTCTGGTGTGCAACGAGCGCTTTACCACCTTTGAAGTGGCGGAACTGGTGATGCCGCGCGTCATCAAGAGTAATGATGTGCGCGAGCCGTTCAATGAGGACAAACTGCGCAGCGGTATGCTGAAGGCGTTGGAGAAACGTCCGGTCAGCTCTGACGACGTGGAAATGGCCATCACTCACATCAAATCTCAGCTGCGCGCGACCGGCGAGCGGGAAGTGACCGCCAAAATGGTGGGCAATCTGGTGATGGATGCGCTGAGAAAGCTCGACAAGGTGGCCTACATCCGTTTTGCGTCGGTGTACCGCAGTTTCGAGGATATCCGCGAGTTTGGCGAAGAGATCGCCCGTCTGCAGGATTAACAGCGCGTTGGTTTCTACGCATCGCGCGCTCCCTATATGGCTCTGAATCCAGGATACGCACAGGATGGCTACACACGCTGATGAATTTTACATGGCCCGCGCGCTGGAGCTTGCTCGCCGCGGGCGCTTCACGACGGCGCCGAACCCGAACGTCGGGTGCGTGATCGTCAGAGATGACGAGATCGTGGGGGAAGGGTATCACCAGAAAGCGGGTGAGCCGCATGCGGAAGTGCATGCGCTGCGCATGGCGGGCGACAAAGCGCGCGGCGCCACCGCCTATGTGACGCTTGAGCCGTGCAGTCATCACGGCCGCACGCCTCCGTGCGCCGATGCGCTGATCGCAGCCGGTGTGGCGCGGGTAGTGGCGGCGATGCAGGACCCGAATCCGCAGGTGGCTGGTCGCGGTCTGCACCGTCTGCAACAGGCCGGCATCGAGGTGCGGCACAGTGTGATGATGGAACAGGCGGAAAAAATTAACCGTGGCTTTCTGAAACGGATGCGCACCGGTTTCCCTTACGTGCAGCTTAAACTCGGTGCCTCGCTGGATGGCCGTACGGCGATGGCGTCCGGCGAAAGCCAGTGGATCACGTCGCCGCAGTCCCGCCAGGATGTGCAGCGTTTTCGGGCGCAGAGTTCGGCGATCCTCAGCAGCAGCGCCACCGTGCTGGCGGATGACCCGTCGCTGACCGTGCGCTGGTCGGAACTGGATGCGGATACCCAGCGGCTTTACCCTGAAAACGCCGTGCGCCAGCCGGTGCGCGTCATTGTCGATAGCCAGTCGCGCGTGACCCCGCAGCATCGTCTGGTCAGCCAGCCGGGACAAACCTGGCTGGCGCGTCCGCGTCAGGATGGTCAGTCATGGCCGGACGGCGTGGAGCAACTGGATATGCCGCTGCACGGCGGCGGCATTGATTTGGTCGCCCTGATGATGTCGCTGGGCAAACGTCAGATCAATACGGTGTGGGTGGAAGCGGGCCCTCGTCTGGCCGGCGCATTGTTGCAGGCCGGCGTGGTGGATGAGCTGATCGTCTATCTCGCGCCCAGATTGCTGGGGGAAGCGGCCCGGCCGCTGTGCGTGCTGCCGGGGCTGGAGCAGCTGTCGCAGGCGCCCGCGTTTGCTATGACGGACCTCTGTCAGGTGGGGCCGGATATCCGCCTGACGCTGAAGCCTCAATAACACATCCCTGCGCGTGTCATGCGATGGATATCCGCCACTGGGTCAAAAGCGGATACGCGCCCGGAAGAATATGATAGAATCCGCCCCCCTGCGGGGTCGTAAAACAGTCAAAGGAAAGCTATGAACATTATTGAAGGTGTTGTTGCCGCTCCGAATGCCCGCGTGGCGATTGCTATTGCCCGTTTCAATCACTTCATCAATGACAGCCTGCTGGAAGGCGCGCTGGACGCTCTCAAGCGTATCGGCCAGGTGAAAGAAGAAAACGTCACCGTCGTGTGGGTGCCGGGCGCCTATGAATTGCCGCTGACCGTGCGTGCGCTGGCCAACAGCCAGAAATATGACGCCGTAGTGGCGCTGGGTACGGTGATCCGCGGCGGTACCGCGCATTTTGAATTTGTTGCCGGCGAATGCAGCTCCGGTCTGTCTCACGTCGCGATGAACAGCGACATTCCGGTCGCCTTCGGTGTGCTGACTACGGAAAGTATCGAGCAGGCCATTGAGCGCGCCGGCACCAAAGCGGGGAACAAAGGGGCGGAAGCCGCTCTGACCGCGCTTGAAATGATCAATGTATTACACTCAATCAAGTCAGCCTGATTTATTTTGTAAGGGGTATTCCGTGAAACCTGCTGCTCGTCGCCGCGCTCGTGAATGTGCGGTTCAAGCGCTTTATTCCTGGCAGTTGTCCAAAAACGATATTGCCGATGTTGAACTCCAGTTCCTGAGCGAGCAGGATGTCAAAGGCGTGGACATCGCCTATTTCCGCGAGTTGCTGGCGGGCGTTGCCACCCAGGCGGAAAAGCTGGATGCCCAGATGGCGCCGTATCTTTCCCGTCAGTTGGACGAACTCGGGCAGGTGGAGAGAGCCATTCTGCGTCTGGCGGTGTATGAGCTCAGCAAACGCGAGGATGTGCCTTACAAGGTTGCCATCAACGAAGCGATTGAGCTGGCCAAAGTGTTTGGCGCCGAAGACAGCCACAAGTTCGTGAACGGTGTGCTGGACAAAGCCGGGCCTCACCTGCGGCCGGGTAAAAGATAAGTCAGTCAGGGCCGGTTTTCCGGCCTTGGTTTTTTAGGTTACCACGATCTGGAAAGATTATGGCTCAAGGTGAGTTTGATGTGATTGCCCGCTATTTCAACCGGGTGGGCTATTCACGACGGGATGTTGAACTGGGGATCGGCGATGACTGCGCCCTGCTGAACATTCCGGACAAACAGTTGCTGGCGGTCAGCACGGATACGCTGGTATCCGGTATTCATTTCCTGCCCGACATCGATCCGGCCGATCTGGCGTACAAATCTCTGGCGGTCAATCTGAGCGATCTGGCGGCAATGGGAGCCGACCCGGCTTTTGTCTCGCTGGCGCTGACTTTGCCTGGTATCGATGCCGACTGGCTCGCCGCCTACAGCGATAGCCTGTTTGAACAGCTTTCTTACTACGATATGCAACTGATTGGCGGCGACACTACCCGTGGGCCGCTCAGCATGACGCTAACCATTCAGGGGCTGGTGCCGTCGGGCCGGGCGCTGAAACGCAGCGGAGCGCGCATCGGCGACTGGATTTACGTCACCGGAACGCTGGGCGACAGCGCCGCCGGTTTGGCTATTTTGCAGGATCGACTTCAGGTGTCCGACGCCGACGATCGTCAATGGCTGCTGCAGCGCCATTTGCGCCCCCAGCCGCGTATTCTGCACGGGCAGGCGCTGCGCGATCTGGCCAGTGCGGCTATCGATCTGTCTGACGGGCTGGCGTCTGATTTGGGGCATATTCTTAAGGCCAGCGATTGCGGCGCGCGCATCAATCTGGATGCGTTGCCGTATTCCAGCGCGTTGCTACGCCATGACGACCCGGAACAAGTGATGCGATGGGCGCTCGGCGGCGGTGAAGATTATGAACTGTGCTTTACCGTACCGGAGCTGAACCGGGGTGCGCTGGAAGTGGCGATCGGCCATCTGGGCGCTCGCTATACCTGCATCGGCCAGATCGGGCCGGCTTCTGAAGGGCTGAGCTTCTTCCGTTCAGGGCAACCGGTGACTGTTAATCTGAAAGGGTATGACCATTTTGGCGCATGAAAACAAAGGATCGCTGGTCGCCAAAAGCCGCCTGCGGATGAGTAATCCGTGGCATTTGCTGGCGACCGGATTCGGCAGCGGCCTGTCGCCGTGGATGCCCGGCACCGCAGGCTCGCTGGCGGCCATCCCGGTGTGGTATCTGCTGATGCTGTTGCCGTTGCAGCTCTATTCGCTGTTGGTGATGCTCAGTATTTGCATCGGCGTTTATCTGTGTCATCGCACCGCGAAAGACATGGGCGTGCATGACCACGGCAGCATCGTTTGGGACGAATTTGTCGGGATGTGGATCACCCTGATGGCGGTGCCGTCGACCCACTGGGGATGGGTGGTCGCCGGGTTTGTGATTTTCCGGGTTCTGGACATTTTCAAGCCCTGGCCGATTCGCTGGTTTGATCGCAACGTACATGGCGGTATGGGCATCATGGTCGACGATATTGTCGCAGGGGTGATTTCAGCCGCGGTTTTGTATGTGGCCGGGCACTATGTGATATAGCAGCTGTGCGCACGAGCGCCGCTTTTCTCGTGACGGTAAGAAATCTGCCGCTGTAAAAAAACCGGGTTACCCCGGTTTTTTTATGTCCGCCTAATTGGCGCCAGTCAAGCCAGCCAGTCGCGGATGCGGCGCTCGATGCCAGCCGCGTCCAGCGCCAGGTCGGCGCGGATTTCCGCCTGAGTACCTTGCGGAATGAAGATATCGGGCAGGCCGAGGTTGAGCACCGGCACGGCCAGGCGTTTCGCCATCAGGTACTCGTTCACGCCGCTGCCGGCGCCGCCCATAATGGCGTTTTCTTCCAGCGTGACCAGCGCGTCATGGCTGGCGGCCAGCGAGGCTATCAGCGTCTCGTCCAACGGTTTGACGAAGCGCATATCCACCAGCGTGGCGTTAAGCGCCTCAGCCGCCTGTTGCGCTTCCGGCAGCAGGGTACCGAAATTCAGAATGGCGACCTTCTCCCCCTGACGCTTCATCACGCCTTTGCCGAGCGGCAGGGTTTCCAGCGGCGTCAGCGCTACACCCAGCACATTGCCGCGCGGGTAGCGTACCGCACACGGCCCCTGCTGGTAGTGGTAGCCGGTATGCAGCATCAGCCGGCACTCGTTTTCGTCGCTGGGCGTCATGATCACCATCTGGGGGATGCAGCGCAGGAACGAAAGATCAAACGCGCCCTGATGGGTCTGACCGTCGGCACCGACGATGCCGCCGCGATCGATGGCGAACAACACCGGCAGGTTCTGGATAGCGACGTCATGAATAACCTGGTCATAGGCGCGTTGCAGGAAGGTGGAATAAATCGCCACCACCGGGCGATAACCGCCGATCGCCAGCCCGGCGGCAAAGGTCACCGCGTGTTGCTCGGCGATGGCGACGTCGAAGTACTGTTGCGGATATTCACGCGAAAACGACACCATGCCCGAGCCTTCGCGCATGGCCGGGGTTATCGCCATCAGGCGGTTATCCGCGGCGGCGGTTTCCTTCAGCCACTGGCCGAAAACGGCGGAGTAGGTAGGCAGCGCTTCTTTGTTCTTCGGTAACGTACCGCTGGCCGGATCGAATTTCGGCACTGCATGCCAACTGATCGGGTCCTGTTCGGCCGGCGCATAGCCTTTGCCTTTCTTGGTCATGATATGCAGCAGCTGCGGGCCTTTCAGGCTGCGCATATTTTTCAGGGTCTGGACCAGCGACTGCACGTCATGGCCATCCACCGGGCCGATATAATTGAATCCCAGCTCTTCGAACAACGTACCGGGCACTACCATGCCTTTCAGGTGCTCTTCGGTGCGTTTGACCAGTTCCTTGATGGGCGGCAGACCGGACAGCACTTTCTTGCCGCCTTCGCGCAGGGTGGAATAGAGCTTGCCGGACAGCAATTGCGCCAGATGATTGTTCAGCGCGCCGACGTTTTCGGAAATCGACATTTCATTGTCGTTCAGTACGACCAGCATATCCGGTTTGATATCACCGGCGTGGTTCATGGCTTCAAACGCCATGCCGGCGGTAATGGCGCCGTCGCCGATCACGCAGACGGTGCGGCGACCCTGTCCTTCACGTTCGGCAGCTACGGCCATACCGATGCCGGCGCTGATGGACGTCGAGGAGTGACCGACGCTCAGCACGTCGTACTCGCTCTCGCCGCGCCAGGGAAACGGGTGCAGGCCGCCTTTCTGACGGATGGTGGCGATGCGGTCGCGTCGTTCGGTCAGGATTTTGTGCGGGTAAGCCTGGTGGCCCACGTCCCACACCAGATGGTCGAACGGGGTGTTATAGACGTAATGCAATGCCACGGTCAGCTCGACCGTACCCAGACCCGAGGCAAAATGCCCGCTTGAGCGGCTGACGCTGTCCAGCAGATACTGTCGCAGCTCGTCGCACAATTTGGGCAGGCTTTCCCTTGGCAGCAGGCGCAGTTCCTCGGGGTTTTCCACCAGCGCCAGCGTGGGGTATTTCGCTATATCAAAGGTCATCGGATACTCATCAAGCGGTATTGATATTAAAATTATTTATCACGTTCAACGACATAGTTCGCCAGCGCCCGCAACGGTGCAATAGCGGCGGGTCTGTCCAGCGTTTCTTCCAGTTCATTCAGCGCCGAGAGGGATTCCTGACACAGTTCCCGGGCTTTGATTTTGGCCTGCTCAAGTCCCAACAACGCCGGGTAGGTGCTTTTACCGAGCTGCTGGTCGGCGCCCTGGCGTTTGCCGGTGGTGGCGCTGTCGCCAATCACATCAAGAATATCGTCCTGCACCTGAAAGGCCAGTCCGACAGCGTTGGCGTAGCGGTCGAGGCAAGGCAGGGCGAGGCGCCCGCGCTCGCCGGCGGCCAGCGCGCCCAATCGTACCGAGGCCCTAATCAGCGCGCCGGTTTTATGGCGGTGGATGCGCTCCAGCGCCAGCAGGTCAACCTGATGGCCTTCCGCTTCCAGATCCAGCGCCTGACCGCCGCACATGCCGGCCACGCCGCTGGCGTTGGCCAGTTCGGAAATCATCGCCAGCCGATCGCGGTCGCTGACTTGCGGCATCGGCGCGTCCGCCAGAATGGAGAACGCCAGCGTCTGTAAGGCATCGCCCGCCAGAATCGCCTTGTCCTCGCCGAATCTGACGTGACAGGTAGGCTGACCGCGCCGCAGATCGTCATCATCCATGGCCGGTAAATCATCGTGAATCAGGGAGTAGGCATGAATACATTCAACGGCGGCGGCCGGCGCGTCGAGGTTATCCTGCGAGATACCGAACAACTGGCCGGTGGTATAGACCAGAAAAGGACGCAGACGCTTGCCACCTAACAATGCGCCGTGCGCCATAGCTTCCACCAGTGGACTACTCTGAAAAGGCAGGGTGGAAATAAACTGGTTGAGTGCGGCGTTGATGCGTTGATGGTGAGCAGTGAGCTGCTTGAGAAAATCTGTCATAACGACTCATTATCCGGCGTAAAAGGTGTCAGGGCGGCATCGGGATCGTCATTCAGCAGAATCTGAACGCGCTGTTCGGCCTGCTGCAATTTCAATTGCCCCTGACGGGCAAGCTGGACACCCTGCTCAAAGGCGTTCAGCGCCTCTTCCAGCGGCAGTTCGCCCGATTCCAGACGCGACACGATCTGCTCCAGTTCGGCGAGCGAGCTTTCAAAGCTGACGGGTTGTTCAGTTTTTTTCGGCATATTCGTTTCCGGATCTTGTTTATACGCGCCTGTCGGCGCCGACGCCACCGGATTGTCACGGCAAGCGCCTCAATGATACGCAATTATGCGCTTAATCCGCGCAGCTTACCGCAATATGGTGGTATACTCCGCGCCCTGGATGCTATTGGTAACGCCACCCGGACAAGGATGGTTTTACCGATAACGTAATTTTAGCGCTCAGGGTACCTGCGTTTTATCCGCGTACCTGTTTTACGCCCTCAGAACCAACTAACGATAGCCGCCATGAAGTTTATCATTAAATTGTTCCCGGAAATCACCATCAAGAGCCAATCTGTGCGATTGCGCTTTATAAAAATTCTTACCGGTAACATCCGTAACGTTTTAAAACAGTATGATGAAACGCTGGCGGTTGTCCGTCACTGGGATCATATCGACGTTCGCGCCAAAGACGAAAATCAACGTATAGCGATACGTGATGCGTTGACGCGTATCCCGGGCATTCACCACATTCTTGAAGTGGAAGAGTGCGCTTACACCGATGTCCACCATATTTTTGAACAAACGCTGACCACCTACCGCGAGCAACTGGAGGGTAAAACCTTCTGCGTGCGGGTGAAGCGCCGCGGCAAGCACGATTTCAGCTCTCAGGATGTGGAGCGCTACGTCGGCGGCGGACTGAATCAGCATATCGAGAGCGCGCGCGTTAATCTGACTGCTCCGCAGGTCACGGTGCATCTGGAAATCGAGCAGGATCGCCTGCTGCTGATTAAAGGGCGCTACGAAGGGATCGGCGGTTTCCCCATCGGCACGCAGGAAGACGTGCTGTCGTTGATCTCCGGCGGATTTGACTCCGGTGTTTCCAGCTACATGCTGATGCGCCGTGGTTGTCGGGTGCATTACTGCTTCTTCAATCTGGGCGGCGCCGCGCATGAAATCGGCGTGCGTCAGGTCGCGCATTACCTGTGGAACCGTTTCGGCAGTTCACACCGGGTGCGTTTTGTCGCCATCGATTTCGAACCGGTGGTCGGTGAAATCCTGGAGAAGGTGGACGACGGCCAGATGGGCGTGGTGCTCAAGCGCATGATGGTGCGGGCGGCGTCGCGCGTTGCCGAACGCTATGGCGTGCAGGCGCTGGTGACCGGCGAAGCGCTAGGCCAGGTATCCAGCCAGACGCTGACCAACCTGCGGCTGATTGATAACGCCTCGGATACGCTGATCCTGCGTCCACTGATTTCTCACGATAAAGAACACATCATCCGCATGGCGCGCGAGCTTGGCACCGAAGATTTCGCCAAAACCATGCCCGAATACTGCGGCGTGATTTCCAAAAGCCCGACGGTGAAGGCGGTGAAGGCCAAAATCGAGCATGAAGAAAGTCTGTTTGATTTCTCGATTCTTGAACGGGTGGTGGAGGAAGCGCGTAACATCGATATCCGCGATATTGCCGAACAGACCCGGCAGGATGTGACCGAAGTGGAAACGGTCGGCGCCTTTGCCGCGAGCGATATTCTGCTGGATATTCGTTCGCCGGACGAGCAGGATGAGCACCCGCTGGCGCTGGGACAGGTGGAGGTAAAATCGCTGCCGTTCTACAAACTGGGGACGCAGTTCGGCGACCTTGATCAGAGCAAAACCTACCTGCTGTATTGCGAGCGCGGAGTGATGAGCCGTTTGCAGGCGCTGTACCTGCGCGAACAAGGGTTCAACAACGTCAAAGTCTATCGCCCCTGACAGACCGTTCATGACGTAAACCAGAAAAAAGCGCCTAACCCGGCGCTTTTTTTGTCTCTGTGCTTCAGGCCGGGTCTTGATAGTTGTAGATTCCCGGCGGCAGCACCAGCTGCGCGGCGATTTCTGCCGCCTTATCTTTACCCAGCAACAGATCGATCAGCTTCAGGGCAAAGTCGATACTGGTGCCGGGGCCCTGGCTGGTCAGCAGATTGACGCGTGGGTCGAACACCACGCGCTTTTCCAGCCATTTTTCCGGTGAAATCCGCTCTTTTAGCGTTGGATAGCCGGTCATATTGCCGATCGGAAACAACTGGTGGTGCTCCAGCACCACCGCGGGAGACGCGCAGATCGCCGCCACGATTTTGCCTTCCTGATGGGTTTGCCGCAGGCGTTCGACCAGCAGCGGGCTGTCGCGGAAACACTCCGCGCCTTGCAGACCGCCGGGCAGCACGACCGCGTCAAAGTCATGATCGGCAACGGCCACCAGTGGCGCGTCGGCAATCAGCTTTACGCCGCGGGAGCAGGTGATTTCCGTACTGCCATCGCTCGCCACGCTGGCCGTGGTCACGCGGACTCCTGCTCTGACCAGCAGATCGATGGTGGTCACAGCTTCGATTTCTTCGCTACCAGGCGCCAGACAGACCAGAACCGAGGCGGTCATATTCACTCTCCTTTCGTTTGATATAGTCGAACAGACGGCTGTTTTCCGGCAGGGAAAGCCCGTGGGCGCGGGCGCGGCGCAGCAGGTAACCGGTGATGTAGTCGATCTCCGTATGGCGCTGCGCCAGTACGTCCTGACGCATCGAGGAGGTATTGGCAGCCGTGTTCTGGATGATTTGATTGACGTAGAGTTGCAGGCTTTCCGACGAAGTATGGAAGCCTTCGCGGTCCATGACCTGCGCCACTTCCTGACAGAGCGTCTCAACCTGCTCCGGGTAAGCTTGCAATTCGCCGTTGGTACATTGATACAGCACGGTTAGCGGATTGATGACGCAATTGGCGGCCAGTTTCAGCCAGCAGGTTGCGGTAATGTGGTTATGCCAGGCGACGTCAGGCAGAGCCTGATGCAGCGTTTCCGCCAGTTGGCTTTGTTCTTCTTCCCGATTTGTCGAACGGTCGAGCGTACCGATATGGGTGATGCCTGCCGCGACATGCATCACCGTCGTCGGATCCCGCCGTGCCGCGTGCGTGGTCACCCCTAATAGCAATGGCCGGCTGATTGCCGGCAGCTCTTCCCAGGTTCCCATTCCGTTGTGCAACAGCAGAATGGTGCAGTCGGGGCGTAGCCGGGGCAGCAGGGCGGAAACCGCATCGGATACCTGCCAGGCCTTCAGCGTGACCAGCAGCAGTTCGCTTTGCGCCAGATGTTCGGCGTTATTGGCTGTCAGATTAAGGTTACAACGCTCGCCGGAGAGCATCGTAACGTTAACCTGACAGGACGTTTGCGGGATACGTAGCCAGCCTTGTACATCATGCCCTTGCCGGTGTAACGCATTGAGCCAGAGTTGACCGATGGCGCCACAGCCAAGAACAGTAATTTTCATCCGCAGTTTCCTTTGTCGGGGGCCAGCCTGTGTTTATCCGGCTTATCATAAAGTATTCCGCCGCCGTCCGCCGCCGCTTGTTGCGCGAGTAGCAGTAAGCCGGGCGAATTTTGCTTATTTGGCGTGAGCGGTTATCATGCTCGGCAGCTATTGTCAGGAGAAAAAATTATGCCATCTTTCGATATTGTTTCGGAAATCGACATGCAGGAAGTCCGCAATGCGGTGGAAAACGCCACCCGCGAGCTGGGCACCCGCTGGGACTTTCGTAATGTGCCGGCCAGCTTCGATCTGAATGAAAAAGCACAAACCATCAAGGCGGCCAGCGAATCGGATTTTCAGGTTAAGCAATTGATTGAAATTCTGCGGGAAAAGCTGGCAAAACGCGGAATTGAAGGCGGTTCGCTGGAAATCCCTGAAGAAATGGAGCACAGCGGCAAAACCTACAGCGTGGAAGCCAAGCTGAAACAGGGTATTGAAGCTACGCTGGCGAAGAAGATCGTCAAACTGATCAAAGACAGCAAGCTCAAGGTTCAGGCGCAGATTCAGGGCGAACAGGTACGCGTTACTGGGAAATCCCGCGACGACCTGCAGGGCGTGATTGCGCTGGTGCGCGGCGCCGATCTGGGTCAACCTTTCCAGTTCAATAACTTCCGCGATTGATCCACGCTATCCCTGTTGCGGTTAATCAGCGACAGAAATGCATGGTTTGTTGATAAGGCGCCTGAGGCGCCTTTTTCATTGCCAGCCTTAAAGTATTTACTGGGGAGGTAGTGATGGTTTTGCTGCAATTTTCCGGTTCTGTTCCCTTCGCATTGTAAAGCTCTCCCGGTCTGTGTTGACAAAAAATAAATAACTTTTCAAATCAGATTGATACATAAAAAACAAACGTATTCATGCAGCTAACACGACTGTAAGTACTTCACAGCCAGTAGGTGTCGACGGTAAAAGAATGCGAACTCATACCACGTCTGGGACAACATAAAGCAGAGGACAGGGATGTCCTACTGCCTTGCGTGCTGAGTGTGCCGAAGTCATCAAAAAGTCTGTTACAAGGAGAGCGCAATGAATCGTCGACACTTTCTCAAGGTTGCCGCTGGCAGTGCCATTACGACACTGGCTTTTAACGGCATCGCTCAAGCACAAAGTAATAACGGTACTCCGGCGGTGCTTCCACCATCGCTGAAAGAACGTGGTTCTATTTTGCCAACCCGGGGAAACATTATTCGTACCAGCCTGCCGTTAAATCAGTCGATACCCGGCATGCGCTACCGTACGCCGTATCGATTTGGTATGGGAGGGACGCAAATCGGCAATATTTTTGCGGCGATCAGCGATGAGCAGGCGCATAGCGTACTGGAGGCCGCCTGGGATTCAGGGGTGCGCTATTTCGACACGTCGCCGTTTTATGGCTATGGCTTAAGTGAATACCGTCTTGGGCGATTTTTGCGCAGTAAGCGCCCGGATGAATACATTATTTCCACTAAGGTCGGCAGGGTACTGAGACCGACGACAAAACCTACAGCCAATGCCGCATTGTGGGCATCGCCTGCGCCATTCAGTTATGAATACGATTTCTCTGCCGCCGGTACACGTCGTTCGGTTGAAGATAGTCTGCAACGGTTGGGGGTGCCGAAACTCGATATTGTCTATATCCATGATTTATCACCGGATAATACCGAGCTGCCGCGCCCGTGGCAGGAGCATTTCGCCCAGGCTGCCAAGGGCGCGATGGTGGAATTATCGCGGATGCGTGATGAAGGGCTGATCCGTGGCTGGGGATTTGGCATCAACACGCCGAATGCCGCGGTGCTGGCTGCCGAATCAGACGTGCCGACGCCGGATATCGTGCTATTGGCCTGTCAGTATTCACTGCTCGATCATGCCGAAACGTTACATAACACCTTCCCGACGTTACAGAGAAAAGGAATCTCAGTGGTTGTCGGCACCCCGCTGAATGACGGCTTTCTGGGCGGGCGTAGCCGCTATCACTTCAGCGACAACATTCCGCCGGGAGCGATAGAAAAACGTGCGCGGCTGGCGGCGATTGCCGATCGGTTTGGTATCGACATTCGCACGGCGGCATTACAGTTTGCGGCAGCGCCTTCGATTGTATCCGCCGTTATCCCAGGATCGCGGGTTCCAGGACAGGTACGCGCCAATGCCGAGTCAATGAAAGTGGCGATTCCGCCGGAATTCTGGAGCACGCTACGCCGCGAAGGGCTGATCGCGTCAGATGCACCCGTGCCAGCCTGAGCATTGCCCGACAAGCCTGAGCGCGCCGTAGATACCCCGATCGATGTACGGCGCCCCATTTTCCGCCAGACGTTATTAAGGTCATGATGGATGAAAATATTGTGTGCTGTATTGGCGTTGAGTCTGTCAACGATGTTGCCTGCCCTGGCTCAGACGGCATCCCCGCTAGGTGAGGCGGAGATCGCCGGGCTGGCTGGTAAGCGGGATCTGGTGCAGGAAGAAAAGAACCGTGCGTTGGTGGTTGGGTTTTATACGGAAGTGTTAAGCCATCGCCGGGTCGATCTGGCGGATAAATACCTGAGCGCAGACTATATTCAGCATAATCCGTATGCAGCGACCGGGCGCGAGGCATTTGTGGCCTTTTTCACCGATTTATTCCGTCGTTATCCGCAATCCGAGCACCGTATTATCCGCACCGCTACTGACGGTAATCTGGTCTATCTGCATGTATTTGCACGGAATGATCCCAACGATCGGGGACGGGCGGTGGTCGATATTCTGCGCGTTGATAACGGTAAGATCGTGGAGCACTGGGATGTGGTTCAGCCGATACCTGAAACGAGCGCCAACACCAACGGGATGTTTTGATACGGCTTGCCCGGCGTGGGCAAGCCATCGAGCCTTATTGACTGACCAACTGCTCCAACTGCTGCCGGCTGGTCTTTTTGCGATCGATTTTCACGTAGGCGCTGAGTTCATCCGGCACAATCACCACATCCGCCACACCCGGATGCTGCTGCAGTTTATCGGACAGCGCATTGTCCCGCAGCGCTTCATCCGGCAGGGCAATGCGCAGGCTACTCAGATAAGGCGGCTCCTGCATGGTGAAGCTGACCAGCAACCAGGCCAGCCCCAGCAGCGCGCCGGCGCTGAACACCAGCGATGCGCCATGCAGGTCATACAGCGCGCCGCCGAGGCTGCCGCCAATCGCCACCCCGATAAACTGGGTGGTGGAATAAACCCCCATCGCGGTGCCTTTGTAACCGGCAGGCGACTCCTTGCTGATCAGTGACGGCAACAGCGCTTCCATAACGTTGAACCCCAGGAAGAACAGCTGAATGCCGATAAGTATCTGCCACAATGCATGGCTGCCCGCCTGCAGCAATACCAGCTCTGCCGCAATCAGAATCATGACGCAGGCAATAAAGACCTGCTTCATCCGCCGTTTGACCTCGGCATAGATGACGAACGGCACGACGGCGGCGAACGACGCCAGCATCGTCACCAGATAGACCTTCCAGTGATGCTGCGGCGCCAGACCTGCCTGCTCCATTACCCGCGGTAATGCCACAAAGCTCGACATCAGTAGAATGTGCAGGCACATGATGCCGAAGTTGAGTTTCAGCAGCCGGCTGTTGGCCAGCACTTTGCTGACGCCGTCGCGTACGATAGCGGACTCGCGATTCAACACATGGGATGACGACGAGGGGATGATTGCCAGGGTAATAACGATAGCCAGCAGCGCCAGCAACGCGATCCCCCAGAACAGCGCATTCAGACCCAACGCGTGGGTGACGATCGGGCCGACCACCATGGCGATGGCAAAGGTAACGCCGAAGCTGACGCCGATGAACGCCATCGCTTTAGTACGGTTTTGTTCGCGGGTTAAATCCGACAGCAGCGCCATGACCGCAGCGGAAATCGCGCCGGAGCCTTGCAGCGCGCGACCCAGAATAATGCCCCAGATAGAATCGCTAAGCGCGGCGATGACGCTGCCCAGCACAAATATCAGCAGGCCGCCGACAATCAGCGGTTTACGTCCGATGCGGTCGGACATCAGCCCGAATGGGATTTGGAAGATCGCCTGCATCAGGCCATAAATGCCGATCGCTACGCCAATCAGTGATTCGCTGGCGCCCTGCAGGGCCATTCCGTAAGTGGTCAGCACCGGAAGCACCATGAACATGCCCAGCATGCGAAGTGAAAAGACCAGACCCAGTCCCCATGTCGCCCTCTGCTCAACAGGGGTCATGCGATTATCGTTCATTGCTACCTCTGACATTTCGTTAGCGCTATTTTAGTGTCCGGGCCCAAAAGCGTAAACGACAGGTTTGTTTCTGTATTTGGCAAAACAGGGGAGGGAGGATAAAAAATGTCCGCCGCCAGGTTCATTACGCGGTCGGTAGTGGCGATAAATATAAAATAAGGCAATGAATCAGCGAGGGTTTTAACCTTTGTACGGCGCCAGCGTTTTATGGGCCGGGAGCCACAGTGGCGCATCGCGGCGGCAGTCAGAAGGGCACGGGTTAGTTCACGCTAGCTCACTTCTTGCCCTCCATCATGTGACGTGCGCCTTCTCCTGCCGCCAAAAGCGAAAGTGTGAGATCCGGACGCTCTGCTGAGAAACGTTAGGACAGCGCGCGAAGGACATTGTCGATATCAGATCGCCATTCCTCTGCGAAGACCGCTTTGAACGGAACGGTGCCAACCGAGGCGCTTGAAATAACTACCGTGGGTTCGAGGTCGCGCAGAAGCATAAGGCTGCTCTTGAGGTCCGATTTCGAGCCGCCTTCATACCAATTGGTGCGGGTTTCCCACATCCCGTGGTTCATATAGATAGTGTCTCCGGTAAAGAGATATGTTTGCCCATAAACTGAATGAACCAGAAAACACACGCTGCCTTTGGTATGACCGGGGGTTGGTATCACCTCAATGTTGCCCTGAAGGGTCTCCCGGCTATCGAACAGGTAATCGACCGGCGTTACCTTTCTGGCGTCCGCTTCCTCTAGTCGGTGGCAACAGAGTTTCGAGCCAAAAAGCGTTTTTATCTCGGCGAGTGCGCCGCCTACTTCATCCCGGTGGCTCAAAAACTGATAGGCTACCCCGCCCAGAGCTTGAATGTGTCGATACTCCTGCCGCGAGCCAGAGTTGTAAAAGAGGATGTTGCCGGTGTCTTGTACCAGCAGATAGGCGTGGGAGTTTACGCCCGAGAATGGGTGCTCCACACGGGTCTGCCAGAGATCGGGATAAATCTGTTTCATGCATGCCTCCTTTGTTGCCAGGCCGACGTGCGATGGAGGTCGGCCGCCTTCGCTGTTCTACGCATTTCGCTCCATCGCCAGTCGCTGCAACATGTGCTCGTTGGTGAACGATTATTCATAAGTGAGCTGCGCAACTCAGGTTCACCCTGATAGCAAGGAGCAAAGCCGGTTTAGCATTTCTTCTGTCTGTTTAGCAGATTGCATTCCAGGCCGGATTGCCCGCTCAGTCGACGCTAGGTGTGTGCAGATTCAGGTGTCTGGAAATACATCTCTCCTTCGAGATCGGAAAGCAGCGAAGGCATAATCGGGTTCCAGCCGAGTCTTTCCCGCGTCAGGCGGTTTGATGCGTCCAGGTCGAATGAAACAAAATGCGAGAACCATCCGAAGTGCGCTTCTGCTTCGGCTGCGGACTTCGAAATAATGGGTACGCCTAACCCACGACCGATAGCAATAGCGATGTCTCTGAACGGAATGCGTTCCTCGGTGACGGCATGATAGCGAGCGCCCGAGGTACCTCGTTCCAGTGCGAGACGATACAGCATTGCAGCGTCGAGACGATGCACGGCTGGCCAGCAATTTTGACCGTCTCCTATGTAGGCCGAAACCCCTGTTTTGCGCGCAATGTCGATCAGTAAAGGCACGAACGCATGGTCGCCTGCGCCGTGAACGGATGAGGCGAGCCGGACGATCGAGGCATGGACGCCCTTTGCTATGACCGCGTCGACGGCTTCTTCCGTTGCTGCACGCGGATTCGCTGCAGGCCCCATTGCGGGCATTGAGTCTTCGGTGGTTCTTTGGCTCTTGGGAAGAATGCCAATGGCTGATGTAATCACAAGCCGGCGGGTGGAGCCTTCGATAACTGATCCCAGTGCCTCGATCAGGCGGCGGTCAGTTTCGCAGTTGGCCTGAAATTTGGAAAAATCATTGTCAAAGGCGGTATGGATAATGCCATCACAGACCGCAGCTCCGGCGAGAACGCTGTCGAGATCCTCTATGTCGCCGCGATGAGCCGAACCGCCGATAGCCCGTAAATCATCGGCGGACTTGTCTGAGCGGACAAGCCCAAGAACCTGGTATCCATTAGCGATCAATTCGCGGACAACCGCGGAACCGACGAATCCGCTGGCTCCAGTAACAAAAACTCGCATGGTCGAGCCCCCTTTTTCATTTCCCGGTGAAAAAAGCATGGTGAAAAAACGGCTGATGACGGGGTGATTAGGCGCCTCAATCTCAAGCCGTTGGGGCATTCTATTGAACTCGTTTTGTACGATCTATACCGTAAAATCCAAATATCTTTCGCTATCGTCCAGGGTCGGGATGTGACGTTTTTGGGGAAATGCTACTCTGAATTAAGAGCGAGGGATATGACGCCCTTGAGGTTTCATCCGGGGGTAAGGGCTGAGGCAAGTTATGCGCCCGGTCTTACCGAGCGGCTATATCGCCTTGGGGAGTGCCCTATAATTCGCTTGAACGCGGTGCTGAATGCGCTTTCCGATTCATACCCAAGCGAAAAGGCGATGGTGGAAACCGGATCGTCTGAGTTCATTAGTCGATCGCTGGCAAGCAGCATACGCCATTGCGTCAGGTAATTGATTGGAGACGTACCGACGGCTTCTTTAAAACGCTGTGCGAATGAGGAGCGCGACATACCCGTCAGTTCGCCCAGTTCCTGAACCGTCCAGTTCAGGGCGGGTTTTTCATGGATGGCGGCGATTGCCGCACCAACGTTTTTGTCGGCCAGAGCCGACAGCAGCCCGACGTCACGGCAATCCAGATGCAGCCTGAGCGCTTGCACCAGGATCATGTGCGCCAAATGCTGCAAGATGAGGACGCCGCCGGGCTGCGGTACTCGCAGTTCCTGCATCATTCGTTCTACCAGCCACCGTAGTGTTGTTTGATCCGCGGTGCTACGGATGTGAACGATGCGGGGCAAAAGTTTCAACAGCATGTCGGCATGCAGTTCGGAAACGGAGAAGCGGCTACTGACGATAAATACGTCGCCGCCGCCGTTCCAGCTAACTATGCCGCCGCTTTCCGCTCCCGTGAACACCTCCGCCGCCTGCACCGGCTTAACGTCCATTTGGCTGGCAAGGTGAAACGGTTCCCCTCGCGGAAGAACAAAACAGTCGCCGCTTTCGAGTTGAACCGGCTCGCCAACCCCCTCCACCGCTAGCCAGCAGCGCCCCGTGACTATCGCGCCGCTCTTGATCGTTCCCGTTTGGTCAGGGAATTGAATCGCCCAGTCGCCGCCGCCGTCAAATCCGGCAGACATGTAGTTAACTGGCTTCAATAAGGCTAGAACATCGGAAAGAGGATCCATCAGCGCTTGCGGACGATTAGCAAATAAAAGTGATTTTTTATCCTAAAACGTCCGGCACTTTAGCGCCAGGTTTTTCAGCGTTCCCTGATTCGCGCCACACTCAGCGAGGCTTGCTGGGGGAGGAGAGGGCGGGTGTGGTAAGTTTGATTTCAGTCAGGCTGATGACTGGGAAAACCCTCTGTGGCGGGCCTCAGTGTAGACCGGCCAATTCGGTGCCGATCGCTGCATGAAAAAAACAGACGGGCAAGCCCGTCTGTCGGTAAGCGTGTACTGATGATATCAGTGCAGGTAAGTCAGCAGGCTTTCCTGCATCGGCGCCATCGAATCCACCGACATCATGACGCTCAGGGAGGTGATGGCCACGATGGAAAACACGAACAGCTTTCTTGCCCATACGCGATCGTCGTTCGGGCTTTTGTAGCCGGACAACGCCATGCCAAGCCACCAGACGCTGACCGCCGCCGCCACCACCAGGTATTTGTAGCCGGCGTAACCGCCCAGCGACAGCATCAGGGTCGCAATCATAAACGCCAGAATATAAAGCGTAATATGATGCTTCGCCACGGAAATGCCTTTGACGACCGGCAGCACCGGAATATTGGCGGCCTGATAATCCTTAAAGCGGAAAATCGCGATGGCATAGGAGTGCGGCATCTGCCACAGGCTGAAAATCAGCAGCAGAATCAGCGCGCCGGCGTCAAACTGATTGCTGACAGCGCAATAGCCGATTACCGGCGGCGCCGCACCCGACAGGCTGCCAATCAACGTGCCGTAAACCGAATGGCGTTTCATGTACAGGCTGTAAACGCCGACATATACCACAAACCCCATCACCGCCAGCCACATGGCCAGCGGATTTGCCGCGAGGTACAGTAACGCGAAGCCAGCAATACCCAACATCGAAGCGTAAATCAGCGTGTTCTTCAGCGGAATCAGCCCCTTCACCAGAACCCGATTCTTGGTCCTCTCCATTTTTTTGTCGATATCGCGATCGATAACGTTGTTAAAGACGCAACCCGATGCAACGACCAGCGACACCCCGATCAGGGTCGCGACAAACAGCGGATAGTTGATGGTGCCCTTGGCTGCCAGCAAAAATCCGCCGATAACGGAAATCAGGTTGCCAAAAATAATGCCGGGTTTGGTGACCTGCAGGTATTGCTTAATCATCATGTAAAAGGCTCGGTTACTGAATCATCATGTTGTGGTGCGCATTCATCATGATCCACAGGGATCCCACCACCACGATTGCGATAATCAGGGCGGTAAACACAATGGCTACCACATTCCAACGCTCTTCTGATGAGGTATTGAGATGCAGGAAGTACACCAGATGAACCAGAATCTGGATAACGGCGCAGCCCAGCACGGTCAGCAGAATGACGCTGTGGGAAGCCGAACCGTTCATCACCAGACCGAACGGAATAACGGTCAGGATGATGGACAGGACGAAACCAATCAGATAGGACTTCACGCTACCGTGGCTGGCGCCGGCATGATCGTGTGTGGAATGACTCATTACATCGCCCCCATCAGATAAACAACAGTGAAGACACAAATCCATACCACGTCAAGGAAGTGCCAGAACAGGCTCAGACACATCAGACGGGTCTTGTTGGTGCTGGTCAGGCCGTATTTCGTTACCTGGATCATCATGATGGCGATCCAGATCAGACCGGAGGTCACGTGGATACCGTGGGTGCCGACCAGCGCAAAGAACGCGGACAGGAACGCGCTGCGGTCAGGACCGGCGCCTTCTGCGATCAGGTGATGGAATTCGTAGATTTCCATACCGATGAACACCAGCCCGAACAGGAAGGTCAAACCCAGCCAGGCGTTAACCTGGCTCTTGTTGCCTTTGTTCATGGCGATCATCGCCATGCCGTAGGTGATACTACTGAACAGCAGGGCGAAGGTTTCCACCAGCACGAACTTCAGATCGAACAGTTCCTTGCCGGTCGGGCCGCCAGCGGTGCCGTTCACCAGAACGGCGTAGGTCGCGAACAACATCCCGAACAGGATGCAGTCGCTCATCAGGTAGATCCAGAAACCGAAGACTTTATTGCCGCCGGTGTCGTGGTGCCCATGCTCGGCATGGGCTGCATTGTGATGAGTTAACGTATCAGTGGACATTTTTCACGCCTGCTTTGCTGAGTTTATCGAAGTTTTGATTTTCGATTTGTTCGACCTCTTTAACCGGTACGTAGTAATCCACGTCCTGATTAAAGCTGTGCACGATCCAGGTCGCAACCATGCCCACAAAACCGATAATCGCCAGCCACCAGATGTACCAGATCATCGCGAAACCAAATACCAGGCTGAATGCGGAGATGATCACGCCTGCGCCGGTATTCTTCGGCATATGAATTTCTTCATACTGGGCCGGTTTGCGATAAGCATCGCCTTTTTCTTTGATTTCCCAGAATGCATCGCGTTCCTGAACCTGCGGCACAATGGCAAAGTTATAGAACGGAGGCGGAGAAGACGTTGCCCATTCCAGCGTACGCGCATCCCACGGGTCGCCAGTCAGGTCGCGGTTCTGGTCGCGATCGCGGATACTGACGGCAAACTGGATGATCTGGCACAGGACGCCCAGCGCAATCAGGCCGGCGCCGATAGAGGCCACCACCAGCAGCGGGTGGAATTCCGGATTGATCTGCTGGCTCAGACGACGGGTCATCCCCATGAAGCCCAGCACGTACAGCGGCATAAAGGCTACGAAGAAACCGATGATCCAGAACCAGAAGGCGCGTTTGCCCCAGGTTTCATTCAGCTTGAAGCCAAATGCTTTTGGGAACCAGTAGGTGATACCGGCAAAGCAGCCAAACACCACGCCGCCGATGATCACGTTATGGAAGTGAGCGATCAGGAACAGACTGTTGTGCAGTACAAAGTTGGCGCCCGGCACGGCCAGCAGTACCCCGGTCATACCACCGATGGAGAAGGTGATGATGAAGCCGGTGGTCCACAGCATGGCGGAGTGCGGCTGAATACGCCCCTGGTACATGGTGAACAGCCAGTTGAATATTTTAACCCCGGTCGGGATAGAAATAATCATCGTCGCGATACCGAAGAAGGCGTTGACGTTGGCGCCCGACCCCATAGTGAAGAAGTGGTGCAGCCAGACGATAAACGACAGAACGGTAATCGCGATAGTCGCCCATACCAGCGAGGTATAACCGAACAGACGCTTTTTACAGAAGGTTGCCACCACTTCGGAGTAAATACCGAAGACCGGCAGCACCAGGATGTACACTTCCGGATGGCCCCAGGCCCAAATCAGGTTGATGTACATCATCATGTTGCCGCCCATATCATTGGTGAAGAAATGGGTGCCGAGGTAACGGTCCAGCGTCAGCAGAGCGATGGTTACCGTCAGAATCGGGAAAGCGGCAATAATCAGTACGTTGGTGCACAACGCCGTCCAGGTGAACACCGGCATTTTCATCAGCGTCATGCCAGGCGCACGCATTTTCATGATGGTGGCGAAGAAGTTAACGCCAGTCAGCGTGGTACCCACACCGGAAATCTGGAGACTCCAGATCCAGTAGTCTACCCCGACGCCGGGACTGTATTCCTTACCTGACAACGGCGGATAGGCTACCCAACCGGTCTGGGCGAACTCGCCTATCCCCAGAGACAGGTTGATAAGAATCACGCCGACTACAAACAGCCAGAAGCTGAGTGAGTTCAGGAAGGGGAAGGCTACGTCGCGTGCGCCGATCTGCAGCGGAACCGCCAGGTTCATCAGGCCGACCACGAACGGCGTCGCCACGAAGAAGATCATGATCACGCCATGGGCGGTGAAGATCTGGTCATAGTGGTGAGGGTTGAGGAAACCCGCTTCACCGGCGGAGGCCAGCACCTGCTGACCACGCATCATGACGGCATCGGCAAAACCACGCAGCATCATCACCAGACCGACGATGATGTACATGATACCGATTTTCTTGTGGTCTACGGAGGTGAACCACTCGGACCACAGCCATTTCCATTTACCAAAATAGGTAACGGCAGCCAGCAGCGCCAATCCGCCTAAAATGATTGCCGCCACCGTGACCATGATAATCGGCTCATGGTAGGGGATCGCATCAAGAGTTAATTTTCCGAACATCGTTTATCCCTCGACTCCTTTTAATGAGAGGAGTGCTCGCTCATGTTCATGCCCTGGTGATTCTGCATGCCTTCTTCTTTCTTAGGCTCGCCTTCGGCACCGTGCTGCATGTTCATGTTGTTGCCAATGAATTTGGTAATGATCTGGCTGAACAGCTCAGGTTGGACCTGAGAGTAGTACTCCACCGGGTGGTACTCGGTCGGTTGCGCCAGTTTGTTAAAGTCATTCATCGTGCTCAGCGTCTTGGATGACTTGCGTACATTCTCAACCCATTGGTCAAACGCTTGCTGATCCGGGGTCGCGATGGCGGTGAATTTCATGCCGGAGAACCCTTTGCCGCTGTAACCGCCGGAAATGCCGTCGTACTTGCCCGGCTCGTTGGCGATCAGGTGCAGCTTGGTCTGCATCCCGGCCATGGCATAGATCTGACCACCAAGACGCGGAATAAAGAAGGAGTTCATCACCGTATCGGACGTAATCTTGAAATTGACCGGAACATTGGTCGGGAATGCCAGTTCATTGACCGTGGCGATGCCAAGGTCCGGGTAGATGAACAGCCATTTCCAGTCCAGCGACACCACTTCAACATTGATGGGTTTGACATTGGAATCCAGAGGCTTGTAGGGATCAAGCGAATGGGTGGTTTTCCAGGTGATCGTCCCAAGGATGATGATAATGATGATGGGAACCGTCCAGACAACGGCTTCGATTTTGTTGGAGTGCGACCAGTTTGGCGTGTACTTCGCTTTTTCGTTGGAAGCTCTGAACTTCCAGGCGAAGGCAATCGTCATAATGATCACCGGGATAACAACGATCAGCATCAAACCGAGTGCTGTCAGTATCAACGAACGTTGCTCTAACCCGACTTGTCCTTTGGGGTTCATCAATGCCATATCACAACCACTGAGAAGCAGTGTGGTTGCGATTAAAGACAACATCCCAAAAATTTTATTGTATTTCCTGAGTCTCATCTAGCGACCTCAATTACAAGGGCTCTATTGTCATTTCACGCGAGCGGGCATTTTACGGGAAGGTTACCGCACTGTAAACATGATTAAAGAGATGTCAGCCTGCTGTTTACAGTTTTTGCCTGACCTGTCACATCTGAGATACATTTCTCAAAATTACTTTTAAAAACAGTGGGTAAACCGACTACAGAAAAAGTATGTATCGCTTTTCAGGAATTACAACTATTTCTGAATACTATTTCGCTCTAGTGTTAATATTTCGTTTCTATAAGGTTGCGTTAAATAACGTGCTCAGGCGGAATTATTAAGAATAATGAAATAAATGTTTCTACTCGCTGATGCCTGAGAAGAAAAATAATTTAATAAAGTGATAATAGATAATGACGGCGCGCTTTTTAGCGATAGCCTGCATTTATTGATTTACAACCGCCCGATTTACAGGCGGTGTGACGACAGATAATCCAGCATGCCGCCAAGTAGCATCGCCAGTACCGCCAGTATAGCGCCGGCGGTCATCAGCATGTTTTCCGCGCCGGTGTTTCCTAACCAGCCCAGACCCATCATTCCCCAGACAAGCAGACCGCCGGCAAACAGTACGCAGCCGATAAAAAACAGGCGGGAAGCCAGCGTATAAAGGTGTGGATAGGCGCTACGACGAGCGAAAGCGCCTCCCGATTGCGCCTGTTCCAGCGATGGGCGGCAAATTTTCAACAGGAACAGCCCCGGAATGGCGATGATGATCGAAAACAGGTAAAACCATGCCCAGCCGTACAGTTCGACAAACCAGCCGGCAATCGGGCCGACGTAAACCCGCCCGACTGCCGACAGAGCGGACAGCAGAGCGAACTGGGTTGCGGAAAACGATTTGTTACAAAGCATCATCAATAACGCCACAAAGGCCGCGGTTCCCATGCCGCCGCACAGGTTTTCCAGAAACACCGCCGATGCCATGGTGAATAACTGCTTGTCCGTGACAGCCAACAGCCAGTAACCGGCATTCGACACGGCCTGCAGCAGGCCGAACAACATCAATGACCGGAACAGCGTCCAGCGTTGCATCAGCACTCCGCCGTACAGCGCGCCGATAATCGTGGCGAACAGGCCCAGCGTCTTGTTGACCAACCCCACTTCGCCTGGATTGAAACCGACCCCCCGGATCAGAAAGGTAGTGCTGAGGCTGACGGCAAACGCATCCCCCAGCTTATACAGCACAATCAGCATCAGAATCAGCCAGGCGTTATTGCGGCTGAAAAAATCTTTCAGCGGTGCGAAGACCGCTTGTTCAAGAGAGCGCGGAGCGGGTTCGCTGACGGCGGGCTCCGGCGACAGCCAGGTCGCCAGCGTGCACAGCAACAAAAGACCCGCCATCAGCCAGTAGGTGGCGTGCCAGCCGAGAAAGCGATCGGCAATCCACAACGCCAGGCCGCCGGAAACCAGCATAGCCAGCCGATAGCCTAGAACGGAAATGGCCGCGCCGCTGCCGCGTTCCTCCGGCGGCAACAAATCGGTTTTGTACGCATCAAACACGATGTCCTGCGATGCGGAACAGAACGCGATGATGACGGCCAGCATCGCCAGCCACCATAAATGATGCGAGGGATTCAGCGTACCGATAAAGACGATCGCCGCTACCAGCGACAGCTGCGTCACCAGCAGCCAGCCGCGGCGGCGCCCCATAAACGGCGGCGTATAGCGGTCCATCAGCGGCGACCACAGGAACTTGAAGACATAGGCTTGCCCCACCAGCGAGAAGAAGCCGATGGTTTTCAGATCCACATTTTCTACCGTCATCCACGCCTGCAACGTGCCGGAAGTCAGTGCCAGCGGTAAACCCGAGGCAAAACCCAAAATCAGAAGAATGACACTGTTGCGTTCACGGAAAAGCGAAAAAAGACGGCTGAGCATGCGAGGTCCTTTTCCCTTGCCCTGACAGGGCAAGGGAGGTGAGGCGGAATAAACTGTTACCGGGAGTTGGTTTTGATGAAGGTACTGATGCTGGTGTCCTGAGCCATATCGCTAATGACATCACTCAACACCTGATTGACCGACTCGGTAATCTTGCTGTTAGTGGCGGTAAGCGCGCCCTGTACATTATAGCTGGCGCGGTAGTTCTTAATCTGCTTATTGCCGTTGGCGGCCTGCGCAATAATGGAGATATCCGCGCGGGTGGTGATGTTGTAACGCAGATTGCCTTCGGCGACATCAGCATACAGGGTATTAACCACCACCTGCAGCGCCACCGGGCCGCCGGTGCCGATCATATAACCGCGGGTCGACATCTGTTTTTCCAGCACTTCCTGCAGCAGGAAACGCAAATCGCGCGACGGCGTCAGGGTCACCAACTGGCCGTCACGGTTGACCCGCGCCAGCGACTGATCGGCACGCTGGTCGGCGCCGTTAATGCTGATGGTGACACCCATCAGGGTAGGATCCTGCGACGGCAGGGCGATTTTCGGGGTGACATCCAGCGTGTTGCTCTTGCTGGCGCATCCTGCCAGCACGAGTGCGGCGAACAACGGGAAAATGAATTTTTTAACATGCGTGTCTTCTCGTCATGAAACGGTGGTTGGCTGATAAACATAGTCCGGTATCATATCATCGTCTTGGACAAGAGAAAGAGCAGAAAGTGGTCAGTATCCTGCTGAGCTGCATTCCTTTTTTCCAGCGTGCTATGCGTGAATGACGTCTGGAAGCGGAGAATGGCATGTCGGGTTGATGAATCCGACTGTCGCCGCGTATCCAGATGGTCAATATATTCCCATTAATAATCAAAAAATGACTAAATTTGAAGTGGATAAGCGAGCAGTCAGTGATAAAAGGCCGTGTTATCGACGCAATTTTCACTGACGCCTGAAAAAGGTAACCCTATGATTCGTGAAACGATAGAAGCCAAGTTGCGTTCGGAGTTTGAACCACAACACATTGAAGTTATTGACGAAAGTTATCGTCATAACGTGCCTGCCGGCTCTGAAAGTCATTTCAAGGTGGTGCTGGTCAGCGAATGCTTTACCGGCGAGCGTGTGATTGGCCGCCATCGCGCGATCTACCGCGTATTGGCTGATGAACTGGCGGGAGCGGTGCATGCGCTGGCGCTGCATACCTACACGCCGAAAGAGTGGCTGGACCTGCAGATGGCGGTGCCTTCGTCTCCGCCCTGTGGCGGCGCGGGATTGCAGCGTTGAGTGACCTGAACTGCCCGGCGACGAACCGCCGGCAACGCCGGTTGATCCATTTACAGGCGGTTTGCAGATAAAAAGTGTGAAAGCCCTCCGCCAATAGTCTGGTTACTCTCCTCGACTCGGTCTATCGATGCCGCTATAATGCCGCGTCTTATTTTCCGGAATGTATTCGGGACGCTTCTGACTATAGGGAACTGGTCCGGTAAAGTGGCCGTCCTGGTTCTGTGAGACTGTGATCAGCAAGGTCGCCCCAGGGCGCTTTATGAAAACGGCCTCTGAGGTTGACCGAGCACTGTGATTTTTTGAGGTAACAAGATGCAAGTTTCAGTTGAAACCACTCAAGGCCTTGGGCGCCGCGTAACGATTACCGTTGCTGCTGACAGCATTGAGAATGCCGTTAAGAGCGAACTGGTCAATGTGGCTAAAAAAGTTCGTATCGATGGTTTCCGCAAAGGCAAAGTGCCGGCGAAAATTGTTGAGCAGCGCTACGGCGCATCCGTCCGTCAGGACGTGCTGGGCGATCTGATGCAGCGTCACTTCGTTGATGCCATCATCAAAGAAAAAATCAATCCGGCTGGCGCGCCGAACTATGTTCCGGGCGAGTACCAGATCGGTGGTGATTTTACCTACTCCGTAGAGTTCGAAGTTTATCCGGAAGTCGAGCTGAAAGATCTGGACACCATCGAGGTTGAAAAACCGCTGGTGGACGTTTCCGAATCCGACGTCGACGGCATGCTGGATACCCTGCGCAAACAGCAGGCAACCTGGAAAGAAACCGATCGCGCCGCGACTGCTGAAGATCGCGTAACCATCGATTTCACCGGTTCTGTCGGCGGTGAAGAATTCGAAGGCGGCAAAGCCTCCGATTTCGTTCTGGCTATGGGCCAGGGCCGTATGATCCCGGGCTTTGAAGACGGTATCGTTGGTCACAAAGCGGGCGATGAGTTCACCATCGAGGTGAAATTCCCGGAAGACTACCACGCTGAAAACCTGAAAGGTCAGGACGCTAAATTCGCCATCGTGCTGAAGAAAGTGGAAGAGCGTGAACTGCCGGAACTGACTGCCGATTTCATCAAACGCTTTGGCGTTGAAGACGGTTCTCTGGATGGCCTGCGCGCCGAAGTCCGCAAGAACATGGAACGCGAGCTGAAAGGCGCGATCCGCAACCGCGTGAAAACTCAGGTTATCGACGGTCTGGTCAAGGCGAACGACATTGATGTGCCGGCCGCACTGATCGACGGCGAAGTCGATGTGCTGCGTCGTCAGGCTGCTCAGCGTTTCGGCGGCAATGAGAAACAGGCTCTGGAACTGCCGCGCGAACTGTTCGAAGAGCAGGCTAAACGCCGCGTTGTTGTTGGCCTGCTGCTGGGCGAAGTGATCGCTTCCAACGAGCTGAAAGCCGATGAAGACCGCGTCAACGTGCTGATCGACGAAATCGCCTCTGCGTACGAAGATCCGCGTGAAGTGGTTGACTACTACAAGAAAAACAAAGAAATGATGAACAATATGCGTAACGTTGCCCTGGAAGAACAGGCTATCGAAACGCTGTTGTCCAAGGCGAAAGTGGTAGAAAAAGCGGTCAGCTTCAACGAGCTGATGAATCAGACAACCGCTGCCTAATCACGCTTTTTCACCTGAAATCGTTTCTTCAAAAGCCCGCGGTTTATGCTGCGGGCTTTTTCTTCCCTGATGCGACAAACTGAACGGCCTGCCGCCAGCTCCTGCCAAATCTGCACTATGATTAATAGCGATTAATCTATTTATGGCTGATTAATCAAGGCGCAATCAAACCCGCTTTCAGCGCAGGATATCGCTTTAACCAAAATGAATCGCTGGTGTAAGCTTGAAAAAGGATGCATCGGTCCCCAACTGGTTAATACCGCGTAGATTGCATCGTCAGGGAAACTCGCCCGATTCCGGCGACGGAGAGATGGCTAACTGCGTGTCTGAGCATGGTCATCACTTTCCATCTCAAGTAGAATCAGGCGGTATGCGCCAAATGCATTTTATCTAGGAGACGTTAATGTCATACAGTGGCGAACAAGAAAAACTGGCCCCTCACATGGCCTTGGTGCCGATGGTGGTTGAGCAGACTTCGCGTGGGGAGCGTTCTTACGATATCTATTCCCGACTCCTGAAGGAACGCGTGATCTTTTTGACCGGTCAGGTCGAGGATCACATGGCTAACCTGATTGTGGCGCAGATGCTGTTTCTGGAAGCCGAAAACCCTGAAAAAGATATCTATCTGTACATTAACTCTCCAGGGGGCGTGATTACCGCCGGCATGTCGATTTACGACACCATGCAATTTATTAAGCCGGATGTCAGCACCATCTGTATGGGGCAAGCGGCGTCGATGGGCGCTTTCCTGCTGACGGCGGGTACCAAGGGCAAGCGCTTCTGCCTGCCGAATTCCCGGGTGATGATCCACCAGCCGCTGGGCGGATTCCAGGGACAGGCGACGGATATCGAGATTCACGCTAAAGAGATCCTTAAGGTGAAGGCTCGGATGAACGAGTTGATGGCCAAACATACCGGTCAGCCTCTTGAAGCAATAGAAAGGGACACGGAGCGTGACCGTTTCCTCTCTGCCGCCGAGGCAGTAGACTATGGGTTGGTAGATTCTGTACTTACCCATCGTGAATAACGTCAGGGATGCGAAATAGCCAGATGACGCGGGGTGCCGGCCATTATGGTAGTAGGCTGGCGTTTGCTGTGGCGCGATTGCTATGTGGTTGGCCTGCGGGCAAGAGACTAGAGAAGAGGTTTGACTCATGACAGATAAGCGCAAAGACGGTTCAGGAAAACTGCTGTACTGTTCTTTCTGCGGCAAAAGCCAACACGAGGTTCGTAAGCTGATCGCCGGGCCGTCAGTGTATATCTGCGATGAATGTGTTGACTTGTGTAACGACATTATTCGCGAAGAAATTAAAGAAGTAGCGCCACACCGTGAGCGCAGTGCGTTACCGACGCCACACGAAATCCGCCGTCATCTGGACGATTATGTTATCGGTCAGGAACAGGCGAAAAAGGTGCTGGCGGTTGCTGTCTACAACCACTACAAACGTCTGCGTAATGGCGACAGCAATAATGGCGTCGAACTGGGCAAAAGCAACATCCTGCTGATCGGTCCGACCGGTAGCGGGAAAACATTGCTGGCGGAAACGCTGGCTCGTTTCCTGGATGTGCCTTTCACTATGGCTGACGCCACCACATTGACCGAAGCCGGTTATGTGGGCGAGGACGTTGAAAACATTATCCAGAAGCTGCTGCAGAAGTGTGACTACGATGTGCAGAAAGCGCAGCGCGGTATTGTCTACATCGATGAGATCGACAAGATTTCCCGTAAATCCGACAACCCGTCCATCACTCGCGACGTGTCCGGAGAAGGGGTGCAGCAGGCGTTGCTGAAGCTGATTGAAGGCACTATCGCCGCCGTTCCGCCGCAGGGCGGGCGTAAGCACCCGCAGCAGGAGTTTTTGCAGGTGGATACCTCCAAAATCCTGTTTATCTGTGGCGGTGCATTTGCCGGATTGGACAAGGTTATTGAACAGCGTACCGATACCGGTCGCGGCATTGGTTTCAACGCCACGGTGAAGGGCCTGTCCCAGAAGGCGACAGAAGGTGAACTGCTGAGCCAGGTAGAGCCGGGCGATTTGATCAAGTTTGGTCTTATCCCCGAGTTTATCGGGCGTTTGCCGGTGGTAGCGACGCTGAAAGAACTGGATGAGGAAGCGTTGATCCAGATCCTGCGCGAGCCGAAGAATGCGCTGACCAAACAGTATCAGGCGCTTTTCAAACTGGAAGGCGCGGAGCTGGAGTTCCGTGACGAAGCGTTGACCGCCATTGCGAAAAAAGCCATGGCGCGTAAGACCGGCGCTCGTGGTTTGCGCTCCATCGTGGAAGCTGCGCTGCTGGAAACCATGTATGACCTGCCTTCGCTGGAAAACGTGGATAAAGTGGTGATCGACGATTCTGTCATTTCGGGGCAAACCGAGCCGCTGCTGATTTACGGCAAGCCTGAAGCACAGCAGGCATCTGGCGAATAATTAGCCTAAAAAACAACGGTAAACGATAAAATGGGGGGTTTTAGCCCCCCATTTTTTTTACACACGTTCAGTCGTTGAATGTGAGATATTTATCCCCATATACTCGATTACCTATAGGTGAAACCCGTGATGCCCGCGTTCACGGATTCCCTTAACCTGGCGGAAACGAAACTAAGAGAGAGCTCTATGAACCCTGAGCGTTCCGAACGCATAGAAATCCCCGTATTGCCGTTGCGCGATGTGGTGGTTTATCCGCACATGGTCATTCCGTTGTTTGTTGGTCGGGAGAAATCAATTCGGTGCCTTGAAGCGGCTATGGATCACGACAAAAAGATCATGCTGGTGGCACAGAAAGAAGCCTCAACGGATGAGCCTGGTGTTAACGATCTTTTCTCGGTAGGGACGGTCGCCTCTATTCTTCAAATGCTGAAACTGCCTGATGGTACCGTAAAGGTGCTGGTGGAAGGCTTGCAGCGAGCGCGCATCACGACACTCTCTGACAGCGGAGAACATTTTGCGGCCCAGGCGGAATACCTGGAGTCGCCGGCAATTGAAGAGCGTGAGCAGGAAGTGCTCATGCGCACGGCCATCAATCAGTTTGAAGGCTACATCAAACTGAATAAGAAAATTCCCCCTGAAGTATTAACGTCTCTTAATAGTATTGATGATGCGGCGCGTCTTGCCGATACCATCGCCGCGCACATGCCGCTGAAGCTGGCGGACAAACAGTCTGTGCTGGAAATGTCCGACGTGACCGAACGTCTGGAATACCTGATGGCGATGATGGAGTCCGAGATTGACCTGTTGCAGGTGGAGAAACGGATCCGCAGCCGCGTTAAAAAACAGATGGAAAAAAGCCAGCGCGAGTATTACCTGAATGAGCAGATGAAGGCTATTCAGAAAGAGCTGGGAGAAATGGATGACGCGCCTGACGAACAGGAAGCGCTGAAACGCAAGATCGAATCCGCCAGCATGCCGAAAGAGGCGCGTGAAAAAGCTGAAGCCGAGTTGCAGAAGCTGCGTATGATGTCGCCGATGTCGGCTGAGGCGACCGTGGTGCGCAGCTACATCGACTGGATGGTGCAGGTACCGTGGCAGGCGCGCAGCAAGGTGAAGAAAGATCTGCTTAAAGCCCAGGAGATGCTGGACAGCGACCACTATGGTCTGGAACGCGTCAAGGAACGCATCCTCGAATATCTGGCGGTGCAGAGCCGTGTCAGCAAGATCAGAGGGCCGATCCTGTGTCTGGTCGGGCCGCCGGGGGTGGGTAAAACCTCTCTGGGTCAGTCGATCGCCAAAGCCACCGGTCGTAAATATGTACGTATGGCGCTGGGCGGCGTGCGTGATGAAGCGGAAATCCGTGGTCACCGCCGTACCTATATCGGTTCCATGCCGGGCAAGCTGATTCAGAAGATGGCCAAAGTGGGGGTGAAAAACCCGCTGTTCCTGTTGGATGAGATCGATAAGATGTCCTCCGATATGCGCGGCGACCCGGCTTCCGCTTTGCTGGAAGTGCTGGATCCGGAACAGAACGTAGCGTTTAACGATCACTATCTGGAAGTAGATTACGACCTGTCCGACGTGATGTTTGTGGCGACGTCCAACTCCATGAATATTCCAGCGCCGTTGCTGGATCGTATGGAAGTGATTCGTCTGTCCGGTTATACCGAGGACGAAAAACTCAATATCGCCCGCCAGCATTTGCTGCCGAAACAGATTGAGCGCAACGCTCTGAAAAAAGGCGAACTGACGGTCGAAGATAGCGCCATTATCGGCATTATTCGCTACTACACCCGCGAAGCCGGGGTGCGTAGTCTGGAGCGCGAAATCTCTAAACTGTGCCGTAAGGCGGTGAAATCGCTGATGATGGACAAAGCACTCAAGCATATCCAGATCACCGGCGATAACCTGAAGGAATATCTCGGCGTTCAACGTTACGATTACGGCCGTGCGGACGAAGAGAACCGCGTGGGTCAGGTAACGGGCCTTGCCTGGACGGAAGTGGGCGGCGACTTGCTGACCATCGAAACCGCCAGTGTGCCGGGCAAAGGCAAGCTGACCTATACCGGTTCGCTGGGCGAGGTCATGCAGGAGTCGATTCAGGCTGCGCTGACCGTAGTGCGCGCCAGAGCGGAAAAGCTGGGGATCAACTCCGACTTTTATGAAAAGCGCGATATCCATGTGCATGTGCCGGAAGGCGCTACGCCGAAAGACGGTCCGAGCGCCGGTATCGCCATGTGTACCGCACTGGTGTCCTGCCTGACCGGCAACCCGGTGCGCGCCGATGTGGCGATGACCGGTGAAATCACCCTACGCGGGCTGGTACTGCCGATTGGCGGGTTGAAAGAGAAACTGCTGGCCGCGCATCGTGGCGGGATCAAGACCGTGCTGATTCCGGAAGAGAACAAGCGCGATCTGGAAGAGATTCCGCAGAATGTGATTGCCGACCTGGAGATTCACCCGGTCAAACGCATTGAGGAAGTGCTCACTATTGCTTTGCAGAACTCGCCTTATGGCATGGATGTGGTGAAGTCGGTAGCCAAAAAATAGTGACCTATCGCAAAAACCACTGAGAAAATAAAGGCTGGTAAGTAAAATGGTGCTTGCCAGCCTTTTTTCGTGCCGCTAAGTTAGAGCACTGTTGAGCCTGCTGGCTGGTAGTCTGCGGCTTGACTGAATTGATAAAGCTACGTGTTGCGCTGGGCGCTCTGGCGTAATGACAGTATTTCAGAGGGGATGAGAGTGTGAACAAGTCACAATTGATCGACAAAATTGCCGCAGATGCTGATATTTCCAAAGCGGCAGCAGGGCGTGTGTTGGATGCAATTATTGGGTCTGTTACTGAATCTCTGAAAGCAGGGGATGACGTTGCTTTAGTCGGTTTTGGTACGTTCTCCGTGCGTGAGCGCGCAGCACGCACCGGCCGTAACCCGCAAACCGGGAAAGAAATCAGCATTCCGGCCGCTAAAGTGCCGGGTTTCCGTGCTGGAAAAGCACTGAAAGACTCAGTGAATTGATGATTAAGTAGCAAAATCTGAGGTGGGACGGTTTTCCAGTCCAAACAACTACCTGACTCGGCGTACTGGGTAGGGTAAGATATAAGGCGCATCATGGTATGATGTGCCTTTTTTTACAGGTCATTAAGATTACTGTTATCAGGCAAATACTTGAGTGCGCCCTAGCCGAATGCGGCTATAGCAATAGCAGGGAGGCATGGCTACGGCCTGCGCAGGGGAAGTGTTATCCATTCTACAGCGGAGTGTTGTCACATTATGATGGACAATTTACGCGCGGCCGCTAACAACGTCGTGCTGAAAATTATTCTTGCCTTGATTATTGGTTCATTCGTGTTGACCGGCGTGGGGGATTACCTGATACGAGGTTCAGGCGATTACGCGGCCAAGGTGAATGGGCAGGAAATTACCCGGGCTCAGCTAGAGCAGGGCGTACAGAACGAACGCAGTCGTCAGCAAGAGATGCTGGGAGAGAATTTCTCCGCGCTGGCTGCCAACGAAGGGTATATGCAGCAGTTGCGCAGGCAGGTACTGTCACAGCTGATCGACGAAACGCTGGTTGTTCAATATTCCCATAATCTGGGACTGAATATCAGCGACGAACAGGTCAAACAGGCGATTTTCTCCGTGCCTGAGTTCCAGACCAACAACCGTTTCGATAATGATAAATACCTGGCGCAGGTGAGTCAGCTGGGGCTGACGCCGGATGCCTACGCGCAGTTTCTGCGCAAGCAGCTGTTAACCCAGCAATTGATTCGCGGGCTGGGCAATACTGACTTCGTATTGCAGCAGGAGCTCGATAACCTGGTGGCGATGGCGGCGCAGGATCGCACCATTCGCACGGCAACTATCGATCTGAGCGCTCGCGCCAAGAACCAGACCGTTTCTGATGAGGAAGTGAAAAACTTCTACGATCAGAACAAGGGTCGCTATCTGGCGCCTGAACAGTTCAAAGTCAGCTATATCATGCTGGATGCCGCTTCCATCATGGATAAAACCAAGGTGGATAACACCGATATCGCGGCCTACTACGAGCAGCATAAGAGTGAGTTCACCCAGCCGGAACGTAAAAAATACAGCGTCATTCAGTTGAAAACCGAAGCAGACGCCAGAGCCGCGCTGGAGCAACTGAAGAAAGGCGCTGATTTTGCCGCGTTGGCTAAAGAGAAATCTACCGACATCGTTTCCCGTCGCAACGGCGGTGACCTGGGTTGGATGGATAACGGCTCTACGGTAGATGAAATCAAACAGGCCGGTCTGAAAGAGAAAGGCCAGCTGTCTGACGTCATCAAATCCTCGGTCGGCTACCTGATTATTCGTCTGGATGATATTCAGGCGCAGCGCGTCAAGGCGCTGGACGAGGTTCGCGCCGATTTGGCGGAGAAGGTAAAACGCGAGAAAGCGCTGGATGCGTTCTATTCTCTGCAGCAGAAAATCAGCGAAGCCGCCAGCAATGATAATGAATCGTTGGTCTCCGCTGAGAAAGTCGCCAATATCAAAGCGGTTCAGACCGACTGGTTTACGCGTGACAATGTGCCGGCTGCACTGAACTTCCAGCCGGTCACCCAGGCTATTTTCGGTGGTTCGCTAGTCGGCGAGAATGGCACGCCGGGTAATAACTCGGATGTGATCAGCGTTGAAGGCGACCGTGCGTTTGTATTGCGCGTGACCGAACATAAACCGGAGGCGACCCAGTCGCTGGATCAGGTGCGCGATCAGGTGGTTCAGACGCTGAAACGCCAGAAAGCCGAACAACAGGCCAAGGTTGAAGCTGAAAAGATTATGGCTGATCTTTATCAGGGGAAAACCGACAGCATGACGGCTGCTGGCCTGAGCTTTAGCGCAGCGAAAGAGATGTCCTCTACCGGACAGACCGATGCGCTGGCCGAAACGGTGTTTGCGATGCAGCAGCCGAAGAAAGACAAGCCTTCTTACGCGGTGGCTCAGGATCAGGCCGGCAATGTCGTGCTGATCGCGCTGGACGCAGTGAAACCGCATGTCTTGTCGGATGATCAGAAGAAACAGTTCGGCGCCCAGGTGGAACAGAGTTCTGTCGGCGCGCTGTTTGACACCCTGCTGACGAGCCTGCGCAGTCAGGCGAAGATCAAGTACGGTAGCGCTGCACAAGAAGTGCAATAAACCTCGCAGAATTTTGCAAATCACTGCAACATCCAAAGGCCGCTTTCGCGGCCTTTTCCACATTTTTAGTTTGCTGTTTGCCGTGTTTTGAAGGCTCGGGCATTGTGACCGGGCTGTCAAACACAAGGAGGAAGCAGCATGAAAAATTCAGGAATTAAAGCGTTATGTCTGATTGTGGGGATGAGTTTTGCCGGGGTATCAACGTGGCTTCATGCCGCGCCAGCCGTGACGGCGCCGGATAAAACCGGCGTCGCTGCGGTGAAATCCGCTTCGCCGGAGCAGAAGCTTGAAAAGGCGACCACGTCGGCGACAGATGAAGAGGAAGTGAGTATTAACACCGCAACGGCGGAACAACTGGCCGCGGCGCTCAATGGGGTAGGACTGAAAAAGGCGCAGGCGATTGTGTCTTATCGTGAGCAAAATGGGCCGTTTACCCAGATTGAACAGCTGCAGGAAGTGCCGGGAATCGGCAGTGCGCTGATCGAGCGTAACCAATCCCGCTTGCGCCTGTAAGTCGGAGCATCGTCGGGGAAAACTGGCAAAAACGCAATTCCCCGACAGTAGCGAAAACTGAATGTGAAAGATCAGTACCAGACGAGCGTTGGCTTGTCTGGTACCGGTACCTTCATTTCAGACCGGTTTTGTGCTTCAGGGAAGCCATCACGGCCGATGGGTTATGCTGGTATTCCGCCAGCCCTTTTGCCCGCAGGTGGCATGCGGCGCACTGCCCGCACCCCGTTCCTTTAATGCCGTTGTAGCAGGTAAGCGTATGGTTTTTAACGGTATCAAGCTGTTGATAATAGTCCGCCAGCGCCCAGGTTTCTGCCTTGTTGAGCCACATCAGCGGTGTAACAAAGCGAATGTCTCTTGCCAGACCCAACGTTACCGCCTGATTCAACGCCTTGACGAATTCGTCACGGCAGTCGGGGTAGCCGGAAAAGTCGGTTTCGCAGACGCCGGTGATAACGGTATCCGCGCCCACCTGATAGGCGTAAATCGAGGCCAGCGTCAGAAAAAGAATGTTTCGACCGGGAACAAAGGTACTGGGCAATCCGTCGGCATTGGCATCAAATTCGGGGACAGGGATATTGTCACGGGTCAGGCTACTGACCGCCAGTTCGTTGAGCAAGCCGACATTCAGCACCTTGTGCGCTCTGGCTCCCAACGTCTGCGCCAGCTCCGCGGCGACGTCGATTTCAGCGCGGTGGCGTTGCCCGTAATCAAATGTGACGCAATGGACTTCATCATACTGCTGCAGGGCCTGTATCAGGCAGGTGGTGGAATCCTGTCCACCACTGAAAACTACAACTGCGCTTGTCATTCTCGTTCACCCTCATGCGTGGGAGCCGCCAGGCGGCCGCTATCCGTCAACCATATTCTGGCTGCTATGGTACCTGAAATCCCGGCGCAGTTCAGCGTAAGGGGAACGCGGCCTCCCGGGATAGCGTCACGGAATTCGATATCCTTCAGTCAGTTGCTGAAGATAAGGGGTGATATCGCCAATCTGGGCGCGTACCCAATCCTGATTGTAGTAAGTGTCGAGATAGCGCTCGCCGCTGTCGCACAGCAACGTGACGATCGCACCGCGGCGCCCCTCCGCCACCATCTGCCCGGCCAGTTGCAGCATACCCCAGACGTTGGTACCGGTGGACGGGCCGACCTTGCGCCCCAGAATCCGTTCCAGCCAGTAAAGGGTGGCGATACTGGCGGCGTCGGGCACTTTCATCATGTCGTCGATCACGCCGGGGATAAACGACGGCTCGGCGCGCGGGCGGCCGATGCCTTCGATACGGCTGCTGCATTTCCCGGTGAGTGTGCGATCTTGCTGGCGATAGCAGTCGTAGAACACCGAGTTTTCCGGATCCACCACCACCAGTTGCGTATCTAAACCTTTGTAACGGATGTAGCGCCCCAGCGTGGCGGAAGTACCGCCCGTGCCCGCGCTCATCACCAAATAGTCCGGTACCGGGAACGGTTCACGTTCCATTTGCCGGTAGATGCTGTCCGCGATGTTGTTATTGCCGCGCCAGTCGGTAGCGCGTTCGGCGTACGTGAACTGATCCATGTAGTGGCCGTGCAGCTCTTTGGCCAGCGCTTCGGAGGCGGCGTAAATCTGGCCGGATTGTTCAACGAAATGGCAATTCCCGCCATAGAACGTGATTTGTTCGATTTTTCGTCTGGCTGTACAGGCAGGCATCACGGCAATAAACGGCAGTCCCAGCAAGCGGGCGAAATAGGCTTCCGACACGGCGGTACTGCCGGACGAGGCCTCAATAATCGGCGTGCCCTCGTTAATCCAGCCGTTGCACAGACCGTACAGAAACAGGGAGCGGGCAAGGCGGTGTTTCAGACTGCCGCTCGGATGCGTGCTCTCATCCTTGAGGTAAAAGTAGATGCCGGGGTAGTCCGGCAAGGTCAGGCGAATCAGGTGAGTGTCTGCCGAACGTTGAAAATCGGCCTCAATCGCGCTGACGGCGTCGCGTACCCAGGTGCTGGTCATGTGATGTTGTCCTGCTGAATAAGAATTATGTTTTCAAAGTCTGTTTCGCCATCCGACGCAACGCGTACGCACAATGGCGAGGATAGGATTTAGCGTATCGTTTTTTGCAGAAAAAAAGATTGCCTTTTTGTTTTTAAAAAGGGCTAATGAGAGAAAACTTTTCTCTTTTATGTCGATATGCTGGATAAAACCGATCGTATGCTGCTGTCATTGCTACAGCAGGATTGTACTCTGTCGTTGCAGGCGCTGGCCGAGGCGGTGAACCTGACGTCCACTCCTTGCTGGAAACGGCTAAAACGACTGGAAGATGACGGGTACATCAAGTCCCGCGTCGCTTTGCTGGATAATGAAAAGCTGGGGCTGGGGCTGACGGCATTTGTGTTGTTGAAAACCCAGCAGCACAATAGCGCCTGGTACCAGGAGTTTTCCCATTTTGTCTCCGATATGCCGGAGGTGCTGGCGTTTTACCGTATGGCGGGAGAATACGATTATCTGATGCAGGTTCAGGTGGCGGATATGAAAAGCTATGACGCTTTTTACAAACGGCTGGTTAATGGCATTCCGGGGTTGGTTGATGTCACATCCAGTTTCGCTATGGAGTGCATGAAACAGACAACGGCTTTGCCCCTGCAGGTATAAAATTTATTCGCCATACACTTTATGTATAATAATCTGTTCCCTGCATCATAATTCTGTAGCTAATGGACTGAAATCGCGTGAGACTTTTTGTTCAACTAGGATGGTATTTCCGCCGTGAATGGAAGCGCTATCTGGGGGCGGTAATCCTATTGATTGTGATTGCTATCCTGCAATTGCTGCCGCCCAGACTGGTTGGCATCATTGTCGACGGCGTAACGCAGCGTCAAATGGCCACGACCACGGTACTGTGGTGGATTGGCGGGATTCTTCTGG
>NZ_CM001984.1:1196920-1263726 GCF_000406305.1 Dickeya sp. MK7
TTGCGTTATTGACCTATCTGTTGCGCTATTTCTGGCGCATCTGGCTATTTGGCGCAGCCTATCAACTGGCCGTTGAGCTGCGTGAAGATTTCTATCGCCAACTGAGCCGACAGCATCCTGCTTTTTACCTTCGCCATCGCACCGGAGACCTGATCGCTCGCGCGACCAATGACGTGGACCGGGTGGTCTTCGCCGCCGGGGAAGGGGTGTTGACGCTGGTGGATTCGCTGGTGATGGGGTGCGCGGTACTGGTGGTGATGTGTACCCAACTCAGTTGGCAACTGACGCTAATAGCGCTGGCGCCGATGCCGCTGATGGCGGTGATCATCAAACGTTATGGTACGCAGTTGCATCAGCGTTTCAAAGACGCGCAGGCGGCATTCTCCTCGCTCAATGACCATGCCCAGGAGAGCCTCACCAGTATCCGCATGATTAAAGCGTTTGGTCTGGAAGATCACCAGTCAGGCAGTTTCGCCCGGGTCGCCGCCGACGCCGGTCAGAAAAACATGCGAGTGGCGCGGGTGGATGCGCGTTTCGACCCGACGATTTATATCGCGGTGGCCTTCTGCAACCTGCTGGCGGTAGGGGGCGGCAGTTGGATGGTGATTAATGGTTCTATGACGTTGGGGTCGTTGACCAGTTTTGTGATGTACCTTGGCCTGATGATTTGGCCGATGCTGGCGCTGGCCTGGATGTTTAATATTGTTGAGCGCGGCAGCGCCGCCTATAGCCGCATCCGTCAGCTCTTGTCTGAGGCTCCGGTGGTGGTGGATGGCTCTCAGGCGCTGCCTGCCCAGCCGGGAACGCTGGTTGCGGAGATTACCGCCTTCCATTACCCGGGGCATTCGGCGTCGGTGCTCAATGATGTCCGTTTTACGCTGGCGCCGGGGAAAACCCTGGGGCTTTGCGGCCCGACCGGTTCCGGCAAGAGTACGCTGCTGGCATTGCTGCTGCGTTATTTTGATGTCGAACAAGGGCAGATTACCTATCACCAACAGCCATTAAACCAGATTCGACTGGATGAGCTGCGAAGCCGATTTGCAGTAGTCGGCCAGACGCCGTTCCTGTTTTCGGACTCGGTAGCCAACAATATTGCGCTGGGGCGCCCTGATGCTTCCCAACAACAGATTGAAGAAGCGGCGCGGCTGGCAAATGTGCATGACGATATTCTTCGCTTGCCGCAGGGGTATCAGACCGAAGTCGGCGAACGGGGGGTGATGCTGTCCGGCGGCCAGAAACAGCGCATCGCCATTGCCCGTGCGCTGCTGTTGGAAGCTGAAGTGCTGGTGCTGGATGATGCGTTGTCTGCGGTGGATGGTCGCACGGAGCACCAGATTTTGAGTAATTTGCGTCAGTGGGGGCAGAGGCGAACGCTAATTATCAGCGCGCATCGTTTGTCGGCGCTGGTGGATGCCGATGAAATTCTGGTGTTGCAGCAAGGGCATGTCGCGCAATGCGGCGATCATGGGCAACTGTCGCAGCAGGCCGGCTGGTATCGCGATATGTATCGTTATCAACAACTGGAAGCCGCGCTGGATGATTCACCCCATGAGGAGCGACCGCATGAGTAATTCCCGGGCATTATGGCCGACGCTGAAACGGTTGCTGGCTTACGGTCTGCCGTGGAAAAAAACGGTAGGGGCCGGAGTTTTGCTGCTGTGGGTGGCGGCGGGCGCGGAAGTAGCGGGGCCGGTACTGGTCAGCTATTTCATTGACCATCTGGTGAGCAAAGGCGAATTTCCGCTGATGATGGCGGCCGGGTTGGCGGCAGGGTATATCGTGCTGCAGGGGATTGCGGCGCTATTGCATTATGTTCAGGCGCTGATGTTCAACCGGGTGGCGGTTGGCGTCGTGCAACAGCTGCGCATTGATGTGATGGATGCGGCGTTGCGTCAACCGTTAGCGGTGTTCGATACCCAACCGGTCGGGCAATTGATCTCACGCGTGACCAACGATACGGAAGTGGTTCGCGATCTGTATGTGATGGTAGTGGGCAGCGTGTTGCGCAGCGCGGCACTGATTGGGGCGATGTTGATAGCCATGTTCAGTCTGGACTGGCGCATGGCGCTGGTGGCGCTGACCATTTTTCCTGCGGTCGCGATTGTCATGGTGATTTATCAACGCTACAGCACGCCGATTGTCCGGCGGATGCGCAGTTACCTGGCGGACATCAACGATGGTTTCAACGAGTCCATCAGCGGCATGAGCGTTATCCAGCAGTTTCGCCAGCAGATACGGTTTGGCAAAAAGCTGAGTGACGCCAGTTGGTCGCATTATGATGCGCGCATGCAGACGCTACGGCTGGACGGTTTCCTGTTGCGCCCGCTGTTGAGCCTGTTTTCGGCATTGGTGATGTGCGGTCTGTTACTGCAGTTTGGGTTCAGTTCGGTCGGTTCCGTCGGGGTGGGGGTGCTGTATGCCTTTATCAACTATCTGGGGCGTCTGAATGAGCCGCTGATTGAACTCACCACCCAGCAGTCAATGTTGCAGCAGGCTGTCGTCGCGGGAGAGCGTATTTTTGAGCTGATGGACGGCGCCCGCCAGCGTTATGGTGACGATGTTCGTGCGCTGGAGAGCGGGCGTATCGATATCAATCAGATGACGTTTTCCTACCATAAAGGCAAACCGGTGCTGCATGACATCGAGCTGCACGTGCCGGATCGCGGATTTGTCGCGTTGGTTGGGCATACCGGCAGTGGTAAGAGTACGCTGGCAAGCCTGTTAATGGGGTATTACGTGCCGGATAGCGGGGAAATCCGTCTGGATGCTCGTCCGTTGCCGACGTTGTCGCATCAGGTGCTGCGTCAGCATGTGGCAATGGTGCAACAGGACCCGGTAGTGCTGGCTGACTCTATGTACGCCAATGTCACGCTGGGGCGCGACATCAGTGAGGACAACGTCTGGCAGGTGCTGGAAGCGGTGCAACTGGCGCCGCTGGTGCGAGACATGCCGGAAGGTCTTCATACTCGTATCGGCGAGCAAGGGAACAACCTGTCGGTTGGGCAAAAACAGTTGCTGGCGCTGGCCAGAGTGCTGGTGGCGGCTCCCAGAATTCTGATTCTGGATGAAGCGACCGCCAATATCGATTCCGGTACCGAGCAGGCTATCCAGCGGGCATTGCGATTGGTGCGTTCTCATACCACGCTGGTGGTGATCGCACATCGCCTGTCAACCATTGTCGAGGCGGACAACATTCTGGTGCTGCACCACGGTAAAACGGTGGAGCAGGGAACGCACGAACAGTTGCTGACGAAGGAAGGGCGTTATTACCAGATGTACCAGTTGCAGCAGGCGAGCCGAGAGTTGGCCTTTTCGCAACCGCACGATTCTTCCGAACTGATATCTCAGGCACCATGACTGCCAACGCAGTGCAGCGTTTCGCACCATAATTTGGCAGAGCCCGCCTTGTTGTGCAGTGCGCTGCACTGAAACCAAGCGCGATGCACTATTTTTGTGCGTCGCGCGCTCCTGTTTTTCCTGTTCATTGTCCATACTTCATACAGTCATCTTCCGTTCTGTCCCTAACGGGTCGCGTTTTATCGCTTTTGCTTCGGCTCAACATTTATGGCACACGATTTGCTTTAAGTGATTCGTGGACATATTTGAGAGTGACGGGCGCAGGCCTGAACTTACATGGTTAGGGGGATGAGGATGAAACTGGTTACTGTGGTAATTAAACCGTTCAAGCTGGAAGACGTACGCGAAGCATTGTCTTCTGTAGGCATCCAGGGGCTCACCGTCACTGAGGTGAAAGGGTTTGGGCGTCAGAAAGGGCATGCGGAACTGTATCGTGGCGCGGAGTACAGCGTTAACTTTTTGCCAAAAGTGAAAATTGACATCGCGATCGCCGACGACCAGTTGGATGAAGTTATCGATGTCATCAGTAAAGCCGCCTACACCGGTAAGATTGGCGATGGCAAAATCTTTGTCGCGGAACTGCAGCGTGTCATCCGTATCCGCACCGGCGAAACTGACGAAGCCGCACTATAACAATTACCTGATTTAGCCTTATTAAATAGGGATGAAGAGAAAATGAAGAAACTTTCCTTGTCATTAGGTTTAGGGGCGGCTGCCATGCTTCCTGCATGGGTCATGGCGGATACGCCGGCGCCTGTGGCGGACAAAGCGGACAATGCGTTCATGATGATTTGTACCGCATTGGTGCTGTTCATGACGATTCCTGGATTGGCGCTGTTTTACGGCGGCCTGATTCGTAGCAAAAACGTGCTGTCCATGCTGACTCAGATTATGGTGGCTTTTGCGCTGGTCTGCATTCTGTGGGTGATTTATGGCTACAGCGTGGCATTCAGTACAGGCAGCCCGTTCTTCGGCAGCCTGACCAATTTCATGCTGAATGGCATTGATATCAACTCTGTCAGCGGTACTTTCTACCAGTTTATCCATGTGGCTTATCAGGCGTCCTTTGCCTGCATTACCGTGGGGCTGGTGATTGGTGCGCTGGGTGAGCGTATTCGTTTCTCTGCCGTACTGATCTTCTCCGCACTGTGGTTCACCTTGTCTTATCTGCCGATGACCCACATGGTATGGGGCGGCGGTTATCTGGCGGCAGACGGCGCGCTGGACTTCGCTGGCGGCACCGTTGTACACATCAACGCCGCTGTGGCTGGTCTGGTTGGCGCGTTGCTGTTGGGCAAACGTGTCGGTTTCGGCAAAGAGGCTTTCAAGCCGCATAATCTGCCGATGGTATTCCTGGGCACCGCTATCCTGTATATCGGCTGGTTCGGTTTCAACGCCGGTTCTGCCGCTGCCGCCAACAACATCGCGGGTCTGGCGTTCCTGACCACCGTGGTGGCAACAGCCGCTGCGATTCTGGCCTGGGTCGTTGGCGAGTGGATTAGTCGCGGTAAACCGTCTCTGCTGGGCGCCTGTTCTGGCTGTATCGCCGGTCTGGTTGCCATCACGCCGGCCGCAGGCACTGTGGGTATCGGCGGCGCGATGATTATCGGCTTTGCCGGTGGTTTTGCTGGCCTGTGGGGTGTGACCGTACTGAAAAAATGGCTGCGCGTCGACGATCCGTGCGATGTGTTCGGGGTGCACGGCGTATGCGGCATCGTCGGATGTCTGCTGACCGGTGTGTTCACCGCCGCGTCGCTGGGTGGTACCGGTTATGCGCAGGGTGTGACCATGGCTCATCAGGTATGGGTACAGCTGTTTAGCGTGATCGTCGCTATCGTGTGGTCCGGCGTCGCCGCGTTTATCTCCTTCAAGGTTGCAGACATTGCAGTCGGTCTGCGTGTACCGGAAGAACAAGAGCGTGAAGGTCTGGACGTCAACAGCCACGGCGAAAACGCATACAACCAGTAATTCCAGTTCGGTAGCGGATAATAACGGTTACCGTCATATACCAAACAAAAAACCACCTTGAAAAAGGTGGTTTTTTTACGTCTGACGCTGGGCTATTGACCGTGACGCCGGATGACGCCTTCCTGCACGCTGGATGCCACCAGCACCCCTTCACGGGTATAGAACTGGCCGCGAACAAACCCGCGGGCGCCGGAAGCCGAGGGGCTCTCGACAGAGTAAAGCAACCAGTCATCCAGCCGGAACGGCCGGTGGAACCACATCGCGTGGTCAATGGTTGCGACTTGCATTCCTCGTTCCAGAAACCCCACGCCATGCGGTTGCAGCGCCGTGAGCAGAAAATGGCAATCGGAGGTATAACCAAGCAGATATTGGTGGGTTCGCTCGTCATCCGGCATGGTGCCGTTGGCCCGGCACCACACCTGTCTAACTGGCGGAGCGGCTTCACCTTTCAACGGGTTATGAAATTTTATCGGGCGAATCTCTATCGGCCTGTCATTGGTAAAAACCTGGCGCATAACCGGCGGAATCAGATGTTCCATACTACGGGCGATGTCCTGCTCTGACGGCAAGTCGTCGGGCGGCGTCACCTGCGGCATGTCGCTCTGGTGCTCAAAGCCGCTTTCCCGTGTCTGGAAAGAAGCGGTCATGTAAAAAATCGAACGGCCGTTCTGAATAGCGCTGACGCGTCTGGCGCTAAAACTGTTGCCGTCCCGCAATGTCTCCACATCGTAGATAATCGGTTTCTGACTGTCGCCGGGAAGCAGGAAGTAGCTGTGAAACGAATGAATGAAGCGGTCAGCCGGCACGGTCTGTTTAGCGGCCGATAGCGCCTGACCGACCACCTGACCGCCGAATACCTGGCGTAACCCCAGATCCTGACTCTGGCCGCGGAACAGGCCTTCTTCCAGTTTTTCCAGATTTAACAACTCGAGAAGATTTTGTAATGCCTGGCTCATAGCTCTGCCTTTGGGTTAATAGTTCTGCATTTGGGTTAATCGTGATTACGCGAATGGCTCGTCGTGCGCTAAAAGAACGCTTTCCATCGAATTCAGACATGAAGATATTGGCAGGTTCCGGGATGTTAATGTGATTACACGATAACTATCGGAATTTTCCACCATAATTGTTATGCCGGTTGGTTCATACTTCTTAACAGGTGGCGGTTTTTCTGACCGTCATCCTGATAAAATAATTAAGGAGACTTACCTATGAGATTATGGCATATCTTTGGTGGTATTACGGTATCGATCGCGCTCTCCGGGTGTGTGAATAACCATGGTGTTGCTCCTGAAGCGACTGCGCCGGCAACGGGGCAGATTCAGACTCTTTCTCAACCTGTTAGCGGCATGCCCGCTGTGACCGGCACAGTCAATATTCGCCAAAAAATCGCGTTGCCGCCGGATTCGGTGCTGACGGTGACCGTGTCCGATGCGTCGATTCCGGATGCACCTTCAAAAGTGATCTCTCAGCGGGTTATCCGCACGGAAGGGCAGCAGGCGCCATTCCGGTTTGTGCTGCCTTATAACCCGGCGGAAATCCGGCCGGACGCCCGTATCCTGCTCAGTGCCGCCGTTGCCATTAACCACCGGGTGACATTGATTACCGAGCATGTGATGCCGGTGGTCAGCAATGGGGTGAATAATGCCGATCTGACACTGATACCGGTTCCGACTGTACCGGTGCCGGCGAAGTCCGGCGGGTTTCTGACGCCGAATGCACCGGCAGCGTCCGATGAGGGTGTTTCAGATTCGTCATCACAATCCTATTAATATTGTTAATCACGCTGGCGGTGCCTGCTTACAGGACATCCTGCACGTACCGCCAGCGAAATCTCTCCAGATCAATCTTCCCTTCCAAATCCAGTATCACCCCTTCAGATTGAAGGGCCGATTTTTGCCGCTGAAAATCCGGGCCGGTAAGCGAAATCTCTCCTTTTCGATTAATCACCCGATACCAGGGTAGCTGGCTGCCGGCGGGGAGCCCCCGCAGTATACCGCCTACCTGCCGTGCGGCTCGGGCCGAGCCGGCAAGACGAGCGACATCGCCATAGGTAACGACGCAGCCGTAAGGAATGGCGGCGATAACGTGGATGACTCGCTGACGAAAATTGTCCGCTTCGGTAATCATGGCGGGATCCAATATGTTGAAACCGGTAGAGAATGAACGGTATCAGCAGTATAAAAGCTGGCGATGGGTAAGAAAACAGCGGTTAGGCGGCGGTAACTTGCAATTGCCCAGTTCATCACCGATAATGCCCTCCGCTCCACAATTGTGGAGCTGTCAATGGAGGCCCCGTTGGTTCTCCCGCAACACTAACCTGTGGACCCGGTCAGGTCCGGAAGGAAGCAGCCGCAGCAGGCGACGTGTGTGCCGGGATGTAGCTGGCGGGGCCTCCACCATTTTATCTCTCTCCCTCTGGCTTCAACATTATTTCTAATATCCCCGCCTGATGTTTTATCAATAAAAGGTACAACGTTTTTTATACGATAAATTCGGTGAAAAGGTTTTTAATCAGAAAGGTTCGATTTAATTCTGGGGAGAGTGAATGAATTAATAAAGAGAAATTTAAGTAATGCGTGATACTTCTTGTTACAAAGGGGGTGTTATTCTTTACAGTTCATAAAAAAACAAAGGCCGACAGAATATCGGCACAGTGTCTTTATGTATTTAAACTGCTGTTTTTAATGCTTAACGAACGTATTTCCACACAGCAGTTGGTACTTTGTCGTAAAGCTTATTCATCGTCAGCTCTGCCAGGCGGTGGTCTGCAGCTGAATAGAACATTTCAAGCTCATCGTTGGAAAGCTCGTACTTGTTTTTTTCTATAACACGCTCAAGCGTGTCGATGGTTGTGCATTTACGCAAACGCATTAAATAGTCGATTTTTTTCATAGTGACCTTGTTAATTTTCCTGGATTTAAATTAAGTATGAGACAAATTATTGCTTAAGTTTTTACTACCGTACAGATGCTCTTTTCTGAGAACATTCTGAATAATTGTGACTTGGATTTTTTCCATTTCTGCAACTCGGAGTCATTTATACCGTAATTGCTGAAAAGAATATAAGTGTCGTCCAGATATTTCTCAACCCGTTCACATAACGCCGCTTCATGCGGGTATTTTATTTTGTAGGTAACAACAAATGCCGCAATATGCTCGATAAGTTCGTTTAGTTGAAGGTTGACCGCAGAGGTCGGATCATTCACCCAGCCATGACTGCTGTCACCTAATGTCGCGATACTTTCGTCGTGCAGATTTTCACACAAGAATCTGAGTTGGGCAATATCATAATGTTGAGGTGTGTACTCATCCATTTCTATCCCTCCGTAAGCTACGATTCAGTGTCACTTAGGGCCACCACTCGGCCAGACAGGTGGTGTGATGAAGTGCAGAAGATAGAATGCCCCTCAGTATGCCTCAATTTCCCTTAATCTTAAGACGAACAGGGGTAACACGGTGAATGCCAGAGAATGACTCGACGTCACTGTCAACAATCATTCTGAATTCATTATAGCAAAAAAGCCAACGTTTACGGTGTGGTCGAACCAATTTTATGACGATTACTGCTATCGGTGCGGGCTGCTTCCGGTGAGCCGTGATATATTTATCGGCCACTGGAACAAGTATATTTAATTTTTTTCGTTGTTAGCAAGAATCACAGTGTTAATTAATTTTTCTGGCTTGTCTTTATTTGTAAAGATTTTGATGGAATGAAAAGATAATTATTTTATCTTTTTGTTTTTTAAGGGGATTGATGAAGGGGCAATGACAGAAGGTGTGGTGATGAGCACACCTTCCGATAGTTTTTGAGCAAATAATAATTAGCGTTTTTTCTTTTTCCTGCCCTGTACCGCGTTGAAACGTGGGTTGCTCTTACAGATGACATAGACGCGTCCGCGACGTTTGACCACGATACAGTCTTTGTGACGCGTTTTGGCGCTGCGAAGAGAACTTAATACCTGCATGGATAATTCCCCAGATTACGATTTCAGAAAACGGCCGAAACGCTGTTGGAAACGCGCTGCGCTACCTTCTTTGGCGTATTCTTTCTGCTTGCCGGTGTAATAAGGATGAGAGGCGGAAGAAACGTCGATAGTGACGTAAGGATAGACTTCGCCTTCGTACTCATAGGTTCGATCGGTTTTGATCGTAGAGCCGATTTTATAAAATACATTCTCACTGGTATCGTGGAACAGCACAGTGCGGTAGTTGGGATGGATACCCGCTTTCATGACAGCCTCATTTGTTATGTTATAACATATCTATATTCTGCGCTTTTTTGGCGTGATGATCAACGTTACGATTTGCAGGGAAATCGCAGGGCTGGGGGATAGGGGAATGCTGGCCTGAACCTGAAAAGGAAAAGGCCGCATAAGCGGCCTTTGAGAAGCAATAGAATGTGTTAGTGACTGGTCTGGGAGTGCTCGTGATGGGAGTCGTCCGCTTCTTTTTTCTTGCCGAAGCGGCGGCGCACCACCACAAAGAACACCGGCACGAAGTAGATAGCCAGTACGGTAGCGGTGATCATCCCGCCCATTACGCCGGTACCGACCGCGTTCTGTGCGCCGGAGCCTGCGCCGGTACTGATTACCAGCGGTACTACGCCCAGAATGAACGCCAGCGATGTCATCAGAATGGGGCGCAGACGCATACGTACAGCATCCAGGGTCGCTTCCACCAGACCTTTCCCTTCTTTCTCCATCAGGTCCTTGGCGAACTCGACGATCAGAATGGCGTTCTTGGCGGACAAACCGATGGTTGTCAGCAGGCCGACCTTAAAGTAAACATCGTTTTCCAGTCCGCGCAGGCCGGCGGCCATCACCGCACCAAATACACCCAGCGGTACAACCAGCATAACGGAGAATGGAATCGACCAGCTTTCATACAACGCAGCCAGACACAGGAACACCACGATGGCGGAGATAATGATCAGCGCCGGCGCCTGGTTACCGGCCAGTCGTTCCTGATAGGACATACCGGTCCAGTCGAATCCGATTCCCGGTGGTAATTGTGACGCCAGTTCTTCCATCAGCGCCATGGCTTCACCGGTACTCTTGCCGGGAGCGGCTTCACCCACCAATTCTACTGCCGGCAGGCCGTTGTAACGCTCCAGACGCGGCGAACCGTATTCCCAACGCTCGGAAGCGAAAGCTGAGAAGGGGACCATCTGACCGGAGGTGCCGCGGACATACCATTTCTGGATATCATTGGGCAGCATACGGAATTTGGCTTCCGCCTGAACATACACCTTTTTCACCCTACCGCGGTCGATAAAGTCATTGACGTAGGTTCCCCCCAACGCGGTGGACAGCGTGGCGTTGATGGTGGCAATCGATACCCCGAGCGATTCCGCTTTTTCCTGATCGATATCAAGCCGGTATTGCGGCATGTCTTCCATCCCGTTGGGACGAACACGCACCAGCGTGTCAGGATGTTGGGCGATCATTCCCAGCAACTGGTTACGGGCGGCCATCAGCTTATCGTGGCCGAGGTTGTTCTGATCGATCAGTTCAAAGTCAAAACCACTGGCGGTACCCAGCTCGACGATCGCCGGTATGTTGAACGGGATGACCATCGCTTCCTTGATTTGCGAGAAGGCGCCAAAAGCGCGACCAATAATTGCGTCGACCTTGTTGGCTGCACCACTTCGTTCATCCCAGTCTTTCAGGCTGGCGAAGGCGATACCCATGTTCTGTCCGCGACCGGCGAAACCGAAGCCGTTAACGGTAAACACCGAGTTCACGTTGTCTTTTTCGTGTTGCAGGTAGTAATCGTTAACCTGATCAAGCACTTTCTGCGTGCTTTCCTGGGTTGCGCCCACCGGCAACTGCACCATTGTCAGTAATACGCCCTGGTCTTCCTGCGGCAGGAAGGAGCTTGGCAGACGGGTAAACATCAGACCCAATCCAGCCACGACAATCAGGTACACCACCACATAACGGCCAGTGCTGCGCAGGATGTTGGCGACACTGTTGGTGTAGTGATTGGTGCTCTTATCGAAAAGACGATTGAACCAGCCGAAGAAACCTTTTTTCTCGCCATGGTTGGCAATCGGTTTCAGGATGGTTGCACACAGTGCCGGCGTCAGGATCAACGCCACCAGCACCGACAACACCATGGAGGACACGATGGTGACGGAGAACTGGCGGTAGATGGCGCCGGTCGAGCCGCCGGAAAACGCCATCGGTACGAATACTGCGGACAGCACCAGCGCGATACCGACCAGCGCGCCCTGAATCTGCCCCATGGATTTGCGGGTGGCTTCCTTGGGCGATAACCCTTCTTCCGCCATCACGCGTTCCACGTTTTCCACCACGACGATGGCATCGTCCACCAATAGGCCGATGGCTAGCACCATGGCGAACATGGTCAGGGTGTTAATCGAATAGCCGAAGGCGGACAGTATGGAGAAGGTTCCCAGCAGCACCACCGGTACGGCGATGGTGGGAATCAGCGTGGCGCGGAAGTTCTGCAAGAACAGGTACATCACCACGAATACCAGCACGATGGCTTCAAGCAGGGTTTTCACCACCTCGTAAATGGAGATTTTTACGAACGGCGTGGTGTCATACGGATAAACCACTTTCAGCCCGGCAGGGAAATTCGACTGTAATTTGGTGATTTCCGCTTTTACCGCTGAAGCCGTATCAAGCGCGTTGGCGCCGGTAGCGAGTTTAATACCCAGACCGGCGGCCGGACGACCGTTATAGCGGGCGATGACGCTGTAGCTTTCGCCGCCGAGTTCGATACGGGCAACGTTATTCAGGCGAACCTGTGAACCGTCCTGATTCACTTTGAGCAGAATATTGCCGAACTGTTCCGGCGAATTCAGCCGCGTCTGCGCAATAATTGACGCATTCAGCTTCTGACCGGGAACCGGCGGCGTGCCGCCAAGCTGACCGGCGGCGATTTGGTTGTTCTGCACCTGAATCGCCGAGACCACGTCGCTGGTAGTGAGCTGGTAATTGTTCAGTTTGTCCGGGTCGAGCCAGATACGCATGGCGTACTGGGCGCCGAACAACTGGGTATCACCCACCCCGCGTACGCGGCTGATCGGGTCTTTGATACTGGCGCCGACGAAGTCCGCGATGTCCTGCTGGGTCATGTTGTTATCGTCGCTGACGAAACCGAGTACCATCAGGAAGCTGCTGCTGGATTTCTGCACGCTAACGCCTTGCTGCTGCACTTCCTGCGGCAGCAACGGCATCGCCAGTTGCAGTTTATTCTGTACCTGCACCTGAGCAATGTCCGGGTTGGCATCGGCATCGAACGTCAGTGTAATCTGCACGGTGCCTGACGAGTCACTGTTGGAAGACATATACAGTAACTTGTCGATCCCGTTCATGTTCTGTTCGATTACCTGCGTTACGGTATCCTGCAGGGTTTTCGCATCCGCGCCCGGGTAGTTGGCGGTAATCTGAACCGCGGGCGGCGCAATGGTTGGGTACTGCGCAATAGGCAACTTCAGGATTGCCAGTGTCCCGGTGAGCATCACCATAATGGCGATGACCCAGGCAAAAATCGGGCGATCTATGAAAAACTTGGCCATGGATTACCGGCTCCTGTTAAGACTTGGCGGGTTGGGACTGCGGTTGCTGCTGTTGCGCATTACCTGCGGCCACTTCCTGCGCTTTTACCTGCATGCCCGGTCTGATTTTCTGCAGGCCTGTCAAGATGATACGATCACCCGGTTTGACGCCCGACGTCACCAGCCATTTGTCGCCGATGGCCTGACCGGTGGTGATCGGATGGACTTCCACTTTGTCGCCTTCGCCGACCAGCATCACGGTAGCGTCGCCGCGCGGTGTACGGCTCACGCCCTGTTGAGGCACCAGAATCGCGTTGGGAGTGACGCCGGAATCCATCTGCGCGCGGACAAACATCCCCGGCAGCAGATTGTGATCCGGATTCGGGAACACGGCGCGTAAAGTGATGGAACCGGTGGTTTCATCCACGGTGACGTCGGAGAATTCCAGAGTCCCTTGCTGGTTATAATGGGTGCCGTTATCCAGCGTCAGCTGAACGTTGGCTTTGCCATTGGTCTGTTGCAGGGTGCCGTTTTCCAGTTCCTTTTTCAGGCGCAGGAAATCGTTGGTGGACTGGGTGACGTCCACATAAATTGGATCCAACTGCTGGATAGTCGTCAGCGCTGTCGTCTGCGCATTGGACACCAGCGCGCCTTCCGTCACGGTGGATTTACCGACACGACCGGTAATCGGGGCCGTTACGCGGGTATAGTTCAGGCTAATTTGCGCGTTGTCGAGGCTGGCTTTAGCCGCGGCAACCGCCGCCTCGGTCTGGCGTGCGGTGGCAACAGCCTGATCGTAATCCTGCTTGCTGACGTAGTTGGTGCCGAGCAGCGGTTTGTAGCGGTTAACGGTCAACCGCGCGATTTCCGCGTTAGCCTGAGCCTGGACCAGCGCGGCCTTGGCGTTGTTGTACTGGGCCTGATACGTGGCCGGATCGATCTGATACAGCGATGTGCCTGCCTTGACGTCGCTGCCTTCCACAAAGTTGCGCTTCAGAATAATACCGTTCACCTGAGGGCGTACTTCGGCAATACGATAGGCGCTTGTGCGTCCCGGCAGCTCGGTGATGATATTCAGAGTTTGTGATTTTATCGTAACGATGCCGACTTCCGGTGCGCCTCCCTGATGGGCCCCTTCTTGAGAAGCCTTGTTGTCACATCCTGTGAGTACGAGGCCGCCAGAAAGCATCAGCATAGCCGCCAGAGGCGTAAGCCTTCTGTTTTTATTCATAGATAAACCCCAAGTATCCGATTTTTAATTGACCAATGGATCACAAGCTTTTAAACCCATTGCTGCGATAAATTCAGGCTCGTGCTATGTTACATACATCCGTGAATGTATGTAAATCTCGCTTCCCTTGAAAGTCGGCGCTATGGCACGAAAAACCAAACAACAGGCTCATGAGACCAAACTTCAGATTATGGACGCAGCGCTGCGTCTGTTTTCCGAGCATGGCGTTTCCTCAACATCATTGTCCGATATTGCGACTGCCGCCGGCGTGACCCGCGGTGCTATTTACTGGCACTTTAAAAACAAAGCTGAACTTTTTGATGAGATATGGGCGCGATCAGAAGCCAAAGTTTCTGATTTCGAAACTGAGTATCAGGCAAAATTTCCTGACGATCCACTGCATGTGCTCAGAGAGTTGCTGATTTATATACTGAGATTGACCGAGTCAGATATCGAGTGGCGCTCAATGATGGAGATCATATTCCATAAATGCGAGTTTGTCGGTGAAATGTTGCCGACATTTAATGGCCGTAAGGATCTGTATTTCGACTGCTACTACAAAATAGAAGCCTCGCTGATGAACTGCATTCGGCAGGGGATGTTGCCGATGGACGTGAATCCCCGACGCGCAGCGGTCGCCATGCGCGCTTATCTGTCGGGTATCATGGAAAACTGGCTGTTTATGCCGACAAGCTTCGACCTGAAAAACGAAGCGCCGTATCTGGTCGATGGGCTGATCGATATGCTGCGCGGCAGTCTGGCCTTACGTCAGACCGGTAGCTCCGAAGCCTGATATGCATAAATGTAGCCTGACATACCTTGTCTTCCGGCAGACGTGATAAACTGCGCCATCTCTGTAAAACCGATGATGCATCATGAGTCGCTGTTTCGCCGTTTCTGGTTCGTTTACCGTTCTTTTCCGTTCTTTCCTTTATGATTCTGTTCGCCGTAGCCTGCCGTATATCTGGGCGTTTCTGCTCGGGTTGATGCCGCAGTGGTCGGCGCTTGCCGCCGGTAACGATTTGCCGACCCGGAATGAGATTCAGAATCGGCTTGATACCCTCAACAAACAAAAAAGTCTGACTTCGGTAGACAAGCTGACCCAGCAGGATTTAACCCAAACGCTGGATGTGCTGGACTCTATCGACCGGGTTAGGCAGGAAACCAGCCAGTTGAAGCAGCAGGCGGTGCAGGCGCCAGCCAAACTGAAGCAGGTGAATGAAGATCTGGTGTCGCTGGGGAGCGCTGCGCCGGTGTCTCAGCCATCGCTGGAGTCGCTGTCGCTAAAACAGCTGGAAGCCCGCCTGAATGAAACGCTGGATGATTTGCAGTCGGCGCAGGAAAACCTCTCTACCTACAATAGCCAGCTGATTTCGTTGCAGACCCAGCCGGAGCGGGTGCAGAGCGCGTTATATGCCGCCTCGCAACGCAGCCAGCAACTGCGCACCCAGCTCAGTGGGCTTGACCCGTCGCAGGAGCCGCTACGGCCGAGTCAGCAGATTTTACTGCAGGCGGAGCAGGCGCTGGTCGGGCTGCAAATGGAGCAGCAGCGCAAAAGTCTGGAAGTGAACACCACCATGCAGGATCTGCTGCAGAAGCAGCGGGATTACACCGCCGCACAGATTGGTCAGCTGGAACACATGGTGCAGACGTTGCAGGGCGTCATCAACAACAAACGTCTCAACCTGTCGGAGAAAACCGCCAAGGAAGCGCAGAATTCGGATGAGTTGCAGCGTATTCAGGAGAACCCGCTGGTCAAAGCGGAGATGGATACCAATCGTCAGCTCAGCCAACGTTTGATCAAAGCGACCGAAGCAGGCAATACGCTGGTTCAGGAGAGCATTCAGGTAAAAAACTGGCTGGATCGCGCCACGCAGTCGGAACGCAACCTGAAAGAACAGATTACGGTGCTGAAAGGCAGTCTGCTGCTGTCGCGTATCCTTTATCAACAACAGCAAAATCTGCCGTCGGCCGATGCGATGGGCAACATCAGCACCCAAATCGCCGATCTGCGGCTGGAACAGTTTGATATCAACCAGCAACGCGATGTGTTGTTTCGTGGCGATGAATATATCCAGCAACTGGTCGTTCACAGCAATGCCACGGTGGACGCTGAAGTCACCGACGCGCTGGAGCAGATTTTGGACATGCGCCGCGAACTGCTCGACCAGCTCAACAAGCAGCTTGGCAATCAGCTGATGCTGGCGATTAACCTGCAAATCAGCCGCCAGCAATTGATGAGCGTGAATGACTCGCTGCAGCGTACGCTGACTCAGCAAATCTTCTGGGTCAGCAGCAATAAACCGATGGACTGGAACTGGCTGAAGGATCTGCCGTCGACATTGAAACAGCAGATAAAAAATCTGCATTTCAACCTGAAAGGCGTACCGCTGGGCCAGGGGATCATGAATTCGCTGTTGCTGATCATCCCGGCGCTGATAATGGTCTGCCTGTTGTTGTGGCGGCGAAAAAGCATCGATAGCTATATGAGTAAGCTGGCGGACGATGTGGGGCTGCTCAAGCGTGACAGCCAGTTGCATACGCCGAAAGCCATTCTGCTGTTGATTTTGCGTACGTTGCCGGGCGTGCTGGTGATTTTGTCGCTGGGGCTATGGCTGAAGCGGACGGATAGCCAGATCAGCAGCTTCGCCTGGCTGCTTAGCGAAAATCTGGCGTTGTTCTGGATGGTGTTCGCCACCGCCTGGTTTAGTCTCAAGCCGGGCAGCCTGAGCGAGCGTCACTTCAATATTCCAGCGTACCGCTGCGCGCATTACCGGCGTCAGACGTTGCGACTTGGCGGCGCGTTGCTGCCGCTGATGTTCTGGTCGGTGGTGGGCGAGAAAGCGCCGCTGTACCTGGTGGATGACGTCATCGGGCAGATCATTATCGTCTGTAACCTGCTGTTGCTGACCATTCTGGTGTTCCCGGTATGCCGCGATTGCTGGCGGGAAAAGGAGCGTCACACGGTGCAGTTGATCGTGGTGACCATGATGGCCGCCATGCCGCTGTTTCTGATTGGGCTGATGCTGAACGGGTTTTTCTATACCACGCTGCGACTGGCCAGCCGCTGGATTGACAGCCTGTATCTGTTGATCGTCTGGAATATCGTCTATTTCGCTACTATTCGTGGCTTAAGCGTCGCGGCCCGCCGTCTGGCGTATCGCCGCGCGGTGGCGCGACGCCAGAATCTGGTCAAAGAAGGGGCGGAAGGCAGCGAGCCGGTGCCGGAAGCGCCGCTGGCGCTGGAGCAGATCAGCCAGCAATCTTTGCGCCTGACCACCATGGTGCTGTTCCTGGCGTTCTCCGGCGCGTTTTACTGGATCTGGGCCGATCTGGTGACCGTGTTCTCTTATCTGGACAGCATCACGCTGTGGCATTACAGCACCACGAATGCCAGCGGCGCCGTATTGCAGCCGGTTACGCTAGGCAACCTGCTGGTGGCGATGGTGATTGGCGGCGTGGCCTATGTGATGACCCGCAACCTGCCAGGTCTGCTGGAAGTGCTGGTGCTGTCGCGCCTGCAACTGCGGCAAGGCACGTCTTACGCCATTACCACCGTGCTGACCTATCTGATTACCGCCGTCGGTGCGGTCACGTCGCTGAGCTCGCTCGGGGTTTCCTGGGACAAGTTGCAGTGGCTGGTGGCGGCGTTATCGGTGGGGTTGGGCTTTGGTTTGCAGGAGATTTTCGCCAACTTCGTGTCCGGCCTGATTATCCTGTTCGAACGGCCGGTGCGTATTGGCGACACCATCACCATCGGCACGTTCTCCGGTTCGGTCAGCAAGATCCGTATCCGCGCCACTACGATTACCGATTTTGACCGCAAGGAAGTCATCATTCCCAACAAGGCGTTTGTTACCGAACGTCTGATCAACTGGTCGCTGTCGGACACCATCACGCGTGTACTGATTCGTATCGGCGTCGCCTACGGTTCCGATCTGGACAAGGTGAAAGAGGTGCTGCTGCAGGCGGCGCGCGATAATCCACGCGTGATGACCGACCCGGAACCGCAGGTGTTTTTCCTGTCGTTCGGCCCAAGCTCGCTGGATCATGAACTGCGTTTGTACGTGCGGGAACTGCGGGATCGCAGCTACACCGTCGATGAACTGAACCGCACCATCGATCGTCTGTGCCGCGAAAATAATATCGACATCGCCTTCAACCAGTTGGAAGTACACCTGCATAACGCACAGGGCAACGAGATACAGGAAGTGTCCCGCGTACTAACACCGCCGCAGGATGCGATGGAAACCCGCTAAATAACGTTGTCGGGAATATGCGTCGGAGCGGGAACGCCTGCTCCGGCGTCAGGCGGGCGTCTGGTGGGGTGGGGCGTCGGCCTTCAACTGGTAGTCCCGACGTACGATTTCCAGCGCCGCCAGCACTACCTTCGGCGCTATTTGGTTGTCTTCCAACAGCATAATGAGATCGACCGCCAGTTTGACTTCTGGCGTTTCATTTTCCAGCGACATGATTTTTCTACCTCACTCCGATCCTGTTCTGTTTTTTCTAAAACATAGCAGAGAATAGTGAACGAAGATCACGAAAGGTCAAAACCCCTGCTCCTGGCGTTCAATCTGACGCTCCAGCCGCGACAGCGCCTGACGGCAACGGGCCAGTCGGCCTTCCAGCGCCGCCAGCTCGCGTTGCAGGCGTTGCTGCTCGCTGAGTTGGCTCTGGGTCGCCAGCAAGCTTTCCCGATCCTGAATCATCGCCAGCAGTCGACGTTCATAGCCCTGATATTCCGCCAGTTTCTGGTACCGGTCCTGCGGCGCCGGCGTCGCGGGCTCCTGCTCCCGCAGCGGTTGGGTTGCCAGTTCCCGTTGCAGCGCCGTCATTTGCGTCAGCAGTTTTTCCGCCATGAACGCCACCCGATCCAGGCGCTGTTCCTGTACATATTGCTGCAGATGTTGGTAGTTATGGCGGATCTCGTCGAGATAATCGCCCAGCCGGGTGCCGTAACAACTGAATAACTGGCGATCAAAACGCGACCGGGGCGCCTGTCGCGCGGCAATCGGCTCGACATCCCGCGCCAGCGTATCAATCTGGCGCGCCAGCACGGCCAGCAGTGCCTGTGTTTCCATGGCGTTTCCTCCGTCGGTCGACCGCGGCATCCGTAAGCCGCGGTATGTGGAATCACGGGCCGGTTCAGTGGGTGCTGAACGCCGGTTTGCCGCTGTGGAATTTGAAATCGTTGTCCGGGCTGGTGATCAGCTGTGCTTCTGTTTGCGCAAAAAAGGCGACGCGCGCGGTAATATCCTTACCGGCGATCTGTTCCGCCAGCGCCAGATAATCCTGATAGTGGCGGGCCTCGGAACGCAGCAATGAAATGTAGAATTTGCGCAGGTCTTCTTCCAGATGCGGCGCCAGTCTGGCGAAGCGCTCGCAGGAGCGCGCTTCGATAAAGGCGCCGATAATCAGTTTGTCCACCAGCGCATCCGGCTCATGAGATTTCATGTGTTGCGTCATGCCGCGGGCGTAGCGGCTGGCGGGCACGTTCTGGTAAGGAATGCCCTTTTGCGCCATGACTTCCAGCACCTGATAGAAATGGTGCAGTTCTTCGCGGATCAACATCACCATTTTATCGATCATGTCCTGACTATAGTGGCAGCCGGCGCGGGCGGTAATCTGACGGGTAATTTGCCCGCCTGCTGTCAGCATCTGCATGTCGCCCACTTGTCGGAAAGCGAAATGCTCGTACGGGGCAATCCAGTCCTGCAATTGATGCCGGCTCTCCTGATCCACCGCGTAACGACGGATCAGAAACAGCGCGCTCTGGGCGGCTTTCAGTTCGCATAACAGATGATCGCGCAGCAATACCGGCAGATTTTCCGGTTTGCGCGCTTCGTCGATCCACTCATCTGGCGTAGCGGCGGTCAGGAAGGCATGAATGGGGTCGAGAATGGAATGATCAAACATTACGGCGGACGGATTGAGTTAACGTGGCGGTATGATACAACGATTCCTGCGGATTGCGATCGGGTCTGCTGCGGCCCGGGTGACCTATCTGGAAATGAACGTTCGTGTGGAAATGCAATGGAGGCAAGATGTATCGAGTGGTGCTGATAACCGTGGGATGGCTGGCGGTAGTGCTGGCGGCGTTGGGCGTAGTGTTGCCGTTGTTGCCGACCACGCCGTTTCTGCTGTTGGCCGCCTGGTGTTTTGCCCGCTCCTCGCCGCGCTTCCACTATTGGCTGCTGTACCGCTCCTGGTTCGGCGGCTATTTGCGCCACTGGCAGCAGCATCGCGCGCTGCCGCCGGGCGTCAAAACCAAGGCGGTGCTGGTGATTATCGCGACTTTTGCCTTGTCATTGTGGCTGGTGGATATTAACTGGGTCAGGGGCCTGCTGCTGGTGATTCTGGTCGCGTTGCTAACCTTTATGCTGCGTTTACCGGTTATTGATCCGAAGCAATAGCCTGCGATAAAAACAGGCGGATCTGCGCGGGCCGGTTGCATTTGCCGGTCAGTTTGACTAGATTTGAGCGTTTTCGTGCGCGAGCCGCCACCGTATTTTTTATCGCCAACGCCTGCGGGCGGCATGACGAAGGGCCGTGGCGGTGTTCAGTGAATATAAGGTTTTATCAGGCACAACATTATGACCGCAACTCAGCAGCCAGAATTGATTAAAAACAGTATCAAGAGTATTCCGGATTACCCCAAGCCGGGCATACTGTTTCGTGATGTGACCAGCCTGCTGGAGAATCCGCAGGCCTATTCGGCGAGCATCGACATGCTGGTTAAACGCTATCAGGACGCCGGCATTACCAAAGTGGTCGGTACCGAAGCGCGTGGTTTCCTGTTTGGCGCGCCGGTGGCGCTGGCGTTGGGCGTCGGATTCGTTCCGGTGCGCAAGCCGGGTAAATTGCCGCGCGCGACGCTGAGCGAAAGCTATGAACTGGAATACGGCAGCGATACGCTGGAGATTCACGCCGATTCCATTACCGCCAGCGACAAGGTGCTGGTGGTGGACGATCTGCTGGCGACCGGCGGTACGATCGAAGCGACCGTTAAACTGATTCGTCGTCTCGGCGGCCAGGTTGCCGACGCCGCTTTCATCATCAATCTCTTTGACCTGGGTGGACAGCAGCGCCTCGAAAGCATGGGCATCGCCTGCTACAGCCTGGTCGATTTCCCCGGCCATTGATGACGGCAGTCTCGCCGATGGCGGCGAGACTGTGTTAGCATCACCTCCTCAATAACTCAACTGCTGCGGTATTGATGAGCTATCAGGTTCTTGCCCGTAAGTGGCGTCCCCAAACCTTTGCTGACGTGGTAGGACAGGAACATGTCCTGACGGCGTTAGCCAATGGTCTTTCGTTAGGCCGTATCCATCATGCTTACCTGTTTTCCGGTACCCGGGGCGTAGGCAAGACGACTATCGCCCGTTTACTGGCGAAAGGGCTGAATTGCGAAACCGGGATCACGGCTACGCCCTGCGGCCAGTGCGATACCTGCCGGGAAATCGAACAGGGACGATTCGTCGACCTGATCGAGATTGACGCGGCATCCCGCACCAAAGTGGAAGATACCCGCGACCTGCTGGATAACGTGCAATACGCTCCGGCCCGCGGCCGCTTCAAGGTCTACCTGATCGACGAAGTGCACATGCTCTCCCGCCACAGCTTCAACGCGTTGCTGAAAACGCTGGAAGAGCCGCCGCCGCATGTGAAATTCCTGCTGGCGACCACCGATCCGCAAAAATTGCCGGTGACGATTCTGTCCCGCTGCTTGCAGTTTCATCTCAAAGCGCTTGATGCCGAGCAGATTCGTCAGCATTTGCACCAGGTGCTGGAGCAGGAACAACTGGCCTCGGAACCGCGCGCGCTGCAATTGCTGGCCCGCGCCGCCGATGGCAGCCTGCGCGATGCGCTGAGCCTGACCGATCAGGCTATCGCCATGGGGCAAGGGCAGGTCACCGCCGCCGCCGTCAGCCAGATGCTGGGCACGCTGGATGATGAGCAGCCGCTGGCGTTGATTGAAGCGCTGGTGAAAGGCGATGGCGCCGGTGTCATGGCGCTGATGGGGCAGGCGGCGTCGCGCGGCGTCGATTGGGAAGCGCTGCTGGTGGAAACCCTGACGCTGCTGCACCGGATTGCTATGCTGCAGTTGCTGCCTTCCGCATTGGGTGAAGAATACAATCAGGTCGCGCCCCGGTTGCGTGAACTGGCGCGGGTGATCCCGCCTGCCGAGGTGCAGCTCTACTATCAGACGCTGCTGGTGGGGCGCAAGGAATTGCCGTACGCGCCGGATCGCCGCATGGGCGTGGAAATGACCCTGTTGCGGGCGCTGGCGTTTCATCCCAGCCAGACGATCGCCGAACCGGTACCGGTCAGCGCGCCATCCGCGACGCCTGCGGCGAGTGCGCCGTTACCCATCGAACCGGCGCGTGTGCCGCCATCGGTTAGATCCAGCGCGGTGCCTGCCGCATCCGGCGATGCACCGGCGGCCAGACCAGCTCCTGCTGCGGGTAGCGAACCTGCGGCACCACCAACTCCGGACAGCAATTTGCCGGATGCGACCGCACAGTTGTTGCAGGCGCGCAGCCAGTTGCTGAGCCGACAGGGAAATACCCCGACAAAAAAGACTGAACCGGCGGCGTCAGGAAAAACGCGGCCGGTAAACTCGGCGCTGGAGCGGCTGGCTTCGGTGACCGAGCGTGGTCAGCAGCAAATGGCGGCCAAAGCCGTGGCGCAGGAAGAGCAGAAAAAGCAGGAGGCTTATCGCTGGCGGGCGCAGAAGAAAGCCGAGCCGGTTGAAACGGCGCCGGTGACCACGCCCAAGGCGCTACGCTCGGCGCTGGAATATGAAAAGACGCCGGAGCTGGCCGCAAGGCTGGCGGTGGAAGCCATCGAACGCGATGCCTGGGCGGCGGAAATCGATCGTCTGACGTTGCCTAAGCTGGTACAACAGTTGGCGCTTAATGCGTTTAAAGAGATGCCGGAGGAGGGCGCGATTCACCTGCACTTGCGCTCTTCCCAGCGTCATCTGAATTCGGCGGCGGCGCAGAAAGCGCTGTCGGAAGCGCTGGCGACGCACTACGGGCGTCCGATCAGCCTGACTGTCACCGAAGACGATACGCCCGCGGTCCGTACGCCGCTGGAGTGGCGTCAGGCCATTTATGAAGAGAAGCTGGCGCAGGCGCGCCAGTCCATCATGGCTGATAATAATATTCAAACGCTACGGCGTTTCTTTGATGCGGAACTGGACGAAGAGAGTATCCGCCCCGTTTAACCCGCTGCCTGCCGGCAGCCCGAAGTGGTAGAGAGAACGATATGTTTGGTAAAGGCGGTTTAGGCAATCTGATGAAGCAAGCTCAGCAGATGCAGGAAAAAATGCAGAAGGCGCAGGAAGAGATCGCCAACCTGGAAGTGACCGGGGAATCGGGCGCCGGGCTGGTGAAGGTGACCATTAATGGCGCCCACAACTGCCGTCGTGTTGAAATCGACCCCAGTCTGATGGAAGACGACAAAGAGATGCTGGAAGACCTGATTGCGGCGGCCTTCAATGATGCGGCGCGTCGTATCGCCGAAGTCCAGCAGGAAAAAATGGCGTCGGTTTCCAGCGGTATTCCGCTGCCGCCCGGCTTCAAGATGCCGTTCTGATGCAAACCAGCCCGCTTCTTGAATCGCTGATGGAGGCGCTGCGCTGTTTACCCGGCGTGGGGCCAAAATCGGCGCAGCGTATGGCGTTTCATCTGTTGCAGCGCGATCGCAGCGGCGGTATGCGTCTGGCGCAGGCGCTCACCCGCGCGATGTCGGAGATCGGCCACTGCGCCGATTGCCGGACCTTTACCGAGCAGGAGGTCTGCACCATCTGCGCCAATCCGCGTCGTCAGCAGAACGGCCAGATTTGTGTGGTGGAGAGCCCGGCGGATATTCATGCCATCGAGCAGACCGGGCAGTTCGCCGGCCGTTATTTTGTGCTGATGGGCCACCTGTCGCCGCTGGACGGCATCGGTCCCGGCGATATCGGGCTGGATCGACTGGAAGAGCGTCTGGCGACGGAAACCATCAGTGAAGTGATTCTGGCGACCAACCCGACGGTGGAAGGCGATGCAACGGCCAATTACATCGCCGAGCTGTGCGCCGAACATGGGGTAATGGCCAGCCGTATCGCTCACGGCGTGCCGGTGGGCGGCGAGCTGGAAATGGTGGACGGCACCACGCTGTCTCACTCGCTGGCCGGGCGACACCCCATCCGGTTCTGATTTCTGCGGCCGCCTGTCGGCGGCCGACATCTCGCTGACATTGTTTATGTCGCCAAATTGTTTATGTCGGCAAATTGCTTATGTCGTCAAATTGTTGGTGCGGTCAACGTGTCGGTGTAGACAAATTGTCGCTGTAGACAAATAGCCGGTGTGGTCAATTACAGTTCCCCCCTTGAAACCCTATCGGGTTATCCCCATCTGTTGCTTATCCTCCGTTGAATCAGCCTGAATAAATACGTATTGAGGGAAGTAATAATGAGTATGAAAGGCCAAGAGACCCGCGGCTTCCAGTCCGAAGTGAAGCAACTGCTGCACCTGATGATCCATTCGCTGTATTCCAATAAAGAAGTGTTCCTGCGCGAATTGATCTCCAACGCATCCGATGCGGCGGATAAATTGCGCTTTCGCGCGCTGTCGACGCCGGATCTGTATGAAGGCGACGGCGAGTTGCGCGTTCGGGTATCGATCAATAAAGAACAGCGGACCCTGACCATTAGCGATAACGGCATCGGCATGAGCCGCGATGACGTGATTGACAACCTGGGTACCATTGCCAAATCCGGCACCAAGGCATTTCTGGAGTCTCTCGGTTCCGATCAGGCGAAAGACAGCCAGTTGATCGGCCAGTTCGGGGTCGGTTTCTATTCCGCGTTTATCGTTGCCGATAAGGTGACGGTGAAAACCCGTGTGGCGGGCGCCAGCGCCGATCAGGGCGTGTTCTGGGAATCCGCCGGTGAAGGCGAATACACCATCGCCGATATCGCCAGAGCGGAACGCGGCACCGAAATCACCCTGCACCTGCGCGAAGGTGAGGATGAGTTCCTCGACAACTGGCGCGTGCGCTCGGTGATCAGCAAGTATTCCGATCACATCGCGTTGCCGGTGGAAATCGAATCCCGTACTGAAAGCGAGGAAGAGGGCGGGGAAGAGACCGTCACCTGGGAGAAGATCAACAAAGCCCAGGCGCTGTGGACCCGCAGCAAGTCTGAGATCAGCGACGACGAGTACCACGAGTTTTACAAGCACATCGCCCATGACTTTACCGACCCACTGAGCTGGAGCCACAACCGGGTGGAAGGGAAGCAGGAATACACCAGCCTGCTGTACATTCCTTCCCAGGCGCCGTGGGACATGTGGAACCGCGATCACAAACATGGTCTGAAACTGTACGTGCAGCGCGTGTTCATTATGGACGATGCCGAACAGTTCATGCCGACCTACCTGCGTTTTGTCCGCGGTCTGATCGACTCCAACGACCTGCCGCTCAACGTCTCCCGTGAAATTCTGCAGGACAACCGTGTCACGCAGAGCCTGCGTACCGCGTTGACCAAACGCGTGCTGCAGATGCTGGAAAAACTGGCTAAAGACGATAGCGAAAAATACCAGACTTTCTGGCGCCAGTTCGGCCTGGTGCTGAAGGAAGGGCCGGCGGAAGATAGCGGCAACCGTGAAACCATCGCCAAATTGCTGCGTTTCGCCACCACCCATAACGACAGCGATGAGCAGAGCGTGTCGCTGGATGACTACATCGGCCGCATGGTGGAAGGTCAGGACAAGATCTATTACATCACCGCCGACAGCTACGCCGCCGCCAAGAGCAGCCCGCATCTGGAGCTGTTCCGCAAGAAAGGCATCGAAGTGCTGCTGCTCTCCGATCGCATCGACGAATGGATGATGAGCTACCTGACCGAGTTCGACGGTAAGTCCTTCCAGTCGGTCAGCAAGGCCGACGAGTCGCTGGACAAACTGGCGGATGAGGCTGACGAGTCGCAGAAAGAAGCGGAGAAGGCGCTGGAGCCGTTTGTCGATCGCGTCAAGACGCTGCTGGGCGAGCGCGTGAAAGAGGTGCGCCTGACGCACCGCCTGACCGACACGCCGGCGATTGTCACCACTGACGCCAACGATATGAGCACCCAGATGGCGAAGTTGTTTGCCGCTGCGGGCCAGCAGGCGCCGGAAGTGAAGTACATTTTCGAACTGAACCCGGAACATGCGCTGGTAAAACGCGCCGCCGATACGCAGGATGACGCGCAGTTCGGCGAGTGGGTAGAGCTGCTGTTGGATCAGGCGCTGTTTGCCGAGCGCGGTACGCTGGAAGATCCTAACCAGTTTATCCGTCGAATGAACCAACTGCTGACTGCCTGATTCTGCTTATCATGATGAGACTGAACGCTCCGGCTTGCCGGGGCGTTTTTTATACCGCTTCTGCATATATTTGCCCTAATGTTAACGGTTGGTAACTCCCAGGTTGCCAATTCGTCGTCTACACTCTCAGAGTCGGCTGAAAAGTCATACGCCATCACAGATTTCAGTAGTACCGCGCCCGCTGAACCGAGCCCGTTCCTTGAGGAAGCTCTTCCGGAATGGTATGGTTTAGCGTTTTTCAAATTTTTTTTAAAAAAACTACATAGCAAGGGGAATTACGCAATGCGTATTATTCTGCTGGGCGCTCCGGGCGCAGGCAAAGGTACTCAGGCTCAGTTCATTATGGAGAAGTATGGCATTCCGCAAATTTCCACCGGCGATATGCTGCGTGCGGCGGTAAAGGCCGGTAGTGAACTGGGCAAGCAGGCAAAAGAAATCATGGATGCGGGTAAACTGGTGACAGACGAACTGGTGATTGCCCTGGTCAAAGAGCGCATCGCACAAGATGACTGCCGCAATGGTTTCCTGCTGGATGGTTTCCCGCGTACCATTCCTCAGGCTGACGCGATGAAAGAAGCCGGCATTAATGTCGATCATGTGATTGAGTTCGACGTGCCTGACGAGCTGATCGTCGAGCGCATTATCGGCCGTCGCGTGCATGCGGCTTCCGGTCGTGTGTATCACGTGAAGTTCAATCCGCCTAAAGTGGAAGGCAAAGATGACGTAACGGGTGAAGAGCTGACCATCCGTAAAGATGATCAGGAAGACACCGTACGCAAACGTCTGGTGGAATACCATCAGCAGACCGCGCCGCTGGTGAATTACTATCAGCAGGAAGCCGCGGCTAACCACACCCGTTACCACAAGATTGACGGCACCCGCCAGGTCAGCGAAGTCAGCGCAGAGCTGGCCCGTATCCTCGGCTGATTCCGTCTTTCGGATGCGCCATCATGGCTGATGGCGCTTCTTCCCGCATTCTCCCGCTGTTTTCTTCTCTTTATATTGCTCCCGACAATTGCTGGTATCGGCGTTAACCACGCTGCCAGCCGGTTTTTCACAGCGGCGTTTCCGCTACAATGACACTCCGTTCCCGTCCAAACGATGATGCCGAAGCGGCAGCAGAGGAAAACGTTGATGAAAAAAGAAAAACGCGGTGTGTTGATGGTGAATCTGGGCACGCCGGATGCACCGACGCCGCAGGCGGTAAAACGTTATCTGGCCGAATTCCTGAGTGATAAACGCGTCGTGGATCTGAACCGGCTGCTGTGGTGCGCCATCCTGCGCGGCATTATTCTGCCGACCCGTTCACCGCGGGTGGCGAAGCTCTACCAGTCGGTGTGGATGGAGGCGGGATCGCCGCTGCTGGTTTACAGCCGCCGGCAGCAGCAGGCGCTGGCGGCGAGTTTGCCGGATATGCCGGTGGAGTTGGGCATGAGCTATGGTTCGCCGAGTTTGCAGTCCGCGCTGGATGCGCTGCTGGCGCAGGGCGTCACCGAAGTGACGGTGTTGCCGATGTACCCGCAGTATTCCTGCTCCACCACCGCCGCCGTGTGGGATGGTCTGGCGAAGTTGCTGAGTACCCGGCGTCAGGTGCCGGGCATTCGTTTTATCCGTGATTATGCCGATCATCCGGCGTATATCGCGGCGCTGAAGCACCGCGTCGAACAGTCATTTGCGGAGCATGGCGTGCCGGATAAGCTGGTTATTTCATTCCACGGCATTCCGCAGCGCTATGCTGATGAAGGCGATGATTATCCTGAACGCTGCGCCGCGACGGCTCAGGCGTTGACTGACGCGCTCGGCTTGCCGGCGGAACAGGTGATGATGACCTTCCAGTCTCGTTTCGGCCGTGAAGTCTGGCTGACGCCCTACACCGATGAAACCATGCAGGCGCTGCCGAAGCAGGGGGTGAAGCGGGTTCAGGTCATCTGCCCCGGTTTTGCCGCCGACTGCCTGGAAACGCTGGAAGAGATCAAAGAACAGAATCGGGAGATTTTCCTGCATGCCGGCGGGGAGTCTTTCCATTATATCCCGGCGCTGAACGACGACCCGCAGCACATTGCGTTGCTGGCGCAGTTGGTGAACGCGCCGGCGTAAGGCGCTCATCGATGGCGGTACGCGACGTGACGTCAGGCGCCAACGGCGCCTGACGGGGGACGGTTTAGAGCGGGCACGCTTTGGCGGCGACGATCTCGTCGACGTTCAGCATGGTGATCATGGTTTCGGCGATTTCCCGTTCGCCCATGACCACGTGATCGGCGCCGTGATCGGTGATGTAAGCGACTTCATCGTCATAGTGAGCCCGGGCGATGATTTTCAGGTCCGGGCGACGCGCTCTCGCCGCCGCCACAATTTCCCCGGCTTCGTAGCCGTTGGGGATGGTCAGCAACAGCCAACTGGCGCAGTCAAGACGGGCGATGTCCATGATATCGGGCCGCGTGGCGTTGCCCAGCACCGTTTTGATGCCTTGTTCCCGCAGCGCATCGACGCGCGCACGCGAGGTTTCAATCACCACCATCGGTACGCCAGCCTGATACAACCGGGCGCCGATCAGACTGCCTACACGCCCATAACCCACCAGCAACGCATGATTGCACAGGTCAACCGGGATCTGTTTTTCCTCTTCGATTGCTTCTTCGACGATCTGCTCTTCAATGGTTTCGTGCTTGGCCAGATAGCGTTCCAGCAGGGCGAACAGCAGCGGGTTGAGCATGATCGACAAAATTGCGCCGGCCAGCACCAGATTGCGGCCGTTTTCCGACAACATGCCAAGCGAAATGCCAAGACCGGCCAGAATAAAGGCGAACTCGCCAATCTGCGCCAGACTGACGGAAATAGTCAGCGCCGTGCGTTTGGAATGCCCGAACATGTGCACCAGCACAAAGGCGGCCATCGACTTGCCAACCACGATAATCAGCAGTGTGCTCAGCACCGCCAGCGGTTCGCTCACCAGGATCATCGGGTCGAACAGCATGCCGACGGAAACGAAGAACAGCACCGCGAATGCATCGCGCAGCGGCAGGGTGTCGTGCGCGGCGCGCTGGCTTAGCTCCGACTCGTTCAGCACCATGCCGGCGAAAAACGCCCCCAGCGCAAACGAGACGTCAAACAGTTTGACCGCGCCGAACGCGATGCCGAGCGCCATTGCCAGCACCGACAGCGTAAACAGCTCGCGTGAACCGGTACTGGCGCTTTTCGCCAGCACCCACGGCACCACGCGTCGGCCCACCACCACCATCAGCGTAATGAACGCCACTACTTTGCCCAGCGTAATCGCCAGGTCCTGCAGCAGCTTACTGGTATTGGTGGTATCGGTTTTCAGCATGTCGGCGAAGGCCGGCAGCAGCACCAGCGTCAGCACCATCGCCAGATCTTCGACAATCAACCAGCCAATGGCAATTTGCCCGCGTTGACTGTCGATCAACTGGCGTTCTTCCAGCGCGCGCAGCAGCACCACGGTACTGGCGGTGGACAGACACAAACCAAATACCAACCCCTCCGGCAGGCTCCATCCCAGCAGCGCCGACAATCCAGCGCCGAGCAGGGTCGCCATCATGATTTGCGCCACCGCGCCGGGAATGGCGATCGACTTTACCGCCATCAAATCCCGTAGCGAAAAATGCAGCCCAACGCCGAACATCAGCAAAATCACGCCCAGTTCGGCAATTTCCGGCGCCAGTTGGGTATCGGCGACAAAACCCGGCGTAAAAGGACCGACCAACACGCCGGCGACCAGATACCCGACCAGCGGGGAAATACGCAGTCGGTTGGCCAGGATGCCGAGCAGAAAAGCCAGCACCAGACCGACGGCCATCGTGGAGATTAAGGGGGTGGTATTATCATGCATTCCGACTCCTTTGCCATGCGTAACGAGAATGAGCGGATATTCCTGAGCCGTCAGTAGGTTGCGGCTCCTGAATGCTTATGTACCCTGCCGGCCCAAACCGTTCCCTATCCGTATACCGATGGCACTATTCAACGTCAGAGGGGGAAAACCGTCAGGAAGACGGGCAGAGTGAGACATAAAATGGTGTTTTTCATCTATTTAAATAGTGTAACACATATTTTCAGTTAAATTATTGCTTTTATCGTTGATATATAGGGCTAATTCAATCTCTGTTTGCGGAGAAATCCCGCCGGCCGCATCCACCGGTATTTCTGCCATGATTCAAGTTACGGATTATCAGAATAATAGTATGGCTGTTCTGCGATAACGCGAGGCATCTCAGGTTCATCATAACGTCAACCATCCTGCGCTGATTTGTGTTAATTTGTGCGCGTCACAACAGGTTTAATGTAACAATTCTATAAGGAATTTTTATTACGGGGAGCGGTTATGCATTTTTCTGTCAAAAATCTGGGATGCCTGATGGCGGTAACGCTGGCGCTGTCGTCGCCTTATGCACTGGCATGGGAAAAAGATAAAACCTACAACATCACGATTTTGCACACCAATGACCACCACGGTCATTTCTGGCATAACGACTACGGCGAATACGGTCTGGCGGCGCAGAAAACGCTGGTGGACCAGATTCGTCAGGAAGTGGCGGGCAAAGGGGGCAGCGTACTGCTGCTGTCGGGCGGCGATATCAACACCGGGGTGCCGGAATCCGACCTGCAGGACGCCGAGCCGGACTTCCGCGGCATGAACCTGGTGGGTTATGACGCGATGGCTATCGGTAACCATGAATTCGACAACCCGCTCACGGTATTGCGCCAGCAGGAAAAATGGGCGCATTTCCCGCTGCTTTCCGCCAACATCTACCAGAAAAGCACCAAAAAGCGGTTGTTCAAGCCTTACTCGCTGTTTGACCGTCAGGGAATCAAGATTGCCGTTATCGGCCTGACGACTGACGACACCGCCAAAATCGGCAATCCGGAGTATTTCCACGACATCGAGTTTCGCAAACCGGCCGATGAAGCGAAAAAGGTCGTGGAACAACTGCGCAAAAAAGAGAAGCCGGATGTCATCATCGCCGCTACCCACATGGGGCACTACGATAACGGCGATCACGGCTCTAACGCGCCGGGCGATGTAGAAATGGCGCGCAGCCTGCCTGCGGGATATCTCGACATGATCGTCGGCGGCCATTCGCAGGACCCGGTGTGCATGGCCAGCGAGAATAAAAAACAGGTGGATTATGTGCCCGGCACCCCCTGCGCGCCGGATCGCCAGAACGGCACCTGGATTGTGCAGGCGCATGAGTGGGGCAAGTACGTGGGCCGCGCCGATTTTACTTTCCGCAACGGCGAGCTGAAGCTGGCTCACTACCAGTTGATTCCAGTCAACCTGAAGAAGAAAGTCGAGAAGGCCGACGGCAGCAGCGAGCGCGTGTACTACACCCAGGAAATCAGCCAGAACCCGGACATGATGAAACTGCTGACGCCGTTCCAGGAGAAGGGCAAAGCGCAGCTGGATGTGAAAGTGGGCAGCGTGAATGGTCGACTGGAAGGCGACCGCAACAAGGTTCGTTTCGTGCAAACCAACCTGTCGCGGGTGCTGTTGTCTGCCCAACTGGAGCGGGCCAAAGCGGATTTCGGGGTCATGAGCGGCGGCGGCGTGCGGGATTCGATTGAATCCGGCGACATCACCTACAAGACCCTGCTCAAGGTACAACCGTTCGGCAACACGCTGGTATATGCCGACCTGAAAGGCAGCGAGGTGGAAAAATACCTGGCGGTGGTCGCCAATAAGAAGGTGGATTCCGGCGCGTATGCTCAGTTCCTGAATGTCAGCCTGGAAGCGGACGGCACCGGCGTGAAGAACGTGAAGATCAAGGGCGAACCGCTGCAGGCGGACAAGATCTACCGCATTTCCACCCTGAGCTTTAACGCCACCGGCGGTGACGGTTACCCGAAACTGAGCGACCTGCCGAGCTACGTCAATACCGGCTTTGTGGACGCGGAAGTGTTGCGTCAGTACGTCGAAAAACACTCTCCATTGCAGGCGGCAGATTACGAGCCGAAAGGCGAGATTGTTTATAAATAATTGATGCATATGGCGGTTTCTGCTCTGTTTTTTGAGAGTGGGAACCGCTTTTTTCTCGGCTAAAAAACTTTTGCGATATAGCCTTGTACATGAATACTTCACTCTTGTTCACGTAATAGAACATCAACGATATTACAGCCACTTTATCAGACGGCGTTTCGTAAAGAATAATGGTCATCCAGAAACATTGCGTGGTAATTATTAATTGACGATATTATCCGATGGTGTTGTGATTCGTGAATAATAACTATTTTGTAGCTGAATTCCGAAGGGAATATTGTTTGATAAAAGACAACATGGGCTAAGGGTACTTAATTTAGAGTAATCTTCCGGTGCCGGTTTAAATAATTGGAATCTGTCGGCCTGTTTTTTAATGTGGTTAAGCAAGATGCTGAATATTGACATTTTTTGATTGCATGGATTAGTATGAAATACCACCGTTATGGGTGAGTTTTTATAAAGTAAATTGTTTTTTTCAATGAAATGGAATTGCATTAATTTATCAAAAATTTTCAGGAGATTTAATCATGCGCAATACCTCTATTGGCATATTCATGCTGGCATGTCTTCCTTTTGTCAGTGAAGCGGCGACAAGCATAACTATTGATCCTCAACGGAATTGTCTGACAGCGCCTGCTCTTGATACCCTGGCAGGTACGTCAGCTAAGTTTTCTTTAGAGCCAGGGAGATATGTTTTATCTCTTGTGTCTAATAGTATGAATTGTAATCGCTCTTCTGGTAATAGCTGTATTATTGATGCAGTCATGGTGCAAGGTGGATTTAAAAACGCTCGTTGGGGCGTCTCTGTTACCAGCAATCCGATTGTTGTGGATTCATCTGGCTCACCGTTTATAGCCTATATCAGCGACGATAATTGTAATGATAATATTGGTCAGGCGACGTTGCTGATACAAAAAGCAAACTAATTCGCTCCCAGGTAATTTAATTAATAGCTTTAGTTTTAATTATCGACTCGGACTTATCGTTTTCCTACTCGGCACACCGATATACCGGTAGATGACGAGTTATATTAGTCTGCAAATAGCGCTCTATTGGTATTTTCTGGTGTGGGCGCTATATCGCCGTTTCCGCCATCGAACACGGGGTGTCGCCACGTTGCTATCTTACCCGCAGGCATGAACACCGCTCTTCGCGAGGCATTGGTTTTCAAATTGTGCGTCAGGCCCTGTGCATGAAGCGCATCATCACGGGTTTCCATTCTGCTATTGAGAGTGGATACCGCCGCTTCAGGATGGGCCAGGAAATCATGCCTGGAGCGCTGATGGAGAACAGCCTTCTTTTGCCATTTCTTTTATGCGCTCCTGTACCTTGCGGTCTAGCTCCATCTGTTGCTCCGGAGGCATAGCTTCATACTGTTCTTTGGATATTCCCATTGAGGACAGTACGGAAAAAAACAACCTTTCTTCCGGGGACATCGCAAGCCACTCCATGAGTTCCTGTGCCGCAGCGGACGGCTGTGATTGTGCCCTGAGCTTAGTTTCACCCCTGGAAGGGATGTGTTCCTCTGCCTGTGCTTTTTTAAGCTCAATTCCGAAGGCGTCGTTTTCTGACTCGGTCCGGAGAACGCGAGCTGGCGTAAATGAAGCGCTGGTTGCCTGAATCTCAAGTTTGGACATGTCTATTTTCCGGGAGGTAATGAGAATCAAATAATCCTACTTTTTGAATGGTTTTATCCAAAAAACAATATTCATAAATATGCTTAAATCAGCCGATAGATTTTCGCTATTAACGAAGAAAAGACCTGCTGATATTGACGGCGCACAGCGCATTGACCTGTTTTTTTACAAATCAGTGACGTCGGCATCAGTTTTATAACATTCTGTGAGAGTACGGCTTTAACCCTGTGATATTGTTGGCGCATGATGGCTAATAGCCTATCCCAATAGGGCTATTTTACTTGCCATTTTGGACCTGAGCAGTGCGCGAAATCCTCACGTACTCCGGTTTACTCGCTGCGCTCGCCCGTTGGGCCGGACAATGACGTTGTCCGTTCAATATGCGTTGCATATTGTCTTCGCGCTGTCCGAGTCCAAACTGGCTGCGTCAATGACACCTATTGGGATAGGCTCTAAGGAGGATGCGTCTTTTCTTCACTGTACTATGCCGGACTTGGTTTACATGGGTAGAGAGTAAACCAGATTTATTAATGGATAATCTTTTTTATGCTTAAAAAGCATATAAGGAAGATTTGTATTTTCTGCTATTTAAAAAGTAATGCATTGCTGATTTTATTCGAAATAGTGTCATAAGCGGTGGGTATGGCATAAAAAATTGATAACATAATCTCATGAAAGGTGATCAACCGATGAAGATATCCCTCGCCAGGAGGCTTTGGTTTCCGCTTATTATTAGTTTGCTGTGTCTGGCAGGAACGCTACTTTATGGTTCGGTAAAAATCAAACAGGATCAGTTATCGCTAAGAAAAAGTGAGCTAATGCATGTTACGCAACTGGCGTTGGGGGTAGTAAAAACCAATGCCGAACAAGCCAGCAATGGATTGATTACTCAGAGTGAAGCACAGCAGCGCGCAATGAAAGCCATAAAAGACCTGCGCTATGGTGATTCAGGATATTTCACAATACTCAATTCCCAGGCCCGGGTCTTAATGCACCCAATAAATGAAAAACTCATTGGGCAGGGCGAAGATTTTAAAGACGCGAATGGCGTCTACCTTTTCAGAGAGATGGTTACGGTAACAAGAGACAACCAGTCTGCTTATACTGCTTACGCTTTTCCTCGCCCCGGCTCCACCGTTGCACAACCTAAAGTGGCCTATAATTCACCCTACGCCCCCTGGGACTGGATAATTACCACCGGTCTTTATGTCGATGATATTGATGAGGCGTTTATTTATTCTTTATATCAGAATGTGATTGTCTTTGTATTAATCAGCGCTGTGCTTTTATTTTTTGCTTACTATATAAACCGTAGCATCTTGCGCATTCTTGGCGGCGAACCCACTTACGCCGCAGAAGTGGCCGCACGCATTGCAGCAGGTAATTTATCTTATCCGGTCACTACATTACCTGGCGACAAAATCAGCCTGCTGCATGAGATGGGCTTGATGCGGGAACAGCTAATCAACGTTATCGAAGATATCCGTTCCGGAGCAGAGGCTATCAATGCCAGTACCGGTGAAATTATTGCCGGTAACGTGGAGTTGTCGTCACACACGGAACGGCAGGCTACTTCTCTGGAGAAAACATCGGCGAGCATGGAGGAAATTACCTCCACCGTTAAACAGAATGCTGACAATACCGAGCAGGCCCGTCAGCTGGCGCATTCCGCACTTGAGATAGCCTCCCGGGGAGGTGCGGTGATGCAGGAAGTTAACGACACGATGAATGGTATTTCTGAAAGCTCCGACAAAATCGCCAACATCACCGAGGTGGTGAATAATATTGCCTTTCAAACCAATATTCTTGCCCTGAACGCGGCGGTGGAAGCCGCGCGTGCCGGTGAACAGGGGCGCGGTTTCGCCGTCGTGGCTGGCGAGGTGCGCAGCCTTGCCCTGCGTAGTGCAGAGGCGGCCAGAGAGATAAAAAGCCTGATAGAAGAATCGGTTTCCCGCGTCAGTAGCGGCTCGGCGAAAATCAAAGTGGCTGACGGCAGCATCAAAGAGGTGGTCAGTGCCGTGCAGCATGTCGCTGATATCATGGTGGAAATCTCTACGGCGACGAGCGAGCAAGGAAAAGGCATTAGCTATATCAATGAGTCGATTGTTCAGATTGATTCGATCACCCAGCAGAATACAGCCCTGGTTAAACAGGCGGTAGCCGCGGCAAATGAACTGGAACTACAGACGCAGCGGTTGAAAGAGTCTGTCGCTTATTTTAATACTGACGGCTCTGACCATAGCCGCGACACCTTGAGGATTGGTCATACGGGGTAGCGGGTAAATTTAATAAAACAGGCGGCGGATGGGGTGCGGTGTTCTGGATAGCTCAGAGGCCGCCATTTCCTGATGCCGCGCTCAATAATACAAAGAGCCCCATACGTGACGTTCTCAATCTGATTCAGCGCCGCTTTTACTCTGTTGTTCAATTCCCCGATTATTTGCCAATAAAACTGGGCAGATCCCCAAAACCTTGTTTCGCAAACCAAATCGTGATCGCCACAACCGTTTTGGGAAGCTAACGATGATACATTTCCTATAAATGAAACGTTGTTTTACTTATGGGGTGATTATGCATAAAGGTGTGGCGTTTTCGCTGCTGGCGTCCTGCGCACTGGCAAGCGTGGCGGCTCAGGCGGCTGAAAAGGTAGCGTTTCCGGACCGGGTCTGTAACGTGACCCGCTATGGTGCCGAGGGGCATCGCTTGCAGATTGCGCTGAATACGGAATCTTTTCAGAAGGCGATTGATGAATGCGCCGCCGCCGGCGGCGGCACCGTGCTGGTGCCGGCGGGCAACTATCTGGTGGAGCCGCTGTTCCTGAAAAGCAATGTCCGCCTGCATCTGGAAAAGAACGCCACGCTGGTGGCATCGACCGGAGAAAATGCCTACCGCGCCACCGATAGCACCCGCTACGCCGAAGCGGAAAATGGCTGGCTGCCGTTTATCAGTATTGCCGATGCGCAGAACGTCGCCATTACCGGCGAAGGCACCATTGATGGACAAGGTGCGGTGTGGTGGGAACGCTGGCGCGCGGCGATTCGCGCCACCGGCAAGAAAGGCGGCACCGACCGTCCACGACTGATTTACGTGACCCGTTCCAGTCAGGTACTGATTGACGGCGTGACCCTGACCAACTCTCCCAGCTTCCATGTGGTGATGCGCTATGCCCATGATGTCACGGTGAACGGCACCAACATTATTGCGCCCTGGCATGCGCCCAACACGGACGCCATCGACCCGATCGATAGCCAGAATATCCGCATCACCAACAACGTCATCGACTGTAACGATGACCATATCGCCATCAAGGCGGAAAAACCGGACAGCCGTTTCCCGAATGGCGTGGTAGACAATATTTATATTGCCAACAACGTGTTAAAGCAGGGACGCGGCATTTCTATCGGTAGCGAAACCTCCGGCGGCGTCAACAATGTGCTGGTGGAAAATAACCGCTTTGAAGGTTCGATGTACGGCATTCGCATCAAGTCGCTGCGCGGCAAAGGCGGTGAGGTGAAGAACGTCACCTACCGTCATACCCGGATGATGGATGTCGAAGTACCGCTGGTGTTCTCCGGTTACTATCAGGCGGCGCCTATCGTACAGGCCGAGGTGGATAAATTGCTGCAGGCGGGCGGGTTTACGCTGGGCGAACAGATTTATCCGCCGGATACCGAGCCGGCCCAGCCGTTCGACAAGGTGAAAACGCCGCATTTCAGCCAGGTCACTATCGTCGATCTGGAATCAACCGGCCGTAGCAAGGCCGCCGGGTACATTATCGGCGTACCGGAAGCGCCGTTGAGCGGTTTCCATTTTGAACAGGTGCGGATTGACGCTGAAAAAGGGCTGCGGGTGCGCAACGCGGAACTGGCCACCAAAGGGTTGACCCTGAACGTAAAACAAGGGGATGCGCTGCTGCTGGATAAAGGGGCGAACGTCACCCGGTAACGCGCCGGGAAGCGATCGCACTCCCCAGGGAAGGACGGTTATGAAGCGGCGGCAGAGGGCAACACTGGCCGTGGAACCCTCTGCCGCCGTCTTCATTTTTACGGTCAATCACGCTTGGCGATATCGGCAAACTGCGCTTTTAGCAACCGGGCCAGGTCGGCGGCCGCCAGTTCGAGGTCCAATCCCCGCTTGCCGCCGGAGATAAAAATAGTATCGAATTGCTGCGCCCCGTCGTCGATCACGGTGGGCAGCAGTTTCTTCTGCCCCAGCGGGCTGATGCCGCCCACCAGATAGCCCGTTACTCGCTGGGCGATTTGCGGATCCGCCATATCGGCTTTTTTGGCGGCCAGCGCCTTGGCCACTTTTTTCAGATCCAACTGACTGGCGACCGGGGTGACCGCTACCGCCAGCTGTTTGGCATCGCCGTTGAGCGACACCAGCAGGGTTTTGTAAACCTGTTGTTTATCCAGCCCCAGTTTGCGGGCGGCTTCTTCGCCGAAGTTGGTTTCATCAGCGTCGTGATGGTAGCTGTGAAGCGTAAAAGCGACTTTTTGCTTCTCAAGCAGTTTTACTGCGGGCGTCATAATGTACTGTCCTTGCTTCAAAAGGTAGCCGTATAGGCTTGTAACAAGTCGGGCAGGTTGTTTTCACCGTATAAATGCAGTGCGCCGACAGACACCACATAATTCCCCTGCGGCAGCGCGGCCAGTTGCTGTTGCCAGCGCTGATTCCGGTGATTCATCAGCATTTCCGTGATTTCGTTGCTGAAAGTGGGCGGCACGTTATCCGCCCAGGTCGGTTTATGGCTGAGCCACCAACTGACCATCGTTTGTAACAGACGCGCATTGGTATGCCAGTGGGTCAGGGTGTCTTCCAGCAACGGCAGGCCGCCCTGCGGCAGTTGCAGCAGCATGTCGATCTGCGCCTGCTGGCCTTCCAGCTCGATGATCTTCACCCCTTTGTCCCGGGCGGCGTTAATCAACTGGTAATCAATACCGTAATCCGGACGCAGGCCCAGCATCATGGCCTGACGCGCCTGTAACATCAGCGCCGCCTGCCAGGCCGGTACCCGGTCGAGGCTGTCGTAGTTGAACGACAATTCACGGCATAACCGTTGCAAACGCTGCAGCGTGGCGCTATCCAGGCGCTCCGCCAGCGGCGGTTCGGTGCCCACCGGATCAAACGGCGAATCGCTGCCGGAAATGTCGGCCTCTACGATCAGCGCCGTCGCCTGCTCCAGCCGTGCCAGCAATTCAGACGGCAGAGGAAACATATCCACTGTGCCCATGTGAATACTGCCCACCAAATGGAACTGGCGTTGGTTGACGATCTCGACGTCCAACGCCGGGTAACGGTAACCCGCGGGCGAGAGAAGGCCGAGGAACGTTGCAATCTGGCGTATCAGCCGTTTCATATCGACGTCTCCGGTAGTGGCGACTCAGAACGTTATCCTGCAATCAGGCGTCGCGCTGTTGCAGGACGTGCGCTTTCGCGTCGTCAGGTCTCTATGCTAAACGGTTCAGCCGGCAAGTTGTATCGCTAATTCGGCATGCGTTCGCTGCGCGCTACGGGACGCATATGGTGGAAAGCGGCGCGATGTTCGGGAGAGAACAGCGCGCCGTGGTCGACAGCTCGACTCAGTCGCGTCTGGCTGGTGCGTCGGCGGGGGTGAAACGCAGCAGCCGGTTGGCGTTGCTCACCACGGTAATGGATGAGAGCGCCATGGCCGCTCCCGCCACCACCGGGCTTAGCAGGGTTCCGGTCAACGGGTAGAGCACGCCGGCGGCAATCGGAATGCCGAGCGTGTTGTAGACAAAGGCCCCCAACAGGTTCTGCTTCATGTTGCCCAACGTGGCCCGGGAAAGCGCCAGCGCATCGGCGACGCCGTGCAAACTGTGGCGCATCAGCGTCATGGCGGCGGTTTCCACCGCGATATCGCTGCCGCCGCCCATGGCGATCCCCACGTCGGCCTGCGCCAGCGCCGGCGCGTCGTTGATGCCATCGCCAATCATGGCAACCCGTTTTCCCAGCGATTGCAGATGGCGAATGGCGTCCGCTTTGCCGTCCGGCAGTACCCCGGCGATGACCTGGTCGATGCCGGCTTCGAGGGCGATGGCCTGAGCCGTCGCCGGATTATCGCCGGTCAGCATTACCAACTGGTAGCCCTGGCGATGCAGCCGTTGTAATGCGCTGACGCTGTCCTGACGCAGAGTGTCCTGCACTGAAAACAGCGCCGCCACCTGACCGTTCGCCACCAACAGTACCGGCGTCATGCCGAGCGCCGACTGTTTCTCCAGCCAGTCGCGCGGCGAGTTCTCGCCGTTAGCCAGCGGAATCTGGCTCTGCGCCAGCAAGGCCGGATTGCCGAGCAACAGCGGCACGCCGTCGACCTGACCGCTGACGCCCAGGCCGGGCAGAGTGCGGAATTGCGTGACGTCGCCCCGTTCTACGCCATCAGCCCGCAGAACAATCGCCTGCGCCAGCGGGTGACTGGCTCCCTGTTCCAGCGACGCAGCCCAGCGCAGCGCCTGCGATTCGCTGATATCGCCAAAGGTATGGATCGCCACCACGCGCGGTTTGCCTTCCGTCAGCGTGCCGGTTTTGTCGAACACCAGCACGTCAAGCTGGCTGGCCTGCTGCAGCGCATCGGCGTCCCGCACCAGTACGCCCAGTTCCGCGGCTCGTCCGACGCCGGAGATAATCGACATCGGCGTCGCCAGCCCCAGCGCACAAGGGCAGGCGATGATCAGCACCGTGGTGACAATCACCAGCGTGTACACGATATGGGGCGCCGGGCCGACAACGTACCAGATGGCGCCGCTCAGCAGCGCTATCGCCACCACGACCGGTACAAAGACGGCGGAAATCCGGTCGGCCAACTGGCCTATCGCCGGTTTGCTGCTCTGCGCCTGACGCACCAGATGAATGATGCGCGCCAGCGTGGTCTGGTTGCCGATCGCGCCTGCACGCAACGTGGCGCTGCCGTCCTGCACCTGAGTTCCGGCGTGCACCTTGTCGCCGGCCGCTTTCTGTTGCGGGATCGGCTCGCCGGTGAGCATGGCTTCGTCAATCCACAGTTCCCCGTGTTCCAGCAGGCCGTCTACCGGAATACGGTCGCCGGTGGTCAGGCGCAGCGTCATACCGGTTTGTACCTCTGCCAGTGGGATGACGCGGTCGCCTTGCGGTGTTACCAGCCGCGCAGTCGGCGGCGTCAAATCCAGCAAACGCTCCAGCGCCTGAGAAGAGCGCTGACGGGCGCGTTGTTCCAGCGCGTGGCCGAGATTGATCAGGCCGATAATCATGGCGCTGGCTTCGTAATAAAGATGACGCGCTTCCATCGGGAACCACGTCGGCCACAGGTTGACGGTAATGGAGTAAAGCCAGGCTGCGCCGGTGCCGAGCGCCACCAGCGTATCCATAGTCGCGCTGCCGTTCATCAGGCTACGCCAGGCATTGCGATAGAAATGCCCACCGGCGACGATCATGACCGCCAGCGTCAGCCCGCCGACCAGCAGCCACCCGGAGCGGTTGTCGTCGGTAAGCATCATGTTATCGCCGATCATGCCCCAGACCATCAGCGGGATACCGAGCGCCAGCCCCAGTGCAGCCTGCCAGCGAAAACGCCGGATGGCCTGACGAGACGTTTGCTCCTGCCGGGCGCGCCGCTCGGCTTCATCAAGAATGATTTCCGCGCCGTAGCCCGCATTCTGTACGGCATCGATCAGCGCCTGATGCGGCGTGTTGCCGCTGACCAGCGCGCTGCGCTCAGCCAGATTGACGCGCGCCTGCGTGACGCCGGGGACGCTTTGCAGCGCCTGCTGTACCCGGCTGACGCAACTGGCGCAGCTCATGCCGCTCAACAGCAACTGGACGCTGTCGTTATCATGAATACTGTTGTTGTCATGAATACTGTTGTTGTCATGAATATCGTCGTCGTTATGAACACGGTTGCCATCATGGGCGACGTTGTCATCACGAACGGTGTTTGCCGGAACCGAGTCGAAAGCCGCTGACAGCCTGTCCGGCGAGGAGGCGTGGGGTGTCAGCGGCTCAGATTTTGGGAGGGGTTTCTCCTGCGCCAGCGTTGCATGAAAACCGGCTTGTTCTATCGCCTGTACCAGCGCCTGCGGTTCGGCATCGCCATAAACCGCCGCCTGTTGCAGGGTAACGTCCGTCGCCGCTACGCCCGGCACCGCTTCCAGCGCTTTGCGGGTTGACGCGACGCAATGCTGACAGTTGAGACCGGAGAGCTGCAAGGTGACAGTTGGCGTGGTCGCCGGGCTGGCTTCGTAACCCGCGGCTTCGATTGTCGCTACCAGCGACTGGCTATCGGCTTCACCAGTGACGTTGGCGTATTTTAGCGATACATCGGCCTGTTCCACGTCCGGGCGGGATTCCAGGGCTTTTTTTACTCTTCCGACACAGTGTTCGCAGGATAATCCCTGCAATGAAAGCAGTATGGTTTGCGACATAATAATATTCCTCAGTGATCACAGCCGAACGTCAAAGGCATTGACCGCAAGCGTGATTTTGATTAGTTCTAAGCACTACCTGAAGCGTAAACCTTCCAGTAAGGGAAGGGTCAAGGGGGAATCATGAATATCAGCGATGTGGCGAAAAAAACCGGGCTGACCAGCAAGACCATCCGTTTCTATGAAGAAAAGGGGCTGATGACGGCGCCACTGCGATGTGAAAATGGTTACCGCAGTTATGATCTCCACCATATTGAGGAGCTGACCTTGTTGCGTCAGGCGCGTCAGGTGGGGTTCACGCTGGAGGAGTGCCGCGAACTGGTGACGTTGTTCAATGACCCGCTGCGGCACAGCGCCGACGTTAAGGCGCGCACATTGCAGAAAGTGGACGATATTGAACAGCAGATCGAAGAACTCAAGGCGATGCGTCTGCGTTTGCTGACGCTGGCGGAGTCCTGCCCCGGCGACAGCAGCGCCGAATGCCCGATCATTACTCAACTGGCGGGCTGCTGCCATGCATCGTCAGGAGAGCATGGCAAGCATTAGTCGTTATTAGCGGTTATGTCATCGGATAGCGGCAACGTCGCCGTCTCGACGGAATGCGCTTTGCGACGTATCAGGTATGCGGCCGCACTCGCAGCGTAATGCCTTCCACGGCGATAATCTCCACCACGGTACCGACGGGCAAATCCTGTTCCGCCTGTACCCGCCAACTGCTGTCGCCGATGCTTACCCGACCGAAGCCGTTAACCAGCGGTTCGGTCAGCGTAGTATGCAGGCCAATCAGTTGTTGGCCGCGTTGGTTGAGCACCGGAGGCGGTTGCTTTTCGATGCGCCGACGTAGCCATTGCCACCACAGCAGCGCCGCCGCCACCGTCAGCACGGCGAAGGCGATGCATTGCCATGTCCAGTCCAGCGGCAGCAACCAGGCGAGAATCCCGGTAAGCAGCGCGGCGATGCCGCTCCACAAAAGATAACCGCCGGCGCCCAGCATTTCAGCCGCCAGCAGCAGCCCACCGAGCGACAGCCAGAACCAGTGGGCATTTTCCAGCACCAGCAGCGCCATCATGATTATTTTCTCCGGTCCGCCTGGCTTTCTTTAATCAGTTCGCTGATGCCGCCGATGGTGCCCATCAGGTTGCTGGCGTCCAGCGGCATCATGATGACTTTGCTGTTGTTGGCGCTGCCAATGGTTTGCAGCGCGTCGGTGTATTTCTGCGCCACAAAGTAGTTGATAGCCTGAATGTTGCCGGCGGCAATCGCTTCGGACACCATCTGGGTGGCGCGGGCCTCGGCCTCGGCGGCGCGTTCGCGGGCTTCGGCTTCAAGGAAGGCGGATTGCCGTTCCCCTTCGGCCTTGAGAATCTGCGCCTGTTTTTCCCCTTCGGCTTTCAGAATGGCCGCCTGCCTGACTCCTTCCGCTTCCAGAATATCCGCGCGCTTGGTACGTTCCGCTTTCATCTGGGCGTTCATTGAGGCGATCAGTTCGGCGGGGGGGCGCACGTCGCGGATTTCAATACGGGTGACCTTGATGCCCCACGGGTTGGTGGCTTCATCCACGATATGCAGCAGCCGGGTGTTGATGCTGTCGCGTTGGGACAACATTTCGTCCAGTTCCATCGAACCGAGTACGGTACGAATGTTGGTCATGGTCAGGTTGATGATGGCCAGTTCGAGATTGCTAACCTCATAGGCGGCGCGTGGAGCGTCCACCACCTGGATAAAGCAAACCGCATCAATGGTGACGTTGGCGTTGTCCTTGGAGATGATTTCCTGCGAGGGAATTTCCAGCACTTGTTCCATCATGTTGATCTTACGGCCAATGCGGTCCATGAACGGCACCACCAGATTCAGGCCGGGCATCAGAGTGCGGGTATAGCGGCCAAAACGTTCCACCGTCCACTGGTAACCCTGAGGCACGATTTTGATGCCGGACCAGACAAGGACCAGCGCGACGACAATCAGAACCGGGATAAATGTCAGCATGTGCGTTGCTCTCCGTGGTTTTTTCCTGTGGAGAGTGTAACGCAGGATGACGTAACCGGCGTAGCAAAGTTGCGGGCGAACAAGGGATTATGCGAACCCGCACGAAAAGCGGGCTGCAATGGTATGACGTACGGTTACATATCCAGTTCGATATCGTCCAGCGGCATACAGCAGCAGGGCAGGATTTCGCCCCGTTGCAGGCAGGCCAGCGGCGTTTCCCGGTAGGCGACCTTGCCTTTGGTCAGCCGCAACCGGCAGGCGCCGCAATAGCCGGAACGACACTGATATTCGACCGGCACCCGCTGGGATTCGAGCACTTCCAGTAAGGAGGTGTGTTCATCGGAGCAGAGCAACTGCGCCCCGGAGAGGCGCAGCGTCACGGTGGAGGCGGTCATCGTGGTTACAGCTGGAAGTCGCTGAGGTCGTCGGTGTTGATTTCCGAGTCAATCTGGCCGACCAGATAGGAGCTGACTTCCACTTCCTGCGGCGCCACCTGCACGTTGTCCGATACCAGCCAGGCGTTAATCCAGGGAATCGGGTTGGTGCGGGTTTCAAACGGCAGCGGCAGGCCAACCGCCTGCATACGGATATTGGTGATGTACTCCACATACTGGCACAGGATGTCCTTGTTCAGGCCAATCATCGAGCCGTCGCGGAACAGGTATTCCGCCCACTCTTTTTCTTGCTGAGCGGCCAGTACGAACAGGTCGTAACATGCCTGCTGACACTCTTCGGCGATTTGCGCCATTTCCGGGTCGTCCTGGCCGGCGCGCATCAGGTTAAGCATATGCTGGGTGCCGGTGAGGTGCAGCGCTTCGTCACGAGCGATCAGCTTGATGATCTTGGCGTTGCCTTCCATCAGCTCGCGTTCGGCGAAGGCGAAGGAGCAGGCGAAGCTGACGTAGAAACGGATGGCTTCCAGCGCGTTGACGCTCATCAGGCACAGGTAGAGTTTTTTCTTCAACTCATACACGTTGACGTCCACGGTTTTGCCGTTGACCTGATGGGTGCCTTCTCCCAGCAAATGGTAGTAGCTGGTCAGTTCAATCAGCTCATCGTAGAACCCGGAAATGTCCTTCGCCCGTTTGAGGATTTCCTCATTGGTAACGATGTCGTCAAACACAATCGACGGATCGTTGACGATGTTGCGGATAATGTGGGTATAGGAACGGGAGTGGATAGTTTCCGAGAACGCCCAGGTTTCCACCCAGGTTTCCAGCTCCGGGATGGAGATGAGCGGCAGCAACGCCACGTTCGGGCTGCGTCCCTGAATGGAGTCCAGCAGCGTCTGGTATTTCAGATTGCTGATAAAAATGTGTTTTTCGTGCTCCGGCAGCGCCTGATAGTCGATACGATCGCGGGAGACGTCCACCTCTTCCGGGCGCCAGAAGAACGAAAGCTGTTTTTCGATCAGCTTTTCGAAAATTTCATATTTTTGCTGATCGTAACGCGCCACGTTAACCGGCTGGCCGAAAAACATCGGTTCCAGCAGTTGATCGTTTTTATTCTGTGAAAAAGTGGTATAGGCCATGATTTCTCCAAACAAGCCAACAGCGCGACCCGTAAGGCGGCGCTGTTAAACTTTTGGCAACCCGAGCGGGTTGCGTCGTCGCTGCGCCAGGCGCTATCGGCAGGGCAGCGGCGACAGGATTAGGAATATCGTCATGCCGGGGAAACCCGCTGTCGCGGATTTCCCCGGCGTCGTACTTAGATCTTGCACGCGCCGCTTTCGCAGCCGTCATCCTGCGGCGCGGTGTCGAGCAGGTCATCCTGAGCGTCTTCGGCGCCGTCGCGGGTGTTTTGGTAATAGAGGGTTTTCAACCCGAACTTATACGCCGTGAGCAGATCTTTCAGCAACTGGGTCATCGGCACTTTTCCTGACGGGAAACGCGCCGGATCGTAGTTGGTGTTGGAGGAAATCGCCTGATCGACGAATTTCTGCATCAGACCCACCAGCTGCAGATAACCGTCGTTGGACGGCATGTCCCACAGCAGCTCGTAGGCGTCTTTCAGCGTTTCGTACTCCGGCACGACCTGACGCAGGATACCGTCTTTCGACGCTTTGACGCTGATATGGCCGCGCGGCGGCTCAATGCCGTTGGTGGCATTGGAAATCTGCGACGAGGTTTCAGACGGCATCAGCGCCGACAGCGTGGAGTTGCGCAGGCCATAGGTCTGGATGTCTTTGCGCAGCGTTTCCCAGTCATGATGCAGTGGTTCGCTGCAAATACTGTCCAGATCGCGCTTGTAGCTGTCGATCGGCAAAATGCCCTGCGAATACGTGGTTTCGTTAAACCACGGGCAGGCGCCTTGTTCGCGCGCCAGCTGGTTCGAGGCTTTCAGCAGGTAGTACTGAATCGCTTCGAAGGTGCGGTGCGTCAGGTTGTTGGCGCTGCCGTCGGAGTAGCGTACGCCGTGTTTCGCCAGATAGTAGGCGAAGTTGATCACGCCGATGCCCAGCGTGCGACGGCCCATCGCGCCGCGTTTGGCGGCTGGAATCGGGTAGTCCTGATAGTCGAGCAGGGCATCCAGCGCGCGTACCGCCAATGTCGCCAGTTCTTCCAGCTCGTGCAGCGAACTGATGGCGCCCAGGTTGAAAGCCGACAACGTACAGAGCGCGATTTCGCCGCTTTCATCGTTGACATCTTCCAACGGTTTGGTCGGCAGCGCGATTTCCAGACACAGGTTGGACTGGCGCACCGGCGCGACCTGCGGATCAAACGGGCTGTGCGTGTTGCAGTGGTCGACGTTCTGAATATAGATACGGCCGGTGGAGGCGCGTTCCTGCATCATCAGCGAGAACAGTTCCGCCGCCTTGAGCTGCTTCTTGCGAATGCTGTCGTCCTGCTCGTATTTCACGTACAGGCGCTCGAATTCATCCTGATTGTTGAAGAAGGCGTCGTACAACCCCGGCACGTCGGACGGGCTGAACAGCGTGATGTCTTCGCCTTTGACCAGACGCTGGTACATCAGCTTGTTGAGCTGCACGCCGTAGTCGAGGTGACGCACGCGGTTGCCTTCTACGCCGCGGTTGTTTTTCAGCACCAGCAGGCTTTCCACTTCCAGATGCCACAGCGGGTAGAACAGTGTGGCCGCACCGCCGCGCACCCCGCCCTGCGAGCAGGATTTCACCGCGGTCTGGAAATGTTTGTAGAACGGAATACAGCCGGTGTGGAACGCTTCACCGCCGCGGATCGGGCTGCCCAGCGCTCGAATACGGCCGGCGTTGATGCCGATGCCAGCACGCTGGGAGACGTATTTCACGATCGCGCTGGAGGTGGCGTTGATGGAATCCAGGCTGTCGCCGCACTCGATCAGCACGCAGGAGCTGAACTGGCGGGTCGGGGTGCGCACGCCGGACATGATCGGCGTCGGCAGCGAAATTTTGAACGTCGATACCGCGTCATAGAAGCGTTTTACATAGTCCAGACGGGTTTCGCGCGGGTAGCCGGAGAACAGGCAGGCGGCGACCAGAATATACAGGAACTGGGCGCTTTCGTAGATGTCACCGGTCACGCGGTTTTGTACCAGATATTTCCCTTCCAGCTGTTTTACCGCCGCGTAGGAGAAATTCATGTCACGCCAGTGATCGATGAAAGCGTCCATCTGAGCAAATTCGTCTTCCGTGTAGTCTTCCAGCAAATGGCGATCGTATTTTCCCATTTCGACCATTTTCACTACGTGGTCGTACAACTTCGGCGGTTCAAACTGGCCGTAGGCTTTTTTGCGCAGATGGAAGATGGCCAGACGCGCGGCCAGATACTGGTAGTCCGGGCTTTCGCGGGAGATCAGGTCGGCGGCGGCCTTGATGATGGTTTCGTGGATATCGGCGGTCTTGATGCCGTCGTAGAACTGGATGTGGGAACGTAGTTCTACCTGAGAAACCGAGACATTGTGTAACCCTTCTGCTGCCCAGGTGATTACCCGGTGGATTTTGTCCAGGTTGATGCGTTCTTTACTGCCATCGCGTTTGGTAACAAGTAGACTCTGGTTCATGTGGCGTAGCACCTGTTTTTTTGACACGTATTTTGTTTTGCTTGGCTCACCCGCCTTTTTATTTACAAAAAACGCAAATAAAAAAATAGTGTTTTCTGTCAGAAGTAAACACTATATATAGGGGGTGGGGCGGTTTTTGATAACAAGATAATGTGAAAATTTCCGCATTGCAAGTGAGCAAAACGGCTTCCTCTTGTGGATAACATAGGGAATAAATGTTACAAGCGCGCTAAATCCCAGCCACTGCGCGGCTTCCTTTTTTGTCAACCGCGAGGGGAGAAAAAATAAAAAATTGATCAACCGCCGGTTTCTTATCCGGTGGCAAAACTATCTGCCTGATCAAAACCGTGTTTCAGACAAGTAATTAAGAATTATCTGAGATTGATATGTCGTCAGGGAGCGGATACGGCGTGGTTTATGCCTGAAAACTTATTCTCTGGCGATAAAAAAGCCGGTGGTTTTATCCACCGGCCGGGGTATTGGGAAACCGGAATGTTCCGACCTGCGCCTGACAGATTCAGCCAAGGCGTGTGGTATGGATCATCTTGTGGTGTGGGTCATCGTGTGGTGTGGATCATATAGTTGACGTCGACATTCGCGCCGAGTCGGAAGCTGTCCAGCAGCGGGTTATAGTGCAGGCCGAGCATATGGCGTTCACGCAGCGGCGTCTGATCCACCCAGTCCAGCAGTTCCGCCGGGCGGATGAACTTTTTGATGTCGTGCGTGCCGCGCGGCACCATGTTGGTCAGGTACTCGGCGCCGACAATCAGCATCAGCCAGGCTTTGGCGTTGCGGTTAATGGTGGAGAAAAAGACATGGCCGCCGGGTTTGACCAGCCGGGCGCAGGCCAGCACCACTGAGCGCGGGTCCGGCACATGTTCCAGCATCTCCATGCAGGTCACCACGTCGTAAGCGCCGGCATGGGCGTCTGCGTGGGCTTCCACCGTCTCCTGCACGTAACTGACCTGAACACCGCTTTCCAGCGCGTGCAGCCGGGCTACCTGTAATGGTTCGCCGCCCATATCCAGCCCGGTGACGCGCGCGCCTTCCCGCGCCATGCTTTCGGCCAGAATGCCGCCGCCGCAGCCGACATCCAGCACCTGCTTGCCGAAAATGCCGCCGGCGCGTTCAAGAATGTAATTCAGACGCAGCGGGTTGATGCGGTGCAACGGTTTGAATTCGCCTTCCAGATCCCACCAGCGCGAGGCGACGGCTTCAAATTTGGCGATTTCATCGTGGTCGACGTTCTGGGTCGGTGCGGATGTTTTCAGCGCATCAGGATTAGCGGCGCCTGCATTTGTGGCGTCTGTATTCATGGTGTCTGTGTTCATGGCGTCTGTGTTCATGCAGAGTGATCACCTTTCATCAATATTGACTGGGGCGAGTATAACGAGCGGAAGGCGGTTGTTGTAGTCGCTAACGATAGCGTCGTGGTTTCCGTACCTTGTGATGGCGGTAACATTGCAGTAACAAAATGCGAGACGCCTCATGAAAGAAACGTCAGGAAACCGGCGCGAAGTTTCCCCTGAAACCCCGGTTTATGATATGATTTTCCACCTTTTAAAATCGGGTAGATGTGAATAGAGGGATAGCGGCTCCATGAGCGACCTAGCCAGAGAAATTACACCGGTCAACATCGAGGAAGAGCTGAAAAGTTCATATCTGGATTACGCCATGTCCGTCATCGTCGGGCGTGCGTTACCGGACGTTCGCGATGGTCTTAAGCCGGTACACCGCCGCGTGCTGTACGCGATGAGTGTGCTGGGTAACGACTGGAACAAGCCTTATAAAAAATCGGCCCGTGTGGTCGGGGACGTTATCGGTAAATATCACCCGCATGGTGATAGCGCGGTTTACGACACTATCGTGCGTATGGCTCAGCCGTTCTCGCTGCGGTACATGCTGGTGGACGGCCAGGGCAACTTCGGTTCCATCGACGGCGACTCCGCCGCGGCGATGCGTTATACCGAAGTGCGCATGTCGAAAATCGCCCACGAACTGCTTTCCGATCTGGATAAAGAGACGGTGGATTTTGTGCCTAACTACGACGGCACAGAGCAGATCCCGGACGTGATGCCCACCCGTATCCCCAACCTGCTGGTCAACGGTTCTTCCGGGATCGCGGTGGGGATGGCGACCAACATTCCGCCCCATAACCTGACGGAAGTGATTAACGGCTGTCTGGCCTATATCGATGATGAAAACATCAGCGTCGAAGGGCTGATGACCCATATTCCGGGGCCGGACTTCCCGACCGCCGCCATCATCAACGGCAAGCGCGGCATTGAAGAAGCCTACCGCACCGGCCGCGGCAAAGTGTATATCCGCGCCCGCGCCGAAGTGGAGGCGGACGCCAAATCCGGCCGTGAAACCATCATCGTGCATGAAATCCCTTATCAGGTGAACAAGGCGCGACTGATTGAAAAGATCGCCGAGCTGGTAAAAGAGAAGCGCATTGAAGGCATCAGCGCGCTGCGTGACGAGTCCGACAAGGACGGCATGCGCATCGTGATTGAAATCAAGCGCGATGCCGTAGGCGAGGTGGTGCTCAACCATCTGTACTCCCAGACTCAGATGCAGGTGTCGTTCGGCATCAACATGGTGGCGCTGCATCAGGGCCAGCCGAAGCTGATGACCCTCAAGGAAATTCTGGCGGCATTTGTCCGTCACCGCCGCGAAGTGGTGACGCGTCGTACCATTTTCGAACTGCGCAAAGCGCGCGAACGCGCCCATATCCTGGAAGGTCTGGCGATTGCGCTGGCTAATATCGACCCGATCATCGAGCTGATCCGCCATGCTTCTACCCCGGCCGAAGCCAAAAACGCGCTGGTGGCGCAGGCGTGGGCGCTGGGCAGCGTGGCCGCCATGCTGGAGCGCGCCGGCGATGACGCTGCGCGTCCGGAATGGCTGGAGCCGGAGTTCGGCATCCACGAGGGTAAATATCACCTGACCGAACAGCAGGCGCAGGCGATTCTGGATCTGCGTCTGCAGAAACTGACCGGTCTGGAACATGAAAAACTGCTGGATGAATACAAGGAACTGCTGGAGCAGATCGCCGAACTGCTGTTCATCCTGCGCAGTCCTGAACGTCTGATGGAAGTGATCCGCGAAGAGCTGGAGGCGATCCGCGAGCAGTACAACGACGCGCGTCGTACCGAGATCACCCATAACAGCGCCGACATCAATATCGAAGATCTGATTTCCGAAGAGAACGTGGTGGTGACCTTGTCGCATCAGGGTTACGTCAAGTATCAGCCGCTGAGCGACTATGAAGCTCAGCGTCGTGGCGGCAAAGGCAAATCCGCCGCCCGCATCAAGGAAGAGGACTTTATTGATCGGCTGCTGGTGGCGAATACCCACGACACCATCCTGTGCTTCTCCAGCCGTGGCCGTCTCTACTGGCTGAAAGTGTATCAGTTGCCGGAAGCGAGCCGCGGCGCCCGCGGTCGTCCGATCATCAACCTGCTGCCGTTGGAGCAGGATGAACGCATTACCGCCATTCTGCCGGTGCGCGAGTACGAAGAGGGCATGAACGTGTTCATGGCCACGGCCAGCGGTACGGTGAAGAAGACCGCGCTGACTGAGTTTAGCCGTCCGCGCAGCGCCGGTATCATCGCCGTTAATCTTAACGACGGCGACGAGCTGATTGGCGTCGACCTGACCGACGGCAGCAATGAAGTGATGCTGTTCTCCGCCGAAGGCAAGGTGGTGCGTTTCTCCGAATCGGCTGTACGTACTATGGGACGTACCGCTACCGGGGTGCGCGGCATCAACCTGCAGGACGACGATCTGGTGGTGTCGCTGATTGTGCCGCGCGGCGAAGGCGATATTCTGACTGTGACGCAGAATGGCTTCGGCAAGCGTACCGCCGTCACCGAGTATCCGGTGAAATCCCGTGCCACCAAAGGCGTTATCTCCATCAAGGTGAGCGAGCGCAACGGTAAGGTGGTCGGCGCGGTGCAGGTCGATTCCGCCGATCAGATCATGATGATCACCGATGCCGGTACGCTGGTGCGTACTCGTGTATCCGAGGTCAGCATCGTTGGTCGTAATACTCAGGGCGTGACGCTGATTCGTACCGCTGAGGACGAGCGAGTGGTTGGCCTGCAGCGTGTGGCTGAGCCGGTGGAAGACGATGAACTCGACAGCGTGGTGCCGGTTGACGGCGAACTGCCGGAAGAGGACATCGATGAACCGGAGAACGATGACGATACGCCGGCAGACGATGAATAACCCCTTCATCCGCCGATGATGACCTTCCAGAGCCAGCGCCCGACGCGCTGGCTTTTTTTATGCAGGATCGGTACTGTATCGACTGATCCCGACCTGATTTTCCCGTGCTGACAACCTTTACGGTATGCCTTTGAAAGTTATCGCTTCTTTTCAGACCACCCTTAAAGTCTCCCGGTATATGTTCCGGGCGCTGGCGACCACGCTGTGGATTCTGGGCGCACTGATTTCGGTTTTTTACGTGAATAAGGAACTGAATCAACGGGAATCGCATCTGCGACAGATTTTCTCCCTCAATTTCGAACAATCGCTGGGATATATTCGCCATACCACCGATGTGGCGCGCGAGCTGCGGTACATTGCCGCTAACCGATTCGGTGCGCCTGTCGCGCCACGGGAACGCGGCGGTGCCGCCAAAAAGACGCCGTTCTCTATTTATCCGCTGTCGTCCACCTTTGACTGTGGCGAACAGTATGAGAAGAACCCCGCTCAATTGCAGTCGCTGACTAGCTTTTTTGAACAGTGGCATGATGATTTCTCGTCGGTTTATGACCTTAACCGCATCTTTTTTGTCGACAGCAGTCAGCAGTGCATTGTCGATTTTGGCATTCGCAATCAGTCGCTGGATAGCGATAGCCTGATGAAGAGCGTGCAGGAACGGTTGCAGAATCAGAAATCCAATCGGGCGGGGAATCGCCGCGAGGAGAGCCTGTTTTGGGTGACGCCCGGCCCGACGCCGGATGCGGGGTATCTGTACGCGCTGACGCCGGTGTATGTGGATAACCATCTGGTGACCATGATGGGGATCGAACAGAGTATTCGGCTGGATGATTTCATGTTGAATGGCGACCTGCCGTTCAGCGTCAGATTACTGGATCAGAATGACCGGGTTCTGCTGCAGTTTACCGACAGCCAGTCCGGCAATAGCCTTAGCCATTACCCGGACTCGAACAACTACTTTGGCTACAGCGATGGCTACGGCGCCTTGTTGATGAAGAAGGCGCTGCCGCCTACGTCGATGACCGTGGTGTATTCGCTGCCGCTGGAAGTGATTCTGATGTCTCTCAATACGCTGATCATCAATATTGCGTTGTTGAATCTGGCATCGGCTATCTGTCTGTTTTTATTGACCAGACTGTTTGAGCGCAAAATTTTTCGGCCGGCGGAGCGCAACGCGTTTCAGTTGGAAGAGAACGAACAGTTTAACCGCAAGATCGTGGCGTCGGCGCCGGTAGGCATCTGCATTCTGAGGATCAGCGACGGCACCAATATTATCAGCAACGAACTGGCGCATAATTACCTCAGCCTGCTGACGTATGAAGACCGGGTGCGCATTGTGCGCATCATCTGCGAGCAGCAATCCAAATCGCTGGATGTGGTGACCGGGCGCAATCACCATCTGCAAATCAGTTTTGTGCACTCGCGCTACCGTAACGAAAACGTGGCCATCTGCGTGCTGCTCGACGTCAGCGCCCGTGTGCGCATGGAAGAGTCGTTGCAGGAGATGGCCAACGCCGCCGAGCAGGCCAGCCAGTCCAAGTCGATGTTCCTGGCGACCGTCAGCCATGAATTACGCACGCCGCTGTATGGCATCATCGGTAATCTGGATTTGCTGCAAACGAAATCGCTGCCATCGGATGCCAACCGGCTGGTGACGGCGATGCAAAACTCCTCGGCGCTGCTGCTGAAGATCATCAGCGATATTCTTGATTTCTCCAAGATCGAGTCGGAACAGCTGAAGATCGAGCCCAGCGAGTTTGCGCCGCGTGAGGTGATAAACCATATCGTGAGTAATTATCTGCCGCTGGTGGTGAAAAAACGGCTGGTGCTGTATTGCTATATCGATCCTAACGTACCCTTGCGGTTGATGGGGGATGCGGTGCGGTTGCAGCAGGTGTTGAGCAACTTGCTCAGTAACGCCATCAAGTTTACCGACACCGGCTGTATTGTGTTCCAGGTGGCGTGTTGCGATGACGGTTACCTGGTGTTCAAGGTACGGGATACCGGCGTCGGTATCGATACCCGTGCGGTGATGAAATTATTTGACCCCTTCTTTCAGGCCGGGACCGGGGTTCAACGCCACTTTCAGGGTACCGGGCTGGGGCTGGCGATTTGTGAAAAGCTGGTTAGCCTGATGGATGGGGACATCACCATTGAATCCGAACCGGGGCTTGGCAGTGAGTTCGGCATTCGCATTCCGCTTTACCGCGCTCACTACCCGCAGACGTTGCAGGTGCCAGATTTACAGGGGAAAACCTGCTGGTTACAGATTCGTAATGCGCTGATGGAGCGCTATCTGCTGGGCTTGCTGAATGCCTGCGGTCTGGATGCGCAGCGGTACGAAGAAGGGCAGCTCGTCGGTAAAGATGACGTGATGATTTGTGATCATGTGCCGGATACGCTGCCAAATGCGCACGCCTGCGTGGAGATTAGCGGTATGCAGGCTGGCGCCGCACAGGAGGTTCGGGCGGGGTACTGGCTGTACAGTACGGCCGCGCTGCACGAATTGCCGGTGTTGCTGCAACGTATTTATCGGGGTGAGGATGAATTGTCCGCGGCGGCGCTGTCCCTGCCGTCCGTCAGTTACAATCGTACCGAAAACAGCGATATTCGCCTTTTGGTGGTGGATGACCATCCGATTAACCGCCGTTTGCTGGCCGATCAACTCGGTTCGCTGGGGTATCAGGTCATTACGGCCAATGACGGGCTGGACGCGCTGGATGTGCTGGCGAAGAATCCGGTGGATATTATCCTTACCGACGTCAACATGCCGAATATGGACGGTTACCGTTTTACCCAGCGGCTGCGGGAAATGGGGCAGACGTTGCCGGTAATCGGCGTCACCGCCAATGCGCTGGCGGAAGAACGGCAGCGCTGTCTGCAGGCCGGTATGGATAATTGTCTGTCTAAACCGGTGACGCTGGATACGTTGCAGCAGTCGCTGTCGTATTACAGTAATCTGGTCAGGCAGAACAAGCCGGTTCAGTCGTAACTCAGGCCGGCTTGGGGGAAGGCCGGCGAGCAGGTCACCCGCTCGCCGGTAGGTGAATCACTCTTTGTCAGACGGCGACACGCCGACCGAGGAGAGGTAGTTCAGCAGGGCGATATCGTTGTCCACACCCAGTTTGGTCATGGCCGATTTCTTCTGACTGCTGATGGTTTTGATGCTGCGATTGAGTTTTCTGGCGATTTCAGTAACCAGGAACCCTTCGGCAAACAGGCGTAAAACCTCGCTTTCTTTGGGGGACAAGCGCTTGTCGCCGTAACCGCTGGCGCTGATTTTTTCCAGCACCTTGCTGACGCTTTCCGGCGTGAATTTTTTGCCTTTCTGCAACGCGGCCAGCGCTTTGGGCAGGTCGGTTGGCGCGCCCTGTTTCAGGACAATCCCTTCAATATCCAGCTCCAGCACTGCGCTGAGAATGGCCGGATTATTGTTCATGGTCAGTACAATGATCGACAGGTGCGGGAAATGGCGCTTGATGTATTTGATCAGGGTAATGCCGTCGCCGTATTTATCCCCCGGCATGGATAGATCGGTGATCAGAACATTGGCGTCAAGTTTGGGAAGATTGTTAATCAGGGCTGTCGAGTCTTCGAATTCACCCACGACGTTAACCCATTCGATTTGTTCCAGCGACTTTTTAATGCCAAACAAAACAATAGGATGATCGTCTGCAATAATTACGTTTAGATTGCTCATTGTTTTTTACTCATATTGTTGGCCACCGGGCTGCAGCAATGCTGTGACAAAACCTTCGATCTGCTGAAGGTTGGCTTCTATCTGCGCGCGATCCTGGGTGGTAATAAGCTTTTCCAGCGCTTCACATAACTGCTTGCCGGGATGAAGATTCAGCATGGCAAAGACACCTTTCAGGCGGTGTGCTGTTTGCGCAAGTGACAAAAAATCGCCATCTTGGGTCTCAGTATATAGTCTCTTTAAATCCTCCGGTACTGTATCAACAAACAAGGAATAGTAGTCACTGTTGCGTAACTGACGGACATAGAAGCCGATATCGTCCTGCTCTTCAGGCAGGGGATCGTCCGGAGAAGTATCCAGTTGCTGTTCGATCAGTTTCAGCAGACCTTCCAGCAGTAACTGGCTGACATTGTAGTTGGTACGCAGGCGGCGATGCCCCAGCGGCACCAGCAGCGTATCGTCGCTGGTCACCAGCAAGGTATCGTCGGCCATCCGGCTGGGATCGTCGGTAATCGTGATTTCCGCATCCTGACTCACCAGTCGTTCGTCATATACCACGACATCCGCGCCCCAGTTGCTCACCATACGGCTAACAATGGTACGTACCTCATCCGAGGTAATGTTCAGGAGTAGCGTGATGTCGTCCAATAATTTCTCATCTTCTTCCGCAGGCAGCGGGTCCGGCTGCATTTTCAAGGTCAGCACGTACTGGGTGCCGAGTCCTGGTCGACTGTTGATTTGCAGTTGACCCCCTAGTTTGTTGCAGAGTTGATTGCATAGAAATAGGGTTAATCCGGAATTGTGCCGGAAGCGATCGGATAGCGGCGTGGTAGCGAACGGATGCACCAGATTGTCCCGCTCCATACCGGAAATATCGGTGCCGGTATCGCTAATGCGGATCAGCAACTGCTCGGGGGTATGCGCCGAAGGCTCGCAGGACAGGGTGATCTTGCCGTAGTCGGTATTGGTGATGGAGTAGTCCAGCAGCAGCGACAAGGTTTTCTTCAGCAATTCGCTGTCGCCCAGATAGGTCTGGCGCGGGTCGAGCTTGTAATGATTGAACAGCTTCAACCCTTTTTGCTGGATACGCGGCAGCAATTCCAGCATCAAATCGTCAATCAGCGTCAGCGGTGAAAACGAGTCATGGACCAGATGCCATTCCACCGTTTCCAGTCGCGCCTGCAGGGCGATGTTTTCCATCAGACGGATGGCGCCGCTGGTTTCGGCGATCAGCGCCTGAACCGTTTTCTGCTGCTCTGGCGGGTTATCGGTTTTGCGCAGCGTCAGCGCCAACTGGTGTACGGCGGACAGCGGTTGCTTAAACTCCTGGCTCAGGTTGCGGAACAGGCGTTTGCGAACCGAGACGTTTTTGTCGAATTCCCGCTGCGCCAGCTGCAGCTTTTTGGTAATCAATATTTCCTGATCCTGTTCGCGCAGCAGGAACAGGCACAGCGACGGCGTGTGCTGGCTGTGGAACACGCGCACCTCGTACATCTCGTTATCCACCGTGGCCTGAATAACGCCCTGATGCTCCTCCGCCAGCGTGGAGATTTTCTTCAGGCTGAGGTGCGGGTATAACCGTTCCGCCAGCGCGTTCGCCACCATCACCTTGTTGTTGCTGAAATCGTAAACCAGCACCCCGACCGGGATGCGGCTGACGATCTCGCCGTACATTCGCTGTTGTTCTTTCAGGTGATGGGACAGGTCATCCTTCGGCCGGGCGTAGTAGCGCCGCAACGCGTAGACCCCCATCAGCGAGATAGCCAGCAACGCCAGATTGAGCGCAATCACCCAGATATTGTTGCGCAGCATATCGGTCACCAGCCGGCCCAACGGAATGGCATAGACCAGTTTGATCGGCGAGTTCATCAACTGGGCCGAGATTTCCAGCAGCGCGCCTTCACGGCGAATATCGGTGGGGATGTCGTTATCCGCGCTGGCGTCGGCGTTTACCGGCGGTGTTTGCTGGCGCAGCATGAAACTGTCCCGCGACATATTGCGCGGGATCAGATCGTTGATAGACAAGTCGAACGCAATGACGGTAGCCAGATGCCCAGGCTGATTGAACGTCGTGCGCAGGGTAAAGTAATAGTCGTTGTAAAAACGCAGCTTGCGTAAGGGGGAGAAGCTTTCCCGTTCATCCAGCGTATTCGCCTGCTGCAGCATCTCGGTTTTGCGCGATTCCACCATCGATGAGAGGTAGCTGCCGCGGAACTGTGACGAGATATCTTTCAGCGGCTGGGTGGAGACCATGGTCAGGCTGTTGTCCTGCCCATTGAGGTAGTACATCGAGTAGATATCGGTTTTCGCGCCCCACAGGACGTCCAGATATTGCGATATCCGGTGCATGGCGCCGAGCGTGGTTTTGTCGTGCGGCCCGAAAATCAAGGCATCCGTTTTGTGGCCGCTTTTCTCGACATAAAACACATTCGGCATCAGCGTAATCAGATTGATGTTGGGAGTATCGGGCGGTGTCGGATCGCTGATCAGATTTTTGTAGATTTGATCGGTAAAGAAGCGGTAAGCATCGATGCGCTTTTGCATTCCTTCCGCAATGTCTGTCAGGGCGGATTTTTTCTCCGTCATCCAACTGTTGACGTAGTTATAGCTGTAAGCGCCGGTCATCAGCAGCAGCAACAGAATAAACAGCAGGAAAAAACGCACGATAGCCGCAGGCATGAAATCAGGCTCCTGATGAACGGGTAAGAGGACGGATACTGAGGCTGACAACCAGCAGCAACAGTGCGACAAGGCCCAGAGCCAGCGATAGGCTGCTCCATTGGGCGATGAAGCCGAGTAGCGCCGGACCGGTCAGAATACCGGTATAGCCGAGAGTGCTGACTGAGGCAACGGCCAGCCCGGCGGGCATGATCCGCTGTCTGCCTGCCGCCGAGAACAGAATCGGCACCACGTTGGAGGCGCCCAGGCCGACCAGGATAAACCCGGTTATCGCGGAAACCGGGTTATCCACCGCAATCGCCAGCAACAGGCCGAGTGCGGCGCATAAACTGCCGCCGGCTGCCATGACGTAGCGCCCCAGCTTCTGCGTTAACCGGTCGCCGTTGAGGCGCCCCAGCGTCATGGCGATGGAAAAGGCGGCGTAGCCAACGCCCGCGAGCCGGGAGTCGAGCCCGCGTTCGCCGCTGAGGAACAGGGCGCTCCAGTCCAGTATCGCGCCTTCCGCCAGAAACATAATGAAGCAAAGCGCGCCGATGGTCATCACCACGCCGCGCGGCCGCACAAACAGCGGGGAGCGTTCGGCGTGACCCGAGCCATGCAACAAATGGCGATGCGTGCCGCACAACAGCAACAGAAGGAGCAGAAGCACCATGATGATGATCGCCCATAACGGCGAACAACCAAGCCACAACAGGCCGCTGACGCCGCCCGCACCGGCGATGCCGCCGACGCTGTAAAAACCGTGAAACCCGGACAGCATGGCCCTTTTGCTGGCCTGCTCGACCACCACCGCCTGAATATTCATGGTGACGTCAAGCAGACCAATCGCCGCGCCGAACAGGAACAGCAATACCGCCATGGCGGGCAATGTGGAAACCTGCGTCAGGGCCGGCAACACCACAAACAACGGCGCGGCTGCGGACAGCATTACCCGGCGGCATCCCAGGCGCGCGCTCAGCACGCCGGCCAGCGGCATGGCGGTCAGCGAGCCGATGGCAATCATCAGCAGCAGCATTCCCAGCGACGCGTCGTTGATGTTAAGGCGGGATTTGGCGTACGGCACCAGCGGCGCCCAGGCCGACATCGCCGCGCCCGTGATGAAAAACACCGCCCGTGTGGCGAACTGTACCGCTTTGTCGTCCAGTCGCTGTGACTGGTCAAGCGTGGAGGAACTCAAGGTTGAACTCATTGCTGAATAACTATCGTCGCTGAACCTGACAGAGGGGTATTTTTACCACAATTGCGACGTTTTATCGAAAGAGGATGTGTCTTGTCGACAGAAAATGCGGGAAGGGTTCCACAATAAACTCGCAGATAAAAAATGCCGGGACAAGCCCGGCAATGAGAAGGTAATTTATGATAAAGCGGAATGAAGAATTTGATGATAGCGAGAAAAATTTTAGAACTGTCGGTCGTAAGAATTTTGTCACTTAATGCTAATTTCATCGGATTGCTTTTTCATTCTGTGCGGTGAACAAAATCAGAAAATATAAACGAGATGAATTATCGTTGATGAAGGAATATGTCCATCCGCCCGGGATTATTCGCTGAGCGCCATGCTGCCTGATGTGGCGTTCCCCGGTCTGATATGCCGACATGACAATACGTTACCTGTGGTCATCTTTCGTCAAAAAATAAAATAAAAAGCGACGAAATTTTTTATATTGTGGATACTTTTTATGGCGAAAGCCTGCAAATAAAAAGGCGTGATAAAGAATAATCTAAACCCTGTTTTTATTGTGGGTTAAGCATGGGGTTATTTGGCGTTGCGGCAATCTAGAATTGGAAATAGGAATTATCGCAATCATTTTGGGATGTCTGCCGCAATTTGAGATAAATCACCATGAATCTGGCTCCAACCTCTGGGTGACGTTATTCAACTGCGGGTGCGTTCTGTTCGCTGGCGAACGGCCGGGGAGAGGCCTATGCATAGAAATAGGGTGTGGGTAAGCAGGTTATTACGGGGTAGGTATCAAGCTAATGACTTTTTTTTTGTAGGGATAGCCCCGTATAATTCCCTACTTTCAGTTAGGCTATGGGGTGAATGTGCAGCAATTCTCTGACCTGCTGCGCCAGATGCATCAGGCGCTCAACGAACCCTTGCCGGAGCAGGCGGGCTTTCATGCAGTCACGCTGACTATGTCGTTGCAGGACGGCTCGCCGTTGCTGGCGTGGCTGGCCTCGCAGCCCGTTTATCCGCAGTTTTACTGGCAGCATCGTCAGGACGATGAAGAGGCGGCGGTGTGTGGTCAGGTGCGTGTGTTTGACGATATCGCACACGCTGAGGACTTTCTGCAACGTCATGATGTGGATGACAGCGTGCGTCTCTGGGGGTTGAATGCGTTTGAACAGCATCCGGTAGCGGAAGCGAATGCTGCTGCGTTTCTGTTTTTGCCGCGCATCGCCCTGTTGCGACAAGGGTTGCGTCTGCGTCTGCGGGTCAATCTGTGCAGTGAGACCTCGCTGCGCGATGATGCGCGCGACGCACAGGATTTTCTGCGCCGGCTATTGCCGCCGCAGCCGTTGCCGACGCTGCATACCCGTATAGAAGCTACCCGCCATTGTCCGGATCGCCAGCAGTGGATCGACCTGTTGCATCTGGCGCTGGCGGACATTGCCGCCGGACAGATGGAAAAAGTGGTGCCGGCACGCGCCTCGATGCTGTCGCTCGATCGGCCGTTGCGGGCGACCACGCTGATGGCGGCCAGCCGGGCGGCCAATTACCGCTGTTATCATTTTATGCTGGCTTTCGCGCCGCATCAGGCGTTTCTGGGGTCCAGCCCTGAGCGGCTTTATCGGCGGCGGCATACCCGCCTGGAAACGGAGGCGCTGGCCGGAACGGTGGCCAGCGATCATGACGATGAAAAAGCCGCCGCGCTGGCAGACTGGTTGATGAATGACGTCAAGAATCAGTGTGAGAACATGCTGGTGGTGGACGATATTTGCCAGCGCCTGCATCAGGCGGCGTTGACGCTGGATGTGATGCCGCCGGAGATCGTTCGGCTGCGCAAGGTGCAACATCTGCGGCGAACGATTCAGGCGACCCTGCGCAGCGGAACGGATAGCGAGTGCCTGCATCTGTTGCAGCCGACCGCGGCGGTGGCCGGGTTGCCGCGCGCCGTGGCGCGGGCGTTTCTGGCCCGGCATGAGCCGTTTCACCGCGGCTGGTACGCCGGCTCGGCGGGGTATTTGTCGCGTCAGCAGTCCGAATTCAGCGTGGCGTTGCGCTCTGCCAGCGTCGCGGACCGGCAACTGACGCTGTATGCCGGCGCGGGCATTGTGGCGGGATCTGATCCAGAACAAGAATGGCAGGAACTGGAAAACAAGGCCGCCGGACTGAAGTCGTTGCTGGAAGACGCTATTTCATAGCGCGATTTATTGCCTGTTACTGGTTTACATCAAAGTTGGCCGGATGAAAAAAAATATAATTATTGCCACAACCCGCAACCGGAGTTGTTGAGTCGATCATGTCCACACATATTTTTAACCGCCGCTGGGCAACGGTTATCGTTGAGGCGCTCAGCCATCAGGGTGTCCGTCATATCTGCATTGCGCCGGGATCGCGTTCCACACCACTGACGCTGGCGGCTGCTTCGCACCCGTCGCTGGTCTGTCACACCCATTTTGACGAGCGGGGTCTTGGTCACCTGGCGCTGGGGCTGGCTAAAGCCTCTGGCGAAGCTGTGGCGGTGATAGTGACGTCCGGCACGGCGGCGGCCAATCTCTATCCGGCGATTATTGAAGCCGGGCTGACCGGCGAGCGGCTGGTGATCCTGACGGCGGATCGCCCGCCGGAGCTGATCGACTGCGGCGCCAATCAGGCGATTCGGCAGCCCGGCATGTTTGCCTCGCACCCGAAATTAACGCTCAACTTACCGCGTCCCACCTGTGATATTCCGGCCCGCTGGCTGGTTTCCGCCCTCGATAACGCTCTGGCCGAGCTGCGCCACGGCGCGCTGCATATCAATTGCCCGTTTGCCGAGCCGTTATATGGCGAAGACGATCCGGCAGCCTTTCAGGACTGGCTGCAGGCGCTGGGCGACTGGTGGCATCAACCGCAGCCGTGGCTGCAGGGCGCGAGTGCGGCGCCGGCAACAACAATGCAGCCGGACTGGCCGCAATGGCGGCAACGGCGCGGCGTCGTGATCGCCGGGCGAGTGCCCGCGCAGGTCGGAGAACAGCTAGCCGCCTGGGCGCGCCAGCTCGGCTGGCCGCTGATCGGCGATGTGTTGTCGCAGACCGGTCAACCACTGGCCTGCGCCGATTTGTGGCTTCAGCATCCGCAGGCGGAAACGCTGCGTCAGGCTGAGATCGTGGTGCAGTTCGGCGCCAGCCTGACGGGCAAACGTCTGCTGCAGTGGCAGGCGACGGCGACGCCTGACCAATATTGGCTGGTCGACAGCCTGCCGGGACGGCTTGACCCCGCGCAGCATCGTGGTCGTCGATTGGTGGCCGACATTGCCGACTGGCTGACGGCGCATCCGGCCGTTGCTCAATTGCCTTGGGCGCCAGAGGTTGAAGCCTGTGCCGAACGGGTCATCCGCCAGGTGGCTGCCCGCTTGTCCGGCGGTTTCGGCGAGGCGCAATTGGCGCATCGCGTCGCCGAACTGCTGCCGCCGCAAGGGCAGTTTTTCGTCGGCAACAGCCTGACGGTAAGGCTGGTGGATGCGTTCGCCCGTTTGCCGGCGGGGTATCCGGTGTACGCCAACCGCGGCGCCAGCGGCATTGACGGCCTGCTGTCGACGCTGGCGGGTGTGCAGCGCGCCGATGTCCGGCCGATGCTCGCCATCGTCGGCGATCTGTCGGCGTTGTATGACCTTAACGGGCTGGCGCTGCTGCGTCAGCCGCCTGCGCCGCTGGTGCTGGTGGTGGTTAATAATGACGGCGGGCAGATTTTTTCGTTATTGCCGACGCCAGAGGCGCAACGCGAAGCTTTTTACTGTATGCCGCAGCAGGTGGATTTTCGTCATGCGGCGGCGCTGTTCGGGCTGCGTTACGCGCGAGCGCAGCAATGGTCTGAAGTACAGAACGCGGTAAATGCCGGGTGGCGGCAGGGTGGTACCACCCTGCTGGAAGTCGTGGTGGAACCCAAAGCCGGCGCCGAAACGCTGCAGCGGCTGTCGGCCGAGGTGCCGTCGTGGTGACGATGCATTGCCGTCGGGTGGGGCAGCCGCAGCCGGGGCAACCCTGGCTGGTGATGCTGCATGGCCTGCTCGGCAGCGGCGAAGATTGGCAGCCGGTGTTGCCGTATCTGGCCGACTGGCCGCTACTGCTGGTGGATTTGCCGGGACATGGCGCGTCCCGGTCGTTGCCGACGGCGGATTTTGCCGACGTGAGTCGCCAACTGACCGCGCTGCTGGCGCAACAGGCGGTAACCGACTACTGGCTGCTGGGGTATTCGCTGGGCGGGCGCATTGCCATGTATCACGCCTGCCGGGGCGACGCTGCCGGTTTGCGGGGGCTGCTGGTGGAAGGCGGTCATCCGGGGCTGGCGTCGGCAGCAGAACGTGAGGCGCGACAGCGGCATGATGCCGACTGGGCGCGCCGTTTTCGCCATGAGCCGCTTGATAGCGTGCTGCCGGACTGGTATCAGCAGCCGGTTTTCGCCCGCCTGTCGTCGGCGCAACGCGAACGGTTGATTGCATTGCGGCGCGGCAATCACGGACCGGCGGTCGCCGATATGCTGGAAGCGACCTCTCTATCCCGTCAACCCTGTCTGGTTGACGCCCTGCAGCGGCTACGGGTTCCGTTCGGTTACCTCTGTGGCGGTCAGGACACTAAATTTCAGGCGCTGGCCGCGCAGCATCGTTTGCCGTTGCTGAGTGTGGACCACGCCGGACACAACGCTCATCAGGCGAATCCGTCAGAGTATGCCGAACGGATTCGTCAGTTTATTTCGCATCCCGAAAGGAAGATTCAATATGCTTTATCCCAGTGAAGAACTGCTTTACGCACCGGTAGCATGGCACGATTGCAGCGGGGATTTTGTCGATATCCTTTATCACAAGTCGACCGATGGCATCGCCAAAATCACCATCAATCGTCCTCAGGTGCGCAACGCGTTCCGCCCGCAAACGGTAAAAGAGATGATTCAGGCGCTGGACAACGCCCGTCATGATGACGGTATCGGCGTGATCATCCTGACCGGCGCCGGCGAGAAAGCGTTCTGCTCCGGCGGCGATCAGAAAGTCCGCGGCGACTACGGCGGCTACCAAGACGACAGCGGCGTCCATCATCTCAACGTGCTGGACTTCCAGCGTCAAATCCGTACCTGCCCGAAACCGGTGGTGGCGATGGTGGCCGGGTATTCCATCGGCGGCGGCCATGTGCTGCACATGATGTGCGATCTGACCATTGCGGCGGAAAACGCCATTTTCGGTCAGACCGGTCCGCGCGTCGGCTCGTTTGACGGCGGCTGGGGCGCCTCGTACATGGCGCGCATCGTCGGCCAGAAAAAAGCTCGCGAAATCTGGTTCCTGTGCCGTCAGTATGACGCGCAGCAGGCGCTGGATATGGGATTGGTCAACACCGTGGTGCCGTTGGCGGAACTGGAACGCGAAACCGTGCGCTGGTGCCGTGAAATGCTGCAAAACAGCCCGATGGCGCTGCGCTGCCTGAAAGCCGCGCTGAATGCCGACTGCGACGGTCAGTCCGGATTGCAGGAACTGGCCGGCAACGCCACCATGCTGTTCTACATGACGGAAGAAGGGCAGGAAGGCCGCAATGCCTTTAACGAAAAACGCCAGCCCGACTTCAGCAAATTTAAACGGAATCCCTGATGCGTCAGGCCATCCTCTATCGTTACAGCGTGCCGATGGACGCCGGGGTGGTGCTGCGCAACCAGCGCCTGAAAACCCGCGACGGGCTGCTTATTTGCCTGCGTGACGGCGAACGGGAAGGCTGGGGCGAAGTCGCGCCATTGCCGCAATTCAGCGTGGAGACGCTGGAAGAGGCGTCCGGCGCGGTACAGACGCAACTGCAAGTCTGGTTGTCAGGGCAGGCGTTGGACGAGTGCGGTTTGCCCTCGGTCGATTTCGGCGTTAGCTGCGCGCTGGCCGAGCTGTCCGGCCAGTTACCTGACGACGCGGACTATCGTAAAGCGCCGCTGTGCAATGGCGATCCGGATGAATTGTTCGCCATGCTGCAAAGCCTGCCTGAACCGGTGGCTAAGGTGAAGGTCGGGCTGTATGAAGCGGTACGCGACGGCATGATCGTCAACCTGTTGCTGGACGCGCTGCCCGAACTACGGCTGCGGCTGGATGCCAACCGTAGCTGGACGCGGGCTAAAGCCGACGGATTCGCCCGCTATGTGACGCCGGCCTATCGTTCCCGCATCGCTTTTCTGGAAGAACCCTGCAAAACCCGCGACGAGTCGCGCGATTTCGCTCGCGCCACCGGCATTGCCATCGCCTGGGACGAAAGCGTGCGCGAGCCGGGATTCCGGGTTGAAGCAGAGCCGGGCGTGGCCGCCATTATTATCAAACCTTCGCTGACCGGTAGCCTGAACCGCTGTCGCCAACTGGTGGAACAGGCGCATCAGGCTGGCCTGACGGCGGTGATCAGTTCCAGCATCGAGTCCAGTCTGGGGCTGACGCAACTGGCGCGACTGGCGCGCTGGCTGACGCCGGGCGTTCTGCCGGGGCTGGATACGCTGGATCTGATGCAGACGCAGGTGGTGCGCGCCTGGCCTGACAGCGCGTTGCCGCTGATCGCGGCGGACCGTCTGGAGCCGATATGG
>NZ_CM001984.1:1263826-1385653 GCF_000406305.1 Dickeya sp. MK7
CAAGCCTGACCGACTGGCCCTGGCGAAGCTGGGCTGCGTCCCAGCCGATGGCGCCGGCGCTGATGGACGACGACGGGATCTGGAGCTGGCAGCAACTGGCGAGTCATCTGAATCAACTGGCGACCGGTTTCGTTCGTCAGGGGGTGCGGCCAGGCATGGGGGTGGCGCTACGCGGCAAAAACAGTACCGATATGTTGTTCTGTTATCTGGCGCTGTTGCAGTGCGGGGCGCGTCTGTTGCCATTGAATCCGCAACTGCCCGATACGCTGCTGGATGCGTTGTTGCCCGCGCTGAATATTGAGTATGGGCTGAGCGTAGATGGGTATGCGTGGCCGCAAAGCATCATTCCTCTGAGCCTGTCGGCGTCGTCGTCGGATGACGTGCTGCCGGCGCTGCCGTGGGAAGCGCAACGGCTGGCGACCATGACGCTGACGTCCGGTTCCAGCGGCATGCCGAAAGCGGCGGTGCACACCTGTGAAGCCCATCTGGTGAGCGCCGAAGGCGTACTGGCGCTGATGGCGTTCAGCGCGGGCGATCGCTGGTTGCTGTCGCTACCGCTGTTTCATGTATCCGGACAAGGGATTGTCTGGCGCTGGCTGGCCGCCGGGGCATCGCTGGTGGTCAGGCCGGACCAGCCGTTGGATGTTGCCTTGCGAGTGTGTACTCACGCCTCGCTGGTTCCTACCCAGCTCTGGCGTCTTCTGTCGCAGAACCGTTCTCCGATCAGCCTGCGGGCGGTGTTGTTGGGCGGCGCGATGATCCCGGCGGAACTGACTCAACAGGCGGAGGCGCGGGGCATCCGTTGCTGGTGCGGTTACGGCCTGACGGAGCTGGCGTCCACGGTATGCGCCAAGCGCGCGGATGCCGGCGGCGGCGTTGGGTTGCCGCTGGCGGGACGCGAGATACGGCTGGAGGGCGAAGAAATTCTGCTGCGCGGCCGCTGTCTGGCGGCGGGATACTGGCGCGAAGGCGGACTTAGCCCGCTCACTGATGAGCAAGGCTGGTTTCATACCCGCGATCGCGGCCAGTGGAATGGACATGAATGGCGAATTCTGGGGCGGCTGGATAACCAGTTCTTCAGCGGTGGCGAGGGGATTCAGCCGGAAGATGTGGAAGCGGTTCTGCTACAGCATCCGGATGTGACCTATGCCTGCGTGGTGCCGGTGGATGATCCGGAGTTCGGCCAGCGCCCGGTGGCGGTCGTCGAAGTGGAAAACGCCTTGCCGCTGTCCCGGTTGGTCGCATGGTGGCAGTCCCGGCTGGCGGGATTTCAGCGTCCGGTGGCGTGTTACCTGCTGCCGGCTGCATTGAAAAACGGCGGGATCAAGGTATCCCGACAGCAGGTGAAAACCTGGGTGGAGCAGCAGCCGCGCTGATTGGCGTGACGGGGAACTGCGCGAGCATGGCGGAGCGAACGGTCATCGACGCGTTCGGTCGGGAAGAGCAAAATGCCCTGTTTTTTGTCGCGACAGCATCATTCGTCGGTTATTTATGCTTTTGGCTGCTGAAGATTTAGGTAAAATGCGTGTTAACATCACGGTGTTGTGCGCGTTTAACTTATTTGTCTTTAAGGATTATAGAAATGAAAAAGTGGGTTATTGCTTGTGCGGGAAGTTTGCTGCTGGCGACTGTTTCCGCTCATGCCATCAGTATTTCCGGGGAAGCGGGTCGTGACTATACGGGCGCCAGCGCCGGTTTCGGTCTGGGTGTGCCCGGCCTGTCCGGCAATGCCGGCTGGAGCCATGATGACAAACACAGCAATGACGTCTACAGCGCCGGTCTGGATTATACCTTCGCGCTGAGCAACGCGTCGCTTAAAGTGGGAGCCAAAGGGCTTTACCTGAACCAGAACCGTTTTAAAGATGGCTATGGCGTCGCGCTGGGCGGCGGGTTGCAGGTGCCGGTGACCAGCTCCGTTTCCCTGTACGGTGAAGGTTATTACTCGCCGGACGCGTTCTCCAGCCATGTGGACCACTATGTGGAAGCCCGCGGCGGCGTGCGCTGGCAGCCGTTCCGCCCACTGTCGCTGGATGTTGGCTATCGCTACATCAACATGGCGTCCGGCGAAGACGGCAACGACAACCGCGTAGCGGATACCGCTTACGTTGGCGTGGGACTGAATTTCTGATTCCCCGACATCGGCTGGCAGACAAAAACAAAAGGCGTGTTTATCACGCCTTTGTTTTTTTACAGATCGTTTTTTTAGCGGACGGAGAGCGTCATTGTGTTTATGGCGTCGAATTTCTAAAGTGGTGTGAAACCATCATAAGGAGTAACGCGGATGCTTAGGGTTGAGATGTTATGTACCGGCGATGAAGTGCTGCACGGCCAAATTGTGGATACCAATGCCGCCTGGCTGGCGGATTACTTGTTTTCACAGGGCGTGCCGATGACCAGCCGCATGACGGTGGGCGATAAGCTGGAAGAGCTGGTGGCCGCGTTGACCGAGCGCAGTCAGATCGCCGATGTGCTGATCGTCAATGGCGGGTTGGGGCCGACCAGCGATGATCTCAGCTCGCTGGCGGCGGCCACGGCCGCCGGAGAAACGCTGGTCGAGCATGCCGAATGGATCGCCCGCATGGAAGCCTTCTTCGTCGAACGTGGCCGGGTCATGGCCGACAGCAACCGCAAACAGGCGCAATTGCCCGCCAGCGCTGAATTGGTGGATAACCCGGTCGGCACCGCCTGTGGTTTTGCGATGCAGTTGAACAAGTGCCTGATGTTTTTCACCCCCGGTGTGCCCTCCGAATTCAAAGTGATGGTGGAGCAGCAGATTCTGCCGCGCCTGCGTCAGCGTTTTGCCGTCGGCGAACCGCCGCTGTGCCTGCGGTTGACCACGTTCGGCCGCTCTGAAAGCGATCTTGCCAGCCAGCTCGACAGCCTGCCGCTGCCGCCGGACGTGGTGCTGGGGTATCGCTCCTCCATGCCGATTATCGAACTGAAGCTGACCGGCCCGGCCACACGGCGTGCGGAGATGGAAGCCGTGTGGGAAACGGTGCGCGACGTTGCCGGCGAAAATGCGATTTTTGAAGGCACTGACGGGCTGCCGGCGCAACTGGCGCGCCGTCTGGCCGAACGCGGGCTGCGCCTGACGGTGGGTGAGGACTTCACCGCCGGTCTGCTCAATTGGCAACTGCGTGAGGCGGATGTACCGCTATCCGGCGGCGACTTGCGGGTGGAAAGCGAGGCGTTGACGCTGGCGGCCGTCGCCGAGGCGACCCGAACGCTGGCGCAGCGTCAGCAAACGGAACTGGCGCTGTACGTCGGCCGTTCTGATGACGGTGTGCTGATGCTGGCGTTGCACACCCCCGTAGGGACATTCGCCCAGACGATTCAGGTGAATGTGCGACGCTACAGCCGTAAAACCCATCAGGATGTGGTGGCGATGCTGGCGATGAACATGCTGCGCCGCTGGCTCAATGGCTGGCCGGTGTATGGCGGTCATGGCTGGATCAGCGTGCTGGAGACGTTGTAAGCCGCAATCGGTGAGGCGAAGAACGCGGGGGCAACGGCCCCCGTCGTTATGGTCGGGCTCAGTACAGCAGCGAATACAACTGGCGGCGATAGCGGGCAGCCAGCGCATCGCCGGTGCCGAGCGCGGCCATGATATCCATCAGCGTTTTACGGGCGTTGCCGCCGGCGGCGGTCAGATCTTTCTTCAGCATTCCCATCAACAGTTCCAGCGCTTCTTCGTTGCGCCCGACCTGATGCAGTTGCAGGCTGAGCTGCACCGCCAGCTCCTGATTATCCGGCGAGGCCGCCAGTTGCTGCTGCAATTGCTGAATTTCCGGCGTATCCGCCGCCTGTTTCATCAGTTCGATTTGCGCTACCAGCCCGTGGTAACGGGTGTCCTGATCCTGCAACGGAATGGTGTCCAGCACCGCTTGCGCGTCATCGGTGCGGTTGAGCTGGATCTGCACTTCCGCCAGTAACAGCGCGATATCGCTGCGTTTGGCGTCCAGTTGCCAGGCGTCTTTCAGCAGCACGGCGGCTTCTTTTAACTGGTTTTCCTGAATCAGTTGCTGAGCCTGCGCCAGTTTCAGGTCTTCGGCTTTCGGCAGCACTCGCTGCAGCAGGTCGCGGATCACCTCTTCCGGCTGCGGCCCCTGAAAACCGTCCACCGGCTGACCGTCCTTGAACAAATAGACCGTCGGGATGGCGCGCAGGCCGAACTGGGCCGCCACGCGCTGCTCGGCGTCGCAATCCACTTTGGCCAGAATAAACTGACCGGCGTATTCCGCCGCCAGTTTGTCCAGCACCGGCTCCAGTTGCTGGCAATGGGTGCTGCGTTCGGACCAGAAATAGAACAGCACCGGGGCGTTCATGGACTGTTCCAGCACCTGATGCAGGTTGGTCTCGTTGATATCAATCACGTTGGCGTGTTGTTCTAACATGTCATTCTCTCTTAGCCGTTTCAGCCATTAATGGGGGCGATGTCCGCCACTTCAACCCCGAATCAGGATTTTGTCCGCAACAGGTGATCAAGCGCGCGGCCCGGCAACAGGCGGCGCAGTACGGTAATGCCGTGGGCGAGCAGCGTCACCGGGTAGCGCAGTTTCGGGCGCGGGCTTTCCAGCGCGTGAATCAGTTTGGGCAGCACCGCTTCCGGCGGCAGGGTAAAGCGGCTGGCAATGCCGGGATTGGTGACCGGTCGATCCTGCTGCGCCTGATCCACGTTGTGGGTGAAATTGGTGCTGATCGGGCCGGGCTCGATCAGCGATACGCACAAACCGCTGCCGTGCAGTTCCATACGCAACGCGTCAGACCAGGCTTCCAGCGCGTACTTGCTGGCGGCGTAAGCGCCGCGCCCCGGAGTGGAAATCAACCCCATCACCGAACTGGTCTGAATAATTCGCCCTTCGCCGTGAGGCAACATGGCGGGCAGCAACAGCTGGGTCAACTGATGCGTGCCGAACAGGTTGCTGGAAAACTGTTGTTCCAGTTGCTGACGGGAAATGGTGTTAAGCGGCCCGTACAGCCCGTAACCGGCGTTGTTGAACAGGCCGTAGAGCCGGTTGCCGGTCAGGGTAATGACTACGTCGGCGGCCTGCCTGACGCTGGCGCTGCTGTCGAGATCCAGATCGATCCCTTCAAAGCCCAGCGAGTTCATGCGCGCCACATCCTGATGACGGCGGCAGGCCGCCAGTACGCGATAGCCGCGTTGTTGCAAACATTGAGCGGCAATCAGGCCAATACCGCTGGAGCAACCAGTAATCAAAACCGCTTTTTGCATAACTTTACCTAACGAAAACGCTTAAATATCAAGAGTCGTGGTTAACTGTTAGTCTTTATCGACTCAGTGCTGATTAATAACGGGGTCGAGCTGTTTTGCCATCCATCCGGCGATAAACGGCTGGGCATCGCGGTTGGGATGGATGCCATCATCCTGCATCCATTCCGGTTTGAGATAAACCTGCTCCATGAAAAACGGCAGTAGCGGAATATCAAACGTTTTGGCGAGGCGTGGATAAACGGCGCTGAACGATTCGGTATAGCGCCGCCCGTAGTTGGCTGGCAAGCGGATTTGCATCAGCAACGGTTGGGCGTTGGCCGTCTTGACCTGGGTAATGATGCCGGCGAGATCCCGCTCTACGTTCTGCGGGGGAAAACCACGCAGGCCGTCATTGCCGCCCAGCTCGATCAACACCCAGCGCGGCTGGTGCTGTTGCAGCAATGTGGACAGTCGCGCCAGCCCCTGCGTTGCCGTGTCGCCGCTGATACTGGCGTTCACCACCCGGACCTTGGGCGCGGGGGAACGAGACTGCCAGGTCGCGTCCAGCAGCGTGGGCCAGGCCTGATTCGCCGCCATACGATAGCCGGCGCTCAGGCTGTCGCCCAGTACCAGCAACGTATCCGCCGCGAAGGCGCGTAGACTGAACAGGCCCCAGAATAGAAGGACAACGATATGCCAGCGGAAAACATTCTTGAAGTTCATCATCTTAGTAAGCACGTTGGTCAGGGGGAACACCAGCTCTCCATCCTCACCGGAGTTGAGCTGGTTGTCAAACCTGCTCAGACCATTGCGCTGGTGGGCGAATCCGGTTCGGGAAAATCCACCTTGCTGGGAATTCTGGCCGGGCTGGATGACGGCAGCAGCGGACAGGTATCGCTGCTTGGGCAGCGACTGGATCGGCTGGATGAGGAAGGGCGGGCGGCGTTGCGGGCGCAGGACGTGGGATTCGTGTTCCAGTCTTTCATGTTGGTGCCGACGTTGACCGCGCTGGAGAACGTGCAGTTACCGGCGTTGCTGCGGGGGGAAAGCGATCGCCACAGCCGCCAGCAGGCGGAGCAACTGTTGCAGCAGCTCGGTCTGGGCGCGCGATTGCAGCATCTGCCCGCGCAGCTTTCCGGCGGCGAGCAGCAGCGTGTGGCGCTGGCGCGCGCATTTAGCGGCAGGCCGCGGGTACTGTTCGCCGATGAACCGACCGGCAATCTGGACCGCCAGACCGGCGAGCGTATCGCCAACCTGCTGTTTTCCCTCAACCGTGACTTTGCCACCACCCTGATTCTGGTGACGCATGACGAACAACTGGCGGCGCGCTGCGAACGTTGCCTGCGGCTGCGCGACGGCAAACTGTGGGAGGATGCATGATCTGGCGTTGGTTTTGGCGGGAGTGGCGCTCGCCGTCGTTACTGATTGTATGGCTGGCGTTGACGCTGTCGGTGGCCTGCGTGCTGGCGCTCGGTTCCATCAGCGATCGCATGGAGAAAGGGCTGAGCCAGCAGAGCCGTGATTTCCTGGCCGGCGACCGGGTGCTGCGGGCGTCCCGACCGGTGGATGAAAGCTGGCTGCAACAGGCGCAGCAGCAGGGGCTGACGCAGAGCCGGCAGGTGTCGTTCATGACCATGACCTACGCGGGCGACAATGCGCAACTGGCGCAGGTTAAAGCCACTGACGAGCGTTATCCGCTGTATGGCGAGCTGAAAACCCAGCCGGCCGGGCTACGGGTGACGCCGGGTATGGTGCTGGCCGCGCCGCGTCTGCTGGCCTTGCTGGGGTTGAAGGTGGGCGACCGGCTGGATGTCGGGGATACCACATTGACCATCGCCGGGGAACTGGTGCAGGAACCGGATGCCGGCTTTAACCCGTTCGAGACGGCGCCGCGGGTGCTGATGAATCTGGCGGACGTGGAAAAAACCGGCGCTATTCAGCCGGGCGGGCGCATTACCTGGCGCTACATGTTTGCCGGCACGCCGTCGCAAATCGCCCGTTTCAGCGACGTTATCAAACCGCAGCTGAAGCCGGATCAGCGCTGGTACGGCATGGAAGATTCGCAGAGCGCGCTGGGCAAATCCCTGCAACGCTCCCAGCAGTTCCTGTTGTTGTCGGCGTTGTTGACCCTGCTGCTGTCGGTGGCGGCGGTGGCGGTGTCGATGGGGCATTACTGCCGTAGCCGTTACGATCTGGTGGCGGTGCTTAAAACGCTGGGTGCCGGGCGGCAGGCGCTGCGCCGGTTGATCGTCGGGCAGTGGGTATCGGTGCTGGCGTTGTCGGCATTGTGCGGCAGCCTGCTGGGAATAGGGTTTGAGGCGCTGCTGATACGCGCGCTTTCACCGGTGTTGCCCGGCGAATTACCGGCCGCCGGGCTGTGGCCGTGGGGCTGGGCGCTGGGTACGCTGGTGTTGATTTCGCTGTTGGTGGGGATTCGTCCTTACCGGCAACTGTTGGCGACCCAACCGCTGCGGGTTTTGCGTCAGGATGTGGTGGCGAACGTCTGGCCGCTGCGCTATTACCTGCCGGTGGTGTTGGCGGTGGTGATCGGCTTGCTGGTGGTGCTGTCCGGCGGCGGCGCGCTGTTGTGGTCGTTGCTGGGCGGTATGCTGGCGCTGTCGCTGCTGCTGGGCGGCATTGGCTGGGGCAGCCTGTTGCTGCTTCGCCGGCTGACGTTGAAAACGCTGTCGCTGCGTCTCGCCATTAATCGCCTGCTGCGTCAGCCGTGGGTGACGCTGGGCCAGTTGGCGGCGTTTTCGCTGTCTTTCATGCTGCTGGCGCTGTTGTTGCTGTTGCGCGGCGATTTGCTGGACCGCTGGCAGCAGCAGTTGCCGCCCGGCAGCCCCAATTACTTCGTGCTGAATATCAGCGCCGATCAGGTGTCGCCGGTAACGGATTTTCTGGCGCAACACCAGGTGAAACCGGAAACGTTCTACCCGATCATTCGCGCCCGTCTGACGGAAATCAAAGGGCTGCGGGCCACCGATCTGGTGCATGAGGATGATCCCGGCGGGGAAACCGTCAACCGGGAACTGAACCTGACCTGGCTGAGCCAATTGCCGGACCGTAATCCGCTGGTGGCGGGGCAGTGGCCGCCGAAAGCGGGCGAGGTGTCGATCGAGCAAGGGGTAGCGCAACGTCTTGGGGTGAAGATAGGCGATACGCTGACCTTCACCGGCGATACCCAGCCGTTTCAGGCCACGATCAGCAGCCTGAGGCAGGTGGACTGGGAAAGTCTGCGGCCGAACTTCTTCTTCATTTTTCCGCCCGGCTCGCTGGATAGCCAGCCGCAGTCGTGGCTGACCAGTTTCCGCTATGAAGGCGGCGATACGCTGATCACCCAACTGAACCGTCAGTTCCCGACGCTGACGGTGCTGGATGTCGGCGCCATTCTGAAGCAGATCGGCACCGTGTTGCAGCAGGTCGGTCTGGCGCTGGAGGTGATGGTGGTGCTGGTGCTGTTCTGCGGCGCGCTGTTGTTGCTGGCGCAGATTCAGGTCGGCATGCGTCAGCGGCGTCAGGAACTGATCGTGTATCGCACGCTAGGTGCCGGCCGGCGTTTGTTGCGCGCCACGCTGTGGTGGGAGTTTGCGGTATTGGGACTGTCCGCCGGCATGGCGGCGGCGCTGGGTGCGGAAGCGGCGTTATGGCTGTTGCAGCGCAAAGTGTTCGATTTTCCGTGGCAGCCGAATATGTGGCTGTGGGGCGGATTGCCGGTATTGGCGGCGCTGTTGCTGTCGCTGTACGGCGGCTGGCTGGGGCTGCGGTTGCTGCGCGGCAATGCGTTGTTTAGGCGTTATCACGCCTGAGGTTAACCTCGGGCGTTTTTTACCGCCGCGCGGCCAAGCGGGGTCGCGGTTAACGAGGTATGGTGCCTTCACCGTTTTTGCCGCCGGGGTTTTTGTATTTCGCCAGATACTGATGCTGGAAAATACACATACGGATAGTGTTGCGGTATTCGCCGTTGATGAAGAATTCGTGGATCAACTCGCCTTCCACCTCAAACCCAAGCTTGGTGTAGATGTGGATCGCCTTCTGGTTCTCTTTGTCCACAATCAGGTAGAGCTTGTAGAGATTCAGAATCGAAAAGCCGTAGTCCATCGCCAGCCGGGCGGCGGCGCTGGCATAGCCTCGCCCCTGATGCGCCGGGTCGATGATGATCTGAAATTCAGCCCGGCGGTGGATATGGTTGATGTCCACCAGTTCCACCAGCCCGACCTTGATGGCGTCGTGCTCAATGATAAAGCGGCGTTCGCTCTGGTCGTGAATGTGCTTGTCGTACAGGTCGCTCAGTTCGACAAACGCTTCGTAAGGCTCTTCGAACCAGTAGCGCATGACGCTGGCATTGTTGTCCAACTGATGGACGAAGCTGAGATCGTCGCGCTCCAGCGGCCGCAGGCGCACGACTTCATCGATGTTTGGTTCATGGATGTTGGGCTCATGGATGTCTGGCATAAGGTATCCGGATTGTGGGCTATGGCGTGACGTTAACCAGCTTGCCGGAACGGGTCAATCGGTTGGCGGCGAAAGTGCGGAAGGAAAGAGCGGAAGAAAAGAGCGGAAAGATGCGCAGCCCTGATGCAGGCTGCGCGGTTCGGATGAGTGGTTCCGATGATTAGAAGTCGACGCTGGCGCGCAACACCACTTCACGCGGGTCGCCAATCGCCACGCGCAGGTTGTTGCCGCTCGACGGGTAGTAGGTTTTGTCGAACAGGTTCTTGACGTTGAGCTGCCACTTCACCTTGTAACCGTTGATCGGCACGCTGTAAGTCACAAAGGCGTCAGCCACGGTGTAGTCGTCAAGGAAGAAGCTGTTGGCGGCGTCGCCGGGGCGACGGCCGACGTAGCGGGCGCCGATGCCGGCGCGCAGATCGTCGCCGGCGTGCAGGCCCAGATTGCCGAAGTCGTTGGTCAGGAACAGCGAGGCGGTGTGGCGCGCCACGTTGGTCATTTCGTTGCCCTGATTGTCCGGGTCAGAGGTAACGCGGGCATCGGTAAAGGCGTAGGAACCAATCAGACTCAGGCTGTCGGTCAGTTTGCCGGCCACATCCATTTCCACCCCTTGCGAACGGACCTTGCCGGCGGTGCGGGTGACGGTTTCTCCGTTCACCAACTCACTCACCATTACGTTACGCTTCTGGATATCAAACAGCGCCAGATTGGCGGTAACGCGGTTGGGCAGATCCAGCTTGGCGCCCACCTCATAAGACTTGCCGGTTTCCGGCGCCATTGAGCCAATCTGGGTGGCGATCGAGGTATTGGGTTTGAACGATTCACTGTAACTGGCGTACAGCGATGACCAGGCGTTCAGGTTGTAGACCACGCCGGCGCGGGGGACCAGTCGACTGTCGGAACCGTCGGTATTGGTAGAGAACGGACGTCCTTTGCCAGACATCACATCAAAATGGTCGTAACGCACGCCGCCCAGCAGCATCCAGTGTTCGTTGAAACGAATGGCATCCTGCATGAAGACGCCGGTACTGTCGACGTTTTCGCGCTGGTCGCTGTCCGCCGCGCTGACGGTGGTGGAGGCCGGCTGCAAACCGTAGACCGGGTTATAGACGTTGAAACTATAGCGTCTGGTGCTGCGCAGCATATCGCCACGATAAGTGCGGTCGGCTTCGTGGTCCACGCCAAACAGCAACTGGTGGTTGATGCTGCCCCAGTCGATATCGCCATTCAGCGTCAACTGCACATTCTGCGACTGGCTACGGGCGTCGGCGGTGGCATCAGCCTGACGAGTCAGGATACCGGTAGTGGCGTTATAGCTGGTGGCGCGCGCCTGATTATCGTTGTAGGTATTACGGCTGTAGGCGTAATTCAGCTTGGTTTTCCAGCGATCGCTAATGGCGCTTTCCATCTGGAAGGTCAGCGTGTCCTGATCGCCGCGGGTGGCGTTGTAGGTTTCGTCAAACCGGCGTTCGCGCGGGGTATTGACCGGTTTGCCGGTACGGCTGTCGATCACGGTGCCGCGATCGAACGGCGTCAGGTATTCCATGTGCTCGTAGGACACCCGCACGGTGGTGTTTTCGCCGTACCACATCAGCGACGGCGCAATGGTGGTCTGGCGGTTGCGGCCGAAGTTGCGCCAGTAGTCGGTTTCATCGTGATCGACAATCATGCGATAAGCCAGACCGGAGGTGCCGAGCGGGCCGGTGACATCCAACTGACCGCCGCCGCCGTTGAAACTGCTGTTCCAGCCTTCGATATGGGTTTTCTGCACCAACTCCGGTTTTTTACTGATGATGTTGATCATGCCGCCGGGCTCGCCCCAGCCGTACAGCATGGATGCCGGTCCTTTCAGCACTTCCACCCGCTCGGTGGTCGGGGTGACGTTGCGCGCCTGAATTGAACGCATGCCGTCGCGCAGGATGGAACCATCGCGGTTATCGCCGAAACCGCGCTTCATCACCGCGTCCTGCGTCCCGCCGAGGGTGTTGGCCTGGGTGATGCCGCTGACGTTGTATAACGCTTCATCAAGACTTCTGACCGCCTGATCCTCCAGTACCTGCTGCGGCACCACATTGACGGCTTGCGGTATGTCCAGCAGGCGGCTCTCGGTACGGGTGCCGGTGACGGCGTTGTGCGGCTGGTAGCCGGTTTCCCGTGCGCCGCTTGCAGGCGTACTGGCGGTCACCACCATCGTGTCTTCCTGCTTTTTCGTGTTTTTTGCGGCGGTGTCGCTATCGACCTGTGTAGTGGCGGCCTGAAGACTGAAGGGCAACAGGGCCAGCAACGGCCAGCCTTTTTGCCAGTGAAGGTTATTCATGTGTTAACTGACTCCAATAGGTCCCTGAAAAATCAATCGGTAAAAACTGCTGATAGAGTTGTTGTAAGGTGCGCTGCGGGTCGATATCGCCAAACAGCGTCGGATAGAGGGCTTTGGCGAACATTTCCACCATCACCACGTGATACGGGCTGAGATAAAAATTGTGCCACATGCTCCAGGCGCGGCCGGCGCCGACGGCGCTCAGGTGTGAAAGCAGCGGTTCCTGCATCAGCAGGGTGCGGAAACTGTCGGCGGCCTGCCGGGGCGCAACGTCCGGGCCGAGCATCAGGTCGGAAAGGCGTTTGCCGTCCGGTCCGGCCATGCCGGTGGCGATGTAGACATCCGGTCTGGCGGCCAGCGCCTGCTCCGGGCTGAGTTCGCCGTATACGCCTTTTACTTTGCCGGCGGCGATGTTGTCGCCGCCGGCGAAGGCCAGCAGTTCGCCGAGATTGCCGTTAACCGCCGTGGTGCAGCAGGTGTCGCGGCGTCCAAGATGCAGATGCAGCATCACCGTGGTTTTGCGACCCTGATACTGCGCCAGTCGCGCTTTCACGGTGTCCATGTGCTGCTGGTAGAAAGCAATAAACGCGTCGGCGCGCGACGACTGGTTGAGCACGTCGCCGAGCAGGCGCAGGCTGGGCACGGTGTTTTTCAGCAGATCGATGCGCAGGTCGACGTAGATATACGGGATACCCGCCTGAGCCAGCGCCTGCTGGATGCTCTGCTCGTTGTCGGCGCCTTTAGCCAGCCGCGGCAGGATCACCAGATCCGGTTTCAGCGGCAGCAGGGCTTCCGCGTTGACGCTGTTGAGATTGCCGTTACCCAACTGCGGGATGCGGGCTATGTCGGGAAATTTCGCGGTATAGCGGCCCCAGCTTTGAGCGTCATAACGCGCCATGTCGCCCGGCCAGCCCACCACGCGCTGCGCCGGGTTACCCGGTTCCAGCAAGGCCAGCGTATAAAGCATGCGACTTTCGCCCAGCACAATGCGTTGCGGGTTATCCGGCACCACCACCTGACGACCGGTAATGTCGGTGACGGTTTTGGCCTGCGTCAGCGGGCTGAACCAGAGTACGGTGAGGAAGAGAAAAACGATGCGCATGTTCTTTTCTCGTAAAAATGAGGCAGAAAAAAATAATAATAATTATTTTTATTTGCAATGGAAACAAAACGGAAACAGGGTTAAAAAAGAAAAAGCCCTGATATTTCACAGGGCTGGCAGAGGTTATGTAAATAATTAAAGTCGCCGCGACAGGGCGGCGAGTGGGGAGCGGCGGGTATCAGGACGGCTTTTTACCGTCGTGGTGTTCGTAGCCGCGGCCAAAGTGACGTTCCAGCCGGCCTTGCAGCAATTCCAGCCCGATGGACAGCAGCCAGTAAATGACGGCGGCGGTAGTGAGCATCTCCATGTAGTGGTAGGTGCTGCGGCCGTAAGACTGCGCCAGAAAGTTCAGCTCCCACAGGCCCATCAGCGACACCAGCGAGGAGTCTTTGATCATCGAAATGAACTGAGAACCGGCGGGCGGAATGATGATGCGCAGCGCCTGCGGCGCCACTACGTGGGTGGTGATCACCCAGCGCGACAGCCCCAGCGCCATGGCGGCTTCCTTCTGACCGCGAGGAACCGCGAGTACGCCGCTGCGGATGGTTTCCGCCAGATAGGCGCCATAGTTTAGCGACAGCGCGATGATGCCGGAGGTAAAGGCGCTCATTACGATGCCGACCTGCGGCAGCGCGAGGTAGATGATCAGCACCTGCACCAGCAGCGGCGTGCCGCGAAACAGCGAGACGTAAAACGTGGCGCAGCCGAAAGCGATCGCGCTGGAAGAGAGCCGGCCAGCGGCGGTGATCACCGCCAGCAGGATACAGAACAGCATTGAAATGATGGTTATGACGACGCTCAGCACCGCCCCCTGGATGAAACCGTCCGGCGACAGATGCATCCCCAGCATGGAGGGCAGTTTCTGCTTGATCAGGCCGGTGTCCAGATCCATAAACGAAAACAGCCACAGCAGCAGGCTGAGCAGCACCAGCCAGGTCAGGCCGGCGCGCAGACGAAAACCAAATCCGGCGCGTTCAGGCGCCGGCGGCATGTGAGACGGGGTTTCAGCGGACGAACGCGACATTACGGGTTGACCCCGGTGATGTCTTCACCAAACCACTTCATGGAGATGGCTTTCAGCGTGCCGTCGGCGCGCAGCGCGGCGATGGCATCGGCCAGCGTTTTACTCCATTCCGGGTCGCCTTTGTCGACGGCAATCCAGTTTGGCTCGGCATACAGTTGCTGCAGGATACGCAGTTGCGGCAGTTTCTCGATGCGCGGTTTGGCGGTGATGCGATCGGAAATCACCGCGTCCAGCCGTTTACCCGGGCCCAGCGCCAGATTGCGGAACGCCATTTCTTCATCGGTGGGTACCGCCTGCACATGGCCGAACGGGAAGGCGATCGGTTTGCCGCCTGGGATCACCAGACTTTTGTTCAGGTAGTTCTCGTAGCTGGAGCCCAGTCCCAGTCCGACTTTCTTGTTGCTCAGATCGGCGGCGGATTGGATGTTTTTCTCATCCTTATGGACGATCAGTACGGCGAAGGTACTGTAGTAAGGGGTGGCGAAGTCTAGCATTTTGGCGCGCTCGGCATTCGGGGTCATGGAGCAGATGCACATATCCCAACGGCCTTGCCACTTGCCGCCGACGATGGTTTCCCAGCCCGGCGTCGCCAGTTCCAGTTTGGCGCCCAGTTTCTGCGCCACTGCGTTGGCGACGTCCACATCGAAGCCAACCAGTTGATTCTTATCGTCGAGATAGCTAAATGGCGGATAGTCGTTGAACAGCACGTTGCGGACTACGCCGGTCTGTTTCACCCGATCCAGCGTGCTGCCGGCCTGTGCGGCGCTGAGCATGAAGCAGGCGCTCAGACCGAGCGCCATCAGTGCGAGAAGTTTTTTCATCCATTTTCCCTACAAACTAGCGTCACAACGGGCAACGCGGGGCTGCTTGCCGCGTCCCGTCGGTGGAAATCACAAAGGCCCTATCTTATAGCAGCCGCGGGCGTGTGCAAAATAAGGTCTTCGTCAGGCGGTCGAGGGGCGGGGAATAAGCATCGATGACGGCGGCGTTACATAAAAGGCACCACATAAAAGGCACCATATAAAAAAAAGAAACCTGCCACCGGGGTGGCAGGTTTGACGGTGTGATGTCCGGCACGCGCGTTATTTTTTACGGGCGTATTTCAGGGAGTCCAACGCCACGGCGAAGATGATGATGCCGCCTTTGATGATGTACTGCCAGTAAGGGCTGACGCCGATGTAGGTCAGGCCGTAGTTGATGAGGGTGAAGATGATAACCCCGGTCACCACGCCGGCGACCGTACCCACGCCACCGGCAAAGGACACGCCGCCGACCACGCACGCCGCGATGGCGTCGAGCTCGTACATGAAACCTAAGTTGTTGGTGGCGCTGCCGATACGGCCGGCTTCCAGCATACCGCCGAAGGCGTAGAAGATGCCGGACAGCATGTACACCAGAATCAGGTTCAACGAGACGTTCACGCCGGAGACTTTAGCCGCTTCCGGGTTGCCGCCGATGGCGAAGATATTTTTGCCGAAGCGGGTCTTGTTCCACAGGATCCACACGAACACCGCCGCAATCACCGCATAGAAGGTGATATAGGACAGCTTGAAGTCGCCGAAGCGGATAAATCCCTGTGCAAAAGTAGAGAAGCGGTCGTCAAAGCCGGCGATGGGGGACGCGCCGACGATGTCGTAGTACAGCGAGTTGATACCGTAGACGATGATCATCGTGCCCAATGTCGTGATGAACGGCGTCACTTTCAGGTAGGCGATGATAATACCGTTGACCAGACCGATTACCGCGCCAATCGCGCAAACGATCAGGATAACCAGCGGGATCGGCATGGTTTCCAGATTTGGGAATACCTTGTTGCTGTTATCCATCGCCTGTAACAGCGTGGCCGCAACGACGGCAGCAAGGCCGACCTGACGACCGGCCGACAGGTCGGTGCCCTGGGTAACGATAAGCCCGGCCACGCCGAGCGCGATGATCACGCGCACCGAAGACTGGGTAAGAATGTTACTCAGGTTGGTGAGACTGAGGAAGGTGGGGTCCTGGATAATAATAATCACCAGCAATACCAGCAGCACGGCATAAATGCCGCTGTCTTTCAGCCAGGTGAGCGCACTTTTTTTAGTAGTAGCTTTCATGGTAACAGCCCTTGCATCATTAAAGGTGTAACGACGCTAAACGGAGGATTTCGTTCTGCGTGGTGTTCTTGGTTTCGACAATGCCTGCGACGAGGCCATTACTCATCACCAGAATGCGGTCGGTGACGCCCAACAATTCCGGCATTTCTGATGAAATGATGATGATTCCCTTGCCCTTTTTCGCCAGCTCGGAAATAAGCTGATAAATCTCGAATTTGGCGCCCACGTCAATGCCGCGGGTCGGTTCGTCCAGCATCAGGATTTCCGGTTGAGTCAGCAGCCAGCGGCCAATGATCACCTTTTGCTGGTTACCGCCGGACAGCGAGCCGATGGCGGTATGGTGGCCGGGGGTTTTTACCCGCATCGAATCAATTACCCACTGCACATCGCTTTTCATGCGCTTGTTGTCCAGCAGGCCGAGGCTGTTTTTGTATTTGTGGATGTTAGAGATCAGCGAGTTAAAACCGACATCCAGATAGGCGTAGATACCGGTAGAGCGGCGTTCTTCGGTGACTAGTGCGAAACCGTTGTTGATGGCCTCGTTAGCGGTATGGTTGTTAATGTCTTTGCCGTGCAGTTTGATGGTACCGCTGAGTTTTTCGCGGATACCGAACAGCGTTTCGACGATGTCGGTACGTTTGGCGCCGACCAGACCGGCAATCCCTAAAATTTCGCCCTGACGCAGATCGAACGACACATCGCGGATCGACGGCTGGCGCATGGAGGTCAGGCCGCGTACTTCCAGCATGACGTCGCCAGGGGTGTTGGTTTTGTCCGGAAACCGCTGATTGAGGGAGCGGCCGACCATCATGGCGATGATCTGGTCCATGTTCAGGCCGTCCAGCGGCTGAGTGGCGACCCACTGACCGTCGCGCAGTATGGTGATTTCATCGCACAGCTGGAAGATCTCTTCCATTTTGTGGGAGATATAGACGATGCCGCAGCCCCGGTCTTTCAGCTTGCGGATGATGGTGAACAGGTGGTTCACCTCTTTTTCCGTCAGCGACGAGGTGGGTTCGTCCATGATGACGATTTTAGCGTTATAGGAGAAGGCCTTGGCGATTTCGATCATCTGCATTTGCGAGACCGACAGCGAGGCCACTTTGTCGCGCGGATCGATATCGATATCCAGTTCATCGAAAATCGCTTTGGTATCGCGATACATTTTTTCCTGATCGACGAACAACCCTTTTTTCGGATAGCGGCCAAGCCACATGTTGTCCATGACCGAACGTTGTAAAACCAGGTTCAATTCCTGGTGCACCATGGATACACCATTCTCCAGCGCTTCTTTGGCGCTTTTGAAATCGACTTCCTGTCCCTGGAATTGAATGCTGCCTGAATCTTTCTGATAAATGCCGAACAGACATTTCAGTAGAGTCGATTTCCCTGCGCCGTTTTCGCCCATCAGGGCGTGGATGGAGTGGGGGCGCACCTTCAGGTTGACATTATCCAATGCCTTTACACCGGGAAACGACTTACTGATATTGGTCATCTCCAGCAGGAATTCGCGCTGAGTGGTTAGAGTGTCACTGGTCATATTTTACCTGGTCGAAATAATTACCTGGCTGAAACGTTGCCGGGCTGAACATGGCTGCCTGGCTGAGAAAATCATTCGTCCAAACAGTAGGGGCGCAACGGTTGCTGCGCCCCGACGAGATTACTTCATGAACTGCGCCAGGTTGTCTTTATCAACCGGCACGTACGGTACGCGTACCACTTTGTTTTCAATCTTGAAGTTAGTGCCTTCGCCAGCCGGTTTACCCAGCGCCAGGTTTTTCGCCAGATCCAGCGTGGCTTTAGCCTGGTTTTCCGCATCATTCAGCACGGTGCCGGCCAGTGCGCCGGATTTGATCAGCGACAGGGCTTCCGGCAGGGCGTCAACGCCGAATACCGGAATGCTGCTCTTGTTATGGGCTTTCAGCGCTTCTACCGCGCCCATCGCCATGGCGTCATTGTTAGCGATGAGTACTTCAATTTTGTTGGCGTTGGGACCAGACATCCAGGCGTCAACCTTGTCTTTGGCCATCGCGGTATCCCACATTGCGGTATCCATCTGCAACTGCTGGACTTTCAGCCCTTCTTTGGTCAGGGTGTCTACCACATATTTGGTGCGGGCTTCCGCATCCGGGTGGCCCGGTTCGCCTTTCAACAGGGCGTACTGGATAGTGCCGTCTTTGTTTAGATCCCATGACGGGTTGGCTTTCCAGTGTTTGGCGATCAACTGACCCTGAATGATACCGGACTCTTTGGAGTCGGTGCCGACGTAGTAGGCTTTGTCATAGCTGGCCAGTACTTTGGCGTTCGGTTCTTTGTTAAAGAACACTACCGGCACGTCGGCGGCCTTCGCTTTCTGCACCACAATCGCAGCAGCGGCCGGGTCTACCAGGTTGATAGCCAGCGCTTTGACGCCTTTGGCCAGCAGCACGTCCACCTGATCGTTCTGTTTGGACTGGTCGTTCTGCGAGTCGTTCATCAGCAGGTCGACGCCGCCGATGGCTTTGGCTTCTTTTTCAATGTCCTTGCGCACCATCGACATGAAGTTGTCATCGTATTTGTAGATGGTGACGCCGATACGGGTATCCGCGGCGTGGGCGGAGGCTCCGAACATCATGCTGGCAACCAGGGCGGTGAGAGTGAAAACCTTCTTATTCATGATATCTCCGGGTTTATGCAGGGTAGTTCTCAGTCCGGCCGCACGACTCGGGGTAGACGTAGCGCGGCTGTCAGTTAGTAAGCGTCGGCGTAGCATGGTCATGCCGGGCTGACGGTTTTGCGGGCATGGCCCGCTTAAAGCCTGACTTCCCTGTTTTCAGATGGTACCGACTCTGTTGGCTGGCGACCGTCTGGCAATGCGTCCTGAAACCGATGCGTCCTGAAACCGATGTATTCTTAAACAACAGTGTGAACGTTTCCGCCGTTGTGGCGGTTAACGGTTCAACAGACAGGATGGCCGTGTTACAAGGCGCCTGTTCTCCGCAGTACGCCCTCATCATAGAGAGCGTAATGTTAATTAACTGTGAATTTACTCACAGATTGAAAGCGGTTACATGGATGATTTGAATGAATTAGTGACCGTCTCCACATTTTACCGGGGAGCCACCGAATGCCGCCGTACCAGCGTCGGCATGAAACAGTGCCGGGCGGTGGGGTCCAGCAGCCCGGCCGCGCCTTTTAGCGCCAGTTCTGTGGCGATTTTCGCCATAGAAACAATAGGGTAGCGGATGGTCGTCAGGCGCGGGTCGGTATAGCGGGAAATCGGGATATCATCGAAACCGACCACCGAAAACCGCTCCGGCACCGGGATGCCGTTATCTTTCAGCGCCATCAGCGCGCCGGCCGCCATGCCGTCGTTGTAGGCGAACACCGCCGTCAGTTGCTGGTTGCGTCCCAGCAGTTCCACCATGGCCGCTTCGCCGCCCTGCAGGTCCGGCTCGCCGCTGGCGATCCACTCATCGGGCGGCTCGATACCCTGTTCCTGCAACGCCTGTCGCCAGCCGGTAAGGCGTTCCGTCACGTCCTCTATCGGGTGGCTGGAGCGAAGATAACCGATGCGCTGATGCCCCTGCTGCAACAACATGCGGGTCGCCATCATCGCGCCGCTGACGTTGTCGAGACAGACGCAGCGGTGCGGGTAGTCCGGCAGCAGCCGGTTGATCAGCACCATACCGGGCACCTGCTCCATGAATTCCGCCAGTTCCTCGTCGGATAAAGCTTTGGCATGCACGATCAGCGCGTTGCAGCGCTGACGGATTAGCACTTCGATGGCGTGCCGTTCCTTTTCTTCCTGATGATAGGAGTTGTTAATCAGTACATGTTTTTGCAGGCGCTGCGCCACGGTGTCCACCGCCTTGACCATAGCGCCGAAGAACGGGTCCGACACGTCCATCACCACCACGCCGATGGTGTCGCTGACCTGTGAAGCCAACGCCTGCGCATTGGCGTTGGGGCGGTAGCCCAACTGCTCGACCGTCTGCAGGACCAGATCGCGCGTCTGTTGGGTGACCGCGCTGCTGTTATTGAGCACGCGGGAAACGGTGGCGATGGAAACGCCCGCCTGGCGCGCGACATCACGGATGGTAATCATCAATACTCACCACAGAGGAAAAAGTTCATGAGGGCGACCCCGACACTCAAGCTGTCCGGGCATATTCTGTCAGGCGTTATGGAGAGACTGCGTGAGTCAGGTCACAGTGATGAAAGCGGTTACATACAATTCTGTAACCTTTGTGACGAAGGTCATTATCCGGGAGGAAAGACGGCGGCCGGGCGTGGCGACGCTCGCCGGAGAGTATCACTTAGAAAAACGCCCCGGCAAAGCGCCAGGGCGAGTAAGGAAGGCGTCGGCTTACTCGGCGGCGTAACCGCTGGCCGGAATCACGTCGCCGTCCAGCCAGGCCTGATTGTCGCGCAACGCCAGCCGTCCGGCCAGAAACCAGCCCACCACCAACGGGTAGATGCTGTGTTCCTGCGTTTGTACCCGTTCCTGCACGTCCTGCTCGGTATCGCCGGGGAAAACCGGTACTCTGGCCTGCAGGATCACCGGGCCGCCGTCCAGCTCTTCGGTCACGAAATGCACCGAGGTGCCGTGCTCGCCGTCGCCGTTTTCCAGCGCTTTACGATGGGTGTGCAGACCGGGGTATTTCGGCAGCAGCGACGGATGGATATTCAGCATTTTGCCGAGGAAACGCGCCACGAATCCGGCGCTGAGGATACGCATGTATCCGGCCAGCACCACTACGTCCGGCTGATATTTCTCGATTTCGGCTGCCAGCGCGTCATCGAAATCGGCGCGGCTGGCGTAATCGCCCGGCAACAGCGCGTGGGCGGCGATGCCGGCGTCACGCGCTCGTTCCAGGCCGAAAGCCTCTGGATTGTTACTGAATACTGCGGTGATTCGCCCTGTGATGCGGCCGCTCTGACAGGCGTCGATCAACGCCTGCAGATTGCTTCCCTGACCTGAAATCAGGACAACGATGTTTTTCATCACTGAATAACCACTGTTTCTCCGCCATTGGTACGGGTAATCACGCCGATGCTCCAGGCGGTTTCGCCGTTGGCGTTGAGGTGAGCGATGGCCTGCTCCGCCTGATCCGCCGGCAGGGCGATAATCATGCCGACGCCGCAGTTAAAGGTGCGGTACATTTCATGACGGCTGACGTTGCCGCTCTGCTGCAGCCATTCGAATACTGCCGGCCACTGCCAGCTGGATTCGTCGATGGTCGCCTGCATGCCTTCCGGCAGCACGCGCGGAATGTTTTCCCAGAAGCCGCCGCCGGTCAGGTGGGAGATGGCGTGTACGTCTACGTTTTCGATCAACGACAGCACCGATTTGACGTAGATTTTGGTCGGGGCCAGCAGATGGTCGGCCAGCGGTTTGCCGTCCAACTGAACCTGTTCCGGGTTGGCGCCGCTCACTTCGAGGATCTTGCGGATCAGCGAGTAGCCGTTGGAGTGCGGGCCGCTGGACGCCAGTGCGATCAGCGCGTCGCCTTCACGTACTTTGCTGCCGTCGATGATATCGGCTTTTTCCACTACGCCGACGCAGAAGCCGGCCACATCATAGTCGTCGCCGTGGTACATGCCGGGCATTTCGGCGGTTTCACCGCCAACCAGCGCGCAACCAGACTGTTTGCAGCCTTCGGCGATACCGGTGATAACACGGGCCGCGGTGTCCACGTCCAGCTTGCCGGTGGCGTAATAGTCAAGGAAGAACAGCGGCTCGGCGCCCTGTACCACCAGATCGTTGACGCACATCGCCACCAGGTCGATACCAATCGTATCGTGACGCTGCAGGTCCATCGCCAGACGCAGCTTGGTGCCGACACCGTCCGTACCGGAAACCAGCACCGGTTCGCGGTATTTTTGCGGTAAGGCGCACAGGGCACCGAAACCGCCCAATCCACCCATGACTTCCGGGCGACGGGTCTGTTTCACTACACCTTTGATACGGTCTACCAATGCATTGCCAGCATCAATATCCACGCCTGCGTCTTTATAGCTGAGAGAGGTTTTATCGGTCACTGCGGAAGTCCCCACGGAGGTTACGATTGGTTTAAAAAATGGAGCGCGCTAATTCTAACAGCGTAAGCAAACGTTTGCGAGCAGTGTCTTTGCGGCGTGACGGTTTCGGCAGGCCGGTATGAAGACTACCGTCGGCGGGTGTGCGGATCGGCTGGCGGTAATTTCCGTTTCGGCTTGATTTGGATCAGACTTGAATCTATGGCGTACATTCGAAAAAGCGGTATAATCCCGCGATTTTTTTGGCCGTCCACTGCCGATGGGGAGAAAGAGTAATGAAAATCGTCGAGGTGAAACACCCGCTCGTCAAACATAAACTGGGTCTGATGCGCGAGCACGATGTCAGTACCAAGCGTTTCCGTGAACTGGCGTCTGAAGTCGGCAGTTTGCTGACCTACGAAGCCACCGCCGATCTGGCGACGGAAAAGGTGACCATCGAAGGCTGGTGCGGCCCGGTCGAAGTCGACCAAATTAAAGGTAAGAAAATTACCGTAGTGCCCATTCTGCGCGCCGGTCTCGGCATGATGGAAGGGGTGCTGGAAAACGTGCCCAGCGCGCGCATCAGCGTGGTGGGGATGTACCGCGACGAACAGACGCTGGAACCGGTGCCTTATTTTCAGAAACTGGCTTCCAATATCGATGAGCGCATGGCGCTGGTAGTGGACCCGATGCTGGCGACCGGCGGCTCGATGATCGCCACTATCGATCTGCTGAAAAAAGCCGGCTGCCGCAGCATCAAGGTGCTGGTGCTGGTAGCGGCGCCGGAAGGGATCGCCGCGCTGGAGAAAGCGCACCCGGATGTGGAGCTGTACACCGCCTCGATTGACAAGGGCCTCAACGAACACGGCTACATCATGCCGGGCCTGGGCGATGCGGGCGACAAACTGTTTGGTACCAAATGATATTCAGCCGACTGCAGAGTCGGCTTTTTTTTTGCGTACGCTACGGCCCGCTCCTGACGTGACGGGGTGTTCTTGCGCATACCACGGATGGCGACATTTTTTCTGCGCCGGTGTGTGCCGGCGCTGAACTTTCTGCCGGGTCCCCCGGTATTTTTCAGTCTGAGACACAGAGGAAAACAAGATGACTCGTCGCGCCATCGGCGTCAGTGAACGCCCCCCGCTGTTGCAAACCATACCGTTGAGTTTCCAGCATCTGTTCGCCATGTTTGGCGCCACCGTGCTGGTGCCGATTCTGTTCAAGGTCAACCCGGCGACCGTGTTGTTGTTCAACGGCATCGGCACGCTGCTTTATCTGTTTATCTGTAGAGGCAAGATTCCGGCCTATCTCGGTTCCAGCTTTGCCTTTATTTCTCCGGTATTGCTGTTGTTGCCGCTGGGCTATGAAGTGGCGCTGGGCGGCTTTATTCTGTGCGGCGTGCTGTTTTGTCTGGTGGCGTTGCTGGTGAAAAAAGCCGGGACCGGCTGGCTGAATGTGATTTTCCCGCCGGCGGCGATGGGCGCGATTGTTGCGGTGATCGGTCTGGAGCTGGCGGGCGTGGCGGCGAACATGGCTGGGTTGTCGCCGGCCGCCGGCACGGACGTGGACAGTAAAACCGTCACCATTTCGCTGGTGACGCTGGGAGTAACCATACTGGGATCCGTGCTGTTTCGCGGTTTTCTGGCCATCATCCCGATCCTGATCGGCGTATTGGTGGGGTATGCGCTCTCCTTCGTCATGGGGGTGGTGGATCTGACGCCGATCGCCCAGGCTCACTGGTTCGCGCTGCCGACATTCTACACGCCGCGTTTTGAGTGGGTGGCGATGCTGACGGTGCTGCCTGCCGCGCTGGTGGTGATTGCCGAGCACATTGGTCATCTGGTGGTGACCGCCAATATCGTGAAAAAAGATCTGGTGCGCGACCCGGGTCTGCACCGCTCTCTGTTTGCCAACGGCGTGTCCACCATACTGTCCGGTTTCTTTGGCTCCACACCGAATACCACCTATGGCGAGAACATCGGCGTGCTGGCGATCACCAAGGTTTACAGCACCTGGGTCATTGGCGGTGCGGCGGTGCTCGCGATTCTGCTTTCCTGCGTGGGTAAACTGGCCGCCGCGATTCAGGCGGTGCCGGTGCCGGTGATGGGCGGCGTGTCGCTGCTGCTGTACGGCGTTATCGGCGCGTCCGGTATCCGGGTGCTGATCGAATCCAAGGTGGATTACAACAAGGCGCAGAATCTGATTCTGACCTCGGTGATCCTGATCATCGGCGTCAGCGGCGCGAAAATCCATCTGGGCGCCGTAGAGCTGAAAGGCATGGCGCTGGCAACCGTGGTGGGCGTGTTCCTGAGCCTGTTGTTTCGCGTCATCAGCGTGTTCCGTAAGGAAGAAGAGGTGATTGACGAGACGGACGACAAGGCTTCCGCACAGTAATCTCGTGGCCCGCCGGTGCGCTGGCGGGCTATGCGGCGAAGCGGCCGGTTGACGGTTCAATCGCAAAAGGTTTCTATGCTAAACTTGACCCGTTTTCCTGCCTGTTTGGTTTGAGGTGCTTCTGAACACTCCGGCACAGTTATCATTGCCACTCTATTTACCCGATGACGAAACTTTTGCCAGTTTCTATCCGGGAGAAAACACGTCTCTGCTGGCCGCTATCCACACGACGCTGGATCAGGAACATGGCAGCTATATCTATTTCTGGTCGCGCGAAGGCGGCGGGCGTAGCCACCTGTTGCATGCCGCCTGCGCGGAGTTATCCCGTCTCGGTCGTGCGGTCGGCTATGTGCCGCTGGATAAACGCGCCTATTTTGTTCCGGACGTGCTGGAAGGAATGGAGCAACTGGCGCTGGTCTGCATCGACAATATCGAGTCGATTGCCGGCGACGAGGCGTGGGAAATGGCGATGTTCAATCTGTATAACCGCATTCAGGAAGGCGGGCGCACCCGGCTGTTGATTACCGGCGATCGTCCGCCGCGCCAGATCAATCTGCAACTGGCGGATCTGGCGTCCCGTCTCGACTGGGGGCAGATCTACCGCTTGCAGCCGCTGTCGGATGAAGAGAAGGGCGAGGCGCTGCAGTTGCGCGCCCGGCTGCGCGGTTTTGAACTGCCGGAAGACGTCAGCCGTTTTCTGCTTAAACGACTGGATCGGGAGATGCGCACGCTGTTCATGACGCTGGATCAGCTGGATCATGCTTCCATTACCGCCCAGCGTAAGCTGACGATTCCTTTCGTCAAAGAGATTCTCGGACTGTGACGCTTTCCGTCACAGAATATCCAGCACCTGCTCCGGCGGTCGGCCGAGCTTAGCCTTGCCGTTGGCGACCACGATTGGACGTTCAATCAGTTTGGGGTGGTCCGCCAGCGCCTGAATCAGTTGCGCTTCCGTCAGGCTGTCGTCGGCCAGATTTAACTCACGGTACAGATCTTCTTTACGGCGCATCAGTGCGCGTGCGCTGGCGAATCCCAGTTGTTTGAGCAGCTTACCGAGTGCGGCGGCATCCGGCGGCGTGTCCAGATACAGCACCACTTCCGGTTCGATGCCTTGTTGCTGCAGCAACGCCAGGGTTTCGCGGCTCTTGGAGCAGCGGGGATTATGATAAATGGTCACCGGTTTAGTCATTCAACTCACCTTTTTCAGGATTTCTCATAAGGGCGGAAACGTTGCTGCAACGCCCGCAGTTGATCGATGCGGGCGTCGTAACGCGCCTGATCCATGCTGCCGAGTTTGCTTTGTGAGCTGGCGTTGCTTAACAGGCGGATAGCCTGATCCAGCTTGCCGTTTAGCGACAGACTCTCCGCCCGGGACGCCAGTTCTTCGCTGCGCATGTTTTGCGCGGCGGAAGCCTGCGCCAGTAAGTCCCAGCCGTTCGGATCGTCCGGGTGGGCGTATGTGTATTTGCGCAGAATGCGGATGGCGTCGGCAGATTTGCGGCTTTCCACCATCGCGTTGGCCAGGTTGAGCTGCAGCACCGGGTTGTCTTGCGCGTCCGGCACTTTCTGCAGGCGGGCGACCGCCTGATCGGCACGCTGTTGGCCGATATCAATATCGGTCATCAGATCAAGAAACCAGGGGTTTGACGGCGACTTGTCCAGCAGCGGTTGCAGCGTGGCGCGCGCGTCATCGTATTTCTTGGCCTGATAGGCGCGGATCGCGCGGCCATATTGGGCGGCCTGTTGCTCGCGCGCGTTGCCTTTGGCCCAGTTGTCCAGCAACGCGGCGCCATACGGGTTGTCCTGCGAGCCGTACATGCCCAGCACGCGAGCCTTGGCGAACAGAAAATCCTGCGAGGAATGCACCGGGATTGATTTCATCTGGTTGGCGCGGTTACGGGCGTCCGACAGCCGGCTTTCCGGCAGCGGGTGCGTCAGCAGCATTTCCGGCGGCTTGGTGGCGTAGCGGGAGCTCTCCGCCAGCCGTTGCAGGAAATTGGGCATCGCCTGCGGGTCGAATCCGGCGCGTTGCAGCACCTGAATCCCGATGCGGTCCGCTTCCTGTTCGTTGGACTGGGTAAAGCTGATGACGCTTTGCTGCGCGCCGGCCAGCGTGCCGCTCAGCGCGGCGAATCCGGCCTGCGGATTCGCCATCGCCAGCAACAGCGAGCCGAAAGCGCCGGCCCAGGCCAGCGGCGCGTTGGCTTTCTGGGCTTCCATAGCGCGCGCCAGATGGCGCTGGGTCACGTGGGAGATTTCGTGCGCCAGCACCGAGGCCAACTCGCTTTCATTCTCTACGTAGCGGAACAGCCCGGAGTGCAGCACCACATTGCCGCCAAAAAAGGCAAAGGCGTTGATTTCGTCGTTATTGACCAAAAAGAAATGGAACGGAGTACGCACGGAATCGGCCGACTTGACCAGTCGCCCGCCCAGTTGGTTGATGTACTGCAGCAGCAGTGGGTCGTTAATCAGCGGCGCGCCGGCACGCAACTGGCGCAGATAGAAATCCCCCATCACCAGTTCCTGATTGATGCTGAGCGTTCCGCCGGCGGTGGTGCCGATATCCGGCAGATTTTCCTGTGTGCCGGCCGGGAAACCCTGCGGGCTTGCGCTCAGCAACACACCTGCCAGCATGGCGATGACCGTCTGTTTGAGCCGATAGGACATAACGGATACAACCTTCTGAACAGCCTGAAAGAATTGCCATCATCTTAGCCAGCGGCGGCACACAATGAAACACGGGTGGGGGAAAAAGACGACGTAAAAAACGGAAAATGCGGCGCGAAAACCAGTTTGCCGGCGCATCAGACGCTGCGCCGGCAATAATCGGGAAGGAAAGGACTCAGGCGCCTTTCAGGTAATTCAGCACGATGTCGTGGTGGTTACTGGTTTTGAAATCATCGAACACTTTTTCGATGTTGCCTTCGGCGTTGATCAGGAAACTGACCCGGTGAATACCGTCGTAGGTTTTCCCCATGAAGGTTTTTTCACCCCAGACGCCGAACTGTGCCGCCACCTGGTGATCCTCATCGGCCAGCAGGGTAAAATTCAGCAGCTCTTTTTCAGTAAAGCGGGACAATTTTTCCGGTTTATCGGTGCTGATGCCAAGAACCTCAACGCCGAGCGTTTTCAGTTCGTCCATGTTATCGCGAAGCCCACAGGCTTGCACGGTGCAACCTGGTGTCATGGCCTTGGGATAGAAATACACCAACACCCGCTGTCCCTGGAAGTCGGCCAAATTAACTTGTTCGCCATCCTGGTCGGGCAAGCTAAATTTCGGTGCGATATCACCGGCTTTCAGTGTGGTCATCACTACTCTCCATCTTTCTCTTCGTGCTGTGGATAGTTCACAACGCTAATACTGCCTTGCGCGTGCAGTTCTGTACATAGCTGATGAAAGGCCGGCTCAATAATTGAACCTGCCTGCATGGCCGGGCTGTGCGCCGTAATCTGGATGTACAGTTGCGGCGGCGTATCGCCGTCGGCGGGGCGGGTTTTGGACACCAGCTCGGCAATGTTCATTTGATGGGAATCGAACAGATCGGTAAAGCGTTCAATGATGTGTGGTGAGTCAGCGACATCCACCTTGACCCACACGGTGGCCGGCATCGGCGGGCGGGACTGCGATTCGGTGCGTTTCATCACGATCAGCAAATCCAGCTCGGCGCCCTTGAGCGGCAGGGTGGATTCGATAAGCGTAATCGCGTTCCAACTGCCGGACAGCAGCATGATAAAGGTGAACTCCGTGCCCAGCATCGCAAGTCGGCTATCTTCGATGTTGCAGCCACAACTGCTGACGTGGCGGGTAATCGTATTGACGATACCGGGACGGTCGGTCCCCAACGCGGTAATGACCAGATAGTGTTCTTGTGGGCGCGGCAAAATAGTGCTTCCTGTACAAAATGTTGGGAGTAACATGGTAAACATAAAAAAAACCACCTGCCAAGCGCTGACAACCGCGGTTGCAAGCTTGCTTTTGCATAGAAGTCAAAAGTACCATGAAGCACTTGTTTGTGGAGGGGATGGCCAATGTTTACGGGTAGTATTGTTGCTCTGGTTACGCCGATGGACGACAAAGGTGCCGTTGATCGTGCAAGCCTGAAAAAACTGATTGATTATCATGTCGCTAGCGGAACTTCCGCGATTGTGTCGGTGGGAACCACCGGCGAGTCCGCCACCTTGAGTCACGATGAGCATGGCGACGTGGTGATGCTGACGCTGGAACTGAGCGATGGCCGTATCCCGGTTATTGCCGGCACCGGCGCCAATTCGACCGCTGAGGCGATTTCCCTCACCCAGCGTTTCAACGACACGGGCGTGGCCGGGTGCCTGACCGTGACGCCGTATTACAACAAGCCGACTCAGAACGGCTTGTTCCTGCACTTTAAGGCGATTGCCGAGCACACCGACCTGCCGCAGATCCTCTACAACGTGCCGTCCCGTACCGGTTGTGACATGTTGCCGGAAACCGTCGCCCGTCTGTCGGAAGTCAAAAATATTGTCGCGATCAAGGAAGCGACCGGGAACTTAAGCCGGGTCAGTCAGATCCAAGAGCTGGTTCATGAAGATTTCATTCTGCTGAGCGGCGATGACGCCAGCTCGCTGGACTTCATGCAACTGGGTGGCGACGGTGTGATTTCCGTGACAGCCAACATCGCAGCCCGCGAAATGGCGGCGTTGTGCGAGCTGGCGGCGCAAGGGAATTTCGTTGAAGCCCGCCGTCTGAATCAGCGTCTGATGCCGCTGCATCAGAAACTGTTTGTTGAACCCAATCCGATTCCGGTGAAATGGGCCTGTAAGGCATTGGGATTGATGGCGACCGACACGCTTCGTCTGCCGATGACGCCGCTGACCGATGCCGGTCGCGACGTGATGGAGCAGGCCATGAAGCAGGCGGGTCTGCTGTAACCGTTAGGGAGATTTGATGAGTTCTTCATTGCAAAAGTCGATGGTGGCAAAAGTTGTCGGTGTTTCGCTGATCATGTTGCTGGCCGCCTGTACCAGCGATCAACGCTACAAGCGTCAGGTCAACGGCGATGAATCCTATCTGAAAACCCCCGAGCACCGGGCGCTGAATGTGCCGTCCGGTCTGATTCTGCCGGTGCAGAATGGGGATTACGAGGTTCCTCCGGTCAACCAGAATGGGCTGGTAGGCAAGGCGCTGGATATTCGTCCGCCGATGCAGCCATTGGCTTTGTTGAATGGTTCCCGCGGTCAGGTTTCCGGCAATAGCGCCACGTTATTGCTGGAAAACAATGCGCGCAACAGCAGCCTGTGGACGGTGCTGACGCAGGTTCTCCAGTCAAAAGGCTATACGATCGCCAGCCGTCAGGACGCCAGCCGGACGCTGACGACCGATTGGGTCAACTGGAAGCGTGAAGACGAGGATGTAGCGCATCAGGCGCGTTATCAGATAAGCCTGCAGACGCAGGGGTATCAGCTGGCGCTGACCGTGAAACTGCTGGATCTGCAGCAGAATACCAGCCCGGTGACGGATCGCAGCGAAATTCAGCGTTATACCGCGCTGATGCTCAATACGCTGTCCGACGAACTGGACAAACGTCTGAACGATAACGACAGCGCGCAGGCCAGTCGTAACAGCCAGCAGTTGAATGTCCAGAGCGGCGCCGATGATTCCGGCCTGCCGTTGCTGGTGGTGCGCGGTTCCTACAATCAGGTATGGGACCGTCTGCCGAAGGCGCTGGAGAAGGTCGGTATGACCGTCAACGATCGCAGCCGTCCGCAAGGTTCGGTGTCTGTCAGCTATAAGGCGCCGGGCAGCGGCACCTGGAATGAACTGGGCGCGCACGACCCGGAATTGCCGAACGGAGATTACAAACTGCAGGTCGGCGATTTGGGTAACCGCAGCACGCTGCAATTCATCGATTCGAAAGGGCATACGCTAAGCCAGTCGCAAAATGATGCGCTGGTCGCCGTGTTCCAGGCCGCGTTCAGCAAGTCGTAAAACGCAATAACGTATAAGGGTCGGGTTCTCCGGCCCTTCTTCATTTGTCATCAACGTGATGGATTTATCAACACGTTCAATTAACGGGCCCGGTGCGGGTGGCCCTTACTTGTGTGGAGTAATGAAAGATGCAAAAGCTAGCTGAGTTGTATCGCGGAAAAGCGAAAACGGTCTACACCACGGAAGATCCGGATCTGCTGGTGCTGGAGTTCCGCAATGATACGTCAGCAGGGGATGGCGCTCGCATTGAGCAGTTTGATCGTAAAGGGATGGTGAACAACAAGTTCAACCACTTCATCATGACCAAGCTGGAAGAGGCCGGGATCCCGACCCAGATGGTGAGCCTGCTGTCTGACACCGAAGTACTGGTGAAGAAGCTGGAGATGGTGCCGGTCGAGTGCGTGGTGCGTAACCGTGCGGCAGGTTCGCTGGTGAAACGTCTGGGCATCACGGAAGGTGAAATCCTCAATCCGCCGTTGTTCGATTTATTCCTGAAAAACGACGCCATGCACGACCCGATGGTGAATGAGTCCTACTGCAAGACCTTCGGCTGGGTAAGCGAAGAGAATCTGGCGCGGATGAAAGAACTCAGCTACAAAGCCAACGAGGTACTGAGCAAGATGTTTGGCGACGCTGGTCTGATTCTGGTGGACTTCAAGCTGGAGTTCGGTCTGTTCAAGGGCGAAGTGGTGCTGGGTGATGAGTTCTCGCCGGATGGCAGCCGTCTGTGGGACAAAGAAACCCTGAACAAGATGGATAAAGACCGTTTTCGTCAGAGCCTGGGCGGCCTGATTGAAGCCTACGAGGAAGTCGCACACCGTCTGGGCGTTAAATTAGACTAACAGCGCAATCGTTTACGTTCTGGCAGGCGGCCTTCGTTTCCGGCTGCCAGAACGAGTCTGTCGTCTGATGATGGCAGACTATACATTTCCCCCGAATCCGCCGCCGGTTTATCCCTGGCAGCGTTGCAGTCGCTATGCTGTCCCTGTCCAATGAGTGTTATTATCTCCCGCCTACGCATTGACTGATTCCGGCAAGGATGTTTCATGGCCTTTTTTGACCCGACTCTGCTTATTTTACTGGCGCTGGCCGCTCTCGGCATTATCAGCCAGAACATGACCGTTACGCTGGCTATTCTGTTTTTGGTGGTGGTGCGTATTACGCCGCTGAATCACTATTTTCCGTGGGTGGAAAAATATGGTCTGTCGTTTGGGGTGCTGGTGCTGACCATCGGGGTGATGGCGCCGATTGCCAGCGGCAAGATTTCTGCTGGCGATGTGTTCTACTCTTTTTTGCACTGGAAATCGCTGCTGGCCGTGGCGATCGGCGTAGCCGTATCCTGGCTGGGCGGGCGCGGGGTGACGCTGATGAGCAATCAGCCGTCGGTGGTGGCCGGCCTGCTGGTCGGTACCGTGATGGGCGTGGCGTTGTTCCGCGGCGTGCCGGTGGGGCCGCTGATTGCGGCAGGGTTGCTGTCGTTGCTGATCGGCAAAGGCTAAGTTTTCTTCGGGGCGTGTCGTGGAGTCTTTTGTTGTCAGCCAGCAATATCAGCAGCGTTACGGCATTCGCCGTCTGTTGGTACTGAGCGGCCGGTCCGACTGGTGCTGCGCTCAGGCACAGCGCCTGAGCGCCTTGTTGCCCGGCGACTGGCTGTGGGTCAGCGCGTCGGCGCCGGAGGGGACGACGGCGATAGCGCCGCGGAACGTGCGTGGCGTACTGGGCCGGGAGTTTCTGCATGCGGTGTTCGATGCCCGCGACGGTCTGGATGCGGAAGCGCTGGCGATGCTGGCCGGCGCGCTCCGGGCCGGCAGCTGGCTGCTCCTGCTGGTTCCGGAGTGGGAGCGCTGGCCCGATTGCCCGGATGCGGACAGCCTGCGCTGGAGCGAGCAACCGGAGCCGATAGCCACCCCCCGATTTATCCGACATGCGCAGCACCAGCTGTTGCGCGATGACGAGGTTGTGCTGTGGCGCCAGCAGGACGCCGAGCCGGTGATAGCGCTTCCCCATCGCCGTTCAGACTGGCAGCCGGCCACCGGCGAAGCGACCTCCTGTCAGCAGGCTGTATTGCAGCAATTGCTGCGCACCTCTTGCTCGGTGTCCGTGATCACCGCGCCGCGCGGACGTGGCAAGTCGACGTTGGCCGGCATGCTGGCGCGTCAGTGTCAGGGCGCCTGCTGGGTGAGCGCGCCGTCGCGCGCCGCCGGCGAAATCCTGCTGCGTCAGGCTGGCGATGCGGCAACGTTCTGGGCGCCGGATGCGCTATTGGCGTTCTGTCAGCAACATGGCGCACCGCCGGTGGAGTGGTTGTTGATCGATGAGGCGGCGGCGATTCCTGCCCCGTTATTGCAGGCGTTGTTGCCGTTTTTCCGTCGGGTGGTGATGACGACCACGGTACAAGGGTATGAAGGGACGGGGCGCGGTTTTCTGCTGAAATTCTGCGCGTCACTGCCGGACTGGCAGGCGATTGAACTGACGGCGCCGCTACGCTGGGCAGAGCAGGATCCGCTGGAGAATATCGTCGATCGGGTGATGCTGTTTGACGCCGAAAAACAGGTGCCGGAACGGTTGTCGGGGGCACCGGCGATTCGGCTGGAGCGGCGCGACGACTGGCTGAGTCGACCTGAACGCCTTGCCGGGTGCTATGGATTGCTCTGCAGCGCCCACTACCGTACTTCGCCGCTGGATTTACGCCGCCTGCTGGATGCACCCGACATGCATATCGCCAGCGCCTGTGTCGACGAGCAGGTTGGCGGCGTTATCTGGCTGGTGGATGAGGGCGGGTTGCCGGAGGCGCTGGCGCAGGACGTCTGGGCCGGGCGACGTCGGCCGAGAGGAAATCTGGTGGCGCAGTCGCTGGCGGCGCACGGCAATCAGTGGTGGGCGCCGGTATTACGGTCACGCCGCATCAGCCGGATTGCGGTGCTGGCGGCGCAGCGTGGTCAAGGGATCGGGCAGGCGCTGGTCCGGGAGCAGCAGCAACGGGCGCAGCAGGAACAGCTGGATTTTCTGTCGGTCAGCTTCGGTTTTCAGCCGGCATTGTGGCGGTTCTGGCAGCGTTGCGGGTTTCAACTGGCGCGTATCGGCAGCCATATTGACGCCAGCAGCGGGTGTTACAGCGCAATGGCGTTGCTTCCGCTCAGCGAAGCGGGCAGCGCGTTGGCGGCGTCAGCATACCGTGAACTGATCCGGGACTGGTTCTGGCTGCGGCGTGATATCCCATTGGCGCTGAATTTGCCGCTGGTGGAGGATCAGACGATCACGGCGGATGACTGGCGCAATCTGGTGGGATTTACTATGGCCCACCGTCCGCCAGAGGCCTGTCAGGGGGCGCTGTCACGCCTGATGATGCGATCGCCGATGGCATTAATCGCCTTGAGGCTATGGCTTGAGCAAGGGCGAAGCGTGGCGGAGTGCGTTCATCTGCTTCAACTGGCGGGGAGAAAGGCGCTGGTTCAGCGCTGGCGGGCGGAGGCGACTCAGGCGCTGCGCCAACTGGACGAAGCTGAGTGGCAACGTTGGCATAATATTGTTTTATAAAGAAAACTGTTTTATCGCGACAACTGTTTTGTGGCGAGAATGGTTTTATAGAGAGAATAGCTTTATAACGAGAATGGTGTCATAGCGAAAGAAGTGGTTTCCTTTTCCAAATTCATTTCAAGTGGTAGCGATCACAATTTTGTAACTTGAACTGTGATTCGGCCTGCCGGTTTCCTGCGTTCATATACACTGATCCTGATACAGGATAATGGAATGACTTGTTCAATAAACCTCAATATTGACCCGCTATCGAGGGGCGTATAGTGACAACTGAAATTTTTTGAACAGACGGTTTCCCCTGAAGGTAACCGCAGGAGAGGCGATATGAAGCATGACTATTTTGTAGTGCAAAATCCACCTTCACCTAAGCAGTTGTTTTTGCTATTTCATGGCGTGGGCGACAATCCGGTTTCCATGGGTCAGATCGGCCGTTATTTTGCCGAGGCGTTCCCTATGGCGCAGGTTATCAGCGTTGGCGGTCCGGAAGCGATTGGTCTGGGCGAAGGGCGTCAGTGGTTTTCGGTACAGGGCGTTACCGAGGATAATCGCGCTCGTCGCGTCAACGCCATCATGCCGCGGTTTATCGAAACCGTTCGCTACTGGCAGGAAACTACGGGAATCGATTATTCCCACACTGCGTTGATCGGTTTTTCTCAAGGGTCAATCATGATCCTTGAGGCATTGAAAGCGGAGAAAAATCTGGCCGGGCGGGCTGTGGCGTTTAGCGGCCGCTTTGCCGCGTTGCCGGAGCAGCCGCTGTATGATGTCGTGGTTCACCTGATTCATGGCGAGGAAGACCCGGTGATTACGGCGGATCACGCTCGCCAGGCCGCACAGAGTCTGCGTGCCCAGGGGGCGGATTTCACGTTGGATCTGGTGCCGCAGCTGGGGCATGCCATTGACGGCCGCATGATGGATAACGCGCTGGACCGGCTGCACCATTACATCCCGAAACGCTTCTGGGATGAGGCGGTGATGGGCGCGCGCGGCGAACTGGTGGCATTTCGCTAACCGGCGGGCATGTCGTTAACCGACGGATATTTTGTTAACCAACTGACAGTGCGCTTATCGTAATAAGTCAGAAGGTCGCTATAAAATAAGAAGGCCGGGTCGCCATCGGGTGGCCCGGCCTTGTGGTTTTCAGCGTGCAGGGTCAGGGCTTTTTCTGCGGCCAGTCGTCTTCGTCGTCCCACTGCGCATTATTGTCGCGGTGCGGCGGCAACGGCGGTTTATCATGTAGAAAACGTTTATGATCAAGGCGGCTCAGCTCCTTGATGCCGTTGACCAGCATTCCCAGCAACACCAGCAGTATTACCCACCAGTAATCAGCCAGCCATCCCATGGTTGTTCCTCATATACAGATATCCCGTGTTAACGGGGTTATTGTGCCTCAACAGACAGTATAAAGCGCTGGAACAACATCGGCAGATTCGGCTCCAGCCAGCTCCGGCCGGCAATGTCTTCGCCTTGCCAGGCTTGCAGAATGTGTTCTGGCGTTAACTGAGCCATGGCGAGGCGGGCCAGCGGCGCATAGCTGAGATGCCAGGGCTCAATGGCGATGCCGCCGCTGTCCTGCGCGAACGGCCGGTAAAAGCCGAATGCGGCCATGTGTTGCGTCAGCCAGTCGCTGAGTTCGGCAAAATAACCGCCCGGCTGATATTCCCATGGTTCCAGCTGCAGTTTTTGGCCAGCGGGCAAGCGGTCGGGGTCATAAATATCCAGGTCGCTGCCCCAGTGGTGACGGCTGCCGCCCGGCAGCGCCGACCAGCGCAGGATCGCCTCGCAACGCGCGCCTTCGTCCAGCGCGAGGGCGTCTAGCGGCTGGCTGTGTTGATCCAGCAACGGGCGCTGACCGGTAAACTTGCCGTTCCAGATTTGCCGCTGACGCTCGAAATCCCGAAACGTACTGGCGGGTTGCAGGTTGAATCCATCTTGCCGCGCCGCCTGCTGCATGGCCGTAAACGCCGCGACCGCTTCAGGTTGCAGGCGATGCGACCCGCTTAACGTCACCAGATGATGGGCGCTTTTGCCGGTCAGACAGGCGGAAGACATCATGCGATCAATTGCTCCATAACGCGTTGATACATGCGGCTCAGCAGTTGCAGGTCGGCGGCGCTGACGCACTCGTTCACTTTATGAATCGTGGCGTTGACCGGCCCCAGCTCCACCACCTGTGCGCCCATGCGGGCAATAAAGCGACCATCCGAGGTGCCGCCGGTAGTCAGGAGCTGTGGGGTGATTTCACTGTAATGTTCAACGGCGTTGACCACCGCATCCACCAGTTCGCCGCGGCCGGTCAGGAACGGATGACCCGACAGTTGCCATTCCAGCGTGTAGTTAAGCTGGTGACGATCAAGCAGAGCTTTGACCTGCTGTTTAATTAGCTCATCGGTAAGCTCAGTGCTAAAGCGGAAATTGAATTGCACGTATAGCTCGCCGGGAATGACGTTATTGCTGCCGGTGCCGGCGTTAATGTTGGCTATCTGCATGCTGGTAGGCGGGAAGAATTCGTTGCCCTGGTCCCAGACGGTCGCCACCAGTTCATTCAGCGCCGGCATGGCCCGATGCACCGGGTTGTCCGCCAGATGCGGATAAGCGACATGACCCTGAACGCCGTGAATCCGCAGATTGGCGGTGATAGAGCCGCGCCGGCCGTTTTTCACCACATCGCCGACCCGATCGGTACTGGACGGTTCGCCGACCAGGCAGTAGTCCAGCCGCTCCTGACGCGCCATCAGCGTTTCCACGACCTTGACGGTGCCGTTGACGGCGCTGGCTTCCTCGTCGGAAGTAATAAGAAACGCCAGTCGACCCTGATGATTGGGGTGCGCAGCGACAAAACGCTCCGCCGCCACTACCATTGCCGCCAGCGAGCCTTTCATGTCCGCCGCGCCGCGACCGTACAACATGCCGTCACGAATAGCGGGTTCAAACGGCGGCGTCTGCCACTGGTTGTTATCACCGACAGGCACTACGTCGGTATGACCGGCGAACGCCAGCGTTTTTCCCTGACCGCGCCAGGCCCAGAAATTTTGGGTATCGCCGAAATCCAGCTTTTCGACGATGAAGCCGATGGCCTGCAGGCGTTCAATCATGAGCGCCTGGCAGCCGGCGTCATCCGGACTGAGAGACGGGCGTTTGATGAGCTGCTGGGCCAGTTCAATTACCGGGCAAGACATGTGAGCTGTTCTCCGTAAAAAAGTGCTGATAGCTGTCGTCGCTGAAACCAAGCAGGGTTTTTCCGTCATCAGTCTCCAGCAGCGGGCGTTTGATCAACGCAGGTTGCTCCAGCATAACAGCTTTTGCCGCCGCTTCATTGTCGATGGTGTTACGGTACGCTTCTTCCAGTTTACGCCAGGTGGTGCCCCGGGTATTCAGCAGCGGTTGCCAGCCTGTGCGATCGATAAAGGATTGCAGGCGTTCCTCTTCCAGCCCGTCGACCCGATAGTCATGAAAACGGTAGTCAATCTGATGGTCTTCTAGCCAGCGACGGGCCTTTTTTATGGTGTCGCAATTCTTAATGCCGTACAGGATGATGGCCATATGTTTAAAATCCGTTATTTTTCATGTCATAAGGGAAAAAAGCATACAACATAAACGCCGGATACGGCAGAGTATTAAAATTATCTTAAGAAATCATGGGGTTGAGTTGGTTGGCTATGTTGCGGAAATGCGAAAGAGAGCACATTTTTGCGCCCCAAAGTCTTTATCTTGGTCAAAAAAGAAGCGTATAATAACCCCGTAAGACAACAAATCTCTAAGGAGCTACCATCATGATCGAAGTCGAACTCAACAACTGGAAAAGCTTCATCGACGCAATGCTGCGTAAGTAATTGCTGATGTATTTAGACTAGTACAATTTCATTTACTGTCATTAGTCACCAGGTCCCTAATTGAGTATCACCAAAGCAGCAATCCACGGGTTGCTGCTTTTTTTATGTGATAAAAACTGGTTTTAATAGGCTGATTTTTAAAAATTAATTTTCGCTTAAGGTGAGTGTGTTATTCATAAACTCCCGCGTTTTACCCCGTTTTTTTCTTCTCATTTTTGTGACGAATCTCTCAATTTTTCGCTCATGTTTTTCGATCTGCTGCCGGGGATGACGCTGGCTAAATGAGGAAGCCTGAGTAAATAAAAGAGGCTATTATTTGCCTTTGCCTGTCTGTGCGAACGTGACTCATTGACCCAAAGCAAAGCGTGCCGCTGCCAGCGCGTGCAGTTGCGTGGTATCCAACTGCGGAATCATCACATCATCCGGGCGGATCAATAGCGGTAATTCGGTACACCCTAATATCACGCCCTGCGCGCCGTTTTGCTGCAGATCGGCAATGATGCGGCAGAGAACCTGACGAGATTCATCGCGAATCTGCCCAAGGCAGAGTTCATCGAAAATGATGCGATTGATTTCATCACGTTGTAGCGGGTCGGGTATCAGCACCCGGATACCGAAACGCTCAGTCAGGCGGCCGCGATAGAAGCTCTGTTCCATGGTATAGCGGGTGCCCAGCAGCGCGACGGTGGCGAGTTGTTGCCGCTGTATTTCGGCCGCGGCGGCGTCAGCGATATGGATTATTGGCAACTGACAACGCTGTTCGACCTGGTCGGCGACTTTATGCATGGTGTTGGTACAGATGACAATGGCATCTGCGCCAGCCTGCTTCAGCCCGATGGCGGCCTGTGACAAGTAATCGGCCGCGGCCTCCCAGTCGCCGGAAGACTGCATTTTTTCGATATCATAAAAATCAACGCTATGCAGCAGCAACCGGGCGGAATGCAGCCCACCTAATGTCTCTTTCACATATTGATTGATGATACGGTAATAAGGCAGGGTCGACTCCCAGCTCATACCGCCAAGTAACCCCAGCATTTTCTGCATAGTTGTTTGGGATGACCAAAAAAAGTGGCTAACTGCGTGTAAGATACCAAATAATGCGGTTGTGGCTTATAAATATGCGGAGTGAATGGAGTCAGTTCGCTTTTTTATCATGTTTTATCACTTTTTGGTGATGTTCGGCTGGACAAATGCGCCGCTACTTGCTGTACTGTATTTGACACAGATTTTGTGTCGTTCATTCATGTAAAGGTAAGTTTGATGTCTAAGATTAAAGGTAGCGTTAAGTGGTTTAATGAGTCCAAAGGATTCGGTTTCATTACTCCGGAAGATGGCAGCAAGGACGTATTCGTTCACTTCTCTGCTATCCAGAGCAACGGTTTCAAAACCCTGGCTGAAGGTCAGCGCGTAGAGTTTGAAATCACCAGCGGCGCTAAAGGACCTTCTGCTGCTAACGTTATCGCTATTTAATTATACCGATTTCCTGAAAAACCCGCCTGATGGCGGGTTTTTATTTTGTATCTTCTTTATCCCATCTCTCAGTGGGCGCTCAGCCAGCCTACCAGCGCAAACGCCAGCGCCGTCATGATCAGTGAACCGAGCAGATTGAGCAGCAAATTGAACAGCGCTGCGGCCCATTCGCCGCTCTGCAGCAGGGCAATCATTTCGTAGGAAAAAGTCGAGAATGTTGTCAGCCCGCCGCAAAAACCGGTTGTGAGCAACAGTTTCCAGTGTGGCGGAAGGTCGGGCTGGCGCATGAAATAGCTCATGGCCGCGCCGATAATGAAGGCGCCGATCAGGTTGGCCAGCAGTGTGCCGGCGGGAATCTGGGGAAACAGGTTATTAAAGCGCACGCTGAGTTGCCAGCGCGCGACGCTGCCAATCCCGCCGCCAATAAAAACAGCAAGTAACGTACTATACATAGTCACCTTTTCATTCAAGGGTAAGTTGGGCTAATCTCGAAAGGGCACGCCCGATTGAGGGACTCGCAGACATCATCAGCCGGAAGGGCGGTTATGGAGGAATGTCATCTCCGTTACTGGCTAATAAAGTTTACCCGCATGCCGATGTTTTTTATAGCCGTGGTAGTTTTACCAAATGTATCCGCCTGTTATGTATGAAGGAGCCAGATATGAGAGTGGCGCTCGGCCAGTTTGCCGTGCAACGTCTATGGCAGGACAACGCCCAGACTTGCATAACATTAATGGCCCAGGCGGCATCCGCCGGGGCTGATCTGCTGGTGTTGCCGGAGGCGGTGCTGGCGCGAGACAACACGGACCCGGAATGGGGCGTCGGTTGCGCCCAGCCGATCACCGGCCCGTTTGTCAGCCAGTTGCTGACCGCCAGCCAGTCGCTGGATATCAGCGTGGTGTTTACCCTGCATACTCCGGCGGCGGATGGGCGTGTGCACAATACGCTGTTGGTTATCCGGCGAGGCGAAGTGTTGGTTCATTACCACAAGCTGCACTTGTATGACGCTTTTACGGTGCAGGAGTCTCGACGGGTGACGCCGGGTACGGCTCTGCCGCCGGTGGTGGAGGTGGCGGGAATGCGTGTCGGGCTGATGGTGTGCTACGACATCCGTTTCGCCGAGATGGCGCGCCAACTGGCGGTCAACGGCGCCGATGTGCTGGTAGTGCCGGCGGCCTGGGTGAAAGGCCCGCAGAAGGAAGCGCACTGGGAATTGCTGGCACGGACCCGGGCGCTGGAGAACACCTGTTATCTGGTGGCGACAGGGGAGTGTAGCGACAGGAATATCGGCAATAGCATGGTGGTGGACCCGATGGGCGTGGTTATCGCCCAGGCTGCCGAACAGCCTGAATTGCTGCTGGCGGAACTGAAGCTGGAGCGTATTCAAGCTGTTCGTCGCCAGTTACCTGTGCTGCATCACAACCGTTTTAAGCCGCCTGTACTACGATAACAGCAAGGCATCACATGCCGGATAAAAACAGCGACTGGCGATGGACGTCTTACTTTGTTACAGATGACCATTGCCTTATTCGGTGTATCGATTTAAAAAAGAGCGATGTAAAGCGCGCTGGCTTTTCCAGCTCACATCATCAGGTAGGTATGTATGGAAGGTATCAGTATTGCCAAGCTCTTAGTGATTGGCGCCTTGATTGTTCTGCTGTTCGGCACCAATAAACTGCGCAGTCTGGGCAGCGATCTGGGTGCCGCTATCAAAGGCTTCAAGAAATCCATGAGTGATGAGCAGCCGGCGCCGGCGGCAAAATCTTCCGCTCAGGATGAACATCCAGCCGCTATCAGCGAAAATCGTCCTAAAGAATAATTATCAGCGCTGACAGGCATCAAAATAAAAAAGCGGAGGGCTTTGCCATCCGCTTTTTGTGTTGCTTGTGTCATTTTGTAAGGGGATATTGCAGGCTGTAGCCCGTTATTTCACCTCAATCCCTTTGGCCTGCAAGTCGGCGTGGTAGGACGAACGAACGAACGGACCGCAGGCGGCGTGGGTAAAGCCCATCGCCAGCGCTTCCGCCTTCATTTCCTCAAACTCTTCCGGCGGCACATAACGTTGTACCGGTAGGTGGTGGCGGCTCGGCTGCAGGTACTGGCCCAGCGTCAGCATGGTCACGCCGTGGCGACGCAGATCGCGCATTACATCCAGAATTTCATCATTGGTCTCGCCCAGACCAACCATCAGACCGGACTTGGTCGGAATATTGGGATGCGCGGCTTTGAATTTTTCCAGCAGCTGCAACGACCATTCATAGTTGGCGCCCGGACGTACCTGGCGGTAGAGACGCGGCACGTTTTCCAGGTTGTGGTTAAATACGTCCGGCGGCGTGACGGTCAGAATATCCAGCGCCCGATCCATACGGCCACGGAAATCCGGCACCAGCGTTTCGATTCTGATGCTCGGGTTTTTACGACGAATGGCGCTGATGCAGTCGGCAAAATGCTGGGCGCCGCCGTCACGCAGGTCATCGCGGTCAACCGAGGTGATCACCACATAACGCAGCCCCATATCGTGAATGGTCTGAGCCAGTTTTTCCGGCTCGTTGGCATCCGGGGTCAGCGGGCGGCCGTGGGCGACATCGCAGAACGGGCAACGGCGGGTACAGATGGCGCCGAGGATCATGAACGTGGCGGTGCCGTGATTGAAGCACTCCGCCAGGTTAGGGCAGGATGCCTCTTCGCAAACCGAGTGCAGACCATTACGGCGCATGGCGTCCTTGATGCCCTGAATTCGGCTGGAGTCCGCAGGTAATTTGATTTTCATCCATTCCGGCTTGCGGAGCATCTCCTGACGCTCGGTGACGACGGTACGTACCGGGATCAGGGCCATTTTGTCTGCATCGCGGTATTTGACGCCACGTTCGATCTGAATCGGTTTACTCATGTTTGCGTAATTTCCAGTTCTGAATCGCTGTTATGAATTTATATAAAATTCATTGGATTACGTGAGTTGTTAAACTTTTTTTTAAAAAGCTCACAAAATTATATCATCTTTGTCCGCCGACGAGCAGCCATTGAGGGACAAAATACAGAAATTATGTAAATAAAATGTAATTTAACGGCGTCAGGATGCGTCTGGCGCGCTCAGCGGATGTGGGGCCCCTTGCTGCGACCAGTTCCACTCCAGCCATTCCTGCTGCCGGTAATCCAGCAGTTCCATAAACGCGTTCACCATTACTGGCGCGGTTTCGGCTACCGTTGCGCCGGGAACCTGTTCGCTAAGTTGAGTCATCGCCATACCGGCATAGCCGCAAGGGTTGATGCGCAGGAAAGGGGACAGATCCATCGCAATGTTCAGCGCCAGCCCGTGAAACGAGCAGCCGTGACGGATGCGCAGGCCCAGTGAGCAGATTTTCCGTTCGCCGACGTAGACGCCGGGGGCGTCGGGGCGGGCGTGCGCGTCAACGGCGTAATGCGCCAGCGTATTGACGACGGTATTTTCGATAGCGGTTACCAGCTGACGTACGCCAACTTTGCGACGTTTGATATCGATCAGCACATACATCACCTGCTGACCGGGGCCGTGGTAGGTCACCTGACCGCCGCGATCGCTTTGAATCACCGGGATGTCGCCGGGCATCAGAACATGTTCGGCTTTGCCCGCCTGTCCCTGGGTAAAGACCGGCGGATGCTGCACTAGCCACAATTCGTCAAAACTGTGGCTGTCCCGTTGTTCGGTAAAGGTATGCATGGCCTGTGATACCGGCTCGTAAGGCTGTACGCCCAACTGGCGCACTATGATCGTGTCACTGACCATGATCGCGTCACGTACTATCATCGCATCACGTACTATCATCGTGTCACGTACTGTGATCGTATCCTGTTGCAAGAGTGTCATCGTCGGGTGAAGAAAGAATGAGCGCAATTATAGCGGGGTGATGCTACAGCGAATAGCGGTTTCCTCGCTTGTCTCCGTATTAAGGAGACAAGGTCAGAGAGCGGCGGGCGTTACAGCACCACACGTACAATATCGATGTTACCCAGTTCTTCGTACAGCGTTTCTACCTGCTCGATATGGGTGGCGATGATAGTAATCGACACCGAATGGTAGTTGCCTTTGGTGCTGGGCTTGATTTGCGGGTTATAGTCGCCAGGAGCATGGCGCTGAACCACTTCCACAACCCGATCCACCAGCTCCGGTTTTGCCAGCCCCATGACCTTGTAGGTAAATGAGCATGGAAATTCAAGCAATTCGTTGAGTTTGGTTTTCATGGCGACTCCAGAGTCATTCATTAGTACAAAATTATCACTCCCGCCGAAGCGGGAGTGTTAAGTATGACCGAAATCCTGTTGTTCGATCCTTAAGTGAGCAACATGAGGGCGGTTGCTCAGGATTCAAGGGGGATCAACTGAACCAGCGGTGGAACATCAGTTTGATGTAGTCGAACAGACGTCCGAAAATACCGCCTTCTTTGACTTCGTTCATCACTACCAGCGGGCGCTGTTCGATCACTTTGCCGTCCAACTGGAAGTTGATGGTACCCACCACCTGGTTTTTGGCCAGCGGCGCGTGCAGTTCCGTATTGGTCAACACATAGCTGGCTTTCAAATCTTTCATGCGGCCACGCGGAATGGTGATGTAGGCATCTTTATCCACGCCCAGCGATACCCGGTCGTTGTCGCCGAACCACACCGGTTCGGAGGCGAATTCTTTGCCGGTTTTCAGCGGCGCCACCGTTTCAAAGAAGCGGAAGCCCCAGGTCAGCAGTTTCTTGCTTTCTGTTTCACGGCCCTTGAAGGTCCGTCCACCCAGTACGGCGGAGATCAGGCGCATCTGACCTTCGGTCGCAGAGGCCACCAGATTGTAGCCGGCGGAGGAGGTATGGCCGGTTTTGATGCCGTCAACGGCCAGGCTGCTGTCCCACAACAGGCCGTTGCGGTTCGTCTGGCGGATATTGTTGAAGGTAAATTCTTTCTCTTTATAGGTCGCGTACTCATCCGGTACGTCGCGGATCAACGCCTGACCAATCAGCGCCATATCGCGGGCTGAGCTGTACTGGCCTTCAGCGTCCAGACCGTGAACCGTTTTGAAGTTGGTGTTCTGCAACCCCAGCGCCTTGACGTAACCGTTCATCAGGTTGACGAACGAATCCTGGCTGCCCGCCACGTAGTCAGCCATTGCTACGCAGGCATCGTTGCCGGACTGCAGGATAATCCCTTTGTTCAGCAAATAAACCGGCACGCGATCGCCCGGTTTGAGGAACATCAGCGACGACCCCTGAAACTCGGAGTTGCCGGTAGCCCAGGCGTCTTTGCCAATAGTCACGACATCGTTCGGGCTGATCTTCCCGGCCTTAATCGCCTGGCCGATGACGTAGCTGGTCATCATTTTGGTCAGGCTGGCGGGGTTGCGACGGGTGTCGGCGTTCTTTTCCGCCAGCACTTTACCCGAGTTGTAATCAATCAGGATGTACGCTTCGGCATCAATGTCCGGGACGGCAGGAATCATGGTTTTCAGATTAATGTCGTCTGCGTAGGCGAAAGTGGATGCACCGATGGCGAGCAACGTGCCGAGCGCAATACGTTTGGTAAAACAAGACGTGATTACTGTTTTCATGATTGGAACAACAACATCCGTGGGTATAAGTTAAAAAACGAGCCACACTATAACAGATGAAAATCGGGGCGGCACCAGACAATACGTTACGCGATTTTGCCGATCGCCGGGGGCGATATCGTTATCGCTCGTACAGATAAAGAAAGAGGGAATTTATCCCTCTTTCGACCGGAAATAGGTTACTGCGCGCCAGACACGGTGGTGATAAATGACGGCTGTTGCGCTTCGCTGGACAAGCGCTGTTGCAGGTCGGCAGCTTGCTGACGGCTCTGGAACGGCCCCAACTGGATGCGGTATAAACCGTTATTCAGGGTGACTTTGCCAGGCACGCGGAAGCGCTCGTTCAGGCTTTTCAGCCAGGTTTGCGCCCGCTGCTGATCGCTCAGTGCGCCGACCTGCACCACGATGTTGCCGGAACCGGCAGGCACAGCCGGTTGCGACAGCGTGCGTGACGGCTGAACGGCGACCGGCGCTGTCGCGACCGCCGTTGCTCTGACTGGGGTAGCGGCAGGCGTTGGCTCCGGGCTTTCCAGCACCCCGCTGGGTAGCGGTTTGGGTGCGCCGAGGAAACTGCCTCCGCTTGAGGCGCCGGTATTGTTGATAGTCGGGCTGCCGCTAACGATATTGCTGCCGCTATTACCTGTTGTCGGCGTCAAGGTGGCGTTGCTGATCGGCCGCACCGCAGCGGCAGTCGCCGGCGCGCTTTCCATGACCGGCGTTCCCAGACCGCTGGAGCCCAGCGTCGGGCGTGACGGCAGGGCAAAACTCTGTTTGGCGACACGGGTGCCGATGGTGCCGGGGCCGGAGAGCGAGCCGTCCGGCGCCACGCTGATGAAGTCCACCTTCACCTTGGTATTGTTGGACAGATTAAGGCGGTCGGCCGCGCTTTTGGTCAGATCGATGATTCTGCCCGGCGTATAAGGCCCGCGATCGTTGACGCGCACCACCAGACGACGGCCGTTGCTGAGGTTGGTGACGCGCACATAGCTCGGAATCGGCAGCGTGGGATGAGCGGCGGCCATGGCGTTGACGTCGAATTCTTCGCCGGTCGCCGTGCGGTTACCGACCGATTCCCGATCGTGCCAGGCGGCAAACCCGCTTTCACTGAAATTCTCCGGATTTTTGACAATACGGTAGGTTTTGCCGTTCATGCTGTAATCCTGCATGTTGGCGGGTTTGTACGGTTCGTAGCGCGGCTCCGCGCCGCCGATTTCTTCCACCGGGCCATTGTACGCCGTGGCCTGCGGTGAGGGAGACTGAGGCTGTTCCGTCACCGCGCAGCCTGCCAGAGCCAGGCTGATCGCGCCAATCCAAACCCAATCCTTACGCATTGCTCACCCCTATAAATTCTTGGATAACATTTTGCGGTGAGTGTGTATCGACATGACGATACCGAATCCCGCCATCAAGACGACCAGAGCCGAGCCGCCATAGCTGACCAACGGCAGCGGCACCCCGACCACCGGCAGGATACCACTCACCATGCCGATGTTAACAAACACATACACGAAAAAGATTAGCATCAAGCCACCGACCATCACCCGGCCGAACGAGGTTTGCGCATTGGCGGCGATCACCAGGCCGCGCATGATCAGGAACAGGTACAACCCCAGCAGGATCAGCACGCCGATCAGTCCCAGCTCTTCGGCCAGCACCGCGAAGATGAAGTCGGTATGGCGTTCCGGCAGGAACTCCAACTGAGACTGGGTGCCCTGCAGCCAGCCTTTGCCGGCCAGGCCGCCGGAACCGATGGCGATTTTCGACTGGATAATATGATAACCGGCGCCGAGCGGATCGGTTTCCGGGTCCAGCAGCATCATTACCCTGTCGCGCTGGTAATCATGCATCAGGAAAAACCACAGTACGGGAATGAACGCCGCCAGCAAAATGGCGGCAATAGCGATCAGCCGCCAGCTCATGCCGGCGAGGAACAGCACGAACAGGCCGGAAGCGCAAATCAGGATGGCGGTGCCAAGGTCCGGCTGGGCGGCCACCAGCAGGGTGGGGGCGAACGTCAGCGCCAGCGCGATGGCGGTATTTTTCAACGACGGCGGGCACATATCGCGGTTGATATAGCGGGCCACCATCAGCGGCACCGCGATTTTGGCGATTTCCGACGGCTGGAAGCGCACCACGCCTAAATCGAGCCAGCGTTGCGCGCCTTTACTGATCTGGCCGAATACATCCACCATGACCAGCAGGATAAAACAGAAAATGTACAGATACGGGGCCCAACCCTCATAGACCCGCGGCGGGATTTGCGCCATGCCGATCATGACGACTAACCCCAGCACGCATTGGGCAATTTTGCGCTCCATCATGCCCGTGTCCTGCCCGCTGGCGCTCCACATGACGAACATGCTATAGCCCAGTAACGCCATTACACACAGAAGGAAAGGCAGATCAATGTGCATTTTGGTCCAGATTGAGCCTTTTTGTTGACTGTCTGTCATGGTGCCTCTACTCGGTTTCACTGCCCGGCGGCGACGGCGGCGCGTCCGGCAGGTTGGTATTGTTGTCGCCCAACATAATATGGTCGAGGATTTGACGCACGATAGTCCCGACGGCTGGCCCGGCGCCGCCGTTTTCCAGAATGATGGACATGGCGACTTTCGGGTTGCTGTAAGGGGCGAAAGCAACCATCAGTTTGTGGTCGCGCAGCCGTTCGGCAATCCGGTTGGCGTTATAGGTTTCGTTTTCCTTCAGGCCGAATACCTGTGCCGTCCCTGACTTGGCCGCAATCTTATACGGCGCGTCGGCAAAGAATTTGTGGGCGGTGCCGTTCTGGCGGTTGGCGACGCCGTACATGCCGTCTTTGGCTATTTCCCAGTAACCGGAGCGGATATCGCCGATCTGCTGGTGCTCCGGCTGGCGGTAAGGCACCTGAGTATTGTTTTCCTGCGTACTGCTAAGCAGATGTGGCGTTTTGACCTGGCCGTCGTTAATCAACGTGGTCAGCGCTTTGATCATCTGGATCGGCGTGGCGGTCCAGTAGCCCTGGCCGATGCCGACCGGGATAGTATCCCCCTGATACCAGGGTTTCTTGTAGCGTTTCATCTTCCAGTCTCGGGTCGGCATGATCCCGGCCCGTTCTTCAGACAGATCGACACCGGTGAGATGACCGTAACCGAATTTGCCCATCCACTCAGACAGGCGGTCGATACCCATGTCATAGGCGACCTGATAGAAGAAGGTATCGGCGGATTCTTCCAGCGATTTGGTGAGATTCAGGCGGCCGTGTCCCCATTTTTTCCAATCGCGGAAGCGTTTTTCCGAGCCGGGCAACTGCCACCAGCCGGGGTCAAACAGCGAGGTATAAGGAGTGATAACTCCAGCACTCAGCGCGGATACCGCGATGTAGGGTTTGACAGTAGAGGCGGGTGGGTACACGCCTTGTGTCGCGCGGTTAATCAGCGGCCGATTCTGATCGTTGAGTAGTTCCCGATAGGCTTTGCCTGAAATGCCGTCGACGAACGGGTTCGGGTCGTAACTGGGATTGGATACCATGGCCAGAATACCCGCGTCCCGTGGGTCGGTGACTACCACGGCGGCGCGGCTGCCGGTCAGCAGTTTCTCGATATAGAGCTGGAGATTAAGGTCCAGCGTCAGGTAGATATCTTTGCCGGCTTGCGGCGGTTGTTCGTGCAACTGGCGAATCACGCGGCCGCGGTTATTGACTTCCACTTCCTCGTAGCCCGGTTTGCCGTGCAGCACATCTTCGTAATAGCGTTCAATACCGAGCTTGCCGATATCATGGGTCGCCGCGTAGTCCGCCAGCTTGCCTTCCTGGTCCAGTCTTTCCAGATCTTTATCGTTGATTTTAGAGACGTAGCCAATGACGTGGGTCAGCGCGGCACCGTACGGGTAGTAGCGGCGCTGGTAGCCTTTGACTTCCACGCCGGGAAAACGGTACTGATTGACGGCGAAGCTCGCTACCTGCACTTCATTCAATCCGGTTTTGACCGGGATGGACGTGAAGCGACGCGAACGTTTACGCTCTTTTCTGAAGTTATCGATGTCTTCATCGGTCAGGTCAATGATCGATTTGAGCGCCTGCAGCGTCTCTTCCAGATTGTTGACCTTTTCGGGAATCAGCTCCAACTGGTAAATCGTGCGGTTGAGCGCCAGCGGGGTGCCGTTGCGGTCATAGATGATGCCGCGGCTCGGGGCAATCGGCACCAGCTTGATGCGGTTTTCATTCGAACGGGTACGATAATCGTCAAAACGTAAAACCTGCAGGTGGTATAGATTGGCGACCAGAATACCGCTCAGCAGCAAAATGCCCAGGAACGCGACCAGCGCCCGGCGTACGAACAGGGCTGCCTCAGCCGTATAGTCACGAAAGGGTTTACGTTCTATATTCATCCAGCGATTGCTACTTCACAGGGTTCATCGTTCGCCTTACTCCCGATGGTAAGGATGATTGGTGGTAATACTCCAGGCCCGGTACAGACTCTCCGCCACCAGCACGCGCACCAGCGGATGCGGCAGCGTCAGCGGCGACAGCGACCAGCTTTGCTCCGCCGCGGCTTTGCACTGCGGCGCCAGCCCTTCAGGGCCGCCAATCAGCAGGCTGATATCGCGACCGTCCTGTTTCCAGCGCTCCAGTTGCTGCGCCAGCTGCGGCGTTTCCCAACGCGAACCGGGAATATCCAGCGTTACGATGCGGTTGCCTTTGCCTACGGCGCCCAGCATCAGTTCGCCTTCCCGTTCCAGAATCCGTTTGATATCGGCGTTCTTGCCGCGCTTACCCGCCGGAATCTCCACCAGTTCAAACGGCATGTCTTTGGGAAAACGGCGGAGGTAATCGGTAAAGCCGGTCTGCACCCAGTCGGGCATTTTGGTGCCAACGGCGACCAGTTGCAGCTTCATATCAGCCCCAGAGTTTTTCCAGTTCGTACAGGTGGCGGCTCTCTTCCTGCATCACATGGACGATCACGTCGCCGAGATCGACCACGACCCAGTCGGCGTCGTTTTCCCCTTCAACGCCTAGCGGCATCAGCCCGGCGGCGCGGGATTCCTGCACAACGTGATCGGCGATGGAGGTGACATGACGGCTGGAGGTGCCGGTACAAATAATCATGCAGTCAGTGATACTGGATTTCCCTTTTACATTGAGGGCAACAATATCCTGACCTTTCAAATCGTCAAGTTTATCAATAACGAAATCTTGGAGTGCTTGGCCTTGCAAAGGTTCCCCCTTTAATGAGTGGTTAATCTGCCGGTTATGCGGGCTGGCCTGGCGTCAGTGAAATAGCCGTTTCACCGCGACGGCAGGTGGTTTTCCTGTAGCCGAAACCAGCGGCGGAGTATATCACGGCCTTATAATGAGTGGTATCAACGCATGACTATCGATAGAGTCCGTGTGTGTCAATATACTTCAGCACACTTTCGGGCAGCAGATCATGGCAGTCGAGGCCTTGTTGTCGGCGATGACGGATGTCGGTGGCGGAAATCGGCAGAAGCGGGGTATGGGCGAGGTAAATCAGCCCGTGACAGCGGCAGTGCAACTGGTCGACATCGTAAGTCTGGTGCGCGGCCAACCAGGCTTCCAGCTCGGTGGTATCCAACTGCTGGCGGTAACCGGGGCGGGCGCAGACCAGCAGATGACAATAATCCAGAATTTCCTGCCAGCGATGCCAGCGATGCAGCGTCAACAGCGAGTCTTGCCCGATAATGAACGCCAGCGGCGCGCCGGCGCCTTTCTCGGCGCGTAATGCTTCCAGCGTCTCAATGGTATAGGACGGCGTGGCGCGCTGCAGTTCACGATCGTCGATCTGAAACAGCGGGTTATCGCGTACCGCTAGCTCAATCATGGTCTTGCGCTGGCCGGCGTTGGCTTCCGGCTGCTCGCGGTGCGGCGGGACGTTGTTGGGCAACAGAATAACGCGTTGCAGACCAATTTCCTGCGCCAGCGCGGCGACCGGGCGCAGATGCCCATAGTGAATCGGGTCAAACGTACCGCCAAAGTAGGCGGTCAGGGGCTGGGTGACCGGGAATGTCGACAAATTGCTATACCTCAAGCAGGCCGTCGGGCAGCGCTTTACCGCACAGAATCATCGACAGCGTTTCCAGTTCCGCCCAGACCGGTTGCCCGTAATTCTGTTTCAGGGTGATCTCCAGCCGGCTCAGCAGGGTGATCGCCTGCTGTAATTGCGTCAGCGACAGACGTTGCAATGCCTGCGTCAACAGCGGACGTCGGTTTTGCCACACCTTGTGCTGATCAAGCAGCGTGCGCAGCAGCGTGGTCGCCATGCGTCGTTTTAACTGTAGCAGCAACAGCAATTCCCGCTGCACGGTGCGTAGCAGGATAACCGGCTCACACTCTTCCAGCCGTAACTGCTGCAAAATGTGCCACGCGCGTTTGCTTTTGCCGCCCAGCAGCGCATCCAGCCAGTGGAACGGCGTGAAATGCGCGGCATCGTTGACCGCCTGTTCGACCCGCGGCAGCGTCAGCTTGCCGTCCGGATACAGCAGCGACAGTCGCTCCAGCGCTTGCACCAGCGCCAGCAGATTTCCTTCATAGCAATAGCAAATCAACTGGCTGGCGGCGTCATCCAGTTCCAGCTTCATGTTTTTAGCGCGATGCGCCACCCAGCGGGGGAGTTGTTCCTGTTCAGGCGTCATGCAGGGGACATACACGCCCTGTTGCGACAACGCTTTGAACCAGGCGCTGTTTTCCTGCGCTTTGGTGAGCTTGCTGCCCCGTACCATCAACAGAATGTCGGGATGCAACAGGGTGGAAAGCTTGACCAGTTGCTCGCTGATGGGGGCGCCGGGACCGGCGTCGGGCAAAATCAGTAGCAGGGTCTGGCGGGATGCAAACAGGCTGAGCGCCTGACAGGTGGAAAAAATAGCGTCCCAGTCGGTGTTGTTATCCAGCGTGAAACTGAAGTGTTCCAGAAAATCTTGCTGACGGGCGATGGTCCGGATCTGATCCTGACTCTCCTGCAGCAATAGGGGTTCGTTGCCGAACAGCAGATAACAGCCGCGCAGCCCCTCATGGAGCTGCGCGGTCAGTTGTTCGGGATAGATCCGAATCATGGGTGCGCCGGTGCGGATGTAGCGGCCTGCGCCTTCTGATTGATTTTCGCGTTCTGGCTTCCTTTGATCGTCAGTAGTTTTCGTACCAACTGTTGGGCCGCCTGCTCACGCATTTCACGCAGTACGATATCCTGCTCTGCGTCTTTGGCCAGCGCAGCAAGCGGGTTATCGAAGAAGGAGCGGAAAATCGTCACGTTGAGCGGATAGATGTCATCACCCGGGATCAGCACCTGTGTTTTTACTTCCAGAACCAGCTGGTACTCTGCTGTTTTCCCATCCTGGAAAATAGATACGGTGTTGCGGGTCAGATGGTCTCCCATAAAACGGAAGGACGGCAGATCCTTACGTTCGGTATTTTCCATGATGTTGACGTTGTTGAGACGCAACTGTTCACGGATGGCCCGCGTCATCGGGCCGTAGGGGTCGCCACTGTCCAGAATCAGATTATGCAACTGCTCCGGCATCTGAGTGGTGCCGCGCAGATGAAAGCCGCAGCCGGCGGTCATCAAGACCACCAGCCCCAGCACCAGCGTTAAAAACGGGTGTCGCACAGTACCTCCTTGCCTTAACCCACAACCAGGTTAAGCAGTTTGCCTGGAACGAAAATCACCTTGCGAACGGTCACGCCATCCAGATATTTGGCTACCAGCGGCTCCTGTGCCGCCCGATCGCGAACCTGTTGCTCGGTGGCATCGGCCGCTACGGTGATTTTGCCGCGAACTTTACCGTTGACCTGTACCACGACCAGACGAGAGTCTTCCACCATCGCCTGTTCGTCAGCTACCGGCCACGGCGCCTGATCGATGTCGCCTTCGCCTTTCAGCTCGCGCCACAGTACGAAGCAGGCGTGCGGAGTGAACGGGTAGAGCATCCGCACTACCGCCAGCAGCGTTTCCTGCGTCAGCGCGCGGTCCTGTTCCGACTCCTGCGGCGCTTTGGCCAGCTTGTTCATCAGCTCCATGATCGCCGCGATGGCGGTGTTGAAGGTCTGACGACGGCCGATATCATCCGTCACTTTGGCGATGGTTTTGTGCAGGTCGCGGCGCAGCGCTTTTTGGTCTTCCGTCAGCGCAGCCACATCCAACTGTTGGGTGGCGCCTTTCCCGGTGTGGTCGTAAACCTGTTTCCACACGCGTTTCAGGAAGCGGTTAGCCCCTTCCACGCCGGATTCCTGCCACTCCAGCGTCATTTCCGCCGGGGAGGCGAACATCATGAACAGACGTACGGTGTCGGCGCCGTAGCGTTCCACCATGACCTGCGGGTCGATACCGTTGTTTTTCGATTTCGACATTTTGCTCATGCCGGCGTAAACCAGCTCGCGGCCTTCTTTATCGAACGCTTTGGTGATGCGCCCTTTGTCGTCGCGCTCCAGCGTCGCGTCGCTCGGCGATACCCAGATACGCTCGCCGTTGTTGCCGACATAGTAGAAGGCGTCGGCCAGAACCATACCCTGACACAGCAGACGTTTAGCCGGTTCGTTGGAATTCACCAGACCGGCGTCGCGCATCAGTTTGTGGAAGAAACGGAAGTACATCAGGTGCATGATGGCGTGTTCGATACCGCCGACATACTGGTCTACCGGCAGCCAGTAGTTGGCGGCAGCCGGATCCAGCATGCCCTGATCGTACTGCGGGCAGGTGTAACGCGCGTAATACCAGGACGACTCCATGAAGGTATCGAAGGTATCGGTTTCACGCAGCGCCGGCTGGCCGTTGACCGTAGTTTTGGCCCACTCGGGATCGGCCTTGATCGGGCTGGTGATGCCGTCCATTACCACGTCTTCCGGCAGCACTACCGGCAGTTGGTCTTCCGGCGTCGGGATTACGGTGCCGTCTTCCAGCGTCACCATCGGGATCGGCGCGCCCCAGTAGCGCTGACGGGACACACCCCAGTCGCGCAGACGGTAATTGACTTTACGCTGACCGACGCCCTGCGACACCAGTTTGTCGGCAATGGCGTTAAAGGCGGCGTCAAAGTCCAGTCCGTCGAATTCGCCGGAGTTGAACAGGCGGCCTTTTTCAGTTTGCGCCTGAGTGGACAGATCCGGCTCGCTGCCGTCTGCCATCAGAATAACCGGTTTCACCGGCAGGCTATATTTGTGGGCGAATTCCCAGTCGCGCTGGTCGTGGCCCGGTACCGCCATGACGGCGCCGGTGCCGTATTCCATCAGCACGAAGTTGGCGGCCCATACCGGCACGTTTTCGCCGGTCAGCGGGTGAATGGCGAACAGACCGGTAGCGACGCCTTTTTTCTCCATGGTCGCCATGTCGGCTTCCGCCACTTTGGTGTTGCGGCATTCGGCGATAAAGTCCTGCAGCGCCGGGTTGTTTTCCGCCGCTTTCAGCGCCAGCGGGTGACCAGCCGCCACGGCGACATAGGTCACGCCCATGAAGGTGTCCGGGCGGGTAGTGTAAACGGTCAGGGTGTCGTCGCCGTCAGCGATCCGGAAGGTGATTTCTACCCCTTCGGAACGGCCGATCCAGTTGCGCTGCATGGTTTTGACCTGCTCAGGCCAGCTTTCCAGCGTATCCAGATCGTTGAGCAGTTCGTCGGCGTAAGCGGTGATTTTGATGAACCACTGCGGGATTTCCTTGCGTTCCACCTTGGTGTCGCAACGCCAGCAGCATCCGTCGATCACCTGCTCGTTGGCCAGCACGGTCAGGTCGTTCGGGCACCAGTTCACCGCTGAGGTTTTTTTGTAAACCAGGCCTTTCTCATACAGTTTGGTGAAGAACCACTGTTCCCAGCGGTAGTAATCCGGTTTGCAGGTCGCCACTTCGCGATCCCAGTCGTAACCGAAGCCCAGCAATTTCAGCTGGTTTTTCATGTATTCGATATTGGCGTAGGTCCAGGGCGCCGGCGCGGTATTGTTTTTCACCGCCGCGCCTTCCGCCGGCAGGCCAAAGGCGTCCCAGCCGATCGGCTGTAGAACGTTTTTGCCCAGCATACGCTGATAGCGGGAGATCACGTCGCCGATGGTGTAGTTGCGGACATGACCCATGTGTAGACGGCCAGAAGGATAAGGCAGCATGGAAAGGCAATAGTATTTTTCCTTGCCGGGTTCTTCGGTCACTTTGAAAGTCTGTTTCTCTTGCCAGTGAAGCTGGACGTGCGCTTCGATATCTTCTGGGCGGTATTGCTCTTGCATGGCTGCCAGTGGTCCTTAGTGAAAATCGCTACCTCGGTAGCATGTTCTGTTTCATTTCAAAAGATCCGCATAGCATAGCTGATAAGCGACTGGCTCAACAACCGCTTGAGGCGGTCCGGGGCTGATTTATGCGGCGCCGGTAGCGAAGACGGAGGTTAAACCCGCGGATTGGGAAGCGGCTCCCGGTAGTGTCGGAAAAATCATCTACACTAGGCTGTGCAGGCCCGTCGATAAGCGCTTTCACGCTAAGGAGTCACGATGAGCAAAGTGGTTCAGTATTACCGGGAGTTGATGTCCGCCGTTACCGAGTGGTTAAGCCGCGGCGAGCGGGACATGGATAAGCTGATGTCGGATGCCCGGCGCCAGTTACAGGAAACCAATGAACTGACGCAAAAGGAGATTGAACAGGTAATACTGGCGCTCCAGCGTGATCTGGAAGCCTTCTCCCTCAGTTACGAGGAGAGCCAGAATGCCTTTGCCGACAGTGTATTCGTGCGCGTGATTCGTGAAAGCCTGTGGCAGAACCTGGCGGATATCACCGACAAGACGCAACTGGAATGGCGCGAAGTGTTCAAGGATGTCAGCCACCACGGCGTATATCATAGCGGCGAGGTGGTAGGGCTGGGCAATCTGGTGTGCGAACAGTGCCATCACCACATTGCTTTTTATACCCCAGAAGTCTTGCCGCTGTGCCCGAAATGCGGGCATGACCAGTTCCATCGCCAGCCGTTTTCGCCCTGACCGGGAGCGTGTGGAAAAAACAAGGGTGCCGAAGCACCCTTGCGATATGGCGACAGGCTGCGGATTAATGCAGGATTTTCGCCAGAAAGTCTTTAGCGCGGTCAGACTGCGGATTACTGAAGAAGTCCTCTTTGCGGGTATCTTCAATGATCTTGCCTTCATCCATGAAGATGACGCGGTGCGCCACCTTGCGGGCGAACCCCATCTCGTGGGTCACCACCATCATGGTCATGCCTTCTTGCGCCAGCTCTACCATTACGTCCAGCACTTCATTGATCATTTCCGGGTCGAGCGCCGAGGTCGGTTCGTCGAACAGCATCGCCACCGGGTCCATACACAGGGCGCGGGCGATAGCCACACGCTGTTGCTGACCACCGGATAACTGCCCGGGGAACTTGTTGGCATGCGCCGACAGGCCGACGCGCGCCAGCAGCTTCAGTCCTTTCTCGCGGGCGGCTTCTTTGTCGCGCTTGAGTACCTTGACCTGCGCCAGCGTCAGGTTGTCGACGATGGACAAATGGGGGAACAGCTCAAAATGCTGGAACACCATGCCGACTTTGGAGCGCAATTGCGCCAGATTGGTGCGTTTGTCATTGACAGTGGTGCCGTTAACTTCGATCTGACCTTGCTGGATCGGCTCCAGGCCGTTAACGGTTTTGATTAAGGTCGATTTCCCGGAGCCGGAAGGTCCGCAAACCACCACTACTTCACCTTTTTTCACTTCGGTGGAGCAGTCGGTCAGCACCTGAAATTGACCATACCATTTAGAAACATTTTTCAGGAAAATCATCAAACCGTCCTTCTCTTCAAATAATTGACCAGTATCGACGCCGAGAGGCTGATAACAAAGTACACAAACCCGGCGAACAGGATCATTTCCACCTGAGTACCGTCACGTTCGCCGATGGTGGATGCGGTACGGAAGAAGTCCGCCAGACTGAGCACATACACCAGCGAGGTATCCTGAAACAGCACGATACCTTGAGTCAGCAGCAAGGGAATCATGGCCCGGAACGCCTGAGGTAGAATCACCAGCCGCATGGATTGCCAGTGGGTCATCCCCAGCGCCAGCGCGGCGGAGGCCTGCCCGCGGGAAATACTCTGGATGCCGGCGCGGATAATCTCGGAATAATAGGCCGCCTCAAACAGCGAGAAGGCTACCATAGCTGATACCAGCCGAATATCGGTTTTCGGAGAAAGGCCAAGCACATTTTGTAATAAGCTCGGCACGATCAGGTAGAACCACAGCAGCACCATCACCAGCGGTACCGAGCGGAACAGGTTGACGTACAGTTTCGCAAACCAGCTGATGGGCTTGATGGGCGACAGGCGCATCACCGCCAGCACGGTACCCCAGACAATCCCCACCACGACCGCGGTCAGGGTGATTTCCAGCGTGACGCCCATCCCCTTGATCAGATAAGGCAGGCTGGGCGGAATCGAACTCCAGTCAAAGTTGTACATTTATTTGCTCCCCAGATTGCCCGGCAGACGGGTTTTGCGCTCCACAATCTGCATGATCAGCATGATGATGGCATTGATGCCGATATAGGCCAGCGTGATCGCGCTGAAGGACTCATAGGCGTGAGCGGAGTAATCCAGCAGCTTGCCGGCCTGCGCCGCCATGTCCACCAGACCGATGGTGGAGGCGATGGCGGAGTTTTTCACCAGATTGAGCATTTCCGAGGTCAGCGGCGGCACTACCACCCGGTAGGCGTTGGGCAGCAAGACATAACGGTAGGTCTGGGGGAGCGTCAGGCCGATCGCCAGACCGGCGGCCTTCTGGCCTCGCGGCAGCGACTGAATGCCTGCCCGCACCTGTTCGCACACGCGGGCGGCGGTGAACATGCCCAGACAAAACATGGAGGACAGGAAGAACTGGATATTGGGGTCCAGTTCGGCCTTAAACCACATGCCGATTTTGGCTGGCAGTAACTCCGGCACAACCAGATACCAACTGAAGAACTGGACAATCAGCGGCACGTTGCGAAACAGCTCCACATAGCAGGTGCCGATACCGGCCAGCAGACGGTTGGGAACGGTACGCAGAATACCCAGTAGTGAGCCCAGCAGGAAGGCGATGACCCAGGCGCACAAAGAAAGCGATACGGTGACCTGCAGGCCGGAAATAATCCACCCCAAATAGGTCGTATTTCCGAACGGAGCGGATTGCAGGAAAATGCCCCAGTTCCAATCTATTGACATAACAAACTCCGGTAAAAAAAGGGTAGCGTTCGCTACCCCGAAGATTGATGAGTGGCTTGTGGATTCGCAGGGTGGGGAACGACCACCCTGCGCCTGTCTGTCTTGCCACGAATCAGCAATCGAAAGGCAGAATTACTGCCCTTTATTGTCATTATTAATACGGTTACAACGCCTTATCGTTCGGTGCCTTAAACAGTGCCTTCATGTCGTCGGACAGGACATAGTTCAGGTTAAGATTTTTCGGCGGGATCGGTTGGGTGAACCAGTGCTCGTACCATTTGGCGGCTTCGCCGGAGGTTTGTACCTGAGCAATGGTGGCGTCCACCAGTTTTTTGAATTCAGGGTCGTTCTTACGCAGCATGCAACCGTAGGCTTCGTGAGACTGCGGCGTACCGACAATGACCCATTCGTCCGGATTTTTGGCTTTGGCGCGTTCGCCTGCCAGCAGCGCGTCGTCCATCATGAAGGCCACCGCGCGGCCGCTCTCCAGTGTGCGGAAGGAGTCACCGTGATCCTTGGCGCTGATGATGCGCAGGTTCAGTTTCTTCTCTTCATTCATTTTGTTCAGCAGCACTTCAGATGTGGTGCCGGAAGTAACGACCACCGCTTTACCGCTCAGATCGGTGAAATCCTTGATGCCGGAGTCTTTTTTGGTCAGCAGACGCGTACCGATCACGAAAATGGTATTGGAGAAGGCAGCCTGTTGCTGGCGTTCCAGGTTGTTGGTGGTGGAGCCGCATTCCAGGTCGAAAGTACCGTTCTGCAGCAGCGGAATACGGTTCTGGGAGGTGATGGGTAGCAGCTTCACCTGCAGATTGGGCGCATCGATCGCCTTTTTGACGGCTTCAACAATCTTGTCGGAGTAAGCCTGTGAATAGCCTACGACTTTTTGCTGGTTGTCGTAGTAGGAAAACGGCACGGAAGATTCGCGGTGACCAATAACGATAACACCACTGTCTTTGACTTTTTTCAGCGTGGGGATTGGTGCGTTTTCTTTTTGGGCCGAAGCCGGCTGTTCTTCTGCATAAGCCATAGTTGCTGTTGTACTGATCAGCATTAACGACAGTGCCAGTTTACGCAATTGCATGCTCTAACTCCTTTGCTGTTGTGGTGGTGCAAATTCTGCTGGGCTATTACCGGCCACATGTTGTGCACCGCTAAAGAGCGAATAAAACGCTGTCATGTTTAAAAATAGCGGATTGTAAACATAATGAAACGAGAATGTTTGCTTTTTGCGAGGCGCTCCGCACCAAAGTGCTGCAATAAAAAACTTATGGCACTAATTTGGTGCAGGTCGTGCCCTGGTATTGTGCTATCGCAGAGCAGGATGGCCCGCAAATGTGCAACGTCAGACGTTTCATATCAATGAGTAGCAAGTTGTGTGCCAGAAATGAAACAAGACATGTCCGGACATGTCTTGTTGTGAGAAGGCGAATAGGGAAATCAGCGGGAACGGAAGCGATAAACCAGCGCGGCAAGACCCAGCAAGGCTTCCAGCAGCCACAACGGCCAGGAGCCGAAGCGGGCGTAAGGCGTGATGCCGGTTGCCGGCGTTACGCGGGTTTCCAGTACGTCGCGGGTGAACTGCGGAAGACTGGCGCTGGCGCTGCCGTCGGGCGCGATGACGGCCGTTACGCCGTTGTTGGTGGAACGCAGCAGCGGGCGGCCCAGTTCCAGCGCCCGCATTCGGGCCATCTGGAAATGCTGCCAGGGACCAATGGAGTTGCCGAACCAGGCATCGTTGGAAATGGTCAGCAGCATATCGGTGTCGGCGCGGAAATTGTCGCGCACTTGTTGCCCCAGAATGACCTCATAACAGATGGTGGCGGTGAGGCGGTAGCCGTTAACGACCAACTGCGGCTGCAGGTAGCCGCCGCGGCTGAACGCGGACATCGGCAGATCGAAGAACGGCGCCAGCGGGCGCAGCAGAGTTTCCAGCGGCACGAACTCGCCAAACGGCACCAGATGATGTTTGTTGTAGCGGTTGGTGGTCGGGTAACGATAGGGCTGCTGATCGCCCAGCACGATGATGCTGTTGTAGAAATCGGTACGATTGTTTTCCCGGCGCGCATCGACAATGCCGGTGATCAGGCTGCTGTGATGCTCGCGCAGGATGGCGTCCAGTTGCGTCAGGTAGTCCTGCTGGCGGATTTCGACATCCGGAATGGCGGATTCCGGCCAAATCACCAGTGGCGCCTTGTCCATCGCCGGCAACGTGTTATCGAAATAGACTCTCAGCGTGTTGAGCAGTTCGTTCGGGTCCCACTTCAAGGCCTGAGGAATGTTGCCTTGTACCATCGCCACGTTGACCGCGCGCTCCGGCTGCAGTTTGTACCACTCAAGCGAGCGCAACGGCCACGGCAACACCAACAGCGCAGCGGCAACCAGCGCTGGCTGCCAGCGTCGCAGCGTCAGCCCCAGTACCAGCAGCCCGCTGATAATCATCAACAGGAAGGTGAGGGTATCGACCCCTGCGATCGGCGCAATACCTTTCAACGGGCCATCAAGCTGGCTGTAGCCGAACTGCAGCCAGGGAAAGCCGGTCAGCACCCAACCGCGCAGCAGTTCGGTGACCTGCCACAGCGCCGGCGCCGCCAGTGCTACGCGCCATACGCTCGTCTGCGGCCACAGGCGTGCAAGCAGCCCGGCGAACAGCATCGGATAGAGCGACAGATAGAGCGCCAGCAGCACCACCAGACCGACATTCACCGGACCGGGCATGCCGCCAAAATCGGCGATGCTGTAGTAGACCCAATGGATGCCGGTGCCGAACAGACCGAATCCCCAACTGAAACCGATCGCCGCCGCCTGACGAGCCCGACGGTTCAGCGTCAGACCCTGTAGCCCCATCAACGAAATAATGGCGGCTGGCCAGAAATCATAAGGAGAGAATGCCAGTGTGCCGCAGGCACCGAATAAAAGCGCCAGCAGGAGGCGAACCTGCTGGCGTTGCAATAATGAAGCGACTGCCATGAATGAATTAATCTTCCAGTTGCGGTTGCGGAACGTCGTCAGGAATTCTGACATGAACCTGAATAATACGGCGGCTGTCGGCCATGGCAACTTTGAACAGGTAACCGTCGATGTCGATGGTTTCCCCGCGTGCCGGCAGGTGACCGAACGATTGCATCACCAGACCGCCGATGGTATCCACTTCCTCGTCGCTGAATCGGGTGGAGAATGTCTCGTTGAAGTCTTCGATCGGCGTAAGCGCGCGCACGGTGTAAGTCTGGCGATTCAGTTGGCGGATGTCGCGGTCTTCTTCGTCATCGTATTCGTCTTCGATTTCGCCGACGATCAGTTCCAGAATGTCTTCAATCGTCACCAGCCCGGAGACGCCGCCAAATTCATCGATGACGATCGCCATGTGGTAGCGCAGGGAACGGAATTCGTTGAGCATGCGGTCCACCCGCTTGCTTTCCGGCACCACGACGGCAGGCCGCAGCACTTTATCCATGCTGAACGGTTCGGAGTTGCTGCGCATAAACGGCAGCAGGTCCTTGGCCATCAGGATGCCTTCGATATGGTCCTTGTCTTCGCTGATGACCGGGAAGCGGGAGTGGGCCGATTCGATGATCACGTCCAGGCACTCTTCCAGCGTCTGGTTATGCTTGAGGGTAATCATCTGCGAACGCGGGATCATGATGTCGCGCACCCGCTGTTCGGCGATATCCATCACCCCTTCCAGCATGTCGCGGATTTCCGGATCAATTTGTTCCGAATCACGGATTAATGCCAACAGATCATCGTGATCTTTGGATTCGCCGTGGAAAATCTGATTGAGAAAAAGAGAGAAAAATCCCTTTTTGGGACTGGGGGTATCGCTATTGGGAGAATGGTCGTCGCTCATGGCGTCAGTTAATATCACTCTTGTTAAGAAATGATGACCAGCGGTGAATGTCGTCGGTGGCGTATCGCCGCTGGCGTCTGATCCTTAAAATATCGGATTTAAGGCTTGTCAGTAAAATCTTCTTTTTCTGCCAGATACGGGTCGGCATAACCCATACTTTGCATGATTTCCGTTTCCAGTGCTTCCATTTCTTCGGCTTCACTGTCTTCGATATGATCATAACCTAACAGATGCAGGCTGCCATGGACAACCATGTGCGCCCAATGTTCATCCGCGCTTTTCCCCTGTTCGACCGCCTCCTGCTCGACCACCTGCCGGCAGATGATGAGGTCGCCCAGCAGCGGCAGCTCCACTTCCGGCGGCGCTTCGAACGGGAACGACAGCACGTTGGTCGGTTTGTCTTTGCCGCGATAAGTCAGGTTCAGGTGATGGCTTTCCTCTTCGTCCACCACCCGGATGGTGACTTCCGCCACCTCCTGAAATTGCGGCAACACCGCTTCCAGCCAGCGCTGAAAGTCGGCTTCCGACGGCAGCCCGTTGATATTTTCGCTGGCGATTTGCAAATCGAGAATAACCTGACTCATTTCTGCTCCTGCGCGGCGGCCTGCGCTTCGCGTTTGCGTTGCTCCGCCAGTTCGTCCCGGCGTTTCTGATCGGCGGTTTCCCATGCCTCATAAGCGTTGACGATGCGGGCGACCACCGGGTGACGTACCACGTCTTCGCTGTGGAAGAAGTTGAAACTGATTTCCTCGACTTCCGACAGCACCTCGATGGCATGACGCAAACCGGATTTTTGATTGCGCGGCAGGTCGATCTGGGTGACGTCGCCGGTGATGACCGCCTTCGAGTTAAACCCGATACGAGTCAGGAACATCTTCATCTGCTCGATGGTGGTGTTCTGGCTTTCATCCAGAATGATGAAGGCGTCGTTCAGCGTGCGGCCGCGCATGTAGGCCAGCGGCGCGACTTCAATCACGTTACGCTCGATAAGCTTTTCCACCCGCTCGAAACCCAGCATTTCAAACAGCGCGTCATACAGCGGGCGCAGGTACGGGTCTACCTTCTGGCTCAGGTCGCCCGGCAGGAAGCCCAGTTTTTCACCGGCTTCCACCGCCGGACGAGTCAGCAAAATACGGCGAATATCCTGACGTTCCAGCGCATCCACCGCGGCGGCTACCGCCAGATAGGTTTTCCCGGTGCCGGCCGGGCCGATACCGAAGGTGATGTCGTGATCGAGGATATGGGCGATGTACTGCGCCTGATTGGGGGTACGCGGTTTGATCACGCCGCGTTTGGTGCGGATATTCACCGCCTTGCCGTATTCCGGCACGCTGTCGGCGGTCTGTTCCAGTACCCGGGATTCCTTGATGGCCAGATGAATTTGTTCCGGCTCGATATCCGGAATCACGCCGCGTACCGGCGCGGTATCCACATAAAGATGACGCAGGATGTCGGCAGCGGCGTCGATGCAGAGGTCTTTCCCCACCAGCTTGAAGTTGTTGTCGCGATGATTGATCTCTATGCCGAGGCGGCGTTCCAGCTGTTTGATGTTGTCGTCAAACGGGCCGCACAGACTGAGCAGGCGTTTGTTGTCCGCGGGTTCGAGGGCAATTTCTTTTATCGTTACGTTCAAACTATTCCTCTTGGGTTTAAGCAGAATGAGCAATGACGCTGTGCCACAGGCAGTGATATCTGCCCGGATGTGGCGCAGAGATTACCCTGATTATTTATCGTGAACCCCGCAGGGCGCAAGTCACATTCGGCATAAAGGCGGCGGGGGGATGGGATGAATCTACTCCGGATGTCGCAGCAAAGAAAAAGCGGGCCGTTTGACGGCCCGCCTGAGAACGATCATCAGCGTATTACGGCTGATAGATGCCAACGCCGAGCTCGTTCTCTTTACGGGTACGAGCGATAACCGACGTCGGCGACTCGCTAACGCGCAGATCCATTTGATCTTCGGTACGGATTACCACGCCACGCAGCGAGTTCGGGTAAACGTCGACAATTTCCACGTCGACGAATTTGCCGATCATGTCGGGCGTTCCTTCAAAGTTCACTACGCGGTTGTTTTCAGTACGGCCGGACAGTTCCATCACGCTCTTGCGCGAGGTGCCTTCGACCAGAATGCGTTGTACTGTGCCCATCATCCGGCGGCTGTACTGCATGGCCTGCTGGTTGATGCGTTCCTGCAGAATGTACAGCCGCTGTTTTTTCTCTTCTTCGGTCACGTCATCCACCATGTCGGCGGCCGGGGTGCCGGGGCGAGGCGAGTAGATAAAGCTGAAGCTCATGTCGAAATCGACATCGGCGATCAGTTTCATGGTCTGCTCGAAATCTTCCTGCGTTTCGCCCGGGAAGCCGACGATAAAGTCGGAACTGATCTGGATCGCCGGGCGGGCTTTGCGCAGTTTGCGGATGATGGCCTTGTATTCCAGCGCGGTGTGACGGCGCTTCATCATGGTCAGTACGCGGTCGGAGCCGCTCTGAACCGGCAGGTGCAGGAAACTCACCAGCTCCGGCGTATCTTCGTACACGCTGATGATATCGTCGGTGAATTCGATGGGGTGGCTGGTGATGAAGCGGATGCGGTCGATACCGTCAATCGTCGCCACCAGACGCAGCAGTTCGGCAAAACTGCAGATGTCGTCATCGTGCGTCGCGCCGCGGTAAGCGTTCACGTTCTGGCCCAGCAGGTTGACTTCACGTACGCCCTGAGCCGCCAGTTGGGCGATTTCAAACAGGACGTCGTCAACCGGGCGGCTGACTTCTTCGCCGCGGGTATAAGGCACCACGCAGAAGGTACAGTATTTGTTACAGCCTTCCATGATGGAGACGAATGCGGTCGGCCCTTCGGCGCGCGGTTCCGGCAGCCGATCGAATTTTTCCACTTCCGGGAAACTGATATCCACGATTGGGCTGCGGGTGCCCTGCACATGGTTAATCATTTCCGGCAGACGATGCAGGGTCTGCGGCCCGAAAATCACGTCTACGTAATGCGCACGGTCGCGAATGTGTTCACCTTCCTGCGAAGCTACGCAGCCGCCCACGCCGATAATCAGATTCGGGTTGACGTCTTTGAGCGTTTTCCAGCGGCCGAGCTGATGAAACACTTTTTCCTGCGCCTTTTCACGGATCGAACAGGTATTCAGCAGCAGAATGTCGGCTTCTTCCGCGACTTCGGTCAGCTGGTAACCGTGCGTACTTTCCAGGAGATCGGCTATCTTCGATGAATCGTATTCATTCATCTGACAGCCCCAGGTTTTGATATGCAGTTTCTTTGTCATCGTCATCGACTAGCCATTACTCAGTGCGGGTAAACACGCTTACCTTCAACGGGGCGCGTACATGCGGGCGCGTATTGTAATCTTTTGCCGTCGTTGTGACCAGAGCGAGCGGCACGTCGCTTTTCTGAAAAACGTTGCCGAAATCCAGTAAACTATCGCCATCTTTTGTCTTTCTGGCGCCTGAGTCTTCTTTATCGGCGCAATAGAAACAGTGGGGCAGGTATGCACTATGATGCGGTGATTGTAGGCGGAGGCATGGTTGGTGCCGCCGCCGCGTTGGGACTGGCGCAGAACGGTTTTCAGGTGGCGGTGCTGGAGCAGGAAACGCCGCCGCCGTTTGTCGCAGGCAGCGCGCCGGACGTGCGGGTATCGGCGATTGGTCAGGCGTCGGTCAGGCTGCTGGAGCGGCTGGGAGCCTGGCAGGGCGTCGGGCTGATGCGCAGCGCGCCTTACCGGCGGCTCGAAACCTGGGAATGGGACAATGCGCATGTTGTGTTCGATGCGGCCGACCTCGGGTTACCTGAGCTGGGGTTCATGGTAGAGAACCGTATTCTGCAACTGGCGTTGTGGCAGGTGCTGGAGAAGACGCCCGGCGTGACGCTATTGTGTCCGTGGCAATTGCAGCGCATGCATCGTGAAGGCGAGCAATGGGTGCTGACTGGCGAGCAGGGCGATAGCCTGTCTGCGTCGCTGGTGATTGGCGCTGATGGCGCCAATTCGAAAATTCGCCAGTGGGCGGGCATTGGTATCACCGGCTGGCAATATCGCCAGTCCTGCATGCTGATCAGCGCCGAAATGGCCGGCCCGCAGCAGGAGGCGACCTGGCAGCGCTTCACGCCGTCCGGGCCGCGCGCGTTTCTGCCGCTGTTTGACGGCTGGTGCTCGCTGGTGTGGTACGACAGCCCGCAGCGTATCCGCCAGTTGCAGGCGATGTCGCTTCCTCAACTGAATAAGGTTATCGCCGAGACGTTTCCTGCGCGGCTGGGTGAGGTCAATGCGGTCGCGGCCGGCGCGTTTCCGCTGGTGCGTCGTCATGCGCAGCAGTATGTATTGCCGGGGCTGGCCCTGATTGGCGATGCTGCGCATACCATTAACCCGCTGGCGGGGCAGGGCGTGAACCTGGGATATCGGGACGTTTCCACGCTGCTCGATGTGGTGATTCGGGCGCGTGATGAAGGCGCAGTCTGGTACGGCGAGCCGGTATTGCGACGTTATCAGCGGCAGCGCAAGCCTGACAATCTGCTGATGCAAAGCGGCATGGATCTGTTTTACGGCGCGTTCAGTAACCGGCTGCCGCCGCTTGAATTTGCCCGCAACCTGGCGTTGATGGCGGCGCAGCGCGCCGGAAAACTGAAACAGCAGGCGTTGCGTTACGCGTTGGGGTTGTAAACAGCGTAGCCGCTACGCTGTTTTTTCATGATCTGTTCGCCGTCATGCCGCTTTCATGCAGTGTGATTACATTGATACCGCTATATCTGCCAAGAGGCGACCACTATAACGCGTTATCCTAACGGCTTGCGGCGAATTCCTTATTTCTGAGTAGTGAAACTGATGACCTATTTATTTCTTTGTCTGGCGATTGTGTCGGAAGTGGTGGCGACAACGGCGCTGAAATTGTCGGAGAGCTTTACCCGGCTGGTGCCGAGTGTGGTGACGGTGGTGTTCTACGCCATCGCGTTTTACTGTCTGACCGTTTCCATGCGGGTGTTGCCGACCGGCGTGATTTACGCCATCTGGTCGGGCGTAGGGATTGTGTTGATCGCGGCGATAAGCTGGATTTTTTACGATCAGCGGTTGGACTGGCCGGCGGTATTGGGAATGGCGCTAATCATTGCCGGCGTGGCGGTGATTAACCTGTTTTCCAATTCGGTGGCGCATTGATGAACGAGCCGGTACTGGCGTTAAGCCGGCGCCGGTTATTGATGCAGATGGAATAGAGCTGATGAGCGGTAACCAATAAACGATAAAAGCATAAAAAAAGAAAAAGCCCGTTTGCACGGGCTTTTCTGTATGGCTGGGGTACGAGGATTCGAACCTCGGGATGGCGGAATCAGAATCCGCTGCCTTACCGCTTGGCGATACCCCAATTTTAAGGTGGTGGCTACGACGGGAATCGAACCTGTGACCCCAGCATTATGAGTGCTGTGCTCTAACCAGCTGAGCTACGTAGCCAAATTACTGCACGGTCAGAAGCCGTTGGCTTCATGACTGAATATGGCTGGGGTACGAGGATTCGAACCTCGGGATGGCGGAATCAGAATCCGCTGCCTTACCGCTTGGCGATACCCCAACAGGGCGCACATCGTATGACGTGTCTCACTTGATTCATGGCTGGGGTACCAGGATTCGAACCTGGGAGTGGCGGGATCAAAACCCGCTGCCTTACCGCTTGGCGATACCCCAATAAAACTATTGCATACCTAGGCTGACGCTTTGGTTTTCTACACCGACAAAGGTAATGGTGCGGGAGGCGAGACTTGAACTCGCACACCTTGCGGCGCCAGAACCTAAATCTGGTGCGTCTACCAATTTCGCCACTCCCGCAGGAAAAAATGGTGGCTACGACGGGAATCGAACCTGTGACCCCAGCATTATGAGTGCTGTGCTCTAACCAGCTGAGCTACGTAGCCATCTTTTCCGCGTCACCTTCATCGGCGTTGCGGGGCGCATTATGCGGAGTTGGTCTTTTGGCGTCAACACATTTTTTCCCTAAAAACGGCGTATTCGCGCTGTTTGTTTGGGTTATGAACAGTATGGTGAGAAAAGCGTCAGAAAGCAGGCTTTTGGCTGTATTCCATAAGAAAAACGGGCCGCTAAGGGCCCGTTTAAAACAGTAAAATGAAACCGATTATTGGTAGGCGGACTGGTGCACGCCGACGGCGCGACCCGACGGATCATCCATCTTTTTGAAAGATTCATCCCACTCAATCGCCTTGGCGGACGAACAGGCCACAGAAGGACCGCCGGGGACGCATTCAGCCGCACTTGGGACCGGGAACAGTTCTTCAAAAATTTCGCGGTACAGGTAGCCTTCCTTGGTGGTCGGCGTGTTGTACGGGAAACGGAAGTGCGCGGTTTCCAGTTGCTGGTCGGAAATCTGTTTGGCCGCGACCTCTTTCAGAGAGTCGATCCAACTGTAGCCCACGCCGTCAGAGAACTGCTCTTTCTGGCGCCAGGCCACGCTGTGCGGCAGATAGGATTCGAAGCACTCGCGCAGGATGTGTTTTTCCATCTTGCCGTTGCCGCACATTTTGTCTTTCGGGTTGATGCGCATCGCTACGTCCAGGAATTTCTTGTCCAGGAACGGCACGCGGGCTTCGACGCCCCAGGCGGACATCGCTTTGTTGGCGCGGGCGCAGTCATACTGGTGCAGCGCCAGCAGTTTACGCACGGTTTCTTCATGAAATTCTTTCGCGTTCGGCGCTTTGTGGAAGTAGAGATAGCCGCCGAATACTTCGTCCGAACCTTCGCCGGACAGCACCATCTTGATACCCATCGCCTTGATTTTACGGGACATCAGGTACATCGGCGTTGAGGCGCGGATGGTGGTGACGTCATAGGTTTCGATGTGGTAAATCACGTCGCGGATGGCGTCCAGACCTTCCTGTACCGTGAAATGGATTTCGTGGTGCACGGTGCCCAGATGTTCTGCGACATCGCGCGCGGCTTTCAGGTCAGGCGCGCCTTCCAGGCCGACCGCGAACGAGTGCAACTGCGGCCACCAGGCTTCGCTGCGCTCGTCGTCTTCCACGCGACGGGCGGCGAACTTTTTGGTGACGGCGGAAATGATGGAAGAGTCCAGCCCGCCGGACAGCAGCACGCCGTAAGGAACGTCGGACATCAGGTGGCTTTTCACCGATTCTTCCAGCGCTTCGCGCAGTTCGTTGGCGTCGGTCACGTTGTCTTTAACGTTGTCGAAATCGAACCAGTCGCGACGATAGTATTCGCGAATCTCGCCGTCCTGGCTCCACAGGTAGCTGCCGGCCGGGAATTCTTTGATGGTGCGGCACACCGGCACCAGCGCTTTCATCTCAGACGCCACGTAGAAGTTGCCGTGTTCGTCATAGCCCATATAAAGCGGGATGATGCCCAGGTGATCGCGGCCGATCAGATAGGCGTCTTTTTCGCTGTCATACAGGGCGAAGGCGAACATACCGCGCAATTCGTCCAGAAATTCCGGACCTTTTTCCTGATACAGCGCCAGAATCACTTCGCAATCGGAACCGGTCTGGAACTGATAGCGGTCGCCGTATTGCTGACGCAGAGCCTGATGGTTGTAAATTTCGCCGTTCACGGCCAGAACGTGGGTGTGCGCCTGGTTGTAGAGCGGTTGAGCGCCGGTGTTGACGTCGACGATGGACAGACGCTCATGCGCCAGAATGGCTTTGTCGCTGGCGTAAACACCAGACCAGTCCGGGCCGCGGTGACGCATCAGACGGGACAATTCCAGCGCTTTTTTGCGCAATTCAACCGGATCGGTTTTCAGATCAAGCACACCAAAAATAGAACACATACAAGAGGCTCCCTTTATCCACGCATCACAACGTGAAACAGTCAAAGTGTATGGCGGTAATCAGCGCTTTTCCTTGCCGTATCTCACCTCAGAGGGTGACTCGCCGCCGTATCGGTAACACTGATTTAGCATCAAAAGGGGATGGCAGTTCAATATCATTTAATGAAAAAAGCCATTGTGCTGGTGAATGTGTAATTTTTGGTGTGATTTATTGGGTTTTATTCAAAACGGCAGAGAGAAGGCGCCGGATTTTTAGCGATCTCATAATCCGGCCTTATAGCAGAAAACTAAACCTACTGATTTTCAAGCAGACGTTGCAGTAATACGCCATTCAGCATCGCGCGTTTCACTAGCGCAAAGGCGCCGATGGCGGATAAGTGCTGCAATTCGGAGACGACTACCGGCAGGTTTTGCCGAAAGTCTTTCAGCACCTGTGCGTTGATACAGCGTTGAATGGCGGGCAGCAGAATTTTGTCCGCGCCGGTAATTTCACCGGCGATGACCACCCGCTGCGGATTGAACAGGTTGACGGCAATCGAAATGGCTTTGCCCAGATGTTGCCCGGCGGCCTCGATCAGTTCACGGGCCAGAAGGTCACCCCGGTTGGCGGCTTTGCAGATAGCGGCGATCTGGCAGTTATCCAGCGTCAGCTTGCTGGGAAATCCCTGCTGCAATAAATCACGCGCCCGTTGCTCCAGCGCGCCGTTCGACACTACCGTTTCCAGACAACCGAAGTTGCCGCAGTGGCAGCGGTCGCCCAACGGGTCGATCTGGATATGGCCGATTTCCCCGACATTGCTGTTGCTGCCGAGAAAGATTTTGCCGTTGACCAGAATGCCGGCACCCACGCCGCGGTGAACCCGCACCAGCAACGAGTCCTGACAGTCACGGGTTGCGCCGAAGTAATGCTCGGCCAGCGCCAGGCTGCGAATATCGTGGCCGACAAAGCTGTGCACGTTGAAATGCTGTTCGAGATTATCCACCAACGGCCAGTTGTCCACGCTGATGTGCGGCATATAACGGACCACGCCGGCGATGGGGTCGACCAATCCCGGCAGCACCACCGAAATGGCGATCAGCTCGCGGATACGACGTTGGTGACGGGCAATGAACTGATCGATAACCGTGAACAGCGCGCTTTCCAGCGTATCCTGGGTGTTTTCCGGCAGGTTGCAGTGCTCTTCTTCCAGCCGTTTGCCCTGCAGGTCGTATAAGGCGAGGGTGGCGTCGTGGCGGCCAAGCCGCACCGCGACGGTATGAAACGGCCGCGTTTCGGAAATGATGGAAATGGCGCGGCGCCCGCCGGTTGACGCTTGCTGATCCACTTCTTTGATCAGACCGCGCTCCAGCAACTGGCGGGTAATTTTGGTGACACTGGCGGGAGCAAGCTGGCTCTGCTCTGAAATCTGAATCCGGGAAATAGGGCCCTGCTGATCGATCAAGCGGTACACGACCGCACTGTTGAGTTGTTTGACCAGATCAATGTTCCCTATCTGGGTTTGTCCGCCTGTGGTCATGACGCATTACTCGTGTCGATGCAATACGTTTTACTGTTTATGAAAGACTTCTTCACCATTAACAAACGTATTGAGGATGTCAAAATCGCGGGTCAATACCGTCAGGTTAGCCACGTGGCCCGTCTCAATGCTTCCCAGTCGGTGGTCTTCTCCGATGGCTCTCGCCGGGTAGAGCGTCGCCATTCTTAGCGCCTCGTCCAGAGCGATACCCGCGTGTTCTACGCAATTGCGCACGGCATCGATCATGGTGAGCGCCGAACCGCTCAGGGTGCCGTGCTCATCCACGCAAATGCCGTCGCGGTAGTATATGGTTTTACCGGCAAATGTGAACCGGTCGATGTCGGAACCGGCCGGCGCGGTGGCGTCGGTGACCAGCACCAGTTTGTCGCCCTTGATGCGTTTGCTGTTGCGGATGTTGGCCCAACTGACATGGCGGCCGTCGGCGATGATGCCGCAGTAGACTTCCGGCGCGTCATAGACGGCGCCGACCAGACCGGGTTCGCGCCCGGCAAGGGCCGGCATGGCGTTGAACAGGTGAGTGGCAAAGCGAATACCGGCGGCAAAGCCTTGTTTGGCTTGTTCCCAGGTGGCGTTGGAGTGACCGGCGGACACCACGATACCTGCGGCGGTCAGCTGCCGGATAACCGTCGTCGATACCATTTCCGGGGCCAGCGTGATTTTGCCTATCACATCGGCGTTATCGCACAGATAATTGAGTAATGACTCGTCCGGCTGGCGGATAAAGGCGGCGTCATGGGTGCCTTTCTTCACCGGGTTGAGCCAGGGACCTTCCAGATGCAGCCCAAGCGCCTGATGGCGATGCTGGGCGAGCCAGGCGCGCATCACGCCGATGCTGTGGCGCATGAACTCGTCGGAAGAGGTGATCAACGTCGGCAAAAAGCTGGTGCAGCCGGATTTTTCGTTGGCCCGCTGCATGGTTTCCAGCGTTTTGACGGAAAGATTGTTCAGCGCGTCGTTGAACTGGACGCCGCCGCAGCCGTTCAATTGCAGGTCGATAAAGCCAGGGGCCAGTAATGCGCCGGCGAGATCGCGTCGGGGCAGGTTATCGGGCAGTTCGCGTGTCGGGCAGACTGCCTCGATCAAACCGTCGGCGACGACGACCGCATGGCCGTCAAGGATCTGATGGCCGGTAAAAATACGGCCGTTGGTTAAAGCGTACATCTATAAGCTCCTGGCTCACCGATTACAGATTTTTGAGATTTTCAGCTTCCAGCTCGCGGAAATATTTCACGGTTTTCACTTTCAGCTCCATTGTGGACGGTTCGTCACACACCATCAGCGCTTTGGCGTGCAACTGCAGACAGCTGATGGTCCACATGTGGTTAACGTTGCCTTCCACCGCGGCCTGAAGCGCCTGCGCCTTATGGCGGCCGCTGACCAGAATCATCACTTCTTCCGCATCCAGCAACGTACCGACACCCACCGTCAGGGCATATTTGGGCACCTGATTGACGTCGCCGCCAAAGAAACGGGAATTGGCGATACGGGTCTCTTCCGTCAGGGTCTTGATACGTGTGCGGGACACCAGAGAAGAACCCGGTTCGTTGAAAGCGATGTGGCCATCGTTGCCGACGCCGCCCATGAACAGATGAATCTTGCCGTAAGACTTGATTTTTTCTTCATAACGCTGACACTCGGCGGCGATATCTTCCGCGTTGCCGTTCAACAGGTTAATGTTTCCTTCCGGAATATCAACGTGATTGAAAAAATTCTGGTACATGAAGGTGCGGTAGCTTTCCGGATGGTTCGCCGGCAACCCGACGTATTCATCCATATTGAAGGTGACGACATGTTTGAAGCTGACCTGACCGGCATCGTACAGCGCAATCAGGGATTTGTAAGCTTCCAGCGGCGAACTGCCGGTCGGCAGGCCGAGCACGAATGGGCGCTCCGCCGTCGGGTTGAAGGCGTTGATGCGCTCGGCGATATAGCGGGCGGCCCATTTGCCAACCTCGGCGGGGGTCGTTAGCGGAATCAGTCTCATGGGGCTCTCCTCAGGCAATCGGTTAGCGAAGGCAATTATTCATCGGGTAAACGCAGTCGGATAGCATGGCCGTCAGGTAATATGCCGCACCACGTTTCGGAATTTATCTGGGGCTAGTGTAGCGCGTTTTTTTTAGTCTTAAAATAAGTTGTGTTAATGCCGCGCCATAAACATTTTGTATGTGCTTTTGTGGTGATAATTATCACATAATCACCGTTATTAATTTGCGTAACGAATTATTTTTTTTGGCACTCTTGCCAGGCCCACATCGCTGGCGGGTGATTCTATAACAAGGCTGACAGACAATTTTTGCCCGTAAGGGAAAGAGAGGGGAAGGTGAGTACACTCGGTTATTTACAAAAAGTAGGCCGCGCCCTGATGGTGCCGGTCGCCACGTTGCCCGCAGCCGCCATCCTGATGGGGGTGGGTTACTGGATTGATCCGGTCGGCTGGGGCAGTGAAAGCGCGCTGGCCGCGCTGTTGATCAAGTCCGGCGCCGCCATTATCGAGCATATGGCGGTGCTGTTTGCGGTCGGCGTCGCCTACGGTATGTCGAAAGATAAAGACGGCGCCGCGGCGTTGTCCGGGTTTGTCGGCTATCTGGTGCTGACGACATTGTGTTCGCCTGCGGCGGTGTCGATGATTCAGCACATCCCACTGGCGGAGGTGCCAAAAGCGTTCGGTAAGATTGAAAACCAGTTCATCGGTATTCTGGTCGGGATCATTTCCGCCGAACTATACAACCGTTACAGCCAGGTCGAATTGCCCAAGGCGCTCTCTTTTTTCAGCGGTCGCCGCCTGGTGCCGATTCTGGTTTCGATGCTGATGATCGTGGTGGCGTTCGTGCTGATGTACGTCTGGCCGGTGATCTACAACGCGCTGGTTTCCTTTGGCGAGCATATTCAGCAACTGGGATCGGTCGGCGCCGGTATCTATGCCTTCTTTAACCGTCTGCTGATTCCGGTGGGGCTGCACCATGCGCTGAACTCGGTGTTCTGGTTTGATGTGGCCGGCATCAACGATATTCCTAACTTCCTCAGCGGGCAGCAGGCGATTGACGCCGGCAAAGCCGTTCCCGGTATTACCGGGCGCTACCAGGCCGGTTTCTTCCCGATCATGATGTTTGGCCTGCCGGGGGCGGCGCTGGCGATTTATCACTGCGCTCGTCCGGAAAACCGCAGTCGGGTGGCGGGGATTATGGTGGCGGCGGCGTTTGCAGCCTTCTTCACCGGCATTACCGAACCGCTGGAGTTCTCCTTCATGTTTGTGGCGCCAGTGCTGTATGTGCTGCACGCCGTACTGACCGGGATTTCGGTATTCATCGCGGCCAGCATGCACTGGATTGCCGGTTTTGGTTTCAGCGCCGGTCTGGTGGATATGGTGTTGTCTTCGCGCAACCCGCTGGCGACGAACTGGTACATGCTGCTGCTGCAAGGCGCCGCGTTCTTTGTCATCTATTATGTGGTGTTCCGCTTCACCATCACCCGTTTTAACCTGATGACGCCGGGGCGTGAAGCCGCCGCGGCGCAGTCCTCATCCGAGGGAACCGCCGCTCCTGCCGGCAACAGCCAGTCGGTGGCGAGAGGTTACCTGCAGGCTATCGGCGGCAAGGATAATCTGACCGGAATTGATGCCTGTATTACCCGCTTGCGCCTGAGCGTGAAGGATTCCGGCCTGGTGGATGAACCCGCTGCACGCAAGCTGGGGGCGGCCGGGGTCATCCGTCTCAACAAGCAAAGCGTGCAGATTGTGGTTGGCACTCAGGCGGAAAACATTGCGGCGGCGTTACGCGAGGTGTCGCAGGAATAATTCGGCGACGCCCCATGGTTGTCAGATGTTGGGAAACGGAGCATACGGAGACGTACGCTCCGTTTTTTTATCTTAAACTTTCGTGAAACAAACGGTTGTTTCCCGGCGTGGCTTGTTGGATCATTAGTGGTTATGGGTTGTTTTTTCGCATTTGAGGAACCAAGCATGAGTGAGGCTGAAGCCCGCCCAACCAACTTTATTCGCCAGATCATTGATGAAGATCTGGCTACCGGCAAACACGACCATATTCAGACGCGTTTTCCGCCGGAGCCGAACGGCTACCTGCACATCGGTCACGCCAAGTCCATCTGCCTGAACTTTGGCATTGCCGAAGATTACAACGGCAAGTGCAACCTGCGCTTTGATGATACCAACCCGGTAAAAGAAGATATCGAGTACGTTGAGTCCATCAAGCATGACGTTCAGTGGCTGGGTTTTTCCTGGAGCGGCAACGTTCGCTACTCGTCTGATTATTTTGATCAGCTGCACTTTTACGCGATTGAACTGATTAATAAAGGGTTGGCGTATGTCGATGAGTTGACGCCGGAGCAGATCCGCGAATACCGCGGCACCCTGACCTCGCCGGGTAAAAACAGCCCGTACCGCGACCGTAGCGTCGAAGAAAACCTGACGCTGTTCGAGAAAATGCGCAGCGGCGGTTTCGCTGAAGGCACGGCGTGCCTGCGCGCCAAAATCGATATGGCCTCGCCGTTCATCGTTATGCGCGATCCGGTGCTGTACCGCATCAAATTTGCCGAGCACCATCAGACCGGCAACAAATGGTGCATTTACCCGATGTACGATTTCACCCACTGCATTTCCGATGCGCTGGAAGGTATCACCCATTCGCTGTGTACGCTGGAATTTCAGGACAACCGCCGCCTGTATGACTGGGTGCTGGATAATATCTCCATTCCTGCCCACCCGCGGCAGTATGAGTTTTCCCGCCTGAATCTGGAATACGCGGTGATGTCCAAGCGTAAACTGAACCAGCTGGTGAACGAGAAAGTGGTGGAAGGCTGGAACGATCCGCGTATGCCGACTATCTCCGGCTTGCGTCGTCGCGGATACACTGCGGCGTCCATTCGTGAGTTCTGTCGTCGTATCGGCGTCACCAAGCAGGACAACACCGTGGAGATGGCGGCGCTGGAATCCTGCATTCGCGACGATCTGAACGAGAACGCGCCACGGGCGATGGCGGTGCTGGATCCGGTGAAGGTAGTGATTGAGAACCTGCCGGCAGGGCATGAAGAGTGGCTTACTATGCCCAATCATCCCAATAAACCGGAAATGGGATCGCGCCAGGTGGCGTTCAGCCGCGAGGTGTATATCGATCGCGCTGATTTCCGCGAAGAAGCCAACAAGCAGTACAAACGTTTGGTGCTGGGCAAAGAAGTGCGCCTGCGTAACGCCTATGTCATTAAGGCCGAGCACATTGATAAAGACGAGCAGGGCGTGATCACCACGATTTACTGCAGCTGCGATACGGAAACCCTGAGCAAAGATCCGGCTGACGGCCGTAAAGTGAAAGGCGTGATCCACTGGGTATCGGCGGCTCATGCACTGCCGGCGCAGTTCCGTCTGTATGACCGTCTGTTCAGCGTGGCTAACCCCGGCGCGGCGGAGGATTTTCTCTCCACCATCAACCCGGATTCGCTGACTGTCGCCCAGGGCTTTGTGGAAGCCAGTCTGGGTCAGGCTGAAGTTGAAAAAGCCTATCAGTTTGAGCGTGAAGGGTATTTCTGCGCCGATCGCGTTTATTCCAGCGCGGATAATCTGGTGTTTAACCGCACGGTCGGTCTGCGGGACAGTTGGGCGGGGTAACAGCCGCCCGGCTACCGGGAAAAAGACAAAAATAAAACCGCCGCGGCGGTTTATTTTTCTCTGCATCGAGTGATTAGCGTTCGTTGTGCGCATTGTCGTCTTCACGGCAATCGCCGCTACTGCAATGGCCGTACAAATACAGGCTGTGGTTGGTCAGTTTGATGCCGTGTTTCTCGGAGATCTCACGCTGGCGCGCTTCGATAGACTCGTCGCTGAATTCAATCACCCGGCCGCAATCCAGACAGATCAGATGATCATGATGGTGCTGCTGCGTGAGTTCGAAAACCGACTTGCCGCCTTCGAAGTTATGACGGGTAACGATGCCGGCGTCGTCAAACTGGTTAAGCACGCGGTAAACGGTAGCCAGACCAATCTCTTCCCCCATATCAATCAGCTTTTTGTATAAGTCTTCCGCGCTGACGTGGTGGCATTGAGGATCCTGAAGCACTTCCAGAATTTTCAGTCGTGGAAGTGTGACTTTCAGGCCAGCCTTCTTTAATGCGGTATTGTTGTCAGTCATGCGGATTTAGTCCTGTTACTTGCTTTATCTGGGAGGCTATTAGCCTAGTATCATCGGTCGGCTTAAAAAAGGTCACTGTGTCTCAATTATAGAACCGCGCCGTCGAAATGAAAACCACGGAACTTTTACAATATGATTCTTGCTAACTCTCTGTATTCAGAGTTGTTCCCTGCGAGAGACATATTGTACGCCAAGACAGGTCATTAAACGCAACCGGCTGACCGAATGGGTATTGTACCCTGTCGGAATGAAAAGTTAAAAAAATGTATCACTGATTGTGATAGGTTTTGTCTATCTATATAGATATGGCTCTGAATACATCGGTATCAGAGCCATAGATGAATCAGGCCTGCAGTGCTTTCAGGTTCAGCTCTTCGCTGATTTGCTTGACCCAGTTGGAGACGCGTTCGCTGGTCAGCTCCGGCTGACGATCTTCATCGATGGCCAGACCGATAAAGTGGGTGTCATCCGACAGACCTTTTGAGGCTTCGAAGTAATAGCCTTCGGTCGGCCAGTGACCGACGATATTGGCGCCACGCGGCTCGATAATATCGCGAATGGTGCCCATGGCGTCACAGAAGTACTCCGCATAGTCTTCCTGATCGCCGCAACCGAAGATGGCGACCAGCTTACCGGCAAAATCAATCTCTTCCAGCGTAGGGAAGAAGTCATCCCAGTCACACTGCGCTTCGCCGTAATACCAGGTTGGAATACCCAGCAGCAGGATGTCGAAACGCTCAAGATCTTCTTTGCTGCTTTTGGCAATGTCGTGCAGTTCGGCGACGTCGCTGCCCAGTTGTTGCTGGATCGTCTTGGCGATGTTTTCGGTATTGCCCGTGTCACTGCCAAAAAAAATGCCTATGAGAGCCATAGATAAAATAACCTCTTGATTCTTAAGGGTATGGTGCTTGCGTCACCCACGATCCGCTAATAATAGCAGACACTGTCTGACGGATAAACGTGTATCTGTTGCCATATCGTGAAATGGCGCGGAAGCGATTAATTGATTGTTTTTGCATCACTCCCTTAATGTTTTTTTAATTTTTTTAAAATACGATATTCGTACAGATGACTGAAAATATGGATAATTGGTTAAATATCTAATTTTTATTAGCTTTTAAACGACATAAAACACTAAACATTCCTATAGTTTTGACGATGACAGAGCATGGTGCTTTTATTGAATGTAAATGTGCAGCAATATTTCTTACAAAGCGAGAGACTTTCTCATCGCATAAATCAAAACAAGACTTACCTCCTCGACCAATAGCCCATTTATGGAGTCAACTATGCAATTCCTAAAAAATATTGCCATTCGCACAGCCATGCTGTGGGTGCTTGGCATCTTCTGTGTGTTATGGATTGCTGTTTCGGTCTACACCATGTATTCGTTCCGGACCATGAACGAAACCTCCAAAACCAGTGCGTTGCTGGTCAACAATATGAATTTGGTTAACACCGGCAACGACCAGTATTTCCGCATGGTGACCCGACTGGCGCGTGCGATTGACTATCGTCAGAGCGGCGATAACCAGAAAGCGGACGAACAGCAAAAATCATCACAGGCCGCGCTGGATTTACTGAAATCCAACCTGGAAGCATTCAAGAAGATTGATCATGCCGGCATGTCGCCGGAGTTGGTTGACGCGGTAATCCGCGACTGGGGCAATCTGATTACTCAGGGCGTCGAGCCCATGTTCCAGCGTGCGGCGGACAAAAAGTTCGATGACTATGACAAATTCGCCAAAGATGTCGTGCCGGCCTTCAGCCGCCAGTTCAACGTCTCTTTCACCAACTTTAATAAAGCGGGTTCGACGATGTTCGTCGATGCCGGCAACCGACTGGAGACTATCACTGGCGTCGGCCAGAACATTTTGCTGGCGGGGCTGATCGCCGGTCTGGTGATGTTATTCCTGACCGACCGCTATCTGGTGGCTTGTCTGGTGCGCCCGCTTAACGATCTGCGCGATCATTTCCAGGTGATTGCCAACGGCCGTCTGGGGAAACCGATTCTGGATTTCGGCAACAACTGCGTGGGCCGGCTGTTCCCGCTGTTGCGCGATATGCAGGGCAGTCTGGCCAATACCGTCAGCACCATTCGTACCAGTGCTGACTCTATTTATCAGGGCGTATCGGAAATCGCTTCCGGTAACAACGATCTGGCGGCTCGCACCGAGTCACAGGCGGCAGCGCTGGAAGAAAGCGCCGCCAGCATGGAACAGCTGACATCAACGGTAAAACAGAACGCTGAAAACGCCAGCCACGCCAGTCAACTGGCCCGTCAGGCTTCCACCACCGCCAGTAAGGGCGGGGATTTGGTTGATAATGTAGTGAAAACCATGGCGGAAATCTCCGGCAGCTCGAAGAAAATCGCCGAGATCACCAGCGTTATCAACGGTATTGCCTTCCAGACCAACATTCTGGCGTTGAATGCGGCGGTGGAAGCGGCCCGCGCCGGTGAACAAGGACGGGGCTTTGCCGTGGTGGCCGGCGAGGTGAGAAGTCTGGCGCAGCGCAGTGCGCAGGCAGCCAAAGAGATCGAACACCTGATTGCCGAGTCGGTGCGTTGTGTGGATAACGGGTCGACGCTGGTAGCCGATGCGGGCAGCACCATGAGCGAGATCGTGACCGCGGTAACCAACGTCACCGACATTATGGCGGAAATCGCCACGGCGTCGGATGAGCAGAGTAAAGGTATCGCACAGGCCGGTCAGGCAATCACAGAAATGGATAGCGTGACTCAGCAGAACGCCGCGCTGGTACAGGAAGCCTCGGCGGCAACCCGTTCGCTGGAAGAGCAGGCGATGGTGCTGACCGAAGCGGTATCGGTATTCCGTCTGTCGGAAGAACAGTCGGCCGGTCTGCCGCCGAGACGCGATCGTCAGGCGCCGTCCAAAGCGGCGGCGGCTCCCGCCAAAGCCCTGCCGGCCGCTACGACGAGCAGCAGTAAAAAGAGCAGCGATAACTGGGAAACGTTCTGATAGTCGTGGAAACGTTCTGATGTAATAGGACGACCGGCGTCATGGACGACGCCAGCGAGGTTTAGTTTTCTTGTTCCGCCAGCTGCGCCAGCAGTATTTGTTCGATCAGTTCACTGCGGCTGATGTTTTTTTGCTCAGCCAACGCATTCAAAATGTCTACCGCTTCACTATTGATTTTCAGCTCAACGCGACGCAGACCTCGCACCCGGTCACGCCGTAACTGATTGCGTTTATTGATCCGTAACTGCTCGTCGCGGGAGAGCGGGTTGGTTTTGGGCCGCCCCGGACGACGCTCGTTCGCGAACAGATCCAGCGTGGTGCGATCCGTTTGTTCTTTTGCCATAGATAATGGTACTGCAAGAAATTCGGCCAAAACGCCGCTTTTGATCACCGGGATTCGAACACCGGGGTAATCCGTCGCTTTCGGCAACTCAGGCCGCGTTTTGATGAAATGTGGTTAACGATGCAAGTGGCCAGACAGCCGTCCCTCAATACTGCGCGCGCCATGATACCCCAGCCGTTGCGGTGGCGACAACGGTTTACTGGAGGGCGGCGCGCAATTAAACCGTAGATTGACTCCGGTTGGCGCCGATGTCCGGCAGCCGAGATTCCGACGTTGCCTGCTGCGTTATCAGTCGGCGGCCAGGAAACGGTGGATGGCGCGCAGCACCGCTTCCGGTTTTTCCGCATGAACCCAGTGGCTGGCGCCGCTCACCACGTGCGCTTTGGCGGCAGGGAACTGGCGCAGCAGCGCATCGCGATAGCGATCGTCCAGGTAAGGCGACTCGCTGCCGCGGATAAACAGGATCGGGCCGGGCCAGGCGGGCACCTCTTGCCAGCCAACGATGTGTTCGTACTGATCCCACAATACCGGCACGTTAAAGCGCCATTCTCCCTGCTGGAAAGACTTCAGCAAAAACTGGACGACGCCTTCTTCTCCCGGCAGGTAATCACGCATGATTTCCGCGGCTTTGGCGCGCTGCTCCACGCCAGCATCGCTAACGGCGCGAATGGCGGCGAAAACGTTGTCGTGACGACGCACCTGATAGTCCACCGGCGCGATATCAATCGCCACAATGCGCTCGATACGCCCGGCAAGCATTTCGGTCAGCGCCATCGATACCTTTCCCCCCATCGAGTGACCGACCAGAATCACACGCTCCAGCCCCAGTTCGTCGATCAGTTCACGCACATCCTGCGCCATCGCCGGGTAGTTCATCTCCGGAGAGCGGGGCGACAGCCCGTGGTTGCGCAGATCAATCTGCAACGTATCGTGGTGTTTTTGCAGGTCGCGGGCCAGAACGCCAAGATTGTCCAGATTGCCAAACAAGCCGTGAATGAGAATAACCGGTAACCGGTTCTGCGGGTGTTGCGCGTTTTGCCAGCGATAATTCAATTTCATGGTGAAGTTCATTCAGAGAGACAGTGGCTTAGGGTATCATGACTTTACCATGACGCTTCGCCGCAGGGTAAACTCTGTCGGGCAGCGCTCGTCGGGGCAGGGGATAGAAAGCCGCATTCATGGAACAGGGATGCGTGCGCAAATTCAGGATAATCCTGAATTTGGCGTCACCGGCGTCTGACGCTGTTCGCGGGTTGCACATAGCCTGTATAATTCCTGATGATTGATTAAAGACATAAAACAGTACTGGATAAAAATGAAAACTATTGAGGTCGACGACGAGCTTTACCGTTATATCGCCAGCCACACTCAGCATATCGGCGAGAGTGCATCGGATATTTTACGGCGCATGCTGAAATTCAGCGGCGCGCAGCCAGCCGCCGCGGCAACTCCGTCGCCAGCGGCGTCGACAATCGCCCAGCCTGCGGCCGCACAGCCGTCTCGTGACCGGGTAAGAACCGTGCGCGAGTTGCTGCTGTCGGACGAATATGCCGAGCAGAACAAGGCGGTCAATCGTTTTCTGCTGGTACTGTCCACCCTGCATCGCCTGTCGCCGGAAGCGTTTGCGGCTGCTACCGAATCGCTGCATGGCCGCACCCGCGTCTATTTTGCCGCCGACGAGCAGACCTTGTTGCTGCACGGCGCTCAGACCAAACCCCGGCACATCGACGACACGCCTTACTGGGTTATCACCAACACCAATACCGGTCGCAAACGCAGCATGATCGAGTACATCATGCTGGCGATGCAGTTCCCGCCGGAACTGACTGAGAAAGTTTGCGGCACTATTTAAATCACTGCGTCAGGAAGAAACGCCAATGGCTAATCACCCGAGAGCCGGACAACCTACCCGGCAAAGCGACCTGATTAATGTCGCACAGTTGACGTCCCAGTATTATGTGTTGCGCCCGGATGTCACCAATCCGGCTCAGTCGGTTAAATTCGGCACCTCCGGGCATCGCGGTTGCGCCGCCCGCCACAGCTTCAATGAAGCCCATATTCTGGCGATTGCTCAGGCGATTGCCGAAGAGCGTAGCCGTCAGGGCATCACGGGGCCGTGCTACGTGGGGAAAGATACCCATGCGTTGTCCGAGCCGGCGTTTATCTCGGTGCTGGAAGTGCTGACGGCCAACGGCGTTGACGTCATTGTTCAGCAGGATAACGGTTTTACCCCGACGCCGGCGGTGTCGAACGCGATTCTGGTGCACAATCGTCAGGGCGGCGCGCTGGCGGACGGCATCGTGATTACCCCTTCCCATAACCCACCGGAAGACGGCGGCATCAAATATAACCCGCCTAACGGCGGCCCGGCGGACACCAACCTCACCAGCGTGATTGAGAAACGCGCCAACGCGCTGCTGGCGGACAATCTGCGCGACGTGAAACGTCAGTCGCTGGATAAGGCGCGCCTGAGCGGTCATCTGCACGAGCGCGATTTGGTTGAACCGTATGTCGAGGCGCTGGGCGAGGTAGTGGACATGGCGGCGATTCAGCGCGCCGGCCTGAAACTCGGCGTCGATCCGCTCGGCGGCTCCGGCATTGCCTACTGGCAGCGCATCGCCGAGCGCTACCAGCTGGACCTGACGCTGGTTAACGACGCCGTCGATCAGACCTTCCGTTTCATGACGCTGGATCACGATGGCGTGATCCGCATGGACTGCTCGTCCGTGTCGGCGATGTCTGGTCTGCTGGCGCTGCGCGACAAGTTTGATCTGGCTTTCGCCAACGATCCGGATTATGACCGTCACGGTATCGTCACCCCGGCCGGGTTGATGAACCCGAACCACTATCTGGCGGTGGCTATCAACTACCTGTTCCGTCATCGCCCGCAGTGGAGCGAGTCGGTGGCGGTCGGCAAAACGCTGGTGTCCAGCGCCATGATCGACCGGGTGGTAGCGGATCTCGGCCGTAAACTGGTGGAAGTGCCGGTTGGTTTCAAATGGTTTGTAGACGGCCTGTTCGACGGGACATTGGGCTTCGGCGGCGAAGAGAGCGCCGGCGCGTCGTTCCTGCGGTTTGACGGCAAACCGTGGTCGACTGACAAAGACGGCATCATCCTGTGTCTGCTGGCGGCGGAAATCACCGCGGTGACCGGCAAAAACCCGCAGCAGCACTATGATGCGCTGGCCGAGCGTTTTGGCGCGCCGAGCTACAACCGTTTGCAGGCGCCGGCGACGCACGCGCAGAAAGCGGCGTTGTCTAAACTGTCGCCGGAAATGGTGTCCGCCAGCACGCTGGCAGGCGACCCGATCACCGCTCGTCTGACCGCTGCGCCCGGCAATGGCGCGTCGATTGGCGGCCTGAAGGTGATGACCGACAACGGCTGGTTTGCCGCGCGCCCGTCCGGCACGGAAGAGGCTTACAAGATTTACTGCGAAAGTTTCCTCGGCGCGGAGCACCGCGAGAAAATCGAGAAAGAAGCGGTTGAGATTGTCAGCGCGGTGTTGAGCAGCGCGAAGTAACGGGTCAACCCGGTTGAAAAGCAGGGCGCTGTGTCAACAGCGCCTTTTTTATGCCTGCGGCCAGTCGTTTATCCCAACGCCACCAACAGCGCGCCGGCGGAAATCAGCGCGACGCCAACCCCGGCCAACAGCGACACTTTTTCTCCCAGCAGCAGCGCCGCCAGAATCACCGCGAACACCACGCTCAGTTTGTCGATGGGCGCCACCTGCGCGACGGTGCCGCTTTTTAGCGCCATAAAATAAAACAGCCAGGACAGCGCGCCCGCCACGCCGCTCAGCACGATGAACACCATCGCCTTGTGGTTGGCAAGTACGGTGCCGAACAACGATGTTTTGCCCTGTGCTACCACTACGCCGACCAGAAACAGCGCCATGATCACCGCACGAATGGCGGTGGCGGTATTGGCGTCCAGCTGTTGCAGGCCGATTTTGCCAAACAGCGCCACTAGCGCGGCGCACAACGCCGACAGCAAGGCGTAAAGTAACCAGCTACTCATTGATATTTTTCTCGCGGATAAAAATCAGGATGCTACGCCTGACGCGGGCGGGGCGCCAGCGGCATAAATCAGTAAAGGACGCAAACTAGGGCATAAACCGGTAGCCGATGGCGGTCTCGGTCAGAAAGTGACGCGGGCGGGCCGGGTCGTGTTCCAGTTTTTGACGCAAATGACCCATGTAGATACGCAGATAATGGCTGTGCTCCACCGCGTTAGGACCCCAGACCTGATTGAGCAGTTGGCGCTGCGTCAGCACCTTGCCGGGGCTGGCGAGCAGGGTGGTCAGCAGCCGGAATTCAATCGGCGTCAGGTGCAGTTCCTGCTGGTCGCGCATGACCTGACGATTGACCAAATCCACCGTGACGTTCGAAAAGCTAATGAGCGGGGTTTCCTGCTGGGAGGCGCTGAAACGGCGCAGCGCCACCCGAACCCGTGCCAGCAACTCGCCGATGCCGAACGGTTTGGTGAGGTAATCATCGGCGCCGGCGTCCAGCGCGTCTATCTTGTCCTGCTCGTCGGTACGGGCGGACAGCACGATAACCGGAATCGCGCTCCACTGGCGCAGATCCCGGATGTAATCAATACCGTCGCCGTCGGGCAGACCCAGATCGAGAATAATCAGATCCGGTTTACGGGTCGCGGCTTCGATCAGTCCCCGTTGCAGCGTTTCAGCGTCGAATACGCGACAGCCTTCGTTCTCCAGCGCGTTGCGGACAAAACGCCGGATCTCTTTCTCATCTTCTACGATCAGGATGTTGGTCTGTAACAGGGTCAGGACTCCATCTCTTCAGGTTCGAGCGCCGGCGGCGGCGCCAGCGGCAAAGTAAAGTGGAACACCGCACCGCCGTCATCCGCGTTGGTGGCCCAGATTCGTCCGCCGTGAATTTCCACAATGGCCCGGCAGATTGCCAGCCCCAGACCGACGCCGGGAATGGAAGATTCTTTGTGCCCGCGGGCGAACTTGTCAAAAATCATTCTTTCCTGACCTTCGGGGATGCCGGGGCCGTTATCCCGCACCTGCACTTCCAGCATATCGCCGGAGGTCGGGGAGGAAACCTGGCCGGCTGAAACGGTGATCGTCGCCTGCTCGCCTGCGTATTTGATGGCGTTTTCCAGCAGGTTGATCAACACCCGTTCGATCAGGCTGGCGTCGCAGTACACCAGGGTCATGTCCTGCGGCAGCCGTAAATGAATAGTATTGTTTGCCAGCGAATTTTCCAACTGCCGCAACGCGCTTCCGGCGAGTTCTTCCAGCGTTTGCCACTCTTTGCGCAAATTGAAGCCGTCGGACTGGATGCGCGCCATATCCAGCAGGTTGTTGACCAGCCGGGTGGTACTGAGGATGTGCTGGCGGATCTGGCTGGCCTGCGGCGCATAGGGCGAGCCTTCGGACGCCAGGTTAAGCGTCAGGATTTCCGCCTGACCAAACAGCACCGTCAATGGGGTACGCAAATCATGGGACAGGGCGGCCAGCAGCGAATTACGTAGCTGCTCGCGTTCGGCGTCCAGCCGCGCGTTTTCGGTGCTTTTGACCAGATGCAAACGCTCCAGCGCGTTGGCGATCAATACCGTGAAGGTTTCCAGCATGCGTTGTTGTTCCGGAATCATCAGCTGGCGAACATTATTCGGCTCGATGGCGATGACGCCGAAGGTCAGTTGCGGCGTCGCCAGCGGCAGCAGCTGATACGGCACGCCCGGCAGGGTCGTGGTGCCGGCTCCGGCGGGGGCGGCGTGATCGTAGCTCCAGCGGGCGATGGCCTGATCGACGATCAGTTGATCGGGTTCGTCGAGCGCGGCCTGTTGCAGCTCTGCCGTCGGGGAGGATACCGGCTCGGCCAGCAGAATGGCGATCTTGGCCTGAAAGGTGGAACGCAGGAAATGGTGACTGGCTTTGGCGATATCCTGCACCGACAGGCTGCGGTTGAGCGCCTTGGACATTTCGTACAGATGCCGCACCCGTTGCTCACGGTAGCGGGCGACGCGGGCCTGATAACGCACGCCGGCGGTTAGATTCCCCACCAGAATACCGATGGTCAGCATCACCGCAAACGTGACCAGATACTGAACGTCCGCTACCGCGAATGTCCCTTTGGGCACCACAAAAAATAGATCGAAACTGGCGACGTTGATGACCGCGGCGAACACCGACGGCCAGCGGCCATAAAACAGCGCGATGATCACCACCGCCAGCAGGTAGAGCATGACCAGATTGACCGGCTCCAGCATGGAGAACGGCGACCACAGCGCCAGCAGCGTAATCAATGTGCAGAGCAGGGCGGCGACGCCGCAGCCGTACAGCTGCAACCGCCATTTGTCGGTGATTCCCCGGATATCCGGGGTCTTGGGCGGAGGCGGCGCGGCGTCGTCTTGCACCGATACCACGACCAAATCGAGGTCAGGCCCTAACTTGCCGAGTTTCTCGGCGAAGCGGGTGCGGCGCCACCAGCCGAGTTTCTGTTCGGGGTGACGGCCAATCACGATCTTGCCCAGATTGTGCTCGCGGGCATAGCGCAGTACCGCGCGCTCCACCGACGGGTCGGAAAGGGTGGCGGTCTCCGCCCCCAGATCCTGCGCCAGTTTCAGCGCGCGCAGGATCGCCCGTCGTTCGCCTTCCGGCAGACGGTGCAGGCGCGGCGTTTCGACGTAAACCGCGTGCCAGATGCTGCCCAGACGGGCGGCCAGACGGGCGGCGGTGCGCACCAGCTTTTCGTTGCCCGCGCCGCGGCCGATGCACAGCAGGATAGCGTCGCGGGTATGCCAGACTCGTTCGCGTCCCTGACTGGCGCGCATCGCCCGCATCTGGTCGTCCACCCGGTCGGCCATACGCCGCAGCGCCAGTTCGCGCAGAGCAAGCAGGTTGCCTTTGCGAAAGAAGTTTTCGATGGCGCGTTCCGCCTGCATCGGCAGGTAAACTTTGCCTTCATTGAGGCGCTGGCGCAGGTCGTCAGGCGGCAGGTCCACCAGCACCACTTCATTGGCGTCGTCAAAAATCGGGTCCGGGACGGTTTCCCGCACCCGGATGCCGGTCACGCCGCCGACGATATCGTTCAGGCTTTCCAGGTGCTGCACGTTGACGGTGGTGAACACGTCGATACCGGCGTCCAGCAGTTCCTGCACGTCCTGCCAGCGTTTGGGATGACGGGAACCACGGATGTTGCTGTGCGCCAGTTCATCGATCAGGATCAGCGCCGGGCAGCGCGCCAGCGCCGCGTCCAGATCGAATTCATGGTGATGACGGCCGTAATGGCTGATTTTCTTCATCGGCAAATGCGGCAGCCCCTCCACCAGCGCAGCGGTTTCGCTGCGCCCGTGGGTTTCCACCACCCCGACCAGCACATCCAGCCCCTGGGCCTTCAGGCGCTGCGCTTCCTGCAACATGGCGTAGGTTTTCCCGACCCCGGCGCAGGCGCCGAAGAAGATTTTCAGTTTGCCGCGCGGCTGTTCTTCAATCTGGCTCAGCAGGCTGTCCGGGTCGGGTCGACGCTGTTCCTCGTCGGTCATTTCTGTTCCTCGTAGGGTGGGCCCTTAATCAGGGAAGCGGTTTAAGCTGGTCTAACGCCATATTCAATTCTACGACATTCACCACCGGCGTTCCGATAAATGCGGGCCACGGCGTGCGCGTATAGCGATTGATCAACTGTTCTACCTGATCCTGCGTCAGACCGCGCGCTTTGGCGACCAGTCCGGCCTGATAGTCGGCGGCCGACACTGAAATGTGCGGGTCCAGGCCGCTGGCCGAAGCGGTGACCAGCTCCACCGGTACCGGCGCGTTGTCGCCGCGGCGCTGGTGCCAGGCCGCGACGTTCTGACTGACAGCTTTGTCCAGCGCCGGGTTGCTGACGGCGAGGTTGCTGCCGCCGGACGCCATCGCGTTGTAGGCGCTGTCCGACGTGGCGGACGGGCGGCTCTGGAAGTACCCGTCACGGCTGAACGCTTGCCCAATCAGCGACGAACCGACCGCTTCGTCCTGCCGGTACAGCAGGGAACCGTTGGCCTGCACCGGGAACAGCCATTGCCCCAGCGCGGTGACCAGCAACGGGTAGCCGACGCCGGTGATCAGGGTCATCAGCAGTAATAAAACCAGTGAAGAACGGACATAATTCATGATAATTACCTTCAGTTACGCCAGCCCGGTGACAGTCAGGAGCACGTCGATTAGTTTGATGCCGACGAACGGCACCAGCAGACCGCCCAGCCCGTAAATCCACAGGTTGCGGCTCAGCAGCGCCGCGGCGCTCATGGGTTTATAACTGATCCCTTTTAGCGCCAGCGGGATCAGAAACACGATAATCAACGCGTTGAAGATCACCGCCGACAGCATCGCCGAGGCAGGGGAGTGCAGTTGCATCACGTTTAGCGCGTTCAACTGCGGATAGGTGGCGGCAAACGCGGCCGGAATGATGGCGAAATATTTGGCTACGTCGTTGGCGATGCTGAACGTGGTCAGCGAACCACGGGTCATCAGCATCTGCTTGCCGATATGCACCACCTCGATAAGCTTGGTGGGGTTGGAATCCAGATCCACCATGTTGCCGGCCTCTTTGGCCGCCTGAGTGCCGGAGTTCATCGCCACCGCCACGTCGGCCTGCGCCAGCGCCGGGGCGTCGTTGGTGCCGTCGCCGGTCATCGCCACCATGCGGCCTTCCGCCTGATACTGGCGAATCAGCGCCAGTTTGGCTTCCGGCGTGGCTTCCGACAGAAAATCGTCCACGCCCGCTTCGGCGGCAATGGCGGCGGCGGTCAGCGGGTTATCGCCGGTGATCATAACGGTCTTGATGCCCATGCTGCGCAGTTCGGCGAAACGCTCCTTGATACCGCCTTTGACGATATCTTTCAGCGCCACCACGCCCAGTACGCGCTTGCCTTCGGCGACCACCAGCGGGGTGCCGCCCTGACGCGCCACGCCGGCGACGGCGTCTTCCACTTCCGCCGGGAACTGGCCCTGATTGGCTTCAATGTAACGTCGCAGCGCGTCCACCGCGCCTTTGCGGATGGTGCGCCCCTGAATATTGACGCCGCTCATGCGGGTCTGCGCCGAGAAGGGCACGAAGGTGGCGTCCAGGTCCCGCAGCGCCCGTTCGCGCAGACCGAAACGCTGTTTGGCCAGCACCACGATGCTGCGGCCTTCCGGGGTTTCGTCAGCCAGCGAGGCCAGCTGCGCTGCGTCGGCCAGCGCCTGCTCGCTCACGCCCGGCGCCGGCAGAAACGCGGAAGCCTGACGGTTGCCCAGCGTGATGGTGCCGGTCTTGTCCAGCAGCAGCACGTCGATGTCGCCGGCGGCTTCTACCGCACGGCCGCTGGTGGCGATGACGTTGGCGCCCAGCATGCGGCTCATGCCGGCGATGCCGATGGCCGACAGCAAGCCGCCGATGGTGGTGGGGATCAGGCACACCAGCAGCGCTACCAGCACGGTGATGCTAATCACCGAGCCGCTGTTGTTGGCGGTGACGCTGAACCAGGAGAACGGCGACAGCGTGGCGACCACCAGCAGGAAAATGATGGTCAGTTCCACCAGCAGGATGGTGAGCGCCACCTCGTTCGGGGTTTTGCGGCGTTTGGCGCTCTCCACCATGGCGATCATCCGGTCGATAAAGGTTTCGCCAGGGTTGACGGTGCACTGGATTACCAGCCAGTCGGACAGCACGCGGGTGCCGCCGGTCACCGAGGCGAAATCGCCGCCGGATTCACGGATCACCGGCGCGGATTCGCCGGTGATGGCGCTTTCATCCACCGAGGCGCCGCCTTCCAGCACCTCGCCGTCGCAGGGGATCATCTCGCCTGCGGACACCAGCACCACGTCGCCTTTGCGCAGGCTGTCGGCCGGCACTTTCTGGGTGGCGGCGTCATGGTGCGGCGCGGCCAGCTTGTTGGCCCAACTGGTTTTTTTCACGCCTTTGAGGGTTTCCGCCTGCGCCTTGCTGCGACCTTCCGCCAGCGCTTCGGCGAAGTTGGCGAACAGTACCGTCACCCACAGCCACAGTGAAACCGCGCCGGTGAACCCGGCGCTGCCGGCGGTTTGTCCGCTGACTATCGCCAGCCAGATACCGGCGGTCAGCAGGCTGCCGATATACACCACGAACATCACCGGATTGCGCCACTGGACGCGCGGATCGAGTTTTTTTACCGAATCCACCAGCGCGTTACGCAACAGAGCGGAATCAAAAAGCGTTTGCTGTTTACGAATCATCTTCTTTCTCCGGCTCAGTGAACCAGACTTGACTGTAAATGCTCGGCAACTGGACCGAGTGCCAGGGCAGGAATAAAGTTCAGCGCGCTAATCAGCAAAATGATGGCGATCAGCAGACCGATGAACAGCGGGCCACGGGTGGACAACGATCCCTTGGTTTCCGGCTGGCGTTTTTTCGCCACCAGCGAACCGGCGATCGCCAGCACCGGAATCAGCGACGAGAAGCGGCCCAGCAGCATCGCGATACCCAGCGTCAGGTTATAGAATGGGGTGTTGACGCTAAGGCCGGCAAAGGCGCTGCCGTTGTTGTTGGCGGCCGAGGAGTAGGCGTACAGCACCTCGCTAAAGCCATGTGCGCCGGGGTTCAGGATGCCGGCGCGGCCGGCTTCGGTGCCGAGCGCCAGCGCGGTGCCCAGCAATACCAGCGCCGGGGTGATCAGAATCGCCAGCGCCGCCATCTTCATTTCCCAGGCCTCGATTTTCTTACCGAGGTATTCCGGGGTTCGGCCGATCATCAGCCCGGCAATAAACACGGTCAGCATCACGAACACCAGCATGCCGTAGAAGCCGGAACCTACGCCGCCGAAGATCACTTCGCCAATCTGCATCAGCCACATTGGGATCAGGCCGCCCAGCGCGGTAAACGAGTCATGCATGGCGTTGACCGCGCCGCAGGAGGTGGCGGTGGTGATGGCGGCGAAAAAGGCTGACGTCAGAATGCCGAAACGGGATTCCTTGCCTTCCATGTTTTGCGCGCTGTCCGCGCCCAGCGACAACAGATGCGGATTGCCGCTCACTTCGGCGTACATCACTACCGCGGTGGCGGCGATCAGCATCAGCGACATCGCCCACAGCAGGGTATGGCCCTGATGACGGTCATTCACCACCCGGCCGAAGGTAAAGCACAGCGCCGCCGGAATCAGCAGGATGGACAGCAACTGTACGAAGTTAGTCAGCGCATTCGGGTTTTCGAACGGATGAGCCGAGTTGGCGCCTAAAAAACCGCCGCCGTTGGTGCCCAGCATTTTAATGGCTTCCTGCGAGGCCAGCGGCCCCATCGGCAGCACCTGCGATGCGCCTTCCAACGTGGTGATATGCTGGTAGGGCAGGAAGTTCTGAATACTGCCCTGACTAATGAAGAACAGGCTGAGCAGCAGTGAAATCGGCAGCAGCAGATACAGATTGATGCGCAGCAGATCCAGCCAGGCGTTGCCCAGTTCGTGGGTAGTGCGGCGTGCGAAGGCGCGCATCAGCACGAAAGCCACGGCGATGCCGGTGGCGGCAGACAGGAAATTCTGTACCGTCAGCCCCACCATCTGGCTGAAATAGCTCAGGGTATTTTCCCCGCTGTAAGCCTGCCAGTTGGTATTGGTCACAAAACTTATCGCGGTGTTGAGCGCCAGATGCCAGGACAGGCCCGGCATCTGCTGTGGGTTCAGCGGCAGATGATCCTGATACGCCAGCATCAGGAACAGCAGCACGATACCCAACAGGTTGAACACCAGAATCGCGCCGGTGTAGTGTTGCCATCCCATTTCACGGGTTGAAAAGCCACACAGCCGGGCCGCGCCCAGCTCGTAACGGCGCATGCGGCCGGTTTCGCCTTCCACCAGCCGCGCCATAAACTGGCCGAGCGGCTGTGCCAGCACCAGCAGGATCGCAAACAGGCTGACGATCAATAAAAAAGCATCGCTGGGCATCAGAATTCCTCCGCGTTGAGCAATGCATAAAAAAGATAAACCAGCAGTAGTACCACCAGCATACCGCCTGCCATCAGGCCAATATTCACAGGTCACCTCCAACGGTGTTGACTCGCTATCATCCGGTCGTTTCCCTTATCTGGCGCACCGTGCAACGGCATTAACTGGTCGGGCGCGCCTGAGAAATGGGATTCTTCCTACGGCGTTCAGGCTACGCAGAGCGGAAAAAAGAAGGTGCAAATTTCCACGAGGCAGGCGTAAAAAAAGTATAAAAATGGTGAAAGATACGTCAGTTAGGCTGCTGATATGCCAGAGAAGAGCGCAGGCGTCGGTGCATTCTGGCTGGCAGATTTTTTAGCGTGGGTTAGTGATGTGTAACCATTGAGAATCAAAAATTAACCATAATTTAACTTATTGATGTTGATGGAAAAATAGTTAATTCTCGTGTTGCTATCTGGTCCGATGAGTGTAAAATTTAATCAAAAGTAAACCGTTTAATCAGGAGGCGTTAATGATGTCCTACGTTGTTTATCCCTGGTACCGGGTCGCCTTGCGCCGCATCGGCGTGGTGTTGGTGGGGATTCTGGCGCTGCCGGTGATGCTGTGCTGGCGTGGCCGTTCCCGTTTTTACAGCTACCTGCATCGCGTTTGGCTAAAGACCAGCGATAAGCCGGTGTGGCTGGAACAGTCGGAGCATGCCGCCGGCTATTTTTACTGATTGACCCCGCTCGTTCAGGAAAGCCGCTTGGCGGCTGTTCTTCCTTTCTGTGCTGTTTGCGCTGTTATTACCGCTGGTACCCTTTTTCTTGTTTCTTTTGCTGAATATCTGACCGCTTCCCTCTGCGTAGCCGTGGCGCGCTCTGTTATGATTTTGCCAGTTAGTCGCGGCGCGGATGCGCTGACTGTAACGTTTATCTTCCGGGGAAAGCGGGATAATTCCGCTATGCTATTGAGATAGCACTCTCTTTTAATACAGGGGACACCATGACAGCCGATCTGATTCCCGTTGGCATCAGCGCCTGCCTGCTTGGCAATCCGGTGCGTTTTGATGGCGGGCATAAACGACTGGCCTTTGCCGTTGAGCAGCTTGCTCCCTATTTTCATTTTGAACCGGTATGCCCGGAGATGGCGATCGGCTTGCCGGTGCCGCGTCCGGCATTGCGGCTGGTTAAGTCGGATGAAGGGCGCCTGCGCCTGCTGGCCAGCAATGGTTCCGGGCTGGATGTGACGGACAACATGGCCGCGTTCTCCGCTGAAAAAGCGGCGGAACTGGCGCACCTGTGCGGTTATATCGTCTGCGCCAAATCGCCGAGCTGCGGTATGGAGCGGGTTAAAATTTATGATGCCGCTCAGAACAACGCGCGTAAAAGCGGGGTGGGGCTGTTTACCCAGCAAGTAAGGGAAACGTTGCCGTGGCTGCCGGTGGAAGAAGACGGTCGCCTGCATGATCCGGCGCTGCGTGAGAACTTCATTGCCCGGGTCTATGCGTTGCATGAATTCAACCAGCTATGGAAAAAAGGGTTGAGCCGCGGCGCGCTGATGAGCTTCCACAGCCGCTACAAGCTGCTGTTGCTGGCGCATTCGCAGCCGGAGTACCGCGAACTGGGGCCGTTCGTCGCCGCGATGGACCAGTGGGATTCGCTGGAGGCGTTTGCGGCGCAGTACCGGCTGCGATTTATGACGCTGCTGTCGCGCCCGGCTTCCCGGCGCAATCACACCAATGTGCTGATGCATGTGCAGGGGTATTTTCGCCGTCAGTTGACCGCCGGGCAGCGGCAGGAACTGACCCAGTTGATCGATCGCTATCGTCAGGGCATGCAGCCGTTGCTGGCACCGCTCACCCTGCTGCGCCATTACATGGCGGAGTACCCGGATGCCTGGCTGGCGCAGCAGCGCTATTTTGATCCTTACCCGGAGGCGCTGCGGTTACGTTATGGGCATTAATTTTTCAGCAGTACGTTAAGGATGGTTCATGACCACACATCTGGTCTGGTTTCGTCACGATTTACGCCTTACCGATAATCTGGCGCTGCACGCTGCCTGCCAGGATCCCGACGCACGGATTGAGGCGGTGTTTATCACCACGCCGCAACAGTGGGCCAGCCATGTCATGGCGCCGTGTCAGGCGGCGTTTCTGCTGGACAATTTGCGTGGTGTGCAACAGGCGCTGCGGGAGAAAGGCATCCCGCTGCACTACCATCAGTGCGATGATTTCGCCGCCAGTGTGCGCTGGCTGGCCGATTTCTGCCGCGAGCGTCAGGTGACGCGTCTGTTTTACAACCGTCAGTATGAATGGAATGAACGCCAGCGCGACCAACAACTGGAACAAGCGTTGACCGGCGTGACCGAATGCCGGGGATTTGACGACAGCCTGCTGTTGCCGCCCGGCAGCGTGGTCACCGGCTCCGGCGACATGTACAAGGTATTTACGCCATTTCGCGCCGCCTTTCTCAAACGATTGCAACAAAGCGATGTCGGTTCGGTGCCCGCACCGGCTGCTCGCCGACAGGGCGACATCACGCTGGCGTCGCTGGCGCCGTTCGACTATCCCCAAACCGACGTTGATGCCGATTTTCCGGCCGGCGAGCCGGCGGCCTTGCAGCGCCTGCGCCAGTTCTGCCGTGAGCAGGTGATGTTCTACCATGAACAGCGCGACCTGCCCGCGCTGGCTGTCACCAGCAAGCTGTCGCCGTATCTGGCGCTGGGGGTATTGTCGCCGCGTCAGTGTTTCAATCGCTTAACGATGGAACACCCGGACTGGCTGGTCCGGTCGGAAAGCGGCGCGTTTACCTGGTTCAATGAGCTGGTATGGCGCGAGTTTTACCGCCACCTGCTGGTGTTCAGCCCGGCGTTGTGCAAGCACCAGCCGTTTATCGGCTGGACGCGGCGTGTGGCATGGCGCAACGCGCCGGACGAACTGGCGGCGTGGCAACGGGGAGAGACTGGCTATCCCATCGTTGATGCGGCGATGCGTCAGTTGAACCAGACCGGCTGGATGCACAACCGGTTACGGATGATTTGCGCCAGTTTTTTGGTGAAAGACCTGCTGATCGACTGGCGTGAAGGCGAACGTTACTTCATGAGCCAACTGCTGGACGGCGATTTGGCCGCCAATAACGGCGGCTGGCAGTGGGCGGCATCCACCGGCACCGACGCCGCGCCTTATTTTCGTATTTTCAACCCGACGACGCAGGGCGAGCGCTTCGACCCGGAAGGCGTGTTTATTCGGCGCTGGGTACCGGAGCTGGCGCAGGTTCCGGGCAAGGCCGTTCATCAGCCTCACGACTGGGCCGTGCGCCAGCAGCGGCGCATCGACTATCCCTTGCCGATTGTCGATCACAAACAGGCGCGCACGCGCACGCTGGCGGCATTTGAAGCCGCGAAAAGCGGCGAAACGGCATGATCGCCACTGAAGACAGAAAGGAGCACAAGCTATGCGTAATACCGAACTGGAAAGCCTGATCAACGGTTTTCTCAATGTGGCGGCGTTTCAGGACTACGGGCCCAACGGGCTACAGGTGGAAGGGCGCAGCGAGGTGCGGCGCATCGTCACCGGCGTCACCGCCTGTCAGGCGTTGCTGGATGCCGCCGTGGCGCAGCAGGCCGACGCGGTGCTGGTGCATCACGGCTATTTCTGGCGCAACGAGCCGGCGGTGGTGCGCGGCATGAAACGTCAGCGCCTGAAGACCCTGTTGGCTAATGACCTCAACCTGTACGGCTACCACCTGCCGCTGGACGCCCATCCGGAAGTCGGCAACAACGCCCGGCTGGCGGCGATGCTGGGGATCCGGGTGCTGGGCGAGATTGAATCGCTGTTGCCATACGGCGAACTGCCCCAGCCTTTCAGCGGCGACGACTTGCGTCAGAGGCTGGAAACGGCGCTGGAGCGGCCGGTGTTGCATAGCGGCGACAATGCGCCTGCGCAGATCCGGCGTATCGCCTGGTGTACCGGCGGCGGGCAGAGTTTTATCGATCAGGCGGCTGACTTCGGCGTTGATGCCTTCATCACCGGCGAGGTATCGGAGAAAACCATCCACACCGCCCGTGAAATGGGGCTGCATTTCTATGCCGCCGGCCATCACGCCACCGAGCGGGCCGGGATCCGCGCGCTGGGCGAATGGCTGGCGTCGCAACATGGTTTTGACGTGACATTCATTGATATCCCTAACCCGGCGTAATTGAGCAGTCGGACGCCGTACACCATGACGGCGGCGGGATAAGACAGACAACATCAGGCTGGAGGAAGGATGCAACGCGCACGCTGTTATCTGTTGGGTGAGAAAGCGGTGGTGCTGGAACTGGAGCCGCCGCTGCGACTGGAAAGCCAGCAACGAATCTGGGGGCTGGCGGAGCGTCTGTCCGGGCACGACGACGTCAGTGAAGTCATCCCCGGTATGAATAACCTGACGGTGGTGCTCCGGCATCCGCGTCGGCAGGCGCTGGATGCTATCGAACGGCTACAGCGCTGGTGGGAAGAGAGCGAATCGCTTACCGACGTGCCACAGCGCGACGTGGCGATTCCGGTGATCTACGGCGGCGAACAAGGGCCGGATCTGAACGTGGTGGCGGAGCATTGCGGCATGACCGCGCAACAGGTGGTGGAACGTCATGCCGCCGGGCGCTATGTGGTCTACTTCCTCGGTTTCCAACCCGGTTTCCCGTATCTCGGCGGGTTGGATGAGGCGCTGTCCACGCCGCGACGCGCCGAACCTCGGGTGCTGGTGCCCGCCGGTTCGGTAGGGATCGGCGGCAGTCAGACCGGCGTTTATCCGCTCAGTACGCCGGGTGGTTGGCAACTGATTGGCCGTACCTCGCTGGCCCTGTTCCAGCCGACGCAGACGCCGCCGACGTTGTTGAGGCCGGGCGATCGGGTACGCTTTGTTCCGCAGCGGGAGGGAATATGCTGAAGATTATCCGGGCAGGATTGCAGACCACGGTGCAGGATCTCGGGCGCCCGGGGTGGCGGCAACTGGGCATCAGCCAGTGCGGCGCGCTGGATAGCCCGGCGCTGAAGCTCGCCAATCTGCTGGTGGGGAACGACACGGACACGGCGGCGCTGGAAATTACGCTGGGGCAACTGGTTGCCACCTTCACCACACCGTGCTGGATTGCGCTGACCGGGGCCGACTGTCACGCCACATTAGACGGCAAAACGCTATGGACCGGCTGGTGTTTTGCGGCGAAAGCGGGGCAGACGTTGCGCCTGCGTTCGCCACGTAACGGCATGCGCAGTTATCTGGCGCTATCCGGCGGAATCGCGGTACCGGAGGTGCTGGGATCCCGCAGCACCGACCTGAAGGCGGGAATTGGCGGGCTGGAAGGACGCCCGCTGGCGGACGGCGATACGTTGCCGCTGGGAAAACCGCGGCGTTTACCCGGCCGTTCCGTCGGGGTTAAGCAACTGCTGTTCAGCAATCGGGTGCGGGTGTTGCCGGGACCGGAGTATCAGGAGTTCAGCGAAGAGGCGCGCGACAATTTCTGGCGCACCGGCTGGCATCTCAGCCCACAGAGCAACCGTATGGGCTATCGCCTGCTGGGGCCGGAGCTGATGCGTGAAAATCACCGGGAAATGCTGTCCCACGGTCTGCTGCCGGGGGTGATTCAGGTGCCCCATAACGGCAAGCCGATTGTGCTGATGGCCGATGCCCAGACGACCGGCGGCTATCCGCGCATCGGTTGCGTGATTGAAGCTGACCTGTACAACATGGCGCAGTTGCGCCTGGGCGAACCGGTGCATTTTATTCGCTGCTCGCCGGATGACGCGCTACGGGCATTGCAGGAGCAACATCGCTATCTGGAACAACTGGCCTGGAGGCTGCATGGTAATTGATTTGAACGCCGACCTGGGAGAAGGCGGCCAGCACGATGAGGCACTGTTACAATTGGTCAGTTCCGCCAATATCGCCTGCGGTTTTCATGCCGGCGACGCCGACCTGATGCGCCAGTCGGTACGCTGGGCCATCCAGTATGGCGTGGCGATTGGCGCGCATCCGAGCTTTCCCGATCGCGAAAACTTCGGCCGTTCGGCCATGAACCTGCCGCCGGAAACGGTTTACGCGCAGGTGGTGTACCAGATTGGCGCGCTGGCGGCGATCGTTAAGGCGGAAGGCGCACGCCTGTTTCACGTTAAACCCCACGGCATGCTCTACAATCAGGCGGCGCGCGAGCCGGCGCTGGCGGATGCCATTGCCCGCGCGGTGGCGGCGGTGGATTCGTCGCTGTGTCTGGTGGGTCTGGCGGGTAGCGAGCTGATTCGTGCCGGCAAACGAGCCGGGCTGAAGACTCGTCAGGAAGTGTTTGCCGACCGCAGCTATCAGGCTGATGGCTCGCTGGTGCCGCGCGATCAGCCCTCCGCCGTGATCAGCAGCGATGAACTGGCGCTGGCTCAGACGCTGGAAATGGTGCAGCGTCAGCGGGTTCGCGCCAGCAACGGCAGTTGGGTCGCGGTACAGGCGGAAACGGTCTGTCTGCACGGCGATAACGCTCACGCGCTGATCTTCGCCCGCCGGTTACGAGAAAGCTTCACCCAGTATGGCATACAGGTTACGGCCCGATAACGGAGGAGAGGATGCCCGAAGGCCCCGAAATTCGACGTGCCGCCGATCGGCTGGTTGCCGCAGTGGTGGGAAAAACGCTGACTGGCGTGTGGTTTGCTTTTCCTGAACTCAAACCCTACGAAGCAACGCTGATGGGGGAAAAGGTTGAACGTATCGTCACCCGTGGCAAGGCGCTGTTGACCTGGTTCTCCAATGACGTGGTCATGTACAGCCATAATCAGCTGTACGGGGTCTGGCGTGTGGGAAAACAGCCGCCCGATACCCGCCGGGAGCTGCGAGTCAGGTTGGATACCGCCGATAATGCCGTTTCGCTCTACAGCGCCTCTGATATCGCTATGCTGACGCCCGAACAGCTGGCGACTCACCCTTTTTTACAGCGGATTGGGCCGGACGTGCTGGATGAGTCATTAACGGTCGACGAGGTGCGGGAACGGCTGCTGTCGGCGCGCTTTTGCCGCAGGCAACTCGGTACCCTGTTGCTGGATCAGGGATTTTTGGCCGGGCTTGGCAATTATCTGCGGGTGGAAATTTTGTGGGCGTCAGCGCTGGCGCCAACGCGGCGGGCGGCGGATCTCAGCGAGACTGAACTGGCGATGTTAAGCCGCATGCTGCTGGAGATTCCCAGATTGTCGTACCAGACTCGCGGTTCGGAAGACGATGAGAATCGTCATCATGGCGCGTTATTCCGTTTTCACGTGTTTCATCTGGATGGGAAACCCTGCGAGCGCTGTGGTCACCCTATTGTGAAAAGCCTGGTGGCGTCACGACCGTTTTATGCCTGCCCGCACTGCCAGCAATGATACGCGGGTGAGGGGACCGGTGCGGCGAACGGTATGAAATGCAAATAAAAAAGGTCGGGTTGAGCCCGACCTTTTCACTGCTAACCACCAGATAGGGCGGCTGCGTTTAACGCTTGGTAACTGATGGCTCGAAATCGCGTTCGCTGTGGCCGGTGTACAGCTGGCGCGGACGGGCGATTTTCAGCCCTTCGCCGTGCATTTCGCTCCAGTGAGCGATCCAGCCGACGGTACGCGCCATCGCGAAAATCACCGTGAACATGGTAGACGGAATGCCCATGGCTTTCAGGATGATGCCGGAGTAGAAGTCCACGTTGGGGTAGAGCTTGCGCTCGATGAAGTACGGGTCGTTCAGTGCGATATTTTCCAGCTCCATCGCCACTTCCAGCAGGTCATCCTTGGTGCCCAGTTCTTTCAGCACTTCATGACAAGTCTGGCGCATCACGGTGGCGCGCGGGTCGTAGTTCTTATACACGCGGTGGCCGAAGCCCATCAGGCGGAACGAGTCGTTCTTGTCCTTGGCGCGTTTGATGAAGGCTGGAATGTGCTCGACGGAACTGATTTCTTCCAGCATACGCAGACAGGCTTCGTTGGCGCCGCCGTGTGCCGGCCCCCATAGCGAAGCGATGCCCGCGGCGATACACGCGAACGGGTTGGCGCCGGAAGAACCGGCGGTACGCACGGTGGACGTGGACGCGTTCTGTTCATGATCGGCATGCAGAATCAGGATGCGGTCCATAGCGCGTTCCAGCACCGGATTCACTACGTATTCTTCGCACGGCGTAGCAAACATCATGTGCAGGAAGTTGCCGGCGTAGGACAGGTCATTACGCGGATACACGAACGGCTGGCCGATGGAGTACTTGTAGCACATGGCCGCCACGGTCGGCATTTTCGACAGCAGGCGATAGGCGGCGATTTCGCGGTGACGTTCGTTGCCGATGTCCAGCGAGTCATGGTAGAACGCCGCCAGTGCGCCCGTCACGCCGCACAGCACCGCCATCGGGTGGGAGTCACGGCGAAAGCCGTGGAACAGGCGGGTGATCTGCTCGTGAATCATGGTATGGCGGGTAACGGTGGTCTTGAATGTGTCGTACTGTTCCTGCGTCGGCGCTTCGCCAAACAGCAGGATGTAGCAGACTTCCAGGTAGTTGGATTTTTCCGCCAGTTGCGCGATGGGATAGCCGCGGTGCAGCAGTACGCCCACATCGCCGTCAATATAAGTGATTTTGGATTCACAGGACGCGGTAGAGGTAAAACCGGGGTCAAATGTGAAATAACCTTTAGAACCGAGGCTACGAATATCAATTTCGTCGTTGCCAAGCGTACCAGACAGGACATTCAGCTCAATAGACTCTTTACCGTCTATGGTAAGCGTTGCTTTTTTATCAGCCATTTACAGTCTCCTTAGCGCTTTAATCTTTAATTTTAAAAATTCGTCACTGCAGAAATACCGTCATGCCCGCACACTGGACAAAGTAAACAGACCAGACGTCACTCTGCGGTCTGCAAGAAGACCGGGGTACAGAGTTGACCATATGTCAGGCGGCCACAGTCAGGGTGAACACGTGCTCTCCCAGCCTGGGTATTAACCCTGTCCTGCTCTAATTGTAGCTAGTACTTATCACTTTTCCGGGGACTTTGTTTCCCACTGTTACATAACTTTGGTGAATGGGAAAGAGCTACCGATGAGCTTTAACAGGGCAAAAGGTTTCTTGGGTCCTAGTTGTAATTTAAATGTTTAAGATTTGTCAAATCAGATAATTAATTTTATATAAATTGTGAAATTCGTGATCTTACTCACTGTTCAGGGCAAATGTGCCCAAACAGTTTGTAGGGTAATTGTAATAAGAATGTGAAGTGCCTATACTGCCGCCAGGTCTCCGGAATACCCTGCAGTAGGAGCACCCAGTGTGATCGGTTTGTGCGACTGAAGAAAAGGATCATGATTCAGGCGCGCATTGACAGAGACAAACATCATCTCACCGTCCACACTGTCTGACCCCACAACAGGTCCGGAGGAAGAAAATAATAAAAGCTGTGTGGGCAAACCCGTGAAAAAACAAAGACCTGTCAATCTGGATCTGCAGACGATCCGGTTCCCCGTTACCGCGATAGCATCTATTCTTCACCGTGTCTCCGGCGTTATTACGTTTGTTGCTGTGGGTATTCTGTTGTGGCTGCTCGGTCTCTCCCTCTCTTCGCAGGAAGGGTTTGTCCAGGCGGCGGCCATCATGGACAGCTTCATCGTGAAATTCATTGTCTGGGGCATTCTGACCGCGCTGGCCTATCATATTGTAGGTGGTCTGCGCCATCTGCTGATGGATTTCGGCTACATCGAAGAAAATTTCGCGGCGGGATCACGTTCTGCAAAAACCTCTTTCATTATTACTGTCGTGCTTTCATTTTTGGCTGGAGTCCTCGTATGGTAAGCAATGCCTCCGCATTGGGGCGTAATGGCGTACACGATTGGTTATTACTTCGCGCTTCTGCCATCGTCATCGTGCTGTATGTCCTGTATATCGTTGGCTTTGTGGCCAGCGCCGGTAACATCACGTATGAAATCTGGCGTGGTTTCTTCGCCATGCACCTCACCAAGGTATTCACCCTGCTGACGTTGTTCGCCATTCTGGTCCATGCCTGGATCGGGATGTGGCAGGTGCTGACTGATTACATCAAACCGCTGGCCGTCCGGCTGACTTTGCAGCTGGCTATCGTGGTCGCGTTATTGGTGTACGTCATTTATGGAACTGTTGTGGTGTGGGGTGCGTAATGAATTTGCCAGTCAGAGAGTTTGATGCCGTTGTCGTCGGCGCGGGTGGTGCCGGTATGCGCGCCGCGCTGCAGATTTCCCAGATGGGCCTGTCCTGCGCCCTGTTATCAAAAGTGTTCCCGACTCGTTCCCATACCGTGTCCGCTCAGGGCGGAATTACCGTGGCGCTGGGTAACACCCACGAGGATAACTGGGAATGGCACATGTATGACACCGTGAAAGGTTCCGACTATATCGGTGACCAGGACGCGATTGAATATATGTGCAAAACCGGTCCGGAGGCGATTCTGGAACTGGAGCACATGGGGCTGCCGTTCTCCCGTCTGGATGACGGCCGCATTTATCAGCGCCCGTTCGGCGGTCAGTCCAAGAATTTCGGCGGCGAGCAGGCTGCCCGCACCGCGGCGGCGGCGGACCGTACCGGTCATGCGTTGCTGCACACGCTGTATCAGCAGAACCTGAAAAACCATACCACGATCTTTTCCGAATGGTATGCGCTGGATCTGGTGAAAAACCAGGATGGCGCGGTGGTGGGATGTACCGCCATCTGCATCGAAACCGGCGAAGTCGTTTATTTCAAAGCCCGTGCCACCGTACTGGCGACCGGCGGCGCAGGCCGTATCTATCAGTCCACCACCAACGCCCACATCAATACCGGTGACGGCGTCGGCATGGCGTTGCGCGCCGGCGTGCCGGTGCAGGACATGGAAATGTGGCAGTTCCACCCGACGGGGATCGCCGGCGCCGGCGTGCTGGTGACCGAAGGGTGCCGCGGTGAAGGCGGTTACCTGCTGAACAAGCACGGCGAGCGTTTCATGGAGCGCTATGCGCCGAACGCCAAAGATCTGGCGGGGCGCGACGTAGTAGCGCGTTCCATTATGATCGAAATCCGCGAAGGCCGGGGCTGTGATGGCCCGTGGGGGCCGCACGCCAAACTGAAGCTGGACCATCTGGGCAAGGACGTTCTTGAATCCCGTCTGCCGGGCATTCTGGAACTGTCCCGTACCTTTGCGCACGTAGACCCGGTGAAAGAGCCGATTCCGGTTATCCCGACCTGCCACTACATGATGGGCGGTATCCCGACCAAGGTAACCGGCCAGGCGCTGACCGTGAACGAGAAGGGCGAAGACGTGGTGATTCCGGGTCTGTTCGCCGTGGGCGAAATCGCCTGCGTTTCCGTACACGGCGCCAACCGTCTGGGCGGCAACTCGCTGCTTGACCTGGTGGTGTTCGGTCGTTCCGCCGGTATGCACCTGCAGGAATCTCTGGCCGAACAGGGCGATACCCGCGACGCCAGCGATTCCGATGTCGACGCCTCGCTGGAACGTCTCAACCGGTGGAACAATACCCGTTCTGGTGAGGACCCGGTGGAGATCCGCAAGGCGCTGCAAGCCTGCATGCAGAATAACTTCTCGGTATTCCGCGAAGGCGACGCGATGGCGAAAGGGCTGGAAGAGCTGAAAGTGATCCGCGAGCGTCTCAACAATGCCCGTCTGGACGATACTTCCAGCGAGTTCAACACCCAGCGCATCGAATGCCTGGAGCTGGACAACCTGATGGAAACCGCTTACGCCACCGCGGTGTCGGCAAACTTCCGCACTGAAAGCCGTGGTGCTCACAGCCGCTTCGACTATCCTGATCGTGATGACGAGAATTGGTTGTGTCATTCGCTGTATCAACCGCAAACCGAAAGCATGACGCGCCGTGAGGTGAACATGCAGCCTAAACTGCGCCCGGCGTTCCCGCCGAAAGTGCGTACTTATTAATTGTGCGGAGAGAAAGCGATGAAAGTTGAATTTTCCGTTTATCGTTACAACCCGGATGTCGATAGTGCGCCGCGCATGCAGGACTATACGCTGGAAGCGGAAGAAGGCCGCGACATGATGCTGCTGGATGCGTTGATCCTCCTGAAAGAACAGGATCCGACGTTGGCGTTTCGCCGCTCCTGTCGTGAGGGGGTGTGTGGTTCTGACGGTCTGAACATGAATGGCAAGAATGGGCTGGCGTGCATTACCCCGGTGTCCACCCTGCGTAACGGCAATAGCAAAATTGTGATCCGCCCCCTGCCGGGGTTGCCGGTTGTGCGTGATTTGGTGGTGGACATGGGACAGTTCTATGCCCAATATGAGAAAATCAAACCTTACCTGTTGAATAATGGGAAAAATCCGCCGGCGCGCGAGCATTTGCAATCGCCGGAACAGCGGGAAAAACTGGATGGACTGTACGAGTGCATCATGTGCGCTTGCTGCTCCACGTCCTGCCCGTCGTTCTGGTGGAACCCGGATAAGTTTATCGGGCCTGCCGGTCTGCTGGCCGCGTATCGTTTCCTGATCGATAGCCGCGATACGGAAACCAAAGCGCGTCTGGACGACCTGAATGACGCTTTCAGCGTATTCCGCTGTCACAGCATCATGAATTGCGTCAGCGTTTGCCCGAAAGGATTGAACCCAACGCGCGCCATCGGCCATATCAAGTCGATGCTGTTGCAGCGTAGCGCCTGAGTTTCAGACGCATGTAACAAACCGGTTCCCCCGCAGTAAGGCGGGGGAGTCACAGGAAACCTTTAAAAACCGGCTTATGCGCCAGAACCGTTTTTTAAAGGTTCCTTCAGGATAGGAATATCCGCAGCGTGTGTAACCAGGCACAGCAAGTGAACCGTTTTTACGGCAACCCGTTTTATAACGGCAACATAAGACATGTTAACCACGGCGAAAACTGAAGCTTATTAGCTTAAGGGATCACAATGCAGAACGGCGCAATGAAGGCCTGGCTGGATTCCTCCTATCTGGCGGGCGCGAACCAGTCCTACATAGAGCAGCTCTATGAAGATTTTTTAACTGACCCGGATTCTATCGATCACAGCTGGCGTTCGATTTTTCAACAACTTCCCACCACTGGGGTTAAACCGGATCAACTTCACTCCAAAACCCGCGACTATTTCCGCCGCCTGGCGAAAGACGCTTCGCGTTATACCTCTTCCATTACCGATCCTGACAACGATGCCAAGCAGGTTAAGGTATTGCAGCTGATTAACGCTTTTCGTTTCCGTGGTCATCAGCATGCCAATCTTGATCCGCTGGGTTTATGGAAACAGGAACACGTACCGGATCTGGATCTTGCCTATCACAACCTGACTGACGACGACCTGAAAGAGAGCTTCAATGTCGGCTCGTTCGCCATCGGCAAGGAAACCATGCAGCTTGGCGAGCTGTACGCGGCGCTCAAGCAGACCTACTGCGGCCCGATTGGCGCAGAATACATGCACATCACCAATACCGAAGAAAAACGCTGGATTCAGCAGCGCATCGAGTCGGTAGTGGGGCTGGCGAGTTTTACCGTCGAAGAAAGAAAGCGTTTTCTGAAAGAGTTGACCGCCGCCGAAGGGCTGGAGCGCTATCTGGGCGCCAAGTTCCCAGGTGCCAAGCGCTTCTCGCTCGAAGGGGGCGATGCGCTGATCCCGATGCTGAAGGAAATCATCCGTCACGCGGGTAAAAACGGTACGCGCGAAGTGGTGATGGGGATGGCCCACCGTGGGCGTCTCAACGTGCTGGTGAACGTGATGGGTAAAAAACCCCAGGATCTGTTCGATGAGTTCTCCGGCAAGCACAAAGATCACCTCGGTACCGGCGACGTGAAATACCATCAGGGTTTCTCGTCTGATATGGAAACCGAAGGCGGCAAAGTGCATCTGGCGCTGGCGTTCAACCCGTCGCATCTGGAAATTGTCAGCCCGGTGGTGATTGGATCGGTACGCGCGCGTATCGATCGTCTGGACAACCCCAGCAGCTCTCTGGTGTTGCCGATCACCATTCACGGCGACGCCGCGATTGCCGGTCAGGGCGTGGTGCAGGAAACCCTGAACATGTCTAAGGCTCGGGGTTACGAAGTAGGCGGTACTATCCGTATCGTCATCAACAACCAGATCGGTTTCACCACGTCGAATCCGCGTGATGCTCGTTCCACCGAATACTGTACCGACATCGGCAAGATGGTGCAGGCGCCGATTTTCCACGTCAACGCCGACGACCCGGAAGCGGTGGCGTTCGTCACCCGTCTGGCGCTGGATTTCCGCAACACCTTCCAGCGTGATGTATTCATCGATCTGGTGTGCTACCGCCGTCACGGTCATAACGAAGCCGATGAGCCGAGTGCTACCCAGCCGGTGATGTACCAGAAGATCAAGAAACACCCGACGCCGCGTAAAATCTACGCTGACCGTCTGGAGCAACAGCAGATGGCGACGCTGGAAGACGCCACCGAGCTGGTCAATCTTTACCGCGACGCGCTGGATGCCGGCGAATGCGTGGTAGACGAGTGGCGCCCGATGGATATGCACTCCTTCACCTGGATGTCTTATCTCAACCATGAGTGGGATGAGCCTTATCCGCACAAGGTTGAAACCAAACGCCTGCAGGAGCTGGCGCACCGGATCAGTGAAGTGCCGGAAGCGCTAGAAATGCAGCCGCGCGTCGCCAAGATTTATAACGACCGCGCCGAGATGGCGGCGGGTGAAAAACTGTTCGACTGGGGCGGAGCGGAAACGCTGGCTTACGCCACGCTGGTGGATGAGGGCATCCCGGTACGTCTGTCCGGTGAAGACGCCGGGCGCGGCACCTTCTTCCATCGTCATGCGGTGGTGCATAACCAGAAAGGCGGTTCCACTTACACGCCGCTGGCGCATGTGCATAACGCGCAAGGTGTGTTCAATGTCTGGGATTCGGTGCTGTCTGAAGAGGCGGTGCTGGCGTTCGAATACGGTTATGCCACCGCCGAACCACGCACGCTGACTATCTGGGAAGCCCAGTTCGGCGACTTCGCCAACGGCGCGCAGGTAGTGATTGACCAGTTCATCAGTTCCGGCGAGCAGAAGTGGGGCCGTATGTGCGGTCTGGTGATGCTGCTGCCGCACGGCTATGAAGGTCAGGGACCGGAGCACTCCTCCGCGCGTCTGGAGCGTTATCTGCAACTGTGCGCCGAGCAGAACATGCAGGTGTGCATTCCGTCCACGCCGGCGCAGGTGTACCACATGTTGCGCCGTCAGGCGTTGCGTGGCATGCGTCGCCCGCTGGTGGTGATGTCGCCGAAATCGCTGCTGCGTCATCCGCTGGCTACTTCCACGCTGGATGAACTGGCAAGCGGCCAGTTCCAGCCGGCGATTGGGGAAATTGACGAGCTTGATCCGAAAGCGGTGAAGCGCGTCGTGCTGTGTTCCGGCAAGGTCTACTATGATTTACTGGAACAACGTCGCAAGAATGAACAGAAAGATGTGGCGATAGTGCGTATCGAACAGCTGTACCCGTTCCCGCATCAGGCCGTGCAGGCCGCGCTGGAGCCGTTCGCTCACGTACATGATTTTGTCTGGTGCCAGGAAGAGCCGCTGAACCAGGGCGCGTGGTACTGCAGCCAGCACCACTTCCGTGAGGTGATTCCTTTTGGCGCCTCGTTGCGGTATGCCGGTCGTCCGGCCTCTGCTTCACCCGCCGTCGGCTATATGTCCGTACACCAGAAACAACAACAAGCTCTGGTTGATGACGCGCTGAACGTTAATTAAATGAATAAGGATAGATAATGAGTAGCGTAGATATTCTTGTCCCTGACCTGCCTGAATCGGTAGCCGATGCGACTGTGGCTACCTGGCACAAGAAACCGGGCGACAGCGTCCAGCGTGATGAAGTGCTGGTTGAAATTGAAACCGATAAAGTCGTGCTGGAAGTTCCTGCGATTGAAGCCGGCGTGCTGGAAGTGGTGCTGGAAGCGGAAGGCGCCACCGTGACGTCCCGTCAGGTCCTGGGGCGTTTGCGTCCCGGCGACAACTCTGGCAAGGAAACCAGCGAAAAAGCGCAGAGCAAAGAATCGACGCCCGCACAGCGTCATACAGCCGGGCTGGAAGATGAGAATAACGATGCCCTGAGTCCGGCTATCCGTCGTCTGATTGCCGAGCACGATCTGGACGCGGCTGCCATCAAGGGCAGCGGTGTCGGCGGCCGTATCACTCGTGAAGACGTGGAAAAACACCTGGCTGCTCAGAAACCGGCTGGCAAAAAGGCGGATGCGCCTGCCGCAGCGCCGGTTTCATCTGCACCGGCTCTGGGCAACCGTAGCGAGAAACGCGTTCCCATGACCCGTCTGCGTAAGCGTGTGGCCGAGCGTCTGCTGGAAGCCAAAAACAGCACCGCCATGCTGACCACGTTCAACGAAATCAACATGAAGCCAATCATGGATCTGCGCAAGCAGTATGGCGAGGCGTTCGAGAAACGTCACGGCATTCGCCTGGGCTTCATGTCCTTCTATATCAAGGCCGTTGTGGAAGCCCTGAAGCGTTTCCCGGAAGTGAATGCGTCCATTGATGGCGAAGATGTGGTTTACCACAACTACTTTGACGTCAGCATCGCGGTGTCGACCCCGCGCGGTCTGGTGACGCCGGTGCTGAAAGATGTCGATCTGTTGGGTATGGCCGAGATCGAGAAGAAAATCAAAGAACTGGCGGTGAAAGGCCGTGACGGCAAACTGACCGTCGAAGAGCTGACCGGCGGTAACTTCACCATCACCAACGGCGGCGTGTTCGGTTCCCTGATGTCGACCCCGATCATCAACCCGCCGCAGAGCGCGATTCTGGGGATGCACGCCATCAAGGATCGCCCGATGGCGGTGGATGGTCAGGTGGTGATTCTGCCGATGATGTACCTGGCATTGTCCTACGATCATCGTCTGGTCGACGGCCGTGAATCGGTCGGTTTCCTGGTTACCGTTAAAGAGATGCTGGAAGACCCGGCCCGCTTGCTGCTGGATGTCTAACGCGTTGCAGTGAAAGGCGGCCGGCCTGCGCCCTGCCGCCTTTATTATGTGCTATGCAGGCCGTTGCGAACGCGCGGCGGCGTTATCCACGACAGAGAGTCTTTGGACTTATCTTCAAACTTAAATGGATAGAACATCATGAATTTACATGAGTATCAGGCAAAACAGCTCTTTGCGCGGTATGGTTTACCGGCGCCTACCGGTTACGCCTGCACAACACCGCGTGAAGCGGAAGAAGCGGCATCCAAGATTGGCGCAGGTCCGTGGGTCGTGAAGTGTCAGGTACATGCCGGCGGTCGCGGCAAGGCCGGCGGCGTGAAGTTGGTGAACAGCAAAGAAGAGATTCGCGCCTTTGCCGAAAATTGGTTGGGCAAGCGTCTGGTGACCTACCAGACTGACGCCAACGGCCAGCCGGTTCACCAAATTCTGGTGGAAGGCGCGACGGACATTGATAAAGAACTTTACCTGGGTGCGGTCGTCGACCGCGGCACTCGTCGTGTGGTGTTCATGGCATCCACCGAGGGTGGGGTTGAGATTGAGAAAGTTGCGGAAGAAACGCCGCACCTGATCCATAAAGTCGCGCTGGATCCGTTAACCGGCCCGCAGCCGTATCAGGGACGCGAGCTGGCGTTCAAGCTGGGCCTCAGCGGCAAGCAGGTGGCGCAGTTCACCAAAATTTTCATGGGACTGGCGACCCTGTTCCTGGAGCGTGATTTGGCGCTGGTGGAAATCAACCCGCTGGTGATCACCAAACAGGGCGATCTGATCTGTCTGGACGGCAAGCTGGGCGCCGACGGCAATGCCTTGTTCCGTCAGCCGGAACTGCGCGAAATGCGCGACCACTCTCAGGAAGACGCGCGTGAAGCGCATGCCGCTCAGTGGGAACTGAACTATGTGGCGCTGGATGGCAATATCGGCTGCATGGTAAACGGCGCCGGTCTGGCTATGGGAACCATGGACATCGTGAAACTGCACGGCGGTTCACCGGCCAACTTCCTTGATGTGGGCGGCGGCGCTACCAAAGAGCGTGTTACTGAAGCCTTCAAGATCATCCTGTCCGACGACAAGGTGAAAGCGGTACTGGTGAATATTTTCGGCGGTATCGTGCGTTGCGACCTGATTGCCGACGGTATTATCGGCGCGGTAGCCGAAGTGGGTGTGAACGTTCCGGTGGTGGTGCGTCTGGAAGGCAACAATGCCGAACTGGGAGCGCAAAAACTGGCGGATAGTGGTCTGAATATCATTGCTGCGACCAGCCTGACGGATGCGGCTCAGCAAGTGGTTGCTGCAGTGGAGGGTAAATAATGTCCATTCTGATCGATAAAAACACCAAAGTCATCTGTCAGGGTTTTACCGGCAGTCAGGGGTCGTTCCATTCAGAGCAGGCGATTGCTTACGGTACGCAGATGGTTGGGGGCGTGACGCCAGGCAAGGGCGGCACCGAGCATCTGGGTCTGCCGGTATTTAATACCGTGCGCGAAGCGGTAGAAGCCACTGGCGCGACAGCGTCGGTCATCTATGTCCCGGCACCGTTCTGCAAGGACTCCATTCTGGAAGCCATTGATGCCGGCATCCAGTTGATCATCTGTATCACTGAAGGTATCCCGACGCTGGATATGCTGACGGTGAAAGTGAAGCTGGAGCAGAGCGGCGTTCGGATGATCGGTCCGAACTGTCCGGGGGTCATTACGCCAGGCGCCTGCAAGATCGGCATCATGCCGGGCCACATTCATCTGCCTGGCAAGGTAGGCATCGTGTCCCGTTCCGGTACGCTGACCTATGAAGCGGTGAAGCAGACTACTGATACCGGTCTGGGTCAGTCGACCTGCGTAGGTATCGGCGGCGACCCGATTCCGGGCTCCAACTTTATCGATATTCTCAAGTTGTTCGAGCAGGATCCGCAAACCGAAGCCATCGTGATGATCGGTGAAATCGGCGGCACCGCGGAAGAAGAAGCGGCAGCTTACATCAAAGAGCACGTTACCAAACCGGTAGTGGGTTACATCGCTGGGGTTACGGCGCCGAAAGGCAAGCGCATGGGCCATGCCGGCGCGATTATCGCGGGCGGCAAAGGTACGGCGGATGACAAATTCGCTGCGCTGGAAGCGGCGGGCGTCAAGACCGTACGCAGCCTGGCTGATATCGGCGATGCGGTAAAAGCCGTGCTGGGGCGTTAAGCCGCAGGCTCAGCATACCGGAAAAGTAGTGTGTAATATTTTCAAAGTTCGACATGTTTGGCCACCTCGGGTGGCCTTTTTTATATTTGAAGCTTGTCGCAAAAATATAGCCTGAAAGAAAAATATTTAATCAATCTGGCAACAATGAAGTAACAATAAGCGCATAAATTAAAAAATTCTATATTTGAGATCAACTCGCGCTATTTCTAATTAAAATAAGAAATATATTATTAACGACACGCATCGGAAACCGCCCAATTACATTGGATTAACATTCGATGAAATGTAAAATAAAAGACGCATTTTATTAACATTGGGGTGGATATTTGTTTTAGATCAAAAATCCAGGCTGGATATCCATTTGAAAATAAGATTAAATTGCGTCAGGTCAATTGTGTCTTTGGCGGTATGCGGTGCAGAGGTTGGCGTAGAATCAAAAAACTCAATCCGCATCACGTAAAAACCTATTTATTGTAGGGTTGTAGAGGCGTAATATACCGATACTCTTATCCGAGTATGCTATTTGTAATTCTGTAATTTCTCTTTGGCTTACTTTTCAAATGCGCCGTGGTGACGTGGTAGCGCATATTGAGGCCTGTGCTAAAGCAATTGTTGTGTTCTTTAGGTTACTAACTGCCGGGTATTTAGTGGCTTGTCCGTACAGCGAGCTAAAGACCCTCCTGCGAGGAGCAAGGAGTTAAGATGTTTGATGTAGTCGAACTGTCACGTTTACAGTTTGCCTTGACTGCGATGTATCATTTCCTGTTCGTGCCTTTAACGCTGGGGATGGCGTTTTTGCTGGCGATCATGGAAACCGTGTATGTCCTGTCCGGCAAACAAATCTACAAAGATATGACCAAGTTCTGGGGCAAGTTGTTTGCAATCAACTTTGCTCTCGGCGTTTCCACCGGTCTGACCATGGAATTCCAGTTCGGTACTAACTGGTCATATTACTCTCACTATGTCGGCGATATCTTCGGTGCACCTCTGGCAATCGAAGGATTGATGGCGTTCTTCCTGGAATCCACTTTCGTCGGGTTGTTCTTCTTTGGCTGGGATCGCCTGGGCAAAGTGCAGCACATGGCGGTAACCTGGCTGGTGGCATTGGGTTCCAACCTGTCTGCGCTGTGGATCCTGGTGGCTAACGGCTGGATGCAGAACCCGGTCGCGTCGGATTTCAACTTCGAAACCATGCGCATGGAGATGGTGAGCTTTGCCGATCTGGTGCTGAACCCGGTTGCACAGGTGAAATTCGTTCACACTGTCGCCGCGGGTTACTGTACCGGCGCGATGTTCATTCTGGGCATCAGCTCTTACTACCTGCTGAAAGGGCGCGATGTCGCTTTCGCCAAACGCTCCTTTGCGATCGCGGCCAGTTTCGGTATGGCGGCGGTGCTGTCTGTTATCGTGCTGGGCGATGAGTCCGGTTATGAAATGGGCGACGTGCAGAAAACCAAGCTGGCGGCCATCGAAGCTGAATGGGAAACCCAGCCAGCGCCGGCGGCGTTCACTCTGTTCGGTATTCCGAATCAGGAGACGATGGAGAATAAGTACGCGATTCAGATTCCCTATATGTTGGGCCTGATCGCCACCCGTTCTACCGACAAGACCGTTACCGGCCTGAAAGAGTTGATGGAACAGCATGAAGTGCGCGTTCGTAACGGGATGAAAGCTTATCACCTGTTGCAGCAACTGCGTTCCGGCAACACCGATCCGGCGGTTCGTGATGAATTCGTCAAGAACAAGCAGGATCTCGGTTATGGCCTGCTGCTCAAGCGCTATACCACCAATGTGGCTGATGCCAGCGATGCGCAGATCAAACAGGCGGTCAAGGATTCTATCCCGCGTGTGGCGCCGTTGTACTTCTCCTTCCGCATCATGGTGGCCTGTGGCGTGCTGATGTTGTTGATCATCGGTCTGTCTTTCTGGACGGTGCTGCGCAACAAGATTGGTCAAAAACGCTGGCTGCATCGTATCGCGCTGTACGGCATCCCGTTACCGTGGATTGCCGTTGAAGCCGGCTGGTTTGTGGCTGAATACGGCCGTCAGCCGTGGGCGATTGGTGAAGTGTTGCCGACAGCTGTCGCCAACTCCTCGCTCACCGCGGGAGACATCCTGTTCTCCATGGGACTGATTTGTGGTCTTTACACGCTGTTCCTGGTGGCTGAAATGTACCTGATGTTCAAGTACGCACGTCTGGGTCCAAGCAGCCTGAAAACGGGGGCCTATCACTTCGAACAGCCGATCGCGGCTCAGGAAGCACGGTAACAGGAGTCCACTATGTTTGATTATGAAGTATTGCGTTTTGTCTGGTGGCTGCTGATTGGTGTGCTGCTGATCGGTTTTGCGGTCACCGATGGTTTCGACATGGGCGTAGGTGTTCTGGTTCGCCTGATGGGTCGCAACGATGTAGAGCGCCGTGTGATGATTAACAGCATCGCGCCGCACTGGGACGGTAACCAGGTTTGGTTGATCACGGCGGGCGGCGCACTGTTCGCTGCTTGGCCGATGGTTTACGCCGCCGCGTTTTCCGGTTTCTACATCGCCATGATTCTGGTGCTGGCGTCTCTGTATTTCCGTCCGGTCGGCTTTGACTACCGGTCGAAAATCGAAGATCCGCGTTGGCGTAACATGTGGGACTGGGGCATTTTCATCGGTAGTTTCGTACCGCCGGTGGTCATCGGGGTGGCATTCGGCAACCTGCTGCAGGGCGTGCCGTTCCATGTGGATGAGTATCTGCGCCTGTACTACACCGGCAATTTCTTCCAGTTGCTCAATCCGTTCGGGTTGCTGGCGGGCGTTGTCAGCCTGAGCATGATCGTGGCTCAGGGCGCTACCTATCTGGTGATGCGTACCTCTGGCGATCTGCACTTCCGCGCTAAAAAGGTTGCTCAGTTTTCTTCGCTGGCGCTGACAGTAACCTTTGCTCTGGCCGGGGTCTGGGTGGTTTATGGCATCGATGGCTATGCGGTGACCTCGGTCATCAATACCGCTGGTGAATCTAACCCGCTGCATAAAGAAGTAGCGCGTCAGGCCGGCGCCTGGCTGGTCAACTTCAATCAGCACCCGGTCCTGTGGGCTATCCCGCTGCTGGGCGTAGCGCTGCCGTTGATGACTGCTGTCATGGCCCGTGCGGAGAAAGGCGCGATGGCGTTCCTGTTCTCTTCGCTCAGTATCGCCTGTGTGATTTTGACCGCCGGGATCGCCATGTTCCCGTTCATTATGCCGTCGGTGACGGTACCGAATGTCAGCCTGACTATGTGGGATGCCACATCCAGCCTGCTTACGCTCAGAGTGATGACCGTGGTAGCGATTATTTTCGTTCCCATCGTGCTGTCCTACACCATCTGGTGTTACTACAAGATGTTCGGACGCATCACCAAAGAGCATGTTGAGCAGAACTCTCATTCGTTGTACTAAGTAAGGAGCCTGACTTATGTGGTATTTTGCCTGGATATTGGGAACGCTTCTTGCTTGTTCGCTAGGCGTGATTACCGCTCTGGCACTGGAACAGAGCGAAGCAACCAAGACGAATCAAGATAAACCGCAATGATTGCTTTCATTGATCGTCTGTACCGCTGTATGGATAAGGGCCCGTTACGGGCCCTTTCCCTGATTATGGCGCTACTGCTGGCCGGCTGCGTATTCTGGGAGCCGGCGCGTTTTGCCGCACGCACCAGCTCGCTGGCGGTCTGGCAGGGGATAGCGCTGATTTGGGCGGTCTGTACCGGCGTCGTTCACGGCGTGGGTTTTCGTCCTCAGCGGATGCGCTGGCGCGCTTTCTTTTCCCCCCTTCCGGCCTTTGTGATCCTGGCCGCAGGATTGTATTACTACTTCCTGTAAAATAGCCTCTCATTCCTTTTGGTTATGGGTTGTCCGCAACCCATAATTATTTACCTTCCTGTACATAGAACCCATTCCAAACCTTATCCCTCTTGCGTATAGTAGCGGGGTTTATCGCATTACCGGGATGTAGAGTGAGTAATAAAGTGTTCCGCTGGCCAGTGCGCGTCTACTATGAAGATACAGATGCAGGTGGTGTGGTTTATCACGCGCGTTATGTGGCCTTCTATGAACGGGCCAGAACCGAAATGTTGCGCGCACACGATTTTCATCAGCGCGTACTCATGAATGAACATGTTGCCTTTGCTGTTCGTAAAATGACGGTTGAGTATCTTGCCCCGGCGCGTCTTGACGACTTACTGGAAGTGCAGAGCGAAATCGTTGTGATACGCGGCGCTTCCCTGACATTCGCACAGCGAATCCTTGACTCACATGGCACCCTGCTAAGCCATGCCGAGGTTTTAGTCGCATGCATCGATCCATTTCAAATGAAGCCAATTGCGCTTCCTAAGTCTATTGTCGCGGAGTTTAAGCAGTGACTGACATGAATATTCTTGATTTGTTCCTGAAGGCTAGCCTTCTGGTTAAACTTATCATGTTAATTTTAATCGGTTTTTCCATCGCTTCCTGGGCGATTATCATTCAGCGTACCCGTATTCTGAATTCTGCGACGCGTGACGCCGAAGCGTTTGAAGACAAGTTCTGGTCGGGGATTGAACTGTCCCGTTTGTATCAGGAAAGCCAGACTCGCCGCGAAAGCCTGGGCGGAACCGAACAAATCTTCTATGCGGGCTTCAAAGAGTTCGCCCGTTTGCACCGCGCCAACAGCCATGCGCCTGAAGCGGTGGTGGAAGGCGCGTCTCGCGCCATGCGCATTTCCATGAACCGCGAGCTGGAAACATTGGAAACCCACATTCCTTTCCTCGGCACCGTCGGCTCCATCAGCCCTTATATCGGTCTTTTTGGTACCGTATGGGGGATTATGCACGCATTTATCGCGCTCGGCGCAGTGAAGCAGGCGACGTTGCAGATGGTTGCGCCCGGTATCGCGGAAGCGTTGATCGCTACCGCCATCGGTCTGTTCGCCGCGATTCCGGCGGTCATGGCCTATAACCGCCTGAACCAGCGCGTCAACAAGCTTGAGCAGAATTACGATAACTTCATGGAAGAGTTCATTGCTATCCTGCATCGTCAGGCTTTCTCCAGCGAAGGCAACCGTTAATCGGGAGGTGATATGGCTCGTGCGCGTGGCGGCCGCCGGTCGCTGAAATCCGAGATTAATATTGTTCCCCTGCTGGACGTGTTGCTGGTGCTGCTGCTGATCTTCATGGCGACCGCACCGATCATTACCCAGAGCGTGGAAGTGGATCTGCCGGATGCAACCGAATCCAAAACCGTATCCAGCAACGATAATCCGCCAGTGATTGTCGAGGTATCCGGTGTAGGGCAATACAGTCTGGTGGTTGATCATAATCGTATGAATCAACTGCCTGCGGAGCAGGTGGTGGCTGAAGCCCAGTCCCGCCTGACCGCGAACCCGAAAACGGTCTTTTTGATCGGGGGTGCCAAGGATGTTCCTTATGATGAGATCATCAAGGCGCTGAATTTGTTGCATCAGGCGGGTGTCAAATCTGTCGGGTTGATGACACAGCCGATTTGACCGGCGAGTCCGTGAATGATGAAGTCTGTGGATAATGGCGTTTGTGCACGATGACGTTTTTACACGATGAGTAGTCATTTGTCTGGCAAAACTGTTTTTGGGAACCCCTTGTGTTAAAGGCAAACGAACGAAACGATAAGCTAAAGCGTGCCGTCATTATCTCGGTCGTTTTGCACGTTATTCTGATTACGTTGCTGATTCTGAGTTCGCTGAACCAGAAGATGGATGACGCCAGCGGCGGTGGCGGCGGGTCATCCATCGACGCGGTGATGGTCGATCCCAGCGCGGTGGTCGATCAGTACAACCGGCAACAACAACAACAGAACGATGCCCGCCGCGCCGAACAGCTGCGTAAGAAGCAGGCGGAACAGCAGGCAGAAGAACTGCAGGCGAAACAGGCGGCTGAACAGCAACGGCTGAAAGAACTGGAAAAAGAGCGTCTGCAGGCGCAGGAAGAGGCGAAACAGCAGGCGCAGGAACAGGCAGAACAACGTAAACAGGCGGAAGAAGCCGCCCAGAAAGCGAAAGAACAGCAGAAACAGGCGGAAGCCGCCGCCGCTAAAGCCAAAGCGGAGGCCGAGCAGCAAGCTAAAGCCGCAGCCGAGGCGAAGAAGCGTGCTGAGGAAGAAGTGAAAAAGCAGGCTGCTGCCGACGCGAAGAAAAAGGCGGAAGAAGAGGCTAAAGCCAAAGCTGCCGCCGCGGCAGAAGCAAAGAAAAAAGCGGAAGAGGAAGCCAAAGCCAAGGCGGCTGCTGATGCTAAGCAGAAAGCCGAGGAAGAGGCCAAGGCCGCCGCGGCAGAAGCCGCCAAGGAAAAGGCGGCAGCCGATGCTGCTAAGAAAGCTGAGGCGGCCGCCGCGGCCAAGAAAGCAGCTGACGACAAGAAAAAGGCGGCCAAACAGGCCGGTGAGGTTGATGATCTGCTCGGCGGGCTGGCTTCATCGAAGAACGCGCCGAAAGGCGGCGGCAGTGCCGCTGGCGGCGGAGCGCCGGCCGGGGTAGGCAATAACAAGAAGAGCGGGGCATCCGGCGCTGCGCTGGACAGCTACGGCAGCCAGGTTCGCACCGCGATTCAGAGCAAATTTTATGACTGGGAGTCCTACAAGGGGCGCACCTGTACGTTACGTATCAGACTGGCGCCGGATGGCCTGCTGGTTGATGTGAAGAGCGAGGGGGGCGATCCGGCGTTGTGTCAGGCGGCGATTGCTGCTGCCAAACAGGCGCGGATACCGAAGCCGCCCAGCTCTGATGTATATGAAGCTTTCAAGAACGCACCGATAGACTTTAAACCGCAGTGACCCGGTTGCCAGTTGGCGGAGTTTAAGACTATGACTATATCTGGTCGCCGTGCACATCGTGTTTGTTGATATGGGTTTGTTAAAACGCTGCCAGGTTATCGTAGGCTCTGGAGCCGGGATAAGGGAGATGAGATGAAGCAGGCATTAAAAATTGCATTGAGTTTTCTGATGCTGTGGACGGCTGTGTTGCATGCAGAAGTCCGTATTGAAATTACCCAGGGGGTCGACTCTGCGCGCCCAATCGGTGTGGTTCCGTTCAAATCGGCGGGCGGCGCTGTTCCTGAAGAAATCGGCAGTATTGTCGCCGCGGATTTGCGCAATAGCGGCAAGTTTAATCCGATCGATCCGAGCCGTATGCCTCAGCAGCCAGGTAGTGCCGCTGAAGTGACTCCGGCCGCCTGGACTGCTCTGGGGATCGATGCGGTAATTGTCGGCCAGGTTCAACCGACTGCGGATGGCTACCTGGTGTCCTATCAACTGGTGGATACCTCCGGCAGTGCCGGCAGCGTACTGGCCCAGAACCAGTTCAAAGTGACCAAACAGTGGCTGCGTTATGCCGCTCACACCGCCAGTGATGAAGTGTTTGAAAAACTGACCGGCATCAAGGGCGCTTTCCGTACCCGTATCGCCTATGTGGTGCAGACCAATGGCGGGCAGTATCCGTACGAATTGCGTGTAGCGGACTACGACGGTTACAACCAGTTCGTGGTACACCGTTCTCCGGAACCGCTGATGTCTCCTTCCTGGTCGGCGGATGGCAGCAAACTGGCGTATGTGACGTTTGAAAGCGGCCGCTCCGCGCTGGTTGTTCAGACGCTGGCTAATGGCGATATCAAACAAGTCGCTTCTTTCCCGCGTCATAACGGTGCGCCGGCATTCTCTCCGGACGGCTCCAAACTGGCGTTTGCGCTCTCCAAGAGCGGTAGCCTGAATCTGTATGTGATGAATCTGGGCTCTGGTCAGATTTCTCAGGTGACCGACGGTCGCAGCAATAACACTGAGCCGACCTGGTTCCCTGACAGCCAGACGCTGGCCTATACTTCTGACCAGGCTGGTCGTCCGCAGATTTATAAAATCGGTGTTAACGGCGGCGCTCCCCAACGTCTGACCTGGGAAGGCGCTCAGAATCAGGATGCTGAAATCAGTAGCGATGGTAAATTCCTGGTGATGGTCAGCTCCAACGGCGGCGCTCAGCATGTCGCCAAACAGGATCTGGTAACGGGTGGCGTTCAAGTATTAACGGACACGTTCCTGGATGAAACGCCGAGTATCGCACCCAATGGCACCATGGTAATCTACAGTTCCAAACAAGGGCTGGGTTCCGTGCTGCAACTGGTTTCGACCGACGGGCGTTTTAAAGCGCGTCTTCCGGCAACCGATGGTCAGGTGAGATTCCCTGCCTGGTCGCCGTATATGTAATCAAAATATGTACAATAACCTATTTAAAGGACATAGAAATGCAATTCAATAAAGTGCTGAAAGGCCTGATGTTGGCTCTGCCGGTGCTGGCTGTTGCCGCATGTAGCTCCAACAAACACGCTAATAACGACCAGTCTTCCCTGAACGGCGGCGCTGGCATGGAAAATGGCGGCAACATGTCTTCTGCTGAGCAGGCTCGTCTGCAGATGCAGGAACTACAGCGCAACAACATCGTTTACTTCGATCTGGACAAATACGACATTCGTCCTGATTTCGCTCAGATGCTGGATGCACACGCTGCTTTCCTGCGCAGCAACCCGTCCTACAAAGTGACTGTTGAAGGTCATGCGGACGAACGCGGTACGCCGGAATACAACATCGCGCTGGGCGAACGTCGTGCCAACGCTGTGCAGATGTACCTGCAGGGTAAAGGCGTGTCTGCCGATCAGATCTCCGTGGTTTCTTACGGTAAAGAGAAACCTGCCGTTCTGGGTCATGACGAAGCAGCATGGTCCAAGAACCGTCGTGCCGTTCTGGTATACTAAGAGAATCGCATGAGCAGTAACTTCAGACATCACGTGTTGAGTCTGTCGTTACTGGTTGGCGTAGCGGCCCCCTGGGCCGCTACTGCCCAGGCGCCAATCAGTAATGTCGGCTCTGGCTCGGTAGAAGATCGAGTCACTCAGCTTGAGCGTATCTCTAACGCTCACAGTCAGTTATTAACCCAACTTCAGCAACAACTCGCCGACACTCAGCGCGATATCGATGGCTTGCGCGGCCAGATCCAGGAAAACCAATATCAGTTGAATCAGGTCGTTGAGCGTCAGAAACAGATCTATCAGCAGATTGACAGCCTGGGTTCTCAAAGCGGCGGCCAGTCTTCTTCTGCCGCGTCATCGGCAGCAGGAGCGGGCAACGCGGCGGCGTCTGCGCCGGCGGCAACCAGTAATACTGGCGCGGCGAATAGCCCCAGCGCTGATTCGGCAGCGGCACCGGCCATGACTGGCGATGCTAACACCGATTACAATACGGCGGCGTCGTTAGTATTGGAAAAAAAGCAGTATGATCAGGCTATCGTGGCGTTTCAAAATTTCGTCAAGAAATACCCTGATTCAACCTACCAGCCGAATGCCAACTACTGGTTAGGGCAATTGTTCTACAATAAGGGTAAAAAAGACGACGCGGCGTATTACTTTGCTAATGTTGTCAAAAGTTACCCTAAATCTCCTAAAGCTTCGGAAGCTATGTTCAAGGTTGGCGTCATCATGCAGGAAAAAGGGCAGACTGATAAAGCCAAGGCAGTCTACCAGCAGGTGGTAAAAAACTACCCGAATACCGATGGCGCCAAGCAAGCTCAGAAGCGTTTAGCCGATTTGTAATTCCCTTTCTGGTGCAAAAATTGCGCGATATGCGTGGTTTTTGCGCCAGAACGTTCAAGGGATAAGCAATTGAATTTTTTTTCGGAAAATAGGTTGCACAGAAAAATTATATTAGTAATATATGCCGCCGTTGCTAGGGCGATGCTGAATCGCTGAAAGCAGCAAGGTGTTTTGGGTCGTTAGCTCAGTCGGTAGAGCAGTTGACTTTTAATCAATTGGTCGCAGGTTCGAATCCTGCACGACCCACCAAAACAAAGAATCTCTGTCGTAGCATATCCCGTAGCGGGTCGTTAGCTCAGTCGGTAGAGCAGTTGACTTTTAATCAATTGGTCGCAGGTTCGAATCCTGCACGACCCACCACCGCTAAATAAATCACTCCCCATTTAATTCGCTCACCATTATTTCAATATCGCACAGTCGTGCAGGTGAGAAGCTGCGTTCAGGTTCGAGTCGAGCGAAGCGAGACAACAGCGTATCG
>NZ_CM001984.1:1385753-1494409 GCF_000406305.1 Dickeya sp. MK7
CTGCTAAATAAATCACTCCTCTTTAATTCGCTCACCATTATTTTAAATATCGCACTGTCGTGCAGGTGAGAAGCTGCGTTCAGGTTCGAGTCGAGCGAAGCGAGACAACCGTGCATCATCTCCTCATGTGGGTTTTGTTATATCTCTTTTTGCTTTAGGCCGGTTTAATCACGCCATCGCATTTGGCGTATAGTAAGGGCTTCTTTTTTGACTGATGGCGATATTCCTTCGTAATCTGGCAAGTCGAAGGGTGAGCCTAAGAGATATTGATGATGATTGGTCCGGTTATCAATGGCGCAGCCATTCTGATTGGCGGCGCATTGGGCGTGGCGTTGCACCGTTTTATTCCCCAGCGTATGCGTGATGGTTTACCACCGGCGTTTGCGATGGTGTCGATCGCAATGGGGATAACGCTGGTGGTAAAAGTTCACCAGCTTCCTGCGGTTGCGCTGGCGATTATTTTGGGGGTAGGGATCGGCGAGTTGCTGCGCCTTGAAGCCGGCGTTCAGAAAGGGGCGATACTGATTGAACGCTTGCTGAGTCGGGTTGTGCCGCCGCCGGAACACAAATTACCGCAGGATGTGTATACCCAGAACTTTACCGCGCTGATTGTGTTGTTCTGCGCCAGCGGCACCGGTGTGGTTGGCGCGATGACCGAAGGGCTAACCGGCGACTATCAGCTGCTAATCATCAAGTCGGCGCTCGACATTTTCACGGCGCTGATTTTTGCCATTACGTTGGGCGTTGCGGTGATGTCGATTGCCGTTCCGCAGTTTCTGGTGCAGACGCTGTTGTTTTTCTCCGCCAGGCTCATCATGCCGTTCATGAATGACATCACCATGGGGGATTTTGCAGCTTGCGGCGGCATTGTGATGATGGCTGTCGGGTTGCGTATCGCTCAGATTAAAACCTTCGCAGTGGTTAACTTCCTGCCGGCGTTAGTGCTGATTATTCCTTTCTCCCTTTACTGGCATCGCCTGTTTCCCTGACTGTCTCGCGGGCGGCCTATTCAGGTCGCCTGGTATCCAGCGGTATCGCGTTTTTAATAAATTAAACACATTTGGCATTTCTGAAATTTATAACTAAAGAAAAAGCAGATTTTATGACAATATTGCGATATTTTGTTTAGTGTATAAAACAAAAGTCCCGGTAATGACATTGTCTTCACGCCTGCAACCGCACGGAATCCCATGATGAGCCAGTTTCCTGAACCACCTGTTATCGATTACCCTTTTCCCGCAAAGCCCAGGCGGCTATCAGAAGGGGAAAAGCAACAGTTCCGTCACCGTATTAAAAGCCTGCTGAAAGAGCGTAATGCGGTGCTGGTGGCGCATTATTACACCGACCCGGAGATTCAGTCGCTTGCCGAAGAGACTGGTGGCTGTGTGGCGGACTCGCTGGAAATGGCGCGTTTTGGCCGCACTCATTCCGCCAGTACGCTGATCGTCGCCGGCGTCCGGTTTATGGGGGAAACGGCAAAGATACTGAGCCCGGAAAAAACCGTGCTGATGCCGACGCTGGAAGCGGAATGCTCGCTGGATTTGGGCTGCCCGGTTGAAGCGTTCAGCGCTTTTTGCGACAGCCACCCGGATCGCACCGTGGTGGTGTACGCCAACACGTCGGCAGCGGTTAAAGCGCGGGCTGACTGGGTGGTGACGTCCAGCATCGCGGTGGAGCTGATCGAACATCTGGATAGTCTGGGGGAGAAGATTATCTGGGCGCCGGATCGACACCTCGGGCATTACGTGCAAAAACAGACCGGCGCCGACGTGCTGTGCTGGCAGGGGGCTTGCATTGTGCATGACGAATTCAAGACCCAGGCGCTGAAACGAATGAAAGCGCTGTATCCGCAGGCGGCGGTGCTGGTTCATCCGGAGTCGCCTCAAAGCATCGTGGCGATGGCGGATGCGGTGGGGTCGACCAGCCAGTTGATTCAGGCGGCGCAGCAGCTACCGCACCGGGAACTGATTGTGGCGACCGATCGCGGTATATTCTACAAGATGCAGCAAGCCTGCCCGGATAAAGTGTTGCTGGAGGCGCCTACCGCGGGGGAAGGGGCGACCTGCCGTAGTTGCGCGCACTGCCCGTGGATGGCGATGAACGGGCTGCAGGCGATTGCCTCGGCGCTGGAGCAGCAGGATACGCTCTATCATGCCATTGAAGTGGATGCCGATGTTCGTGAGCGTGCGCTGGTGCCGCTCAATCGGATGCTGGATTTCGCAGCTAAACTCAGATCATAGTTAATGTCATTCAGGAGCAGAAATGGATTTTTTTAGTACCAGCAATATTCTGGTTCACATCCCGTTAGGGGACAACGGGTATGACCTATCCTGGGTCGAGGCGTTGGGGACGTTATCGGGGCTGGTGTGCATTTGGCTGGCCAGTCTGGAAAAAACCGCCAATTACCTATTTGGCCTGGTCAATGTGTCGCTGTTTGCGCTGATATTTTTCCAGATACAGCTGTATGCCAGCCTGCTGCTACAGATTTTCTTTATTGCGGCCAATGTGTATGGCTGGTACGCCTGGAGCCGCACCACCGACGAGCAGGAGGCGGAATTGCGGGTCCGCTGGCTATCGCGCCGGCAAACGCTGTGGTGGGGCGCTGGTTGCGTAATTGCCATTGTGTTGATGTCGCGCTATATCGATCCGTTCTTTGCTCTGCTGACCCGGGTTGCGGTGATGTTGATGCAGGCGGTCGGTTTGGATGTGACGATGCCGACATTGCAGCCGGACGCTTTCCCATTCTGGGATTCGGCCATGACGGTGCTGTCGGTGGCGGCGATGCTGCTGATGACCCGTAAATATGTGGAGAACTGGCTGCTGTGGGTGGTGATCGACGTCATCAGCGTGGTGATTTTCGCTTATCAGGGCGTCTATGCCATGTCGTTGCAGTATATGGTGCTGACGCTGATCGCCCTTAACGGCTCCTGGCTGTGGATCAAAGGCGCCCGGGATAATCACTCCCGGCCGCTGGCGCGAGCGCTATAAGTACGTCGGTTCGCGTTGTCCTGACGAACGGGACGGCGCGAACCTGCGTGATTAATGCGAATGGCTGTGCGGCTGGCCGCCAGCCTGATACTGGATATCGCAGTGGTCGTCGTCGCACGGCTGATACTCAATCTGGATCGTGGTGTGGGCAACTTGATAATGATCCAGCAGATAGTGTTGGATTCGCTGTAACAACGCATCGTGGTCGTGTGGCGGAATAACCTGAACATGCAGCGTCATCAACGGCTTTTCGCCTACCTGCCATAAGTGGACATGGTGTACGTCGCGGATTTCCGGGATGTCCGCCGTCAGCTTTATTTTCAGTTGGTCGACATTGATGCGGGTCGGCGTGCCCTCCAGCAATTCATGCACGCTCTCTTTCATCAGCCGCCAGGCGCTGCGCAGCACCAGTACCGATACCAGTACCGACAGGATCGGGTCAATCGGGGTCCAGCCGGTAAACATGATGATCAGCGCGGCGCCGATAGCGCCTACAGAGCCCAGCAGGTCGCCCATGACATGCAGCGCCGCCGCCCGCACGTTGATATTCTTTTCACCGCTGCCGCGATGTAACAGCCACAACGCCACCAGATTGGCAATCAGGCCGCCGACGGCAATCAACAACATCGGCGTGCTGGCGATCGGCTGTGGGGCATAGAACCGCTGGATGGCCTCCCAGACGATGAACCCGGTAATCGCCAGCAGAGCTATGGCGTTGACGAACGCGGCCAGGGTAGTCAGGCGCAAATAGCCGAATGTGTGCCGGACCGTCGGTTTGCGCTGGGCGAAACGGACGGCCAGCAACGCCACCAGTAAAGCGACTGCGTCGGTCAGCATGTGGCCGGCATCCGCCAGCAACGCCAGCGATCCGGACAGCAGTCCGCCGACCACTTCGGCGATCATAAAGGTGGCGGTAATGACGAAGGCCAGTTTCAGGCGTTTCATGCTGTCATGTTCGGCCTGGTTGACCGGGTGTGAATGAGCCATGGCATATCCTGTATCAGGTTGATTAATTTGGCATAACGCCGTCCTGCCCGGTCGAAGGACCACCAGTTGATGCCTGTGGTCAGCATGACCGAACCGCTCCCAGAGCCGATGACTGCAACAGTGAAAACATGTGGGTATTATTGCGCCATTTTTTAGCCGCTTGACTTATAATAGCCAGCCTGCAATATGAACGACGACGTTTTTATTTTTTCGTTTTTTACTCCGGGCAGACAGGGGATGAACGTCTGTTGCTGCGGAGACATGGACCCATTATGAATTACCAGAATGACGATTTGAGAATTAAAGAAATTAAAGAGTTGCTCCCCCCCGTTGCGCTGCTGGAAAAATTTCCGGCCACCGAACGCGCAGCACAGACAGTATTTAATGCCCGCAGCGCCATTCACAAGATCCTGAAAGGCAATGACGACCGCCTGCTGGTGGTGATTGGGCCGTGTTCCATCCATGACCCGAAAGCGGCCAAAGAGTACGCCGCGCGGTTGCTGAAACTGCGTGACGAACTGCGCGATGATCTGGAAGTGGTGATGCGCGTCTATTTTGAAAAACCGCGTACCACCGTGGGCTGGAAAGGGCTGATCAACGATCCGCACATGGATAACAGCTTCCAGATTAACGACGGTCTGCGCATTGCGCGTCAGTTGTTGCTGGAAATCAACGATACCGGTTTGCCGGCGGCAGGTGAGTTCCTGGATATGATCTCGCCGCAATACGTGGCGGATTTGATGAGCTGGGGCGCTATCGGCGCACGCACCACCGAATCTCAGGTGCATCGCGAACTGGCGTCCGGTCTGTCCTGTCCGGTCGGTTTCAAGAACGGCACCGACGGCACCATCAAGGTAGCGATTGACGCCATCAATGCCGCCCGCGCGCCGCACTGCTTCCTGTCGGTGACCAAGTGGGGCCATTCGGCGATCGTCAACACCAGCGGCAACCACGACTGCCATATCATTCTGCGCGGCGGCAAAGAGCCGAACTACAGCGCGGAACATGTGCAGGCGGTGAAAGCCGGTCTGGAAAAAGCCGGTCTGCCGACGCAGGTGATGATCGACTTCAGCCACGCCAACAGCTGCAAGCAGTTCAAAAAGCAGATGGACGTATGTGAAGACGTGTGCCGTCAGCTCAGCGGCGGCGAGCGAGCGATCATGGGCGTGATGGTGGAAAGCCATCTGGTGGAAGGCAACCAGAATCTGGAGAGCGGCGAACCGCTGGTATACGGCAAGAGCGTCACCGATGCCTGCATCGGTTGGGATGATACCGACAGCCTGCTGCGTCAGCTGGCGGCGGCGGTGCGTCAGCGTCGCGGCTGATGCCTGACCCGTTCACCCATAAAAAAACCCGGTCTGGACCGGGTTTTTTCTTTTTACACTGGGTGTATAAAACGAATTACTTCGCTTTACCCTGGTTGGCTACCGCCGCTGCCTTGGCAGCGATCTCGTCGGCGTTGCCCAGATAGTAACGTTTGATCGGTTTGAAGTTTTCGTCGAATTCGTAGACCAGCGGAACCGCAGTCGGGATATTCAGTTCCAGAATCTCTTCTTCGCTCATGTTATCCAGGTATTTCACCAGCGCGCGCAGCGAGTTGCCGTGAGCGGCGATGATTACGCGCTCGCCCTTTTTCAGGCGCGGCAGAATGCTTTCGTTCCAGTACGGCACCACGCGTTCGATGGTCAGCGCCAGACTTTCGGTCAGCGGCAGCTCTTTGTCGCTCAGCGACGCGTAGCGCGGATCGTGGCCCGGGAAACGCTCGTCGTCACGGGTCAGTTCCGGCGGGGTGACCGCGAAGCCGCGACGCCACAGTTTCACCTGGTCGTCACCGTATTTTTCGGCGGTTTCCGCTTTGTTCAGACCCTGCAGCGCACCGTAGTGACGCTCGTTCAGTTTCCAGCATTTTTCCACCGGCAGCCAGGCCTGATCCAGCTCGTCCAGCACGTTCCACAGGGTGTGAATGGCACGTTTCAGCACTGAGGTGTAGGCAAAATCAAAGCTGAAACCTTCTTCTTTCAGCAATTTACCTGCCTGTTTGGCTTCGTTGACGCCTTTTTCGGACAGTTCAACGTCCATCCAGCCGGTGAAGCGGTTTTCGTTGTTCCACTGGCTCTCACCATGTCGCACCAGTACCAGCTTAGTTACAGCCATGCTTAACTCCTTCATATACTAAGATTTCTATGATAACTGCTCTCATTATAGGGCCGGAGAGCGGTTATCGGCAATCGCTAGTCGTCGGGCCGCCTGATTTATATGCCGTCATAATGGCGACAAAACAGGCGGCTTTATCGTTTCAGCTTGTGTGTTTCTCCACCATATTGCGATGGAGCAACAAAAACAGCGCCGGAATCACCAGCATCGACAGCAGCGGCGCGCTGACCATGCCGCCGACCATTGGTGCCGCGATGCGCTGCATGATTTCCGAACCCGTGCCGCCGCCCCACATGATCGGCAACAGCCCGGCCATGATGGTGGCGACGGTCATCATTTTCGGACGCACGCGCAACACCGCGCCTTCGCGAATGGCGGCCGTCAACTGATCGTCGGTCAACGGTTGTCCCGGCTGGCGATGTTTTTCCACCGCGTGATTCAGGTACAGCAACATGATCACGCCAAACTCCGCCGCTACCCCGGCCAGCGCGATGAACCCCACCGCACCGGCGACAGATAAATTATAGCCGAGCAGATACAACAGCCAGACGCCGCCGATCAGCGCAAACGGTAGTGTACCCATAATCAACAGCGCGTCTTTGATCTGGCCGAAAGTCACGTACAGCAGGATGAAAATAATCAGCAGGGTGAAGGGCACCACCAGCTTCATGGTTTCCGTGGCCCGCTCCAGATACTCAAACTGGCCGGACCAACTCACCGATACCCCCTGCGGCAGCGTGACCTGCTGCGCCACCTGACGCTGCATATCTTCCACGGCGGATTTCAGGTCGCGCCCGCGCAGGTCGACATAAATCCAGTCGGACAGGCGGCCGTTTTCGCTTTTCAGCATCGGCGGCCCTTCGCTGACGCGCACGTCGGCCAGATCGGACAGCGTCAGGCGCGCGCCGCCTTGCGTCACCACCGGCAGATTTTTCACCGCGTCTACCGAGTCGCGGATTTCCCGCGGATAACGCACGTTGATCGGGTAACGCTGGCGGCCCTCCAGCGTTTCGCCGATGTTTTCCCCGCCGATCAGGGTAGCGACCATCGACTGCAATTCCTGTACCGACACGCCATAGCGGGCGGCCCGCACCCGGTCGATGTCGATATCGATGTAGCGCCCGCCCGCCAGCCGTTCCGCCAGCGCCGACGTTACGCCGGGCACTCGCTTCACCACTTGCTCGATCTGCGCCGCCACCTGTTCGATATCATGCAGATTGTCGCCGTTGACCTTGATGCCGACCGGGCTTTTGATGCCGGTCGCCAGCATGTCGAGCCGGTTGCGAATCGGCGGCACCCACACGTTGGCGATGCCGGGAATACTGACGGTCTGGTCCAGTTCGGCGATCAGTTTGTCCATCGTCATGCCCGGTCGCCATTGTTCCCGCGGTTTCAGGCGGATGGTGGTTTCCATCATGGTCAGCGGCGCCGGATCGGTAGCGCTGTCGGCGCGACCGGCCTTGCCGAATACGCTATCCACCTCCGGCACGGTTTTGATCAGCCGGTCGGTCTGTTGCAACAGCCGTGCGGCTTCGCGCGGCGAAATGCCGGGTAGCGTGGACGGCATATACAGCAGGTCGCCTTCGTCCAGCGGCGGCATGAATTCGCTGCCGAGGCGGGCAAGCGGGAACAGCGTCAGCGCCAGCAGCGCCAGTGAAACGACCAGCGTGGTTTTGGGAAACCGCAGCACCTGCCGTAACACCGGCTGGTACAGGGCGATCAGCCAGCGGTTGAGAGGATTGGTCTGCTCGTCGGGAATCCGTCCGCGCACGAAATAACCCATTAATACCGGCACCAGCGTGATCCCCAGACCGGCGGACACCGCCATCGCGTAGGTTTTGGTGAACGCCAGCGGCGAGAACATGCGGCCTTCCTGCGCTTCCAGCGAGAACACCGGGATAAACGACAGCGTGATGATCAGCAGGCTGCAAAACAGCGCCGGCCCCACTTCCGTCGCCGCCTGCGTGGCGAGCCGCCACCAGGTGGCATTATCCGGTTCATGGTCTGGGTGCTGATGCCGCCACTGTTCCACCACCTTGTGCATGTTCTCGATCATCACAATGGCCGCGTCCACCATGGCGCCGATGGCGATGGCTATCCCGCCCAGCGACATGATGTTGGCGTTGATCCCCTGATAGCGCATGATGATAAACGCGCCCAGAATCCCCAGCGGCAGGCTGATGATCGCCACCAGCGAGGAGCGGAAGTGAAACAGGAACAGCGAGCACACCAGCGCCACCACCACAAACTCTTCCAGCAGTTTGTGGCTGAGGGTAGTGATGGCGCGTTCGATCAGCGGCGAGCGATCGTAGGTAGTGACGATTTCCACCCCGGCGGGCAGGCTTTGGCGGACCTGTTGCAGGCGGGCATGCACCGCCCGCAGCGTTTCCAGCGCATTTTTGCCGGAGCGCATCACGATAACGCCGCCCGCCACTTCGCCTTCGCCGTTCAGCTCGGCGATGCCGCGGCGCATTTCCGGGCCTTGTCGTAAGGTGGCGACATCCTGCAACAGCACCGGAATGCCGTCGCGCCGACCCACCGGCACGTTGAGAAAGTCTTCCGTTTTCAGCAGATAGCCGGAGGTACGCACCATGTACTCGGCTTCCCCCAGTTCGATAACCGAACCGCCGCTTTCCTGATTGGCGGCCCGCAGCGCGTCGATCACCTGCTGATGCGTCACGTTGAGCGCGCGCAGCCGTTCCGGATTCAGCACCACCTGATACTGCCGCACCATGCCGCCGATGCTGGCGACTTCCGCCACGTTGGGCACGGTTTTCAACTCATATTTCAACAGCCAGTCCTGAATGGCGCGTAAATCCGCCAGACTGTGTTGACCGGTACGGTCGACCAGCGCGTATTCGTAGATCCAGCCCACTCCGGTAGCGTCCGGCCCCAGCGAGGCTTTGGCATCGGCGGGCAGGGTGGATTGCACCTGACTCAGGTATTCCAGCACGCGGGAGCGCGCCCAGTAAGGGTCGGTGCCATCTTCAAACAGCACATAGACGTAGGCGTCGCCAAACATGGAAAAACCGCGCACGGTCTTCGCGCCGGGCACCGACAGCATGGTGGTGGTCAACGGATAGGTGACCTGATTTTCCACCACCTGCGGCGCCTTGCCGGGATAGCTGACGCGGATAATGACCTGTACGTCGGAGAGGTCCGGCAGCGCATCCAGCGGCGTTTTCTGCAACGAAATCACCCCCCAGCCGGCCATCAGCAGCGTGGCGATCAGCACCAGAAAACGGTTTTTGATCGACCAGCGAATCACCGCAGCAATCATAGGTGACCTCCGTGAGCCGCCGCGGCGACAGGCTGGATAGCCAGCAGCCGCGCGCCGTTGTCATCCAGCCGGAACCGAAATGTCACCGTCATGCCGGGCTGGAGCGTCGCTGGCAGCGCGTCGCCGTCGAAGGTGAAATCCATGGTCATCGGCGGCCAGTCCAGCGCCGGCACCGCGTCGTGGGCGAGGGTCACCTGCTTGCCGTTGATGGCCTTGATGACCCCTCTGGTCTGGTAGTCGCCGACGGGGGCGGGCGTGGCGGCCGGGCTCTGGTTCTGCGGTGTGTCGCTGAACGAGGTCAACGCGCTGCGCAGGCTGGCTTCGGAGTCGATCAGGAACTGACCGGAGATCACCACACTATCGCCCTCGTTAAGACCCGAGCGGATTTCCGCCCACCCGTCCTGAATGACGCCGACGTCAACCGGGCGCGGCGTGAAATAGCCCTGACCGTCGTTCAGCAATACCCGGTTCTGCCGGCTGCTGACCAACAGCGCCTGTTGAGGAACCATCAGCGCCTGACGGGCGACGCCGGCGGCAAGCTTCACCGTCAGGTACATACCGGGTTTGAGGCGCTGTTGCCGGTTGTCCAGTACTACGCGGGCTTTCAGCGTGCGGGTGGCGCTGTCGAGTTGCGGCAGCAGTTCGGCAACGCGCCCGCGAAAGGTGTCGCCCGGCCAGCTGTCGCTAACGGCGAGCATCTCATCGCCGATATGCAACGCCGCCGCCTGTGCCGCCGGATACTCCACCTCAACCCACACCGGGTCGAGACTGGCCAGCTCAAACAGCGGTTGCGCAGGCGTCAACTGGGCGCCGGTACGGACATCCAGCCGGTTGATGTAGCCGTTCTCCGGTGCGGTGATGGTTAGCCGGGGTTGCGGTTTGCCGCTGCGTTCCACCTGACGGATCACGCTTTCCGGCATGAACATCAGCGCCAGTTTTTGTCGTGCGGCCTGACTTAGCTCCGCGTCCCCCAACTGGCGTACCGCCAGATACTCCTGCTGGGCTGCCGCCCAGGTTGGGTTCCACAGTACCGCCAGCATCTGGCCTTTTTGCACCGGCTGTTGTACCGCGTTGACGCCGAGTTGCTCCACCACGCCGCCGCTGGGGGCGACCAGCGTGCGCAGGGTGCGCTCATTGAGCGCCACGGTACCGTAACCGGTGGCGTGCGGTTGCAGTTCGCGGCGTTCGGCTTTGGCGGTGCGCACGCCGAGATTCTGTTGCTGGCGCGGACTGACCGTCACGCCGCCGTTATCCTGCACCTCATCGGCGTAGCGCGGCGTCAGCGGCATATCCATAAACGGCGATTTGCCGGGTTGATCGAAGCGCTTGTCCGGCACCATCGGGTCATACCAATAGAGGACCTTACGCCCGCCGTTGGCGTCGGGCGTCGCGGCGGCGGCATGCGTCGTCGTGCCGGTGGCGCGGCTGCCGCTGTAATAACTAACTGAGTAACCAACTGCTGCGGCCGCCAGCGCCACGGCAATCAGACTGACAGTAAAAGTTCGGTTCATTTTGCGGCGGTTCCTTGTGGCGTCAGGTAGCGGAGGGCGGCCCACAGCGTCGCCATGTCACGGGCGGCGTTCTGCGCGGCGATGCGGCTGTCCAGCAGCGCGCGACGGGCTTCCAGCACGCCGGCCAAATCGCTGCCGCCGCTCTGATACTGGCTTTGCAGCAGCCGGATGCGCTGTTGCTGCAACGGCAACACCTCGTCGTTCTGGCGACGCCAGCGTGACTGCGCCGCCTGATACTGCGCCAGCAGGGTGTCGAGTTGCACCCGGTGCTCCCGCTGGGCGAGCGCGACCCGATCGCGGGCTTCCATGCTGCGCGCCACATCGGCGGCGTGATCCTTGTCCTGCCGCCTGGACTGGAACAACGGCAGGTCCATGCTGATTTCGAAGCCCGCCATATCATCGAAGCTATTACCGCGGCGGCCGTAGTAGACCTCGACGCCGACATCCGGGATCGCCGCTACCGCTGACTGGGCGGCTCGTGCCTGCGCCAGCCGGGTTTCCTGCTCGGCCTCGGCGATTTCCGGATGCTGGGCGATGGCGGCGTACAGCACCGCCGGGTCGGCGGGCAGACGTTCGAAACGGGGCAGCGGCCCCTGCGTGGCGACATCGGCGACGCCGGTCAGCCGGGTCAGCCGCGCTTGCGCGATGGCCGCATCACGGGTGGCGTCCGCCAGCCGATCCTGCATGGCGGAGAACGTCAGCCGGGCGTCCAGCACCCGGGTCGACTCGCCGCCGGCCGCCACGCCGGCTTTCTGAACGGCAATCTGTCGCTGGCTTTCCTGCACCAGCGCGTTGACTTCCTGCAGTATCTGGCGGGAAAGCGCCAGTTCCAGCCAGGCCTGGGCGGTATCGCGTTGCAACTGGGCGCGCAGGGCTTCGCTGTTGCCGCGTACCGTGTCGGCTTCCGCCTGAATGGTTTGCGCCTTACGTTCGCGCTTGGTGGCGCTGACATACGTCTGCATGATGCCGATGCGTTGCATGGTCATGCCTTCGCGCGTCAGGCGCCGGGTGTTGTTGCCGCCGAGCGGTACGTTTTCGATGCCGTATTTCAGTTGAGGGTCCGGCAGTTGTGTGGCGGAATCGGCCATGTTTTGCAGCGCGTTCATCCGGTGCTGGTTGGCTGACAGGTCGGCGGAATACTGCTCCGCCGCCTGTAGCGCGCCATCCAGATCCAGTGCTGCCGCGAATGACGCGGCAGGCAGCCACAACAACATCGCCAGCCACGCGCGTGAAGCGCGGAACTTGCGTATGTGCATGGTGGTCTCCGGTTAGTTTTGCTGCGGTTTGATATCCGTCAGGGTGTAGCCGTCCGCGCTTTGCACGAAGCTGAAGCTGACCGCGCTGCCCTGGGGCAGCGGCGTCCAGTGATTGTTCGCGGGCAGACGGAAGTTCATGGTCATGGCCGGCCAGCGAAGCGCGGGGACGGCGGCGTGCGCCAGGGTAACGCCGTTGGCGTTCCATTGTTTGACTGTGCCGGTGGTGCGGTAAACCGTGGCGGCGTCGGCGGTCATGGACGACATGTCGTGATTCATCCCGCCTGGCATGGTATGGGACATGTTGCCCATCTCGCCGGTCATGGTGTGAGTCTGATTTTGTTCAGCCAGCAATGGGGCGGAAAACAGCAGGGTGGCGATAGCCACGGAAAGCATACGCATGATAATAGCTCCATAAATACGATAAATAACAAGTTATTGCGCAAAAGCGCACGACGGTTGTTTATCGCGGAAGCTATTCTCTGAATCGGCAAAAACGGATTTCGGCGGGCGGGCCGGCGACCGGCGGCGTAAACCAACTGTTGCTGCTGGCGGTAACGGGCTCCGGCGGTTGAGCCGGCAACAGTTCACTGTTAACCGGCAGCGCCAGTAATGACAGTGACGGTAAATCCTGACTGGCGGAGTCGGGCAGACAGTGTTTTTCACACACCGGGCTGACGTCAGCGGCGGACTGCATGGCATGCGCGGCCGGCATATCGGGCATGACGACGTCTGGCTGCATACGGTGGGCATCATGTTGAATACTCACCGGCGCCGCGGTTACGGCCAGCTCGCAACGGTGACCGGCCACCGCCAGTTGGGCATTCAGCAGCAACCAGCATAACGCCAACATCCAACCCCATCCGCTTTTATGGCGCAGATGTCGCAGGTTGAATGAATGATGGCGCGAGGCTGTCATGGCGTGAATATCCTTATAAAAAGTGCTGCCAGTGTAAGAGGCGTAATCCGCGCCGGACAAGCAGGAATTTGCACAGATTTGTAAAGAGCCAGCCGTGCTGGCTCTCAGTTTGTCAATCTGTCGGGTTTTCAGCAGGACTGACGATAAACGCATAGCGGGTAAGCGAGCGGTAGCGCTTGCCGGGTTTCAGCCAGCAGTCGGGTTGCGGCCAGTCCGGATGATTGGGGCTGTCCGGCAGAAATTCGCTTTCCAGCGCCAGCCCGGCGTAGTTGGCATAAGGCGTGCCGTCGCGTGACGGCGTGCCGGCCAGAAAGTTGCCGCTGTAGAGTTGCAATGCCGGCGCGCTGGTGTACACCCGCATCTGCACCTTGCCGTCCGCCGACCACAGGCTGGCGGCCGGGCTTTCGCCAGAGCCGCCGGTGCGGTGCAGCAGAAAAGCGTGGTCGTAACCACGAACGGCCTGCTGGTCCGCATCGGCCAGAAAATCCTGTAACAGCGTTTTGGGCTGACGAAAATCGAAACTGCCGTCCGCCACGTCCCGCAACGCGTCGCCGGGAATACCGTCCTGATTCACCGGCAGATAGTAATCCGCCATCAGTTGCAACTGGTGATGCCGCACGTCGGTCGGCGCGCCGTCGAGGTTGAAATAGGCATGGTTGGTCAGGCACACCGGGCAGGGCTGGTCCACTTCCGCCTGATACTCGATGTCCAGCGCATTCTGGTCGGTGAGCTGATAACTGACCTGCGCGGTCAGCGCGCCGGGAAAGCCCTGATCGCCGTCCGGCGAATGCAACTGGTAGATGACCTGATCGTCGCTCTGTTGCAGTATCTGCCAGCGCCGGGCGTGAAAGCCGTCCGGCCCGCCATGCAACTGATGTACGCCCTGATTGGCGTGCAGGCGGATGAGCGCATCGCCCTGACGCAGGGCGGCGTTGGCGATACGGTTGGCGTAGCGCCCCACCGACGCGCCCAGATAAGCGGCCTGATGCGGGTACTGTTCGGGCGCGCAGCCCAGCAGCACTTCACGCGTTGCGCCGCCGGGCAGCGGCAACTGGCAGGAGAGCCAGGTGGCTCCCCAATCCATCAACGTTACCCGCGTACCGTGGCGATTTTGCAGTACGGTCAACTGAAATGGCTGACCATCCGGAGCGAGCGCCGTTTGCGGCGCGCGCGGTTCAACAGGGTCATTCGACATAACCGGCTCCTGGCGAGGCCTGACAGACGTAACAGGTGGGTTGCAATCCGGTTTTTGCCGGATAGTCCCGCATCACGGCATTTTGCACCGCTGTCACGTGCTGTTGTGGGATCAACGCCACGATACAGCCACCAAATCCACCGCCGGTCATGCGCACGCCGCCTTCATCGCCGATCACGGCTTTGACCATGTCCACCAGCGTGTCGATGGGCGGCACGGTGATTGCGAAGTCATCCCGCATCGACGCATGGGAGGCGGCCATCAGTTCGCCCATCTGGCGCAGATCGCCGCGCGTCAGCGCGTCGGCCGCCGCCAGGGTACGGGCGTTCTCGGTAATGATATGGCGGGCGCGACGGGCCACTACTTCATCCAGTCCATCGACTTTGGCGGCGAAATCCGCTTCGCTGACGTCACGCAGCGCCTTGACCTGAAAATGACGCGCCGCCGCTTCGCACTGCTGGCGGCGGGTATTGTATTCGCTGTCCACCAGACCGCGTTTGACGTTGGAGTTGATGATCATCACCGCCACGTTGTCCGGCATGGACACCGCGCGCGTTTCCAGCGAACGGCAGTCAATCAACAGCGCATGACCGCGCTTGCCCTGCGCCGAAATCATCTGGTCCATGATGCCGCAGTTGCAGCCGACGAACTGGTTTTCCGCTTCCTGACCGTTGAGCGCCAGCGCCACATTGTCCAGCGGTAGCTGGTACAGCGCCTGAATTGCCTTGCCGACCGCCACTTCCAGCGACGCCGACGAACTCAGACCCGCGCCCTGCGGTACGTCGCCGCTGATCACCAGATCCGCGCCGCCAAAGGCATCGCTGCGTGTTTTCAGATGCTTGATCACGCCGCGGACATAATTCGCCCACTGCCATTGCGGATGATGTTCGATCGGCGCATCCAGCGAAAACAGATCCTGCTGGTTGTCGTAGTCCACCGCGATGACGCGGATTTGCCGGTCATCGCGCGGCGCGGCGCTGATGGTGGTCGAATAGTTGATGGCGCACGGCAGCACAAAGCCATCATTGTAGTCGGTGTGTTCCCCTATCAGGTTGACCCGGCCCGGCGCCTGCACGGTAAGCGTCGCCGGGTAACCGAACTGCTGCTGGAAAACCGCCTGGGTGCGTGCTGATAAGGTCATGCCTGAACTCCTGAATCACGGTAATGAATGTCGCTGACGGCACGTAGCCGTTCCGCGGCCTGCTCGGCGGTCAAATCGCGCTGGGTTTCCGCCAGCATTTCGTAGCCCACCATGAATTTGCGCACTGTGGCGGAACGCAACAGCGGCGGATAAAAATGCGCGTGCAACTGCCAATGCGGGTGATCGCCGTCGGTAAACGGCGCGCCGTGCCAGCCCATCGAGTAGGGGAACGAGGTCTGGAACAGGTTGTCGTAGCGGCTGGTGAGCTTCTTCAACGCCAGCGCCAGATCCTGACGCTGTTCCGCGGTGACATCCGGCAGGCGCAGGGTGTGGGCTTTGGGCAGCAGCAGCGTTTCAAACGGCCAGGCCGCCCAGTAGGGCACCACCGCCAGCCAGTGCTCGGTTTCCACCACATGGCGCGCGCCGTCCTGCAATTCGCGTTGCAGGTAATCCACCAGCAACGGCGAGCCGTACTGCTGGAAATAGTCGCGCTGCAGCCGGTCTTCCCGTTCCGCTTCGTTGGGCAGAAAATCATTGGCCCAGATCTGGCCGTGCGGATGCGGGTTGGAACAGCCCATCGCCGCGCCTTTGTTTTCGAATACCTGCACCCACGGGTACGTTTGCCCCAGTTCGGCGCTCTGCTGTTGCCAGGTGGCGACCACCTGTTCCAGCGCGCCGAGCGACAGTTCCGGCAGGGTTTTGCTGTGGTCCGGCGAAAAGCAGATCACCCGGCTGGTGCCGCGTGCGCTCTGGCAGCGCATCAGCGGATCGCTATTTTCCGGCGCTTCCGGGGTGTCGGTCATCAGCGCGGCGAAATCGTTGGTGAAAACAAAAGTGTCCTGATAGTCAGGGTTGGTATCGCCGGTCGCCCGCGTGTTGCCGGGGCAAAGGAAACAGGTTGGGTCATGCGATGGCAGCGGGTCGGACGACACGCTTTCCTGCTGCCCCAGCCACGGACGTTTGGCGCGGTGCGGCGATACCAGCACCCACTGACCGGTCAGCGGGTTGTAGCGACGATGCGGATGTTCAACGGGGTCAAAATACGCCATGGGATACCTTATTTCTGTCATCGAAAAACGTTGCTATCGGAAAAACGATGCGTCCTGAAAACGGTGTCTTATCACTGCCTGTCAGTCTGAAAAGCCATTCGGATGGCGGGACTGCCAGCGCCAGGTATCGGCGGCCATTTCGTCCAGCGTCCGGCTGACGCGCCAGTTAAGCTCGCGGGCGGCTTTTTCCGCGTCGGCCCAGTAAGCGGGCAGGTCGCCGTCACGGCGGGGCGCGAAATGGTACGGCAGTTGCTTGCCGCAGGCGCGGCTGAAGGCTTCCACTACCTGCAGTACGCTGTAACCTACGCCGGCGCCGAGGTTATAGGTGTGTACGCCGGGCTTGCCGTGCAGGGTATTCATGGCGGCGACATGACCCTCGGCCAAATCCACCACGTGGATATAATCCCGCACGCCGGTGCCGTCGACGGTCGGATAATCGTTGCCGAAAATCGCCAGCGAGTCGCGGCGGCCCACCGCCACCTGAGCGATGTAAGGCATCAGGTTATTGGGTACGCCCTGCGGATCTTCGCCCATTTCGCCCGAAGGATGCGCCCCCACCGGGTTGAAGTAGCGCAGCAGCACCACGCTCCAGTCCGGTTCCGCGCGCTGCAAATCCTGCAGGATCTGCTCCACCATCAGTTTGCTGCGGCCGTAGGGGCTGGCAGGGGTGCCGGTGGGGAAACTTTCCTGATACGGGATCTGCGGCTGGTCGCCATACACGGTGGCGGAGGAGCTGAAAATCAGCGTCTTGACGCCCGCCTGCTTCATGGCTTCCACCAGCGTCAGCGTGCCGTACACGTTGTTGTCGTAGTAGTTGATGGGCTCGCGGACCGATTCGCCCACCGCCTTGAGACCCGCGAAGTGGATCACGGCGCCGATGTCATGTTCGACAAAAATGGTCTGCAGCAGTGCGCGGTCGCGGATATCGCCCTGATAGAATACCGGCGCCTGCCCGCTGACACGGGTAATGGCGTCGGCCACGCTGGATTTGCTGTTGCACAGGTTGTCGAGAATAACCGGCTGATGGCCGGCGGCGATCAGTTGCACACAGGTATGGCTGCCTATGTAACCGCTACCACCTGTAACCAATACTTTCATAATGACCTCTGTCGCAGAAAACTGGTTGGAAAAATAGCATGACCATAGCAGGAAAAAGGTGATCAACGCCGTAAATAGCGATAATTAAGGCTGTCGTCTCACTTTTCACCCCTTCCCTGATTGAGTGAACGACCAGCATAGCGCGATGTGGTGCCGGGTGAAATACGTTGTATTCTTTGTGGTAGCGTTATCACTAAATCGATCGTCAACGCGTGTGAGGCGACGGTTTCGACTGAGGCGAAACCGTCTGTGAAAGGTCAGCGGTTTTCTATCAGGTAGCGGTAGCCGTCGCCGTCCGGTACGAAAGTCAGGCGGTGGGTGATGCAGTCCGGCGCGTCTTCCGCATGGTGGGAGACGAACAACAGTTGGGTTTGTCCCTGACCGATCAGAATATCCAGCCAGCGGCGGATAAGCTGACGGTTGAGCGGGTCCAACCCCTGCAGCGGTTCGTCCAGAATCAGCAATGCCGGGTGTTTCACCAGCGCGCGCACAATCAGCGCCAGCCGTTGCTGGCCCCAGGACAATGACTGGAACGGGGCGTCGGCCACGCTGTCCGGCAGGCCGAGCAGTTCCAGCCACTGGGCGGCGAGAAAACGCTGACGGTCCGACACCGCCTGATAAATGCCGATGGAATCGAAGAAGCCGGAGAGGATCACGTTGCGCACGCTGGTGCTGACGCGGTACTCCAGATGCAGGCTGCTGCTGACGTAGCCGATGTGGCGCTTGATGTCCCAGATGGTTTCGCCGCTGCCGCGCCGACGGCCAAACAGCGTCAGGTCATTGCTGTAGCCCTGCGGGTGGTCGCCGGTGATCAGGCTAAGCAGGGTGGATTTGCCGGCGCCGTTCGGCCCGACGATTTGCCAGTGCTGGCCCGGCAGTACTTCCCAGCTCAAATCGTTCAGAATGCGGCGATCGTTGTAGCTCACCACGCCGTGCAGCAGGCGAATGCGCGGTTGATCCGGCGACAAGGTCGGGCGCTGGGTCGGGTCTTCCGCTTCCGGCAGCGCGGTATCGGTCAGGGTTTCGCTGTGCGCCAGCTGCGACACCAGCGCATCGGACAAAATCGCCTCGCGCGCGCCTTGCCGGGTCAGGGTGCAATCCGCCAGCACGCCGACCTGGCCGACAAACGCCGGAATATCCTCAAAGCGGTTGAGAATCAGCACCAGCGCTTGCCCCTGCGCCGCCAGCGACGCCAGCAGGTCGGCCAACTGCGCACGAGAGGCGACGTCCAGCCCGTCGAACGGTTCGTCGAGAATCAGCAGGTCCGGCTGCGTCATCAGCGCCTGACACAGCATGGTCTTACGGGTTTCGCCGGTAGAGAGGTATTTGAAGCGTCGGTCGAGCAGATGGAGGATGCCGAATTGCGTCGCCAGCTGGCGGCAGCGGTCGGCGTCGTGCACGCTGTCCTGGATCACCTCGGCGGTGGTGCGCCCGGTGTCGTCCTCGTCGGCGCTCAGCATATCGGTGTTGTTGCGTTGCCACTCCAGCGACACCAACTGCTGCAGTTGCTCGAAAGAGAGGCGCGCCACGCGCTGGAAGTCACACTGGCGCTGTCCTGACAACAGCAGCAGCTCGCCGGAGAGCGCGCGCGCCAGCGCCGATTTCCCGCTGCCGTTGGCGCCGACGAACGCCCAGCACTGATCCTGATGCAGCGTGAGTTCATCCAAACGCATCATCCGGGTATCGCTTAACCGGAACTGCGCCTGATGGATGTGCAGCAATGACATGATGATTCCCTTTGCGAAATGACAGAACCTTTACGGGTAAAGGGAAGCGGCCGGCTTGTCAAGGTGCGTTGTGCCGTGCGCGCGTTAGCACAGGGTGGCGATAATCACCCGGTCGGCGTTAAAGCTGGCGTAAACCGCCATCTCCGGCTGCAGGCCCTGGCGCGTTACGTCATCATTGGGCAGGGTAGCGCACACCACTTCGCCGCCTTCCAGCGTGACCAGCACTTCGCTTTGCGCCGGGCCGGGCTGCAGATGGCTGATGCGGCCGGGCAGGACATTGTCATGAGCGGGCGCGAGCGCGATTTGCGGGGTGACGGCAACCCAGGGCGCTTTAATCAGCGCCAGCACCTCTTTGCCGCTGGTCAGTTGCAGCCGATCGGCGCTCTGTTGGGTTAGTGCGGCCTGAATGCGGGTACGACCGTCCGCCAGCAGGATCGACAGATGCTGTTGTACCTGCTGCCGGTCGCGTTCCAGGACGGTGCCGAAAAACTGATTGCGGGCGCTGGTTTGCAGCGAAAAGCGGGCGATGGCCGCCAGCAGGCTGTCCAGCGGCAGGTTATCATCCTGCAGCACATCGAAGGCTTTCTGCTGGATCTGCGCCAGCAGGTCATACAGTTGCAACAGGCGTTCGCCGTAGCGGGTCAGCATCGCGCCGCCGCCGCCTTTGCCGCCGGTAGTGCGCTCGACGATGGTCTGCTCCGCCAACTGGTTCATCTCGTTAATCGCGTCCCAGGCGCTTTTGTAGCTGATGTCGGCCAGCCGGGCTCCCTGACTGATGGAGCCGGTCTGCTGCACTTGCTTGAGCAGCGCGATGCGACGCGGGTCGGCGAATAGCCGCTGCTGGAGTTTCAGGGTAAGGAGAATTTCTGCTTGCATGGTCACATCCGTATCTGGGTCGCTAATCGTTTGTATTGTCATCGTTTTGTGCGAAACAGGCAAACCGCACAAATGGCCGCTCTAATTCCGGCGATTCAGGTAAACTCATCAGCAGTCATGGGGGTTAGGATAGTCTACCCTGAATCAATGAGAGACTGGCGGCGCGACGGCCAGCCACGATGAAAGACGAGGTCGATATGTTGGAATTGCTGAAAAGCCTGCTGTTTGCGGTGTGCATGGTGCCGGTAATGATGGCGCTGATTCTGGGAGCCATTTATGGGTTGGGCGAAGTCTTCAACCTGTTTTCCGCCATCGGCCATCGCGAGTCGGCTGCGGCGCGCAAATAATCCCTTCCCAGATTTCCCTTTCTGACGAATCCGGCATTTGCCGGATTTTTTTTGCTTAAGACTTTTTTTGCTTAAGAACAATGACAAGGCGGCCAAGATTCGGTATTTATCGTTATGTTACTAACTACACAACGAAAACCTCGGGAGACAAAATGAAACAGCAATGGACTTACTGGCTGACCGCTGCCGCGTTAACGCTGGGTATGAGCGCGAATACGGCGCTGGCGCAGGACAAGGTAACCGTGTTTGCCGCCGCCTCGCTGACCAATGCGTTGCAGGATATCGCCGCGCAATATCAGAAGGAAAAACAGGTTTCCATCGTGGCGTCTTACGCCTCGTCGTCGACGCTGGCGCGTCAGATTGAACAAGGGGCGCCTGCCGACCTGTTCATCTCGGCGGATCAGCAGTGGATGGATTACGCTCAGGGCAAGCAACTGACCGAAAACGACACCCGTTACACCCTGCTGGGCAATGAACTGGTGGTGATTGCGCCCAAGTCTTCCGACACCAAAGGGTTCAAGATCGACGATAAAACCGACTGGAAAGGCCTGCTGAAAGGCGGACGTCTGTCGGTGGGCGACCCGGATCACGTGCCGGCCGGCATCTACGCCAAAGAAGCGTTGCAGAAACTGAATGCCTGGGACGCGCTGTCGCCGCTGATGGCCCGCGCCAATGATGTGCGTGCCGCCATGGTGCTGGTAGAACGCGAAGAAGCCCCGTTGGGGATTGTTTACGGTTCGGATGCGGTCGCCAGCACCAAAGTGAAAGTGGTCGGCATTTTCCCGGCCAATACCCACAAACCGGTGGAATACCCGATGGCTATCGTCAAAGGGCACAATACCCCGGCGGTCAAAGCCTTCTTTGACTACCTGAAAACGCCTCAGGCGGCGGTGGTGTTTAAACAATACGGATTCACGCCGGTTAATGCTGCTCAGTGATTACGAATGGCAGGCGGTCTCGCTGAGCCTCAAGGTATCGCTGGTGGCGGTCAGTTGTAGTCTGCCGCTGGGCATTCTGGCCGCCTGGGTGCTGGCGCGTTGCCGCTTTGTCGGCAAGTCGCTGCTGGACAGCGTGATCCACCTGCCGCTGGTGCTGCCGCCGGTGGTGATCGGCTATCTGTTGCTGATCATCATGGGGCGCAAAGGCGTGGTAGGCAGCTGGCTCTATAGCTGGTTCGGTTTCAGCTTCAGTTTCAGCTGGCATGGCGCGGCGCTGGCCTCGGCGGTGGTGGCGTTCCCGCTGATGGTGCGCGCCATCCGGCTGGCGCTGGAAGCGGTGGATACCCGGCTGGAGCTGGCCGCGCGCACGCTTGGCGCCGGCCGCTGGCGGGTATTTTTCACCATCACGCTGCCGCTGACCCTGCCCGGCATCATTGTCGGCACCGTACTGGCGTTCGCCCGTTCGCTGGGGGAGTTCGGCGCCACCATCACCTTTGTTTCCAACATTCCGGGGGAAACCCGCACCATTCCGAATGCCATGTATACGCTGATTGAAACGCCGGGCGCGGAAATGCAGGCCGCCCGGTTGTGTATCATCGCCATCGCGCTGTCGCTGGTGTCGCTGTTGTTGTCGGAATGGCTCACGCGCTGGAGCCGCAAGCGGTTGGGGGGATAATGCTGCAACTGGATTTTACTCAGCAACTGGGCGACCTGACGCTCAACGTCGCCACCCAGCTTCCCGCCAGCGGGATTACCGCCGTATTCGGGGTATCCGGCGCCGGTAAAACATCGCTGATCAACGCTATCGTTGGCCTGACCCGACCGGATAAAGGACGGATTCAGCTTAACGACCGGGTGCTGTCCGATCGGGATAAGGGCGTGTTCCTGCCGCCGGAAAAACGCCGTATCGGCTATGTTTTTCAGGATGCGCGGCTATTTCCGCACTACCGGGTGTTGGGAAATCTGCGTTACGGCATGGCGGCGCAGATGCAGGCGCAGTTCGACGATATCGTGCAGTTGCTCGGCATCGGGCATTTGCTCAAACGTTACCCGCTCACCTTGTCCGGCGGCGAAAAACAGCGGGTGGCGATTGGCCGCGCGTTGCTGACCGCGCCGGAGCTGCTGCTGATGGATGAACCGCTGGCGTCGCTGGATGTGCCGCGCAAGCGCGAGCTGCTGCCTTATCTGGAGCGTCTGGCGCGCGAGGTCAACACGCCGATCCTGTATGTCAGTCACAGCCTGGAAGAAGTGCTGCGGCTGGCGGACAAGGTGCTGGTGCTGGACAAAGGGCAGGTTAAGGCACAGGGTTCGCTGGAAGAGGTGTGGGCCAGTAACGCGCTGCGGGCCTGGCTGCCGCGCGAGGAACAGAGCAGTATCCTGAAGGTGACGGTGATGGAGCACCACCCGCATTACGCCATGACCGCGCTGTCGCTGGGCGAACAGCATCTGTGGGTTGGGCGCGTCGACGCGCCGCTCGCCTCGGCGCTGCGTATCCGCATCAATGCGGCGGATGTGTCGCTGGTGACGCAGCGCCCGGCGGCGAGCAGTATCCGCAACGTGCTGTCCGCCAGGGTGATTGAATGCCTTGATGTGGGCGAGCAGGTTGAAGTCAAACTGGATATCGGCGGGCAGATCCTGTGGGCGCGCATTACTCCCTGGGCGCGGGACGAACTGGCGTTGACCTCCGGGCAGAACCTGTACGCTCAGATCAAGAGCGTGTCGATTACGGCTTAACGTCTACCCAGACCTAGACCCAGCTACGGCCCCCGTTGCGGCGGGGACCGTGGCGGTTCAGGCCAGCACCCGGCTGCGAATCACCTCGGCGATGCCGGGTTGCTCGTTATGACCAATCACCAGTCTGGCGTGCGCTTTTACTTCGTCGGCGCTGTTGCCCATTGCTACGCCCAGCCCGGCGGTCGACAGCATGCTGATGTCGTTGAAATTGTCGCCGAACGCTACCACTTCGTTCATGCTGAACCCTTGCGATTCCACCCAGCGCTGCAGCAAGCGGCCCTTGCTGTTGCCGGTCTGGGCGATATCCACCTGATCCATCCACGACCATTCGCAGGCCAGACCCAGTTCCTGCTCAACCAGATGGGCGAAGTCGTTCAGGGCGGCGGTATCGGTGTGGTGGGTGGCGAATTTCCAGATCGAACGGGTGTGGTCGGTGGCGGCCAGCAGGTTGTCCACCTGGCGAAACGTCGGGCGCTGCGACTCGGGCAGATTTTCCGCCCAGACCTGAGTGCGGGTAATGTGGCCGGTAATGTGCTGGTAGAACATGGCGTCGTCCGCGTACATCAGACCGTGAATATCAAACTGCTGCAACCGTTGCAGGACGCTTTTGGCTTGCGCCGGCGTGAGCGGATTGGCTTCGGCGGTTTGCCCGGTCTGGTAGTCGTACAGGTAGGTGCCGTTGCAGCAGATCGCCGGGGTATCCAGCGCCAGCGCCTGATAAAACGGATGGATCGCCGAATGGTGGCGGCCGGTCACGATGATGACCTTGATGCCTGCTTGTCTGGCTTGCGCCAGCGCCTGCAACGATTCCGGCAGAATGGTTTTCTTTTGCGTTAACAGCGTGCCGTCCAGATCGAGGGCAATGATGCGATAGGTCATGGTATTCTCATCGGATTATCGGGTTCACTTCTTCCCGATGGTACACTGTCGGCCGTCCTGATCAACAGGCCCTTTTTCCGTGCTGGTTCTTATGCGAAAGTCATTACCGATAGAAAGTCATTACCGATAGTAAAGTCATCACCGATAAGAGCCATCACCGATAAACGAGAGCATAGCCTGAGCGTAACGAGGCGCGCGCCTGACGCCTCATTAAGGCCAACAAGGAGAATCGAATGCAGCAAGTGGTTTATATCGCCAGTCCGGAAAGTCAGCAGATCCATGTCTGGCAACTCGCTTCCAGCGGAGAATTGAGCTTGTTACAGGTGGTTGAGGTGCCCGGACAGGTGCAGCCGATGGTAATCGCGCCGGATCAACGCCACCTGTACGTCGGTGTGCGCCCTGAGTTTCGTGTGATCAGCTACCGCATTGATGAGCAAGGAAAATTGAGCGAAGCCGGCGTAGCGCCGCTGCCGGGCAGCCCGACGCATCTGTCTACCGATCACGCCGGGCGTTTCCTGTTCAGCGCGTCTTACAGCAACGCCTGTGTCAGCGTCAGCCCGATTGGCGAAGACGGCGTGGCGCAGGCGCCGATCCAGCAACTGGACGGGCTGGAAGGCTGTCACTCCACCAATATCGACCCGGCTAACCGCGTACTGTGGGCGCCATGCCTGAAAGAAGACCGTATCCGGCTGTACGATGTCGGCGGCGAGGGTCGCCTGACCGAGCATCAGCCTGCCGAACAGCGTGCGGCTGCCGGCGCCGGGCCGCGTCATATGGCATACCATCCGAATAACCGTTTTACCTATTGCATCAACGAGCTGAACAGCTCGGTGGATGTGTTCGAACTGGATGCGCAGGGCGAAGGCCGCCGCATTCAGACGCTGAACGCCATGCCGGCCGATTTCACCGACACCTGCTGGGCGGCGGATATCCACATCACGCCGGACGGCCGCCACCTGTACACCACCGATCGCACCGCCAGCCTGCTGAGTATTTTCCAGGTGTCGGCGCAGGACGGCACGCTGACGCTGGTTGGTCACCAGCCGACGGAAACCCAGCCGCGCGGCTTTAATATCGACCACAGCGGCCAGTTCCTGATCGCTGCCGGTCAGAAATCCCATCACATTGAGGTCTATCGTATCCAGCCGGATAACGGCGGCCTGACGCCGTTGGCCCGCTATCCGGTCGGTCAGGGACCGATGTGGGTGTCGGTACTGGCGCTGGCGTAATCCGTTTTCCCGCGTGACGGCGAACGTTACGCGGGAACGTACCGGTGGTAAGGGCGAAAAGCAGGGCGGTTTTATCCTGAACGTTAGGCGGTTTTGGTATAAACACTGCTAAAAGCAATATTTCCTTTTATAACCATTCTTCGATTAACTGGCGTTACGGTTATCCATATCGCTGGCAATCAGAGGAGAAGAAATATGCTGCTTGCTGCTGCAAAGCTTTTCAGAGGCTGGAAAGCATTTTCCCCCGCAGGGGAAACGAGCCACGTCGGACAGCGCGACGCCCATCGCTGGTTTGCGACGTTACTGTCGATTTCCAGCTTATACGGGCTGGATACCGGTAATCCCGATCCGCGTTGGTTTCATAATTACTAAGCACATGCGGTGCGAATCGCGCTTTTCGACCCCCTATCATGACATCGGGCTTCACGTCGTCGACGTGAAGCCCGATGTCTGGTTGGCGTTATCCGCTGACGGCGGTTAGCCGCGGTATTCGATAATCGACAGTCCGGCGTTGTAGTCGGTGCTGTAGATAATCCCTTGCGCGTCCACAAACACGTCGCAGGACTGAATCACCCGCGGCCGGCCGGGACGTTTGTCCATCATGCGTTCAGGCGCGGCAGGCACCAACGCGCCGGTTTCTTTCGGCCGATACGGGTTGCTGATGTCGTAAGCGCGCACCCCGGCGTTCTGGTAGGTGGCGAAGATCAATGTCGAACTGATAAAGCTGCCCGGCCGGTTTTCATGCAAATTATGCGGGCCGAAGTGCGCCCCTTTCTTCACATAATCGGTTTCGTTGGGCTGCGGGAAGGTGGCGATGCTCACCGGGTTGGACGGCTCGCTGATATCGAACACCCAAATCAGTTTTTCGCCGTCTTCCTGATTATCCAGCACCGCTTCGTCCAGCACGATCAACAAGTCGCGATCCGGCAGCGGCAGCGCGGTATGGGTGCCGCCGCCAAACGGCGGGCTCCAGTTGCGGTGGCTGATGAGTGTCGGCTGAGTGCGGTCGCTCACGTCCAGCAGCGTCAGGCCGCCGTCGCGCCAGCTGCCGTAGGCGGTATCGCCGCTGACGATGGCGTGATGCAGCGCATAGCGTTTGCCTTGCGGCCAGTCCGGCGTTTCGCCGCCGGCGGTATGCATGCCCGGCAGCCAGTAACGGCCGGCGACTTCCGGTTTACGCGGGTCGGCCAGGTCGATGGTCAGAAAAATGTAGTCGCTGTAGCCATCCAGCAGCGCGGAGACGTACGCCCAGCGACCACCCACGTACCAGATGCGGTGGATACCGATGCCGTCCAGCGGCAGAAAGCTGATTTCCCGCGGCTGGTCTGGGGTGGAAATATCAAAGATCCTCAGTCCCGCGCTCCAGCTTTTATCCTGTTTTCCGGTGCTGACCGTCTCCGCCACGGAGCGAGTGTAGTAGACTTTTTCTTGTGCGAAACGGGCATCGGCGAACAGATCGCGGGCGTTAACCACCAGCAATAGGTCATCGTGGGTTTGCAGATGGATGTTCCAGGTGCCCGGCGGCGCGGCGATGAAACCGGCCGGTTTGGGGTTTTTCGGGTCTCGCACGTCAACGATGGAAACGCCCTGGGACACCATGTGTCCAATATAGGCGTAACCTCGGTGAACCATGACCTGTACGCCATCAGGGCGCCCGCCCTGATCGCTGTGTCCAATCAGCCGCATGTTGCGGCTGTATTCCGGCATGGGCAGGGGCGTTGATGCCATATAAGCCTCCGTTATGACAGACCTTTATTTGTTTTTGGCTTCCAGTGTAGCAAACCACGGTGCAATAAAGTCAGTGGTCTGGCCCCAGCCAGGGATGATTTTCGCCAGTCCCGCCACGTTGACCGGGCCCGGCTGGCTCAGCAACAGCGCCTGCGGAATACTGGCGGCGCGGAATTCGTAGGTCGCCGGGGTCGGCTCGCCGGCGATCTTGTTGGCAACCAGACGCAGGTTGACCTTGCCGATCAGTTTCGGATCCACCGCTACGCTTACTTTCCACGGGCTGTTGGCTTCGCGCATCAGTTGCAAGTCCTGATTGGAAATATCGATGCTATACAGTTTGATTTCGGTGCGGCCGTTCTCTTTCAGCGCCTTGTACGCGCCCTGACTGAAGGCATCCCAGGCGCCCCAGATGGCGTCAATCTTGCCTTTCGGGTACTTCGCCAGAATCGCGCCCACTTTATTGGCGGTATCGCCCTGCACGTCAGAGGAAACCGCGCCGATGGATTCCAGTTCTTTGATGCCCGGATTGTCTTTCAGGATCTGCTGGTAAGCCGTTTGACGGCGCTCCATCGGCGGGAAACCGGCTACCCACAGTTTGATGATGTTGGCTTTGCCGTTGAAATCCTTCACCAACTGACCCAGCGATTCGTTGGCCAACGAGGCATCGTCCTGCTGGGTAACGGTGACGCCCGGAATCGTGCGATCCACCGCGGTGTCAAACACCGCCACCTTGATGCCGCTGTCGACAATGTGCTGAATCAGTTCGGTGGAATAGGGTGCGCGGCCCTGCGACAGAATGATGCCGTCATATTTCTGGCTGATGGCCTGATTGACGAAGTCCTGAAATTTGGCGTCGTCGCCGTTGCTCAGGAAGGTGCTGACCTTGAATCCCAGCTTCTTGCCTTCTTCCAGCACGCCGGAAACGAACTGGGTGGTGTTGTCGTCCGAACCGAGATTACGGATCACGGCGATGCGCACCGGTCCCTGATGGTTGGCGATGGCGGTCGGAACCGGCGCGGCGGTAGCCGGCGTCTCCGCGGCCAGCGTGGAGAACGAGGCCGTCAGGCTCAGGGCCAGCAGTGCGACAGGGAATTTCTTCATGATCAATCCTCGGTGTTGTGAAATCAGGTTTGCCAGTTTTATGGATATCTTTATGTCTGGATGTCTATTTGAGTGATGAGGAATCATAGCGGGTAACGCCGCAGCGTGCAAAGGGGGCGAGTTATGTCTTTTAGGTTTAGCTTATAACTTTTCGTTCAATGAGATACGACGGGCAAACTGGCGGGGAACGTGCGGAAAAGAAACGCGCCCGACCAGCCGACCGGGCGCGTCTGGTAAGGCTTACTGCACGAAGAAACCGATATCCTGACCCAGTTTGCACAGGTAGCTCAGGGTATTGCCGCGCTGTTGCAGGCTGGGCAAGTTGTACATGTAGGTGGTGAAACGCACCGTGTTGTCCGGCTGGACCTGATAACGCATGAACTGCTGAATCGGCGTGCCGTCGTTGGCGACGGTGAAGTGCTCGTCGCTGAACGACAACGTGCCGCTGTCAATCAGGCGATACGCATTGATGTGCAGGCCGCCGCGGGTCTTGCTGGCTGGCGTGCCATCCTGCGGCGTACAGGCGGACAGGTCGATGGTGACATTGACGCTGCGCCCTTTATTCAGCGCAGTGATCACCTCATCAGCGCTTTTCAGCGATTTGGACGCCATAGCCGGCGCTGCGGCGGCAAGCAGGGCTGCGCTCAGCAGCAAAGGGGTAATTCGGGACATTCGATATTCCTCCATGATCGATGATAGGTCTGGCGTCGTGACCATCACGCACGGCGCGAAGGTGCAGGCCAACGCGCACGCAGCTGAGTGCATGGCGTGATAATCACGACCAGGCACTGTTTATCACGGCTGTGGCGAAAGCGCTATGCTGTTTATCCGAATAACGGCATGGTCAGAGGTGTGAGCAGCGTGAAGCAGGGAAAAGACGGCGTGGCGATGAAGCGGGGTCGTGGCGAGATCGTGCGCTGACGAAATGGTGCGTTGAAAAAATAGTGCGTTAACGAAAAGCACATCAGGCCGGGGTAAACCGGCCTGATGCGAGCAGGCTTACTTGATTTGCATCCCCGGCTGGGCGCCGCTGTCGGGACTCAGCAGGAAAATGTCTTTCCCGCCGGGGCCGGCGGCCATCACCATGCCTTCGGATACGCCAAAGCGCATTTTACGCGGCGCCAGGTTGGCGACCATCACCGTCAGGCGGCCTTCCAGCGCAGACGGATCCGGGTAAGCGGCGCGGATGCCGGAGAATACCTGACGGGTCTGGCCGCCCAGATCCAGCGTCAGACGCAACAGCTTGTCCGAGCCGTCCACCAGTTCGGCTTTCTGGATCAAGGCGACGCGCATGTCCACTTTGTCGAAATCGGCGAAGTCGATGGTGTCCTGAATCGGGTTGTCGGCCAGCGGGCCGGATGCCGGTTTGGCGGCTGCCGCGGCGGCTTCTTCTTTGGAGGCCTCGACCATGCCCTGTACCTGCGCGATGTCGATGCGGTTGAACAGCGCCTTGAATGCGCCAACCTGATGGTTTGTCAGCGGCTGCGCCAGCGTGTCCCAGCGCAGTTCGCTCTGCAGAAACGCTTCGGCGCGCTCCGCCAGCGACGGCAGTACCGGCTTCAGGTAGGTCATCAGCACGCGGAACAGGTTGATGCCCATTGAGCAAATCGCCTGCAGGTCGGCGTCGCGGCCTTCCTGTTTGGCGACTACCCACGGCGCCTGCTCGTCGACATAGCGGTTGGCGAGGTCCGCCAGCGCCATGATTTCACGGACAGCCTTGCCGGATTCACGGCTGCTGTAGGCATCGGCGATGGTCTGCGCCGCGTCGATAAAGGTCTGATACAGCGCCGGATCCGCCAGTTGGTCGGCCAGTTTGCCGTCAAAACGCTTGTTGATGAAACCGGCGTTGCGCGAGGCCAGATTGACCACCTTGTTGACGATGTCGGCGTTCACGCGCTGCACGAAATCTTCCAGATTGAGGTCGATGTCATCAATACGGGAAGAGAGCTTGGCGGCGTAGTAGTAACGCAGGCAGTCGGCATCCAGATGCTTAAGGTAGGTGTCGGCCTTGATAAAGGTGCCGCGCGACTTCGACATTTTGGCGCCGTTAACGGTTACATAGCCGTGCACGAACAGGTTGGTCGGCTTGCGGAAACCGCTGCCTTCCAGCATCGCCGGCCAGAACAGGCTGTGGAAGTAAACGATGTCCTTGCCGATGAAGTGGTACAGCTCGGTGCTGGAATCTTTACGCCAGAATTCGTCGAAGCTGAGGTCGCCGCGCTTGTCGCACAGGTTTTTGAACGACCCCATGTAGCCGATCGGCGCGTCCAGCCAGACGTAGAAATATTTGCCCGGCGCGTCCGGCACTTCGAAGCCGAAATAGGGCGCGTCGCGGGTGATATCCCACTGTTGCAGCCCGGCGTCGAACCACTCCTGCATCTTATTGGCGACCTGCTCCTGCAACGCGCCGGAGCGGGTCCAGCTTTGCAGCATGTCGCTGAACGCCGGCAGGTCGAAGAAGAAGTGCTCGGATTCGCGCATCACCGGCGTGGCGCCGGATACCGCGGATTTCGGCTCGATCAGTTCGGTCGGGCTGTAGGTGGCGCCGCACACTTCGCAGTTGTCGCCGTACTGGTCCGGCGCCTTGCATTTCGGGCAGGTGCCTTTCACAAAGCGATCCGGCAGGAACATGCTTTTTTCCGGGTCGAACAGCTGGGAAATAGTGCGGTTTTTGATAAAACCGTTTTCCTTCAGCCGGCGGTAAATCAACCCGGACAACTCGCGGTTCTCCTCGCTGTGCGTGGAGTGGTAGTTGTCGTAGCTGATGTTGAACCCGGCGAAATCCTGCTGGTGTTCCTGACTCACCGTCGCAATCATCTGCTCCGGCGCCACACCCATCTGCTGCGCTTTGAGCATGATCGGCGTGCCGTGGGCGTCGTCCGCACAAATAAAGTGGACCTGACTGCCGCGCATTCGCTGGTAACGGACCCAGATATCCGCCTGAATGTGTTCGAGCATGTGGCCAAGGTGGATCGGACCGTTAGCATAAGGCAGCGCGCACGTTACCAAAATTTTGTTTGCGACTTGAGTCATAGTGGGGAACTTGCTTGTTGGTTGGTGAATGAATTAAGAAGGAGTCCTGATGTTACCCCATCGCGCCTTGATGCGTAAACCTTGGGGCGCGGCGGGCTCCAACAAAACCCGCTCTTCCGGCGTTATATAGCATTCTTCCCGCCTTATATAGCAGGAAGGCAAGGTTTGAGTGGCGCCGGGCGAGGGGCGGTTCCGCCGTTTTTTCAGCGTCGGGACATTGGCGATACACCCACTTGCGGGCGTTCTGCTATGCTAGGGCGGTTTTTATAACGACTTTAATTCAACTCAAGGAGCCGGGATGAACGATAAACTCCCTGCGCAAAACCCCGAGATGTTGCGCGCCATGGTAAACGGCGTGCTGTCCTCCTTTACGCACCCGACGCTGAAAAATAACCTGACCACGCTTAATGCGCTGCACCATTGCGCGCTGCTGGACGATGTGTTGCATATCGAACTGACCATGCCGTTTGTCTGGCTGAGCGGCCTGACGGCTCTGAAAGACAGCGTCAGCGAAGAATTGCTGCGCCTTTGCGGCGCGCGTGAAGTGGAATGGCGCTTGACCCATAACATCGCCACGCTGCGCCGCGTCAACAATCAGGCGGGCGTCAAGGGCGTGAAGAACATTATCGCCGTCAGTTCCGGCAAGGGCGGCGTCGGCAAGTCCAGCACCGCGGTGAACATGGCGCTGGCGCTGGCGGCCGAAGGGGCCAATGTCGGCATTCTGGACGCGGATATCTACGGGCCGTCCATCCCGACCATGCTGGGCGCGGCCAGCGAGCGGCCGACCTCGCCGGACGGGCAGCACATGGCGCCGATCATGGCGCACGGTGTTGCCACCAACTCCATCGGCTATCTGGTTACCGACGATAACGCTATGGTGTGGCGTGGGCCGATGGCCAGCAAGGCGTTGCTGCAACTGTTGCAGGATACGCTGTGGCCGGATCTGGATTATCTGGTGCTGGACATGCCGCCGGGTACCGGCGACATCCAGCTCACGCTGGCGCAGAACGTGCCGGTCACCGGCGCGGTGGTGGTGACCACCCCGCAGGATATCGCGCTGGTGGATGCGATGAAAGGCATCGTGATGTTCGAGAAGGTCAAGGTGCCGGTGCTGGGCATCGTGGAGAACATGAGCGTGCACATCTGCAGCAACTGCGGTCATCTGGAGCCGATTTTCGGTACCGGCGGCGCGCAGAAGCTGGCGGAAAAATACCACTGCGCCTTACTGGGCCAGTTGCCGCTGCACATTTCGCTACGCGAGGATCTGGATCGCGGCGAACCGACCGTGGTCAGCCAGCCGGACAGCGAGTTCACCCAGTTGTACCGCGAACTGGCGGGGCAGGTGGCGGCCCAGCTGTACTGGCAGGGCGAGGTGATCCCGACGGAGATCGCGTTCCGCGCGGTGTGATCTCGTCCGGCGGATACCGTGATTCGGCGCGGTATCCGCTGTCTTTGGCATCCGGCGGCATGTGGCGGTCGGATGCCGTTCGTACCGATAGCATAAGCCCGCGTAATACTGGCGCGAATCGTGCTAACTCCCTATAATTGCCGCGTCCAGACACCTCAGGCTGTGTCCCGCAATGAATCATGCATGCTGCTGATGGCTATCCTTCGGCGCACAACCCGGCGTAAGCCGCGTCCGAACAGTCTGGTATGTCCCCCTCCTTATTTTTTGTTAATCAGGTCTTTATTGCCATGACTGATAAGTCTCGCCAGTGTGTCATCATCGGGATTGCCGGCGCGTCCGCATCCGGAAAAAGTCTTATTGCCAGCACCCTGTACCGCGAATTGCGCGATCAGGTGGGTGATGAACACATTGGCGTCATCCCGGAAGACAGTTACTACAAGGATCAATCCCACCTGACCATGGAAGAACGGGTCAAAACCAACTACGACCACCCCAGTTCGATGGATCACAACCTGCTGCTGCAACATCTGCAAATGCTTAAGGCCGGTCAGCCGATCGCGTTGCCGCAGTACAGCTATGTGCAGCATACGCGTTTGCAGGAAACGCTGCATATGGCGCCGAAAAAGGTGATTATTCTTGAAGGTATTCTGCTGTTGACCGATGCCCGGCTGCGTGAAGAACTGAATTTTTCCATTTTTGTCGATACCCCGCTGGATATCTGCCTGATGCGCCGTATGCGCCGCGATGTTAATGAACGCGGCCGTTCGATGGATTCCGTGATGGAGCAATACCAGAAAACGGTGCGCCCGATGTTTCTGCAGTTCATCGAACCGTCCAAGCAATATGCGGACATCATCGTGCCGCGCGGCGGCAAGAACCGCATCGCCATTGATATTCTGAAGGCGAAAATCAGCCAGTTCTTTGAGTAGGCTGTTCGTTAAGAAAACCCTTAAAGCAGGTGGAGCCGGCATGGCATTTCCGGCGCTGCTGTGGCAGTTTGATCACCTGCGAGAGTCTGACTGGAGAAGATGATGAGACTGTGCGACCGTGACATTGAAACCTGGCTGGACGACGGCCGGCTGTCGATTACGCCGCGTCCCCCGATCGAGCGGATTAACGGCGCCACGGTGGACGTGCGGCTGGGTAATCAGTTCCGGGTGTTTAGCGGTCACACCGCCGCATTCATTGATCTGAGCGGGCCGAAAGACGAAGTCAGCGCCGCGCTGGATCGCGTGATGAGCGATGAAATCAATCTGGCGGAAGGCGACGCGTTTTTCCTGCATCCGGGAGAACTGGCGCTGGCGGTGACGCTGGAGTCGGTCACGCTGCCGGATAATCTGGTGGGCTGGCTGGACGGCCGTTCTTCGCTGGCGCGTCTGGGGCTGATGGTGCATGTCACCGCCCACCGCATCGATCCGGGATGGCAGGGTCGCATCGTGCTGGAGTTTTACAACTCGGGCAAACTGCCGCTGGCGCTGCGTCCCGGCATGATTATCGGCGCGCTGAGTTTTGAACCGCTCTCCGGTCCCGCCGCGCGTCCGTATAACCGACGTGAAGACGCGAAATACAAGGACCAGCAGGGCGCGGTGGCAAGCCGGATAGACAAAGACTAGCTGGGCCAGGTACGACAGCGAACGAGGATGGCATGAGAAGACTGTTTACCACGCTGGTGATTCTGCTGGTGGTGCTGGCGGCAGGCATGACGGCGCTGGTGGTGTTGATTAACCCGAACGATTTCCGGGCCTATATGGTGCGGCAGGTCGAGGCGCGTACGGGCTACCGCTTGAATCTGGATGGCGACTTGCGCTGGCATGTCTGGCCGCAACTGAGCATTTTGTCCGGCAGCCTGTCGGTGAGCGCGCCGGGCGCGGCCGCACCGGTGATCAGCGCTGAGAATATGCGGCTGGACGTAAAACTCTGGCCGTTGTTGTCGCATCAACTGGAAGTGAAGCAGGTGATGCTCAAAGGCGCGGTGATTCGCCTGACGTCCGACAGCGAAGCGCGGGTGGCAGGTCCGGTGCCGATTGCGCCGGGCGGGACGTCGTCGCCGGAGCCGGAAACCCCGTGGCGTTTTGATATCAACCGGGTGGAAGTGGCGGACAGCCTGCTGGTGTTCCAGCGCGGAAACGCGCCGGTTCTGAATGTTCGCGACATCAACCTGACGATGGAGAGCGACAGCGCCCGGCAGGTTCGGGTGTCGCTCTCCAGCCGTTTTAACCGTGACCAGCGTGATTTGTCGTTCTCGCTTAACGCCATGCTGGATATGCAGAACTACCCGCAGCAGATCGGCGCCGATATCGGCAGCGTCAGTTACCAGTTGCAGGGCGCGGGGCTGCCGACGGAGGGCATCAGCGGCAAAGGAACGATTCGCGGCAGTTATCAGCGTCAGCCGGAGAAACTGGCCATCAGCCAGTTTGCCCTTAGCGCCAATAGCAGCCAGCTGAACGGTTCGTTGTCCACCACCTTCGGCGTCACGCCGGAGTACGTGCTGGATCTGCAGTCGGAAAAACTGGATCTGGACGCGTTGCTGGGGTTGACGCACGCCGCTTCGTCCAGCGACGGCGGCGACAAAACGGTAATCGCCAAACCGGTGTTTTCACACGATCAGCCGCCGGAGCCTTATCAGGGGCTGCGCAGCTCCATTGCCAACGTATCGGTGACCGCCAATACGCTGGTTTACCACGGCATGACGGTCAACCAGTTCAGCCTGAAGGGCAGCAATCAGCGCGGCAAAGTCAGGGTTACCGACTTCAGCGGCCAGGTGGGAGAAGGGCGCTTCTCATTGCCGGGGTCGATGGATGTAGGGGCGTCGCCGGTTATCGCCATTCAACCCACCCTGAAGTCAATGGAGCTGTCGACGTTGCTGCCGCTGTTCGGGTTGCCTGACGGTTTGCAGGGCAAACTCAGTCTGCAAGGGCGGCTGAGCGGCGACGACCTGTCGCGGCAGGCGCTGCTCTCACAATGGCGGGGAACGGCGTCGGTGCAGTTCGACCAACTGCGGCTGTCGGGGCTGAATGTCCAGCAGTTGATCCAGCAGGCGGCGGCGCGCAGCAACAGCGGTATCCAGACGCCGGACGATTATGCCCGCTATACCGATATTCGGCAGATGAACGGCGAAGCGACGCTCAACGCCGGCAAGCTGGAGTTGCAGTCACTGTCCGGGCAGTCTGAGGCATTGACGGTCAACGGCGACGGTCAGTTCGACTTGCCCGCCCAGCGTTGCGACATCAATCTGGATGTGCGCGTAACGCAGGGGTGGAAAGGGGATAGCCAACTGGTGCAACTGCTGCAGGATACTCCCATCCCGTTCCGTCTGTACGGCGAATTCGGCAATCTGAACTACCAGTTGCAGATCGAGCAGTTGCTGCGCAAGCGGCTGCAGGACGAGGTGAAAAAACGTCTGAATGACTGGGCTGAGAAAAATCAACCGGCGTCAAAAACCCCGGCGCCGAACATGTGACGCGCATGGAATGTTTTCAGTGAAAGTGCTTTCAGTAAAAATGCAAAGGCGGCCTGTGGCCGCCTTTGTTGTACATGCGTGCTGGTGATACCCCGATCACACCTCATAATCCGGCTGCGGATGGGGTTCCGGAATAATCAGCACCTTCACGATGCGGTGGCTTTCCACGGTCAGTACCCGGAACAGGGTGTTGTCGATTCGCACCTCATCGCCCTCCTGCGGGATTTTCTGCGCATACTCCATCAGCAAGCCGGCCAGCGTGTGGTATTCGCGCTTTTCATTCAGTTGCAGCGGGATATACATCAGTAAATCCTCGACCGGCAGATAGCCGTTGGCGGTCAGGGTGCCGTCTTCGTTTTCCTGAATATCATGGCGGGCGTCCAGCTCTTCCCCTTCCAGCGGCAGATTGCCGGCGATGGTTTCCATGACATCGCTCAGGGTGACAATCCCTTCGACGGAGCCGAATTCATCGGCCACAAAGGCAAAATGAGTGTGCGCTTCACGGAACTGCTCCAGCGCGGACAGCAGCGACAATTGCTCCGGAAACACCAGCGGCTGGCGGATCAGCGCGCGCAGATTCAGCGCTTGCCCGTGCAACTGTTGACGCAGCAAATCGATCACGTGCACCACGCCCAGCGGTTCGCTGGAAACGTGGCTGTCGAACATCACCAGCCGGGTGTGCTGATTCTTTTCCATCAGTTCGTGGAAGTCCGCCGGGTCGATGTTGACGTCCACGTGTTCGATATCGTGGCGGATGGTCATGATGCTGCTGACGGAACGCTGCGACATGCCGAGCACGCGCTCGATCATGCGCTGTTCCTGCTGGTTGAACACCGGCTGGCCGATGCCGCCGGTGTTATCCGCCACCCGGTCGGCAGCCTGTTTGTCCAGCTCCGCTTCCTCATGTTCACCGCGCAGCAATCGCAATACCGCTTCGGCCGTACGCTGGCGTAACGGGGTCGAAGAAGAGAGAAAACGTCGACGGTTGAACTGCGCCAACTGGTTGAGCATCTCGATCATGACTGAGAAACCAATGGCAGCGTAGAGGTAACCTTTTGGAATCGGGTAGCCGAAAGCGTCCGCAACCAGGCTGAAGCCGATCATCAGCAGGAAGCTCAGGCACAGGATCACAATGGTGGGATGCGCGTTGACGAAACGCGTCAGAGGCTTGCTGGCCAGCAGCATCAGGCCGATGGCGATAGTGACCGCCGCCATCATGACCGGCAGGTGCTCGGTCATACCGACCGCGGTAATCACCGAGTCCAGCGAGAACACGGCGTCCAGCACCACAATCTGCGCGACTACCGGCCAGAAACGCGCGCCCTTGCGTTGGGTTTGCTGCGCCTGGTCTTTGCCCTCCAGCCGTTCATTCAGCTCCATGGTGGCTTTGAACAGCAGGAACAGCCCGCCCACCAGCATAATCAGATCACGCGCGCTGAACGGGTGTCCGTAAACGGTAAACAACGGGTGAGTCAGCGAGACCAGCCAGGAGATGGACGACAGCAGTACAAACCGCATCAGCAAGGCCAGCAATAACCCGACAACTCGCGCCCGATCCCGGGACTTTTCCGGTAACTTCTCCGCCAGAATGGCGATAAAGACCAGGTTGTCGATACCCAATACCAGTTCCAAAACCACCAGCGTGGCCAGACCGGCCCAAATTGTTGGATCAGCGATCCATTCCATAGGCTGAATTCACCTTTTTCTTTATCAGGTTGATAGTTGCATAGCGTATCAGGCGTTGCGTCGCTCAACCATAACGCGACCGATCGTGATTGACTGATATCAAATTGCGAAGCGTCGGCGCCCGCCTTTTTCGCGTGAGTGAGATCACATGATTTTCAGCAAGATGGAAAGCATTGCAGTACGTTTTGAGAAATCAAAAAAATATCGATCAGGCTAAAAAATAACCCATTCCATTAAGGCGATGCATTATATGCCAAATCCGAGAGGCGAGCGGAAAATTACCCCTTTTCCTGGCTATTTAATAAGCCCATTAATGCGTTAACAAAATTATTATATGAAAATGAAATATTTATTAAGATGTCTCTGATATACATAACTTTTTGTTTATTAATGATAAAAATATCTTTGCTCATAAGAAAAACTGCATGGATTGTTAGTATTTTTCCGAAAAAAAACACCAGGAAGATATTTGTCTTGTTATAAGCAAATATTTTTTACTACTCTCCGGTGTGGCGATATTGACACAACTTTAAAAATATTTAATTCGAAACTTTAGTGTCATTAATGTTTTTGCAAGCCATTTTTACGAGTCAGTTATGACGAGTCACAGCAATAGCTGGGCGAGTCTGAAACGAAAACGGGACAGCGAGTTGGTAGCTACGAGCCAAGGGCGGTAGCGTACCTGATGCGATTCACCCGACAGCCGCGAGCTGTGTTTCAGACCATGCCCTCCAGGACGTTGAAACCGTTCAGCCGCCGGTATTCAGGCCTTAGCGCCTGTTTGACGATGAGCGAAACGGCAACGATGTCAACGGATCCACCGTGAATTCCTGACGTGTGGGCTGTCTGTTACTCACTTGACTGAAAGGCGATGGCAAAGGATGTTAAACCCGACACTGACGTTCAGACCGCAGGTACAACCAGCGGCATTCCCCCTGACCGGCGCTTCGCCCGCGCCCGCGTCGCCTTTTTTTGCCCGCAGCAACGATTTTGCTCACAGCAGAGATTTTGCCTACAGCAACGACGATGTAACCGCGCAGCCTGACGAAACGGGTCGCCATCAACCGGCCCATGCTGACGCTATTCCCCCTTTCCAAACCAAAACGCATGCCTATGGCTCGCGACGGCCTGGCTTTGTCTCCATTTGGGCGATAAACCCTGAGTCACGTTCCGGCCGGAGACTTCTCACCTGAAATAACACTTTCTTATTTCCGTTTGAATATTTTAACGATGGTGAAGGTGATTTTGGTTATAAATCTTTGGATTTTTGGGCGGGGTGAAAACATTTTCAAGCAAATCATTAGGGATCAACGCATTGCGGAGCGAAATCGGATCGTCCAATGCGCTATCGATCGGGCAGTACCGCTCTTTGTTTCTCACTTTACTGAAAAGCGATGGCATAAAGGATGTTAAAACCAACACTGAAAGTTATACCGCTGATGTTGTCGGCGACATTCCTGGCTGGCTGTACGCTGGTACCAGGTACGCACCTTTCTACCAGTGGAAAAGAGGTCGTAGAACAACCGGATGATGATTTCAACATCAATAAGCTGGTCAATATTTATCCTGTCACCCCGTTGCTGATAGAGAAAATGCGCCTGCGACCGGCGATTGCTCAGAACAACCCGTCGCTGGATGCGGAGCTGAAACGCTACGAATACCGTATTGGCATCGGCGACGTTTTGATGGTTACCGTCTGGGATCACCCGGAACTGACCACGCCGGCGGGGACCTACCGCACCGCCGCCGACACCGGTAACTGGGTTCACTCGGACGGCACCATTTTTTACCCCTACATCGGCAAGTTGCGCGTTGTGGACAAAACCTTGACCGAGGTGCGCGAGGAAATCATGCGCCGTCTGGCGCAGTACATCGAATCGCCGCAGGTGGAAGTGAGCATTGCCGCGTTCCGATCGCAAAAAGCCTATGTGACCGGGGAAGTGGTGCGTTCGGGTCAGCAACCGATCTCCAACGTGCCGTTGACCATTCTGGACGCGATCAACAACGCGGGCGGGCTAAGCGAGTTTGCCGACTGGCGCAATCTGGTGCTGACGCATAACGGTAAAGACGAGCGCATTTCCCTGCAGGCGCTGATGCAGAACGGCGATTTGTCCCAGAACCGCCTGCTGTATCCCGGCGACATCCTGTTCGTGCCGCGCAACGATGACCTGAAAGTGTTCGTGATGGGGGAGGTGAACAAGCAGTCCACCCTCAAGATGGACCGCAGCGGCATGACGCTGACCGAAGCGTTGGGCAGCGCCGAAGGGATGAACCAGATGGTGGCCGACGCCACCGGCGTGTTTGTTATCCGACCGCTGCGAGGTACGCAAGGGCCGAAGCTGGCCAACATTTATCAGCTCAATACCAAAGACGCGACCGCGTTGGTGATGGGCTCCGAATTTCCGCTGCAACCGTATGACGTGGTGTATGTCACCTCGGCGCCGGTCGCGCGCTGGAACCGCCTGATTTCGCAACTGGTGCCGACCATCAGCGGGTTTAATGACTTGAGCGAAGGCAGTCTGCGCGTTCGTACCTGGCCGTAGCCGTAGGGGGGACGTGTCGATGTTCAACAGTATTCTTGTGATTTGCGAGGGCAATATCTGTCGCTCACCGACCGGCGAGCGCCTGTTACAGCAGGCATTGCCGGGGAAAACGGTGACATCCGCCGGCTGGCGGGCGATGGACGGAAAACCTGCCGATGAAACGGCCAGCCTGGTGGCCGCCGAACACGGTCTGTCGCTGGATGGGCATGTCGCGCGCCAGTTGACCGGATCGCTGTGCCGGCATTACGACCTGATTCTGGTGATGGAAAAGGCGCACATTGATGCCGTGTGCCGTTTCTCACCGGAAGTACGCGGGAAAACGCTGCTGTTCGGGCACTGGCTTAACCAGCAGGAGATTACCGACCCGTACCGCAAAAGCCGGGAAGCCTTTGAGTTTGTGTATACCCAACTTGAACAATCTGCTCGCAAGTGGGCGCAGGCGCTGAGCCGTTAACCAGTCAGGGATTACGATGTCAGAGAGAATTGCCGTGAAAACATCTGAAGCGGACAAGGCGGATGAAATTGACCTGGGGCGTTTACTGGGAACCGTGCTGGATCACCGCTGGCTGATTATCAGCATCACCACCATCTTTACCATGCTGGGCATCCTGTATGCGCTGCTGGCGACGCCGGTGTATCAGGCGGATGCGATGGTGCAGGTGGAACAGAACGTCAGCGATTCGCTAATGAACGATATTTCCAAGGTCTTGCCGGATACCAAGCCGCAGTCCGCGCCTGAAGTCGAACTGCTCCGCTCCCGCATGGTGGTAGGAAAGACCGTACAGGATCTGGAACTGGATACCGAGGTGGAGCAGAAGTATTTCCCGCTGGTGGGCAAAGGTATCGCCCGGCTGAAGGATGAAGAGCCCGCCCGGATCGCCGTCTCACGCCTGTCGGTGCCGGACATCTGGCTGGATGAAAAAATGACCGTGACCATCCAGGACGGAGGGAAATATCGTTTTACCGCCGGTAAGGACGCCGAGTTTATCGGTCACATCGGGCAACTGGAGTCTCACGGCGGTTTCAATCTGCTGATCAGCGACACCAACGCCGCGCCGGGAACGGTGTTTTCGGTCAGGAAAAAGAACATGCTGACCGCGATCAACGACATTCTGAGCGAACTGGCGGTGGCGGATAAAGGCAAGGATACCGGCGTACTGCAACTGACGCTGGAAGGCAGCGATCCGACGCTGGTAAGAAAAACGCTGGCCAGCATCAGCGACAACTACCTGCAACAGAATGTGGACCGTAAGTCGGAAGAGGCGGCCAGAAGCCTGGTGTTCCTGAAAGAGCAGTTGCCGCTGGTACGCGCGTCGCTGGAGACGGCGGAAGACAAACTGAATAAGTACCGTCAGCAAAAAGATTCGGTGGATCTGTCGCTGGAAGCCAAATCGGTGCTGGACACGATAGTGGATGTCGAATCTCAGCTTAACCAACTGACCTTTCGTGAGGCGGAAATCTCCAAGCTGTATACCCGCGAGCATCCCGCCTACCGGGCGTTGATGGAAAAGCGCGTCACGCTGGAAAAGGAGCGCGACAACCTGAATCGGCGCGTCAGCAGCATGCCGAAAACCCAGCAGGAGATTGTACGGCTGACGCGGGATGTGAATGTCGGGCAGGAAGTGTATGTCCAGTTGATGAATAAGCAGCAGGAACTGAGCATCAACAAGGCCAGTACCGTCGGCAATGTGCGCATCATCGACCCGGCGGTGGTCCAGCTGAAACCGGTGAAACCGAAAAAGACGTTGGTGATTCTGCTGGCTGCGATGTTGGGTGGGGTGGCCTCCGTCGGGTTCGTGTTGCTGAAAACCCTGTTGCACCGCGGTATCGAAAGCCCGGAACAGCTGGAAGAACTGGGTATTAATGTGTACGCCAGCGTGCCCTTGTCGGAATGGCAACAGAAGAAAGACAGGGAGTTCGCCAGCAAGAACCGCAAGCGCAATACCCGCTCCGACTCCCTGCTGGCGGTGGGCAACCCGGCCGACCTGGCGATCGAAGCTATCCGCAGCCTGCGCACCAGCCTGCATTTCGCGATGATGGAAGCGAAAAACAATGTCCTGATGATCTCCGGCGCCAGTCCGGGGATCGGCAAGTCCTTCGTCAGCGCCAACCTGGGCGCGGTGATCGCCCAGGCCGGGCAGCGGGTGCTGATCGTCGACTGCGATATGCGTAAAGGTTACGCCCACCACCTGATGGGGGCGACGCCTGAGAAAGGGCTGTCGGACATCCTGTCCGGGCAGGTCGATGCGCAGCAGGCGCTGCGACCGACCGCGGTGGACAACCTGTTTTTTATCCCGCGCGGCCAGATCCCGCCCAATCCGTCGGAGCTGCTGATGCACAGCAACTTTACCGCGTTTGTCGACTGGGCCGTCCGTCAGTTCGATATCGTGCTGCTGGATACGCCGCCGATTCTGGCGGTGACCGACGCGGCGATTATCAGCCGACAGGCTGGGACATCGCTGCTGGTGGCGCGGTTTGAGATGAACACGCCGAAAGAAGTGGAGATCAGTATCCGACGCTTCGAGCAGAACGGCGCGTCGATCAAAGGGGTGATCCTGAATGCGGTGATCCGCCGGGCGCTGAGTTACTACAGCTATGGATATGACTCATATCAGTACTCTTACGGAGCGGATAAAAACTAGCTCCGCTGATGAATAGAAGCTGATGAGTAGAAGAAGCAGGATGAATAGAAGAAACAGGATGAATAGAAGAAACAGGATGTTTGCAAGGCCGGATTGACAAGGATGGATGTGAAAAACAGCGGGTCAATGATGGTGACTGACACGCGATAACGGGTAAGGGAAGTCGCGGTAAAGGCAGTGGAAATAGCTGTAGAGATAGCTGGTGTTATGCCGGAGTGCACGCCAGCCGCATCTCTGCCCTCGGGGAGGGCGTGCCGGTCCATTTCGCAGAAGCGGAAATGGGTCCCTGAACATAAAGAATTAAAAACAAGGATAGATAATATGAAGATCATGATTATCAATACCTTATATCACCCTTATAAAGTGGGTGGGGCTGAAGTCTCGGTCCAGCTTCTGGCCGAAACGCTGGTGCAACGCGGACACCAGGTACAGGTGCTGTGCCTGACGCCTGATCCGCATCGCAGCGAGCAGGTAATTAACGGCGTGTCGGTGTGTTATCTGCCGCTGGCGAACAGCTACTGGCCGTTTGATGGTCAGAAGCACTCTTCCGGTCAGAAAATACGCTGGCACCTGAAGGACTACTACAACCGTGACATGCGCGTGGCGGTGATGCAGGAAATTCAGGCGTTTTCGCCCGATATCGTTCACACCAATAACATTGCCGGGTTCTCCGTGTCGGTCTGGTCGGCGGCGAAAGCCTGCGGGGTGAAAATTCTGCATACCAGCCGGGATTACTACCTGTTTCACCACAACGCGACCCTGTTTTCCGCTGGTCAGAATCAGGATCCCGATGCGGCGGGCATTCGCCTGATGTCGGCGGTAAAAAAACGGTTCAGTCGTCTGGTGGACGGTTATGTCGGCATCAGCCAGTTTATCTGCGAGATGCACCGGGAGGCCGGGTTTTTCCCCAACGCGCACCATGCGTTTATTTACAACACGGTGCCGGCGGTGGACGACGCCGGAGAGAACGAACCGAGCGAAGACGATGTCAGGCGGATCGGTTTTATCGGCAAGTTTTCGCCAGAGAAGGGGTTCGATGACTTCTGCGCGCTGGCCCGACACTACCGCAACCGCTCCGGCTATGTCTTTTATGCCGCGGGGCGCATCACGCAGGATAACCCGCTGGTAGAAGAAGCGCGCCAGAGCGGGGTGATTCTGCTGGGGTTTGTCAGTCTGGAGGACTTCATGCGGCGGGTGGATGTGGTGGTGCTGCCGGTGAAATGGCATGAGCCGTTCGGCCGGGTGGTGGTGGAAAGCATCTTCCATGGAAAAGTGGTGCTGACCAACCGGATGGGAGGCGTCGGCGAGCTGGCCTCTTTATTACCGAACATCTATTTCATGGAAGAGACCTCGGTGGATGAGGAAGTGGAAAGGCACGCCGAGCCGCTTTGCCCCGAGATGCTGGCGCATTTTACCCCTGACCGGGTCGCGCAGGAGTACGAGCAGGCCTACAACAATGTGCTCGGCGCCTGATACGAAACGTGTTGATTGATGAAGTGAGGAAGAACCGGTGGACAAGACGCCATCTTGTCCCTGCCGACGGAGGAGGAAAGAGGAATACGCATAACGTGGCGCAGGACGCGACAGGGTTGCCATCAGGGACGTTGTCCTTAACGCATTGCTTATACGCTCTGGGTTAATACGGCTATAACACGATTTTGGGTGCGGAGACGGGCAGCCATGCCATCTGTGCCTGGCTGATGCATCCCGTATCTACCGGGGAGGCAACCCTCTCTGCCTGGGACAACAATCTGCCGGGGACAACAATGTATGCGAATTCTGATTATCAACACGTTGTACCACCCGTACAAAGTGGGTGGAGCTGAAGTGTCCGTGCAGTTGATGGCGGAAGCGCTGGCGCGGCGACAGCATCAGGTGCTGGTACTGTGCCTGACGCCGGAAAAACAGTGCAGTAACGAGGTTATTAACGGCGTTGCCGTGTGTTATGTGCCGCTGGCCAACTGCTACTGGCCGTTTGATGGCGAAAAAAAATCTTTCTTCCAGAAAGTACGCTGGCACCTGAAAGATTACTACAACGTTGATATGCGCCGCGCCGCGATGGAGGTTATCCGGACCTTCGCGCCGGATCTGGTGCATACCAACAATATCGCCGGATTTTCCGTGTCGGTCTGGTCGGCGGCGAAAGCCTGCGGGGTGAAAATTTTGCATACCAGCCGGGATTACTACCTGTTTCACCATAATGCGGCCCTGTTTCATCGAGGCCAGAATCAGGACCCGGAATCCATCCGCATTCGTCTGCTGTGCTGGCTGAAAAAGCGGTGCAGTCGTCTGGTGGACGGTTATGTCGGCATCAGCCGGTTTATTTTCGAACTGCATCGCAAAGCGGGTTTTTTTCCTAATGCGCGCCATTCATTTATTTACAACACGGTGCCGGCGGTGGAGTGCGTCGGGGATAGCTGCCTGGTTAAAGAGGATGTCAGGCGGATCGGTTTTATCGGCAAGTTTTCGGCGGAGAAGGGATTCGATGATTTTTGCACGCTGGCCCGGCACTACCGTAATCGATCCGACTATGCCTTTTATGCTGCGGGGCGCATCACGCAGGATAACCCGCTGATCCAGGAAGCCAGAGACAGCGGCGTGACGCTGCTGGGGTTTATCAGCCTGGAAGATTTTATGCGGCAGGTGGATGTGGTGGTGCTGCCGGTGAAATGGCATGAACCGTTCGGGCGGGTGGTGGTGGAAAGCATCTTCCATGGAAAAGTGGTGCTGACCAACCGAATGGGAGGCGTCGCCGAACTGGCCGCGTTGTTGCCGAACATCTATTTCATGGAAGAGATCTCGGTGGATGAGGTGGTGAAGCGGCTCGCCGAACCGCTTTGCCCTGAAATACTGGCGCATTTTACTCCCGACCGGATCGCGCAGGAGTACGAGCAGGCCTACCACAACGTACTCAACGATAGGTTCGGCGCGTGAGGCGAAGTGGGAGTGATTGACGCAGACCCGTCGATTAAGGCGCGATGTTGTCCTTGTCGACGGGTTACCGAAAAAAGGAAACGCATAAAGCCGCACTGGCAATAACGGTGTCGCCACATCAAGGATGTTGTCCTTAACACATTGCTTTAAATGCTCTGGGTTAGTACGGCTATGGTTATGACTTATAAGACTATTTTCTTGATACGGAATAGGACGGCCACGCCGTCTGGTGCCTGAATAAGGCACCCCGTATTTGCCGGGGACAACTCTATATGCGAATTCTGATTATCAACACCCTGTACCACCCGTACAAAGTGGGTGGGGCCGAGGTGTCCGTGCAGTTGATGGCGGAAGCGCTGGTGCGACGACAGCATCAGGTGCTGGTACTGTGCCTGACGCCGGAAAACCAGCGTCGTGAAACGGTTATTAACGGTGTTGCCGTGTGCTATGTGCCGCTGGCCAACTGTTACTGGCCGTTTGATGGCGAAAAAAAATCTTTCTTCCAGAAAGTACGCTGGCACCTGAAAGATTACTACAACGTTGATATGCGCCGCGCCGCGATGGAGGTGATCCAGGCCTTCTCGCCGGATCTGGTGCATACCAACAATATTGCCGGATTTTCGGTATCGGTTTGGTCGGCGGCGAAAGCCTGCGGGGTGAAAATCTTGCATACCAGCCGGGATTACTACCTGTTTCATCACAATGTGACCCTGTTTCGCGGAGGAAAGAATCAGGATCCGGCGTCTGTGGGCATTCGTCTGATGTCCTGGTTGAAACGGCGGTGCAGCCGTCTGGTGGACGGTTATGTCGGCATCAGCCGGTTTATTTTCGAGTTGCATCGCAATGCGGGGTTTTTCCCCCAGGTATACCACGCGTTTATTTATGACATCGTGCTGGAAGCCGGTCAGACGCCAGAGCCAGCGACGACGGGGGAGGCCGGTAAGACGTTCAGGCGCATCGGCTTTATCGGCAAGTTGGCGGTGGAAAAGGGATTTGATGATTTCTGCGTACTGGCCCGGCATTACCGCGATCGTCCGGAGTATGCCTTTTATGCCGCGGGGCGCATCACGCCGGATAACCCGCTGGTGCAGGAAGCCCGGGACAGCGGCGTAACGCTGCTGGGGTTTGTCAGCCTGGAAGACTTCATGCAGCAGGTGGATGTGGTGGTGCTGCCGGTGAAATGGCATGAGCCGTTCGGTCGGGTAGTGGTGGAAAGCATCTTTTATGGAAAAGTGGTGCTGACTAATCGAGTGGGAGCGGTGAGCGAATTATCGTCCCTGCTGCCGAATATCTATTTTATGGAAGAGTGCTCGCTTGAAGAGGTCATAAATAAACATATCAAACCACTTGGTCCCGAAACATTACATGCATTTACACCTGACGCCATCGCCGGGGAATTTGAAAAGGTCTATGTGAAAATGCTTATACCCGAAAGCCGACGGCGCGATTTATTGCCCGCGGAATCAAACGGAATAAAAAAATAAGGAATACGGCTTTATGATTGGCTTATTTTTGGAATAAAGGAATCCGGAAACAATCACTGTCTTTTATTTAAACGGTTACACCATTCGGTGTAACCGGAAGGGGATGTCATTCATGTATGTGAATACACGTAATCTGCTGGGACATACTACCGGCGTGCAACGCTATACCAAAAAGATTATTGATTATATTTCCACTGTCGGCGTCAGGGTGGCATCAATACAGCCTGATAATATCATTTATGGCATGAAGGGACATTTGTGGGAGCAATTTTCTCTGCCGCGAAAAATTGCTTCGCGGGAAATATTGTGGTCTCCCTGTAATACGGGGCCGCTGCTGATTAAAAAACAAATCGTCACTATTCACGACACCGTGCCTTTTGATCATCCGGAATGGCTGAATAAAAAATTTGTCGCCTGGTATCAATTCATGCAGCCACGGCTGGCGAAAAAGGTGGAACACATCATCACCATTTCCGAATTTTCCAAGGAACGCATCATGCACCATTTGCGCGTGCCGGAGAGCAAGGTCTCGGTGATTTACAACGGCGTGGACGTGCTGCAGCCGGATGCCGACGGGAGTGCGACGGAAAAAAGCGCGCCGGTGGTGGACGGGGACTACCTGCTGTCGGTGGGTTCGCTGGAGCCGCGGAAGAATATTCCCAGATTAATCAAGGCATTTCTGCGTTTCAGACAGGAAAGCGGTTCCGACATCCGGCTGGTGATTGTGGGTAAGAAAGGCGTATCGCGGGTGTTCGGGGATGACGGCGCCGAAGCGCTGGTTGATAGCGAAGCAGTCATTTTTACCGGCCATGTCAGCGATGACGCGTTGGTGAGCCTGTACCAGCATGCGCGCGGCTTCTGCTACCCCTCGATGTACGAAGGGTTTGGGCTGCCGCCGCTGGAAGCGATGTGCTACGGGCTGCCGGTGCTGACCAGCAACACCACGTCAATGAAGGAACTGTGCGAACAGCGGGCGATTCTGGTCGACCCGCTGTCGGTGGAGTCCATCGCCGAGGGAATTAACCAATTAGTGACCGGTCATGGCCCGGCTGGCATGCAGGAAAAGGGCGCGGCATTCGCCCGGTCGCTGACATGGAAGCAGTGCGCATCTGAAACGTTACGCGTATTGGGGCACTGAAGCCGACGCGCTGTGTAGCGAAATCGACGACCGTTTTTTCACTTTGACGACTGTTTTTTCACTTTTCAGGTGTGCAAGAGAATCGAATATGAAAGTCAATTTTGTGGTTCCGGTTTATAACGGCGGTGAAATCTGGGAGCAATGCGCGGCGTCGCTGCATGCCTGCCTGACCGCCGAACAACTGCCGCCGCAGCAGGTGCTGGTGATTGATTCGTCGTCACGCGACAACTCGCGCGACGTGGCCGCTCGCTACGGTTTTCGGTGTCACACCATTACGTCCGCCGAATTCAACCACGGCGGCACGCGCAATCTCGGTGTGGCAATGAGCGACGGCGACGTGGTGGTGTTCCTGACCCAGGACGCCATTCCCCAGCACCATTTTATTTGTGAACTGCTGGCGGCGTTTGAGGACGAGCAGGTGGCGGTGGCTTACGGCCGCCAGTTGCCGCACGACGACGCCAATCCGCTGGCCTGCCATGCGCGCCGTTTCAATTACAGCACCAGCAGTCATGTACTGGGGCTGATGGACAAGTCGCACTATGGCATCAAGACGGTGTTTACCTCCAACTCGTTTGCGGCTTATCGGGCGAAAACCTTTCATGAACTGGGCGGATTTCCGTCCAACACTATTCTCAGCGAGGATATGTATCTGGCGGCTCAGGCGGTACTGGCCGGATACCGGGTGGCGTATGTGGCGGATGCGGCGGTCAAACATTCGCACAACTATACGCCGGTGGAGGAGTTCAAGCGTTATTTTGATATCGGTGTATTTCACTGCGACGAAAAATGGATTAGGGAGGAATTTGGCGGCGCCGGCGGCGAAGGAAAGCGGTTTGTTTTTTCCGAGCTCCGTTATCTCATGAAAGAAAATAACTATCTGTGGATCCCTCGTGCATGCGTGCACAATGCCCTGAAAATCGCAGGATATAAATTAGGGCAACATTATCGGAAAATACCTCATGGCTTAATCAGGAAACTGAGTATGCATAAAAGATTCTGGCAATAACTTCTACTCGTACAGGTGAACGACTATGGTCAGGAAAAAAGAGAGTGTAATTTATGCTATTCCCTCGCTGGTTTCAGTATTACAGCGTTTTTCTGATATGACTGTAATCTTTATCAGCGTGCTGCTGGCATGCCTGGTGACAAAAAAAGAGATATCGACGGCGTCGTATTTGATCGCCTTAATCAGTTTCTCCGTCTTCCAGTTGCTGGCGGGTTTTACCAATTTTTATCGTTCGTGGCGTGGTGTCGGTATTTATACCGAAATCCGTACCCTGATTATTAATTGGGGTGTCAGCGTCACCTTCGGTGCCGGTATTTTATCTTTGGTGCCGAATCAATATATCGGTTATCATTTTCATGCGGTCTGGTTTTTATTTACCGTGGCGGGATTTGTGATATCACGCACCCTGATTCGGGTAGTGGTGCAATATCTGCGAAAAATGGGTTACAACAAGGTCAATGTGGCGTTTATCGGCGCGCAACCCTCCGGGCCTTATCTGGCGGAGAGCATCAAGCAGGCGCCCTGGATGGGGTTGAACATCATTGGCTATTTTTCCGAAAACAGCCAGTTCCAGTACAGCTATGAGCGCAATGGCGTGCGTTGTCTGGGGAATGTGGAGGAGCTGATTCGGCTGGCCCGCAAAGGGGATCTGGACAAGATTTACGTCTCGTTCTCGCTGCAGGAAGCGGAATTGATCAACCACCTGATGTCGGAACTGACGGATACCACCTGTACCGTGATGCTGGTGCCCGACATTCTGGCGTTCAACGTGCTGCAGTCGCGCAGCGACATCATCAACGGTATTCCGGTGGTGTCGCTGTATGATTCGCCGATGAGCGGCGTGAACCGTTTGCTCAAACGTCTGGAAGACATTGTGGCCGCGTCGATTATTACTGTGCTTATTTCCCCGCTGTTATTGGGTATTGCGTTGCTGGTCAAATTGACCTCCAAGGGGCCGGTGATTTTCCGGCAGAGACGTTACGGCATGGATGGCAAGGCGATAGAAGTGTGGAAATTCCGCAGTATGACGGTGATGGAGAACGGCGATACCGTGATCCAGGCCAGCAAAGGCGACAAGCGTGTGACGCCGGTGGGCGCTTTTCTGCGCCGCACGTCGCTGGACGAACTGCCGCAGTTCATCAATGTCATTCGCGGCGAAATGTCGATCGTCGGGCCGCGTCCGCACGCGGTGGCGCACAACGAACAGTATCGTAAGCTGATCAAGGGGTACATGCTGCGGCACAAAATGAAGCCAGGTATCACCGGCTGGGCGCAAATTAACGGTTGGCGCGGTGAAACCGATACTCTGGAGAAGATGGAAAAGCGGGTGGAATGCGATCTTTTCTATATCGAGAACTGGAGCGTCTGGCTGGATATCAAGATTATATTTTTGACAATCTTCAAAGGATTTGTGAGTAAATCCGCGTATTAACACATTTCTGAAAGGTCACTATTCATGAATATTCTTGTAACGGGTGGGGCTGGGTTCATTGGTTCAGCCGTGGTGCGTCATATCATTCAGCACACTCAGGACCGGGTAATGGTGGTGGATTGCCTGACTTATGCCGGTAATCTGGCGTCGTTGAAAGAAGTGGCATCCGATCCCCGTTTTTTGTTTGAAAAAGTCAACATCTGCGACCGGGCTGGGCTGGATCGGGTGTTTGCGACCTTTCAGCCGGATGCGGTCATGCATCTGGCGGCGGAAAGCCATGTCGATCGTTCCATCGACGGCCCCTCCGCTTTCATTGAAACCAATATCACCGGGACTTACACCCTGCTGGAGGCGACGCGGCATTACTGGTCGGCGCTGCCGGAGGCGAGCAGGGCGGCTTTCCGCTTCCATCACATCTCCACGGATGAAGTGTACGGCGACCTGCACGGCACCGATGATCTGTTTACGGAAACCACGCCTTACGCGCCGAGCAGCCCGTACTCCGCCTCCAAAGCCGCCAGCGATCATCTGGTGCGCGCCTGGCTGCGGACTTACGGTCTGCCGACGCTGGTGACCAACTGCTCCAACAACTACGGCCCGTATCATTTCCCGGAAAAACTGATTCCGCTGATGATTCTCAACGCGCTGGAAGGAAAACCGCTGCCGGTTTACGGCAAGGGCAACCAGATCCGTGACTGGCTATACGTCGAAGATCATGCCCGGGCGCTCTACACCGTCGTGACCACCGGCGAGGTTGGGGAGACCTACAACATTGGCGGTCATAACGAACGGAAAAACATTGAGGTGGTGAAAACCATCTGCGCCCTGCTGGATGAACTGCGGCCGGAGAAGCCGGCAGGCATCCGCCACTACGACGAGCTGATCACCCATGTGACCGATCGGCCGGGGCACGATCTGCGTTATGCGATCGACGCGTCGAAAATCTACCGTGAACTGGGCTGGAAACCGCAGGAAACCTTCGAGTCCGGCATCCGTAAAACGGTGGAATGGTATCTGGCGAACGAGGCCTGGTGGCGCAGCGTTAAGGATGGCTCCTATACCGGTGAACGCTTAGGTTTAACCCTTTAATCGTATTCTAGTTAAGGAAAGTTCAATGAAAGGCATTGTACTGGCAGGCGGTTCAGGAACGCGACTCTATCCGATTACCCGCGGGGTATCGAAGCAGCTGTTGCCCATTTACGACAAACCGATGATCTATTACCCGATTTCGGTACTGATGCTGGCCGGTATCCGGGACATTCTGATTATTTCGACCCCGGATGATCTGCCTGCCTATCGTCGGCTGCTGGGCAACGGCAGTCGGTTCGGCGTGAATCTCTGTTACGCCGAGCAACCTTCGCCGGACGGTCTGGCGCAGGCGTTTCTGATCGGCGAAACCTTTATCAGCGGCGATCAGTGCGCGCTGGTGCTGGGCGACAACATCTTCTTCGGTCAGAGCTTCGGCAAGAAGCTGGAAAACGTGGCCGCCCGCACCGAAGGCGCCACCGTCTTCGGTTATCAGGTGATGGACCCCGAGCGCTTTGGCGTGGTGGAATTTGACGACAACAATCAGGCGATTTCGCTGGAAGAAAAACCCAGCACACCGAAGTCCAACTGGGCGGTGACCGGGCTCTATTTCTATGACCGCCACGTGGTGGAAATGGCCAAGCAGGTTAAACCCTCGGCGCGCGGCGAACTGGAAATCACCACGCTCAATGAAATGTATCTGCAACAGGGCAACCTGAATGTGGAAGTCCTGGGGCGCGGCTTTGCCTGGCTGGACACCGGCACCCATGACAGCCTGCTGGAGGCTTCCCAGTTCATTAGCACCATTGAGAAGCGGCAGGGCTTCAAGGTCGCCTGTCTGGAGGAGATCGCGTTCCGCAAAGGCTGGCTGACCCGCGAACAGGTGGCGGATGAAGCCCGGTACCTTGGTAAAACCCACTACGGTCAGTATCTGGCCCAGTTACTTACAGGGATGTGATATGCAAGTTCATGATACCGCCATTCAGGGCGTCAAAATCATTCAGCCCAAGGTCTTCGGTGATGCCAGAGGCTTTTTTCTGGAAACGTTTGAGAAAAATCGTTATCAGGACATGCTGGATATCGACCTGGACTTTGTACAGGACAACCATTCCCGCTCGGCCAAAGGCGTGTTGCGCGGGTTACATTTTCAGACTGCCAATCCGCAGGGGAAACTGGTGCGAGTGGTGCGCGGCGAGGTGTTCGACGTCGTCGTGGATATTCGCCCGGATTCCCCGACCTACGGCCGTTGGGAAGGCATAGTGCTGTCGGAAGAAAACAAGACCCAGTTCTGGATCCCGCCCGGTCTGGCGCACGGTTTTTTGGTGCTGTCCGAACTGGCGGATTTCGAATACAAATGCACCGATTACTATAACCCGGCTCACGAAGGCTGCCTGCTATGGAACGATGCGGATATCGCTATCGACTGGCCGATAGCCTCCCCCCTGTTGTCGGAAAAGGATAAAAAGGGCAAATCCTTTAAGGAGTTATGGGCATGAAAGTCTTGTTAACCGGAGCTAACGGTCAGTTAGGGCGCTGCTTTCAGGATCGGCTGCCGGACGGGTGGTCGGTGCTGGCGACGGATACGGACTCGCTGGATATCACCGACGAGGCGCAGGTGCAGGCTACGGTGAAATCGTGGCAGCCGGACGCCATTGTCAATGCCGCGGCCTATACCGCGGTGGACAAGGCGGAGTCGGAACCCGAGCTGGCGGCGCGTATCAATGTCGCCGGGCCGGAATATCTGGCTCGCGCCGCCCGTCACCTGGGCGCGCGCTTTATCCATGTCTCCACCGATTATGTGTTCGATGGTACGGCGACCCGGCCGTATAGCGAAACCGACGCCACCCACCCGCTGGGCGTGTACGGTCAGACCAAGCTGGATGGCGAGCGGGCGGTGCTGAAGGTGAATCCGGCGGCGCAGATTGTGCGTACCGCCTGGGTTTTCAGCGAGTACGGCAACAACTTTGTCAAAACCATGCTGCGGCTGGGGCGGGAGCGGGATACCCTCGGCGTGGTGGCCGATCAACGCGGCTGCCCGACCTATGCCGGCGATATTGCCGACGCCATCATCAGCCTGTTGCAACAGCAGGCCGACGCCGGTCTGTATCACTTCTGCGGCGATGAAGAGGTGTCCTGGCATGATTTTGCCGGCGCCATCTTCGCCATCGCCGGCGAGCAGCAACTGCTGACCCGAACGCCGGTGGTCAACGCCATTACCACTGAGCAGTACCCAACGCCGGCAGCGCGGCCGGCTTATTCCACGCTGGATTGCGGCAAAATCGCCCGGCTGGGTATTCAGCCGTCCGCTTGGCGGGAGGCGTTGGGCGTTATCATCCCCAAATTGGTCTGATGATGTTCAGGCGCGGTAAACCCGTGGGGGCGTGATGCCCTCTTCCTTTCGAGTTGCAGGCGATAACCGGGCGAATCCCTGATGCGGATTTGTACGGTCAGTGCGCCTGCAGCTCGGGAGAGGGCGGGTATACCGCACATCGTTCTCGTATTTCCTTATCTTCGGTTGACAGAGATGACAGGTCACGATCGGATCAGTATCGCGTTGGCTACCTATAACGGTGGCCGTTATGTCAGACAGCAGTTGGATTCCATCCAGCATCAGACGCATCAGGACTTTATCATCCATGTGTGCGACGACGGTTCCCGTGATAACACGCTGGAGGTAATCCGGAGCCATGAACTCTATCAGCAGGGTAAAGTCCGCCTTTATCCCGGCAAAGGCGGGTTGGGCGCGATGAAAAACTTCCGCCGCGCCATTGCCTGCTGTGAAGACCGCTATATCGCTTTGTGCGATCAGGATGATTATTGGGTTCCGGAAAAGCTGGAGCGGTTGCTGAACGAAGTTAAAGCGCACGAACAGGAAGGGGAGACGCCGGTGCTGGCGTTTTCCGATCTGGAGATCGTGGATGCGGTGCTGGGGCCGATCTATCCCTCCTTCTATCGCGCGTCGATCAAGTCCTCGGCGGCCAGCCAGCCGGAAGACTTTGTGGTCAGCAACCATATTCCTGGCTGCGCCATGTTGTTCAATCGCGCATTGAAACAGCTGATGGAACCGATGCCGGACGACATTCGCATGCATGACTGGTGGATTGCGATGATCGCCGCTCACAGCGGGAAGATCGCGTATGTGGATAGGCCGCTGATCAAGTATCGCCAGCACGGCAATAATACCGTCGGCGTGCCCGGTATCCTGCGAAAACGCCTGCTGCCGGACAGCCTGCTGTGTCTCAGGGGCTATCCCACGGGTCACAAGCACAGCCGCATGATGTTGACCGCCCTGAAAAGTTTTTGCCAGCGGCATCAGTCCGACAGCAGCGATTTTCTGCGGGTGATTCGCGGAGAAGCGGGGGTGCTGAGTAAGCTGTCGTTGATGCGGCGCGCCCGTAACGGCGAGCGGAAACTGCTGAGCTGTGCAATCTGGTGGATGGTATGAGTGACAAAAAGACAATAAAGCGCGAGGTTATCTATCTCTATATCATCCAGATTTCCAATATGCTGCTGCCGTTGGCGACCTTTCCTTATCTCGCCAGAGTGCTGGGCGCGGAGTTCTTTGGCAAGCTCAGTTACGCCCAGTCCATCAGCTTTATCGCGTTGTTTATTGTCGATTTTGGTTTTAACTTCTCGGCCGCCAGAAAAGTCAGCGCGCATGCTGGCGATATGGCGGCCATCAATGCCCTGTACTCGAATGTGCAATGCGCCAAAACATTGCTGTTCCTGATAGTGATGGCGGCGGGGACGGTAGTCGACCTGTTGACGGCTCAGTCGGAGATAGACGGCATCCTGTTCTTCATCGGGCTGGCGTCCTCGCTGAGTTCGCTGCTGTCCGCCGCCTGGCTGTTTCAGGGATTGGGGAAGAACTCGCATCTGGCTATCCTGAACCTGGTGTTCCGTGCGCTGGCGCTGGGCCTGATCTTTCTGCTGGTCAGCTCGCCAGCGGATATTTATCTGGCGTCGGTGATTCAGCTGTTTCCGCCGGTGCTGGTCGGGCTGGTGATTCAGTGTCAGTTGAAACGCCGCGAATCGGTGAGCTGGCAGCTCAGCGGCGTAAACCGGCATACGGTGGCCGACGAAATCCGGGAGAGTTTTCACAACTTTTCCGCGTCATTGTTCACGCTGGGTTTTACTTATCTGAATCCGGTGGTGATCAAATTTATGTTCGGCGACGCCACGTTGGGTCACTACGCGGTGGCGGATCGGCTGGCATCGGTGCTGCGCCAGTTGTATAACCCGATCGTGCAAGGCAATTTCAGCCATATCTGCAGCCTTTACAACCGCCTGGAGTACCCGGCTATTCGGGCCCGGCTGATGAAGGTCATGATGATGTTTTCTTTGCTCACCGCCAGCGCTTTTCTGGGCAATCTGCTGGTGGGGACGCCGATTATCCACTGGGTCTTCGGCAAGGAATACGATATCGGGCATTTGCTGACCATCATGATCGTTACCCAGTTTGTGATCTCGTTGTCGATTATTCTGGTTAACCTGATCATTATTCCTGCCGGGCTCAGCATCTACCTGAAACGGGTCTATTTCATCGGTCTGCTGTGCCATTTTTCCTATCTGTTTTTCTTTGCCCAATGGTGGGGCGTATATGGGGTCGCGATTGCGGTGGGCGCGACCGAGTTCATCATCACGGTGGTGTTCTTTTTTATGGTGATGAAAAAGAACATTCTGGGTAACCGGATGTTAGGGATGCCCCAATAAAATAACCGCCGCGCCAGCATTTCATGATGCAACACGGAAATATCGTGCATCTGAATGGAGTCGTCATTGCAATCCTGTTTTGCCAGGAGAGAGAGTCATGATTAAAAATGCAATTCTGGTGGTGTTGTACAATAAGGGACTGGAGTCGTCTACAACCTTGCAGACGCTGATTCAGCATCCGTTTAAATCTATAAAATTGACTATTCATAATAATGGTCCTTTTCGTATTTCCGAAGAAGACAGCTTTTTTCTGCGGCTGAAAACGATTTATGAACAGGTGGAATTGGTTAATTGTCTGGAAAACCAGCCATTGAGCCAGGTATACAATCGGTTTATCGCCAATAACCTGCAGGTGGAACGATGGGTTATTCTGGATGATGACACCACCATTAATGAATCATTCTGGTTTGCGGTGGAGCACACCCAGGCGGATATTGAATGCCCGCGGATTATTTCCAGCATTAATTACAAAACCTATTACCCGGTATCCAAAGGGGAAATTGTACTGAGTTATCAGGATCTGGACCCGGCGACGGCCTTTTCCATCGGCTCCGGGCTGATTATCCACCGCCGGTTATGGGATGTTTTCGAACGGCGTGGCCTGTCGCTGTTTGATGAAAACTACGCGCTGTACGGCGTGGATGTCAGCGTGTTTCGCCGCATACATCGCCTGAGCGCGTCCGGTGAAAAATTTGTGCTGAGAAGCAGCTGTTATCTGGAGCATGGGCTTTCCCGTTCGGAAAAAAAGGAAAGCGAATTCAGAATTGCAGAGAACCTGATCGATCTGGCTATTTCAGCCCGCCGCTATCCCCAGTTTCACTTGTATTACCATCTTGGCTGGCGGCTGTTAAAACAGTTTGTTCGATTACGCTTTAAAACCGTTATGGTTGCCACGCAGGCTTTTTTTCGCGGCAAGCACCCTCGCTGTAATTAATTTTTCTGCACGCTTTCTGATAAGCCCATTGCTATTGGGTTAATGCGTATCCGGCAATGTTAAAGCCTGAGACGACGGACTGAATTTATTTTCGGCTATTGAATGGCGATCACGTTAATAACGTAATTCACGTCAATTACGTTGATCGCGTCAATAGCCGCCACATATTTATCAAGTTTATCAAGGTGCGATATGTCTAACGTTATTCCTGTCATTATGGCTGGCGGTAGCGGCAGCCGACTATGGCCGTTGTCGCGTGAGCTGTTTCCCAAGCAGTTTCTGCCATTAGGCGACGAGAGCAACCGCAGCCTGTTGCAGAATACCCTGGCGCGGTTGCAGGGATTGTCGTTTCTGGCGCAGCAACGACCGCTGGTGATCTGCAATGAGGAGCACCGTTTTCTGGTCGCGGAACAGTTGCGCGAGCAACAGCAACTGGGGGGCAACATCATTCTGGAGCCGGTTGGGCGTAATACCGCGCCGGCGATTGCGCTGGCGGCCCATCTGAGCGTCAAGACCGATCCGGACAGCCTGCTGCTGGTGCTGGCTGCCGATCATCTGATCAGGAAAACCGATAACTTCCATCAGGCGATCCGCCAGGCGTTGCCCTATGCCCACGACGATAAGCTGGTGACCTTCGGCATCGTGCCGGAGTGCCCCGAAACCGGTTATGGCTATATCAAGACGGGCGGCGCGTTGTCCGGCGGCGGCTTCGCGGTAGACGAATTCGTGGAAAAACCGGATTTGGCGACGGCCGAGCGTTACCTGAAATCCGGCGCGTATTGCTGGAACAGCGGCATGTTCCTGTTCCGCGCGGCGAAATATCTGGATGAACTGCAACAGAACCAGCCGGATATCTACGAGCTGACCCGTGTGGCGATGGCGCGCAGCCAGCGCGATATGGACTTTATTCGCGTGGAGTCGCGCGCGTTTACCGACTGCCCCGGCGATTCCATCGACTACGCGGTGATGGAGAAAACCCGCGATGCGGTGGTGATCGCTTTTGACGCCGGCTGGAGCGATGTCGGCTCCTGGTCGTCGCTGTGGGAGGTGTCGGAAAAAGACGAGCAGGGCAACGTGACGGTGGGGGATGTGATTGCGCTGGATAGCCGCAACAACTACGTTTCTTCGTCCTCGTCGCTGGTGGCGACCATCGGCATCGACGACGTCATCATCGTCAACACCGGGGATGCATTGCTGGTGGCCGCCAAAGAACGGGCGCAGGACGTCAAGAAAGTAGTGGAACGCCTGAAAGCGCAAAACCGGCACCAGTTCCGCGATCATACCGAGTCGTTCCGCCCCTGGGGCAAGAGCAGCAATATCGATGCCGGCGAACACTATCGGGTGAAAAAACTGGTCGTGCACCCCGGTCAGGGGCTGTCGTTGCAACAGCATTTTCACCGCGCTGAACATTGGGTGGTGCTGGCGGGGACCGCCAGGGTTCAGGTGGATGACAAGACCTATTTTCTGGCGGAAAACCAGTCCACCTTTATTCCACCCGGCGCGGTGCACACGCTGGAAAATCCGGGCCTGATCGACCTCGTGGTGATTGAGGTCCGCTCAGGTCATTACCTGGAAGAGGACGACATCGTCCGTTTGCATGACCGCTATGGTCGGGTATGAAGGGAGAAGGACAATGCCCGCATTAACCTGTTTTAAAGCCTATGATATTCGCGGTGAACTGGGAACCGAACTGGATGAAGACATCGCCTACCGGATCGGACGCGCCTACGCCGAGGTGATTCAACCCACGCGTGTGGTGGTGGGCGGCGATGTTCGGCTGACCAGCGAATCATTGAAGCGAGCGCTGGCCGATGGCCTGCGCGACGCCGGGGTGGATGTGTATGACATCGGCCTGTCCGGCACCGAGGAAGTCTACTTCGCCACCTTCCATTTCGGGATGGACGGCGGGATAGAGGTCACCGCCAGCCACAACCCCATCAATTACAATGGGATGAAGCTGGTGCGCGCCGGTTCTCAACCCATCAGCGGTGATAGCGGACTGAAGGATATCCAGCGTCTGGCGGAGGAAAACCGCTTTGCGCCCGCCGACCCGCAGCGCCGCGGGCGCTATGAGCCTCTGGCGGCGTTGAAACCGTACATCGAGCACCTGATGTCGTATATCAACCCGCGCAATCTGACGCCGATAAAAATCGTCATCAACAGCGGCAACGGCGCCGCCGGTCACGTCGTGGATGCGCTGGAAGCGGAGCTGTGCCGTCATGGCGCGTCGGTGTCCTTTCTCAAGGTCCACCATCAGCCGGACGGCACGTTCCCTAACGGCATTCCCAATCCGCTGTTGCCGGAATGCCGGGCGGATACCGCCCGCGCGGTGGTTGAACATCAGGCGGATTTCGGCGTGGCGTTCGACGGCGATTTTGACCGCTGCTTCCTGTTTGATCATCAGGGGCGTTTTATCGAGGGTTACTACATCGTCGGGCTGCTGGCGGAATCCTTCCTGAACAAGGCGCCGGGCTCCACCATCATTCATGACCCGCGTCTGACCTGGAACACGGTGGATATCGTTACCGGCAAAGGCGGTAATCCGGTGATGTCGAAAACCGGTCATGCGTTCATCAAAGAACGGATGCGCAAGGAGGACGCCATTTACGGCGGTGAAATGAGCGCGCATCACTACTTCCGGTCGTTCGCCTACTGCGATTCCGGCATGATCCCGTGGCTGCTGGTGGCGGAATTGATCGGGGTGCGTGGGCGCTCACTGTCGCAGCTGGTCAGCGAGCGGATGCTGGCGTATCCCGCTTCCGGCGAGATCAACTCCTTGCTGACCGACCCGGCCGCGGCGATTGCCCGCGTGCGCGCCGCCTGGGAACCGCAGGCGCTGGCGGTGGATGAAACCGACGGCATCAGCCTGACGTTTACCGACTGGCGTTTTAATCTGCGCCGTTCCAACACCGAACCGGTGGTTCGGCTCAATGTGGAGTCGCGGCAGAATCCCCGACTGATGGAGGAAAAAACCCGTACGATTCTGGCGCTGTTGCGTCAGTGTTGAGGCGATCTCTGGCACCCTCTGCATGTTTTCAGTGGTTAGCGGGTGCTGAATCAGGGCGGTGGATGGTATTATCTCCGCCATTCAAGTCACGTTAAGAGTTCCTGAATGAAATTTCTTGTTACCGGCGCGGCCGGCTTTATCGGCTTCTATGCCTGTCAGTCACTCTGCGCCGCCGGCCATACGGTGGTGGGGATCGACAACCTCAACAGCTATTACGAGGTATCGCTCAAGGAAGCGCGGCTGGCGAAACTGCGCGCGCTGCCCGGTTTTCATTTTGAGCGGATAGATATTGCGGATAGCCAGGCGATGGCGGCGTTGTTCGCGGCGGAAAAATTCGAGCGCGTTATCCACCTCGCCGCGCAGGCTGGGGTGCGTTATTCGCTGGAAAACCCGATGGTGTATGCGGAAAGCAACCTGATCGGGCATCTGAATGTGCTGGAAGGGTGCCGTCATAACGGCGTCGGTCACCTGATTTACGCCTCTTCCAGCTCGGTGTACGGGTTGAACAGCAAAACGCCGTTCGCCACCGCCGACTCGACCGACCACCCGATCTCGCTGTATGCCGCGACCAAGAAATCCAATGAACTGATGGCGCACTCCTATTCGCACCTGTATGACCTGCCGACCACCGGGCTGCGCTTTTTCACGGTGTATGGACCGTGGGGGCGTCCGGACATGGCGCTGTTCAAGTTCACCCGCCGGATTCTGGCTGGCGAACCGATCGATATCTACAATCAGGGTGATATGTGGCGTGATTTCACCTATGTCACCGACATTGTGGAAGGCATGCTGCGCATGGTGGATCAGATTCCGGGACGCGACGCCGACTGGACGGTGGAAGGCGGTTCGCCGGCCACCAGTTCCGCGCCGTACCAGCTCTACAATATCGGTCACGGCAGCCCGGTGCGGCTGATGGATTTCGTAACCGCGCTGGAGTCGGCGCTGGGGCGTGAGGCAGTAAAAAACTTCATGCCGATGCAGGCTGGCGACGTTTATCAGACCTATGCCGATACCAGCGACCTGTTCGCTGTGACAGGCTATCGACCGCAGGTAGGGGTAGAAAAAGGGGTACAGGCCTTCGTGGACTGGTACCGGGATTTCTATCAGGCCTGAGCGAAATAAAGAGAAATATATACCCCAAATAATTCGAGTTGCAGGAAGGCGGCGACGCAGCGAATCCCCAGGAGCTTACATAAGTAAGTGACTGGGGTGAGCGAGGAAAGCCAACGCACCTGCGACTTGAAGTATGGCGGGTATAGACGGCATTACGCAGCGGACGTCTCTGCGGCTTTGCTATTGTTCTGTGGCGGGTACAGTGTGTTACCCCGTAGGATGAATGTGGACAGATGATGAAAATTGCAATTGCGGGTACCGGTTATGTTGGCTTGTCCAACGCCATGCTGCTGGCGCAGCATAATGAAGTGGTCGCGGTGGATATCGTCGCCGAAAAAGTGGATATGCTCAACAAAGGCATCTCCCCCATCGTGGATAAGGAAATCGAAGCCTATCTGCGTAACCCGGCGCTGAATTTCCGCGCCACGCTGGATGCCGTATCCGCCTATCAGGATGCGGAATTCGTCATTATCGCCACGCCGACGGATTACGATCCGAAAACCAATTACTTCAACACTCGCTCGGTGGAAGCGGTGATCAGCAAGGTGCTGGAAGTGAATCCGCACGCGGTGATGATCATCAAATCCACCATTCCGGTGGGATATACCGCGCAGGTTCGCGAGCAGTTCGGCACTGAAAATATCATCTTCTCGCCGGAGTTCCTGCGTGAAGGCCGCGCGCTGTACGACAACCTGTATCCGTCCCGTATCGTGGTGGGAGAGCGTTCTGAACGCGCCGAGCGTTTTGCCCGCCTGCTGGTGGAAGGGGCCATCAAAACCAATATTCCGGTGCTGTTTACCGGTTTAACCGAAGCCGAAGCGATCAAACTGTTCGCCAATACCTATCTGGCGATGCGCGTGGCCTACTTTAACGAGCTGGATACCTACGCCCAGACTCTGGGGCTGGACAGTAAACAGATCATCGAAGGCGTCGGGCTGGACCCGCGTATCGGCCAGCACTACAACAACCCGTCGTTCGGCTATGGCGGCTACTGCCTGCCGAAGGATACCAAGCAACTGCTGGCTAACTACGAATCGGTGCCGAACAACCTGATTCGGGCGATTGTCGACGCCAACACTACCCGCAAGGATTTCATCGCCGATTCCGTGATCAGACGGAGTCCGAAAGTGGTCGGTATCTACCGGCTGGTGATGAAAACCGGCTCTGATAACTTCCGTGCTTCCGCGATTCAGGGGGTAATGAAGCGCATCAAGGCCAAAGGGATCGACGTGGTGGTGTATGAGCCGGCGTTGAAAGAGTCGGAGTTCTTCCGTTCCCGCGTGATTCACAGTCTGGATGAGTTCAAACAGATATCCGACGTGATTCTGTCGAACCGAATGGCGCCGGAATTGTCTGATGTAATGGAAAAAGTGTATACCCGCGATCTCTTCGGCGCCGATTAGGTGTATTCTGGCGCCAGAAAAATTAATGTGGCGCGGTCTTTGTCGTCGCGGCAAACAGCAGCATGTTTTTGAGAGAACACGAAATGACAGCATTAAAAGCGATTATCCCCGTTGCCGGTTTAGGGATGAACTTGTTACCGGTTACCAAAGCGATTCCAAAAGAGATGCTTCCGTTGGTTGACCGGCCGGTAATCGAAAAGATTGTCAACGAGTGCGTCAATGCGGGAATTAAAGAGATCGTGCTGGTGACGCACGCCTCTAAAAACGCCATTGAAAACCATTTTGATACCTCTTTCGAGCTGGAGTCGATGCTGGAAGAGCGCGCCAAACGTCAGTTGCTGGCGGAAGTACAGTCCATTTGCCCGCCGGGCGTGACCATCATGAATGTGCGTCAGGGGCAGACGCTGGGTCTGGGGCACGCGGTGTCCTGCGCTCATCCGATTGTCGGCAACTCGCCGTTTGTGGTGGTACTGCCGGATGTGGTGATGGACGACGCTTCCGCCGATCAGTCGAAAGACAATCTGGCGTTGCTGATTTCCCGTTTTGAGCAGACCGGTCACAGCCAGGTGCTGGTAAAACACCGTCCGTACGAGGTGCTGCCGGAATATTCCATCGTGGAATGTGAGAACGCGCTGAATCAGGCGGGCGACGCTTCGGCGATCACCTCCATGATCGAGAAGCCGGAGCTGGCGCCGGTGGAAGGGTCGGACCTGTCCGCGGTCGGTCGTTATGTTCTGACTGCCGAAGCCTGGCCGATTCTGGAAAACACCCTGGCGGGCGCCTGGGGCCGTATCCAGTTGACCGACGCCATCGCCGAGCTTATCAAAACCCAGCAGGTTGATGCCGTTCAGATGGCGGGGCGTAGCTTCAACTGCGGTCGTAAGATGGGGTATGTGCAGGCATTCGTGTCCTACGGTCTGCGCAATCCGGAACTGGGTAGTGCTTTCAAAACCAAAATCAAAGCGCTGCTGGAAAAATATTAATCAACGCGGCATACCCGATAACACCCTGGTGTTATCGGGTTTTTTCTGACCATTGTTCAGATGGTTATCAATGAAATTAATATCACGATAATTTATTGCACTGTTTTTTGTCCTCCACCCGGTCAGCCTCATTCGTGGAACGCCTGCTACCTTCCTTGTCGCACCAATAACTACCCACCCGGCGTTAGCTGGGTTACCATGTCAGCCAGCTTTTTGTTGCCTGGGGCGCGGTCAGCCGCAGGCAGGTTACCTTCAGACAGGAGTTGCTTTAATGTCCAAACAGCAAATTGGCGTTGTCGGTATGGCGGTAATGGGGCGCAATCTGGCGCTGAACATTGAAAGCCGTGGCTATACCGTTTCCGTCTTTAACCGTTCCGCAGACAAAACGGATGAGGTGATTGCAGAGAATCCGGGAAAAAAACTGGTGCCGTGCTACACCGTTGAAGAGTTTGTTGAATCTCTGGAAAAACCGCGCCGTATCCTGTTGATGGTTAAAGCGGGCGAAGCGACGGATAAAACTATCGAGTCCCTGAAACCGTATCTGGAAAAAGGCGACATCCTGATCGACGGCGGCAACACGTTCTATAAAGACACCATTCGCCGTAACCGTGAATTGTCTGCCGAAGGGTTCAACTTCATCGGTACCGGCGTGTCCGGCGGTGAAGAAGGCGCGCTGAAAGGTCCGTCCATTATGCCGGGCGGTCAGAAAGAGGCCTATGAGCTGGTCGCGCCTATTCTGGAGCAGATCGCAGCCCGTGCTGAAGGCGAGCCTTGCGTAACCTATATTGGCGCTGACGGCGCCGGTCACTACGTGAAAATGGTGCACAACGGCATCGAGTACGGCGACATGCAGCTGATCGCCGAAGCCTACGCGCTGCTGAAGCAGGCGCTCGGGCTTTCCAACGAAGAACTGGCGAGCACCTTCTCCGAATGGAACAAGGGCGAGCTGAGCAGCTACCTGATCGAAATCACGGCCGATATCTTCACCAAGAAAGACGAAGAGGGTAAATACCTGGTCGACGTGATTCTGGATGAAGCCGCCAACAAAGGCACCGGCAAGTGGACCAGCCAGAGCTCGCTGGATCTGGGTGAACCGCTGTCGCTGATTACCGAGTCGGTGTTTGCCCGTTACCTGTCCTCGCTGAAGAACCAGCGTGTGGCGGCCTCTAAAGTGCTGAGCGGCCCGGCTGCCCAGGCGTTCAGCGGCGACAAAGCCGGGTTCGTCGAAAAAGTGCGTCGCGCGCTGTATCTGGGCAAAATCGTCTCCTACGCGCAGGGTTTCTCTCAGCTGAAAGCGGCGTCTGACGAAAACAACTGGAGCCTGAACTACGGCGAAATCGCCAAGATTTTCCGTGCCGGTTGCATCATCCGCGCCCAGTTCCTGCAAAAGATCACCGACGCCTACGCCGAGAACGCCGATATCGCCAACCTGCTGCTGGCGCCGTATTTCCGCCAGATCGCCGACGAATACCAGCAGGCGCTGCGTGACGTGGTGTCCTATGCGGTACAGCAGGGGATTCCGACTCCGACCTTCTCGGCGGCGATTGCCTATTATGACAGTTACCGTTCCGCGGTATTACCGGCCAATCTGATTCAGGCTCAGCGCGATTATTTCGGCGCGCATACCTATAAGCGTATTGATAAAGAAGGCGTATTCCACACCGAATGGTTGGAATAATATTCTGAAATATTTTTCATATTCTGAAACCGGGTAGAAATATCCGGTTTTTCTTTCTCAATATCTCCCCTCTAATAACTATACCCCAAATAATTCGAGCTGCAGGAAGGCGGCAACTGAGCGAATCCCCAGGAACTTACATAAGTAAGTGACTGGGGTGAGCGAGGCAGCCAACACACCTGCAGCTTGAAGTATGACGGGTATGAGACTTTTCCGATAATATTTCATCTCATTGTAATTAATGGGAAAAATATAACACTCTTGCGACTTGTCTTATTTCCTTAATCGTTCAATTTTGCTTTTCTTATTCTTTATCTGAGTATTGGTTCGGATCCTTCCCACGCGCTGGTGATTATTTCATGAAGGATGAATTGAAATAATTGCTTCACAGGCCGTGGGGAAGATCCAACCTGGCTGATTAATTCAGCCAGTCGTGGGTCAGGGGAGAGCTTCCGGGGTGTCCCCTGCCTGATGTCCTTAAACAGGAAATAAAAGGAAATGGTAATGATGAAGAAAACGCTAGCGATCCTGGTACTGGCTCTGGCCGTACCTGTGGGCGCACTGGCGGCTGGGCCGTCAGCAGGTAACGGTCAACCCGCTTTCCAGGGGGGGGCCGCAGCTGGTTCACACGCGTTTAGCGCAGCGAGTGGCCGCGGGTCGGGTTATGGCTATGGCTATGGCCACGGGGTTGGTCGTGGCGTCATGGGGGGCATCGTTTCTGCCGCCAGCAGCACAACCAGCACCACTGCGACCGGCACCTCAACCGTGACGTCAACTCGCGGTTAATGATGGGCTAATAACCAAGGCCACTCCGGTGGCCTTTTTTCTGCTTCAGGATGTTCAGGCGAGAACCCGAACAATGAAAAAAATCCTTGATTTAGCCTTGTTCCGGATGTTGGTGGTCGTTTTCTTCATGCTAGGACTCACAGGGTGTTCTCAGCAAATCAGTCAACTGGGCCGGGACTTGCGGCTGGCGTTGTGGGGAAGGGAAGGTGTCAGCATGACGCCGCAACAGGTGGAGCAGCTTCCCTATGCCTCAGCGTATCTGAAAGTGGGTAAGGCGCCGCGCGTCTTTGTGGTGCTGGCGTTTGTCGATAACCAGCAACTGAAGTGGGTGACGGAGGATAAAAACGTGGTGGTAACCCGCTTTGGCCGGCTGGTGAAAACGCAGGGGCTGGGTGAAGACATCCGGCAAGTCACCCAGTTGGACACCGACCCGCTCAGCCTTGGCTTGCTGAAACCCGGCACCCCAAAACAGTGGCACACCATCGTCAGCTGGTCGCAGGTGCTGCGCGGCGGTTACGACCAGCAATCGGTATTCGAGAACAAAGGCCCGGAGACCCTGACGATACTGAACATCCCACGGCAGACGGTGCGTTTCGACGAGCAGGTAACCGTACCGGCGCTGGGCAAACACTATACCAACCAATACTGGCTGGACCCGACTTCCGGTCAGGTCATCCAAAGCTATCAGTATATGGGGCCAAACATGGCTCTGGTGCAGTTCACTGTTCTTAAGCCATACAATCAATAAGGTAATTTTATGTTGTCATTCAATCGATTGGCTGCCTTGTTATTGCTGGTGGCCGGAACATCAGGGGCGGCGCAGTTAACGGTAAAGTATGCGGGCGAAACGTTGCCCGCCGTGGTGCTGAAAGACGGCACCCGTCTGGATCAGTTCTACGGCCAGATGACTTTCCCGGACAAGGTCAACTGGCAGACTGCGTTACTCACCAACGAACTTGTGACGGAAAAGGTCAAAGAGAAGGGAGAAAGGCTGCAGGCCCGGCTCTATCAGTTGCAGCTGGTCTGGCAGGTCGAGGGCGATGGCGACTGGGCGATCGCCGCCTGGTATATGGCGCAGGCGCTGAAACAGGTGAATACCGTCGGCCGGATCCGCGCCAGCATCGACCCGGATATCGTGCGTCTTTCTCAGCGGGATAATCGCCCGCTGGTGGGCAACTATACCCTCTACCTGTCACCCTATCGGGATCAGTTCTTTTTGTTTGGGCTGATCAGCACCGGCATTGATATCGGCACTCCGAACGTGTTCAAGGACATCGACCTCCAGTCAGGCTGGTCTGTCGAACAGTACATCGGCAGACGGCGTTTTCTGCCTGGCGGCGATAACCGCGACGGTTATCTGATTTCGAGCGACGGCCGCTGGCGCAAAGTTCCGCTGGCCATCTGGAACCGCCAGCACAATGAACCGGCGGCGGGAGAAACGCTGTTCATCGGTTTTGACCCTTCCATTCTGCCCGAGGGCTTCACGTCTCTGAATGAGCAGATCGCCGACTATCTTGCCAACCGGATTCCACACTAATGGCTAACAACCGAACTTTTAAACTGAGCTGCCTGTCGCTGGCGATTGGCAGCACATTAGGGACGTCGGTCTGGGCGGCTGAAGCGGATAACCAGGATGCGGCGAACCGCAGCGGTTATTACCAGCCCGCCGGCGTATCGCAGATGGATTTTGGCGGCGTAGGGCTATGGCAGATGCCGACGGCGCGCATGGCGGATACCGGCGAGTTTAGCGCCAGCTACCGCGACAACCAGGAATATCGCCGCTATGCCATTTCACTGCAGCCACTCGACTGGCTGGAGGCGACGCTGCGGTATACCGATATTCGTACCCGGCCTTACAGCACCACCCCCAGCTTCAGTGGCAGCCAAACCTACAAAGACAAGAGCTTCGACGTCAAGGCGCGGCTCTGGCAGGAAAGCCGCTGGCTGCCGCAGGTATCGCTGGGGTTGCGCGATATCGCCGGCACCGGTTTGTTCGACAGCGAGTATCTGGTAGCCAGCAAGCGCTGGGGGCCGTTTGATTTCACGCTGGGTATGGGCTGGGGCAACATGGCGCAGAGCGGCAACATTACCAACCCGGCCTGCCGGTTAATGTCGGGATTCTGTACCCGTTCCGCCTCAACGCAGACCGGGCAGTTCGCGGCGAAGAACTTTTTCCACGGCCCGGCGGCGCTGTTTGCCGGGTTGGAATACCAGACGCCGTGGGATCCGTTGCGTATCAAGCTGGAGTACGACAGCAACGACTACAGCGTGGAGGCGGCGGACCAGACTCGCCCTGCGTCGCAGCATATCAAGCAGGACTCGCCGATTAACGTCGGCCTGGTGTACCGCGCCACCGACTGGCTGGATACGTCGCTGTCGTGGGAGCGCGGCAACACCCTGATGTGGGGCTTCACGCTGCGCACCAACTTCAACCGGCTGCGGCCGCAGCACCCGGACGACGAGCCGCCGGTTTACTTACCGGGAAAAAACGCAACGTTACCGGGAAAAAACGCAACGGCGAAAAATGCACAGGGCGGCACCGACTGGCAACGTGTTTCGCAGGAGCTGGACGAAAAGGCCGGCTTTACTCAACCGGATATTTATAGCGACGGCCAGCAGGTGACGGTGGTGGCGGAGCAGTATAAATATAACAGCGATGCCGAGGCCAGCCGGCGGGCGGCGACGGTGCTGGCGAACAATCTGCCGGACGACGTCGGGCAGTATCACATCGTCACCCGTAGCGGTCCGCTGACCGCCACCAGTACCCGTGTGGATGCGTCGGCGTTCCGCCAACTGGAGTCCGGCAGTACGCCGCTGGGGCTGGACGAGCCGGATCCCTATCATGTCGAGCCGCTGCCGGAGCCGAGTGGCCGTCAGGTGCTGCATACCGAGCCGCCGCGTTTCACCTACGGCATCGACCCCTCGCTGCAGCAGTCGTTTGGCGGTCCGGAATCGTTCTACATGTATCAGCTGTCGGCCAACGCCAGCGCCGATTACCGTATTACCAATAACTGGCGGCTGGGCGGCATGCTGAGCATCAACCTGCTCAATAACTATAACCAGTTCAACTTCAGATCGCCCCCGCAGGACGGCGCGGCGCTGCCGCGGGTCCGTACCCACATTCGCGAATATGTGACCGCTTCGGACGTACAACTGACCAACCTGCAGCTGTCGCGTTACGATCATCTGTCGCGCGACTGGTATACCCAGGTCTACGGCGGTTATCTGGAAATGATGTACGCCGGGGTCGGGGGCGAAGTGCTGTATCGGCCGTTTGGCAGCAGCTGGGCGGTGGGGATGGACGTCAACTACGTCAAGCAGCGGGACTGGGACGATCCGCAGCGGCTGAGGGATTACAGTGTGACCACCGGTCACCTGACCACCTATTGGTCGCTGCCGTTCGTCAAAGGCGGGCTGGCGAAAATCAGCGTCGGGCGTTATCTGGCCGGCGATAAAGGCGTCACGCTGGATCTGTCGCGCCGTTTCGACAGCGGGATCGTGGCCGGCGCGTTTGCCACCGTCACCAATGTCAGCGCCAGCGAATATGGCGAAGGCAGTTTCACCAAAGGGATCTACTTCACCATCCCGTTCGATCTGCTCTTCAGTTCACCGACCACCCGTCACGGCTCCATCGGCTGGGTGCCGCTGACCCGCGATGGCGGCCAGATGCTGGATCGGCGCGACGTGCTGTACAACATGGTGGACCGGGAATAATGGTGGTCAGGGGATAATCAAGAGTAGTGAGGGGATAATCGAATCACCCGGTCAATGCGCAGCGCCTTCCGGAAAACGGGAGGCGCCGCCAGTATCAGGATTGAGGCTGTAGTGACGAGGGGGAAGGCAGCGGGCGTACCGCTCTGGTCCGCTGGCGATGTAGCTTGCTGCTGACCATCATCATGGTGACAAACAGAAACAGCCCGGGTGAAAAGTAACCATAGCCGCGCAGGAAAAACTCGACCGCGTAGGCGATCACCACCGCCATGGCGATTTTCAGCAGCGTTGATTCCATATCGGTGTTATCGCGGATGCGGTTGATGGTGTTGACGGCTTTTTTCAGAATCAACATGTAGCCGATACTGATCAGCAGACCGACGGCGCCGAATTCGCTGACGATTTTCGAGGCCAGGAAGCCGCCGTCGTTACGGTTGAAGTCGCTGCCGGCGAGCGACTGGATGACATAGCCGTATTGGCCGACCCCATTGGTGCCGGCCATTTGCAGCCCCAGGCCAAGGCCGTGGCTTTCCAGCAGCGCGTTTTTGGCGTCATCCAGCCCTTGCAGGAATACCAGCGTCGTGAGGTTGTCGGTATCGTCGCTGATGGTCAGGCGCGAGCCGAAGTAGGCGATGGCCGGCAGGTCGGAAAAGTAGGTCAGCATGAAATACACCGCCGCAACCAGCACCACGATGATCGTCAGCATCAGGGTAATGCGCCGCGCCATCCAGAAGATGAAAATCGCCATCATGCAGAACACCAGCAGCGTCAGGCTGGGGAAAATCAACGCCTGTAACAGCAGGTTCGCCAGCAGCACCACGCGTTCCCGGTTTTTCATCAGAATGCCGCTGGCGCAGACAAAGATACCGACCGTCAGGGCGTAATGACTCTCTTCGGAAAAAGGAAACACCGCCTTGGGTTTCGCAGCGTAACTGCCGATATCAATGCGATGGATGACCGAGATCCAGCCGAGCAGCAGCAGGGTATAGGTGACGGCCCGGAAAACGGAAGCAAGGGTGGCGGGCGGGACGGTCAACAGACGGTTGGAAAATAGCGTGGCGCCAAGAAAAATAATAATCAGCGCCGGTAACGTGAAGAGTGGTTTGTAATTGTCATAGAAGGCGGCGATATAACCGGACTGCGCCAGTAATATAAATACCGCTATCGAAAAAAGTAAGATTTTTCCACTGGAAAAGGCTAATTGCTTCATACAGCGTAAGCCATAAATATAGATGGCTGTGATGGCTACCATCATGCCGGGCGCCAGCGAGGATTGCTGGAGAAATACAAACACAAACTGTGGTATCAGGAAAATGCAAAGCATTGCCCAATAAAGAGAATTATGTTTTATGGTTGCTTTCAATTTTCAACTCCCATACTCAGTTGAAGTGTATTTTCAGTGATGATAAATCAGATTGAATTAAATCTTTAATTATTTTTGCAGAAAATTTATGACATTTATCGGCGCTATTGTTTACCCTGCCTGTTATCAACGCATTATCTTCCATTATGTGAATTTCGATTTTTAAAACATTGAATTTATTGATATCGGAGAGATTGTTATGAATAGAAGAGATTTCCTGGCCGGCAGTCTGGCATCGCTGGCGGTGACCTCTACGGCGTCGGCATCGCAGGAGAATAATGCGGTTGCATTTACCAATGATCTCACCCGTTACAATATTGATTTTTCCGGAAAGAAAGATTCCACCGGGCCTTTTCAGACACTTCTTAATGATATGCTGGAACAGTCACAATCTTTATCGAATGCCCAGCAAAAGGTCAGGTTAATGTTACAGGGCGTGGTGCAGGTCTCTTCCACAATAAAAATAGATGCATCGAAAGTTTCTATTCATGGCCCGCTGACAATTATTTTTACCAAAAATGGTAATTTCGATAAATATGCGGTGGTGGTTACCGGAAACCCGGACGTGGATGCCGCCTACAGTAATATCGTGGACAGTTTTTTTTCCGGCGTGCATTTTATTTCTGAAAAGAGAACGTTAGATCTGTTTTTTGCGTATAACCCGGAGAACAATTCCAACCGCAATGCATCCTGCCTGTTGAGCATTTATTCCTGCCGTTTTACCGGGTTCAGAAAAGTCTTTTCCAACGGAGCGGGCGGCTGGGGCTGGAACTGGTTCTCCTGCGGATTCAATAACTGCGATCGCCTGTTGTATCTGACCCGTCAGCCGGATTCCTACGAGCGCTTCACCTTCATTGGCTGTATCTGGCAAAACGGCGGGTACGCTTTTGAAATCGATAATCCGGACGGCGTGGTGTACTGGCAGGCGGGCAGCTTTGATTACTGCGAGGGGATCGCGTTGATTAACGAAGGGCATGTGGAGATCAACGGCCACTTCGAGTACGTGAGGCGAAAGCAGCCCGCGGTGGTGCTGAGGAAAAAGAACGCTAGCTTTGTGTTCAACGGCGGGGCGATTTTTGTGCGTCAGAATCCGGAGCAACCCTACCTCATTTTCGATCAGGCGTTTGATTACCAGACTACGCTGGCCAATGTTCGCTTTGCCACCGATGGCATCAATGTCACTTCCTGCGTGATCTCCAACCGTCCCTGCTGGAAAAATAACCTGATCTTTACCAATCAGATGGCGGAACTGATCGCCCTGAACGACAGCGGCAGCACGCTGGTTTACCCCGGCGCGGGCGGTTGCGCCTGTCGTTATGACCCGGCGCACATCAAAGAAGATAACGGGCGGTTTGTGAAAATAGCCGAGAGCGATAACGTGCAGGTGCAGTTTCTGATACCGATCAATGGGCACGATCAAATCGGGCTGACCTGGCAGGCGCAAACTTCCGTCGCCGGCAAGGTGGCGATTACCAAAAAGCTTCATGGCTACGGCGAAAACGGCCCCGGACCGGTGATGATGGACCTGACCCGCGACGGCAAGGATTACATTCAGAGCAGCGATCGATTGCAGAAGGGCAACTCGGGCACCATCTGGAAAATTCCGCGCAGCGCCTGGCTGTTGGCGCTGTCGTTCAATCTCTCCTCCGCCAGCGTCGGCGACTATCTGGATATGCGCGAACTGAAGCTGGTCAGTTGCTGATCGCCGGGCGGAGTGTAAGGAATGCGATCGTTTTACGAAAGTGGTTCGTAATCAGTATAAATGACTGTAAATAAGAGGATTTTTAAGAATCGGCGACTTGTTGCCTGCTGGCCGGTTTCTTATGATGCACCCGTTGAAACTGAGGTGAATCATGAAAAACGTAGTCAAAATGGTCGGTTTACTGGCATTGATCGCCACCCTGAGCGGTTGTATTTTCCCTCCCCCGTGGGGCGGTCCAGGCGGCGGTCATGGCGGCCCCGGCGGCGGTGGGCCGGGTGGGTTCCATTACCAGCCCGCCAACGGACTGGGGCATCCCTGATACGTAACGCGGCCGGCCTTCCCCCCTGTGGGCCGGCCGCATTGCTTTTGCTGACCGGCGTTGGTTTTTCACCTCGCCATTTTCCCATTCCCGCGTGCTTTCCCCCTGACGTTCTTTTCCTCTGAACGCGGTCCCCCAGCCGTCTGTTGTCATGCTGATAACGGCCTTTATCCGCCAGTGTTAAGCCAGAATTCAATACGATGCAGCAGGGCTATTTTGCCTGCCGGGCAGTGTCTGAACGCCTCGCTTGTCTGTAACGCACGGGTTTACTCGCTGCGCCAGTTACGCCTGCCGGGATAGGTTCTTAATAAAAACCATATCTTACTGAAGTGATTTGAGCTGGAATTTGGAATAATGACTGCAAGTTCCCCGTCATAAGGATTATATACCCTGAATAATTGGGGTTGCAGGAGGCGGCGATACGGTGAATCCCCAGCCGTTTGCTCAGGCGAGTGGCTGGGGGACGTGACAAATCGATGTAAGCCGATTTGAACGCTGTCGGTAGCCGCCCCGCAAGGGCGAATGGGCCGAGACGCAGCCAACGTACTTGCGGTTTGAAGTGTGACGGATATAAGAAGGAGAGTGGAATGTATTCAACACTCGTTGCGGCACCGGCTGACGGTGATCGTCGTCGCTCCGGTCTGGCGTTTGCCAGACGCGTCTATATCCCCCGAATGATTGGTCTGGGGCTGGGCTTTTTTTATGTCGCCGCGGTGCTGTATGACCAGACAGAGCCTGTGTGGGTCTGGGGGGTATTGTTTTTCAACGGTTTTCTTTGGCCGCATCTTGCGCTGTTGCTGGCGCGGCGCGCCCGCGATCCGATGCGGTTCGAGTATGGCAATCTGCGGTTTGACGCCTGGCTGGGCGGTGTCTGGATTGGCATGATGGGGCTGAATTCACTGCCGTCGGTGCTGATCATGTCGATGATGGGCATGAACAATATTGCGGCCGGCGGTTTGCGGCTGTTTTTGCAAGGGCTGGTTGTGCAACTGACCGGCGCGCTGGCTGTTATCTGGCTGGCAGGCCGAACGATCGCCTTTGCCACCACGCCTGTGCAGATCTATTTCTGCCTGCCGATGCTATTCATCTATCCCATATCGGTAGGGCTGGTCACCTATCGCACCGCGATCAAACTGGCGGAGCACAAGCGTCAACTGCGGGAAATCAGTATCCACGACGGTATGACCCGGTTGTACAACCGGCATTACTGGGAGCAGTTGTTGAAAAATGAGTTTGAACTGTGTTTGCGCCACCAGCAGGTGGCGACACTGGCGTTGCTGGATATCGATCATTTCAAGCGCATCAACGACAGCTTCGGGCACCACGTGGGCGATGATGTGATTCTCTTGCTGAGCGGCGGCATCAAATCAACCTTGCGGCAATCCGACATTACCGGCCGTTTTGGCGGCGACGAATTCGGCGTGGTGCTGCCGCAGACGCCGGCTGTCGAGGCGGAGCGTATCGTCCAGCGGTTGCGCGAGTATCTGGACAGCGTGCAACTGCATCAGGCGCCGACGCTGCGGGTGGGAATCAGCGTTGGGCTGGTGCAGTTTCATCCTGGTCTGGAGGACTATCAGGTTTGGCTGAAAGCTGCGGATACCGCGTTGTATCAGGCCAAAGACAACGGTCGCGGTTGCACGGTCTGCGTCTGAACGGTTTAGCCGCTAAAGCGGCGTGAACAACGCCGGGTTGACCGCCTGGCGTCGCGCTTTTTCCAGATGCGTACGCATGAAATCGGCGGCGCTCAGCCGATCGCCTTGCTCCAGATAGCGAATGATTTGCAGATGTTCTTCCGCCTGATGTTTTCGCTGTGGGCGAAACCTCTCCTTGCGGTACTCCACCAGCCGCCGCAGCCGAGCCAGATGACGGACGGTTTGCAGCAGAAAACGATTGCCGGAACAGACGGCCAGCGTGTCATGAAATCCGGAACTGGTATCAAACATCTCCATCGCCGTCATGGTCAGGTAACCGTCTTCGGCCAGGTGTTCCTGCTGCTTCCGGCAGTGCGCCAGCACCTGCGGGTCAATATGAAACGTCGCCGACAGCAGTCCGGCCGGCTCGATAATGGCGCGCAGCGCGTAGCTTTCCTCATAAGCCTCTACCGAATCGATCAGCGGCAGCGTGCGCCAGCCCTGACCAGCCATGTGTTCCAGCCAGCCTTCCTGCTGACAGCGCAGCAATACTTTGCGTAGCACCGGGCGGGTAACGCTGAATTCGAGCATCAGCTCCATTTCTGAAAATTGTTCCGGCAACTGGCGGGTAATGCGGCGTTCCGCTAACTGGCGATAGAGCGGGTCTTCCGCCTGCTCCAACACTTCGGCGACCAGATTGCCCAATTGCGAGGCGTGTTGCGCCAGAAAAAAACCGCGATTGCGGTCATAGGTCACCATGCCTTTGTCCATCAGGTACTGCATCGCCTGTTTTACCGGCGTGCGCGACGTGTTGAGCGCCTGCGCCAGCGCCGACTCGACCAGATGATGGCCCACCGCGAGTTGCTCGCGTCTGACATAACTGATGACATCGCGCACGATGCGCGCCTGCAAAGGGGTGAGGGTCGTCATGATTCCTTGCCAGCCAGAATAAATAACCGCTGATTATACCTGTTACCGACCGGGCTGGCAGTGCTGCCGGCCAATTGTTCTTTATTTTAGTAAAAGTCACTTCGGGTGTTAATCCGGTTGATCTGTTGGCATAAGAAGAGGGGGTGCCATTTCATGGATTGTATTTTTTAATAATAAAATGCAATATGAGTAAATCCTGAACATCCAGCGAAATACGAAGAGACTGTCAGTGGCGCCATCAGCACACCCCTTACTGATTACCGGTCATCCTTTTGAATGGCTGACGATCCCCGGCCTGGGCCGGATTGCCTGTACTTTCATTCGCCATCAGCCCTCGTTGATGCTGGTGTCGGCGAGCGCCCTGTCGCAATCCGGGTTGCTGGAGGATGCGGTAAGCCTGCCTGCGTGGGAAACGGTCCGCATTTTTGGCGCAGCGGCGCTGTCGCGATATATCGGAGAAAACGCGCAGCACAGTCAACTGGTGGTGATCGACAGCCTGTCAGGCGGATCCTCCTGCGTGTTGGGGTTTGCCATACTCGACCGGCAAGGGTGGCAGCGTCATATCGCCGCATCGACCGAACAGGTTATCAGGCAGGCGGTGTTGCAGCCCGACACGATCGCCTGCGATTATCTTCCCACCAGCGTGAACGCGGCGTTTTCGTTGGTTCACCGCTATCCGCCGCACGGTTGAGCGGCAGACTGTCTGTGTCGGCATTACTGTCGGTAAAAATGGAATAATCATATCCATTTATCCACCTTTATCTCATGCCGCTATCCGGGCAGGATCTGCCACGCAGGCGATGGCCGCTTCGCCGTGTTAACGTCGCGGCGAACCCGATCGTTTTCATCCCGGAACAATTTTCATTCCGGAGTCATTTTCATCCCGGAATAACAGGAGACCGTATGCAGCAGCACAACACACAAGACAGCGTACAGAATGCCCGCGTGGCGATTGTCACCGGTGCGTCGCGGGGCATCGGCAGGGCGATTGCGCTGAAACTGGCGCAGCAGGGATGGCGGGTGGTGGTGAATTATGCCCGGCAGCAGCAACAGGCGAGCGATGTGGTGAGCCGGATTCGCGCGGACGGCGGCGTCGCGCTGGCGATTCAGGCGCAGGTGGACGTGCCCGAGCAGGTGGCGGCGCTGTTTCAGCAGACGAAAGCGCAATTCGGGCGTATCGACGCCGTGATCAACAGCGCCGGGGTGATGGCGAACACGTCGATTGCCGATGGCGATCTGGCGCAGTTCGACAACATGATGGCGACCAATCTGCGCGGTGCATTCATTGTGCTGGGCGAAGCGGCCCGGCAGGTGGAAAACGGCGGACGGATTATTGCGCTGTCTACCAGCGTGATCGCCCGGTCGCTGCCCGGTTATGGCCCCTATATCGCTTCCAAAGCCGGAGTCGAGGGGCTGGTGCGGGTGCTGGCGAACGAACTGCGCGGTCGCGAGGTAACGGTAAACGCCGTAGCGCCGGGGCCGGTGGCGACCGAACTGTTTTTTAACGGTAAGACCGATGCGCAGGTGGCCGCCATTACCGCCATGACGCCGCTGGAAAGGCTGGGTGAGCCGGACGATATCGCCAACGTGGTGGCTTTTCTGGTCGGGCCGGAAGGGGGCTGGATCAATGGTCAGGTGGTCCGCAGCAACGGCGGGTTTGCGTAATGGGGGATGACGTACCGGGGAACGCCGTTTTCCCCGGTGTCGGCGTATGCTAACTGGCGATGCGATGCAGCGTGTCGGATGAGGCGCTGTGCCCCAGAGTGAGCCTGATCTGAGCGTTGATGTCGTCAAGCAACTGATAACGGCGCTGGTACTGGGCTCGTTTTCGGCTTGGCAATTCATCCAGCGTTTTGCGTGTAATGATCTGCGGAAGTTGGTACAACCCCGTCGCGTTTCTGTCTGCGTTGATTGACTGCCAGAACTCGCTGTAACTGGAAAACCGCACCTTATTTTTACGGTAGCAGTAGCGCAGGCACTGATAAACATGGTTTTCATCGCCTACCGCCAGAATGCGATGAATGCCGGTGAGACCGGCGAGGGTCAGCAGGCACTCCAGCAACAGGCGTTTGGGAAACAGCCCAAAGCAGGCTTTCGATGCGTCTTTGGTCAGTTCACGGGTCTGGTCGCGGCCTTTTCCCTGCAAACCGCCAATCATGATGGCGAGCTGATTCTGGTCGCGCATTACCGAGAATGTCAGTGACGCCAGCACCACATCGTTGAAACGGATGCGCAGCGTAGCCTCGCCCTCTTTGTCGTAGCGTGAGGTGCTGCAAATCAGTGAAAAACTTTCGCCGTTCTTGCCGGAAAAACGCGCCAGACAATAATCATCCAGACTGAGAAACGCCTGCTTCAGAAACGGGTTAGCCAACTGATCCACGAAAGTGTAATGGGTACAGATGGCGTCGGCGCGCTCGGCGGCATGCAGCGTGGCGGACAGATAAGGGCGGTGAATCTTGGTCGGCAGCATCGGCCGGATTTTCACCGCTTTTTGCATGGCGGGAATCTCAATAATATTCTTCAGATAACGTAAGGTAATTGACGGCATTAATAATGAGCGTAATAAAAATTTGGCTTTTATATCGGTCTTACGCCAGATTTTTTCAGAGAAAAAATTACCCTTTAATAATTGATAGAAAAGCGACAGCGACGATGATTTTTCCATTTTAATTCCCCGTGAGATAATGCTGTAAAAATAATCACAGGGGAGCGTATGCCCGGTACTGATGTATTACCGTAAAACGCAAGCTCGGAAACCCTGCCACGCAGAAAGACAAGGTGATTTTTATCTTTTACCTCGCGCTTTCTGTTGCTGGGGATTATAAAGAGGACAAAGAAAAGAAAAATCAGAACCCATATGTTGTTGAGCATTGATTTAGTGAAAATAACAAATACCGATTTATCGCGGGTTTGTTTGGGTTTGATTTAAACTTAATGATCGGGAGCAACGTATAATAGGTAGATCGTGCGGAGTGGGGCTGTATTTTATCTGCCGCAGCGAAAGGGGTTAAACAGTGTGCAGCCAGTCAGCTGCGTCAGTAAACAGGCCGGCAGATCCGCCCGCCGGCCCTATTGCTAATTAATCCGACTGTTTTCTTTTCAGTCAGTGACTATTTATAGACAATGGCGCTGGAGCGAACCAGATCGTCGTTATCCATAGAAATAATCACAAAATATTTTCCGCCCAGGGCATCTGCGGCTTGTGATAATTCGCGGGTCGCATCCATTGGGGAATCCGTGTTGTTTGAGGTGATTACCCCAATTTGCTGATAGCTATCTGCTTGTTCACGGTTTATTTCCTGTGCGGCCAGCGTGCTGAATGAGGCCAGTGCAATAGCGCCTGCCGCGATGCTTTTGATCATAATGTTCATTATAGCTAACTCCATCTTTATACCCGTCACACTTCAAGTTGCAGGTGTGTTGGCTGCGTTATTCGGCCCATTTCATGGGCCTCGCCCTTTCGGGGCCGCTGCCAGCAGCGTTCAAATCGGCTTACGCCAATTGTCGCTCACCCCAGTCACTTACTTGAGTAAGCTTCTGGGGATTCACTTGGTTGCCGCCGTCCTGCAACTCGAATTATTTTGGGTATAGTTAAGGTATTTATATTTATCCCAACAGAATAAGTGCCGTGGAAAAAATCGAGATGACTGTTTCTCTGTTGGGTGTGCTTATCATAGACGCCGGGAACGGGTAATTTTGTCAATTGATGCCATTTAAATTTCACTGTTGTTAATGATCAGCGGAAATAATATTTCGATGTTATCAAGTGAATTTTTAATTGATTGATTATCATTGGTAAATTAAATGACAAGATAAATGTGAGCGGTATTGTTCCATAATAATGAAAACTGAATTTGAAAACCGCAGCTGATTTTTTGCGCACCACGCTGATTTCCCATCCCGATGTAGCGTAACTGCGGGTTTACCCCTGAAAAGTGTAATGGTTTAGTAATGCTGTTGTTGCGAATGTGTCTTGTTTTCACTTTTTCGTAATGATAATAATTATTATTAACTTTTGTGGCACACATCAATACCGCAGCCAGCGGACGGCGCTGTCGAGGGAGTTTTGGCACATGCATCACCACTACACACACTATCTGCAACTGAAAGTTGAGCATCCGCGCAAGTACGCCCGGGATTTGGCCCGCATGATGGGGCTGAGCGAAGCGGCGCTGACGTCGCTGCGCGTCGGGCATGACGCTCGCCGCCTGTCCGGCGACATGCGAGCGCTGCTGGCCGGGCTGGAATCCGTCGGCGAAACCAAGTCCATCACCCGCAATGAATACGCGGTGCATGAGCAGGTCGGGGTTTACCGCAACCAGCGCATCGGCGAACACGTCGGTCTGGTGCTCAACCCGCGCGGGCTGGACCTGCGCCTGTTTCCCGAGCAGTGGGATAGCGCGTTTGCGCTGACGGAACAGACCGCGCGCGGCGAGCGCCGCAGCATTCAGTTTTTTGATCGCCACGGCGACGCGGTGCTCAAGGTCTATGCCACCGACAACACGGAACTGACCGTCTGGCAGGCGCTGATCGACAGCTTCACGCTGGCGGATAACCCGCCGCTGGCGCTGCAACCTGCGCCGGTCGACGCCCCGGCCGCGGCGCCGGACGCCGCGTTGCTGGAGCAGGAGTGGCGGGCGATGACCGACGTGCATCAGTTCTTCCCGTTGCTTAAGCGCCATAATGTCACGCGCCCGCAGGCGTTTCGCGCCGTCAGCGACGATCTGGCCTGCCAGGTGGACAATCAGGCGCTCGGCGCCTTACTGCATGCCGCCCAGCAGGCGGGCAACGAAATCATGATTTTTGTCGGCAACCGCGGCTGCGTGCAGATTTTCACCGGCGTAATTGAAAAAGTGACGCCGATGGAGAACTGGCTGAATGTGTTCAACCGTGACTTCACGCTGCATCTGGTCGAAGACGCCATCGCAGAGAGCTGGGTGACGCGTAAACCGACCAAAGACGGCATTGTCACCAGCCTGGAACTGTTCGCCGCCGACGGCACGCCGATCGCCCAGCTATTCGGTCAGCGTTCGGAAGGGGAACCGGAGCAGGCGCGCTGGCGCGAGCAGGTGATGTCGCTGGTGACGCCGGAGGCTGCGGCATGAGAACGCTGTGTTTGATGTTGCTGTGGCTGCCGTTATCGCTGTTGGCTGCCGACCGGGTAGTGACGATTGGCGGCGATGTCACGCAGATTGTGTTTGCGCTGCAGGCGGGCGACAAGGTGGTGGCGCGCGATAGCACCAGTCTGCACCCCGAGGCGGTGACATCACTGCCGAATGTCGGCTACATGCGCCAGCTAAACGCGGAAGGCATTCTGTCGATGCAACCGACGCTGGTGCTGGCGAGCGCGCTGGCGCAGCCGTCTACGGTGCTGGAACAGGTAGCCAGCCGGGGTGTGCGCGTGGTGACGGTGCCGGAGCCGCAAACGGTCGACGGCATCGGCGAAAAGATTCAGGCGATCGCCGGTGCGCTGGGGGTGACGCCGCGCGGCGAAGCGCTGGCGCAACAGGTGAAACAGCAACTGGCGGCGATACCGTCGCAACCGGCGTCGGCCCGCATGTTGTTCATTCTCAGTCATAGCGGCATGGGCGCAATGGCGGCCGGACAGGACACCGCGGCGGACGCCGCGTTCCGCGCCGCCGGATTGCAGAACGCGATGCAGGGTTTCAACCGCTATCAGCCGTTGTCGCAGGAGGGGGTGGTAGCGAGCCAGCCGGACTGGGTGGTGATCACCACCGATGGCGCGAAATCGCTGAGCGGCGGCGCGGCGGTGTGGAAACTGCCGGGACTGGCGCTGACGCCGGCAGGCAAGCACCAACGGTTACTGATTGTCGATGATATGGCGTTGCTGGGCTTTGGTCTGGATACGCCCGCGGCGCTGTTGCGCCTGCGTCAGGCGGTGGATGCGGCGAAGTGAGCCTGTCTCCGCGTTTGACGCTGCTGGCGATGGCGGGCGCGCTGGCGCTGCTGGCGTTAATCGCCGCCGGTAGCGGTGCGATGCCGGTGTCATTGACGCAGTTGATGACCCGTCCGATCGACAGCATGGCGTGGCAGGTATGGCTGTATATTCGCCTGCCGCGAGTGGTGCTGGCGTTGCTGGTGGGGATGGCGCTGGCATTGTCCGGCGCCGGGATGCAGGGGCTGTTTCGCAATCCGCTGGCGGACCCGGTATTGCTGGGGGTCAGCAGCGGGGCGGCCGTCGGCGTGGCGCTGGCGATACTGTTTCCGCTGGCGTTGCCGACGCTGCTGGCGCTGTACCTGCCGTTGCTGGCCGCCTTTGTCGGCAGTTTGCTGATCATGCTGCTGCTGTTCTCCCTCAGCCTGTCGGGGGATCGATCCCTGTCGCGTCTGTTGCTGGTGGGCATTGCCATCAACGCCATCGGCAGCGCCGCCACCGGCCTGCTGGCGTGGATCAGCAACGATCAGCAACTGCGCCAGCTGTCGCTGTGGGGCATGGGCAGTATGGGGCAGGCGCAGTGGGTAACGGTGGCGGCGGTGGCGTCGCTGGTGGTGCCGTGCGTGTGGTGGCTGCAACGGCTGGCGTCGCCGCTCAATCTGCTGCAACTGGGCGACGAGGAAGCGCATTACCTTGGGGTGGATGTGCGCCGCACCCGGCGCCGGGTAGTGATTTTGTGCGCGGTGCTGGTGGCGGCGGCGGTGTCGGTCAGCGGCGTCATCGCTTTTGTCGGCCTGATCACGCCGCACCTGATGCGGCTGCTGCTGGGTGCGGATCACCGCTGGTTGTTGCCGGGCGCGACGCTGGGCGGGGCGTTGCTGCTGTTGCTGGCGGATACGCTGGCCCGCACGCTGGTGGTGCCGGCGGAAATGCCGGTGGGGTTGCTGACCTGTCTGATCGGCGGCCCGTGGTTTTTGTGGTTGATTCTAAGGCGACAACATGGCTGAACCGAGTTTTGCGCCACTGGCGGCGAGTCAGTTGCGCTATCAGGTCGCCGGCGGTCGGACCCTGATTGACGATGTGTCGTTGACGCTGGCTCAGGGCGAACTGGTGGCGTTGATCGGGCCGAACGGCGCGGGTAAATCCACCCTGTTGCGGCTGCTGACCGGTTATCTGACCCCGCAGCGGGGAGAATGCCGGCTTGATGGCCGGGCGTTGGCTAGCTGGTCGCCGGGCGCGCTGGCGCGCCAGCGGGCGGTGATGCGTCAGGACAATACGCTGACCGCATCGTTCCGCGTGGAAGAGGTGGTGGCGATGGGGCGAACCCCCTGGCGCGATACGCCGGAGCCGGACGTGGTGTCCGCGGTGCTGGCGCTGACCGGTTGCGGGCACCTGCGGCAGCGGTTGTATCCGCAATTGTCCGGCGGCGAGCAGCAACGCGTCCGGCTGGCGCAGGCGCTGGCCCAGCTCTGGCAGGGCGACGGCCCGCGAGGCTGGCTGTTTCTGGACGAGCCCACCTCGGCGCTGGATTTGTTCTATCAGCAACGGCTGTTGCGATTGCTGAAATCGCTGACTGAAGACGGGAAACTGGCGGTGTGCTGCGTATTGCACGATCTCAATCTGGCGTCGTTATGGGCCGATCGGGTGGTGGTGATGCAGGGCGGGCGCAAGGTGGCCGAAGGCGCGCCGACGCAGGTGCTGACCGAGGCGGCGATTCAGCGCTGGTATCAGGCGGAGGTGTTGGTCAGCCCGCACGGCGACACCGGTATGCCGCAGGTGACGTTGCGCCGTTAACGACGCGCGTGGCGCGCCGCTGAAGAAAAAAGTTCGATAATTATAATAACAACGACCGTACCCGAGGGGTTTCAGGTTGCAGGCAGGCGGCTGATGCGCCGGCAACGTGAAACATGACGGGTATTCCAACCGTAACGGGTTGAAATGATACTGTTTGGCAATCCCTGAGCAAGAAGATAATGACATCCACTATTGAGGTTGCAGTATGTTCTTGCACAACAAAGAAAAGCATCGCACCGGGTTAAACCGGATCATTTTGACCGGCGTATTGACCGGTCTTGCCTGCCCAACGCTGGCGGCGGACGCGAACACAGCGACATCATCGACGACGACGCCATCGACCACCACGACGCCATCGACCACGACGGACAGTGGGACGAAAAAAGCCGTGTCGGCGGACAAAACCGCCGCTGGTGGGTCCGGCGATCAGATGACGGTGATGTCGCCGCGCGTCACCAAACCGGGCACCACCATCACCATGACCGACAGCGACATGCAAAAGAACGGAGGCAACGACTTTGGTTCTATCATGCGCTATCAGCCGCTGGTGAGCGCCACCGGCGTCAGCGGCGGTTCCGGCGCCGGTAAAAGCGGGTTCGATCGCGGCGGGTACACCGGTTACAACATTCGCGGCCTGGAGAGCAACCGGGTGGCGATCGACGTAGACGGCATCCCGTTGCCCAACGCCACCGGCCGCAGTTACGCCGGGCGTCCCGGTCTTAACACCTTCGGCATCGGCCGTGATTACATCGACCCGTACATGTACGGCCTGGTGAGCATCGACGCGGGTGCGACGCCGATCGAGCGCGCCAATAACGCCATCGGCGGCGCGGTGTCGTTCCGCCCCAAATCGCCCGATCAGTATTTATCCGCGCAGAAAGACCACTATGTCGGTTATCAGAGCGACTACGACTCCGCCAGCCGCAGCTGGCACAACGGCGTCACCGTCGCCGGCGGCGATCAGACCCTGCGCGGCATTGCGGTGATCAGCCGTCGTGATGGTCAGGAAACCCGCACCAACAGCGACCAGTTGTCCGCCTATCCGCTCAACTGGCACTCGACGGCGGTGATGACTTCCGCCATCTGGCAGCCTAACGATCAGCACCGTTTTACCGGGACGCTCGACTACTACAGCAAGACGTCTCACACCCACTACGACGGCTGGAATAACTTTGGCAGCAGCATCGTCGGCACCTCGCAGCAGGACAGCGACAGCGAGCGCTGGAGCGGCAGCCTGCGCCACAACTGGACCTCCGCCACCAACACCGGCTGGGTGGATGCGGTGGATTCCCGCATCTACGCCCAGCGTTCCACCGCGAAAGACGACACCGACATGCCGCTGGACGACGGCAGCATGCAGAAAGTCAACTCCGACTACAACGTCAGAACCTACGGCATCGAAACCAGCCTGCTGAAATCCGTCGGCATGCACCAGTTCACCTGGGGCTTCAACGCCCAACAGTCCGATACCGAACGCCCGTTCCATCAGTCGCCGGCTCAGACCGGGGCCAATGTCGTCATGCAGCCGGAAGCGGATAGCCGCAGCTACAGTCTGGGCGGCTTTGTGCAGGATAAGATGGAAGTGGAACTGGCCGGCAGGACGCTGGCGATCACCCCGGGGATGCGCGTGGCGCACCAGAGCACCAAGTCACGTAACCTGTCCAGCCTGAGCGCGGGCAGCAGCGCGATCACCACGAACGATGTACAGTCGCTGTACGGCAAGACCACCCGCGACACCGAAGTGCTGCCGTCGCTCAGTTTGCAGTATGAACTGACGCCGCGCCTGAGCACCTACCTGCAGTATCGCCGCGGCGCCCAGTTCCCGGACGCCAGCCAGCTGTACGGCTCCTGGAGTCTGGGCTCCAGCTATGCCGGCCGTGCGCAGTACGCGCTGATCGGCAACAGCAATCTGGAAACCGAAACCAGCAACAACTATGAGTGGGGTCTGAAAGGCGACATGACCGACGGGGTGACCTTCCGCACCGCCGTGTTCTACAACGACTACAAGAACTTTATCGCCAACACCCGCTATACCCGTGCGGCTAATCCGGAAAAGTTCACCAACGTACCGTCGAATATCTATACCGCATACCAGATGGAAAACCGCGACAAGGCTTATATCTACGGCGCGGAATTCAGCAGCCGCGTGCAGTGGGGCACCTGGTTTGACGCGCTCGGCGGGTTCAGCACCACGATGGCGATCGGCTATAACGAAGGTAAATCGAAATCCCGCTATCTGGGCGACAAATACGTCGACCTCGACAGCGTAGCGCCGGTGAAAGCGGTGGTGGGGCTGGCCTGGGACGAAGCGAACAACCGCTACGGCGCGGCCATCACGTCGACGTTCCAGAAAGGCAAGCGCGCCACCGCCAACAACCGTCAGACGTATAACAATACCGGCGCGGCGCTGACCGATTCGACCACCCAGTATATGCGCGTGCCGGGGTACGGACTGGTGGACCTGACCGCCTATTGGCGCGTGCTGCCGACTGTACGGCTGAGCGGCGGCGTTTATAACCTGACCGACCGTAAATACTGGGACTACCTGAGCAGCCGTCAACTGACGCAGAGTACCGCTCAGGATGGCTACAACCGCGAACTGGCCGTGATGCCGGGACGTACCTTCCAACTGGGCGTCAATGTCGATTTCTGATCGTCGCTGAGCCTTTCCAACAGTCTCCTGCCGGTCGGCAGGAGACTGTTTCCCCGTCCTGACCGCCTATCCCGTATCCCTGCGGCGTTTGCTATTCCTTCTGGATTAAAATGCTGTTTTAATTTATTGGACGAATGGGTTTATACGTAGAACATCACGAAATCATCAGGGATAAAATATGGCAAAACACACGAAACTCACCACATGGGGCGGTATGGCGGCGTTGCTGGCGGCCAGTTTGTGGCCGCTGGCGTCATCGGCCGTGACCGCGGTATACGTGTCGGCGGCGGGAGACGGGGAAATCCGTTCTTATACCTTGAATACCAAAAACGGCCAGTTGACCGCCATTGGTACGGTGGCCGCTGGCGCGCAAGTCATGCCGATGGCGCTCAGCCCGGACCAGCGCCATCTGTACGCCGCGGTGCGCAGCAAACCGTACACGCTGGCCGGTTACGCCATCGACCGGAAGACCGGCGCGTTGAGCCCGGCCGGAACGGCGCCGCTGCCCGACAGCATGGCGTACATTTCTACCGATCGCACCGGACGCTGGCTGCTCAGCGCCTCCTACGGCGGCAACAAGGTGGCGGTCAGTCCGATTGCGGCAGACGGTCGCGTGAGCGCCGAGGCGGTGCAGGTCGTGCCTACCGGGAAGAATGCGCACAGCATCATCGCCGATAGCCAGAACCGTTTTGTGCTGGCCAGCAATCTGGGCAGCGACCAGCTGTTGCAGTTCCGCTTTAATGCCAAAACCGGACAACTGACCCCGAATACGCCGGCTGAACTGGCGTTACCGGCGGGCAATGGACCGCGTCATCTGGTTTGGGCGCCGGATCACCGCACCCTGTACGTCAGTAATGAGCTGTCCGGTAAAGTGGCGCGGCTGACGCTGAACAAAACCACCGGTCGGCTGACGTTGCGGGATTACACCGATGCCCTCCCGGCGGACGCGGGAATGCAACCCGGCACGGTCGACCCTAAAGCGCCGGGTATCGATAACCGCCCGAAAATCTGGAGCGCGGATCTGCGGCTGACGCCAAACGGCCGTTTCCTGTATGTTTCCGAACGCACCAGCAGCACCGTCAGCCTGTTGCGGGTTACGCCCAAGAGTGGTCAATTGCGTTATGTGGCGCGCTATCCTACCGAAACCCAGCCGCGCGGTATTCAGATCGATCCCAGCGGCCGCTACCTGATCGCCAGTGGTGAAAAATCCGATCAGTTGTCGGTGTATCGCATCAATCAAACCAGCGGCGAATTGACGCTGACCGGCCGTTTCCCGACCGGTAAAGGCGCTAACTGGATTGAGATCGTCACGCTGCCTTAAGTAAGACCGAGTAGCGCCGGTGTGTGGTAAAACGCCGTTAGTGCATGAACCCCGCCCTGAGCGGGCGGGGTGGTGATGAGGTGTCGGGCCGGGGTTATTTCAGGTAGGCGTTGAACATCCAGATCTGTTTTTCCTGCTCTTTGATGTAATCGGTCATCAGCGACGCGGTGCCTTCATCGCTGGCTTCCGCCGCCAGCGGCAGGATTTCCCGCTGCTGTTGCAGCAGCACGGCATAACCGGCCAGCAACCCTGCCAGCGTTTTTTTGCCGTCGGTGGCGTTGACGTCTTCTTTGATGTCCGCCACTTTCAGGTAGTCGCTGTAGGCATGCAGCGGTTGGGCGCCCAGCGCCAGAATACGTTCCGCCAGTTCGTCGATTTTCAACAGCAGTTCGTTGTAGATTTCCTCAAACTTGGCGTGAAGTTCGAAAAACGCCGCACCGGAAATGTTCCAGTGATAACCGCGCACATTCATGTAAAGAATCTGGTAGTTGGCCAGCAAGGTGTTCAGTTTGGCGGCAATCTTTTCAGACTGCTGCACATCCAGTCCAATCGGGCTCTTTTTCTTTTTACTGCCTGACATATAACGCTCTCCTTTCTGTCAATCGCGTGTTGGTTCGCCATGAAGATCAGTCCGGCATGTGCTCTCTTGCCGGGCAACGTGACGGCCTTTTCATCATAGACCAGAAACCCCGGTCCCATCTTCGCCGGGCGGGGGTGGTGAACCAGTTATAAAGCGATTCTGTGAATAAACGTTTGCGGCGTATCAATTTTTCGAAGCAACGCACAATCCGACCGCTGCGCCAGCATGAATCTGGACAGCAAGATGGTTTTGATAAGAAATAATCCGAACCTTTCTATTAATCCGAACCTTTCTATTAATCCGTACTTTTTTATTGATCCGTACCTCTCTATGAATCCGAAATTTTCTATTAATCGGAAATACATTGTCTTTCATCAATGACTTTGTTATTTACCCATTGGGGGTTATAGGTTTATATCCATATATTTTTCCATCCTGATAAGCTGTATTATCAATGCCGGTTTATTTATCTGTTGCGTATTGGGCTGTTTTATTTATTTGTTTGATATAAATAGGATTTTATAAGCTATGCCAAATCCTTTCACGGCATCATGGAGCCGGAATGGTAATCTTTTATGTCATGGGCACTGGATAATTTATTATCAGGACCGCGCGTTTGAATTACCGGAAAAATACCGTGAACAGCATCTGGGAACGCTGGGGATTTATTCGATAATCGATCCGGATGATGAGCTTTACCGGGACGGGCTGGATGAAGATGACTGGATTCTGGAAAACGTCGACTGGCTGGCGGACTGTTTCGAACTGCATCAGGTACCGATTGAAGAGTGCTATTTCCGCTTTTTCTATCAGGCCGTTAATCTGCACGACTGGCGCTGCACCAGTTGCGCCGGGTGCATGTGACGCGCGAGAACATCCACGGTTTCTGCCAGAACCCGCAAGGGCGTAAAAATAAGGCAATCGGTAACTGCTCCCGGTTACCGGGAGCAGCCTTGTTTACCGGAACGGCGGCTCGTTGAAGGTACGCAGTTTGCGCGAGTGCAGGTGTTCCGCTTCGGCGCGCAGCAGGTCCACCGCGCGGATGCCGATTTGCAGGTGCTCGGAAATCGCCCCTTCATAGAAGCGATTAGCCTGACCGGGCAGTTTGATCTCGCCGTGCAGCGGCTTGTCCGACACGCACAATAAGGTGCCGTAAGGCACGCGGAAACGATACCCCTGCGCTGCGATGGTGGCGCTTTCCATATCTACCGCCACCGCCCGGCTGAGGTTAAAGCGTAGCGCCGAAGCTGAATAACGCAGCTCCCAGTTGCGGTCGTCGGTGGTGACCACGGTGCCGGTGCGCAGGCGCTGTTTCACTTCTTCACCCGGCATGCCGCTCACCTGTTTGGTGGCGTCGTATAAGGCGCGCTGCACTTCGGCGATGCTGGGGATCGGGATATCCGGCGGCAACACCGAATCCAGCACGTGGTCGTCGCGCAGATAGGCGTGCGCCAACACGTAATCGCCGATGGTCTGGCTTTCCCGCAGGCCGCCGCAGTGGCCGATCATCAGCCAGGCGTGCGGCCGCAGTACCGCCAGATGGTCGCAGATGGTTTTGGCGTTGGACGGCCCGACGCCGATGTTCACCAGCGTAATGCCGCGCCCTTCGCGCGAGATCAGGTGGTAGGCCGGCATCTGATGGTTTTTCCACGCCAGGTCCGATACCGCCTGATGCGGGTTGTCGGTGTCGGCGGTGATCACCGCGCCGCCGGCGCAGGCCAGCGCCTGATACGGGCTTTCTGGATCGGCAATCTGGTCGCAGGACCAGCGCACGAACTCATCGACGTAACGGGTGTAGTTGGTGAACAGCACAAACGGCTGGAAGTGTTCGGCGCGGGTGCCGGTGTAGTGGCGCAGGCGCGCCAGCGAGAAATCGGTGCGTAGCGCGTCGAAGTGCGACAGCGGGAAATGGTCGAGCGTCTGCAACAGGCCATCGGCGGTTTCATCGCCGATCAGCGCCAGCGACGGCGTGGGGAAGTGCTGCGCCAGCGCGGCGCTCATCGAACGCTCCAGCCCCAGATTGGCGCCGTCGATCACATACGGATAAGGAATCTCCTTGTCCGAAGGCGCGACGTCGATGGTCGCTGAATAGTCGTTTTCCAGAATCGCCAGTTGCTCCGCCAGATAGTGCCGGAACAACTGAGGGCGGGTGACGGTGGTGCGGTAGCTGCCGCCGTGAGTAAGGCGGCCGTACGCGCGGGTCTTGCTGTGCTTCTGGGACTGTCCGTCCCAACTGATGCGCAGCTCCGGGTAGACAAACAGTCCGTTGGCGCGCGCGGCGGCGTCCGGCGGGGTGCCGTGGGTAATAAAATCGCCGATCGCGGTGCGCAACGCTTTGACCGCGGCATCATATCGCGCTTCCAGTTGGTCCAGCGCCTCGCTGGCGGACAGGCCAGCGCCAGGTGCATAACTCATCTTTACTCCTTTTTTCCGATGCGATGGCCGACGCCATACAGTGCGTCCATTGTGGCATACCGCACATCACGGCACGATGGGATAAAAGTGAATTTGAAAAGTCAGGCTCATGGAATGCGGCGATCGTACCGATATAAGGGGAGATGTCAGGCGGTATCTGACAGTTTTTCCTCATTTTTTGTTATGTTACGAACAGGACGAACCAATAACCTCTGGACGTTATGGTGATGGAACAGGAATATCAACACTGGCTGCTGGCGTTGTCAGCGCCGATGGTGGCGCTGAATATCGACTACGGCGCCCGCTACGATGCGGATACGTTTTACCCGCCGGGCAAGACTTTCAGCCTGAAAGACAGCTGGGATATCGCTTCCCGCGACGACTTGATCGCCATGATTAATCGCATGACCGACAACGGACACGCGGAGAACCTGGAACGTGATTATCATTTGTGGCACCGGCTGAGCCCCGAACAATGGCAAGAATATTGCGCCGGCCAGCCTGAAGGCCGGCAAGGCGTGCTGACGCTGGTGACGGAAACGGCCGCGTTGTGCGGCGAAGCCGGCATCCGCGCCTGGGATCTCGGTCGTATGGGTTTTCTCTGCCGGGTCGGTCTGCTTAGCGGCTGGATCAATCAGACGGAAAGCCAGTGGCTTCACTCCCGTCTGGCGGCGCGGGCCAACTATTACTATCGCAGCTGGCAAAATTACTATGCGGCGTTTTTCGTCGGCCGAACCTACTGGCTGGCCTTGGATGAGGCATCGCCGGAGATTCAGCGGTATGAATGGGGTCATCTCTGCCGACGCCCTTCCTATGTCGCCCAGTTCAACGCGCTCTATTGTCACGCCGACAGCCCGATAAAACATCTGCGGTGGGACGTGGCGCATCCGGACATGGAGAAACCCGCATCGTTACAGGGAGCAGAGGTGTAATGGATAATCTGTGCTGGCAACTGCTGGGCATTGAACCCACGCAGGATATGGACGCCATTCGTCAGGCTTACCGGCAAACGCTGCCGCAATTCCACCCCGAAACCGACCCGGAAGGGTTTAAGCGCCTGCGGCAGGCTTATGACGCCGCCTGCCGGCTGGCGCAGCATCCCGGTGAGCCGCAGGCAGACGAGCAGGCTCCGGCGGAAGCCGACGCGCCGGCCGACAACCGGTTTGAATTTGACGCCGACACCGAGCCGCTGCGCGCGGCGTTTGAGCAACTGTTGTCCGACCCTGCCGCCCGTGTGCAACCCATCGGCTGGGAGCGTTTTATTCACACGCTGGATCAGTTCGGGATGACGGTGGTTGAGCAGGCCCGCTGGCCGCTGTTAAAGCGGTTGTATCGGGAACCCTGTCTGTCGGCCTCCTGCGCCGGGCTGCTGGCCGAGAGGCTGCGCTGGCGTCAACGGCTGAACGAGTTGCCTCAGGAACTCGCCGGCGAGATGGACGAGTATCTGGATTTTCTGGCGCGGGGCGACTGGTTCGATTTCTCATCGCTGGCTGGGCTCAACCTGCCGGCACAGCTGGAAACGATCTTTTTCCTGCAGCAGTGCCGTGAACTGTTCTGGAACCGGCCCGGTTTCATGTTGAAGACGGTGCTGAGCGATGCGGCCGTGATTGTCTGGCCGGACTGCCCGGCGCTGATGCATCAACTGGCTCGCTGGTACAGCCTGGCCGAATTGCCTCAGCCGTTATTGCGTGATTACTGCCTGGAGCAACTTGCCGCTCAACCACAGGATAGCGAGTGGCTGCGGTTGAGCGCACACCACTGCGCGCTGACCGGCGATGAGCCGCAGGCGTTCGAACTGTGGCGCCGGTTGTATCTGCTTAACCGACATGGGCAGGCCGAGCAATGGCTGATCGACTGGTGCGCGCGGCGCCAGCCAGAGTGGCTGCCGTTACTGATCCAGTCGTTCAATAGCGCCGTGGCGCCGTCGCTGGACGGCGTGAGCCTTGAGGATTCGCTGCAGCGTTTCTTCCAGCCGGAACAGACGGTGCAGATGATGGCCCGCTGGGGGGATGCCGCGCAACTGCCGTTGTCTTCGCGTGCGGCCGACTATGTGCAATGGAAGCTGGGCGCATGGAAGCCGCAAATCATCTACGCGCATCTGGTGCGGAACCACGGCGCCGCGTTGCAGGATCAATGCTACTGGCATGCCTGTATGCTCACGTTCGGCAACGAGCGACTGCTGCAGGATATTCTGGATCAACCGATACCGGACGAGCCGCTGCCGGCGCTGGTTATGTCCGGATTACGGGCGCAGGCGGAACAGCGCCTGCAATGGCTGGCGACCTCTTCGGTGATTCAGGCGTTCACCGCGTGGCTGGCGGCGCCGTCGGACGCCGCGCTGCCGGCTGAGTTCGACGATACCGATTCGGTGGTCTGGAATCAGGTCTTTTCATGGCTGATGCAATGGCGGCGCTTGCCGCCGGGCCCATTGCGCAAACTGACCGAACATGCCGAATGCAACCGGATGCTGGAGCCGGTCAAAGACTGGCTGGCGTTTTTGGCTTCGGTATGGGATATCGTCCTGCCTGAACAGGAGCGTGTCAGCGCGCGTGACGAATTCCGCCACGCCATGCTGCTGACGCTGATGGTGGCCTACCCGCGTGAGAGTCTGTCATGGCTGCGCCACCTTGAGATTCCATCGCTGCCGGAATCGCACCCGGCGTATGCGCTGTATCGGTTGTACCGCCAGTTGGATGCGGTTGAACCGGATGACGCCATGCGTCAGCTATCGACATGGTTGGTGCTGTCCGACGGGCTTCACTATAACTGCTGGATGCGTTTGCCGGTGTCGGTGGAGGACTACCTGCGTCAGGATGGCCACAGTTATATCGCCGCCGCCAGTCAATTCTATAGCTCTGAGTCCGGCTGGCGCGAAACCGTGGCACAGTCACCGCTGGTCTATCAGATTTTATTCCATGCTATTTACTGCTATCTGGGGAGCGACCGCCAGGCGGAGAAACACCGGGAGTGGTTGCAGCAGTTGGAAGGAAAAACGCCGGAGCTGGAGCAAATTGCCAACGCGGTGCTGGAACGCCAGTCTGACGAACTGCATCAGGCGCTCAAGCCGCTGGAGGACGATAAACGCATCGGACTGATCGGCCGGATGATCGACAAGTTCCATCAGAATGAAGCCTATTTGCCGGATAACGACGAGCAGGCGTTGCTGGATGATTGTCTTCGTCACGCTCATGACGATGTGACGCTGCGGCTGATGGCGAAAATACTGCAGCAATACGCCGATGAGCGAGAGTCGCACTTTAAACACAACGGTGTGGCGCGCGGGCGGTTTTGGCAGTTCTGGCGAATGAGCGATCGCATCGATCGAGCCGGTTTTTTTGCGCAAAATTGGATCGGCGCGCTGCTGCTCTATACCGGAGGCAACATGCTGCTTGAGCATTCGCCGCATAAAAACCTGGTGATTATCGCTCTGTTGCTGCTCAATCTGTTCAGCGCCGCCCGACGTCGTTTCAACGACATGGGCAGTAACAGCCCGTCGCTTTCGGCGTTCTGCGTGGTGTTGTTGCCGATTTTCGTCTTTTTACCGCTATGTCTTAACGGCAGCAAACGATGGAACCGGTTCGGCCCGCCTGAAATACCGTCGGAGTAACGGGTTGATATCAACAGCTATGCTGTCTTGTAAATGGTGAATTTTGTCCGGTCAGTGAATAGTTTCGTGCGGGATAAGCGGTGTCATTTCTTTGCCGCTTCATCGCACGCACGACAAGGAGAGACCCAGACGCCGCCTCTCCTTGACCACTGGCTGGTGGCTAAACTGTGCCGCTGACGCGGTTCCTTCGGCGTTCGACTTCGCTGTTCGGGCCGCCCGTGACGCGGTTACTCGCCCCATCCCTGGGGCTCGCCCTTCGGGCCAGCGTAAACGCTGTTCAAAAACGTTCCCGACGTTTTTGTCCGGCGCGGCACGGGCTTGCGCGGCGTCCCTGCCGCGCATCCGGCGAAGTCACCCACCTCAGCACAGTTTTTGACGCCAGGAAAATGCTTCATCCTGTACTTAAGGATTTTGTCAGCAATCAGACAATTAAAGGGGCCTTCAGCTCCTTTATTGGTGTTTATAGAGCGGATTTATCGAACGAATTGTCTATCTATCCCACTCGTCCAACGCGCGTTCCAGACGAGCGCGGGTTTCCTGAATGCGGGGCGTATGCTGGGCGGCCAGCGCCTGCTCGAACTCCCGCAGCCAGATACCGATTTGCGCTCGCTCGTCGGCCCGCGTCTGCGCCCAGGCTTTCTCCAGACGGGCGAGCAGATTACGGTTGACTAGATTATCGCGCGGGTGAATTTTCAGGGCTTTCAGCCGTTGCTGGCTTTGCTCGCGTTGCGCCGCGCTTAGCCCCACCGGGCTGCGATCGATCATTTTGGTAAAGGTGTCGCCGCTGTCGGGCTGGTTGATATCCACTTCCAGCAGGCCGTTGATGTCGTAACTGAAGCGGACTTCGATAGACTGCGGGTGGTCCTTCGGCTGGATGGTCATGTCGAACTCATCAATCAGAATATTGTTCTCCACGTACGGGCTTTCTCCCTGATAGATGGCGATGCTGATCGCCGTCTGGCCGGGCCGTGAGGTGGAAAACGTCTCAACCCGCGAGGTCGGCACCACCGTGTTGCGTTCCAGAATCGGCGAGAACAGGCCGCTCTGGTGATCGTTGGCGGTACGGATGCCCAGCGTATACGGGCAGACATCGGTGAGAATCACTTCTTCGATATCTTCATTGCGCAGCCGACAGGCCGCCTGCGCCGCGGCGCCTTGCGCCACCACCGTGCTGGCGTCCAGATGCTGATAGGGCAGTTTGCCAAACAGCCGCACCACCAGCCTCTGAATCACCGGCATACGCGACGCGCCTCCGACCAGCACGATGTGATCCAGTTGCTCCGGTTTCAGCCGGGCGTCGTGCAGCGCCTGCTCAATCGGCGCGCGCAACCGGTTTAACAGCGGTAGCCAGATGGCTTCCGCGGCGGCGTCATCCAGTTCCAGACGCCATTCCCGTTCCTGCCAGCGCCAGCACAGGGTTTTGGTCTGTTCGGCCGCCGGCCGGCATTTCCACTGTTCGGCCAGGTTGTAAAGCTGCGCCAGCTCCGTGGCGGGAATCTGGCTCTCTTCCAGTTGCCATGTCTTCAGCGCGGCTTTGACGATCAACTGCGTGAAATCTTCACCGCCCAGATAGTTATCGCCGGCGGAACTGTGCACTTCGATCAACGGAAAGGCGTATTCCAGCACCGTGACGTCGAAGGTGCCGCCGCCCAGATCAAACACCAGCGTGCGCCCCAGATTTTGCGTGTGCAGCCCATAGGCCATCGATGCCGCGGTGGGTTCATTGATCAGCCGGACGGCGTTCAACTCCGCCAGTTCGGCGGCAAAACGCGTTTGCTTGCGTTGCTCGTCGCTGAAATAGGCGGGAACGGAAATCACCACGTCTTTGATCGGGTGGCCGAGATAACTTTCAGCGTCGGCCTTGAGCGATTTCAGCACCAGTGCCGATAATTCCGCGGAGTCAAACGCGTGATCACCCAGCCGGAAGGTTTTCCTGCTGCCCATATGACGTTTGAACAATGCGGCGGACAGGTGAGGGTGGGTCGTCAGACGGGAGACGGCCGGTCGGCCTACCAGTATGGCGCCGTCCTCATCAAGACTGACGACCGAAGGCGTCAGGTATTCATTGAGCGCATTGGGAATCAGGTGCGCTTTGCCCTCCTGCCAAACACCGATCAGGCTATTGGTGGTGCCGAGATCGATACCGATAGCCGGGGCAGTGTTTTGCTGGTGAATCATGTCAATGTCCTCACATATTCCATTAATGAGCGTGAAAAGGATGGTTGCCTTACAGATTGAATAACTTGCTCTGTGGCTCGGTATCGGCAGCGATGGCAGTAAAATTAAGAAAAATTATTTGTGACTAAAATCACAAATTTTCTGATTTTTTTGTTCACTAAATAATCTGCATAAGAATAAATGCGAAATCTGCGCAACTTCTTGCTCAGTTACCAGCATAAATCCCTGTTTGCGCAATGGATGCCGTTTTTTCGGGAGGTCTGCGCAATTTTTTGCTCAAATTTTACTTAGGGAAAATGGCGATGTGGATTTTCCCTTTTAAAACAAATAAATAAAAAGTGGCATGGTCATTGCTCTATGAACGGTGAAGTCAAACACATGTTCAACAACAAGGAGCAAGACTATGCCAACTCCATGCTATATCAGCATCGAAGGTAAAACTCAGGGCAATATCACTGCCGGTGCCTTCACCTCCGACTCCGTCGGCAACATCTACGTGCAGGGCCACGAAGACGAGATGCTGGTACAGGAATTCAACCACATCGTCACTGTGCCGACTGACCCGCAGTCCGGCCAGCCGTCCGGTCAGCGTGTGCACAAACCGTTCAAATTCACCGTCGCCCTGAACAAGGCCGTGCCGCTGCTGTATAACGCGCTGGCTTCCGGCGAAATGCTGCCGACCGTGACCCTGAAGTGGTACCGCACCTCGGTCGAAGGCAAGCAGGAGCATTTCTTCACCACTACCCTGACCGACGCCACCATCGTCGACATCAACAACCAGATGCCGCACTGCCAGGACCCGTCCAAGCAGGATTACACCCAGCTGATCGAAGTGTCGCTGGCCTACCGCAAAGTTGATTGGGAGCACACCGTCGCCGGCACTTCCGGTTCCGACGACTGGCGCGCGCCGATCGAAGCGTAATGCCGCCTTAACCCGGACTGCGGTCCGGGTTTTTCCGTTTTTGTCTGCGCTGAGCGATGGCGCGCCCATCGCTGAGTGCAGTCGTATTGATCATGATTTTGCGCTGACGCACGGCATCCGCCGGGTGTGCGGTAGCTATGGAGCCGGGAAAAGGAGGAAGCGGGGTGGCCAACAGTACAGGATTGCAGTTTACCGTGAAAATCGGCGCATTGGCGGAAACCACCTTCGCGGTGGTGGACTTCGAACTGAGCGAGGCGCTGAACCAGCCGTTCGCGCTGTCGTTGAGCCTTGCCAGCAGCCAGGCGGATATTGATTTTGGCGCGGTGCTGGACCAGCCGTGCGAGCTGAGGGTGTGGTACGAAGGCGAGCTGCAACGGCGGGTCAGCGGCATCGTCAGTCGCTTTGCTCAGGGCGACACCGGTTTTCGCCGCACCCGCTATCAGGCGGAAGTGCGCCCGGCGCTGTGGCGGCTGGGGCTGCGCACCAACGCCCGTATTTTCCAGACCAAAAAGCCGGACGAGATCATCACGCAATTGTTGCAGGAAGCCGGTATCAGCGATTTTGCTTTTTCGCTGCGCCACGAGCACGCGGTGCGTGAATACTGCGTGCAGTACCGCGAAAGCGACCTGGCGTTCATCAACCGGCTGGCGGCGGAAGAGGGGATGTTCTACTTCCACGAGTTTGAAGCCGGCAAGCACCGGGTGGTGTTTGCCGACGACGCCGGCGCGCTGGCCAAAGGCCCAGTGCTGTTCTTCAATCTCGCCACCCAAGGGTTGTCCGAAGGCGCTTACGTGCGCCGTTTCCGCTACGCCGAAGCGGTCAGTACCGCCGAGGTGGAACTGAAGGATTACAGCTTTAAAACCCCGGCGTATGGGTTGTCCCACAAGAAGACCAGTAACGAGCTGGATCACCAACGTGAGTCCTACCAGCACTTCGACTACCCCGGCCGTTTCAAGCAGGACCCGAGCGGCAAGGCGTTTACCGGCTACCGGTTGGACGCGCTGCGTGCGGATGCGATAACCGGCGTGGGTGAATCCAACGCCGCCGAACTGCGGCCGGGCAGCACCTTTACTCTCACCGAACACCCGAATCCGGCGTTCAATCTCGCCTGGCAGGTGGTGGCGGTGACCCACAGCGGTCAGCAACCGCAGGCGCTGGAAGAGGAAAGCGGCGGCGAGCCGACCACGCTCAGCAACAGTTTCGAGGTGGTGAAGGGCGCGACTACCTGGCGGGCGGCGTTGCCGTACAAACCGATGGTGGACGGCCCGCAGATCGCCACCGTCGTCGGTCCGGCGGGGGAAGAGATTTACTGCGACCAGTTCGGTCGGGTGAAACTGCAATTCCCGTGGGACCGCTACGGCGCCAGCGACGACCAGAGCTCGTGCTGGGTGCGTGTCAGTCAGGGCTGGGCCGGCGGTCAGTACGGGTTGATCGCTATTCCGCGCATCGGCCATGAAGTGGTGGTGAGTTTTCTGGAAGGTGACCCGGACCAGCCGCTGATCACCGGTCGGACGTTTCATGCCACCAACCCCACGCCGTATGTGCTGCCGGAACACAAAACACGCACCACGCTGCGAACCGATACCCACAAAGGCAGTGGTTTCAACGAACTTCGTTTCGAAGATGAGGCCACCCGGGAGCAGATTTACCTGCATGCTCAGAAAGACATGGACGCGGTGATTAATAACATTCATCGCCAGAGCGTCGGGCTGGATCAGCATCTGAGCGTGGCGAAGGACCAGTTCCAGCGGGTGGACAGGCATAGCCATCGCACCATCGGACAGGATGATTTTGAACAGATTGGGCAGGACCATCATCAGTCGATCGGCCGCCATCTGATACAGAGCATCACCCAGTCATTCAAACGTTTTATCGGCGGCGGCGAGATCACCCGTATTGAAGGCAGCCGCCAGACGACGCTGTCCGGTTCAGAAGAGACATTGATTGGCGCGCATCAGCGCGTGCTGGTCAATACCGACAGCTACCTCAAAGCGGCGGATATCGTGCTGGAAGCCGGACAGTCGCTGACCATCAAGGCGCCGGGCGGGTTTATCAAAATCGACGGCGCTGGCGTCACCATCTCCGGCACGTTGGTGAAAATCAACGACGGCGGTTCGGCAGGGGCGGGCACGGCACCGGTGTCCATCGAGCCGGAGGTACCCACCAGACCGACGTTGCCGGATGCCCCGGATCGGCGTTAAGGAGCCACCATGCCAGGAGCTGCGCGTTTAGGGGACAGCTGTGCCGGTCACGGCTGCTTTCCCGCCACCCCGGTGATTGCGGGGAGTGGCGATGTGATTATCAATGGCAAACCGGCGGCACGTAAGGGCGATGCGGTGTTGCTGCATGCCTGTCCGTGTCCGAATATGCCGCACGGGGTTCACAACCGGGCCATTTCCGCCGGTTCCGGTACGGTAATTATCAACGGCAAGCTGGCCGCACGTATCGGCGATGCCATCGGCTGCGGTGGATCGGTGGCGGCCGGCAGCGGAGATGTGATTATTGGCGATTCGCCTTACCAGTCGCCGGTCAAATCCTGTGCGGAACAATCGGCGAAAAGCCGCGCTCCGCTGCTGGCGCTGACGCCGATGCTGCTGCCCGCCATGATGGAATGGGCTGCGACCGCCGAGTTGCCGGTGCTGGATGAGGCGCTGACGATATTGCAGCGTAAGGATCGCTATCTGGCGCGCGCGAAGCTGGCGCAGCAGGCGGCAACCATGCCGGACCTGAAAGACGCCGCCACCCGACTGGCGTTTAATAACGACAGCATCCTGCGCGCGGAGGCGGCGCAGTATGTTTATCCGGTGGATGAGGTAGCACGTAAGGCCAGAACGGTATTGCCTAAGGCACCGGTTGGGTTGGTTCATTTAACGGCCAAGGAGATTCCTTCGTTGGGTAGCGCTAAGTTTATGGATCCAGACTCTGGATTTGGAGCCGCATTGTTCAAATCCGGCATCAATGGCGAGACAATGCTCACCTTTCGAGGAACGAATAATGCGGTTACCGGAGCTAAAGACTGGCTAACGAATGCAGGACAAGGCATGGGTATGAGTACTGCTCAATACAACCAAGCTATGTATTTAGCAACGCAGGTAAAGGAAGCTTTAGCCAAGTCTCCTCCTATAATTGTTGGTCATTCTTTGGGTGGCGGCTTGGCTTCGGCTGCAGTGAGTGCGACCAAGTTACCTGGCTATACCTTCAACTCAGCGGGATTACATGCCAATACTGTGGCGAAAGGAGCGGATATGGCTACTACCAGTTCCCTGATTAAGACGCAGGCAGTAGATGGCGAGATTCTGACTATGGTGCAAACCTATGGCAAAGCGGCCGTTCCCGGTCTACTGTCGGGGGCTGGTGCGCTGGTTGGGGGGGCGTTGGCGCGGCGATAGGGGGTGTTGTCGGTGTTGCTGCGTTGCTGAGCGGCGGGCTTCCCAAAGCAGCAGGTGAGATGATGCCTTTGCCTGCATCCGGCGGGTCGCCGCTGGCGCGTCATGGTATGGATCAGGTTATTGCGGGTATAGAGAAAGAGAAAAAGGACGATATTGGAAAAATTACCAGTACGCTTAAGGGGGCATAATGCGATGGTTACAGAAAATCAAATGGATCGCTGTATTTTTTGCGGGAATACTCACCGCCTGTCAGGCCGGAGGGCGCAGTATGCAGGCCAGTGAATTGTTCCAGCCACCGATGGCGACATTATTGCAGACCATCCGTAAAGGCGATGAAGCGGAAGCGCGGCGTCAGCTTGCTCAGGGGCTAAACTTGAATATTCAGGGTAAGGAAGGGATTACGCCGCTGCTATGGTTGATTTATGAAACGCAGGATAAGGATGCGGTGCGTCTGGCGTTAAAACTGGGTGCCGATCCAAATTACAAAGACGGCTCAGGCGACAGTGCGGTAAACCGAGTATCCGGTGCGCGGGATCCAGACTGGCTGCGTATTGTTCTGGATGCCGGGGGAAATCCGAATGCCATTGGACGACTTGAGCAACCGGCGTTATTTAGTGCGATAGGTGAAGAACGTTGGGCTGATATCAAACTGCTGGTAGAGCGTGGTGCTGATATTAATTTGGTTGATGGACAGAAAACAACAAGTGCTCACTATGCAGCATATTTAAATAAGTATGAGATTGTATATTGGCTAATTGAGCGTGGCGCTAAAGTTGATACCTATTCTGCAACAGGTGGCAGTCTGGCCTGGCGGGTGCATGAAAGTTTGTCAATCATGGCACAGAGTTCTCCACAATATCCCTGGTTATTAAAAGTCAAACAGCAATTACAGCAACGCGGTATTAAATTCCCCCCGCTGTCTCCGGCAGAGGTTCAGGATAAATGGGAGAAGGGAGAGACGCTTTGAAATGGTGGCATTGGCTGCTGGCCTGTTTGCCGCTGCTCACCGCCTGTCAAGCCGGAGGGCGCAGTATGCAGGCCAGTGAATGGTTCCAGCCACCGATGGCGACATTATTGCAGACCATCCGTAAAGGCGATGAAGCGGAAGCGCGGCGTCAGCTTGCTCAGGGGCTAAACTTGAATATTCAGGGTAAGGAAGGGATTACGCCGCTGCTATGGTTGATTTATGAAACGCAGGATAAGGATGCGGTGCGTCTGGCGTTAAAACTGGGTGCCGATCCAAATTACAAAGACGGCTCAGGCGACAGTGCGGTAAACCGCGTATCCGGTGTGCGAGATCCAGACTGGCTGCGCATTGTTCTGGATGCCGGGGGAAATCCGAATGCCATTGGACGACTTGAGCAACCGGCGTTATTTAGTGCGATAGGTGAAGAACGTTGGGCTGATATCAAACTGCTGGTAGAGCGTGGTGCAGACGTAAATTTAACTGATGGTCAAAAGACTACGAGTGCGCATTATGCAGCCTATATTAATCAATATGAGATTGCGTACTGGTTAATAGAACATGGTGCAAATATCAATACTTATTCTGCGACAGGAGCCAGTTTGGCTTGGACAGTAGAGGATAGTTTGTCGCTGATGGAACATCGTTCGCCATATTATCCCTGGGCGCTGAAAGTGAAGCAGTTGCTGCAACAGCGTGGAGTGAGATTCCCCCCGTTATCTCCCGCAGAAGTTCGGGAACGCCGCGCCAAAGGCGAATTACTTTAAAGCAGCATCGCTGGTCAGTCAGTTCGTATTTCACTAGCAATAGATTATTTTTGTTCGCCGTCGTGGTGGAATTCATTTCCTCTGACGACGTTTGTCGCTGTTCTCATTCCGGTTTTCTCCTTATTTAAATATCGATTAATTATCCCAGTGAAAAAATCATGACGATAACGGGCTATACCCTGTTTGAACTCAGTCAGCGTTGCTCGCTGCCGCTGTATGCCATTGTCGATCCGATGCAGTATCCGGCATTGCCGGATTTCTGGCGCGCGTTTCAGCCGCGAGCGGCGCAGATGTGGCAACCCTTACGCTTTGAAGGTGCCGGTGATTACTGGCAGCGCTGGGCGCCGATGGTGGTGCAGGTAGACGAAGGCGGGCCGGGGGAAACACTGCTGCACTGGCTGGCGGATACGCAACCTGCGCGCCATCAGGGCGTGATGTTGATGCATAGCGAGCAGTCACTGACACCAGTGGCTGATTTCTGGCAGCAACGTCTGCGCTGTGGTTACCCGGACGGTACGCTGGCGCTGTTGCGTAGCTATGTACCGGCTGTGTTGCGGCTGTGGTGGCAAACGCTCAACGACGATGAGCGCATGGCATTTATGGGGCTTTTGACCGGTTTGTACCTGCCGCTGGCGGAGGATGACCCCGCCGCCCCTTGCCGCTACCACGTGCTGGCGGACCATCATGAGAGGCAGCCAGTGCGTCAATCCACCGATGACGATTATCTGATCACCTTGAATCGCGACCAGTTTTATCTGTTATCCAACGACAATCGTCTGCACCGGCTGGCGAATGAGCTGTTTCTTTATGCCGGCACATTGCACTGGATGCAGTTGGATATCGAGGTGGTGAAAAGCCGCTTTCTCAGCGGCGTTACGCTGGCCCGCATCCGGTATCCGCTTGCCTCGGAAACGGAGTGCGAAGCCTGGTCGGCCCACCGCTGGATCATCGGCAGCGAGTTTTATCATCACCCGGTTTTTATTCATTTGACCGAGCGTTATTCGCTGGGCGACAGCATTCGGATTTTTAAATCCGAATCCGCCCGGGTGGAAGACGTTCGCCTTCACTATCACCGGCCCGGCTGGATGCGGGGCGAATTACCGGATACGACGGAGGTTATGCCGTGACGCTGTCTCAATCTTTTCTGAGTCTGCAACCGGAAACGGAAGCGGCCTGGCAGGCGCGACTGGCCGCGGGCGGGTGCTTCGTGGTCGCCGAAGCGGCGCTGAACGATGCGGTTCCCTGGCTGGCGGAGCGCTGGGGCGGTAGCCTGGAACAAACCCGTCTGTACTGGGGAGAAACCGGACAGGTTCATGCTTCCGTATCGCCTTATTGTATTCCCGTCCACCCGACCAACTGGCCGCAGGTGCGTGAGCATCTGTTAACGCAGCCGGGCTGGGGAGTCGGAGTTCAGCTCGACTGGTTTATGCAGGCCTACTCGCCGCTTGACCAACTGCTGGAACTGGTGAAACACCTGCGGCAGTGGAGTCTGGTCGCCACCCTGGAGGGAGACAGCGCCATTCTGCGCATCAGCGATTGGGAGGTGCTTACGCCGCTGCTGGCGGCGAGTTCGGCGCAGGAGGCTACCGCGCTCTGCGGCCCGATCGCCACGTTCTGCGACATTGCGCCTGACGGCGCCGTGCAGAGCCTGACGCTGACCGAACGGACCGCGCACAATCTGCCTGATACCTTGCCGCGTTCGCTCAGCGAGGCGCAGTGGCAGGCACTGCTGGCGCCGGCTACGCGTCAGGCGCTGGACAGCTACATGGCGCACCTCAAAACCCATCACCAGCGCTGGCAGGCGAGCGATGACGACGCCTTGCTGAATTTCACCCGCCAACAAACCGAACAGGCCCGTATCCAGGGATTTAATAACGATCGGGATATCGTGCGCTATCTGGCGCTGGCCACCGAGCTGGAGCCGGCCTTTGTTTATCAGCCGTGGGCGCAGGAGATTCTGGCGCAGCCGGAGTATATCGGCGCGCAAAACCGTATGGACCGCCTGTATAAGACGGCGATTGACCAACTGGACGACGCATAACTAAAAGGGATGACTTGTCATGAGTCAGGATAAAAAGGCGACGCTGTTGTCGAGTGAAGACGCAGCCAATCAGAATTTTGCCACGGATAACCAAATTTCAGGCGGTTGCGCCAAATGCGGCTGTGAAGTGCTTATTTATTACCACTATGACTCCGGGAAACCGGTGCCCAACGCGCCGTTCGTATTGGTTGATAGTAATAAGACGGAGATTCACGGCAAAACCGACGCCAAAGGGTTGTGCAAAATTTACGACATGGGATGCGGCACGTTTGAGCTGATGCTGGATGAAGGCTCCGACGATTTCAAACCCCGTGAAACCGTGGAAAACAACCCGGTATTACAGGCGAACCCGGCTTATGCAACGTTGGCGGGGGAATATTTCACGCTGTTTTTGTTGCTGCGCAAGCAAGGTCTGGTGACCTACGACGCGGATGACAGCAGCGATCGTCATGTGGATGTCGATGGCGCGGGGCTTTTTACCTCAATTCCCAAGGAGTACCGCAAATCCTATGACCGTTTCTGGGAGCTGGATAAACGCGTCAATCGCGGCAGCCGTCAGCTCAAACAGGCGATTAACAAAATCCATCACAGCCTGGCGGCGGAAGTGGCGGACAAAGGCGGAGATGACAACGCCGCGCTGATGCTGTTTTGTGAAATCGCGCTGGGTTTTATTCCGGTAGTCGGGCAGGCGATGGATGTGTATTCGATCGGCGAGTGGAGCTGGCAGTCTTACAAGGAGCCGGCCAAGCTCGAAGACCCGCTGCATATCGCCGAAGGCGCGCTCTGTGCGATTGGCGTCATTCCCGGGCTGGGGGATGCGCTCAAGGTCAGCGGACGGGCGATTATCCGCGCGCTCAAGGTCGGGACGCCGAAAGAGCTGCAGTTCGCCATCAGGACTATCCGCAGCCTATCGGACGGCAATCTGGTGAAAGGGCTGACCAAACTGCGCGCCGAGCTGAGGAGCTACGGCGCGCAGGCTAAAGCCTTGTTGTTGAAGATTCACGCGGCGCTCAAACAGGTGCTGGCCGAGTCCGCGCTTAAAAACAACTGGATTGTGTCGCTGATGAAAGACAGCTTCAGCGCCATGATCACCGCGCTGGAAAAGCTGATTGCCAAATATGACAGCGCGCTGGCCTACATCGAGTCCAAATTCAATGAGTTTATCGGCAAGGTGGTCACCCGCGTGAGCGGCAGCGCCAGGCCGAAGGGGAGCATTGCTAAGGCGGCCGAAGCGCCGAAAGCGCCGGCGCATGCTGAAAGTCAGGCGGCAAAACCGGAGGCAACTACTACCAAGTCGGGGGAAGGGAAAAAAGCCGAAACCAAAGCCGACGGCATCAAAGAAGGCGGACCGGTTACCAAAAAATCCGACAACGCAATAACCAAAGCCGATGACGGAAAGCCGAAAAATGCGGTGAGTGAAAAGAAACGACGCGCACCGTCGAAAGAAACCGAGGACATTAGCGCCGGGAGCAATAAGGGCGAACAGCCGGATAGCACCCCACAGCAGAAAAAAGCCGGTGAAGACGACAAGGCGTGTAAAGCTGGCAGCGAGAAGTGTCAGAGCGAGGGCGAACCGGTGGATATGGCGACCGGTTACGTGGTGGACTGGCGCACCGACTTTACGTTGACGAGCCTGCTGCCGTTATCCATGAAACGGTATTACCGTTCAGGCGGGGAGCGAAAACCGGGGCTGTTAGGAGCGCTGTGGCGCACCAACTGGGATATGGGCCTGGAGCTGGAAAACGGGATCGCCACGCTGACCGACGGCGAGTTCAATCAGGCGGTGTTCGTGCTGCCGGAGGAGGGCGCGTTCAGCCGGGCGGCGTCGAATCCGGCGTGGCGATTGACTCGTCAACAGGGTCAGCTCGTGCTGCAAAACGTGGACGGCTTGCGTTATCGCTTTGAGCATGCCCTGGGGCTGCAACTTTGCCTTAGCGCGATTGAAGATCAGGCGGGTAACCGAATCGCCCTGTTGTGGGATCGCGCCGATCTGTGCTGGATAGCCCTGCCGGACGGGCGTCTGGTGCATGTGGAGACGCAGCGGCGGCGGATAGTCAAACTGACCCTGTGCGATGAGCACCGTCAGACGCTAAAAACGCTGGCCAGCTACCGCTATGATGCGCAAGGTCATCTGCTCAGCGTGCGCGCTGGCGAAGGGCGTAATTTTGATTACCGCTACTCGCCGGAAGGTTGGCTGCTGCGCTGGTCCGATCTGGCTCATACCTGGGTCGAACACGATTACGATGAACAGGGCCGCGCGTTGCGCGACAGAACGGCGGAAGGTTTCTGGCCCGGCTCGTTCAGCTACGACCCGGACAGCCTCACCAACCACTATCACAGCGGGTTCGGCGGGGTGACCACCTATGTGCGCGATGCGCGCAATAATATTCTGCTGCGCCGCGAGCCGGACGGCGGCGAGGTTCACTTCGAGTGGGACAACAACAACCAACTGGCGGCGCAGACCGACCCGCTGGGCCAGCGTACCGAATATCAGCGTAACGACTGGGGGCAGGTGACGGCGGTGACGCTGCCGGACGGGAGCCTACACCGTTACGATTACGACGATGACGGTCAATTGCTGGTTTATACCGACCCGTTGGGCAACGCCTGGCAGTATACGCGCAATGCCCAGGGGCTGGTGGAAACGGCCAGCGACCCGGAGGGGCGGAGCTGGCATCATGCCTACACGGCGCAGGGGTTGTTGTCTGCGGTAACCGGGCCGGATGGCCGCGAGCAGCATTATCATTACAACCGGCGTGGATTGCTGGAGCGGTTGGAGCCCGGCGAGGCGCCGGCGGTGACCTTTTTCTACGATGCGCAGGACCGGCTGACGGAGCGGCACATCGCGCATGAGCAAGGCGTGCAGGTGCGGCGCTGGGACTATGAAGGCGGGCGCGACACGCCGTCGAAAGTGGTGTACGAAGACGGCAGCGAAACCCGCTTTGGCTATGATACGGAAGGCAATCTGACCTCGGTGACGGATGCGCTGGGGCAGCGTTACCTGTTCCGCTATGGGGCGTTTGATAACCTGCTGGAAGCGACCGACCCGCTGGGCGCGACCGTCCGCTATCATTACAATGCGGAATCGGAGTTCGCCGGGGTGACCAACAGCCAGGGGCAGGCGTGGCACTATCAGTTTGACGCCAGTGGCCGGCTGAGCGAAGAACGGCATTATGACGGCCGGGTGTACCGTTACGGTTACGATGTGGCGGGCCGACTGACACGGCGCACGGCGCCGGACGGCAGCCATCTTGAATACGGGTATGACGCCGGCGACCGGCTGAGCGAGATTCAGGCGGTCCGGGCAGACGGTGCCAGCGAGGGCGCGACGACCTTTGCCTATGACCTGTCGGGCCGGCTGCTGAAGGCGGCGAGCCCGGACGCGGTGGTGGAGTACGACTATAACCGTGCCGGTCAGGTGGTGTCGGAGCGGGTAAACGGGGAAGAGGTACGCAGCGGCTACGACGACAGCGGGCAGCGGTCGGTGGTGGAAGGGCTGCTGTCGTCGCTGAGTCTTGGCTGGCAGGGCGGGCGGCTGACGACGTTGAGCATCGGCTCGCATCAGCCGCTGACGTTCAGCCACACGGCGTCGGGGTATGAACAGCTGCGCAGCAACGGCGAAGGCTTTGCGCTGCGCCACGAGTGGAGCGCCACCGGGCTGCTGGCGGTTCAGGCGCTGGACGGGGTGAATGGGGTACTGGAGCGGCGCTACCAGTACGACGTGCTGGACCGTCTGACGGGCATCCGCGACAGCCACTGGGGCGAGCAGGCGTTGCGGCTCAATGGCGCAGGGCAGGTGACGGCGGAGCGGCGCGAGCAGGGGCGGCAGAAACAGGCACGGCTGTTTGGCTACGACAGCGAGCAGAACCTGTGCGAGGTGTCGGCGATAGCGCCGGACGGAGCCGGGCGGCTGTCGGCAAAAAATGCGGC
>NZ_CM001984.1:1494509-1664794 GCF_000406305.1 Dickeya sp. MK7
GGCACCGGTATTTTGACCCGGAAAGCGGGCAGTATCTGTCTTCAGACCCGATAGGTTTAGCGGGAGGGCTGAGGCCGCAGGGGTATGTGCATAACCCGATGGAGTGGGTGGATCCGCTGGGGTTGGTTGGGTGTCCGCCCGAATTTAAATCCAGAAATGAAGCATTTAGAGCAGCTAAGCGTGATGCTAAAATACCAATGAATCAGCAACCAGACAGAGTGTTTAATGAGAAAACGGGTCAATTGGGCCAATATAATCAAGTAAGAATGACGAATTCTGAAGGTGAATCTATCTTAGGGAAAGATGGTAAACCTATCTGGACAAGGGAATATCAATTTACTCGGCAAGATGGTTCTAAAGTAATTATTCAGGATCACTCAGCTGGACATTACTATGGTGAGGGCGGCGTAGGGGATCAAGGTTCTCATTTAAATATACGACCAATCGATAATACGAGAGCAGGGAAAGTTCCTGGCACAAGAGGTCATTATGGATTCTAGTGATAAGATGAGTTTTTGGAATGAATTGGATGGGGCTGTTCTTCTGAATAGGGTCTTTTCCGAGCCGGTAAAAATATCTTATGTTGAACTATTTGATTTTTCTGTAAATAGAAATGGTCCTTCTGTGATTATAAATTTTGATTTAATCGATCAACTTCCAGACAAAGCTCCACCTAAATGGGGGGAGTTTAATCGATGTAGGTGTGGGATTAATTGTGGTGGAGTTGATGAGTTAGAGATAAATGGTATATCAACAAGATTAAATGCTTTGGTAATGATTAGCTCCATCGATGGAACTAATTATGTGCGATTCCTTAGTGAAAAATTCAAACTATCATTAAAGTGTAAACATATTCAATTTATGGGGCCTTCTGTATACCTTGATGGCTAGATTTTTGTGATAAAAAGCCGGAAGCGATCTAAAGATCCTTCCGGCTTTTTTATATTTATCCGTCGGTATTATTACGCCAGAATCTCCCCCGGTTCAGCCCGAAGGATGATCCGACCGGACAGGGCTTCAATGCTAAACGGCGGGGTGAGTAACCCGCTTTGGGTGAGCCAGTCGCCTACCAGCGTCAGTTCGCCGTTGTCGCTCACCCAGTCTTCGCCTTCGGTGTCGCTGCCACCCATCTCGGCGATATCGATGTCATCGTCCAGCCGGGTCAGCATCAGCCCGTTGCGGTACAGGCTGATATGAAACCACGCCCCGGCGGTAAAACCGGCCTGTGCCAGCGCGTTGTCTTCAGGATTATTTACCCGCAATTTATTGAATTACCCGTCAGAGATTGATTAGCGTCTTAATCACCATCTTTATCCACCATCCTTACCTACTCTCCTGCCACGGTAACCGGCTCCCGGTAATCAAGCCCGACTCAGCCAGCAGCTTTTAAGCTCGATTAGCAAAAGGTGGGTGGAGTCTGCCGTTTTGCCGAGTGATCTCTTCCCTTGTCAGTTGGTGGCGTTGAGCCGCGTTGATGAGAGGCGATTTCTCCTGCTTTTTTGTTATTTCCCCCCGGTTTCAACAGTTCGCTGGACAGGTCGCTATCCAGAACCGATGCAAGATGTCGGCGATAATGCCGATAACGGTGATGGAAGGATGACATGGCGCGCATGGGGGTTATCCCGCGTGCGTTCTTGTCGGACATGCCTTTGTTCATGGGGGCTGGTGGAGTAGAGTAGGTGATTCTCTGTGGGCGATTCCTGAACAGAGGGAACGGCATATCAGGCGGTGGGCTCTGATATGAATCAACGGGAGGATGCGTATGGGGATTTCTCCGGCGCTGATTGCGCAGGCCGTTGAATGGCGGCGCAAACTGCATGCCAATCCGGAACTGGGCTATCACGAGCGTCAGACGTCCGGGATGGTGGCGACGTTGCTCGCCGCCTTTGGTTTTCAGGTTCATACCGGCCTGGCGGATACTGGCGTAGTAGGAACGCTGGAGAACGGGTCCGGTCCTGTTATTGGGTTGCGGGCCGACATGGATGCGCTGCCGGTTACCGAACTGAACGATCTTGCTTATAAATCCCGGCATTCCGGCGTTATGCATGCCTGTGGCCATGACGGGCATACCGCCATGTTGCTGGCCGCCGCCTGCCATCTCAGCGAAACCCGGCGTTTTAGCGGTACGGTGCGGGTAGTATTTCAGCCGGCGGAAGAGAATCTGGGCGGTGCGCGCCGCATGGTGGAAGAGGGGTTGTTTACCCGTTTTCCAATGGATGACATCTATGCGTTGCATAACTGGCCGGGGCTGCCTGTGGGACATGTCGGTCTGAGCAGCGGAGCGATGATGGCCTCCCTGGATTCGTTTGAAATCGTGCTGATCGGCAAAAGCTGTCATGCCGCCATGCCGGAAAACGGCGCTGACCCGATTATGGCCGCCTCTCAACTGGTGCTATCGTTACAGACTATCCCTTCACGACGCCTGTCGCCTCAGTCGTCTGCGGTGATCAGTATCACGCAGATTAACGGCGGCGAGGCCATCAACGTTATTCCGGAAAAAGTAGTGCTGCGCGGTACGCTGCGTTGTCTGCAAACCTCAGTACGCGAGCAGGTGAAGGCATTGATTGCGCAGTTTGTGGCGCAAATCCCCGAGGTATTCGGCGTCACGGGCTCCATCGCTTACTACCCCGGCTACCCGGTTACCCAAAATGACGCCCGAGCGGCGCAAATGGTGCGTGAGGTCGCGGAAACGACGTTTGGCGCAAACCAGGTGCATTGGGAAATCGCGCCTTCCATGGCGTCCGAAGATTTCGCCTGCATGATGGAGCACTGTTCCGGCGCCTATTTCTGGTTAGGGGCCGATGGCGATACGCCATCCCGTCCGCTGCATAATGCCTGCTATGACTTCAATGACGCGTTGATTCCACACGGTGTCGCCATGTGGGTGGCGTTGGTGGAAAAACGGTTGCCGATGGGGTAAATGTCTCCGGTCTGCGTAGGAAGACCGGAATAATTGACGTTAATGGAAACTATTTTTCCATAAATTATGCTTTTTATTTTTTCTTGATTCAAATTGCAATTGGGAATAATAAAACGGGAATCGGTTTCCTATAAATGCCGTTGTCAGGCCGGCGGAAACCGTTTTTTTCTGGTGATTCAGAGAGGTTCCGCCACGCAATGTGGTTTTTAATTGAACGATGATTCGGCGTTTTATTTGCTTTTCATGACGGAAATGGTGATGAAATGTTTCGTTTGCATTATGCCTCGGCATGAAAATAATCATTTTTTCGTCATGTGAATATTCCCTATAAAAAATCAGTTTATTCCTGAAAATAATTAGCGAGATAATTGTTTTTAAATCTAACGAAATTAGAGAGGCCAAAAATAGCCGTTTTTTGGAAAATTGCAATGCAGGTTTATGTAACTATTTCATCGGTAATAATGTGTATTTTTGAGCTGTTTATTATATTTATGTTGTTGTTTTTTATTGTATTTTTTTATTTTTGGAGCTTTGGGGTATCAAAAGTATATTAGCGTTGACCATGTGTCAGCGTTATGTGTATGATTGGCGAACGAAGCAGAAATATATCTACACATTTTGAATACAGTTCTGTCGTTTTTTATTGGCTTACTGATTCCATACGGTTTAAGAATGCGTTGAGTGAATGCGCCGAGGCGGCGGGTTCTATTTCGTGCATATCGTCGGTCGAAAAACAAATAGCCTATTTGTTCGCTGAACAGCCTGGTCTGTCATGGATTCTGGCGGGTCGTTCAGTAGGATTCGACCTTGTTTTTTCGGGCCAGGGTGCCCTCACGTTGGTATTGACATATGGCAAAAGGAACTGACGGTGCATCTGTCGCACCAAAGGAACGTATTAATATCAAATATGTCCCGGCCACTGGTGGTCAGCAGGCGGAAATTGAACTGCCGCTTACGCTGATGGTGGTGGGAAATATGAAAGGACGCACAGAAGAGACGCCGATTGAAGAACGTCAAACGGTATCTATCGACAAGAATAACTTCACTTCGGTGATGAAAGAGGCAAACCTGGAGCTGAATTTCAGCGTGCCTAACCGTCTGGAAGAAGACAGCCAGGATGACCTTCCCGTCAAACTCAGCATTGCTTCGCTGAATGATTTCTCCCCCGATCGCATCGCCCAGCAAGTGCCGGAACTGCGCAAACTGCTGGAACTGCGTGAAGCCCTGGTCGCTCTGAAAGGGCCGCTGGGTAATATTCCCGCTTTCCGTAATCGCCTGCAGGATCTGTTGTCCAGCGAAGAAGCCAGAGAGCAGCTGCTCAAAGAGCTGGATCTGGTGAAACCCGCCGAATAATTGATTGTTACTGACGAGAAGGGAAACAAACATGTCAATGGTTGAAGAACAGGCCCAGACAGGCGCGGCCGGTGGTTCATCGTCGCTGCTTGAAGAAATCATGGCGCAGGCGCGCATCACCCCGGTGGATGAAGGTTATAACGTCGCCAAGCAGGGGATCGCCGCGCTGGTGGCCAACATTCTGGACAGCGGTAACGCGGCCGAGCCGGTGAACAAGGCGCTGGTCGACAGTATGATCGTTGAGCTGGATAAGAAACTCAGCAAGCAGATCGACGTGATTCTGCATGCGCAGGAACTGCAGGAGCTGGAATCCTCCTGGCGTTCGCTGAAACTGCTGATCGATCGCACCGATTTCCGCGAAAACATCAAAATCCTGCTGCTGCACGCGACCAAAAACGAGCTGCTGGAAGATTTTGAGTTCGCACCGGAAATTACCCAGTCCGGTTTCTACAAACACGTTTATTCCAGCGGCTACGGCCAGTTCGGCGGTCAGCCGATCGGCGGGGTTATCGGCGATTACGCGCTGACCCAGAGTTCGCCGGACATCAAGCTGATGCAGTATGTCAGCGCGGTGGGCGCAATGGCGCACGCGCCGTTCATCTCCTCCGTCGCGCCGACCTTCTTCGGCGTGGACAGCTTCACCGATCTGCCGTCCATCAAAGACCTGAAATCGGTGTTTGAAGGCCCGGCCTACACCAAATGGCGTTCGATGCGCGAGTCGGAAGATGCCCGCTATCTGGGCCTGACGGCGCCGCGTTTCCTGGCCCGTCTGCCTTATGACCCGGTAGAAAACCCGATCAAAGGGTTTAATTACAAGGAAGACATCAGCGCCAACCACGAACACTATCTGTGGGGCAACACCGCTTACCTGATGGGTACCGCCATCACCGATAGCTTCGCCAAGTACCGCTGGTGCCCGAACATCATCGGCCCGCAAAGCGGCGGCGCCATCACCGATCTGCCGGTGCACGTCTATGAAGCGATGGGCCAGTTGCAGGCCAAGATTCCGACCGAGGTGTTGATCACCGACCGCCGTGAATACGAAATGGCCGAAGAGGGCTTCATCACCCTGACCATGCGCAAAGACAGCGACAACGCCGCGTTCTTCTCCGCCAACTCGGTGCAGAAACCCAAGGTATTCGCCAACACCAAAGAGGGTAAAGAGGCGGAAACCAACTACAAACTGGGTACGCAGCTGCCGTACATGTTCATCATCAACCGTCTGGCGCACTACATCAAAGTATTGCAGCGCGAGCAGATCGGTTCCTGGAAAGAGCGTCAGGATCTGGAGCGCGAGCTGAACAACTGGATCAAGCAGTACGTCGCCGATCAGGAAAACCCGCCGGCAGATGTACGCAGCCGTCGCCCGCTGCGCGCCGCCCAGATCAAGGTGCTGGATGTGGAAGGCGAACCGGGTTGGTACCAGGTGACCATGGCGGTGCGCCCGCACTTCAAGTACATGGGGGCGAATTTCGAACTGTCCCTGGTTGGGCGTCTGGATAAGGAATAACGACTGATGCCGTCGCTCTCTGCCTGGGAGCGGGGATCTGCGGCCAGCCTGTTTGATCGTATCCGGGGAGAGGAGCGCCGTTCCTCTCCCGAAACGGAGTTGGAAGACCTGATCGAGTCGGTGAAACGCCAGCTCGATCAGGTACTGAATACGCGTCCCGGCAGTTGTCGCAGCGCACCCGAGCTTGGCGTGATTGATTTCAATGACGCCACGCAGGGCGGCGCGGATATCCGGGGCAAGATCCGTGAAGCGATCCGACAGTGTATCTGTCGCTTTGAACCGCGAATTGTCCATGTGGACGTCAGTGCGTCGGACTATCTGTCCAATCCGCTGGAGATGTCGTTTCAGGTCACCGCGCATGTGCGGCTGGAAGATCTGGAGCAGGTCACCTCCTTCAATATTCATATGGACAGCCACCGCCATTACAGAATGATGTGATTATGTCGCTGGAACATTTCTTCAGGGATGAACTCGCCTATTTGCGTCTGCAGGGACGCGAATTCGCCAGGGCACACCCTGAACTTACCCGATTTTTGTCAGAACAGACGACGGATCCGGATGTCGAGCGGTTGCTGGAAGGCTTTGCCTTTCTGACCGGCAGCCTGCGGGCGAAGATCGAGGATGAGTTTCCGGAACTGACTCACGGCCTGCTGGGCATGCTGTGGCCGAACTATTTGCGCCCGGTGCCCAGCATGACCATCATGCAGTTTTCGGTACTGCCCGGCGCCATCGCGCAACCGGCGTTCGTGTCGCGCGGCTGCGAGCTGGACAGCTTGCCGATCGACGATGTGGTCTGCCATTTTCAGACCTGCCACGATGCCTGGATTTACCCGGCGGATATCCGCCAGATCAACGCGCAAAGCGGCAACGACATGTCCGCCATCACGCTGGATATCGGCCTGCACGGGCCGTTGTCGCTGGGGGACTTGCAGCTCGATAAACTGCGTTTCTTCCTGGGCGGCGACCGCTATACCGCTTACGAACTCTATTTCTGGATCGCCAGCCAGCTGTCGCACATTGAGCTGGAAATTGACGGTAAACGCTTTCGCCAGGAAGCGAATGTGCTGAAAACTGTCGGCTTCGAGCGTGAAGACGCGATGCTGCCGTATCCCGGCAACGTCTACTCCGGCTACCGCATCCTGCAGGAGTATTTCTGTTTTCCGGAAAGTTTTCTGTTCTTCCAGTTGTCCGGCGCCAGCTGGCCTAATCAGCCGCTGATGGTGACGGATTTTAAACTGCACTTCTGCTTTGACCGGCCGTTGCCGGCGGAACTGAAAATCCGTCCGGACTCGTTCATGCTCAACTGCGTGCCGGCCATCAATCTGTTCCGCCATGACAGCGAACCCATCAATCTGGATGGTCGCCAGACCGATTACCCGCTCAAAGCCAGCTACCGCCACGCCGACAGTTTCGAAATTTTCTCCATCGACAAGGTGGAAGGCTGGGTGGAGGGCAACAGCGGGCGTTCGCGCGGCATTCCGCGGCTCTATCAGCCTTTCGAAAGTTTCCAGCATCAAATCGAACGGGCCAAAGGGCGGCTGGCGCTGTATTACCGCATTCGGGTGCGTGAAGCGGTCAGCGGCGACGGCTTTGATCACCTGCTGTCGTTTGTGCGCGGCGACGAGAAAGAGGTGATCGATCTTGATGAATCCATTTCGGTCACCCTGACCTGCACCAACCGTTCGCGTGCGGCGCAGTTGCCGGTGGGGGCCATCTGCGTGCCGACCGGCAGTTCGCCGTCTTTCGCCACTTTCCGCAACCTGATTCGGCCGACCCGTCCGCTGCGCCCGGCGCTGGACGGCAGCCTGCACTGGACGCTGATCTCCAACCTGTCGCTGAACTATGTGTCGCTGCTGCGGCGTGATGCGCTGGTGCAGATTCTGCGTACCTACGACTTTCCCGCGTTGCATGACAAGCAGGCGGAGCAGGCGTCACGCAAGCGGCTGGCGGGGATCGAGACGATTGAAACCACGCCGGTGGACCGGCTGGTGCAGGGGATGCCGGTACGCGGGCTTAAGTCGGTCTTGTCGGTGCGGCAATCGGCGTTCTCCAGTGAAGGCGAACTCTATCTGTTCAGCACCGTGCTGGCGCATTTCTTTTCGTTGTACGCCAGCGTCAACGCCTTCCATCTGCTGGAAGTGGTCAACATCGATAACAAGGAGCGCTACCGATGGCCGGTGCAGATAGGTCAGCACTCGATGATGTAATGCCCGGTCAGGCGATGTTTCGCCAGGATGCGCGCCACTTCAACTTTTTCCAACTGGTGGAACTGCTTAACCAGATGGAGGGCGTCGATCTGGAGCAGGCGCTCGACTTCCAGCCGGAGCTGGAGCGCATTCGTTTTCGTTCCACCGCGTCGATTGGTTTTCACCCCAGCGACGTACTGCGGGTGGGAGAGGATGTCGACGGCCGGCAGGAGCTGGAGGTCGCGTTTCTCGGTCTGCACGGCAGCCAGTCGCCGATGCCGGGGTATTACCTCGAAGAGCTGGCGTGGGAGTACGCCCAGGGCGAGCAGAAACTGGGCGTGTTTCTCGATTTTTTCCATCATCGGCTGCTGACGCTGCTGCATCGCGCCTGGCGTAAATACCGCTATCACGTCCGTTTCCAGAATGACGGCGAGGACGGTTTTTCCCGGCTGATGTTCGCGCTGGTGGGGCTCGGCAATGACGCGGTACGCGACAGCCTGCCGGTCAACCGGGCCAAGATGCTGTCTTACGCCGGCCTGCTGGCCAGCCCCAGCCGCTCGCCGGAAGTGGTGGCCGGTCTGGTTATTCACTGCTTTGACCTCGAAGACGTGGAAGTCATCGCCTGGCAGCATCGCAAAGTGCCGATTTTCGAAGACCAGCAAAACCGGCTGGGGCGCGCCAACAGCGTGCTGGGCGGGGATTTTGTCATTGGCGACAAGGTGAATGACTGCGCCGGCAAATTCCTGCTCAAAGTGGATAACCTCAGTTTCAGCCGTTTTCTCAGTTTCCTGCCCAACGGCGAGCATTTTCAGCCGCTGGTGCGTTTTGTTTCCTTCATCCTGCGCGATCAACTGGCCTGGGACCTGCGCCTCGGTTTCGCCGAAGGAGAAGCCAGAGGCTTGCGGCTGGGCGATGACCAGAGCAGCCGTCTGGGATGGAGCAGCTTTCTCGGGCAGCCGCCGGCCGACCCGTATGTGACGATTTGTGTGCAGGAGTAATTGTGAACGAAAACAACCCACTCACTCTGGTGGTGCTCAACAGCGAACAGCTGGATATCAATTCGCAGGTGCAGCACCGGTTTGATCACCGCGGCGGCACGCTGGGCGCGTCGGAAAAAGATCAGTGGCAACTGCGCGACCGGCTTGGGGCGGTATTGCCGGAGCATGCGCGCATCGAACTGCAGGACGGCCAATTTTGTGTGTGCGACCTGAGCGGCCAGACCTTCATCAACGGCGCGTTGTCGCCCATCGGCCGTGACCGCCGGGTGTGTCTGGCGCATGGCGATGAGCTGGTGATCGGCCCGTTTCGGCTGGGGGTTTACCTCGACGATCCGGCGCGTGAGCAGGACATCGATCAGGTGCTGGGCCAGCGCCCCGGCGATGTACTGGAAGGGTGGCTTGGCGAAGAGCGACACAGCCCGACCGTCGAAGAGACGACGGCGAGCCGATTTAATGACCCGTTGTGGGCGTTGCAGCAGGAACAGAGCCGCTCGCCGCTGGCAACGGAGGGTGAGCGCGGCGACGAACTGCCGACCTCGCTTTCTTCTTTTTCTGCCGTTGAGGACACCATGGATCAGAAATTTGTGGAATTACCGACCATTGATAACCCGCACGCCGGGGCGGGGCTGGGCGGGCAGGCGGACGCAGTGACGCTGGCGCCGCTGCTGCGCGGGCTGGGCGTATCGCTGAATACCGGTGATGAGCAGCAACTGCGCGAGATGCTTGAAGAGATGGGCCGAAGCCTGAAGGCGATGGTGGAGGGGTTGCTGACGCTGCAAGCCGACCAGGCAGCGCTGGCGGATACCCACCTGCGGCCGATCGAGGATAACCCGCTGCGGCTGGGGCTGGATTACACCGATACCCTGTCGCTGCTGTTTGCCGACGATAAAAGCCCGGTGCATCTGTCCGCGCCGGCGGCCATCAGTGAAGTGCTCAGCAATATGCAGGCGCATCACCGGGCCAACCAACAAGCGATCGCCGTGGCGCTGGAGAGCATTCTGCAGGCGTTTTCGCCGGCGGCGTTGCTGGGCCGGTTCGAACATTATCGCCGTAGCGGCGAACGTCAGGCGCTGGACGACGGCTGGGCGTGGCAGATGTACCAGCACTATTACCGCGAGCTGACCTCGCCGCGTCAGCAAGGGTTCCAGAAACTGTTTCATCAGGTGTATGCGCAGGCCTATGACCGCGCGGTTCGCCAGCAACAGGAGCAGAAATAATGCTGCGAGCCTTATGGTTATGCGCCTTGATCCTGCTGCTTCCCGGCTGCTCTACGCTCGGCAAGATGGCGAAGGTGGCGGCCAATCCGGATATTCAGATCGGCAGCAACGATAACCAGCCGTCCACCGTCGGTTTCAGCCTGGTGGCGGAACCGGACGTTAACCCCAGCGAAAGCGGTGAAGCGGCGCCAATCGAGTTTCAACTGGTGATGCTGGCGGAAGACTCCCGTCTGCTGGCCACCGATTACGATCAGGTGACCACCGATATCGAAAAAGCGCTGGCCAAGAATTACGTCAGTCATCAGGACTACACGCTGCTGCCGGGGCAGTTCAAATACCTGCCGCCGGTCAAGCTGGATGAGAAAGTGCATTACATCGGGGTGATCGCCAAGTACGCCGATCCGGACAGCGCCGAGTGGCGCAAGGTTGTCAAGCTGAAAAACACCGGCCGCACTTATCAGCTTCTGGTGCATCTGCGCCGTGAAGAAGTCGAAATCAAGAAAGATCAAGAAGAAGAATAACTATGTCGAGCCGAAATCGGATTATTTGGCGGGAAGGGCTGTTCATCAAGCCGCAGCATTTCCAGCAACAGCAAAGACACACGGACTACGCGCTGCATGCCCGTCTTAGCGCGCTCAGCGATTATTTTTATGGCCTGCAGTCGCTGGCGATCAACGAGGAATACCTCAACTTCGGGCGCATCGCGCTGGTGAACGCCACCGGCGTGATGCCTGACGGCACGGTATTCAACATTCCGGGGGATGACGCGCTGCCGCAGCCGCTGGAGGTAACCGATGTGGCGCTGGCTAACCAGAAGGTCTATCTGGCGTTGCCGCTGGCGGTGAACGGCGTCAGCGAGGTGGGACAAACGGGCGCCGGCGTCGCCACCCGTTTGCAGTCGCACCGCCATGATGTGCGCGATTTGCACAGCGAAGGCGGCGACGTGGTATCGGTGGAAGTGGGCAAGGTCAGCCTGCGGCTGATGCTGGAGCGCGATGACCGCAGCGCCTACGCCTCGCTGGCGATTGCCAATATTCTCGATAAGCGGCCGGACGGCGGTCTGGTGCTGGACCCCAATTTCATGCCGTGCAGCATCAGCGTCACCGCCATTCCGAGCCTGAAACGCTTTTTGGGCGAGTCCGCCGGTCTGGTGGCGGAACGCGCCCGCAGTCTGTCTCAGCGCATCGCCGCGCCGGGTCAGCAAGGGGTGGCGGACGTGGCGGAATTCATGATGCTGCAACTGCTTAACCGCGCTCAGCCGCAGCTATCGCATCTGGCGCGCCTCGGTACGCTGCACCCGGAACGGCTGCACGAAGCGCTGGTGCAGCTGTGCGGCGAACTGATGACCTTTACCGACGAGTCACGCCTGCCGCCGGAGTTTCCCGCCTACCGTCACGAGCATCAGCAATCCAGCTTTGAGCCGCTGATGATGGCGCTGCGTCAGGCGCTGAGCACCGTACTGTCGCCGCGCGCGGTGTCGATCCAGATGAAGGCGCAGCCTTACGGCGTGCGGGTGGCGCTGGTGGGCGACGCCGAGCTGATGACCAGCGCCGAATTTGTGCTGGCGGTGCGCGCCCGTATGCCGCAGGAGCATTTGCGCAAACAGCTGTTGCAGCAAACCAAGATCGCCTCCAGCGACAAAATCCGCGAACTCATCAGCCTGCAACTGCCCGGCGTGCCGCTGCTGCCGTTGCCGGTGGCGCCGCGTCAGCTGCCGTATCACGCCGGCTACAGCTACTTCCAGCTGGACAGACAAAGCCCGGCCTGGAAATCGCTGGTCACCAGCAACACGCTGGCGTTCCACATCGCCGGCGAGTTCCCGGAACTGGACATGCAACTGTGGGCCATCCGCGGCCAGTAGTTAACAGGAGGATCCCGTGAGTACCGACATCATCAAAAGCGATCAGTTGGGCGACCTGCTGTATGACAACGCCCGGCAACTGGATATGGATTCCGATTACTGGTTTCGCCTGCGCGGGCAGAGCATCAACCCGATGATCGACGCCGTTACCCCATTGCTGGGCATGGTGGAGCGGGTGCGCCAGCTGTCTGAATACGACGGCGTGGCGGAGCTATACCAGCGCGTGCAGTCCGAAATTCAGGCCATTGAGCAGGAACTGCATTCCCACGGTTACGAAAACGGCGTGATCTTGTCGTTTCGCTACATTCTGTGCACCTTCATCGACGAAGCGGTGATGGGGCGGGAGTGGGGGGGGCAGAGCGTATGGTCCGCCCATTCGCTGCTGACCCGTTTCCACAATGAAACCTGGGGCGGCGAGAAGGTGTTCGTGTTGCTGGAGAAGCTGCTGGATGACCCGACGCGCTACCGCGACATTCTGGAATTTATCTACCTGTGTCTGTGCCTCGGTTTCGAAGGCCGCTACCGGGTGATGACTCAGGGACGCGAAGAGCTGGATCGGGTGGTGCGCCGTTTGCACGACACCCTGCGTCCGGAGCCGGAAAATCCGCCGACGGTATTCCACCTCAATCTGGGGCAGCAGGCTTCCCGTTACCAACTGCGTAAACAGATTTCGCTACGCACGCTGTTCATCGGCCTGTGCGTGGTGATGGCCGCGGCGTTTGGCCTCTATCACTACCAGCTAACCAACCAGACCCAGGACGTGCTGCGTCAGCTGGGAGAATTATTACAATAACAGGAGCGTATTCTCGTGATTCGAATCGAACTGCCGATCCTGGTTGAGCGACTCAACCCGCTGTGCCGCCACATAATGGAAGAGGCGGCGGCGCTGTGCATTCAGCATCAGGGCGCGGAGATCCGCATTGAGCACCTGCTGCTGAAAATGCTGGAGACGCCGTTGTGCGACGTGCGTCAGATCCTTAAACGCGCCGGGATGGATGTTGACGAACTGGCGGCATTGCTGCAGCCCAATGCCGCGGACAAAGGGTTTGAGTCGGGCTATCCCTCGTTTTCGCCGCTGCTGGTGGAGTGGTTGCAGGACAGCTGGCTGCTGGCCTCGGCGGAACTCCAGCACGCCCGTCTGCGCAGCGGCGTGCTGCTGCTGGTGCTGCTGATGACGCCGACGCGTTATCTGTCGGCGGCGGTGACCCGCCAACTGGCGCAGATTAACCGCGAACTGCTGCGTCAGCAGTTTGACGAATGGGTGAAAGATTCAGCGGAAACCGACGTGGTTTCCGCCGCTGGCGCGACGCCGGAGCAGGCGGCTGCGGCCACCACCCAACTGTCCCGCTATACCCAGAATGTCACCGAGTCCGCCCGTCAGGGCAAGCTGGACCCGGTATTGTGCCGCGATCATGAAATCGACCTGATGATCGATATTCTGTCCCGTCGTCGTAAAAATAACCCGATCGTGGTCGGCGAGGCCGGGGTGGGTAAAAGCGCGCTGATTGAAGGACTGGCGCTGCGCATTGTCGCCGGTCTGGTGCCGGAACGGCTGCGCGATGTGGAACTGCTGACGCTGGATTTGGGCGCGATGCAGGCCGGCGCGTCGGTGAAAGGCGAGTTCGAGAAGCGTTTCAAAGGCGTGATGCAGGAAGTGAAAGAGGCGCCGAAACCGGTTGTCCTGTTCATCGACGAAGCCCACACGTTGATTGGCGCCGGCAATCAGGCCGGCGGTCTGGACGTGTCCAACCTGCTTAAACCGGCGCTGGCGCGCGGCGAACTGCGCACCATCGCCGCCACCACCTGGAGCGAATACAAGAAATACGTGGAGAAAGACGCCGCGCTGTCGCGTCGCTTCCAACTGGTAAAAGTGGGTGAGCCGAACGTCGACGAAGCCACGGTGATTTTGCGCGGGTTGCGCAGCATTTACGAACAATCGCACGGCGTATTGATCGACGAAGAAGCCCTGCAGGCGGCGGCCAATCTATCTGCCCGTTATATCTCCGGGCGTCAGTTGCCGGACAAAGCGATCGACGTGCTGGATACCGCCTGCGCGCGCGTCGCAATCAACCTGACCACGCCGCCGCGCGCGGTCAGCCAGTTGCAGACCCGTTTACATCAGCAGGCGTTGGAAATCGCCCAACTGGAGCGTCAGGGCCGCATCGGCCTGGGCGATACGGCGGAGCGGCTGGCGACGCTGCGTGACGCCAGCGAAACGGATGCGGCGACGCTGGCGCAACTGGAAGCCGACTGGCAGCGGCAGAAAACGCTGGTGCAGCAGATCGTCACCCTGCGCACCGCGCTGCTGGCCGATGAAGCGCCGGAAGATTTCGATGCCGCCGCCGCGGCGGCTGAACTGGCCGACAGCGAGCGAGCATTGGCCGAACTGCAACAGCCGTCGGTGCTGGTGTCCCCGCATGTGGATAAAACCCAGATTGCGTCGGTGATCGCCGAGTGGACCGGGGTGCCGTTGAACCGGATTTCCCAGGGCGAGCTGGACGTAGTCACCCGTCTGCCGGATTACCTCGGCGACAGCATCAAAGGGCAGCAACTGGCGATCGCCCAGTTGCACAAGCACCTGCTGACCGCTCGCGCCGACCTGCGCCGTCCCGGTCGACCGCTGGGCGCGTTTTTGCTGGTGGGGCCGAGCGGCGTGGGCAAGACCGAAACCGTGGTGCAGATTGCCGATCTGATGTTCGGCGGCCGTAATTATCTCACCACCATCAACATGTCCGAGTACCAGGAGAAGCACACGGTTTCCCGCTTGATCGGTTCGCCGCCGGGGTATGTCGGCTTTGGCGAAGGCGGGGTGCTGACCGAGGCCATTCGCCAGAAACCCTACTCGGTGGTGCTGCTGGATGAAGTGGAAAAAGCCCATCCGGACGTGCTCAACCTGTTCTATCAGGCGTTTGACAAGGGCGAACTGGCCGATGGCGAAGGGCGGGTGATCGACTGCCGCAATGTGGTGTTCTTCCTGACCTCCAACCTGGGGTTCCAGACGATTGTCAATTTTGCCGAGCACGTCAATGTTGCAGATCGACCGGGCGAACTGCTGGATGTGCTCTATCCGGAACTCGCGGCGTTCTTCAAACCGGCGTTGCTGGCGCGCATGGAAGTGATTCCCTACCTGCCGTTGGATCACGACACGTTGGTGGCGATCGTGCAGGGCAAACTGTCCCGTCTGGTTACGTTGCTGCAGCAACGCTTTGGCGCCGAGGTGGTTATCGACGCGTCGGTGCCGGAAGAGATCCTGCGTCTGGCGAACCGCAGCGAGAACGGCGCGCGCATGCTGGAGTCGGTGATCGACGGCGCACTGTTGCCGCCGGTGTCGTTGCAATTGCTGCAACGCATGTCGGCCGGTCAGCCGGTCAGCCGCATTCATTTCCGGGTGGAAGACGGCCAGTTCCGGTCCGAGGTGGAGGGCTGAGCATGCAATCAGCCCTCGATCTGGCGCTCTCGCTGACCCGTCACCGGGATGAAGCCGGCCTGTGCGACTGGCTGATGAGCACGCTGCGTGCCGCATGGCAGCCGCAGGGCGCGCTGCTGGGGATGGTGGATGTCAGCGGGCGCCAGTTGATATGCAGCGGCTGGGTGCATCACGCGCCGCTGTCGCTGTCGCTTGGCGTGGATGATTTCAGTCATCCGCTGGCTTATGTGTTGCTCAAGAATCAAACGCGTAGCTGGACGTCGCTGTACGGCGGCGCGCGTATCGAACATGGCGGTTTTCGCCAGTTGCTGACCGACGCGGGCGCCGCCTGCGGCCTGTACGCCATGCCGTTGCAGGCGGACAACGGCAAACCGCTGGCGGTGCTGGCGCTGCTGGATACGCCGGAACGGCTGCAGGCGCTGGGGAAACATGGCGATTGCGCGCAACTGGCGCAGGTGTTTTGTCGTCAACTGGCGCTGATCCGCGATCTGGGCCGCAGCCGGCGCGAACAGACCGCGCTGCGCGATTCGCTGCGCCAGATTAAAGACGAAGGCGCGCTGCGGCGTGAGCGGGAAAAACGGGTGGCCGCCGGGCTGATTGGTCAGTCCGGCGCGGTGCGACAACTGCATCAGCAGATTTGTCAGGCGGCCAGCCACCGGTTATCGGTGCTGATTCACGGCGAAACCGGTGCCGGCAAAGAGGTGGTAGCCCGGCTGTTGCACCAGTGCTCCGATCGCGCCGAGCGGCCGTTTATCGCCATCAACTGCGCCGCTATTCCGGAAAACCTGATTGAAAGCGAGCTGTTCGGCTATGAGAAAGGCGCGTTTTCCGGCGCGCAAAGCAACAAGGTCGGGCTGGTGGCGCAAGCCAACGGCGGCACGCTGTTTCTGGATGAAGTGGGCGATATGCCGCCGCTGATGCAGGCCAAGCTGTTGCGGGTATTGGAAACGCACAGCTTCCGGCCGCTGGGCGCCGGGCAGGAGCAACATTCCGATTTCCGGCTGATCGCCGCTACGCATCAACCGCTGGAACAACGGGTGGCCGAAGGCCAGTTCCGTCAGGATCTCTACCATCGTCTGTGCCAGTGTCTGGTGCAGGTAGCGCCGCTGCGCGATCGCCCGGACGACATCAGCCTGCTGTGCGAACACTTTATCGGGCAGTTTGCCCGCCAGCAGCAGAAAAACCTGGGGCCGTTGCACCGTGCGTTTCTTAAACAACTGGTGGGCTACGACTTCCCCGGCAATGTGCGTGAGCTGAAGAACCTGCTGGAGGTGGCCTGCGCCCATACGCCGCAAGGGCAGCCTATTCGTCTGGAGTCGCTGCCGCCGGAGTTGCGTGAGCGGGTGTGCGGCGAAACCGCCGCCGATAGCGATGCTTTCCACCATATTCAGGATCTGCGCATCGCCACCCAGCAGTATGAAGCCGCGGTGATTGCGGCGCGTCTGCGCCAGTTTCAGGGTAACCGGCTGCTGGTGGCGGAGAGCCTGAATATTCCCAAACGAACCCTGGATCACAAGTGCCAGAAACTGGAGGTGAACTGATGATGCTGACGATGGTGCCGCTGCTGATGGCGGCGGTCGGCTCGCCCGATCCCGCCTGGCAATCACTGTGGGAACAGTGCCGCAATGAGACGTCGCCGCAGGTGCGTCTGGCCTGTTATGACGCGCTCGGACGCGAGACGGAACGCGCGGGCGCTGTGCCGTCCGCTACGAACAATGGCGCGGCGGGGGAGAACGCATTTCGTCTTAACCGCGAGGCGGTCAATGGCGACCTGACTCTGACGCGGACGCTGGCGGACGGCAATACGCTGGTGATCAGCTGCGCCAGCAGCATTACCCATCTGCGGCTGACGCTCAGCCAGCCGTGGCCGGGCGACAACGTCACCTCGCAGCTTGACGGCGCCGGCGCGCCGGATAACTGGTTTGTGCGCAACCGCGGCACGCTGCTGGAATTCGGCCGCGGCCTGCCGGCGATCGACGCGCTCAAGCGCTGGGTCGGCCACCGGGAGCTGGTGCTGAATGGCGAGCAGGATCATGCGCTGCGCATCGATCTCACCGGGCTGGGCGAGGCGCTGGCGCCGTTACGCCAGCAGTGCCGCTGGTAGGAGCGATGAGCATGCATGCACACCCCTGGTGTAAGCGACTGTTGACGACCCTGCCCGACGAGGCGCTGCGGGCGGCGGTGGCGGCGGATGATCCGCTGTGGGAACAGGTGGAAACCGAGCTGGTCAAGCTGGGGTCGCTGGCGCACAGCCAGGTGGATCTCAACGCTGTCGCCGGTCAGTGCCTGACGCTGCTGGAAAGCCGTACCAAAGACATGCGCGTGCTGGTGCAACTGCTGCGCTGCCTGCAGCACCCGGCCAAAGCCACCCCGTTCGCCACCGCGATCATGCTGCTCGATAGCTGGCTGGACGCTTACTGGACGCTGGCGTTTCCCGCCAGCCCGGTACAGAAACAGAAGCTGATGGTGCAGATCATCCGCCGTTTTGAGGGCGTGCTGCCCCGTATGGCGGAAAACGCCTCCGGGGCGGAACTTAGCCAGTTGCATCAGTTGGCGGAACAACTGGCGGCGCGCTGGAGTGCGCTGGCCGCCGACAAAGCCGACCTGACCGACGAACTGGTGGCGGCGCTTCAGCGCGCCCGCCAACGCCATCAGGCACAGGAGAAAGCCAATCAGGCGGCTGAGCCGGCGTCCGGCGGGTCGGGCGGAACAACCGGGGACGTTGCCGCCGCCGGCGGCGGTCATGGGAGCGCCGCCGGGGCGACCAGCGTGGTCGCTACGGTGGAAATCAACAGTTCGGATGACCGCAACTGGAAGCAGACGCAGCTTAATGTGGCGGCGCTGCTGGTGGAGCGTCAGCCGGAAGCGCCTGTGGGATATCGCCTGCGACGCAACGCGGTCTGGGCCGGGATCGCCACGCCGCCGACGGCGGCGCGCGGTAATAAGACCCAACTGGCGCCGGTGTCGCCCGACCGGGTGGATGAATACCAGAGCGCGCTTGGGCAGGCGGACCTGGCGTTGTGGAACAAGATTGAACAGAGCCTGACGCTGGCGCCGTACTGGTTTGACGGCCACATGCTGTCGGCGACGGTGGCAACCCGGCTGGGGCATGGCGCGGTCGCCAGCGCCATCGCCGATGAACTGTCGGCGTTTCTCGCCCGGCTGCCGGAACTGCGTGAACTGGCGTTCAGCGACGGTTCGCCGTTCCTGTCCGCCAAATGCGCCCAGTGGTTGCAATCGGCTCAGCCGGCACGCGGCGGCGGCGGTCAGCGGCAGGACGACCTGGCGGCCGAGGCGGCGGCCTGTTGCGCCGAGCAAGGGCTGGGGGCGGCGCTGTCGCTGCTGGATGAACGTATTCGGCGGTTGAAAGAACCGCGCGAGCGTTTTTGCGCTGAACTGGTGCTGGCGGATTTGCTGGCGGAAGAAGGCATGAAAGCGCTGGCGGCGCAACATTATCAGCACCTGTGGCAGGAAAGCGAGCGACTGGGCCTGATGCAGTGGGAACCGGGAATGGTCAGCCGACTGGAACGGCTGGGCGCGTCCCGCAGGAAATAAGACATTCGGAGTTGAATGGTCACTTATGTTGAAAATAATCATTACCTTTCTGCGGCAACAGCTGCCGAAACTGAAACCTTCCTGGCTGCTGCTGGGGGTGGTGGTATGGGTGGTGGCGCTGGTGCTGGCCTGGTGGCTGGGGCCGCGTCTGACCCTCGGCGACATGCGCCCGCTGCAAAGCGTGTGGGGCCGCGTGGTGTTCACGCTGATTTGGCTGTGGCTGGGCTTTGCCTACAGCGCCTGGCGCGTCTGGCGCCGGGTACAGCAATTGCGCGCGGAACGGCGTGAACAGCAGATTATCGAGCAGGACCCGCTGCAGGTGTACGTCGACAGCCAGCAAACCTTTCTGGACCGCTGGTTGCAGGCATTTCAGGCCCAGTTGGGCAAAAAGGCGCTGTACGCCATGCCCTGGTATCTGGCGATCGGCCTGTCCGGCAGCGGCAAAAGCAGCCTGATTCATCGCGCCAATCCGGCCAACAAGCTCAACCCGAAACTGGATGCGGAACTGCGCGAAGTGGCGGGCGGTCAGCAGGTCAACAGCTGGGTCGGCGAGTCGGCGGTGATCTGGGACCCGAGCGGTCAGTTGCTGGCCCAGCCGGAAGTCGGGGCGGAGCCGTCGGCCGGGCGTCATGCCCGCCTGTGGCAGCATCTGTTGCAGTGGCTGAGCCTCAACCGTCGTCGCCAACCGTTGAACGGGCTGGTGCTGACGATCGATTTGTCCTGGCTGTCGCAGGCCAGCGTGTCGGAGCGTAAGGCTTATGCGCAGGTGATGCGCGCCCGTTTGCAGGAAATCGCGGTTAACATCAACACCCGTCTGCCGCTGTATGTGGCGCTGACTCGCCTGGATATGCTGCGCGGCTTTGACGTGGTGTACCGCTCGCTGAACCGGGAAGCGCGTCAGGCGGTGCTGGGGGTGACGTTCACGCCGCAGGCCAGCCACGGCAAAGGCTGGCTGGAAGAGCTGGAGCGCTTCTGGGACGACTGGATCACTAACCTCAACAATAATCTGCCGGAAATGCTGCTCACGCAGTCGGAGCGCGGCGTGCGCAATACGCTGTTCACCTTCGTGCGCCAGCTGGCCGGGCTGAAGGATTACGTGACGGAAGTGCTGAACGAAACGCTGGCGACCGGCGACGACCGCGCGTTTCTGGTGCGCGGCGTGTATGTCAGTTCGGTGTACCAGCAAGGCGTGCCGTTTGACGCCTTCGCCCAGTCCGCCTCCCGGCGTTATCAGTTGCCGGAGCCGATCAACGCCGCCATGCGCGGCGAGTCCAATACGTTCTTCGTCCAGAAGCTGTTTCCGGAGGTGATTTTCCCGGAAGCCAGTCTGGCGGGGGAAAACCGGCTGCACAGCCTTTATCGCCGCCGCCGCATGAGCATCGGCATTACCTGCATGGTGCTGTTCGGGCTGGCGATGATCGGCAGCTGGCACCATTTCTACCGGGTGAACGAAGAGGCCGGGCGTAACGTGCTGACCAAGGCGCAGGCGTTCATCGGCACCAACGAACTGGAAGGGCAGGCGGGGTACGGTTACCAGCAACTGCCGCGTCTGAACCTGATCCGCGACGCGACCCTGTCGTTCGGCAACTACCACGAACGTACGCCGATGCTGGCCGACCTCGGCCTGTATCAGGGCGATAAGATCGGCCCTTACGTGGAAGGCTCCTATCTGCAGATGCTCAACCAGCGTTTCCTGCCGGCGGTGATGCAAGGGCTGCTGGAGGACCTGAATCAGGCGCCGGCCGGCAGCGAGCAGAAACTGACTATTCTGCGGGTGATGCGGATGCTGGACGACGCGTCCGGGCGCAACAAGACGCTGGTGGAACAGTTTATGGCGCTGCGCTGGCAGAAAGCGTTTCCGGGCCAGGGCAAGGTGCAGGAGCAGTTGATGCAGCATCTGGATTACGCGCTGGATCATACCGACTGGCACCAGTCGCGCGAGCAGAAGGATACGGTGGCGATCTCCACGTTTGCGCCGTTTGTGGACCCGATCGCCAGCGCCCAGCGCGAGCTGAGCAAGCTGCCGATGTATCAGCGCGTCTACCAGAGTCTGGTGATGAAGGCGACGCAGGTGCTGCCGCCGGATCTGGCGATTCGCGACGAGGTGGGGCCGACGTTTGATTCGGTATTCACCCTGCGTAACGACAAGGCGGGCACGGTGCCGCGGTTGCTGACCTATCCCGGTTTTAGCGATTTCTATCTCAAGCAGGACAAGGCGCTGCTGGACCTGACCGCGCTGGATGCCTGGGTACTGGGCCAGCGTGAACGCGCTCACCTGAGCGAGGCCGACCGTAAGGAGATCCTGCGTCAGGTGAACGACCGCTACATCACCGACTACATCAACCAGTGGCAGAAAGTGCTGGCGAATATTGATGTACAGCCGCTGGAAAGCCCGGAACAGGCGCTTAACGTCCTGACCGATATTACCGGCAACGACCAGCCGTTCCAGCGCGTGTTGACCACGCTGAGCGACAACACCCGTATCCGCAAGCTGGCGGATGACGAGAACGACACCGCGCAAGGCATCAATACCCGCATCGGTCGCCCGTTCATGACCATCAACGCCGCGTTGAGCGGGCGGGGCGATCAGGGGCCGCTGGTGCAGGAGGTCAATCAGAAGCTGACCGATCTCTACCACTATCTGGATCAGATCGTGAACGCCACCGATCCGGGGCAGGCGGCGCTGAAAGCGGTACAAGCGCGTCAGGGCAACAAGTTCGCCGATCCGGTGTTCGCGTTGCAGCAATACGCCCGCAGCCTGCCGGCGCCGCTGGACCGTTGGGTCGGCCAACTGGCGGGAGAAAGCGCCAGTCTGGTGACCGGGCTGGCGATGTCGTCGCTCAATCAGGAATGGCTGGACAAGGTGGTGACGCCGTTCAACGAGAAACTGGCGGATCGCTATCCGTTCAATCCGTCTTCCGACAAGGATGTGCCGTTGTCCGAGATGGAACGTTTCTTCGCCGCGGGCGGTACGCTGGACAGCTTCTACCAGACCAACCTCAAGTCGATCATGGAAAGCGGCATGCTGGAAGGGGAAGGCGCGTCGCCGTTGCAGACCGAACTGGGGAAACAGCTGGACCGCGCTACCCGTATCCGTCAGACGCTGTTCAATGCGCAGGGCAGTCTGGAAGTGCACTTCGTGGTGGAACCGGTGGAACTGACCGCCAACAAACGCCGCAGCGTACTGAATCTTGACGGACAGTTGCTGGAATACAGCCACGGACGCCGGACCAAAACGCCGCTGGTGTGGCCGAACAGCATGCGCGACGGCGCCGAAAGCAAGCTGACGCTGGTGCCGGATGACCGCGAGCGCTCGCCGCGCAGCCTGAGCTTCACCGGTCCGTGGGCGATGTTCCGTCTGTTGACCAACGGCCAGCTGACGCAGGTGAACGACAACACCTTCGACGTGCGTTTCTCGCTGGAACAAGGCGGCATGACCTATCGCGTCTATACCGACGCCAGCCATAACCCGTTTGCCGGTGGTCTGTTCAGCCAGTTCAAACTGCCTGATTCTCTCTATTAACCCTGAGGGCGCATGCGCGATGCGAATGCGCCCGTAGCCGGATGATGTGATATGCAAGATGCACAACAGGCCCTGAAAGTGGGCCGTGATCCACGGATGCTGCCTGAGTACGAGGCGTTACGCGCGGAAATCAACAAGCTGAGCCATGCCTCCCGCCCGGAAGTGGACTGGATGCGGGTGCACGATATGGCGACCGCTATTTTTGAGAAACAGGGCGTCGACCTGCAAACCGCCATCTATTTCACCCTGGCGCGTTCGCGGCTGGCCGGGCTGAACGGTTTTACCGAGGGCTGTGAATTTCTCGCCAACCTGATCGTGACCCAGTGGGAAAACTTCTGGCCGCCGGTACATCAGGAGCGGGCGCGTATCGAAATTCTGGACTGGTTTATCGCCCGCATCAGCGAGGTGATTCGCCAGTACGCCATCAGCCACGAACACAAGCGGCTGGTTTATCGCTGCGAACGCGCTCTGCAACTGATGAGCGAAAAGCTGCACAATTCCGGCCTGAGCCGCATCCCCCGGGTGGAGAACCTGCTGCACTTTATCGAGGGTTACACCCACCTGTTTGACGAAACCGAGATTGTGATTGTCTCTGACGATCAGACGCTGAAAAAACAGCAGGATATGCAGATTCCGCCGATGGTTTTCTTCCAGTCCGACATGGAACCGGGCGGGATGGCGTCCGCGGCGGCGGCAGCCCAGCCGGCGCTGCCGTCGGGCAGTATTCTGGTCGGGCGGGAGAAAGGGCAGATGAAACCGACGGTATTGAAGATTGAAGCGCACCGTAAGCAGAAACCGGCCTGGTTCTGGTTTGTCTGCGGCGTGCTGACCTGCGGACTGCCGGTCGCGGCGGTGAGCGGTTGGCAGTACTGGCAGGATCAAAAAGCCGAGGCGCTGGCGTTGTTGCAGCAGCCGGCCTATGCGCTGCCGTCCGCGCCGGATCACAACGATATCCGCCGGGTGCGCATCGTGCTGGGCGAGCAGAAGCTGCAAGGCATGGAAGGGGAGCTGATCAACCGTTATCAGGCGCAACTGGAGCAGGTCAAGAACGCCTCGCCGTTCTATCTGTACCAGTATGGCGAAGGGCTGAAAGGCGTTATGCAACAACTGTATCCGGATTCGCTGGCGGTCAAGGAGATGGATCGTCAGTGGCAGATCGCCCTCGACCGGCAACAAGGGGACAAGCCGCCGCGCGTCAGCGGCTACGAGCAGGCGCGCGCCGGGGTGAGCGAGACGCTGCAACAACTGCTGGATTTGGAGAAACAGCGCCGCACGGTGACCATTTCGTATCTGAAGTCACAACTTTATGATATTCAGAAATATTTTGCTTCCGATGTGCCGTTTAGCATCCGTTTACGGACGATGGAGGCGCGCAAAGCCGCCCGCCAGCCGCTGACCCCGGCGGAACTGCGCGGCATGGAAGATGAACTGCGTGCTTTCAATATCCGGCTGTACCGGTTGCAGCAAGGCGATAGCGGCAGTTAAGGCCGCCGCGCCGGGCGGGATGGCGCTGCCCGGCGGCGTCGCCGGATGTCTCCAGGGGTAACGACGGTAACATGATGAGAAAAATACGATTATTGACGGCGCTGTCCGTGTGTCTGCTGGCCGCCTGCCAGGCGCCGGTGTCGTCGCTGTCCGACGCGGATTTGCGTAAGTCGGCACAGAGCGGCAACGGAGAAGCGCAGTATCGGCTGGCGAAGCAACTGGCTTCTCGTTCACACTATGGCGAAGCCATGCAGTGGATGCAAAAAGCGGCGGATCTGTCAGACCTGTCCGGGCCGCGGGAAAGCCGGGCGCTGGCGGCGCTGCAGGTGGGCGACTGGTATCAGGCCGGGCTGGGCGAACCGAAAAATACGCCGCTGGCGCGCCAGTGGTGGCAGAAAGCTTCCCGACTGGGCAGCGGCGAGGCCGGCTACCGGCTGGGAACCGATTGTCAGGCGCAGCATCAGGGCAAACTGGTGGCTGCCTGTCTGGACGCGTTCGAACGCGCGGCCGACAACCAGTATGCGCCGGCGCAGCTGGTAGTGGCGCAGTGGTATGCCGCCCATCCCGGCGCGGAAGAAGAGGCCGCCGGATGGGTAGAGAAAGCGGCGGATCTGGGCAACCGGGACGCGCAGTACCAGCTCGGCCAGCGTTATGAACAAGGGAAAGGCGTGGCGAAGCGGACCGACCTGGCCGAGCGTTGGTATTTCCGGGCGGCGGACAAGGGGCAAACCCAGGCGCAGTTGTGGATGGCCCGACACGCCGACGGTAAAGACGCGCTGGACTGGTATCAGAAAGCGGCGGCCGGTGGCGAGGCGACGGCGCAACTGTGGCTGGCGCAGGCGTATCGCCGTGGCGATCACGGGTTGTCGCAGAACGACAAGCAGGCCAATTACTGGCTGGAGCGCGCCTCCGGCAAAGGCAATGGCGAGGCGGATTACAAGCTGAGCCAGATACAGACCGATAAGGCCAAACGGGAACAGTATCTGGTGCTGGCGTCGTCGGCCGGCTATGTGCCGGCGCAGCGCGAACTGGGCGACTGGCTGCTTAAGCGCGGCGAGCTGGAACGGGCTCGCGAGGTGTTCGCCAACGCGGCGGCGACCGGCGATACTGAATCCCGACTGGCGTACGGCGAGATGCTGCGGCTGGGGCAGGGCGGCAAGGCGGACTATGTGGAAGCGATGAAACAGTATCGCTTCGCGGCGCATGACGGCAACCGTATGGCGCAGTATCGTATGGGGATGATGCGGCAGGATGGGCTGGGCGCATCGCGCAACCGTATTCATTCCTACGCCTGGTACTCGCTGGCGGCGACCGAAGGCATGGCGGAGGCCATCGCGGCTCGCAATGATCTGGAAGCCACCATGCAGCCGGATGAAATCAAGGCCGGGCAGAAACTGGCCATGCACTGGTCGACAGGCAAGGAGACGGATACACAGTGATTCGATGGGTAAAGTGATTCGATGGGTAAAATTAAAGGAAAGCGTATGAAACGGAACGGATATCTCGCTCTGCTGCTGGGTATGGCGGCGCTGTCGTCGCAGGCGGAAGTGAAGGCTCCCTATCAGGTTGAGCAGGGTAAGGTGGTGTACCGGGTATCGACGAATGCGGATCCGCAGGTGCTGACGCAAGCCAAACCGGAAGACTTCCGGGTGTTGTTGCGGGAAAAACGGGTGGCGCTGGCGGTATCCGGCCATCGTTACTACTGCAACCAGCAGCCTCTGCCGGACGGTTTCAAACCTGAAAGCGCCAAACTGCGCTACGACGCTTTTCTGATTACCAATGTCGGGTCATTCGTCGGCTGTGAGCGTATGAAGCAGGATATCGATGCCGACAGTTTTCAGGCGCTGGATTTTCCGTTCTTCCGCGATCGCGATCATGTCTGGCTGCCTGACGGTGAGGAGATGCATGGCGTGGATATCGCCAGCTTCAAAACGCTGGCCAGAAATCAGGCGTTCGACAAACAGAACTACTATTTCGTGGAGAATGAAACCAGCGTGGTTGCCTATCACAAGCAGGCGCCGAGCGCGGGCAACTGTTTTGGCTGGGCCACCATTGACGGCAATCTTTACTACCGTGGCGAGCAGCGCGCCGATGGCGATGCCGCCAGTTTCCGCTGCCTGACGTTCAGCACCGCGCTGGACAAAAACGGTTTTTATGTCTTCGGGCGGCCGTATCCGAGCATGCCGGACGGGGTGAAAGCGGCGGATATCCGCATGCTGCCGAATAATGAAAAACTGGCGACCGACGGCGAGCATGTCTGGTTTCTGGGGGTAGAGCCGGTGCAACTGGCCGGACTGAGCCTTCGCCATGTCAGGGTGGTGCCGGACGCCAACGGCTACACCATTAGCGACGGCAAAACCCGCTGGCTGTGCGGCTCCGGCAAGGTCAACGGTCGCCCGTTGTGCCGCAAGGGCTAGCCTGTAACGTCTGCGTGACGAGATAAGCCATCATCCGCTCTCAGATAGCAGAGCGGATGATGACTGCATTACCCCGCGGTCTGGGCGCGAATCATCCCGATATAGATGTCCCGCAGCTGGCGCGCCAGCGGTCCGGGGCGACCATCCCCAATCGTGACGCCGTCGATCTCCACCACCGGCCAGACAAAGGTGGTGGCGGAGCTGATAAAGGCTTCTTTGGCGGCGAGCGCTTCCTGTGGCGTGAACGCCCGTTCTTCCACCGTCAGATGATGGTCGGCGGCCAGTTGCAGCAGCGCTTTGCGGGTAATGCCGTGCAGGATGTCGTTGCTGAGCGGGCGGGTGATCAGGCGGTTGTCGGCATCGACGATAAAGCAGTTGCTGGAGCTGCCCTCGGTAATCAGGCCGTTTTCCACCAGCCAGGCGTCATCGGCGCCTTTGGCGTGCGCCCACTCTTTCGCCATACAGGCCATCAGCAGGCTGACGGTTTTGATGTCGCGCCGGTGCCAGCGCAGGTCCGGGCAGGTGATGACGCGAATGCCTTTCTCCGCGCTGGGATGGTGGAGAACAGGGCGGGACTGGGTAAACAGCACCAGCGTCGGTTCGGCGTCGGTGGGGAACGCGAAATCACGGTCGCCGGTGCTGCCCCGGCTGAGCTGCAGATAGATACCGCCTTCTTCCAGCCGGTTTTGCTCGATAAGCCGCAGATGAATGTGATGCAGTTCCTCCGGGCTGACCGGCAGACGCAGGTTCAGCTCGCGGCAGGAGCGCGCCAGACGCGCCATGTGGCCGTCGTATTCCGCCAGCCGGCCGTTGACCACCGCGGTGACTTCATACACCGCGTCGGCAAACAGAAATCCGCGATCGAACACCGAAATCGTCGCTTGTTCCTCGGGCAGGTAACGCCCGTTAACGTAAAGGATACGTGACATTATGCAACTCCCGTTAAACAAGGGCGGGGGTGGCCCCACAATCCCTCTTCAGGTAAATACAACTGGCTGCCGCGCCATTCCAGCCCGCCGACCCGGTCATCCGCCAGCAGCAGCGGCCCGTCGAGATCGACGATTTCCGCGCCCTGCGCCACCAGCGTGGCCGGCGCCATCGACAGCGAGGTGCTGACCATACAACCCACCATGATCTTCAGACCCTGCGCCTGCGCCGCCTGACGCAGTAACAGCGCTTCGGTCAACCCGCCGGTTTTATCCAGCTTGATGTTAACCATGTCGTAGCGTGTCGCCAGACCCGGCAGCGACTGGCGGTCATGGCAGGATTCGTCGGCGCACAGCGGAATCGGGCGCGGCAGCGTGGCCAGCGCGTCGTCGTCGCGGGCGGGCAGCGGCTGTTCAATCATGCTGACGCCAAGGCGCTGCAGCTCCGGCACCAGTTTCAGGTACAGGTCGGCGTTCCAGCCTTCGTTGGCGTCGACGATCAACTGCGCTTGCGGCGCCCAGCGGCGTACCGCGGCAACCCGCTCGATATCGTGTTCGTCCGCCAGTTTCAGCTTCAGCAACGGACGGTGCGCGTTGCGTTGCGCGGCCTGCGCCATGCGCTCCGGGGTATCCAGCGACAGCGTAAACGCGCTGGTCGCCGGTTCCGGTCGCGGCAGCCCGGCCAGTTGCCACACCGGTTTGGCCTGCCGCTGGCTATCGAGATCCCACAGCGCGCAGTCCAGCGCATTACGCGCGGCGCCGGGCGGCAGCAGTGTCTGCAATGTTTTCCGGTCAAGACCGCGTCGCACCGCGTCCCGCAGCGTCAGTAACTGGGCTTCCACATCGCCGATGCTTTCGCCATAGCGGGCGTAGGGCACGCTTTCGCCGTGGCCTTCGTAACGCCCGTCGCGCACCGTCACCTTGATGACATCGGCGTGGGTTTTGCTGCCGCGCGAAACGGTGAAGGTTTCTTTTAACGCCCAGCGTTCATGAGTGACGATCAGTTCCGCCATGATGCCGTCCTTACAAGTTATCGATGATGCGGCCTACGCCCTGACGGAACGGGTCGACTACCGGCAGCCCCAACTGATGTTCCAGTTTCGCCATGTACGCCAGCGCGTCCGCTTCGCTCAGGTGCGCGCTGTTTATGGAGACTCCGACGAAGCGGGCGTTCGGGTTGGTCAGCCGCGCCATCGCCAGATTGAGATCGATACAGGCTTGCAGGTCCGGCAGCGGATAGTCCACGCCGCGCATGCGGGTGCGGGTGGGTTCGTGACACAGCACCAGCGCGTCCGGTTGGGCGCCGTGGATGATACCGGTGGTGACCCCGGCGAAAGAGGGGTGGAACAGCGACCCCTGACCTTCGATCACGTCCCAGTGGTCGGCGTCGTTATCGGGCGCAAGGGTTTCCACCGCGCCGGCGATAAAGTCGGATACCACCGCGTCAATGCTGACGCCCGCGCCGGAAATCAGAATGCCGGTCTGGCCGGTGGCGCGAAAAGTGGCGTTGCCGCCGCGTTCCAGCAGCGCTTTTTCAATCGCCAGCGCGGTATACATCTTGCCGCAGGAGCAGTCGGTGCCGACCGGCAATAGACGTTTGCCGCTGCGTTTACGCCCACTGGCCACCGGGAAGCTCTGCGTCGGGTGACGCACGTCGAACAATGAGCGCCCCAGCCGCGCGGCCAGTTCACTGATTTCCGGCACATCCGCCAGTTTGTTGTGCAGACCGGCGGCCAGATCCATACCGCACTCCAGCGCCTGACGCAGCACCGCGATCCAGGCATCGGAAATGATGCCGCCGCGGTTCGCCACGCCGATCACCAGCGTCTGCGCGCCCGCCGCCCGCGCAGCGGCGATATCCAGGTCCGGCAGCCCGCAGTCCGCCTGGCATCCCGCCATGCGATACTGACCGACGCAGTATTCCGGATGCCACTGTTTAATACCGATCGCCACTTTAGCGGCCAACTGGTCGTGGGCATCGCCAAGGAACAACAAATAAGGTTTTTTAATATTCATCGCAAACTCCGTCATTGAAATAAAAAACGCAGGACAAAGGGCCGCCGTCTCACCCGCTGGTAAGGAAATAAAAAATTAAAATCAATAAGATAATGCATGCGCCAGCCACTTTTTGGATACGTATTGATATCCAGGAAATAATGCTGACAGGTCAGATTTTTCGATATTATCAAGTAGTATTATGTTGTCAATAATGACAAAAAATAAGATTTATATTCTGGGTTTGGTGGTCTTTATTTGTTTCAGATGTCTTATTTTGGTTGTTTTTTAAAATAAAAGTCTGTTATTTTTTTAAAAATGAATATTCGACCGATTTTTATAAAAACAAAGGCGAATAAAAAATGAATGTGGTTATTTTAGTGCATCGCTCGCGTTATTTTGGTGCCGCTGCCCATTATTGGACAAGCGTCATCGTATTTTTCTGGGGAATGTTAAATTAACTCAAAATAATATTCATCATCACGTTAATGAAAAGCACGAATAGCGCGCAAAACGGAGGTTGCTTTTACGTCGGGCGAACGGTTGCACTACAATCGGTTGCACTACAATGGATCGTATATCGACTCATACGGTAGCGTAACACCGGGCGTCAGGAGGGCGCGGAGACCGGTACGGTAACCGGCTTTTTTACAGACCTGCGTGTTTTGTCACAGATTTATTATAGCCTGTACCGATGTGGTAAGACGTTACGGATGTGCGCTGAGTGCCGATGGGGCCCATTTTGCCTGACTGGATACCCCCCGTTGCGTCTTTTAGGAAAATGGGAGACAGCATTGTGGCGATAGCAGACACCGTCGGAAATATCAGGTAGCATGTTTGTACCCGTCATACATTACGTTGCAGGCGCATTGGCGTTCCTCGCTCTCCGGTTATCTGCCTGGTCGGCTGATGGGAATTCGCTGCGTCGCCGCCTTCTGCAACTAACATGCAGGGTATGGATAAGGTTGTAGCCTTACTGAGAACGCATATGTCAAATAATAATAATTTTCCGTCCAGCGCGCTGCGTTTCCTTCGCTCTTTACCTTTTTATTCTTCCCCCGGTATTACCATGATGGCTTTTCTGGCCGTCTGTAGCCTGATTTTTGTTACCACCAGTATTTGGAATTTTCTGGATTCCTATCAGCGTATGCTGGTGGAGGCGGAGAAAAACGTGACTAACCTGTCCGTGGCGATGTCACGTCAGGCGGAAGATACTTTTGTGCCGATTGAAGTGGCGATCGATGACATGCTGCGGGAGTTGTCGCAAACCGGCATGCTGGATTCCACGCGAGTGAAAAGCGTTCTCGATACCCATCGCGCGGTGCTGCCGCAACTGGTCGGTTTCTACCTGTTTGACGAAAAGGGAAATCTGATTTCTTCCACCGGCAAAGGGCCGCTCTATATTTATAATGCCGGCCGGCGGGAATATTTTACCTGGCTCAGGGACAATAATACCGCATCATTGTTTATCAGTAAGGTTACCGTCAGTACGATCACCGGCAGACGTATTATTCCGGTGGCGAAACGGATAAATGGGCCGAATGGCGAATTCAAGGGCGTTTTTCTTGCCACTATCGACCATAATTATTTCGGTAATTTCTACAGTTATTTCAGCCTGGATTATGACGGCGTGCTGTCATTGATGAATGCGGATGGTCATGCGATTTATCTCTACCCCAATCGCGAACAATATATTAATAGTAATTTTTCTGACGGCGGCCTGTTTGAAAAGTCCCGGCTGGAACAAGGCAGCGGCAGCGGTACCTGGCGCACCACGCTGGATAACCGGGTGCGGATTGTCGGTTACGTTAAACTGAAGCGTTACCCGCTGATGGTGGCGGCCAGTCTGGACCGGGGCGCGCTGCAGGCGCGCTGGCTGGCGGAAAATATTTCGGCCATGATGCTCAACGTCATGGTGCTGTTCGCCATGTTTGTCCTCGGTGGTTTCGTCCTGAAGCAGATCCGGCTAACGGTGAAAAATAAAGAGGCGATCAGCCGCCTGCATCAGGAGGAAAGCGACAAGAATAAAGTGCTGCAAAAACTGGCGATGGTCGATCCGCTGACCAAACTGGCCAACCGCCGGCGTTTTGATCTTTATCTGGAGCAGTCGCTGACCCGAGCCCGCGAAGAGGGCGGAACCTTGTCGTTGATTATGCTGGATGTGGATTTTTTCAAACTCTACAACGATACCTACGGTCATGTGCTGGGCGACCGCTGCCTGACCCAACTTGGCAGCGTGCTGAACGGGTTGCCGTTGCCTGACGGCGCATTGGCCGCCCGTTACGGCGGCGAGGAGTTCGCCATTATTTTGCCGGGAATGAGCGGCGAGCAAGCGGCGGTGTACGGCGAGCGGGCCGTGGAGGATGTACGCAAATGCGCAGTGCCGCATCAGGCTTCGCTGTTGCCCCGTCAGGTGGTGACGGTGAGCGTGGGGGTGTATTCGCACTCCAGCGACAACCCCTGCGATATTCAGCGTCTGAAAGAGGGCGCCGATCAGGCGCTGTACCTGGCGAAGAAAAAAGGCCGTGATCGCTGCGTGCGGCTGTAGGCCGTTCCCGTCGTGAAATGCCCAACCTTTTGGGAGCGTAGCGCTCCGCCCTGATAGCGGCGCTTTAAGTCGGCGCCCGCGACGCGAATTATTGTGAGACACCGCCCGCTTTTCCCTGCCGTGACGCGCCGCCGCGCCAGACTGCGGCGTTGAAATATTTGATTAGAAAAAAGTGCTTTACCAATCCTTACATTTCTTTATTAATAAGAACTATTATCATTCTTTATCCGATTTGTATTCCTGCGGCGGCGCGTCCGGGCTGTGAGGCGCGTCGCCCGGTCTGTCTGAGGAGTTTCCATCCATGTTCGTTCCGTTACTCATCATGTTCCGTGAAGGTCTGGAAGCGGCGCTGATCGTCAGCCTGATCGCCAGCTACCTGAAGCGTACCCAACGCGAGCAGTGGCTGGGCGCGGTCTGGGCAGGCGTGGTGCTGGCGCTGGCGTTGTGTCTGGCGCTTGGCGTATTCATCAACGCCACCACCGGTGAATTTCCGCAGAAACAGCAGGAGCTGTTCGAAGGGATTGTGGCGGTGATCGCCGTGGTGATCCTGACGTACATGGTGTTCTGGATGCGCAAAGTGTCGCGTTCGGTACGGGTGCATCTGGAAGGCGCTATCGATCAGGCGCTCAACGCCAGCAAGCGTCAGGGATGGGCGCTGGTGGCGATGGTGTTCTTCGCCGTGGCGCGCGAGGGGCTGGAGTCGGTGTTCTTTCTGCTGGCCGCTTTTCAGCAGGATGTCGGCATCTATGCGCCGATCGGCGCCGTGCTGGGGCTGCTGTGCGCCGTCGTGGTCGGGATGATGATCTACTGGGGCGGGGTGAAACTGCATCTGGCGCGGTTCTTCAAATGGAGCAGCCTGTTCATTCTGTTTGTCGCCGCCGGTCTGGCTGCCGGGGCGATCCGCGCGTTTCACGAAGCGGGATTGTGGAATCAATTTCAGCAAATCGCCTTCGATTTTAGCGCCACATTGTCGACCCATACGCTATTCGGCACGCTGCTGGAAGGCATGTTCGGCTATCAGGAAACCCCGACGATCAGCGAAGTGGTGGTCTATTTCCTGTACCTGATCCCGGCGCTGGCGTTCTTTTTCCTGCCGCAGCGCATGGAGCCGGCCACGGCTTCGGCGTCGCGTAAACATCATCATTAATCATCATCGCCATCAACGATGACCACCATCAACAATCAATGTAAAAAGGGATAGGTCTATGTCTACACCATTCTTCCGCCGTACGGCGCTGTGCGCCGCTCTGCTGGCTCTGCCGACGTTCAGCGCTCTGGCTGCCGACATTCCGCAGGTTAAGATAACGGTTAACGACAAGCAGTGCGAACCGATGCAAGTCACGGTGGCGGCAGGTAAAACGCAGTTTGTGGTCGCCAACGCCAGCCAGAAGAACCTGGAGTGGGAAATCCTCAAAGGGGTGATGGTGGTGGAAGAGCGTGAGAATATCGCGCCGGGCTTCACCCAGAAAATGACCGCCAATCTGGAGCCGGGCGAATACGACATGACCTGCGGTTTGCTCAGCAACCCCAAAGGCAAGCTGGTGGTGACCGCCAGCGGCGAGGCCGCCGCCGCGAAAACCAACGTGCTGGATCTGGTCGGGCCGATCGCCGAATACAAGGTTTACGTGACCAAAGAGGTGGAAGGGCTGGTCCAGCAGACCAAACTGTTCACCGCCGCCATCAAGGCCGGCAAGCTGGATGAAGCGCGCAAACTCTATGCGCCGACCCGCCAGCATTACGAGCGTATCGAACCGATCGCCGAGCTGTTCTCCGATCTGGACGGCAGCATCGACGCCCGTGAAGACGACTACGAAAAGAAAGCGGAAGACCCGAAATTCACCGGCTTCCACCGGCTGGAGAAAGCGTTGTTTGCCGACAATGCCACCAAAGGCATGGAGCACTACGCCGATCAGCTGTATGCCGATACGCAGGAACTGCAAAAACGCATCGCCAGCCTGACCTTCCCGCCGAGTAAAGTGGTGGGCGGCGCGGCCGGGCTGATTGAAGAAGTGGCGGCGACCAAGATCAGCGGCGAGGAAGATCGCTACAGCCGCACCGACCTGTGGGACTTCCAGGCCAACGTCGACGGCGCGCAGAAGATCGTCAACCTGCTGCGTCCGCTGCTGGCGAAAGCCAATAAGCCGCTGCTGACCAAGATCGACGCCAACTTCAAAACCGTCGACGGCGTGCTGGCGAAGTACAAAACCAAAGACGGCTTTGAATCCTACGAGAAGCTGAGCGATGCCGATCGCACCGCGCTGAAAGGGCCGATCACCACGCTGGCGGAAGATCTGGCGCAATTGCGCGGCGTGCTCGGTCTGGATTGAGGCGAGCTATCATGAGTGATATCACTGGCCCGCAGGACGGGCCGCATTCCTCACACCCCTCCGCTTGTCCGGCACAGCCGGACATCGCTTCCCCCTCACGCCGCCGGCTGTTGCAGGGGCTGGGGATGATGGGCGGCGCGCTGGCGCTCGGCGCCGACCGGCTGGCGCAGGCGGAGGACAAGCCGCAGGCGCCGCAGGATGAACGCTGGGAAAAACAGCCGTTCTACGGTCCGCATCAGGCCGGTATCGTCACGCCGCAACAGGCGGCGATGATGCTGGTGGCGTTCGATGTGCTGGCGACCAGCAAACCGGATCTGACCCGCTTGTTCCAGTTGCTGACCCAGCGTATCGCGTTTCTGACGCAGGGCGGCAAAGTGCCGGACGTCGACCCGCGTCTGCCGCCGCTGGATTCCGGCATCATGGGGCCGGAAATCTATCCGGATAATCTCACCATCACCGTATCGGTCGGCGCTTCGCTGTTTGACGAGCGGTTTGGTTTGCAGGCGCTCAAGCCGTTGAAACTGCAGCGCATGACGCGCTTTCCCAACGACTCGCTGGACGCCAGTCTGTGTCATGGCGATCTGCTGTTGCAGATCTGCGCCAACACCAACGAAACGGTGCTGCATGCGCTGCGCGATATCATCAAGCAGACGCCGGACCTGCTCAGTGTGCGCTGGAAGCGGGAAGGGTTCATTTCCGCGCACGCGGCGCGCAGCAAAGGCCAGGAAACCCCCGTCAACCTGCTGGGTTTCAAGGACGGCACCGCTAACCCCAATACCGGCGATAATACGCTGATGGACCAGATCCTGTGGGTCGGCGCGCCGTCCGGCGAACCGGCATGGACGGTGGGCGGCAGCTATCAGGCGGCGCGCATCATCCGTTTTCATGTCGAATTCTGGGACCGCACGCCGCTCAGGGAGCAGCAGACCATTTTCGGCCGGGAAAAACACAGCGGCGCGCCGCTGGGCATGGCTCATGAGCATGACGAGCCGGACTACAGTCAGGATCCGGAAGGCAAAGTGATTCCGCTGGATGCGCATATTCGTCTGGCTAACCCGCGCACGCGGGAAACCCAGGCCAATCTGATGCTGCGCCGCGGCTACAGTTACTCGCTGGGAGTGTCCAATTCCGGCCAACTGGATATGGGGCTGCTGTTCGTCTGCTATCAGGCCGACCTGGAAAAAGGCTTCCTGACGGTGCAAAAACGGCTCGACGGCGAACCGCTGGAGGAGTACATCAAACCGATCGGCGGCGGTTATTTCTTCGTGCTGCCGGGGGTGAAAAATGCCGACGACTGGCTGGCGAGCGGGTTGTTGACGGCGTAAGTCAGGCAGGGTTATAAACTGGGTTGATACCTGAAAACAGGAGCGCCATCATGCTGGAATTGCGGCCTAATTGTGAATGCTGCGACGTCGATCTGCCGCCGGATTCATTGCTGGCGCGGATTTGTTCGTTTGAATGTACCTTCTGCGCCGATTGCGCGCAGGAGAAACTGAACGGTCGCTGCCCTAACTGCGGCGGCGAGCTGGTTCGCCGGCCGATCCGACCGGCGGAAAAGCTCATCAATAACCCGGCGTCGACCCGGCGGGTGCTCGCCCGTTAGCGCGGTTGTTGGTTGTTGTTGGTTATTGATAGTCTGTCGCTGACGTAAAAACGCCCGTCGACCGTATGGCCGGCGGGCGCGCATCACGCTTCATTACTATTCATTAATCCGCGGATGCTGGGCGACCAGCAGCTTGCGTTTCTCTTCCAGTTCAGCGATTTGCTGCGTGATATCCTCGATTTTATGCTCGATGTTATCGTGGTGCTCCTGCAAAATTTCCTTCGCTTCCGACAGGTCGGAAGCAGCCGGCGTAGCGCCTTTCAGCGGCTTGTTGGCCGTCTCTTTCATGAACAGACCGGTCAGCAGGCCGATAACGGCGATCACCATCAGATAGTACGCCGGCATGTACAGATTGCGGCTGCTCTCCACCAGCCAGGCGACGGCGGTTGGCGTCAGGCCGGCGATCAGCACCGAAATGTTGAAGGCGCTGGCCAGCGCGCTATAGCGAATGTGCGTCGGGAACAGCGCGGGCAGGGTTGACGCCATCACGCCGGTAAACGCGTTCAGGATCACCGCCAGCATCAGCAGCCCCAGAAAAATCAGACCGATAATGTTGCTGTTGATCAGCATGAAGCTCGGCACCGCCAGGAAAAACATGGCGACGCTGCCGATAACCACGAACGGTTTGCGGCCGAAGCGGTCGCTGAGCAGGCCCATCACCGGCTGCACGAACAGCATGCCGATCATGATGGCGATGATGATCAGCACGCCATGGTTTTCCGAGTAATGCAGGCTGTGCGACAGGTAGCTTGGCATGTAGGTCAGCAGCATGTAATAGGTCACGTTGGTGGCGATCACCAGCCCGATGCACACCAGCAGGCTTTTCCAGTGATGGGTGGCGATTTCCCGAAAAGAGACGCCCGGCCCGGCTTTCAGCCCGTCGCGATCGTTCTGCTCCAGTTTTTCCACGTGTTGCTGAAACGCGGGAGTTTCTTCCAGCGCGTGACGCAGATACAAGCCGATGATGCCGAGCGGCAGCGCCAGGAAGAACGGCAGACGCCAGCCCCATTCCAGAAACGCCTGTTCGCCGATGATGGTGGAAATCAGCACCACCACGCCGGCGCCCAGCACAAACCCGGCGATGGAGCCGAAATCCAGCCAACTGCCCATGAAGCCGCGTTTACGGTCGGGCGAATACTCCGCCACGAAGATCGACGCGCCGGTGTATTCGCCGCCGACGGAGAACCCCTGCGCCATTTTCGCCAGCAGCAGCAGGATCGGCGCCCAGATGCCGATGCGTTCGTACGACGGTATCAGCCCGATGCAGAAGGTGCTGATGGACATGATGATGATGGTGATGGCGAGGATTTTCTGGCGGCCGTATTTGTCGCCCAGCGCGCCGAAAAACACGCCGCCCAGCGGGCGAATCAGAAACGGCACCGAGAAGGTCGCCAGCGCGGCGATCATCTGTACGCCGGGATCGGCGCCGGGGAAAAACACCTGGCCCAGCGCATAGGCGACGAAGCCGTAGACGCCAAAATCGAACCACTCCATGGCGTTGCCGAGCGCGGCGGCGGTAATGGCTTTACGCAGACGGCCGTCATCAATGATGGTGACATCGTCCAGCGCGATAGGTTTTACACGTTTTCTCTTCAATTTCATAAAGTGACTAACCTTTTATTATCGTGACATGAAAAGGGAGGTGAAGCGTGGGGAAAAACACCGTCTTGCCGGGTATGACGTCAGGTGCTATTGGGTAGTGTGGTGAGGGTGTGTCGGACATCAGCCCGCAAAACGTTTATTCACGTCGGCGCGCCTGCAGCGTGGCGCAACACCGTCTCATTCTCCCCCTTGAGCATCAGATCGTATCTCGCCGCTGCGTTGATGCAGTGTTGGGGTCGGCGATGCACGAATTCATCAATAATATCATAAAAATTGATATTATAAAAATTAATGACAATTAAACGCCGTTTGTCTGGATTTAAATATGTGCTAACTGGCATTTTACTGGTTTTTTATGCTTGTGACGTGAGGCCGGTGCAGGCGGTATGGCGCCTGCCACACCGGGGATGGAACAGGCCGCGGGCGCGTGAAAGCAAAACACGGTTTGAGCCGGGTTTTAAGCCGGAGCAAGGCCGGGCTGGGGCTCAAGACAGAGTGTCAGGACGTGATTGCCAAAACAGTGGTAGTAACAGCAGAGCTGTTTCCCCTGCGGGTTAGTGGGGCTAAGGGATTGCGTCAGGGTGAGTTGAAGACACTGGCGCGACGGTTGCCAGTCGGTTAACTGCGCGCAGGAAAAATCGAAAATCCGCTGTACGTCGGCGAACAGGGCCTTGAACAGGCTCTCCTTTGCGGAGAACAGCAGGGTACCGGCCAGTGTCTCGGCAAGCCCTGTCTGGGCCGCAAGGCGCAGCTCTTGCGGCTTGGCGATCAGCGCGCGCACGCTATCCAACGCGCTTTCGGTCATACACTCCTCGATATCCATCCCCACGCTGTGCAACGCCTGACGACGAGCGACGACGGCAAACGCCAACTGGTTGCAGTGACTGATGGAACCGACGATGTTGACCGGCCACACCGGGTGGCGATGGGGCGAAATCGGCAGCGAATCGGGGACCGTCAATCCCGCCAGTCGCAGCGCCTCGCGCGCGCAGGCGCGTCCCGACAGAAATTCCACCCGGCGTTTCAGTACGGCGCGGTTAAGCGACGCCGGCAGCGTTAATCCGCTGTTGAGCAGCCGGGTCTGCGCGGCGTCGCTGACCTCGATCGTCTGGCTGGCGAAGTAAAGATGACGCCGTAACGCGTGCGGCAACGCTGCAAATAATATTGTCATGGCGCTGCGAATATCATGACACAGCGAATGTCATGGCACAGTGAATGTCTTGCACTGTGAATATCATGGCGCCGCGACCGGTGCGGGAGTGCCGACGGGCGGCACCGTGCCCAACGGGTAGATTTTAACCATCACCCGCTGACCGAGTTTGATCTTCGGCGCATCCAGCGACAGTACGCATTCAATCACCCGGGTGTCCTGTTTGGCCGTCGGATCGTCCGTATTTTGTACGCTGGGACCGAAGACTTCGCTAAGCCGCAGCACTTTGGCCTGATAGACCTTTTTCTCGTTGTTTTCCAGCGTTACCTCGGCCAACTGACCGGGGCGTACGTTATCGACAAAGATATCCTCGATTTCCGCGCGCACAATGCGCGGCGCGTCCGGCGCCAGCGTGAACAGGCGGGTCACATTGAGCGTGGAGGAACCTTCCCCCGGCTTGGCGTATCGCCGTACGATCTTGCCGTTTTCAGGGGCGAGAACCTTGAACTTGTCCACTTCCAATTGGGCGGACGCCACCTTGGCTTTGGCCGTTTCCAGCGCGGCTTTTTTGCCGGCCAGGTCCTCGCGCGCCAGCGACATCTGGTCCTTCAGGTTTTGTTTCGACTGATCGGAAATAACCTGAGTGCCGAGCGGCAGCACCCGGCGGTATTCCCGTTCGGCAATCTCCAGCTTGGTTTTGCTGGTGGCGACATCCTGCGTGGCTTCCTCCTGCGAGGTCAACGACTGCCGCAACGACAGCTCCGCCTCGTTATCATCGATTTGCGCCAGCAACTGCCCTTTTTTTACTTCATCGCCTTCTTCCGCCAGGATCTGCTTGATGATGCCGGCGCGCGGCGCATCAATGCTGATCATGCCGCCTTCGATACTGATGTAGCCTTTGGCGATGGCGACCCAGGGGGCGGACTGCGCTGCCGGCGGCGACGGTTTTTCGGCGTCGCAGGCGCTGAGCGCCAATGCCATGACGAGACTACTGGCCAGGTGGATAACTTTCATGTCAGTGAAACTCCGTGAAGTGAAGAGCCGGAATCATGGGTGATACGGCCATCTTCGATGGTAATAACCCGGTCGGCGTGTTCAATCAGACGGTTATCGTGAGACACCGCCACCACGGTGGAGCCCTGCTGGTGGGCAATGTGGCGCAATGTGTCGATAACAATTTGACCGTTATGCTTGTCGAGCGCGCTGGTGGGCTCATCGGCGAACAGGAACTGGCCGTGCTTGACCAACGCACGGGCAATCGCCACACGCTGCTTTTCCCCGCCGGACAGCTCGGCGGGGTAGAGCGTTTTACGATTGCTGAGCCCCACGGCATCCAGCGTGGCGGACGCCCGCTCTTTCGCCGCCTGCTGCGAAAGCTGTTCACCGTAAGTCAGCGGCAGCATCACGTTCTGCAACGCGTTCAGCGCGCCGAACAGATTGAAGCCCTGAAATACGAAGCCGCAATGATGCAACCTGAATTTTTCCAGATCGCGATCGTGATATTGGGTAATGTCCTGCCCGTTGATAAACACCTGCCCTGATTGCGGGCGCAGCAGCCCGGACAGGATCGCCAGCAGCGTACTTTTGCCCGAGCCGGAAGGGCCGATAATCAGGGTCAGTTCACCGGCGGCAATCTGCAAATCCACCTCTTTCACCACGGGTTGGACGACCTTGCCGGTGGTGAAGCTGTGGCTGACGTGTCTGGCGTTTATGGTGATGGTTGTGCTCATCCGCTTGTCTCAACGTAACAGGGTGAAAGGTTCAGCGCGGTTCAACGCCCGCAGCGCCATCAGTCCGGATAAGAGCGTGATGGTCATCACCAGACCGTACAGGAAGATCAGCGCGGGCCACGGCAGCGTAAAAGAGACATACAGCGCCTGGGCGCCGGCCGACAGCGCCAGCGTTATAAGGGTGGTCAGCAACAGCCCGGTCACGCCAATCCAGAACGACTGTTCCAGCACTACCTTGCGCAGCGCGCGAGTGGGGACGCCCATAGCGCGTAAGGTGGCGTATTCGCGCAGCGCGGCGACAATGGCCGCCATCAGGGTCTGGCTGGTGATGACGATGCCGACGACGAAGCCCAGTGTTGAGGAAAACAGAAAGCCGCTGCCCGAACCTGATTCGAAGATCCAGTAGCCGACCGATTGATCGGAAAACTCCTGCGTGGTCCAGACCTGGAAGCGGCGGTTTTCACCGGTTGGTTGCAGTTGGTCGCGCACGCGCTCGGCGTCCGCGGGGTTTCTGATCTTGACCAGAAAATAGTCCAGGTTGTTTTTCAGCAGCGCCGGGTCCAGCGTGCGGGCGGTGTACAGCGAGGTGATGATGTTGACGCCGCCCATTGACCGCATGCCGCTGACCGTACCCGCGACGCGCACCCGCTTGCCGTTCAGTTCGGTATAGTCGCCCACCTTCACGCCCAGTTTGTCGAGATCGCTGATATCCACCAGCAGATTGCCCGGCACCTGCAGCAGTTGTTTCTTTTCCGGCGTCAATAGGCTGGCGAACGTCATGGCGTTCGGCTGCAGATTTATGCCGATGATGACCGCTGAAATCCTGCCGCCGGCAGGCCGCCGCCAGTCGCCCAGTGTCCACGACAGCCGCTCGACCGCGGTGATCTCCGGATTCATCAGTAAGGTGTTTTCAACTTTTTCTGAAATCGGCCTTGGCAGATCGATGCTTTGCGTATCGGGGAAGCCGACCCAAAGATCGGCGGAAGAACGGTCAATATAGACACTGACTGCGCCGAACATGCCGAGCAACAGTCCCAACTGCACAACCACCAGCAAGCCGGAGAAAGCAACCGCCAGTACCGCGGGCAGAAAGCGCCGCCATTCATGGATGAGAATCGACCGTGCAAGAGAAAGCATCACAGAATCCTTTCTGTCTAAATACAAGAATAAACGCAGAGACGCGCGCGGCTTAGCGCCTGTCGGAGAATCTCTGTCAGAGAATCCGTCAGAGCAATCGATCAGAACAGAGCAATCGATCCGAACGCCCTTTATATAGGTATGTCAGAATTCATTATTCCAGACAACTTAATTTTCGGTTGTAGTAATTATTTAATAGCACGCTTTCTAGCTATTTAAACCTCATCGACTTTATATAACACACCTATTTGTTATCAATCAATTCAAATATAACTGAATGTAAAGATATTGTAAGCACACATTGCGTGGTTGTTTCTGTGAATACTCTATCAATTATTCATGAATCTTTTGTCAAGGTTTTATCAAGAGTGGATTGTTACACCATTATCGGTAACATGAGCTGTTTTTTGATATATTTTTGGATTTTTATTCTATTTTTTGTTTGTTTTTAAATTTTTATGTCCGTATCGGACGGGGTTATCGCCTAAATGGATGATTATTATAATTTTGATAATTTTTGATTCTACTTTCTGGCTGGTTTGAAAAGGTGCTATTGCTGCTGTATACAGTAAGTCATCAAAATTAAATTAATCCCAAAGCCAATAACTAAAACAACGTTTTAAATATTCAAGATGCTCATGATTTTCTCAGTTAATTGATACCGTTCTGAGATGGTGGTTTTTCTGGAGATGTTTATGGATAGCGTTATGCGACAAGGAATTATTAATTTTAGATTATCTATTGCTGTCTTTATCCGAGTGGCTATCGAACTGGCAATATTCTTCATTATATTCTTTCTATCCGCAGCCAGTGATGATGCCGATAAAGGAATACACTTTATCCTATTCTGTGTTTTCTTCCCGATGATTGCCGTCTTCTCCATTACCGTTGAGTTGATGCTGGAGGAGATTAGCCGTCTTACCGGTACGGTTCCATCATTGCCGCTGGCGCAAGCCTCCCTGCCTGTAAATAATCGCCCGGCCAGGCTATGGGCCAGGTTGGCTATTGCCGCGGTGATGATTTCTATTCCTGTGATGATAATTTCCTCCGTGATTTATCACACTGCAGCTATGCGGTATAAAGCGATTCCGCTGCTGGCGCTCGGTAGCCTCTTCTGGGGTGTTTTTTTATCGATAATGTTGATCTACAAGACCTTTATTCCAAGGGTGAAACAGTGGTATCAGCAACAGATGCTCGCCGGGAAGCGCAATGAAAATAAGGCGTTTAGCGACGAACACCTGGTGGTGAATTATTTTATTCCCTGGGTGATTATCGCCATGTTAACGGTGGGTTTCATTTCATGGAAATACTATCACCAGCAAACGAATCTGGATGTGGAAACCATTGCCTTCGGCTGTGGGGGAACCGCATGGATAATATCAATATGGATCACGCATATTGCGAAAAAGCAGGCTGTGATTGACACCCGAATAGGGATGTTGCATTTCGACGATGAGGATGAACTGGATGAGTGGTCAATGTACTTCATTCTGCATGCATTCAGCGCCGCGGTGGTGGCGAGCATATTCATTATCGTGAAGTATTTCCCATTTACCATAACCAATATGTTTTCGGTGATAGCGCTTGAAATCGTCGTCGCCGCTATAGCCGCTATTATCGGCGTTATCATAGGGATGCTGCGAGGTAGAACCGAGGTTTTGTCAAAGAAATGAATGGGCGTTGTTTTAGTTTTTGACTTTTTTATGACTGTGGCATCTGAGCATAAACTTCAACTTTGATTAGCAATGGAGCCGGTCGGAATAAGGCGCATGATTTCATGCCGCCCAGGGCTGACCACGCCTTCGTGTAAGAGGGAATATATGTTAGGGAAAGATATATTGAACCTGAATAATGGGTCGAGTGATATTGCGATTGTCGGAATGGCCAGCCATTTCCCCGATGCCGCCAGCCTGCATGATTTTTGGCGCAATATAAATGGGAAAAGGAGTTCCATTACCGATATCGATACCCTGCCGGGAGACGATTATTGGTATAAAGACGATTTTTATCACCCCGACCCTACGCAGGCGGATAAAACCTACGGCTACAAGGCCGGTTTTATTCAGCCGATTGATTTTGACCCGGTGGAATTTAAGATTCCGCCCGCGATTGTCGACTCTATCGGCACCGCGCAGTTATTTGCGCTGTACGTTGCCAAACAGGCGATGGAGGATGCCGGTCTGGTTGGGGACGGCAGCTCGGTTGACCGCGATCGTATCGGCGTGATTCTGGGCGGGAGCGGTAACGGTAATACCTCATTCTCGTTGGCGGCCCGTCAGCAAGCGCCTTATCTGCGCCGCATCATGGTCAAGTCCGGGCTGTCGGAAGCGGTTGCCGATGACGTGATTAACCGCGTTCACGACCTGTATCTGGAATGGAATGAAGATAGCTTCCCCGGTTTTCTGGGCAATGTGGCCTGCGGTCGTATCGCCAGCTACTTTGATCTCGGCGGCACCTCCTACATGGTGGATGCGGCCTGCGCCAGTAGCCTGGCCGCTATCAAGTCGGCGGTGGGCGAACTGCAATCCGGCAGCTGCGACGCGGTGCTGACCGGCGGCGTCAATCTGGAGAACTCGGCCTTCTCGTTCCTGTGCTTTAGCAAAACCCCCGCACTCTCCAAAAGCAACCTGTCGCGCCCGTTCGATCAGCAGTCGGATGGCATCATGCTGGGGGACGGCGTCGGGATGCTGGTGCTAAAACGCCTGGAAGATGCCGAACTGAACGGCGATCGGATCTACGCGGTGCTGAAAGCGGTGGAAGCGTCCAGCGACGGGCGGGCGAAAAGCATCTTCGCGCCGCGTTACGAAGGGCAGGTAAAAGCGATTCATCGCGCCTACCAGCGTGCCGGGATCGCGCCGTCGGATATCCAACTGGTGGAGGCGCACGGTACCGGCACGGCGTCTGGCGATAATACCGAACTGAAAAGCCTCGGCGCGGTGTTCGGCGAGATGGCGCTGGCGCCCAAGTCGATCGCGCTTGGCAGCGTTAAGTCGCAAATCGGCCATACCCGCTGCGCAGCGGGCGCGGCGTCGATGATCAAGGTGGCGATGGCGTTATCCCACAAGGTGCTGCCGCCGACCATCAACGTCGAACAGCCGTGTGACGCGGTGGCCGACAAGCACTCGGCCTTCTATGCCAATACCGATGCGCGCCCCTGGCTGCGTCCGGCGAATAATGCCCCGCGTCGCGCCGCATTGAGCGCTTTTGGATTTGGCGGCACCAACTTCCATGCGGTGCTGGAAGAGTATGAGCGCGAGCCGCAGGGGCGCTACCGTCTCAACGACCTGCCCGCTACGCTGCTGTTCCAGGCCGAGACGCCCGATGCGCTGCTGACCGTCTGCCAGGCGGCTGCGGCGCAGGTTGCCGCGTCGTCGCCGGACATCATGTTGCGCGAACACCTCCGACAGCAGGATCCGGAAGCGTTGCCGGCGGCACACGCCAGACTGCTGTTTGTGGTGGAGGATGCCGGACAGGTGGCGTCGTTCCTTGATTCGGCGATCAAACAGCTCTCCCGTCAGCGCGAACAAGGGTGGGAGCATCCGGCCGGTATTTACTATCAGCCGCGCGCGAAGGCGACGGCGGGAACGGTAGTCGCGATGTTTCCGGGGCAGGGCTCCCAGTATGTCAACATGGGGCGCGGCGTGGCCGTGGATTTTCCTGAACTGCGCCAGACGCTGGAAACGCTCGATACCCTGGCGCAGGACGACAACCTGCCCGCGCTCTCTCCGGTTATCTACCCGATTCCAGTATTTAACGATATTGAACGGCAGAAACAGCAGCAGCGCCTGACGGAGACCGCCAACGCCCAGCCGGCTATCGGCGCCATTAGCGCCGGTTACTACAATTTGCTGAAAAACATCGGATTCAAAGCGGATTTCTTCTGCGGTCATAGCTACGGCGAGGTTACCGCGCTGTGGGCCGCCGGCGCATTGTCGGACGATGATTTTTACCGGGTGTCGCTGGCTCGCGGGCAAGCGGCGGCGTTAGCCAGCAAGCCGGGGGATAATCAGGATGCCGGCGCGATGCTGGCCGCGTCGCTCAGCGCCGCCGAGCGTGAAGCCATTCTGGCCGCGTATCCGGATATCGTCATCGCCAACGACAACTCGTCTTCTCAGGTGGTATTTGGCGGCGCCAGCGATCAGATCCGCCAATTGCACCAGCAGTTGGAAGCGAAAAAAGTCCATTGCCGCCTGTTGCCAGTCTCGGCCGCGTTTCATACCCGCTACATCGCCGCCGCGGCAACGCCGTTTCGCCAGAAGCTGGCGGCGGTGAGTTTTCAGGCCCCACACGGCGCGCTGTATTCCACCGCGCTGGCGCAGGCTTATCCCGATACGCCGGCGGCCATCACCGAGGTGCTGGCTAACCAACTGATTCAGCCGGTGCTGTTCCGCCAGACCATCGAAGCCCTCTATCAGCAAGGCGGGCGGCTGTTTATCGAGATTGGCCCGAAAGGCGTTCTTGGCAAACTGGTGGCGGATATTCTCAAGGATCGGCCGCACAGCGTGGTGTCGCTCAACACCAGCGACAAGGGTGAAGAACGCGTACAGCTGTCCCGGGCGATTGCGCGTCTGGTGGCTGAAGGGCTGCCGCTGACCGCTTTCGATCGCTATGCCCGTCCGGCGCCGCTGCCGTCGCGTAAACGCAGCAGCGTCAGCGTGCGCTTGAACGGCGGCTTTTTCCTGTCGGCGAAAAACCGCGCCCGTCGCCAGAATGCCCTGCGCGATGGCGATACCCGCGTGGTGGATCAGTTCATCGCCCAGCGCGCCGCCGTTGCTACCCCGCCGAAAGCGGATACCCGTCCCAGCGCCAATGTCAGTCCCAGTGCCGATGTGTTAAAGACCGAGGTTTTAAAGGCAGACGTTCTAAAAACAGATGCGTTAAAAACAGCGGCTCCCCAAACAGCGGTGCTACCGACCGAGACGTTGAAGACCGGCATCGGCCCGTCGGCAACATCTGTACCCGCCCCCCAGGCGCCTGCTTCAAGGACGCAGGAAACAGGAAAACCATCTTTACCTACCTCAGAGAGAGATACTGTAATGGAAAACAAGGCTCCCTTGACGCACAGTCACGATAACGGCAATTTGCACGGCCTGCTAACTGCCCAGCAGGTGATGAGTCAACTGCATCAGCAATTCCAGACCAACCAGAAGGAGTACATCTCGTTGCTGGAGTCGTTGCTGAACAAGCAGTTCACATTGCTGGACAAATACCCCGATCACCAGAACCTGCCGCATATGCTGACCAGTCTGGGCCAGAGCGTTCAGTTGCTGAACAAAAATCTGGAGCTGTACCACGCCAATCATGAGCGTTATTTCGCCACCCAGCAGGATCTGTTTGACGTAAACGATAATCACAATGCGGTCTTGCAACCTCGTCGTGCGGTAATTGCCGCGCCAGTATCAGGGAATAACGTCCTGTCCGTCACCGCCGTTCCGGTAACGGCGCCCGCGGTTGCCGCGCCGGTGCCGGCGGCTGTTGTAACGCCGGTTGTCGCCAGCGCGCCATCGCTGCCTGCCATCCCCGAGCCGGTGGTGACGGCTAGCCCGGCGCCGGTCGCCGCACCCGCCGCCGCACCGGCTGCGGTTCAGGACAGCGCGCCGGTTGTTGCGGCTGCCGCTGCGCCAGCCGCCGCCACTGCGCCAGCCGCTAAGGTGCTGACGGCGGAAGAAGAAGAGCAAGTCGCCCGTTTTGAGGCGATCCAGGTGGCAGAGATCACCGCCAAACTGATTGCGATCGTCAGTGACCGCACCGGTTATCCGCAGGACATGATTGACGGTGAGATGGATCTGGAAGCCGATCTGGGCATCGACTCCATCAAGCGTCTGGAAATCTTCGGCGCGATGTTCGATGCCTTCTCCGCTGATGCGGGCGTCTATCACGACGCTTCCAAGAACAAAGATCTGGAAACGCTGGATATCGAAGCCCTCAGCAACATCAACAAAATGTCCGATTTCTTCATGGGCATGATCGCGGAAATTATCGCCGATATTCGCGGCGGCGGAACGCCAGAGGGTGAAACCGAGTCGGCGCGCGAGTTCTTCGTGGAAGACAACCTGCGTGAATCGGAAGCTAAAGACGGTCGCGATACCGGTTCTGAGGCGACGCTGCGTTCGCTGGGCTTTGTCACCACCACCACGGTGGACAATACGGTAAAAAAGCCGCTAGCTGAATCACGCGCTACTGGTGTGATTCAGCCGACCACAGCTCAATTCGCCGCGTCTACCGTTGACGCCGCGATCGTCGAAACGCCGGTTGCCGACACGCATGGCGTCGGGCGTTATGACGTCGTTCAACAGCCGTTACCGTTGCCGGATCGCCTGCCGCAGGCGTTTGCGGCAACGCGAACCTGGCTGGTTGTCGACGAAGAGGGGCAAACGCCGACGGCGTTATTGCAGCAACTGGCGCAGCACGGTCAGCGTACCGTATGGATGACGGTGTCGCCGGCCGCGCCGAAAGGGAAAAAACGCAAGAAAAGCAGCGCCGCGCTGACGCTGGTCCAGCCGGACGAGGCGGCGCTTGACGACGCCATCACCACGCTGGAGGCGCAGCATGGCGCCATTGGCGGCGTGATTTACCTGCAGGCGGCGCGCCCGGCGGTCAAACAGCTGCGGGACGTGTTCCGGCCGCAGGACTACAGCGCCGTCGAGACGCTGTTCCTGCTGGCCCGCCGCCTGCAACCGTCGCTGACTCAGGCCGACAACGGGTATTTTCTGGTGGCGGCGCGCGGGGACGGTGAACTGGGCACCGCACAGCGTCAGATGCTGCCGGTGATGACCGGCGGCGTTACCGGCCTGACTAAAGCGCTGAATATCGAATGGAAATCGGTATTTTGCCGCACGGTGGATATCGCCGCGTCGCTGGGCGACGAGGCGGTGGCGCGCATCGTCTGCGAAGAGTTGCAGGATAGCAACCAGACGATCGGCGAGGTCGGTCGGCCCGCGGGCGGCGAGCGCATGACGCTGGCATTACGCCCGGCCGCCGCCGCGCTGACGGCGGGCGAAAGCGCGGTGACGGCACAGGATGTGTTCGTCGTCACCGGCGGCGCCAGAGGCATTACCGCCGGCTGCGTGCAGGCGCTGGCGCAGGGCGTACCCGCCACGTTCATTCTGCTGGGCCGGACCGACATCGACGCGCCGCTGCCGGAATGGGCGGTGGGCGCCCAGACGCCGGAGGCCAGGAAGGCCGCGGCCATCGCCAGCCTGCAACAGCAGCATGTGCAGCCGACGCCGGTGAAAATCAGCGCCATGTTGAGCGGACTGGAGCACAACGACGAGGTGCGCCGAACGTTGCTGGCTATCGAACAGCACGGGGCGAAGGCGGTGTACCGCCAGTGCGATATCACCAACAGGGAACAGCTTGCCGCTATTCTCGCCGACGTCGCGGCGCAGTATGGCGCCGTGACCGGCATCATTCACGGCGCGGGCAATCTGGCTGATAAACGCATCGAGAAGAAGACGCTGGGCGACTTGCGTTCGGTCTTCGACGTCAAGGTGCGCGGGCTGGAAAACCTGTTGCAGGCGGTGGAGCCCAGCCAACTGCGCCAGGTAATCCTGTTCTCGTCGGTGTCGGGGTTCTTCGGCAACGCGGGGCAGACCGACTATGCGCTGGCAAACGAGATCCTCAACAAGTTCAGCTGGCTGCCGCTGGCCGGGAAGCATCGTCCGGTATTGCGCGCCATCAACTGGGGACCGTGGGACGGGGGGATGGTCAACGACACCCTGAAGCGGGCTTACGATGCGCAAAACATGATCATCATTCCGGCGGCGGAAGGGTATCGCCGCTTCCTGGATGAGTTCCGCGATGGCGCGACCCGGCAGGTCGCCATTGGCGGCGCCAGTTACCGGGCGGTGCAGACGGTCAAAGCGCTGGGGCCGGGGGAAACGGTACAGCGGCATCTGCTGGCGCAGCATAACCCGTTCCTGCTGCACCATGTCATCAACGATAAGCCGGTACTGCCCGCCACGGCGGCGATTGCCTGGATGGCGCACGTCGCCGCGGAACGTTTCCCCGGCTATCGGGTGACCGCGGTGGACGCCTTTTCGGTACTGAAAGGCATCGTGTTTGACGGTAGCCAGCGCGAGGACTGGCAGGTGCAGTGGCAGCCCGCCGCCGGCTATCAGCCGGGCGATGAGGCGCTGGCGCTGGAGATGGTGATTCTCAACGATCACGGCGAGAAACACTATCAGGCGAAACTGACGCTCGGCATCAAGGCGCCGGCTTCGCAACAGCAGCGGGTGACGGTGGATCTGAACCAGCGAACCGGGCTGGAGCAGCCGGTGTACGGCGATATGCGGCAGGGCAGCCTGTTGTTTCACGGCGAAGCGTTCCGCGGCATTCACGAACGGGTAAGCATTGACGATGAAAGCCTGACGCTGTTCTGCCGGCTGCCGGAGGCGACGACCGCCGGGCAATTCGCCACCACGGCGTTCGATTTCTTCGTCCATGACGTCGGCCTGCAACTGCCGTTGATGTGGCTGATGCTGCGTTCCGACAAGGCGGGTTTGCCGTCGGCCATTGGCCGCATTGAACATCTTGCGCCGGTACCGGCCGGTGTGCCGTTCTTTGCCTCGATGCGTATCGTTAAACAAACGCTGTCGTCGTTTATTACCGATATCGTCCTGCATGATGAACAGGGGCATATTTACAGCCGGTTAAGTCAGGTGGAATTTACCGCGTCATCAGCATTAAGGAAATTATTCTGCTATTCGCAGGCCGAGAGCGTCATCGCAAATAAATGACCGTTTAATTAAATCGAGCCAACCGGTTCCTGAATAGATACCCAATAGATTTCGAGTTGCAGCCAAAGCGGCTGCGACTTAAAAGATGAAGGGCATGCGCGAGCATATTCAGGATCCCCGGCTGATATTCAGGAGTGATGTTTTCATGGAACCGATAGCCATCGTTGGGCTGGGATGCCTGTTTCCTGGCGCGGATAACCCTATGGCGTACTGGGAAAACCTATGCCGGCAGAAGGATAGCGCCTCGCCTGTGTCCGAACAGGAGTTGGGAACGTCGCCGGATAATTATTATCATCCGGTGCCAGGCACTGCCGATAAGATTAATTACAATCGCAACGGTTATGTCAGAGATTTTATATTTAATTCCGAGGGGTATTATTTATCGCCCGACGAATTGAATTCTCTGGATGCATTATTTAAATGGACCCTGTATGCCGCAGAACAGGCGCTGAGTCATAGCGGGTATCGCCATAATGAAGCACTCCTGAAAAAGACCGGGTTAATTATCGGTAATATCGGCATGCCGACGCATGCGGTAAAACGTTTGATGACGCCTTTTTATCATCAATTGCTGCAGCCCTATATTCAGACGCTGCTCCATCGCCCGGATTTCCGGTTTGACGCTATCTGGCCGCCGGCCGCGTATGATGACGCCAACCTGATCACCGGCGGCCATAACGCCACCGTGGCGGCGCTGGCGCTGGGGCTGGCCGGGCCGAGCTTCGCCCTCGACGCCGCCTGTTCGTCGGCGCTGTACGCCATCAAACTGGCGTCGGATTATCTGGAAAGCGGCAAGGCCGACCTGATGCTGGCCGGGGCGGTGTGCCACGCCGATCACATTTACATCAATCACGGCTTCAACGTGCTGCAGGCGTTCCCCAAGCAGGGGATCTCGATTCCGTTCGACCGCGCCTCGGAAGGGCTGAAGGCCGGCGAGGGCGCCGGTATCGTCGCCCTGAAACGTTACCGCGATGCGGTGCGTGATAACGATACCGTCTACGCGGTGATCGAGTCGGTCGGGCTGTCCAATGACGCCGGCGCCAAGCACATGCTGGTGCCGGATATTCAGGGGCAGCGCACCGCGCTGGCGCGCGCCTATCCGGACGGCGATACCCGCATTGACTATCTGGAATGCCATGCCACCGGCACCCCGGTCGGCGATCAGGTAGAGCTGGCGTCGGTGGAAGGGTTCTTCGCCGCCCACGGCGCGCTTCCGCTGATCGGCGCCAACAAGGCCAACAACGGCCACATGCTGACCGCTTCCGGCATGGGCAGCCTGCTGAAGGTGGTGTTGTCCCTTAACCACGGTCAGATCCCCGCGACGCCCGGCGTAACCGAGCTGGTCAACACCCCGGAAGGCAAACTGACGCTGGACCATGTGGTGCGCAGCACCCGCGCGTGGCCCGCCACCGGCAGGCCGAAGCGTGCCGGCATCAACGCCTTTGGCTTCGGCGGGGTCAATGCCCATCTGGTGGTGAGCGAAGACCACGCCGGGTTGCGCGCCCGGCATGCCGCGTCATCCCCGACGGCGCAGGTCCAGCAACCGCTGGCGTTGGTCGGCATCGGCGTACACCTGGCGCATACCCAGCAGAGCGAACAACTGGCGCAGGCGCTAAAACAGGGCGAGCAGTTCTTTACCGATCTGCCGCGCACCCGCTGGATCGGCATGGAACAGCGGCCGGACGTGCTGGCGCAGCGCGGGGTGTCTCAGCCGCCGCAGGGCGCTTATATCGAACGTTTCGACTTTGACTGTAAACACTTCAAGCTGCCGCCGAATGTGGTTGGCCCGCACCTGTTGTCGCATCTGTTTCTGCTGCCGGTGGCCGAGCGCGCCTTTCTGGACGCCGGTTATGCGTTGGACGGCAGCCGCCGCAATATCGCGGTGATCGTCGCCGGCGGCGTGGACTACGGCTGTCTGCGCTATCAGGCGCGCAATGAAATCGGCTGGCAACTGGCGCAAAGCCTGCAACGTTGCGGCATCTCGCTGTCTGGCGATGATCAGGCCGCGCTGGAAAGCATCGTGCGCGACGGGCTGTTTCCGGCGCCGTACCCGGAAGGGATTACCGGCGGCATCGGCAATATCGTGGCGTCGCGGCTGGCCGCTCACCTGCGGCTTAACGGGCCGACCTTCTCGTTGTACAGCGAGGAGAGCGCGCCGTTCAAAGCCATCGAACTGGCGCAGTTCATGCTGGCGCGCCAGCAGGTGGACGCGGTGCTGATCGCCAGCTGTAGCTTTGCCGGCGGCGTGGAAAATGTCCTGTGGGACCACCAATCGTTGCAGGCCAATCAGGATGTGGGCGACGGCGGCGGCGTTGTCGTACTCAAATGCGAGCAGGATGCGCTGCGCGACGACACCGCGATTTACGCGCTGGTGGACGGCCTGGCGATCGCCCATGCGCCGAACCGTTCGCTGCCGTTCAAGCCTGCGGTACAGACGCTGGCGGAAAACATGACCGCCGCGCTGGCCGCGGCCGGATGCGACGCGCATCAGGTGGCGTATGTGGAAGCGTACGCCGGCGCCCGCCCCGGCGAGCTGGAGGCCGAGTGCGCGGCGCTGCGTCAGGCTTACCGCACCGAAGATCGTGCCACGCCGCTGACGCTGGGCACGCTGAAAGCGCATTACGGGCATTTGTCCGCCGCCAGCGGGTTGCTGGGGATCATCAAAGCCGCGTTGCAGCTGTCGCAGGCATACCTGCCGGGGGTGCCGGACTTCACGCTGGCCGAGCCGCTGCGCGCCGCCGCCTCTGTACCAGGGCTACAGGTACCGCGACAGGGGGCTGACTGGCCGACGTCGGCGCAGGGACCGCGTCGGGCGGCCATCAGCCACATCGGCGTCGATCGCGCCTATAGCCATCTGATTCTGCGCGAGCCGACCCAGGGGCGGCGGGCCAGCGCCGGTCATATTGCGTCGCCGGCCAGCGTATCGCTGAATGTGAGCGTCTTTACCGGCCGCGATAAGACGGTGGAAGAGATTGTACTGAGCGAGGCGGCGATCGCTCGTTTTGCCGCGCTGGCGGATAACGCGCCGGTTACCCGGCTGCCGCCCGTCGCGCTGAGCGTCACCTCGCGGGTGCCGCATGACACCGCGCACCAGTGGCGTCACGCTTACACCCAACTGCGTTATCTGACGCTGGAAAACACCTTTCACCGGCTGATCGCCCGCCAGTTGGGCGTCGAGCTGGCGCCGTCCGCGCCGGTGCGCCCGCGCCCGGTGCTGGATTATCAACAGCTGCTGGAACTGACCGACGGCAGCATCGCCCGTGTGCTGGGCGAAGCATATCAGGAAGCGGACAGCTACCCGATCCGTACCCGTATGCCGTCGCCGCCTTACCTGTTCGTGTCGCGCATAACCGCGCTGTCGGCGCAAAAAGACCGGCTGGAGCCGGGTTTTATCGAGTGGGAATACGATATTCCCCCCGACGCCTGGTACGTGGTGGACGGCAAGGCCCCGGCGTTTATGTCGCTGGAGTCGTCTCACGCCATGATCGTGGCGTTTACCGTCATCGGCTGCGACATGATGTTCAAGGGGCAACTGTGCTACCGCGCGGTGGACAGCCAGACCACGGTCTACAGCGAGATGCCCGTCGCGGGCGAAACCCTGCGTGGCCGCGTCAACATCACCTCGGTGGTGAAAGCGGGCGGGGTGGTGCTGATCGGTTACGAGTATTTCTGCTACGTCGATGACCGGCTGGTGTTCAAGCTGGTAGCCAACTCCGGTTTCTTCAGCGCCCGCGACATGGCGCGCGCCAAGCATCTGGATACCGCCGCCTACTTCCGCGAGACGATCCCGTCCACGCGGTTTACGCCGCCGCTGCGCTGCGACAAGACCGCGCTGTCGGACCGCGAGGTGTCGGCGCTGTTGCAGGGCGACGTCGCCGCCTGTTTCGGCGCGGCCTACGCCCGGCCGGGAATCGGCCACATCTGCAACCCGCACACCCGCATGCTGGACCGGGTGGTGTCGATGTCACGCGACGGCGGCGCATTCGGGCTGGGCGAGATGCTGGGCGAGGTGGATATCGACCCGGATCACTTTGTGTTCAAAGCACACTTCAAGAATGACCCGGTCATGCCCGGCACCTTCCTGGTGGAAGGGTGCGAGCAGATGGTCAAGGTGTTCCTGCACTATCTGGGGCTTAACTCGCAGCCGCACCTGACGCCGCGCACGCTGTGCGACCACCACTACAGCGCCCGATTCCGTGGTGAAGTGAAGTGCGAGCGCGACGTACTGCGCTACCGGCTGACCTGCAAATCCGTCAACGCCCGCTACGCGGCGGATGGACACACGCTGGAAGACATCGCGCTGACGTTCATTGTGGAAATGCTGTATCGCGGCAATGTCATCGGGCTGTGCGACAACCTCGGCGCCGGATTCAGCCGTGACGCGTCGGACGCCGCCGCCACCCACCCTCACACCACGCCGCTTCAGGTTGACGCGGCCGAACCGATAAGCCAGGGAAGCTGACTATGAGTACACAACACAATACGGCCAGTTCGTCGGCTGTCGCGGGCAAGCCCTTGCTGGGCGGCGAGGCGCTTTACGCGCTGGAAACGCCGCTGGCGGTGGTGGAGTACGACCGCGACGTGCGAATTGAAGCCGGTCATGCCGCGCCGTCAAACGGGCGACTGATTGGTCTGCTGCCGCCGATGGGGGCCGACCGTCTGGGCGACCGGCAGTTCCAGCGCGACTATGGCGTGCGTTTTTCCTACTACGCCGGGGCGATGGCGAACGGCATCCACTCCAGCGACATGGTGGTGGCGCTGGGGCAACAACAGATTCTGGGGATGTTCGGCGCCGGGGGGTTAAGCCTGGAGCGCATCGCCGCCGAGCTGGAGCAGATTCAGCGCCAACTGCCCGCCGGGCCGTTTGGCGTCAACCTGCTGCATAACCCCGGCAACCCGGCGTGGGAGATGGGCTGCGTTACGCTGCTGATCGAACGCCAGGTGCGGGTGATCGAAGCTTCTGCCTACATCAACCTGAGCGCCGCGCTAGTGTACTACCGCGCAGCCGGGCTGACGCGCGGGGCTGATGGCCGTATCCAGCCGCGAAACCGCATTATCGCCAAGGTGTCCCGCCGCGAGGTGGCGCAGCACTTTCTGCGCCCGGCGCCGGAAAACCTGCTGAAAAAGCTGCTGGATGACGGGCTGATTACCGCGCAGCAGGCGGAGCTGGCGCGTCAGGTGCCGATGGCGGACGACATCACCGTGGAAGGGGATTCCGGCGGTCATACCGATCAAGGGCTGCTGGCGTGTATTTTCCGCTCGGTGGTGGCGTTGCGCGATGAGATGCAGGCGCAGTCCGCCAGCGGCTGGCGGGTGCGCATCGGCGCGGCCGGCGGCCTCGGCACCCCGCACGCGGTGCTGGCGGCGTTTGCGCTGGGCGCGGCTTATGTGGTGACCGGGTCTGTCAATCAGGCCTGTGTCGAAGCCGGCACCTCGGATGCGGTGAAACAGATGCTGGGCAAGGTACAGATTGGCGATGTCGCTACCGCGCCGTCCGCCGACATGTTCGAGCTGGGCGCCAAAGTGCAGGTGATGAAGCAGGGCAGCATGTACGCGGTGCGCGCCCAGAAGCTGTACGCGCTGTACAAGCAGTACGACCGGCTGGAAGACATCCCCGCCGAGGATGTCGCGCAGATTGAAAAACAGATCTTTCACCAGTCGCTGGCGCAGGTCTGGCAGCAAACGGTGACTTACTTCGAGCGCAATCACCAGCCGCAGGCGATCGTCAAAGCCGAACAACAACCGAAGAAAAAGATGGCGCTGATTTTCCAGTGGTATCTCGGTCAGTCGTCCCGCTGGGCTATCAATAGCGAGCCGTCGCGCCAGCTGGACTATCAGGTCTGGTGCGGGTCGGCGATGGGCGCGCTCAACGAATGGCTGCGCGGCTCGGCGCTGGAAGACGTGGCGCATCGCCGCGTCGGCGACATAGCGGTACTGCTGATGCAGGGCGCCGCTTACCTCAACCGGGTGACCGGGCTGTCGGCGCTGGACATCGCGCTGCCCGACACGCTGCAACGGTGCACCCCCGACGATCTTCAACGCTGTGGCGTCAGCGCCATCGCGGAATCTCAACCGACGCTGTCATTTCAACCACAAACAGGGAGTACCAAGATAATGGATGCGGAAACCAAACTGACGTTAGACCAATCCAAAGAATTCTATAAAAAATGCTGGGAGCTGATCCCGGGCGGGACCCACTACAACTTTGGCGATCCGGAACGCCCGCTGGTGATCCCCTTCAATCGCGGCCGTAATTCGCGGGTGTGGGACCTGGACGGCAACGAGCATCTGGACCTGTTCTGCAAGTTTGGCGCCCTGATTACCGGTCACCATAACGAGGCTTACAACGAGGCCCTGATCAATTACATGCACAAGGTCACTTCGGTCGATACCTGCGATCTGGAAGTGGAGGTGTGCGAAACGCTGATCAAACACATCCCCTGTGCCGATATGGTGCGCTTTTGTCTGAGCGGGACCGAAGCGGTGCAGAACGCGCTGCGTCTGGCGCGCGGCTTTACCGGCAAGACCCGCTTCATCCGTTTCCACGGCCACTATCACGGCAACGCCGACAACATCATGGGCTGGCGCAAAAAGCAGGACCTGAGCTGGCCGGTGCCGGAGCAGTTCAAGGGCGACCTGCTGGATACCTGGGGGCGCGCTCCCGGCGCGATTGAAGACCAATCGTTCATGCTGCCGTGGAACGACATTGATGTGTTGACCGCCACCATCGAGCGCTATCACGGCGAAATCGCCGCGGTGCTGATGGAACCGTTGTGCATCAACGGCGGCGGTATTTTCCCACGCGAAGGCTACCTGGAGAAAGCCAAGGCGCTGTGCGAGAAGTACAACATCGTGCTGATTTTCGACGAGGTGATCACCGGGGTGCGCGTCGGTCTTGGCGGCGCGCAGCAACTGCTCGGCGTCACGCCGCACCTGGCCACCTTCGGCAAGGCGCTGGCCGGCGGCTCCATGCCGGTTTCCGCGATTATGGGCCGTCGCGACATCATGAACCTCTACACCCGCGGCAAGGTGATCCACGCCGGTACCTTCAACGGTTACCCGCTGGGGCTGGCGGCGGTGAAAGCCACCTACGACCTGATCGAACAGGACCCGGGCTGCTATGACCGCATGGCCGACGTGATGCGCCAGATCTCCGGCGCATTCGTCAAAGCCGCCGAAGCCGTGGATTTGCCGCTGGTGATTCAGGGTATGCCGACCGCGCTGGTCTACCACTCGCAGTCCACGCCGGTAGACCGCTCCGAAGGCTACAGCGACAAGGTGAAATTCTGCGACATCATCATCCGCGAAATCTCCAAACGCTATGGCATCCAGTTCTCCCCGTTGTCGCGCATGTACTCCAACCTGCTGATGTCGCAGGACGATGTGCGCTTCTTCGAGGAACGCATTTTTGACGCGATGGAAAACGCCCGCAAGGTCATCGACATCACCTTTAAAGAGGGGGTGGAAGCATGAGCCAGCAGGTCGCGGTTATCACCGGCGCGGCCGGCGGCTTTGGCGCGGCCATCACCCGCACCTTGCTGGATATCGGTTATCAGGTAGCGGCGACGGACATCAGCGCATCACGGCTGGAGCAACTTCACCAACAACTGGGGCAGCCCGAGGGGCTGCACCGGTTCACGATGGATGTCACGCAGTTTGATTCGGTCAACGCCGCGGCGCAAACCATCGCCGGGCAACTGGGATCAACCATCACGGCGCTGGTCAACAACGCCGGGGTGATCGAGCGCAGTTACTGCCTGTCGGCCCGCGGTCTGCGCGATACCGAAAAGGTGATGGCGGTGAACCTGACCGGCGCCTTCAACTGCACCGAAGTGTTCGCACGTTACATGGCGCGCCTGAAGTACGGGCGCATCATCAACATCGCCTCGGTTGCCGGCATCTGGGGCGCGGCGGGCGGTTCAGCCTATGCCGCCTCCAAAGCCGGGCTGATCTCCGCCACCGAGTCCTGGGCGCGAGAGCTGGGGCCGATGAATATCAGCGTCACCGCCATTGCTCCCGGTATCTGCCGCACCGAGATGCTGGCGAAGTTTGTCGACCCGCACATGATTGGCTCGCCGGAGGAAGACAAGATCATCCGCAGCATTGTGCCGGTCGGGCGTTGGGGCACGCCGGACGACGTCGCCGAAGTGGTGGGGTTTCTGGCCAGTTGCAAGACCAACTACCTCAACTCCACGGTGATCCCACTGGACGGCGGGATGCGGGTCGGGACGCTATAGGCCGGCGTCATACAACCACAAACCACAGTTATGCGTATGTCATGCGCGTGTTTTGACGGCTTTTTTTGATGGGAATAACGGGAGGTCATTTATGTCAGCAGGGAGCGTATCAACAGGGGTCGCGCCAGCGGTAAAAAACCTGTTTCTCACCGGGGCGACCGGTGTGCTGGGCGGGCGGTTATTACTCGAAATCCTGACCGCCACGTCAGCCAATGTGTTTTGTCTGGTGCGCGCGGACTCGGTAGCGCAGGCCAGAGCGCGGTTGGAAAGCGTCCTGTTTTCCTATGACGTCGAGCGGACCAGCGCCGGGCAACTGGAGCGGCTGATTCCGGTGTTGGGGGATGTCGCGCAGACGCAACTGGGGCTGAACGCGCAGGATTATCAGCGGCTGCAGGCCACGACGGATCGGGTGCTGCACTGTGCGGCCAACGTCAGCCTGGTGGCGTCCTACGGCAAACTGCAGCCGGTCAATGTAAAAGGCACCCAGCAGGTGATTGATTTTTGCCTCGGCGGCGACATTCCGCTGCTGTACGCCTCCAGCTTCAGCGTGGTGGGCGACAAGCTGTATCAGGACGGATTCGAACTGCAGGAAACCGACCTCGATTTCGGGCAGAACTACCGCGACATGGACTACGAGCGTTCAAAATACGAAGCGGAAAAGGCGGTGCATCAGGCGGGAGAGCGCGGGTTGCGCTGGGCTATCGTGCGCCCCGGCAATATTTGGGGCGACAGCGCCAGCGGCCGTTATCCGCTTAACGAAACCCGCGTCAAAGGTATCTATTACGAGATGATCAAATCGCTGGTGGAAACCGGCCTGACCTTTCGTTCTTCGGAAGATTTCGACATCACGCCGGTAGACTATGTGGCAAAGGCGGCGCTGTACGCCAGCCTGCACAGCGATGACTTTCACGGCAAAACCCTCAATCTGACCAACCCGGAACCGATCACCTACGACGATATCGTGATCGCGCTGCGGGAATTCGGTTACCAACTGGACGTGGTCATCAACGAAGACTACTTCGAAGCCCTGACGCAAAACCGCATGTTGCGCGACGGCAAACCCTATCGTTCCTCGTTCACCGACCTGATGGCGCTGTTTTACAGCAGCGGCGATATCACCGAAAAGGCCAAATACGCCACCCGGCTGACCCGGCAGTGGCTGGCGGGCAGCGGCATTGTCTGCGCCGCCTGCGACCACACATTGCTGTTCCGCTATTTCAATTACCTGATTGAGGAAGGATTTATCGTGCCGCCCGAACAGCAGCGCGTGCGGGCGACGATTGTCGAGCACACCCGCCAGAGCAGTTTCCTTGAACAACTGTTCGATGCCGACCTGCGTTAGTTGCGCGCCCAGTCATTTTATGGAGGAAAGATAAATATGAAGGATTTGACACTGTCGCTGGTCCAGATGGACATCGTGTGGGAGCAGGCGGCGGCTAATCGTCGCCGGGTGGAAAAATTGCTGAAGCAGTGCCAGGGCAGCGACGTGATCGTGCTGCCGGAAATGTTCACCACCGGATTCAGCATGAAGCCCAAAAGCATTGCCGAGCGCATGGAAGGGAAGACCCGGGACTGGATGCAGAAACTGGCCGCCGAATATCAGGCGGCGATAGTCGGCAGCGTGATCATCGAAAACGACGGTCATTACTACAACCGGCTGCTGTGGGTCACCGAAGAGTGTGTGCAGTACTACGACAAGCGGCATCTGTTTACCTATGCGGGCGAGCATCAGGAGTACACCGCCGGCGAAGTACAGAGCATTGTCGACCACAACGGCTGGCGTATTGCGCTGTTCATTTGCTATGACCTGCGTTTCCCGGCCTGGTCGCGCAACCTGAACGGCAAATACGACGCCGCCATTTATATCGCCAACTGGCCGGCCGGTCGTTCCCACCACTGGCAAACCCTGCTGCCGGCCCGCGCCATCGAAAACCAGAGCTACGTGATCGGCGTCAATCGCGTCGGTCAGGACGGTAACCAACTGAACTACAGCGGCAACACCATGCTGGTGGATCCGCTGGGGGAAACCCTGTTGAACGGGGAGCCGCAGGAAGCGGTATTCACCGTCACCCTGTCGCGCGAGCACCTGCACGGCGTCAGAGAACGGTTCCCCTTCCTGAAGGATGCGGATCAATTCGAGTTCAGACAATAACGTCTTCTATCTGGTGAGTGTTGCAGGGGCTGCTCATGGCTATTTCTGTCGAGTTTGAAAATATCGTTACCCGGTTTCCACAGCATCTGGCGGTGGTGCAGGGGGAGCGTCAGTTGACCTATCAGCAACTGATGGAACATGTCGCCACCCTGGGTCAGGGCATTCTGGAACAGGGCGAAGACCACCCGTTTGTCCTGACCCTGCTGGGGCAGGACGTGAATCTGGTGACTGCGGTGCTGGCTGTCCGTCATGCCGGGCGCACATTTGTGCCGCTGTCGCCGCAACTGCCGGAAAAACGGCTGGCGCTGCTGGCCGGGCGCTTTCCCGACGCCACGTTGATCACCAGTCGCCGCCACCTGCCCAAAGTGGCGGCGCTGGGAGGGGAACGCCGGGTGGTGCTGGTGGATGAGGACGGCGTACCGGAGCAGTTGCCGCACGGTTACCTGAAACAGCCGATTGAGCAGCCTCATGCTTATGTCTATTTTACCTCCGGCTCGACCGGCACCCCGAAGGCGGTGCTGGGGCGGGACGAGAGCCTGTTGCACTTTATTCACTGGGAAAGCCGGGCGCTGGCCGTGACATCGCAGGATCGCGTCAGCCAACTGACGCCTCAGATGTTCGACCCGTTCCTGCGCGATCTGTTTCTGCCGTTGCTCAACGGCGCCACCCTGTGTCTGCCGCCGTCGTCCGAGCTGATTTATGACGCGCCGCGACTGCTGAACTGGATCCGCGAGCAGCGGATCAGCGTAATGCATCTGATTCCGTCGCTGTTTCAGGTGCTGCTGGAAAGCCCGGCGGCGTCGCAGGCGCTGGCGCAGGTGCGCTGCGTCGCGCTGGCCGGGGAGATGCTCAAGGGGGCGCTGGTGCGGCGTTTCGCCGACTGCGGCCTGCCGGATACCCGGTTATTCAATTTCTACGGCCCGACCGAATCCACGCTGGCGAAGGTGTGCTATCCGGTCTCGCCCGCGGATGTGGATCGCGCCGTGCTGCCGGTCGGCCAGCCTATCGACGATACCCGGCTGCTCATCGTCAACAAACAGTTGCAGCCGCTCAGTCAAGGCGTCGTGGGGGAGGTGTTGATTGTTACTCCCTGGCTCAGCGCCGGCTATCTGGAGGGGGATAACCGTAGCTTTATCACCCTTAACAACGGGGAAAGCGCTTACCGCACCGGCGACCTCGGCATGATCGACGCCGACGGCAACCTGATTTTGGCCGGCCGCAACGATACGCAAATCAAGATTGACGGCCAGCGGGTGGAAACCGGTGAAATCGAAGGCGTTCTGGAACGTCACGAACAGGTGCGTCAGGCGCTGGTGATGGTGGCGACAACCCCGCAGGGCGCGCGGCTACAGGCATTTGTGGCGGCGCAGCCGCAAAGCGACCTGCGCCAGGAGGCGTTGCGGGACTGGTTAGCGCATTATCTGCCGGCCACCTGGGTCCCGGCCCATCTGCATATTCTCGATCTGTTTCCGCGTTTGCCGAACGGCAAAGTGGACCGCAAAGCGTTACAGGCGCTGTATCCGCTGGCGGCGGCCCGCACCCTGACCGGCGCGGCGCCGCAAGACGAGCGTGAGCGCGCGCTGGCGGCGATTTGGCAATCGGTGCTGCAACTGGACGCCATCAGCCGGGATGAGGATTTCTTCCAACTCAACGGCAGCTCGCTGCAGGCTATCCGCATGATCGCCCGGGTGCGCGAAGAAATGGGGCTGGAGCTGGCGTTCAGGGACCTGTATCAGGGCGCTACGCTGGCGCAGTGCGCCGCCGCGCTGCGTGAACCGGCTCCGGACCTGCAGGCCGACCACGAGGCATCCGTCACGCTCAGCGTCGAACAACAGGGATTGTGGTTGATCCAGCAGAGCCAGCCTGACAGTGCGGTCTACAACATGGCCTACCACGCGCCGTGGCAGGGGCCGCTCAACCTGGCGGTGCTGGAACGGGTGTGGCAACTGGCGCTGCAACGGTTCGACGCGCTGCGCACCACCTTTTTCGCGCAGGATGGCGAACCGCAGGCGCGGGTGGAGCCGTCAGCCGCACTGCGTCTGGAATTCGTCGACCTGTCGGCGCAGAGCGGCGACGCCGCCGAACGCTGGCTGGCGGAGGCGGCGGTGCGGCCGTTTGCCGCGTTTCAGGCGCCGTTGCTGCGGGTCGGGTGCCTGCAACTGCGCGAGCAGCACTACCACATCTGCGTGGTGATGCACCACATCATCGCCGATGAGGACTCGGTGCAGCGTTTGTGGCAGTGGGTGTTGCATCACTATCGCCGGTTGATGGCCGGCGGTCAGGCGGACGCGGTGGCGCCAGAGCAGGACGGCCAGTATGGGTATGCCCGCCAGCAGTATCGCTGGCTGCACAGCGACGCCGGGAAGCAGGCGCACGACTACTGGCGGCAGCAACTGACCGGCCCGTTGCCGCTGCTGCAACTGCCTTACGATTATCCGGCGCAGCCGGTGCAGCATTATCACGGCGGTCACGTACCGTTCAGCCTGTCGTCATTGCAGAGTACGGCGCTGCTGAACGTCTCCCGCCAGTATCGCGTCACCCCTTATCTGTGTCTGATGACGCTGTACAGCGCGTTTCTGTCGCGTTACTGCCGTCAGAGCGACATCCTGCTGGGCACCCCGGTGTCGCGCCATCATCAGGTTGCGCAGGACAATCCGTTCGGCTTGCTGTTTTCCGTGATGGCGATGCGCCATCAGGTGGATAAACGCCACCCGTTCGCGGTGCTGCTGGAGCAGGTCAGAAGCCGCTTTGTCGAGGCGTTACAGCACCCGCTACCGTTCAATCTGCTGCCTGCGCTGCGCGAGGAAGCGCGTACGCCGGGCATATCGCCGCTGTTTCAGGCGTTTTTTGTCTGGCGCGAGGCGGCGCAGGCGGAACAACGCATCGGCGCGGCCAGCGTTAGCCCGCTGCATCCGTATCCGATGCCGACCGCGAAATATGAGCTGACGCTGGAAATGTGGCCGGAGGGACAGCGTATCCACGGCAGCTTTGAATACGCCAGCGACCGTCTGGCGCCGGCGACGGTCGCGCGGCTGGCCGCCAGTTTCTGCCGTTTTATCGAGTCGTTTCTGGAGCAGCCGGAAAGCGCGCTGGGGGCGTTGCCGCTGCTGACCGACGCCGACCACCGGCAACTGCTGCACTGGAATCAGACCGCCAGATCGTTTGACGATCAGCTCTGCTGGCATCAGTTGATCGAACAACAGGCGCAGCGGACGCCGGCGCTGATCGCGGTGGAGTTCGGGTCGCAGACGTTAAGCTATCAGGAACTCAATCAGCGCGCCAATCAGCTGGCTCACCTGCTGGTGGCGCAGGGCGTGGGGGCGGAAGTCACGGTCGGCATTAGTCTGGAACGTTCGCCGTGGCTGATGGTGGCGATACTGGCGGTGATGAAAGCGGGGGGCGCCTATGTGCCGATTGACCCGGATTATCCGCTGAATCGCAGCCGCTACGTGATCGAAGACGCCGGGCTGCATCTGCTGCTGACCCAGCGAAAATTCGTGGAACATTATCAGGATGTTCCCTGCCGGCGCCTGTTGCTGGACGATCTGGAGCCGGTGTTGCCGCAGCAGCCGGTCGATAACCTGATCAACCGTTGCGGCGTCTACAATACCGCCTACATCATCTACACCTCGGGGTCGACCGGCCAGCCCAAGGGCGTGCCGATCCGCCATCACGGCGTGTGCAATCTGGCGCTGGAGTTCCCGGTGCTGATGGACATCGGCGCGGGCGAGCGGGTGCTGCAATTTGCCTCCACCAGCTTTGACTCTTCGGTCTGGGAGATCAGCATGGCGCTGTGCCACGGCGCGACGCTGGTGATGGCGCCGCGTCTGGCGTTGATGCCCGGTCCGGACCTGCTGGAGCAGTTGACCCGTCTGAACATCTCTTATGTCACATTACCCGCGTCGGCGCTGGCGGCCTTGCCATACGCGCCGTTGCCGGCGTTGAAAGTGCTGATTGTCGCCGGCGAGGCGTGCGGCGTTGATCTGCTGCGCAAATGGGGCCGCGGCCGCCGCTTTCTCAATTCCTACGGTCCGACGGAAGCCACCGTCTGCGTCACCAACGCCGAATTGTACCCGGATGAGGGGCGCATCCACATCGGCAGCCCGATGTCGAACACCGAAGTGTGGATTCTGGACGAATTCCACCAGCCGATGCCGATCGGCGTGGCGGGCGAGCTGTGCATCGGCGGTATCGGGGTATCGGACGGGTACATCAACCAGCCTGAGCAGACCGCCAGCCGGTTCATCGTCCACCCGCTGAGCGACAAAGCGGGCGCCAGGTTGTACCGTACCGGCGATCTGGCCTGCTACCGCGAAGACGGCACCCTCGATTATCTGGGGCGAATCGACCATCAGATCAAGATTCGTGGTTTCAGAGTCGAACTGGGCGAGATTGAGTCCGCCCTGCGCCAGCACCCGGCGGTAAAAGAGGCGGTGGTGATGGTGCGGCCGGATTATCTGGCGGCCAGCGCTATCATCGCCTATGTGCTGCACGACGACGGCCGGGAGCCGGACCTGTCGGCGCTGGCGGATTCGCTGTCGGCGCGGCTGCCGTCGTTCATGTGCCCGTCCTGCTACGTGTTGATGACCGCCTTCCCGCATCTGCCCAACGGCAAGATCGACCGTAACCGCTTCCCGTTGCCGGAACAGCGCGATGCCCCGGCGGTAACGCCCGCCGCCAATGATGCCGAGCAGGCGATCATCGACGTCTGGCGCGAACTGCTGGGACATGACGCCATCGGGCGCGATACCTCGTTCTTCGCTGCCGGCGGCCATTCGCTGCTGGCGGCCAAAGCGGTGGCCTGGCTGGCCGAACGACACCATATCAACCTGCGGGTCAGCGATATCTTCACCTGGCGCACCCCGATGCAGTTGGCCGCCAATGCGTCGCGGCAGGAGCGCGAGAGCCTGCTGCTGGCTGAACCGGCGCCGGCCTCGCTGCCGCTGAGCAGCGCCCAGCAGCGGATGTGGTTCCTGTCCCAGCAGGTGGCGGGGGATAACAGCTACCTGATCGGGCAGATCAAAACCTTCAGCCAGCCGGTCGAGGCGTCACGGCTGCTGCACAGCCTACAGCAGCTGTGGATACAGGCGCCGGTACTCAATACCCGGTTACGGCTGCAACAGGGCGTGGCGGAGCAGTATCTGTCGGATGAGCCGCTGGTGTGCGCCCATGAACGCTGGTCGCCGGGCGACCGGTCGGCGTGGCGCGATGCGCTGCAACAGTACGCCGAACAGTTACTGGCCCAGCCGTTCGAGATGCTGGACGGCCCGCTTTACCGGCTGACGCTGGTGGAGTCGGCGCAGGGCGAGGTCGCGCTGGTGCTAGTGCTGCATCATATTCTGGCGGATGAACAGTCGATGGGCCTGCTGGATGAGCGCCTGCTGGCGCTGTATCAACAGCAGCCGACCGCCCCGGCGGCGGTGAACTACCTGCAATACACCGCCTGGGAGCGGCGGGAAGACGTACAGCGGCACTGGCAGTCGCAACTGCGCTATTGGCAGCAACAGTTCGCCGTGCTGCCGCCCGCGCTCAATCTGACGCCGGCCGCGCTGGCGGGCGATAGCCAACGTACCGCGGGGTACGTCACCGTCGCTATGCCGCCGGAACTCGCCGGCGCGTTGCGTCATCTGGCGAAACAGCGCGACACCACGTTGTTCAATCTGCTGCTGGCGGCGTTTCAGATCCTGTTGCATCGCCACAGCGGCGAGCAGGATGTGGTGGTCGGCACCCCGGTGACGTTGCGCGACTGGCCGTCGCTCCAGTCCACCATCGGTCTGTTGCTCAACACGGTGGCGATTCGCCAGACGGTGGACGGCGAACAGACGCTGGAGCAGTTCATGGATGCCAGCGCACAGGTTTGCGCGCGGGCGCTGGCCAATAAGGATGTGCCGTTCGACCGGGTGGTGGATGCCGTGTTGCCGGCGGGCGAGCGCCCATCTTCGCCGCTGTTCCAGGTCATGTTTGTCTATAACGCCGCGCAGGATAAACCGACCGGGTTGGCGATAGATAATCAGCCGATCGACACGCCGCAGGCGAAATTCGACCTGACCTGCTTTGTGCGGGAAGACGAGCGGCAATTACATCTGGTGCTGGAGTATCGCGTCGCCTGTTTTAACGCCGCCCGTATTCGCTCGCTGGCCGACCATTACCTCACCGTGTTGCAACAGCTGATCGATACGCCGTCGCACACCATCGGCCGGTTGCCGATGCTGCCGCCTTCCGAGCAGGCGCTGCTGCGCGATACCCTCAATGATACCGCGCAGGCCGTTGACGCGCCCTGGGTGCATCAGCAGTTCGAACGGCAGGCGGCGTTGCGGCCGACGGCGGTGGCGCTACGCGTCGGCGATCACGCCATCAGTTACCAGCAGCTTAACCAGCAGGCCAACCGCATCGCCCACGCGCTGTTGCGACAGGGATTCGGCGTCGGCAGCCGGGTGGCGGTATACCTGCCGCGTTCACCGGCGCTGGCGGCGGCCATTCTCGGGGTGATGAAAAGCGGCGCCGCCTGGGTGCCGGTGGACGTGCGCTATCCGGCGGATCGCGCCAGCCTGATGATGCAGACCGCGGAAGTTCAGGCGGTGCTGACGCAGGATGACGTGGACATCGCCGCCCTGACATTGCCGCAAGCGGTGGTGCTGGATGTGGCCGCCTTGCCGCCCGACGACGACGCGACGAACCCGCTGTTGGACATCGACGGCGAACAGCTGTGCTATATCCTGTTTACCTCCGGCTCCACCGGCGTGCCGAAGGGGGTGATGATCCCGCATCGCGGGCTGCGGCACTATCTGGACCATGCCTGCCGCGACTACGGTCGTCACGGCGGTCAGGGCAGCACGCTGCACGCCTCCATTTCTTTTGACGCGACCCTGACCAGCCTGTTCCTGCCGCTGCTGTGCGGTCAGACGCTGCATATCCTGCCGGACGAGGATGATATCGGCGCGCTGGTCGAACTGTGGCAGCGTACGCCGGGGCTGACGATGGTCAAGATTACCCCGGCGCATCTGGAACTGCTCAGCCAGCAACTGCCCGCCGGGGCGGCAGGCCATGCCGCGATGCTGGTGGTGGGGGGCGAAAGCCTGTCCGCCAGCGCGTTGCGCTTTTGGCAGCAGCACGCGCCGCAGGTGCTGATCGTCAACGAGTATGGCCCGACGGAGGCCACGGTGGGTTGCTGTATCCATACCTTCGCCGCCGGTGAGACCGGCGACGACGGCGCGGTGCCGATCGGCCGGCCTATCGCCAACACCCGGCTGTATCTGCTGGATGCACAGCGCCAACTGGTGCCGTTCGGCGCGCCCGGCGAATTGTACATCGGCGGCGACGGGGTGGCGCTGGGCTATTACCAGCGGCCCGACCTCACCGAACAGCGCTTTATCCCCGATCCATTCAGCGCCGACCCGGCGGCGCGGCTCTACCGCACCGGCGATCGCGCCTGTTACCTGCCGGACGGCAACCTCTGTTTTCTGGGGCGCAACGACAATCAGGTCAAGCTGAACGGCTACCGCATTGAACTGGAAGAGGTGGAAGCGCAACTGAGCGCCTGCGCCGGGGTCGCTCAGGCGGCCGTCGCTATCCGCGAGGTAGAAGGGCGGCTGCATCTGGTGGCCTGGCTGGTGGGCGATCGCACGCAGCAGGCCGCCATCCGCGGCGAGGTCGCCGGGCGTTTGCCGCGCTTCATGCGCCCGACCCAGTGGCAATGGCTGGCGTCCTTGCCGCTGACCGGCAACGGCAAGGTGCATCGTCAGCAACTGCAAAATCTGCCGTGGCAGCAGGCGGCGCGTGAGCGGCATCAGGCGCCGACATCGGCGCTGGAACAGCAGTTGCTGGCAATCTGGCAGCAGGTGCTGGGGCGTGACGATATCTCCACCCATGATGACTTCTTTGCGTTGGGCGGCGACTCGATCCTCAGCCTGCAAATCGTGTTCCGGGCGCGGGAAGCCGGGCTGGCGTTGTCGGTGGATATGCTGTTCGACGCGCCGACCATCGCCGCGCTGGCGGAGATCCTTATGCCCCGGCAGACGATGGTCGCCGATACCGCGCCGGTGACCGGCGCTTACGATCTGCTGCCGGTGCAGCGCTGGTTCTTTGCTCATCACGCCGAGCATCCGCATCACTACAACCAGTCGATGTTGTGGCGGCTGCGCGATGACGCGGCGCCGGCGCATCTGCAAACGGCGCTCATCTGGCTGGTGAATCAACACGATGGTCTGCGCGCGCGTTTTGACGGCGCGCAGGCGGTGATAGGCGAACCGGTCGAGCAGGTGGAACTGGAACTGGTGTCGCTGGATGACGCCGGACAACTGGACGCCGCCGCCGCCGCCGCGCAGGAAGGGCTGGATATCGCGCAAGGGCCGTTGTTCAAAACCCTATTGTACCGTGCGCCGCAGGGCGTCTGGTTGCTATTCGTCGCGCATCATTTGCTGGTGGACGGGGTTTCCTGGCGCATCATTACCGACGACCTGAGCCAGGTCTACCAGCGGTTGGCGCAGGGGCACGCGCTGGCGGCGGTGGCGAAAACCGCGTCGCTGCCGCGCTGGTCGCAGCATTTGCATCAGTATGCGCGCAGCGAAGCGGCACAGCAGGAAGACGCCTTCTGGCAGTGCTATCCGGCGCTGAGCGAGGTGCGGTTGCCGTGCGATAGCGCGCCGCAGGCGACGCCCGGCCGTGGGGAAGATGCCCGTAAGCTGGCGCTGAGCCTGCCGGAGAGCACCACCACGGCGCTGGTCCAGCATACCCATGCCGCTTATCGCACCAATCCCGGCGACCTGCTGCTGACGGCGCTGGCGCTGACGTTGCATGAGTGGAGCGGGCAGTCTCGCCTGCGCATCGATACCGAAGGACATGGGCGCGAACGGCTGCACGAGGCGCTGGATGTCAGCCGCACCGTGGGCTGGTTCACCGCCATCTATCCGCTGCATATCGAGCTGGATCGGCCGGATGATACCGGCTGGACGATTCGTCAGGTGAAAGAAGCCGTTCGTCAGGTGCCGCATCGCGGCGCCGGCTATGGGATTCGGCTGGCGGCGGCGTCGCAGGTGCATGACGCGGCGGATATCTGTTTTAACTACCTCGGTCTGTTTACCCAGGGGTTTGACGCCCCGCCGTTTCAGGGGGAAGCGCGGCTCGATTTGGCGAATCGCTATGCGCCGCACAGCCCGCGGGTCTGGCCGCTGGAGGTCGACAGCTACGTGCTGGACGGCAAGCTGCATCTGGAGTGGACGTGGAACAGCCAGTGCTATCGGGACGCGACCATCCGGCAACTGGCCGAGCGGATGCTGACCTGGGTGCGGCAATTGTCGCAGCACTGCCGGCAGCAAACCGCAACCCATTGGACGCCGTCGGATTTCCCGCTGGCGGAGCTGAGCGCCGACGCGCTGGATACGTTGCAGCAACGCATCGGCGACATTGAGGATATCTATCCGCTGACGCCGATGCAGGAGGGGATGCTGTTCCACTCGCTGACCAGCGATGCCTACCATGAGCAGATCTGTTTCGATCTGCCGGCCGGCGCGGATATCGCCGCGCTGCGGCAGGCCTGGCAACGGGTCATACAGCACTACCCGGCGCTGCGCACCACGTTTGAACTGCACAGCGGCAGCGAGCCGTTGCAGGTGGTGCGCCGTCATCTGCCGATGGACTGGAACACGGTGATGCTCAACCGTGCGGATGCCCGCCGGCAGGTGCTGGACGCCGACCGCGCTCGCCGTTTCGACCTGCAACAGGGGCCGTTGCTGCGTCTGACGCTGATCGACATCGGACAGGCAGGCCAGCAACTGCTGGTCAGTCATCATCACGCCATTCTGGATGGCTGGTCAGTCCGGGTGGTGATGGACGCAGTGGCCCGCTGCTGGGACAACCCGGACGCGGTATTGCCGCCGCCGCCCTCATTCCGTCGCTATGTGCGGCAGATCCGTCAGCGCAATCCGCAACGGGATGCTTACTGGGAGACGCAAGCCCGGCGGATGAGCCGCACGCCGCTGCCGCTCGGTCTGCCGCTGCGGCAGGCCAGCGAACGCAAGCAGGTGCTGCCGTTCACGCTGGACGAAGCAACCACGCGGCGGCTGTCGGACTTCGCCCGGCGCGAACAGCTTACTGTCAGCACGCTGGTGCAGGGCGCCTGGGCGCGCTTGTTGCAGGCCTGCGTCGGCGGTGAAACGGTCTTGTTCGGCATGACCATCTCCGGGCGTCACGCCGCGCTGGCAGGCATGGATCAGATGGCCGGATTGCTGATCAATACCGTGCCCACCGTGATTGACTTGCCCGCCGACCGGCCGGTCAGCGACTGGCTGCGTGACGTGCAGCAGCAACAGCGTCAGAACGAGCGTCATGGCGATGTGGCGCTGACGGATATCAAGTCCGCCGCCGGCCTGAACAGCAGCGACGCCCTGTTCGATACGCTGCTGGTGTTCGAAAACTACCCCGGCGCGGGCGAGCAGGAAGCCCGGCTGTTCCGGTTTGCCGACGCGCATGAAAGCACCAACTATGCGCTGACGCTGGTGGCGTCGCTGCATGAGCGCCTGCACGGCCAACTGGTGTATGACGACGGTCTGTACGAAGAAACCACCGTGCGGCAACTGGCGGAGGGGTTGCTGCGTATCCTGACGCAGCTTGACGCCGCCGCCACGCTTGCCGAGGTGTCGGCGTTGACCGACGCGCAACGCGCCCGGTTGCTGAGCCAGTGGCAAGGCCCAGCCCAGCATGTCGGCGCATCGAATGTCTATGCGCGGTTTGTCGAACAGGTGCAGTACGCGCCGTATGCCATCGCGGTTGTGGATGGCGAAACGCAACTGAACTACCGGCAGTTGCGCCAACGCGCCGAACAGCTGGCGATGCGGCTGCATCACGCCGGGGTGCGCGCCGGCGATCGCGTGGTGGTCTGGCTGCCGCGCAGCATCGACTACCTGAGCGCCATTCTGGCGGTAAACCGGCTGGGCGCGTGCTACATCCCGGTGGATAGCCAGTGGCCGGACGAGCGCGTCAACTGGCTGTTGCAGGATTGCGATGGCCGGGCGCTGATCACCGACGCCACGCTGCGCGCACGCCTGACGCCGCCGGCATCGATAACGGTACTGGACGCGGCGCAGTGCCCGTGCGCCGATGAGATGGCGGTGACGCTGCCCGGCGAATCGCCGGCCGATACGCTGGCCTACATCATCTACACCTCCGGCTCTACCGGTACGCCGAAGGGGGTGATGATCGACCATGCCAGCCTGGGCAACTATCTGCAGGACGCGATAGCGCGCTATCGGATTGATGCGGACACCGACAGTCTGTTCCATTCCTCCATCAGTTTTGACGCCACCCTCACCAGCCTGTACCTGCCGTTGCTGGCCGGCGGCTGCATCCACATCATCCGCGAGGATGGCGACATCGCCGCGCTACAGCAGGCGATCCGCGCCAGCGGCGAACGGGTGCTGCTCAAAATCACGCCGGTGCACCTCAACCTGCTGGAAAACCAGCTGACGGCGGACGACAAGCGTCGCGTGTCGGCGCTGGTGGTCGGCGGCGAGGCGCTGAACAGCGCGGCGGTGCGGCGTTGGCTCGATGATGCGCCCGACAGCCCTATTTTCAACGAGTACGGCCCGACGGAAACCGTGGTGGGCTGCTGCGTACACCGCGTCACGGCGCGGGAGCTACAGCACGGCGGCAGCGTGGCGATTGGTCTGCCCATCGGCAACACCCAACTGCTGATTCTGGACGAGCAGCAGCAACCGGTGCCGCAGGGCGCGGCCGGGGAGCTGTATATCGGCGGCGCCGGGGTGGCGCGCGGCTACTGGAATCGCGCCTCGCTGACCGATGAGCGGTTTCTGGAACTGACCACGCCGAACGGGCGGGCGCGGTTTTACCGCACCGGCGACCGCGTCTGCGCCGATACCGCCGGCACGCTGCACTATCTGGGTCGCTGCGATCGACAGATCAAGCTGCGCGGCTACCGCATCGAGCCGGGCGAAATCGAGGCGCAGCTGTTGCTGCACCCGCAGGTGATGCTCAGCGCCGTGCAGTACCTGCCGCAGCGGGAGGCGCTGGCGGCGTGGGTAGCGTTGCGCGAGGGCGCGGAGGTCGACGAACCGGCATTGCGTCAGTTCCTGGCGAGCCGCTTGCCGACCCACATGGTGCCCGGTTCTATCCAGGTGCTGGCGACGATGCCGCAAACCGCCAACGGGAAGGTGGACTATCGTGCGCTGCCGGCGCCGCAGTTGGATACGCAGAGCGAGGGCGCGGCGCCGCAAACCCCGCTGGAGCACTCGCTGCGCGATATCTGGCGCGAGGTGCTGAAACACGACCGCATCGGTTGCGATCAGAACTTCTTTGCGCTGGGCGGCCATTCGCTGCATGCGTTGCGTATTGCCGCCCGTATTGAGCAACAGCTGGCGCTGCGGGTTTCGCTGACCGACCTGCTCCAGTACCAGACCATTCAGCAACTGGCTGAAAAAATTAACGCGGCCGATACCGCACCGGGAACGGTGACCTCGGCTATTAAACGCGTCGCCCGCGTGCGGCGCTCAGATTCCTCATCCACCGCGGTGTAAACAAAGAAGCACGGAGGCAAAACATGCAAGAGACCTTTTTTCAACACCCTGCATCTTTGGCGCAGAAGAGATTATGGTTACTGCAACAACTGGAACCGCAATCGGCCAACTACCATATTCCGACCTTGCTGGAATTGAACGGGCCGCTGGACCGGGCGGCGCTACAGCAATCGGTCGACTGGCTGGCGGCGCGCCATGAGTCATTCCGCACCGATTTCGCCTTTGAACAGGACGTCTTGTGGCAGCGTTGCCATCAGCACTGCGCGCTGCCGGTCGACTGGGTGGACGTGTCGGATTGCGATGACGCGCAGCAGCAACAGCGGGTGGCCGCCGAGCGGGACAAGAATATCGACCTGCATCAGGGGCCGCTGGCGCGCTTTACGCTGTTTGATTGCGGCGAACAGCGCTATCTGTTGCTGATGGTGCTGCACCACATCATCTCCGACGGTTGGTCGGCGGGCATCATCAGCCGGGAGCTGGCGGAAGGCTACAACGCCGCCCGCCGCGGCGAGGCCCTGACCCGCCCGGAGCTGGATATCCAGTACATCGATTACACCGCCTGGCAACAGGAGGAGATGGCGCAGGAGAGCTATCGACAGTCGCTGCGCTGGTGGACGGAACGGCTGCGCGGCATTGAGCCGATTGCCTTTCCCACCGACCACGCCCGCCCGGCGCGCATCAGCACCCGCGGCAAAACCCTCGGCTTTCGTCTGCCTGGGGAGCTGAGCCGGAAACTGGCGCAGCTGGCGCGGCAGCGCAACAACACGCTCTATTCCACCCTGCTCAGCGCATTTTATCTGCTGCTGCACCGCTACAGCGGCCAGACCGATCTGGCTGTCGGTACGCCGGTGGCCGGTCGCGGCCAACTGGCGCTGGAAAACGTGGTGGGCTTTTTCGTCAATACGCTGGTCTACCGCATTGACCTTGACCGGGAGCAGCGTTTCGACCAGTTGCAGCAGCAGGTTTTCGAGACGGTGCTGGCCGGGCTGGAGCACCAGCAGGTGAGCTTCGACCGACTGGTGGAGGCGATCAACCCGCCGCGCGACCTCAGCTATTCGCCGTTGTTTCAGATCATGTTCTCGTTTGACGAATACGAGCAAAGCCAGTGGCGGTTTGACGGCATCGACAGTCAGCCGCGGGTAACGCTGGGCGAGCATGCCAAATACGATCTGACGTTATCGATGGAAAAACAGGGCGATGAACTGCTGGGCACCTTCGAGTACAGCACCGACCTGTTTGACGACGACACCATCGCGCGTCTCAGTCGTAATTTCATGTTCCTGCTGTCGGAGATCGTCGCGCAGCCCGAGGCGCCACTGCGCGCCTACCAGTGCGTGACGCCGGAGGAAAAGGCGCTGTTGTTGAATGACTGGCAGCGCGAGCGCGAGCGCCACCCGGTCACCGCCACGCTGCATCAGCAGTTTGAACGGCAGGCGGCGCGCCGCCCGCAGGCGGTGGCGCTCAGCGGCGAAAACGGTTTGCGCGTCAGTTACCGGCAACTTAACCAGCGCGCCAACCAACTGGCCCACTATCTGCTGAAGATGAAAGCGCAGCCGGGGGAGCATCCGTCGCGGGTCGGCCTCTGTCTGGAAAGGGACGACAACACGCTGGTGGCGATTCTGGCCATCCTCAAGGCTGGCATGACCTACGTGCCGATCGACAGCAGCCACGCTCAGGCGCGTATTCATTACTACGTGCAGGACGCCGGGCTGAACTGGGTAATTGGCGGCGAGCCGTTCCGCCATCTGTTCGCCGGGAGCGACGCCGATTTCATCAGCCTCGACAACGAAGCCGGGCTGATTGCCACCATGCCGGAAACCAACCCGGAGGTCGCCGTCACGCCGGACGACCTGGCGTATATCATTTACACCTCCGGCTCTACCGGCAATCCGAAAGGGGTGGAGATCCCGCACGCAAACGTGCTGCGGCTGTTCAGCGCCAGCGAACGCCATTTCCAGTTCAGCGAAGCGGATGTGTGGACGTTATTTCACTCCTGCGCGTTCGACTTTTCGGTGTGGGAAATCTGGGGCGCCCTGTTGTATGGCGCCCGGCTGAGCGTGGTGCCCTATTGGGTGACCCGCACGCCGGCGCGTTTTCGCCAGTGGCTGGACGATGAGCGCGTCACGGTGCTCAACCAAACACCGTCCGCGCTCTATCAACTGATCGCCGCCGATAGCCAGGCGCCGGGACGATGCGATAGCCTGCGCTACATCGTGTTGGGGGGCGAGGCGCTGGAGCCGGCGTCGCTGCGGGCGTGGTTCGACAAATACGGCGATGACCAGCCTGAAATCATCAACATGTACGGCATCACCGAAACCACGGTGCACGTCACCTGGCGCAAAATTACCCAGACCGATGCGCAACAGGGCGGCAAAAGCCCGATCGGCGTGGCGCTGGATGACCTGCGCATCTATCTGCTGGACGCTCAGCGGAACCTGGTGCCGCTCGGCGCGATTGGCGAAATGTACGTGGGCGGCGCCGGGGTGGCCAGAGGCTATCTGCACCGGCCGGAGCTGACCGCGGAGCGCTTTATCCCGCTGCGGGATATTTTCCCGCCAGACTCGTTGTCTCAAGATCCATTACCACAGCACCAACGCGGCGAGCGGGTCTACCGCAGCGGCGATCTGGCCCGCTTCCATGCCGACGGCTCGCTGGAATACCTCGGTCGTAGCGACCATCAGGTGAAGATTCGTGGTTTTCGTATCGAGCTGGGCGAAATCGAAACCACCCTCAAACGGCTGCCGCAGGTGGAGCAGGCCATTGTGCTGGCGCAGCGCGACGAACAGCAGCAGACCCGGCTGGCGGCGTACGTGGTCAGTGACGAGTCGTGCACCACGGAAATGCTGCGCGCCGGATTGAAGGAAACGCTGCCGGATTACATGCTGCCGTCGGTGTTTCACTTCCTGGAGACGCTGCCGTTGACCACCAACGGTAAAATCGACCGGGCGGCGCTGCTGGCGCTGCAACAGGACCGGCCGCAGCTCGCCAGCGAATTCGTGGCGGCGCGCACCGAGGTGGAGCGTCGGTTGGTCGATCTGTGGCGTCAGGCGCTGCAACTCGACGCCATCGGCGTGCATGACAATTTCTTCGCGCTGGGGGGCGACTCGCTGCGCGGGGTGCAACTGGTGGGGCGCGCCAACGATCTGGACTGGAACCTGTCGCTGGTGGACCTGTTCCAGCATCAGACCATCGCCGAACTGGCGACGCTGATTGAGCAAACGCTGTCCGGGCAGCGCGGCGGCGTAGCGCGCACCGAGCCGTTCAGCCTGATTTCGGCGCAGGATCGGGCGCGGTTGCCGGATGAGGTGGTGGACGCCTATCCGCTGAGCCGTATGCAGGCGGGGATGTTCTACCACATGCAACTGACGCCGGACGCCAACGTCTACCACTGCACCGGCACCTCGCATCTGCGGCTGTCGCGGCCGTTCGATCAGCAGGCGTTCCGTCAGTCGGTGCAGGAAGCGGTGGCGCGTCATGACGTGTTGCGCACCGCGTTCGATCTGGAAAACTACAGCCAGCCGCTGCAACTGGTGCTGCGGCATGCCGAACTGCCGATCGTGTTTGAAGATTTGCGCCACCTCAGCGCCGACGAACAGGAAGCCCGCATCAAGGCGTTGCTGGAGTCGGAGCGGGTCACGCCGTTCGACCTGCTCAACCCCACGTTGCTGCGTTTCTTCATCTACCTGCGCGACGACACCAGTTTTCAGTTCACGCTCACCGAGTGTCACCCGGTGTACGACGGCTGGAGCTACCATTCGCTGATTGTCGAGATTTTTAACCGCTATGCGGCGCTGACCGGCGTCAAAGACTGGCTGCCGGACGCGAAAACCGGCATCGAATACCGCGATTTCATCGCTCAGGAACAACGGCTGATCAACGACCCGCTCCAACAGCAGTGGTGGCAAGAGAAGCTGGCGGACTGCACCTTGCTGAAACTGCCGCGTAAGGCGGGCGCTCAGGGGTACGCGGACATACCGCCGCGCCTGCGCTCGATATCGCTGACGCTGGACGCGGAGGTCTATAAAGGCATCCGCCGGTTGATGGCCAACCTGGCGGTACCGATGAAAAGCGTGTTGCTGAGCGCTCACCTCAAGGTGATGAGCCTGTTCAGCGGCGAAAACGACGTGTTGACCGGTATCCCCACCAACGGCCGTCCGGAGGCCAAAGGCGGCGACCAACTCTACGGCCTGTTCCTCAACATCCTGCCGTTCCGGCAGCAATTAACCGAGAACAGCTGGGGGGAATTGATCCGTCAGACTTTCGCCAACGAGAGCGGCATGATGCCGTACCGCAGTTTCCCGCTGGCGGACATCCAGCGGCAATTCGGCCCGCAGCCGCTGCTGGACGAAGTGCTGTTCAACTACATGGATTTCCATGTCTACGAACGCCTGTTGCCGGAGCTGGGGTTTGAAGTCGCCAGTAACCTCAATAGCGATGCGGTGCACGAAGGCACCCACTTTGCGCTCAATGTGCATTTCCAGCACTACACGCTCACCTCGTCGCTGGTCAGTAATCAGGTCTCCATCCAGTTGGACTACAACGAAAACCTGCTCAGCCATGAACAGGTACGGCATATGGCGGATTGCTACCGGGCGGTGTTCCGGGCGATGGTGAGCGACGAGCAGGCCATTCATACGCGTCAGTCGTTCCTGACCGATGCGCAACGGGCGCAGGTGGCGGCGTTCAGCCACGGCAAACCGGGCTATCAGGGAACGGATACGCTGGCGGCGCTGTTCGCCGAACAGGTGGCGCGTCAACCGGATGCCACCGCGGTGATTCTGGACGAGCGGCGGCTGAGCTACCGCCAACTGGACGGCCACACCACGCAACTGGCGCACTGGCTGGCGCGGCAGGGGGTGAAAAAAGGCGATCGCGTCGGGCTGTGGCTGGGGCGCAGCATCGAGCTGGTGGCGGCGATTCTGGCGCTGACCAAGCTGGAGGCGGTGTACGTGCCGCTTAACAAGGAAGACCCGCTCGCCCGGCGTCATGAACAACTGCAGGACGCCAACTGCGTACTGATGCTGGCCCGCCAGGGCGACGAGGCGCAGGTGCAGCAGACGCCGGTGCCGGTGCTGTATCTTGGGGAACAGGGTCCCTGGCTGTCGATGCCGCACACCGCGCTGCCGGTTTCGGCGGATAACGCGCTGCCTGCCTACGTGATGTACACCTCCGGCTCCACCGGCAAGGCGAAAGGGGTGCTGATTGGTCAGCGCGGCATTCTGCGGCTGGTCAGGGAAGTGGATTATGTCGAGCTGGAGCCGTACCAGCGTTTTCTGATGCTGGCGGCGGTGAGTTTCGACGCCTCTACGCTGGAGATGTGGGGGCCATTGCTCAACGGCGGCGCCATCGTCATCTACCCGCATGACGGCGTGGACATTCCCCGGTTATCGCAGTTGATTCAGCAGCACGAGGTGGAATGCCTGTTCCTGACGACGTCGCTGTTCAACCTGTTGGTGGATGAACAACCGCAGGCGTTGCAGGGCGTCAGGCAGTTGCTCAGCGGCGGCGAGGCGATGTCCGCCAGCCACGCGGCGCGCATCCAGGCGCTGTACCCGCAGCTGGAGCTGGTGAACGGCTACGGTCCGACGGAAAACACCACCTTCACCACCTGCTATCGCTACCGGGCCGACGCGGTGAACGACGCGCAGGGCATTCCTATCGGTCGCCCCAACCCCGGCAACGAGGTGCTGATTCTGGACCGCTTCATGCAGCCGGTGCCGGTGGGCACGCCGGGCGAACTGTACATCGGCGGCGATGGTCTGGCGCTCGACTACCTCAATCAGCGCGAACTGTACGACCGGTTGTTTGTGGCGCATCCGCAGCAACCCGGCCGTCGCCTGTACAAAACCGGCGATCGCGGCCGCTGGCTTGAAGACGGCAACATCGAATACCTCGGTCGTCTGGATAACCAGAACAAGATCCGCGGTTATCGCATCGAACTGGGGGAAATCGAGTCGGTGCTGTGCCAGCACCCCGGCATCGAACGCGCCGCCGCCGTGGTGGTGAGCGATGGACCCAAAAAGCAAATCGTCGCCTGTGTGGTTCGACTGGCGGACAGCCAGCCCGACAGCCACGCGCTGCGTACCTTCCTGCTGGAGCGTCTGCCGCGTTACATGGTGCCGGGCCGGTTTAGCTTTGTCGATTCGCTGCCGCTGACCATGAACGGCAAGCTGGACGTGACGAGCCTGAAACAGAGCCTGCAGGCGCCCGTCACCCTGAAACCGCAGAGCGACCCGCTGGTCGGGACGATTCAGGCGGTGTGGGCGGAGGTGCTGTCCATCCCGCTGCCGGATCAGCAGGAGAACTTCTTTGATCTGGGCGGCGACTCGCTGCTGCTGGCGCGGGTGCACCTCAAGCTGGTAGCCATCGGCTTCCCGCAACTGAGCGTGCTGGACCTGCTGAACTTCACCACCATCGAACAACTGGTGCAGCACATCCGGGGCAACAAGGCGGCGCAAACGCGCGATCGCCAGCAGGTGGAAAGCAGTATTCAGGAAGGACGGCGTCGTTTGTCCGCGTTGCAGGCCAAAAGGAGCATGGGGTAAATGGAGATGGTGCAATCAACCCACGGTTATGAACTGGCGATTATCGGTATGGCCGGGGTATTCCCCGGCGCTGACGATGTGGCGCAATTCTGGCGGAATCTGGTGGAGGGGGTGGAGTCGATCCGCACCCTGAGCGATGACGAGCTGGACGCCGCCGCCGTTCCTGCGGCGCTGCGTCAGCAGGAGGATTATCTGGCGCGGGCGGCGGACCTGGCGCAACCCTGCGCGTTTGATGCGGCGTTTTTTGGCTATTCGCCGCGGGAAGCGGAAGCGATTGACCCGCAACAGCGGGTATTTCTGGAAGTGTGCTGGCATGCGCTGGAAAACGCCGGTTACGCGCCGGACAAGTTCGACGGGCAAATCGGCGTCTATGCCAGCAGCGCCGAGAGCAGTTACCTGATCCATTGCCTGCTGGACCGGCCTGACGTGCTGCGCCGTGTGTCGTTGTCGGATCTGCAAAACGGCAACAACCGCGATTTTGTCTCCACCCGCGTGGCGTACAAGCTGAATCTGCACGGCCCGACGATGACCATCGGCGCGGCCTGCGCCAGCTCGCTGGTGTCGCTGCACTTCGCGTGTCAGGCGTTGCTGATGGGCGAATGCGATATGGCGCTGGCGGGAGGGGTGCATATCGGCATGCCGGATAAAGGCGGCTACCGGTTCGGCGACAGCGGAATCCTGTCGCACGACGGTCATTGCCGCCCGTTCGACGCCGACGCCAGCGGCATGATTGGCGGCGATGGCGCGGCGACGGTGGTTATCAAGCGGTTGCAGGATGCGCTGGATAGCGGAGACACCATTACGGCGATCATCAAAGGTTCGGCCATCAGCAACGACGGTTCGCGTAAGCTGGGTTTCAGCGCGCCGTCGGTGGCCGGGCAGGTGGATGCCCTGCAACGGGCGCTGCTGGCGGCGGACGTGCCGGCCAGCAGCATCGGCTATATCGAGGCGCATGGCACCGGCACCCATCTGGGCGACCCGATCGAGGTCAAGGCGCTCAAGGAGGCGTACCAGATTGACCACCCGGTGCCGCAAAGCTGCGCGGTGGCGTCGGTGAAAGCCAATATCGGCCATCTCGATTCGGCGGCGGGCGTGACCGGGGTCATCAAGGCGGCGCAGATGCTGCGCTACGGCTATATTCCGCCCGCCATCAGCTTTACCCGTCTTAACCCGGAAGTCGTGCTGGACGGCACCCAGTTCTATATCCCGACCGAAGGCAAAGACTGGCATAGCGACGAGGTGCGCCGCGCCGGGGTGAGCGCGTTCGGCATCGGCGGCACCAACGCCCACGTCATTCTGGAGGAGTCGCGCTTTGTCGGTTCGTCCGGGCCCGCGCCGCAGACGCAATTGCTATGCTTTTCCGGCCATACGCCGACCGCATTGCGCGACAACATCGCCCGTTTTCATTACTGGTTCGCCTCCACGCCGCAGGCATCGCTGGCCGATGCCGCTTATACGCTCCAGCAGGGGCGTAGCGATCTGCCTTATCGCTACAGTCTGGCGGTGGAAGGCCGTGAGCAGGCGCTGTCGCTGCTGGTGCAGGCCAGCCCGGCAACGGTTAAGGTCGGCAAAGAGAAAAAGGCGTTGGTGTTCATGTTCAGCGGGCAGGGTTCGCAGTACCCCGGCATGATGGCTGGGGTTTATCAGCAGGCGCCGGTATTCCGTGAAACGGTGGACCGCTGCGCTGCCTTGCTGCATCCGTTGCTGGGGCTGGATATTCGCCCGTTGTTGTTTGAGGCCGACGTGCAGGACCAGGGTTCACCGCTGTACCAGACCCGCTTTACCCAACCGGCGCTGTTCGTCGTCGAATACGCCCTGAGTCGCCAGTTGATGGACTGGGGGATCGTGCCGACCGCCTGCATCGGGCACAGTATCGGCGAATACGTGGCGGCGTGTCTGGCCGGGGTGTTTAGCCTGGAGGATGCGCTGACGCTGGTGAGCCGTCGCGGCGAACTGATGAACGCCATGCCGCCCGGCACGATGCTGGCGCTCTCGATGCCGGCGGCGCAGGCGCGTGAGGCGCTGATTGACGGCGTAACGCTTGCGGCCAGCAATGCGCCGGGGTTTTGCGTGGTGTCCGGCCCGGCCGAGGCTATCGACCGCATGGCGCAGCGCATGGAAGCGCACGGGGTTGAAACCAAACGGCTGCATACCTCCCACGCCTTCCACAGCCCGATGATGGACGGCTGTCTGGAAGCATTCCGGCGCGCATTCGACAGCGTGACCCTGCAGGCGCCGCAGCTGCCGTTTATCTCCTGCCTGACGGGCGACTGGGTGAGCGATGAGCAGGCGACCGACCCGGATTACTGGGTGCGCCAGCTGCGCGAACCGGTCGCCTTCAGCGAAGGGATCGCCAGCCTGCTGGGTTACAGCCCGTCGCTGCTACTGGAAGTCGGCCCCGGCAAGGCGCTGACCGGACTGGCGATGCTGCAACTGGACGGCGAGCGCTCGGATAGCCGCGTGCTGGGCATGCAGCCCGATTTTCGCCACCGCGAGAACGATTATCGCCAGTTGCTGAGCGCGCTGGGGCAACTGTGGCAGTGGGACGTCAAGCCGGACTGGCGCGCGTTCTACCGCCACCAGTCCCGTTGCCGTATCCCGTTGCCGGGCTATGCCTTCCAGCGTCAGGTGTACGATCTGTCCCGGCTTGCCGCACCGGCGACAACGCTGTCGTCGCAGGCCGCTCCGGCCGGTCAGCGCCTGCCGCTGGAGCAGTGGGCCAGCCAGCCTTGCTGGCATCAGAAACCGCTCAACGCCGCGCCGCGCGTGACCTGGCGCGGTCGCGGCATCGTGCTGTTCATGGATAAAACCGGGATGGCGGAACGGCTGGCCGGGCAACTGGAACAGCAGGGCGCGCGGGTGTGCCGGGTAACGGCGGGCAAACGCTTTAGCCGTAAAAATCCGCTGAATTGGGTGATCGAACCCAACGCGCCGCAGGATTTGGCGGCGCTGGCGTCCTCGCTGGAGAAGCAGAAATTCCCGCTGGATCACCTGATCCTGTGCTGGCCGGTGTCGCGCCGGACGTTGCCGGTGCATACCGCCATCGGTCACTACGAAACCCTGCTGAGCATTGCTCGCCAGTTTGCCGGCGCCGAGCGCCAGACGCCGCTGTTGCTGCATGTGGTGTCCAATGGGCTGCATGCGGTGACGCCGACGGATCGTTGCGACCCGGCGCGTTCGCTGCTGGTGGGGCCTTGCCGGGTGCTGGAAAAAGAGTTCGAGCAAGTGGTGTGCCGCAGCATCGACATCGATGCGCCGTCGCGCGTGCTGTTTGCGCCGGCATTTGACCGCAATCTGGCGCCGTTGCTGGCGGAGCTGGGCGCGCCGGGCGACGAGCAGTTTGTCGCGTTGCGAGGCGGGGTCCGCTATATCCCGAGTCTGGAGCAGGTGGTGGCCGAACCGGCGGACGAGGCGCAACTGCCGGTGCTGACTCACGGCCGTTATCTGCTGACCGGCGGTTTCGGCGGCATCGGCATGACGGTGGCGCAGTGGCTGGCGCAGCACTACCGGGCGCACGTCATCCTGCTGGGGCGCGGCGACGTACCGCCACAGTCGCGCTGGCAGCAATGGCTGGACGAACACGACGACAGTAATGAGAAATCGCTGAAAATCAGGCAGCTACAGAAAATTCAGCAGTTGGGCGGCACGGTAACGGTGATCGCCGCCGATCTGGGTAACGCCCGTCAGGTGACCCAGGCGCTGAAAGCGGTCACTCATGCCCACGGCGCGATTCATGGTGTGTTTCACTGCGCCGGGGTGGCGGATGGCCGCCTGATTCAGCAGCGTACCCCGGCGGATTCGCTGGCGGTGTTCAAGGCCAAGGTGTGGGGCACGCTGGTGCTGGAGCGCTACTTCCAGCGCCGCCCGCTCGATTTTTTTGTGCAGTGTTCGTCGCTGGCGGCGGCGGTCGGCCCGATGGGCCAGGTCGCCTACTGTTCCGCCAACGCCTATCAGGATGCCTGGGCCACCGCCCGCAGTCGTCGCAGGACGAACACCCGTTACCTTTCCATCGGCTGGGACTCCTGGCAGGAAGTCGGGATGGCGGTGGACAGCCTGAAAAAATGGAACAGCGGCGACACCGAGGCCGTGATCCGTCACGGCATCCGGCCGCAAGAGGGCTGCGAACTGCTGGCCCGGCTGCTGGTTCGTCAGGCGCCGCAGTATGTGATATCGACGCGCGGGCTGCCGCTGCCTGACGCCGATACCCCGGCTGAGGACGACGCGCCGGCGGAGGAAACCGGGCAGGAAACCAGCCTGTACCCGCGTCCGCCGCTCAGCAACGCCTATCTGGCGCCCCGTGACCACATCGAGCAGACCATTGCCCGCATCTGGCAGGAAAAAATGGGGCTGGGGCCGATTGGCGTTGACGATGACTTCTTCGAACTGAACGGCCATTCGCTGATGGCGGTGCAAATCATCGCCCAGATCAAGCAACAGCTGAAGGTGGCGTTCCCGGTGGGCTTTATCTATGACTATCCCACCATCGCCAAACTGGCCGGGCAGGCGCGATTGCGTCAGGAACCGGCCCAACCGGCGCTGGAGGCGAGCGTATGAGTAGCCTGAATTCGTTTTCGGCGTCATCGGAGCATGTCGTGAACGCGGCGGCCTCAGGGGCGGCGGTGCCGCTGGTGTATGCCCAGCACTGCTTCTGGTTTGTGGCGATGACGCTGGGGGACACCGCCAACAATCAGTCCGGTATTCTGATTGAAGGCGACCTGCAGCCGGAACTGCTGGAAAAAGCGCTGAACTGCCTGATCCACCGTCACAGCAGTTTGCGTATGGCCTTCAGCCACTGGACGCCGGTGCAACAATGCCGGGCGTTCCACGGTTTTGACCTGTCGGTGATCAAGCTGGATGGGTGCGGCGAAGAGGAACGCCGTCGGCGTGTTTCAGACATTTCGGCAAGGTTTATGGCGCAGCCGTTCGCGCTGGACAAGCCGCCCCATCTGCGGGCGCAACTGTTCCAGTTGCAGCCGCAACGCTACCTGTTGCTGCTGAGTATGCCGCACATCATTGCCGATGGCGGCGCCTTTCACCTGTTTGAGCAGCAATTATGGCAGGTTTACTCGGCGCTGAACGCCGGCCGCACCCCGCACGATAATCAGGACGCGACGCCGATTGAGCAGTGGGTGGCGCAGGAGCGTGTGCAAAGCGACGAGGCGCTGCAGGCCGAGCTGGCGTTCTGGCGTCAGCATCTGGCGGGCTATCGCTACGCCCACTTTCCGCTGTCGTTGATCAACCAGCGGGAATTGATCGATCACCAGTGCGATATCCCGCTGGCAGACAGCGATATGGAACGCATAAAGCAGCTGGCGCGCCAGCACCGCATGAGCGTGCAGATGGTGTTGCTGGCGATCGTCGGGCAGGTGGTGAATCAGTTGAGCGGCGAGTCGCGTTTTGCCCTCAATTCGGTGCTGGAAGGGCGCAATCAGCCGGGGTCCGAGACATTGATGGCGCCGCAGCTGCGCGCCATGCCGGTGCCGATGGATTTTAGCCGCCAGCCGGATCTCGCCGCTCTGCTGGAGCAGGTGCGGCAGAATGTGCTGCAAGCCTATGAGCATATGCACTCGTGGAGCCTGCCGATCGGCATTCTGGCCCGCCAGCGCTGGTCGCACAGCCCCCGCTTTTTGGTGACCGGCATCGAATGGTTGAGCCGTCTTTATTGCGGCATCGCCCGCAAGGCCCGGCTCTATCCGCGCTTTCTGGCGGATTTCCTGTTCATGGAGCCCAAACCGCCCCGCTGGTGGTGGGCGCGCGATCCGGCGTGGCGGGCCAAAGGCGTGGCCGACCCGCTGATCAACATCAACGTGTTGCAGGATGCCTTCAAGACCGACGCGCCGCAGGCGCAGTCGGCAACCCTGGCTATCCGCCACTGCCGGGAGTCGGACTATTTTACCGACGCCGACATCGCCACCCGCTGGGAAAGCGACACCATCAATATCTACATTACCCGCGGGGCCGACCGGCAGTTAAAACTGCACATCACGTGCTGCTGTTTTAATCAGGACGGCATGGATCGTTTTTTACAGTTGCTCCGTCAACAGCTCTCTTCCCTTGGTTAAATGAGCCGGACATTCAATGGATATGAAACAGAAAGAGAAAGTGATCGAGTTTGATCAGGTGGTGAAAACCTACAAGGACCATCAGGCGCTAAAGGGGGTTTCGCTGGATGTCTACCGCGGCGAGTTTCTCGGCCTGCTGGGGCCGAATGGCGCGGGCAAAACCACGCTGGTGGAAATTCTTGAAGGGTTGAAACAGCCGGACAGCGGCAAGGTCAGGATTTTGGGCAAGAGCTGGAGCAGGGACAAAGACTGGCTGCGCCACCGCCTGAGCGGCGTACTGCAGGAAACCCTGTTCATCAACAAGCTGAAAGTGGAAGAAACCCTGTCGCTGTTCGCCAGTTTTTACCGTTGTTCCCGCCAGCGCATGAAAGAGGTGATGGAAATGGTGGAACTGACGGCAAAACGTAAAACTTATGTGGAAGGGCTGTCCGGCGGCGAGCGCCAGCGGCTGGCGCTGGGGGTCGCCATTCTCAATGAACCGGAAATCATGATCCTGGACGAACCGACCACCGGGTTGGACCCGCGTATTCGCCATGATACCTGGGATATTTTGCGAAAACTGAACAAAGAGAATAACGCCACCATGATTCTGACCACGCATTACATGGAGGAAGCGGAATACCTGTGCGACCGCATTTGCATCATGAATCAGGGGGAGATTCTCACCCACGGCACTATGGACGAACTGCTCAGGAAACACTGCGTGGGTGAGGTGATTGAATGCCGGGCCTCGCATCCGGAACGCTTACAGACGTTGCATCAGCACCCCAAAGTGCTGCGTTACCACTATGACGCCACGACGCATCGCATCAATTTGCTGACCTTTAACGCCACCCAGTTTCTCGGCGATTTACTGGCGATAGCGAGCGAAGCGCGTACCGACATCATCGAACTGGTGGTGCGGAAAAAAACGTTGGATGACCTTTTCATGACGCTGGCGGGCAGGGGGTTCCATGAATAATGCACTGTTTTCGTTGATGCTGACGCAGTTTCGGCAGTACTTCCGCGAACCCCAGATTCTGTTCTGGTCGTTCGGGTTTCCACTGCTGCTGGTGTGGCTGCTGGGGGTGTCGTTCTCGATGCAGGACATTCCGGAACGGCATATCGGCATCCTGTTGCCGAAGGATGCCGGGCAACAGGCGCAGATCCGCGCCTGGGGGCAAACGCTGGCGGAAAAACCGCATGAAATCGCCTCGATCGTCAACCGGGCGGAGGTGAAGCGGGAGAATACGGTCAAAATCAAGTACACCGTTAATTACTATCAGGATTACAACGACATCATTCTGGCGCTCAAGCGCGGCGATATTCAGATTATCGTGGAAACGCTGACGGATAAGGACCAGACGCAACGCCGTCTGTATTATCTCGATCCGCAGAATAGCGAAGCGATGCTGACCTACTACCTGCTGAATGAATCGGAACAGGCATTCGGCCAGGCGGTGGCGCAGAATCTGTCGGTGCTGGATACCCCCGGCTTGCGGTACATCGATTTTCTGGTGCCGGGATTACTGGCGATGGCCATCATGGAGACTTGTCTGATCGCCGTCGGCTGGGCGCTGGTGGAGAAACGCATCACGCGGGTGACGCGGCAGATGTGCATCACGCCGATGAGTCCGTCCATGTTCCTGCTGGCGCACATCCTATCCTGCTTCATTATCAATTTTATCGAGATCCTGATTATCTACTGGTTCGCCAAAATCTATTTCGATGTCAGCATTCAGGGGCAGTTTGGCGCGTTCCTGCTGCTGAATCTGGCCGGTAATCTCTGTTTCTCGGGAATAGCGGTGCTGGCGGCGTCGCGCGCCAAAAAAGCGCAGACAGCCAACGGCTTGCTGGAAGTGATCATTCTGGTGCAGGTGCTGGTATCCGGCATTTTCTTCAGCTACAAGAATTTTCCCGGCGCCGCTCTCATCGACCTGTTGCCGCTGACCATGCTGGCGAACATGATGCGCCGGGTGTTCATCGAAGGCGCGGGTGTGGTCGCCGTGTTGCCGGCCGCCGCCGTGCTGTCGGCGATCGGGCTGGTCAGCTTCGCGGTCGGCAAGCGTATTTTTCGCTGGTATTGATAGTGGCAACCCGGCCTTGTCATCCGTTTTTACTTAAGCGGTTTGTCAGCAATCTGAGGCGCTATTGCGCCTCAGTCTTTATTGCCTCAGCCCTTATTATTGCGGGCAGTGGGTATCGGCAATAAAACGGGTTTGATCGGCGAGATAACCGGCGGTGAAAATCTGACGCGGGAAAAATAATCCCAGCGTCCAGGATTTTATCAGCGACGCTTCTACCGATTTGTCGACCATATTATGGGTTGACGGCGGGTAATATTTTACCGTCAGCTGTCCCGGTCGTGTTAATAACGCCTGATAAGTGTTGCGGGTGTTATTAACGTCCACGTTAATATCTTTGCCGCCCAGCATTAATAATACGTTGGTGTGTATATTTTTCAGGTCGTCGGTGGCGTCGGCCTGAAAGTTTTTCTGAATGAACGTCCAGCGATCCGGCGTTAAATCAATTTTTCCCGGCATATCCTGCTGATATTGCGCCAGCGTTTTTCCCTGCTGCAAATAACGCAGAATGATCGCATTGCGCGATACCGCCTGTTCAATCGCCGGCGCGGACGCGTGCTGGTCCTTCATGCTGGCGATGGTGTTGTATTGCCCCTGCTGTAGCCAGTTGATGGCGGGGGAAACGGCAATCATGAAACAGACCGCCGGGTCGAGGCGCGCGACCTTGGGCAACACCCAGCCGCCCTGGCTGGCGCCCCACAAACCGATGCGCGTGCCGTCCAGTTGCGGGTTGGCTTGCACCCAGCGAATAGCGGCCATCACCTCGTTGGCGCGGTCGTCCATATTTTGCAGCAGCCAGTTGCCCGGCGCGCCGCCAACGCCGGGTTTGTTCCACGACAGGCTGGCGTAGCCCGCTTTGGCGATCGCTTCCCACATCGGGCGATAAAAACCGCCGTGGGTCGCTTCAATCGGCCCGTCGCCGTGCACGAAAATCACCACCCCCGGCTTTTGGCCGGGCGGCAGCGTGGCCGGCATCGCCAGAATGGCGTTCAGCGGTTGCGTCGGGGTAGGAATAGTGACTTTCTCTTCCCGTATTTTGTAATAGTTCTGATAGAGCAGAAAACTGAGCAGGGTGAACGCGATGGCACAGGTAATGGACAGCCAGCGTGGCAGACGAAAAAATTTATCCATGATTTTTTCAGTTCAGCGTCAGGGCAAAGGAATCACAGCGTAAATGATTTCGACGAAGCGGGGAACGTGTATTATGCGACATGTTGTTATCCTTTATAAAATTAATATATACCCGTCATACTTCAAGTTGCAGGCGTATTGGTTTTATTCCGCGTCCATCCATGAGCTTTGCGCTTTAATGGGGGCACGGCAAGCCGCGTTGTTGCCTTCCTGCCGCCCGAATTATTTATGCAGATTAAATGATGTTTAACGGTGCATGCTTTACCTGATAGTTGTTTATCCGTTATTTCTTTATGCATGGTTTCTTTATGCATGATTTCTTTCCGTCACCTTGTCAGCGCGGTGGGGCATACGGTTGGGGGAGAAAAACCGATGCCCCGTTTTTCGTGTCATCGCCAACGTGGAGGTCTGCCGGTTGTGCCGACAGACCACCGTCGCCGCTGTGGATTAGCCTTCGTCCGACGCCGTCGGCGTTTTCATGGCCCGGTGGGCTTTGCGCCAGCGGTCGTAGCGTTCCTGCACGCCCATGACCGCCACGAAGAACACCGGCACGAAGAACACCGCCAGCACGGTGGCGCTGACCATACCGCCGAATACGCCGGTGCCGATGGCGTGCTGGGTTTCCGCGCTGGCGCCTGACGCTACCATCAGCGGCACCACCCCCAGCGCAAACGCCAGCGAGGTCATCAGGATCGGGCGCAGACGCAGGCGCGCCGCCGTCACCGCGGCGTCGACCAGCTCATGCCCCTGTTGGCGCAGCTGTCTGGCGAACTCGACGATCAGGATGGCGTTCTTGGCCGACAGCCCGATGACGGTAATCAGCCCTACCTTGAAGAACACATCGTTCGGCATATCGCGCAGGATGACCGCCAGCACCGCGCCGAGCAGCCCCAGCGGCACCACCAGCATTACCGACAGCGGAATCGACCAGCTTTCATACAGCGCCGCCAGCACCAGAAATACCACCACCATCGACAGCAGCAGCAACATCGGCGCCTGCGCGGCGGATTGCCGTTCCTGCAGCGACTGCCCGGTCCATTCCACGGTGAAGCCGGGCGGCAGCTGCGCCGCCAGCCGTTCCATCTCCGCCATCGCCTTGCCGCTGGATACGCCCGGCGCGGCGCTGCCGGAGATTCTGGCCGCCAGGAAACCCTGATAGCGCGTCAGTTGCAGCGGGGTGTCGCTCCAGACCGGCGTCACCACTTCTTTCAGCGCTACCATGCCGCCGGCGGTGTTGCGCACATACAGCCTGAGCACATCGTCCAGTTGCATACGCGCCGGCGCGTCGGCCTGAATGATCACCTGCTGCATGCGGCCGGCGTTCGGGAAGTCGTTCACGTACAGTGAGCCGATGGCGGCGGACAGCGTATCGCTGAGCGTACTGAACGACACGCCGAGCGCTTCCGCTTTTTGGCGATCGATATTCAGCCGCACCGTGCTGCCGGGCGGCAGGCCATCCGGGTAGACGCCGGCGACAATGTGGCTCTGCGCCGCCAGCGTCAGCAGCCTGGCTTCCGCCGCCTTGAGCGCGTTGTAACCCTGACCGGCGCGGTCCTGCAGGCGCAGGGTAAAGCCCGATGAGGTGCCCAGTTCATCAATCGCGGGCGGCATCAGTATCATGGCGGTACCTTCACGAATCTGCGACATCGCCTGCTGAGCCTGTGCCACTTCGCCCTGCGCGGTGGCGCCGCCGCGTGCCGACCAGTCTTTCAGCGTGGTGAATGCCATCGCCGCGTTGGGGCCGGAGCCGGAGAAGCCGAAGCCGAGAATCGACATGTTGGACGCGATGCCGGGGCGCGAGGCGATGTGCTGTTCGTAGCTTTTGACCACGTTCAGCGTACGCGCTTCGGTGGCGTCCGACGGCAACTGGATCGAGGTCATGAAGTACCCCTGATCCTCTTCCGGCAGAAAGTCGGACGGTAATTCCCGGAAGATCCACGCCAGCGCGCCGGTCAGCGCGGCAAACAGCAGCAACATGCTGCCGGAACGGCGCAACAGCGCGCGGGTGCCGGCGGCGTAATGCTGCGTCAGCTGTTCGAAGCGGCGGTTAAAGCCGCCGAAAAAGCCGCGTTTCTCATGATGACCGTCGGCAACCGGCGTCAGCAGCGTGGCGCACAGCGCGGGCGTCAGCGTCAGCGCCAGAAACGCCGAGAACAGGATCGATACCGCCATCGACAGGGTAAACTGCCGGTAGATGACCCCCACCGAGCCGCTGGCGAACGCCATCGGGATAAATACGGCCGACAGCACCAGCGTGATGCCGACAATCGCGCCGGTGATCTCCTTCATCGCCCGGATAGTCGCCGCTTTGGGCGACAGCCGTTCCTGCGCCATCAGCCGTTCAACGTTTTCCACCACCACGATGGCGTCATCCACGATGATGCCGATCGCCAGCACCATGCCGAACATCGTCAGCACGTTGATGGAGAAACCGGCCGCCAGCATCACCGTGAAGGTGCCGAGCAGGGCGATAGGCGCGACAATCGCCGGGATCAGGGTATAACGCACGTTTTGCAGAAACAGGTACATCACCAGAAACACCAGCACCATTGCTTCGGCCAGCGTTCTGACCACCTGCTCGATGGAGATTTTGACGAACGGCGCGGTGTTGAACGGCAGCGAATAGCCCATCCCGGCGGGCATTGACGGTTTCAGCTCGGCCATACGCTGCGCGATCGCGGCGGCGGTACGCACCGCATTCGCGCCCGGCGCCAGTTGGACGGCGGCGGCGGTGGCGTCTCTGCCGTTTTCACGCACGGAAAAGCCGTAGGATTGCGCGCCCAGTTCGACGCGCGCCACGTCGGCCAGCACCACCCGCGAGCCGTCTTCCCGGGCGCGCAGCACGATGGCGGCGAATTGCTCCGGGGTTTCCAACTGCCCTTGCACCGTCAGCGGAATGGTTACCCGCTGTCCCGGCAGAGAGGGCGCGTCGCCGACCCGTCCGGGGGCGATTTGCGCGTTCTGCTGGGTGATGGCGGTCGACAGGTCGTTCATGGTCAGGCCGTAGGACAACAGCTTGTTCGGATCGACCCAGATGCGCATCGCCTGTTCGGCGCCGAACAGCTGGACGCGCCCGACGCCGTCGACCCGGCGCAGTTCCTCGACCACGTTACGCGCCATGTAGTCGCTCAGCGCCACCTGATCGAAGCGCCCGTTCTCGGAGGTCAGGCTGACCAGCAGCAGAAAGCCCGATGAGGCGGACTCCACCTGCAACCCGTTTTGCCTGACGGTCTGCGGCAGTCGGGGTTCGACCGATTTGATGCGGTTTTGCACGTCCACCTGCGCCAGCTCCGGGTCGGTGCCCGGTTTGAAGGTGATGCTGATCTGCGCCGAGCCGGAGGTGTCTACCGACGACTCGAAATAGAGCAGGTTTTTGACGCTGGACAGTTCACGTTCGATCAGCCCAACCACCGCATCATTCATGGTTTGGGGCGTCGCGCCGGGGTAAGAGGCGGTGATGGACACCGTCGGCGGCGCCACCGACGGGTAACGGGCGATCGGCAACTGGGGAATGGCGATGGTTCCCAGCAACACGATGAACAGGGCGATCACCCAGGCAAATACCGGGCGATGGATAAAAAATTGCGGCATGGTGCATGGCTCCTTTGCGGTTAGCGTGACGCCACATCAGTGGCGGACGGCACCTTTTTCCAGTGCTGGGTCGTCACCCAGGCGCCGTCGCTCAGTCTTTCCCCGCCTTCGATCACCACCTGTTGGCCGGCGCTGAGTCCGGCGCGGATGCGATACTGCCGGTTGACCAACTCGCCCAGCTCGACCGCGACGGCATGCGCCTTGTTCCGCTCATCAATGACCCAGATTTTGGCCTCGCCGGCGTTGCGCGTTACCGCCTGTTGCGGCACCAGCAGGGCGTCGGCGTGGTGACCGAGCGGGACGCGGGCGCGGACGAACATGCCCGGCAGCAGTTGCCGCTGCGGGTTGTCCACCAGAATGCGCAGCAGCACGTCGCCGGTGCCGGCGTCCACATTTACGCCGGAAAACAGAATGCGCGCCGACATCGGGTAAGGCTGGCCGTCGCTGCGCAGGATCACCGCCGGTACGCCGTCGCCGCCGCGGTCGCGGCTGATCAGCATCTCCCGCAGTCGTTCCAGCGAAGAGGCCGGTTGCCGCACATCGACATACACCTGATCGATCTGCTGGACCCGCGCCAGCGGATTGCTGTCGTTGGTGCTGACCAGCGCGCCTTCGGTGATCAGCGCCTGATCGATGCGGCCGGCAATCGGGGACTCGACGGTGGCGAAGGTCAGGTCCAACTGGCGGCGCGCCAGCGTGGCGCGGGCCTGCGCCACATCGGCGGCGGCCTGGTCGCGCTGGGCTATCGCATCGTCGTAGGTCTGTTGGCTGATGGCGCCGGTGCTGAGCAGCGGCTTGAGACGGGTGACCTGAATTTGCGCTCGGTTCAGCACCGACTGGGCGCGTTGCAGCGCCGCGCCGGCGGTATCGACGTCGGCTTTGAACGGCGCGGGGTTAATCTGGAACAGCGGCTGTCCGGCGCGGATCTCGGCGCCCTGTTCAAACAACCGGCGTTGGATGATGCCGCCTACCTGCGGGCGGATTTCCGCCGTTCGCACCGCGGCGACCCTGCCGGGCAGATCGTCGGTCAGGGTGATGGGCGCGGGCGTGGCGGTCAGTACGGTGACCTGCGCCGGCGGCGGTTCGACCGCTACGTCGGCTTGATCGCAGCCGGTCAGCAGCATGCCGACCAGCGCCAGTATCACGCCGTGGCGACACAGTTGTTTCAGTGAAACGGGTAGACGGGCGTTTCCGCCGTTCGGCTCCGCCTGACCGGGCGTTGCCAGAAGCAGGGCCGACAAAATGCAGGCGGCCGGGTATTGATACGGTTTCTTGGTGTTCATATCACTTCGTAATCCCTGTTTACCGGCCATAGGGAGGCCAGACTGCGGGAGTGTGCGCCCGCTGTGTGCGGTTTCCGTTGGGGAAAGATGGAGATATGATGGAGGACCTGCATTTTTTTATTATGAGCTGACCGATGACCGTTCATACACAATCCATGCCGATGGCTGACGATACTCATGGATTGGTGCTTATCGCCGAAGATGAGCCAGAAATCGCCGATATTCTCCGGGCTTACCTGACACGCAGTGGTTTACGCACCCTCCATGCCGCCGATGGACACAAAGCGCTGGAGCTCCATCTCTCCATGAAACCGGATCTGGTGCTGCTGGATGTGCAGATGCCGCAGGTTGATGGCTGGCAAGTGCTGGCGGGGATTCGTCTTCGCGGCGATACCCCGGTGATCATGCTGACCGCGCTGGATCAGGATATCGACAAGCTGACGGGCTTGCGGATTGGCGCCGACGATTACGTGGTCAAGCCGTTCAACCCCGCCGAAGTGGTGGCGCGGGTACAGGCGGTGCTGCGCCGCGCCGGCCTGCGCGCCGAGCGTCAGCCGCAGCGCTTCCTGCGCACCGGCATCTTTCAGATCGATCTGGAAAACCACGAGGTGGTGGTGGAATTCAATGGCGTCGCCCAGCCGCTGGAGCTGACGCTGACCGAATTCCGGCTGATCGCCCATATGGCGCGCGCGCCGCGCCGGGTTTTCAGCCGTGAGGAACTGCTGGTTTCCTGCCTGCCGGAAGGGGATTCGCTGGAGCGTACGGTGGACAGCCACATCAGCAAATTGCGTAAGAAACTGGAGCGGCTGGGGTTGACCGGCGTACCGTCCAGCGTGCGCGGCGTCGGTTACCGGCTGGGGGAGGCGACATGAAGCCGATGGGCAGCCTGAGCCGCCAGATTGTGCGTTCCATGACGCTGCTGGCGTTGTCCGTCACCCTGCTGATGGTGGTTGGTTCCTACATCTTCTATTCGCTGATGCTGGCTATTTCGCCGGAAAGTCTGTCGCTGAACGATCAGTTGATGCCGACGACGATGGAATGGTTCTGGATGGTGGGCACCACGCTGCTGGCGCTGGTTATCGCGGTGGTGTTGGCTATCCGGCTGGCGCGCCGCATTCTGGTGCCGTTGAATTCGGTGGCGCACAGCCTGCGCCAAATCGCCGAAGGCGAGCTGAACGCGCGCGCTGAAACCGACGATTATTCGCTGGGCGAAGCGGCGTTGCTGGTGCGTGACTTTAATACCATGGCGGAGCGGCTGGAGCGCATGGCGCAGGAGCGGGCGTTCTGGAATGCGGCCATCGCGCACGAACTGCGCACGCCGGTCACCATTTTGCGCGGCCGGTTGCAGGGGTTGACCGAAGGCGTGTTCGAACCTGACATCGGGCTGTTCCGCAACTTGCTGACGCAGGTGGAAGGGCTGGGGCGGCTGATTGAGGATTTGCGGGTGGTGGGGCTGGCGGAAAGCGGTCATCTGGAGCTGCGCTGGACGCGAACCCGCCTGTCTGACGAGGTGACGGCGGTGGTGAGCGCGTTCGAACCCGCGCTGCAGGGCGACGGATTTACCCTGTCGCTGGCGCTGGAAGACCAGATGGTGCAGTGCGACCCGGTGCGGATTCGTCAGGCGCTGCTGGCGTTGCTGGAGAATGCGCAGAAACATGCCGACCCCGGCCGGTTATGCGTCCGGGCGGGCGTGGATGGCGGGCGGGCGTTCCTGAGCGTCGAAGACGGCGGCCCCGGCATCGACCCACAGTTAGCCGAACAGATTTTTGAGGCGTTCCAGCGCGGCGAACAGTCGCGCGCGGGCAACAGCAAAGGCAGCGGGCTGGGGCTGGCGGTGGTGCAGGCGATTGCTCAGGCGCACGGCGGTCAGGCGAGCTGCCGTCCCGCGCCATCCGGCGGCGCGTTGTTCGAGCTGCGCTGGCCGGCGGCCGGCCGCATCAGCGGACTGTCGTCCGGCGGGCCATCGATTAGTGGGTCATCGATTAGTGGGCCATCGATTAGTGGACAACCGCTCGGTGAGCAATCGATCGGTGAACAATCGGTTAGTGGACAATCGATTAACGGACAATCGATTAACGGACAATCGGTTAACGGGCCATCAGGGACGGTCTGACGGCAGCGACGCGCCGGCTTTCAGCCAGGCCACGGCGCTGTCTTATCTGGACCACATCGCGCGCCACGGCGTGCGGCTGGCGGAAATTTCCCAGTGCGGCCATTTCCCGATGTACGCCAACCCGGTGGCGATGTGGCGGGCGATCGCGGATTTTTATACCGACGTGGCAGCCGACTGACCGCCGGTTTGGATCAAACCGGCTGGCGCAGGTGCGCCAGCAAATTGGCGGCTTCGGGCTGCAGCGTGGCGCCTGACTTGATGCCCAGCCACAGCTTGCGGGTGGCCCAGCTATCGGTCAGACGGATCGCGTGCAGCCCCACGCCGAGGATTTCCGGACGGATCGCGCCTTCGGGCAGGATGCTGATGCCCAGCCCGGCTTCGATCATGCGGCACACGCCGTCAAAGCTGCTGACCTGAATGCGCAGACGCAGCATTTTTCCGTGCTCTTCGGCGGTGTCCTGCAACAGTTTCAGCAGCGAACTGCCGTTGTTAAGACCGACGAAATCGTACGGCAAGGTGTCGGCAAAGGTGATTTCCCGCTGTTCGGCCAGCGGATGGCGGGGCGACACCAGCACCACTAACTGGTCTTCCCGGTACGGGATCTTTTCCACGCCGGGGGAAGGCACATTATCGGCGAAAATGCCGAGATCGGCCTGCCCGGTGAGCAGCGCCGTCACTACGGTTTCGCTCAGTTTTTCTTCCAGATTGATGCGCACCAGCGGATGGCGCTGCAGGAAATGCGCCAGATCCTGCGGCAGAAATTCGATGATGGCCGAGGTGTTGGCCCAGATGTGCACATGCCCGCGCACGCCGGCGGCGTAATCCTGCATCTCGCCGGCCATGCGCTCCACGCTGCTCAGCACCTGACGGGCATGGTGTACCAGCTCTTTTCCCGCCGCCGTCAGCGCCAGACCGCGCGGCATCCGGATGAACAGCGTGCAATCGACGGTGCGCTCCAGTTCCGCCATGCGTTTGCTCAGGGCCGACAGCGTCATGTGGAAGGCTTCGGCGGTCTTGGTCAGGCTGCCGATTTTGGCGACCTGCAAAAACAGGCGTAATGACTGCAGGTCAAAATGCGCGGGATTGATCATGGGAAGGCGACGGTCCTCGAAAGCACAGGCATCACAGCGTAGCACACCGGCGACCCTTTCCTGTCAGGAAAGGGTGATTGACGATTGAGGAATTATCAAAAGGGTCGCCTGCGCCTAGGATGTCATCCTATTGTCTCAATTACAGGAAACGCGTTGTTGATTAGTCATATTGACCATATTGTGCTGACCTGCGTGGATCTGGCGGCGACGCAGCATTTTTATACTCAGGTGCTGCAACTGCGGCAGGAAACCTTCGGCAACGGCCGCATCGCGTTTTGCTTCGGGCGGCAGAAAATCAATGTCCACATCAGCGGAGCGGAGTTTGCGCCGCACGCTCATGTGCCGGCGCCCGGCGCGCTGGATCTCTGTTTTATCGCCAGCGAGCCGCTGGAGCAGGTGATGGCGCATTTGCAGCGCTGCAACTGGCCGATTATCGAAGGGCCGGTGGAGCGCACCGGCGCGACCGGGAAAATCCGCTCGGTTTATCTGCGCGACCCTGACCTGAATCTGATCGAAATGGCGGAATATCTCCGCCATGACGTGGTTTGATCATAGAAGACGCGTTTTATTCAACTCATGATTTCTAAAAACGATGTAACAGGATGTAGTTGCTGTTTATGACCAGTTTGCTGATGACTAATGTGGTGTTGTGTTTGATTCTGGGGATGGGACTTGGGGTGTGCGGCGGGATGCTGGGAATTGGCGGCGGGCTGATCGCCATTCCGGTGCTGGGGATGCTGTTTGGCATGAACCAGCACCTGGCGCAGGGAACGGCGCTGATCATGATTACCCCGAACGTGCTAATCGGTTTTCTGCGCTACCGGCAGCGCAATAAGATCGATACCCGCATGACGCTGATGCTGTGCGCCTTCGCCACGGTGTCGGCCTATCTCGCCGCGCATATCGCCTCGGCCATTCAGGTGGATAATTTGCAAAAGGCGTTCGCCATTTTCCTGCTGGTGCTGGCGGCGTATTACATCTGGCAGTGGATCAACAGCCAGCGCAGCCGTACGCCGACCTCGGTATTGTCCAAGCGCTACCTGCCGGCGCTCGGCGTGGCGAGCGGCTTTATGTCCGGCATTTTCACCGTCGGCGGCGGGCTGGTGGTGGTGCCGGCGCTGGTGACGCTGTTCGGTTTCACCCAAACGCAGGCGCAGGGCATCGCGCTGGCGCTGGTGGTGCCCGGCGCGCTGGCGGCGTTGGTGTCTTACACCCAGGCCGGCAATGTCGACTGGGCGACCGGCATCCCGCTGGCGGTAGGCGGCATTCTGAGCGTGTCGTGGGGCGTGGCGCTGGCGCATAAGTTGCCGGTGGCGGTATTGCGGCTGGCGTTCTGTCTGGTGCTGGTGGGCGTGGCGCTGGTGATGCTGGTGACGAAATAACGTGCGGGAACGGCGTCTGACGGGTGGCGAAGCCCGCCCGTTGCCGCTACAATCCGGTCATCGATTAACCTACGGATAAACATAAGGAGGACCATCATGCTGCGCTGTGAAATGTTTAACACTTCACATCCTTTTGGCGATCGCCGCTGCTCAAGCGTTATCGATATCGTGCTGCGATAACGGTGGCTTGAGCGAAGCAAACCGCATTTCTCCTTCCCTCGGGCTTACCGGGTTATCGTCAGCGATGTGTTGACGAGGCATTTTTATGCCTATAACTCTTGAGTAAGCAATGAGCACTTTACTGACAGTACACGCCCTGAGCGTGGATACTCCTTTCGGCACTCTGCTGAACGACGTTTCTTTTACCCTGAACAAAGGCGACCGTCTCGGTCTTATCGGCCATAACGGCTGCGGCAAAAGCACGCTGCTAAAACTGCTGGACGGCACGTTGACGCCGGCTCGCGGTAGCGTAACGCAAGCCCATCATTGCCTGTTGGCGCGCGTTGAGCAGCATCTGCCGGCGGCGTTGCATCCGCTGACGATGCTGGAGGCGGTGCTGGCCCGTCTGCCCGAGGCTGAACGCGCCAGCGATCGCTGGCGGGCCGAAGCCTTGCTGGCGGAGATGGGATTCGGCGAACGGGACTGGCTGCTTTGCGCCGGCACCCTGAGCGGCGGCCAGCACACCCGGCTGCTGCTGGCGCGGGCATTGATCACCTCGCCGGACCTGCTATTGCTGGACGAGCCGAGCAACCATCTGGATTTGCCGACGCTGCTGTGGCTGGAGCAGTCCCTGCAACATTGGAGCGGCAGCTTTGTGCTGGTTTCCCACGACAGCCAACTGCTGGATAACGTCACCAACGGCAGCTATATCCTGCGCGACCGGCAGTTGCATTACTTTGCGCTGCCCTGTAGCGCCGCCCGGGCGGCGCTGACGGAGCGCGATCGCAGCGATGCGTTGCGCCACAAAGCGGAACAGAAGGAAATCGACCGTGTTACCGCCAGCGCCAAACGGCTGGCCATCTGGGGCAAGGTCTACGATAACGAAGATCTGGCGCGCAAAGCCAAGCAGATGGAAAAGCACATCGAACGGCTGAAGGATGAGCAGACCGAGCTGACCGCCGGCAGCCAGTGGCGGCTGGCGCTACACGGCGAAGCGCTGGCCGCCGATCGCCTGCTGGAAATGACGGCGTTGGCGGTGAGCCCGGCGGCGGCGTGCCCGCCGCTGTTTACCCTGCCGTTGCAGCGGGTGAAAAGCGGCGACCGGGTGGCGATTATCGGCCGCAACGGCTGTGGTAAGTCATCGTTGCTGCGTCTGCTGTGGCGGCAGTACCAGCAGCCGACGACGGACGAGGCGATTCGCCTGCACCCGCGCGTTCGGCTGGGGTATTACGACCAGACGCTGCATCAACTGCGTGACGACGATACGCTGTTTGATGCGCTGGCGCCGTTCGCTCCGCTGGCGCAGGACCGCAAGATGGCGCTGATTAGCGCCGGCTTTCCGTGGTCGCGCCATCAGCAGACGGTCGCGACCCTGAGCGGCGGCGAACGCGCCCGGCTACTGTTCGTCGGGCTGTCGCTGGCGCGCTACGGGTTGCTGATGCTGGACGAGCCGACCAACCATCTGGACATGGAGGGCAAAGAAGCGTTGGCCGACACGCTGCAAACCTTTGGCGGCGGCGTGCTGCTGGTGACGCACGATCGGGCGCTGATTAGCCAAAGTTGCAACCGTTTCTGGCTGGTTGAGCAGGGCGAGTTGAGCGAGTGGCACGACCTGGATCAGGTCTATCAGCGTCTGGGCGCACAGCCCGAAGACGCGGCGGTACGTTCGGCGCAACCGTTAGCGGCGCAGCCGGAGCATGGCGATGCGGCAGACGTGCTGCTGGCGCAACTGGTTGAGTTGGAAAACCGGCTGGCCGAGGATCTGGCGCGTAAGGCAAAACACCAGAAACCAGCGCTGCAGGCGCAATGGCGTGAGCAGATCGACCGGCTTAACGCGCGGCTGGGGCTGGAGTAAATCTGACCTTGCCCCCTCGTTAGAGGGGGCAATAATGGGGAGGTGAATCTCGCATACCCCTTCGCGGTCAGCCTGATGAGTCACGCGGCGCGGTTATCAGCAGTCTTCAATAATCAGGTACGCCGCATTCAGCGGCCCGTGTACCCCCACTACCTTGATCAGTTCGATATCGGCGGTAGAACTGGGGCCGGCGATCAGGTTGATGCACGACGGTAGCGGTTCGCCCTGTTGCGCCCGCCGGCGCAGATGCTGCGCCAGTTGCGCCACGCGCGGCAGCAGGCAGCTTTTGCGCACAATAAACAGCGTGGACTCCGGCAGCAGGCTGATGGCGCGCCCTTGTTGCGGTGTGGAGAATAACACTACGCCGCCGGATTCGGTCAGCCCGTACTCGGCGTACACCACGCCGATGCGGGCCTGCGTCGCCAGCCGCAGATTTTCCTCGCCGGCCGTCGGGTCCCAACACTGCGCCTGATACAGCTGCCGCAGGTGGTCGGTTACGCCCAGCTCCGCCAGACGCGCGTCGCCGCTGACCAGCACCGGCGCGCCGCCATAACGCTGGCACAGCCGCCCGGCGGCCTGCGCCACCTCTGCCTGCGGGGTCAGCTCACAATGCGCCTGCATCACGTTGCCGGCGTAGTCGATAAAGGCGTCGCAGCGTTGTTGCGGCGTCAGTTCGGTCAGGCGGGTGCGGGCCGGGTCGTTGTCCAGCGGCGGCAACGGCGGCGGCGTTTGGCGTGGCTCGCGGCCGAGCTGGCGGGCCAGGGTCGATAGAAAGGCGTCGCGGTTTTCCATTAGCGTTTCTCCTTGGTCTGGCGCTGATGCTGTTTGAACCAACTGCGGAAGCTTTCGCCGTCGGCGTCCGGCAGGTCGCGGGCGGCGGTCCATTCGCTGATGGCGCCGATGTTAAACGGCATCTTGCCGTCGCGAATAAGCCAGCGCGCGGCGTGCGCGCCCGCCACCATGCCGACTTTCCACATCCCCGGATGGCGGTTGGCGTAGTTGAACAACCGAACGGTGCGGCGCTCGGCGGCGGGCGTCATGCCCTGTTCCGCCAGTACGCGCCGGTGTTGCAGGATCAGCGAGGACAGCGGAATACGCACCGGGCAGACGTCGTCGCAGGCGGTGCACAGCGAGCAGGCGTAAGGCAGGTGTTTGAAATCCTCATACCCGCCCAGCAATGGCGACAGCACCGCGCCGACCGGGCCGGGATAGATAGAGCCGTAGCCGTGGCCGCCGATATGGCGGTAGGCGGGACAGGTGTTGATGCAGGCGCCGCAGCGGATGCAACGCAGAATGTCGTGGAACGGCGAGCCCAGCACCTGCGAGCGGCCGTTGTCGACGATCACCAGATGAAACTCCTCCGGGCCGTCAACGTCGCCGCTGCCTTTGGGGCCGGTCAGCCAGGTGTTGTAGCCGGTCAGCCGGGCGCCGACCGCGCTGCGCGCCAGCATGGTGAGGATCACGTCCAGCTCGTCAAAGGTGGGCACAATGCGCTCCATTCCCATGACGGCGATGTGGGTGCGGGGCAGGGTGGTGCATAGCCGGGCGTTGCCTTCGTTGCTCACCAGACTGACGGTGCCGGTTTCCGCTACGGCGAAGTTGCAGCCGGTGATCCCTACCTCGGCGCTGAGGAAGTCTGCACGGATTTTCTGGCGAATAACGCGCGTCATCGCTTCCGGCGTTTCCGGGCCGTCGTAGCCCAGCCGCTGTTGCAGTACGCGCTGAATTTGATGGCGATCCTTGTGGATGGCGGGCACCACTACGTGGGAGGGCGCGTCTTTGTCCAGTTGCAGGATGTACTCGCCCAGATCGGTTTCCACCACCTCGATCCCGGCGTCCTGCAGCACGGCGTTCATGCCGATTTCCTCGGTCACCATGGACTTGGATTTCACCACTTTGCGGGCCTGTTTGGCTTGCGTCACCTGCAGAATATACCGGGTGGCGTCTTCGCGCGTTGCGGCAAAAAAGACCTTGCCGCCGTTGGCGGTCACCTGTTCCGACAGCTGGTACAGGTAGGCATCGAGATTATCGAGCACGTGGGCGCGAATCTGCGCCGCCCGCGTGCGCCAGACATCCCACTGGCCCAGTTCATCGACCATTTTCTGGCGGTTGGCGCCGATGCGTTCCTGCGCGTTGGCGACCGCCTGACGCATGATAGGGTCGTCGATCTGCTGACGGATACGCTCGCGAAACGGCAGGTTGCTGGTTTTGAGGTACATGGCGTCTCCTTAACGGCTCATCAGCACTTCGGCGATATGCAATACCTGAACGGCGTGCCCTTCACGCCGCAGTCGTCCGCCGATATTGATAAGGCAACTGACATCGGCGCCGATCAGGTAGTCCGGTTTGGCTTCCATGATGTGCGCCACCTTTTCTTTCACCATTTCACCGGAGATCTCCGCCATTTTGACGGAAAAAGTGCCGCCGAAGCCGCAGCAGGTTTCCTGCGCATGAAACGGCAACAGTTCCAGACCGCGCACCTGACGCAGCAGCGTCAGCGGTTCTTCGCGCACGCCCATTTTGCGAAACAGGCTGCAGGAGGGGTGATAGACCGCCTTGCCCGGCAGGCGGGCGCCGACATCGGTGACGCCGAGCCGGTTGACGATAAATGAGGTGAGGTCGACCATCCGGCCGGCGACCCGTTCGGCGCGGCGGGCCCACTCCGGCTCTTCAGTCAGCCAGTCGGCATAATGGCGGATGGCGTTGGTGCAGGACCCGGCGGGCGAAATAATCGGGTCATCGTTCTCTTCCAGCGTGGCAATCAGCGTTTTCATGCCCGGCAGCGCGTCGCGGATATACCCGCTGTTGATGGCAGGCTGCCCGCAGCAGCCTTGCCGCTCGGGAAAGTTAACGCGACAGCCGAGCTGTTCCAGCAGCAGCACGCTGTCACGCGCCATGCGCGATTTGAGCGCATCGCCGATGCAGGTGACAAAGAAATTAACGTTCATGTTGTTTTAGCTTCCAGTTTGTATGGGTTAACGACGTATCGGTTTAAACAAGCGGTTTAAAAATAAGTATGGTGCTTATCGTCATGAGTTCACTGGCCCGCACCTGCGGCCTGAACACTCAGCGCGGTACGCACAACCCGTGCGTGACGCCCCGGCTAAAGAGGACTTGCCATAGCTGAATGTTTCTGGCCCGAAAAGCGCCGGCGCAGGCGGTCAGGTAATAACTAAACATACGCCGGAATGCGGGCGAATAATCGGCAGCCAGTTGCGGCCAGGCTTCGGTAAAACGAGCCAGCCAGGCCATCAGGGTTTTATCGTAATCGGCGCCGAAGTTGTGCCAGTCTTCCATCACAAAATAGGGTTCGCTGGTGTTGGCAATCTGTTTAATGGATGGCAGGCAGCCGTTGGGAAAAATGTATTTATTAATCCACGGGTCAACGTTATGAGCGGTTTTATTCGAGCCAATGGTATGCAACAGGAACAGGCCGTCCGGCTTCAGGCACCTATCCGCCACCTCAAAATATGTAGCGTAATTTTTCGGCCCCACATGCTCAAACATGCCGACGGAGACAATGCGGTCGTACTGCTGGCGCAGATCGCGGTAATCCTGCAACAGAATATGGATATCCAGCCCGCAACAGCGCGCTTCCACAAAGGCTTTCTGCTCCGCGGAAATGGTAACGCCATGTACGGTTACGCCGTAATGCTGGGCGGCGTACACCGCCAGTCCGCCCCAGCCGCAGCCGATATCCAGCAGCGTCATGCCTGGTTTGAGCTGTAGTTTTTCGCAAATCAGCGCCAGTTTGTCCTGCTGGGCGTCGCCAAGCGTGTCGGCCTGTTTCCAGTAGCCGCATGAATATTGCATGTAGGGGTCGAGCATATGGCTGAACAGGTCGTTGCCGAGGTCGTAGTGCACTTTGCCGACCTGCCAGGCGCGTTTGCGGGATTGCAGGTTGACCAACCGTGCCAGTGCGATGCGCATCAGATCGCGCCAGCGTGACGGGCGTTGTTCATCCAGCCGGGCGGTGAGTATCCGGTGAAAGAACATATCGAGCCGCGGACAGTCCCACCAGCCTTCCATGTAACTTTCGCCCAGACCAAGAGAACCCTGCTGTAATACTCGTTTGAAAAAGCGTGAATCGTTAACCTGAATATCCCAGGGTTCGGCGCCGTTAATGGTAATGCCGGCCTGATTCAATAATTCCTGCGCAATACGCCGCCAATCATTTTTCTCGCTGATATCATCAACGATGCATACATTACTCATGATGTCTCCCTTAACAGTAAATTCAATTGGTTATCGCTAATGCTAATGACTACTGAGGTACTGTTGTTTCGGATGACATCGTGCTGCTGTCGGCAAAATGACGTATTCCATCAAAAGACGGACAATGCGTGACTAAAAACGGCGAACGGCCGTGACATAAAAATAATGTCGCTTCCATGAGTTATTCCTCAATCCATTTTCTGGTTTGAAAAATCGTACAATCACAGAGAATTTGTTCATCAGGTCATAAGCTGGCGCCTGCTGAATAGATGCTGATTATCGGGCAAATTGGGCTGGCCTGCGTTACCCTATTGAGACAAACTTCATCGAGTAGAGGCCAGTCTGTCATGTCCCGTTCGTTTGTTTCTCCCCCCCGTTTGCCGGTGGCCGGGCAGCCCGCACCGGTATTGCTCACGCTGCCGCGGCCGGTCTACTTTCGCACCTACCCGCTGGCGAAGGAGACGGAAGTGGCGCTGCATCAGCACCCGTTTGTCGAATTTCTCTATGCGCGGGAAGGGGGAATGCGGGTGGAGATTGAAGGCAAGACGCTGATCGTACCGGTGCTGTACGGCGTCTGGATTCCGGCGCATGTGCCGCACCGCGTTCTGGCGAGCAGCGACGTACTGCTGGAAAGTCTGTATATCGAGCCGGATTACGTGGCTATCGACCACAGCGGCTGCAAGGTGGTGCTGGTCAGCGATTTCATCCGTGAGTTTATCCACTACGCCACCGGGCATGTGCCGGAACAGTACGACCACGACGGCGATGACGCCAGGCTGGTGCGGGTGCTGACCACGTTGCTGCGACAGCTGCCGGATGCCGGGTTTTCGCTGTCGTGGCCGTATTCGGCCACGCTGATGCGGGTATGCCGCGATATTCAGCAGACGCCGGATGCGGCTCACGGCATTGAGGAATGGGCCGCGCGCACCGGGATGTCGGTGCGCACCTTTTCACGCCGTTTCAAAAAGGAAACCGGGGTGGCGTTTAGCGAGTGGAAGAAACGCATGCGGCTGCTGGAGTCGGTGGTGATGCTAAAGAACAACCGCAGCGTGACGCAGGTGGCGCTGGAACTGGGGTATGCCAGCACCGCCTCGTTTACCTTCGCATTCCGTCAGATGTTCGGCGTGCCGCCGACGCGCTATTAACGCCCGTGTCGCCCGCCTGGTTGCGCGACTTTTTTCGGTACGGATTAGCGCGCGAGGGCGACCAACAGCGGAAACAGCAACGGCGCCATGAGCGAGGTGATAATGCCGCAGATCACCAGCGCCAGCGAACTGAACGCGCCTTCTTCATAATCCAGTTCGGCGCAGCGGGCGGTGCCGAGCGCGTGCGAGGCGGTGCCCATCGCCAGCCCGCGCGATGCTTTGGTGTGAATCCGCATCGCGTTGAGCAGCGTGTGCCCGAACACCGCGCCGAGGATGCCGACAAAGATCACGCACACCGCGCTGACGGCCGGGATGCCGCCGATGCTGCCGCCCACCGCCATCGCGATCGGCGTGGTGACCGATTTGGGCAGGATCGAGGCGGCAATCGCCGGCGTCGCGCCCAGCCGCAGCGCAATCCAGGTACCGGTGACCATCGCCACTACGCTACCGAGAAAGCAGACGGTGATGATCGACTTCCAGCGCATGCGAATCTGGTGCAGTTGTTCGTACAGCGGAAACGCCAGCGCCACCACCGCCGGTTGTAGCAGGCTGTTGAGCACCGAACTGCCCCGGAAATAGCGTTCGTAAGGGATGTGGCTGACCAGCAGAAACGCGATCAGCACCACCATAGAAACCAGCAACGGGTTTAACAACGGCGTATTCAGTCGCATGGACAGGCGGCGCGCCAGAAAGAACACCAGCAGCGTCAGCGGCAGCGACCAGACGATATCATGCAGCATGGTCGGCTCCTTTTTCCGCATCGGCCTGATGGCGAGCCGGTTTACGCCCGTGGATCAGATGCGAGCAGCTGCTTACGGTGATCAGCACCACCAGCGTACTGGCGGCGCAGGAAATGATTACCGGCGCGAACTGGGCGCGCAGCAGGTCGAAATACTGCATCACGCCGACGCCAATCGGCACGAACAACAGCGCCATATAGCGGATCAGCACATGGCACCCCGGTTTGACCCACTGTGCCGGGATAATCTGCAACGACAACAACAGAAACAGGATCAGCATGCCGATGATGCTGCCCGGCAGGGTGATGGGCAACACGGCGGACACGCCGATACCGAGGTATAAACAGGCATAAATCAGTAAAAACGCCCGGGCCTGATGCCAGAAACGGGTAATGAACGTACGCATGAAATTGTCTGCCAGCGGATGAAGGTGAATGGATAACGGCGTTGATTATCGCGCCTTCCGCTGTGGCTGGTATTATCAAATCAGGACGATGTTTATCGAAATAAAGACAGACGAGCAATAAAGCCAAATCACCCCTGTGCGTTCTTCTTCAACGCATCGTACAGCCGCACCAGCTCGGCCAGCGAGTCGGCGTTCATTTTGCGCATTACCGCCGCACGCCGCACTTTCACCGTCACCTCGCTGACGCCCAGTTGCGCGGCGATTTGCTTGTTCAACTGCCCGGTCACCACCTGTTCCAGCACCTGCTGTTCGCCGGCGGTCAGGCTGTCGTGGCACGCCTGTAGTCTGGCCTGAATATCGGCCTGACGGCGTTGTTCGCCATCCCGCTCCAGCCCTTTCTGGATGGCGTCGAGCAGGTCCTGCTCGCGAAACGGTTTGGTCAGAAATTCCAGCGCGCCCGCTTTCATGGCGCGCACCGACATCGGAATGTCGCCGTGGGCGGTAATAAAAATCACCGGCAGCGTGATGCCGTGGCGGTGCATGTCATCCTGAAAATCCAGCCCGCTCATGCCCGGCATCCGTACATCCAGAATCAGGCAGCCCGGCCGGTCAGGGCGGGGCGCGCTGATAAACTGTTGCGGCGACTCGAACGCATGGCTCTCCAGCCCGACCGACGCCAGCAGGTCTTCCAACGCAGCCCGCACCGATGCGTCATCATCGACGATATACACGATCGGCGCGTGTTCATTCAGAATGGTGTTGTTCATGGCGCTTTTTTTCCGTCCCCGGCAGGGTGAAGTAGAAGGTGGCGCCGCCGTCGGTATTGGCGCTGGCCCAGATCCGGCCGCCGTGGGTTTCGATGATTGATCGGCTGATGGTCAGGCCCATGCCCATGCCGGTCGATTTGGTGGTGAAAAAGGTGTCGAACAGCCGCTCGCTTTCTTCCGGTTTAAACCCGACGCCATGATCGCAGACCGCAAAGCGGATATCACCGCTGTTATCGCGGTCCACGGTGACCGAGAGCGCGCGTTGTTCGGTATTGGCGGCGTCGATGGCATCCACCGCATTCAGGATCAGGTTCATCAGCACCTGCTGAATCTGGATCTTGTCCGCCAGAATGGGCGGCAGCCCTTCCGTCACGTTGAAGCTAAACAAAATACGCTGCTGTATCAGTTCGGTGCGAATCAACAGCAGCATTTCGTCGATGGTATCGGTGATGTTCAGCCAGGCCTTGTGCGGGGGCGTGCGGCTGGCGAATCCGCGGATGCGGGCGATAATTTCGCTGGCGCGGTTGGCGTCGTTGATGATGCGCTGTACCGCCAGTTCCGCGCGCGCCTGATTGGCCGGCGTGGCGTTGAGCCAGCGCAGGCAGGCGTTGCCGCTGGTGACGATGGAGGCCAGCGGCTGGTTAACCTCATGGGCGATCGACGCGGTCAGTTCGCCCATCAGATTAACGCGGGAGATCTGCGCCAACTGGGCGCGCGCTTCATGAAACGCGTTGATGGCGGCCGACATTTTCAACGCCAGATAGGTCGACAGCGTGATCGCCAGCAGGCTGATGCCGCAGTTGATCAGGCTGGACTCGCTGCCGTCGGGCTTGCTGAGCTTATAACTAAGCAGCGTCAGCACGATGCACAGCGCCGCGATGGCGGTGACGCCGCGCGGGGTCAAAACGCGCACCGCCAGCAGCACGATGGCGATCTGAAACACTCCCACCGCGATCTCCAGCTTGGTGAGGGTATCCACCACCGCGATACCCACCGCCATCAGCACCAGCGGAATCACCCGCAGCGTTGCGGCAGCGTGGCCGACGCGCGTTTTCTCACTCATCGTCAAGGACCCTTTTCTGTGTCGATCCCACCGCCGGCGGCGCGTGATTACGACGGGTTTTCCAGACTGAACTGGTCGTGGGTTTCGTCATAGGCGAACAGTTCCGCGTAACGTCCCCATTGCGTGACCGAATTCAGGGTTCGCGCCGCGTCGATTTCCGACATGAAATCCTCCAGTTCGTCGCGAAAGCGGCGGGCTGGGGCGGTGCGCGACGAACGTTCGTCCAGCACCCGTCGGATGTGCGCGACCAGCGGCACGTAATTGAGCAAATGCTGGGCGAACAGCTGTTTGCGTTCATCCACGCTGGCGTCGGCGTAGCGGCCGGCGGCGGGCAGCAGCCGAATGTCGCCGCCCTGCAGCTCGGCGAACCGCAGCAATTGCAGGATCTCCGCCACCGGGAACAGTTCATCGGCGGTGTACTGCAACGCATTCGCCAGCTCGGGCAGGTCGGCCTTGCCGTCATACGGCGCGGCGTGTACCGCCTCGATCAGGCCGGCCAGCGAGTTGGTGGACACCAGCGGCAGCACCATGCCCAGCCCGGCGCCGGGGAAAATCCCCTGTCGTGCGGCGCCTGCGCCGTTATCTGAAGTCATTTTAACGTAAATATCTTCAACCAGCGCGCGAAACGCCGGGTCCTGGCGGTTGCGCGGCTGCGGCAGGTCGACGCGGATTTCATAGGCCACCCGGCCGGGGTTGATGGAAAACAGGATGATGCGATCGCACATCAGCACCGCTTCTTCGATATTGTGCGTCACCATCAGGATGGACTTGATCGGCATTCGGCCTTCGCCCCACAGGTCCAGCAGATCGGTGCGCAGGGTTTCGGCGGTCAGCACGTCCAGCGCGGAAAACGGCTCGTCCATCAGCAGGATGTCCGGGTCCACCACCAGCGCGCGCGCCAGCCCGACGCGCTGACGCATCCCGCCGGATAACTCCTTGGGATAGGCGTTTTCAAACCCGTCGAGGCCGATCAGGTCGATGGCCGCCAGCGCCCGTTTACGGCGCTGCTCCACCGGCACGTTCTGCGCTTCCAGCCCGACTTCGACGTTTTGCTGCACCGTCAGCCAGGGAAACAGGGCGAAACTCTGGAACACCATGCTGACGGTAGTCGGCCTGCCGTCCGGCCCCGGCGGAAAATCCACCTGACCGGCGCTCGGCGTGAGCAGCCCGGCGATCGAACGCAGCAGGGTCGACTTGCCGGAACCTGAGCGGCCGAGCAGCCCGACGATCTCGTTGTTGTCCAACGTCAGGTTGACGTCGTCCAGCACCAGCCGCTCGGCGCTCCCGGGTTTGCCATACAGATGCCGGACGTGTTGCACCTTCACCAGGCAGTGTTGTTGATGGGCAGTCATGAGGTTCTCCTTACCCGAGACGCAGACGGCGTTCGGCAAATTGGTACAGGGGGCGCCACAGCAGGCGGTTAAAGGCGATCACAAATACCGACATCACCGCGATGCCCAGCGCGACCCGGGGAAAGTCGGCCGCGGTGGTCGCGTTGGCGATGTAGGCGCCAAGGCCGGTCGCTTCCAGATGCTGTTTCCCCCAGGAAATGGATTCGGACACGATGCTGGCGTTCCAGGAACCGCCGGAAGCGGTGAGCGCGCCCGTCACGTAGTAGGGAAAAATGCCGGGCAGCGCCACCTGACGCCACCACTGCCAGCGCCGGATACCGTAAATGCGCGCGGCTTCCAGCAGGTCGGTCGGCAGGGCGGCGGCGCCGGCGATCACGTTGAACAGGATGTACCACTGGGTGCCCAGCACCATCAGCGGCGACAGCCAGATATCCGGATTGAGGTTGAAGCCGGCAATAATGATGACCGCGAATGGAAACAGCACGTTGGCCGGAAAGGCGGCCAGAAACTGCGCCAGCGGCTGCAGGCGTTCGGCGACGCTGGGCTGCAGACCGATCCACACGCCGATCGGCAGCCAGATGACGCTGGCCAGCGCGATCAGCACCACCACCCGCGCCAGCGTCGCCAGCCCCATGCCGAACACTGCGATGACGTCCGCCATGCCGAGCGACGCGCCGATGTATTGCACCAACTGCACCACGCCCGCCAGCACGCCGATAACCACCAGCGCCAGCCACAGCCGGTCGGTGATCTTGCTGTAACGGGGGCCGGGCGTGTGGCGTAAAAACCGTGGCATCGGCGGCCAGCGCAACGCCGCCAGCGCGTGCAACGGCCAGCTAACTACTCTGGCGATCGCCGTTGAAATGTGGGTGCGGCGGATCAGGTCGTAGACCCAGGAACGCGGTCTTTTTTGCGAGGCGGTCTGCTCAAAACGGAACTTATCCGCCCAGGCCACCACCGGCCGGAACAGCAGTTGATCGTAAAGCACAATCACCACGGTCATGGCGACGACCGCCCAGGCGATGGCGGTCAGGTTTTCCTGTGCGATCGCCAGCGCCAGCCAGGAGCCGATCCCCGGCAGGCTGACGGTGGTGTTGCCGACGGTGATCGCTTCCGACGCCACCACGAAGAACCAGCCGCCGGACATCGACATCATCATGTTCCACACCAGACCGGGGGTGGCGAACGGCAACTCCAGCCGGATAAACCGCCGCCAGGGCGAGAAGCCGAATTGCTGGCTGACTTCGCTCAGATCGCCGGGCAGGGTACGCAGCGACTGGAAAAAACTGAACGCCATATTCCAGGCCTGACTGGTGAAAATGGCGAAGATGGCGGCGCACTCCACCCCTAACTGGCGGCCGGGAAACAGCCCCATGAAAAAGGTAACGGTGAAGGTCAGAAACCCCAGCACCGGCACCGATTGCAGGATATCCAGCGCCGGGATGATCACCATCTCGGCCTTGCGGCTCTTGGCGGCCAGCGTGGCGATGACCAGCGTGAACAGCAACGACACCCCCAGCGCCACGAACATGCGTAGGGTGGTGCGTAGCGCGTATTCGGGCAGCAGGGCGATATCGAGCCTGACCGGGCTGGCATCCAGAATGGAGAGCGGCAGGCTCATTTGTTCCATGCCGTACACCACCAGTGCGGCCACCAGCGCTAGCAGGGTGAAAAACAGCATGTCCGCCCGGTAGGACGGCGCGGCATGCCGCCGGATAGGGCGTGCGGCCTGGTCAGTCATAATGCTCTGAAGTGGATGATGCATGATTTTCCTCGCGGTAATGTCAGGCATTAGCCGGAAAAATGTCTTGCGGCAGATGTCGTGTCATGTTTCCGAAATAATGCACGGTCATTACAGTACGCTGTCGCAATACAACAATCGGTCGGTTTTATTCGCTGATGAATGATGGCGAAAAATATAATAAGCGCTAAGGTGCGTCCATGATTAAAAAGTATAGGCCATCTATACCAAAGTATATTCCAGTGAGACGATTGCATAATTGAAATAGCAGTGGATGGCTTTTAGTCTTATTCCCGGCTGATTTATCGCTATGAATGGTTTTATTTTATGGCGGTTGTCGCTAAGCATTACCTTAATGATACCCAGCTGGAACGGTTTTGATGATGTTTGTTTGTATTTCTAATGGATTTTTCATGAATCCGCAGAGAGTTAACGGATTTGGCGAATAACATTAGTGGCATTTTAATTTCAGGGGGAATAAACATGAACCTGACTATTTTTGCATTGAACTTACTGTTGGCGATGGCGCTGGGCGCTATTATCGGCGCCGAACGTCAGTGGCGTCAGCGGATGGCGGGGTTACGCACCAATGCGCTGGTCGCCACCGGCGCCGCCGCCTTTATTCTCTGCTCTCTGTCGTTTGAGCCGGTGAGCGCCGGGCGAATTGCCGCCCAGGTTGTCTCCGGCATCGGTTTTCTGGGCGCGGGGGTGATTATGCGCGACGGCATGAATGTGCGGGGGCTGAATACCGCGGCGACATTATGGTGTTCGGCGGCGATTGGTTTGTTATGCGGATTAAGTTTGTATTGGGAGGCGGTAATTGCAGTCATGATTATTCTGTGCGCCAATATATTATTGCGTGAGTTTGCTCAGCGCATGAATCAGCATCCACAACCGCCGGAAGCCGATCGGGAAACCCGGTATCGGGTCGAAGCGATTTGTGGTTCGCAGGATGAAATTATTATCCGTGCGCTGATATTACAGGCGATTAATCTGGTATCGCTGCATCTGCATTCATTACGCAGTTCGGATATGGATAAGAATTTAATGGAGGTCAGCGCGGAAATTATCGCCAGAACCTCGTCGCAGAAAGATATTGAAGCTATCGTTTGCCGCATCAGTCTGGAAAAAAATATCAGTTCGGTAAAATGGAGTACGGTGTCGGCGCTGCCGGAATAACCCGGCTGTCGTGCGACGCGTGAATCGTGAATCGTGAATCGTGAATCGTGAATCGTGAATCGTGAATCGTGAATCGTGAATTATAGGCGGTTTCTCGCTGACGGCCGCTATCAATCGGTTACATTATGTTGGGGGTACATGCCTGCCGCATGGAGTGAGGGAATGACGATGTTTATTGAAAGCGGAGTAACGGCATTAGCCAACGTGGTGGAACAGGACGGTCAGGGCTGGTTTCAGGGGCATGTCGGCGCGTCGTTTCTGGCTGGCGCCGTTGCCAGCCAGCGATGTCGCCACGGACTAGCGATGTCGCCACGGACTATAGTCGTCTGGTGCGCCCCGGCGCGAAAAACGCCGGGGCGGGGTGATGATTACGCCAGATCGAAACGATCGAGGTTCATCACTTTGGTCCAGGCGGCGACGAAGTCGTGTACAAACTTCGCCTGTGCGTCCGTACTGCCGTAGACCTCGGCCAGCGCGCGCAGTTGCGAGTGGGAACCGAAGATCAGATCGACGCGGGTGCCGGTCCACTTCAGGTCGCCGCTAACGCGATCGCGCCCTTCAAACACGCCTTCCGTTCCTGCCGCCGCTTTCCACGTCGTGCCCATGTCCAGCAGGTTCACGAAGAAGTCATTGGTCAGCGCGCCGGGCTGAGTGGTGAATACGCCGTGCGATGCCTGGCCGACATTGGCGCCCAGTACGCGCAGACCGCCTACCAGCACCGTCATTTCCGGCGCACTCAGCGTCAGCAACTGCGCCTTATCCACCAGCAGCGCTTCTGCCGCTACGCTGTAATGGCCTTTCAGGTAGTTGCGGAAGCCGTCGGCGATCGGTTCCAGCACCGCGAAAGACTCGACGTCGGTTTGTTGCTGCGACGCATCCATCCGCCCCGGAGTGAAAGGCACGGTGACCGCATGACCGGCGGCTTTCGCGGCTTGTTCCACCCCGACGGCGCCGGCCAGCACGATCAGGTCGGCCAGCGACACTTGCTTGTTGTCGGACTGGGCGCGGTTGAACTCGTTCTGGATGTTTTCCAGCGTGCTCAGGACCTTCGCCAACTGGTCCGGCTGGTTGACCGCCCAGTCTTTCTGCGGTGCGAGGCGAATGCGCGCGCCGTTGGCGCCGCCGCGTTTGTCGGAGCCACGGAAGGTGGACGCCGATGCCCAGGCGGTCGACACCAACTGGGAAACGCTCAGACCGGAAGCCAGCACCCTGGCTTTCAGGGTGGCGATGTCCTGCTCGCTTATCAGGGTGTGGTTAACCGCCGGGATCGGGTCCTGCCAGATCAGCTCTTCGGCCGGAACGTCCGGGCCGAGATAGCGGGCGCGCGGCCCCATGTCGCGGTGCGTCAGTTTGAACCAGGCGCGGGCGAACGCGTCGGCAAACTGTTCCGGGTTCTCGTAGAAACGACGGGAAATTTTTTCGTACGCCGGGTCGAAACGCAGCGACAGGTCGGTGGTCAGCATGGTAGGCACATGGCGTTTGGACGGGTCATGCGCGTCCGGCACTTCACCGGCGCCCGCACCGCCTTTCGGTTGCCACTGATGGGCGCCGGCCGGGCTTTTGGTCAGTTCCCACTCGTAGCCGAACAGGTTCTGGAAGAAGTAGTTGCTCCATTGGGTCGGCGTTTGCGTCCAGGTCACTTCCAGGCCGCTGGAAATGGTGTCGCCGCCTTTGCCGCTGCCAAATTTGCTCTTCCAGCCCAGACCTTGTTCTTCAATGCCGGCCGCTTCCGGTTCCGGGCCGACCAGCGCAGCATCGCCCGCGCCGTGGGTCTTGCCGAAGGTATGGCCGCCGGCGATCAGCGCCACGGTTTCTTCATCGTTCATCGCCATGCGGCTGAAGGTTTCGCGGATGTCTTTGGCGGCGGCGACCGGATCCGGGTTGCCGTTCGGGCCTTCCGGGTTGACGTAAATCAGGCCCATTTGCACCGCAGCCAGCGGGTTTTCCAGACTGCGCTCGCCGGAGTAGCGCTTGTCGCCGCCCAGCCAGGTGGTCTCCGAGCCCCAGTACACATCTTCTTCCGGTTCCCACACGTCCGGACGCCCGCCGGCAAAACCGAAGGTTTTGAATCCCATCGATTCCAGCGCCACGTTGCCGGTGAGGATCATCAGGTCGGCCCACGAAATTTTCTGGCCGTATTTCTGCTTGATCGGCCACAGCAGGCGGCGCGCTTTGTCGAGGTTGACGTTATCGGGCCAGCTGTTGAGCGGTGCGAAACGCTGCTGACCCGCACCGGCGCCGCCACGGCCGTCGCCGGTTCGGTAGGTGCCGGCGCTGTGCCAGGCCATACGGATAAACAACGGACCGTAGTGACCGAAGTCCGCCGGCCACCAGTCCTGCGAGTCGGTCATCAGGGCATGAAGGTCTTTTTTAACCGCATCGAGGTCGAGGCTGTCAAACGCCTCGGCATAGTTGAAGCCCTTATCCAGCGGGTCGGACAGGGAAGAGTGCTGGTGCAGGATTTTCAGATTCAGTTGATTCGGCCACCAGTCCCGGTTGTCGGTGCCGCTACCGCTGGCGGTAACCGGCGTACTCTGGTGATGGAATGGGCATTTGCTTTCAGTTGTCATGCGTTCTCTACCTCATGCTCATGTGTCCCCATCGACCCGGCCGAACAAAACCGCCGGGTAGTGAGCTGTGGACAGGAAATTGCTCGTAATGCTGGCATTGGGTGCTGCGTCAGTTTCTAACGCAATAATTTGAATTTCATCGGATAATTCTCGTTCGCCAATCCGTGGTTTATACCCGTCATACTTCAAGTTGCAGGTGCGTTGGCTGCCCTCGCTCACCCCGGTCACTTACTTATGTAAGCTCCCGGGGATTCACTCGGTTGCCGCCTTTCTGCAACCCGAATTATTTTGGGTATAGAACCTATCGCAATAGGCAATGCTACTTGCCATTTGGGATCCGGGCAGTGCTCGACATCCTCATGTACTGCGCGGCTTCCCGCATCCAAACCGGCTGCGCCGATTACGCCTATTGGGATAGGTTCTTCGCGTCCTTCGGTTGAAATTCACTATTCATCTTAGTCAGCGTCTGGTCAGAGATGAAATCGAATTACATGAATATTGTGATAGATAGTAGCTATTTAACCGTGAGGATTAATAAGTAAAGCAATTGTTAGTACGCGGTATGCAGGAGCGTAACATGGCAAGCCGGGCCGCCGGGAACAGGGGAGGTTATGAGGGTCCGGCGTTGAGGCAGCGTATGCTTTTCCGGCAGCGTTTGTTTTCATCTGTATCTTTCATTTCAATGATTAATGAATTACGTAGGGATGTTTCCTGCTTCTGTACCGTTTGCCGATGTCATTTATAGTGCGGCCACACGATCAATCGGTATTTTTACTCTGGGCTGCGTCCGCTAATGCGGCGTGACAATCGTTGGTGATGATTTCACTGCGGACACAGCCTCATTTCAGTTGGCGCGGTTTATGCTCAAAAGACATTCTACAGGTGTGGGTGTGACCTATTTTCAGGGTCGCTTTGTTTTATTGTGTGTCGGTATCAGTGTCTGCCTGGTGCTGTTGATGGCCCGCGTCGGGTATTTGCAGGTAGTGGCCAGCCTGCAACTTGAGAAAGAAGCCAATCAGCGTTCACTACGTGAATTGGTGATGCAACCGCTGCGCGGCAGCATCACCGATCGCAACGGTCATCCGCTGGCGGTCAGCGTGGCCTCCAATGACGTGGTGGCCGATCCGATTCATGTGCTGGAGAGCGACCCGACGCTGGCCGGTGCGCAGTGGAACGCGCTATCTACCGCGTTATCGCTGCCGCTCAGCGCCATTAAAGACAAGATTCAGGAGAATGCGCACCGTCACTTTCTCTATATCGGACGCCGGGTCGAAGCTGGGATAGCCGATTACGTGCGTCAATTGCATATCGGCGGCATCTCGACCCCGGCCGATGCCAGCCGCTACTACCCGATGAGCGATGCGGTATCCAACCTTATCGGCATCGTCGGGCTGGATGGGCAGGGGCTGGACGGCATTGAACGGAGTTTCAACAAGCTGCTGCTGGGCAAGCCGGGATTGCGGGTTTACCGCAAAGATCGTTACGGCAACGTGGTCAGCCTGATGGCCGACGATCCGGCGCAGCAGGCGCCGACGCTGACTCTGAGCATCGACAGTTATCTGCAGTTCGTTCTCTATTCGCACCTGCGTGACGGCGTGCAACTGAACAAGGCCGATTCCGGGGCCGCGGTGCTGATTGACGTCAACACCGGGGAGATTCTCGGTATGGCCAGCTATCCGTCCTACAACCCCAATAATTACGAAGGCGAGCCGCAGAAGAACATGCGGAATGTGGCGATGTCGGACAGCTTCGAGCCGGGGTCGACCGTCAAACCGCTGGTGGTGATGGCGGGGCTGCAACGTCATCTGATCCGGCCCGACTCGGTCATCGACACCACGCCTTATCCGGTCAACGGACACCTGATTAAAGACGTCGGGCACTGGAGCCGGCTGACCATCACCGGCATTTTGCAAAAATCCAGCGATATCGGGGTGTCGCATATCGCACTGGCGATGCCGGCAAGCGTGCTGGTCGATCTCTATCATCGCTTTGGGCTCGGCGTTGCCAGCGGATTGGGGATCGAGGGTGAAACCAGCGGCTATTTTCCGTTGCATCGTGAGCGCTGGTCCGACATTGAACGCGCGACCTTTTCATTCGGCTACGGGCTGCGCGTCACGCCGCTGCAGATTGCGCGCGAGTACGCCACGATTGGGTCATTCGGCGTCTTCCGTCCGGTTTCCATCACCAAAGTGACGCCGCCGGTGCTCGGCACCCGGGTGATCGACGAGGATGTGGCGAGGACGGTGGTACATATGATGGAGAGCGATGCTCTGCCCGGCGGCAGCGGGGTAACGGCCGCCGTTCCCGGCTATCGTCTGGCGATTAAAACCGGTACGGCCGAGAAAATGGGGCCCGACGGCAAATACGACGGCGGTTACGTCAACTACACCGCCGGGGTGGCGCCGGCCAGTCAGCCACGGGTGGCGCTGGTGGTGATGATCAACCATCCCGACGCCGGCAAACACTTCGGCGGGTCGGTCGCCGGCCCGGTCTTCGGCCACATCATGGGCGACGTGCTGCGCCACATGGATATTGCGCCAGACGCGCTCACCCAATAAGAGCCTATTGGGATAGGCGCTAAATCATTGCCGTTAGCCGCGCCGGCAGTCGCATTTGCCGGCGTTGGCGCGTATTGGCTTTCATGATCTACCTCAATGAAGTATGAGATTTTTATAAAAGTTCATACGCGGGGCGGGTATGCCTTTCTTTCACGGTGTACTATTTCTTTCTGCGCGTAGGGCGTAATTAAATAAAGGCGGAACGCAGTCGCAGCTTTTTCTGGGTGAGATTCACTTGTCGTAATAATAGGGCTACCTGTTGTGACACTATTAACGGATGATATTACGTGTGATGGTTTACTCAATGAGGTAAAGCATTACTGGAGCAAAAGGGCGCAAGGATATAACGATGTTAATGTCGCTGAATTAACCGGCGGCAAACGCCTGTTATGGCAGAACGTTATTTTACATCACGCCCCGAAAAAGCCGGTATTAACGATACTGGACGTCGGCACCGGGCCGGGTTTTTTCGCCGTCACGCTGGCGATGGCGGGGCATCGCGTTACCGCAGTGGATGCCACGCCCGCCATGCTGGCGCAGGCTAAAAATAATGCCGATTATTATGGCGTCGACATCACATTAGCGACGGCGGATGTTCATACGTTGCCGTTTCCCGATAATCATTTCGATGTGCTGGTGACGCGCAATGTCACCTGGAATCTGAAACAACCGCTGGCCGCCTATCAGGAATGGCGGCGGGTATTGGCGCCCGGCGGTCGGTTGATTAATTTCGATGCCAATTGGTACGCGCATCTTTTTAATGCCGACGCGCGTGACGGCTATTTGCGCGATCGACAGAATGCTCGCCGTCTGAAGATTAATGACCACTATGCAAACACGGACACGGTAGCGATGGAGAATATTGCCAGAGCGCTGCCGTTGAGCCGGGAAATACGCCCGGAGTGGGATCGCCATACCCTGCTGGCGTGCGGTTTTAATCAGGTTTTCATCGATGAAAATATTGCCGAAAACCTATGGGATGACGAAGAGAAAATTAATTACGCGTCTACGCCGATGTTTATGGTTGTTGCGGAAAAATAAAACGGCTATGCCCGTCATAATTCAAGATGCAGGCGCGTTGGCGTTTCTTGTTTATTTTCAGGGTGAGGGTGATGTTTAGGATACGGCCAATAACGCTGGTGGGGCTAATACTGTGTTGGTTCTCCGGCATATTCCCGGCGTGCGCCGGCGCGACTGAGAATCAACTGGCGTACGCCAGCACCAAAGATATTCGTGATATTAATCCTCATCTCTACGCCGGCGAAATGGCCGCCCAGAATATGGTGTTTGAATCGCTGGTCATCAATACCCCCGACGGGGTGAAACCCTGGCTGGCGGAAAGCTGGACGATATCTCCCGATGGCAAACACTATATTTTCAATTTACGCCGCGATGTTCGGTTTACCGATGGCGAGCCGCTGACGGCCGATGTCGTCAAACAGAACATTAACGCGGTGCTGGACAATTATCAGCGCCATGCCTGGCTTGAACTGGTGCAGCAGATCGATAAGGTCACCGCGCTGGAGCGTTACCGCGTCGACATCACGCTTAAACATCCTTATTACCCGACGCTAATCGAATTGGGGCTGACCAGACCGTTTCGTTTTGTGTCGCCCCGGGCGTTTATCGGCGGTAAAACCAAAGACGGGATAACGGGTTATGTGGGAACCGGCCCCTGGGTGCTGGCGGAACATAAACCTAATCAATACGCGCGGTTTGTCGCCAACCCCGATTACTGGGGAACCCGGCCGCGTCTTGATAGCGTCGTGTGGCGCGTGATGCCCGATCGGCAGTCCATGCTGATGGCGTTGCAAAAAGAAACGGTCCAGCTTATCTTCGGCGCCGACGGCGATATGCTGGATATGGACAGCTTCGCCGCGCTGCAGGCCTCGGGAAAATACCAGACGTTGATGAGCCCGCCGGTCGCCTCCCGCGCGCTGGCGCTGAATAGCGCTCGTCCCATTACCGGGGATAAAGCGGTGCGTCAGGCGTTGCAGTACGCGATCGATAAAGCGGCGATCGCCGGCGGGATTATGGGCAATAGCGAGAGCGTTGCCGATACCCTGCTGTCCCGCCGTGTGCCCTATTGTGATATCGATTTGCCGGTTTATCGGTTTAATCCGCAGCAGGCAGGCACCTTGCTGGAGGCGGCCGGCTGGCATCTGGCGGCGGGAAAAACGGTGCGGGAAAAGCAGGGCAAGGCGCTGGCGCTGATGCTGTCCTATAACCGCAATAACGCGGCGGAAAGGGAAATTGCCGAGCTGATTCAGGATGACCTGAAGCGAGTCGGCGTGCAGCTGACTATTTTGGGAGAAGAAAAGCAGGCTTTTCTGGACCGTCAAAAATCGGGCGACTTTGACCTGCAATATTCGTTGTCATGGGGAACGCCTTACGACCCGGCTTCGTATATTTCGTCGTTTCGTATTCCCGCCCATGCGGATTATCAGGCGCAGAAGGGATTACGCCGCAAGCCGGACATCGATAACCTGATTGGCGAAATATTGCTGACGCCGAATGAAAAACAGCGTCAGGATCGCTATGCACAATTATTCACCTTGCTGACCGATGAAGCGGTGTATATCCCGCTGACCTATTCAAGAACCAAAGCCATCTATTCGCCCAGGCTGAAAGGGGTGGCGTTTAACTCATCACAGTATGAGATTCCCTTTGAGAACATGCATTTCTGAGCGCCGGGCGATATCCCCGCCGGGGCAATGCAGAGGAAAATGGATCTGATGCGTGCTTATTTCATCAAACGATTATTCATGACGGCGCCGCTGGCCGTGGTGATGTCGTTTCTGGCTTTTTCGCTGCTGAATCTGGTGCCTTCCGACCCGGCCGAAGTGGCCTTGCGCGTGAATGACATCGTGCCGACCGACGCGGCGGTGCAACTGATGCGTCATGAGTTAGGGCTGGATCGGCCTTTTCTCCAGCGCTATTTATTATGGCTCTGGAAAGTGCTGCACCTTGATTTCGGCACCTCGTTCATCACCCGACAGCCGGTGTGGCATGAGTTTATGCAGGCGCTGCCCGCCACGCTGTATCTGGCCGCGGTGTCGCTGTTGATGATCGTCACGCTGTCGCTGACGTTGGGCATCGCCTGCGCGGTAACCGAAAATACCCCGTTCGATAAAGGGGTCCGCAGCGTGGTTTTCCTGACGGTCGCCATCCCCAATTACTGGATTGGTTTGCTGTTGATGTGGGGACTGGCGGTCAACATGGACCTGTTTCCCGTCGGCGGTATGCAGGAAGAACGATCGGTCATTTTGCCGTCATGCACGTTGATGCTGGGATACATCGGCACCTATATCCGCCTGATCAGGGGCAGCATGATCGGTAATTTGCAGCAAAACTACGTGTTGTACGCCAGAGCGAGGGGGCTGCCTGCGCCGCTGATTATCGGTAAACATGTGCTGGTGAACTCGCTGCACGCGGCGTTGGTGGCGATAGGCATGAGCATTCCGAAACTCATTGCCGGCACGGTGGTGATCGAAAATATCTTTGCCTGGCCCGGCGTCGGCCGCTTGTGCCTTTCCGCCATCTTCAATCGTGACTATCCGATGATTCAAGCCTACATGTTGCTGATGGCGCTGCTGTTCCTGGGGTTTAATTTTTTGACCGACGTGTTGCAGGCCAAACTTGACCCGCGCATCAGGGGTGAACGCTAATCATGGCGTGGAATATCGGAAAAAAAATAACGCAGGATCGACTGGCTTTGCTGTGTTGTCTGCTGCTGCTGACGGTGTTGATTTTCGGTGTCTTCGCGCCGTATATCGCTCCGCATGATCCGGCGTTGACGTCGGTCAGGCATAAGTATCAGGGCGCCAGCCTGCTCTATCCGCTCGGCACGGATAATCTGGGCCGGTGTGTGTTTTCGCGTCTGGTCTTTGGCGTAAGAACCACGGTGTTTTATAGCGTAGCGGCCATGATGTTGACCGTGCTGACCGGCGCCATCGTCGGCCTGATCGCCGGCTATTGCAAAGGCAGAATCGACGGGTTTTTGATGCGCGCTTGCGACGCCATGCTCTCTTTTCCCGGCGAAGTGATGATTTTCGCCATCGTGGGGATTATCGGGCCGGGGATGCAAAATATCCTGCTGGCGGTGGTGCTGGCGAAATGGGCCTGGTATGCGCGCATGGTCAGAGGGATGACGCTGCGGTACGGCAGTAAAAACTATGTCAATTACGCGCGTGTTATTGCCGCGCCTTCCGCCTATGTCATGCGCAGGCACTTATTGCCGGCCGCCGCCGCCGACCTGGTTATTCTGGCTTCCGCGGATATCGGCAGCGTGATACTGATGATTTCCGCGCTCTCTTTTCTGGGGCTGGGCGCTCAGCCGCCGCTGCCGGAATGGGGCAATATGCTCAGCGAGGCGAAAAACGTCATGCTGACTCACCCGACACAAATGTTGCCCGCCGGCATCGCCATTGCCGTGGTGGTCGCCGCCTGTCATGTGGTCGGCGATTTTTTGCGCGACGCGCTGGATCCCACTGGTTATGTCAGCCGCGCAGAAGCTGTGAAGCGTGAACCACGATGACGCCGCCGGTATTGCTGGAGATTAACCGGCTCTCGGTTGCCGATACGCGAAAAGGCCGCATCCTGCTCAACGATATTACCCTGACGCTGCATGAACGCTGCTGTACGGCTGTCGTGGGAGAGAGCGGGGGTGGAAAAAGCCTGTTATGCCGAAGCGTGCTCGGCTTGTTGCCGCCCTGGCTGCGCGTCAGCGGCGAAACGGTTTTCCGCGGTTGCGATTTGCAACAGCTCTCGTCCAACGCGTGGCTGACCATTCGCGGCAAACAGATCGCGCTGATCATGCAGGATGCCGTCAGCGCGTTTGATCCGTTGTATACGGTGGGCAACCATCTTGATGAAACCCTGAAACGGCATACCCCGTTAACGCGCGCGCAGCGCCGGGCCCGCGCGAAAGCGATGCTGGAAAACGTCGGGCTGCGTGATGCGGCCGAATTACTGGCTAAATATCCCCATCAGCTGTCCGGCGGGATGCTGCAACGCGTGATGATCGCCATTGCGCTGGCGTCGCAACCGGCGTTGATTATTGCGGATGAACCGACCACCTCGCTTGACGGCATTACCCAGTATCACATCGTGCAGCAGTTTATCCGCCTTCAAAAAAGCAGTCATAGCGCCATGCTGTTCGCCTCTCATGACCTGGCGCTGGTCAGGGCGCTGGCGCAGTATGTGGTGGTGATGAAAGACGGCCGGATCGTTGAGCAGGGGGAAACCGAACGGGTATTCGCCCACCCCGAACAGGATTATACGCGCGGCCTGATTGATACCCGCAGACGACTCAGTCTGGCTTTCAATCAGATGATGGGGAAATGACGCATGTTGCTTGAGGTTCGGCAGGTTGAAAAAAGCTATTGGGAAAACCGCGGACAGTTTTTCTCGAAAAGAAAACGCACGGTGATAAAAAATGTCTCGTTCTCGCTTGAGCACGGCGATTGTCTCGGCGTTATCGGCGAAAGCGGCGGCGGAAAAAGTACGCTGGCTCGCCTGATTAGCGGGCTGGAACGGCCCGACCGGGGGGCAATATTATTGGCGGGCGAGCCGGTCTTTTCCCCCGACAACAGAAGGCGCCGCATTAGCGCCGTGTTTCAGGATTATACGTCGTCGATTAATCCGCTGATGACGGTGTATCAGGCGCTGTCCGAACCGCTGCTGCTGCAGAAAACCACCGGCCGGGCCGGGCGGGATCGCCGAATAACCGAATTATTAGCACTGGCCGGGTTAGCGCCGGAATTCAGCGGGCGTTATGTCCATGAATTGTCGGGCGGCCAGATTCAGCGCATCTGTATTTGCCGGGCGGTGGCGACGCATCCGCAACTGCTGATTCTGGATGAAGCCATCAGCGCGCTGGATGTGTCCTCGCAGGTGCAGATTCTGGATCTGCTCATCGACCTGAGAAAGCGGTTTAACCTTTCCTGCCTGTTTATTACGCATGATATACAGGCGGCGGCGTACCTGTGCAATAACGTGATTTTTTTCCGCGAGGGCGAAATCGTTGAAACCTGCGCCGTTAACGATTTATCCACGGTTTCCCATCCATACTCAGCATCGCTGCTGCAAGCGGTCATGACCTTTCGCTAACGCGTGATGGCGTTATGTCGGCCGCATGACGCCTGCACGCCGGCAGCGCCACGACTCACTTTGTCAGAGAATTACCCTGCCAGAGAATCACCCTGCCAGAGAATCACCCTGCCAGAAAATCACCGGACCGGGCATCGCCGCTTTGGCACGCCGCGTTGGCGTTTCGGTGGGAAGAATGTGCGTGAATAAGAATCGATATTGACATTTCACTGACTAGGCATTAATTTCAATTTCAATTAATGCCTAGTCAGGTTTTTATGTAATGAACAATACCGTCAATGACACGCTTTACCCGATTGGCTTGCTGATCCACCTGGCAAACCAGTTCAAAGATAACCTGCTGAATGACTATTTTGCCGACAGCGATATCACCGCGCACCAGTTCAAGGTGTTGATCAGTATCTATAAAGGCTTCACCAGCCCGGTGGATGTGAGTAAAAACGTGATGATGGACGGCGGCGCGCTCAGTCGCATGATTGAACGGATGGTGAAGCGGGAGCTGATTTTGCGGCAGCCTCACCCCAACGACAAACGTCAGGTGATTCTGGCGCTGACCGAAAAAGGGCAGGCGATCTGCCAGCATTTCGAGCAGGAGGGGATGCGGATTGTGCTGGCGCAAACCACTGCGCGCCTGACTCATCAGGAAGCGGAGCAGCTGATGCGGCTGCTTATCAAGATGTTGCCGGATGACGTGATAGCGCGTTATTCGCCTCACTTAACCTACCCACAATAATAAAGGCCACGACTTTCATGGATACCACCTCCACGCCATCGGCGCCGCGCAACGGCCGCCGTAAACGTCAATTCGCCATCCTGCTGCTGGTGTTGCTGCTGGCCGCGGCCGGCGGCGGGGCCTATTACCAGCTTTACCTGCGTTTTTACGAAACCACCGACAATGCTTATGTGGGCGGCAATCTGATCACGCTGACGCCGCAGGTCGGCGGTACCGTAACCCAGGTCAGCGTGGACGACGGCGACTATGTGGAAAAAGGGCAGTTGCTGGTGCAACTCAGCCCGAGCGATACCCTCATCGCGTTGCAGCAATCGGAAGCGCAGTTGGCCAGCGCCGTGCGTCAGGTGCGCGGCCTGTATAGCACCGTTGATAACTATCAGGCGCAGGTCGCGTCCAGACAGGTGGCGCTGCAACAGGCGATTGGCGACTATAACCGCCGCAAAGGGCTGGTGGTGAAGGGCGCTATTTCCGCCGAGGATTTGGCGCATTATCAGGATGCGGTCAACAGCGCCCGCAGCGCGCTGGATGCGGCCGAACAGGCGCTGCGCACCAATCAGGCGATGGTCGATAATACCGTGCTGGACGACCATCCCGACATTAAAAACGCGGTGGCGGATCTGCGCAGTAAATATCTGGACTGGGCGCGCAGCGCCATCGTCGCGCCGGTCAGCGGCTATGTCGCCAAACGCGCGGTTCAGGTCGGGATGCGCGTCAGTTCCGGCGCGACCCTGATGACGATCGTGCCGCTCGATCAGGTATGGGTGGACGCCAATTTCAAGGAAAGCCAGATGCTGCAAATGCGGCTGGGGCAGCCGGTGACCCTGACGGCGGATATCTATGGCGACAAAACGGTATACCACGGCACCATTCAGAGCCTGGGGATCGGCACCGGCAGTGCGTTCTCGCTGCTGCCGGCGCAGAACGCCAGCGGCAACTGGATTAAGATCGTGCAGCGTCTGCCGGTGCGCATCGCGCTGGACCCGGAAGGATTGAAACAGCGCCCGCTGCGTATCGGCCTGTCGATGCTGGCTAGCGTGGATCTGCACAACACCCAGGGCGAACTGCTGCCGGCCGCGCCGAACAGTGCGCCGCGCTATCGTACCGATGTGTACGACGATCCGCTCCTGCAGGCCGATAAACTGGTGGCGAAAATTCTTCGCGACAACAGTCAGCCGTTGACGAGCTCGCGTGGCTAAGGCGGCGGTGATGAACGATAAAGCCGCCTTTACGCCGCCGAATCCGGGGCTGGCGACGCTGGCGATATCGCTGGCGACCTTCATGCAGGTGCTGGATTCCACCATCGCCAACGTGTCGCTGCCGACGATTGCCGGCAACCTCGGCGTCAGTTCGGATCAGAGCACCTGGGTGATTACGTCGTTCGCCGTGTGTAACGCCATTTCTCTGCCGCTGACCGGCTGGCTTGCGCGTATCGTCGGTCAACGGCGGTTGTTTGTCGTTTCGGTGCTGCTGTTCAGCCTGGCCTCTTTTCTGTGCGGCTTCTCGCGCAGCATGACGGAACTGATTGTTTTCCGGGCTTTGCAGGGCTTTTTCGCCGGGCCGATGTACCCCATGTGCCAGACGCTGCTGCTGATGATTTTCCCGCCATCGCGCCGCAACATGGCGCTGGCGTTACTGGCGATGGTGACGGTGGTGGGGCCGATTGTCGGCCCGATTACCGGCGGGTGGATCACCGACAACTACGCCTGGCCGTGGATTTTTTACATCAACGTGCCGATCGGCCTGTTCGCCGCCGGGGTGGTGATGGCGCAACTGCGCGACTGGCAGGACACGACGGAGCGCGCCCGCGTCGATTACGTCGGCATCGGCCTGCTGGTTCTCGGGGTCGGCCTGCTGCAGGTGGTGCTGGATAAAGGCAACGACCTGGACTGGTTTGCCTCCTCGGATATCGTGACGATGTCAGTGATTTCCGCCATCGCGCTGGTGTCCTTTGTGCTCTGGGAGCTGGGAGAGCGCGACCCGCTGGTCAACCTGAGGCTGTTTGCCGATCGGAATTTCACTATCGGCACACTATCGCTGATGTTCGGCTACGCCGCGTTTTTCGCCATCAATGTGATTTTGCCCCAGTGGCTGCAAACCTGGATGGGATACACCTCGACCTGGGCAGGACTGGCGGCCGCGCCGATGGGCATGTTGCCGATGCTGCTCACGCCGATTATCGGCCGTTACGGTAACCGGGTCGATTTACGCCTGCTCGCCACGTTGTCGTTTGTGATCATGGGGCTGTCGTGCCTGATGCGCGCCCAGTTCACCATCGACGTCGATTTCATGACGGTGGCCGGCGTACAGCTGTTTATGGGGATTGGCGTAGCGTTCTTCTTTGTGCCGTTGACCTCCATTTTGCTGTCGAGCCTGCACGGCAAGGATGTGGCGGAAGGTTCCGGGCTGGCGACCTTTCTGCGCGTGCTGGGCGGCAGTTTTGCGTCGTCGCTCACCACCTGGATCTGGTCGCATCGCGAGATCTATCACCACGCGGTGCTGAGCGAAAGCGTCTCCGTCTACAACCCGGCGGCGGTGGATTACCTCAATCGGATGGGCGGCATCAGTCAGACCACGCTGGCGCAGTTGGACAAAACCGTGCAGCAGCAGGCGTGGATGGCGTCCACCATCGATTATTTCCATCTGCTGGGCTGGGGGTTTATGGGGCTGGTGGTGATCATCTGGTTCGCCAGACCGCCGTTTACCAAAACAGGGCCGGCCGCCGCCGGGCATTAGTCCGCGGCCCGCCGATGGGTGAATTAATGCCGGTGCAGGTTCGTTATCGGCGTGAGTTTCGATGTTTCTGATGTTCAGCAAGGGGGTTCTGCCATGATGTTATCAACGATGCCGTCCATGATGAGATTTACCGCCGATCTAATTGGCTGGATAGAGAGTCATCTTGAAAGCCCGCTGATGATCAATGACGTCACCGCGAAGTCGGGCTACAGCAAATGGCATTTGCAGCGCATATTCAAGAAAGAAACCGGCGTTTCGCTGGGGTCGTATATTCGCAGCCGGCGGTTGAGCAGGGCGGCAGTCGAGCTAAAGCTGACCAATCAAACCATTCAGGACGTGGCGCTACGTTACTGTTTTGATTCCCAACAGTCATTTACCCGTACCTTTAAAAAACATTTTGGGATGTCGCCCGGGCATTATCGTAAAGCTTTACGTTGGGATTTCACCGGCCTGCAACCGTCATTAGACGCTAGCGTGGACTGGCTGCCGATTCCCGAAGTGGTTGATTTACCTGCCAGACCGGCTAACACCTCCTTTTTTGAGCATACCCAAAGTATTGATGACTTTATTTCGGCAAGCGATATTCCGCAAAGAATAAAACTATGGGAACAGACCTGTCGTCGATATAGCGGACCGGAGGTGGTGATCTATTCTTTTTCAACCTTTATTCCGGATGCCAATCGGGTTAACCGCCATGTGCGAATGGAATACCATATTAGCGCCGTCGACCCGTACAATAGCGTCGATGCTGATAATGATTACAGGCAAATGCCGGCCGCGACAGAGCGCTATTTGCGCTTTCTGTTTTCCGGAGATGTGGAGGAATATACATCGTTTTTGAAGACGATCTACCATCATATTTTACCCGGCCGGTCTTATACCCGCATGAATGGCGGCGATCTGGAGGTTATTCATTGCAGGAAAGACGCGCAAGGCGGGATGGATAAAGACTATTTTGAGGTGGAATATTATGTTCCGTTTGATCGAAAATAAAAGATAAACAGTGAATATTCATTATTCCTCTGGGGAAGAGGAGCGTTGCCAGTCGGCGGTAATAACCGGGTGGCGACTAATTAGTAGAGGGATAACAGTAAAGATTAGTGATATATAAGTCTCTGCGTTTAACCGCTTTGGTCATAAATGCTACTCCGTGTGGCTATGTATTTTTACGTTAAAGTAATTTCCGTCATGATTTTTTACGACATAATATCCGATATTTAGCGTGTCTTATTCATCTCATGCAATAAAAATATGAGAAGTTTTTATCTGATCGTTAATACTTTCCAGTAAACAGGACGAACAACATGGAGAAGATAACGTGATGAATAGAAACTATACAATTGGCGATTATTTATTGGATCGTCTGGCGCAGAGTGGTATTCAGCATCTTTTTGGCGTTCCCGGTGACTACAATTTGCAATTTCTTGATCATGTCATCAGCCATCCCGCTATTTCCTGGGTAGGTTGCGCCAATGAACTCAATGCCGCCTATGCCGCCGATGGCTACGCCCGCTGCAAATCCGCCGCGGCATTACTGACGACGTTCGGCGTTGGAGAATTGAGCGCGATTAACGGTATTGCCGGCAGCTATGCCGAATACGTTCCCGTCATTCATATCGCGGCGGCGCCCAGACAACAGTCGCAACAAAAAGGCGAACGCATGCACCATACGCTGGGGGATGGCGATTTCCGCCACTTTCTGCGCATGGCGGCCGAAGTCACCGCAGTCAGCGCCAGCCTGACCGTCGACAACGCTACGGCAGAAATCGATCGGGTTGTTAGCGCCGCGCTCAGGCTTCGCCGTCCGGTCTATTTGTTTTTGCCGTTAGACGTGGCTGCGGCGCCAACCGACGATCGCCCCTCTCCACTGGCTCTGCCGGACCCCTGGTGCGATGAGGCTTCGCTGAACGCGTTCATCGCGGCGGCAACCGCGCTGCTGGACCGCGCCGGGACGGTTTCGCTGCTCGCGGATTTTCTGGCGCACCGCTTTGGCGCGTCGGCTGCCTTACAACGCTGGCTGGAGCGTGTGCCGTTACCGCATTCAACCTTGCTGATGGGAAAAGGCACGCTGAATGAGCAGCATCCGTGCTTTATCGGCACGTATGCCGGGGGCGGCAGCAGTGAAAGCGTCAGGTCGCGCATTGAAGACGCTGACGTCATCATCAGCGTCGGCGTTCTGTTTGTCGATACCATTACCGCCGGGTTCAGCCACCGAATTCCCGCGGAAAAAAACATTGATATTCAGCCGACGTTCGCACGGGTAGGGCATCAGACGTTTCCTGCCGTCCCGATGCTGAAGGCGATTGACGCGCTGGAAACGATCACCGCGGCGCAAGCGGCCCGCTGGAACCCCGGCTTTATTACACCGCCGGCGCTGCCTTCCCCGCAGGCGAAAAACCGACTGGACCAACGCGAGTTCTGGCTGCAAATTCAGCATTTCATTCGCCCCGGCGACATCATCGTGGCCGAGCAGGGAACCTCCTGCTTCGGGGCGGCGATGCTCACGCTGCCGCAGGGGTGCCAGTTTATTGCCCAGCCGTTATGGGGATCGATAGGCTACACGTTGCCCGCCGCGCTTGGCGCCAAGACCGCCTCACCCGATCGCCGGGTCATCCTGCTGATTGGCGACGGCTCTCTCCAGCTTACCGTGCAGGAACTCGGTTCGATTATTCGCAACGAACTCAGCATGGTGGTATTTGTGCTGAATAATCAGGGCTATACCGTCGAACGGGCGATACACGGCCCGAAACAGCGCTATAACGACATCGCGGCCTGGAACTGGACGCAGCTTCCGATGGCGCTTGGCTGCGATGAAGGCAAGGTGTTCATCAAGCAAACCCGTACGCCAGACCAACTGGCTCAGGTTCTGGCCGACATTGAGGGAGAACATCGCCTGTCGTTTATCGAGGTGGTTTTACCTAAGATGGACATACCGGATTTACTGCACACCATTTCTCAGTCGATTGAAATGCGCAACACCGTGCAGTAATGAAGGGACGCGATTATGTGCATGGGACCGGCGCTGGCGTGCCGAATTGCGAAAAACGTGCATCGGATAATCATGGCGCTGTTTCAGCGGGCGATTTCGGTTTTATCGGATGGTGCCTGATGGCTGCGAAGGTATACTGCATCGCAGTTTTCGATCACAAAAGAGTAAGCGTGTTATGACATTAATCAAACGTGCAGTGAACATCGTGGGTGTGGCCGCTCTGATAACGGCAGCGAGTTACGTTCAGGCGGCCGGCTGGCAGGATTCCCTTTCCAGCGCTGCCAGCCAGTTAAGCCAGAACGGCGCTTCATCCGGCAACCTGAGTGGGCTGACCGGCTTGCTTAATGGCGAAACTCAGTCGTTGAGCGCCGGCAGCATGAACAATGCGGCGGGTATCCTGCAATATTGCCTGAAGCAGAAGCTGGTTTCGGCGACAAACACCGAAAATGTCAAAAACCAGTTGCTGAATAAACTGGGCCTGAGCTCGCAACAGGAGCAGCAGAAACAGACCGATTATGTGCAAGGGTTGGCCGGCCTGCTGAATACGGGGGAGGGGAAACAGGTAAACCTGAGTACGTTGGGCAATACCCCGCTGGCGGAAAAAGTCAAAGCCAAAGCGTGTGATATCGTATTAAAGCAAGGCGTGAAGTTTATTTCCTGACGGAAAATCCCCGACCAGCGCGCGGCATTGATAGCGTCTGGTCGGGGTAATGCGCCATGGTTAGTGACCGTATTTAAAATTAAAGCCTAGCGCATCGCCAGTGGTATCGTACTCGCGGAAGTTATATATCAACGGCTTCCATTTTGACGAATCAATGGTGTCGTTGTGACCCAATAGATGGCTTTCCACCCAGATATTCAGAATATCAAGCTCAACGAGTATAAAACGCCCTTTGTCCGTTGTGCTTACTGTTTTGCATTCCGCCTGAATTGGGCATTCAACTACGCGCGGTGGTGCAATTCCGGCTGATTCTTCCATGTGAAGCCCGGTTCTGGCGAATTTATCGTGACATACCTGAACGCCCCATTTGATTTGGCTTTCAGATAACGTATCTCCACCTGTCAGCTTACCGATTTCTTCCACTTTTTCCCAAAGCGTAGAATCAGGGATATTGATGACCGCATCGGACCCCGATATTAGGTTGCTGTGCGTCTTGCTGCCTTTGCTGACCCCGATAATAATTTTATCGCCAAGAGAGATCGAAGAGGAGACGGGGGCGATATTGGTATTTCCGTTACGGCTGTCTGTCGTGGTGACAAGAAAAACCGGGAAGCCGTAATAAAATGAACTTAATTTCACATTCTTCTTCATTTCAGCATGGAACCCATTATGTGAAGGCTTAGATGGCGTCCATTTCTACTCTTCCAGCTTGTCTTTAACAATAACCACAATTGAGTATTTACGGGGTATGCGTGTTGCGCTGCTGTGAAAAATAGATCGGAAAAAAATAATCCACAAACCCAAAAAGAGGTATATGATATGCATCATATGACTTTATCCTCCCATCACTTTTAAACTGGGAAAAATGAGGTTAAAACATGCAACGAATCGTAATACCTGCTAATTATGTTCATACACGAACAACACCTTTTTGGACCAGGGACACTGCGCCTGCGTCTATTTGGCAGCGACACCTGGATGCGGGTACCCGCCAGGGCGTTTACCCGCGTTTATGCGTGATGCAAGGGGCTATCCGTTATTATGGTTACGCTGATGAGACAAGCCCTGATCCTGTTGACACCTTGACGATAGAAGCCGGGCAGTTTGGCGTATTCCCGCCCGAAAAATGGCACCGAATAGAAGCATTATCTGATGATACGCTATTCAACGTTGATTTTTATGTCGATCCAAAAATTTTGATCGAAGGCTGAGGTGTTAATAATGGAAAGCGAAAATAAAGGGTATTCCTTAGCGATAGCTAATCGCGATAATAGTGAAAAAAAAGAAAAGATTTTTTTGAAACCCATGTCTTTATATGTGCCGGACGTCGCGGCTCAGGCGGTTGCCGCGCTGATCGACGAACTGTCGGAAACAAGTCAAAAGGGTAAAGATTTTGTGCTGACCGTTACCAATCAAAATAATGGCGTGTCAGTAGATAAAGATTTCGCTGCTCTTTCTGAACTGAAAGACCCGGCTATTGCCGCCGATGCCGTCAAAGAACTGATTAATATTGTGCGAGGCTACGAGTCAGACGAGGAAACTAATGTTTGCGGCTGGTAGCGGGCCGTGTTGAGGTAGTAAATACTCCTTATATATCTATTCGATGTGGAGGGGTATTGTTCAGTCAATCTCCGTTTAAGTATTATTGCGCTATGATCCGCGGCCTTGTTTCGGAATTCTAAATTCACTGGGCCTGTAATTTGTGGTCATAGCGCCATCTTTTATTATCCTGGATGCCAGGGCTGCTCAGTAATGCCTGATTCATGAGTCTTATTCATAAAGCCATTCTGTAGCGTATGATTATCATCGGGTTCAATGCCGGTAATATAGCGCAAAGAATTTACGCTTACATGACGGATATGACTCAACCCCAGATGCGATCGAAAAAAATCCCAGAGCTATTTTTTATTGCCATTCTTAGCGCCCTGATGGCGTTTACTTCTTTATCGACAGATATTTACCTGCCTGCCATGCCGATCATGGGGAAGGATTTACAGGGTGATGTGGAACTGACCATTACTGGCTTTTTAATCGGCTTTTGCATCGCACAGCTGATTTGGGGGCCATTAAGCGACCACTGGGGGCGACGGACGCCGCTGTTTATTGGTATGGCGCTATTTATCATCGGCTCCGTGGGCTGCGCACTTTCAGCGACTATTTCGCAGATTGTTTTCTGGCGTATCTTTCAGGCGCTGGGTGCATGCACTGGGCCGATGCTGGCTCGTGCGATGATCCGCGATCTATTTAGCCGTATCCGGGCCGCGCAAATGCTCTCTACGCTAATCATCATTATGGCGATTGCGCCGATTGCCGGGCCGCTGCTCGGCGGGCAATTGATCAAAGTGACGTCATGGCACTCGATTTTCTGGCTGCTGGCGGTGATTGGCCTGCTCATGTTCATTTCATTATATTGGCTGCCTGAAACGTTAGCCGAAGACAAACGCGTAAAGGCTTCTTTATCCAGCGCCTTTCACAACTATTATGCATTGCTGACGAATACCGCTTTTATGCGTTTCACCCTGTGCCTGACATCCTATTATGTCGCCGCCTACGCTTTTATTACCGGGTCAGCCTTTGTCTACATCACTTACTTCGGTATCGATCCACAACATTACGGCTGGTTATTTGCGCTGAATATTGTCGGCGTGGTGGGAATGAGTATCGTGAACCGCCGTTTGGTTCAACGTTATCCGCTTGAGAAGTTGCTTAAATTTGCCGTGCTGATCGCCACCGCCGCCTCACTCGTTCTTGCGTTAGGCACAAAACTCAATATCGGCGGGATGATCCTGATTGTGGTTTCGGTGTTTGTTTTCTTTGCGATGAACGGGATTATCGCTGCAACATCGACCGCCGCCGCGCTTGATACCGTGCCAAACATTGCGGGTTCCGCGTCGGCATTAATCGGCTCGCTACAATACGGTAGCGGCATTATTTCCTCCTTGCTGCTTGCCCTGTCAGGGGACGGCACGCCGTGGACGATGGCCTGGATTATCGCCTTGTTTACCGCGATCAGCGCGGTAATTGCGTTGACCACTCGTGTAGCGAAAACGGCCGGTTAGCTATTTTTGTCGAAGGTTCGGGATAGCGCCTGCGGCCATATATCGCGAGCCAAACGAGAAAAACCGCTGGTCATTGAATGCGATCAGGAAAGAAAAACGACAGAAACGGTGACCCGTTGGTTGGAGGTGATCCGTAGCTGACTGCAGCCATCAATAAACCGGGAAACAGGATGCGGAGCTGGTGGGCGTTTTTACCGGGCGGGTATAGATGAGAGGGCGAGGGTAACCCGCTGTCTTTCGACAGCGGCTTGCAAACGATGTATTCAATTCAGTCATTCTGATGGCTCGGTTTCGTCTTTGCCTCTTACATCAAACGCTTTCAGGTAAAAATCCTTTGTATTTCAGCGTTTTTTAATTTCGGTAATGTAAGTGACGGCAACGTGATCGGCAAAATTCGGGACATCCTCAAAAGCTTCTTTACCGGTAGGCGAATTGAAAGCGGCAACAGCCGCTTCGATTGAGTCAAACCACAGTTCTGAAAAGCCGTCTACCGGTGACTCTGGGTATTTTTCACGATCGATAGGATTCAGCACATACCCTTTTAAGCCGGGCAGGCGCAGGGCAATTTCGGTGTGGATCTTATCCCAGTGCTGCACAAATTCTTCAAAGCTCTGACCGTTCTTGCGGGTGATAAAACCCACGTGTTTAAAACCTGTTACTGACGTCATCATGTTCTCTGCTGTTGATTCAATCGGGGCCTGGCCCGCAAATGACCGGGGACGGCCATGCCTTATCACTGTCTCAGCCTGACGATTTTTCGTTTCGGGGCATCACAATAAATCCGGAAATAACTATGATTGTTTTTATTTCATGATAAATCGGGTTTCATTCGCTTCTGTGTGGACATAGATTCAACAATCACGGTGAGAGGTTAAGGATCCCGTGATGCGGGTTCAGCCTGGGACCAGCCGGCGTCCTCTTTCAATCAGGCATGCACACAGACTGGGTATGAGGCACGTAACGGAAAATTGAGTATGCGTACAACCGATCATCTGGGCGGTATTACTGCGTTTGTTACCACTGCGCAGCAGGGGAGCTTTACCGCAGCGGCTGAGCGGCTGGGCCTGACCAAATCGGCGGTGGGAAAGAGCGTTAGTCGCCTTGAGGATCGGCTTGGGCTGAAGCTGTTCCAGCGATCCACGCGCCGTCTCAGCCTTACGCCGGATGGCGAACGCTTTCTGATCAGTTGCCAGAGCGCAATAGATACCCTTGAGCAGGCAGAAGCTGAGCTGACGTCTCACATTTGCCGCCCTGCGGGCAGGCTCAAGATGGATTTACCCGCCGCATTCGGCAGACAGCGCATTCTTCCGCTGCTACTTAAAATCACCCGCAGCTACCCTGAGCTGGCGCTGACCGTCACCTTCAGTGAGCGATTTGTTGATCCGATCGAAGAAGGTATTGACCTGCTTATCCGTATTGGCGAGCTCGCCGACAGCAGTGGTCTGGTGGCGAGACGGCTAACAACCCAGAAACTGGTCATCTGTGCTTCGCCGGATTATCTGCTTAATCACGGTGAACCCACCTCGGCGGATGAACTGAGTCAACACCAGTGTGTGGTGGGATTTCGCCGAAATCAGCCGATCTCCTGGCTTTTGAAGGAAAATAACGGGCAAATAACGCGCTATACGCCAACGCCTACGCATGAATTTGCCGACGGTGACGCGATGCTGGCCGCTACGCTCGCCGGATGTGGTTTGTCTCAGTTGCCGCTTTGGCTGGTCGGTAATTACCTGGAGCGCGGCGAGTTGAAAGCGGTTCTTGCTGGTCATTCCGGCGGCGAAATGCCGATCAGCGCACTATGGCCCAAAAGCCGTCAGCTACTGCCCAAAATACGCCACGTGGTTGATGCGCTGGTCAAGGCGGCGGAAGACGGCCAATTGGATTGATTGCTGTTCTTCAGCGGCTATGCCTGAATAGTCTGTCGTGTGGATTACCGGGATACAGACAATGAAGTACCCTGAAGCCAGTTAAATGCCCATCATTTTGCCCAGGTAGAGCGATGCTTACCCGGACCGGAGGATGAAGCGTATTGCGTGACGATGGTTCATGATAACGAGCGGATTATCTGCCCTTTGCGCTGGCGCTGATCGCACCAGATGGTGAAGACCCCGGCCATGACGACGATAGACGCGCCGAGAAGCGTGGCGTGTCCGGGCAAGCTGTCGAGAAACAAATAACCAATCACCATAGACCATACCAGCGTCGTGTAATCAAACGGCGCGAGTAGCGAGGCATCGGCATAACGCAGACTGAGCGTGACCAGAATTTGCGCCAGCCCGCCAAACAAACCGCAGCCCATCAGCAGCGCCCACTGCCAGCCGGTAGGGCGTGCCCAGCCCAAAAGGGCCGTCGAGAGGCCAATCAACGTGGTCATCAGCGAAAAATAAAAAACGATCGCTCCCGGCGTTTCGACGCCATTCAAGAAGCGGATTTGCACATTGGATGTCGCGGAGCAGACGGCGGCCAGCAGGGCAAATACCGCCCCCAGCGCTGCGTCGTCAAGGGTGAAGCCGGATGCCCGTAACGCGTGACCGAGCGTGAGGTTTGACGACAGCATAATCACAATGCCGCTAAAGCCGACCAGGACCGCCAGCCAGCGATAAAAGCGCACCTTCTCTTTCAGCAGCATCGCGGCCATAAGCACGGTAAATAACGGTGCGGCGTAACTGATGGCCGTGGCGTCGGCCAGCGAGATATAAACCAGCGCCAGATAGTTGAAATACATGCCGCCGGTACCGGAGAAACCGCGAATAAAATGGCCGAAGATATTGTGGGTTTTGATGCTGTTGATGACGCTGCCTTGTATTTTCAGCCACAGCAACAGAGGAAAGAGCGCAACGAACGAGCGGAAAAAGATGACTTCTCCGGTGGGTATGGCGCCGTTTAGCCCTTTGACGCAGGCCAGCATTAATGTCGCGCACAGCGCCGACATTATTTTCAGCAACATCCCAAGTTTGGCATTCATGGTCTTACCTTTACTACATGCAGGTGTGGATGAGCCCTAACCTTAGAACGCCCGCAACGTGCGTCGATAAGATAATTTCCCTCTGCCTGAATAACCTTTTCTTATTACCCGATGCTGTCGATGCGGCGTGATATTGGTCATATAAATTGTGTATCTCGCAACACGGTTTCCCTCTTATGCCGTCGAAAGCAAAGCCCGTATATTTCAGAGAATACGGGCTGCCATACTGGGTGGGTCTGGTAATAAAAGTCGTGTATTCAACGAATTAATACTTTGGGGGAAACATCATGACCGTGAAAAAATTATCTGCCGCGCTGGCGTTGCCACTTGTATTCGCCAGCGTCGGGGCGAAGGCGGACCTGCTTTCAGACATGACTGCCCGGGGGGATTTGAGATGTGCGGTTTATTCGGATGTCCCGCCTTTTTCATCACCGGATGCGAATACACGTCAGTTGGTGGGAATGGATGTTGACCTCTGCAATGCGCTGGCGAAGCAAATGGGGCTGAAGCTGACGCTGGTGCCGACATCGGTAGAAGCCCGCATCGCGGTGATTGCCACCGGACGCGCCGATGTGCTGATCGCCAACCTGGCCTACACGAAAACACGCGGTAACCAAATCCAGTTCAGCGACCCATACTACGTGGCAAAAGAGATGCTGCTGGTGAAAAAAGAGAACGCAGATAAACCCCTTGAGTATTTCAAAGGAAAACGCATCAGCGCGACCAAAGGAACTACCTCTGAGCAGTCGATCAACATTAAAGGCGGTAAAGCGGTCACCTTCCAGGACGCGGCTTCCGCGTTTCTCGCGCTTGAGCAAAACAAGGCGGTGGGCTTTGTTACCAACACGATGACCGGCATCAAAATGATCTCGCAGGCGAAAAAAGACGGTATTGAACTGGCGATGATCAAAGAACCGATGGCGCTGGAACCCATTGGCGTGGGTATGAAACGCGACGAACCTGCGCTGCTTACCGCCGTCAACACCGGCCTGAAAACCATGGATGACAATGGCGCCATCGACAAAATCTGGGACACCTGGATTGGGCCGAACACCGAATACAAAATGGTGCGCGAAGAGCGCGTGCAGCCTCTGTCGAACCTGAAATTTGAACCGCTGGAATAAGTTATGGCCTGGTTAGAGCAACACGCGTCGGTTTCTCTGGGGGCGGATGTCACCCTCTCGACCATGGGTAGCCGGGCCTGGCTGGTGGAAGCGCCAGGCGCATTTAGCCTGGCCGCCCAACGGCGCATCTGGTCACTGGCGCAAATGCTCTCTCACTGTGACGACGTCGAAACGCTGATTCCCGGCGTCACCAATTTACTGGTATTGCTCAAACGTACCCCGGAAGAGGCGGATGCCTTCCCGCAGCGGCTGCGTGAATACTGGCGACAGGCACAGGAAGTGCACCCGCAGGGGCGGTTGATTGAAATTCCGGTTCACTACGGCGGCGCGCTGGCAAGCGATCTGGAAGCGGTCTGTCGTCATACCGGTTTTGGCGAAAACGAGGTGATTCGCCGCCATTATCAGGGGCAGTACACCGTTGTCGCGCTGGGCAGCGCCCCCGGTTTCGGTTATCTGCATGGCCTTGATCCGCTGCTCGCCACGCCGCGTAAAAAAGTACCGTCGCTCAATATGCTAAAAGGCACGGTCACTATTGGCGGGGCGCAGACGGGCGTATCGGTGCTGACCGGCCCCAACGGCTGGAACGCCATTGGCTATGCGGAGCTGGAAGTCTTTGACCCGTACGCGGCCAGTCCCGCATTGATGGCGCCCGGCGACAACATCCGTTTTTTACCCGAAAGGATAGAGCTGTGATTGAAATTGAGCGCACGGGTGCGCTGAACACGGTGCAGGATTTGGGGCGCTTTGGCTTTCGCCACCTTGGGGTGTCGGTGAGCGGCGTGATGGATCCGCTGGCGCTGCGGGCGGGCAATGCGCTTCTGGGTAATGACGATAACGCCGCCGCCGTTGAGGTGCAGATGTTTCCCTTTCGCATCCGTTTTCAACAAGATACGGCGATTGCGCTAACGGGGGCGGATTGCCGTGCGCGGCTTGATGATGTTGACCTGCCGCCCTGGTGGGGTTGCCGGGTTGCCAAAGGACAGGTGCTGGAGATGCGCTATCCGCGTTCCGGCACGCGCGGCTACCTCTGCGTGGCGGGCGGAATCGCGGTTCCCGAGGTGTTAGGTTCGCGCAGCACGGCGCTGCGTGGCGGGTTCGGCGGCGTTGACGGGCGTCCGCTGCGGGCCGGCGACACCTTGCCGTCAGGTGCTTGCCGGGCGACCTTGCCGCAGGGCGGGTTGGGCATCGAACCGCCTGAACTGGCGCTGCGCGACGCGTTCCCGGCGGCGAACAATGGCGTGGTAGCGGTGCGGGCGATTCCGTCCGGCGAATATGCGCTGTTCGCAGCCGATCATGCGCGTTTCTGGCAGCAATCCTGGCAGATCTCCAGACAAAGCAACCGTACCGGCTACCGGCTTTCCGGAGAACCGATTTACCCTTCGCGCACCATTGAGATGCGCTCGTACGGGCTGATCCCCGGCATTGTGCAGGTTCCCCCCGCCGGGGAACCGATCATTCAGTTAAGCGACGCCAATACGGCAGGCGGATACCCTAAAATCGCCTGCGTGATTGAGGAAGATTTATGGCGGCTCGGACAGCTACAGGCCGGACAGTCGATTCAATTAATTCAAAGCGATGCGAAACAGGCCATCGTTGCGCGGCGGGCGATTGAACGCTGGCTGGCGCAACTGCGTGATTTTTCGCGTTCTTTGACCGCGTGAACGGATAACGACAGATGATGAAAATAGATGTGAACTCCGATATGGGAGAAGGGTTTGGCGTCTATCAGCTGTGTGATGACGAAGCCCTGATGCAAGTGGTTTCATCGGCGAATATCGCCTGCGGTTTTCATGCGGGGGATCCGGCCATCATGACGCAAATGGTACGGCTGGCAAAACGCCGGGGCGTGGGCATTGGCGCGCATCCTGGCTTGCCGGACCGGTTAGGGTTCGGGCGTAAAGAAATTGCCTTTAGCCCCGATGAGATTTGCCAGCAGGTGATTTATCAGATCGGCGCGCTGCAGGCGATTGCCAGAACCGAAGGCGTGAGCGTGTCGCATGTCAGTTTTCACGCGGCGATGGGCAATATGATTAATCGGGATGAGGCGCTGGCGCGGCAGGTGATGCAGGCGATTTCTCACCTTGATCCGGCTCTGATTATCTTTTGTCAGGCGGATACCATTATTGAGCGTGCAGCCCAAAGCGTGGGCCTGCGGAGCCTGACGCTGTTTCTGGCCGACCGCGCCTGCGATGCGGCAGGGCGTCTGGTGCCGCGCGGCAAGCCCGGCGCGGTCATTAAAGAAGAAGGGGCGGTGCGCGGTCGGGTGCGGCAGTTCCTGCAGGAAGGCACGGTCACCAGCATTGAGGGGCACCGGCTTGCCGTGCGCGCCCGGTCCATTCTGATTCATAGCGATACGCCGGGTTCGCTGACGCTTGCGAAGATTGTGCGCAGTGAGATTGAAGCCTGCGGGGCGGTGGTGGCGCCGGCTGCGGAGGTGTTGCAGCAGTAGCCCTGTCGGTGGTTTGTCGGGGAGGCGCGGCGCTTATCCGACATGCCAATACCGTTTCAACCGCAAGATCAGCCCGACAGATTACGTAATTGCATGATGACAGAAGGAGTGCCTTCAAATATGAACGGGTTGAGGAACATTCGCCCCCAGAACAAGCGCCGGTCTACTTCGCTTAATGCAACTTCGTCACACACCTCTGTCCAGTTTGTGCGCACAGCGTCAATGCACTGGATAATGATCCTGATGGCTTCCTGTTCGTTCAGCAGGAATTTGGGTGCGGCTCTCAGACAGACAGAGAGATTACTCATGCGGTTTTCACCTGCGATGAGCATCGCTTGCGTCGCCTCATTACCTGAACGGCTCTGAGGGCAAATGTCATAGGCAGGAGTTAGACTCAGTGTCTTGCCATTCCAGAACGCTGCATGATTTCTGGCATGATCGTCGGTATTGCCACAGATGATATTGAAAATCAGACGATTGAATAGCTCGCGCAATGTTTCCTTCGGCGCGTCGAAGCGCTGGCGGATAATGTCTGTTAAATCCTCGTAGCTTGCATATCTCGCCATCATTTCATCCAGACCAAAAATAGTCAGGGCCGACACCATCAGACGACGCTCCCATCCCATATCTTTCTTCATGCGATCAAATCGCTCGACCAATATGACATCCTTACCTGCAGTATGACGAAAGCGTACAGAAGCGACGTTTAAACCGGCTCTGACCGCCAATTTCATGGCAATGTATTCCGCCTTCACTACATTATAAGTATCCGTTGAAGAAGAGAATTTAGCGATGAACTTACGATCGTCAGATTCGATCATTGCTTTTGGTCGCGCTCCGCCAAGCGAACTGCCATGAAAAAGCGCAAGGTCCAGTTCCGGCGTGAGAGGGATACCATTTTCAACCATGGCCGCCGCTTGCATCAGCTCTTCAAGAGATGCGCTCTGGGCCGCTCGTGGGACATATTGTGTCGCTGATAATTGAAAATCGAGCCCGCCTATTCTGTCAGAGCCAGATTCGAGTAAGTATGTCAGTTCGTCCAGTTTATCGGGATCGGCATCCTTGCTCTGGGTACCAACCAGCCTGTTGAGAATGACACGTCGGCCCCATGCATCAGGCGCTGCATCGCGTAGAGCGCTGGCTTGCTGTAGGTCCGGACCCGGTAAAATGGCGCCACGAACCAGAGGGAGTTCTGGCCCATAGATAGATATTGCGTCTTCACGCTCCAGATAGCTACGCCCGTAATTGAAGATAAACCGATTGCCGTCGCGGTTTAATACGCCAGCAACAACAGGTTGAGTCGCGCCTGGCAACCAGATCCATACGTAGGCCTGCCTGACATTATTATCAGAAATCATCATTTATCTCTTTTCGGGAGCGATGTACTGCACGTGGCATAAGTGACAGGGTTTTCTCTGCGTTCGCTATATGCATTGTCATTGCCGCGTGCTCGGGCGTAAAAAGCGGAACTCCGATGATAGTGGCAAGCTCAAATACTGCGCCGATTGTACACCCCATATCGCCTTCTTCGGCACGATAGACAAGCCCCCGGGATACCCCTGCCCGCTCGGCGAGTTCCTCGACGGTGAGTTTGCGCTCAATGCGCGCAGTGCGAATCATCAGTCCAAGTAATCGAGCCGCATCACTGCTATAGCGAGAATATGTTCGAGTGGCCGGCTTTGCCATAACTTACCTCGTGTTTCATTAATAGGTCATATTGAATAATTATAACCTATTTATAGAGCATGGTGGCAAAGTGATGATAATGACCTTATTCCATTAATAGAATATTTTTCCTGTATGTGACCGGTTAATGGAACAAAGCCGCCTGTGGAACAACCGGCGGTTTATTTTAATGTCGGGTGGGAGGGAGCGTTCGTGTAGCCCCGGTCAGCGCCAGCGCCGCCGGGGAGGGAATGTGAAGCTTACCGGCATCCTTCGCAAAACGCGGCGAGGCGCTCGCAACCGGTTTGCAGGCGCTCCATGCTGGTGGCGTAAGAGAGGCGAAGATAAGGGCTGATACCGTAGGCCGCGCCCTGAACGGTCACCACATGCTGCTCTTCAATTAATGCCATCACAAAATCGGCATCGCTGGCAATCAGTCGCCCGGCCGCGCTGGTTTTTCCGATAAACGCCGCGATATTCACAAACAGATAAAACGCCCCCTGCGGCTTATGGCACGTCAGCCCCGGAATGGCGGCCAGTTTCGCCAGCACAAAATCGCGGCGCTCGCGGTAAATGGCGGCGCGCTCTTTGAGTAAATCCTGCGGGCCATCCAGCACGGCGATGGCCGCCGCCTGCGCCAGCGTCGTAATGCCGCCTGAGTTCTGGGTGTTCACATTGCTCATCGCTTTGATAAGCGGCGCGGGACCGCCGCAAAAGCCCAGACGCCAGCCGGTCATGGAATATGCTTTCGACACGCCATTTACCGTCAGCACGCGGTCGTACAGACGCGGTTCCACCTGCGCCAGCGTCAGGAAAACGCAGTCGTCATAAATCAGGTGCTCATAAATATCGTCGGTCAGGATCCAGACGTGCGGGTTATCGAGCATCACATCGGCGATGCCCTGCAATTCTTCGCGGCTGGCGACGGAGCCGGTGGGATTGCTGGGATAGTTCAGCAACAGCCATTTGGTTTTGGCTGTTATCGCCGCGGCGATATCCGCAGGCAGCGGCTTAAAGCCGTTTTCTTCATGGCAGGGCACGGGGATCGGCGTGGCGCCGGCGAATTTTACGATGTCCGCATAGCTAATCCACGACGGCGTGGGGATCACCACCTCATCGCCGGGGTTAAGCGTGGCCATCATGGCGTTGAAGATTATCTGTCGGGCGCCGCCGGCGGTGATTATTTGACTAACGTCGTAATCCAGGCCGTTGTCGCGTTTGAATTTGCGCTGGATAGCCGCCCGCAGCGCCGGTGTTCCGTCGGTGGGAGGGTAGCGCGTGTCTCCGGCGAGGGCGGCGGCATGAGCCGCTTCAATCGCGTGCATGGGGGTGGGAAAGTCCGGCTCTCCGGTGGAGAGCCCAACCACATCAATACCCTGCGCGGCGAGATCCCGCGCCTTTTGCGTCATCGCAACGGACGCTGAAATGACTATGTTTTTAAGTCGATCGGCAATTTCTGGCATATCACAGGTGTTCCAGTTGGTTCAGCGGGAACCGCGCTTGCGCACGGTGGAGGGTGATGCATGTCTGAGGATAGGGAACCGGCCTGGCGGGCGGATAATACCGCTTTGTTGTGGGGACATAATACAAAGCAATGACGGAGACCACCGTAAGACACTGCAACGATGCAATGCCATGCCCGTTTGCACCGCAGCGGTGCGGGGCGCTCACGGTGGAATGCGGCCTGGGCGGCAGTTGCACAGATTATGCGCTAATCAAACCATAAGTAGCCTGTGTGGTTCCGCAATCATTAGAACTGGCACATCCATTGCTTAATTGATGAGAAAGCCATCACTGGAGAAATGCCATGAATCTACGTCGCCTGAAATATTTCATCAAAATTGTCGATGTGGGCAGCTTAACCCAGGCGGCGGATATTCTGCATATCGCTCAGCCCGCGCTCAGCCAGCAGCTGGCGACGCTGGAAGGGGAGGTGAATCAACAACTGCTGATCCGTACCAAGCGCGGGGTAACGCCAACCACCGCTGGCAACATTCTTTATACCCATGCCCAGGCGATTTTGCGCCAGTGCGCGCAGGCGCAGAGCGCTATCGACCGTTCGGGAATGGAGCTGTGCGGCAATGTTTCCGTGGGCCTTGCTCCCGGCACGGCGGCGCAGCAGCTGGCTATTCCGCTGATGAAAGAGGTGCAGCGCCAGCATCCTGGCATTGTGCTCTACTTCAACGAAAACTTCGGCACTACCTTAAGCGAGCTGATCATGAACGGGAGGATGGATATGGCGGTGATCTACGATAACCGTGCGATCCACGGGCTGCGCTTTATTCCTTTAATGAAGGAGCACCTGTATTTTGTCTGCCCGAATGGCCTTGATAAGCCGGTAAAAGAGATTGCGCTTGCCGATGTGGCGCGCTACGACCTGTTCGTGCCGCGCATTTACAACATCATGCGTAAATGTGTGGATGACGCCTTTGTTAAAGAAGGGCTGGATTACCGGGTCGCCTGTGAAATCGAGTCGCAAACTACGCTCAATGCGGCGCTGGCGGCGGGGCTGGGCTGCACGATCATGCCGGAGTCCGCTGCGCGCGCGATGCTGAAAGCATCCGATGCGTGGATGGCGAAAATTATCGAACCGGATGTACATGCCTCGCTCTCGTTTTGCATCTCGGACCATTTGCCGCTCTCGGAACCGGCGGAAGCGGTGAAATCCATTCTGCTTTCACTGGTGTCGAACCGCACGCCGGACAACCGTCCCTTAACGCTGGTGAGTTAATAAGTCTCCCTTATTACCGTAAAGCGAAACCCTCTTACTGGCCGGCAGCGTACACGGGATAGAGTGAAGACATTCACCGAAAACACTAGCCAGTAACCGGGTCCGGATATGGAAAAAACGCTCACACTTAAGGTGTTACAGCAGCTGGCGCACAGTCTGCGCGCCACGTCAATTTCGCATGTTGCGCTAAAGGGCAGAACGTGGTCAGTTCATCTCACCGCCTCTCCCCGCATTGCGCCGCCTCCAGCGACAGAGAAACCTTCTTGCCTAATGCCGCCGTTAACGCCGCTATGCGCCCCTGCTCCGGGGCGAGTGCTGCTGCGCCATCCTCTTCTTGACGGCAATTTCGCTGTGCCGGGCGTAGCGGTTAACCCACGCGATTTGCTGGCGATGGTGAAGGTAGGCGCCCTCTATTTACCCGTGCGAAGCCCGGTGTCAGGGCGGCTGATTTCCTTCGTCGTCAACGATGGCGACGTCGTGGGATTTGGTCAGGAAATCGCGAAAATTCAAAACCATGCCCCTCTGGCATCAGGATTATAAGTCCCCCTTATCGCCTCAAACCATTTATGTCTTATACCGCCGGGACATAACTGAATAGAGTCAAAAATACGCAATAAATACGATGCGGCATTGATGACCGCAGTCATGACAGGAGAGGCAACATGCCATTTTCAGATTACAAAGTCGCACTGGTGACTGGCGCGTCCGCCGGTATGGGTGAAGCGATTGTTGAACGTTTATGCCAGGAAGGCATCACCGTACATGCGGTTGCCCGCCGGCGGGAACAACTGGTTGCGCTGGCCGATCGCACCGGCTGCATTCCTCATGCGCTGGACGTGGCCGACCTCGATGCGCTGACCCGCCTGTGCAGCGATTTGCAGGTTGATATTCTGGTGAATAACGCCGGGGTTTCGCACCCCGGCTCCATTCTGAATGCCAGTGAAGATGTGATTGAAACCCAGTTGAACGTTAACCTGCGCGCGGTACTGCATCTGTGTCGCCTGCTGGTTCCGGGCATGGTGGCGCGCGACTGCGGCCACGTCATCAACATCACCTCCATCGCCGCTATTTATAACTTTAACGGCAACTCGGTGTATCACGCGACCAAGGCGGGCGTGCATGCCTTGTCGCGACAACTGCGCGTTGACTGCTACGGCAAACGCGTTCGTATCACGGAGATTTGTCCGGGGCGTGTGGCGACCGATATTTTTGGCAACGTGTCCGGCGATCATGAGGACGCCCGCAGGCGTTTTATCGATGGCTTTGAGCTGCCTCAGGCAAAAGACATTGCAGATTGCGTGGCCTTTGCCGTTAGCGCGCCGGTGGCGGTGAATATCGGCAATATAGAAATCACGCCGACGCTGCAGGTTCCCGGCGGGCTTTCTACGATGCGCCCCGGCGAAAGCGTAGTCTGAGCGGGTTTACAGGAGGCTCATTATGGCGCTCGATTTTAGTGCTGTGTTAACAGGCCATTATGGCGGGATGATCGTGCAGGGCGCGACTATTACGCTGGAACTGGCGCTGGGCGCCTGGCTGCTGGCCATGTTTATCGCGCTACTGCTGCTGGTTGTCCGTCTGACGGAAAACCGCTTCGCTACGCGGCTGGTGGCGGCTTACATCTCCTATCACCGTAATGTGCCCACGCTGATCCAATTGATGATGTGGTATTTCGCCATTCCGACGCTGCTGCCGGAATCGGTGCAGAGCTGGATCAACGCGTTCAATGCCGAGTTTCTTTTCTCGATGTTCGCATTGGGGTTATGCCAGGCGGCCTACTTCTCCGAAGATATCCGCAGCGGCCTGCGCGCCATACCTGACGGGCAGAATGAGGCCGCGCGGGCATTAGGAATGAGCTATATGCGGGCGATGGGGGCGGTTATTTTGCCGCAGGGGATCCGCAACGCGCTGCCTGCGCTGATTAACCATACCGTTTTGCTGTTTAAAAACACCAGCCTGGCGATGGTCATCGGCGTGACCGAACTGACCTACGTCACGCGCGACATTGAAAATCAGACCTTCCGTACCTTCGAAGCCTATGTGATTGGAACGCTGGGATATCTGGCATTTTCACTGTTGTTGATGGGACTGGGCGCGCTGTTGGGGCGTCATTTTCAACGCGTGTATGCGAGGTAATCGCTATGTTTGACGTTTTAACTATTTTGCACGACCACAGCATGCTGTTCCTGATGGGACAATACCCGAACGGGCCGCTGGGCGGCGTGCTTTGCACGCTGTTAATCTCGCTGTTGGCGGTGGCGCTCTCCTTTCCGCTTGGCGTGCTGGTGGGGCTGGCTCGCCTGTCGCCGTGGCGCGGGTTACGCTGGGCCGCCGCCTGCTGGGTCTACACGCTGCGTGGTATTCCGTTAATGATGGTGGTGTTCTGGACTTACTTCTGCGTACCGCTGCTGATTGGGCAGAATATCAGCGGCTTTTCCACCATGCTCTGCACGCTGGTTATCTACGAAAGCGCATATATCGCCGAGATTGTCCGCGGCGGTATTCAGGCGCTGCCCCACGGCCAGTACGAAGCTTCGCGGGCGCTGGGGATGAGTTACCTGAAAACCCTGCGGCTGGTGGTTTTACCGCAGGCTTTTTTCAATTCTCTGCCCAGTCTGGTGAGCCAACTGGTGTCGATTATCAAAGACAGTACGCTTGGCTATGTCATTAACGTGCCGGAACTGACCTATGCGGCAAATCAGGTTAGTAATCAGTTGTTGACCAAGCCGTTTCAGGTGTTCGCTATTGTCGCCCTAAGCTATTACATCATCTGTTTTAGCCTGACGTGGCTGGCGAATAAGCTCGAAAACTATATTGCTAACAAAAGACTCAACGAACAACCACCGCAGGGCGATGCGCAGAACAATTCCCTTTTCTTCGCCAACCGCAATCTTAATAAGGAAACATCATGATCCCGATGATTTTGTTTAATCAGGTCAACAAGTGGTACGGCGACTACCATGCGCTGACCGATCTTAGCGCCGAAGTCAAAGTGGGTGAAGTGGTGGTGGTGTGCGGGCCGTCCGGCTCAGGTAAGTCCACGCTGATTCGCACGGTCAACCGTCTTGAGCCTATTGAGCAAGGGCAGATTCTGTTTGATGGCGTAGATATTCACGGCAGCAGCACGCGATTGAATCAGCTGCGTACGCGTATTGGGTTTGTTTTCCAGAACTTCAATCTATTCCCGCATGTGTCGGTGATGGACAACATCATGATGTCGCCAGTGAAAGTACTGGGTACCAGACGTTCCGAAGCGCGCAAACATGCCGGAGAATTGCTGGAGCGCGTCGGATTGTCGCACAAAGCCAACGCCTATCCGGCGCAGCTTTCCGGCGGGCAACAGCAGCGAGTCGCCATTGCCCGAGCGTTGGCGATGAAGCCGCCGGTGATGCTGTTTGATGAACCCACATCGGCGCTGGATCCGGAAATGGTGGGGGAGGTCTTAAGCGTGATGCGTTCGCTGGCGCAGGAAGGCATGACCATGATGTGCGTTACGCATGAGATGCATTTTGCCCGCGATGTGGCGGATACCATCTGGTTTATGGATCAGGGCGAAATTCTGGAAAAGGCCAAGCCGGAACAATTCTTTAGCGCACCGCAGCACCCTCGCGCAAGGCGTTTCCTGAGCGATTTACTGAACTGATGGCAATATAATCTCCCAGTCCGCTTCCAGCGGGTAAATCCTGACGGTGAGCCTATCGGATAAAAACGCCATTGATGAGATGGCGTGATAAAAGCAAGAAGCCTGCTTAGTTCCCTAAGCAGGCTTCTTAAATTTGGCTCCTCTGACTGGGATCGCCTTTGCCAGTAACTGGCTAATAAGTAAGCTAAACCTGAATTGCCGTTCTGTCAAGACCACCAGAATGACCACCATTTTAACCCATGAAAAAGCGTTTAAAGCAGCACCATTCATTCTTTTAAAAACGTTTTCAATCTTTCCAGAAGGATATCCGTCTCTTTAAGTTCGCACTCCCACACTACCAACGCCCGCCAGCCCATTTCGTGTAGCTTTGATAAATATAGAGAATCCCTGACTTTGTTTTTTTCCAACTTAGCAAACCAATATTCCTGATTTGACTTTGGCATACGATGTCGCCGACATCCCTCATGGCCATGCCAAAAGCAGCCATGCACGAAGATAACTTTACGTTTTCCCCAAAACACTAAGTCTGGCTTGCCCGGTAATCGCGGATCGCATAAGCGATAACGAAATCCGGCATGGTAGACGAGGCGTCTAACGATTCGCTCCGGGCTGGTATCTCTCCCTTTAACCCTAGACATAACATAGCTTCGTTTGGCCGGAGTCAGTGTATCCATGAGAAAACCTCGCTATGTTATGGCGTAGTTTAAAAGCGCTTTCACATTGAAAGCGCCTTCGGCTAAAAACATCAACCAGTAACAATAAACGCTATTGTGATATTTTAACTCCGTTTAAGGTTCGCCAGCGCACGCAACGGTCGTCTTTCCAGTTCAAATGTATTAATGAATCGTAGCGGCGACTCCCCGCCAGCCAATCCAAAAGAGGCAATCAGGGCATCACGTTCGTCATCTCTCCATTGCCATAAAGGATGCGTTACGGCCGCTCTCCAAAGCTCTTTCCCATCCTGTATTTCGATAAGAACAGGTAACGAATACTCTTTTGACAATTTGATTGTTGCTGGTCGTAGAGCCTCGACGTCTTCCGCTAACTCAAACGCTCTTTCTAGCCATCCTTTCATCTCTGGCTGATTCCAGTCGGCGGCGTTCAGACCACATGCGAATTCGGGCATAACCATCGCCCGTAAGTAGGCTATACCTAAACGCCAGTCCAGCAAACCGTGATACCTGCGGTTGCCGTAGCGCTGTATGCACTTGTAACATGCGGTTTTGCATTGAGTCGGGTGATCCTTTTTCAGAAAATCAGCCATCGGCCAGCCGCTATTCTCTTCGAGAATCTCATGCAATAATTTGACTATCAAAGGTAAGCCGTCAGCATTTGCTGGTTCGGCAAGCCGTCTGCATAATCCTGAACCGTTGATTAACGCGTCGGCGATTTGCAATATGGGTTTACCAAGATGCAGTCGGGGTTCAAGCATTTCGAATTCATCTGGCGAAACATCCAGATAGAGCGCTGCCTTATGCGTCAATATCTGGGACGCGCTGATAGCCGCCGCACGCGTAGGCAAATTCATGTACTCGCCGTATCTGGCAACCATATCCAGATTAAGACGAGTATCGAATTTCGTTAATTCGAGATGAAGAGATTCCGTTTCTTTACTTGATACGAGGCCAAAACTTTTTTTCTCGCCACGAAACTGCCAGCGCGGGTTATTGTGCGATTTCAGCCAGCCTGAATCGATTGCCTGTTCGCCTTTAACTGACGGACAATAAGTAGAAAAGGGCATCGGCGCTTTTTGATCGTTCACCAAGTCAACAGTAAATCGTTCGCCTTCCTTTTCTCCGTTAATGGGACCATCGTTGAGGCGTAGAATGGTCACTTCGCCGCGTTGCACAGTGAAAGAATCGCATTTTGTTGGAACGCCTTCATGCAACACTGTTGCCGTGGTTTTCAACGACATGCGGATAAAACTATCCATATCGTCTTTGGGTTTGAAATCCGTACGAAAAGCGGCTGGCGTGATATAAAGCCTGAATTCTTCAGGACTGATAGGCGTGCGGCAATCCTCGCAATTAATGTCGTTGTCAGGTTTATGTAACTCTAGCTTGGCGGAACCACATGCCGGGCAAATTGCTACATGGCTGCATGACTCCTGCCACGAGCCTACTGTCGAGAGATCCGATATTCGGTTGTTCTGGACCTGTGGTTCTTGGTAATTGCCTGTAAAGCCTATTACCTCATGCTTTTTCTTATCCTTAATCAATACCGAGCCTGGAGCATACTCGAAAACTGCGAGATCAAGATCGCGATCCATCGTCGACCATTCGTATTCTTCTTGAGCGTTTAGACCTTTTGTTTTACGCAATCCCAAATAAAGGTTGCGCACCCGAGTCGGCATTCCATACATCGGCAGTTTACCGTGCTCGGCCAGGAAACGTGCAAGTCCCATATCTTCTTCAGGGACGTAAGCGTTCAATTCAGCGATTTCATCAATTATTTTTTCCGCATTTAATGTGGAATAAAGACGTTGTCTTTGCTCTGGATTGAACGTTGCTGCTTCAATAAAGCGATCATGTATATTCTGAGTTGCTTTCAACGCTCCCAGCAATCGTTCAGCCCAATTAGTTTCATCGCTATGATAGTAATCATGCGTAGAAACATATTCGCCATGAATATCAGGCGGAACGAGTTTATCTCCAGGGAAAGTTGTTCCGTTTTTATGATCCTCTTCACGTAAAAGATTAAATGCAGCTCTAAGCCATACTTTCCGCATAAGTCTTAATGGAATGGCATTGTGATCTACCGCCAGAAAAGGCGGCGGCGGCGGATCTCCGGTGATCGCATGAGGATGAGCGAAATAGTAAGCATCATGAGTACGTCCACGACAAAATGTGATCACGAAAGAAAAGGCCTGACCGCGTCGTCCGGCACGACCAACGCGCTGCTGGTAATTAAAACGCTGAGGCGGCATGTTGGCCTGATAAACCGACTGAAGCGAACCGATATCGATCCCGACTTCCATCGTTGTGGTAACGGCAAGCATATCGATTTCCGCATCTAATTTTTCGAGTTCACTCATTTCATCGACGAAAATCCCCTTGAACTTACGTAGACGATCGGAGAAATCATCCGTCTGCCCCGTCAATTCTTCGACGTTCAGCCTGAAACGTTTAACTCCGTCTTGCTCTCCACGTACAATGCGTTTACCAAGAAAATTTTCCTTCCACAGCTTTTCGACAACTCCGCTGGGTTCAATGTCGAGTGGGGTTAAGCAGCGAGTACAATTCTTAAACCCTAAATGTAAGTGAATTCGCCCACATTTTCCGCATTGCCAGTAATCATCGCCTGGTTTACTGATTTTGAGGAACAACTTACCGATATTGATTAGTCCTGCCTTATGCTCAAGCAGAGAAAATTGATTTAAAATACGCGTTAAACCATCTTGATACCCGCTATCACCGAATAAGACTCTGGCGACACGCTTAACTTTCTCTTTTTCGACATGACTTCCTTCATACCAATCACGGGTACGTGTAGAGTCAAAATATTTATTATCCGTAACGCGATAGGCACCTGAAAATACCCTTAACCATGCATCTAATTCTGGTGAGTCATCTTTATCTGATATGCATGGATATGCCAGACCTGTCTCTTCCAGCGCGAAGAAGGTATTAGCAAAAATAACGTCATCTATCAGCTCAAATTGATCTCCGGAGATTTTTGTTTTTATCTTCATTTTTTCATGAGAAGAAAGTCTTTCGCTATATTTAATAGCCGCATCTTCTTTAGTGAAATTAGCATGCCAAACATTGCTATCGTCCTCATCTGAACTGGAACGATACTTATAGGGTGATATTCCCAACCCAACCAGCTCAGATGTAATTCTTCCGATTGAATCACCTTCAGATTCTAATAGTCTGTCTATTTTTATGCGTTTATACTTACAAAGATTGGCAATGCCCTCTTGATATTTTTTGAGAGCATATAGCCGACCGTATTCATCACCATCACTAGCCAGCATGGCTTTGTTCATTTTCTCTTTAATAATATCTTCTGATATGTAATTGTTTTCTGCTTCTTTAAGCATCGTTCTGGCTGCTGCGACCAATATTTCCCTGCGCAGATCGCGCAAGTGCAAACGTTCAATTTCCAGCGCCATCGATGCCGCATCCTGTCGACTATCGGAAAAAACAATACTCTTTGCTTCCGCACCGATCGCATGCAGCAATTCAAATAACTCTGTCGCCACAAGCTGGGATGACTTAGTCACACCGGTACGAAATGCGCGAATGGGCGTTCTGGAACGATTGCTGGCAGGTCGGCTGGAATAGTCAATGCCGCAGTTAGGACAGCAGAAAGGCTGTGCGGAGGGTTGCTTTGTCAGCTCGCCTTTTTTAGCCGGAATTGTTTTCTGGAAATAAAGATACCCGCGAACCACGTCAGTATTTGTCGGCGATATTTCCTGCTCAATCGTCACAATGCCTGTAACAGGATTAAGCGCCGCCTTATCCCAGGCATCCCAACCTTTTTCGCAGCATGCCGGAATTTTATCGGCTATATCGACAGGCCAGAAAACCGCAAATTCATCCCACGTCATATCATCGTAATATTCAGCGCCGGGGCGTTCGGGAAGATTTTCCAGATTGGTCGCCGAAGGTAATAATTCGATGGTTTTACCGCGATTCTGTCCCTTCTGACCGCCGATCAGTAACTCGCCGCACGCTTCACAATACAGCATTTCGAACAAACGGCGACCACGTTTTCCGTCTGGTGTTGATGGTGCATGCGACAGGCCTCGCTCGAGGCAAAAATCGGCGAATTTCGCCTTTTGCTCTCCCGGCGATACGGAGGCGAAGAAACCTTCAATATTTCTGACGAATGTATGCACGCGAAAAGCTGGTGTGACGTTGGCGGGTTTCTCGCAATCCATCCCGGATTCCGGCAGCGCGCGCACCAGCATTAACCCGCGTAATGCTAATTCCAATTCATCTTGTTTAGCCGGGTCTTCCTTCAGAAAAATCTTATCAATGATAAGTCCAGGAGACATTGCTCGCGGCAACTCGCTGCCTTCTTCTATACAAGCGTTGGTCAACAGCGCAGCCGCTTTTTCCGCCGCTTGTTTAATGCCTTGCATATCATTTTGCGCTTTCACGCCCAGAGCCAGGAAGACATCAGACAAAGCCTGACTCAGCGCGTTCGTCATGTTCAGATTGCGAACGACATTTCCCTGCCCCTCAAGGGCAACCCGCATTAATGCGGCGAAAGGCCGCACGGCGATTTTTCCTTCTGGTTTCGATGGTATATAAGGTTTTCCCTGAATGACGCAGTTACGCCAGAAATCAGGCTTATCGCTACCGGGATCCAGAGAATCGCTGCAAGTGCCGAAGGGCGCAAATAGATCGCGTAGGTATTTCCGTGATTGCTCTCCATCCACGCCATCCATCGGCAGCGATGCGGAAGACGCCAGCAGACGCAGTTTGTAGCGATGTTTCGGGTCGTCAAGCCCAAGTCTGATAATCAGCGACTTAATCAACATCGCGGTTTCGGTTCCAGCGGAACCACGCATTAAATGCAGCTCGTCGAATACCAGATAGAAGTACGCGTCGTTGTTATTCATCAGCCATTCGCGCGTAGCATCAAATATACCGTCTTCGACTTCGCGCGAAAGCATTGCCCCTAGCATTGAGGCGTTAGTGACGAGAACGTCAGGCGGGGCAGCCTGCATATCCCAGCGAGACATCATTTCCCCGCCGTCTGTCGAAGGAAATATATATCGGGTCTTTTCCGAAGGGTTTTCTTTTTCGTCGAATGCGCGCGCAGCCTGCTGATCGCTATCAATTCGCTTCAACGCCTTACGTAATTTTTCAAGATTACGAGCACGGCGACTTTTTTCCGATTTGACTCCGGAAAGACGTGGATGGCTGGCATAGCCAGTAATCGGTGTTGCGCTGGTATATTGCCCAAAGAAAATTCGATTCCCGGCAAAGTGATGCTCCATCACCTGCCGCGCGTCATCTGAATCCAACGTTTTACGTAAACGCGCCATTTGATCTTCAACCAGAGCGTTCATCGGGTAAAGCACCAGCGCCCTGACTGCCGCCTGACGTTTTTCTCCTTCGCGACGAGAAATCCAGCTTGTTTTTTCGCCGTTCCACCATCGATTTTGCAGATAACCGTCGCAAGGCGCGGCCCAGCTGACAGCCTCATTCGATAGTGCAGCCAGTATAGGCAACATAAAACTTTCCGTTTTTCCCGAACCTGTTCCCGATGTCACAATTCCCGGGCTACCAGGACGAATACCGCGCTTAAGCATTTCAGTCTGATGGCTATACGGCGCATGGACCGAACGACGCGGCCAGACTTCATCACCAGGTTTCGAATCGAACAGACCGGATAACGCTAGTTCGGCGAACGCCTTACGGCCTTTGCGAGACAAGCTATTCAGCGGCCCACCGTCCATCTCGGCCAGAGCTTCAAGCGTTTTATCAGAAGACTCATACCGTAAAACAGGCTCAATGTAGGGCTCCGCGGCAAATTCTCCACTGCTATTCAAAAGATTGCGTCTTGAGGCAGTAACGAAAGGATCGGCAATTCGGAAGTTAGTTTCTATATACGAAATGAAGAAGTCCTGAATGCGGCGAAAACCGCCTATCGGGTCTAACATGATTTCCTTCTCCTGCCATTTAATGGGCACATAGATCGTTATTCTGTAAATCGGCGTATAAATCGACTAAATACTTCTGATGCGCTTTGTTTTCATCATCGAACGGCACCGCTTCATGCGCCGTTCTCATCGCCCGTAGGGTATTTACCAGATCCAGACGTCCTGCTGACATTTCATCCGCGATAGCAAGTTTATCCGGGAGCGAACCTTGCGATGCCGGGCCGGGATCCAGCTCGCTATGATTTTCTAAAGAAAGATGTAAAGGGGACAGCGCAATCGCATTCCGGATGACGACGTTTTCCATCCGCAGGCGAAGATGTTGTTCCTTCATTTTCTCCGTCTCTTCACAATCTTCGTTTTCAATGGTGCCGCAAATCAGAAAGCGTCGGGGCAAATCGCCGCCGTGCAATCGGTCTTTCAGCGCTGGCAACCAGAAACGCGCGGCGGAACATTCGACACGTTCAATGACGGCGAGGATCGTTCGGGGGCAAGAAGCCTCGCTCAACAATAATCCCTGATAAAGCAGCGTCGCCATATTATTTCCCGCACGAACCCAAAGATCTTCGCAGGAAATCATCGTTGGATCGGCGATCTGTCGGATGGAGCGGCCCGAAGAAATCAGCGATTCGGCAACAGCAAGGAAGTCCTGCGTTTCAGGGCCAGATAACAATGGACATTCTCCTGCCAACATTAACGCCAGAAATTGCGTCATGAGTATCTTTCCGTCAGGTGTCAGCAACTTGTTCTCTCTGACGGTGTGACCGAATTCTTCGCAGGATACGACTCTCGCTTGCGCCGGGAGGCGTACTTCAGGAATCGCTGAGTAAGCCATGCGGCGCGCCTTTTCAGCAATAGCTATATCCATTTTTTTGAGTTCAATTTGCGCCTGAGCGGTACGTTCTTCAGCATCCGTTAAAAACGCCAAAAATGCTTCACGCTCGCAGGTCAGGGCTGCCAATATCTGACGCTCGTTTTCGTTCTGAGCGCATAAATCAGCGTTGGCGTCTTTCAGACAGCTAATTTCGCTTTCGAGATACGCTTTTTCCTGTTTGAGCGTTTGTTCTATACCCGTTTTCTTTTCTGCAAAATCAGAATGTAATTTTTCTTCTTCGAGCTGCCGTAATTGTGCGATCTCCTCTTCGATCTCGCTTTTCCTTGTCTTCTCAAAAACGACCATTTCCGCTTCAATAGATTCCCAACGTCGCAGGCGTTCAGCAGAAAACTCTTTATCGAGCGACTTATGCTGTTCGGCGCGCAACGCGACTCGTTCTTCTTCCGCAATGTTTTGTATTTGATGGTCGAGAAGGCGGGCGATATGCTGGTTCTTCAACATCGCTTCGGTAAACTGACGAGTCAGCGAATCCTCTTCCTCCAGTTTCTTAGCTAGCTCTCCTGCCCGGAGCGTTTGAGCGGCAGCCAGAAGAGCATCGACGCCGGAAGTTAATTTCCCGTTTTGCTCATTTGTATGCACCCGAAGCCATGAAGCGATCGCGGCTGTCGAATCAGCGCAGGAAAGGAGTTGAATGACGTTTTCGATATACTGCTTATCCGGCGTCCAGTCATGTATTCGGGCAGGTGACGAATCGACATCGGGCATATAAAACGATTTTCCGCTTTCAGATATGCCGGATACGGAAATCACGCCACCCTCATGGAAATCATATTCATAAACGTTCTGGCTTTTGGACAGGATCAGACAACCTGATTTCGACTCAGCCAGATTCGCAAGAATCAGAGCATCCGGCCCAAAACGGATAGCCCATAATCCCGGTTCGCCATCTGTCGTTATGCCATCGAAATTTAATTGGCGACGCACTTCCAGCAGCGACTGGCCGGAAGATAAATCATAATAAGGATAAATACGGCGAGCATGTTTCGCCTGCGCTCTGTTGCGTATTCCGGGCCCAACATGAAAAGCGGCCCATTCGCCCTTACGAAGCGGCAAAGCGTCAGTCTCGTTAAACTCAACTTCACCCGTACGAGGGAACAATTTCTTAGGGTTCTCGATCGTACGCCAACCGTCAGGCGTTTCCTGCGCGATGGCTTTAAGGAAAGACTGATAATTTCTGCGATCAAATTGACCAAGATACCAAGGGATTTTGCTCATCTTTCATTTTCCTTATAATCCCTGCGTCAGCGTTAGCCGACCGTTTCGCCATATCGGACGTATTTTTCCGCCGGAATGGCGACTAGCGGAAACTAAGCGGTTTATATCGCCCTCGCCGTCTGGAGAGAGGGAATAGAAACACCCCGGAAGCAGTGATTCCAGCCAGCGGAATGAGACGTCATCGACAGGATAGGCGTAGCCGGAATCCACCGGACCTCCGTTTCTGAGCGTGTGACGCCGTATTCCCGCGGCCAGCGCATCGGGTAGGCCGCAATCATTGATAAGACATAGCAGATGGTTTTTGGCAACTCGTTCAAACACGGGTTCCCTGTTTTTCGCGCCTGCGACGATAATAGCGGCGGTTCGGGAAAGATAATGCGTCGTTTTTCGCCCGGAAACGACCCGATAGATATCATGATCTCGCCCGCCTGGATGAATATGAAGCGACAGTAATGCCACGTCTTTATCCGTGGGGCTATGCGGCTGGAATCTTCCTGAACGCCAGTTCCAGACTGCCGCAGGCTCGTATAGTTCAGCGGTGCGTTCCGTCGTGACCAGTGAAAGCGGTATTGTAGCGGATGACGATGGGGCTTCGATAAGCGGCCATCCCAGACGCTGAGATAATGCAACAGGATTAGCGAGTACGGCCCCAAATACAGGGGGCGACCAGAGGCTTACGCCACGACGACGGAAACTTTCCCCGCCCAGCCCGGTGACCGCTTTTTGAAAATTATCCATCAGACTGGCGCAGACAGCGCCTTCCACAATAACCAGAGAATTTTCTCCGTTGCAAATATGAAGCAACGAAGGTTTAACCAGCGTCCATGCCCGACCTTTCCAGCCAGGGCGCAGGCGTGGCTGGATCAGACCCGCATGATGTAAACAACGAATCAAATGCCATACGTTGATGCTGCCAGCCACATGCCTGAGAAGCGCGAATAACTCGGCTTCTTCCCAGCCGCTGGCTCCGCTGGCGTAAATCGCCTCCAGAAGATGATCGCAACATGCTTCGCTATCTTCCCACTGTAACAGTTCTTCGAAATTAAACATCGGTGCCTTTAGTGAAGGCGTCGACCAGTCACAAAGAGGTTCAAACCGGTATCTTGCGATTTCGCCTAAAGTTGGGTGCGGTACGGCGCGGGTGAAAAAGCGCGCGCGACGCCGCCACGGCGGCGTTTTTTCCCCCACTTCAAGCATCGGCTCGATGAAGAACTCACCACTAAGCGACACAGAAGAAATCAGACGACTATCTATTATAGAAACGTTGGTTCCTGCTCCATCATTCCGGGATGAATATATTTTGTAGCGTCGCGTATCTGACTCAACAGAAGGCAAAAACGCTGGTAATCCCAGCCATCCGCCAGGTACTCGTATTCCACCGTATAGCTGAGGGCGCGTAACGTCATCATCCTGAATACCCAAAGAGGACCTTAGTGAGCGAAATATATCCATCGCTGAAACTTGGTTCAGTGGCTGAGCCGTTAAAATCCAATCGTCCTCTGCAATATAACCGTTGAGGCGCTTGCTCATCTGTACGGAATGTTTACTGGATAAGGCGATATGAAACCGTTGCGAGTATACGTCGGGAGACGGTTTCGCTCTCCAGCGCCCGTGCCCGATCTCATAAAAAAATAGTAAACCGGCCTGCGTCGCCTTCCCCAGATTTTCGCTGCTCCCGGCGTCGCGGGCGTTAAGGGCTTTGGATAACGTAGGATGAAAAACGCTTTCGTCTCTCTCGCCTGCATTACTGAAATAACACCGCGAACCGTCGAAGTCGACATACATATCAATGATGGTCTGATGCTTCGTTATACAGGACGATATCCCGACCGCCCGTTGACGCAGGCGCCAGAAAGGCATATCGAACAGCGCGCGGCGCCCCAACAACCACGCGTCTCTGAATTCGGCGAAAGCCTCCTTCATCGCATGAGAAACGCCTTGTCTTTGAATAACAATCTGAAAGTATTCGATTAACTGGCGTGGGTTATCGGCGGCTTGCGGATAGCTTTCGAGACATTCGCTCATCAGACGCAGATCGGCTTTATTCGGGAATGCCAACCGCAAGGTGTGACCGATCTGAACCCAGCCATCCCGCGGCGGCAGGACAAGACGCCTGTAGGGTTCGCCTTCCTGAATACGTTGGTTAAGCCATTCGGCTAATGCCTCCCACATCGCGTTGACGCCGGATAAGTTCTGAAAGCTATGCCCGGTTCGCAACCAGTTCTGTAGCTTCAGACGAAAATCATTACGTTCTTCCTGTGCGTCGAATTGACTGCTAATAAGCAAGGTCATGACAAGATAAGTAAAATATCCGGGCGATCGACGAGTCGACTTTTCCATCATGCCGCCTTCAAGGCGCTGCGGCAGATCCCGTATTTTTGACATACAGGTTCGAAACGCTTCTTCAATTTCATCCGCGCTAACGCCGCTGTCGGCGAATGCCGCCGCAAGCGTCTCCGGCGTAACTTCAAACCAGCGGATATCCTGCGCATCGCCGTTGGCACCGAACCGGAGAAAATAATCGATCAGTTTACTTTCCCAGCCATCGGGCGTAACGGGCGACGTCCAGTTCATTCGCGAATATCCTCCGTCCGGTGGGTATTAATTCGGACGGCCATAGCCAGTGGCTCCAGAATACGTTCGGCCAGAAAACGGACGGAAGGAACGGCGAGGCCGTCACCGATCACTTTAAACGCCGACTGATACGCCGCCGGGAGAATAAAATCATCCGGCAACCCCATTAACGCTGCCGCTTCTTTGACCGACAACAAGCGCGTTTTCACCTGATTGCCCTTGACAACGATAATACGAGGACGAGAAGCCCCGCCTTTTGGCGTTCTAAGGCAACCAAGAACGGCCGAGAACGTAATTTCAGTCCGTTGCCTGTTAACGCCTTTTTCTTTGCGCATGCGTAAATAAAGGCTGCCTGTTATTGTCGCGCCAGATGCCTGCACGTTCGCCAGGCGCGCCAGGTTCGCCGGTGCCATCATACTGATAAGCCGTTGTGTTTCATCGACAGAATGCCATAGCGCGTTTTCGTCTTCAAAATCGATTAAGTCGTCCAGCTCCTTCGTTCTGGCGTCTGGCATATTGCCAGGCGACCACCAGATCCAGTCGTTGCGAGCATCCTTCGCCAGCGCATCGCAGGCGCGAAGGAGCGAAGGTGAATGCCATTGCGACAAAGGTTCTTCTGAAACCAAACATTCGGGAATGGAAACATGGCGACTAATCGCCACAAGAAATACGCGGGGCCTAGACTGTGGAAGAAAGTGCTTTGCATCAATGATTATTGCGCCATATCGGTAGCCCGTTTTACTTAACTGATGGCATATCGCGGCGAAATGACTCCCTTGATCCAGCGTCAGCAACCCGAGAACATTTTCAAGAACAAGAATCGGCGGCTTACGGTTTTCCTCACCGAGCCTGCTTATTAAATCGAGAAACGGCCATACCGCGCCGGAACGCGTGGTTTCATCCGCGCTGGAATCTCTTTCGCCAATTCCCAGGCCATTGCCGGCCAGCGATAAATCCTGGCAGGGAAATGAGGCCCAGCTTAAATCAGCGTGGAGCGGCAGTTCATCGGGGGCAACTTCGCGTACATCGCGTATGTCGAAATGTTCGTCGCCCCAGTTGTCGATGTAGGTCGATGCTTTTATGGGGTCCATATCGTTGGCGAACAGGCATTGCCACTGTTTTCCCAGCCCAGCCCTGGCCATACCGCCGCCCGCGAAAAACTCATAGAAACTGAATCCCGCCTCGTGAGGTTCCATTAAATGATTGTCGCTCGTGACGGCTTTAACGCTCATGACCTCACCATAAAATAGTATTGATGAATCGGGGGCATCGCTCAATTTCCTGAAAAGAATATTCTTAACTGGATAGTCTATAAAATCATGAAGATAATATCTATATGGGTAAATGGCTGGGCTATATGCCTAATTTCGGTTAATGACTGAAAATAAAGATAATTTTCGCTTTCGGCGAATGAGGTTGTTGAAACTGCCACTAAAAAACGCAAACAGTTAGAACCTTCGCTGTAAAATGTTTTTCATTTAAGGAAAAGAATTCACTAGTGGAGTGGAAAGCTAAAATGTCATTTACCATTCAGCAGTGGTCTGAACTCGCGCAACGATACGATGGGACTATTTTACTGGGCAACGGCGCAAGCATCGCCGTCAGTCCTCGTTTTGCATATGGATCTCTGCTTGAACACGTCACGCAAAGAGAGAGTCTGGCGGAAGATGTCCGTAGGCTGTTTGACTTTTTTAAAACCAAAGATTTCGAACTTATTCTGCGTATCGTCTGGCAGGCGTCTAACGTCAATAAATCTTTAGAAATTGAGGATGCTCGTACCCATGAGGCCTACCTCCGAATCCGCGAATGCCTTATTCAGGCTGTACGCGATGTGCATCCTGAACATGATGAAGTGAATGAACAACTGCCATATATTTACGAGTTTCTGAAAAGATTCAACACGGTTATTTCGCTTAATTATGACCTGATCGTTTACTGGACAATGACATATGGTCTGGATATCAACGATCATCATCGATTTAAGGACTGCTTTCTTACCAGAGGTCTTTTTGAGCAGGACTGGCAACGGTTAAGAGGGATGCTTGGAAATGAACAATCTAATACACTTGTTTTTTATCCACACGGCAGCCTTATACTATGTCGAAACCGTGTTGAACAGGAACATAAAATCCATATCCGAGGATCTGGCCTGCTCGAATCAATTCTGGAAAGTTGGCAAAGCGAGGAAGTTGTTCCGCTATTTGTCAGCGAAGGAACGTATGAGCAGAAGGTTAGCTCTATTCAGAGTAGCTATTATCTTTCAACAGTTTACCGTGAAATTCTCACCGAACCGCGTGAAAATCTGGTGATTTTAGGTTGGGGGATGGGTGAGCATGACGTACATCTGCTAAAACGCATGGCGAGAACAAGAATACAACGCGTCGCCGTATCTGTTTTTCGGGGGGATCAGGCTTATTGCACCAGAGTTAACCAATTAATCAGAGATAATCTGGGACCACATGTCCTCATAGAGTTTTTCGACAGCGAAAGTCCGGGCTGCTGGAATCAGCTACCAGAAAATTTGATGCAGGGGAGCTAACTGGTAACGGGGCGTGGCTGAGGCGGCACGTTACCAGAGTCCAGCGCCGAACAGCTATGCCTCTACAACGGAACTGTGATCAATCGAATCTGACAGTCAACTCTGCACCAGATGCGGACATTGCCACACTGTGTTCAGCAATATATTTTAGTGTATTTTTCATGTGGATACATTGATTGTTCGTTACGAAAATCCCAACGCCGCATGGGAACTAATTTCACCTTTGCTTTCCTCTTAACGATCGCAAAAAGTCGGTCACCATTATGTTCAGCATCGCAAGGTCATTAACGGGATGTTTTAGGTACTTGGTTCATGGAAAACTGTTTACATCCTATTCAACCGGTGGCGTAATCGGGAATTATTAATCTTAATTTCAACAACACGGAATCGTGGATAACCTCCTCTTATGAATATCTGAGCAAAATGGTCATTTAAGGATCACTATCTCCCTTTAACAACATTACTGATCGCTATCAGCTGTTTTTTAAAATATTCCAACCCAAGTTCAAACCCATTTCACCGCTGCGGCCTAAGGGGCGCTACACCCGGCTATGCAGGGGTGGTTTTTTCTCCCGCGTGCTTTCCGTTCCCGTATCAGCTTCCGGTTAATCGTTTCCCAACACAACCCGTCCCGCAAGGGTAAATGGCACGCATTCTGCGCCCTTGCGTGCCGGAACGATGCCGGGAAAGCGAACCGTCAGGCGATACGAAGACGAAAATCACACCACTGACGGAGAAAAAACCATGACCATTTCCCTGCATACCCACACTAGCGTCCCTAACACCGCAGCGGCGACCAGCGTATCCCCGCTGGAGCAGTCAGGCTCCTCAAAAACGAAATTTTCCAAAACCAAAACCGATATTTATCAGACTGTCACCGACAGCATCATTACCGCGCTGGAAGCCGGAGTGAAGCCCTGGACGTGTCCGTGGCAGCGAGTGCCAGGCATGTCCGGTTTGCCTTCCAACTTCGCAACCGGTATCACGTATAGCGGAATGAACATCATGCTGTTGTGGTGCAGTGCGTCAGAACAGGGCTTCGGTGATCCACGCTGGATGACCTACAAGCAGTCACAGGCAGTGGGCGGGCAGGTTCGCAAAGGCGAGCACGGCACGACCGCCATTTTTTATACAACCCTGGAAAAAGAAAACGAAGAAGGAGAAATCGACGCTATCCCGATGCTGAAAACCTTCACCGTGTTTAACGTTGAACAAATTGATGGCCTTCCCCTGACTACTGAGGTTGTTAGCCCCGCTGAGACGATCGAACCGTTACCGCAGGCTGAAAACCTGTTTCGCCGCAGTGGTGCCCGCATCGTAGAGAAAGGTCAAAATGCCTTTTTCAAGCCATTAACGGATGAAGTCTGGTTGCCGGAGCGCCACCTTTTTTCCGATGCTGCTAATTTCTACGCCACCGGCCTGCATGAGCTGGTTCACTGGAGCGGAGCAAGAGCGCGTCTTAACCGTGAAATGAAAGGGAAGTTTGGCAGTGAGGGGTACGCGTTTGAAGAGTTGATCGCCGAGCTGGGAAGCGCATTCCTGATGGCGGATCTGGGGATCGTCGGAGAGGTTCAGCATGAAAGCTATATCGCTTCCTGGCTGAAAGCATTGAAGAACGACAAGCGCTATATTTTCAAAGCCGCCAGCGCGGCATCGAAAGCGCATCGTTATCTGATGGATACGGTTTGAGTTGAAGCCCAAGACACCGCACAGGAAGGTGGCGTTAACCTGATATCAGGACAGGCAGCGTGACGGCGTTTTCAATTTCCCTGAGAATATTCTGGGCATTCAATGCCCGGAATATTCTCAGGCTGCGGGTGCGGGCGGCAAAGAGCCCGTGCATCCCGCAAACGGCGTTTTTACACCGGTGATTGCTGTAAACGACGGCTCAGGTATGACGGCTGACGGTGACGTTTGCAGGACGGCAACGGTAGCCGGGCCTGTTTTTGGTGTTATGATAAGTGTATTGTGCCGTGTAATACGCACGTATCTCATGCAGGAGAGCAATCATGACCGCGAAACAACGCAACACACAGAGCGTGACCATGACGGTGGAGCGTGCCTTACTGGTCCGGGCGCGTGAAGCGGGGATTAACCTGAGTGCCACCCTGTCAACCGCCCTGGATGCAGAGCTTCGCCACCATGAAGCGAAAAAATGGCAGGAAGAGAACAGGGAGGCCATCGACGCATTAAATCGTTTTCATGATGAGCAGGGGTGTTTCAGCGATGAATACCGGACGTTTTAACCATGCAATTCACCGTATACGGTAATACCGGGAAAAGCGCCATTTACCCGCTGTTGCTCGATGTCACGAGCGATATTATTGGGCAGTTAAATCGTCGGATAGTGATCCCGTTGCTCCCGGTTGAAAAGTACCCGGCAGGCCGCCGACCGGATCGCCTTGTCCCCGTCGTCAGGCTGACGGACGGCAAAGAATACGCCGTAATGACGCACGAGCTGGCAAGTATCCCTGTGCAGGCCCTGGGTGCGGTGTTTTGTGATGCGTCGCAGTACCGTACTCAGGTAAAGGCCGCAATAGATTTCCTCATCGACGGCATTTAGTCGTGGCTGACGGGAGTGTGTTCCAGTTCGTTTATCATGCGGAACAGAAACCTCTCCCGGTTTTTGGCGTCAAACGGAACCGGAAGACTGTTCCTTACTACCGTCCTGATACGGTCAAACTATAGGGCAGGATCGTCTACCGGGGCGGGTCAGTCATTTCGTGAATGATTTACTTGCCCAATGACATACTCCTTTTTATATTTTCAGTCATATACCCATGCACTAATGACAAAATGTGACACTCTAGGTGGAGATAATCACGCGTTGAAATAATCCAGGGTCGATTATTCGTCGATCCACTGCAACGAATAAGGAGAAAGTTTTGAGTAACGTTAATGCCTTTCTTAAGGAAAATTTGCCTCTAGTAAGTAAAAATGTTTTTGTTGCACCTGGAATTCCTGAAAAAAAACTTAATAACGTCGCTAAAGCATTCAATGTTGCAGATAACTTAAATGCGGTGCTGGCCATTTATGACAATACAGTATTTGGCAGTGCAAAAGATGGTATCGTTTTTACGGGTGAAAAACTGGTCATAAAAGAAACTTTTGAAAGTCCTTATGGCGTGTTCTACAGCAATATTGAAGCAGTAGAATATAAAGAAGATGTTACGGTAAATGATAAAGGTAAGGAGAAGCGAACAGAGTCTGTTTTCCTCAGACTAAAAAGTGGCGAGGTAAAACAACTCAAAAGTTTGATGGAGTGCGACTACAAAAAACTGAGCGACGTTCTTGAGCATACCATCAGTGACTTTGACGAGTTCGAAGAAGAAGATCAGCTCATCACCCTTGCCGAAATGTCAGAAGCGCTCAAAGTGGCTTATGTCAAAGTCATTGTGAACATGGCATTCTCCGATGACGATCAGGTTGATAAAAAAGAGTTTGCCGAAATTCTCTTATTGATGACCCGACTTGAGTTAACGACAGAATCCCGATTTATGTTGCGTAGCTATATCGGGGCAGAATCCAGTCTGATACCGGTTGAAGAATTAATTGCGATCATTGACCAGGAATGCGTACCTGGCCATAACAAATCAATAAAAATCTCTCTTGTTAAAGATCTGATTAGTATTTTCATGAGTGTTAATGACGGTGAATATAAAAACTTTCCATTTCTTCAGCAAGTGCAACCCTTGCTGGGCGTAACTGATGAAGAAATAGAGCTCGCAGTGATGGCTATTCAGCAAGACTTTAAGTTGTTGCTGGAAGATTTTTCCGACGATGCGCTGAAACGCAGCATGAAAGAACTTACGGCAAAAGCAGGCGCGGTAGGTGTGCCGCTCGCTGCTGTCTATCTCTCTGGCTCTGTCATCGGTATGTCCGCGGCCGGCATCACTTCTGGCCTTGCAACACTTGGACTTGGCGGCGTGTTGGGTTTTTCAAGTATGGCTACAGGTATCGGTGTTGCGGTGTTATTAGGTGTGGGTGCCTATAAAGGGATTCGTCATCTTACGGGTGCCAATGAACTGGATAAAACCAAGCGCCGGGAACTCATGCTTAATGAAGTCATCAAGCAAACACAATCTACTTTGTCTGTCCTGATCAATGACCTCAATTATATTTCTGGAAAGTTTAATGAAGCTCTGGATGCGCATAATCGTCAAGGAGAAAAAATTCAAAAACTTCAAAAAATGATGAATGTACTGACCGGTGCGGCGGATGAATTGAATAAGAAATCTAATAAAATGCAAAACAGTGCACTCAAACTTAAGTGTCCTGTATATCTTGATGAAGCCAAACTCAGTTCGCTGACCCGCGAGCCCATCAAAAAACAATTCCATGATATTGTTCTTTCATTCTATGAAGAATGTATTGTTGAAGAGCAGCACGATGGTAAGAGCATTGAAGTGAAAAAACTTAAGATAAAAGAAAACGCATCCACTCAACAATTAGAAAAACTTTCCGCCATCTTTGAAGGTATCGGGTATTTCAGAGCGGGGGACGTTATCAAAGGCAAACTGACTGGGCTGTTCTCATAATGAAAAAACCGGATACTCAGGTATCGGCCTTGCTGGTGCAGAAGCGCCAGCTTGAACAAAGCGAGCGTCAATTGGGTGACCTTGATACCGCTCTGGAAGCGCTTAACGCTTTGCAAACTGACACCGATGCTGCTTTAGATGAAATGATTCTGGCTATGGATGATGTTTTGGAACGCTCAGGTATCACGTTTGATGAGAACATCCACACAACGGTCTCCAGTGAATTCAGCGATTACCTTGAATCCGGTTTGACTCCGTCATCGTCCAGTATCAGTAAACTGTCAATGATAGAAACAATAGCGTTCACCAGCGATATGGACTGGGAAACCTATTCTCAGTCCGTCTCGCATTATGCCCATAAGCACAATATCGATTTAACAGTCGATCCGTTTAGTGCCCTGATGTCCCCAACCCAGAGAATTGCCCTTGAGAAACGCATTCAGGAAGACTTTACGTTAAAGACGGCCCGCTGCGACAAATATGATTACATGATCGCTGGCACCTGTGGCGTTATTGGCGGGCTTATCGATATTTTTCTGGTGGGCGCACCTGGTGAAGGAAAACTAACGCAGCTTGCAGATAATGCAGTGGACGGTGCTGTCGAGAAATTCGCCTCAGCATTTGGGTGGAAGGGAGGTAAAAACGCACAAAATCCGACAAAAAGCGCTATCGGTTTTCTTGAGGGTAAATTCAAGGTGAATTATGACCATCGACATGGCAGCGATGTTGACGGTCTGTTCAGGATGAGCACAACAAATCACCATATTAAAAGTCTCGCCCACTCCCCGGACTTGGTCGGTTTATTTTTCTCGATCCTTGACCAATTTACCAGCACGGCACATTTTGTTGCCGATGGAAAGTTGGTTTCCGTGGATACCGAAACTTTTGAGCTTAAAGGGAATAACGTTGTCTCTAAGGTATTCAGCGGTTTCGTAAACTGGCTGGGCCACCTTTTCTCTGATATGGCGGGCTCTTCCGGTGCAGCAGGAAGAGGCTCCGGTATCCCTATTCCTTTCTTTTCATTACTTCAGTTTATTAACGTGGGTGAATTTGGTCAGCATCGCCAGTCTTTCGCGACTGTCGCCGTCCAGGTTTTTGAGAAAGGATACGACTTACGGCATGGATTAGCGATGGCGATCCCTGTGCTTATTACTGAGCTACTTGTGCGGATCACCTGGACGGTTAAACAACGTTACTACCATAAGAAGGCCTGGGGTGAATGTATTCCTTCTGCAAATAACCCTGAACTCAGGCGAATGTTGCTGGTTGCGCATGGAACCTTGTGTTTGATGGATGCAGGAGATGCGGCACTTCGTTCAGGAGGAGAAATGATTCAGTTCCTCCTGAGAACGAACCTCATAGGCTGGGCGAGGTTTGGAACTCTGGCGATTAAAGAGCTCCGTGTCTGGTATAAAGCCGGTGGAATTGATGCCAATGCTGTAGATGAATATATGGATCATGAACTTCGACGAATGCTAAAAACGGGTTAACGTTACGGCCTCGTTGAATAACGCAAAGCCTGGGTACCTGACTGTAATAAACCAGGCACTGGCGAATCTGTCAACGCAAAGCAGAAAAGGCACCTTTATTGCGAGACAGAAATATTCTGTGAGTTGCTTGACCGTATTATGGCAGCTAATGCCATAAGCAGACATTGCGGACGTTATGGCACGTTAGGTCAGATATCTAAAAGCGCATGGTCCGCTTAAGTGAGAGATTTACAGCAGTACTCCGTGCTTGAGCTGTTGCTGTTCCAACAATCTAGAAATCGAAAATGTCGTTTGCTCTCAATCCGAGCCACTTTTCGAGATATCTAAGCAGCGTTCGCAGTGCCTCTTCGTGCTCAGGGTAATGGGCGGGATTAATCGCATCACACTTGGCCTTTGCCATATCAATGCCAATAAAGTCGTCAATTGTCTCTTTGTTGAAACTGTTGTGCTGCGTGGAGACCCGATCACCGTACGTATGGCTCGTACCTCGGCTCATCAGGCGTGTGACCATGGTTGCGAAGCCCTGGTCGGTTTGAATTGCTTTCATCATCCACTCTCGTGGTTCGTTCACTGAATCTGTATAGTCTTTCCAGCGATAGAGCTGGGATATGAGATCCGGTTCTGCAATCAGCGCGTCGCCGTCTGCTGCGCGGATCCTTATCAACCGCAGCCATTCAGTCTTCATTGCCCCAACTGTGTTGAGATCTAACGCTGGTTCGAAGGTTCTACTCTCGCCCTCATTCCGATTGGTGGGATCGCTGAGATGGATCAGGATCGAGGCGACGGATAGCGCTTTCGTTTTACGGAGTGCTTCGAGAGCCAAACCACCTCGAACATCCTCTGGAATCCGTTTCAGAAAACAACTTGTGGTTCCCCATGCTGCCACATATGACGAGTTGAAGGTGCCGCTGTTCGTACCTGCGAGTTTTTCAGCAAGTCCAAATATCCCCGGGAGCAGAACAGCAGCATTATCGGTCGGTAATCGGTCTACGGATTCGTGAAGTCTTGCAACGAGCGAATTCAGCAGGCCGTCAGCTTCGATGGCAGCGATTGCCGCAGAGAGCTCCACCTCTGTCGCTGTTGCATCGAGAAAATCAACGAAACGGCGCTCAGACATTTCTCCGACCGCTGTCTGGAGTTCAAAGTAACGTGGAAAGTAGCGCGATGTGCATACGCGTTTCTCCATCAACCACCGGCGATGGAAGCTGTCTGCATAGTTCGTCCCCCCATATGCCCATTCGAGGGGAGGGAATAAGTTTTTGAGCGCGTCACGAACGATATCGCGGCGCTCCTCCGACACGATCTCAAGAAGCTCCTTCGCCGCTGCCTGGTCTACCTCCCGTCGGCCATCACGGGAGAAGCGCCCTTCCTGAAGAATCAATCTTCGCTCACGGAACAGTGCATCGTGGAGGTCTGGCTCGAA
>NZ_CM001984.1:1664894-2400932 GCF_000406305.1 Dickeya sp. MK7
CCGCGTAACGGCTTTAATCAAGGAACCGCCGTATTAAAACCGGAAAGTATCGGAGTGAAATATCGGGTAGGATTGTCGCCCTTTCGTGAAATCACCATGCTCGATTTTTATGCAGTGTGACAAAAGGGATATTCTGAAATGGTTTTCTGAACGTATTCTGAAATGCAAAGGGCTGCATACGCAACCCCTTGATAAATTTGGCTCCTCTGACTGGACTCGAACTTCATCTGTAGCTCCTGTTGTTATTGGCTTTGTTGAAGTGATATGTTTTTTTTACCAGCATTTTTACCATCATTATTTAATCTGTAACCATAAAATGTCAATTAAAAACAATTTGTTATGAAAATATTTTGTTGTCCATTGATGCCTTGAAAAGCGTTGATGATCAACATCACGCTGACAGCATTATTATGATTTTTTTAATTTAGAAACAGATGATTATTGACTGATAACTCAATTTTTAACATTGTCCTGTGATTAGCTCTGATACAGGTTGAGGTTGAATTCAATATGAGCAAGGATCTGCATCAACTTTATGACTTCCAGCAAGCTCTGAGAGAGCTACACGCTATGCAACAGGCTACTTTGAGCGAACAATAGATATCTTTTTGTTAATTCGACGTTGGCATTTGAATATGTCGAATTTACGCGAGTAAGGGTTGCGCTATCTGATGATTTATCAGGCAGTTGACTTCACTACTATGAATTTATGGGTATAATCTAACCAAACAAATCTTGAGAAGGGTGCAATAATTGTTTCCGTGACGGCGATCACTCACGTTTCGGGCGAGCGGGATGCATAGTTGCTTAACTGTCAAAAACTGGGTGGCAAAAATTATCTATTATGGATGAGGAAAAAAATCGTGCCGAAGTAGCGCACACTGAATTTATTTCATACGGAACGTCTCGAATTTTTGATCGGCGTATGAGGGCATTAGACTGGAAGCGTAAGGTGGTCACCTTCCTTGGGGTATTCGTTCCATTGATGATAGGTGGTACTGTTTTATCATTTGGTCTTGAAGCATCATTTTTACCGGTTTGCATCGCAATTGCTGGTATGGCTAGTATTGTGCAACTAGGATTCTCGCTATGGTCTTTGGTTTCTGGATGGGATCGATCATATAGCGACTGCATGGCCTCTGTTAAGGAAAATACAGCTATCTATAATCTAGCAGGAAGTATCCGTAAGAAAATAGGTAAGCTCGACGAAGCCAAACTAGAAATTTTGATAGATGATTTGAGGGAAAGGTTTGAGCGAAGAGAACAGGAAGACTTAGCTTTATGTGTGAATGATAAGGAACTTCGTTATGCAAATCGTGTTTCTTGTTTCTACTTCAAAAAAAATTGTTATGTTTGTAATACCGTTCCTCGAACTTTGAAACCGGGGAAATGTACTTGTGATGGTTGTGGGAAATTTTAATTAAGGAGAAAATATGAGTAGTGCAAAAATCCTTAACGCTTACTTCAATGCATCCGAAGAAGAGCGAAAAGAGTTTTTACGGATTCTTAGCCAATTTTATAAGGATCACCGTAGAGTACCACTGAGTGAAGGAATGGAAAGTTTTGTCGTGAATGAAAGCATCCGAAAATCTCAGTCAATCAATTTTGCTCCTATGCAGGGTGGTTGCCCGGTTTGCGGCAAGTAACAAGTAAAGCCGTCTGATAGACGGCTTTAAATTTTCTGAACTTTATAAATATATTTTCTGATTTAGCGCGGTATTTATTGCCGATAAATTACGTTTTTAAGTTGCTTTCAAAAAATTATCCGTCAATATCTTAAACTCTATTTGAAGTGATTTGCGAGTATTGGTCAAGTAAAGCGCAAAAGGGGGGCAGGTCACATCAAATTCTTCAATGCCCCTATCTTAGGCTGACTGACATTTTTTTCCACTTTCTCTATGCTGTTGAATGAGATAGCTTTATCACAACTCAAAACAAACACTCATAGAGAAAACAATGACAAAAAAGATGCCTAAAGCGGAGATCGTCGAAGCACTGAACGAGTGGTTTGATGTAAGTCGCTATGATGTGCTGAAAGACTTAACCTTAGAACAAATTTATGCCGAGTTGGAAAGGCGGATCTTTGCCTATAAGTCCAGACAGCAATGGGAAACAGCAGGTGAAGAGAACCAAATTTTGGCGATCTACCATGATGCCCAAATCCGTTCAGGTAAGGTCATACATGAGACGAAATGGATTTCTGATAGCCATATGCTGGCACACAGTTATGCGGTTAGGCCAATGACAAGGACTTCTCTGTTCAACTATGGAAGGGCGATGTATCGTCTGGAAAACAACACGCCTAAAGATGATGTTTCAGTGAGTTCAGAATACATATCTGAATATCTGAAGCAAGGAGGATTGAATCCTGCTAACAAGATGCTGATTGAAATCGATTTGGATGAAGCTAGCAGCGACGATCTGGCTGAACACCTAAAAGTGCTTATCATTCAATGGCAGAAGCACCTGAAAGCACCTAAGCCCCCGGAAAAAGATTTCCGTTTTGGTCATAAAACCTTCCAGAAGATACTCGATTACAAAATCATTCCCCTAATGGATCTTATTGGTTGGGAACAACTCAACAATCAGAAGATCCCTTATCCTGTGCTGGCGGGTATCCTCCATACCGATATGCGCTATGCCAGAGGCAGCGAGCAAATCAAAGATACGGATTACCCTCTGGCCTATGAGTTTTTAAACAATGATAATTATTTCAAATCGTTGAATGATTTTTTCATAAAAAACATGCATGTGAAAAGTTCCGATATCCTTGCTGTCATCGGCATGAATGACAAACCTGAAGACAAAAAGAAAACAAGGGATGTTCGCTAGGCCTGAACGTCCCCTGTATTCACCTCCCATAAACATCCCCTAAATTCACTGGTCCTGAACTTCCTCTCTGTTCAGGGCTGGTGAACCAACCTAGTTTCTCATATGAGTTATCCATACAATTATTTCCATCAAATGCACAGGAGATAAATATGGTTCAAATCGTAGCAAACAAAAAACAACGTCTTATTCGTTTATCAGAAGTGATTAGAAGAACAGGATTTGGAAAGACATGGATTTATACGCTTATTAAAGCAGGTCGCTTTCCATCGCAAGTTAAAACAGGTCTAAGGTCTATTGCCTTTATAGAAAGTGAGATTGATGCATGGATTGAGAAAGTCATTTCTGATTCACGTCCTGTATCTGAATAACAAATATTTTAATAACAACAAGAGGAAATGAAATGAAGAGTAATGAAATGAAAAAAATCAAAGAGTCATCTACCAATATTTTTACTGCTATGGCAAAGAATCTTTATATATCAGGAATACGTATATATAAAGAACAAGAAGAACTTGAAGTGTTAACGGCTATTATGTTGGATAGCGACAGAACGGAGTTATATCTTTCGCATGTTAAAGATTATCTGGCAAAACGCTTTGATGCACATATGGAAGAAATGGGTAAAAGAGAAAGACTGATTTATGTCGATATGGATAAGGTTATGCATGAAATGAGATATGTTCATACTCAAGCATTACTTTTTAGCATGAGCTAATAACAGCGTATTCGGCCCCGTAAGGGGCTAATAAAAAATGAATAAAATAAGCATTTAACTATGAGGGTGTAAATATGTCTAAAGAAAAAATAAATGTTAATAAATCAACTGAACTGTTCTATGACCTTGCATGTAGATCGTTTGCCGCAAGCTGGAATATGTTCATGGAAGTTAATGGCGATGGTGATGCCAATGATTATTTGGATGACCCGGACTTTATGAGTCCATTCATTATCCATGTGATTAATCATATTCAGAATAACTTTGAAATATTCACTGCCCAAGAGGGTAATAACGGTGATATTGAACAGGTTAACTTTGAACAGGTTGCTGTCATGTTAGTTGAGTATTCAGAAAGCTTTAGAAAGTAAGAACCAATCTTGCTCCGAAAGGGGCTGACTAAAAATATAAGAGGGAATATATGACAAATAAAATATCTGTAGTAGTAAGTATGCTGTGCGAAGGAACCCCGAAAGTAAAGAATACTATTCAAGAAAGCCTTGATGTGTTTATTGCTCTTAGTGGGTATTCGGTAGAGGAAATGATAGAGAATCAGAACTTGATTGATGCTTTAAATCGACATGTCAATAACGATTTAGTTGATGAGTTAGATCTGGAATACGGTTCGGTAATCATCAATGTCGTTTATAACAACTAACTATTAACATAATAAAAGGATTAAAGATGAAAGAGATTATTTTAAATAAAAATGAAAAAGAACTAAACGAACTTATTGCCAATATCTTGAAAGGATACTGTGATGAAATATATACCATTTATGAAAAACATCCGGAAACAGCTATCGATATTTTGAAAGATGGTTTCATGTCAAGCGTCATATATGATGTTTTGATAACTCGTGAGATGAAGAAATGCTCTATCAAAAATGATGTATCTGATATAAACAGAAGGGATTTAAAAGCCGCTATCTTGTATTGGCATCAAGAACACATCATTGAACTTGTTTCAAAGAATATAAATCAGAATGAAAATAAAGATCCTGTTTATTGGAAGCTAAAAGTGACAGTTGTTTGATCTTAAATATTATGAATATTCCCTCGAAAGAGGGAAATAACATAGGTGATAAAAATAAGGAGTATAATATGATTGAAGAATTCCACGTAATGTTTATGTATAGAAAAATCCAAGCTGAAGCTGCTACTACTGATTTGAAAACCCTGAACCAACTGTTGAAGAAGTTCCGAAAGGTAGTAGAAGAACGGCGGGAAGAATACTATCAGGAGATTGGTGAGAAGAAGGCTCGTAAGCTGAGGATGAAGAGAATACAACAGTTGCTTGATAAAATGGTGCATGATCGTGTATCACCGGATGATATCTTTATCTGACTCAGCAATGAGCTATATTTTCACAGTAACGGAAATGGCTATCGCATATTGTATATAAATAAAATATTACAACGCATTGAGATTCTCATAGTTATGTGTTATATTTATCTTAATAAACAATGGGATCTTAGGGGGAGGCAATGGCAAAAACTAATAAAACATCTAAAAACAGAGCTTATGCTGTAGCCCTTACTGTTGCGTCCAGAACTTCTAGCCCGGTTTCTGGAGTTAGTGCAGATTCCATAAGAATTGCAAAAGAGCGTTCTGAGAAGCGTTCTGCTGATGATTTAAACCGAATGTTTGCAGAAGCATTCGAAGCAGTTTATAAATAAAATTAATTTTTAGTAAAGCCCCTCCTATGGGGCTTTTTTTTGTTAAGGAGAACTTAGTTGTGACCTCTAAGAAGTGGGTTTTCCGTGAGTTAATTGATAATGAAAACGACTATCAAGGACTTTTAGCTTATACGTGCTATAAAATTGAAAAAGATAAACTAGCACAAGATCTCCGCGAAGCTAATACGTCGGACGACGAAGTAGAAAGAGCCTTAGAACAATTTCATAATGTTTCTGTAACTACGGGACAACTAGAAAAGTTTAAGACAAAAGGGCTGGGAGTTATGGCAGCCTTGACTGAAGTATTAGATGCAGAACTAATAGAAAAACATAATAAAGAGGTTCTTTTATTAAAAGATCAGCATCAAGCAGCTTTAAAACAAAAAGATATTGCACATAAAAAAGAACTGACCAAATGTAAAAATGATACTACAACAGCTTTAAGGAAAGAACTTTTAGATAAAATGCAAAAATATCCATTAAGCCATACTTCTATTGCAATGAAAATTTTCAGATGGATAGGTAATGGATTCCAAAGTGTAATAGCTGTGTTTATTTTAATTTTTGTTCTTCATTCGGTTGCTTACTGGTCATCAGATGATGCGACAAAATCTGGTGTCGTCAGTAGTTTCTGGGGGAGGGTTCAAAATATGTTTAACAGCCCTATCCCTTCCTCTGAAGTTAGTTCAAATACTACTAATATAAATCCATAGTGAGCATTTTTTAATATTTTCATGAAATAAACTTATTTTTTTCTTTGTGAGGAGTTTTAAAGATGGATCGCAACTTAGCAAAAAATCTAATCAGAACAATAGGTAAAGAATATGGGTATAAAGTTTCAGGAAGGCTAGAGGATACTGATTTTGATGTCTATTTTGATATGGAAAAGCATGGCATTGCTTTTCAAATCAGACATTCAACACATCCATCAGCACAAGACGGAGGATGGTTACAAGTTCATTACTATGAGGGAGAGCCTGCGCTTTGGGGGCCTGCTTTACACTCGCTTAGGACAATAGGTGATGTGGTTGCATTTTGCCAAACGTTGATAACGTTCTCTCAAATCAAATCTAAAAGACAAGCCTAAATAAATTATCCGATCTTTATCTGGCATATATTGAGTTAATACTTGGTTAATGCCAGATTAATTCTGAGCTAATGCATTTAAACAGCCATTTTCCTACGTCTTATATTCGATGCTCCCAAATCTGATGAAATACTGGAAAGCTGTTCAAGACTCTGCTCAACAGAACGTTGAAATTGAAGCGCTGCTTCTGTACGCTGTTTTATAATTAGGGATACAATTTCTTCATCACTTTTTGCTTGAATTGCTTTCCTATAAAGACTACGTTCATAAAACTTATCAAGATCCCCTGATGATTTTGCAGATGTATTAGCTGTTGAAAAACTTATAGGATTAAGCTCACCGATGAAACTACCCATAAGTGATTGTCTCTTTTTATCTAGCCTGCGTAGTTCGGTATGTGCAGATCTATATTTCTTAATTTCATATTCAAATGCGTCGTCATTACGCAGTTTACGATATCCTTCTTTATATTCATCCATTGATGGTTGTTGCTCAAGTTTTTCAATAGTATCAAAATATTCTAATAAATCGCTGTTATCTAATTTTACTTTTCTCATATATATCTCGTCATAATAGTTGTTATATTTATATATTAAGGTATATAGAGAAAGTGTCAAATTAGTGATTTTATTCCTTGGTAAATCGTGATTTTTTTCAAATAATAAAATATATCAATGCCATATATTTACTAGTTGTTAATATAAAATATAATAAATATATTAACAAAATATATAGGTGATAATATGAAAGAGAGTACGTGGGAAGAAATATCAGAAATAAATGAAAGGTTTTATAAGGCAAAAGCTGACGCAAACAATAAAATATTTAATGCTGATACAGGAATAGATAATGAAGCCTTAAGAAGGGTTCAACAAGCTGTTTTAAAACAGGGGAGTAGAGGTCTTGCAGAAGAGTTGCATAAAGCAATGTTTGAGAATAGCGCTGTAATGAGAGTAAAACATGCAGAGCGAGTTTCAAGTTCATTGAACGAATGGTTTAATGCAAGTGCTTTTAGCGATAAAATAAAAGCAGAAGGTGATGTAAAAGAAAGAGACGTAGTGGCATCTAAATCCGTGGCATTCAAAGACGCACCTTACTTTTCTGTTGGTATGTATCAACATAATATAGATCAGCCAGATGTAAAGGATGCTTATATAAAAAGGGTAGAACAATTAACCAAAGATATGGAATATCAGGTTAGTTTTGCGGTTAGTAGAGAAAGCCATATGAGCAATACCATTGAGGCCGCTAAACAGCTTTTAGGTGTTGAAGTTTTCAATAAGCTATATGCTGGGGAGTCTTTAGACATAGCACCAACACCAGAACCTGTAGCGATAGTGAAAGAACAGGCAGAAGTCGATAACCTAGATGATATAATAAGTGTTAACGAACAATTTTACCAAGTTAAAAGACAAGCTGATGAAAAAATATTCAATATTGATACTGGCATTGATAATGCTGCATTGAAAAGAGTTCAGGATGAAATACTCAGGCAAGGCAATAGAAATCTTTCAGAAGAAGTTCATACAGCTATGTTTGATAATAGGGCTGTAATGAGAGTTAAACATGCTGAGAGAGTTTCCAGTTCTTTAGGTGTATGGTTTAACAAAGAAGGCTTTAATGAAAAAATAAAAAATGAGGGTGATATTAAAGAAAGAGATGTAGTCGTTTCCAAATCTGAAGCATTTAAAGATGCACCTCATTTTTCTGTTGGAATGCTGCCTGCTGATATTAATGATCCAGTAGCAAAAGAGACTTATATAAATAGAGTTCAGACGCTAACTAAAGAGATGGCTTCTCAAGTTGATTTTGCTGTTAAAAGAGAAAATCATATGAGGAGGACATTAGATTCAGCTAGAGAGTTTTTGGGCATTGAAGTGTTTAATAAACTTTATACTCAGACGCATGAAAAGGTTATAAGCTTTAAAGACAAATTAAAAAATGTAAAACAGTCTTTATCTGAACCTGTTTCTCAGGATGTGAGAAGTAAAAATAGAATAAAGTTTAATTAACAATAATGATAAAAAATAAATCACCTAGACTGTGTATAATTTTCATTGTTCGCCTCAGAGTTTACCTCTAACATGGTTGTTTACGAGAGCTTAAAAAGGCTCATGACGAGCCTTTTATGATAATAGTTTAGCTTTAAAATATTCCATGAATATCACCATGTGAATCTTTAACTCTCTGAAGAATTGGATGGATTGTCTAAACATCATAAGTGGAACAAGTTCAATATCTTCAGCTTCACGTATAAAATCATCATCTAAATATTTTTTAAGTTTCTTTCTGTTTTCGAATGAAAAAATATCGGCGTAATTTCTCGCTGCCTCTAAAGCTATCTCCCTTGTGGGTTTGGTGATGTATTTTAAGGCACCGCCACAGTTCTTTACAGCCATTAACTGTAATTCATACGATGGGTTAGGTATCTGACCAAGAGCCATTCCATTGCTATTCACAGCGATTTTATAAAAATCATTTAAACTTTCTTGCGTAATAAATGGGATGACATATTTAAGGTTGTAACCATCATGTTGAATCGCTATTTTACACAACTCCTGTGTAGGGTTTTCTAAATACTGTATATTTGCCCCTGATTTTTTTAATATTTTTTTACACAGAGAGTATGATGGTTCATTTTTGAATTCTAAAATATTAGCTGCATGTAGTATGCTGCCACCATTTCTTTCTAAATTTATATCGCTATTTAGTTTATCTAAATAGGTTTTATACTCATCTTCAATATCTGAGCATGAAACCTTGTAAATAGAGTTTTTTGCATAATATGAAGAGATAGGTTCATAATAATATTTCTCTCCATCCATTTGGAATAAAATTATGATACCATCACAATAACTATTCCCACGTACTATTATTTTGCTTCTTTTCATAAAAACCTCATTTAATGTTAATGACTGTTGGTTATTATCTTTATTATCAATTTCCTCAGTATAATCATCGATAATGTTGTTTTCTGATACTGAGTTTAAGTCAATATCGACATTAGGCGTAAACTGTGGAAAAAACGTTCTCTATGCCTCTACTGGCTCTTCTCAATGATTATTTATAGTCCCGGTTCTTTATAGGATTAAATTTTCTGTACTGCCCCTATAGAAAGAGATTTGCATTTATCATTGTATGCTTTCCGTCTTGCACCAGAATATTTTTATTTATAAGTTTCTGCCAGCATTTACTTACGTTAGATCTACTCATGGCAAGCTCTTCTGCAAGAGCTGATTGTGAGACACTGGCGATCAGATTTCCATTCTGCATGAGCTTACATAAACGGATCATTATTGTATATTCTGCACCCGACATGTTCTTCCCGAGCGTTTCCAGATTATCTAAAAAAGCGTGAACATAGACTATTCTCTGTTGTATATCAGAGCTATGTTCTTTGTTTACATTTGCTGTTGCTTTATCTTTTCGGTTTCTATTGTGGAATCCGTATATCTCTAGCTTTTGCTTATCAGTAAAATTATTTCTGTATATGTAATCTTCCACTCCTTCACTGCTTAAGGTCATTATTTTATTGTAATCAATGCTCATGTGTTTCCCTTTTTTTATTATTGTATGCATTTATATAATGCAGGGCGATTCATTGTCAAAAATAAATGTGAAAAAATGAAATAAAATACACTTTTGCGAAATTACGTTCACTGATTTCGGTGGTTTTTAAATATAACAGAGTTTTCGAAGAAAGATGTTTGGTTTCAGTACAGAAAAACTTCACCGTAAAAATATTTTAATATAATGATTTTAACTTGGAGTGCGCCAGCCAACTCGTTCCGTTTTATCTTCTGTCATATCTTTACTTTGAATGATAGACAGCAAGTGATTGTTTTATACAATCACTAAGCGCTGCTTGGTCATAGGGATATGTTATTTTTTCTTTTACTACATAGCGGCTATCGCCGCAATTATTTATGGATAAATCCATCATTACAGGGATGAACCCTGTTCCAGCAATGTGATTGTCTTGAACAATCACGAAGTGCTGCTTATGTGCATGTTTTTCATTCAGTGAAGAGTAAATAGCCCGTTTTAAAGAATTAACACTTTACACGGATATGGGATCTTTTTTAAAACAGGATGAGGAAACGATCTAGATACGATCCTTTTCTACTTTCCTAGCCAGTATGGAAACTACCTAATGAAAGTAAAAATATATTAATGTCAGCGTCAGGGCGTAGCCGTGCTTTAGCACATGAGCGTCAGCTCATAGATGGTGGTGATTTTCAAAAAGGATTTTAGTGGAATAAAAAGAAACGCTCTGCAATAAAAAAATGCAACCCGAAAATGGTTAATCATTTTAAGGTTGAAACCCCATGTGGCGATCATAAAAATCGCCCGGTTTCTGTTTATCCTCTTAAGTATTATCTCTTACTTCTTGCAAAATTAAATTAAGATAAAATCGGCTTGTAGCCCTTGCTGTATAAGGGATGAAACGAAAAAACGGGACTGACCGTACAGTCAGTGTTCCTGACTCTGTGGTCAGTATTCCTGACTGTACAGTGAGCTTTCCTGACTCTGTAGTCAGTTTCTATGTCATTTTATAGACTAAAAATGACAGTGCTTTCAATTATAGTCACTGGAATACTTGCGATTTCTAAAATATTTTCGCAAAAAAATATGCAAAAAACTTGATATCTATTTTGTGCATGGTATTTAATTATAAATAAAACAATAAGAGGTAATGTCATGATGAATGAAATAGATGTTGATTTAGATTTAGGCTTGAATCCTTTTTGCTTTGAGACAGAGATAAAGATTGAAACAAGAAAGAAAAACCTGACTGTATCAAGAGGAACAGAACTTATTGAAAGGAAGGATACCAGCAAATCTTATTTTGCCAATATAGTACATACACAAGAGGTCGATAAAGAAGAGTTCATTAAGCTCTACACCTCTCAGATAAAAGCATATTTTGATTTAACGAAAACAGCGTACAAGGTGTTTTTCATATTTCTCCGTATCTATCAGGATGCGATAGGTAAAGATCACTTTTACCTGAGCTGTAAAAAAGCAATGTCGCTTGCGGAAAAGATAGATCACTTCGTCTTGTCTGAATCTATCTTTTACAGAGGCATAAAAGAACTTATTGAGAAACGTATTATTGCTAAAACGAATGAAAAAAACTGGTATTTTATAAATCCTGCTATTGTGTTCAATGGTGATCGTGCTCGCTTTGTTTCAGAGATTATAAAAAAGAAAGAAGTAATGGAAGAACAACCCGAAAGCGTTGCCAGTACTGACCGAATAAATAAAAATATTACAGAAGAAGATAGATCAATTGAGTCAGTGATAGCTGATGTTAATGACCAAGAGGATATTGATTTGTTAATCGCAAGATTACAGGCTAAAAAGTCCCAAGGGGCGATGATGAGTAAAAGGATGGGAGGATGTATCACTATTGAGGCCGCAACACTTTTACCACCAGAAGAACCGTTAGATTGGGATAATATTTAAAGGCATTTACACAGATGATGTGTCGTTATTGAGTAAATAAGATGAGCGAGAATGCTTCATATATAAATGTCGTGTGAAATGTTATTTATATAACCTGAGTTAAATTTGATTTTTCTAAAACAAACATGGTATTAAAAATAAAAAAAGGAAAATCAAACAATGAATAATATTAAAATCATTACGCTCTTTAATACCAATGAAAACATACCATTTATGATCTGTATAGTTAAAGATGTTGAAGAGAAGGAGTACGGGATAAAACTTACTCTCGAAAATGACAATAACATCTTTATCAAAGATTACGGTTCATTCTTTCTGTCTGAATCAGCAGATGATTACGATAAGGCGCGAATGGTAAATGTGTATGGAAGATTTATTTCTGAACTCAGCCAAGTCAGCGAAGAAACAGTAAGATCGCTGATGCCATAAACCAAACCCTAAAACATCCAGTCTCCCAATACACCCCGTTAGTGTTCTAGATGAAGTGACGCAGGGTGAAAGCTAAAGCATCAGATGAATCAACACTGATGAGTGCGTTTGGCCTGCAAGATCCGCATGAATCCATAGCTGAAGATAACTTCCTATCTGAACTGGAAGCTGCAGGAAGTATCGTATTTCACACCGATATGGGTTAGTACCTGAATACAAAGGTACAGACATCCGGATAGCTATTGAGCCGATAAACCTTGCGCACATGCGAGATCTGACCAATGGCTATGTGGTAATGTTCAGGAGCGGTGAGTTCGAGCATGAGATAGAGGGCGATCTCTATGAGGCGTTATCTCAACCTGTTGATAGGCTTAAGATCGCTGTTGTGTTGTGTGAGAATGGATAAATAGATAATATCGTATTCAATTTTGGGATGTTAGTTGATATTTTTAAGAGACATATGATGGATATCAGAAACTCAGCTCGTGCTTTACTTATTGATACTAATTATAAGGTTCTGTTATTTAAATTCAGATTTAAAAATATAAAGGATAATCTCGATTCTAGTGTTAATGAATTCTGGATCACTCCCGGCGGTGGATTGGAAGCTAATGAAAATTTTGAACAAGCTTTAAAACGTGAGCTAGTAGAGGAAACAGGTTTAATTATTAAGGACAAACCAATATGGGTTTGGTCAAGAAATGTTATTTTTAAACGTAATGGTGATGAATTTATTAGCCATGAACAGTACTATATCATCTATGCTAATACTTGTGATATAGGTGAGATTGACCTCACTGATAATGAAAAAAACAACATTTTAGACAAACGGTGGTGGAGTCTTGAGGAAATGAAATTCTCTAATGAGAATTTTAGACCCATAAATATCAATAAGGAACTTGAAAGAATAATTTTAAATGGCATTCCTAATCACCCGATAACCATCGATTGAGATGATATTAAAGGGAAGTAAAGAGCCGAATGTGTGATGTTCATAAGAAAATTAAAGTTTAACATTGGCTCTTTAAATATAATAATTAGTCCAACAGTCCCTTCGAAACCTTACTCGTCGTTTGACTGAAATTATATCGCTCAACAACATTCCCTTTGAACCAGATCTCAAGGGAGTTCATATGCGCCGTGTTGCTGTTCTTAAGTAGGGCCAGACCGGGAATGTAGTTTGAAATCTGAGTCTCGCCCGACATGCTGGAATAAGACCACATTTCCTGACCATCATTAGTACCTCGCGTCTGAGGCTCACCGAATGCATTAATAACATCTTGCTGGGTAGTTTTCCCTTTAATGATTTTGGCTTTTACGGTTTGTTGGGATTCGTCTTTAAGGGATTTGTTGCCGTAGGTGGTGCAAGCGGTAAGAGGCAGGATCACCAGAGCAGCGATAAATAGTTTTTTCATGTTAACTCCATATAAACAGTAAACGTAAAAATAGGCGTGAAAAAGCCGGGACCAGCGTTGTGTTCAGGCTGTCCATCGAAATAGGTCATGTAAATTAGTGGTGAAGAAAGTCGCTTATCAAAAGCCAGTGAGTCTTTTATCTAATCAGCTCACGGCATTCTTCATGGTTGTTTTCCCTGATGTTGCATTAATAAAGGTCCAGAAAGGGCCATAGGGCAGTGCTGGCTGTTGGTCATAGGGTTTGACCTTCTATCCCTACAAACCAGCGCATAAACGCTCCAGTGATCCTTTCGTTTACTTTATCCAGTAACGATTCATCTAGCAAGAAAATGATCGGTATTGCAGATCGATAACCTAGTATTGATAGTCTTGGTCGATTAATAATACCTTATCGATCGGTGTTTTAATTGATTTAATCGATCGAATAACAAGATATGATAGTTAGTATCTATCGTTGTTTTGATTTTGATCGTTACAAACGATATGACGGCCCATTAAAATAATTGAATCCTATCAATTGGTTAATCAGGTGGTTTTGCTGCGTTATGCCAGTAACAACAAGCTCTAGCGCCTACAGGTGCGCAGCAGGCTACCTCTACATAACAGCATTTTTGATTATCGGGATGGATAGGAAGATGAAGAAGATTTTACTCGTTACTTGCACAGCTCTTGCTTTGGCGGGATGCGGTGAAAAAGGCGATTTTGAGAAAGCAATCAACGCGAAACTATCACAATCAAAGCTGTGTTACGCCCTGCAGGACAACGACATTGTATTCAACAAAGGTTTTCCGGTTAAGGTTAATCGCGGCTACCGTTCTGCCGGATACAGTGCCAGTGATGAAATCCTTAGAGGACTTGTTGAACAAGGGCTGCTCACTGTTTCACAACAGGCAAATGGCTTTAGCAGTGTTGATGTTCTGGAAGTCACGGACGAGGGCCAAGAGGTTGAGTTTTGGGACCGTGAGAAAGGTGCCTGTGTTGGTCATCGGGAAGTTTCTGAGATAAAGGAATGGACCGAACCGGGAAACGGTGATCAGAAAGTTGTTCGCGTGTCATATACATGGAGGTTGGCGGATGTTCCTTCATGGGTGGACAAGAAAGCGTTCTCCAGCGTCAAGGGTATGGATGAACCTGAAGAAGGCATGATTAACATTGTTAAAACCAGCAATGGCTGGAAAGCGATTTAAGGGGCTATCATGGAAAACAATACAATTCAGTGTCCTTTTTGCTTGAAAGAGAGCCAGCGCGGTGTGCATGTCTGCACCGGCTGCATGGCGACTGTTTTATATGGGGCCTACCCCGGCTGGTATGCTGCTGTGGTTATCTTACTTACATTCGGCCTGTCAATCCTGATCGGAATGTCTACAGGAATTGCGGGGGCTACTATCAGCCTACCGATAATTGCAGTCGTTGGGTTTGTAGCAGGTAAGGTAATTTTCTCTGATAATGTTGTATTCAGGAGGAGGATGTAAAACCCCCTTACTGTAAATGCAAAGAAACCATGTCTGCGGATCTAGATGTGGTTTTTTATTGCATAATAAGTCAATTTATATTCCAAAATGATATATGCAATATGTTGCCTGTCAGGCAACACTTGGCTATTATCAAATCATGGACGAACGAACTCGTTTGTCTTTGCTCTTTAAAAACCTCTAGGATCGGTAAAGGACTGAGTGAAATTTTCAGTCAACCATTTCTCCAATACGAGACGTGGCCCATGTCCCTCTTCATTGTGATCGTAACTTTATGCGAAATGCATGTTGCAATCGTATATCTACGATACGGCATTGTTTAATGCTGAAATGGCGGGGTATCCAATCAGTTGTGTTGGATGGGTGTTGGCTGGCTTTGTCTACGGTGTGCAACACGATCCACAGGACATTTTGGCGGGGATGCAAGTTGCATCGTGTTGTTAAAATGAGAGGTTTTTATGAAAGATGTTTTAGACACTTTGCGCCGAGTGCGTGAGAAGAGCAAACACACTGTAGACAATAGCTCTTTGAAAGAACTGGATGATGCAATACAAGCCCTTGAAGAGAGAATCAGGGAAAATTCAAAAGGCTGGTCTGCCTTAGATTATCTTCCCTATGTTGCTAGGATCTTGGCTGTAGTTAAGTTTCTACACGGTGATTCTGATATTCATTGATTTCTACCTACTAAGGAGATTTGTTATGTATCCATCTTCATTTTTTGAACGAGCAGCCAGCCATGTCAATCCCATTATCTGAGGTACATTATGTTAGATATTGGTTCAACCATTAAACTATGCCGTGAAGCACGTAAGCTCACACTACAAGAACTATCAGATAGAACGGATTTAACTAAATCATATTTATCTCGTATAGAAAACAATCAAAGAGATCCTACTATTACAGCGTTAGAAAAAATATCGTTAGCGCTACATATTCCACTAAATATCATTATCCTTCTTTCTGAAAGTGAAGAGGCAAATGATGAGTTTTCTGATATCAATAATATGCTCAAAAAAACTATAATGGATACATTAGTTAATGCATAAAAATTGGAGTTATTCAAACAGGCCACTTGCTAATATAGAGTCTCTATTCAAAATGCTAGAAACAAACGAAGAGAGGCTCGCTTATGTTTTAAAAAACAAAAAGAGTTATTTCAAAACGGTACCAGTAATAAGGAAAGGAAAAAAAAGAACGACGTATAAAGTAGTTGGTGAGTTATTAAGAATACATGAGATTATTAAACGGCGTGTTTTTTCGAAGATATCACTCCCGGAGTATATTACCGGAGGCAGGAAAGGAGTCAGCTATTTAGATGATTGTATATCCCATTGTAATAAGTCAATTATCATTCAAGAAGATATAAAGGATTTCTTTCCTTCTATAAAAGAAGAACTAATAGCTAAAGCATTTCAATATTACATGAACTTCTCTCCTGAAGTTTCATCATTAATAGCCAAACTATCAACACTTGAAGGTTCACTTGTTCAAGGAACTAAGTTAAGTACTGACATCGCCAACCTGATATTTTTAGAAGAAGAGACTCTTATAAGTGCTGAAGTCGGAAAATTAGGTGGAAACTACACGAGATATGTCGATGATATAACTATTAGCTTCGAATCAGAAGTTAATAATGAAGATATTTCAAAAATAAAGGCAATGATTTTGTCAATGGCGCTCAAAAGTGGGGTTAGATTAAATAGACAGAAATCAAAAATTTTAAGGGATGGTCATTCCAAAATCGTACATGGTGTAAAAGTAATCAAAGAGCTTAGGCCAACACAAAAAAGAAAAGATAGTATAAGAATGTATCTTTTCAATTTGAAGAAAAAAGTAATTGAAAAAGAAAATATTATGGATATTCTTGCATTGTATTTTAAAATTAGAGGATTAATAAATACATTAAAGCAGCAAGGCGATAAAAATCATGCAGAGTATATAAAACAAGCTAATCAGCTAGTTGCTGTTGTTGATAAAAAGGATGCAATAAAATCAATCAGAGAGATGAGAAAAGTTAAGGATATCAGGAAATTAAGAGCGTTATATTCAAAGTTAAAACCATTAGGTAATTCATCTAAAAGTATATCTACCATTTTGGATGTTGAATATAAAACCTGCAAATGTAAGCTAAATAGCTAACTGATCGATAAATTATGGGTGAATTAGCTTATTTATTGACACAATAATTGTATGGTCTCAATCGTGGTGAATTACAAAATTTGCTCATTTTAAATAATTTATGGGCGAAGTATAGAACCAGTCCACTTAATAAAAGATGTGGTTTTTATCTACAAGTTTATCATGTTCAATGCTAGTGGTGTCGTGTTTCATTAACTGGAGTTTTTATAGTGAATAAAATGAATGATAGACTTAATCAGCTATACATCAAAAACATTAATATTCTTAATGAGTACAGTAAAAAGCATTCAGATAAAAATCTACATGGACCACTTCTTTTAAATATCAGTAATTATTCATCTCAGAAATTAAAGCTAATGGTTGTGGGGCAGGAGACGTTTGGCTGGAATAAATCTCCCTCTATAGCAGCTCAAAGAGCTACGTATCAAGAATTTAATTTTGGATCATCATATTATAGTAGTGCTTTTTGGAATGTAATTAGGAAAGTGGAAAGATCACTAAGTATTGAGCCATATGCTATTGCGTGGTCAAATCTTAATAGATTTGATGTTGATTGCGGCTCACCAGATCGGACGGAACTTGCACAGGATATTGCTTCGCTAGACTATCTAGTTAAAGAAGAAATTAGTATTCTTAAGCCCGATATATGTATATTTTTTACAAATCACAAGTATGATAAAAGACTGAAAGGTTTATACCAAGATCTAGTTTTCAATAATATTGATAGATTGCCAAAGAAACATTTTTCAAGATTACATCATCCAGATCTTCCGAAGTATACGCTTAGAGCGCCGCACCCTAGAACAATCAGAACGCAGCGATGGGAAGATGATTTTATTATGGCTGTTTCACAATTTAAAAATGGTTGAGTAGCAATTTATTATTTTAATAACACATGCCATGAAAAAAGGAGATATTGGATGTAATTATTATCTCTTTTTTCTTGTTATCTATGATTTGGCGGTTTTAAACGCGGTATATATTTTCTTTTGCTTTCAGACTTTATGGGAGTAATTAGATCTAGACTAATATTATTTTCTGTCTGATCGAGTTTAGGACGACTTGGAAAACGCCTGACCTCATCAGGTGTTGGTTTATAGTCATCCTTGTTAAATCTGGCACGTCTTTCATACTCAGCGCGTGGCACATAGATGCCCTGAACCTCATCAAAGACATAGTTTTCAGCGATACGTTTATCATGTTCAGCATCCACTGAAACAGGGGACGGTTTCTTTCTGGCCCAGACGAATTTATCTTTTATATATCCGACTACCAACAGTGTGAAACGTTTGAAAATCCCATCCTGACGTGGTTCAACATTCTTCCTCTTAGCTTTAACAGGAGCGCGTTTAATCGCTCTTGTTGTTAAAGAGGATGGGTTTTTCAGTGTAGTGCGTGTATGAGGTGCAGGGGCAACCAGAACAGGTTTTTGCGAGTCTGAAGATGAAGCTCTCCCGGTATTATCCGGGATAACAATTTCTTCAGGTTCAGCCAGTGCATGAACCCTAAAGCTGGCAACATCAACCACGATGTCTAATGGTAGATCTTTAAAGGTAAAGTAGGCTTCGTCAGCTTCTTTTTTCAGCTCATCACGTATCGCTTGCTCTGCAGCACGTTGTTCCTGAGCGGCAACAGTGCCCCAGCGGTCACGAGGAATATGAAGTATTGGATCGCGGTTTGTTTCAATAGCTTTAGCCAGCCAGATTGCTTTCTCTTCGTTTGTAGCAGCAGCCGTAGCCTGTTCAAGGGCTTCCTCATACTGAACCCTGATAGAACGGTGATCGATGTGTTCATCATGACCATACAGGTCAAGGAACCCATTACAGATGTCCTGCCAGCCTTTACGCCAGCTATCAAGGGTTTCAGGCTTGTCCCACTCACGGACCTTTTTACCAAAGCCGGTAGAAAGAACCTCACGGGTGGTTCCCATTATATGGATATGCGGGTTATGACCATTAATATCGTGAATAACAACATCGGCAATGATGCCTTGCTTGGTAAAGTGCTCAAGAACAAAAGCTGCAGTGAGTTCAATGTTCTGCTCTGGTGTTAGCTCAGCGGGGAGGGCAATCTTAAACTCTTTGGCAAGGCGGGCATCTTTTCTCTTCTCTGAGGCTTCGACAGCATTCCAGAGTGTTTCACTGTCAACAATCAGGGCAGGAGGGGTATGTTCAGGTGCAAAAATCTGCGCAAAGGCAAGGTCCTTTTTATGTGCTGTTTTGCGACCACAAACTTCACCCGTTCTGTTATCGAAGAAAACTTTACGGTGACGATATGCAGCAGAGTTAACCGAAGACTGACCTTCGCCTCTGCTGATGTTCTCCATTTTAAAACTGTATATCGCCATCCAAGTATTCCTCAATGCCAAATGCTGCTTTTCGTTTTACGTAAGGAAAACGCCGGGGTTGACGTTGACCTTGATTTTGTTTCCGAAGGAAACGGTTTTAGCCTGCGGCAGGCAACCGTCGGTAGACCCCACGGCATTAGAGCGAAGCGATAATGCGTAAGTGGGCATTGCTTTATTTTTTATCGCCATAAATGGCTCAAAAATAACGGCAATGTATAAGGCTTTCCTTTATTAATTAATACTAAATATATGAATGGCTGTAAAACAAACCGCCGAATTAAGCGGCGCAATCTGGATGAAAGGGCGAAGTGTTCCACGATATTACATAAATGGGGTTTTGATAGCGTCCGAAGGACAAAAAGAGTGTTAATTTATCCCGCCGTAAGGCGGGAAAAACTAAAACATAAATAAAATAGTTAAATTTAGAGATGACTTCTCCGTTATATAATTAACAGGTGAGGTTTAAAAACTAGGGTGAAAAACCGAAAGGTGAAATGAAAATCATATATAAACAAAAATAAGTAACGCGGAGAGTATCAGATATTTTAAGTTAGTAGTTGCTATCACTTGTGTTGCATAAATTACAAAGTGCGCGATTCAGGTTCTTGTTGACTGGAAATCGTGAGGATATGGCCTAAACTCAGTCTGCATCATTTCTTAAAGCAGTTTGATGCATTGGGAATGATGATCAGTTTATTAATTACATACAGCAATTATAATGAGGATAAAATGTCCGAACATCAAGTGTTATGTATCAATAAAAGCAATCGCCAGAGTGCTCATGAAAGGATAACTCATATTGGCGGTAAGAATGCTGATGGCACCAGATGGAAGCTCACACAGCAAGAGGCTATAAGCGGAATAGAATCTGGGAAATGGAGATTTTATGTTAATGCAGGAGGACATTCAGTGTGGGTGATTGTTGCTGTTAGCGCTTCTGGTAACAAATACTTAAAAACACAAAATGATGGCGAACAGCCTAATAACCTTTTGAGTCTTCCTGAGTGCGCATAAGTGTTAAAGAAAGGGCCAATAGGCCCTTTCCTACTATTTACTGCGCTTACCATGATCACTTCTGAATGTAGTTAGTTATAGAGATAATTTTAAAGTCCATTAAAAGACTTGAAGATATATAATAAAATAATTTTTGTATACTATTGATTAATTTATTAATTATGCTAATTGGTGTTAAGGAAATAAAGACAAGGAGGTTTTATGTATAAAAATAACGATGAAGCCATCGATCTTGAAGCAAAACGATTACTTGATAATGGAATCTATACCGATCTGGAAAAAGCGTATAGTGAAGCAGAAAAGATAATCACAGAAATAAGAGTTGAGTTTAAAAAGAAACAGGAAAAGAAACAGTTCCGTTCCCGGATTAAATCAATCAAACGAGCACTTTCAGATGATGAATTCAGAAGTAACATTCCTTACAATCATAGATATCAGTGGAGAAAAGAATGAATGATGATGAAATAAAAAATACCTATCTAACTGGCAATGTTTTTCAGAGTGATAGAAGCAGGCCGGAAATTAAGAAAACACTTGAGCAGAAAATTGCTGGAGCACAAAATAAATTAAATTACCTTAAAGCAAAAGAAAAAAGAGACAGTAAAAAAGAAAACACACGACAAAAAATAATTCTTGGTGCAGAGGTTGCCAAGGTTCTAAACTGTGATATAAGTGAGGTAGATAAGCAATTACTCTTTGGTTTGTTGTTAGAAGTTCCATCGTTACATACACACGATATCGAACGGTATAAAGTTAATGGACAAATCTACATTGAAAGAGTTCTCAAGAAATTCAGACCATAAAATCATTTCACGTCCGAACAGCTCTTCGGCTTAAAACTTGTTTTAGGCTGGGGAGCTGTTGAGCAAGCCCCAGAGGGCGCGGTAGCCAATTTTTACCACCATCCTTGGCAGCAAATTAAAACTCTTAATCAAATGGCAAAATCTTCCAGAACCTTACCGCTTTCCAGTGCAGCTGCAATCACTTTTGGTGTACGTCCCTGACCCGTCCACGTTTTCTCATCGCCATTTTCGTCGATGTATTTGTACTTTGCAGGACGAGGAGCACGGACAGCAGCAGGACGTGATGATTTAACATTACCCAGCAGCTCAGACGGGTCAATGCCATCTTCAAGCAGTTGCGCACGCAGGGCTTCGATTTTGCCCTGACGTTCAGCATTTTGTTGCTTTGCGATTGTTTCCTCTTGGCGTCTGTCTTCGACAATAGAAGTTAATTTCTCCAGCATCTCTTCAAGTGTAGCCAGATCTGTTTCTCGTGCCTGAGCGCGAAGGGTACGGATGTTATTAAGTGTTTTAATAGCGTCTGTCATTCTCTTTTATCCTGAATGTATAAAATCATTGTAATGATACCACAAACCGGATAGAGAGAGATAAAATCGGCTCATTTGAAATTTTGTTATTAATCTTTTCATTGGTTATATATTCATCGGTCTTGACCTCCTGTTTATTTTTGATAATTAATTAATACGTGAAATAAAAAAGGACGATGAAAATGAAAAAACAAAATAAGAAAGGGTTCTCCCTGTTAGAACTCGTATTGGTGCTGGGTGTGGGTAGCATGATGGCATTTATGCGTTTTCAGGATATGAAAAATGAACAGGAAACGATTATAGCTAATGCTGTTGGTCAGCAAATTAAACAGGTCGGGGAGGCGGTTAATGGTTATATTAATATCCGATATGATAAACTTTCCACTCTGACTTCAAGCAGCAGTCAGTCAAGCGATCCGGGTCCCCGTATCTGTAATGCTTCTGGCTGCGAAATTACATACCAGACACTGGTTAATGAAGGGTTATTACCTGCGTCATACACCGGTATTAATGCACAAAAATCTTCATATAAAATTATATTAAAACGTTCAGGAATATCACCTAACTATGTAGTTAATGGTCTTATTACAACGACTTTGCCTTGGATGGAAGGGGATAAGTATCGTTACGATTTATTGGGTCGAGCGATGCAAGCGGCAGGTATTGATAGTGGTATGACGCAATCAGCAACGTTAGCATCAGGTTTGCAGGGTGCATGGAAAGAAACATCTACAGATTACAGTAATATCACAAGTGCTGGATTGATGGCCTATCGTGTAGGATATGATTCCACCATGTATTCTATTTATCTTCGTCGTGATGGCACATTGCCGATGACGGGGGATCTTAATATGGGAGGTAAAAGCATCAAGAATGTCCAAGATATAACTGCTGCGGGAACTGCGACTGCTAATGTTCTGAATTCTACAGGAGATACAGTTGTCGGTGCACATATCCGTGTTGGCGGTAGTGCTCAGGTCAATGGTTCAATAAATGCTAATAACACTGTTTCAGCCCAAAATATCCAATCAAGAGGTGAGACATATACGCAGAACTGGTTCAGAACATTAAATGACGGAGGTATATATTTTCAGAAATATGGTGGAGGATGGTATATGAAAGATGCGAATACCATCACTGCGTATAATGGTAAAAATGTTCAAACAACCGGAGGGATTCTGAGTGGATATGTGAAGGTAAGTGGAAATATAGAAGCTACCGGAAATATTCATTCAGATAAAACTATCGACGCAAACTATTTTTTACCTAACTCGACTGAGGTTGTAGGAACAGCCTGTCCTACCCAAGGATTAATCAGTAAGGAATCCACAGGGGCTATTATTTCCTGTCAGGATGGGATTTGGCGAAGAATAAATTATGCAGCAGATGCTCCAAAACCGCTAAAAATAATTTTATCTTGTCATGCAGGAAACAACTCCAGCAATAGTTGTAGGAAAGACGTTTATACTGATTTGACTTTCTGGCGAGATGGTATTACACGCTCTGAAATAAAATTAGTTAGCGAAAGGATAACCCGTTGGTGGGGAGATGGATGTGGGAGCTGCTACCCCGGAAGTTTCACATATTCAAATGGAGTGATCCAGATGTCGGTAAATCAGGCATTCGTTGAACGAGAGTTCACTTTATCATGGCAATATATAAGTTTCTGGGTAGTGGTATTAATATTCAACTCGATATTTCACAAGGAAACGGAGTTTATAAAAGGATTAAAAAATAATGGCATAATCAAACAATTAAATTTGACATGCTTGAAAGTAAATTGTAACGTTTAATTACTATCAAAGAAGAATAACTCCATATTCAATCTTGTAAATCTTTGATGGTTTTTAATAAAGTCAACGAAGCTCGCTTCCAAAAAAAGACCAGAATGATCTGGTCTTTTTTTGTTTTTATCAGGTAGTCCGCTTATCGGATAAGAGTATATAAAGAATATAAAAGTCTTGTTTAATATTTTATCTGGTTTATCTCTTTTATATCTATCCAAATAACTAAGGAGATATAAAGGAAATGAAAAAAGCAGTATTAATTAAATACAAAAAAAGCAAGAAAGGATTCTCGCTCTTAGAACTTCTGTTGGTTCTTGGGATTATATCTGCATTAGTGGTTGCAGCATTTATTGTTTACCCTAAAGTACAGGCTTCACAGCGTGCGCAGGCAGAAAGTAATAATATAGCCACTATTCAGGCTGGTGTTAAATCGTTATATACTTCAGCATCAAGTTTTACTGGTCTTTCAAACACTGTGGCAGTTCAGGCTAAGATTTTCCCTGATAATATGTTGAGTGGCTCTGAGTCAGCAGTGAAGCCAATTAATGCATTTAAAGGTGATGTTATATTGGGAGCTGCAGCAACTGGTCCATCAAAAGCACCCGGTTCTTCTTTTAATATTACTTATTCTAATGTTCCTGCAGCGGAATGTACCAAAATAGTAACTGCAGCAGCAGGAAATTTCTATGAGGTTGGCGTAGGAGTCGCGGCGAATGTGAAAGCAGCAGGTGATGTGCTGGATGTGGCTAAAACTGCTACGCAGTGTTCAGCCGGTGGTAATAGTAATACTCTTATATTCACAGCTATTTAAAAAAACACAAATATCCTTTCGCATTTATATCAGTTCCCCCTCACTAATGAATGAACAGTGAGGGGAAAAGGATTAATGAATGCTACTCTTAATTAAATTAGCAATGCTATCATCAGCAAACTGCGTTTTAAACTCCACATTGACCGTTTTACTTATTTGATTGAACAGTGCCTGAGCATGTTCAATCTTACGCTTCTCTTCAAGCCGCAGGCTATCTTTTCCGTCTACGTTTTTTGTTTCAATGATAAAGTTTAGATAATCACCTTTGGTGGTTTTAACAACGTAAGCAAAGTCAGGAGAATATGTATAACCACCCGCAACCGGGATCTTAATGGAGTTCTTCGGTATCTTTGTGAAAACAGATACAGACTGGATCTCTCCATCTGTTATGTTGAGCCGTTCAAGCTCTGAGTCATAAAATACTTCTTCAAAAAGATAAGAATCCAATGGTGATTTTGTATTATCCTGCAATACACCAAGATCACTTGATAATACCTCATTTAAAGGATTACCATCTGCATTAGTCAACTTTGTAGGATGAATAGAGCTTGATATCACATTGTAGCCAAGACTGAACTTGTTAAACGAATTGTTCAACAAATACTTGCTAAAGCCAGATTTAATCTTTCTGATAGTTTGAATGTTCAGGTAGTCAGTGATATTGATAGTGTCTTTTATATCACAAAAAACCTTATGCAAGGTATCGTGTTTAGCAAACATAGTTTGTGATAAGTTATCAAGAAATTCTCGATAACTCATTGTGTTGAGTTTAGCAAAGTTATCATCATCACTAATTATGCTTTTCGACATTGCCGTATCATTATGGATATAAATTCTATCAATGCGAGTATGAACGCTTGATTTAGTAAATCTATCTTTTTCTTCGAGCATGAACGACTTGAATATTGATAAGAATTCACTCTCGCTATTAATTTTATATTCAATCACAGCTTTTTGATTGATCAAATCCCACAGTTCTTTCAGTTCACTGAACTTGCCAACACGCATTTTAGTACGTTTTTTACCATCAGTGGATTTTTTGATTTTGTTTGGTTTAACTCCGGTAGGGAATGCTGCTGGATATTTATCTTTTAAGCGAGTATAGGCACCAGAGTCTTTAAAGTTTTCATTCTCATCGATGATTTCAGCATCAAAAATTTCATTCATTAGTGTTCTGGATGAAAGTTCAGGATACTGAGATAAGATTTTATCCTTAAGCTCTTGAGTAAACTTACTTGGTATAGTTTCTTTGAAAGAGCTATCGTTAACCTCTTTGACAAGAGAATCAACAAAATCTTTTTCCGTAAAATCAACATAGTAGTTGAGTGTGAAATTGCGATCTTTCACTCGGCACATGTATTCATTCACGGGAAGACGTAAACCACGCCCTACCTCTTGAAGTTTAGATGTGGTGCTACCGCTCGAACGTAGCTTACAAATCTGGAATACGTTTGGGTTATCCCACCCCTCACGCAACGTCCACTTAGAGAAAATGAAACGGCGAGGATTTTCTAAAGATAAAAGAAGCTCTTTGTCATGAAGGATTTCGTTGATTTCCTGCTCAATTTTATCATCTTTATCACTGTTATCTTTCGAAAAATAGCCACCATGAACAGAAGATACATCCTGAATAGTTTTTTCAAGGTAGTTTCGATAAAACTCATCCTTCTCTGTTTTTATAAGTTCATTCGCTTCTGACAGAACGTATTCTTCGAACTTAGTTTTCAGGCTTCCGGCAATATCATTACCATCACGGTAGCCTTCAATATCATCAATGAAGAAAAGAGTAAGAGGCTTTATACGTGGTCTTTGTGTCAGATACTCTTTTTCTAACTTAAAGTGTTCTTTGACAGCTTTAAGCATCATGTTGTCAGCGAGCGTCTGATCGTAAGAGTAGGGGTTTATTGAACTACCAATTTTTAGTTCAATACCATTACTCAACACTGCAGTGCTTTTATTTAACGCATCGAGTGTTAAATCATGAATTGCGCTATGTGTTTTCGATAGCGATTCATCTTTTGCTAATTTGAACGTTTTTTTGTTACCATTTTCGGTAAGCTCAAAAATAGCTTCTTTACCGTCAGATTTTACGAACTTGAGGTTGGCGCTACCATCACCAACAATATCTTCAATGTAAGCATCAATGCCTTTAACAAGATCTTCATTAAATGCATCTACGGCTGTCAGGCGATAAACTAAATTTTTATAGCCTTCACTAAAGGTTGCGCCGTAACGAATAATATATTGAGCATTGAATTTCTCAATATTCTCCCATGTTTTTTTAGCTGTAGGGAACTTATGAGGTTCATCAATAATAATAAATGGTTTAACCGCACTTAGAGCAGCAAATGGTGTATCAAACTGATTATCAAGCAAACCAACATCATAAGTGTCAGTTAAAGACTTGGAGTTAATCATTCCTGAGTTGATTACAAGAACGTGTATATATTTTTTGTTGAAATTGCTGGCTTCAACAAAATCATGAATAGCTTGAGGCATATACGATTTTGTATTTTTACCAGAGTTTTTCTGACTCTCAACTACATAAGTCTTTAGTTCACGCTCGTAATCATCTCGGAAGTGTTCTTTTAAAGCATCACTTTTTAAAAAGTTAACTGTTCCAGCTTTAATTGAAAGTGTAGGAACAATAATAATAAATTTATTAATGCCAAAAGATTTGTTCAGATCAAAAATTGTTTTTGTGTAGGTATAGGTTTTACCTGTCCCTGTCTCCATAGAAACATCAATGACGTTGCTTTTTGCATCGTAATTATCTTTTAAGTGCTCAATGCCATTGAATTCCTGAACATTTTTTATGTTGTTGTAGTATTGTTGTTCAGATAGATTCAGTTCTGGATTAGCTAACAGGCGAATAGCAACATGATCCATCTGATGAGGTATGGCGGATACAAAGACATTCATCACCGAATCAACGCCAGCCTTTTGATGAGGTAAATTCTTTTCGAATGTGAATCCTTTAGACATGATTAGTTCCTTACCACCAAATCTAAATCAATAGATTTTTTATTAGCATAACTTTTTAGTGCTTCATTGAGTTCCATCTGTTTTGCACTTTCGAAGTTGCTGCCATAAAATACAACTTTATTAGGGGCAAAGTCTTTGTCTGCATCCAGCTTTTGAAGTAAAGCTTTCAGTGCTTCGCTAGTGAAATTAGGCGCAATCAGATAAAGACGACCATCGCACAAGTGCGCTTTGTAGCCATTAAGATCAATATCTTCAATTGGCGTTGTTAACAAGCTACCATCATATACACACCATGTAGTCAATAGGGTGTCATACTGTTCAGGTGTCAATACAGCATCGTCAAAGAAGCTAAGATTAGACAGCGTAAGTTCAGACTCATCTTTTGCTCGAAAATCAGTCATTAGTTGATAAACCTTAAAACCTTGATTTCCGTTATTTTTAGAAGCTCTAATTAACCGCTCTTTTGTTAAGTCAAAAATTGTTTTATAGCCATGCTTCAAAGCATCAGATTTGTCTTTTGTTGGCTCATCTAGTTGAACTGTAATAAACTGATACGATGTTTTATTTTTATGATTTAAATTAAATACTGTATGTGCTGTAGTTCCTGAACCAGCAAAGAAATCTAAAACAACACCTTCTCCATCACATGCAAAAGAGATTAAATCTTCTACTAATTTTATTGTTTTAGCATTTGTAAATGGTTGAGTCATTTCAGGAAATAACTCTTTGAGTTCATTCGTTGCTGTACGCCCATCAAGATTAATAACAGAGCTTAATTTTTGTTTATAATCTTTAGCATAAACCTTTAACTCTATAATTTTGTTTTCATCATCACCAAAGATAATTTTTTCTTCTAATAGGAGCCGATCCATTGTCTCTGATGGAAAACGATATCCCATAAGAGGTTGTTTACATGGTTTTTTAGTTTCTGGATGTAAAACATCATACCTGTACCCCTCTTTTCCGGGGTTATGTACACTCTGGCTACCAGTATAGACGCCATCTTTATCTATATATTTGTATCGGTCAAGAGGCCATAATTCAGATTTATGTTCACGATACCATTGGGTATATTTTTCCTTAAGTTCATCACCCGAATATTTTGATGTGAATTCTTCACCTATGTTGATAAGTAAATTCTTAACATCTGAAATGTTAGACTTCCACTCACTTTCAAGTTGCTCTTTGTTTTTTGCGTAAACAATAATATATTCATGCTCTACAGCTATGTTTGACGGATTATTATCAGTTGCATTTTTCCACACAATATCTCCAACATAATTTTGCTCACCAAAAATCTCATCACAAACAAGTTTTAATTGACTAAACTCATTATGATCGATAGAGATAAAAATAGTCCCATCTTCTTTCATTAGTTCACGAGCAATATAAAGACGAGGATAAATGAATGTCAGCCATGCGCTATGGCTACTTGAACCCTTGACAGTAAAATCGAGTACACGTGTAGCTTCATCACGATCGATACCCGCAAGTTCAGAAAGCTGTTCAGGTGTAAACTTGCGATCATCGTTATAGGCAAACCCATCCTTACCTGTATTGTATGGAGGATCAATGTAAATCATCTTAACCTGTTCAGCATACGCATTAACCATATGCTTCAATACTTCGAGGTTATCTCCTTTGATTAACAGATTTTTACTGCATTTGTTCTCATCGTGTTGGTTATGGTCTTTATCTTCCGTAAGTAACGTCTTCGGTGGTAGGTTAGCCAACAGCCGGGCAAAGGACTTACCCAGCCAGTTTAAGCTGTATGACTCTTTAGAGAGTTCAATATCCGACGACTTGACGATCTCAAGCAATTTCTCTTGAATGAAAGCCCCGTTTTTATCAAAACACTGCGGAAAGTTAGCCTTCAATACACCAAGCTGTTTGCTGTTCGCGGTTTCTACTTCAGAAAAAATCGTTTCTTTTTGCATATCCATTTTAAGCCTGATTATTTAGTGTTCGATTTGGTGGTGTTTTTGATTGAAGCTTCACTTAGACCTATGCGTAGTAGCTCTGCCGCTGCACCATCTATGCTTTTGAAGACTCGTGCTTCATAAGGCTGTCTGGAACTGCATAAGACTAAAGGCTTACCTTCCCATTCTGAACCATCAAAAATCACGGTATACTCGCCTTTAGAGCCTTCTATTGTTGCTCTGTCAAGTAGACCTGATTTGACTCTTTCTTTAGCCATTGAGCTAAGGATGAAAATTCCACCATCAAGACCTGATATCATGGTTATTTCCTCGGTATTCAATATTGCTACGATATCAAATATTGCTGAAAATTCATAATAGAATGGTGTAGTAGCCATCACAGGTTGATGGCTATTCAAACATCGTTAAAACAAAGTGTTACATACTGTTATATGGTGGGTTATCAGGCAGTTAGCTTTGATTCCTGTGGGCAAACTCAAACGGCCTGATCATACTGTTGCTGTTGGCATCAAGGAAATCAGCCCACCACTGGAGCATCAGGCGACGTTGATCAAGGTGTTTAGCTTTGTGAGTATAAGCTGCCCGGACACTGTTGCTTTCCTTATGACTCATCTGAAGCTCCACAGCGTCTTCTGACCATAAACCAGACTCAATCAAAGCACTACAGGCCAGAGTTCGAAAACCGTGTCCACAGATGTCCTGCTTCGTGTCATAGCCCATATTGCGGAGGGCTTTGTTGATGGTGTTTTCACTCATGGGTTTAAACGAGTCATAACAGCCAGTAAAAATTAACCCATCATCTTGACCTTCTTCATAAGTCAGTTGTCGGATCTCTTTGAGTATCTTCATGGCCTGTTTACAAAGGGGAACGAAGTGCTTACGTTTCATTTTAGCCCCACGAGTTGAATGTTTGACGTTTTCAATCGCTTCACGCTGTTCGGGTATCACCCATAACTTACTTTTGAAATCAATTTCTGACCAGCGAGCGAAACGCAACTCACTGGAACGAATGAAAATCATCAGATTGAGCTGTATTGCCAGTATGGTTAACCTGCGGCCTTTGTATTCGGCAATTTTGTTCAGTAGTTGAGGTATTTCTTCCAGCTCCAGTGCAGGGCGGTGTTCAGTTTGTGGTTTCTGAACTGCCCCTTCCATATCATAGGCTGGGTTATGGCGTATCAGCTTTTGCTGGACGGCATGACGCAGGATTGCCGTAATGTATTGTTGAATGCGCATGGCGACTTCAAGATAACCAAGAGCCTCCACCTTTTTCACCGGAACCAGCAGATCACCTGTATCCAGTTCGGCAACATCTTTGTCACCGATTACCGGGAAGACATAAGTTTCAAGGCGCTTCCATACGGCATCACCATAATCATCAGACCATTTTGTTTTCGTGGCGAACCACGCTTTGGCTACTGTTCTGAAGGAGCGTGTATTATCACGTTTGGCTTTAAGCTCTTTAACCTCTGCCTGTTTCTTTGCATTAGGGTCAATACCCTGAGCCAGAAGCTTTCTGGCCTCGTCACGGCGTTGTCTTGCGTCAGAAAGAGAAACAGCAGGGTAAACACCGATAGAGAAAAGTTTTTGCTTTCCTTCGAAACGGTAGGCCATTTGCCAGTATTTCGAACCTTTAGGGGTAACACGAAGGAACATACCAAAGCCATCAGTCAGCTTGTATTCCTTCTCAAGGGGTTTTGCATTTTTTGCTTTAATATCAGTCAGTGACATGAACACGCCCCCTCGTTTGTTGGTAAAAGGGAAATCGAACCAGCATTACCAGCATTTTTACCATCAAAATGATATGGCTTCGAGTGGTTTTTAGTGAACGAGGGTGAACGACTGAGAGGGGATAACCAATTGATAAATAGCAAAAAAGCAGACGTCAGTGAACGTCTGCTTTCTTTAAATTGGCTCCTCTGACTGGACTCGAACCAGTGACATACGGATTAACAGTCCGCCGTTCTACCGACTGAACTACAGAGGAATCGCTTGAACGGGGCGCATGATAACGGGGTCTGCCGTGCATGTCAAAGGTGTAAACCACATTTTTGACGCGTTTGGCGAGGGAATGCGCAATATGCCGACTTTTTCACACGATCGTCTTGATTGAACGGCGTTTTACGTTGTGTCGCCGTGGTAAAACAGCAGGCCGGCAGTAGCGTGATGCTGCCGGCCCGGCGGGATTATTGCAGCCGCAGTTGCAACTGGTAACGGTAGCGGGGCGCGGTCAGCAGGAAATCCGACGCGACGCTTGGGCTCCAGGAGTCGTCGCCGCCGATGCCCATGTGAAATCCGTCCAGATTGAGCCAGGTGCCCGGCTCCGGCTGCAACAGATGCTGATGGGTGCAATCCATCAACTGTCGCAGGCTGTAGCGGCCGATACCGAAGTGGAAGTCGCCTTCAATAAGCCAGTTGCCGTAGCGCAGTTCCCGGGTGTGGCAGCGCAGGCCGTTTTCCGATGGGAAAATGTACGGCGTGTGCATCGCGTCCAGCGGTTGCTGCCAGCGGCCGTGCAGCGCGGCGAGGCGGCGGTCGGGATAATTTTCGTGCGGACCCAGCCCAAGCCAGCTTACCTGTGGGTTGACCGCCGCCAGTTGACCACAGAGGCCGATGCGCGCCAGCGGCGGCAGGTGACGGGCAACGTCCACGTCGACATTCACCGTCAACACGCCTTGTGCGTCAATACGCCACTGTTTGCGACTGATGAACAACACCTGTTGCTGGTAATGGCCGACGTGTTCGGTGGTGATCAGCACGCTGTCGCTGAGCGTATCGGCGCGGATCTGTCGGCAGTCGGTCTGGTACTGATACAGCCCGGCCAGCTTCCAGCGTTCCACCCAGGCGTTCGGGTCGATGCGGTCCACTTCGCTGATGCCGATGTCGTTATCCAGCGGCGCGCGCGTCAGATTGTCCTGCAACGGACTGAGCAACTGCGGCTGCCCGTCGCGCCACCACTGAGTCAGCAGACCGCTACGTTTGTCGAAGCTCCAGCGTTGCTGGCCGTGGCTGATATCGAAGCAGTCATCATCCCGAGTCAGGGTTGGACATGCGCCGTCGGCCTGGCGTGACGCCGGGTACGCCAGCGGCATCGGCAGCGGCCATTGATCCCAGGCGCAGCGGTGCCCGGCGGGCGACCAGTCAGTCGCGTTCGGCTGAACCACCTCCACCGTCAGCCACATATCGGCGTGGTGTTGCGGCGCAGGCAACTGTTCGAGCAGAGTGAAGGTCTGGCAGCCCTGCGGTGCGATAGTGAGCGGCGCCACGCCTGACGCCAGTTGGACGTCATCCTGCATGATGCGCCAGCGCAGCTCCTCGTTATCGCTATGACGGAACAGGTATTCGCTGGTGACGGTCAGCGTCAGCGGGTTGTCCTCATGGCGGGTGAACTGGAAAAACTGCTGGGCGCGCTGGGCTTCGTACAGCGCCGGATGCGGCGTGCGGTCGGGGAACACCAGACCGTTGAGGCAGAACTGACGGTCGTTGGGTTTATCGCCGAAATCGCCGCCGTAAGCCCAATGCGGTTTACCATCCTGCTCACGCACCAGCGCCTGATCCACCCAGTCCCAGACGAAGCCGCCTTGCAGCCGCGGATACTGACGGAATGCCTGCCAGTAACGGTCGAATCCGCCAAAGCTGTTGCCCATGGCGTGCGCGTATTCACACAGAATCAGCGGCCGGTTTTCTCCCGGCAGACCGATCCATTTTTTGATCGACCACTTCGGCACCGCCGGGAACGGCTGGTCCTGATCCACCCGGGCGTACATCGGGCACAGAATATCGGTGGCGGGCGTGTTGGCGCCGCCGCCTTCGTATTGCACCGGCCGACTCGGGTCTTGCTGTTTCACCCATTGGTAGAGTGCGCTGTGGGTAGGGCCGTAGCCAGACTCGTTGCCCAGCGACCAGATGATGATGCAGGGATGATTGCGATCGCGCTGTACCATGCGGGTGACGCGCTCGGCGTAAGCCGGCAGCCAGCGCGGGTCGTCGGACAGGCGGCTCATTGGCTGCATGCCGTGAGTCTCGATGTTGGCTTCGTCCACCACGTACAGGCCATAACGGTCGCATAGCCGATACCACAGCGGATGATTGGGATAGTGAGAGCAGCGCACCGCGTTGAAGTTGTGCTGCTTCATTAACAGAATATCCTGCCGCATGGTCGCTTCATCGATGGCCTGACCGCGTTGCGGGTGGTGTTCATGGCGGTTGACGCCGCGAATCAGCAGCGGCTGACCATTGAGCAGCAGCAGGCCGTTACGGATGGCGACCTCGCGAAAGCCGACGTCATAAGCTTCCGCTTCCGCCAGCGTGCCGTCGGCGTGCTCCAGCGCCACCACCGCCCGATACAGATTGGGTTCTTCCGCGCTCCACAGTGCGGGCCGCTCCACCTCCAGTTGCAGGCTTACGCGGTCATGGTAGGCGCCGCGTTCATCGATCGCCGGCGTGCCGAACGGCGCGCGGCTTTCACCCACCAGTTGCCCGCCGCGCCACAGCTGCACATGCAGTTGCCACGCCTGCGCCTGTTCTTCCGGCAGATTAGCCTGCGCGGTAACGCACAGCGCGCCCTGCGTGTAGCTGTGGCGCAGCGGGGTGGTGATCTGCACATCGCGCAGATGCACCGCCGGTTTATGCAGCAGGTAGACGTCGCGGTAAATGCCGCTCATGCGCCACATGTCCTGATCTTCCAGATAGGTGCCGTCAGACCAGCGTAGCACCATCACCGCCAGCCGGTTTTCTCCCGGCTGCAGGCAGGGCGTCAGGTCGAACTCCGCCGGTAGCCGGCTGTCCTGGGAATAGCCGACCCAGTTGCCGTTGCACCACAGGTGAAAGGCGGAATTCACGCCGTCGAACACGATGCGGGTCTGGCCCTGCGCCAGCCAGTCGGCGTTAACTGGGAATGTGAGCGAGTAACAACCGGTGGGGTTGTCTTGCGGTACGAACGGCGGGTTGACCGGTATCGGGTATTTGATGTTGGTGTAAATCGGCGCGTCGTAGCCCGCCAACTGCCAGTTGGATGGCACGGCGATAGCGTCAGCGCCGGTCAGATCCTGCGTCAGCCACTGTTCCGGCACCGCTTCCGGGCGCGGGAAATAGCTGAAGGTCCATGCGCCATTCAGCCACTGACGCCGCTCGGAAGGCTGGTCGTCACGCGCAGCGTCGAGACTGCGCCAGCTGGAAAACGGCGGATGGGCGTCCAGCCGGCGAGCGTGAGGACAAGCCGGGTTTTCCCAGTCGCGTCTGGCCAGAATATCCGCCAGCGAGATGCCGGATAGAGGAACGTAAGCGGAAGCAGTGGACATAAAGCAGGCTTTCCTTTGTTGGCTGAAAGTGAGTGGCTGAAAGCGCCCGACTGGCGGATGAACAAGAATTGTTATCCGCTCACAATTTTACTGGCAGGATCGCGGCTTGCCGGGCGTGAGTAAAGCGCAAGGACGCCGGAAAGTGGCGTCGATCACAAAACCAATCGGCGTTGGGGAATGGATTAGCGTTGTAACTGCCGCGCCAGTGTAATCAGCTGTAGCGCGACGTCCTGCGGCGACAGTATGGAGGGTTGCCAGGCGGCGGTGGTCTGACGGGGGATCAGCGTGGTTTTCAGCCGCAGCGGGGCGGGGGTGTGCGGGTGTTGCAGGCATTCCAGCAACCGGTTGACGCTTTCCCGGCCCAGTTGCCGGAAGTCCTGACGGATGGTGGTCAACGGAGGCTGGAAATAGGCGCTGTCGCGGGTGTCGTCAAAGCCAATCACCGAGATCTGTTCCGGTACCCGCAGGCCATACTCGTGGATGGCCCGCAGAACGCCCAGCGCCATTTGATCGTTGGCGACGGCAATGGCGGTCGGGCGAACCGCATTCGCCAGCAGCAGATGCGCCTGCTGATAGCCGGAACTGGCGCTCCAGTCTCCTTCCGCAATGGCGCAGGGCGTCAGCAGATGGGCCGCAAGCGCCTGTTGCCAGCCTTCATAACGCAGCCGGGCGGATACCGAGCTTTGCGGGCCGGCAAGCAAGGCAATCCGGCGATGGCCCAGCTCCACCAGATGATCGATAGCCAGTTTGGTGCCCTGATGCGGGTCGAATATCACGCTCGGCAGGTCGGCGGCGGGGGAGGTGTCGAGAAACAGCGCCGGCGTGGCGGCGCACAACTGGTGGATTTGCTCCGCCGCTTCCTGTTCCAGCGGCACGTTGACGATCACGCCGTCCACCCGTTGCGCCAGCAGTTCATTGACCGCGCGCTGAACGTCATTGCCATCGACGGCGCGCAGCATGGATATCACCACGTTGAATCCCAGTTCGCTGGCGGTGGTTTTAATCGCGGCGGCAATTTGGGAGGGCGCGTGCAGCGACAGGTCGATGGTCGCCAGACCGATGGTGGTGGCGCTGCGGCGCGCCAGTTGCTGGGCCACCCGGTTGGGGATGTAGTGGAGCGCGGCCATTGCCTGCTCCACTTTTCCCCGGGTTCGGTCTGAGACATGAGGCGCTTGATTCAGCACCCGGGAGACTGTCTGGTACGATACCCCGGCGTAAGCCGCCACGTCATTGAGCGTTACTGGTTTCGCTTTCATGGTTCTCTGTTAATCAGTCCCTGTATTGTCACCTGACGTTATCATAACAAAGGCTGGCGACAGTAGACTGCGACCGACAGAGAAAAATTACGCGGCGACCGGCGGATGCGTTACCTGCTGGTAATACCAGGCGATGGTTTTTCTGATCAGCGCATCGGTGGCATCCAGATAGGCGTCTGGCTCGGCGACGGCTTCCGGCTCCAGAATCAGCGGCAGCTCGGTACAACCCAGAATGATTTTTTCCACGCCCCGCTGCCGCAGCGAGTCGACCACCGGCAGCAGCAGCGCCCGGGCTTGCGCGGCATCGCCCGCCTTGTAGGCGTAGATACTGTTCATCACCGCGTCCTGCTGCTCGTCGGTCGGTAATGTGCAGCGCACCTGTTGATCGGCCAGTGCGTGCTGGTAAATTTCGCCGCGCACGGTGGCGGTGGTGGCCAGGATGGCGACGTGACGGACGCGCTGTTCAGCCACCTGCTGACAGGTAGCGTCAATAATGCTGATCATCTCCAACTGGGTATACCGCTTCAAATCCTCGAACCAGTAATGCGCGGTGTTGCAGGGAATGATGATGCAGGTCGCGCCGGCTCTCTCCAGAATTTTCATGTACTCCACCATTTTCTTCAGTGGTGAGGCGCTGTGATTGAGAATACATTGGGTACGATCGGGAATATCCGGGATAGAAACCGCGATCACCGGAATATGTTCCTGATCCTTTCTGGCCGGAGTATGCCGGATGAGTTTTTGCATGGCATCCACGGTCGCACCGGGTCCCATGCCGCCAAGAATGCCGACTACAGGATTCACGTTTTCCGCCTCATTGATGGTGATGTTGGAGTGGAAAAATCATCGCACAGCGCCCGGAAATGTGAATTGCGAAATTCCCATCCTCTATGTATGTTTTGCATAACTGTGCTGGCGTTATGCGCGTAATGCGTTTTTCTGAAAGGTGAGTGTCGATGCTAAATAACATTGAAACCAAATGGTTATACGATTTTATCGCACTGGAGGAGCACCGCAGTTTTACGCTGGCAGCCGAGACGCGCAACATTTCCCAGTCGTCATTCAGCCGACGAATCCGGGCGCTGGAAGAGGCGGTGGGGTTCGATATTTTCGACCGCGGCGCCCAGCCGTTGCAACTGACCGAACCGGGCAAGATTTTTCACGCCCATATCCGCAACACCCTCGACGATCTGGAATACCAGATTCACAAACTGCACGGCGGCAGCCATTACAAGAACAAGATCACGATTGCGGCAGCGCATTCGCTGTCGGTGTTTGTGATGCCGGAACTGCTTAAAACCGTGCCGGATCGGCAGGAGAAGATTTTCTATGTTGAATCGATCGATGTGGATGATGCGGTACTCAATCTGAAAGAAGGGCGCAGCGATTTTATTTTTTCGTTTTACAACGAGGAACTGATGTCGGAGCCGTTTCGCCATACCCGCATCATGGATTCCACCCTGTACCCGGTTTGCGCCTGCGATGCGGCCGGCAAACCGTTGTTTGACATCCGTGCCGCCGGGCTGCCGCTGCTCAATTACACCGACACCAGCTACATGGGGCGTCAGGTCAACCGCTATCTTTCCACGCTGGCGCCCGAGCGGTTTACCGTGAGTTTTGTCTCCTCGATGAGCGACTTGCTCAAACGTATGGCGAAGCAGGGACACGGCATCGCCTGGCTGCCGGATTATTCCATCCGCGATGAGCTGGCGCACAAGGAGCTGACGGTGCTGAAACTGGATCAGGCGGTGATGAAGATGCAGGTGTATCTGTACCGGCTGGATGCGCGGCTTAACGTGGCGTCGGAGTCATTCTGGCGGGCGATGACCGCGCCGCGTTCGGCGCAATAAAAAACAGCGGCCGCAGGGCCGCTGTTTGATGAACTAAGCTGTTGTCGGGAACGGTCAGGCGTCTTGTCTGGCCTGTTGCAGCGCCACTTCCGCCTCAGGCTCTTCCTCGTCGTCGGTGATGTCTTTTTCCAGACTGGCCACCACGGCGGTCGAGATACTGTTGCCGATAACGTTGGTCGCGGTGCGGCCCATATCCAGGAACTGGTCGATACCCAGAATCAGCAGGATGCCGGCTTCCGGCAGGTTGAACATCGGCAGGGTGGCGGCTACCACCACCACGGAGGCGCGCGCGACGCCCGCCATGCCTTTACTGGTGATCATCAGCGTCAGCAGGATCAGGATCTGCTGGGTCAGGCTCAGGTCAATATTGTACGCCTGAGCGATGAACAGGATAGCGAACGACTGGTACATCATGGAGCCGTCCAGGTTGAAGGAGTAACCCAGCGGCAGCACAAAGCTGGTGATCTTCTTCGGTACGCCGAAACGCGTCAGGGCATCCATGGTTTTCGGGTAGGCCGACTCGCTGCTGGCGGTGGCGAACGCCAGCATGGTGGGTTCGCGAATCAGACGTGCCAGCACCGCGATGGAGCGGCCAAGGAAGGCGTAACCGACCAGGAACAGCACCGCCCACAGCAGCGCCAGACCGAGATAGAACTCGCCGATCAGCTTGCCGAAGTCGTAGATCAGGCCCAGACCCTGAGTGGTGATGGCGGACGCGATGGCGGCGAACACGGCGATCGGCGCCAGCGCCATCACGTAGTCAGTCACGCGGAACATCACTTTGGCCAGCTCTTCGATGGTGGACAGAATGAAGTTGGCCTGTTTGTTATGGTGTTTGACGTAAGCCAGCGCAGAACCGAAGAACAGCGAGAACACCAGAATCTGCAGGATTTCGTTGTTGGCCATCGCTTCGACGATGCTTTTCGGGAAGATATGGCTGATGAAGTTTTTCAGCGTGAAACCATCGGTATTCAGACCGGTGGTGACATGGTTGACCGGCGCGACCAGATTCATGCCGACGCCCGGCTGGAAGAAGTTCGCCAGCATCATACCGATCAGCAGCGACAGGAAAGACGCGGTAACGAACCAGGTCATAGCTTTCAGGCCGACGCGGCCCACGGCAGAAGAGTTGCCCATGCTGGCCAGACCGGAGACCAGAGTGGCGAACACCAGCGGCGCGATGATCATCTTGATCAGACGCAGGAAGATGTCGGTGACCATATTGAAGTAAGACGCCACCTCTTTGGCGCGGGCACCGTCCAGATAGTTGTGGCATGCCCAACCAATCAGAATACCGAGCACGATCGCCAAGCATATCTGTATTAATAACTTCTGCCTTTGCATATTAACCTCATGTTGATGAATGTATTCAGACAACACACAGTGTTATTGCAGCGTAGCGGTCAGAGATGTCGTGAGACATACGCAGGCCGATACCCTGATTTGTTTGTGGGGTGTTGTGTCTGCCGCGCGAAATATTACAACGAAATCGGATTTTTGCCCTTTTTTTCTGCTGATAAAATGAAATGCATCACTGAATGAGGTCAAAAATGCGTTATTTCCCTGTTGATCATGGGTAAAAACCAGATAAATAATAGGTGTATTTATTTCTATAATTTTATATTTATCAATTGGTTGTGTTTTTTATGTCGTGAGACGACAGGCGCTTTTTGAGTTAATCATAACTTTTTCTTATATCATCATCTGAGTCAGCAATAAATCCAATAATCGCCGTTGAACTATTTTTATCCATTCACGATTTTATTATTGGTTGATGACATGAGTGATTAATAAACAGTAATTACCCTTCTATTCATGAAAATATAATCTGGCGTAATACGAAAAAACCGTATCGCAATTGAATAAAAACAGCAGCAATTTTAATGACCTGCTTTAATTGCATTGAACGGGCGGACAAATGTTATTTTCTTCTTTCTGGATGTAACTGAAATGTTGGATTTTGGTTTTTATATGACGGCGTTTTAACCAATTCAGCGCGATAATATACACCAAGACAATATTACCTCAGCAAGCATCGGTAATGGTCGCTGTATAAAATACACCCACAATAGTAAACGGTTCTTATTATTATCTGGCGCGACAGGCGATAATCGCTCATCCGGTAACCGCTTGTTGCCGGCGTGCTCCGGTTTAGCACGATTCAGATCAAGCTATTGGTGAGGCGACGTGTCATTTCGTCAGTGAAGCTCTTACACTATTTCCCCACACTATCTATGGAAATTGGATTACGGTGGTTATGGCGACACGACTGACAGACTCTCCGTCCCGGCTGTCTATTCTGTGGCAGGATGCCTTGCTGAAAATTTCTCAGTCATTGTTGCAACAGCGCAGCATTCCCGACCTGTTGCGGGCGCTGGATGGCGTGTCGTTTTCAGTGGTGCGCTTTGGCCGGGTCAATCTGATCCTGCTTGATCCGCTGCATAACCAGATGAATTTCTACCGCTACGATCGCGAATCCGGGCGTACCCAGTGCAGCGAAGAGGCGGTTCTGCTGGCGAACGGTCCCGGCGGAGTGGTGTGGAGCACCCAGACCCCGCTGCACTGCGATCGCACGCACTTCCTGCGCGATTTTCCCCACCTGACCGACCAGCCGGCCTACGCCGGACTGAGCGATTATTGTCAGTTGCCGCTGTGTGGCACGCACCGCGGGCTGGGCGGAGTGGAATTCCTCAAGACCGACGGCAGCCGTTTCACCGATAACGAACTCGACTTTTTCCAGGCGCTGGCTGGAGTGGTGGCGCTGGTGGTGGAAAACATTAGTGAACGCGAGCAGGTGCTGCAAGAAGAGGAGCGGTTGCGCCATGAGCGCGACCATCTGCGCATTCTGGTGGATGTCACCAATACCGTGATTTCCAAACTGGAGCTGCAGGCGCTGGCGCTGGAGGTGTCGCGCGAGATCCACCGCTTCTTCGGCATTGATTTTATCGCGCTGGTATTAAAAGAAGGCGAGGGCGAAGCGCAAGCGCTCAAGTATCTCGCCACCGTCTACCCGCAGGCCGGCGCGCCGAAAACGGTACAAGGCGAGGTGGAGCGGGCGCAAACGCTGGCAGACGGCGTGATGGCGCAGCATCAACCGCTGCTGGTACGGGTGGCGGAGCGCCCCCAGGCCGGCGAGCCGCGCCCGCTCAGTCAGTGGTTTGACCATGCGTTGTCTCATGTCTGCCTGTTGCCGCTGGCGTTTGGCAACCGGACGTTGGGGGTGCTGGAGCTGGCGCACCGCTCAGCGTTGGCGGTCAGCGAAGCGGATCTCCGGCTGCTGCGGCAAATTGCCGCGCGTATCGCCATTGCGCTGGATAACGCGCTGGCCTATGAGCAGATCACCCGCATGAAAGATTCGCTGGTGCATGAGAATTTCTACCTGACGGAACAGCTTACCGAGCATATTCATCAGCGCAGCGGCGACGAGTTCGGTGAAATCATCGGCCGCAGCGCCGCCATCCGGCAGGTGCTGGAACAGGTGGAGATGGTGGCGGCCAGCGACAGCACGGTGCTGATTTTGGGTGAAACCGGCACCGGCAAGGAGCTGATTGCCCGCGCTATCCACAGCCTGAGCCAGCGTAAAGCCCGGCATATGGTGAAAATGAACTGCGCCGCCATTCCGTCCGGCCTGCTGGAAAGTGACCTGTTCGGCCATGAAAAGGGCGCGTTTACCGGCGCCACCAGCCAGCGCCAGGGGCGGTTTGAACTGGCGGATAACAGCACGCTGTTTCTGGATGAGGTGGGCGATATCCCGCTGGAATTGCAGCCTAAACTACTGCGGGTGTTGCAGGAGCGGGAGATAGAACGGCTGGGCGGCAGCAAAGTCATTCCGGTGGATGTGCGGTTGATTGCCGCCACCAACCGTGACCTGAAACAGATGGTGGCGGACCGCGAGTACCGCAGCGACCTGTATTACCGACTCAACGTGTTTCCCATCGTTATTCCGCCGTTGCGCGAGCGGCCGGAAGATATTCCGTTGCTGGTGAAGTTTTTCACCCGCAAGATCGCCCGTCGCATGAACCGCACTATCGACAGCATTCCGTCCGACATGCTGCGTCAGCTGAGCTGTTTACCGTGGCCAGGCAACGTGCGGGAACTGGAAAACGTGGTGGAGCGGGCGGTGATCCTGACGCGCGGCACCACGCTTAATTTGCAGATAGATGAATTGCAGCATCATCTGTCGCCGCTGGAGGTGCCCAAACCGGCGCACCGCGACTTTACGCCGCCGCCGGTGGCGGCCGAGCCGTCATCCGGGCAGTTGGATGCCGAAGAGGAATCGGAACGCGAGCGGATTATCCGGGTATTGCGGGAAACCAACGGCATCGTCGCCGGTCCGAAAGGCGCCGCCGCCCGGCTTGGGCTTAAACGCACCACATTGTTGTCGCGGATGCAACGCATGGGAATTTCCGCCCGGGAAATCGAAGGGATTTCCTGATTAAGGCGATGAGGTGGTGAGAGGGTCTGAAAAAACCTCCTCCCCGATCGGGGAGGAGGGGTAGGGATTAACCCGCGACTTCCGCTTCTTTACGCAGACGGGCTTTCAGCGCGCTGTACTCCTGTGTGACGTAGTTCTCCGCCCAGTTCTGGTCGGCGATCGGTTCCAGTTTCACCGCGCAGTGTTTGTATTCCGGTGTTTTAGCGATCGGGTCCACTTCGTCCAGCGTCAGTTCGTTACAGGCGCCGATCCACCACTGATAGGTCATGTAAACCGCGCCTTTATTGATGCGCTCGCTGACCATCGCCCGGCTGATCACTTTGCCGCGGCGTGACGCCACCCACGTCAGTTGCTGATCGCGAATGCCGAGGCGTGCGGCGTCTTCCGGGTTCATCTGTACGTAACCCGGTTCGTCCGCCAGCGTTTGCAGCGCGGTACAGTTGCCGGTCATGGAACGGCAGGAGTAGTGACCGACTTCGCGCACCGTGGAAAGCACCAGCGGGTAGTCGGCGTCGGTCTGCTCCATCGGCGGGTGCCATTCTGTCGCGAACAGCAAGCCTTTACCGTTCGGGCGGTCGAACTGGTTACCGGCATACAGCCACGGCGTGCCTGGGCTGTCTTCGGTCAGACACGGCCACGGCACATAGCCCAGACCGGCCATTTTCTCGTAGGTGGCACCGTAGTAGAGCGGGCACAGATTGCGCAACTCATCCCAGATTTCCTGAGTGTTGTTGTAATGCATCGGGTAACCCAGAGCGGTTGCCATCAGGCTGATGATTTCCCAGTCCGGCTTGACGTTGCCCTGCGGCTCCACCGCCTTGTAGAAACGCTGGAAACCACGGTCGGCGGCTGAATACACCCCTTCATGTTCGCCCCAGGACGTCGCGGGGAAGATCACGTCCGCCACGGCGGCGGTCTTGGTCATGAAGATGTCCTGAACGATCAGCAGTTCCAACTGGTTGAAGGTTTCGCGCACCACCGACAAATCCGGTTCGGTTTGCAGCGGATCTTCGCCCATCAGGTAATTGGCTTTGATCTTGCCTTCCTTGATCATGTGCGGCACATCGGTCAGCGAGTAGCCGATACGGTCGGACAGCGACGGTACGCCCCAGGCTTTAGCGAATTTTTCGCGCAGGTCCGCATCGGTGACTTTCTGGTAGCCGGGGAACTGGTTCGGCAGGGCGCCCATATCGCAGGCACCCTGCACGTTGTTCTGACCGCGCACCGGGCCGACGCCGACGTTCGGGCGGCCGAGGTTGCCGGTGAGCAACGCCAGACCGGACAAGCCTTTCACCACATCCACGCCCTGCGTCCACTGGGTGACGCCCATGCCCCACAAAATGGTGGCGGACGGCGCGGCGGCGTACAGGCGAATGGCGTCGCGGATCAACTGCGGGTCGAGACCGGTGATGTCCGCTACGTATTCCGGCGTGTATTTCGCCACCAGATTGCGGTATTCCTCGAACCCTTCGGTATGCTGGGCCACGAAATTCGCGTTATACAACCCTTCATTGATCAGCACGTTGGCGAAGGCGTTGACCAGCGCCATGTTGGAGCCGTTTTTCAGCGGCAGCCACAGGTCGGCGATACGCGCGGTTTCGATATGGCGCGGGTCGCAGACGATGATTTTGGCGCCGCGTTCTTTGGCCTTGATGATGCGGCGCGCCACAATCGGGTGAGAATCGGCGGCGTTGTAACCGAACACCAGAATGCAGTCGGTGTGTTCGATTTCGCAGATCGAGTTACTCATCGCGCCGTTGCCCAGCGTCACCTGCAGACCGGAGACTGACGGGCCGTGGCAAACGCGGGCGCAGCAGTCGATGTTGTTGGTGCCGGTGACCGCGCGGGCGAATTTCTGCATCACATAGTTGGTTTCGTTGCCCGGCCCGCGGGAAGAACCGGTGTGCATGATGGCGTCCGGGCCGTATTTTTCTTTGATGGCTTTCAGGCGGGAACTGGCGAAGTCGATGGCTTCGTCCCAGGACACTACCTCAAACGGCGCGCCTTTCTGGCGGCGGATCATCGGTTGCTTCAGTCGCGGGGTTAACAGCTTGGTGTCGTTGAGAAAATCCCAGCCGTAATAGCCTTTCAGGCATAGTTCGCCTTCGTTGGTCAGGCCGTTGGCGCCTTCCGCGCCGACCACTTTACCGTTTTCCACCAACAAGTTAATTTTGCAGCCTGACCCACAGTAAGGGCAGACGGTAATCACTTTCTGCATGACATTGCTCTCCTTCATCGTACCGGCGGCACGCTCAGAATTTCATTTCCGCGGCTTCATCAAGTGCTGCGCGCCGCTGTTTACGTTGAATCATCTCCTGAATGTCTTCCCGACTGATCAGGCGCAGGGCTTTGGTCGGGCAGACTTCGACACAGGCCGGGCCGTTGGCGCGTCCTTCGCACAGGTCGCACTTGTGCGCCTCCGCCTTGATGCAGTTACCCAGTGTCTGATAATGGCTGATACGCGCCACCGGTTTACTGATCACCGTCATGGCGCCGTACGGGCAGGCCACCACGCAGGTTTTGCAACCAATGCATTTTTCCTGCTGCACCCGGATATGATCGCCGGCGTGTACGATCGCCCCGTTGGGACAAACATTGGCGCAGGGGGCGTCTTCACAGTGGCGGCATTGAATCGTGGTGCTGACATTCAGCCCCTTCACCACTTTCAGGCGCGGTGTGAAATGCTCTGGCGACAGCGACGACGGGTTACCGTCGCTGTGCGCCAGCACGCAGGCGACTTCGCAGGTGCGGCAGCCAATACATTTCCTGGGGTCTGCTAAAACGAACCGGTTCATGACAGGGTCTCCTTCCGCGGCTCTGATGGACTAAGGGTTATGTCGAAGGCTCGGCCGCCGACACATCGCCATATATAAAGCAGGGTTTATGCCAGAATGAATGCTTATGGTTTATAAGTTTGATTTATAAGAGATTTAAAGTGAGTTTTTGGGGGAAAGACAGCCTGTGACCGGCCGGTGACGAGTGTCAGTCGACGAGGTTCGGCAGATTTGACGACGTGTGCCCGGCGCGATGCAGGCCGCAGCAACAGGCAGAGAAAAACCAATCTGTTGCGAAGCGTGTTCCAGCTCTGAAAACTGCCTATCGAGGTTAGAAAGTCTGGCCTTTATTGTGTCTTCAGCGCGATGGCGCTTTACCCGCACGTTTCAGCGGCGCGCAATGGCTTTTTATTTTTCAGTGAAATCAACATGAAGCCTTTTACAGGCAAGAAGACGGGAATCGAATGGTTGTATCCTTTGGGATACGGTGTTAATCTGCTCATTGACAAGGAGTGCCAATGCCTGAGATTGACAGACTGGCAGGGCTAATTTTCCATTTGTACTTTTACGATGATGAACGGCACCACTTGCCGCATGTGCATGTCTGCTACGGCAACCATGAGCTGATCATCAGTATTCGTACTGGAACAGAGATCGAAGGATATCTGCCGAATAACAAGCGCAAGCTGGCGCTTGCGCATATCAGAGCCCATCGGGAACAACTGCTGAGTATGTGGGAGCGGGCGGTTGTGGGGAGAAATCCGGGAAAACTGTGAGGCATTTATGCATAAAATCGTGGAAGTTGACGTGATTGGCGACTTTTCGTTGCGCCTGACCTATGAGGATGGTTTGGTTTGCGACATCAATCTTTATCAATATGCCTCCAGCCCGGTATTTTCGAACGCCAGCCTATTTATCAAGTTTGGGCTGCTGCCGGATGGTTCGCTGGAATGGTCGCCGGATATTAAGATTTCCGCGTCGGAATTGCGGAAAAAAGGGGAGTATGTCAGCCACACGCTTGCGGTGCGAGAAAAGAACTTCGCTGATGTCATCTCTCGCGCCTTCTATGATGCCGTGATTGAGAACCGGCCGGAAATTCTGCAAGCGGCGTTGAAAATCGCGGTGGAAAAACATGGCAACAGCACAGTAGCCAAAGAGGCGGGGGCGAAAAGTCGCACCAGTCTGTATAAGTCGCTGAATAAAAATACCCATGTCAGTCTTGCGACGGTGGTCAGCCTGGCGCATACCGTGCTGCAACTGGAAGAGAAGTAAGCCGTGGGCCTGCCAGGGGCGGAGCTGGCGTCTGCTCCGCCCGTAGCCCTATCAGGGCCAATATCACGTCAATGCACGTGCGCCTTACGCCAGCACCTCAAACCCGCCGTTCTCCTCCCAGCCGGATAATCGCTGATACAGGGTGTCCACCGCCCGGGTTACTTCTAGGCTGATGGGAAAATAGAACGCCACCAGCGCAGGCTGGATGCCGACGAAAATGACCTCGGGAATGTCTTCCTTCAGGCTGTCGATCAGGTAGTTCAGCGGCAGGCTGTGGGTATTCATCAGCATGTCTTCGGCGATACGATCCGGATCGACGATGCGGATGGCGCCCGGCGCCAACCCCATGTCGGTGGCGTCCACCACCAGCAGGCGGCGAGGCTTCAGTTCCCGCAGCGTGTGAGCGGCATTTTCCGGAATGGCGCCGCCGTCAATCACCGACCAGCCCGCTACCGGTTGCTGACTCATGCGTTCCGCCAGCAGCGGGCCGGCGCCGTCGTCCCCCATCAGGGTGTTGCCGACGGTCAGCACCATGTTTTCGATATATAAAGGGGCTTCGGTGTGTAAAGGGTGTTCAGTCATCAAGGCGTTTCACCATCAGATAAATAGCCGGTTCACGTTGCATCGCCGCCAGATAGTCCACCAGCGTAGCGGTCCATTCCGGGTAGCGATCCCCCGCCGCCAGTGCGGTGAAGGCAGCGCCCAGCAGCGCGGTGTGGGTGTGGTCAATGGTGATTTCGCCAAAGCGCAGCAAACCCAGCATCTTGCGGCGGGCTTCCTCATCACTCAACTGACCGACCCAGCCTTCGTACTCCGCCAGCGGGCAATGCAACACCTGTTTCAGGCAGTCGATGACGCCGACGTGATGGCCGATAGCCAGCGAGTAATACATCACCTGCTGCGCCTGCTCCGGTATCTTGTCGCGGCTGTCGAGAAACTTGCGGTTCAGGGCATAAAAACGAACGCTGCTCATGACAGGATCTCCCCGCGCAGCATGGCGTGATAAATCTGTAGCAGATGACCGACGATCTCGTTTAGCCGCGGGTCTTCATATTGGTTGAGCCAACGGGTGACGCGATGCTCAAAGCCTTCCAGCGGCTGGTTTTCCAGCAAGTCGAGGAAACGGTCGCTGATTTCCCGCCCCTGGCGATACCCCGCCATCAGACGGGCTTCCCGCTCCACCCGCACCCGCAAATCCAGCGGCACCGCCGGATGAATCAGCGCCGCTTTCTCATGTTCGGCCTGCTGGTGGTCGCTGCCGTGCAGTTTCTGCTCCAGCAGCCCCAGCGCCACCGCAAAACCGTAAATCGTCGCCGCCGGGGTCGGCGGACAACCGGGGATGTAGACGTCGATCGGCACGATTTTGTCGCTGCCGCCCCACACGCAGTACAGGTCGTGGAAGATGCCGCCGCCGCAACCGCAGGCGCCGTAGGAGATACAGATTTTCGGATCCGGCGCCGATTCATAAGCGCGCAGCGCCGGGCTTCGCATGGCGCGGGTCACCGCGCCGGTAAACAGCAGGATGTCGGCGTGGCGCGGCGACGCCACCACCTTGATGCCGAAGCGTTCGGCGTCGAACAGCGGCGTAATGGCGGAGAAGATCTCGATCTCGCAGCCGTTACAGCCGCCGCAGTCCACGCGGTAGACGTAGGCGGAGCGCTGGATATCTTTCAGCAGCGTCTTTTTCAGCTGCTGGGCCTGTTCGTCGAGCGTAATCGGGGTGGTGTGGTAGTGATCGACCCCGTTGGGCAGCATACTCATTGCGCATTCCCCTTGTGAGTGGTCGGGGCGGACAGGTGCTGACTCAGCCGCACGTTGCCCTGATGGTTCATGTTCTGTTTGCGTTTGCAGTCCGGGCAGGTTTCGAACTGGTGGCGACGCGCCTCCACCTCGTTTTCCGGCACCCCGGCGTGCGCCAGCAGCGCCATCGCGTATTCCACCTCTTTCTGCGGCGCGAACGGCCGCTGGCAGACATGGCAGTTCAGCAGTTGGAAGGTGGCGCGCTGGTACAGGTCGGCCTTGCTGGCGACCGCCATTTCGAACTCCTGCGACAATACAATGGCGCGGGTCGGGCACACTTCTTCGCAGCGGCCGCAGAAGATGCAGCGGCCGAGGAACAACTGCCAGGTGCGGGTGCCGTTGTCCAGGTCGTTAGCCATCGTCAGGGCATTGGCCGGGCAGGCCATGGTACAGGCGGCGCAGCCGATGCACTGCTCCGGGTCGTACTCCGGTTTGCCGCGAAATCCGGCGGGCACCGCCAGCGGCGCGAACGGGTATTTCACCGTGCTGTTGCCCGCCTTGAGGATGGTTTTGAACAATTTAATCATGGGGCCTCCCTCATTTCAGCGGCGAACGGGTGCGTTCCAGTCCGTAGCGCTCGATCTCTTTGTACGGCACGGTGGTGACTTTCTTCTTGCGGACATCCACCAGCGTGACGCGGTCGGTACAGGAGTAGCAGGGGTCGAGGCTGCCGATGATCAGCGGCGCGTCCGACACCGTGTTGCCGCGCAGCATAAAGCGCAGCACCGGCCAGTTGGCGTAGGTGGCGGCGCGGCAGCGCCAGCGGAACAGCTTCTGGTTGTCGCCGGTCATGCTCCAGTGGATGTCTTCGCCGCGCGGCGCTTCGGTAAAGCCCAGCGCGAACTTGTGCGGCTGATAATGGATGTGCTCGTTGAGGATCGGCCCGTCCGGCATGTTGTCCAGCCCGAATTCGATCATCGCCAAAGAGGTGAACACTTCACGCACCCGCACCAGTACGCGGGAGTAAACGTCGCCGCCGTCGAGGTGATGCAGCTCCATCGGCAGGTCCAGATAGCCGGCGAACGGGTGGTCGACGCGCACATCGCGCTGAAAACCGCTGGCGCGAATCATCGGCCCCACCGGGCTGTAGTCGCGCGCCACCTGACGGTTCAGCACGCCGACCCCCTGGGTGCGTTGCGCCATGTTGGCGGTGTTGAGCAGCATATCGGTCAACTGCGTCACCTCTGCGCGCATTTCACGGATCAGCCGGATGGTCTTCAGCCGATCTTCTTTCAGGATGTCGCGGCGGATGCCGCCGATCAGGTTAAGACCGTAGGTTTTGCGCGCGCCGGTGAGCATTTCGGCGATCTGCATCGATTTTTCGCGCACCCGGAAGAACTGCATGAAGCCGGTGTCGAAACCGACGAAGTGGCTGGACAGCCCGATATTCAACAGGTGACTGTGCAGGCGCTCTACCTCCAGCAGGATGCTGCGGATGGTATGGGCGCGCGCCGGCACCACTACGCCCAGCGCGTTCTCGATGGACGAGGTATACGCCACGCTGTGGGTGAAACCGCAGATGCCGCACACCCGGTCGGACAGAAACGTCACTTCGTTGTAGCCCATGCGGGTTTCCGCCAGCTTTTCCATGCCGCGATGGACGTAGAACAGGCGGTAGTCGGCATCGATAATCTGTTCCCCGTCGACAAACAGCCGGAAGTGCCCCGGTTCGTCGGAGGTGATGTGCAGCGGACCGATCGGCACCACCCGGGTGTCGCCGGTGGCGTCGTTGACGAAGGTGTAGGACTCGTCGTCACGGGTGGGGGCAGGGCGCTGGCGGTAATCCATCGCGTCTTTGCGCAGCGGGTAGAGTTCGTCCGGCCAGTCGTCCGGCAGCACCAGCCGGCGCTCATCCGGCAGGCCGACCGGGATCAGCCCGTACATGTCGCGCACCTCGCGCTCTCCCCACACGGCGGCGGGCACGCGCGGCGTCACCGACGGAAACTCCGGCACCGTTGGGTTGACCAGCGCTTTCACCACCACCCAGCACTTCTCGCCCTGTTCCATCGACAGCACATAGTAGACGGCGAAATGGCCGTTGAGGGTACGCTCGTCGTTGCCGAACAACACCGACAGCCAGCCGCCGTGCTGGTAGTAGAGATATTCCACCACCTCCGGCAATTGGTGCAGTTTGACGGTGATGGTCAACTGATTGGCGGTTTGCCGTTCTTCTTCCAGAATCGCCGTCGGGAATTGCTGTCTGACATGGGCGACGTAATTAGCGCCTAAATTTTCAGCGCTGGTCGCGGCGGATGAATTAATCACGGTACATCTCCTGACGGGAAGGGGTTAACGATGACGCAGGCGCCGTGTCCGGCGTGGTAGTATCCAACGTGGTAGTACCCGACGTGGTAGTACGGGCGCTCAGCGACGGCCAGCCCAGACTCGGCGGCGTTGGCTCGCCGGCATGGCTGCCGTTTAAAACAATGGCGGTGGCCTGTTCCAGCAAATGGATGACCGGCTGCGGAATGCGGGTGCCCATCACCAGCATCAACACCAGCAGAATCAGCATCGGCGCGGTGGTCAGCCAACCCAGTTCGCCTTTGCTGACCGCTTCCGGCTGGCTGCCCAGCACGCTGGTGGCGATCATGCGAACCAGCCCGGCCAGCACCACGGTCAGCAGCGCCAGCAACACCAGCACCAGCGGCAACTGACCGGCGTGGATGCCGGCGGTCACCGTCATGAACTCGCTCAGGAACACGTTGAACGGCGGCATACCGCCGAGCGCCAGCGCGCCGCCGGCCAGCAGCGCGCCCGTCACCGGCGCGACGCGCAGGATGCCTTTCACCGCGTCCATATCACGGGTGCCATATTTCAGCAGTACGTTACCGGAGCCGCAGAACAGCAGGGTTTTCGCCAGACTGTGGTTCAGGGTGTGCAGCAGCGCCGCCAGAATGCCGAGCGGGCCGCCGATGCCGAGCGCCACGGCGATCAACCCCATGTTTTCCACGCTGGAGTAGGCCAGCAGGCGCTTCATGTCGCGCTGTACCAGAATCAGGAACGCGGCGACGGCCACCGACAGCAGGCCGAACACCAGCAACAGCCGTTGCGGAAATTCCGGGCCGATGGCGGCGCTGATCAGGATGGTGTAACGCACGATCACCAGCAGCGCGCAGTTGAGCAGCACGGCGGAGAGCAGGGCGCTGGTGGGGCTGGGCGCCTCGCTGTGGGCGTCCGGCAGCCAGGCGTGCATCGGAAACAGGCCGGTTTTGGTGCCAAAGCCGATCAGAATAAAGATGAACGCCAGATGCATCAGCGTGCTGTCCAGCTCGCCGGCGTGTTGCAGCACCTCGGTCCAGAAAATGGCGTTGCCCGGTTCCGCCATCACGTTGGCGGCATTGGCGTACACCAGCACCGTGCCGTACAGGCCGAACGCGACGCCGACGGTACAAATAATGATGTATTTCCACGCCGCTTCCAGCGACGAGCGTTGGCCGTACAGGCCCACCAGAAACGCCGAACTGAGCGTGGTGGCTTCAATCGCCGCCCACATCAGGATCAGGTTGTTGCTGGTGATCACCAGCAGCATGGTGAACAGGAACAGGTGGAAGAAGCCGTAGTAGTGGCACAGCGTGGTGACGCTAATCTCGCCGCCGTCGACTTCGTGGCGCATGTACCCCATCGAATAGAGGCCGGTGAGAAAGCCGATTACCCCGAGAATCGCCAGAAACAGCGCGCTCAGACTGTCGAGATGCAGCCAGCGGTGGGCCGCCAGCAGCTCGCCCTGCTGGTACACCGTCCATACCGCCAGCAATGCCGTCAGCAGCAGCGCGCTGATGCCGAGCAGATGAATCAGGCTCACCAGCGCACGCGCCGCCGAGCCGGTAAAGCGGCAGGCGAACGCCAGCAGGGCGGCGGCAAACGGCACGCCCAGCAGCAGGGAAAAAAGATCCAAAGTCGTCATGTGATTATCCTTTCAGCGCGGTCAGTTGCTGAACATCCAGCGTGTGCAGCGTGCGGTGGATTTTGCGCGCCATCAGCGCCATCACGATGACGGCGAAAATGGCGTCGGTGGCGATGCCGATCTCCACCAGCTCCGGCGCGCGGTAGGCCAGCAGCGCCAGCGTCAGGTGGGCGCCGTTTTCCATCAGGCAGTAGCCGAACACCTGTTTGAGAATGTTGCGCTGGCTGACGATGCACAGCAGGCCGATCAGGAAGTGGCCGAGCGATACCGCCAGCACCGGTTTAAGGTCGTTGACCATCGGCAGTTTTACCGGCGCGACGGCAAAGTAGCTCAGCAACACAATCAGGGTGGCGATCAGTATCAGGGTCGCGGTGCCGATTACGCCGCCGTCGGCTTTCGGGTCAGCCAGCCGGCAGAAGGCGAAGCTCATAATGGCGGGCACCATCACCACCTTGGTGATGAAGGCGGTCAGCGACCACAGATACAGCTCGTGGGAGCCCAGCAACCCGCCCAGCGCCACAAAGATCAGCACCAGCACCAGCGACTGCAACGCGTACAGCGCGGCGGACACCGTGGGTTTTCTGGCGGCGATCACCAGCAGCGAGGTGATGATCAGCAAACCAGCCAGATTGTTGACGAGAAGAGATCCAGTCATGGGAGTTCCTTATTTCAGCCAGAGTGCGGCGATAACGCTGGAGCACAGCGACATCACGATCAGCACCAGCAGCACCAGATTCATCGACGCCGGCACCGCCGTGGCCGACGCTACTTCCTCGGACGGCTCGCCCGGCACGGTGCGGCCAAACCAGTAGAGGAACCAGGCGAAACTGGCGACCGACTCCACCAGCGCGATGATCAGCAACGGCAGCAGCCACACGGCGTCGTTTGAGAGCGCAAACCCGGCGGCGAACAGCGGGAATTTGCTGAAGAAGCCGTTGAACGGCGGCACGCCGGTGATCGCCAGCGCCGCCACGCAGAAACCCACGCCCAGCAGCGGCAGGCGCTTCATCATGCCGCGCAACTGCGGCAACATACGGGTGCCGCAGCTGTAGCTGAGCGCGCCGGCCACCAGAAAGAACAGGCTCTTGGCGTAAGCGTGGTTGAAGATGTAGGCCATACCGGCGTCGAAGGCCATGCGCGAGCCGAAAATAGACAGCGACAGCGCCAGAAAGATGTAGGCGAGCTGGGTGATGGTGGAGTAGGCCAGCAGCCGCTTCATGTCTTTTTGCGGCAGGTACATCAGGAAGCCGTACACCAGCGTGATGATCGCCATGATGACGCCGACCACGCCGATGATGTGCGGCACCTCGACGGCGGACAGAATGGCGCGGGCGAAAATATACACGCCGACTTTCACCATCGAGGCGGCGTGCAGGTAGGCGCTCACCGGCGTCGGCGCTTCCATCGCATCCGGCAGCCAGACATGCAGCGGCAACTGGGCCGACTTGCCCCAGGCCGCGAACAGAATGCCGCCGAACACGATGATTTTGCTGCTGTCGTCCAGTTGCGCGATGGCGCTGAGCGCGAAAGTGCCGGTGGTGGCGAACAGCCAGGCCGCCGCCAGATACAGGCCGACAGACGCGACATGGGTCACCAGCAGCGCTTTCAGCGCCGAGCGCAGCGATTTCGGTTTCTGGTAGTAACCGATCAACGCCCAGGAACAGCCGCCGGTGATTTCAAAGAACAGCAACTGGCCGAGGATAGTGGATGACAGCGTCAGCCCGGCCATTGCGCCGATGAACACCAGCAGAAACGCGTAGTAGCGATTGCTGCCGTCGTGCGGATGTTCGCGGTTGCCCAGCGTCAGGTAGCCGCAGGAGTAGAGGCTGACCAGAAAACCGAGCGACACCACCGCAAAGCCGATCAACAGACTGATGCGGTCAAACACAAAACCGAACAGATCGGCCTGACCGTAACGGTAAAGGGTGACGACCTGGTCGGTTTTGCCGCCGTCGAGGTAACGCCAGGCCAGCAGCGCCATGCCGAGCGTCGCCAGCAGGGCGAACAGCGTACACACCCCTTTGGCGAAGCGCTGCGGCGCAAAGGCGACCAACAACGCGCCGAGAAACGGCAGCAGCAGGGTCGCAAGAGCAATATTCTCCATGATGGATGCCGACTCCTTATAGTCCGGTCAGGTAGAAAACGAACGCCAGCGCCGCCACGCCGAAGCCGAGCCAGGTCACCCGGCCGGTCAGCAGAAAGCGCCCGCGCGCCAGGCTGTTTTCGATAATCGCGGCGATGACGAACACCACCACCAGCTTGATGATCAGCGCCAGCGTGCCCCACAGCAGGCTGACCGCCGTGAGCGTTTCGGCCTTGCCGAACGGCACGAAAATCGACAGAAACAGCGTGGCGACCACCACCTGCTTGAGGCTGATGCCCCATTTCACCAGCGCCAGCCCGGCGCCGGCGTATTCGGTCAGCGGCCCTTCCTGTAGTTCCTGCTCCGCTTCCGCCACGTCGAACGGGATTTTGCCCATCTCAATAAAGGTGGCGAAGGCACAGGCCAGCAGCGCCAGCGCGGTGGCGGTGGGGGACACCCAGTGGCCGCTCGCCAGTTTGACGCTGATGTTGCCGATGTTGGTGGAGCCGGCGACCAGCGCCACCACCAACAACGCCAGCATCAGAATCGGCTCGACCAGAATGCCGAGCGTCAGTTCGCGGCTGGCGCCGATACCGGCAAAGGTGCTGCCGGAGTCCAGGCCGGACAGGGAGAAGAAAAAGCGAAATACCGCAAACAGATACAGCAGGGTGATGACGTCGCCCGCCGCGCCGAACGGAGAACTGTCGGTCACGGCCGGCAGCGTCATCGCCACCAGCAGCATGGTGGCGAGCAGGATGAACGGCATCAGGCGAAACACGCCGCCGCTATGCTCGGGCGCCACTTCCTGACGGCGCAGCAGCTTGAATATGTCACGGTAATCCTGCAGCAGGCCCGGCCCCTGCCGGGAGTGCATTTTGGCGCGGATCACGCGCGACATGCCGGACAACAGCGGAGCCGCCGCCATCAGCAGGACGGCCTGCAACAGCGCGCCCAGCAGCGGAAAAACGAGTGAAACGTAAGTCATGTTCCGGTCTCCTTAAGCCAGAGTGGCCAGTAGCAGGGCAACCAGCGCCGCCACCACATACAGGCAGTACACCCGGAAATCGCCGTGCTGAATCCATTGCACCGCGCGGCTGATGCGCTGCACGCCGCTGACCACCGGCATCACCACGTGGTCGTCCCATACCGGTTCGACGTACGCCGCCGCCTGCGTGGTCTTTTCCAGCGCCTGTTGCATCGCGGGCGCCGGATCGAGGGTTTTACGCACGCGGTAGAGCGGCGCGAACATCACCCGCAGCGGCTGGGTAAAGCTGCCGGCCGACGCCGACATGGCGGACTCGTAGCCGTAGCCGCAGGCCCAGGGCGTGCCCTTGTGGCGAAAGCCGAGACGCGGCCCGCGCAGCAGGCTGTAGAGCATCAGCGGCAGCAACGGCAGCGCCAGCAGCAGGATGAAAATCAGCGGCGTATTGAGACGGGTTTGCAGGTGGTCGCCGGGGAAGACGCCCAGCCCCGCGGCCATCATGACGGCCGGGGTGTGCGCCAGGTCCGCCGCGATGCGGGTCATCACCGGCACCACCATGCTGGCGCCGACGCCGAGCAGCACGCACAGCAGCGCCAGCAGTAACATGGCGACCGTCATCGGCCAGGGGACCTCGCGGGCGTGAGCGGCTTTCTCACTGCGCGGCGCGCCGCAGAAACTGATGCCGTACACTTTGACGAAACACATCGCCGCCAGCGCGCCGGTGATCGCCAGCATCACGATGGCGATCGGCGCGGCCAGCCGCAGGCCGATGCCGCCGTCATGGCTGAGGGTGAACAGCGACTGGTAGGTAAACCATTCGCTGACGAAACCGTTGAGCGGCGGCAGGGCGGATATCGCCATACACCCGACCAAAAACGCCAGCGCGGTACGCGGCATCAGTCGCGACAGGCCGCCCATTTTTTCCATGTCTTTGGTGTGAACGCGGTAGATCACCGCGCCGGCGCCGAGAAACAGCAGCCCCTTGAACACCGCGTGGTTGAGCAGGTGATACAGCCCGCCCAGCAGGCCAAGCAGCGCCAGCAGCGGATGATGGGTGGCGATGCCGATCATGCCGACGCCGACCCCCATCAGAATGATGCCGATGTTCTCCACCGTGTGGTACGCCAGCAAACGCTTGATATCGTGTTCGGCCAGTGCGTACAGCACGCCCAGCACCGACGACACCGCGCCGAACGCCAGCACCACCACGCCCCACCAGGCTTCGGTAGCGCCCAGCAAATCAACACCGACTTTGATGATGCCGAATACGCCGATCTTGACCATCACGCCCGACATCAGCGCCGAGGCGTGCGACGGCGCGGCCGGGTGCGCGCGCGGCAGCCAGCCGTGCAACGGCAGCATCCCGGCTTTGGCGCCGAAGCCGAAGAACGCCAGCAGGAACACCACCGAGGCTTGCGGCGCCGACAACGCGGCGTGGCGGAAATCGGCGAAATCGAGGCTGCTGCTATGACGATAGAGCAGGAAGAAGGCAATCATGATCAGCACCGAACCGGCATGGGCGATCAGGAAATACAGCAACCCGGCGCCGACCGCCTCTTCATCCTGATCGGCGATCACCAGGAAGTAGGAGCTGAGCGACATCACTTCGAACAGCACAATGAAATAGAAGGCGTTGTCCACCACCACCAGCGCTACCATTGAGGCGACAAACAGGTTCATGAAGAACCCCATCGCCCAGGCGCCGCGCCCGCGGTACTCCTCCAGATAAGCCAGCGAATACAGGGCGGACACCGCCACCAGCAGCGAGATCACCAGCGTCATGAAGGCGGCCAGAGTATCGAAGCGCAGCGTGAGGTGAGCGAAGGCGTCAAACGGCCCGTCGAACACGGCGGTCAGTACGCCGCCGCCGAGCAGGACGGGCGCTGCCGCCAGCGCACCGGCACAGCCGCCTGCCAGCGCGCACAGCCCGCTTAAACGAATCGCCAGCGACTCCTGGCGGCACAGACATAACGACAGCAGCGCGCCAGCCAGATACAGCGTGAGCGACAGGCCCAGCCATTGCAGAGACGTCATCAATTGCAGTGGCATCATCATAAAGTTTGCTCCCTGTCAGTCCCTGCGGCGGGAAAAGGGATGTTGCCTTCCGGCCATTCCGCCGCCTGACGGCGTTTGGCGGCGATAGCGTCGTCCAGCGCGGCGTCATCCACCAGATACAGCGCGTGTGTCGGACAGACGCGCACGCACTCCGGCCCCTGTTCGCGGAAATCGCACAGATCGCATTTCACCGCGATGCTGCGCACCCCGGCGTTCCACGCCAGCATCGGATGAACCGACGGCTGACTCACCGGCACATCGGACAGCAGCGACAGCGGGATGTGGTGATCAAACGTAGTAGGGATTGCCAGCGGCGTGCTGCCGGATGGCGTGATGGCGCCGAACGGACAGGCGATGGCGCACAGTTTGCAGCCGATGCAGGTGTTTTCGTCCAGCAGCACGGCGTGGTCCTGATGCCTGATGGCGTTGACCGGGCACACTCTGGCGCAGGGCGCATCCTCACAGTGACGGCATAACACCGGCGCGGTGCCGTTGGCATCGCGCTCGACCGCCAGCCTCGGGTGAGATTGCAGGCCCTGCTGGCGATGCACCTGCGTACAGGCCGCCATGCAGGTGTTGCATCCGATACAACGCGTTGGCTCCGCAATGACGAAGCGGTTCATAGCCATACCCTCCGGGGTGATAGAAATGTTTCCTGCGCCGGAAGCATATTCCATGCCATAAGAAAAACAGTGGAGTGATGGTTTTTAAAATCAGTCAGTTAGATAAAACCGCGAAATCAACGGCGGCTAGTCGAACCTGCTGCTCGACATTAGTGACGACATTTTGCCGCCGGTTTTTACCCGATTGTCGTCACCGTCGACAGCATCGGTCGGGGGTGAAAACTCGACACTTTTGACGAGCGCCGCCGGTTTTTTACCGGATAACGGTGAGTTAGTTACAACATACTATAGCTTGGGGCGCTTTCCGCTCGCGGCCGGCGCAGGATCAAGGCGGCTGGCACCGAATTTGCTTAGCATGCTGGCGTGACAAGTCGGCCTCAAACGGCAGGCGGCGATGGCGGGTTGTGCTTGCGGTCGTCCGGGTCGTTATGTGCGCGCTGAGAATCAGCAGGAGACGGTGCTGTCGCCGGAATGAGGTGACGAGCAAGTGTGGTCAGGAAAAACGGGAAATCGTTATGTGTCTGGGAATTCCGGGGCAGGTGGTGGAATGGGCGTCGGCGGATCATCAACTGGCGTGGGTGGATGTGTGCGGCGTGCGGCGCGAAGTCAATGTGGCGCTGGTGCTGGAAGACGGGCAACCGTCATCGCTGGTAGGCCAGTGGGTGCTGGTACACGTCGGGTTTGCCATGAGCCGGCTGGACGAGCAGGAAGCGCGCGATACGCTGGATGCGCTACGGCAGATGGAAGAGGTGGAGTCGGATGTCGGCGTTTTTCTGGCTAAGTCGGTCTGAGTTGCTGATCCCCATACCGCTACACTTTCGCCAAACTATGTTTTCTTCTCGGAACGGGCTGGTCGTTTCCTTGAAATGGTGCACTTTATGCAGTAACTGCCGGATTGAGCGGTGCAGATGGCGGCAGGAAGGCTCAGGTTTGTCGGAAATAAAGTACTCCCCCTATTTAAAGACAAAAATGGATCAACTCGATCTCGTCAGGAAATAACACTTTGGCTTTAATAGAGGCTTTTCCGTAAAATAAGACACTCGGTGGGATTTTGGGATTAGCATGATCATGCATCGTATTGGATTCTTCGTTTGCAGCGGCCACGAGGTACTTGATCTTGCCGGCCCACTTGCAGCGTTTGCTCATGTGGCTAAGGTTGCCGGGTATAGCCCGTACGAACTGTATGTAATCTCGCGATTCGGGAACCCGATCGTGGGTAATGCGGGTCTTGCACTTGAGACGAAACCGTTTGGGGTACATACATTTGACACCGTCATATTTGTCGGGGGAAATATTGACGCCATGCAGTCGCCTGAGAACATAGACGCGGCCAGGCAATTGAGCACCAACGCCTCGCGGATAGCAAGCGTATGTACGGGCGCGTTTCTGCTGGCTGAAACCGGTTTGCTGGATGGGCGTCGGGCAACGACTCATTGGCGTCATGCCGCCCAGCTACAGTCTGCCTTTCCGCGCATCACGGTCGACGCTGATAGTATCTTTATCGCTGACGGACCAATCTGGACATCGGCAGGGCACACGGCTGGAATCGATTTATCGCTCGCTATGATTGAAAAAGATTTGGGTGCTGAAATTACACGCGCTATTGCCAGGCATTTAGTTGTTCCCTATCGTCGGCCTGGAGGCCAGTCTCAGTTTTCAGCTATGTCACAAATGGAACCTGAGTCGGACCGTATTCGCATGGCGCTGAATTTTGCCAGAGAACATCTGGATGAAACGTTGCCTATAGAGCGTCTCGCAGAAGCAGCCAGGCTAAGCCCACGGCAATTTGGACGGGTGTTTCGCCGTGAAACGGGAGAAACACCGGCTAAGGCTGTCGAACGCTTACGTGTTGAGGCTGCCCGATTGCGACTGCAGGATGGTAGCGAACCCATAGAGCAAATCGCCCTTGCCGTGGGGTTCAATGACCCCGAGCGTATGCGACGTGCTTTTATCAAACTTCTTGGACACCCGCCGCAATCAATAAGAAGAGCTGGCAGAATGGATAGAGAACTCTGAGCTTATTTAGGCTCCAGCGCCTACACCATAAATTATATAGCCGCGTCTCATCCGGTTGCTGCCGGTTGTGACAGCCTATCTTAGATCTGTTGAGGAAATGGCGGATTGAGTAATGGTCAGACCACGACTGTAGTCCTGCGCATTCAGCAGTTGGCTCTTATTTAATGACAGGAATTCGTGCAAGGCCCTTGGTGGCACCAGGCAGTACTTTTTCAACCATCGCAAGCACCTCCGGCGGAGCACTTCTTGGGTGACCGGAACTGAATTGCGGAGCGGGATCATATTCGATGACAAGCTGTGTGAATTCGGCATGCTGCTTTCCCTTCAGCTTTTCGGCAACATGAAGCGCAAAATCAATACCTGACGTTACACCTCCGCCGCTCATAAATCGGCCGTTGTCATCCTCAACGAAACGATCCGAAACCGGAATGGCGCCGTATTCTGCCAGTCTGTTGACGAAAGCCCAATGGCAGGCACTTCGTTTGCCTTTAAGGACGCCTGCCGCAGCAAGCGAGAGCGAGCCTGTGCATACCGACGTTATATATTTAGCGTTTTTAGCCAGTCGGCCTATCTGAGCCAGATACTCAGGGTGCATGGCTTCAGTCATATCTGAGCCACCAGGTACCATGATCAAATCAGTCTTAAATATATCCATCAGTCGCTCTGTATTGCCGTACTTAACGCCGAATTCGAGAGTTACGGTTCCTCCGTTGAGACTGGCATAGCGAACGTTTGTATTTGGCAGTCGGTGAAAGATCTCGCTGGGGCCGGCAAAGTCGAGAAGCGTACCTCCATTGTATACAGCAAAAACAATGTTGAGAGGTTCGTTTGAAACCTGGCCCCTGCTGCTTAATTGAGCGCCAGGGGCGTTATTTTTAATATCATCTGTCATGGTAATTATCTCCAGGGTTGAGATTCCTTGCAGTCTTGCTGGGTCAGCGGAAAGCCTTCACAGAAAATCCTGTTTGGGAGTGATCAAGCCAGAGGAGCGATGCGCAATCCCTGTGATAGCGCTACCCTGGCTCGATCTTTCGTTTCATTCTGGAAGTGATAGGTTGTGGCGTAAAGGACGTAAATACCTTAAAAAAGGACATCAAGAGGGAAGGGTTAACTAAATGGTTGAACCTAATACCGCTACACTTTGCCAGACCCTATTTCCCTCCGGGGAATGGACTGGCTGTTTTCATGAAGTGACAGACTTTTTCAGTCACTGCCACATTGAGCGGCTCTAGTGATTATGACAGCCGGGCCAGGTCGTAATTTACAAATACCAGACCGTGTCTCTTTTATCGGCATGGCTACTGCGCAAAGGGCGTGCCGGCGCCGCAGTTCATTGAAGATGCAGCCTGTTTATACTGCCAGGCGACACCGTTATCTCTTAATAGCGGTGTCGCGGCTGGCAGCGTCAGGTGCCGGTCATATCGGGAGAATGCCGGGTGACCACCGGCTCAAGCTTGATACGCATGGCGTAAATCACGCCGACGATCAGGCACAGAATACCGACGGCGGTCATCAGCGGCGGCCACGACTGGCGCAGTATAAAGGTATACGCCAGCGCCGACAGGGTTTCAAACACCAGCAACGGCCCTACCAGTACGGTGGGCAGACGCTGGCTGGCGGCATTCCAGCACAGGGTGCCGAGCCAGGAACTGAACAGGCCGATGACCGCTATCAGCGTCAGGAAACGCCACGGCTGCGGGCCGAACGGCAGCGTAAAATCCGGCGTCGTGACAGCGAGATAACTGTTGACCAGGATGAATCCGGCCAGCGCGATCGGCAGCGTCGCCAGCCCCTGCGCGGTGGCCCAGGTGGCAGGCAGTCGCTCCGGGTTCTGACGCAGCCAGCGCGCGTTGCGCAGCGGATACCATGTCCAGCAGACGAGCGCCAGCAGCGCCAACGCTATACCGACAAGGTAACGTCCGGCCGGCACATCGGCCGCTTCGCCGTTCAGTTCCGCCATATTCACCAGCAGCAAACCCAACGCGATCAACAGTAACGCCGGAACCAGCCGCCGCCAGGGCATACGTCCGTCGTGACGGCCGTACAGCAGGTTGGCGCTTACCGCCATCACCACCGGCAGCGTGCCGATCAGCATACTGGTGATCGGCACGCCGATGCGTTGAATCGCCGCGGTCAGGAACAGGTAATAAAGTAAATTGCCTACCGCCGCCAGTTTGAATGCCTCCAGCCAGTCGCGGCGCGTCAGCTGTAGCAGCCGTTTTCGGTCTATCCATGCCAGCGGCAATACAATCAGCCCGAATGCCAGGTAACGTCCGGTGGACAATTGCATGGCGGGGTAATCCGGCACCAGCAAGGGCGCGACAAACACCAGTCCCCACATCAGCCCGGCGGACAGGGCAAAAAAGATCCCACTTAGCATGTTTTTTCCTGTTGATACGGCTATGTTCCTGCAATCACTTATATATACCCGCCATCACGCACATTGCGAAAAGCAACCGCGGACTGCCGTTGCGCGACGGGGTGAAATACGCCGTCATATCACAAAAAGTTATAAATAGTAAATTTTCCTTATTTGTACGGAATAACAATACTTCGTATGAATAGTGATAACAAGAACGACGGACAAGGGACAAGGGCGTGAACTTTCAACAACTGAAGATTATCCGTGAATCGGCGCGGTGCAACTATAACCTGACCGAAGTCGCCAATACCCTGTTCACTTCCCAGTCTGGCGTGAGCCGTCACATCCGCGAGCTGGAAGAAGAACTGGGTATTGAGATTTTTATCCGCCGCGGCAAGCGTCTGCTGGGTATGACGGAGCCGGGCAAAGAGCTGCTGGTCATGGCCGAACGTATTCTCAACGATGCCAATCATATTCGGCGGCTGGCGAACCTGTTCAGCGACAACGACGTCGGGCAACTGGTGATCGCCACCACTCACACGCAGGCGCGTTACAGCTTGCCGGGCGTGATCAAGGAGTTTCGCGCGCTTTATCCGCAGGTGCAACTGGTGCTCAATCAGGGTACGCCGGATGAAATCGTGGCGATGCTGGAATCCGGCGAAGCGGACATTGGCATCGCTACCGAGCAGTTGATGAACGTGAATTCGCTGGCGGCATTTCCTTACTACCGCTGGCATCACGCTATTCTGGTGCCGGAAGGGCATGCGCTGGCGGACGAGCCGGCGGTCACGCTTGATAAGCTCAGCGCGGTGCCGCTGATTACTTACCGGCAGGGCATCACCGGTCGTTCCCGTATCGATCGCGCGTTCGCCGCCGCCGGCCTGACGCCGCATATTTCCATCAGCGCGCAGGACTCGGATGTGATTAAGACCTACGTCGAACTGGGGCTGGGGGTGGGCATCGTCGCCGACATGTCGTTTGACGCGACGCGCGATCCCGGACTGGTGCGGCTGGATGCGCGCCATCTGTTTGAAGCCAGCACGGTCTGGCTGGGTCTTAAACGCGGGCAGTTGCAACGCAATTACACCTGGAAGTTTATTCAACTGTGCAACCCGGAGCTGACGCAGGATGACATCAAGGCTCGGGTGTTCGCCGAAGACAACGAAGCGGTGATCGATTATCAAATCTGACGGCGGCGATTCAGCCGCCAGTCCCCGAAAATCCGGCCGCGTGTTGTTGCTGCGCGGCCGGATTTTTTTGTGATGGTCATCGGCGCTGGGGCAGCCGGCACACAGTGATGAAACGCATAATTATGAAAAGTTCCCTGAATGAAGCGCTTGATCTCAGGGGGAGGGAATAGTAGCATGCCGCGGCATAACAACAGGTTATGCTTTTTTATTTTCTTTTGCGATACAAATAGTTGCGCATTTTAAATGCATAACTATTTGATTACGCACTCTGTTTTGGTGAGTCACATGTTTGCCTGTGGATCACGTAATTGTGCAAAAAACAACCTTCACCTCTCCCCTTATCTGTCGTAGTTCAGCAGTTAGCTGGAATGTCCGATGGCAGTGGTTTCACCATCGGCAAGTAGTCGCAGGGAGCACAGACAATGGATTCGTATCATGAAAAAACAGAAAGTTAGCCTTGCCTGGCAAATTCTCATCGCGTTGGTCATCGGTATTGCCGTCGGAGCCTGGTTGCATGAAAACCCGGCCAATAAGCAGTGGTTGATCGCCAACGTCCTGAGCCCGGCCGGGGATATTTTTATTCGGTTGATTAAGATGATTGTGGTGCCGATTGTTATCACCACGCTGGTGGTGGGCATCGCCGGCGTCGGCGACGCCAAAAAACTGGGGCGCATCGGTTTCAAAACCATCCTGTATTTTGAAGTTATTACCACGCTGGCGATTGTGATCGGCATTACGCTGGCCAATGTGTTCCAGCCGGGGCACGGCATTGACATGTCGATGCTCACCCGGGTGGACATTTCCCAATACGAGAAAACCACCGAGCAGGTGCAAAGTGGTTCGCACAGCCTGGTGAGCACCATTCTGTCGTTGATTCCGCCCAACATTTTCGCCGCGCTGGCCAAGGGCGAAATGCTGCCGGTGATCTTCTTCTCGGTGCTGTTCGGCCTCGGGTTGTCGTCGCTGGCGCGCGAACAGCGTGAACCGCTGCTGAACGTGTTTCGCAGCGCGTCGGAAACCATGTTCCGCGTCACCAACATGATCATGCGCTATGCGCCGGTCGGGGTATTTGCGCTTATTTCCGTTACTGTCGCCAACTTCGGTTTCGCCTCGCTGTGGCCGCTCGCCAAGCTGGTGATTCTGGTCTATATCGCGATTTTGTTCTTTGGGCTGGTGGTGATGGGCGCGGTGGCGCGGCTGTGCGGGCTGCGCATCATGACGCTGATCCGCATTCTGAAGGATGAGTTGATCCTGGCTTACTCCACCGCCAGCTCGGAAACGGTGCTGCCGCGCATTATCCAGAAGATGGAAGCCTATGGCGCGCCGAAAGCCATCACCAGCTTTGTGGTGCCGACCGGTTATTCGTTCAATCTGGACGGCTCCACGCTGTACCAGAGCATCGCCGCCATTTTCATTGCCCAGTTGTACGGTATCGATCTCAGCCTGTGGCAGGAACTGGTGCTGGTGTTGACGTTGATGATCACCTCCAAGGGCATTGCCGGCGTGCCGGGCGTCTCCTTTGTGGTGTTGCTGGCGACGCTGGGCAGCGTCGGCATTCCGCTGGAAGGGCTGGCGTTCATCGCCGGGGTGGACCGCATTCTGGATATGGCGCGCACCGCGCTTAACGTGGTGGGCAATGCGTTGGCGGTGCTGGTGATCGCCAAATGGGAAGGGCAGTTCGATGAAGAGAAGGCGCGTGCGTACGAGCAGGAACGGGCGACGCTGGCGACACGTCCCGCCGGTCAGGAATAATCCTGCCGCGTGACGTCAGACAACCGGGCCCTGGCCCGGTTTTTTTACGTCGGCAGGTCGCCGTCTTTCAGCCTGTGCAATCGTCAGCGGCGACGAAGTTGAATTGAATGATGCATACTGGCGGCTGGCAAATCTGGCTGCCCGAGCTTTCGGGTATGGAATAGCCATCCACACGATGGATTTTTTCATGTGGCGATGGCGAAGAGAGGTGTTATGGATTTATCCGATGAAGTGATTCACGACCTTAACGATATCGCAAGTTGGCTGGCGCTGGATGATTTCCCGCAGGTGAAAACCATGAATCCCGACCTGATGATTATCGCTGGTCATGCCATTTTACCCAACATTTTCGGCGCGTTGACGCTGGCGAAGAAGGCGGATATTCCGGTCTTGTTGAGCGGTGGGATCGGCCATTCAACGGTGCTGTTACAGCAGGCGGTGAAAAATAATCGTCTGACCGCTGCGATCGATACCGCGGATAAAAGCGAGGCGGAAATGCTTGCCGGCATCGCCATGAGCGTATTCGGCATCGCCGCGGAGAAACTATTTATTGAAAGCGCTTCCAGAAACTGCGGAGAAAACGCCGACTTTAGTCGGGAATTGGTGCTTGATAAAGAGATAGCGCGTCAGGAAATTATTCTGGTGCAGGATCCCCTGATGCAACGGCGCACGACAGAAACCTTTCTGTTCAGCTGGAATAAGAAAGGGATGGACAGCCGGTTTATCAGCTGGCCGGTGTTTACCCCGTCGCTCATCATGATTGGCGGCGAGCCGATGATTACCGGCGGGCAAATGCCGGAAGTGTGGGAAATTGAGCGTTATACCGCGATGGTTTTAGGCGAGGTTAAACGCCTGAGAGATGATCAGAATGGCTATGGGCCGTCAGGCGCCGGTTTTATTGGACATGTGGATATTCCTGATGAGGTCACGCGGGCATGGGAGCGACTAATGAGCAATCAGTCGCTGAGTGAGAGAGTCAGATAACCGTTCTGAACCATGCTAACAGGCCACGCCGGTGTGGCCTGTTGTTTCGGCTGTACTCGTAATGAGGCGTGACAGCATTTCACCGCAGCCCGGTGCAGAGAATGGCGGGACGCAGCCTGAGCGCTGATGGCTATAACCGATAACGACTATCTTGTATAGTCAGTCGTATTTCGGTAATACGCTCAGGAGTTATCCCATGAAAATCGCGCTGGTAGGGGCAGGTAAAATTGTGCTGTCCTGTCTTGATGCACTGAAAAACATTGAAGGCATTGATATTGCGGCCTTATGCGTCCGGCAGGGAAGTCTGCAAAAAGGCGAAGCATTAAAAAGCCAATATAATATCCATGCGATTTATACCGATTATGATGCCCTGTTGCAGGATAGCGACATTGATTTTGTTTATCTCGGGATACCCAATCACCTGCATTTTTCCTATTCCCATAAAGCGCTGTCCGCCGGAAAGCATGTTATTTGTGAAAAGCCGTTCACGTCGAATTATGCGCAATTACTGGAACTGGTCACGCTGGCGAAATCAACAGGGCGTTATCTTTTTGAGGCCATCACTTCGATTCACACGCCCGGTTTTCATTATCTGGCGACTCATGTCGCCGACATCGGTGAGATTAAGCTGATACAGGCGAATTACTCCCAATATTCAAGCCGCTATGACGACTACCTCAACGGTATCGTGCATCCGGCATTCGACCCCGCCAAATCGGGCGGCGCGCTTTACGATATCAACTTATATAATATATATGATGTCTGCGCCTTATTTGGGGCGCCGGAGAGCGTGAGCTATAGCTGTAATAAGGGACACAACGGCATCGACACTTCCGGTATTCTGGTCATGAATTACGGGAAATTTATTGCTGTCTGCACCGGTGCGAAAGATTCGGCCAGTCCGGGTTATTTAACCGTTCAGGGAACGGCTGGCTATGTGAAAATTACCGATATACCGAGTGTATGTAAGCATGTTGAATTTTCGACAGCGGGAACGCTGATAAAACATGACGACACGACGGATAAAAATCACATGATTTATGAATTTGAGGCGTTCAGGGATATCGTCAACGCACAGGATATGTCCCGGTGCCATCAATTGCTGGATATTGCTCTTATCGTCTCTAATGTGCTGGAGCAGGCCAGGGAATGTTGCGGTATTCATTTCCCTCTCACCGAAGAATAAGCCCGCCGCCCGTCAGTGCAGCGGCGGGATGAGTACAGTCAGCGCGGTGCCGACACTTTGTCCTGTGTTTGCGTTTCGAAGTCGCTGGCGTCGTGACGCTCATGCAACTGGGTGGCGGGATCGCCGCTCAGGCGGTTGACCATGCGGCCGCGCTGAACCGCAGGACGGGCGAGAATAGCGTCTGCCCAGCGCTGCACGTGCGGATATTCGTGAACCGACAGGAATTCGGCACCGTCGTAAAGCCAGCCTTTCACCAGACCGCCGTACCAGGGAAACGCGGCGATATCGGCGATCGTATAGTGAGAACCGGCCAGATAGTCGCTTTGCGCCAGCCGCTGATTGAGCACATCAAGCAGGCGTTTGGTTTCCATCGCGAAGCGATCGATAGCGTATTCGATCTTGATCGGCGCGTAAGCGTAGAAATGACCGAAACCGCCGCCAAGATAGGGCGCGCTGCCCATCTGCCAGAATAGCCACGACAGGCATTCGGCGCGTTCGGCGGCGTCGGTCGGCAGGAATTCGCCAAATTTCTCCGCCAGATAAAGCAGAATGGCGCCTGACTCAAACACGCGCACCGGCTGCGGCCCGGAGTGGTCCACGAGCGCCGGGATCTTGGAGTTAGGGTTGGCTTCCACGAAGCCGCTGCTGAACTGCTCGCCGTTGCCGATTCTGATTAGCCAGGCGTCGTATTCCGCGCCGCTATGACCCAGCGCCAGCAGTTCTTCAAGCAGGATGGTCACCTTCTGGCCGTTTGGCGTCGCCAGCGAATAGAGCTGGAGCGGATGACGACCGACCGGCAGGTCTTTGTCGTGCGTGGCGCCGGCGATTGGGCGATTGAGGCCGCCGCTGGCTGTATTCCAGGTCCAGACTTTCGGCGGGATGTATTCGGATGAGTGGGACATGGCAAACCTCCTGATAATTACATTCGTCAGAGAAAGGGCGGTTAACGCAATGGACGTTCCATCATAACCCACGCTTGCACCGACGGTCGTTGCCACTGGTGCCGGGCGTATTCTTCCAGCCGCTGTGGTACGGCATCGCCGTTCATCACCAGCCGGTTTAGCATGACCGCAAGATCAAGGTCGGCGATGCTCCATGCGTCGAATAACGTTAAAGCGCCTGCCGGCAGCAGTTTATCCGCGATCGTGAACAGCTTTTCCGCCGCCTGTTGCGCTGGTGCGGACAGCGGCGCCGACGTGGCGTCGTAGAACATCGTTTCCGATGAGCGTTCCTGCCGGATGGGCATCAGGTCCGTCCGTAGCCATGCCTGTATCTGACGCGCCCGCGCCCGCTGCTGTAGAGACTGAGGGTAGAGCGGCGTGCCGGGGAACGCCTCGTCAAGGTACTCGGTAATCGCCGACGATTCGGACAGCGAAAAACCGTCGTGAACCAGCGTCGGCACCCGGCTGGTCAACGATGCCGCAGCATACTCCGGCGCGTGCTGCGCCTTGTTACCCAGGTCTACCGTTGACAGTTCGAACGGCAATGCTTTCTCGCGCAGGGCAACGAACGCCGACATTGCAAACGGGCTGACGAACTGGGCGTCGACGTAAAGGTGCAAAGGGGTGGATGTCACCGGGTGTCTCCTGTTTTCATGGCTGGCGTATATGAGTCGTAGGTGGTGCCCTGTCATTTATGTGTGATCACGTATGTATGATCACGTATGTGTGATCACGGCAGGCGAGCATTCCTCGGTACGCCTCGGCGCAGGACACCGTTTAATATCCTACCCCAAGCAATCTGGCATGCGATTGCGATTGTTCCCTTACCGGCGAAAGTGGTGGCATTGATTTAGTGAAATCCCCCATAAATTGGCATTGGCTGCCAAATGACGTTGAAGGTTGCCATAATCAAACCCGACGACGCGCCGACCAACGAGCGATACCTTGTCTGGCATAAGCGTACAGTCAACAGTTCAGGTGTTGCGTATGTGCGGGATGACATTATCAATGCATTTGCGGGGATTAACCCGCTTTCTGATTGAGGCGCAGCATTAGTGCGCCTCGGTCGTGGCGGATTGCGCCGTAGCGGCCAACGCCTGCCTTAACGCGCTGCGGTCTACGGCGAACGGCAGCCGGGCGGCGACATCGGCCGGGATGGTCACCTGTGCGGCAACGAGGTCCCAGCGTGCTTCGTCGGTCAGGCCCAGCGCCTGCGGCGTCTGCGGGCTGTCGTAGCGGCGCAATTGCGCCAGTAGCTCCTGACTGTCGAATCCGTGGCGTGCTTCCAGTTGCGCCTGTACTGCCAGGCCAAAGCCGACCTTTTCGCCGTGCAGCCAGCGCTTGGATTCCGGCTGGCGGGTCAGGCTGTTATGAATGGCGTGTGCGACGCCCAGCCGGGCACGCTCGTCCTTGACGCTGTTGGCGATACCGGCCAGCGCAATCACCGCGTCGATTACCCGGCGCAGCGCCGGCGTTGCCTGCTGCCGCTGGTTGTCCGCCAGCGCCTGCTCGCCGTCCGCGTCAAAAATATCGACCGCCAGCCGGGCGATACGCGCGTTGATATGCAGCGACAGGGCATCGTCGCCGTGCCGTAGGTAGGGCTGAAATTCGTACCATTTGGCGAGCGCGTCAACAATGCCGGCTTTCAGATAGCGCACCGGCGCGCGGGCAATGACGGTGCTATCCACCAGCACCCACACCGGCAGGCGATGCAGACTAAGCCGCCCCTGATGCACGCCGTCGCGGCTGTACAGCACGCTGATGGGCGACCAGGCGGCGCAGGTGGCGGCAACCGTCGGCACGGCGATCATCGGTAACGCGCCGGACTGGTCGGCCACCGCTTTGGCGGTATCCAGCACCTTGCCGCCGCCGACGCCGAGAATCAGCTCCGCGCGTTCGATGTGCGCCTGTTCGCGCAGCGCGGCGATACTCTCTTCGGTGCAATAGCCTTCGAGAAATAAGGTCCGGTAGTGCAGACCATGTTGTCTGAGACTGGCTTCCAACGTGGCGGCAGTGTGCCGCCAGGCGGTTGGGCTGGTGATGATCAGCACCCGTTTAGCCAGTGGTTGAATATAGTCGCCCACCTGGGCGAGCAAGCCGTCCTGATTGAGGTACGTGTCCGGAACCTGTATGGCGATCATGCTCTCGCTTCTCCTGTCGATTTTTCTGCGCAGCCTAGCGCTGCATACCCCATTTGCGGACGGTCAGGCGCTCCAGCGTGGAGAAGATCAGCCCTTCCACCAGTAACCCGATCAGGATCACCGAAGCCAGCCCGGCGAACACGCGGTCGGTATACAACTCGTTGCGGTTCTGAAAGATGTACCATCCCAACCCGCCTTTGCCGCTGGAGGCGCCAAACACCAGTTCGGCGGCGATCAACGTGCGCCAGGCAAAAGCCCAGCCGATTTTCAGCCCGGAAATGATCGCCGGCAGCGCCGCCGGGATCAGCATGTGGACGACGTAGCGCCAGCCGGTCAGGCCATAGTTGCGCCCGGCCATGCGCAGGGTGTCGGAAACGCCGAGAAAACCGCTGTAGGCGTTGAGCGCCATCGGCCACATCACCGAATGCACCAGCACGAAAACCAGACTTTTTTCACCGAGGCCGAACCACAGCAGCGCCAGCGGCAGCAGCGCGATAGCGGGTAATGGGTTAAGCATCGCGGTGAGCAACGCCAGTAAGTCGCGCCCCAGTTGCACCGACACCGCCAGCGTACTGAGCAACAGCGCCAGCACGCTGCCGATGACATAACCTTTCAGCAGCGTGCCGAGGGATACCGCTATTTTCTGCGGCAGTTCGCCGCTCAACATATCCTGACGGAACGCCTGTAATGTCTGGAGAAAGCCGGGCAGCATCAGGTCGTTGTTCTGCCAGCGGGCGGCGACTTCCCACAACGCCAGCAGCAACAGCACCAATATCAGCCGACGCAGTAAGGTATGTTGCGCCAGCCGGGTCAGCCACGGCAGCGGCGCTTCCAGCGTGTCGGGCGGCAACGGCGTCAGCTCACGCTGATACTCGGGCCTGACCGGGGGAGATGTATTCATGGGATACCTCAGGTGAAGCCGATGCGCCGCGAGAGGCCGGCGTCGACGGGAATAACAGATCGTGGATACGTCGGGCAGTGTGCTGGAAAGCATCGCCGCCGGCATCGTTCAGCGAAAACTGATGGCAGTTGATTTCCGCCCGCACCCGGCCGGGATGAGGGGACAACAGCAGGATCCGGCTGCCGACCACCAGCGCTTCCTCGATGGAGTGGGTGACGAACAGCAGCGTGAAGCGCACCTCTTCCCACAGCGCCAGCAATTCCTCCTGCATCTTGCGGCGGGTGAGGGCGTCCAGCGCGGCGAAGGGTTCATCCATCAGCAGGATTTTCGGCTGCATCGCCAGCGCGCGGGCGATCGCCACCCGCTGCTTCATGCCGCCGGACAACGTGTGCGGGTAGGCATCGGCGAATTTCGCCAGCCCGACCTTGTCGAGAAAGTGCAATGCCCGTTCGCGCGCCTCTGATTTGGTCAGTGTGCCGCTGGCGACCAGCGGGAACAGGGTGTTTTCCAGCACGGTTTTCCACGGCAGCAACTGGTCGAATTCCTGAAACACCATCATGCGATCCGGACCGGGGCGGGTGACCGGCTGGTTTTCCAACTGGATACTACCGCCGACTGGCGACAGAAATCCGCCGATCGCTTTCAGCAGGCTGGACTTGCCACAGCCGGACGGCCCCAGCAGCACGAAGCGCTCCGCCGGGAACACGTCAAAACTGACGTCATGGGTCGCCTGTATCTGCGCACGATGGGTGCGGTAACGCAGGTCAACGCCGTTGACCTGCAACAGCGGATGCAATGGATGAGCGGACATCGCAATCTCCTGTAGCCGGATAGTTAACTGCCCGGCTGATCGTGGATTTCATTGAAGAAGTAGTCTTTCCATGACGCGGCCTTGTTTTTCAGTACGCCAAGCTGTTGCAGTTTTTCGGCGTATACCGACGTTCGTTGCGGCACGATGGTGAAGTTCACCTCCGGGTCTTCGACGATGCGTTTGACCAGCGGTAGCGGCAGGCGCGAGTTTTCCACCCGGATATAGGTTTCAGCGGCGGCGGCCTTGTTGGCGTTGATAATGTCGGACGCCTCTTTCAGCGCGTCGTAAAAGGCGCGGTAGGTTTTCGGGTTTTCATCGTGGAATTTCTGGGTGGTGTAGAGCACGTTGAAGGTGCCCGGCCCGCCCAGCACGTCATAGGAACTCAGAATCTTGTGCACGTTCGGGTGTTCCAGCGCCTGATACTGGAACGGCGGGCTGGAAAAATGGGCGGTGATTTCCGACCCGCCGGCGATCAGCGCCGCGTTGGCGTCCGGGTGCGGCAGGCTGACGGTAATATTGTCGAAGCGTTTGTAGTCGCCGTCGCCGAACAGTTTGGCGGTTTCAATCTGCAACGTGCGCGACTGAAAGCCGACACCGGCGGCAGGGGTGGCGATACGGTCGCGGTCACTCAGGTCGCGCAGGGTTTTCACCGCCGGGTTATTGCTCAGCAGATAGTTCGGCATCGACCCCAGCGAGGCGATGGCGCGCACATTCTGTTTGCCCAACGTGCGGTCCCACAGAGTCAGCATCGGCGGCACCCCGGCGGACGCCACATCCAGCGCGCCGGACAGCAACGCCTCGTTGATCGCGGTGGCGCCGGACAGCGTGCGCCAGTCGACCTTGATGTCCAGCCCTTGCTGTTTACCGTGTTTCTCAATCAACTGCTGGTCGCGCACCACATCCAGAATCAGGTAGCCGATGCCGAACTGCTGGGCGATGCTGAGGCTGCCCTCCGCCTGTGCCGCCAGCGGCGCCGCACCCAGCGCGAGCATCAGTGCCAGTAGCCAACCGCGTTTGACGTGGCTGGAGGATGTATTCTGCCCGGTCGTGTTTTCAGCTCGATTTATTTTTACGACCCGGTTTATTTCTACAACCCTGTTTATTGCTATGAATTGCATTTCCACTGGCGCCATCGGTATAGTCTCACAGTCAGTTAATTATTTAATTAATAAAAGTCGGCGATCATTTTTTCATTTCTAACGAGATAATTTTCGCATGCTATTTTTATAATCCCCGACGGCAAAGCTTATTTGGAAATAAGTTATTTAAATTCTATTTATAGTTATTTTTGCTAAGTAGGGTCGATATTCTGCTAAGCAATAATATTGCTATGGTTTCCCGTATTATTCACTTACCCCGGTTTCCGCGAGGATTATAGTAAAACCTTTCTGATTTACGGGGACCCGGAGCATGCCTGTCTTTTCTCACGATTATTTACGTCATTATTTGCGCGAACGCCTGAACGAGGCGGAGGTGAACGCGGAGGTGGCCGGTCTGGTGGCGGATAATCTGGTGGAATCCAGCCTGAAAGGCCATGATTCTCACGGCGTCAGCATGTTGCCGCGCTATATCGCCGCGATTCGCGAAGGCGGGCTGGCACCGCATGCGCAGGCGGAAAAGACGCTTGACGCCGGGCCGATGCTGGCGTTTTCTGGGCAGCATGGCTTCGGCCAGGTGGTGGCCCGGCAGGCGATCGCTCAGGGGATTAAACGTGCGAAACAGCAGGGCGTGGCGGTACTCAGCCTGGCGGACGCGCACCATCTCGGGCGCATCGGCGCCTGGGCGGAACAGGCGGCGCAAGCGGGGCTGGTGTCGCTGCATTTCGCCAATGTCTACACCCGCCCGATCGTCATGCCCTGGCAGGGACAGCAACCGCGTTTCGGCACCAATCCGTTCTGCGCCGGGATCCCGGTAGAAGGCGGTTCGCCGGTGATTCTCGATTTCGCCACCAGTGTGATTGCCGGCAACAAGGCGCGCATCGCTTGGAACGAAGGCCGGTCATTGCCGTCGGGACAGATTGTCGACAATCAGGGCCAGCCATCGGTGGACCCGCGCTGGCTGATGGAAGAGCCGTTCGGCGCGCTGCTGGCGTTCGGCCAGCATAAAGGTTCCGGTCTGGCGCTGGTGTGCTCGCTGCTTGGCGCGGCGCTGACCGGCGGGGCGACGGAGCGCACCGCCACGGGTCAGGGTAAGCAGATCATCAACAGCATGCTGTCGATACTGATCGACCCGGAGCGGCTGGGCGGCGCGGCCAGCTATCAACAGGAAATCCCGGCGTTGCTGGATTGGGTGCGTCAGTCGCGGCCCGACGGCGGATTGCTGCTGCCCGGCGATCCGGAACAGCAGGCGTATCGCCAGCGGCTGGCGAACGGTATTTTCGTCGACGACACCAGTTGGCGGCAATTAACCGAGCTGGAACGCCAGGTGGCCTGATCCGGCGGCCAATCTGTGCGCCGCGCTTATTTTTATTACTTTTATCATCCTGCGTTTTTCCTTATTTCATGACGCTCTCTGCAACACGTTTTTATTTTTTCGTCAGTTCATTATCGTGGCTGAAATAAGATGAAACACGAGATGATTAAAACATATTGATTATTTCCCAAGGAGAAGAATATGCATCTCGCCCGTTTTCCCCGTTTGTCGCTGGGCCATTTTCCCACGCCGCTGGAACCGCTGCCGCGTTTATCGGCTTATCTCGGCGGCCCGACGATTTATATCAAACGCGATGACGCCACCGGGCTGGCGACCGGCGGCAACAAAACCCGCAAACTGGAGTTTCTGCTGGCGGAAGCGTTGCAACAGGACGCCGACATTATCATCACTCAGGGCGCCACCCAGTCCAACCATGTGCGCCAAACCATCGCCGCGGCGGCGAAGCTGGGGCTGAAGACTCAGGTTCTGCTGGAAAAGCGGGTCGAGGATTACGGCATTGATTACCAGCGCTCTGGCAACGTGTTGCTGGACAAGTTGCTGGGCGGCGAAATTGTCGATCACCTGCCGGCCGGCACCGACATGCAGCAGGCGATGGAAGCGCTGGCGGCGACGTTGCGCGAACAAGGCCATCGGCCTTATGTGATCCCCGGCGGCGGCTCCAGCCCGACCGGCGCGTTGGGGTATGTCGCCTGCGCCGAAGAACTGTTGTATCAGTCCAGCCAGCAGCGGCTGCGCATCGATCATATTGTGCACGCCACCGGCAGCACCGGCACTCAGGCGGGGCTGGTTACCGGGCTGACCGCCAGCAACAGCGGCATTCCGGTGCTGGGTATCAGCGTGCGGGCGCCGAAGGCGAAGCAGGAAGAGAATGTCTGGCTACTGGCGCAGCGCACCTGGCAGAAACTGGGGCTGGCGGGCGAGGTGCCGCGCGAAGCTGTTCAGGTCAACAGTGATTACGTCGGGCAGGGATACGGCATCCCCACCGCCGGGACGCTGGAAGCCCTGAAACTGGCGGCGCAGCTGGAAGGGATTTTGCTGGACCCGGTCTATTCCGGCAAGGCGCTGGCCGGGCTGATCGATCTGGTGCGTAAAGGGCAGTTTGGTAAAGACGACACCGTGCTGTTTATTCACACCGGCGGAGCGGCGGGACTGTTTGGTTACCGTCAGGCGTTCGAGCAGCAGGAAGGCTGGTGATGCCGACGCGTTTTCTGATCGGGGTGCTGGGCGGGATGGGGCCGCTCGCCACCGTCGATCTGTTGCAGAAAATCATCGCCGCCACGCCTGCGCAGCGCGACCAGCAACATGTACCGATGGCGGTATGGAATGTGCCGCAGATTCCGGATCGCCAGCGGGCGCTGGCCGGGATTGGCGAGTCGCCGCTGCCCGCCTTGCTGGACGGTATTGAACATCTCAACCGGCTGGACGTCAGTCACCTGATCATTCCCTGCAATACCGCGCATCACTGGTTTGATGAACTGCGCTCGGCCAGCCGCGCGCCGGTGTTGCACATTGCCGACGCTACGCTGGCGCAGACGCAGCTGGCGTTGGCCGGCACGCCGTCGCCGCGGGTGGGGGTCATCGCCACCCACGGTACGCTGGCGGCGGGCTGGTATCAGCAGCGGCTGGCGGCGTTGGATATCGAAACGGTGCTGCCCGACGAGCAGGAGATGGATAATCTGTTCGTGCCGGGTTGTTATGCGGTGAAACGTGGCGAAGTCGCGGCGGGCGGAGCGCTGTTCGGGCAACTGGCCGATCGATTGGCTGCACGCGGCGCCACCCAGCTGATTTTGGCCTGCACTGAAGTGGCGCCCGGGCTGGCGGCAGCGCAGTCGCGCTGGCTGGCGCGCAGTATCGACAGCACCGAGGCGCTGGCCCGGCGCTGTGTCGCGCTGTGGCGGGAACAGGCGGACCTGTAACGAGAAACCGCCCGACGGCTGGGACCGAACGGGCGGTTGGAGGGAGAAACGTCCGCTGCGCCGATGTGCCCGGCGCAGCGGGATAACTCAGTAATACCCGTACATGGCGGCGAACACCCAGCCGAACACGCAGGAGGTGCTGACGCCAATCAGACCGGGCAGGATGAAGCTGTGGTTAATCACAAACCGGCCGATGTGGGTGGTACCGGAGCGGTCGAACTGGATGGCGGCCAGATCGCTGGGGTAGGTCGGCAGAATGTAGTAACCGTAGCAAGCCGGCGCGGACGCCACGATGTACGCCGGGTCAACGCCAATCGCCAACGCTACCGGCACGATTGCGGCCAGCGCAGCGGCTTGCGAGTTGACGAACTTGGACACCAGCAGCAGGATCAGCGCATACGCCCACGGATACTCTTTCACCAGCGAGCCCAGCGTATCCTTGATTTGCGTCAGGTGCGCGCCGAACATGGTTTCGGCCATCCAGGCGATGCCGTACACCGCGACAATCGCGATCATCCCAGAGCGGAACACTTCGTTTTTCGAAATCGACCCCGGATTGGTTTTGGTGGCGATGATGATGACGGCGCCGGACAGCAGCATGAACATCTGAATCACCAGCACCATCGACAGCGGTTTACCGCCGAAGGACGGACGCAGGCTTTCCACCGCGCCCAGCAGTGCTACCGCAGCGATAGTGGCAAGGAAGATCCACATGGCGACCCAGTTGCTGCGCGGCAGTTTGCGGTCCAGCAGGGTGGCGGTGTCGCCGTAAACGTATTCGCGGTTTTCCGGTACGGAAATGAATTTCTGGAATTCCGGGTCCTTGTCCAGGTCTTTACCCCTGAACCAACTGAAAATCCCGATGGCCAGAATACCCAACAGGGTAGAGGGAATCGTGATTGCCAGTAAGTCCAGGAATTCAAGGTGTTTGCCGTGGAAGGTGAATTTACCCAGCATAGCGACCAGCGACACCACCGCTACCGATACCGGGCTGGCGATGATCCCCATCTGCGCGCCGATCGAACTGGCGGCCATCGGCCGTTCCGGACGGATGTTGTTCTTGATGGCGACGTCGTAAATAATCGGCAGAATGGTATACACCACGTGGCCGGTGCCGCACAGAATAGTCAGCGTACAGGTCACGAACGGCGCAATGATCGACACATATTTCGGGTTGCGTCGCAGCATTTTTTCCGCCACCTGCAGCATCACATCCAGCCCGCCGGAGGCTTGCAACGTAGCAGAAGCGGCCACCACGGAAATGATGACCAGCATCACGTCGACCGGCGGTTTCCCAGGTTCCAGTTTAAAAATGAAAACCAGAATGACGAGTCCGATACCCCCTAATAATCCGAGCGCGATACCACCTTTTCGCGCGCCGTAAAACAGGCAGATCAGGACTATGATAAGTTGAATGATAAAGTCCATAGATTCCCCATTGCTCAAAATGACGAGTTAATTAATTGAGATTGGATTACTGTCGTCATGGGTACTATAGAGATTATTCCGTCTGTTTTTTCTTGATCTAAATCTACTATTCCAACTGTTTCTTTCCCTGATGGCGAATTAACGGGATGCGCGGCGAGAATAAAAAACGTCTGATTTTTTTAGTTTATTAATTATAAGATTAATTTTATAATTCTTAATAAAGATGAGTTGTCGTGAATTTGTTTCATTGGTTTTATTATTGCAGCGGTTTGTTTTGATAAGTGTTTTGTTTTTGTTGTGCTGGTGTTTTTTTATGGTTGTGTTTTTGCTCCAGTAAAGTGAGTAGGGTGAAAATGAACATCGTTTTAAAAATGTGGCAATAATAAATTATTATTTCAATGTGTTGATTTTAAAGAATTTTCTATAAATACAATTCTTCGCTATCACTCTATTTTTTAATGTCAACCGAGTATGGAAGTGGTCGGGAATAAATGATAATAATTCACGGCGGTTCTGAGCGTGTTATTTTATAAATCTACCGATGGCATCACATTATTTCATTTGTGGGTAAAATGAATATGACGAAGAACGATTAATAGTTTTTCTGGTTATTAAAATAAAACCGTCATGCGTGTTTTTATCTATTAAGCGTGCGTCACGCATCAGTGCGGGGGCAGACTAAAGCCCGTTGAAACGGGAATGACAGGTCAGCATTCATTTTGCCCCGCAGGCGTCGACCCATTCGACCATCGCCGGACAGCCGTTCGCACGTTGCAACCCATCAATCACCCCCTGTCGGTCTTCCGGCGTTCTGTTCTGGCTGACTTTCCATTTACCGTCGAGTGTCGCGCTCGGGGTTTCCAACCCTACGCTGCCGTTAAGTTGGGCGATGCTCTAATCGCGCCCGTCTGATGTTATTGATGTTGTTTCCCGGTCACGCTCTCTTTGCAATCTCTCAGCTACGCTTGAAGGGTTCAGCTACGCCTGAAGTAGGGTAAATGCGGTTTTTCAGCGGCGCACGCATCGTCGCCGTGAAGATGGCAGGTATTTTGCACTATTTTGCACTATTTGGCACAGAGGTCTTTTACACGAGTGTTTCGCAATACAACCGCTACGGTACGTCTACAGCTATCGCTTCGAGGGACAGGGTATGCACGACAATTTACTGACTGACATGTTGATTGACGGAAAACGGGTGTCGGGCAAAGGGGAGCCTTACACGGTATACAACCCGGCGACCGGCGAAGCCATCGCCGCCATTGCGCAGGCGGACCTGACACAGGTGGATGCCGCGGTGATGGCGGCGGACGCCGCGTTTGCCCATTGGGGGCAGACCACGCCGAAAACACGCGCCGCGCTGCTGCTGAAACTGGCGGACTTGATTGAGGCGCACGGCGAAACGCTGGCCCGGCTGGAGTCGCTAAACTGCGGCAAACCCTATCACGCGGCGCTGAATGATGAAATTCCGGCGGTGGCGGACGTGTTCCGCTTCTTCGCGGGGGCGGCGCGCTGCCTGAACGGTTCGGCGGCAGGCGAGTATCTGGAAGGGCATACTTCAATGATTCGCCGCGATCCGGTCGGCGTCGTCGCCTCTATCGCCCCCTGGAATTATCCGCTGATGATGGCGGCGTGGAAGCTGGCCCCGGCGCTGGCGGCGGGGAACTGCGCGGTGCTGAAGCCGGCGGAGCAAACGCCGCTGACGACGCTGTATCTGGCCAGCCTGCTGGCCGACCTGTTCCCACCGGGCGTGGTCAATATTTTGTTCGGACAGGGACGAGAAATCGGTGATGCGCTGACCGGCCACGAGCGGGTGCGCATGGTATCGCTGACCGGTTCGATCGCCACCGGTTCGCATATCATCGGTAATGCGGCGGCCAGCGTAAAACGCACCCACATGGAACTGGGCGGCAAGGCGCCGGTGATTGTGTTTGACGATGCCGACCTGGAGCAGGTGGTGGATGGTATTCGCAGTTTCGGTTTTTACAACGCCGGGCAGGATTGCACCGCCGCCTGCCGCCTGTATGTGCAGCGCCCGGTGTATGAACAACTGGTGACGAAGCTGGGCGAAGCGGTCGCTACCCTGAAGATTGGCGCGCCCGACGCCCCTGCCACCGAACTGGGGCCGCTGATTACCGCCGAGCAACTGGAGCGGGTCGCCGGTTTTGTCGATCGCGCCCGCGCGCAATCACATATTCGGCTGATCACCGGCGGGGAGCGGGTGCCCGGCGGCGGTTACTATTTTCAGCCCACGGTTCTGGCGGATGCCCGGCAGGAGGACGAAATCGTCCAGCGGGAAGTGTTTGGCCCGGTCATCTCCATTACGCCGTTTGACGACGAAGCGCAGGTGGTGGCGTGGGCTAACGACTCACGCTACGGGCTGGCGTCCTCGGTGTGGACCCGCGACATCGGTCGCGCCCATCGCGTCGCCGCCTGCCTGGAATACGGCTGCACCTGGGTCAATACCCACTTTATGCTGGTGAGCGAGATGCCGCACGGCGGCCAGAAGCTGTCCGGCTACGGCAAGGACATGTCTGTCTACGGTCTGGAGGATTACACCGTGGTGCGGCACGTCATGATCCGTCATTGACGGTATGACGAGTATGGACCGGTGACGAAAAAGTGCCCGGTGCTGGGGCGGATTGCACAGCAATAGTGCGTCCGCCTTGTTTTTTGAGCGTTTTTTGCTCTTTATAAGGCTGCTAACGGCAGGGGGTGATACGAAATATATTATTTTGTTTATAAAGTGTTTCAAAAATAGACAATGGCAGGAGGAAATCGTGATTTCCAAATCGGGTGGGCAAGTGGTGCGTTATATGCATTACTTAAATTGGTATCACGTGATACCTCACCCCCAAGGAGCTCATTTTGTCCAGACCACTGTCACATCTTAACCCGCTAGAGTGTTCTCAGCAGGCCCTTGACTTGATTATGAGCGATACCCTATCCGCCGACGCGATGGCGGCGCTCAACCATGAAACCCTTAACGCTTTTCGTGAATACGTCAATCCCGGTTTTCTGGAGTACAGAAAATCCGTCACCTCCGGTGGCAGCTACGGTGCGGTAGAATGGCGCGCCAGCGGCCCCAACACGCTGCTTGATACGCAGGGCAATGAATACCTCGACTGTCTTGGCGGCTATGGCATTTTCAACGTCGGTCATCGTAACCCTACGGTGGTGGCGGCGGTGGAAAAACAGCTGTCCAAACAGCCGCTGCACAGCCAGGAACTGCTGGACCCGCTGCGCGCCATGCTGGCGAAAACGCTGGCGGCCATCACGCCCGGCAAGCTGAAGTACAGCTTCTTTAGCAACAGCGGTACCGAGTCGGTGGAAGCGGCGCTGAAGCTGGCGAAAGCCTATCAGTCTCCGCGCGGCAAGTTCAGCTTCATCGCCACCCACGGCGCGTTCCACGGCAAGTCGCTGGGGGCGTTGTCCGCTACCGCCAAGCCGGTGTTCCGTCGCCCGTTCATGCCGTTATTGCCGGATTTCCACCACGTGGCGTTTGGCGATATTCAGGCTATGCGGCAGAAAGTCGAACAGTGTCAGCGCAACGGCGAAGGCATCGCCGCGGTGATTCTGGAGCCGATTCAGGGCGAAGGCGGGGTAATCGTGCCGCCCGAGCAGTATCTGCCCTCCGTTCGCGCCTTGTGCGATGAAATTGGCGCGTTGCTGATTCTGGATGAAGTGCAGACCGGCATGGGGCGCACCGGCAAGATGTTCGCCTGCGAGCACTATGGCGTACAGCCGGATATCCTCTGTCTGGCCAAGGCGCTCGGCGGCGGCGTAATGCCGATTGGCGCGACGGTCGCCACCGAAGAGGTGTTTTCGGTGCTGTTTGACAACCCGTTCCTGCATACCACCACGTTTGGCGGCAACCCGCTGGCCTGCGCGGCGGCGCTGGCGACGGTCAACGTGCTGTTGCGCGACAATCTGGCGGAGCAGGCGGCGCGTCAGGGGGCGTTTTTGCTGGCCGGGCTGCAACGGCTGGCGGCGGCGTACCCGGACCTGATCGTGGAAGCGCGCGGTAAAGGGCTGTTGCAGGCAATTGAATTTAAAGAAAACGCGATTGGCTATGCCTTTGCCAGCGAACTGTTCCAGCGCCGGGTGCTGGTGGCGGGCACGCTGAACAACGCCAAGTCGATTCGCATCGAACCACCGTTGACCATCACCCACGAACAATGTCAGCACGTACTGCAGGAGGCGGAACGAGCGCTGGCGAGGCTACGGGCAACCGGTGTGGATGACGCCAAACCCAAACCTATCAATAAGGAACTCGCACTCCAGTGAACACCCACCCTTATGCGTTCAGCCCGGTGCTGAGCCGATACGTTAAGCCAGTCTGATTATTCGACTGGCTTTTTTTTGGCAAATCTGTCGGGTATTGAAGCGAAATTAAAAATCATATTCGCTGAGTTTGTCTGCTATCTGCTGATTTCCTTTGTACTTATGTCTGAGTTCGTTCTGCTGCTTTTTCGCCGGCTTGCAGTATTTATCCACTTTCCGCTCAATGCCCCGCTGGCGTGATTTAGGCAGCGCGCTGTCCCACTCTCCGGAGAAATATTGGCATTCCTCCGCGTTATCTAAAAAACGTTGCACGTCATCAGGAAAATGAACGGTATTCGCTAACGTAACCTGCCACGGTAACAGGCAAAAGATCATGACGATGCTTGATGTGCTGTTGCTGATTTTCTGCATTTTATTCACTTATATTGGGAGAGATAAAGAAAACTGTTTCAAATAAAAATATCAAACGTGATTTATAGTATTAACTGATGTTACAATGGTGTAGTTATAATAGTGGTAATTACATGGTTTTTACTATAAAATTTAGAGTTAATGCTTTTAAATCTCGGGAAGCTCAACAACTGACATTAACAGGGATTACAGTAATGAATTACATGGATCGGTACTTACAGCAGAAGTTAGAAGCCGAAAAAAACTTGGCATTGAATGCTGATCATACAGGAAAAGCATTGAGTGATATTGCAAAGGATACCGTTGAAACAATCGAGGTTGGTGCTAAGAGGCTCATCTGGAGAACTTCTGTTTTTTTTGAAGGCTATGAAGATGTGAATGAAAAAATCAACGTTGAAGATACCCGGATGGCTAAGAACATATGGAGGGTTGTAAAAGAAGGTAATGCTATATTTAGAATAACAGAATTATATGTCAATGAGATTTTAAAGAATAGAGATTTTGATGCGGTATATAAGATTTTACTAAAACATACATCTAAGTTTATATTTACTGGTGTGACAAAAACGGCGATTGCATATTCTATAGCTAAAGTTTTATCAGAGCAGCTCTACTTCAATATGGTAGTCAGAAGAAGACTTCAGTCGTTTTCTAATATATCTATTTTTGCATTTACATTATATGGAAATGTCGAACATGCTTCTGTATCCGCAGATAGACTAAAGCGAGAGTTCCCGGAATTTTATTGGGCTCTATACTCTGAGAGGTTGGAAATGGTTTATTTCGTTGTTGAACCAGCTTTTTCCAAACATATAAATCGCATAAAGAAAATCAGAACGGACGAGGAAGCGGCTTTAACATTGTTAGATTTATCAAATGGTGATTGATGTGATTAGGTATATTATTAAGTTTTTAATGGGGCTCGCTAGTGATATTTTATGGGGCGTTATCCCTGTTATTCTTATCGTAATGTGTTCTGTTATCACATTAGAGTTCTTTCCAGATATTTGGGGGCGGTTAACATTAGGATTCACTGCAATGGTTTTGACTTGCGTTTGGTATAGAAAATAACCAGGTGTGATTGTAACACCTGGCTTGATCTTAAAGGGGATTTTCATTCCATATGCTATATCCCGAAGTCCCGGCTGTTTTGTGTGACCATGAAATTGATTTATATTTTAGTAGGATCTTCTCATATGGAATGGCATCGTTGTTGTTGATAGAGTGAGGATAGGTTGAAGATACATCAACAATTCTGGCATCTGCGAGCTTAATTTCATAAAATACTTCTAATTGTCCCGCTATATTTGTTCTATAGAAAAAGAATGTCGCTGTGAGGGACTCATTGGACGTTATCGATACACCCAGCAAAGGTGAGGATTTATCAATCGGCTTAATGAGTTGTATTGGATGGTGAGCAATGTTTTGTTCTCTGGTAATTGCGTGGTTAAGTCCCAGAACCTGAATTTGATTTTCATGTCCAGATTGATATCTATTTCCAATCGAGTCATGTGTTGAGCACCCGGATGATATTAACCCCTGTTGGTCACCCTCTAAGGTTAGATAAATAACATGAGACATAATTAACATCCTTATTGATTGAGTTGTTGTTTTTTATTCCTAGAGATGTTATTTCTAAATGAATTTTATTTCAATGTGAATTTCTCAGGTGGTATGATTTTATTTTATTTTTGCTGCTTGATGGTAATTGTAGTGAAAATACAATAGGGATATAAAACATTCGTTTATGAGTTAATAGAAAGAGTAAGTCTTTTTCCTCTATTACCGATTTTTTTCAAGTCTCTCCGCCTCACCACCTGTCCTTTTTCCTTCACTATTTCGTCATCCACGCTTCGCCAGTCTGTCACACAGCTTTGCCAACATAATCGCCAATCCCCCTGATTGAAGCGATGTACCGCGTTGCCCGCTGGCAGCACTCCGGTCGCGCTTCGTGGCTAACCGATCCGTGAGCGAATGTCCGCCCGGAAAGGCTCCCTGCGAGCAGGAGTTTTTTTATGGACATGATATCTAGACATCCTACCACTGTGTATCAGGCCATCGCCGCCCGGCTGGAAGAAGAACTGCGCACCGTCTACCGCTGCGGCGACTATCTGCCGTCCGAGCAGCAACTGGCGGCGCACTACGAGGTTAATCGCCATACGCTGCGGCGAGCGGTGGACGAACTGGTCAACAAAGGGTTGGTACAGCGTCGGCATGGCGTCGGCATTCTGGTGCTGATGCGTCCCTATGACTATCCGCTGCATGCGCAGGCGCGTTTCAGCCAGAACTTGCTGGAGCAGGGCAGCCATCCCACCAGCGAGCGGTTGCTGGCGGTGTTGCGCCCGGCCAACGCCGAGGTGGCGGCGGCGCTGGGGCGGGAAGAGGGCGATGAAGTGATCCACCTGCGCACCCTGCGTCGGGTCAACGGCGTGCCGGTATCGGTGATCGATCACTACCTGCCGGAATTGAAATGGTGGCCGTCGTTACAGCGTTTCACCAGCGGCTCGCTGCACGATTTTCTGGCCCGCGAACTACAGCAATCCCTGACCCGTCGCCAGACCCGCATCAGCGCCCGGGCGTCGCAGGCGAAAGAAGCACAATTGCTGGAAGTGGCGCGGCAAACCCCGCTGATGTGCATTCGCACGCTCAATATCTGTAGCGGCAGCGGCCGGGTGGCGGAGTACTCCGTCAGTCTGGCGCGCGCCGACATGATCGAACTGACAATGGAGCACTGAATGGCAACCCAAACCGCAAGGCAACGCTGGCTGTCGGTACTGGCGCACAGCGACCCGGATCAACTGCGGCGCCACTGGCAACCGCTGAGTCTGCATCCGGTCTGGCAAACGCTACGGGCGCCTGAAACCGGGCTGGCTCGTTTGCAGGCGCGTATCGGCGCTACCGGCAATCGCTTCGTGCTGGGTGATGTCACCGTCACCCGCGCGGTGGTGCGGTTGGAAGACGGTACCTGCGGCTACAGCTACGTCACCGGCCGTAACAAGCCTCACGCCGAACTGTGCGCGTTAATCGACGCCCTGCTGCAACAACAGGGGACGCAAAGCGCGCTCTACCAACACCTGATCGTGCCGCTGGCCGCTACCCGTGACGAGCTGCGTCAGCAACGGGCGCGGGAAATCGCCAGCAGCAAGGTCGATTTCTTTACGCTGGTGCGAGGAGATAACACATGACGCTACTGGCAGGATTTTCCCATCCCTGGCGCGATGCGCAGTACGCCTTTCGCCGCATTCTTAAAGCGATGAGCGAACCGGGCGTGGTGGTGTCGCTGAATCACGATATCGGCTGGGATGGCTTATCGCCGTCCGCCACCGCGGTGGCGCTGACGCTGATGGACCGCGAAACGCCGCTGTGGCTGGACCCGGCGTTGTCGCAGGAGACGTTGTTGACCAACCTGCGGTTTCACACCGGCGTGAAGCTGGTGGAACGCGAGGCGGCGGCGTTCGCGCTGTTGCCGGTCAGCCGGGAACTGTCGCTGGACGGCTTTACCGCCGGCGACGAGATGGCACCGGAAAACAGCGTCACGCTGGTGCTGGAGGTGCCCGCGCTGGGCGGCGGACGCGCCTTGCGCCTGACTGGTCCGGGGATTGCCGAAGCGCGCATGATTGCGCCGCAGCTGCCCACCAGCGTGCGGGATTATCTGGAACAGCGCCCGCATCCGTTTCCCGCCGGGCTGGACTTCATTTTTACCTGCGGCGGCACGCTGATGGCGCTGCCGCGCACTACGCATGTGGAGGTGTGCTGATGTATGTCGCGGTGAAAGGGGGCGAAAAAGCCATTGAGGCCGCTCATCAGTTACAGGCTAACCTGCGGCGCGGCGACACCCGGCTCCCAGAGGTGCAGGCGGCGCAGATTGAACAGCAACTGGGGCTGGCGGTGGATCGGGTGATGACCGAAGGCGGTATTTACGACCGGGAACTGGCGGCGCTGGCGATCAAGCAGGCCAGCGGCGACCTGGTGGAGGCGATTTTTCTGCTGCGCGCCTACCGCACCACGCTGCCGCGGCTGGCGGACAGCCTGCCGTTGGATACCGGCCGCATGCAGCTGGAGCGGCGTATTTCGGCGGTGTACAAGGATCTGCCCGGCGGGCAGGTGCTTGGCCCCACTTATGACTATACCCACCGGCTGCTGGATTTTGTCCTGCTGGCGGAAGGCGAGCCGCCGCTCGCGCCAAAGGCGCAGGAACCGCTGGCGGACCACTGCCCGCACATGTTCGCCATGATGACGGCGGAAGGGCTGGCGGCGGCCGAACATGACGACGGCGGCGAGCCGCTGGATATCACCCGCGATCCGCCCGCCTACCCGATGCCGCGCAGCGCCCGGTTACAGCAACTGGCGCGCGGCGACGAAGGTTTCCTGCTGGCGCTGGGCTATTCCACCCAGCGTGGTTACGGCCGCACCCATCCGTTCGCCGGCGAGATTCGCACCGGTTATGTCACGGTGGAGATCGAGCCGGAAGAACTGGGCTTTGCGCTGGAAATCGGCGACATCCTGTTGACCGAATGCGAGATGGTCAACGGTTTTACCGTGCCGGAGGATGAGCCGCCGCACTTTACCCGCGGCTACGGGCTGGTGTTTGGCCGCGCCGAGCGCAAGGCGATGGCGATGGCGCTGGTGGACCGGGCATTGCAGGCGCCGGCCTATCAGGAGCCGGTCGGCAGCCCGGCGCAGGACGAAGAGTTTGTGCTGTCGCACGCGGACAATGTCGAGGCGGCCGGTTTCGTCTCCCACCTCAAGTTGCCGCATTACGTCGACTTTCAGGCCGAACTGGCGCTGCTGCGCCAGTTGCGCCAGTCACCGCAGGAGGAGCGCGATGAACACGCTGAGCGGATATAACCCCGGTTATCTGGACGAACAGAGTAAACGCACGATTCGGCGCGCCATCCTCAAAGCGGTGGCGATCCCCGGTTATCAGGTGCCGTTTGGCGGGCGGGAAATGCCGATGCCCTACGGCTGGGGCACCGGCGGCATACAACTGACCGCCAGCCTGATCGGCGATGACGACGTGCTGAAAGTCATCGATCAGGGGGCCGACGACACCACCAACGCGGTGTCGATCCGCCGTTTCTTCCAGCGGGTCAGCGAAGCCGCCGTCACCGAACGTACGGTAGACGCCACGCTGATCCAGACCCGGCACCGCATCCCGGAAACGCCGCTGCGCGAAGACCAAATCCTGATTTATCAGGTGCCGATCCCCGAACCGCTGCGCTTTATCGAGCCGCGTGAGACGGAAACACGCAAAATGCACGCGCTGGAGGAGTACGGCATCATGCAGGTGAAGCTGTACGAAGACATCGCCCGCTTCGGCCACATCGCCACCACCTACGCTTACCCGGTCAAGGTGAACGACCGCTACATCATGGACCCGTCGCCGATCCCGAAATTCGACAATCCGAAGATGCACATGATGCCGGCGCTGCAACTGTTCGGCGCCGGGCGCGAGAAGCGCATTTACGCCCTGCCGCCCTATACCCGGGTGGAAAGCCTCGATTTTGACGACCACCCGTTCAGCGTTCAGCGCTGGGACCAGCCCTGCGCACTGTGCGGTTCGCACGACAGTTATCTCGACGAGGTGGTGATGGACGATCAGGGCACTCGCTTGTTCGTCTGTTCCGATACCGATTATTGCCGCGAGCGTCAGGAGGCCGGGCACCATGAATCACATTAATCAGGCTGGCGTGGATCAGGCTGTCGTGCCGGTTGCGGGCGCCCCCGCTGGCCGCGACGACGAGACGCCGCTGTTGCAGGTACGCAACCTGACCCACCTGTACGCGCCCGGCAAGGGGTTCAGCGAGGTGTCGTTCGATCTGTACCCCGGCGAAGTGCTGGGCATCGTCGGCGAGTCCGGTTCCGGCAAGACCACGTTGCTGCGGGCGATTTCCGCCCGGCTGACGCCGCAGGCCGGGCAGATTGACTACCAGGGCCGCTCGCTGTACGCCATGAGCGAAAGCGATCGCCGCCGCCTGCTGCGCACCGAGTGGGGCGTGGTGCATCAGCATCCGCTGGATGGCCTGCGTCCCCGCGTGTCGGCGGGCGGCAACATCGGCGAACGGCTGATGGCGGTCGGCGCCCGTCACTATGGCGATATTCGTCGTCAGGCCGGTCAGTGGCTGCAGGATGTGGAGATCCCGCTGTCCCGGCTCGACGACCTGCCCACCACCTTTTCCGGCGGGATGCAGCAGCGGTTGCAGATCGCCCGCAATCTGGTGACCCATCCGAAGCTGGTGTTCATGGATGAACCTACCGGCGGGCTGGATGTGTCGGTGCAGGCGCGATTGCTGGATCTGCTGCGCACGCTGGTGCGCGACCTCGGTCTGGCGGTGGTGATCGTGACCCATGACCTCGGCGTGGCGCGTCTGCTGGCGCACCGGCTGTTGGTGATGCGCGAGGGCAGGGTAGTGGAAAGCGGCCTGACCGACCGGGTGCTGGATGATCCTCATCACCCTTACACCCAGTTGCTGGTGTCGTCGGTGTTGGGATAAGCGTGAATGGCGATGAGGTGAAACATGACAACCGAAGGCACGTCCATGACGGTTCTGCGCGTGGAAAATCTGAGTAAAACTTTTGTACTGCACAACCAGCACGCCGCCCGGCTGCCGGTGTTGCATCAGGCCAGCCTGACGGTGGCCGCCGGCGAATGCGTGGTGCTGCACGGCCATTCCGGCAGCGGTAAGTCCACGCTGCTGCGTTCGCTGTACGCCAACTATCAGCCGGACAGCGGTCATGTCTGGGTGCGCCACCGCGAGGCGTGGGTCGATCTGGTGACCGCCCCGGCCCGGCAGGTGCTGGCGGTACGGCGCGACACCATCGGCTGGGTCAGCCAGTTTCTGCGGGTGATCCCGCGCATTCCGACGCTGGAGGTGGTGATGCAGCCGTTGCTGGAGCGCGGCGAAGACCGGGCGGTATGCGAAGCGCGCGCCGACGCGCTGCTGACCCGGCTCAATGTCCCGCGCCGGCTATGGACGCTGGCGCCCGCCACCTTCTCCGGCGGCGAGCAGCAGCGGGTCAACATCGCCCGCGGGTTTATCGCCGATTATCCGTTGCTGCTGCTGGACGAACCGACCGCCTCGCTGGACGCCGCCAACCGCGACGCGGTGGTGGAGCTGGTGGAGGAAGCGCGTGCCCGCGGCGCGGCGGTGGTCGGCATTTTCCACGATGCGCAGGTGCGCGCCCGGGTGGCGGACCGCCTGCATCACATGACGCCCGTAACGCAGGAGCTCACGCCATGAGCGCGACGACTCAGAGCAGCGATACTACCCGGATCATCAATAACGTACAGTTGGTGTTGCAGGATGAGGTGGTCAGCGGATCGCTGGCCTGGCGCAACGGCGCGATCGAGGCCTTTTCCTCCACCCCCAGTCAACTGCCGCAGGCGCTGGACGGCGAAGGCGGCTGGCTGCTGCCGGGGCTGGTGGAGCTGCATACCGACAATCTGGACAAGTTTTTCATGCCGCGCCCGAATGTCGACTGGCCGGCGCATTCGGCGATGAGCAGCCACGATGCGCTGATCGTCGCCAGCGGCATCACCACGGTGCTGGATGCGGTGGCGATAGGCGATGTACGCGACGGCGGCCACCGGCTCGATAACCTGCGTCGCATGATCGACGCCATCGTTCACAGCCAGCAACTGGGGGTGAACCGGGCGCAGCATCTGATTCACCTGCGTTGCGAATTGCCGCACCACACCACCTTGCCGCTGTTTGAAGCGTTGATGAACACGCCGGAAGTGGCGCTGGTGTCGCTGATGGACCACTCGCCGGGGCAGCGGCAGTTCGCCACGCCGGAAAAATACCGCGAGTATTATCAGGGCAAATACCACCTGAACGATGCCGAGATGGATGCGTTTGAAACCGAACAGCGGGCGCTGTCCGAACGCTGGTCGACGCCGAACCGGCTGGCGATTGCCGCGCATTGCCGCGAGCGCGGCATCGCGCTGGCCAGCCACGACGACGCTACCGCTGCGCATGTGCATGAATCGCTGGCGCTGGGCAGCGTGATCGCCGAATTCCCCACCACCGAGATGGCGGCGCAGGCGTCGCACGCCAGCGGCATGAAGGTGCTGATGGGGGCGCCCAATATCGTGCGCGGCGGCTCCCACTCCGGCAACGTGGCGGCGTCCCATCTGGCGGAGCAGGGGCTGCTGGATATTCTGTCATCCGACTATTACCCCGCCAGCCTGCTGGATGCGGCGTTTCGCCTGGCGACGGATGAGCGTAATCCGTTTACGTTGCCGCAGACGGTGGCGATGGTCAGCGCTAATCCGGCGCAGTCGGTCGGGTTAGACGATCGGGGGCGGATTGCCGACGGGCTGCGCGCCGATCTGGTGCTGGCGCACCACTCGCACGGTCAGGTACGGATTCGTCAGGTGTGGGCGCAGGGGCGACAGGTGTTCTGATGGCGCGGCTAATCTGGCTGACCGGCGCGTCCGGCTCCGGTAAAGATTCCCTGCTGGATGCCCTGCGGCAGACGAATCCGCCGCGCCTGCTGGTGGCGCATCGCTACATTACCCGCCCGGCGCAGGCCGGCGGCGAAAACCATATTGCGCTGAGCGACGCGGAGTTCGCGCAGCGCCGTGAGTGCGGTTTGTTCGCATTGCACTGGCAGGCGCACCACTATCAGTATGGCATCGGCATTGAAATCGACCTGTGGCTGTCCGCCGGGCTGGATGTGGTGGTCAATGGATCGCGCTTTCATCATCAGCAGGCGCAAACGCGCTACGGCGACCGCTTATTGCCGGTGTGCCTGCAGGTATCCCCGGAGGTGCTGGCGCAGCGTTTGCGTCAGCGCGGGCGGGAAGATGACGCGGCGATCGCGCAGCGGTTGCAGCGGGCTGACGCCATGCCGGTTCCGGCGGCGTGCCGGCGACTGAATAACGATGGTGCGCTGGCGCAAACGCTGCTGGCGTTTCACACCCTGTTAGCGGCTGAAAAACGAGATTGCTGATACCCCCCTTTAGCCCGGGGGGAGTGTTTTTTTCCGGCGTCAAAAACTGTGCTGAGGTGGGCGACTTCGCCGGGTGAGCAGCATGGATGCTGCGAAAGCCCGTGCCGCGTCTGACAAAAACGCCGGGAGCGTTTTTGAACAGCGTTTACGCTGGCCCGTAGGGCGAGCCCCAGGTATGGGGCGAGTAAACGCGTCACGGGCGGCCCGAATAGCGAAGTCGAGTGCCGAAGGTAGCGCGTAGCGCCACAGTTTAGCCACCAGCCAGAGGTCAAGGAGAGGCGGCGATGAGCCTCTCCTTGTCGTGCGTGCGATGACGTTACAAAGAGATCATTGAGGTCATCACGCACGAAACATTTCACGGCGTTGACATCTATTCGCCAATAACAAAACAACACGGCCGTTTGTTAACAGCCTCAAAAGTGGAGCTAATGTTATGGAGCTAATGTTTATGGGGACCGGCGACGCGCAGCAGGTGCCGCTGACCGGTTGTGAGTGTATCGCCTGCGAGCGGGCGCGGTTGGATCCGCGCTTTCGGCGCGGACCGAGCAGCATGCTGGTTCGGTGCGACGGCGAGGCGACGCTGCTGGACGCCGGCGTCACGCAACTGGAGCAGCGCTTTGGCGTCAACGAGATTCGTCGCATCCTGCTGACGCACTACCATGTCGACCATGTGCAGGGGCTGTTTTCGCTGCGCTGGGGCATCGGCGATCGCATCCCGGTGTTCGGGCCGCCGGATGAACAGGGATGCGACGACCTGTACAAGCATCCGCGTCGGCTTGATTTCCAGCCGGCGATGACGCCGTTTCAGGCGGTAACGATGGGGGCGCTGCGGGTCACGGCGCTGCCGCTCAATCATTCCAAACCCACCTTCGGCTATCTGCTGGAACATGGCGGGCAGAGCGTGGCCTACCTGACCGACACCTGCGGTTTGCCGGACGATACGTTGGATTTCCTGCGCGGCAAACGGCTCGATCATATGGTGATGGACTGCACCCAGCCGCCGCGGGATAGGCCGCCGCTCAACCACAGCGACCTCAACACCGTGCTGCGGGTGCGCGAACAGCTGCGGCCGACGCAAACCTGGCTGACCCACGTCAGCCACGAAACCGACGCCTGGCTGATGCTAAACGACCTGCCGGACGGGGTGCGCGCGGCGGCCGATGGGGCATGGATCAACGTGTAGCGACGAAAACCGCAACTGAATAAGCTGAGACGGGAAGATAGCGTCAGTTCCCGCTCAGAAATCAGTCGACCGGATAGGTCTAAGCCGGAATATGTTGCGGCGTGCCCGTGTCGCGGTATTGCTGCGGCGTCATCTGCCGGAAACAGCGACGTCACTGCGTTGAGCATTATCGAGTGCTGTGCTCAGCGTCTCTTTTGTCATCCGTACACAATAAGTCGGCATTCCCCGCTCAAAGCGCCATCCTTCGGCGAGAGCACCTGCGTCAACGACATCGAAACCAAAAGCTTCGTATAGTTCGGTGACCAGCCGTTTACCTGTCGCATCATCTCCGGCAAGCGGTAGCGCCCGGCGCGTCGGCGCGCCAGAGGGAAGCCCGTCACTTTCAAGCTGTGTCATGGGGATGGCGTTAAATGCTTTTGTTATCAGCGCGCCGGGCAAATAGCCGGCCAGAAGCTCGCTGGTAGTGGTTTCCAGTCTGTCCAGCGCCTCAACTTGCCCATCGCGTTCAGGATAGTAGTTGACGGCATCCACCACCGGTTTTCCCCGTAGTTCCGCGACAGGAAGCTGGCTGATAGCCGAGAGGGGAACCGCGATGACGACGACATCGCCAAAAATGGCGGCTTCGGTGGCGGTGCCAACGTCACAGCCAACCATTGGCCGGAGACTGAACAGCGTCTGTGGGCCGCGTGAGTTGCTGAGCATCACCTGATGGCCGTTTTTAATGGCCAGCGTTGCTATTGCCCGTCCGACGAAACCTGCGCCAATAATGCCAATCTTCATCGTTTTTTCCTTTTTCGTGTTGAGATAACAAGAAAATAGTTCCCTACAAATCGGAGATAAAGCGCAATATAAAACATAAATAAACAACAAAATGGAGGGAATGGTGGATAGGCTGACCAGCATGAACGTTTTTGTGAAGGCGGCGGAGCTTGGCTCTTTTGCAGCGGCAGCCGAGGCGTTGAGTCTCTCTGCGCAAATGGTGGCGAAACATGTGGCCTGGCTGGAAGCACGGCTCGGCGTCAGATTGCTGAATCGCACCACGCGCCGCCAGAGTCTGACCGATATTGGCCGCAGTTATTACGAACGGTGTCGGATGGTACTGGCTGAAGCAGAAGCCGCCGATGCCATTGTGCTGGACATGAAGGCCACACCTTCCGGTGTTATTCGGGTAAACGCGCCGGTGACCTTTGGCTCGTATACTCTGGCCCCTTTTCTTACACACTATCTCGGAAATTATCCGGATACGCAGGTGGAACTGACGTTGAGTGATCGTCTGGTCGACCCGATTGAAGAGGGTTTTGAAGTCATCATTCGCATCGGTGAACTGGCCGACAGTTCAATGCTGGCGTGGCCGCTGCGGCCTTACCGTTTAATCGCCTGTGCCTCGCCAGACTATGTCGCGCGCGAAGGTTTACCGGCAGTACCGGCTGAGCTTGCACATCACGCCTGCCTCGTTTACGGAATATGGTCACCCGCCGCCCCTTGCCGTTGGGTGTTCCATCGAGCGGGCAAGACCGAAGACGTCAGGCCGCAAGGCCGGTTCCGCTCAAATGACTGGAAGGCGTTGCTACATGCTGCGATAGAGGGTTATGGCGTCACGTTAGGTCCAGAAGATGTGCTGCGCGAAGAAATCCGGCAAGGGCGTCTTGTCCAGGTGTTGCCTGAGTATGAAGGACCTGCTCGCCCTATGCATGTGCTGGTGCCGGCAGGGCGGCGGCAGACCGTTAAAATTAAAAGCGTTGTCGACGCGCTCAGAATGCGCTTCGGGGAGTCGGCGTAAATTCCCTCATCGAAAGCGGCGACAGAAACGGTTATGAGGCGAGGTGGAATGTCCGTGAGTTCATTTTTTAATCACAAAGCTGTCATCAGGTATTCATCTGCGCTGCGCTTAATAACGTCCATATTGTTGACTAAACGATGACGAAACTCATGGCACAGGCACTGTTGGCATCCGAAAGCGCTACTCCACTGCGCGCACATCATTTCCAGACGCAACCGCAGCAGACCATTTTGTCGGTGCGTCAGCTGTGTAAGGCCTATTCCGGTCAGCAGAAACGGGTGCTGGAGAACCTCAGTTTTGATTTGCACGCCGGCGAGATGGTGGCGGTGATCGGCCGTTCCGGCGCCGGTAAGTCCACCTTGTTGCACGTGATGAACGGCACTATTCCGGCCAGCGAAGGGCAAATCCTGCGCTATCCTGCCCAGCACGATGGCGGGCAGGGCGACACGCAGGACATTCTGCGTTTCAGCAGCCGGCAGATGCGCCAGTGGCGCAGCGAATGCGGCATGATCTTTCAGGATTTTTGTCTGGTGCCGCGGTTGGATGTGCTGACCAACGTACTGCTGGGCCGCCTGAGCCGGACCTCCACCCTGAAGTCGTTCTTCAAACTGTTTTCCGATGAGGATCGCGCGCACGCCATTGGGCTGCTGCAATGGATGAACCTGCTGCCGCATGCGTTGCAGCGGGCGGAAAACCTGTCCGGCGGCCAGATGCAGCGCGTCGCTATCTGCCGCGCGCTGATGCAGAACCCCAAAATCCTGCTGGCCGACGAGCCGGTGGCGTCGCTCGACCCGAAAAACACCCGCCGCATCATGGACGTACTACGACAGGTGAGCGACAACGGCATCACCGTCGTGGTGAACCTGCATTCGGTCGAGCTGGTGAAAGAATACTGCACCCGGGCTATTGGCATCGCCCAGGGGCGCATCCTGTTTGACGGCCCGCCGTCAGAACTGACCGACAGCCTGCTGCGTACCCTGTACGGCGACGATCTGCAGCCGGTGCACTGATTCCCTTTTTGGCACTCCCCGCGTCCCGGTGGTTTTAACGCGGGTAGCGGATTTTTCGACATCACATCGCTACACCTTGGCATAACGACAACACACCTTGGCATAACGACAACATAGGCAAAACTGATGAAAAAAACCTTCACGTTGACCACCTTGCTGGCCGGTGCGGTAGTGTCCGCCAGCGTATTCGCCGCGGAAACACCGAAAACGCTGAATCTGGGCATCCTGGGCGGTCAGAACGCGACTCAGCAGATCGGCGATAACCAGTGCGTTAAACAGTTTCTCGATAAAGAGCTGAATGTCGATACCCAATTGCGCAACTCATCCGACTATGCCGGGGTTATTCAGGGGCTGTTGGGCAAAAAGATTGATCTGGTGTTGAGCATGTCGCCGTCGTCGTATGCGTCGGTATACATCAAAGATCCCAACGCGGTGGATGTCGTCGGTATCGCGGTGGACGACGTCGACCAGTCGCGCGGCTATCATTCGGTGGTGATCGTTAAGGCCGACAGCCCGTACCAGAAGCTGGAAGATCTGAAAGGTAAGGCGGTCGGTTTCGCCGACCCGGATTCCACCTCCGGCTACCTGATTCCCAATCAGGCGTTTAAAGAGAAATTCGGCGGCAGCGTCGATAACAAGTACAACAATTTCTTCTCCAGCGTCACCTTCTCCGGCGGGCATGAGCAGGACATCCTCGGCGTACTGAACGGCCAGTTTGACGGCGCGGTGACCTGGGCGTCGATGATTGGCGACTACAACACCGGCTACACCAGCGGCGCGTTCGGCCGTCTGATTCGCATGGACCACCCGGATCTGATGAAACAGATTCGCATCATCTGGCAATCGCCGCTGATCCCGAACGGCCCGATTCTGGTGAGCAACGCGTTGCCGGCCGACTTCAAAGCCAAACTGATTACCGCGGTGAACAAGCTGGATAAAGAAGATCATACCTGTTTCATCAAGGCGATGGGCGGCAAACAGCACATCGGCCCGGCCAGCGTGGACGATTACAAAACCATTATCGCCATGAAGCGTGAACTGACCAAAGGCAACCGCTAAGGGCGGCGCGCCGGGTCGTCAGGCTCGGCGTTTTCCCGACCGGCGGTGCGCAACGGCGCAACATTGACGGACTGCGGCACAGGCAGGATGCCTATTTTTTCACACTGTTGCGGTTCCAAACCCATCATCGCTTTTCCACCATTCAGACCAAACTCATGCTGAACCCTGATTTTGAACGCTATTACCAGCGGATACGCACACGGCAGAAGCGCGAGTCGCTGATATGGACACTGGTGCTGGTCGTGCTGTACATCGGCGCGGGCGCGTTGTCCGAATTCAATCTGCATACCCTGTGGACCTCGTTTCCCCACTTTTTTGACTACCTGATCGAGACGCTGCCGGTGCTGCACTGGCCGCTGCTGTTCGCCGACGGCCATACCGAAGGCTCGCTGGCCTACTGGGGATACCGCCTCAATATCCAGTTGCCGTTGATCTGGGAGACGCTCAACCTGGCGCTGGCGGCGACGCTGCTGTCGGTCGCGGCGTCGGTGGTGCTGGGGTTTCTGGCGGCCAACAATACGCAAAGCCCGCCGGGCGTGCGTTTTACTCTCCGTGCGTTGCTGGCGTTTCTGCGCACCATGCCGGAGCTGGCATGGGCGGTGATGTTCGTGATGGCATTCGGTATCGGCGTTATTCCCGGCTTTCTGGCGCTGGCGCTGCATACCGTCGGTTGCCTGACCAAGCTGTTTTATGAAGCGATTGAAAGCGCCTCGGAACGGCCGGTGCGCGGGCTGGCCGCCTGTGGCGCCAGCGTGTTGCAGCGTATGCGTTTTGGGCTGTGGCCGCAGGTCAAACCGATCGTGCTGTCCTACAGTTTTATGCGGCTGGAAATTAACTTCCGTCAGTCCACCATTCTTGGGCTGGTGGGCGCCGGGGGCATCGGTCAGGAACTGATGACCAATATCAAGCTGGACCGCTACGATCAGGTCAGCATGACCATGCTGCTGATCATCGTGGTGGTCTCGATTCTGGATGCGCTGTCCGGGCGGTTACGGCGGCAAGTGGTGGAGGGCGGCAAATGAACATGACCCCGTTGACGCCGGCGGACATCGCCGCGATGAAACAACAGCACCCGGCGTTGTTCTGCCAGCAACGCCGCTACTTGCGGCGCGTCGGGCTGATGGCGGCGGCCGTGCTGCTTTACTATCTGGCGTTTCTGACGTTTTTCGGCATCAGCGCCGAACAGTGGCTGCGCGGCTTCAGCGAACTGGGGCGCTATTTTGTGCGTATGTTCGTGTGGCATGACTTTCTCGATTGGCCGTTCGGTTACTACCTGTCGCAGGTATTCATCACCATCGCCATCGTGTTCGCCGGTACCCTGACCGCTACGATAGTGGCGCTGCCGTTGTCGTTCCTGGCGGCTCGCAACGTGATGCACGAACCGATGTTGCGGCCGGTGGCGTTGCTGGTGCGTCGTCTGCTGGATATCTTGCGCGGCATCGACATGGCGATCTGGGGGCTGATTTTCGTGCGGGCGGTGGGCATGGGGCCGCTGTCCGGCGCGCTGGCGATCCTGATGCAGGACGCCGGTCTGCTCGGCAAGCTGTACGCGGAGGGGCATGAAGCGGTAGAACGTTCACCCAGCCGCGGACTTGGCGCGGTCGGCGCCAACAGCCTGCAAAAACACCGTTTCGGCATCTTCACCCAATCGTTTCCCACTTTTCTGGCGCTAAGCCTGTATCAGATGGAGTCCAACGTGCGGTCGGCGGCGGTGCTGGGGTTTGTCGGCGCCGGCGGCGTCGGGTTGGTGTACGCCGAAAACATGCGACTGTGGAACTGGGATGTGGTGATGTTCATCACCCTGATTCTGGTGGCGGTGGTGATGCTGATGGATGTCTTGTCCGCGCATTTGCGCCGGCGCTACATCATCGGCAAGCCGTTGCCGCTGTTTGAGTCGGAGACATCAGCGCGCTAAGCCGCTTTTTTGTTTCTCAACAGCGTTTGCCAAAAAGCGTTTATCAGCGAACCGGTTTGTCGAGGCGAAAACCGGTTTTTATCGCAGACCGCCCCGTCTAATGCCGGATAGCGACAGATTCCGTCTGTTCCATGCCAGATCGCCGCCACTGGCAGCATATTTCCGCTGGAATTGCCTCTCGGCAAAATGCAGATTTTATTTAGCGTATATTTTGTGATTTGCGTCACAAAATCGTTTTTTCATCTTACCGGCGATTCCCCCGTTTTTAGGCGACAGCGTGTTGCCAAAACCCTCGCGCTGTATGCATTTAGTGAATATAGCGTCATTAATTGTAAGGATTTGGTTATGAAAACCGTCATTTAAATAACACTTGAGCGTCATTATTGTTAATGATAATTGTTGTCATTATCAATATCACAGGGGGTGAAGACGATGTCAGAGACACAGTTTGCGGTTACGGATCATGTGCAGAGAACCAATGCAGATTATCTGGAGCGACAGGGATGGTTTGAGTCCAATGTTCGAAGTTATCCGCGCAAACTGCCGCTGGTGATCCAGAAAGCGCAAGGCGTGTGGGTGACGGATGTAGACGGCAATCCGTATCTGGACTGTCTGGCGGGTGCCGGTACGCTGGCGCTGGGGCATAACCACCCTGAAGTGGTGGCCAGCATCCAGCAATTTCTGGCGTCGGGCCTGCCGATGCATACGCTGGATCTCACCACGCCGCTGAAAGACGCCTTTTGCGAAACCCTGCTGGCGCAGCTGCCCGGCGGCGAAAACCAGTACTGCCTGCAGTTCTGCGGCCCCTCGGGAGCGGATGCGGTTGAGGCCGCATTAAAACTGGCGAAAACCTATACCGGCCGCGGCGGCATCATCAGCTTCTCCGGCGGCTACCACGGTATGACGCACGGCGCGCTGGCCGTCACCGGCAATACCGGTCCCAAGGACGCGGTGCAGAATCTGATGCCCGGCGTCCAGTTCCTGCCTTACCCCCATGAATACCGCTGCCCGCTGGGGATTGGCGGTGAGGCGGGCGTACAGGCGCTGAGCCACTATTTCACCACGTTTATTGAGGATGTCGAGCGCGGCATGTCGTTGCCGGCCGCCGTCATTGTCGAAGCGGTGCAGGGCGAGGGCGGCGTCAACCCGGCGCCGGCCAGCTGGCTGCAAACGCTGCGCGAGGTGACCCGCCGTCACGGCATTCTGCTGATTGTGGATGAAGTGCAGGCCGGATTCGCCCGTACCGGCACGCTGTTCGCCTTCGAACAAGCCGGCATCGAGCCGGACATCATCGTGATGTCGAAAGCGGTGGGCGGCGGCTTGCCGATGGCGGTGCTGGGCATTCGCCGCGAGTTCGATGTCTGGAAACCGGGTACCCATACCGGGACGTTCCGCGGTAACCAGATGGCGATGGCCACCGGCAAAACCACCATCGAGATTCTGCTGCGCGACAAGCTGGCGGCGCAGGCGACTGCCCGCGGCGACTGGCTGAAGCAGCAGTTTACCCAGTTACAGACGCGCTTCCCCTGCCTGGGACAGGTACGCGGCCGCGGCCTGATGCTGGGAATTGAAGTCGTGGATGAGCGCCGGCCAACGCAGGCGGGCGGCTGTTATCCGCTGGATGCCGAACTGGCGGTCGCGATTCAACAGCACTGCTTCCGCCAGGGCTTGTTGCTGGAGCGGGGCGGACGACAGGGTAACGTGGTCAGGCTGCTGCCGCCGCTGATTATTACCGAGGAGCAGTGCCGCAGCGTAGTGGAGCGCTTCGAGCGCGCGTTGATCGAAGCCGTGGCGCAAGTCCGTCATCCATAATGCCAGAGGTAAGTATATGGTCCGTAATGATAATGACGACGAGATAATAAAAAGAAAACGTAACCGGCGTTATTACGGATATAGCCTGAGGCTAAACAATAATATTAACGACGTATGCTGGCGGAACCGCCAGCGTTTATTTACTGGGAAGATAATAATGAGGTTGAATGAATGAAGGTTCGGGCATTATATGCGTTGACGCCATTATTTTTATTTGCACAGGCTAACGCAGCAGACAGCACAAACAAAAATGACAACGAAATGGTGGTGACGGCATCCCGAACGGATACCGAGAAAAAAGATTCACCTCAGGTCGTGACGATTATTACTAAAGAACAGATCGAACAGCAGCGACAAATTACCAGTGATTCTTCCCAGATATTAAGCAACTTATTGCCGTCGATGGCGCCGAGCCGTCAGAAAATGAGCGGTAGCGGCGAGACCTTCCGCGGCCGCGCGCCGTTGATTCTGGTGGATGGTATTCCGCAATCCAACCCGTTGCGCCCTACCGGGCGTGAAATGCACACCATCGATTTCGCGATGGTGGATCGCATCGAAGTGATTCACGGCGCCAGCGCCAGCAACGGCATCGGCGCGACCGGCGGGGTGATCAATATTATTACCCGCCGCCCGGAGCCAGGCTCGTTCAACCAGCACTTCAGCGTGGAAACCACCTCGCCGACGAAAGTCAGCTCGGACGCCATGAGCTACAAAACCACCTACGGATTCAGTGGCCGTGAAGAGTATCTGGATTACCTGTTTTCAGTCAGTTACGAAGATCAGGGATTGTTCCTGGACGGGAAAGATCGTCCTATCGGGGTTGATAACACCCAGGGCGACCTGATGGATTCGCGCGCTTACGATGTGATGGCGAAAGTGGGCTACTGGCTGGATAACGACCAGCGGATACAGTTCAGCCTTAACCGCTATCAGATCAAAGGCAAGATGAACTATTTAGGCGTCGCCGGCGACCGTAATAACGGTATCCCGACCACCTCGATATCCGGGCGCCCGGTCGGCGATGCGCCGATGAACAGCGTCTGGACCACCAGCGCCACCTACGATAACTACAATCTGGCGGGCATGAAGCTGAACTCGCTGGTGTATTACCAGAATTACGAGTCGCTGTTCGGCGCCGATAATTCGGATTCTTTCCAGGATATCCGCATTGCGCCGCTCAATCAGCTGTACGATCAGTCGCGGGTGACCTCCAGCCGCTACGGCAGCAAAGTGGCGCTGACCAAGGACGATATCTGGGACGATTACCTGAAAGCGACGGTCGGGTTCGATACTCTGTTCGATACCGGCAAACAGGATTTCTGGCTGACCAAACGCCTGTACGCGCCGCAGATGAAATACACCGATCTGTCGCCGTTTATGCAGTTTGATATCCAGCCGATCGAGTCGCTGAAAATCACCACCGGGGTGCGCTACGAGTACGCGCGTCTGGATATCGACAGCTTCCGCACGGTGGCGGCCAGCACCGTACAAAAATCTAATAACAGTGTAGATGTTCAGGGCGGGCGCCTGAGTTTCAACAAGACGTTGTACAACGTCGGCGCGGTGTGGACCACGCCTTACCAGCCGTTGAGCCTGTTCGCCAACTACTCGCAGGGCTTCGGTATTCCGGACGTGGGCCGTACGTTACGTGGTATTAGAAAAGCCGATCAATCGGTCAGCATGCTGCCGCTGGAACCGATTGTGACGGACAACGTTGAGACCGGCTTGCGGATCCAGAAAGACCCGGTGGAGTTTGAGCTGAGCTACTACCGCTCGACATCCAAGCTGGGCGAACGCGTGGTGGATGTGAGCGGCACCTTCCAGAGCGAACGTCAGAAAACCCGTATCGATGGCATCGAGACGTCGCTGGGTTACAAGGTGAATGACGATCACCGTCTGAAACTCGGTTATTCCCATATTCAGGGCTGGTATGACAGCGATGGCAACGGCAGTCTGGACGGCAAGCTGGACGGGCTGAATATCCCGCCGGATCGCCTGACCGCCAGCTGGTCCGCCAACTGGACGCCGCAATGGTCATCCTTTATTCAGGCTAATTATGCCTTTGACAGAATTATGGATAAACGTCAGCAGGACTTTAACGGTTATCTGCTGGTGGATGCCGCCGTCGGTTATAAATTGCCGAAAGGTAAAATTAATCTGGCGGTCTCCAATCTGTTCGACAAGGAGTACATCACGTATTACTCGCAAAGTGCGATTGTGAACCCCTTACGTTATTTCTCCGGTCGGGGAAGAACCGTGACATTAGGATACAGCGTTGACTTCTGATAATAACCCCGCCGTAAGGCGGGGCATTATTCAGTGATTTATTCAGGATATTTAACCTTCGCCACGAAATAAGAGCCTATCCCACTAGGCGTAATTGGCGCCGCCAGTTTGGACTCGGACAGCGCGGAGAAACCGGAGCGTACACGTAGTACGTGAGGATTTCGAGCACTGCCCAGGGCCAAAATGGCAAGTGAAATAGCCCTATTGGGATAGGCTCTACACCACCGGCCGATTGTTATTCTTACGGAGCAGAGATGAACAACCGAAATCATGATGTTTTGTCCACAATGATAAGCGAAAAAGCAGCCTTACATGGGTTACTGAATTGTCTTATCAAAGAGTTCGCGATACCGGAAGGGTATTTGCGATATGAATGGCCAGACGAAATGAAAGGGATCCCGCCGGGGGCCTATTTTGATGGTGCAAACTGGAAGGGCATCCCGATGATGATCGGCTTGCCCGACCAACTGCAACTGTTTGTCATGGTAGACCGCCGCGACACCTTCGGCAGCCAACATTACCTGTCCGATGTTTACCTGCGCCAGGCGCAGGATGAATGGCAATGCCCCGATTTTGAACGTCTGGTCGCACGCCTGCTGGCCGCATGCGAGCAAATCGCCGGGAGGAAAAACCCGGAGCTGTACGAGCAGATTCTCCAGAGCCAGCGGCTGGTGAGCGCTATTGTCAGCCACAACGGCCGTCAGCGCGCGGACGCGCCGCTGCAGCACTATCTGCAGAGCGAACAGGGTTTGTGGTTCGGCCACCCCAGCCACCCCGCGCCCAAAGCGCGTCTGTGGCCGGCGCATCTTGGTCAGGAACAGTGGGCGCCTGAATTCCAGGCCCGTGCGGCGTTGCATCAGTTCGAAGTGCCGGTGGACGGATTGCACATCGGCGCCAACGGCCTGACGCCGCAACAGGTGCTGGAGGGGTTCGCCGACCAGCAGTCAGCCTCTATAGGGCACGCCATTATCTGTATGCACCCGGTGCAGGCGCAGCTGTTTATGCAAGATGAGCGCGTGCAGCAGCTGTTGCGCGATAACGTGATCCGCGATCTGGGGCAGAGCGGCCGCGTCGCCAGCCCGACCGCCTCTATTCGCACCTGGTTCATCGACGATCACGATTACTTCATCAAAGGTTCGCTGAATGTGCGCATCACCAACTGTGTGCGCAAAAACGCCTGGTATGAACTGGAAAGCACGGTGCTGATCGACCGGTTGTTCCGTCAGTTGCTGGATCAGCATGCCGACACGCTGGGCGGGCTGGTCGCCGCAGCCGAACCCGGCGTGGTGAGCTGGAGCCCGGTCGCCGCCAGCGAGTCGGACAGACACTGGTTCCGCGAGCAGACCGGCGGCATCCTGCGCGAGAATTTCTGCCGTCATACCGGCGCGGATCGCAGCATTATGGCCGGTACGCTGTTTGCACGCGGCGTGGATTTGCAGCCGATGATTCAAACCTTCCTGCGCACGCACTATGGCGAGGCGCTGGATGACAACGCATTGCTGTACTGGTTCGATGACTACCAGACGCAACTGCTGCGCCCGGTGCTGTCGCTGTTCTTCAATCACGGCGTGGTGATGGAGCCGCATCTGCAAAACAGCGTGCTGGTGCATCAACACGGGCGGCCGCAGCAGGTGCTGCTGCGCGACTTTGAAGGCGTGAAGCTGACCGACGATCTTGGTGCCCGCTATATTAGCGACGACATCCATCCCCGTGTGCGTCAGTCGCTGCTGTACTCGCGCGAGCAGGGCTGGAATCGCATCATGTACTGCCTGTTCATTAATCATCTGTCCGAAACCATTCTGGCCTTGAGTCAGGGACGTGCGCATCTGGCGCCCTTGATGTGGCAACGGGTGCGACAGCAACTGCGTGCCATTCAGGGGGAACTGAAACAACCGTCGCCGGAGCTGGACGCACTGATCGCCGGCCATCCGGTGGCGTGCAAAACCAACCTCAAGGTCAGGCTGGCGGCCGAAGCCGACCGTCAGGCCAGCTATGTCCGATTGCCGTCGCCCTGGGGGAAGGCCGTGCAGTACGGCAGCGAAGCACAGCATGGTGAGGTGCAGCATGGCTAAGCTGCCTTTGCACGTCCACGATGTGATTGTCCGCCTGCAACAGCAGCATGCCGACCCGCTGGCGGCGTTTGTGTACGACCTGACGGCGCTGCGCCAACACGTCAGCGAAGTGATGGCGGCGCTGCCGCCGGGTGTGGAACTCTATTACGCCATCAAAGCCAACAGCGAAAAACCGATTCTGGACGCGATCGCGCCGTTAGTGCATGGCTTTGAAATCTCGTCAGGCGGTGAAATCGCGCGTGTGGCCGGTTGCGACACGCGCAAACCGTTCGTGTTCTCCGGGCCGGGCAAACTGGACTCAGACTTCGATCTGGCGCTGGAACAGGGCGTGGAAGCGGTTCATGTGGAAAGTCGCCACGAGATTGCCCGCCTGCAACAGCGGGCGAAGCAGCATGGCGTGGTCCAGCCGGTGTTCATCCGCATCAATCCGGAACTGGCGTCGTCGCTGACCAGTAAACTGGCGATGGCCGGAACGCCGACGCCGTTCGGCATGGATGAGGCCGACCTGGCGGACGCGGTGCGCGAGGTGGATAACGCCAGCCATCTGCAACTGAAAGGATTTCATGTCCACGCGATGTCGCACCAGATGGTGGTGGCGCGGCACCAGCAATTGCTGGATCTCTACCTGACGCGCTGGCCGCAGTGGAAGGCGCTGTCCGCGCATCCGCAGCACATTACCCACCTGAACGTGGGCGGCGGCATCGGCGTGCCGTATCTGACGCCGGAGCGTTTCGACTGGCCGGCGCTGTGCGATTACCTGCGCACGCGGCTGGCGCAACAGCCGGACGCGCCGATAGTCCGCTTCGAGCCGGGGCGTTTCATCAGCGCCTACTGCGGTTATTACGCCATCGAAGTGCTGGATAAAAAGCGCAGTCACGGCAAACATTTTCTGGTGTGCCGCGGCGGCACTCACCAGTTCCGTCTGCCGGTGGCGCAGGGACACGACCATCCGGTGGTCCATCTGCCGCTGGCAGCGGCGCCGACGGCCGGGGAAACGCGCGACTGGACGGTGGTCGGTCAGCTGTGCACGCCGAAGGACGTGCTTAGCCGCGACCAGCGCCTGACCGACGTCAACATCGGGGATCTGCTGGTGTTGCCGCTGGCGGGCGCCTATGGCTACAACATTTCTCATGCCGACTTCCTGTGTCATCCGCGTCCCGTGCAGTATTTCATCACTGACGACGGCGTGACGGTGGATGCGGCCGGAGCGGTGCGCCGTGTGGAATAACGCTATTCCCCGCTGGCTGGTGGTGGTCAATGTGCTGCTCGGCACCACTACCGTCAGCCTGAATAACAGTACGCTCAATCCGGCGCTGCCGGCGTTTATCGAGGTGTTCCAGATCGGGCCGCTGCTCGCCACCTGGATCGTGGCGGCGTTCATGGTCAGCATGGGCATGACCATGCCGTTGACCGGCTATCTCGGCCACCGGCTGGGCAACAAACCACTCTACCTGCTGGGCGTGGCGCTGTTTATCACCGGTTCGTTGCTGGGGATGATGGCGGATTCCATCTCGCTGGTGATCGCCGCCCGAACGGTGCAGGGCATCGCCAGCGGCTTGATGATCCCGCTGTCGCTGACGCTGATTTTTTCGGTGTACCCCAAACAGGAGCGGGGCGGTATTACCGGCATCTGGGGCGCTATCGTGATGCTGGCTCCGGCGTTGGGGCCGCTGTGCGGCGGCATCCTGCTGGAGTGGTTCAGCTGGCGGGCGCTGTTCGCCATGAATATTCCCATTGGGGCGCTGGCGCTGCTGATGGGGCTGGTGGTGTTGCCGAAAACCGCGCCGGGTGAGCGCAAACCGTTCGATATGACCGGTTATCTGCTGGTGTCCGCCGGCATCGGGTTGCTGATGATCGGCGCCGGACGATTGCACCATGCCGCGGCGCTGGCGAATCCGTTCAACCTGCTGATGCTGCTGGCGGCTACGGTTTGCCTGATTGCTTTTGTGCGCGTCGAACTGCGTAAGCGCGAGCCGCTGCTTAACCTGCGTATTTTTCAACTGCACGGCTATCGACTGAGCGTGGTGATCGCCGTGGTGCAGTCGGTCGGGATGTTCGAGTGCCTGGTGCTGTTGCCGATGCTGGTGCAGATGGTGATGGGCTACAGCGCTATCTGGACCGGGCTGGCGCTGTTGTGCACCGCGCTGTTCGCCAGCCTGTTCGGCAAGGTCGGCGGCAGCCTGCTGGATCGCCACGGCCCGTCGCGGGTGGTGGGCGCCGGGGTATTGCTGACCGCGCTGGCGACCATCGGGTTAGGCATGGCGGGCGCGCAGACCTCAATTGGCGTGGTGTTCGGCTGGATGATGCTGCGCGGCGCCGGGCTGGGGCTGTCCTACATGCCGGTCACCACCGCCGGGCTGAATGTGCTGCCGGAAACGTTGGTCACGCAAGGCGCCGCCATGAACAACATTTCGCGCCGGCTGGTGTCGTCGCTGGCGATCGTGGTGGCGTCGCTGTACCTCGAATTCCGGCTGGCGGGCAGCGGGCTGGCGCACGAAGCCGTGCGCGCCGCGGCCATTAGCGAAACCTTTATTGCCACCGGCATTTTGATCGTGCTGGCGCTGCCGTGCGCCCTGCGTTTTCCCACGGCAACCGATGAGGCGGCCGCCTCCGACGAGTCCGGCGCGCCAGACGCGCTGACCGGCGTCAGAGGGCCGCGCTGATGTTTAGGTCGTGCCCCGTAATGACGTGTGACCGGCGCTGGCGGTCACTGCACGACGGGGTCCAGCCTACTGTTTCTTCAGGCCGGGCGCCGTCATGTTTCGAACCGACGCCGCCCGTTCCGTCTGACTCAACCGACACACTGACAAGGTAATAGCATGGAGACATTATCCCCCGCCGTATTTCAGGACATCGCCTGCGAGTGGCTGCCGCACATGGATGCGCAGCGTTATCAGCTGGTGGAACAGCGTGTGGTCGGACAGCTGCTGCAGACGCTGCTGTACGAGGATGTGCTGCCTTATCGCCGCACGCCGATCGGCGACGGCAACAGCCAGTTTGTGATAACCGGGCGCGATGCGCAGCAGGTGCCGGTGGAGTACCGGTGCAGCGGGCTGTTTAGCGACAGCTTCTGTCTGATCCGCCTCGACTACGCCAGCGTGCGACGCATCGGTCCCGACGGCGACGCGCAGTCGCCCAACCTGCACCAGATGCTGGAAGAACTGCTGGGCGAGCAGGAGAATAATCCCTTCCTGACGCGTTTTGTACAGGAACTGGAGCAGACCCAACTGAAGGATTTGCAGTCGCGGGCGCAACATTATCAACCCGGCAAACCGGCGCATCAGCTCAGTTTCGACGAACTGGAACGCCACTTTATGGACGCTCACAGCTACCACCCCTGCTACAAGTCGCGCATCGGCTTCAGCCTGCAGGATAACGCCCAATGGGGGCCGGAGTTCGGCCAGCCTTTCGCCATTGTCTGGCTGGCGCTGGCGAAGCAGCGGGCGTCCGCCAACCATTCGGCCAAACTGGATCTGGACGATTTCCTGCAGACCGAATTCGGCGCGGCGCGCTGGCAGGCGTTTGGCGAACAGCTGGCGCGTCAGGGGCGTAAGCCGGAAGATTACCAACTGGTGCCGGTGCACCCGTGGCAGTGGAAAAACGTGATTGCGCCGGTGTTTTATCCGGAGCTGGTCAGCGGCGAGCTGATTTACCTCGGCGCGTCCGATGACCGCTGGCAGGCGCAGCAGTCTATCCGCACGCTGGCTAACGTGACGGAGAAAACGCGGCCTTACGTCAAGCTGGCGATGAGCATGACCAACACCTCCAGCACCCGCATTCTGGCACGGCACACGGTAATGAACGGACCGATTATTACCGACTGGCTGCAGCAGTTGATCGACACCGACCAGACCGCCCGCAACCTGAAGTTCGTGATTCTCGGCGAAGTCGCCGGCGTGAGTTTCGACACCCAGCCGCTGCCCGCCACGCGTATGGCGCAGGCCTACGGCGTGATGGGCGCGATCTGGCGTGAAAGCATCCATCAGTATCTGCAGCCGGACGAGCAGGCGGTGCCGTTCAACGGTTTGAGTCACGTCGAACACCGTTACGACGGCGGCGAGCAGGCGCCGTTTATCGATGCCTGGATTCGTCAGTACGGGCTGGAAGCCTGGACCCGACAACTGTTGCAGGTCACGGTGTCGCCGATTATCCACATGCTGTACGCCGAAGGCATCGGTATGGAATCGCACGGTCAGAATATCGTGCTGATAGTGCGTGACGGCTGGCCGCAGCGCATTGCGCTCAAGGACTTCCATGACGGCGTGCGTTATTCGCCGGACCATCTGGCGCGCCCCGCCATGCGCCCGGATCTGGTGCCGCTGCCCGCCAGCCACGCCAAAATCAACCGCAACTCGTTCATCCTTACCGATGACATCGACGCGGTGCGCGATTTTACCTGTGACTCGTTCTTCTTCATTTGTCTGGCGGAAATGGCTGTCTTCCTGCGTCAGCATTATCAACTGCCGGAAGCGCAGTTCTGGGAAATGACGGCGGAGGTGGTGCTGCGTTATCAGGCCGAGCACCCGCAACATCGCTCGCGTTACACCTTGTTCGATGTGTTCGCGCCGACCTACGAGGTGGAGGAACTGACTAAGCGCCGGTTGCTGGGCGACGGCGAGCGTCGCTTCAAATCGGTGCCGAACCCGCTGCATCCGTTCAGGCCGTCGTCATGCTAAGAACCAACCAGCTCAAGCGCAAGCTGGCGGCAGGTACGCCGGTATACGGGTTGATTGCCTCGATTCCCTCGCCGGTGTCGGTGGAGTTGATCGCCGAAGCCGGGTTCGATTTCGTGATTATCGACAGCGAACATGTGCTGATTAACCCGGAAACGGTGGAGAACATGATCCGGGTGGCGGAAAGCTACGCGCTGACGCCGCTGGTGCGGGTGGCGGATGATAACCCCAAGACCATGCTGCGCCTGCTGGACGGCGGCGCGCAGGGCATCGTGCTGCCGATGGTGGAGCAGGCTGAGCAGGTACGCGCGGCGGTACGCGCCTGCCATTACCACCCGCAGGGCGAGCGCAGCCTGAACAGCGGCCGCCCCGGCGCATTTGGCAAGCACAGTCTGGCGGAATACGTCGCGTTGGCAAACCGGGAAATCATGCTGGTGGCGATGATCGAAAGCGCCGGGGGCGTGCGTCAGGCCGAGGCGATCGCGGCGGTAGAGGGGTTGGACATGATTCTTGAGGGTGCGGCGGATCTCTCCCAGTCGCTGGGGATGCCGTGGCAGACTGCGGCGGTGCCGGTGCAGACGGCGCTGGCCGAGGTGCGGCGGGCTGCCGACGCGCATGGCGTGACGTACTGCGCTATTCCCCGCCAGCACGACGATCATGCACGCTGGCGTGAGCAGGGCGTGCGCGCATTTGTATTGGGCGACGAGCGCGGTATCGCGTTTCGCGCTTTACAGGCCAGACTGGCCGCAACGATTTCAGCAGAAGGAAAGTGATCCGATGGAAAGTAATGCGATGGAAAGTAGTGTGATTAAGAGCACGTCTCACTACAAGGACGCCGGCCACAGCGTGATGCAGGATCTGGTGGATTGCCTGCTGGCCGAGGAGTTCTTTGGCCCGCAGCCGCTGGCGTTGTATACCACCGATGAGTGGCGGCAGCAGTACGGGCAACCGGCGCCGTTTGGCGCGCTGGATAGCACGGCCCGCCTGTGGCGCTGGTGCAGCGATGAACGCGAACAGCGTCATCTGGTGGTGGCGCTGCGCCCCGGTATTACCCAGCGGTGGGAAAAAGTACCGGGCACTAAGGTTTATGCCTGGCAGCAGGGCGGCGATGACTGGCGTGAGCTGGAGCCGGAGAGCTTCATGAATCTGGTGTTCGCCGGTCAGCATGGCGAAGAAGAGCAGGCTGGAGAAGACCATGCCGGAGAAGGTAATAATGCCAAAGGGCAGGCGTTGTTTCTGGATGTGCTTAACACCAGCGTCGAGCAGACCGCGCTGTCGCGCGAGCATCGTATCGATACCGATAACCTGCTCGCACGCGGTAACGCCGATTTCTTCCATGTGATGGAGCAGTGGGCGTCGTTGCGCGATCGTCCGTTCCATCCGACCGCCAAGGCTAAACAGGGGCTGAATGCGCAGGAGTATCGCCGGTACGTGGCCGAGTTCGCCGAACCGGTGGCGCTGAACTGGGTGGCGGTGGCGAAAAATCGCCTGCAATGCGGCGACGGCATCAGCGACGTGGTTGACTCGTACCCGGCGCATTACCTGCTGCCGCAGGCGGAGCAGGCGGCGTTGCAGCAGGAACTGGCGACGCGCGGCCTTGCTGAGAGCCATATCGCGCTGCCGGTACACCCGTGGCAGTTCGACCACATTCTGGAAACCCAACTGGGCGACGCCTTTCGCAACGGCGACTGCCACCGGCTGGATTTCAGCGCCGCCCGCTATCTGCCGACGTCGTCACTGCGCTCAATGACGCCGTGTTTCGCCAGCGCCGATTACCTCAAGCTGCCGATGGCGGTTTACTCGCTGGGGGCATCGCGCTATCTGCCGGCGGTGAAAATGATCAACGGCGGACTGAGCGAAGCGCTGCTGCGGCAGGCGCGTGACAAAGACGCCGTGTTGCAGGAACGGCTGTATCTGTGCGATGAAGGCAAGTGGTGGGCGTTCATGCCGCCGCAGGCCACGCTGTTTGACGAAGCGCCGCGCCACCTGTCGGCGATGGTCCGCAGTTATCCGTCAGCGCTGTTCGACGATCCGGATTACCGCCTGCTGCCGATGGCGGCGCTGGGCACGCCGCTGCCGGGCAGCCGCCGTCATTTCTTCGACGACTGGCTGGCGTATCGCGGCTTGCCGACGAACGCCGATTCGGTCTTGACATTGTTTGCTGAGCTTTGTCATTGTTTCTTCGACATTAATTTCCGCATGTTCCGGTTGGGGATGCTGGGCGAGATCCACGGTCAGAATGCGGTGCTGGTATGGAAAGCCGGTCAGGCCCACGGTCTGCTGCTGCGCGATCACGACTCGCTGCGCATCCATGTACCGACGCTGGAGCAAAACGGCATGCAGGACCCGGTGTACCGTATCAAGCAAGGCCATGCCAATACGCTTTACCACGAGCGTCTGGACGACCTGCTGTTCTGGCTGCAAACGTTGGGCATTCAGGTCAACATGCGGGCGATTATCGAAACGCTGTCGCTGACTTATGAGATAGACGCTGCGACGCTGTGGGGCGTGATGCGCAGTGAAATCAACGGCGCCATTGACCGTGCCGGTTTCGCCGCCGATACGCAGACGATGCTGAAAACCCGGTTGTTCGACGTGCCGAACTGGCCGCAGAAACTGCTGATCACCCCGATGATCGCCCGCGCCGGCGGACCGGGGAGTATGCCGTTCGGTAAAGGGGAAGTGATTAACCCGTTTCAGACGATTATGAGTAAATAGATTGCTCAGCCAATAGACTGTTGTTATCGGGTTCATGTAAGGGTGGGGAGATATTTCGTGCGGGATAAACTGCGGTTCACTTTTGCAACGTTATCGCACGCACGACAAGGAGAGGCTCAGACGCCGCCTCTCCTTGACCACTGGCTGGTGGCTAAACTGTGCCGCTAACGCGGTGCCTTCGGCGTTCGTCTTCGCTGTTCGGGCCGCCCGTGACGCGCTCCCGGCGCGGCTCGGGCTTTCGCCGCGTCCATGCGGCTCACCCGGCGAAGCCGTACACCTCAGCACAGTTTCTGACGCCAGAGATCTCCCTTCTGTACTTAACGGGTTGGTCGTCACTATGGAAAAGGTAGATCACACAGAATCGTGAATGAGTATTTGCTTTCGCGCCGCAGGTTGCTGCGGTTGTCGTTAAGCCTGTTGCCACTGGGACTGGGCCGGCCTGCGCTGGCCCAGTCCTTGTTTATGCCGCAACGGGTCATCACCCTGTTTCAGGGCGCCACGGATACTGCGGTGGCGCTGGGGATTACGCCCGCCGGCGTGGTGGATTCGTGGAGCGAGAAGCCCATGTACCGCTACCTGCGTCAGGCGCTGGCCGGGGTGCCGCATGTGGGGCTGGAAACCCAGCCCAGTCTGGAAGACATCGTGCTGCTGAAGCCCGACGCCATCGTCGCGTCGCGCTTTCGTCATCAGCGGCTGGAGCCGTTGTTGTCGCAGATTGCGCCGGTGGTGATGCTGGATGAAATCTACCAGTTCAAAAAAACGGTGCAGGTGATGGGGCAGGCGCTTGGGCGTCAGGCGGTGGCCGATCGGTTGCTGGAGGACTGGCAGCAGCGGGTGAGCTGGCTGCGCGGGCAGTTGCAACGCAAGTTCGGCGGCGACTGGCCGCCGACCGTGTCGATACTGGATATCCGCGAAGACCATATCCGCAGCTATTTGCCCGGCAGTTTTCCCGGCTCGGTGCTGAGCGAACTGGGGTTTGGCTGGAGCAACGCCAGCCTCGCCCAGCCGGGCGTCTCGCTCAAACTGACCAGCAAAGAGAACATCCCGGTGGTGGATGCCGACATCTTTTTCATTTTCCTGCGATCCGAGAGTCCGTCTGTGCAACGCAACTATGAGTCCCTGATTCGTCACCCGCTGTGGCAGCGGTTACGAGCCCCGCAGCGCAATCAGGTGTGGGTGGTGAATGGCGTCACCTGGAGTCTGTCCGGCGGCATTCTGGGCGCCAACATGATGCTGGACGACATCGCCCGGGTCACCGGTATCGCCGGAGGCACGTCATGAGTCATGCCGTGATACCGGCCGGGAAGCGGATGGCGCCCGGTCAGGTGCTGGCGGGCGGCGGCGTTTGCCTGCTGGCGCTGGCCGTCCTCAGTCTGATGGTCGGGCCGATGTGGATTGCGCCGTCGCAAGTGCTGGGCGCGCTGTGGCACCCGGATCCGCTCAATGTCAGCCATATTCTGGTTACTTCTACTCGCCTGTCGCGCACGTTGATCGCCATCGTGGTGGGCGCCAGTCTGGCGGTGGCGGGCGCATTGATGCAGGTGCTGACCCGTAACCCGCTGGCGTCGCCGGGGCTGTTCGGCATCAACGCCGGGGCGATGTTTTTTCTGATTGTCTGTGTGTCGCTGTTTCCCAAAGTGGCGATGTCGGTGTGGCTGTGGTCGGCGTTTGCCGGCGCGGCGGCGGCCGGGTGTCTGGTGTGGCTGATCGGCACGATGGGCAAAGGCAGCCTTAACCCGCTACGCATGGTGCTGGCGGGCGCGGCCATCACCGCCATGTTCGCCGCCTTCAGTCAGGCGATGCTGGTGGTGAATCAGGAAGGGCTGGATACGGTACTGTTCTGGTTGGCGGGCTCGGTGGCCGATCGCGAGCTGGCGACGGTGCTGCCGCTGATGGGCTACTGTCTGGCGGCGCTGCTCGGCGCGCTGCTGCTGTCGGGGCAGGTCAACGTACTGAACGCCGGGGAAGCCATAGCTCGTGGGCTGGGACAGCGCACCGGGCGCATCCGGCTGCTGATGAGCCTGCTGGTCGTGGCGCTGGCCGGCGGCGCGGTGGCGATGGCGGGCAGCATTGGTTTTGTCGGCTTGATTGTGCCGCACATGGCAAGAAAACTGTTGCCCGCCGACCACCGCTGGCTGCTGCCCGGCTGCGCGCTGCTGGGGGCCGCTTTGCTGTTGCTGGCGGATATTTTGGCGCGGGTGGTGATTGTGCCGCAGGAGGTGCCGGTTGGCGTGATGACCGCGCTGTTCGGCGCGCCGTTCTTTATTTTCCTGCTGCGGCGCGGAGGTCGTTATGGATAAGCATGGGGGGATGAGCCATGTGCTGGTATGGCGGCAGGGGCGTTTTTCCCGCCAGATTAACCTGACCACCGTAGGCCGGGTTGCGCTGGCGTTGCTGCTGGCGCTGGCGGTCATGGTGGCATCGCTCGGCGTCGGCAAACTGATGCTGTCGCCGTGGGAGGTGCTGCGGGCGCTATGGTCGTCGCAGCCGGAAGGCGCGGCGCTGATCGTGCAGCAGTTACGGTTGCCGCGGGTGGTGCTGGCGGCACTGGTGGGCGGCGCGCTGGCGGTGTCTGGGTTGATTTTGCAGGCGATGATCCGCAATCCGCTGGCCTCGCCGGATATTCTGGGCATCACCAGCGGCGCCAGCGCCGCGGCGGTGTTCTACCTGTCGTTTCTCGCCACCACGCTGGGGGCGCACTGCCTGCCGCTGGCGGCGATGATCGGGGCCGCGACGGCGGCGCTGGCGGTGTATTGGCTGGCGTGGCAGGCGGGCGTATCGCCGCAGCGGCTGGTGCTGACCGGCGTCGGCGTGTCGGCGCTGTTGATGGCGGCGACCACCTTTATGCTGGTGTTCAGCCCGCTGACCACCACGCTGTCGGCTTACGTCTGGTTGACCGGCAGCGTCTACGGCGCCAGCTGGCGCGAAACCCGTGAGCTGGGCGGCTGGCTGCTGCTGATTGCGCCGTGGCTGGTGTGGCTGGCGCGTCAGGTGCGGGTCCAGCAACTGGACGATGGGCTGGCGCAGGGCATCGGCGTGCGGGTGCAGTGGCTGCGTCTGGCGCTGCTGTTGCTCAGCGTGGCGCTGGCGGGCGCGGCGATTGCCTGGGGCGGCGCGATGGCGTTCGTCGGGCTGATCGCGCCGCACATCGCCAAACGGCTGGTGGCGCCGACCTTTGCCGGGCAGGCGGCGATGGCGTTTCTTTGCGGCGCCGGGCTGGTGATGGTGGCGGACCTGTGCGGACGAACGTTGTTTTTGCCGCTGGATCTGCCCGCCGGGATTTTCGTATCGGCGCTGGGCGCGCCGTTCTTTCTGTATTTATTGATTAAACAACGTCATTAAGGAAACGGATGATGACCGCCATTACCAGCCGGGAACTGACCCTCGGCTATGCCAGCCAGACCATTATCGACAATCTGGATATCCAGCTGCCGAAGGGCAAAGTGTCGGTGCTGATTGGCAGCAACGGGTGCGGCAAAAGTACGCTGCTCAAATCCTTCGCCCGTTTGCTCCGGCCGCTGAGCGGGACGGTTGTCCTCAATGGCGAGGATATCCACCGCAAGTCCACCGCCGAGGTGGCGCGCGAACTGGCGATTTTGCCGCAGATGCCGGACGCGCCGGAAGGCATTACCGTGAAACAGCTGGTCAGCCTGGGGCGCTACCCTTACCAGAACTGGTTGCAGCAGTGGTCGCAGGAAGATGAGCGGATGGTGAACCTGGCGCTGGCGCAGACCGGTACCCAGCAACTGGCGGAACGACCGGTGGATGCCTTGTCCGGCGGCCAGCGTCAGCGGGTATGGATAGCGATGACGCTGGCGCAGGACACCGAGGTGGTGCTGCTGGACGAGCCCACTACGTTCCTCGATCTGGCGCACCAGATCGAGGTGCTGGATTTGCTGCGTGAGTTGAACCGCCAGCACGGCAAAACCATCATTATGGTGCTGCACGACCTCAATCTGGCCTGCCGTTACGCCGACCACATGGTGGCGGTACACGATCGCACCGCTTTCGCACAGGGCGCGCCGGCTGAAATCCTCGACGAAACGCTGGTTAAAACGGTGTTCAATCTGGATTGCCGTATCATCCCCGACCCGTTTTTCCATACGCCGCTGTGTATTCCGTTCGGGCGCGAGAAACCACGGGAAGACGCGCCGGTGGCGTGAAGCCGGAAGATCAACCTGTTGCAGGATAGACGATGAATTATCACATTATTCCCCGCGTGCCGCCGCTCAGTGATGACCTGCTGGCAGGCTACCGCCACATCAGCACCTCGACCCTCGGTCATTTGACGGAGGCGGGGTATTTGTCCGGCATCCGGCCGTTGCTGCCGGACGTGCAGATGGTCGGCAACGTGGTGACGGTGAAACTGTGCCCGCCGGACGGCGGCGTATTACGTGAGGCGCTGCTGCTGAGCCAGCCCGGCGACGTGCTGGTGATTGATGCGTCTGATGAGGAAGAACGCGCCTGCTGGGGAGAATTGCGCGCGCTGGCGGCGCGTGTGAAAGGGCTGGCGGGCGTGGTGGTGGCCGGCGCGGTGACCGACTCGCGCGCGCTGCGTCAACTGGGGTTGCCGGTGTTCTGCAAAGGCGTCAGCGCCATTACCACCCGCACGCTGGGAACGGCAGGGGCGGTCAATGTACCAGTGACAGTGGCGGGCGTGACGGTGCAACCCGGCGATGTGGCGATCGGCGATGACGATGGGGTGTTTATTCTCAGTCCGTCTGCTGCGCGTGACTGGCTGGAGAAGGCGCAACACAAGGAACTCGCGGATACAGAACGGCGGAACGCACTGCGGCGGAAATTGCCCGAGTGCGCCTCCGGTATCGACGATCGGTGACCGTGATTGCCGGTAACCCCTTTATTTATAGGGGGCCATCACCTGCGGAGAAACGGCCCGCCATTTCTGGCGGGCCGTAGCATCATTGATCCTTTTTAGATCATGCGAACAGAGACATGCGCACTCATAAATCACAAAATCATCTGTTCAGGCTGGCATCCGTACAGTTCAGCCAGCTTTTGACGGGTTTTCTTCTGCGGGCGGGAGTCTTTGGCTTCCCACTGAGAAACCGCTGATTGCGTCGTACCCAGTCGTTCCGCCACATCGTACTGCGACAGCCCGCGGTAAACGCGCCAGGCGGCCAGCAGGCTGATATCGTCACGAAACATAATGTTGACCACCTCATTTGGCACGGTTTCATCATCATGCCCATCAGCAGTATAAGGAATGGATTCGTACCCGCTCTCATCATTGGAGAGCAGGCTTTCGTACACATCTATCGGTAATACCACGAATTGCGGTTTACCGTTCACATCATTGATATATTGCGGTTTTGACATATTTTTTATCCGGGTTTCTATGAGTCGCGGTCGTCTTATGTCATTGAGGAAACGTGTGGTTTTCTCTGCCTGATTAATAGGTTGTTGACGTTCTGCGCTTAACTTCTTTGATTTCACAGATCACCGGTTCACCTTTAATGATTTGGAAAATGATCCGGTAGTCGCCAACCCTCATCCTGAACATACTTTCTTTCCCCTTCAATGGGACGATATCCAACCTGACAGCAGGGAAATTCTCCAGTTCAGTCACCTTTTCACTTATGGCGTTCTGATATCGCTTGTCGATGGTCAGACGTTGTTTCAGCGCTTTCCTTGACCAGATCACCTTTACCATCTGTTTCCTCAGTTTTTAAAGAGCATATCCCTTTGGATAAGTTAATAATAAGATAAAGTATTAGTTCCTGCAATTTTTCTTATTATCTTATCATTCAGTTTATAGCAACATAGAATTTGGTCACATTCATGAAAAGAAAGCCGCTTTCGGTCATCTTTTGCCCATCTCGTTGCTAACAGTAGCGGCAACGCCAGCTGTTGGAGCTCGATGTGCTGAGATCTCAGCCGGTTGCGTGGGTGAAATCGGCAATACTGGCGTGCTGTTCGTCCCCCACTCTCCGTTATTCCACATCCTGCACGGCGGTATCGGTGATCAGTGATGCCTGCCGGGCGTCGGCGCATTTCTCCCACCATGCCGGCGTCGCCGTCGGCGCTCCCAGTGTGACGACTTCCCCCAGCATCGGCATGATGATCGGTAACTGTCGCTCTCGCGCCAGTTGGCTGCTGCTGCGCACCGGGTCGGCCCAGTCGTGAAAGGCCAGCGCGAACATACCCCAGTGGATCGGCATGAACTGGCGGGCGCGCACGTCCTGCACTGCCTGCACGGTCTGTTCCGGGTGCATGTGCGAATCCGGCCAGCGGTGGTTGTACTGGCCGTTTTCCATAAACGCCAGATCAAACGGGCCGAAGCGTTCGCCGATATCGCGGAAGTGCTCGCCATAGCCGGAATCACCGCTGAAAAAAATACGCTCCCGCTGCCCCTGAATCACCCAGGACGCCCACAGCGTGGTGTTGCGCCCAGACAAACTGCGGCCGGAAAAGTGGTGCGACGGCGTGGCGGTAAAGGTGATGCCGTTGAGCGTATGGGACTGATACCAGTCCAGTTCCTGAATCCGCTGTGCCTCAATACCCCATTTTTGCAGATGTTCGCCCACTTTTAGCGGGGCGATAAAGCGGGTTGTGGTATCGCGGAAGGCGCGAATGGTCTGCTCGTCAAGATGGTCGTAGTGGTCGTGCGACAGCAGGATGATGTCGATATCCGGCAGCGCTTCGCGCGTCAGCGCCGGCGGCTGAAAACGGCGGAACATAAAGCTGAACGGTGAGACGCTGGCGGAGAACACCGGGTCAGTCAGAATTCGGACGCCATCCAGATTGAGCAGCAGGGTCGAGTGCCCGAACCAGATAAATTTGAGGCGTTCGTCGGCGGCAAGGAACGCATTGAGGTCGGGGGATACCTCCGGCAGCCGTTTGTTCGGCACGCGCCCCTTGCGCTGAAACCCGAGCCGCCACAGCAGCGACAAACTTTGCCACAGGCTCATCCGCGGCGCAGTAGCCGGACGCAGGTTAAAGAAACGCCCGGTTTCGGGAGAATAATGCTTTGCTTGCGGGTCCGCCATAAGGCCTCCGGATCAGTGCAACTGTGGCTACAGGTTATATCAGCGTATGGATATAGATGTGGTGCCAAAAGCGTCAGGATTCAAGGCGTACCCCCATTTTCATCGCGGCCATGCGTTATGGCTGCGCGCCGTCTGCCGGCTGATCGTGCCGGAGCGTCCGGTCCCAGTGGTTTATCAGCAAAACCGGCTGTTGACGGTATGTTGCAAAATCGCGTCAGGCCGGTTTCTTCACGCCATTGCCGAACGGCGCGATTGTTACGCATTCGTAGCGATAGGTTATTGGTATGGGTAATGGCGGGTGGGCGGTGATGGTGAGATGAGGTGCTGATACCGAAAAAAATAGGGGGCGAAACAGCGCCACAATGTCGATTAAATAAGCATTTTAATCGTTATGTATTTAATTACATAACGAAAATTCGTCTGCCAATACCCATAAAGGGGGTGAATGTACCATTAAAACCGTAATTTTTGATTTTGCTCAAAATCTCCTCGTGGCGTGTTGTTAGATTTCCCGCAACAAAAAAAATACATAAATTTTATAGGGAAAAGCATGCAAGTTAATCGAAGGGGCTTTTTTAAAGTCTGTGCCGGGGGAATGGCTGGGACGACACTCGCTGTCTTAGGGTTTACGCCAACGGAAGCGATGGCATCGGTCCGTCAGTACAAGCTGCTGCGGGCGAAGGAAACGCGCAATAACTGCACTTACTGTTCCGTCGGCTGCGGGCTGCTGATGTATAGCCTGGGCGACGGGGCGAAAAACGCCAAACCCGCCATCTTTCACATCGAAGGGGATCCGGATCATCCGGTCAGTCGCGGCTCGTTATGCCCGAAAGGCGCCGGTCTGGTGGACTACATCCACAGCGAAGGCCGCCTGAAATACCCGGAGTACCGCGCGCCCGGTTCGGACAAATGGCAACGCATCAGTTGGGATGACGCCATTGACCGCATCGCCCGCCTGATGAAAAAAGACCGCGACGCCAATTTCGAGCGCGTCAACGCCAAAGGCGCGCTGGTCAACCGCTGGCTGACCACCGGGATGCTGTGCTCTTCCGCCGCCAGCAATGAAACCGGCATTCTCGACCAGAAGTTCGCCCGTTCGCTGGGGATGGTCGCCATCGATTGTCAGGCCCGCCTGTGCCACGGCCCGACCGTTGCCGCACTGGCGCCGACCTTTGGCCGCGGGGCGATGACCAACAACTGGGTGGATATCAAAAACGCCAACGTGATTATCGTGATGGGCGGCAACGCAGCGGAAGCGCACCCGGTCGGTTTCAAATGGGCGGTGGAAGCCAAAACCCACAATGACGCCAAACTGATTGTGGTCGATCCGCGCTTCAACCGTTCCGCCGCGGTCGCCGATTTGTACGCGCCGATTCGCGCCGGTTCCGACGCCGCGTTCCTGCTGGGCATCGTCAACTACCTGATTACCCACGACAAGATTCACCACGAGTATGTGAAGTCTTACACCAGCGCCAGCCTGATCGTGCGTGAGGATTTCAGCTTCGACGACGGCCTGTTCAGCGGCTATAACCCACAAACTCGCCAGTATGACAAGAGCAGTTGGCAGTACGAACTGGGGGCGGACGGTTTCGCCAAACGGGATATGACCCTGACCCACCCGCGCTGCGTGTGGAACCTGCTGAAAAAACATGTTTCCCGCTACACGCCGGAGATGGTGACCTCGCTGTGCGGCACGCCGGCGAAAGCCTACGAAGAGATTTGCCGGTCGCTGGCGGACACTTGCGTACCCAACAAAACCGCCACCTTCATGTACGCGCTGGGCTGGACCCACCACACCAACGGCGCGCAGATTATCCGCGCGGCGGCGATGATCCAACTGCTGCTGGGCAACATCGGCATGGCGGGCGGCGGCATCAATGCGCTGCGCGGCCATTCCAACATTCAGGGCTATACCGATCTGGGGCTGCTGAGCCTCAATTTGCCGGGTTACATGCCGCTGCCGTCCGAGAAACAGGGCGATCTGAAAACCTACCTCAGCCAGATCACGCCGGACGCGCTGCTGCCGGATCAGGTGAACTACTGGAAGAACACGCCGAAGTTTTTTATCAGCATGATGAAGAGCTTCTGGGGCGATAACGCGCAGGCGTCCAACAACTGGGGCTATGACTGGCTGCCGAAGTGGGACCGCAGCTATGACGTGATGGTCCAGACCGAACTGATGCTGGACGGCAAAATGAACGGCTACATCGTTCAGGGCTTTAACCCGCTGGCGGCGTTCGCCAACAAAAACAAGGCCACCGCCGCGCTGTCGAAACTGAAATACATGGTGGTGATCGACCCGCTGGCTACCGAAACTTCCACGTTCTGGCAGAACCACGGCGAGTTTAACGACGTGAATTCGGCTGACATTCAGACCGAAGTGTTCCGTCTGCCGTCCAGCTGTTTTGCCGAAGAAAACGGCTCCATCGCCAACTCCGGCCGCTGGCTGCAATGGCACTGGGCCGCGGCTGAGCCGCCGGGTGAAGCGTTGCACGACGGTAAAATCCTCGGTCGGCTGATGATGCGCCTGCGTGAGCTGTACCATGAAGAGGGCGGCGTCTGTCCGGAACCGGTGATGAACATCAACTGGAACTATCAGGACCCGGAAGACCCGACGCCGGAAGAGATCGCCCGCGAAGGTAACGGCATGGCGCTGGCGGACGTGTTTGATGACAAAGGCAATCTGGTGCTGAAGAAAGGCCAGCAGCTGTCCGATTTCTCGCAACTGCGCGACGACGGCACTACCGCCAGCTTCTGCTGGATTTACGCCGGTAGCTGGACCGACGCCGGCAACCAGATGGCTAACCGCGACAATACCGACGTCGGTCTGGGCAGCACGCCGGGCTGGGCCTGGTGCTGGCCGCAGAACCGCCGCATTTTGTACAACCGCGCGTCGGCCGATTTGCAGGGCAAACCCTGGGACAGCAAACGCAAGCTGTTGGAATGGAACGGCCAGAAGTGGAAGGGCATCGACGTACCGGACTTTGCCGCCACCGTACCGCCGGGCAAAGACACCATGCCGTTCATCATGCTGCCGGAAGGCGTGGCGCGGCTGTTCTCGCTGGACAAGCTGGCGGACGGCCCGTTCCCGGAGCACTACGAACCGATAGAAACCCCGCTTGGCACCAACCCGCTGCACCCGGCGGTGGTGTCCAACCCGGCGGCGCGCCTGTTCGCGCGCGACGCCAAAACCATGGGCAAGGCGAGCGATTTCCCGTACGTCGCCACCACCTATTCCATTACCGAGCTATTCCGCCACTGGACTAAGCATGCGCGCCTGAACGCCATCATCCAGCCGGAGCAGTTTGTCGAAATCGGCGAGAACCTGGCGAAAAGCAAAGGGATTCAGGCGGGCGACATGGTGAAAGTGTCCTGCCAGCGCGGTTACATCAAAGCGAAAGCGGTGGTGACCAAGCGCATCAAGACGCTGACCGTGGCCGGGAAAGCGATCGAAACCGTCGGCATTCCCTGTCACTGGGGATTTGAGGGCGCCACGCGCAAGGGATTCCTGGCGAATACCCTGACGCCGAGCGTCGGCGACGCGAACTCGCAAACGCCGGAGTACAAGGCGTTCCTGGTCAATGTGGAAAAGGTGTAAGGGTAAAACGTTATGTCAATGCAATCTCAGGATATTATCCAGCGCTCGGCCACCAGTAGCCTGACGCCGCCGCCACAGGTTCGGAATGATAAAAGCGAAGTCGCCAAACTGATCGACGTCACCACCTGCATCGGCTGTAAAGCCTGTCAGGCGGCCTGTTCCGAATGGAACGACATCCGTGATGACGTCGGTCACAACGCTGGGGTGTACGACAATCCGGCCGATCTGAGCGCCAAATCCTGGACGGTGATGCGCTTCTCCGAAGTGGAAAGCGAAGACCGTCTTGAGTGGCTGATCCGCAAGGACGGCTGTATGCACTGCGCCGAACCGGGCTGCCTGAAAGCCTGCCCATCGGCGGGCGCCATCATTCAGTATGCCAACGGCATCGTCGATTTTCAGTCCGAGCACTGCATCGGTTGCGGCTATTGCATCGCCGGCTGTCCGTTCAACATTCCGCGCTTAAACAAGCAGGATAACCGCGTCTACAAATGCACGCTGTGCGTGGATCGCGTCAGCACCGGACAGGAGCCGGCCTGCGTGAAGACCTGCCCGACCGGCGCCATCCACTTCGGCACCAAGGACGAGATGAAGCAGCTCGCCGCCGAACGTGTCGCGCATCTGCAAAAACGCGGCTACGACCAGGCCGGCCTGTACGACCCGCAGGGCGTCGGCGGCACCCACGTGATGTATGTGTTGCATCATGCGGATAAACCGTCGCTGTACCATAACCTGCCGGACAACCCGAAAATCTCGACGCCGGTCAACCTGTGGAAAGGCATTCTCAAACCGCTTTCGACGCTGGGCTTCGTCGCCACCTTCGCCGGGTTGATGTTCCACTACATCGGCATCGGGCCGAACACGGAAGAGACCGCGCACCCGCATGAAGGGCAACCGCACGAAGGAGAAGATAAGCATGAGTAACCCGAAAATGATTGTGCGCACCAAATTTATTGACCGTGTCTGCCACTGGATTGTGGTGATCAGTTTCTTTATGGTGGCGCTGTCCGGCATCGCGCTGTTTTTCCCGACGCTGCAATGGTTGACGCAGACCTTCGGTACGCCGCAGATGGGACGCATCATGCACCCGTTCTTCGGTATTCTGATTGTGGTGTGTCTGGTGCCGATGTTCTTCCGCTTTGTCGGGCATAACATTCCGAAGCTGCGTGATTTGCCGTGGTTCCTCAACATCATCGAGGTGCTGAAGGGTAATGAGCATGAAGTCGCCGACGTGGGCAAGTACAACCCCGGCCAGAAGATGATGTTCTGGAGCATCATGGGGTTGACGCTGGTGCTGCTGATTACCGGCATCATCATGTGGCGCCCGTACTTCGCGCATCTGTTCCCGATCGACGTGGTGCGTTACGCCATTCTGCTGCACGCCACGGCGGCCATCGTGCTGATCCACGCCATCCTGATTCACATGTACATGGCGTTCTGGGTGCGCGGCTCGATCAAAGGGATGATCGAAGGCAAGGTATCCGAGAAGTGGGCGTTGAAACATCACCCGCGCTGGGCGCGTGATGTGATCGGCAAGGCCAATAAAGACAAGAAATAAGGCTCCCTTCTCGTAGTGCCTTTCATGGCAGGCGAAGGGGTTTCCGGCGTTAAAAACGGTGCTGAGGTGGCCGACTTCGCCGGGTGAGCCGCATGGACGCGGCGAAAGCCGAAGGAACCGCGAAGCGGCACTGTTTAGCCCTCGGCCAGTGGTCAAGGAGAGGTGGCGTTTGAGCTCACTCTGTTTCATGTCGTGATAGCTAATCACGACATGAGCAAGATACAACCTCTCCTTGTCGTGCGAGCGGTAATATTACAAAGGAAAGATTGGCTTTACCTCGCACGAAATCATCCACAGTCCAGACGGATAATACCATTCACAAGACATCCAGCTGTTTGTCAACAGCCTCTCACATCCCCCCCTTGCGGCGATTTGTGATAGTCTGGCGCGTAACGGAATTCAGGGTGGGTGATGCGCCATGTCACTGAAACAGATTGCAAAAACGCTGGGGCTGTCGGTCACTACCGTCAGTCGGGCGCTGAACGGCTACGATGACGTGGCCGCCGAGACGCGTCTGCGGGTGGAAGAGGAGGCGCGACGTCTCGGCTATCGTCCGAACACCTTTGCCCGCCGCCTGAAAATGGGCCGCATTGATGCGGTGGGTCTGGTGTTCCCGTTGCAGCCTGCGCCGCTCAGCAATACGACCTTTATGGAGATGGTGGCGGAGATCAGCCATGAATTGTCGAAGCAGGAGATTGACCTGCTGTTGATCGCCGACGAAGAGCAGTCCGACCACCCTGCGTTTTTGCGCATGATTGAAAGCCGCCGGGTGGATGCGCTGATTGTCGCCCACACCCTGCAACAGGACTCTCGCCTGCAGTATCTGCAATCGATCCGCTTTCCGTTTCTGGCGCTCGGGCGCAGCGACCTGCCGTCGCCCTATGCCTGGTTCGATTTCGACAATCAGGCCGGCGCCGCGCTCGCCGCCCGTCACCTGATCGCGCTCGGCCATCGCCATATCGCCTTTCTTGGCGAACACCACCCGCAGTCGTTCATTGTCCAGCGGCGCGCCGGTTATCTGGACGCGCTGGCCGCCGCCGGTATCGACCGGCGTGACGAATTGCTGCGTCAGGTCGCGCCATCACGCCGGGAAGGATACCAGACCACCTTGCAATGGCTGGCACTGCCGCAGCCGCCCACCGCCATCGTTGTCGACGGCAGTACGCAGGGGGAGGGGGCAGCGCTGGCGTTGCGCGACAGCGGACGCCTGCAGGGCGAGCAGGCGGTATCGCTGATCGTCTATGACGGCCTGCCGGCTGACTCGCTGGTGGAGATACCGGTCACCGCTATTACGCAGGCCACCCGCGCGCAGGTCGGGCAGCAGATCGCCGATATGGTATTTCGCCTGCTGGCGGGAGACGATCCTGCGTCGTTGCAGGTCTTGTGGCAACCGCAATTGCGTGCCGGGCAGACCGATAATCCGCCGCCGGCGCAGGCTGGATAGCCGTTCCCGCCGACGCGTTCATATCATCGCTTTCATCGTTCGCTTTTTAACCCGATCACAAAACCAAAACGTTTCGGTTCCAATCCGAAACGTTTCGGAATACAACTAACCTCATCAATCGTTCAGGAGGATGAGGATGGATACGACGCTGATTCGTCTCGCCAGTCCGGCGACGGACGTGATTGTCCGCTGCCGGCCGGCGGCGGAAATACTGTACTGGGGGCCGCATCTGGCGACGTTTTCACCGCAGGATGCCGACAGCCTGTCGCGGCCGGTGGCGAACGGACGGCTGGATGTGGATGTGCCGGTGACGCTGGCGGCGGAAACCGGACGCGGGCTGTTCGGCTCGCCGGGGATCGAAGGTCATCGCAACGGCCTCGACGCCTTTGCGGTGCTGACCACCGTTGAGGTACGGCAACCCGACCCGCAGCAACTGGTTATCGTGGCGGAAGACCCGCAGGCCGGCCTGCGCCTGACCACCGAATTACGGCTGCACGCCGACAGCGGGGTACTGCAACTGCGTCACAGCCTGACCAATCTGCATCCGGGCGACTGGCAGGTACAGCGGCTGGCGACGACGCTGCCGCTGCCGGAGTCGGCGGCGGAGGTGATGGCGTTTCACGGCCGCTGGGTGCGGGAGTTTCAGCCGCATCGCACTTTGTTGTCGCACGGCAGTCTGGTGCAGGAAAACCGCCGCGGGCGCACGTCGCACGAATATTTTCCGGCGATGATCGGCGGCGAGCCGGGGTTTGCCGAGCAGCATGGTCAGGTGTGGGGCGTACACCTTGGCTGGAGCGGCAATCACCGGCTGCGCGCGGAAGTGAAAACCGACGGCCGGCGGCTGTTGCAGGCGGAGGCGCTCTATCTGCCCGGCGAAATCGCGCTGGCGCAGGGGGAGTCTCTGACCACGCCGTGGCTGTACGCCGCCTGTTCCGGGCAGGGGCTGAACGGCATGAGCCAGCAGTTTCACCGGTTTTTGCGTCAGGAGATTATCCGTTTTCCGCACGGTAAGCCGCGCCCGGTGCACCTCAACACCTGGGAAGGGATCTACTTCGAGCATGACCCGGCCTACATCATGCAGATGGCGAGTCAGGCGGCGGCGCTGGGCGTTGAGCGCTTCATTATCGACGACGGCTGGTTTCGCGGCCGCGACCATGACCGCGCCGCGCTCGGCGACTGGTACGTGGACCAACGCAAGTACCCGCAGGGGTTGATGCCGGTGATAAACCATGTGCGTGAACTGGGCATGGAGTTTGGTATCTGGGTGGAGCCGGAGATGGTCAACCCGGATTCCGATCTCTGCCGCGCCCACCCGGACTGGCTGTTGGCGCTGCCCGGCTACGCTCAGCCGAGCGGTCGTTACCAGTACGTGCTCGACCTGTCTAACCCCGAGGTCTTCGATTACCTGCTGGCGCGCCTGAATTGGCTGTTGGGCGAGCACCCTATCGATTACGTGAAATGGGATATGAACCGCGAGCTGGTGCAACCGGCGCATCAGGGACGGGCGGCGGCCGACCGTCAGACGCAGGCGTTTTACCGTCTGCTCGATGTGCTGGGCGAGCGCTTCCCGCAGGTGGAGTTTGAGTCCTGCGCGTCCGGCGGCGGGCGTATCGATTATGAGGTGCTGCGGCGTTGCCACCGCTTTTGGGCGTCCGACAATAACGACGCGCTGGAGCGGCAGACGATTCAACGCGGTATGAGCTACTTCTTTCCGCCCGAGGTGATGGGGGCGCACATCGGTCATCATCGCTGTCATGCCACCGGACGCCGGCACGGCATTGCCTTTCGCGGCCTGACGGCGCTGTTCGGCCATATGGGCATCGAACTGGACCCGGTGCGCGCCGATGCGCAGGAGCAGGCTGGTTTTCGCCATTACGTGGCGTTGCACCGGCGTTACCGCGCGCTGCTGCACACCGGCTGCCTGTGGCGGGTCGACATGCCGGACGCCTCCACCCAGGTGCAAGGGGTGGTCAGCGCCGATCGGCGTCAGGCGCTGTTTCTGGCGGCGCAACTGGCGATGCCGGATTACGCGCTGGCTGGGGTGCTGCGCTTCCCCGGCCTGGACCCGCAGGCTCGCTATCGGTTGACCGTGGTGGATCACCCCGACCTGAAGCCGGTGATCGAAGGCGGCAGCACCATGCGCCAGTTACCGGCGTGGATGGCGACGCCGGCGGAATACAGCGGTGAATGGCTGATGAAAGCCGGGCTGCGCCTGCCGATCCTCAACCCGGAAACGGCGCTGCTGCTGGCGTTGGAACGTCTGTAATACGGCGGGAGAGGGCGACCTCTCCCCAGTCTGGACCCTCTGAGGATAATAATATGGACATCAGCCACCCGACCCCACGCATCACCACCCACAAACATAATCGTAATTTCTGGATTTTCGGCCTGTTCTTCTTTCTGTACTTCTTCATTATGGCGACTTGCTTTCCGTTTCTGCCGGTCTGGCTGGCGGAAGTGATTGGCCTGAACAAAACCCAGACCGGGGTGGTGTTTTCCGCCATTTCGCTGTTCGCCATTCTGTTTCAGCCGCTGATGGGCGTATTGTCGGACCGGCTGGGGCTGAAAAAACACCTGCTGTGGGTTATCGCCATCTTGCTGTTTTTGTTCGCGCCGTTCTTTCTGTATGTGTTTGCGCCGCTGCTCAGGGTCAACAGCCTGCTGGGGGCGATGGCGGGCGGCGTGTATATCGGGCTGGTGTTTTCCGCCGGTTCCGGCGCGGTGGAAGCCTACATTGAGCGCGTCAGCCGCCAGAGCGGTTTCGAGTACGGCAAGGCGCGTATGTTCGGTTGCCTGGGCTGGGGGCTGTGCGCCTCGACGGCGGGCATGTTGTTTAACGTCAACCCGGCGCTGGTGTTCTGGATGGGATCCGGCGCGGCGGTGATTCTGCTGGTGTTGCTGCTGATAGCCCGTCCCGAGCCGCATCCGACGGCGCAGGTGATGGACGCGCTGGGCGCCAATCAACCGCAAATGACGCTGAAAATGGCGGCCGGGGTATTTGGCGATCGCAAACTGTGGATGTTTGTGCTGTACGTGGTGGGGGTGGCCTGCGTGTATGACGTGTTCGACCAGCAGTTCGCCAACTTCTTCAAATCGTTTTTCGCCACGCCGCAACAGGGCAATCAGGTATTTGGCTTTGCCACCACGCTTGGCGAACTGGCTAATGCCGTCATCATGTTCTGTTCGCCGTGGATCATCAACCGCATCGGCGCCAAAAACACGTTACTGGTGGCGGGGACGATCATGACGGTACGCATCGTCGGGTCGGCGTTCGCCACCACGGCGGTGGAAGTCGTGGCGTTGAAAATGCTGCATGCGCTGGAGGTGCCGTTCCTGCTGGTGGGCGCGTTCAAGTACATCACCACCACCTTCGACACCCGACTGTCCGCCACCATCTACCTGATTGGCTTTCAGTTCGCCAAACAGTCGGCGGCGATTTTCCTGTCGGCGATGGCGGGGAATCTGTATGACCGCATCGGTTTTCAGCACACCTATCTGATTCTTGGCGCGATCGCCCTGACGGTGACTATTATCTCGGCGTTCACGCTATCCGGCTCGCGCGCCAAGGCGCAGCCCGCGTATCGCACAACGCTATCCTGAAAAAAGACAGGACAAGGTCTGCCGCCTGATGCCGGCCTTGTCCGTACTTTCATCGCGGTGTGCGGGACGCTGCGCAAGCTGCACGAAGTATTGCCGGATACCGGCCAATCAGAGCGCCTAATTCTTAACCGTATTGATGGTCCAGATATCCTGCGACAGCCGGCGGTCCAGCAGGTAGGCGTACGGCATGTAGAAATAGCCGTTCTCCCCCACGTCTTTTCCCCACGAATTTCGGAATTTGAATAGCTGAGTGGCGTTGTCATACCCCACGCACAGCACCGCATGACCGCCTTCCGGTCTGTCCTTGCCGGAGGGCAACGGCACCACCACCGGCAGATTTTTCAAATCAACCCAACTGGAGTACACGGTAAAACCGAACACAAATGGAAAGCCGCAGGCCAGACAGTTTTGCAGGTGCGCCAGGTCCTGGTGCAGCCGCTGATAGTTGGTGATGGTATATTTCTGCGCATCCTGATAGCAGCGCGCCGGTGGTTTGGTGGCGGCCGGCGCGCCGGGCGGGAACTCGCCGCCGTCTTCCTGCGGCGGCGTCGCCACGTAGGGCCACTCGTCTTCCGGGCAGACGCCGAGTTTGTGCAGGGTTTTGATACCGTCGCGCAGCATGGCGCCGGAGTCGTGTTTGACGTCTCCTTCAATGGTGCGTTCGTTGTAGTAGATAAATAGCCGGGAAGGCGTGAAGTTCGGCCTTTCACCGATTTTTAACCGGCTGAATTGTACGGCGCCCGCCAGCGCGTTAGCGGTACAGGAGCCGATGGGGCCCTGATCGTACACTTCGAACGTCGGGGTCAGGTCTACTTTGGCCGGCAAGACTTTCAGTACGCTTGGGTCCGGCGCGTAGAAATGGTCGCGGATATCCGGGATATCAGGAATGTAGCCCAGCAGGGATTTACGTCTTTTGGTTAGCATGATAATCCACCTCGTGGTCGTAGGGTTCCCGCCCATTGTTGACGATGCGCTTGATACAGCTATCGGAATGGGTTGAGAGATCGTGACCGGCTGATAACCGTCTGTTGCAGGATATGACCCCGGAAAATCCGGCATCGTCCGCCAGCGCCGTTCGCCTGCCGCTGACGGCACAAAATGCGGTTTGCGCCGGTAACACCGTGGTTTGTTTCGTTACATCCTGTTGAATGCGCATCGGCCGCGCGGGCGTTGGTGGTATGCGATGAAATTATCGTGATGAAAGATGGACATAAAGTGACGCAGGTGGCCCGCGCCGATTACGATAAGCCGTCGTCGGAACGCTATGATGAATGCCTCAAACTGGCGGTGCCGGAATTGCGGCTGGGCTGGCTGGAAGAGCATGAGTTCTTACCGGCCGACGTGTTGCGGGCGGAATAGTTGCGGGCGGAATAAACGGAACGCCGTGGCGACAGACCGCTAGCTTGCGCCTTCACCGCTTATGCGGGCGAGCGAGGGCGTTGCAACGCAACATGGCTGTTTATTCTGCGCAGCGTCGCTTATCGTACGTGCATGGACGGGTTGGTAACAAAAACAATTGGGCTGTTGGTTAACAGCCCCGGCGTCAACGACGCCTTTTCTATTACTTAGGGAATTACAGAGGAACAACATGCCTGCACCCATCAGATATGTTCAGGACAGCAGCCAGTTGCCGGATCAGGCGGACGTGGTGGTGATTGGCGCCGGAATTGCCGGCGCGGCGGCAGCGTATGAACTGGCGAAAAAAGGCGTCAGCGTGTTGCTGCTGGAAAAAGGGCTGGTCGGCGGCGAGCAATCCAGCCGCAACTGGGGATGGTGTCGGCAGCAGAACCGCGACGAGCGCGAATTGCCGCTGATTATCTACGCGCTGCGCCGCTGGGAGGAACTGCAACAGGAAACCGGCGAAGAGCTGGGATTCCGCCGCTCCGGCCTGCTGTACACCACGCAGGATCAGACGGAGATCGACGCCTGGGACAAGTGGGGCAAGATGGCGAAAGGCTATGGCGTGCGCAGCGACATCCTGAATGCCGAGCAGGCCAAAGCGATGACGCCGGGCAGCACCACCGCGTGGCTGGGCGGGGTGTCGTCGCCCACCGACGGCCATGCCGAACCGGCGCTGGCCTGCGCCGGGCTGGCGATCGCCGCCCAGCGCCTCGGCGCCAGCGTGATCCAACAGTGCGCGGTGCGCGGGCTGGACATCAGCGGCGGGCGGGTCAGCGGCGTGTGGACCGAGCGCGGGCGGGTGAAAACCTCAACGGTGATTTGCGCCGGCGGCGTCTGGAGCTCGCTGTTCTGCCGTCGTCACGGCATCGAACTGCCGCTGGGCAACGTGATTGGCACCGCGTTTCGCACCGCGCCGATCGAACAGGCGATCGGCCTGCCGTTTTACACCGCCGCGTTTGCCTGCCGCCCGCAGCTGGACGGCAGCTATACGGTGTCGGTGTCCGGGCGCGGCCGGCTGGAGCCGGGTTTCCAGAGCCTGCGCTACGCCCGTCAATTTTACCCTACCTTCCGCGCCCGGCGTAAAAACCTGTCGTTCCGGCCGGGCATCAAACCGTTCCTGTGCGGGCCGGAGGCGTGGGCAAGCTGGTCATTCGACGGCGTTTCGCCGTTCGAGAAAACCCGCATTCTCGACCCGGCGCCGGACATGGCGATGGTGAGCGAAGGGCTGGCGGCGATGCGGCGTGAATACCCGGCGCTGGCCGCTATCCGCGCCGTACAGGCGTGGGGCGGCATGATAGACAGCACGCCGGACGCCATTCCGGTGATTTCGACGGTGGAGAGTCTGCCGGGGCTGGTGTTGTCCGCCGGGTATAGCGCGCACGGTTTCGGCATTGGACCGGGCGCCGGTCGGCTGGCGGCGGATCTGGTGACCGGCGAGACGCCGGTGGTGGACCCGACCCCGTTCCGCTATGCCCGACTGGTGGACGGTTCCGGGCTGAAGGCGCCGGGCATGATGTGAGGACCAGACATGACGATAACGTTACGCGCCATGACGGCGGCGGATGCCGACTACGGCTGGTCGCTGACTCAGCAGATGAACTGGCCGCACCGGCTGGAAGACTGGCGGGACGCGCTGCAACTGGGCGAAGGACTGGTGGCGGAAGACCGGGGGCAACCGGTGGGCACCGCGCTGTGCTGGCGCTGGGGGGACCGCTGGGCCACTATCGGTCTGGTGGTGGTGGACGGGCAGCAGCAGGGGCGCGGCATCGGCCGGATGCTCATGGAAGGGTTGTTAGCCGGCCTTGACGGCTATCAGGTGCGGCTGCACGCCACGGCCGCCGGGCAGGGGCTGTACGCCCGGCTGGGATTCGCGCCGGTGGGTGAAATCCATCAGTACCAGTGTCCGCGGTTGCCGGCGTTCGCCGCGCCCGTATTGCTCGATGGGCAACGGCTGCGGGCCGCCGCGCTGGATGATGCGCCATACCTGACGGCGTTGGATCAACAGGCGCACGGGCTGGCGCGTCCGGCGCTGATCGCCTGGTTGCTGCGTCAGTCGGCGCAGAGTCGGGTGCTGGAACAGCACGGCCGTACCGCTGGTTTTGCCGCGCTGCGCCGTTTTGGCCGCGGTTACGCCATCGGCCCGGTGATTGCCGACAGCGCGGATAACGCCCGTCGGTTGATCGGCGCGCTGATGGCCGAGGTCAGCGGCGAATTTGTCCGTATCGACAGCGATGCCGCGCTCGGGCTGGGAAGCTGGCTGGCCGACTGCGGGCTGCAGCAGGTGGACGCGCCGGTCACCATGATCCGGGGTGCGCTGTGGCAGCCGGAGGCGGGCGGAATGCGTGCCTGGGCGCTGATGACGCAGGCGATGGCGTAATGAACATTCTGTATAAGTCGATGGCAGAGCGTGGGCGGCAGTGGGCGGAAATCATCGCCCGCCGTTATCCGCAGGCGCGTTTCTGGCAGTGGCCCGAGGTGCCGGACCCGGCGGCGGTGGACTATCTGGTGGCGTGGGACGCGTCGGCGGACCTGATCGCCAGCCTGCCCAATCTCAAGGTGTTGTTTTCCGTGGGCGCCGGCGCCGATCAATTCGACTATGCGGCGCTGCCGCCGTCGCTGCCGGTGGCGCGAATGGTGGAACCGGGCATCGTCAGCGGCATGGTGGAGTACGTCACCTTTGCCGTATTGGGGCTGCACCGCGACATGCCGTTGTATCTGCAACAGCAGCGCGAACAACGCTGGCAGGGACATCCGCTGGTGCCGGCGTCGCAACGCCGCGTCGGCGTGATGGGGCTGGGCGAGCTTGGGCAGGCGGTGGTGACGCAGTTGCAGTCGCTTGGTTTCGCCTGTCGCGGCTGGAGCCGCACGCCCAAATCCTTGCCGGGCGTGGCGTGTTTTGCCGGTGACGCGCAGCGGGCGGCGTTTCTGGCCGACACCGACATTCTGGTGTGCCTGCTGCCGCTGACCTCTGCCACCCACGGCATGCTCAACGCGTCGCTATTCGACCAGTTGCCGGCGGGTGCGGCGTTGGTGCAGGTCGGGCGCGGCGCGCAGCTGAACCACGACGATCTGCTGGCGGCGCTGGATAGCGGTCGCCTGCGGGGCGCAGTGGTGGATGTCACCGATCCGGAGCCGTTGCCGCCGACGCATCCGTTCTGGTCGCACCCGGCGCTGTGGCTGACGCCGCATATCGCCAGCCAGACCCAGGCGGACAGCGCGGTGAGCGCGTTGATGGACAACATCGCCCGTTTTGAGCGGGGCGAGCCGATGGTCGGCGTGATCGACCGTCAACGAGGGTATTAAACATGACGGATAACGAGCTGGCGGCGTTGCGCCGCGATCTGCACGCGCACCCGGAGTTAGGGGTTCAGGCGCATCGTACCGCTGAGCGGGTGGCGGATTTTCTCGCCGCCTGCGGGCTGGAAGTGCATACCGGCATCGGCGGCACCGGCGTGGTGGGCGTACTGCACGGCCGAAACCGCGACCATTGGGTCGGGCTGCGCGCCGACATGGACGCGCTGCCGATGGACGAGCAGAGCGGGCAACCGTGGCGCAGTCAGCACAGCGGCGCGCACCATGCCTGTGGGCATGACGGCCACACCGCCATGCTGCTGGGCGCGGCGCGGCAACTGGCGGCTTATTGCCATACTGAAGCCCGTTTTTCCTCAGGACCGTTCTTTTTCATCGAAACCGTTATTTCATCAGCCCGGTTATTTTCACCGACCCGGTTATTTTTCATCAGCCCGGTTATTTTTCATCAGAGAGGTGACGCATGCCGATTTGCCGTTGCCCTGACCCCGCCGTTCGCCTGACCCCACATCGTGGTATTCGCCCGGTGGCGCCATCGCGGCCGGGCGAATAGGTGACAGCATGCCCCGGCCTGCGCCGGGGCATGGTTTATTTCCCCATCATATCGGCCAGTTGCTTTTCATCGGGCAGACCAACGACCTGTTGCAACGCGTTGTCGGCATTCATGTAGTAGATCGCCGGGGTGGCGTTGGCACCCAGCTCGTCGAGCAACTGCTGGTTGTACTGCAGTTTTTTCACAATCACCGTAGGTGTGGACTCCGGGAACGGCGGCACGGTTTTCCCGTTTGATAACTCAAAGTCGCGCCAGGCCTGTGTAGGGTCTTTCGCGCTGAGGATGGCGGCGGCGTAACGGCCGCTGTCCGGACGGATGATGCCGACCAGCAAGGTGCGGATCTGGACCTTGCCGGACTCCACCCAGGGTTTGGCCATTTCCCAGAACTGCTTGCAGTACGGGCAGAACGGATCGGCGAACACCACGATGGTGCGCGGGGCGTCGGTTTTACCTTCGGCAATCCACGGCGCGCGCTCCAGTTTTTTCCACATTTCCCGCCCCGCCGGCAGGTAGAGCGTTTTTTCAATCAGCTGTTCGCTGAGATTGTTGCCCTTCTCGTCGTACATGTAGCCAGAAATGGCGTGCTTGCCATCCGGCGTCAGGTAAATCGTGACGCCCATTTTTTGATATTCGCCCAGCCAGCCTTGTAAACCGCCCGGCGCAGAAAAGGGTTTGATGAGTTTAATCCCCTGCTTTTCGAACTGTTTGACGGCTGGGGGAATCGGCTTTTCGGCCTGCGCCGATACGGCGGCAAGCAGGGCGGACAGCAGTAAGTAACGGTATTTCATCGTGATATCTCGATAAATTTCATGCGTTGAATGTCATTGTGCCAGCGAAGAAAACCGGGGTGACGGTTAACTCATTCACGAAAAACGCAATGCTTCAGGTGTATGCGCAGTAGCGGCGGGAAAAACAGGTGGGCGACCGTAAACGTCAGCCTGATCTTTACCCGCGGAGCCACGGCGGCAAACAACAGGGGGAGGAGCGGGATGATGTGTTCCATCAGCAGCGGCTGCACCATCAGCAGCGAATGCGCGCTTAGCTGACAGGGCGTTATGGCGGCGGGCGGATCCTCGCTTGGTCCGAACGCCGACGCGCTAATAGGGTTCGCCAGCAGCAGTTGCAAACTGGCGACCCGCTGTATCAGGCAGGTCAGCATGATCAGGCAGGCAAGCGCTAAAAAAAGGTTTCCGACAAGCTGGCGATTTCGCATGGTTATTCCGCGTTGTGGCGCGCGCTGAGGGTAGTGAAACGCACTAATCATAGAGCAGTCTGCCGCAATGGCAAGGCGCTGAACGGTAAGGCGCCTGGCGGTGAGGCGAGGCCTGGTTCGCCGGTGCGGACACGCCGCGAACCAGACCGGCGAGCGGCAGACCTTATTACTCTTGGCGAGGCTCGACCTGACCGGGAAGGCCCACCAACGCAGCGACGAGCGCCGCCACCGTCGGCCAGGCCGACAGGGCGTCTTGACCACTGAGCAGACGGTCATCGATCACGCCCAGTAAGCCGCGCAGAATAAACGTGGCGGTCAGGTGCGCGTCAGTTACCCGCCACGCGCCGGCCCGGTGCCCTTGTTCCAGTATGGCGATGAACTCCCCCATAAACGCTTCATCGCTGGCGCTCCACAGCAGGTAGTCGGCGCCGCTGAATACAATGGCGTGCAATTCTCCCAGCTCAAGATAGCTTTCGATCGCCGCCCGCACCCAGCTTTCCAGTTGGGATGCGTAATCCTCTTTGGCGCAGCGTGCCAGCGCGCCGTTGATATGCTCGTGAAAGCGCCGGATAAACTCAGCGCGCAGCGCATCCAGCAATGCGCTTTTGCTGTCGTAATGGTGGTAGAAGGTGCCTTTCGACAGTCCGGCCACGTCAACAATCTCATCCACCGTGGTGGCTTCAACGCCTTTTGCCGCAAATAGCGCCATGGCGGTATCCAGTAGCTTACGGGCGCTGCGGCGTCCCCGCGGCTGGGTTTTTCTTCCTGTCGCGGCGTGTTCACTCCGTTCAGACAGCGTTTCCTGCGGCAAAGGCTTCTCCTTCCATCGGTAGGACCGGGCCGCGTAAAGCGCGCGCCGGTGACGTATACGGACGGTATTTTGCACTGAAAATAATTCTTTGACAAAAAACCGACTGAAAGTACAAAATCGGCGTAATTAGACTGTCAGTCTGTTTTCTCTGGAGTAGATATGAATCACCATTCGCAGCACGCGCCGTTTGCCCATACCGACAGGCACAGGTCCTGGAAGATCGTCATTGTTACCGTGGTTGTACTGGCGGTGATTGTTTCTCTGCTCTGGTTCTGGCGCGTCAGCCGCAACACCGCGTGGGGATATGCGCCGGGCGCGCCCGTCAACGTTGTGGCGCTGAAGCTTCAGGCCGCCCCGGTGCCGGACCGTTTCGATGCGTTAGGCAATCTGCGCGCCGTTAATCAGGTCACGCTGGCCAGTGAAACCGCCGGGCGGGTGACGGCAATCGGTTTTGATTCGGGCATGACCGTCAAAGCCGGCGCGCCGCTGGTGCAACTGGATGATGCGCCTGAGCGCGCCGACCTTGTCGCCGCCAACGCCGCCGCCGTCTTTGCCCAGCAGCAGTATCAGCGCGCCGGTAAACTGGCGGAAACCGGCGCCATCTCGACGGAAGTCCTGCAACAACGCCAGTCCGAGCGCGATCGCACCGCCGCGCAGGTGATGCAGCTTGAGGCGCGGATCCGCCAGAAAGCGATTCGCGCCCCGTTCAGCGGCCAGTTAGGACTGCGGCAGGTCGACGCCGGTCAGTACCTGAACGCCGGCGATACCGTGGCGACGCTGACGGCGCTTGATGCGCTGTATGTGGATTTCACGGTTCCACAGCAGATGTTGTCCCGCATCCGGCCCGGTCAGGATGTGGATGTCATCAGCGACATGCCGGACGTGCCGGCGTCGGTGGCGAAAGTGACGGCTATCGAGCCGCAGGTCGGGACGGATACCCGCAACGCCACCGTTCGCGCCCGCCTGAATAACGACGCGCAGCAACTGCGCCCCGGCATGTACGTCACGGCGACGGTGATATTGCCGGACACGCCCGACGGGCTGCTGGTGCCGGCGACCGCCATCATGACCTCGTCGTCCGGGGATGCGGTGATCGCCGTGCGCGGCGAATCGCCGGAAAAAGGCGGCAAGGCGGAGTTCGTAACGGTGGCGACGGGGCGTCGGCTCGGCGATCGGGTCATGATCACCCGCGGCCTCAAGGACGGAGACGTGGTGGTGACGGAAGGGCAGTTGCGCATCCAGCCGGGCGCCGACGTCAACGTAGTGCAAAAACCGGCGGCCGCTGTCGCCCGCCCTGATGCGGGTAAGGAGTAAGCATGCGGTTTACCGATATCTTTATCCGGCGGCCGATTTTATCCGTCGCGCTCAGCATTCTGATCCTGCTGGTCGGCGTCGCGTCGCTCTTTTCCCTGCCGATGCGCGAATACCCGAAAATGGAAAGCGCCACCATCGTGGTGGACACCAACTTTCCGGGCGCTACGCAAAATGTCATGCAGGGGTTTGTGACGACGCCGATCGCGCAGTCGATTGCGACCGCCAACGGCATTGAATACCTGTCATCGACGTCGACTCAGGGCAAGAGTCAGATCAAGGCGAAGCTGGTGCTGAACGCGGATGCGGACCGGGCAATGACGGAGATTCTCGCCAAGGTGCAGCAGGTGAAATATCGCCTGCCGCAGGGCGTTAACGATCCGGTCATTTCCAAAATCACCGACGGCGCCTCCGCGGTGCAATACCTGGGGTTCGCCAGCGAACGGCAGAGCATCCCGGAAATCACGGATTTTATCACCCGGGTGGCGCAGCCGTTGATCACGTCGGTTCCCGGCGTGGCGTCCGCCAGTATTGAAGGCGGGCAGACGCTGGCGATGCGCCTGTGGGTTGACCCGGTCAAACTGGCGGCCCGCGGCCTGACCGCTTCCGATCTGGCCGATGCCCTGCGCGCCAATAACGTGCAGGCGGCGCCGGGCATGCTCAAGGGCGACGTGACGCAAGTTCCGATTATGGCCGCGACGGACCTGCGAAGCGTTGACGATTTCCGCGCGATGGTGCTTAAGCGGGCGGGTAACGGCATCGTGCGTCTGGGCGATGTGGCGACGGTGGAGCTGGGTGGGCAAAACTACGACAGCAGCGCGTTAACCAATGGGACGCGCACGGTGGCGCTGGCGATCTCACCGACGCCGGACGGCAATCCGCTGGAGATCGTAAAAGGCGTGAAAGCCCTGATTCCCGACCTGCAACGCGCCGCGCCGCCGGGCATGACGGTATCCAGCCAGTTTGATACCGCGGGGTTTGTGAATGCGGCTATCGATGAGGTGATGCATACCCTGCTGGAAGCGATCGTGATTGTCATTGTGGTCATCTTCCTCTTCCTCGGCTCGCTGCGGGCGGTGATTATTCCTGTAGTGACCATCCCGCTGTCGCTGGTGGGAACGGCGATGCTGATGCTGGCGTTCGGCTTTTCCCTCAACCTGTTGACGCTGCTGGCGATGGTGCTGGCGATTGGTCTGGTGGTGGATGACGCCATCGTGGTGGTGGAAAACATCCATCGCCACATTGAAGACGGACTGTCTCCGCCGCGGGCGGCATTGCTGGGGGCGCGTGAAATTATCGGCCCGGTCATCGGGATGACCATCACGCTGGCTGCGGTCTATGCCCCGATCGGCCTGATGGGCGGGTTGACCGGCGCGTTGTTCAGGGAATTTGCCTTCACGCTGGCCGGCTCGGTCATCGTGTCCGGGATTGTGGCGCTGACGCTGTCCCCGATGATGAGCAGCTATTTGTTGAACGCCAGCGTTTCGGAAGGGCGTCTGGCTAAACGTATTGAGCATGCCATGCACGGGCTGGCTGGCCGTTATGAGCGGCTACTGGCGCGCACGCTGCATGCCCGCGCTGCCGTGTTGCTGGTATGCGCCGCGGTGCTGGCCGGGATCGTGCTGCTGTTTATGGGGCTGCAGAAAGAGCTGGCGCCGCAGGAAGATCAGGGATACGTGTTTGTTCAGACCCGTGGGCCGCAATACGCCAACATTCATTACACCGAGCGCTATGCGCATGATGTGGAGAACCTGTTTCGCGCGCTGCCGGATTACCAGAGCAGTTTCTTTGTCAACGGCACCGACGGGCCAAGCTATGGTTTCGGCGGCGTGATCCTGACGCCGTGGACGGAACGGCATCAGAACGCGACCGGGGTGCAGGCGACGCTGAATGCCCGCAGCGGCGAAATCACCGGCGTGTACGCTACGGCGTTCCAGCCGCCGCCGTTGCCGGCCGGCACCGCCGGATTCCCGGTGCAGATGGTGGTGCGCTCGCCGGACGATTTCCGCAGTTTGTACGGCGCGGTCGAGCGCATTAAAGGCGCGGCCTGGGGCAGCGGGCTGTTTGCGTTTGTCGACAGTAATCTGGCGTTTGACAGCCCGGAAGCGAACCTGACGATCAACGCCGCCAAAGCGGGGGAAATGGGGGTCAGCATGAGCGCCATTGCCGATACGCTGGCCGTGCTGGTCGGGGAGAATTATATCAACCGGTTTAACTGGTTCGATCGCTCCTACGACGTGATTGCGCAGGTGCCGCAGGCACAGCGCATTTCCCCGGAGGATCTCGGCGGGTATTACGTGCGCGCGCAGTCCGGCAAGCTGGTGCCGCTGTCTACCGTGGTGGACGTGCATATCCAGCCGGAAGCCAACCGCCTGCCGCAGTTTAACCAGATGAACGCCATCACGCTGTCGGCGGTGCTGATGCCGGGGGTAACGATGGGGCAGGCGGTCGAGTTCCTGCAAAACCAGCCGCTGCCGCCGGGGGCGAAAATCGACTGGCAATCCGACAGCCGGCAATATGTCAAAGAAGGCAATCGCCTGACGGTATCATTCGCGTTTGCGCTGGTAGTGATTTTCCTGGTGCTGGCCGCCCAGTTTGAAAGCATGCGCGACCCGCTGGTGATTCTGGTGACCGTCCCATTGGCGATCTGTGGCGCGCTGCTGCCGCTCTGGCTGGGTTACACCACGCTGAATATCTATACCCAGATCGGGCTGGTGACGCTGATCGGCCTCATTTCCAAACACGGGATTTTGATGGTGTCCTTCGCCAACGACATTCAGAAGCATGAAGGGCTGGGGCCGCTTGACGCCATGCACCGCGCGGCGGTTATCCGTATGCGTCCGGTATTGATGACCACGGCGGCGATGGTGGTGGGGCTGGTGCCGTTGTTGTTTGCCAGCGGGGCGGGAGCGGCCAGCCGTTTCGCCATCGGTATTGTGGTGGTCACCGGCATGTTGATCGGCACGTTCTTCACCCTGTTTGTACTGCCGACGATTTATACCCTGCTGGCGCGCGACCACCGTGCGCACGCCGCTTCTGAGCGCATGCGCGAGCTGGCGCAGGACGCGGGTGATGTGTAAGGCGCTGATGGCATAGTCTGATTGCGTACTGCACCGCGTTGGTCAGCGGATGCCGCGTCGGGCCGGATGATGTCCGGCCTCCTTCTCCGCCCGGTTGACGTGTGCTGCGTTAGCGCCGATGTTTGCGCCCAGCGCGGTCATGGGAACAGTCTGGACTGGTCCGCCTGCATGGCTTCGGCAATCAGGCGGAAGTCATGCTCGCTGATGGAGAACAGGCCAAAGCGCAACGCGTAGCCCCAGTTCGTCCGGCCGGCGGTGAAATCAAGGCGGCCCAGCAGCGGGCGGATGGGCGCTTCCACGCCGCCCGCCCAGTCGATGTCGCGGCGATGCGGCACAAAGCCGTCTCCCATATCGAACCGGTAGGGATCGCCGCGTTTTATGATGCCGATGGCGGTGAAATGCTGGTAGCGTTCCTTCCCTTTGAAAGTCTGGTTGGGTGAGTAATAGACGAACCCGTCGCCGGGCTTTGCGCGTTTCAGCGCGCTAAGTTTGCCGTGGCAAACCTGAATGTAACCCCCGTCGAGCGCGTACCGGACGTGTTCGGCGGAAACTACGCCGACCCAGTAGTGGCGCGGTGGGTTCTGGTCATGGGGAAATAGCGCGATTGGGGCATGGGATGACATGGCGTTTCCTTCTCGATTGAGTCCCGGAGAATGTACACGCGACAGCTGACAGCTGGTGTCAGCAGTGATGGTCAGCAGTGATGGTCATCAGGCCTTTCCGGCGCTGATTCCGGCCCCGGCTACTGGGTCCGTATCGGCTATTGCTACTGAATAGTGCGGTTGCGCCCCTCGCGTTTGGCGGTGTAGAGGTTTTTGTCCGCCAGCGGAAATAACTGATGCACCGTATCCACCAGATATTTGCCCGGCGTCGGCGCATGCGCGATGCCGATGCTGACGGTGACCGGCACCTGCTGCTGGTTGAACATAAACGGGGTGTGCTGGATGGTCTGGCGCAGCCCATCGGCCAGCCGGTAAAACGCCGACGGGCTGTGATTGAAGCAGACCACGGCGAACTCTTCTCCGCCGATGCGGCTGACCAGCCCCGGCGTGGGAATGGTCTGTTTTATCACGGTCGCCACCTGACGCAGGATCTCATCGCCGCAGTCGTGCCCGAAGCTGTCGTTGATGTTTTTGAAATGGTCGATGTCGATCAGCATGATATTGACCGAGCTCTGCAGCGATTTGACGCTCTGGCCCTGTGCCGTCAGCGCTTCGGTAAAACCGTAGCGCGACAGGGTTTCGGTTAGAAAATCATGGCTGGCCTGTTGCAGCAGGCGGGCGTTCAACTGGCGAATGGTGCGGGCGTTGGTCGCCATCATCAGCGGGCTGAAAATGGTGGCGGCAATGCCGATGCGGGCGATGGTGACCTGATGCATAAACAGCGGATCTTGCGAGCCATACAGCGCGTAAACATGTTCCGCGGTCAGAATCAGCTCGGCGGACCCGATACACAAGGTGATCAACCGAATCAGCCACAGCGGATAGACGATGGCGCACCAGGTCAGCGCCGGTAGCGGAAACGCCAGAATGGCAACCGGGCCGAGCAACGGGGCCACGCAGATCGACAGCAGCAACAGCAACAGCGGCAGCGCGTCCGGCAGCCGCAGCGCCGGGAAACGCAGCGGGATTTGGCTGCGCAGGGTCAACAGCAGCGGCAGGAACAGCACCGCGGTGTAGAACTGGTCGCTGAACCAGTTGAGAAAGTTGCTGCGAAACACCGCCGCCGGGAAACGGGGCCAGGGTTGTTGCGCCAGCGCGCCGACGATACCGCAGGCCAGCGCCGCGATCATGCAGGCGACGAAAACATACAGCGAACTGATCATGTCGGTTTCCCGGCGGGCAAGGAAACCGGGCCAGTTGAGCAACTGGGTGAGGACGACGATAAAGGCGATATTGGCGGAATTGATGGTAAACGCGGTCAGTCCCCAGCCGTAAAACAGCGAGTCCTGCAGGATCATCGCCGCGTAAGAGACGGCGTAGTACCAGGGCGTGTTCAGATACCGGCAGCGGTAAAACAGCGCGGCGATGATGATGTTCACCGGCCAGAAGACGGACAGGTCAAGCTCGGAAAGCCGGGCGTGCGCACCGATGTTGCAGCCAATCAGCGTCACCATGAAGACATTCAGGCTGTTTAACCCGGTGCTGTCGTTTTTAAATAAAGCCAAATTCAGATGCATGCCGTCAATCCACTTTCCGTTTATAGCCTTCCCCTGGCGCTATGTCGCTGGCGGCCTTTGCTGCGTTCTGGCAGCGGTGGGTCATGCGTAGAACCGGTATGATACATCGTTATAGATAAAAGGTATGAAAAAAGCCTGTTTAGCACTGTTTCCCTTCTATTCTATTTCTGACAATTCGTAACGAGCAAGCAAACGAATATGAGGTAGTGTTTCCCTTTGTGATTGGCGCTGGCCCGCGCTCGGCGGCATCGGCATGCGATAAATAAGGGGATGGTCAGGATAGGAGAGCAACGGAAAGAATATAGCGATAGATCATCGCGTTAGCAGCCATCCGGGCGGCATCGCCGATAGGCTTATCACTAGGTTCGCCGCACGGATTTATACTTCTTAATCCTGTCACAGTGATACCGGGCATTAACTTTTTCTCACATTAATTGTTCCGTCAATAAACCTACCGTAATGACAATCGTCAGGCCGCCGGCGATCCGGCTGACGATTGGACGCACCACTTTCCGGATGACCCGGCGCTTATGCGATAAATAACGGTCATGCGGGAAGCGCGATTTCGGGCGTCAGCGGAAACGCCAGGCGGTCAGACGCCGTTCCGCCAGCGTGATGAGCCGATAAAACAGCGTGCTGACCAGTGCTATCAGCACCACGCCGGCGATCACCCGTTCCGACTGGAACAGTTGCTGGGCGCGGATCATCATGCTGCCGAGGCCGTTGCCGGAGGAGATGAAGTATTCCGCGCCGATGGCGCCGACCCAGGCGTGCATCAGCGACAACCGTAGCCCGGAAAACAGCGCAGGCAGCATCGCGGGCAGCGTCAGCCACCGTAGCCGCTGCCACGCGCTGAGGCGCAGCACGTGGGTGGTTTCCAGCAACGACGGCGGCAGATGGCGAATGCCCTGATAGCTTGCCAGCAGCGCGGGGAAAAACGCCGCCAGCGCGATGAATACCACTTTGGCGCTCTCTTCCAGCCCGAACCAGGCGGTGAGCAGCGGCAACCAGGCAAACAGCGCGACGCTGCGCAGGGCGGAGAGCAGCGGCGTCAACAGGCGATCGGCAACGCGGCTGCGGCCTAACAGGCAGCCCAGCAGACAACCCAGACCCGCCCCCAGCACGAACCCCGCCAGCGTGCGTGACAGGCTGGCGCTCAGCGCGGATGTCAGTTCTCCGTTGCCAAACCCGGCCAGCAGGGCGGTCACGACCTCATCGGGTGCGGGCAGAAACGCGGCATGCACCCAGCGCTGATAGGTGACCAACTGCCAGAGCAGGCACAGTAGCGCGGGCAGGCACCAGCCCGCCAGCGAGTGCCAGGCGGCGCGCGGCGTCGGGCCTTCGTGACTCAGCACCGGCGCGGGCCAGAAAATCCAGCGCCGCTCCAGCCGTTGCAGCGCCTGCTCGCCCGCCAGACCGAAAGCGCCGATCGCCAGAATGCACACGAACACCAGATCCAGCATAAACAGCTGGCGGCTTTGCACCATCAGGTAACCCAACCCTTCGCTGGACGCCAGCAACTCCACCGCGATCAGCGATACCCAGCCTTGCGAGAACGCCAGCCGCGTGCCGGTCATCACGTACGGCAGCATGGCGGGGATCACCAGCCGACGCAGCCGGGTCAGCCAGGGCAGGCGCAGCGTGCGCGCCAGCTCGTAGAGCGTCTGCGGCGTCTGGCGGATGCCGGCGCAGGTGCAAAGCGTGACCGGCACCGTCACTGCCTTGATCAGCACCACCAGTTTTAGCGCTTCGCCGATGCCCAGCGCCAGCATCAGCAGTGGGATCCAGGCCAGCGTCGGGATTTGCGCCAGCACGTTGAACAGCGGCATGCATAGCCGGTCCAGCGTGCGGCTAAGGCCGAACAGCACGCCGAGCGCCAGGCCAAGCGCGATGCCGCCCGCCAGCCCGATCGCCAGCCGGGCAAGGCTAACCCGCAACTGGGGCGCCAGTTCCTGCGGGATGAAGTCGCGGGCGCTGTCGGCCACCGTGGCGGGGGAGGGCAGAATTTGTTCCGACATCCAGTCGTAGTGGCTGGCGAGCCACCAGCCGCACAGCAGCAGCAACGGCATCAGCAGTGCGCTGCACACCGCCGACAGGCGGGCGGTCGGCCACGGCCGCGGCGGGGTCAGCGTTAGTTTGGGCATCGTCGACATTATGATGGCGCGCCGTGGTCACTTGCGGGTTAGCAGCGACAAACGAGTGATGCCCGCTTTTTCCAGATCGGCCAGCAGCGCGGCCACCGCGCCATAGTTGGCGGCGTCTTCCGCCTGCACCTGCACCACCAGCTCCGGATTGGCGGCTTTGGCCTGTTGCAGGCGCGCCGTCAGCGCCTCGCGGGGCAGGGCTTCCTGGTCGATAAACAGCTGCTGCGATGCATCAAGGCTTACCACCAGCGGGCGTGGCGAGTCGGCCGGCGCCACCGCCGTCGTTTTAGGCAGACGAATCGGGATGCTGTTGGTCAGCATCGGCGCGGTGACGATAAACACCACCAGCAGCACCAGCATCACGTCCACCAGCGGAGTAATGTTCATTTCGCTCATCACTTCGTCATTGTCGCGGGAAGCAAACGCCATGATTACACCACCTCCCGGATCGTCTGCACCGCATAAGGCGCGGCCGGTTGTTCCGGGGCGAGGCGGAATTCCTGCGCCTGCGCCACGCTGTAAATGTCATGGGCAAAGTCGTCCATGTCGGCCACTTCCAGTTTCAGTCGGCGCAGAAAATAGTTGTAAATCAGCACGGCGGGCACGGCGACGGCGATGCCGATGCCGGTGGCGATCAGCGCATTGCCGATGGGGCCGGCGACGGTGTCCAGACTGGCGGAGCCCGACTGGCCAATGGTCTGCAAGGCCGCCATGATGCCCCACACGGTGCCGAACAGGCCGATGAACGGCGACGTGGTGCCGATGCTGGCCAGCAGTGCCAGGCCGGTTTCCAGCGAGCGGCGCTCGCGCTGAATTTGCTGCTGCAACGCCCGCTCGACCCGGTCTTGCAAATGCGCGATCGGCGTAATGCGGTCTTTCACCCGTTCCAGCGTCAGTTGCGTGGCGCGCGCCAGATTCGCCAGCGCGCCGGGATGGGCGACATCGCGCAGCGCGGTATCGATGTTTTCCTGTTGCCAGAACAACTGACGGAACTGTTGATTACGCCGCCGTTGGCGGGCGTACTGCGCCAGCTTGAGCAGCCCGATGGACCAGGTGACTAGCGAGAAAAACAGCAACAGCAGGATTACGCCCCCTTCCGGGGACAGCAGAGCGATGTGTTCGAGCGTCATAATAATGGATGCCTCTATGAGTTCAGGGTGAAATCGACAGGAACCACGACCCAGCCGCTTTCCGGCTGATCGCCCCGGCGGGCCGGTACGAACGACCAGTGCTGCACCGCCTCGCGGGCGGCGTCGTCCAGCGCCGGGTAGCCGCTGGAATGTTGCAGACGAATGGTTTGCACCTTGCCGTCCGGCCGTACCTGGACATTAAGCAGCACCGTGCCTTCCCAGCCGCGGTTGATCGCCACATCCGGGTAAGCGGGCGGCGGGTTGCGCAGATACGCCGCGCTGGCGGAAGGCGGCGTCACCGTTGCAGCCGCCGCCGGTGCCGCGGCAGGGGCCACCGTGGCGGTACTGACGGGCGCGCTTTGCGGCGCAGGCGTCGCCGGTTGGCGCGGCGGCGACGGTTTTTTAGCGATGGGTTTGACCGGTTTCGGCGTCTTCCGCGCCGCGGTTTCAGTGGCGCGCGTTGGTTGCGGAGCCGGTGGCGGCGTCAGCGCCTGCTCATCCACTGGCGGTTCGACAGCGGGCGGTGGTTCGACCGGCGCGCTATCGGTCGCTGGCGTCGGTTTCGACGGTGCTGTTTTTGTCGGTATCGCTTCGGGCGGTATTGTGTCAGCCGGCGTCGCTTCGGCCGGTGCGGCGGCGAATTCGATGGTTACCGGCAGCGGGCGCGGCGGAACCGGCGTCGGCGAAGGACGCAGCGCCAGCGGCACCAGTACCGCGGCGTGCAACGCCAGCGCCAGCGTGAGGGTGAGCCACGTTTCCGAACGCCGTCCGGACAAAGCCGTCGGCCAGACCGGCGCAATCGCGCGGGCGCTAGCTGGTCGGGGGGCCGCGCCGTTGCCCGATGTGTCCGGCCAGTTGACGCTGGCAGCCCCGGCGTACAGGGGATGAGTCATGATGGCGTTACTCCTCAACTGAATAAGAGCCTGACCCGTCTGGGCCGTTCAGGCGGTATGCGTTACTCGCCAACCATGTGCTTTACGCGTCAATGAGGCCGGCGTAGCGAATATTCGCGTGGCTGAGCGCCTGTCGGATCGGTTTTTAGCAAAAATACCGGGCCATAAAATAAATAACGGCGTTGTCGATTTTTAATCATTTGCTTTTGATGTCAAATGCCATATCTCTATATCAATATGCCGTCTTTTATCGGTTGATCCTGAATGGAATTCCTGCAGCGTCAGCCGTTATTTATGTTATTTCCCCGCTCAGATGGCATTTACCCTAATCGTCGGCGGGAAAAAAAGGCTAATGCATCATCGGTATAGTTTTTTTGCGTTTGCTGCATGAGGCGGACGACGCCGGTATTTCCTGTTTTAGTTAATTCATAAAAATACAAATGACATTTTTATATTAGCCAGTTTATTTCCCACCCTTTAAATGTTGCCGAAGCAAACACAACAACAGGGTCCACTGATGACTTTTCACGCTGGGGGAAACATGAAGCAAACGGGAAAACACTGGTTACTGTCCGGCCTGCTGGCCTTAACGGCGTTCTGGCACGCGGGAGCGCAGGCGGCCGGCGCCACCGAGATCCGCATTGCGGTATCGGATATCGGCGCCGGTTCTCAACCGAGCGGCGGCGGGCTGGTGGATCTGATTTACAGCCAGAAACTGCTGGAGCGGGAGTTCGCCCGCGACGGCATTAGCGTGCGCTGGCTGTTTATCAAAGGCGCCGGACCGGTGATTAACGAAGGCTTCGCCAATCATCAGATCGACATGGCGTATCTGGGCGATCTGGCCAGCATCATCGGCCGTTCGCGCGGGCTGGATTCGACGGTGATTGGCGCGGCGGCGCGCGGCGTCAACCACTATCTGGCGGTGTCCCGCGGCTCGCCGATCCGCCGGCTGGAGGATCTGAAAGGCAAACGGGTGGGGCTGTTTCGCGGCACCGCGGCGGAACTGTCGTTCGTCACCGCGCTGCACTCCCGCGGGCTGAGCGAATCGGATATGAAAATCATTAATCTGGACTTCGCCGCCGCCAGCGCCGCGCTGGCCGCCGGCCAGATTGACGCCACCTGGGGCGGCAGCAACGCGCTGGCGTTGCGCGATAAAGGGCTGGCGGATATCGCGGTATCCACCCGCGATTTGCAGGGCGCGGGCCAACTGACAGGGCTGATTCTGGTCGCCGGCGATTTTGCCCGTCAGAATCAGAATTTGCTGACGCGTATTATCAAGGTGCAGAAAGAAGCATCCGCGTGGGCCAGTCAACCCGCCAACCGGGATAATTATATTCAGTTGCTGGCGGCGCAATCCGGTTATCCGGAAAAATTGCTGCGTGAAGATTTAGACGGTATGCCGCCGTTATCCCAATTATTATCGCCGGAACTGGACCCCGCTTTTGTCGCTATTCTCAAACAGTCCGTTGCACTGGCGTATGACGCGAAATTAATCCGTAAATCCTTTGCGGTGGAGGAATGGCTTGATAGCACATTTTTAAAACATCAGCGCTGATTTGTTTTTCATTCATTATTTTTTCTCTCCGCCTTATTTATTGTCGCGCTGGCGCGGCAAGGGCGGCTTTATTTAAAAACTGGGGTGGATATGCGCAATAAAAAAACGATGTTCTGGCGATACCCGGTCGTTATCGGCAGCGTGCTGGCGATGCAGGGGATGGCGCAGGCGGCCGATACGCCGACGACGACGGCAAATGCCGTTGCGACGCCGGACGCCGCGACAAGTACCGAAGCCACGGCGGCTCCCGCCCAGGCGGTACGGCTCAAACGGGTACAGGTCAACGCGCAGCGCCGCCAGGCGCAGCAGCAAACCAGCCTGGCGTCGGTGGTGGAGGGGAAGGAACTGGAGCAGGATCGGCTCTACCGCTTTGAAGATCTGTCGCAGGTGGTCACCGGCGTGGATATCGCCGCGGCGGATGCGCTGGATACCCGGGTGACCATTCGCGGCATCGGCGACGGCGGCGGCAGCGAAATCAACATCGGCATGCCAAGCAGCGTCGGTCTGTTTCTGGACGGGGTCTACCTGTCCCGTCCCGGTATGTTGTCCAACGACCTGCTGGATATCGATGCGGTTAGCGTGCTGAAGGGGCCGCAGGGTACGCTGTACGGCTTTAACACTACCGGCGGCGCGGTGGATATCCGTAGCCGCAGGCCGACGTTCAAACCGGAAGTGTCGCTGGAACAGTCGTTCGGCCAGCGCGGCTACGTGCAGTCCAAACTGATGGCGTCCGGCGCGCTTAGCGATAACTGGGCCGGGCGCATCAACCTGTCGCACACCGAAAAGGGCGGCTACGTCTACAACGTGCAAAACGGCCACCAACTGGGCGGCAGCAACAGCAACGGCGTGCGCGGTCAGTTGCTGTACCAGCCGGATGACGGCTTTAGCCTGCGTATCATCGGCGATTACAGCGAGGCGACCAGCTACCCGGTGATGTCGCTGGTGGACAGCTACCCGGTCGGCGGCGTGGATCAGTTCCGGACGCGCGCGGCGGTGGTTGGGGCGCGGGTGGTGGACGGCCGTCAGGTGGCGCTGGACGACGAAACCAAAAACCGCGTCGCGCAGGGCGGCGGCTCGGTGGAAGCCAACTGGCGGCTGCGCAACGGCTATACCCTGAATTCGCTGTCATCGCTGCGTTACTTTCGCTTTTTGCCGGGCACCGCCGACGGCCTGAGCATTCCGCTGTATCAGGACAGCGGCGCGGATGCCCGCGACCGCACCTGGGGGCAGCGCTTGTGGGTGGATTCGCCCAAAGGCGGTCTGGCGGATTATTCGTTCGGGGTGGATTACTGGGGCGAGAATCTGGATACCTTCGCGCATGACCGTTACTACAATAATGCGCGCGTCACCCGCTGGTACGGCAACACCAGCAACACCGGCAAATTCGTACAACGCTTCGGCTCGCTGGAAGACACGGTGTATTCAGCCTTCGCCCGCAGCACCTGGCATCTGGGCGACCGGTTCGACCTGACCACCGGCGTGCGGGAAACCTACGAGAAGAAAACCGGCACCTTCCGCCGCATCAACAAAAACGATTTTGACTCCGGCGATCTGTCGCAGAGTAATCACCTGCCGTCCGCCACCGTCAGCCTTAACTGGTACGCCACGCCCAACGTGACGCCGTACCTGACGCTGGCTTACGGCGAAAAGGCCGGCGGCCTCAACATCTCCTCCGGGGCGGCGAAGCAGGCGGGCATCGATAGCCTGTATATCAAACCGGAGAAAACCCGCGCCGCGGAGCTGGGGGTGAAAACGCACTGGCTGCAACGCCGGGTGGAATGGAACACCGCGCTGTTCTGGAATGAGGTCAGCGAGTTCCAAACCACGGCCTACGACGAAGAAACGCTGAGTAGCTATCTGGTGAACGCCGGTAAATTCCGCTCGCGCGGCGTGGAGTCGCAACTGGCGTTGCGCCCGGTCGATGGGTTGACGGTGAGCCTTAACGGCACCCTGCTGGACGCCAGCTATCTGGACTTCAAAAACGCCAAATGCCCGCCGGAAGTGACGCTGGCGGCCAACCCGACCGCCTCCTGCGACCTGAGCGGCGAGCGGGTGTTCAGTTCGCCGAGGCTGACCTACAACGCCCGCATCCGCTATGAGTGGCAAGCCTTCAATAATCTGCAGGCGTTTGTGGCCGGACGCTGGGCCTGGCGCAGCTGGGCCTACGGCACGGTGGACAACTCCGACTTTACCCGCATTCCGGCTTACGGCGTGCTCAACCTGTCCACCGGCGTGAGCGGCAAACAGGACGGACACGCCTGGCGCGCCACCCTGTGGCTGAATAATGCGCTGGATAAGACTTACTACCGCACCGTCAGATCGGGCGATTACGGGTCGGCGTACGGCGTACTGGGCGAACCGCGCACGCTGGGGATCACGCTGGGTTATGACTTCTAAGGATACGCCGATGCCACTGCATGATACCTCGCGCCGTCGTTTCATCCGTAACGGCGCCCTGCTGGCGCTGTCGGCGCCGCTGTGGAACCGGGCGCTGGCGGCGCGCGCACCGGGCGGCGGCGCGGCTGCCGACGCTACGCCAACGGTACGGCTGAACTGGCTGGAACGGCAACCGCCCGCCAGCTTCGGCGGCATGACCTGGGGCGTGCCCTGGCCGCAAGGGCAGGTGCCTGCCGACAGCGGGTTCGTGCTGCGCGAAGACGGCCAGACGGATCGCGTGTTACAGAGCTGGCCGCTGGCTTACTGGCCGGACGGCTCGCTGAAGTGGTCGGCCCATGCGCTCGGCGGCGGGCACGCGCCCGGCCACGGGCTGTCGCTGCGGCCCGCGCCGCCGGTTACCGCAACGGACGCCGCCCTCGTCACCGAAACGGCGCAGGACTGGGTGGTGGATACCGGTCGACTGCGTTGTCAGGTGCCGAAAAACGGCGAGCGGCTGATCGGTGAGCTGTGGCAGGACGGCAGGCTGGCGCTCGGCAACGGTCGGCTGGTGTTGCAGATCCAGTCCGGCGAAGGGACGGACGGGCCACTGACGGTGGAGACGTTTCAGGGGCACGCCGCGCGCGTCACGCTGGAGCAGAACGGGCCGCAGCGTGCGGTCATCGCCCTGCGCGGCGTGCATCGCCATGCCACGCAGGATGGCGTCACCCGTCTGCCGTTTGTGGTGCGGCTCTATTTCTATGCCGGTTCGGCGTCGCTGCGCCTGCTGCACACCATTATTTACGACGGCGATGAGCAACAGACTTTCATCAAAGGGCTGGGGGTGGCGTTTGATGCGCCGCAGCAGGGTGAACTGCACGACCGCCACGTGCGATTCACCTCGGCGCAGGGCGGGCTGTTTCGGGAAGCGGTACGCGGCCTGACCGGCTTGCGGCGCGATCCGGGCGAGGCGGTTATCGCGGCGCAACTGGCCGGAAAGGCCACGCCGCCGGTCGCGCAGTTTCCCCCGGCGGTGGGCAAACGGCTGGACTACATTCCGGCGTTCGGCAGTTACCGGCTGACCCAGCATCACCCCGACGGCTACCAGATCCATAAACGCACCGCCGCCGGGCAGGGTTGGCTGCTGTCCGCCACCGGGCAGCGGGCCTCCGGCAGCGGCTATCTGGGGTCGCCCGCCGGCGGGGTGGCGTTCGGCATCCGTCATTTCTGGCAGAGCTACCCGGCCTGCCTGGAGATTCAGCGCGCGCATACCGATCTGGCCACGGTCACGCTGTGGCTGTGGTCGCCGTACGCGGAACCGATGGATCTGCGCTTCTATCACGACGGCATGGGGCAGGAGAGTTTCGAACAGCAGCGTGAGGCGCTGGAAATCACCTACGAGGATTACGAACCGGGGTTCGCCACCCCGGAAGGCGTCGCCCGCACCAGCGAACTGTTTCTCGATGTGCTGCCCGCTACGCCGGACAGCGACACGCTGCTGGCGCTGGCCCGCCGTCACCAGCAACCGCCGCTGCTGGTGGCCGACAGCGCCGATTTACAGCGCGCCGGCGCGTTTGGCCCGGTATGGTCGCCAGCCGCGCCGGGGCATCAGCCGCAACCGGCGCTGGACGCACAGCTGGCGTGGTATTTCGATTTCTATCAGCAGGAAGTGGAACAGCGCAAATGGTACGGCTTCTGGGATTTTGGCGACGTGATGCACACCTACGATAGCGATCGCCACGTCTGGCGTTATGACGTCGGAGGTTATGCCTGGGATAACTCGGAGCTGAGCACCGATCTGTGGCTGTGGTACTACTTCCTGCGTAGCGGCCGGGCGGACGTGTTCCGCATGGCGGAAGCGATGACCCGCCACACCGGCGAGGTGGATGTACACCATGCCGGGCGCTTCCAGCCGCTTGGGTCGCGCCACAACGTGCGCCACTGGGGCGACAGCGCCAAGCAACTGCGCATCTCCACCGTGGCGAACCGGCGTTTTCTGTATTACCTGACCGCCGATGAACGCATCGGCGAGCTGATGGATGAGCAGGTGGAGGCGCTGCGCACGCTGCAACGGGTGATGCCGGGCCGCAAGATCGGCCAGCCACCGCCTGCCGACGAGCGTCTGGTCAGCCTCTATTTCGGCACCGACTGGGGCGCGGTGGCGGCGGCCTGGCTGACCGCCTGGGAACGGCGACATGATGCGGCGATACGCGATCGTCTGCTTAACAGTATGCGGTCGATTGCGGCCCAGCCGCACGGCTTCTTCACCGGGCTGGCGGAGATGGACCCGGATACCGGCGTGTTCCGGCCTGCCGCGGCCGATCAACGGTTTATTTCGCATCTGAGCGCGGTGTTCGGGCTGGCAGAGGTGTGCGCGGAACTGTTGCAGGTATTGCCGGATCCGGCGTTCGAGCGCGCCTGGCTGGACTATTGCCGCCTGTACAACGACCCGGCGGCGCTGAGCAAGTTTGTCGGCCAGCCGGTGAAAAAACGCAATCTGGTGCAGGGCCATGCCCGGCTGAGCGCGTTTGCCGGCTGGCGTCAGCACGACAAGGCGCTGGTCCGGCGCGCCTGGCGCGAGTTTCTGGACGGCGAGGGCGGCATTGTCCACCCCAACCGGCGGGTACGGCTGATAACGCCGCCTGCGGTGCTCTACCCGGTGAAAGAAGCGGAGATCGACTCGTCGATCGATCAGCGTTCCGGCAGCGCCGCCGACACCAATCTGTCCACCAATGCGGTGGCGCAGTGGGGGCTGACCGCCATCGCCATGCTGGCGCTGGCAGGAGACGCGCCGCCCAGATAGCGATACTTCAGCCAGCGACAGGCCCGATAACGACGGTCCGATAACGACGAACGCCAGATAATTACGCCCGCCGCGGCGGGTTTCAACAGGACATCATCAGGACATTATCAATGACGGACACAGGCTATAGCGCACAGAGCACGGTTATGGAAAGTCACGCCGGTCAGGCGTGTACCGCCGCCACGGAAGGCGGCTCCCAGCGGGAATCAGGTATTCATCGGGAATCAGACGCCCGGCAGTTCTCGCTGCAATGGGCGCACTCCGCTGACGGAAAGCCACTGCGCTGGCGGGTGGAGCAGGAAGAGCCGGCGCGCACCCGTATCGACATTGACGAACACAGTTTGACGCTGGATACCGCCGCCGGGCTAACGGTATGGCTCGACCAGCCGCTATCCGGCAGGTATCGCATTAGCTATTTGCGCGAAGTGCTGGTACAGGGGCAACCGAACGATCGGCTCTCCGATCTCAATCAGTTTTGGGCGGCGCGGGACCCCGCCCGCGCCTCGTTGTTCACCCGCCACGGCGTGTTGGGCGAATACGATAATCTGGCGCTGTATTACGTGGGCATGGGCGGTAACTGGAACAGCACCACCCGTTTTCGCTACTACAACGGCCACGGCGAGCGACAACTGCTGGGGGAATTCACCGATGAAGCGCATCTGTTGCGCGCCGGGCATCGTTATCGGGTGACCATCGAGGTGGACCGCACTGAAACCCGTTTCCTGATCGATAACCAACTTTACTTTCGCGCCCACTATGCCGAGCCGCCCGCCAGCGGCTATTTTGGCTTGCGGACGGTATTTTCACGGCAGGCGATCAGCGAATTCAGCGTTACGCCGCTGTAGAGGCGCTGGCGCGATGCGGCGCCTGATCCACCTGCAAAAACATGGCGATCAGCCGCTGCGACAGCCACGACAGGCGGGAGTCGGCGCGGCTGACGATGCCGTAATGGGTGTAAAACTCGTCGGTGTCGTCATCCAGCCCGGTGATTTTCAGCATGTGGATGCCGTCCGGCGGCTGTTGCAGCGGTCCGTGACGGTGATTGGTGGTGCCTATGGCGTCGGACTGGCGGATCACATCCAGCAGGCTGTAGCCGTTTTCGCACTCAATGCCGGTGCGGATATCCTGTTGACCGCTCAGCCGCACCAGCGCCTGACGCAGGTTAGGCGGGCGCACGGTGGCCGCCAGCGGGTAGCTGAACAGTTGCTCGACGCTGATTTCATCAAACGCGGCCAGCGGATGCCCCTGACGGCAGCAGAAGCCCCAGCGGTGCCGGCTCAGCGGCTGCACGTTATAGCGAGCATCCAGCTCGAAATGGCGGGTATCGGCCACGATAAAGGCAAACTCTTCCGCCATCAGGCGTTGCCCCAGCGCCTGCCAGTTATCGACCCGGAACACCAGCCGCACCCGCGGATACTGGCGGGAGAATTCGCCGATCACCTGCGGCATCAGCCAGGCCGCCGGCGCCGGGCCGCAGCCGAAATGCACCTCGCCGCTCTCTTTTTCGCTGAACTGCTCGATGTCGTTTATCAAATCTTGCGCGTGGCGGGTGAGGCGGCGGGCGTGCTCCAGCACCAGCAGCCCTTTCTTGGTGGGTTCCAGATTATGGTGACGGTCAATCAGCCGCGCGCCCACGCTCTGTTCCAGCGACTGGATGCTACGGCTGAACGCCGACTGTGAAATGTTCATGGCCTGCGCCGCCGAAGTGAAATTCCGGTGCTCGATCAGCGCAATAAAGTGGCGTAACTGACGCAGGTCGATGTTCATGGCATTCAAGGCAATGTTGTGCGGCGGACAGACTGAACAAGCTATCAGCCTGGCGCCCCCATCAACAAATAACCAATAGGGCGGCCATATTACGGGTTGTTATATGTCGCAAACGGTGCGTTCGGGCGGGAAGAGCATCCCTCCCGCGGGCGCGGGAGGGGCGGGGATTAGACGTAGGAATCGTCGTCGTCGTAGGAATCATCAGCCGCGAAATTGTCGTAGTCGCTGTTCTGCGGTTCGTCGCCGGCGTTGCTGTTCCAAAAGTTGTTGCCGGCGCCGGCGCCGTTGAACGTGTCCAGATTATTCGCGCCGAAATCCCGGAAGCTGTCGCTGACGTTACCCAGCGGATTCTCGTTGAGTATCGGGGTTTCGTTGATAATGTTGACGATCTCTTCCGGCTGCGAGCGGTGGAACATGCCGGTCAGCATGTCGGCCAGCACCACGCCGCCCGCCACGCCGGCTGCGGTCTGCAATGCGCCGCTCAGAAAACCGCCCGCGCGGGACGGCGCAGGTTGCGCATAGCCCGGTGCCGGCTGGCCGTAACTCGGCGCCGGCGGCGTATATCCCATCGGCTGGCTCGGTTGACCGTATCCGGCCGGTTGACCATAACCCGCCGGTTGCGACGGCTGCGGCGCGCTGCTGCGGTTGCCGCCGCCAAACAGGCCGGACAGAAAACCGCCGCTGCTTTGCTGCGGACGGGCAGCCGCTTCCTGCGTCAGCCGGTTGACCTCGGCTTCCAGTTCTTTCACCCGCTGATCCAGCTGTTTCAGCGCCGCTTCCTGAATAATCATCGCCTGCGCCATGTAGTAAGGCGCGGCCGGCTGCTGGCGAATGTGGTCATTGATTTGCTGTTCTGCCTTGAGATCCCGAGGGCCCGTGTTGGTCTCGGCTGTTTTCAGTCGGCTAAACAGACCATCAATAAGGCGTTGTTCTTCAGATTGCATAGGATTACCTCAAGAGATATTGGATTGCGGACCCGCCCGTTCAGGCCGGTCCTGCGGCTGTTTTGTCACACCCTTCGCCGCCATCCTACTGCGTTCCTCCGGGCTAATACATGATTGTCGGGTAAAGCTGCTTACAAATTTGTTACCAATTACGGCAAACCGATGCCGACCGCTCTGCCGGTTTCCGGCTTACCTTTGCCGCTATTGATATTTTACCTGCCGGGGGAAATGGTGATTAATACTTTACACACGCCGGGAGCCTGCCCGCGCTGGCTCTCAGGCCGCGCAGGCGACGCTGCTAAGGGCGCCGGACGCTCGCCGTATCAGCGAGGCGATGTCACGCTACACAGCGTGGCTTGCACGGTCTGAATGCGTCATTTGGGGTCCGTTTTGCCAACCGGTTTCCTATTTATCGACCAAGAGGAATCACCATGTCCCGTTTGTGTTGTTGCGGTTGCTCCATGCCGAAGATTTCGACATTTGTTAATTTCATTAATGGAGTCCGCCATGAGTCAACCCGTTTCCCTGCCTGTACTCGACTTTTCCCAGCTTGACGGCGATGCCCGGCAACGTGCCGGTTTTCTGCAACGCCTGAATCACGCCGCGCGTGAAACCGGCTTCTTCTACCTGACCCACCACGGCGTCGACCCGGAACTGCAACAACGCGTTCAACGGTTGTCGCGCGCTTTTTTTGCATTGCCGGACGCGGAAAAACAGCGGGTGGCGATGATTCACTCTCCCCATTTCCGCGGTTACAACCTCGCTGGCGCGGAGCGTACCCGCAGCGAGCCGGACTGGCGCGAGCAGTTTGATATCGGGGCGGAGCGCCCGCCGCTGCGGCTGTTATCCGGCGATCCCGCCTGGCGACGGTTGCAGGGGCCGAATCAGTGGCCGGCGTCGTTGCCGGAACTGAAAATCGCGCTGCTGGAGTGGCAGCAAACCCTGACCCGCATTTCGCTGCGCCTGCTGCGCGCTTTTGCTGAAGTGCTGGGGTTGCCGATAACCGCGTTTGATGCGCTGTACGGCGATAAACCCAGCGAACATATCAAGCTGATTCGCTACCCCGGCCGGGCGACGGCGTACAGCCAGCAAGGCGTCGGCGCGCACAAGGATTCCGGCTTTCTGACGCTGCTGTTGCAGGACCAACAGTCTGGTTTACAGGTGGAGGTTGAACCGGGTCAATGGGTAGAGGCGCACCCGCTGCCGGGTTCGTTCGTGGTCAATATCGGCGAACTGCTGGAACTGGCGACCGACGGCTATCTGCGTGCCACCGTGCACCGGGTGGTGTCGCCGCCGGCCAGTCAGGATCGGTTGTCGGTGGCCTTTTTCCTCGGCGCGCAACTGGATGCGGTGGTGCCGGTGTTTCCGCTGTCGCCGGCATTGGCGAAACTGGCCCGCGGGCCGGCCAGCGACCCCAGCAACCCGCTGTTGCGCGAAGTGGGCTGGAACTATCTGAAAGGGCGCCTGCGCTCTCACCCGGAAGTGGCTAAACGCTACTACGGCGATGTGTTGCAGGCGCAGCAGCAGGCGGTTACCGCCTGAGTTCGGTTAGTCATCAAAATGAAAATCATCAAGGGATAACAAAATGAAAAATCATAATTTTTTTGCTCTGACGGCGATGGCATTGGCAATGGGACTGTCGGTATCGGCTCAGGCGGCCGATGCTTTGCGGGTAGCGGCGGACCCGGTGCCGCATGCGGAAATTCTGGCGCAGATTCAAAAGGCGGATCCGTCGCTGAAGCTGAAGGTGGTTGAACTGAGCGGCAACGTGAACGCCAACGAACTGCTGGCCAGCGGCGATGTGGACGCCAACTACTTCCAGCATGTGCCTTATCTGCGCGATCAGGAAAAAGCGCTGGGCAAAAAATTCGTGGTGGCGGCCACGGTGCATATCGAACCGCTGGGGATTTATTCCCGAAAATACAAATCGCTCGGCGAGGTGAAGGAGAACGCCACCGTGGCGGTGCCGAACAACGTCACCAACCTCAGTCGGGCGCTGTACCTGTTGCAGGGGCAGGGGCTGATCAAACTCAAGGCGGGTTATAGCGACCCGTCGAAAGATCAGGCGACGCCGAAAGACATCGCCGAAAACCCGAAAAAGCTGAAGATTAAAGAGATTGAAGCGGCGCAGATCCCCCGTTCGCTGGATGACGTCGATCTGGCGGTGATCAACGGCAACTATGCGCTGGAAGCCGGGCTGGTGCCGTCCCGCGATGCGTTGGGGCTGGAAAGCGCCAGCCATAACCCATACGCCAATATTCTGGTGACTACGCCGGCGCTGCAAAACGATCCGCGTATCAAACAACTGGCGAAGGATCTGGAGTCCAAAGCCACGGCTGACTTCATCAGCCAGCGCTACAAAGGGTCGGTGATTGCGGTGGCGGGGCAATAACGCATGATTCGGATCGAACGGCTGGGGAAACGCTACCCGGGCTGCGCGCAGCCCGCGCTGGAGAATGTGTCGCTGACCATTCCGTCAGGGGCGGTGTACGGCATTCTCGGCCGTAGCGGTGCGGGCAAGAGTACGCTGATTCGCTGCCTCAATCTGCTGGAGCGGCCCACCTCGGGCCGTATTCTGATGGACGACTGCGATATCGCCAGCCTGTCGCCGCGGGCGCTGCGCCAGCAGCGTCAGCGCACCGGCATGATTTTCCAGCATTTCAATCTGCTGCATGCCCGTACTGTGCGGGACAACGTAGCGGTGCCGCTGGAAATCGCCGGGGCCGGCAAGCGTGAACGGGAGGCGCGCGTAACGGAGTTGCTGGCGTTGGTCGGGCTGAGCGACAAGGCGCAGGCCTATCCGTCGCAGCTGTCCGGCGGGCAGAAACAGCGGGTCGGCATCGCCCGCGCGCTGGCGGCCCAGCCGCGTTATCTGTTGTGCGACGAGGCCACCAGCGCGCTCGACCCGGAAACCACCGCGTCGATCCTGGCGCTGCTGGCCGACATCAACCGGCAACTGGGGCTAACTATTGTGCTGATCACCCATGAGCTGGAGGTGGTCAAAGCCATTTGCGATCACGCGGCGTTGCTGGAGCAAGGCCGGGTGGCGGAAAGCGGCGCGCTGCGAACGCTGCTGGCGGACCCGACTTCCCGCCTGCGACAGGCGCTGTTGCCGGATCTGGACGCCGAACGCGCGTTTTTACGGCGGCACGGCGTAGAGGAGGGCGAATTGTGCAAAGTCGCCTGAGCTGGGAAGATTTTTTCCCGATTATGCTGAACGCGACGCTGGAAACCCTGTACATGGTGGGGCTGGCGGCGCTGTTTACCGTGCTGGTGGGGCTGCCGACCGGCGTGCTGCTGTTTATCAGCCGCCAGTCGGGCATCATGCCGTTGCCGCGGGTGAACGCGGTGCTGGGCGGCGTGATCAACGTCGGACGTTCGCTGCCGTTCGTGGTGTTGTTGATTGCCCTGATTCCGTTTACCCGCTGGGTGGTCGGCACGACGCTGGGCAGCACCGCCGCGGTGGTGCCGATTACCGTCGGCGCGTTTCCGTTTTTCGCTCGCATTGTGGAAAACGCGCTGGCTGAGGTGGATCGCGGCCGGATAGAGGCGATTGTGTCGATGGGCGGCACCGTCTGGCATGTGATTACCAAGGCGTTGTTGCCGGAAGCTCTGCCGTCGATTCTGGCGGGCATCACGCTGACGGTGGTGATGCTGATTGGCTTTTCGTCAATGGCGGGGGTGATTGGCGGCGGCGGGCTGGGGGATCTGGCAATCCGCTACGGTTATCAACGCTTTAATCAGCAAGTGATGGCGGGAACGGTGATCGTTCTGGTGCTGCTGGTGCAACTGGTGCAGTCGCTGGGCGATCGACTGGTGCGGTCGCTGGCCTACCGGCGCTAATCACGGCTTTCCAACGGTACGCGCCTGCCCGGCGGGCGCTTATCCCCAGTTTCCCCGCCATTCAATCGATTGGCTGTGAGTAATTTTGATGGTGTAATTCGCCTTATCCCCCGGCGATGGGAAGAATCAAATAAAAATAAGGTATAACATGTTATTTATCCATACAGGTGGACAGAATATAAAATAATCAGGTCGGATGAGTGGAGTGATTTCTAGGAATATTCCATATTCTTTTTATTTCCAGCTTTGCTTTAATCACTCCCGAGGCGGTTACCTAAACGCTTCAGTTATTAACCAGAGAATAAAACTTTATTTCCGGTTAATCGCAAATGACTTGTTAAAGGAAATTCATAATGAATATGAAACCCCTGTTTTTAGGCGTTATCCTGGCTGCTTCTTACGCACACGCGGCATCGACCGAAGTGAGCGCCAAACCGGTAACCGGAACGGCAGCCAGCGCGGAAGTGAAAACCACGGCCGCCACCGACGCCACAGCGAGTCAGGAGGCGAGCGGCAAAACGCTGACGGCAGCGCAACAGACGGCTGCCAGCACCGATGCCCAGGTGAAAACGCACAACGAGAAAAAAGTCGTACATAAAAAAGCGGTAACGACGGAAAAAGAAACGGTCGCGTCGAAAAAATCGGAAGAAGAAAAAGTAACCGGGCAGAAAATAACGGCGGAAAAAAAGAAACATAACGTTGATGAGAAAAAAACCACACCGATAACTTCCGCCAAAACGGAATAATGGATTATTGCTGTAATTAAAAATTATGCCAGTCACTGAAGGGAGTCAGTAATAACCGAAGAGGCATCATCGGGCTGGCGCCCTTATTTCCCGGCTGGTCATCGTCTGTTTTTTGCCTGATGCAGAGAACAGGTATGATGCCCAGCCGGGACTCATTAATATCGCCGTCGGGGCAGGCATCGGTGCCGGGTGTGTGCCAGCGCCGGCATTTCCGGACGATGTTAATACGCCCAGCGATGAAGCTGGGCTTGCGCTATTTGGGCTGGCGCTATTAATGTCAGACTTTCTGTTGTTCTTTTTCCGTTACGGTTGCGGTTTCAGGGACTATTTCCGCGCTTGTTTCCGGCACGGTTTCATTCCCGGCATCGTCTTGCGCTGGCTGTGGTTTTTTCTTACCGGAAAACAGTTTTCTGAAGATGGCGCCGACGGCGAAAATACCCACCAGAATGATTTTCCAGAATTTCACGAACGCCACGCCCATCATCGCCAGCAGGCCCAGTTTCTTGGCGGCAATCCCGCCGATCAGCGCCGCCAGGCCATATTCCGCGACGCGGTCGGTGCTGGCGTTAAAATCGCTGTAGCGCTTGCCGTTGTTGAAGGTCACGGCATTGAGCAACAGCCGGGCTTTGGGTTTTTCTTCGTTGACGGTACCGCGATTGGTGACCAGATTCAGCGACAGATAGCCTTCGCGGCCGAGCAGATAGGTGTTGTAGTTGACGCCCTGATCGTTTTCCGCCATGTTGCTGCCTTCATCGCGCAACGCGGCGGACCAGACTAGCCGGTGGGTCGCCTGCTCGTAGTTGGGTTTTTCAATCCAGCCGAGGATTTCGATCGACGCAATGCCTTTCTTCACCCGTTCTTTATTAGCTTCACGGGTACCTTCTTTCAGGTTATCCAGCAATTCATCGGCATTCCATTCTTTGGCATCGTCATCCTTGATATAACCCGACGAGGTGTAGTCGATGGAAATAAAACCATCGATGTCAGGGTGCAACACCAGACCATAAAAATTACCGCCCACATAATTTCCCAGTTCGCGCATAAATACACGCGCTTCCCGCACCGGAATATAAATAAATCCCTGTGGAAGTTTCAGCACCGCCTGATTACCGAGGTCGATCTCTTTGGGGCCTTCAACACCGGCGCGCTGCATGGCTTCAACGGCGTTGTCCAGCGCGCTGTGAACCTGCGGCGCGGCATTGTCTGCGGCCATGCTGCGAAGAGAAAAGGAAAGGAGAAATATCAGCGCCAGCTGGCTGATTAAACGTACGGAGAGAGCCATAAATCATCCTGATTAATAATAAAAAGAGAGCAAATAGAAAAGCGGGGGGATATTACTCTCGTTATTAATCTATCTCAATTATATTCGCGATTACTTATTCAATCGTATTTATAATTATAAATAAAATAATCACTAGTTAATAATAATGGCGTGATTTGGTATCTCTCGGCCAACGGGACGCTTCCCGGCCAGCGTCGTGCCGGGAAGCGGGGCGATTAGCTCTGAATGTCGCCTAACCACTGGCGCAGCTTGTCCGCGCTCTGTGCGCCGGTCAGTCGGGCTTGTTCCTGACCGTCTTTCAGCCACAGCAGGGTGGGCAGCGAGCGAACCTGTAGCTGTGCGGCGTGCGGCACATGATGGTCGGCGTCCAGATAGTGGCAGGACAGACCATTGAACGCCACGTCGCCGATGACCGTTTCCAACTGGCGATACAGGCTCTTACAGTGCACGCAGCGTTCCGCGCCCACCAGCAGCAGTTGGTTGCCAGCGGGCAGCGACAGCGCTTCATCCGGCGCCAGCGATAAGGCGGTAAAGCGATGACGGTTGACGGCGAACAGTTTCGGGCTGCGTTTCAGCTCTTCGCTGTCGGTAGCGACGCACAGCGCATCGCCGCCGCGCTTGTATGGCCGGGTATCGCTGACGGGAACGACGCTGGCGAAACCGGGCTGCGCGGCGCCAGGCTGACGCAGGCGGGTGTTGTCCGGCGCCTGCACCGGGGTTTCCTGCGGGCGCGGCAGTTGCGGCACCCAGTCGTACGGTACCCGGTAGGCGCGGTACAGCATGTTGGTGTTGACGCTCTTGCCCCAGAACGGCGAGATGTACTCCCAGACTACCTCATGGTCGGCCGTCACTTCGAACAGGCGGCCGTTGGCGCCTTCGTTGATCAGCGTGTTGCCGTTCGGCAGGCGCTGGATATTGCTGATATACGGGCTGTAAAACCGGAACGCGTCGGTCGGGTGCGGAATACCGGCTTCGTACGGCGAATAGCGCCAGACGATGTCCAGCGTCACCGGGTTGATTTCCAGTACGCGCGAGTAGTCGCGCCATGCGTTCTTCACCCCGTCGGCCGACGCCGGATTGGGGGCGCCGTAACCGGCCCAGCCGCCGTTGTCGAACACCAGAATATTGCCCGCGCCCGGCAATCCGGCCGGGATCATGTGCGCATGGTGTTGGCCGATGATCCAGCCCAGATGTTTCAGCTCCGGCGTGCTGTAATCCGGGCCGAGCCGCCACACGATGTCGCCGCTCTGCTTGTCGATGATGGCGATGATGTTGGACTCGCGTGCGTCCCAGATAATGTTGTCCGGATGGAAACGGGCGTCGCCCTGATCGAACCACGGGTTGGGACCGAGGGTGGACATGGAGTTGATATGCATCCAGTCGCCCATGCCGCCGCCGCTGCTGCGCATATTAGGGTTGCGGTACAGCGCGGTTTTGGCGGCGTCGTCAAAGCCCAGTTCGTCGAAGTGATCGCTGCAGCGCCATTCCCACACCACGTTGCCGTCCCAGTCCACTTCGATGATAGTGTCGTCGAGCAGCAACTTGTCGCTGATTTTCGGGTTGTGCAGGTTCTGGTGCGCCAGAATCAGCGTATTGCCGCCGAGCGCCTGCGGTTCGAGACCCGGCGCGTAGTACCCCACCGGGTTGCCGCTGCGCTGGTAGTCGTGATGGGCGCGCGCCATCCACTCCGGCGGCAGATCCGGGTCGCTGATGTGTTCGTAACCGTTGAATTGCCAGACCCGGTTGCCGTCCCAGTCCAGTTGCACCACATCCACCATGTCCTGCATGCCGTACCGGGCGTCGCGCTGGCCGCTGTGGCCGAGGATATAACCGCCCGGCAGAATTTTATTGGGAAAACCGTGCAGGCCTTCCCACAGCCGCAGCGCCGCCCCGTTCATGTCAATCAAGACCGCGCCGGTTTCCAGCGCCTGGAAGACGGTGTAGCCGCCCCAGGCTTTGTCCGGGTGGTAAATCGTGGTGCCGGTCGGGTAAACGGAAGGGTGTCCCATGTGCTACTCCATTTAGTCAGTGATAATCGTGGCGTCGGGCAAGGCCGAGGCGTCGGAGTGAGTCAGCAGCGTGAGCAGTTCGCTGCACTGCTGGTGGAAGGCCTGGCTGTCGCGCTGACGCGGATGCGGCAACGTCACCGTGGCGATGTGTTTCAGACGGCCGGGGCGCGGCGCCAGCACCACGACGCGGTCGGCCAGATAGACCGCTTCTTCCACATCGTGGGTGACCAGCAGGGTGGTGGTGCCTTCCTGCTGATGAATCCGTCGTAGTTCCTGTTGCATCTGTTGTCGGGTCAGCGCGTCCAGCGCGCCGAACGGTTCGTCGAGCATCAGAATGCGCGGGTTGCCCACCAGCCCGCGGGCGATCGCCACGCGTTGCGCCATGCCGCCGGACAACTGGGCGGGCAGGGCGTCGGCGAACTCGTCCAGATGCACCAGCCGAATGAAATGGTCGACCCGGCGGGTAAGGTCGGCGCGGCCGATCTTCTCGCTCGCCAGCCCCAGCTCGATGTTCTGGCGCACCGTCAGCCACGGAAACAGCCGCGGTTCCTGAAACACGATGCCGCGCTCGCCGCCGATGCCGTTAATCGGCGCGCCGTCCACCAGAATGTGGCCCTGATAGTCGTCATCCAACCCGACCAACAGGCGCAGCAGCGTGGATTTGCCGCAGCCGCTGCTGCCGACAATCGCCACCAGCTCGCCGGGATAAATCGCCAGCGAGAGGTCGTCGATGACCGTCAGCGGGCTGCCGCCGACGCGAAACTGTTTTTTCAGGCGGTCGAAGGCGACCACCGGTTGGGGGCGCGGTTGCGTCATTGGGTGTCTCCTGTGGTGCGCCAGCGGGTCACGCGGCGTTCCAGCCGCTGGCCGAGGTAGTCGATCAGCGCGCCGGTGACGCCAATCAGCAGCATGCCGCTGAGAATGATGGGCATATCCAGCAATTGCTGGGCGTTGATCATCAGGCTGCCGATCCCGACGCCGGACGACATGAAATATTCCGCGCCGATGGCGCCGAGCCAGGCGTAAATCATCGCCAGCCGTAGCCCGGTGAACAGCGCGGGTGCCGCGCCGGGCAGGATCAGTACGCGCAGGCGGCGCAACCACGGCAGGCGCAGCACCTGCGCCACTTCCTGCAAGGCGAGGGAGCGCTGGCACACGCCGCGATGACTGGCGACCAGCATTGGAAAGAACGCCACCAGCGCGATGAAGGTCACCTTGCCGCCGTCGTCGTTGCCGACCCAGGCGGTAATCAACGGCAGCCAGGCAAACAGCGCCACCTGACGCAACAGCGTCAGCGTCGGGGTAAATACCGCCTCGGCGCGCGCGCTCAGCCCCAGCGCCAGCCCGGCCAGCAGACCGGCGCTTGCGCCGAGGGCGCCGCCCATCAGCGCGCGCCACAGGCTGTGGCGCATGGCATCGGGCAACGAACCCTCTCTCACGCCATGCCAGATAGCGCGGAGCACATCGCCGGGCGGCGGCAACAGCAGCGCATCGATCCACCTGTGATAGCTGGCCAGTTGCCACAGCGCCAGCAATAGCAGCGGCGCCGCCAGCCCGATGGTCTGACCGGCGGGTACGGCGTGCAGCCGACCGACCGGCGGATGCGGCCAGGCGATCAGCCGTTTGTCCAACTGGTTGATGCCCCATTCCATCAGCAGGCCGGTCAGCCCGATGACGGCGATACACACCAACACGATATCCAACTGGAATAGCTGGCGTCCCCACACCATCAGATAGCCGATGCCCTGCGACGAGGCGAGCAGTTCCACCACAATCAGCGACACCCAGGCTTGCGACAGCGCCAGCCGCAGGCCGGTAAACCACACCGGCAACGCGGCGGGCAGAATCAGCCGGGTCAGACGAGTAAGCCGCGGCAGGCGCAGGGTGCGCGCCACGTAGAGCAAGTGTGGCGGGACGTCGCGTACGCCGCGTTGGCTGTGCAGCGTCACCGGCACGATCACCGCTTTGATCAGCACCGCCAGCTTGAGGCCGTCGTCGATGCCGAACAGCACCATAAACAGCGGGATCCACCCGAGCGTGGGGATTTGGGCCAGCGCGTAGACGGTGGGATACAGCAGCCGTTCCGCCCGCACCGATGCGCCCATCAGCGCGCCCAGCAGCGTGCCGGCCAGTACGCCGGCGGCAAGCCCGCTCACCAGACGGTGCAGGCTGATCAATAACTGACTGAGCAGGTCGCCCTGCAACAGAGCGACGGCCGTTGCCGCCACCCGCGACGGGGCAGGCAGGATTTGCGGCGGCATCCATCCCTGCAGGCTGCTGAGGCTCCACAGCAGCAACACCGCCAGCGGCAACAGCAACGGCGCGGCGATACGCCGGGTTTGACGCGGCGTGAGCGGGCGTGTCGCCTGCGGGGCTTTCACAAACCAGGATTTATGCATGACCAATGGCTTATTCATTTTTCTTTGTAAGCTCAGTCAAAACGAAGAGATAGGGTATAAAAACCTGATTTCCCGGTGATACGCCAATGCAATAAACCGATATTAGGCGTGCAAGAAATGCATATGACCCGCTACCCGGCACCGGTGCTGATTTATGCTTTTTTTTGCTGATAAATCATGGAAATGTTATTTACGGCGCACCGGTCGCGTTCGCTAGTTTCTCGCCATTGAAACCGCCTGCAATGAGTGGAGAAAATCATGCAACAACAACAAGATCGTCATCGTTACCGTGGCTGGCGCCGCCTGTTTAAAGGCGCGGGGCTGGTGCTGTTGACGGTCGCGGCGCTGGGGAATTCAGCACGGGCGCAGGAGGCCAAACCGACGGAAATCCGCATCGGGCTACCGGATCAGAGCGCGGGCAGCAAGCCGTTTATCGGCGGACCGCTGGGGTTGGCCTATATTCGCCACAGTCTGGAACAGGCGTTTGAACCACAGGGCATCAAGGTGCATTGGTCGTTCTTTAAAGGCGCGGGACCGGCGGTGAACGAAGCGTTGGCCAACCAGCAACTGGATGTGGCGTACCTTGGCGACCTGGCGGCGATCATCGGCCGCTCCGGCGGGTTGCCTACCCGGGTGCTGCTGGGGTCGCGCGGCTCGAGTTCGTATCTGGCGGCGACGCCGGAGTCCGGCATTCAGCGTATTGAGGACCTGCGCGGCAAACGGGTAGCGGTCTACAAGGGTACTGCCGACCAGCTGTCGTTTGAGCGGGCGCTGAAAAGCGCCGGGCTGAACGAGCGGGATATCCGGGTCATCAACCTTGACTGGACCGCCGGCAAAGCGGCGCTGGCGGCCCGGCGCGTCGACGCGGTGTGGGGCGGCGTGTCGCTGCTGGCGCTGCGCCCGCAGGGGATTCGCATCATAACCTCCAGCCGCGACCTGGGTTGGGCCAATACTACTCAGGCGGTCGTGCTGGCGACGCAGGATTTTATCCAGCGCTACCCGCAGGTCACTCAGCAACTGGTGGCGGCGCTGGTGCAGGAAGCACAGTGGGCCAGCGACCCGGCGCATCTGGCGGACTATATCAAACTGATGGCGGACCAGAGCCAGATTCCGGCGGCGCTGTTTGAAGAGCAGTTCCGGCCGGATTCGCTCAACCTGCAAACGTCGCCGCGTCTGGACCCGTTCCTGCGCAGCAACCTGCAGGACAGCGTGCAGCGCGCCGGCGCGGCCGGATTAATTCGTTCCGCTTTTTCGGTGGAGGAGTGGCTGGATAATCGCGTTGTCGATCAGGCGCTGACCGACCTGAAGCTGGAACATCAGTGGCCGGCATATGACGCCAGCGGCAAACCGCAGTAATGCTTTATACGGGAGCGGGCTGGCGTAGCCGGTCCTGTTCCAGAATGGCGTCGATCATCAGTTGCGCCAGCGGCGGCAGCGGTTTTTGCAGGCTGGAGATAACGCCGAACCGGGTCTGCATTTGCGCCCATTCCGCGGGTTGTTCGGTGAGGGCGATCTCCACCAGTTGATGGCTGTCGCGGCCAAGCGCAAATCCGTCCTCGCTGGAAAAACTAATGGCCTGGGTATGGCGCAGTACGCTGAACACCGAATGGATGTGGTCGCACTGAATCTGCGGGCGATAGTCCGGCTGGCCGGTCAACGCCGCCAGCACTTTACGCATGCCGACCGGCAAATAGGGCGACGCGAGCGGAAAGCGCAGCAGGTCGTCGGGCGTGACCTGCGCCTGCTGCGCCAGCGGGTGGTCGCGATGGCAGATGAAGAAACAGCGGCGTGGGTTGAGCGGCTGCACCCGCAACTGCGGGTCCAGTTCGGCTTGCCAGGCGTCGGCCACAAAAAACGGCCACTCTTCGGCCTGTAGCCGCTGATGCAGCGCGTGCCAGTTGTCGACGCAGTAGGTGATGCGCGCTCGCGGCCGCAGCAGGTGAAAGGCGGATATCGCCTGCGGGATCAGCGCCGCCGCCGGCGCCGGGCCGCAGCCGAACGCCAGCTCGCCGGCGTCATCCTCGCCGAGTTGCCGCATATCCTGAATCAGCTCCCACGACAGCGCCTGCATGCGCTGGGCGAAAGGCAGCAGCTTTTTGCCCTGCCTGGTGAGGGTGAACTGCTTGCTGTGCCGCTCCACCAGCGGATGGCCGAGGGTTTGCTCCAGCGTCTGAATGCTGCGGCTGAACGCGGATTGCGACAGGCAAACCGCCTCCGCCGCCTGCACAAAACTGCGGTGTTCCGCCAGCGCCAGAAAATTGCGCAGTTGTCGTAAATCCAGATGCATGATGTTCTCGCCCGGGCATGGAAATCCGGGCCAGCCTAGGCTGACGGGCGTTGGCAAAGCAATGAACAAAAACGCATAACTTATAACAGGTTATCTGTCGGTTTTGTCCGGGCGATAGATGGTGGAGACACCGGCTGGAATATCCCGCTCTTCCGAGACCCGCTTGCCGAAGCCTGCGGATCCCGGTCTGAGCAATCTAACTCAGCTTTATAAGCCGATGCATCCGGTGTGTTATCTCTTTATCCATGTGCAGCGTTGTCACCCTTTTAAGTCGCGAAGTATGGCGTCATTTTCTGGCTAATGCGGCAATATCCACGCTGCTCAACGCCCCCGACAAGATCCTGAAATAGTCATAACGCCCCTTTATATTGGCGTCGCGCGCGTACTGCGAGCGGCCAAGATAGGCCGACTCAGCCACGCCAAGCTGATAAGGTGCTAGCGTAAATTTTTCATTACGTCCTACCTCTATGCCATCGAGATAGACGATGCAGACATTACCAGACAATGTCATCGCAACATGTACCCATTTACCGACTGGGAATGTGGTGTCTGCCGTCACGCCTTCGACCATATAACCATGTAGGATCGATATCCTAAACGTTGGCTTCCCGTTATTTCCAAATGGTGTCAGGCTGATCCAGCGGCGTTCGCCAGAACCAATGTCGAAAATCCTGCCCCACGAACGTGAATCGTCCGCACAGAATCTGGTTTCAATTGTGAAATCACCCAGTTTCGACAGGGGGCCATCCGGCAGTTTCAGGTAGCCATCTACGCCATCAAGCACCAGCGCAGTACCCGTGCCATCCGGTCCCGTTCCCCAACTGGCACCGCCTGACAGCGAACTCACTCCCCACTTGCCTGTGCTGTCTGCGGCAGTAATGCCAGAGCCTTCGTTCAACGCAAGATGGAATATTTCTTCCACCTGAATCGGTACTCTGACGGTGTCCGACGCCGCGGTTTCTCCCCCGGCAATGAACGCTTTCACGCGATAGTAGTAGCTCGCTGCCCTCGTAATATCGCTGTCCGAATAGGTCAAAAGATCAATGATGTCAGGCGCAATGACGGTGAACGGCCCATTAGCGACGGTGGCGCGTTCGAGGGTATAGCGCGTAGCGCCAACAACCCCCCACCAGGAAAGTTCTACCTTGTCGCCACGGCGGTTGGCAGTCAGGCCGGAAGGGCGCAACGCCGTCGTCTCAACGGCCAGGTCGCGTGAGAACAGTAAAGTACCGTATCCCGTTCCGTCGCCCCCGCCGCCGTATTCCGGGTACACTTTTTGTACCTGTTTGAACACATAGGGCGTTGCAATACCTTTTCGCTTTGCATAGTGGTTATAAATAGCCTCCCAGCATGGCCGTTTATTCCCTTGGCTCGACGAGGAAACGGCTTCCATCAAGCCATGCCTGTTGCGGTAGTTCATCCAGGGCATTGCATAGAACCCGCCCGTTTCGTCGTTCAGGTTTGATTTCGCGACAAACTCTGCACCGGCAAGAAAACGGTTATTGTCGTATCCATAAATGTCATCGCCTTGATTCCATGCCATTTCACAGAAAGCCGCGCCCAGACTTATTCCTAGCGTAGTGTGTCCCTGATCGCGACCGCTTTCCTGCCATTGCCCAAGGTAACCGGGATGCACATGTACCACTGCTTGCATGCCGGCTCCGTTGCCCTGACCGTATTTGTAGTAGTCAATCGCTTCCTGATAGATGTCGGGGCGATCGCACAGCACGCCGATCGCCAGAATATTAGCTATCGCGCATTGGTCCCAATTGGCCCAGTAATTGGTGATATCCGCACCGTTATGCACATCCAGGAATTGCCTCGACATCGGATAGAACACCGTCAACATCATATTCTGGAACCGCTCCAGGTCTGCTGCAGCCCACCCGGAATAGCTGCGCATGATTTCAGCAACGTTGGCAAATTGATAGCCGTAGATACCCGCGGCCAGCCAGCGATCGGCGTTGCCAGTGACCGTCTTTAGCGTGGAAGACCACGCATTAAGATACTTGATCGCTTCCTCTGCATACGCGGTGTCTTGCGTGATTTTCCAGCGTACCGCCAGACGGTAGGAACGCTGCACATCAACATACAGTAATGAAAAATTCTGCCCGTCACCTCCCCGCACAATTGTCTCAGTGGCGCGCGGGGTCGCCCCCAACTGTGAATAGGCATCTTTTACAAACGGTTCCCATCCATCTACCCAGGGTTTCTCACCGGTTGCCAGCTTCTTGCTTATACGGACGAAGTCATCTTCAGTGTGCAACAAGCCGGGATGGGTGAAGGTGCGGTTTTCTGCGTGAAGCGCCGGCGCAACGGTGCCCGTTGCTGCGGCTACGATTGCACGAGTTAGAAAACTGCTTCTAAATCGCCCCAGCAGCCCGCTGAATACGATACTCGCGCCAGCTTGCAGAAAGCGACGCCGTGGCATGGAGTCCAGTTGTTTTTGAGTAGTCACAGGCGTGGCGTCTGCTTCTGGTGTCGACGGAAAATCACGCTGCAGCGTGTGTGGTATTCTCTTCATGATGGACTCTCTCCCTGATGATATGAATTAGCAGTGCTCTGCGGCAGTTCTTTCTCAATAATCGCCTGTAAAACCTAAAAGTGGGGAATTCCATGCGCCACTTCGTAAACGTGGCGCGTGTCCTCCGTCTCTCGTGAGAATATAACGGTATAGTCGATGTGACTCTGCTTTTTTAGCGCACCTGTGAGCCGCTCCTTTATTTTTAATGCAGGGTAACCGCATGCCGGATATTACCCGCCGGACAGAAATCATCTTGCTCGTCTGCTGAAGAATCGGCACTAAAAATAAAAACGACTTTCTGTGAAAAAAGCCGTTTTCGGATCGGTTCTAATCAAAATTTATTAATGGTTAACGGCACGATTGTTACATTTCTTGCCCTATAGAGAATGGCTCAAATACCTATTTCTGGAACCGAATGAACCAGTTTTCCTTTATAGTAGGTTTTTAATACTTTAGTTTTATGAACTTGTTTGATAGGAATTTTGAACAGATTCCGATCAAGCACGATAAGATCCGCGGACTTGCCAAGTTCGATCGACCCCGTATCCTTTTCCAGCCCCATCGCCTTCGCGCTGTTGATAGTATAAATGCGGATCGCTTCTGCCAGATCGACAGCTTCATCGGGCGCCAGCGTTCCAGGGACATCACCCAATGGGTTCTGTCGTGTTACCAAACCTTCAATACCGATCCACGGAGACGGTGTCGGACCACCTGCTGGCCAGTCAGAGCCTCCGGCCACCAGCGCCCCTGCGCGGAGCAATTTCATCGTGGGGACAAAATCTCTCATACGCTCCTCACCGACAGTAACAACGCTGGCTTGCGTCATATCCGATGGGAACCACAGCATCGGCGACAGGTCGGCTGCTACACGAAGCCTGGCGAAACGCGGCAAATCCTGTGGCGCAATCAGATGCGTATGGGCAATCTGATGCACAGGTCCATTCGGCCCATTGATTTTACGTACTTTTTCGACAGCATCTAACGCAAGCTGTAATGAACCATCTCCAGCCGCATGTAACTTGGTGGAAATACCTTGCTTGTCGAGCTTAGTCAGAATGTCAACTACCTGGTCTACCGTGTAGTGTGTTTCACCATGAAAATTATTGCCGTGGACATGGTCTGGAACATAAGGAGCGAGAAGCTTAGCCGTGTAAGCGGGCGGCACACCATCAAGGACGAACTTGAAGCGGTCGGGGAGGAAATTCGTCGTACGATAGACGTCGCGTCTGGCAAACAGTTCCATTCCGGCTGCGCCTTCATCCAGTAATGGGGTTGAGACGACAGAGGCCAAAATCTTCAGCGGTAAGCCTTCTGCCCGATCGATTTTGCTCCAGATCCGCAGATTCACTTCGGAGCTAACGGCTTCTTGCACACCCGTGATACCCAGAGAGACCATCGTCTTTGCTGCACCTCGTCCAGAGGTCAGGCGTTGCTCCTCCGTTCGGGCAGGAACAAGACTTTGCACATGCTGGAAGGCAGGGAACTCCTGTAACAATCCGGTAGGTTCGCCAGTCACCGCATCTTTGACAATCACGCCGCCGGCAGGGCTGACGGACGCGGAGGTGATGTTTGCCAAACGCATCGCTTCACTATTGATCCAGCGGTTGTGATAGGAATCGTCACGCAGAATAACAGGATGCCCGTTGCTGACTTTATCCAGCCTGGCCAGTGCGTCGGCGCTCATAAGTTCAGACATGCGCGGGCTCCCCCATGATGAGCCGATAACCCATCCACCCGGTTCCACCTGTTTCGCACATTCGGAGACTCGCTTTAGCATCTCGTCCAGCGAGCTCTTGCCAGGGAAATTACAGGAGAATAGATCTTCGTATCCGCCATCCAGCGGGTGGGCATGCACGTCATTGATGCCGGGCATCGCCATTCCCCCTTTGAGGTCAACAACCTTGGTATTGGGGCCGATGAGGTTGGCGACCTGCGCATTGGAACCAATAAATACGTAACGACCATCGCGCACTGCAATCGCTTCAACCCACGGTTGATGCTGAGTGACGGTGAAAATATTGCCATTACGTAAAACCAGTTCGGCGGGTACGTTCTTTTCTGCGACGGCAGAAGAGGGAATAGAAAAAAGTAAACCTGCTATAGATGCAACAAATCCGACCCGTACCAGAAAATGGTTTTTTGTCGGTACGTTCGAAGCTAATGGCGGCTTCCTTACACACGTCAATTGGGGGCTACACCCTTCAATATTACCTACACTGGCTCTTGTCATATATTCATCTCCCTATGTATTTTTTTACGCTATTCCACTAGCTGGGAGTTACATCCTCCATATATTGTTACAATCGGATAATGCAAATTGAGCTATTAGTGATGTGAAGGCACAAATAGCAAAAACAGCGGTGCTATTCGAGAAATGTGGCATTCTTAGAGAAGCACTGATGTATTCCCGATAAACCCATGTTTGACTTATTGTGACACGACATTAAGGTATTCTGGAGACGGTTTCGACATACTGTTAATAACAGGTATGTTTTGATTAACTTGTGTTTTTGCGCAATCTGTAGATCGCGTCAGGCTATGGGTGTTGTGTTTTCTGGGGAACCCTGTTCCCCAGCCATCCGGTGAAAGAAACGTTTCAGGTCTGCGCCAGCGCGCAGCTCACATCCAGAATTTCTTCCGCCGAGCCGCGGTTGAACAGGCCGATAAAATCACGCCGCACCGCCAGCAGAATCAGTTCGCCCTGAGCATTGGCGGTCAACGCCAGACCGTAGTTTTCCATCTGGTCCCCGCGCGTTTGCACATACTGATTGAGCAACTTGAACGGATCGGTTCGCGTCAGATCGCTGCCGTTCAGCTTGGTTGCCAGATAGTCGTGGCCCAACAGCGGCTGACCGAGCGACACCCAGTCGTAACCGATGTTAGCGCTTTGGGCGCGCAGTGTCTGGTAGACCTCGGGTTTCAGGCAGGAAATATGGATATGCAGCTGGCCTTGCGTGCGGCCGTACAGCGAGTTGATCGCCAGCCCGAGCGCGTCGTCCCCGATCGGTTTGCCCATTTGGCTCGACAGCCTGTCGCGGTAGCTCCAGGCGGCGGCAAAATAGGCCGGCGTACCGGGTTGCAGCAGCAATGGGCTTTCAATGCCGCTGATGCGATCGGTCGGGATCAGCAGGTCGTGATACGGTCCGCGCCGGTCTTTGAACAGGGCGTAATGACCTTGCAGATTGACGTCCAGACAAGGGGCGGGCGAGTTACTTTTCTGCTGGTTGGGTACGCACTGCTGGCTGACGAACGTCCACAGCGCGTTGCCATTGCCGCGGCGGGCGAAAGGCTGCCAGAAATAGAGCAGTAGGGCGACCAGCAGCAGCGTAACGATCAAACCGAGAAGGTATTTCTTGCGTATCATGGCAGGATTCCGTGAAGGGTTGTTGCCGCATGGTTATTGATTGCAACGCAATTGTCGCAACGTTATTTGTTGCAAGGTGATTCGTCGTATGACGACAGGCTGCATTCGTGTGATGACGCGCCGCATAGTGCCGTGCGCAGATGGCGCCATGATGACAGCCGGCCGATGCCGATCAATCGGCCGACGCGCTCTCGCCGATCAACGTGCGGATAACCTGAACGACCTCTTCCACCAGCAGGCTGCGCGCATGCTGGGGCGGGAAGATCGCCAGATAGGCGACGTCAATCTTCGGTTCAAAGGGTTTGATCAGCAGCGTCGCTTCGCTGGTGCGGGCGGTAATGGCATCGACAATTCCCACCCCTAATCCGGCGCCCGCCATGACGCAGCAATGGCGCAGCGAGGTTTCGATCGGGCTTTGCAACGCCACATCCTGCGCGGTGATAGCCTGCGCCAACTGTTCCCGTAACACGGTTTTGCGCCCCGGCAGGATCGAGCGGTAGTGGTTCAGGTCGTCAAGGGTGATACCGGCGCGGCCCGCCAGCGGGTGGGTTGGCGCGACGACCGCGACCGCCTGGGCGACGCCCAGCAGGTCGGCCTGCAAACCCTTGATTGCCGGCGTACTGTTGATAAAACCAATGTCGTACTGGTTGCTCAGCACCATTTCGGTGATCGCCAGCGTGCTTTCCACATCCATAGAAAGCGCCACATCCGGGTATTTCTTCAACAGCGAGGGGAAAATGCGTTCGGTACAGAGGTTGGCGAGCGCGGACACCGCGCCGATGCGCAGCACGCTGCCTTTGGCGTGACGGATGTCGTCCGCCACCCGCAAAATGTGATCCAACCCCAGATACAGCCGTTCGATCTCCCGGAAAAGCTTAAGTGCTTCTTCACGGGGTTCGAGTCCCCGGCCATCCCGATCAAACAGTTTTAGTTTAACCGCGTACTCAAAATCCTTGATCAGCCGGCTGACCGCCGGTTGGGTGATATTCATGATGTTGGCGGCCTGTGTGATGCCGCCGGTCAGAATCACCTTATGGAATGCTTCAACCTGTCTTAAGTTGATACGGCTCATAGATGTTACCAACCATAATGTTTATTTATGAATTCGGTACAAAATACGATTTTTAATTATTTTAACCAACACGTAGACTCCATCCCGAAGGTTACAGTTTGTCATAGATTTGCACAAAGCGTGATAAACCCGAATGCGGGATGGATCCGAATTTAAAGGAGTAACCATGAAAGGAACGTTGTTTGTTGCCGGCCTGATGACGCTGATGCCCATCGCGCAGGCAGCGGATTTGACGATTGGACTGGCGTCATCCACCACCTCGATGGATCCGCAGTTTTATGTCGGCGGCGCTAACAGCGCAATGGCCCGCAATCTGTTCGACGGGCTGGTTAACCAAAACGAAAAACAACAAATTACCCCTGCTCTGGCGGTGTCATGGAAAGCTCTCGACGACACCACCTGGCAATTTACATTGCGACCGAACGTCAAGTTTCACGATGGCACCGATTTTAACGCCCGGGATGTGGTGGCCAGTGTGAAACGCATCGCGTTGGCGGCGAAAAACAGCCCCAGCGCTTACACGCCCTACGTGGCGGACATCAGCGAGGTTCGTGAAATCGACCCGCTGACGGTGGAAATCAAGACCAAAGGACCGGCGGCGCTGCTGCTCAACAACCTGAGCCGCATCGCGATACTGCCGGCGCGGCTGGCCGACCAGCCGACCGACGTGCTGAACGGCGGTAAAGACGTGATTGGCACCGGCCCGTTCAAATTTGTCTCCTATACCCCGGATGACAAGGTGGTGCTGAGCCGTAACGACCACTACTGGGGCGGCAAAGCCGAGTGGGACCAGGTGACGTTGCGCGTCATCAAGAACAGCAGCGCGCGCATTGCCGCGTTGCTGTCCGGCGATGTAGACATGATCGAAAGCGTGCCGACCGCAGACCGCGCGTCTATCGCGCGTCAGCAGGCTTTCGCCACGGAGTCGGTGCCGGGCAACCGCATTTTGTATCTGCACCCGGATCAGGACAGAGACGAGTCGCCGTTCGCCAAAGGCGACGACGGCAAGAATCCGCTGAAAAAAGCGGAGGTGCGTCAGGCGATGTCGCTGGCGATCAATCGCGACGCGCTGGTGCAGCGTATCCTCGACGGGCAGGGGCTGCCTTCGTCGCAGCTGGTGCCGCAAGGGTATCCGGGATATTCCGCCAAGATACCGGCGCCGGTTTACGATCTGGCGCAGGCGAAACAAAAACTGGCGGCGGCGGGCTATCCGAACGGCTTTACCCTGACGTTCCACGCCTCGAACGATCGCTATCCCAACGACGCCAAAATCGCGCAGGCGCTGGGGCAGATGTTCAGTCAGGCGGGCATCAAGACCGAGGTGGTCACCATGCCCGGCAACGTCTACTTCGCCAAGGCGGCGCAGCGTGAATTCAGCCTGGTGATGGGCGGCGCGGCGATTGAAACCGGCGAGGCGTCCGGCGTGCTGGGGCCGTTGCTGGAAACCTTTGGCCCGAATGCCGGCCAGGGCAACCGGGGACGGTATTCCAATGCCGAATTTGACAAGCTGCTGAATCAGGCACGCGCCACGCTGGATGAACGGCAACGCGATGCTCTGCTGCAGCAGGCAACCGAATTGGCGATGAAAGAGCAAGGGGTTATCCCGCTGCTGTTTCTCTCCAATACCTGGGCAATGAAAAAAGGCTATAGCTACGTGGGCCGCACAGACGGCTACACATTGCCCTATTTCGTTCACAAGCAGTAAAACGGTGAGTTTTTCACCCGGCGCTGGTGGTGAATGAAAATGATGTATACCCAAATAATTCGGGTTGCAGGAAGGCGGCAACCGAGTGAATCCCCAGGAGCTTACATAAGTAAGTGACTGGGGTGAGTGAGGGCAGCCAACACACCTGCAACTCGAAGTATGACGGGTATAGTGCGATTTTTACGTTAACACCAGGGTTCTCCCATCAGGCCGTGTCCCGCTGCATTGCGCGGCGGGACACTCCGCCTGCCACTTTCAGGGTCACTCCATGAGCGAATTCTTCGGCGTATTTCCCTATCTGGTTTCACCTATAAAAGCGAATGGCGATGTGGACAAAACCGTCCTCGCCGAACTGGTCGAGCACCTTATCGCCAGCGGCGTACATGGTTTGACGCCGCTTGGCAGCACCGGCGAATTCGCTTATCTGACCGCAAAGCAGCGTTTTGATGTCGTCAGCACCGTGGTTGACGCGGCGCGCGGCCGGGTGCCGGTGATCGCCGGCGTAGCCGCCACCACCATCCAGGATGCGGTGGCGCAGACGCAGGCTTACCTCGGCCTGGGCGTCGACGGCATTCTGGCGATACTTGAGGCTTATTTCCCGTTGACCGATGCCGGCGTGGAGAGCTACTTTCGGGCGATTGCCGAAGCCGCGCACCCCATGCCCGTGGTGCTGTACACCAATCCTCATTTCCAGCGTTCCGACTTAAGCCTGCCGGTGATCGAGCGTTTAAGCCACGTGGATAACATCCGTTACATCAAGGATGCGTCCACCAATACCGGCCGGTTATTGTCTATCATCGAACGCACCGAAGGACGCATGCAGGTTTTCGCCGCCTCGGCCCATATTCCCGCCTGCGTCATGCTGATCGGCGGCGTCGGCTGGATGGCCGGCCCGGCCTGTATCGTGCCGCGTCAGAGCCTGGCGCTGTACGAGGCGGCCAAACGCGGCGACTGGCAACTGGCGATGGAACTGCAACGCCCGTTGTGGCGGGTGAATGAAATTTTCGCCAAATACTCGGTGGCCGCCTGCATCAAGGCCGCGCTGGAGATGCAGGGATTCGCGGTCGGCAACCCGATTGCTCCGCAACAGCCGCTGAATCATCACGCGCGGGAAGAAGTCGCCAGCGTGCTGAAACTGGTGGGCGCTCTGTGAAGTCGATTCCCATCATCATCGATTGCGATCCCGGTATTGACGACGCGCTGGCGTTACTGAGCGCGTTTGTCGCCCCACAGCTGGCGATTCAGGGCATTACCGTGGTGAACGGTAATCAGCCGTTGCCCAACACGCTGCGCAATGCGCTGCAGATCGTCGAACTGGGCGAGCGTACCGATATTCCGGTGTTTGCCGGTTGCTGGCAACCGATGTTGCGCGAGCCGATCCACGGTCAGTTTCATGGCAAGAATGGGTTGGGCGACAGCGATTTTCCCGCGCCGCGTAAAGCGGCGGAAATGCAGCACGCGGTTAACTTTCTGATCGCCCGTTGCCGGGCGGCGGCGCAGAGCGGCGAACGCATTACGTTGTGCTCGCTGGGGCCGTTGACCAACCTGGCCAGCGCCTTCTGTATCGCGCCCGATATCGTGGACGGCATCGAACGAATTGTATCAATGGGCGGCGCCTGCCGGGAGCTGGGCAACCGCACCATGACGTCGGAATTCAACATGCTGGCCGACCCGCATGCCGCGCACATCGTCTTTTCGCAGGAACTGCCGATGACGCTGTTGCCGCTGGACGCCACCCATCAGGTGATCCTGACGCCGGAGCGCGTCAGCGAACTGGTGGCTCACGCCGGGCGATTGCGCGCTCCGTTGAGTCAACTGATGGCGTTTTGGGATCGCAATGATGTTAAACGTTACGGCTCCCGCGGCGGGCCGCTGCATGACCCGCTGGTGATCGCCTGGGTATTGCGCCCCGATTTGTTCCAGACCGAACGGGCGCGAGTGCTGGTGGAGCATCAGAGCGAACTGTGTATGGGACAGAGCGTAATGGATATCTACGGTAAATCCGGCCTGTCGGCGAACGTCGATGTGGTCACCGGCGTGGCGGTCGACGAGGTGTTTCAGTTGTTCTGTCAGCTGTTTTCAGCTTATGGAACCGCGTGATGACACGTCAGCGAATCATTATTGACACCGATCCCGGCGTAGACGACGCCATTGCGCTGTGGCTGGCGCTGGCTTCGCCGGAACTGGAGGTGTTGGGTATCACGGTGGTGGCCGGCAACGTGGCGCTGGAGAATACGCTGGCGAACGCCCGGCGGATTGTGGCGCTGTCCGGTCGTGATGACGTGCCGGTGTTCGCCGGTGCGAAAAGGCCGCTGATCGGTCCGCAGCGCTACGGCAAGTACGCCCATATCGGCGCATTCAGCGATGAGCTGGTGCCGGCGGGCGAGTGCCGGGTCGTGCAGGAGCACGCGGTGGATTTTATCGTTCGCACGGCACGTCGGGCGGCGGAAGAACAGAACCCGATTACCTTTTGCGCCATCGGGCCGATGACCAATCTGGCGCTGGCGTTGATTCAGCACCCGGACGTCGCGCGCGGCATCCGTCAGGTGGTGACCATGAGCTGCGCCTTTACCGCGCTCGGCCACCGCACGCCGTGGGCGGAATTCAATATCTATGCCGATCCGCACGCCGCCCGCCGGGTATTCGGCAGCGGCATTCCTTTGGTGATCATGCCGCTGGACATGACGTTTCAGGCGCTGATTACCCAACAGGAGATCGACGTTTTGCAACGTGACGCCGGGCGGCCCGGTGAGGCCATCGCCCGCCTGTTGGGCGCTTTTGACCGCAGCGACATGGCGCGTTTCGGCCGCGAAGGCGGTCCGGTGCATGACGCCACCACCGTGGCCTGGCTATTGCAACCGTCGCTGTTTGCCGGACGGGAGGCGCTGGTCGGGGTGACCGTCGCCGGTGAAACCGCCGGGCATACCTGGGCGGATTTTTATGGCAAGCTGTCGCAGGCGCCTAATGCGCAGGTGATGCAGTCGGTAGATGAACCCGGTTTTCTGTCGTTGCTGGTCCGGGTGCTTAGCCGCTACGGCCGGCCGGATATCCCGGAGCGTCACGCGTAGAGCCTATCTCAATAGGCGTAATGGGCGCAGTCAGTTTGGACATGGCAGCGCGGAGACAACATGCAACGCATGTTGAACGGACAAAGCAATTGGTCCGGCCCAACGGGCGAGCGCGGCGAGTAAACCGGAGCGTACACGCAGTACGTGAGGGTTTCGGGCACCGCCCAGGGCCAAAATGGCAAGTAAAATCGCTCTATTGGGGTAGGTTCTTAACCCATCGCTAACCAACAAGGATGCGTCATGGCCCGCTTTTTACTCAGTCGTTTTCTGCAAACCCTGATAACGCTGGCGGTCATGTCGGTGCTGGTTTTCGCCGGCGTGTATCTGGTCGGCAACCCGGTGGATTTGCTGTTGGGCAGCAACGCCACCCCGGCCGAGCGCGAGGCGGTGATCCGCGCGTTCGGACTGGATAAAACCCTGTGGCAGCAGTACCTGCTGTTTGTGACCCACGCGCTGCAGGGCGATTTGGGCAACTCCTTCATTTTCAACCAACCGGCGCTACACCTGATTTTGCAACGCATGCCCGCCACGCTGGAACTGGCGCTGGTGGCGTTTCTGCTGTCGCTGCTGATCGGTATTCCGCTGGGGGTGTTCGCCGGCCTGCGTCCGGACAGCCTGGCGGCGAAATCGGTGATGACGGTGTCGATTCTGGGCTTTAGCCTGCCGACGTTCTGGATCGGCATGATGATGATCATGCTGTTCAGCGTGAAGCTGGGGTGGCTGCCGTCGTCGGGGCGGGGCGACACCGTGACGGTGGCGGGCGTGCCGCTGAGCCTGCTGACGTCGGACGGCTGGCAGCACCTGCTGCTGCCGGCGCTCAATCTGGCGTTGTTCAAGATTTCGCTGATTATCCGCCTGACCCGCGCCGGCGTGCGCGAGTGCCTGCAACAGGACTACGTGCGTTTTGCCCGCGCCAAGGGGCTGTCGGAGCGCCGCATCCTGTTTGTGCACGTGCTGAAAAATACGCTGATCCCGCTGATTACGGTGATTGGCCTGGAACTGGGCGCGCTGATCGCCTTTGCGGTGGTGACCGAAACCATTTACGCCTGGCCGGGGATGGGCAAACTGATTATCGACTCCATCGCGGTGCTGGATCGCCCGGTGATTCTGGCCTACCTGATGATGACGGTGGTGATGTTCAGTCTGATCAATCTGCTGGTGGACGTGCTGTACGCGGTGGTGGATCCGCGCATCCGGTTAGGAGGAGGGCAATGAGCATGTCGGGACGCTCGGTACATACCCCATCCGCCGCGCCGGCGGCGCGTTCGGCGCTGGCGCGTACCCTGTCGATGCTGTTTCATGACCGGCTGTCGCGGCTGGGGCTGTTTACGCTGACATTGATTGTGGCGCTGGTGCTGCTGGCGCCCTGGATTGCGCCACAGAATCCGTATGACCTGACCCAACTGATGATCATGGATAACCGCCTGCCGCCGGGTTCAACCGGCATGGGCGGGCTGACTTACTGGCTCGGCACCGACGATCAGGGCCGCGATTTGCTGAGCGCCATTCTCTACGGCACCCGCACCAGCCTGACAGTCGGCGTCAGCAGCGCGCTGGTGGCGCTGGTCATCGGCATGGCCGCCGGCATGTTGAGCGCCTGGCTGGGCGGCAAAACCGATGCGCTGCTGATGCGTATCGTCGATATCCAGCTCAGCTTTCCGCCCATTCTTATCGCCCTGATTCTGCTGGCGGTGCTGGGGCAGGGGGTGGACAAAATTATTCTGGCGCTGGTGATTACCCAGTGGGCGTACTACGCCCGCACCATTCGCGCCTCCGCTCTGCTGGAGAGCCGCCGTAATTATGTGGATGCGGCGCGCGGCATGGCGTTTTCCGCTCCGCGCATTCTGTTTCGCCATATGCTGCCCAACTGCCTGCCGCCGTTGATTGTGGTCGCCACCATGCGCATTGCGTACGCCATCATGCTGGAGGCGACGCTGTCGTTTCTCGGCATTGGCCTGCCGATTACCGAACCGTCGCTGGGGTTGTTGATCGCCAATGGGTTTGACTATCTGCTGTCCGGGGATTACTGGATCAGCCTGTTCCCCGGCGTAATGCTGCTGTTGCTGATTGTGGCGATTAACCTGATCGGCGACGCCCTGCGTGATGCGCTGAATACCAGACAAGAGGAGTGAGGCGTGAATCAGCCGGTGCTGCGCGTTGAACAACTGAACACCGCTTTTCGGGTCAACGGTGAGTGGCTGAAGGTGGTGCAGGATCTGTCGTTTGACATTGGCGAACGGGAAACCGTGGCGCTGGTGGGCGAGTCCGGCTCCGGCAAAAGCGTCACCGCGCTGTCCATCATGCGTCTGCTGGCCGGGCCGCAGGTGCGCACCACCGGACGGGTGCTGTTCGACGGCCGCGACCTGCTGGCGCTACCGGCCCGCGAGATGCAGCACATCCGCGGCAACCATATCGGCATGGTGTTTCAGGAGCCGATGACCAGCCTTAATCCGGTGCTGAAAATCGGCACCCAGATTACCGAAGTCTTGCGGCGCCATCGGGGAATGGACCACGCCGGCGCCCGGGCGGAAGCGGTGCGTCTGCTGGAAAAAGTGCGCATTCCCGCCGCCCGCTCCCGGCTGGACGAGTACCCGCTCAGCTTTTCCGGCGGTATGCGCCAGCGGGTGGTGATCGCCATCGCGCTGGCCTGCAATCCCCGCTTGCTGATTGTCGATGAACCGACCACGGCGCTGGATGTCACCATTCAGGCGCAAATTCTGGCGCTGATCAAAACGTTGCAGGACGAACAAGGCATGTCGATTCTGTTCATCACCCACGATATGGGGGTGGTGGCGGAAGTGGCCGACCGCACGATGGTGATGTACCACGGCGAAGGGGTGGAAATGGCGGATACCCGCCAGCTGTTTCGCGCGCCGCAGCACCCGTACAGCAAGACGCTGTTCTCCGCGGTGCCGCGACTGGGCGAAATGGCTGATAGCCGTCTGCCGCGACGGTTTGCATTGTTCGGGCAGTCCGCGGCGGCGAGCGAACCGCTGGCAGACACGGTAACGCCGGGAGAGCCGGTGCTGGCGGTGCGCGATCTGATCAAGCGTTTTGACGTGAAAAGTGGCTGGCTACGGCGGGTGACCGGCCGGGTGCATGCGGTGGAAAAAGTTTCTTTCAGCCTGCAACCGGGGGAAACCCTATCTCTGGTGGGGGAGTCCGGTTGCGGCAAGTCCACCACCGGGCGCGCGATTCTGCGGCTGCTGGAGCCGAATGGCGGCGCGGTGTCGTTGTGCGGCGAGAACATGCTGGCGGCCGGCGCGTCGACGCTGGCCGGGTTGCGGATGCGGGCGCAGATGATTTTTCAGGATCCCTACGACAGCCTCAACCCACGGCTGACCGTGGGCAGCGCGATCGCCGAACCGATGATCAGCCACGGCCTGGCGTCAGCGCGACAGGCGCCGCAAAAAGTGGCGGAACTGCTGGAAAAAGTGGGATTGCAGGCCGACATGGCCGACCGCTATCCGCATCAGTTTTCCGGCGGGCAGCGTCAGCGCTTATGCATCGCGCGGGCGCTGGCGCTCAATCCACAGGTGATTATCGCCGACGAAGCGGTGTCCGCGCTGGACATGACCGTCAAGGCGCAAATCGTCAACCTGCTGCTCGATTTGCAACAGCAACTGGGGCTGGCCTACCTGTTTATTTCTCACGACATGGCGGTAGTCGAGCGCATCAGCCATCGGGTGGCGGTGATGTATCAGGGCGAAATTGTGGAGATCGGCCCGCGTCAGGCGGTATTCAACGATCCGCAGCACCCGTATACCCGCCGCCTGCTGGCCGCCGTGCCGGTACCCGACCCGGAAAAGCGCGTGCTCAGATCGACGCAGGCCGATGAACTGCACAGCCCGCTGCGCCCGGCGGACTATCAGCCGCCGACGCGCCGTTATCAGCAGGTTGGCGACGGCCATCTGGTGCTAGTATCCTGAGCGATGGGCAGCGTGTGGCGCCTGCCATACGCTGGGATGAAGCATCGCACCGCCGGCATGAAGAGGGCTATCAGCATGAATCGCAGACGTTTTCTGACCGCCATTACCCTTTCTGCCGTCGCGCTGAAAACCGGGGGCGCGTTCGGTGTGCCGTTGCCGACGTCGCGTCCCCGCATCCCACTGTGGGATGGATTGCCGCCGGGCGGCGGCGGACCATCCGGCGCGCAGCGGTTGAGCGCCAGAGGCGCGCTCAGTCAGATCGCCGCCCCTTATCTTGAGGTGTTTCAGCCGGAAAAACCCAACGGTCAGGCCATACTGGTGGCGGCCGGCGGCGGCTATCAGCGTATCGAAATGGGTAAGGAGGCCTGGCCGGCAGCGGCCTGGCTGGCGGCGCAGGGCTATACCGCCTATGTGCTGGCGTACCGCTTGCCCGGCGAAGGCTGGCATGACGGCAACCGGGTGGCGTTACAGGATGCCCAGCGCGCGTTGCGCCTGATTCGTCATCGCGAGCAGCGTGTCGGCGTGTTGGGGTTTTCGGCGGGCGGGCATCTGGTGGGCATGGCGGCGCTCAGGCATGACGCCGCTTATGCGCCGCAGGATGCGCGTGATACCCTCCCGCTTCAGGTTGACCATGCCGCGCTGATCTACCCGGTGATTACGCTGGAAAAACCCTATCAGCACACCGCCACCCACCGGGAGCTGGTGGGGCGTAACGCCACGCCGGCGGCGGAAGCCGAATGGTCGGTACAGTCCTACGTGTCGCGGCGCTCGCCGCCGTTCTTTCTGGTGCAGGCGGACGATGATCCGGTGTCCGACCCGCACAATACCCTGATCATGGCGCAGGCCTGCCGACGTGCGCAGGTGCCGGTGGAGATGCGGCGTTACCCGGTCGGCGGGCACGGTTTTGGGTTGGGTGAGCCGGGCACGTCGGCAGCGGCCTGGCCGGCGGTCTACCTGAGCTGGCTGCGCCGTCAGGGGTAATGCGTCTTCGGCGGTTTTCGCCTGGTGCCCTACAGGATTTTTATTTCCCGCCGCGGAGAATTTACAGAAAATTTATCCCTGCCGGCCAATAATCAGCCCGACGTTAACTGGGGCCGGCAGGGTGGTCGCACTCAGCGCGGCTGATTATGCTCCTGCCTTGTCGACCCCGTCACTTATCTGATGAGGCTGATATCGTTATGCCATTACGCGTCATGAACGCCAACGTCGTTAGCGGACCATTTCCCGACCCGGTTGAGCGATGTTTTCGCGATGAAGTGGAAACCTACCTGAAGCACTATCCTGATACCGAACATGTCGACATCTACCTCCATGACCTGAATGGCTGCGTGCGCGGTAAACGTATGTCGGTCAGCACGCTGTTTTCTCTGGAACAAGGATGCTATTTCCCGTTGTCGGTGTATGCCATGAGTCTGGAAGGGCACGTCATCGAGCAGAGCGGATTGGGTAAACAGGTGGGCGAGCCGGACCGCTTGTGCCTGCCGGTCAGCGGCACGTTGCGGCCTTGCGCCAGCGATCCGGCGCGTCACGCCCAGTTGCTGTTGACCATGAAAAATGCGGATGGCGCCGCCTGCGAGCTGGAACCGCGCGTGGTATTGCAAAACCTGCTGCGCCGTTTTCATGACCGCGGCCTGTATCCGGTGGCGGCGGCCGAACTGGAGTTTTATCTGCGCGACCGCGAGCAGTCCGAACCATCGCTCTCCCAGCCTTCCCACTGTTTTCTGGTCGATGAGCCGGAACCGCATGTTTACCTCCTGGATGAGATTGAACAGCACGCCAGAATGCAGCGTCTGCCGCTGACCGGAATCGTCGCCGAAGCGGACGCCGGTCAGTACGAACTCAATTTGCAGCATAGCGACAGGGTGCTGGAGGCCTGCGAACAGGTGTTGACGTTGAAACGGATGACGCGACAACTGGCGGAAAAATTCAACCATGCGGCCTGTTTTATGGCTAAGCCGTACGCGCATCTGTCGGGCAGCGGCCTGCATGTGCACATCAGCTTGCAGGATAGGAACGGCATCAACCTGCTCGCCGGTGAACCGGGGCAGGCGCTCAGCGAGACGATGCGGCGATCGCTGGCGGGGATGATGGCGCTGATGCCGGCGTCGGTAGCGCTGCTGGCGCCGAATGTGAACGCGTTTCGCCGGTTGCGGCAGGGCGGACATGCGCCGCTCCACGCATCGTGGGGATACAACGATCGCACCGTGGCGCTGCGATTGCCCTGTGCGGATCGCGATAATCAGCGTATCGAGTATCGTCTGGCCGGCGCCGACGCCAATCCCTATCTGGTGATGGCGGCCCTGTTGAGCGGTATGTGGCACGGCCTTGAGCATGACCTGCCGCTTCCCGGCAAAGGGCGGCACGATGCGGTTCCGCTCGCGGAGCGCGTGGCGTTGCCGCGGTATCAGCAGGATGCGCTGGCGCTGTTTCGGCAGTGTTTGCCGCTGCAAGCGTTGCTTGGCCGCGAATTTAGCCAGCTGTGGCTGACGTGCAAAAACGCGGAGTTGAGCCATTTTGAGTCACGGGTGACCGAGGCGGAAAACGGGTGGCATTTATAGCGGCGTGCCCGGCGACAGGCGTGGCGGCCGTGACCCGGCGCACAAACCGCCACGCTGACCGTCTGCCGCAGGATTGTCGGGCTTGCGCCGCAGTCCACGATGCGTTACATCCTTCATTTTTATAACGTCAATAATACCGATAACGGTGCGCCGATCCGGGCATGGATAGGAGTTTTTCGCGTGGGAACCATAACGTCAAACGTCAACGGTAAGGCGGGCGTTGTCCGTCTTAGCCGCCATTCCCGGTGGATGCTGGGGGCGATCGCCGCCGGTCTCATCACGTCGGCGCAGGCCGGCGAATCGTTTTGTCTGGCGGTAAAAGCGCCGTCAAAATCCGCCCTGCTGTCGACCGCCTCCCGCCCGCCGTCGCCGCAACCGCAAGCGATACCGGTCATGCACACCGAAGGCACGCTGCCTCATCAGGGCATTTATGATATTTCCAACGCGGCCAAACGCGACTTCGGTTACATGCGCGATCTGGCGCTGGCGTGGCGCATGGCTGGGGATGCGGCGTCGCTGTCACGGCTGGCGGTCTATCTTGACGACTGGATCAAGACTTACCGCCTGAGCTTCAATCCTATTGATGAAACCGGCCTTGACGGGTTGATTGACGCCTATCAGCTGACCCGAAACGACCTGCCGGAGGCCACGCGGGAGCGTACCCGCCGTTTTCTGAACGACCTGACGACGGGGTATCTGCAACGGATGCAGGCGCATCAGCAGGATAAACGCGGCACCTGGAACAATAACTGGCAGAGTCACCGCGTCAAGCTGGTGACGATGGGGGCGGCCGCGCTGGACGATCCCCGCCTGATGGCGGCGGCGCAGCAGGCCTTTGTACGCCAGCTGAACGCCAATGTCCGCGCCGATGGCGAAGTGCTGGATTTCAGCCAGCGCGATGCGCTGCACTATGTGGTGTATAGCCTGGAACCGCTGGTGCGCGCCGCGCTGGCCGCTCGCACGCAGGGGCATGACTGGCTTGATTTGAAAGGCCGTGACGGACAAAGTCTGCGCGCCGCGCTGGCGTGGCTCAAACCTTACGCCGACGGCGTGAAGACTCACGAAGAATTTGCCCGCACCACGGTGCGTTTTGATATCGAGCGTCGGCAGGCCGGCGTGCCGGGATTCGACGGATTATGGCCGGCCAAAACCGCGTCCGCCCTGTACTGGTCGGCCAGCCTGCTGGATGAGCGCTACCTGGAGATTGCCCGCAAACTCAATGCTACGCCGCCCCGATGGCTGTGGGCGGCGGCATCGTGCCGGTAAGACGCCGGAATCGCCGGCGCCTTTGCGTGTTGACTGAAAGGATTAGCCAGCCAGTAACTGGCCGTAGCGGACGAGGTCGACGTTACCGCCGCTGATGATCACGCCGACGCGTTTCCCCCGCAGTTCGTGCTGGCAGGCGCGGGCGGCGGCGAAACCGAGGCAGCCGGTCGGTTCCACCACCATTTTCATCCGCTCGGCGAAAAAGCGCATTGCCGCGACCAGTTCATCATCACTGACGGTCAGAACGTCATCCACGTTGGCGCGAATCAGCGCGAACGTATATTGGCCCAGATACTGCGTCTGAGCGCCGTCGGCGAGGGTGTTGGGCGTATCGATACGCACGATGCGGCCGGAACGAAAGGACTGCTGGCCGTCGTTGCCGGCTTCAGGTTCGACACCGTACACCCGGCAGCCGGGCGACAGCCGCCGTGCCGACAGCGCCGAACCGGACAGCAGCCCGCCGCCGCCCAGACAGACAAACAGCGCATCCAGCTCGCCGACCTCTTCAAACAACTCTTTGGCCGCGGTTCCCTGACCGGCGATGACCTGCGGATGGTCGTAGGGTGGGATCAGCGTCATACCGTGCTGTTGCGCCAGCTCGCGGCCGATAGCCTCACGGTCCTCCGTGTAGCGGTCATAAGTAACCACCTGCGCGCCGTACCCTTTGGTGGCGGCGACTTTGGCGGCGGGGGCGTCCTGCGGCATGACGATGGTGGCCGGAATGCCCAGCAATCTTGCCGACAGAGCGATCGCCTGTGCGTGGTTGCCGGAAGAGAAGGCCACCACGCCGGCGGCTTTCTGTTCATCGGTGAATTGCAACAACGCGTTCATCGCGCCGCGAAATTTGAACGCGCCCATGCGCTGAAAGTTTTCGCATTTGAAGTAAAGTTCCGCGCCGAACACATCGTTGACGGTACGGGAGGTGAGAACCGGCGTGCGGTGGGCATAACCAGCAATCCGGTCGCTGGCGGCGGCGACGTCGTCATAAGTAGGCAGAACAATCGGGTTCATGGCGGTACCTGTGTAAACGATTTATCCAGTTTTAAACAAAATGTCTTATTTTTTATAGCCTGTATTTTGGGCGTTGCCAACCGTTTTTAGCGGGCTGACGGCGTTGCCCGGCCGGATGAGGTCCGGGCCGAATTTGACATATTGTCTATTTGTAAATAGTTTATCCAAAAATGAGTCGATGAAAGGATAAACGCGATGACGCATCTGCCTGATTCGCTACTGTTTGAGCAGCTTGGCACCATTGCGGAAGGGCTGGGAGAGACGTTCGCGCCGTTCTGCGAAGTGGTGATCCACGATCTGAAAAACCCGGAACACGCCATTCTGGCTATCTACAACAACCTGTCCGGGCGGGAAGTGGGGCAACCGGCGACCGAACTGGGGCTGGCGCGTATCGCATCGCCGGAATTTCCCCGTATCGTGGCGAATTACGCCAACCAGTTCGCCGATGGTCGGCCGGTGAAAAGCACCTCGATCGGCATCAAGGACGCCAGCGGCGAGTATGTCGCGTCGCTGTGTCTCAATGTCGATATGACGCTGTTTCGCGGCATTCAGCATGCATTCGCCCGCTTCAATCAGGTCAGTGCCGGCGTGCTTAACGAAAGCCTGGAACCGTCTGGTTCCGAAGCGATTCGTCAGCGCATCGATCGGTTTGCGGCGCGTCTGGCGACCACGCCGCGCGCGCTTAAAGCGCCGGAACGGCGCCAGCTGATCCAGGAACTGCGGGAAAATGGCTTGCTCGACGTGAAAAAATCCATGGAAACCATCGCCCAGCACCTGGGGATTTCTCGCGCCTCGGTTTACAGCTATGCCAAATAATCTCCGCGCGGCCAAATAATCCTCACCGGGCCGGATAATCGCGGCCCTGTCGGCAAACGCGGTTCGCCCACCGCCTTTGCCGATGATGCGTGGGCGAGGTTAAGGCCAGACGTTAAGGTCAAAAGCGCCTGGGGCGCGCCGTGTTCTCTTTACAGCATCGGCTGACCGTGAGCGCGATAACGAAAAAGAGTCCGCTGATCGCAATAAAAAGCCCCCAGAACCAGGGGACGATGTCACGAGAATGGAAATAGTCGAAAAGGATGCCGTTCAGGGTATAGCCGAGGCCGACGCCAGTCATCGAAAATAACCCCAGTAAGCCCATGACGGTGCCGTTGGCGTTTGCCGGCGCACGGGTTATTGCCTGAGCGTCTATCATTACCGTGAAAAATACCTCGGCAATGCTGAAGAAAAATATTCCAATGGCGTAAAAAACCAGTTGCAACGGGGAGTCTATTAATGACGAAATAGCAATCAAAATAAAGGCGACGGAAAAAACCAGAAAACCATAGGAAAGCTCAAGAGCGACTGTTTTTACTCTGCTGATAATAAACAGGTTTGAAAAAATTACGGTGATCGCGTTAATGGTAAATGTCATTCCGGATGCCAGTAATGAAATATTCAGAGAGGAATAAAGCGGAAAGACCAGTTCGAGAAAGGTATAGAAATAAAAAAAGCATAATTGCATTAAAAATAACGGCCGGATATTGACCTGTCGAAGCATTGAGAGCCATTGCCAGGGCGATGCCCGTTCGCGATCGTTATGATAACTGCGGAAATTGGATAACGTAATCAGGTAGATTATCGCGACTACCACCAGACAGACAGCGTTGGCGTAGCACAGAAAAGCGAAATCGTAACCGATCATCAGGTAACCAAATAGCGGACCAAATGCCACCCCCATGTTGATCGCCAGACCGATAGACGCGAAGGCTTTCATGTCGCTGTCAATCAGTTCAAGCATGGCTTTCTTGCTGGCTATCATGCCGCATGCCAGACCGACGCCGTTGATCAACGCGGACGCGACCAGCCCGGCAAAGGTATGGGCATCCGCCAGCAGGATTAACCCGATGATACGTAAGGCAATGCCCAGCAGCGCCACCTTTTTGGCGCCGATGTTGTCGGCCATCATGCCGGCGGGCAAGGTGAGCCCTTTTTCAAGGGTGGCGCGTAGCATCAGTAATAGCGAAACCTGAAATACGCTCATCCCCAGGGTCTGGTATAAATACACAACGTAATAGGGGATAATAAAAAATGACGATAATACGGATAAGAATGTCCCTGATAGCAAAAACCAGGATTTATTGTGCAGTAATACATTTTTTGTGAATAAAAACTTCATTATGGATAACCCTGTGATTTTCAAATCTGTGGAAATTTTCTAATCTATGGAATGACTTCCAATGTATGGCATTATTTCAATCTATATGACGCCAGACAGCGGCGATAATATAGATGGAGAATGTGGTGCATGAGCGTAAACGACGGAGTATTTCATGCTCTGGGATTTCTCTTATTCATTTAAGCTTTTTGTTAAATCCTGTTCTCGGGTGTTTTTAAATGTGACCTTATTTATAAAGTTAATAACAGTGACGGCGCGGATGCCGCTGCGAGGTCTTTTTTCCGATAACCGTGGCGATAAATAGCCGCGCTTATCGACTTTCTGGCCGGGCGGCGAGAAAGGTTGTTATTTAACCCTTTCCAGCGTGCGCGTTTTGTCATGCGCCGTCCCGACGGTTTGTGCGTCGCGCGGGCAGTTTGCCGGCAAAATGGATCAGCGCCTCGTGGTTAAACCGCGGCAGACGTTATGTCAATGACGCGTTTTAACCACTGCTCACAGGATGCGGAACAATTGTCACAGGAAAATGGTGGATAAATGACCGGTGGTCTATGCTTTTTAAAACAGGAAGATGCGACGGATGACGTGAGACACATATTTTTCTTTTTGATGGTGTATAAGAAGTAAGAGCTATTTGAAGCGCGCCAGCGATCGCGTAGAGTGAGGTGGCAGGGTATTGCCCTGATTTGCCTGCATTACTGATGTTGCCTTGTAACCACACAATTAATAATTATTTGCATTGAGGACAGAATGGATAAATTTCAAAGAGAGATTGAGGAGAGAACCAATCTTACCTCATCCAACAAGTTTGAATTGTTATTGTTCCGTTTAGGGTCGGCTACCGGTGAGGGGCCATCCGAGCTGTTCGGCATCAATGTGTTCAAGCTTCGTGAAATCGTTCCGATGCCAACCTTGACCAAGGCTGCGGGTATGACACCGCCGATGCTTGGCATGATTAATATTCGCGGGCAGATTATTCCCGTTATCGATCTTCCGGCGGTAGTGGGATGTGCTGCGAGTACCGGCCGCAATATCCTGCTGGTGACGGAATATGCACGCAGCACTCAGGCTTTTGCGGTCGAATCCGTTGATGACATTGTTCGTCTGGATTGGAGTCAGGTAAATACCGCCGAAGCAGGCGTCAGCAATACCTATATTACCAGTATTGCGCGTCTGGACAGCGATCCATCGAGTAACCGTCTGGCGCTGGTGCTGGATGTCGAACAGATTCTGCACGACATTATTCCGACCGAGCGCGAGATTAAGATTGAAAGCGTAGAAGCCAAAACCTTCAAACTGAAGCCCGGTGCGGTGGCGATTGTAGCCGAAGACTCCAAAGTCGCGCGAACGATGCTCGAAACGGGGCTGAAGGTGATGAATATTCCGTACATCATGCATATCACCGGGTTGGAAGCCTGGAACAAGATCAAGGCAATGGCGCAGGAAGCACAGGCGGAAGGTCGGCCGATTTCGGACAAGATTGCCTTTGTGCTGACCGATCTGGAAATGCCGGAGATGGATGGTTTTACACTGACGCGTAATATCAAACGTGATGATACGCTCAAGAGCATTCCCGTTATTATCCACTCTTCACTGTCCGGCACCGCGAACGAAGACCATGTGCGTAACGTGGGCGCGGATTCGTATGTAGCGAAATTCGAAATCAATGAACTGGCCGCCGCGATTCACAGCGTGGTGGACAAAAAAGTCCCTTCCTCCAAGTGATGTAATCGGTTCTCCACAGCCCTGACCTGTCCGGTCAGGGCTGACAGCGTAACCGCCCGGACTGTTTTCCTGAATGACCAATAACCTCCGCAGACGGTAATCCCCGCTGGTACCGTATTGCCCTGCCTGTTAACGGCGGCGTTTGCCGAGCCACCGCTTACCCATCCCGCGTTAAAAAGCGCGATGTCGATCACAATGAGTCAAAACCGGGCCGCAGGGGCAAACCGTGAGCGGACGCGCGCTGGCATCACGACGACCCGCGGTGCGCTATTAATCTTTACTCTAAAGCTAATGATTGCGATACCGGCTTTATTGAAGCGGCATCGGCCGGGGAACATACTTTAACCAGACCAAGGCAAATCAAAATGATGAGCTGAATCAGGAGGTTAATAATGTTGTCTGGGCAAACGTCACCGCGGCTCTGGAATACGCGCCGCAGTGAAAAACAACGGCGCAAGGCGTCGATACCCGTCCCGGGCAAGGTGCTTCCCACGGAACATCTTGCCGCGATGTTGGAAAAGCTGATCGCTCCCGGCGATAAGGTGGTGCTGGAAGGCAATAACCAGAAGCAGGCTGATTTTCTCTCCCGCACGCTGGCGGAGGTCAATCCGCAAAAAGTGCATGACTTGCATATGATCATGCCGAGCGTCGGGCGCAGCGAACATCTGGATATCTTTGAAAAAGGCATCGCCCACAAGCTCGATTTTTCCTTCTCGGGCACGCAGAGTCTGCGCATTTCGCAACTGCTGGAGGATGGCGCGCTGGAAGTCGGCGCCATCCATACCTATATCGAACTCTATTCCCGCCTGTATGTCGACCTGATCCCCAATGTGGCGTTGGTGGCGGGGTATAAAGCCGATCGCAAAGGCAACCTGTACACCGGCCCCAGTACCGAAGACACGCCGGCGCTGGTTGAAGCCGCCGCGTTCCATGACGGTATCGTCATCGCTCAGGTCAATGAGCTGGTGGACGACGAAACGGATTTGCCGCGCGTCGATATTCCCGGTTCCTGGATTGATTATGTGGTGGTCGCCGACAAGCCGTTCTTTATCGAACCGCTGTTTACCCGCGACCCGCGCTTGATCAAACAAGAGCACATCCTGATGGCGATGATGGCTATCAAGGGCATTTACGCCGAGCATCAGGTGCAGTCGCTCAACCACGGCATCGGTTTCAACACCGCGGCGATTGAGCTGCTGCTGCCGACCTACGGCGAGCGTCTGGGGCTGAAAGGCAAAATCTGTAAGCACTGGACCCTCAATCCGCATCCCACCCTGATTCCGGCGATTGAAAGCGGCTGGGTCGACAGTGTCCACTGCTTTGGCGGCGAACTGGGGATGGAAGCCTATATCGCCGCCCGGCCGGACGTGTTCTTCACCGGCGCCGATGGCTCGATGCGCTCCAACCGCGCGTTTTGCCAGCTGGCGGGGCAGTACGCCGTGGACATGTTCATCGGTTCGACATTGCAGGTCGATGGGCTGGGCAACTCGTCCACCGTCACCAAAGGACGTCTTTCCGGATTCGGCGGCGCGCCCAACATGGGGCATGACCCGCACGGTCGCCGTCACGCCACGCCGGCATGGCTCGCCATGATTAACGAACCTGACCCGATGCAGCGCGGGCGCAAGCTGGTGGTGCAAATGGTGGAAACCTTCCAGGCCGGCGTCAAACCGACCTTTGTGGAAAAACTCGACGCGGTGGATGTGGCGAAAGCGGCCGGTATGCCGTTGGCGCCGGTGATGATTTATGGCGACGATGTCACCCATGTGCTGACGGAAGAAGGCATCGCCTATCTCTATCGCGCCGACAGTCTGGAGGAACGCCGGGCGATGGTGGCGGCGGTAGCCGGGATCACCGATATCGGGCTGGGGGTGGACGCGCAGCGCGTGGCGGAGTTCCGCCGCAACGGCAAGGTCGCCTACCCGGAAGATTTGGGGATCCGCCGTACCGAAGCGACCCGCTCGCTGCTGGCGGCCGGCAGCGTGGCCGATCTGGTGGAATGGTCGGGCGGCCTGTACAACCCGCCGGCGAAATTCCGGAGCTGGTAATGAAGCCGCAGCGACAGTCCGACGCGCAGGGGTATGCGCAATGGCTGGCCGAGGCCGCGACGCGCTGCCTGATTGAGGAAGCGCGGCTCAGCCCCAAGCCGGGGCTGGTCGATAGCCGCGGCAGCGGCGCGCATCAGGATTTAACGCTCGCGCTGATGGAGCGTTCCGCCCGCAGCCTGACCGACACATTCCATACGCTGGCGCTTCAGAGCTGGCAACGCCCGGTGGATGCCGCGTTGCGCCAGTTGGTCGGTCGGGTAGGGCGCGAAGGCGAACAGCGCATGATGCTGGCGACCGGCGGCGTCAACACGCACCGCGGCGCGATCTGGGCGCTGGGGCTGCTGGTCAGCGCGGCGGCGATGCTCGGCGGCGGCGGCGACTCGCAGGCTATCGCGGACACCGCGGCGCGTCTTGCCCGCCAGCCGGATAGCGCCGCGCCGACGGTCTTTAGCAAAGGGCGACGGGCGACGCAGCGTTATCAGGTCCCTGGCGCGCGCGAAGAGGCGCAGCAGGGGTTCCCGCACATTACCCGACTGGCGCTGCCGCAGTTGCTGCATAGCCGCCGGCAAGGCGCCGGTGAAGACGCGGCGCGTCTGGATGCGCTGATGAGCATTATGACCTCGCTGAGCGATACCTGCGTGTTGTCACGCGCCGGGCTGGACGGGCTGGAAACGATGCAGCGCGGCGCGCGGGCGGTATTGGCGGCCGGCGGCATATCTCGTCCCGCCGGGCGGCAGGCGCTGGCGCAACTGGATGCGCATATGCTGGCGCTGAACGCGTCGCCGGGCGGCGCGGCCGATCTGCTGGCCGCCACGCTATTGCTTGATGGTATCGCACAGCCATCTTTATACGATTAAGAGGGTGTTATGGAACACATTACATTGTCATTCCCGGCTACCCGCACGGCCAGCGGCAACGCGCTGGCGGGCGTGGTGGGGTCCGGTGATATGGAAGTGCTGTTGACGGCGAACGCCGGACAGACGCTCTCCATCGACATCACCACGTCGGTGGATAACAGTCGGGCGCGCTGGCAGGCGCTGTTCGACCGGTTAAGTTCGCTCGGCGGCCTGCCTGCCGGCGCCATGAAGATTCATGATTTCGGCGCCACGCCCGGTGTGGCGCGCATCCGTATCGAACAGGTTTTTGAAGGGGTGAATCATGCGTGACGATCGCAGTTTTATCGAACTCAAAGCGCGGGAGCGCGCCCGCGCGCTGCTGGATGAGGGCAGCTACCGCGAATTGCTCGACCCGTTTGACGGCATCGTCTCGCCGTGGCTGGGGCCGCAGGGCATCGTGGTGCAGTCCGACGACGGTATGGTGGTAGCGAAAGGCACGCTGCAGGGCAAACCGACGGTAGTGATCGCTATTGAGGGTGCGTTTCAGGGCGGCAGCATGGGCGAAGTCTCCGGCGCCAAAATGGCCGCCGCGCTGGAGCTGGCGGCGGACGATCAGCGCAAGGGTATTCCGACGCAGGCGATCTTGTGTCTGGAAACCGGCGGCGTCCGGTTGCAGGAGGCCAATCTGGGGCTGGCGGCGATCGCCGATATCCACGCCGCCATCGTCGACCTGCGCCGTTACACGCCGGTGATCGGCATCATCGCCGGTACGGTGGGGTGCTTTGGCGGCATGTCGATCGCCGCCGCGCTGTGCAGCCACCTGATCGTCACCCGCGAGGCGCGTCTTGGGCTCAACGGCCCGCAGGTAATTGAACAGGAAGCGGGGATTGCCGAGTACGACTCACGCGACCGTCCTTTTATCTGGAGCATGACCGGCGGGGAAATCCGTCGCCGCAGTGGCCTGGCCGACAGTCTGGTGGCCGATGGCGTTAACGCCGTCAAACAGGCGGTGGATAACGCGCTCGCCAGCGGCGTTCCGGCGCAACACCGGTCGGATAACTATGCGTGGTATCTGGCGCGACTGACCGACGCCGATACGCGGGTGCAGGCCGACACGCAACAGATCCAACAGCTTTTCGGGGAGGTAAACCCATGAGTCACGTAGCACATCGCGGCGCGTTATGGCTGGAAACGCTGGCGCACGGTAAACCGCGACTGGTCGGGCTATGCCCGTCGGTGCAGGCAGCTGACGGCGACATCGCCGGCGAACCGGTCCGTTTTATCGCCGTTGTTCCTGACGCGGATAACCACTACCCGCGCGCCGCGCAGGGCGAGGTGGGGCTGCTTGAAGGCTGGACGCTGGCGAAAGTGGTGCATGAGACTATCGCCGCGGACCGGCACAGCGATAACAAACGGCCGATTGTGGCGGTGATCGACGTGCCGAGTCAGGCGTATGGCCGCCGGGAGGAAGCGTTCGGCATCCATCAGGCGCTGGCGGCAGCGGCGGGCGCGTATGCGCAGGCTCGCCTCGCCGGGCATCCGGTCATCGGGCTGATCGTCGGCAAAGCGATGTCCGGCGCGTTTCTGGCCCACGGCTATCAGGCCAATCGGCTGATCGCCTTTAATGACCCCGCGGTGCAGATTCACGCGATGGGCAAGGCCTCCGCCGCGCGCATCACGCTCAGAAGCGTCGAGGAACTGGAGAAACTGGCGGCCACTATCCCGCCGATGGCGTATGACATCCGCAATTACGCCACGCTGGGGTTGCTGTCGGCGTTGCTGGATATCAGCAATCCGGATGCGCCGTCCGCCGGCGATTCGGCGCAGGTGATCGCCGCGTTGCAGCAGGCGATTGCCGACGCCCGTCGCGACCGCTCACTGAAAACGCGGCTGGGAGCGGACAACCGGCGCAGTTCGTCGCTGGTCCGCGAACGGATGTGGGCGCAGTGGTAAACCGCGTCTGCGGGTAAACCACGCGCCGGTGTAAGCGTCACCAGGGAACGTCACTCGGGGAGAAGCCTCGCACAGGTAATCAGCCCCACACAGGCGGTCAGCATCCTGGTTAACAAGGAGCGGCCGCCTGATATCGGTAAGCCAGTAAAGAGACCTGCCAGATAAAGGGTAATGGGCGTCATTGGATGCCCACGAACGCCCTTTGTCTGAAAAAACTATGCGGTGCTCCGCCACACGAATAATAGCGGGTGCCGCCTAACCATCGCGCTGGAACTCATGCTCTTTTATTACAGGTGAATACGATATGACTTATGTAATTGTTCATGCCCTCGCGCCGATTTTTATCATCATGTTGCTGGGGTTCTGGGCTGGCAAAGCCAAAATGGTGGATAACAAGAACGTTGCCCTGCTCAATATTTTCGTCATGGATTTTGCGCTGCCGGCGGCGTTGTTCAGCGCCACGGTGCAAACGCCCTGGTCCGGCATTGTCCAGCAGGCTCCGCTGATCGTGGTGCTGACGCTGGCGATGTGGGTAACCTATGCGGCCATTTATTTTCTGGCCGTAAAACTGTTTCATAAAACGCCGCAGGACGCAGCGGTGCTGACGCTCACCGTGGCGCTGCCCAACTATGCGGCGCTCGGCCTGCCGATTCTTGGCAGCGTGCTGGGCGACGGTTCGTCTACCTCACTGTCGGTGGCGGTGTCCATCGCCTGTGGTTCGGTGCTGATGACGCCGTTCTGTTTGCTGATCCTGGAACGCGAAAAAGCGCGGGCGTCAGGCGGCAGCCAGACCTCTACGCTGGCGATGCTGCCGGTGCTGATGTGGCGGTCGGTGAAAAAGCCGATTGTACTGGGGCCGCTGCTGGGCGTGGTGCTGTCCGCCATTGGTATTCGCATGCCGGAGCTGCTGCTGGCGGCGATCAAGCCGCTGGGGCTATCCGCCACGGCGACCGCATTGTTCCTGACCGGCGTTATTCTTTCGGCGCGCCAGTTGAAGCTTAACCGCGTGGTCACCACCGCGGTGCTGGCCAAGCTGCTGGTACAACCGGCGCTGGCGTGGGCGGTGGTGCTGATGTTGGGGCTGCACGGCGCGGTGGCGATCACCGCGATTCTGATGATTGCTCTGTCCGCCGGCTTTTTCGGCGTGGTTTTCGGTAACCGGTTTGGCGTGCAGTCGCCGGATGCGGAAGCGGTGCTGCTGTTAAGCTCGGTACTCTGTATCCTGTCGCTGCCGCTATTTATTACGTTGACATCAGGAATCTAAAGCATGGTAACGACACGTCCGCACGATCTGTTATGGCTGGCGTCCCGCGAGGCGCTGGAAGGTATCGACGCGCCCTGGGTGGACAGCCAATGGCGACCGGCTTTGCCGGTGGTGGTGCGGCGTGACGTTGACCCGGCCGGGCGTATTCCGGTCGGGGTGCGCGGCATGCGCCGGGACCAGCGCGCCGCCGGGTGGGTGGCGGCGGCGCATATTGTACGCGCGGCGACCCCGGAAATGCTGGGTGAGCTGCCCGCACTGCTGGCATCGCCGTTTGTGTCGCAACCGCCGGTGCAGGTCGCGATTCAACTGGCGCAGCAGCACTGGCCGTGGCAGTGGGGGGTAACCGGCAGTACGGGATACGCGCTGGCGACGCAGGTGCCGGTGCTGCATGCCGACAGCGACCTGGACCTGCTGATTCGCGCGCCTCGGGCGCCGGACCTGGAAGCCCTGCGGGACTGGCAACGGCAATTGTCGTCGGGGCTGTGTCGAGCCGACACGCAAGTGGAAACGCCCAACGGCGGTTTCGCGCTGGCTGAGTGGTTGAGAGACGGGCAAGCGCTGTTGAAAACCGAGCGCGGGCCGCGGCGGGTCAGCGACCCGTGGGCAATGGAGTGGTGAGATGAAGATTCTGTTTACCTTCCCCGGACAGGGGGCGCAGCATGCCGGTATGTTGCAGTCGCTGCCAGCCGACACCGGGGTGATGGATGAAGCGGCGGCGGTGCTGGGCGACGAGGTTCGCCAGTTGGATAGCCCGCAGGCGCTGCGCCATACCCGCGCGGTACAGCTGTGCCTGCTGATCACGGGCGTTGGCTGGGCCAGAGCGCTGATGGCGCGCGGCGTGATGCCGGATATGGTCAGCGGCCTGTCGATTGGCGCGTTTCCGGCGGCGGTGATCGCCGGTGTGCTGCGTTTTGACGATGCGTTACGGCTGGTGGCGCTGCGCGGCGACCTGATGGAGCAAGCCTATCCGCAAGGGTATGGGCTCACCGCCATCATGGGGTTGAGCCAGTCGGAGGTGGAAGCGTTGCTGGTTGACAGCGGCGCGTATCTCGCCAACCTGAACGCCGAGCGGCAAATCGTGATTGCGGGCAGCGACGAGAACATGGCGCAGGTGGCGGAACGGGCGCTGCAACGCGGCGCCAGCCGGGCGCAACGTCTGCGGGTCAGCGTACCGTCGCACTGTGCGTTGCTGGATGCGCCTGCCAGACAGCTGGCGGCGGCGTTTGCTTCGCTCCAGCTGTCGCCGCCGCAATGCGGCTACCTGAGCGGCAGTTCCGCCCGGGCAATCTGGCAGCCGGAACGCATCGCGGACGACCTGGCGCTAAACATGGCGCGCACCGTGCGCTGGCATGAGGCGATGATTGCGGCTGAAGAGCGCGATGTGCGGCTGGCGATTGAGATGCCGCCGGGCGGCGTGTTGACCTGTCTGGCAAAGCAGGCGTTTAGCCGTGGCGAGGCGTTTTCTCTGGAGCGCAGCGGCATCGATGTGGTGGTCCACCGCGCCGGCCAGCTTAGGGCGCAGGGGTAGCGTTCAGGCCGCGGGCGTACATGCGGCCTTCCGCCACCAGCGCCAGCAGATTCGGGTCATGCTCGCGGTTGCGGGCGAACACGATGGCGATGAGCTGGCGCATTTGGTAGGGCGGCGCCAGTTTCAGCAACTGTACATCGTTTTCGTACACTTTTTTCATCCGCTCGGGGATGAGGGTAAAGCCGACGCCGGCCTGCACCAGACTCAGCATGGAGAAAATGTCGTCCACCCGCGTGACGATCTCCGGCTCGAACCCGGCGATATGAAACGCTTCCTGAAAACCGGCATAGGTGGCGAACCCTTCGGACAGCGAAACGAACCGCTGGTGATGGAAATCACGCAGGTCGGCCGGCTGACGAGTATCCAGCTTCGCAGCGGCCGGCGCCGCCAGACAGATGTCATCCTCAAACAGCGGCAGGAATTCCAACTGGTTACGGTCGATGTTGCTGTCGGAGAGCGAGATAAGAATCGCGTCCAACTGTTGATCATCCAGCATGGCGAGCAGGCGCTGATTCGACCCCATGGTTAAATCCAGCTCCAGATCCGGGCGGCGTAGCTTGACGCCCATAATCAGGCGCGGCACCGTTTCCAGCGTCAGCGAATACAGCGTCCCGATGCGCAAGCGCCCCTGACCAACCCCCGCGGTCTTGCGGGTTTCCTCCAGCCCCCGTTCCATCAGCAACATCGCTTCCTGACTGTACTCCAGCAGCGTATGCGCCGCCGGCAGCGCCACCAGATTGCGCCCTTTATGGATAAACAACGGGCAGCGTACCCCTTCTTCCAGCGTATGCAGCGCTCGATGCACGCTGACGCCGCTGAGCCCGAGGAGTTCAGCGGTGCGGGTGATGGTGCCGCTCTCCATGAACGTCTTGAAAATCTCAAGCTTGCGGAACGTGATGTCGCCGTCTTTTAACATATCGGACTCATTGCGTGATAGCGCGCGGATGTAAATCGGGTAACGGGTAGGGAATTGTACCTGCAATGCGTGGTAAAAGGGGAGTTAGGTTGCATCCTGCAATTAATTCAGTATGACTATCGTGCATAACTGGCTGAGTGTCGGATTGTGGCTGCCGTGTTCAAACCTATTTTACTTAACCTGCCGGATCCCGATATCTGGACGGGTGTTACGGTGGTTTCATCACCTGGTGGGTGTTGCTGTGAAATTTACAAGAAAATGAAAATACTGAAATGTGATCGTTAAATGTAAATATAAGGATTAAGCTTTCAACATAATACCCCCCTAGTGGAACACGAAATAATGGGGGGTAAATGTATGATCTTCAGTTAATGCTAGTCGGTGTGTTTGTCGAAAAGATTAAATGTTCTGAAAACTCCACCGGTATTTTTGTCGCGAAGAATAACTTTTGAATCAGCGTAAAATCCGATATCGATTATTTCAGATGAAACTATCGCATTACTTATGTTTGAACTTCTCATGATCTGAGTGATGGGAAGTCCCCAAAAATGATGGTCTTTATAGGTGGGGTTATAATTAACCGCACTGATTCCAGAAAGAGACGCCTGATAATCTACCTGAACTTTCATCGATCCTCTGGATGCGACCAGCTCTGCCGTAACGGCCTGGCCTGGCTGTAGAGTAACCTGCAAGCCGGATTCAGTTCCTAACGTTATAGTCGTAGATTGTTCACCGCCAATTCCCCACGACTGTTCATACGATATAGATGACTCGCCCCCGCCACCTGTTCCCAGAAAGGATATGCCATACTTAACTTTCTGACCTACAGTTAGCTTTCCTCCAGTATTCCAGCTGGATTTTACTGTGTTCTGAACACTTTGTGAGATTTTTACATTATAAACAGCAGGAACAGAACTGTTATTAACAAAATCCTGTTCCATAACAATGACCGGTGTTGAGTTTTGGCTTATGACCCTTGTGCTTACCGGCTGTAAGGTTCTCATAACCTGCTGCCAATTGTAGGTCTTATATAAATCCCCCCAGGGCGTAGGACTAGAAAGGTATGCGTCATTTGGTTTTTTGCCAAAATAAACTTCAACTGCCCTCTTTAACTGTTGATCGTTTAGCTGAAAAGTACCTCTTTCTTCATTGCTGATAACGGAAATATCATTTCCTGTAGCCGTGGCTATCGTTTGATGGTTGTCTGATGATGCAGTGATATCAACTTTTATTGACATGATAACGTTCCTTAATTTATGGGTTGTGAGTTTTCATCAACATGCATAATTAGGTTGTTTTCTTTTTTGTTGCGGATATTGATAGTGCTAATGCTATTACGCCGCGAATGTGTTAGTTGTCAGTCTACAAGTTGGATTGTTTAATTCTTTTACATCAAATCTAATATTTATCAGCATAGGTGTGTTTTTTTATAACGACAAATTTAAATTTATTATTTTTTTGTTAGTCAGGAAAGAGTGTTAAGGCGTTAATTAAGTCGTTGCCATAATTTCAAGGAAAATAATTTATTTTCGTCAATGTAAAAATATCTCAGCAGGGCTGATATCGGGTGAGAAATTCTCTATTGAAGAAGGATTGTCGATGTCAATTTCTACGACTGTAGAACAACGTGACGTGATGTCCGTTGCTGCCGGAGCCTCGCTTGGCAGGCCCCAGCGAACCGTATCCGGTCAGTGTTGCGGTTTTCGCATTTTCGCGGTGCACTGCGCGATGATAAAAATCAGCGACTGAATCAGCACGATGCACGGCCCGGTCGCGCCATCAAGGAAATAGCTGAGCCAGGTGCCGAAAACCGACGAGAAGGTGGCGCTGGTTACCGCCACCAGCATCATGGCGCTGAACCGTTTGCACAGCACAAACCCGGTAATGCCGGGGGTGATCAACATGGCGATCACCAGAATCACGCCGACGGCCTGCAGCGCGGCGACGATGGTCAGCGACAGCAGGGTCAACAGGCCATAGTGCAGCAGTTTTACCGGCAGGCCGCAGACCTGCGCCTGCGTGGCGTCAAAGCAGTACAGCACCAGGTCGCGCCATTTAATCAGGACTACCGCCAGCACCAACAGGCTGATGGTCAGCGTTTGCTGCAGTTCGTAGCGGGTGATCCCCAGCACGTTGCCGAACAGGATATGGCTCAGGTGCTGCTCGGTATTGACGCGTGAAAACAGCACCAGACCGAGGGCGAACATGCCGGAAAACAAAATCCCCATCACCGTGTCTTCTTTGATGCGGCAACGCTCCTTCACATAGCCGGTAGCCAGCGCGCAAAACAAACCGGAGGCGAACGCGCCGATCGCCAACGGAATGCCCGCCAGCCAGGCCAGCACCACGCCGGGCAGCACGGCGTGGGAAACGGCGTCCCCCATCAGCGACCAGCCTTTGAGCACCATAAAGCAGGAGAGTACCGCGCACACCATGCCGACCACGCCCGCCGCCAGCATGGCTTTGACCATGAACGGAAAGGCAAAGGGTTCGGCTAACAAGGTCAACCATTCCATATTATTTCCTCATCGCCAGACGGCGTTGACGACGGGCGGCCAGCAACCCGTGGCGGGGCGCGAAGACAAACGCCAGCAGAAACATCAGCGTTTGCAGTGAAACGATGATGCCGCCGGTGGCGCCGTTCAGGAAGAAACTCAGCCAGGCGCCCACGCCGCTGGTGACGGTGCCGAGCGCAATGGCGATCTGCACCAGCCGCGGGAAGCGGTCGGTCAGCAGCCAGGCGGTGGCGCCGGGCGTAATCACCATCGCGATCACCAAAATGGCGCCCACCGTTTGCAGTGCGGCGACGGTGCAGGCGCTCAACAGGGTGAAGAAGATGATTTTCAGCCGCAGCGGCGACAGGCCGATGGTTCTGGCGTGGATTTCGTCAAAAAAGGTGACGAACAGATCTTTCCAGATAAAACACAGCACGATGAGTGAAATACCGATAATCAGCGCCACCTGCAAAATGTCTTCATCGGCAATGCCCAGAATATTGCCGAAGATGATCGACTGCACGTTCACCGCGGTCGGGTTCAGCGAAATGATCAACAGCCCGGCGGCAAAAAACGTGGAGAAGATAAACCCGATCACCGCATCTTCCCGGATACGGGTCAGATGCCGGATGAAGGTCATAGCGAGTGCCGCTAGGATGCCGGCGAAAAACGCGCCGGCGGCGTAGGGCAGCCCCAGCGCATAAGCGCCGGCCACGCCCGGCACCACCGAATGCGACAGCGCGTCGCCCATCAGCGACCAGCCTTTTAGCATCAGGTAGGCGGACAAAAAGGCGCAGGTGCCGCCGACGAGGCTGCTTATCAGGATGGCTTTGACCATGTATTCATACTGGAAGGGCGCCAGCAACGCATCAATCATGGCGTTTATCCTCATCATCCGCGGATGAGCGATGGGGCGGCGTCAGGCTGCCCTTGCCGTAAAAGACCGCGGGGCGTTCATCGTCCGTCAGCACCGTCAGCTCGCGGGCATCGGCGTCCTGATGCAGCTGTTGCCCCGACAGGCGCAGGTAACGCAGCACGCCGCCGAAGGTTTTCTCCAGATTGGGGTGCGTGAAGGTGCTCTCCGTCGGGCCGACCGCCAGTACGGTGCGGTTGATCAGCACCACCTGATCGCAAAACTCGGGCACGCTGCCGAGGTTATGGGTGGACACCAGAATCAGGTGGCCCTCTTCGCGCAGCGTTTTCAGCAATTTGATAATCGCGTTTTCCGTCTGCACATCAACGCCGGTGAACGGTTCGTCCAGCAGGATGATTTGCGCCTGCTGCGCCAGCGCGCGCGCCAGAAACACCCGCTTCTTTTGCCCGCCGGACAGCTCGCCAATCTGGCGCTGGTGCAGTTCCGCCATGCCGACGCGCTCCAGCGCCAGCGCCACCTGCTTTTTGTCTTCCGCTGACGGAATGCGAAACATCGACATCTTGCCGTAGCGCCCCATCATCACCACATCTTCAACCAGCACCGGGAAGTTCCAGTCCACCTCCTCGGTCTGGGGCACATAGGCGATGAGATTGCTTTTAAGCGCCTGCCTGACGGGCAACCCGTTGAGCGACACGCTGCCGGTGGTGGGGCGGACGATGCCCATAATGCTTTTGAACAGCGTTGACTTTCCGCTGCCGTTTACCCCCACCAGCGCGCAGATGGTGCCGCCGTGGAGCTGAAAACTGGCGTTATGGATGGCGGTATGGCCATTGTTGTAGGTGACCGTGATGTCCTGCACGGTCAGCTGTGCGTCTTCTGCGTGCCGGGTCATTGGTTAAAACCTTTTGCAATGGTGTCTACGGTGGTTTTCAACAGCGAAATGTAGTCGGGCACCGGGCCGTCTTTGGTCGACAGTGAATCCACATAGAGCACGCCGCCATAGCGCGCGCCGGTTTCTTTGCTGATCTGACGCGCCGGTTTGTCCGATACCGTGCTTTCACTGAATACGACCGGGATCTGATGCTGGCGCACTTCATCAATAACATGGCGAACCTGTTGCGGCGTGCCCTGTTCGTCGGCGTTGATCGGCCACAGATACAGTTCTTTCAGGCCGTAGTCGCGCGCCAGATAGCTGAACGCGCCTTCGCTGGTCACCAGCCAGCGGTGTTCGGCCGGAATATTGTTCAGCCGAGCCCGCAGCGGTTGATCCAGCGCCATGATTTGCGCGGCGTAATTTTTGGCGTTGCGGTTATAGGTTTCCGTATTATCCGGATCGTATTTCACCAGCGCCGCCCGGATATTTTCAATGTAAATCAATGCATTGTTCGGCGACATCCAGGCGTGGGGATTCGGGTTGCCGTTGTAGGGACCTTCGCTGATCGCGATAGGGGCGACGCCTTCGCTGACGACCACGGACGGCACGCCCTGAATGTTTTCAAAGAACCGACCGAACCAGCGCTCCAGGTTCAGGCCATTCCACAGAATCAGGTTTGCCGACTGCGTTTTGGCGATATCCCGCGGCGTGGGCTGGTAGTCGTGGATTTCCGCGCCCGGTTTGGTGATCGATTCGACGGTAGCGGCATCGCCGGCAACATGTTGGGCGATGTCCTGAATGATGGTAAATGTGGTGACCACCTTGAGTTTTGCCGTCGCCGGTAGCGAAAAACCGAACAGCAGCGCCAGCAGAGCCGCTGATAGCGCAGCAGCAGAAAAGGGAAACGGGAAGGATAACCACGTCTTGCGCATCTGAAAGGCCGTAAACATAACACTCTCCCAACAATGATAATGATAACCATTTTCATTTAAAACCAGCGCTATGTTAACAGACTACATTTAACACCTCAATAACACCACGAAGTAAATTGTTTTGGGTGTAAATGGTTGTAGTTTCATGCGCTTTCTGCGCGGGGGGAGTGGTTGTGCGCGATAAATACGACGATCAGTCCGCGCTGGACGAGTAAAACCAGTGCGGTTATAAACGATGGCGGATATAAAATGCCGACAGGCCATCTGGCAACGAATATCATCTCGCTCCCGATGGCCGTCGTATTGCTTATTTCAGGTTGTTGCTGAAGAAATCGGAAATCTTATCAAACGGAATTTTATCCAGACGATCGTAGAGATCGACGTGGTTGGCATCCTTGATAATCATGAGTTCCTTCGGTTGCGCTGCCGCCTGATAGATATCTTCACTGAAATAACGCGAATGCGCATTCTCACCAGCGATGAGCAGGATCGGGCGCGGCGATATTTCGTTGACATAGGTCAGCAGCGGCATATTCATGAACGATAGCGGCGTGGTGGCCGTCCAGGCGCCATTGGAGTTCGGCGAGTTCTTGTGATAGCCGCGCGGTGTGCGGTAATACTCGAAAAACTCCTTGATGATCGGATTGGGGTTGCTGTCCAGTTTCTCCGGCAAAATGCGGGGACCGGCGGCGGGCGTGCCTTTCTGGGCGTCAACCCAGCGTTGCTGGCTCATTTGCTCCAGCATTTCGGTGCGCTGCGCGTTGGTCAGGCTATCGTTCAGGCCTTTCGCCATGGTGCGGGACATGTCATACATGCTGGTGGTGACAACGGCTTTGATGCGTTTGTCCACCGCGGCGGCGTTTAGCCCCATGCCGCCGAAACCGCATATACCGATAATGCCGATACGGTTGCGATCAACAAAGGGCTGCAAACCGAGAAAGTCGACCGCGGCGCTGAAATCTTCGGTATTGATATCCGGTGAAGCCACATTGCGAGGCTCTCCGCCGCTTTCGCCGGTATAAGACGGGTCGAAGGCCAGCGTAACATAGCCGCGCTCGGCCATGGTTTGCGCATACAGACCGGAAGACTGCTCTTTTACCGCGCCAAAGGGACCGCTGATCGCAAGCGCTGCCAGTCGCTGGTTGCCACGGTTTTTTGGCAAATACAGATCGGCGGCCAGGGTAATGCCGTAGCGGTTTTTGAAAGTGACTTTCCGCTGGTCGACTTTATCGCTTTTCGGAAACGTTTTATCCCATTCCTGAGTCAGTTGCAGGGCATCGCCATTGGCTGACGCGGAAGGGGACTGCGCCAGCACCGGCTGGACGCTGGTCAATACTGTCGCTACGCAAATAGCGATAGCGTTTTGAATGAACGTATTGCGGGAAAGCAGGCTGTTCATGCGGATTATCTCTCGAATGATTACGGGATACCGCCTGATAAGGGACACTGACCTTATCAGGGGGATGTCACAACTAAACGGCTACAACGCATTCTTCAGAATGGCGGTCACCACGTCCGGGGAATAGGTGTCGGCAATACCAAAGACACGGACGTTGCTCTGTACGTTTTCAACGATGCCCGGCAAAGCGGTTTCCCGGATACCCAGCTGTGGCAGACGCGTAGGAGTACCGATGGTGTTGAACCAGCCTTCCAGTGCGGCGATGCCTTGCTCGCCGGTATCGACGCCAAATACGTTGCGGGCAAATCGTTCGAACTGCGCCGGGTTGCGGTCGATGTACCATTTCATCCAGGCCGGGACCACCACCGACAGGCCGGCGCCATGCGGTACGTTGAACAGCGCGGAAAGCGAGTGTTCGATGGCGTGGTTGGGATAGCTAAAGCCCGCTGCGCCGGAAAAGGTCAGGCCATTCAGCGCCAAGGTCGCGGCCCACGCGAACTGTGCACGGGCGTTATAGTCTGTCGCATCAGCAAGCAACGCCTCGGTTGTCTCAATGACCGTGTTGATCAGGGATTCAACCAGCCGTGATTGCAGCTTGGGATGCACCGTCGCGGTGAAATAAACCTCGATCAAATGAGCGATGACATCCGAAGCGGAATACACCAGATAGTCACGAGGTACGTCCTGCATCAGCGCCGGGTTGACGATGGATACCTTGGGGAACAGCGCGGGCGACGAGATAAAGAACTTCTCTTTGGTTTCGTCATTGGTGACCACCGCGCCCGGGTTCATTTCGCTGCCGGTCGCGGCCAGCGTCAGAATGGCGAACAGCGGCAGCGCCGACTCGACGGGGGCTTTGCCGGTAAACAAGTCCCAGACATCGCCGTCGTAGCGGACGCCGGCCGCGATCGCCTTGACGCTGTCGAGCACCGATCCGCCGCCGACGCTCAGAATGGCGTCGACCTGATGCGCTTTTGCCAGGTCAATCCCTTCCCGCACCTTCGAGATAACCGGGTTACTGACGATACCGCCGCATTCGATCAGTTCGATGCCTTGCCCGGAGAGACTCTGGCTGACGGTGTTGAAAAGACCGTTGCGTTTGATGCGCTCACTGCCGTAGCAGAGCAGCACTTTTTTAATGCCATGATCGGCCAGATGCTGACCGATCTGTTGTTCCTTGCCGACGCCGAATTCGATTTGGGTCGGGTTAAAGAAAGTGAAGTTTTCCATATTTACATCCTTTGAATCTGTCTGGTTGCTCATTTTGTCGCCGGACACAGGCTGAGGGATGAGCGGACTGAATCGACATATATCGGAACGGAGCGAAAACACGTGCTGAGGGATGACCGGGATTACGCTGACCGCTTAACGTTCTTGCAGGATGCATTTTTCGTGATCTTGTCAGCCCATCGATAGACAGATACTCCGCATTTATTGCCTGATCCTCCAACTACCGGGATTGTCGATTGGCTCTATCGTGTCGTGAGGATATGCTGCCAAAAGGCACTGACTGGAGACGTGGTATGCCGAATCAGGAACAACAGATAAGACGACACGACGTCGACGCGGTCGGCGTGGCGAGTGAGGCGATGGCGCAGGTTATCGGGCGATGGACCGCCGGTCAGACGGACTGTACCACCCCGATTCCGAGCCTGACGCTCTTTCGACGTGAAGCTCCGATGCCGCCGACCACTTGTTTGGTCGAGCCCAGCATTATCCTCGTGGTTCAGGGCGAAAAACAAATGCTGGTGGGCGGCGAAGCCTACTCTTATAACACCCAGCGTTTTCTGATCACGTCGCTGGATCTTCCGGCTAATTCGCAAGTGAACGTCGCCAGCCCGGACAAGCCCTGTCTGGGGTTGTCCATGAAGTTCGATCTTCGCATCATGGCGGAGCTGATCGCTCAGGGCGGTTTGCCGTTGCCCACGCTGCGGACAAATGACAGAGGCATTGGTATCGGTACGGTCACGCCGGTGTTGATTGAACCCTTCAGGCGGATGCTGGATTTGCTTGATGAGCCCGGCTCGATCCCGGTGCTCGCGCCGCTTATCGAACGGGAAATCCACTATCGCCTGCTGATGAGCGATCAGGCCGCGCGGCTGTGGCAAATCGCGTCGGTAGGAAGCCAGGGACACCGGGTCTCCCGGGCTATCGACTGGCTGAAACTCAATTACACCGCAACGCTCCGGATTGATGAGCTTGCGGCCTATGTGCAGATGAGCACATCCAGCCTGCATCATTACTTTCGGCAACTGACTGCCATGAGCCCCTTGCAGTATCAAAAGTGGCTGCGGTTGAATGAAGCCCGGCGCCTGATGCTGAACGAGGATTTGGATGCGGCCAGCGCGGCCTTCGACGTCGGCTATGAGAGCCCGTCGCAATTCAGCCGTGAGTACACGCGCCTTTTCGGGGCGCCGCCCAAGCGTGACATAGACGGATTACGGCGCAAGGCGGATAGTGGGGGAGGCGACTCTCACCCCGGAGAGCCGGATAAGCCGCAAAAACCAGCGGGGATGGTTTCCCTTTCCGATTAATCAGCGTTATTGTTTTGGTCATCCAATGCCTGTTTCAGGAATCACGATGATGAATGATTCGTTCACTATCGACGAAGAGCATGTGCGGTTTACTACCCCCGATATCGCCTTGTCGATAGGATACCGCGCCATTGCCCGCCAGTTTTTCCGCCGCAAAATCCCGTCGCCTTATGAAGTGGAAATGGCGATCGCCACCATTGAAGACCAATTGCAGGCGACACCGGCGCTACGTCAGGTGGCGCAACATATTGCTTCTGCCGACAGTTATCTTAAAGAGATAGCCCGCAGCGCCGGCAGCCACGACATGCTGACTCAGCAACAAATCGAGAACGTGTTCAACCGGGTGGCGGATGTCATTTCCGGCAGCCCCTTTCACGACGGCGAATTCCCGGATGACACGGGCTTTATCAGCTATCTGGTCATTGTGCGCGAGCTATCGCATCATCTTAATATTCAGCAGATAGCGCTGTTATAACAAGGCTACTCGTGAGCGGTATTCCTGCTCAATGTTTTATTTAGTATCAATAATAGGCAGCGCGCATTCCTCTTTACTGTTGGTATAAGCGCGTTGTAAACAGAGATATCAACAAGAGTAATGACTACAGGGTGCTTTACTGGGCGGGTATAGATGAGAAGGGTAGTGAGTGTCTGAAAAGCAAAAAGCAGATGCCTTTCGACATCTGCTTTTCTAAATCTGGCTCCTCTGACTGGACTCGAACCAGTGACATACGGATTAACAGTCCGCCGTTCTACCGACTGAACTACAGAGGAATCGCTTGAACGGGGCGCATCTTATCCGTGGTGCCCGTAAGCTGTCAACGGGCAACATCGACATTCTGCGCTGACTGCTTGGCTTCTGTACAATCCGTAGGATTCAGCGTCATTCTGATGACAAATCAGCCAGTGGATGGCTCGCTTGCCAGTGCTGCAAGCGTTCCAACGGGCTTTGGCGGTAAAAACCGCAAAAGTGTTGGTATACCGCCGGGAATCGCTCCGCCAGCAGGTCTGGCGCGCTGAAAAAATACTCGGACAACACGGCGAAGCACTCCGCTGGATCGGTCGCGGCGTAAGGGTCCATACTGGCGGCGTCTTCGCCCACCAGCTCTATTTCCTCGCGCAGTTCCTCCATCGCGGCATGCAGCACCTGCTCCCAGCGTGCTACATCACGCAGCGGCATGGAAGGAACGCCAGACGGGCGTTCGTTGCCGCGCATATCCAGTTTGTGCGCGACTTCGTGGATAACCAGATTGAATCCGGAAAGATCGAACGAATCCTGAATCTCCAGCCAGTTCAGTACGATCGGTCCCTGATCCCAGCTCTGACCCGATTGTACGCTGGGGCCGCTATGCACCAGACCGAATTCATCCATCCACTCGCCATCAACCATAAAAGGTTCGGGGTGAATCAGTACGTCATGAAAGCCGTCAAGCCATTCGATACCCAGCTCCAGCACCGGGAGCGCAAACAATAGCGCGATGCGCTGCGCCATTAGCTCAGTCAGCGCCAGCCCCTGCAGCGGCACCAGGCGTTTCTGGCGCAGAAACTGCCTGGCCAGTATGGCGATACGCTGGCGTTCAGTCTCAGCCAGCGGCGTTAACAGCGGGATTGACAACGCCTGCTGCCAGTCCGAAAAAGCGTCGGGGGTAGGGGATTTCCATTGCCACTTCATCATGGTGTTGCTCGCTAAGTCATCACTTGAATTCAAAGGCGTCGGTTTGTTCTTGTTAACATGCCATAAAACAGGGCATTATAGGCACCACTTTTACGGAGAGATGCCGGAGCGGCTGAACGGACCGGTCTCGAAAACCGGAGTAGGGGCAACTCTACCGGGGGTTCAAATCCCCCTCTCTCCGCCACTCATCCTTTAAATTCAATAGCTTACCGTTAAGTTTTTCTCTTGTCCTGCATCAGGTGGTGCATTAAAAATCCATTAGCAACAGCCTTTTCTGCCGCACTTATTTCTATCATGTTGCATTCCTCTGAGCATTCATTTTTATCTCCTCTGGCTCACACTCTCAAAACAATTTATCTTTAGGTCATTGTTGGCACGAGAAAATCTGCTCTTGCTGACGTGTGAGATACGTTAGGGATAAATGGGGTATAAATGAAAGCCAGCGACACCATGAAGGCTATAAAACAGTGGTTCAAGTTAAGCAACTACGATGTCCTTCAAGAGATCACGATCAATGATCTGAGCTATGAAATCAGTCGTCGCGTATCGTTGAACCGACATGATTTTGGTAAAGAAGGTCATCCCTGCCATGAGCGCTATCTAGAAGAAGAAGCCAAGATTTTAGCAGGCCAGCCCCTTCTGGCGAGTTCAACTGAAAAAACTTCCCCTACCACTAAAAAGAAAAATCCACTAATAGATGCGCAGTTGCACGTTCGGCATATGACTGTCAATGACATTAGCCGTTATGAGGCACGGTTACGAGACCTAAAATTGTTGCAACGTACAAACTCTTCACCTGATGCGCCATCATCACCTGTATCAAAAGAAGAAGGTACGCGCAGGCTGACCGACATTGAAACGTTTGATTCCGGCCACTCACTGTATTTGTGGCTAAACATTCGGCTACTGACTGATGATGAGGTTATTGAGCATCTCAAAAGAATGCTCCCTCAATGGCGCAAAAAATATGATGTCGGTGAACCGGATATTGGTTCGTTTCGGTTTGGGCTAAGCACTGTCAAAAAGGTGATCAATCTCAGGGTTATTCCAATGCTGGATCTGCTGCTTTGGGCGAAGCGGAATGGTGCCAAAATCTCCTATGAACAGCTATCCCGGCTTCTCTACCCTAATGACTCAGAAGTTATCAGGGGTGGCGCTCAAATCAAGGATACCGACAAACCGTTTGCTGATAAGGTTCTCACGCGTGAATTTGATCGACTGTTTAACCTCTGGTTGAGTAAAAATGACTATATGATAGATACCAAAGTAGCCGAAGCGATGAAGATGAACGAAAAAGAAGAGGAAGACGAGAAAAAAGTGAAGTAACTCACTTCCTACGTGTAGGGGGCTATCGCCAAGACTGGTCCCCATTCTTCAAAACCAGCGAAATCCACAAACTTCCATTTTCCCCGAAAACCACGTCCTGCCATTTTCTCAAAAAATCTTGTTCGCCAATCTCTGCATCTTGTGATCTCAATTTTTCCTACTATAGCTCCTGTCGAAACAACATAGAGAAAAACGAAATCTCATCGCGATTACGTAAAACAACAGAGGAAAAGACAAATGATAAACAACAACGAACAAGGTTCTATGAGAAATGAAATCGTAGGAAAAAGATTAATCCGTGTTCCTGAAGTGCTGAGAAGAGTCGGTTTTAGTCGAACCAAGATGTATGAGCTTATCAAAGAAGGCCGTTTCCCAGATAAGGTAAAAATAGGGTTAAGGTCAGTGGCGTTTGTTGAAAGTGAGATTGATGCATGGATCGATGGAATCATCTCTGATTCTCGTTACTTCCCAAAATAACTCATTATCCGTCCAGAAGTGAGTTAATAAATACTGAAATATAAAAGCATTTAACTATGAGGAACAAATATGTCTAAAGAAACCGTTATTGAAAATAAATCCACAGCGCTGTTCTTTGATCTTGCTAAAAGGTCGTTTAAGGCAAGCTGGAAAGTCCTGCAAGAGATTAATGGTGAAAGTACGGAGCTTCTGGATGATCCTGATTTTATGAGTCCATTCATTATGAATGTATTTGACCATATCCAGAAAAACTTTGAGAAGTTCACGGCTCAAGAAGGTAATCGTGGTGATATTACCGAAGTAAACTTTGAACAAGTTGCAGCAATGTTGGTGCGGTATTCAGATAGTTTTAGAAAGTAAGTTTAACGTTGCCCCGCAAGGGGCTAACAACCATAAATATAACAGAAGGATTAAAAATGAAAGAGATAGTGCTAAATGAAAAAAGTGAAACGGTAATGCATCTTATTTCAACTGTATTACAGGGGTATTGCGAAACGATTTATCACATAAATGAAACAGAGCCTGAAACAGCAATGAATATTTTATCAGGAGAAATGTTGTCAGAGATACTTTATGACATTCTGATTGCACATGAAGTTGAAGTGTGTGTTAAAGATGAGAGGTATAAAGATTTATCTGATATCAACTTTGATGAGTTGAAGGAAAAGATTTTATATTGGCATAAAGAACACATCATTGAACTGGTGTTAAAAAACATAAATCAGAATGACACTGATGGCCCTGTTTATTGGAAGTTAAAAATGACAGTGGACCGTGATTGATAAACGATTATATTCCCTCGTTGAGAGGGAGATAAAATAGATAATAAAACTGAGAGACTTAATATGATTGATGAATTCCACGTTATGTTTATGTATAGAAAAATCCAAGCTGAAGCTGCTACTACTGACTTAAAGATTCTGAACCAACTGTTGAAGAAGTTCCGCAAGGTGGTAGCGGAGCGCCGTGAAGATTACTATCAGGAGATTGGTGAGAAGAAGGCGCGTAAGCAGAAGATGACAAGGATCCGCAAGTTGATGGAGAAGGATGGGGTATCACCAGAGGAGTTATGCTCAGTTGATTTATATTTGGCCTAAAACTTTTGTGACTCATAGTCCTAGCAAAACGAACCGACAGCTTTGTGCCAGAAACAGACATTTTTAACTAATATGCATATCTAATTCCGGGTGAAGATCAATCTTTATGCGATAACATATTGACATAATTGATTTTAATCGCATCTAATGTTACTAAGATCTGTGGCAATGTAATCTTCAAAATTTTTTTAACATTTTCAGATGAATAAATAGTAGATTCTGGGATGATTTACTTAAAATAAGGGGATATATGTTAACTGTATTCAACTGTGGGCAAGGCGATGCGATAAAACTGGAAAATGACTTTTGTCTATTTAATGCCACCAAGCCTCTTTATATTGATTTAGGGCCTGAAAACTATACATGTACTGTAAATTCTCCAGTAATAGATCTTCTTATAACTCATTCACATGATGATCATATTCGTGGGAAATTCAAAAATAATAACTTTAGTGTGGATACACTATATATACCAGCTTATTTTCCTGAGATATATAAGATACTTAAGAAGCTATTAAGAAATCAGTTTGTTAAAATTCCAAACATATTTCGGAGGGTTGAATTATTAAGTGAGGGTTCCTCAATTGGGAATTGTATGCATGCAAAAGTTTTAAATCCACCTTTAGATCCTAACGAAATATTTAGCAAGAAAAATGTTTCAGATATTTCAGAGAGAGATATTGCCTTATTTTTAGAGCAGAACAGCACAAGTATTAGTGACATCATTAATCAGGAAACACCATTTATTAACATAAGTTACCCTGAGGGATATAATAGTGAACTCTTCATAAAAATAGCTGTTAATATAATAAGGCAGTTAACTAAAAATGGAAATGTCACAATAGAAAAAGCAATAAAAAGATTTCTAGAATATGATGCAAATAAAATAAGTGTAGTATTTAAATATTATCAAGAATATAACGATATTTCATATCTGATGACTGGTGATGCAGATCGCTCAGTGTTTAATCGCTTAATTAAGAGTAAATGTTGTTTAAGAGCTGATGTATTAAAAGTGCCTCATCATGGAAGTATTAAGAATTTAAGCAAAAGGATTTTATCTAAAATATCACCTTCTGTAGCAATCATCTCTCACGATAATGGAAAGTTTGGTAAGGCAAAAGATACACATCCAAACTCTAAATTAATAACCATTCTTAAGAGTCAAGGTGTAATAACGTACTATACGAATGATGTGAAAAAGAATGGGGCATTAATCGAAAATGCCCACTCGGGACCAATAACAAATGCTGATGCGATTATTATATAAGTGGTTAATAATTTATATTGTATTGTTTAGCAAGCATTTTTTAAATTGTTGGCGGCATCAGCCAAGTCTTTTCTTGCCGCTTCATTTTCTTTCGTTCGTTTATATACCTTTCGTGGTTTCTCGATCTTGATACTGTTCTTAGCATTAGGAACAGCATTATTCTTTTTTTTCTTACTAAAAACAAAGGCATCAGTATAGATCTCTTTAGTTTCAGTTTCTAAAGCTAAACCTCGTCTTTTTTGTTGTGAAAGATCTGCATAATACTCTGGATATTGTTCAATATCGGCATTGAGGCTTTTAGCATTGCTTAAATGCTCTTTACGCTTCTCATCAAGTTGATGACTCATACCCTTAGCGAAAATATTTGAGTTGATATACAGGTGTCCATGATGCTCAACAAGTATTCCTTTCTGCTTGAGTTTTTTGAATATGTTAGACATATTCCCGGATGCGATATTCAACGCTTTACAGAGTGAAGACTGTGAAAGGTTGATAAGGTTTCCGAACTCCATGTACTCTAAAATATAAGTTAATACACGGAATTCATTCTTAGATATATCTAAATCAGAAAAAACACGAAAGTTGGAAGTGAAAGCAAAAACATAAGGCTGTGCAAATGATATTGCTTTATCTTCTTCTGTTGCAATAACAGTGGTCGATTTTATATCCTTGTTTTGCAGCAAGTGTCTTGCGATATCAATCTTTTGTTCTGTGGTTAATGTTTCAAATAGGTGAAGTAGTTCAGTGTCATTAGTATTCATATTATTCTCTCTTATAGTTTTTATTATGTTATTTTTAATACTATGCAGGAAAATAAAAGTCAATAGTTAAACTATAAATAAAATAGGGTTTTTATTATTATGATATTGCTATATGTTAAAAAAACTATGTTTAAACATAGATCCCGCTATGTTTAAACATAGGACGATTCTATGTTTAAACATAGGTGTCCGCTATGTTTAAACATAGCAAAACAAGTTGTGAAGCCTTGATTTTATTGGGTTGGGACAGTGCTTATAATTAAATAATTAGTAAGAAGTTAAGAGAGTCCAGTTTTCCTTTTTTCTTATGTGCGGAGTGTTTTACGTGGGAATATGTGGTTTTCTTGAGAGTTATTTTCAGCGAAGTGATTGTTTCGGACAATCACGAAGCGCTGCTGATGTTATAGAAATACTGCAATTGTTTTACCTCTATTTTATTGGCGGCTATCGCCGCAATTCTTTATGGATAAATCCATCACTAACAGGGTCAAGCCCTGTTCCAGCAATGTGATTGTTTCGGACAATCACGAAGTGCTGCTTCTTTGCATATAGTTTTCCTATACGTTTAAGAGCAAATGCTATATGTTATAGTATTAACACTATGTTTAAACATAGGATCAATTTTATTATTTGATGATGAAATGATCTGAACGAGATCTTTTCTTTTTTACAAAAATTGAAAGCTTTCTTCTCGAAATAGAAAATTATTTACATCAGAGTTAGGGCGTAGCCGTGCTCATGAAAACGGGTTTATCGTTTTCGACAGCACATATGAGCGTTAGCTCATAAGATAAATATCTTTTCAAAAGAAAGTGAGAATAGGAAGTAAAACGTTATTGTCCAAGAGTTAAATTTGAATTTTATAATGAAAATATAGTATTAAAAAATAAAGCAACAAGGAGAATAAAAGTGAATAATATTAAAATCATTATGATTTTTCATGCCAAAGAGAAAATACCATTTATGACCTGTATGGTTAAAGACGTTGCAGAGAACGAACAAGGTATAAAACTTACCCTTGAAAACGGTAATAACATCTATGTTAAAGATTACGATTCTTTTTTTCTATCTGAATCAGCGAATAATTGCGATAAGGAACGAATGGTAAATGTGTATGGGAGATTAATTTCTGAACTCAGCCAAGTCAGCGAAGAAACGGTCAGATCGCTGATGCCATAACCCGAAACCTATAATAACTATCATCCCAACACACCCGTTAGTATTCTGGATGATTATTATTAATGTGGCAGAGTAAAGGCTAATGCACCAGACGAACCTGTGTTGATGAACTCGCGTGGCCTAAAGGATTTACGTGAAGCAATAGGTGCAGATAACTTCAAGCCTCTCGCAGTATCGTACTTCACACCGATATGGGCTATCCGGTAGCTGAATATTTACATTCTGGTGTCAGACGAGCCATAAAACCTACACACCTTGACTGTGTTCAGGATTTGACCGATGGGTAAGTAGTAATGTTCGGGAACGGAGCGTTTTGCATGAGACTGAGGGTAATCGCTAGGAGGCGTCATCTCAAGCTTTTGACAGATTTAAGATCGCTGTTTCTGGTACAGATGAATTTAGGAAATATCAACTTTTAAAACATATCGTGGTACCGCTTTTTCATAATAGGTGTTATCAGAGAATTTACTGACATTTGTATAACCACCCATTTCAGTTCTACCTCGTAAAGTTAAAATAGCCCCAGATGCAAAAAGAACTTCTTTCTCGTGGCCCAGATTAGTTCCACTATGTCGGAAAACGAACACTTTTGTTTGAGGGCAAATAACATTTAGAACTATTAGAGTTAGTGCATTTTCATCATACGCTTTACCTCGCCAAAGTGCATTAGATTGAGCGACTAAGGGGCATAAAGATGTAGATAGTGGTCTTTCTGTTTTTAAAATTGTTCCTATGGGTTTTCCGTTAAAAAAATTCCCACCATGAACTAGTTGTTGTTTTTGGGTAAGTAGCTTTCCACAAGAAATTATCTCTTTATCTACATCATCAAAATTCATGTCCAGAGAATATTTTTTTTGATAAAATGCCAACGGCTTTGGTGTTTTTGACGGCATTAACTCTCGCCATTTTTTGTACTCATTCGAATTCGCTAAATTATCTTCAATATGATTTTCTAAATCATTAGAAACGCTGCCTGCTATAACTAATCTTGCAGCATCATGCATGTTATCAGCATAGTTTATCAATTTTTCATTTACTTTATTTGATGGAAAAAATTTATTTTTATGATAAAATTGAATAAGCTCTTCCAATGTAGCATCCCGCTGTTTCCATATCTCAAATCTGGTTGAAAATTGATCAACAATTGGCAAGTATTTTGACATTTATTTTTCATCCATATGAAAAATAAAAATAAAATAATGATTTTGTATTTCTATGTCAAGATTAAAAGTGTTGTGTCAGGTTTTCTATGTTGTGAGTGGGTAACGGTAGCTATGACTTTTATGATAGTAATAAAAATAAGAATGCGATCCGAATTTTAGGGGCGGGGATGTTTTTTTGAAAACTATAGTAGTATATGGAATTTACTATGAGTCATTCGCTTTTATTCTGCTAACTAATATCAGTATTCCAAAAAAATTATTTCGTAATAATGAAGCCAGAGTAATCTGGCTTCATCAGGAAAATGATAATTAAGTGATTTTTTGTTCTAATTAAATTAATCCAACAACCCACGCGAAACTTTACTAGCCGTCTGACTGAAATTATATCGGTCAACAACATTCCCTTTAAACCAGATTTCAAGGGAGTTCATATGAGCGGTGTTGCTGTTCTTCAGCAGGGCCAGACCGGGAATGTAGTTCGATATCTGGCTCTCACCTGACATACTGGAGTAGGACCACATTTCCTGACCATCATTGCTGGCGCGTGTTTGCGGCTCCCCGAATGCAGCCAAGATTTCCTGCTGCGTAGTTTTCCCTTTAACGATTTTGGTTTTAACGGTCTGTTGGGTTTCGTTTTTCAGGGATTTATTACCATAAGTCGTGCAGGCGGAAAGAGGCAGGATCACCAGTGCCGCAATAAGCAGTTTTTTCATATTAACTCCGATAAAACATAACAATAAAAAAGTAGTATGAAGGAGATTAAAAATCATGTTGGTCGTAGACCACCACAAGCCTGTTTCATTGATTACTGGCGAACATGTGCCTCCACAGAAAAATGGAAAAGCATTAGGTGAACGAGTAATCGGGTAAATTAAGTGATTATCACGTTATTCCATATGAAACCTTGCCTGTGTATTTCCCCTGATGTGCATAACAGCCATTCCTGCCCCATAAAACAGCCTGTAGTGCGTTTTGGCTTTTACTGAGCCAGAAGTACGTGGCAAATCGCTTTGTAAGCCTCTGATTAACTCTATCTATCAGCGTCAGGTATGGCAAGCAAAATGATCGGTATATCAGATCGATAATTACATATCGATAGATAATAACGATTAATATTGTTTTATCGATCGGTATTTTAATTGCTTTTATCGATCGATATAAAATTAACAATAGATATTATCTATCATTAATTCAGTTTTGATCGTTACAAACGATATGACGGCCAGCGGAAATAATTGAAAGCTATCAATTGGTTAATGAGGTGGCTGTGCTCTTATGTATCTGTCAGAACAAGCTGTAACGGATACCGGTAAACAGTCGCCTCCCTTAAATGACAGCGTTTTTGATTATCAGGATGGATAAGTAGATGAAGAAGATTTTGCTCGTTGCTGGCACGGCACTGGTTCTGGCGGGATGTGGTGAGAAAGGCGACTTTGAGAAGGCTATCAACGCAAAAATATCACAGTCCAAAGTATGCTACTCACTCAAGGACAATGATGTTGTATTCAATAAAGGCTTCCCCAGACGGGTGAACCGTGGTTTCCGCTCTGCCGGATACAGTGCCAGTGATGAAATCCTTAAAGGACTTGTTGAACAGGGGCTGTTAAAGGTTTCGCAAGAATCTGACGGGTTTAACAGTGTTGATGTTCTGGAAGTTACCGATAAAGGTCAGGAAGTTGAGTTCTGGGATCGCAAAGACGGTGCCTGTGTGGGCCATCGTGCTGTTGCTGAGGTTAAAAGCTGGACCGAACCCAGCGAAGGTAATGGCGTTAAAATGACGCAAGTGACTTATACGTGGAAACTGGATGGTGTACCGGGCTGGGTAGATAAGAAAGCCTTTTCTGGCGTCAAGGGGATGGCTACACCCGAAGAAGCCAAAACTGTTCTGGTGAAAACAAATAACGGCTGGCAGGCTAACTAAGAGGCTATTATGGAAAATAAAACTATCCAGTGTCCTTTCTGCTTAAAGGAAAGCCAGCGCGGTGTTCACGTTTGTACTGGCTGTATGGCGACTGTTTTTTATGGAGCCTTTCCACAATGGTATGCAGCTGTTGTTATGCTGCTGGCTTTTGGTCTGTCAGCGTTGATCGGTATGTCTACAGGCATAGCTGGGGCTACTATCAGTCTGCCAATAATAGCTGCCGTTGGGTTTGTCGCTGGGAAGGCTATCTTTGCTGATAATGTTGTTTTCAGGCGAAGAATGTAATAAAAATCTTGTAAAAAAACCACTTCGTTATTATATGAAGTGGTTTTTTTGTTTTGAGAAAAATATTTCACTCCATTCTTACTCGAGTGATTTCATATAATTAATTAATATGTTTGCAATGGTAATTTAAAATTTGACTTTTCATGAAGGATTTATTATGAAATGCTTAATGAAATAGGATAGTAAAAGTCTTAACTATTTCCATCGGGGGTTTTATGAGTGTTGCTGATTGAATGCCTTGATTCGGAAATTGATAAGATTGATATATTCTTAATATTTTTTAATCGTATCGAATAGACCAAATTGATGATTTTTTATAATGACTATCGCGAGATAGTCGCTCGGAATATGAAAAAAATTAGGTCTACATCATAAATGTAATACAACCAGTAGGAGTTTTTATGTTAATAAAAGGAAAGTGTCAGTCATTATCAAATGATGTTCAGAAATATTTTTTGGATGGTATGAAAAATACCCCTGTTATTATTGATGTATGTACTGGCAAAGCTGTTGAAAATCAGATGGTGAGAGTTCCTCGTAGTTTTTACCATCACCAGTTATATCAATGCCAAAAGATATTACATTTGATGAAACGTTGATAGGAGCAAAGGAATAATACCAAGTAGGTGCTTTTGATTTAAATGTTTTGTTCTTATTGATAACGTTTATATCATCTATCCCAACAGGGTAATAACCCATAAATTCAAGGCTATGTAATAATGCGGGATTGGTTGCATAGTAATCAATAGCAGATACAATATTTAATCCCGAAGGAGCAATAGTTATTCTGCATTTTGTATTATTGATTGCATGAAGCTTCCCATTAATGATAGTGTGATATTTTAATGCTTCTGCTTGTTTTTTAGTAATTTCTCTTCCATCGGGCAAACCATGCCCAATGGGATCTTGATCTGTGGTTAAGCTAATTGCTGAGTTTTCCATAACAATGCCGTTGGAAGATAAAAATGTACCTAACATAATCAAGCCATCATTAATGATGTTTTCAGCAGCTTTCTGTGATGTAAAATGATAAAGATATTGCATGTGGTAAGCCCTTTATTGTCCTGAACTATAGGGATAAAACCATAGAAACATCCTTTTAGTCAATGATGAAAAACGATGGGATTAGTCCCTATCACGATGACCCGGTGACCTCAGTATTGGGTCGGCTCACTGTTCTATCCTTTAAACGAATAAAGCGTAAAGTGTCGTTGCCTGATATGGATGCATTTTTGGATTAGCGGGCTGATGCGGTGAGAAAGGTGAGCGATTAACGCGCAAATATCAAAGTCCAAGCTGTGCTACTCACTGCAGGACAACGACATTGTATTCAACAAAGGTTTTCCGATTAAGGTTAACCGTGGCTACCGTTCTGCCGGAAACAGTGCCAGTGATGAAATCCTTAAAGGACTTGTTGAACAGGGGGTGCTCAATGTTTCACAACAGGCAAATGGCTTTAGCAGTGTTGATGTTCTGGAAGTCACGGACAAAGGACAACAAGTTGATTTTTGGGACCGTGAGGAAGGTGCCTGTGTTGGTCATCGGGCAGTTGCTGAGATAAATGAATGGACCGAACCGGGAAACGGTAATCAGAAAGTTGTTCGCGTGTATTATACATGGAAATTGGCGGATGTTCCCTCATGGGGGGACAAAAAAGCGTTCTCCAGCGTCAAGGGTTTGAATGAACCTGAAGAAGGAATGATTAATCTTGTTAAAACCAGCAATGGCTGGAAAGCGATTTAAGGGGCTATTATGGAAAACAATACAATCCAGTGTCCGTTTTGCCTAAAAGAAAGCCAGCGGGGTGTGCATGTTTGTACAGGCTGCATGGCGACTGTTTTATATGGAGCCTTCCCCGGCTGGTATGCTGCAGTGGCTATCTTACTTACATTTGGCCTGTCTATCATGATCGGAATGTCTACAGGCATCGCGGGTGCTACTATCAGCCTACCAATAATTGCGGCTGTTGGGTTTGTCGCTGGTAAGGCAATTTTCTTTGATAATGTTGTGTTCAGAAGAAGGATGTAATAGTTCTTTAATTATGTAAAGGAGCTATATTTATATATAAAATATAGTTCTTATTTTTTAATCGAAAACTACTTCTCTTGGTTCTTTTTTTATTGTTTCGTTATTGATGTCATTTTTTGTTGTAGGTGTATATTAACTGAAAAGAAAATTTTTATTCATTGGCACTAATTGAAATCAATTAATTTCACCCGGATTTTTGAGAAATATCAGTATCATATGTATAATTTTTACAAAAGAAAAATGTGGGGTCTGACTGATAAGGATATCATAAGCTAAATGCAACATGTGTATATGTTATGATTACCAAAATAGAGTAACTCTTTATCTTTCTGTTTTTTTATTATATAATGAGGTAAAGTATATTTCGGTGTTAATGAGATGACAAGGAAGAGAATAAAAAAGTTAAATAAATCAGAGCTTTTTTCTATATTATCCGATGAAGATGTAGTTAATTTTATTCATCAGTATAAGAATAATAATAAAATATCCTCTGCCGAGGAAAGTTCTTTTCTTGCTAATATTATGCAGTTTTTCAAACCGTTAACACTTAAATTGGAGAATGGTAAAGAAATAATCATTGGCGAATTTTTTGGTTATTCCGTTAAGTTTTTATTACAACAAAAAATTTACAATGAAAAAACAAAGCGATATTTTTCATTAGATTTATTATTACAATTAAAAGATGAGGAAGATGATTTTTTAATTTGCCAAATTGCTTTGGAGTATGATGGTGATGATAGGCATTTAATACAAGATGGGGTGATAAATGATAAAAAAAGAGACCTGTATGTGTTCAGCAATATGCATGTTGAAACCCTCCGTTTTGATACATCAATGTTAAGTAATAAAGGAAAAATTACAGATATAGGGAAGGCATTAAAGAAATATTTTTCGTATAGATTGAAACTAGTTAGTGAGAGTTATAATTATGTTAATAATAAAATTTTAAGTAAGAATGAGAGCCTGATAAAAAGAACCTCACTATTAAAATCATCGAAAAAATTTGTTAAATGCCCATTGTGTGAGGGGGTTGGAATTCTCGGTATAAAGCATTGTATATTGTGTGGTGGTGTTGGTTCGATAAAACATGAGTCTGCAATAGCTTTGGATGATAATATGTTTACTGATGGTTATGATTGTCCTGAATGTCAACCGTCTAATAAACTAGCTCCTAATAAAAACTGTAAAGTATGCATGGGATTAGGTACAATAAGTCGAGAAAACGCCATTGAGTATCAGGTGAATAAACAAAAATTATCATAATGCATTTGAGATGGAATATTTTAATTTTTATTTTACACTTTTAAGATTAAATGGTTTTGATTTTATGTTTATACCCTCATTGATATATTTCGGAGAAATGGAGGGCGCGAGATCCATGTTCTTATCAACATCAAACTGTTCCCGGTTAGGACGACTTGGAAAATGAACAGTCTCATTATTACCTGATACGTCGCCACAGAACTCTGCCTGTGGTGATTTTGGGACATTGTTAAATTTAGTGCGTTTTTCAAACTCTGTGCGTAGGACATAGATACCCAGAAGATCGTCAAACACATAGCTCTCTGCGATACGCTTATCGTGCTCAGCATCAGCATCAGCATCAGCATCAGCATCAGCATCAGCATCAGCATCAGCATCAACGGCAATCGGAACTGGCTTCTGCTTGGCTCAGATGAATTTTTCTTTTGTGTATCCGACTACCAACAGCTTGAAACGCTTGAACAAACCAGTCTGACGAGGTTTAACCTGCTTCCTCTTACTTTTAACAGGAGCGCGTTTAATCGCTCTGGCAGTTGGAGATGATGAGGATTTCAGATTAGTGCGGGTATGAGGCGCAGGGGCAACCAGAACAGGCTGTTGCACTTCGGATGATGATGACTGTGAGCTTGGTGTCAGCCAATACGATTTCAATAGGTTAAGGATGCTCGGACATGGTGAATCTTGTAAGGTCAACAGTGAGATGAAGGTCCAACTCTCTAAAGTTACTGGATTTTTTGCCGATCATAGGATCGGTCCTTCCTTCGGTGGGAGATAACTGATACCGTTTAGAATTAGGAGCTTGTAATGATTTTAGAAGATATGGATTGGGATAGATCACCAATTGATTACAACAAAAATGTAAAAAATGATGTTCATGAGGCTAGACGTTGGTTCCATGCAGAGTGCTCGCCATCAGGTAAAATATCAAATCCTGATATCTTGCGGGCTAACTTGATGGAAGAAATGGTTAAGATGAAAAGAGATTTCCCCCGCCGCTATCTCACTCATGCTATTTATGTTTTTGTTTTCAATGGATTCATTAAAAATCCATTATATCTGACCTTTGATGATATTGAAAATGCTCGTTGGGTTATCAAGAAAGAAGAGTATGGTTATCCAGAACTACCACCAAACAAAGAAGTAATGAACATCCCACAATCACATTTTAATTTTTAATAACATATCCGACTTGTGTTTCTTGCTACAAGTCGGAGTGATTTTTTGAAATTATGACCACATTGGCTCCGTCATTAAAAAATGAATTTGACAATTCAATTGGGTTTGTTATATTTTTTGTAAAATGAACATTATTAAAAAAAGGATAAATAATGAATAAAGATATATTTGAATGTGAAACAGAAGAAGATTTAATTAAAAATAAATATGACATAAACAAGGTTGATCAATGGGGTAGGAATGCGTTGTTTTATTCGGATTTAGAAAAAAGTAAATGGTTAGTTAAATATGGTGTTAATTTAAATTTATTGGATGATGATTCAGTGAATATATTAATGAATATTCCATCAAATCATATCGATAAAGCTCAGTTTCTTATAGATATCGGTATTGATTTAAGCATCTTCAAAAGTAATCCAGAGAGATTAAATAATATGAGGTCTCAACCTGTTAAGAATCTAATTATAAAACATTTGATATGACACTATGAAAGTGAAATGATAATTTCAATGTATTATCACTTTTTATCATATCCTTAGCATTAACATGCATATTGAGTGCGAGGAAAATTAATTATCAATAACGAATTAATTTATCTTTGCCAAAATAGCTATTACCTGTCCTTATAGCCATTGTGTGGTCTTAGGGTGTGTCCCGTAACTATTTTTTGTACAGATCAGCATTGTTATAACTGTGCCAAAAAACGCGTTTAAGCGATAAAAAACTACTAAAACGTTCAATTTTTAACCAAAAATCACCTTTCGGAAATGATTCTTGCGGCACTTTTTAGCGCGCTGCGAGGTTAAGGGACAGACCCTAGTTTGGGTATTGGCAGTTTACTATCAACAGCTAGTGTTGGTATATAGTCAAGATCGCTATCAGGTTGCGCTGGCTTAACCGGACGACTTGGAAAACGTCTGATCTCATCAGGTGTTGGAGTATAAGTGTCACTGTTAAATCTGGCACGTTTTTCATACTCAACGCGTGAAACATAGATGCCTCGAACCTCATCAAACACATAGTTTTCGGCAATACGTTTATCGTGGTCAGCATCAACGGAAACAGGAGTGGGTTTCTTCTTGGCCCAGACGAATTTCTCTTTTATATATTCCACCACCAGTAAAGTGAAACGTTTAAAGATACCATCCTGACGAGGTTTAACCTGCTTCCTCTTACTTTTAACAGGAACGCGTTTAACCGCTCTGGCCGTTGAAGAGGATGGAGTTTTCAATTTGGTGCGTGTATGAGGTGCAGGGGCAACCAGAACAGGCTTTTGGTCTTCTGATGATGACGACTGTGAATCTGTCTCATAGAACTCTGTTCGAGGTTGTATTTCAGGTAAGACGATTTCAACAGGTTCAGGAAGCTGCGACACAGTAAAGCTTCTGAGGTCAACAACGATCTGAAGATCCAAATCTTTGAAGACACTATATGTGGCCTGAGCTTCCTGTTTCATCTCATCACGTACAGCCTGTTCCGCAGCACGTTTTTCCTGAACGCTTCGACTGTTCCACTTGGCACGATGAACACGCTGCATTGCCGGGCGGCTGGTTGCTGTTGCTTTGGCAAGCCATAGGGCTTTTTCTTCTGCATCCAAGGTAATAGCAGCATGTTCGAGTGCTTCATTATGTTGAGCCTCAATAGAACGATGATCAATACGTTCATTACTGCCAGCAGCAGTAAGATAGCGGTTGGCAAGAGCAGACCACGCTTCACGCCACAGTATTACGTTTTTCTTGTCGTTCCAGCTCCTTTCTTTTTTACCAAAGCCATCAGCGGTGATTGGTTTTAATGTCAACATCACATGAGCATGTGGATTATTGCCATCCAAATCGTGGAAGGCGATATCGGCAATCATTCCTTTCTCAACGAAATTCTTCTGGCAGTATTCAACGACCAGTTTTATCTTGTCTTCATTATTCAGTTCACAGGGAATAGCCACATCAAAATAACGGGCTGTTTGACCGTCTTTCTGACGCTCAACTCTTTCAACTTCATTCCACAAGGAGCTTGAGTTTTCGACAATATCAGCAGGTGCAGAAACAGGTGCTAATATCAGATGATGGAATAAATCTGTTCTGTGGCTGAAATCATAGGTATTACCTGTGCGATCATCAGTTATTCTGCAACGTGCATGATAGGCTGCCTTCCTACAGGAAGACATCCCCTCAGAACGTTTCACAATTTTAAACTCCAGATGAAATATCGCCATATAATAAAAGACCTCAATATAAAATAAAACCAAAATATAAAACGCAACGATAACTATGCTGTCGTTAGTTTTTCGCAAGAAAAACTTCGGGGTTGACGTTGACTTTGTTTCCGAAGGAAACGGTGTTAGCCTGCGGCAGGCAACCGTCGGTAGACCCCACACACTGCGTAGCAGTGTATAAGTGGGCATTGTCTTATTAAAAATAGAGACAATGTAAAAGCCTCCCTACTTAATTAATACGAAATATATGAATGCCTGTAAAACAAAACGCCGAATTAAGCGGCGCAATCTGGATAAACGGGCGAAGTATTCCCTCGATATTATAATGATGGGGTTTAGATGGCGTCCGAAGGACAAATAGAGTGTTAATTTATCCCGCCGTAAGGCGGGAAAACCCTAAAACAAGCAAATAGATGTGGTTATAGGTAATTTTCCCTGTGGCAGAATTCACAGGTTAACTATGAAAATCAGGATTGAATTTTAACAGGTGAAATGAAAAGCACTAATAAACAAAAATAAGTAACGCGGTGAGATCGAGATTTTAGAATCAGCGAGATTTTATGTGGTATGTTTGCTAGATTATTTTTCATCGTCTTTATCTTTACTGATCTGAGATGTTTGGGGTAATCTATCTATTGTTGGAATGGTAATCACTATCTGTGATTCATTGACTTTTTACATTCACTTATTTTTGAGTGTATTGTTAGTGTTTAAATGGGCGTCTCTGAATGTCGCTGATAATGTATGAATATAAACACAAGAGTAAAAGTATGCCAAAATCTAAAATTGATATTTTATTAAAACATAAATGTGTATTAGTGCATTGTGCCGGGTTTGTTAAGATGGTTGGGAATGAAGATACAAATTCTTTAACATATCTAGGTAGACTAAATAGAGTGGTCAAGGATACAAACACTGCCATCGCATGTTCGACTATATCTCATTCTGATACTTATGAAAAAGGTAATTATACTGGGAAATTGGGTGTTGTGATTAGACCAAAGTCGGGAGGGTCTATTTTAGATTGTTCGTCAGGGGATGCAGGAACCACTCCAGCGAGCAGAGATGAAATGAAAGGTAATATGAAAGCTTCTGATTCGCATTTTGAAAGCGCTATAGTAAACAGAGGGGGAAACGAATATAATGAGATTTGTGTTTGTGAATATGAAATTATAGGTGTTTTTTTTGATTGTCCGGTTCAATATCTTGGCGAGAATGGTAACTATACAGATGTGACCTCAAAAGAAATATACAATAATTTCGGTAGTGAAATGTCTTATTATTTCTTGCACGGTGGATGTTTCTTTAAAGCAGAGTATGACTTAGATAGTAATGAATTTAAGTTTATTGAATCTGCATTTCGTTTTTATTTGTGAGTATTTATCCAAATCGCTTTGGATTGCGATTTATAAAATAAAATCATCCATTGTATTGATAATTTTTAAAAATATGCTAAATGATAATATATAACAAAAACAAGGAGGTGTAATGTATAAAAATAACGATGAGGCCATTGATTGGGAAGCCAAGAGACTTTTAGATGATGGGATCTATACCGATACAGAACAAGCCTATTTAGAAGCAGAGAAACTAGTAAACCAGATAAGGGAACAAGCAAAACAGCGCCATATAAAGCAACAATTTAAATTGAAAATTAAGTCAATCAAGAAAAAAATTGGTAATGGTTATGATTATGCGGATGTCCCTTATGTCAACAAGAAAAAACAGTGGGGAGAGCATAAATGACCAGAAAAGATATCAAACAACAAATAGCTTCAGCACAGGAACGCTTATATTTCTTGGAAGCTAAAAAGAAACAGAAAACGAAAAAAGAAAACACCCGCCAGAAAATTATTTTCGGTGCAGAGGTTGCCAAAGTATTAGGATGTGATATTGGTTATGTAGATAAAGAATTAGTCTTCGGTGTTCTGCTCAATATATCTAATCTACCTGAGCGTGATATTGAAAGGTATAAAGCACATGGCCAAGTCTATATCGAGAATGTTATAAATAAATCCAAATGCTAATTATTTTTTTTCACGTCCAAACGGTGAACCGGCCTAAAACTTGCTTTTAGGTCGGTGAGCTGTTGAGTAAGCCCTAGAGGGCGCGGTAGCTTGTTTCAGTGTATTTAGATGCATTAACTCAAAGTTAAACTGACAATTTTCGCCGATAGATCACAATCAAATCTGACAGACTGCATTGTGTAAGGGAAGGAAGTTCACATTTGTTACTCACCCTGATTATGACATTACTTAAATAGAGGTGTGTTAATTAACACCGAGCAGATCACATCTCTGATGTTTAAGATGATGATATGTTGTACAACAAGCATAGCTTCGTGTTTTTACTCAATGTGGATGCGCATATGAAAGTTTTAAAAAATTCAAATCTTTCAGACGAATTTGAAGGATGGGATGATGACAAGATTTATGAGTTTGATGATGGTACTAAGTGGAAATTAGCTTCTTATACATACAGTTATAGTTACAGCTATCGCCCTAAAGCAAAGCTGTATACTGATGGCTCACGGTATTACTTAGAAGTAGAAGGAATGGGGCCTCCTGTTGAAGTTGTTCAGGTTTACTAATTATAGACGCTGCGGAAGTGGCCTTGGACTGCCTCCATAAAGGGACAGTCCATTATAGTTATCTTGGTGCAACAAGCGTCAACTCAGAGAACGGTTTTTCCGATGCAATACTTTGTTAGCTTTTTAGTTTTTTGATTAATTTTTCAGCTATTTCGACACCTAGTTCGATACGCTTTTTGTCAATATTTTCTGCCGTAGAATGTACTTGGGAATTTCGAATCATGCGTAATTCGGTAAGCTGATTGATATCTTCCATTTCCAACACTCCCTCACGTATTGCCATTTCCCATTTGAATGTATGTCTGGTGTCTACACTAGAGCCTTCGAATATTTTGCGAAATAATATCTCTACTTCGTTAAATAGTAATATAAGGTTTTCGAGTGTGACCTCTGCGCCTTTGGAAACAACTTTCACACCAAATAAATTATTTAATAGAACGGCTGCTATTTGCCGATAAGCATCCAAGTATCGGCGATCAACTCCTAAACCAGTTCCATTATGATATAGCTGATTTCTGATGCGATGATAATGCTCGATATCACCGTCATTTAATCCAGCTAGTTTTGGCTTAGCTTTGTTAAACAGAAGATCAATCATTTTTGGAAAGCTGTTACCAGCTTCTTCAACTTCCTTTCGTTGGAATCTTACACCCGATATTTTTTCCGGAAGAGATAAGAAAGTTCTGATGGAGGTCTCAACTGAATTATCAACGCTAATGAAAGCAATTCTGCTATCAAAAGCGGTCTCTAGCTTAATGTGCGAATCCGCATGTCTTAACAACTCTAATGAGCCGGACGCCCAAGTTTCTTCCATATTCGATCTCCGATTCGTGAGGCTAATGCTTACTCGACGGAAAGTTCTGTACTAAGCACTTATTATTCCACCTTTATAAGTTTAATGTGCAGATAATTACATACATTTCCCAAATATTCCAATATATTATGCGGTCGCTTAAATTTGCTGAACCAACAAATACTGGTTAACCCGCCTAACAGCAGTAGAGGCATCCAGATATAAACTGGATAAAATTACAGCACTCATCGTTTGGCGAGAAGTCAGAAATGTCTGCTTCTGGCACCGAACAGCCTGTCCGATTAAGTGACTCCCCATTGCACCAAATACAACAGGGAGTCATATAATTAAATAGTAAAGTCTTCCAGCGTTTTACCACTTTCCAGCGCTGCGGCGATAGCTTTTGGTGTCCGACCCTGACCTGTCCACGTCTGTTCGTTGCCGTTTTCGTCAATATATTTGTACTTGGCAGGATGGGGAGTACGTTTAGCTTTTGCTGTTTTGCTGGTAACACCTGCGTCGAGCAGTTCAGACGGATCAATGCCATCTTCCAGCAGTTTGGCGCGTAAGGATTCGATTTTAGCCTGACGCTCTGCGTTTTGTTGCTGTGCGCTGGCCTCTTCTTCACGCCGGTCTTCAACAATGGCGGTCAGCTTTTCCAGCATTTCTTCCAGTGTTGCCAGATCGGTTTCACGGGACTGAGCACGAAGGGTGCGAATGTTGTTTAATATTTTTAGGACTTCACTCATTATCATTTAACCTGAATGTTGAACGTCATAAACATCATACTATAAACGATAAAATGATACAGATACTATAAATGTGTTTGATACCGATTAATAATCGGTTTTATGGATTTTCATTTCCTGTTCTTATCCTCTTTTCATTTTTGTTAATTGAATAGTACGTGAAAATAAAATAAGAAAAGGTTCTCATTGTTAGAACTCATTTTGGTGCTGAGTGTTGGAATGATCGCTGCGTTTATAAAATTTCAGGATATGAAAAATCAACAGGAAACTGTTATAGCACAAAGCCGTGTGTGAACAGATAAACAGCCTTAGCGTTAGTCTCGTTAACGTTGAGGTTAGCCCCTTTCTGGTAGGCAAATACCTTTCAGGGGCGAAACAGGTGTTTAGGTGAGTTGTAACAGGGTTGCATATCTAATTGGCTGCAATATAAGGCTAAGAATGGTACTGGCCAACCCCTCAACCTGAGACAGAAAACCTACTGTGGTAAATTTCTGACCTCTTAGCTGCATTGCCCTAACTTCTTACGAGCATTTTGTATTACGTGAATAGTTGGATATTATCTAGACTGAAAATTACCATGCATTAAACTTCCTTACTTTTTCATCTTCTTCTTCTTTCCTAAGTTTTCTGGCAAGATTGGGATAATACACCATGCGGTTATTGTCTTTGGGCCAACATACCATCACAGCATATGCAAGTAATATCAATGAAATGATTATTCCGACGAAAGAGTGAGATGTAGTAGGATCCCTATACTTAAGTTGCTCCCAAAGCCAATCTATAAACATTTTGCTGGAACCATCTGGTGCAGATAAATACCATTCGCAGAAAAAAACCAAAAAAACACCAAAAGAAATTATTTCAGAATTTCTCTGTTCTATTTCGAAATCTTTTCTTTTCTTTTCCTCTTCCATATATATTTTTAATGATAAATCATCTCCAGTCCCTAATGCATCTTCGCGTAGTTCACTCATAAAGACTTCAGTGTAATTTTTTTGGTATGCTATGTTTTCTTTGGACTGTAATATGTCGCTATATTTTATATTTATCAGCATTAGCGAAAAAATAAAAGATATAATTTTTAAAATAATTGACGAAAAAATCCCTAAAGCGATAATTATTCCTGCTAGATCAGCCAATGATAAATCGAATTCTTTTCCTAACTTTATATTGAATAAACCACCCCCTTTTAACCAGAAATAGAGAACATCAAAGCATAAGGTAAAGTAAATGACTTTGGCTACTTTGGTAGAATCCCACAAACCATCAACAAAACCTAATAGAGAAATGGGGGAGCTACTATTACTGAGCGACATAAAAAATTTCCTTTTATAGATTAACTACTGATATAAAACCACAATATCAGTGAGTAAGGGGGCAGGGTCAAGCTATTCTTATCAGCCGTGATAACGCATCAGTTGACGCTTTTCAAGGTGTTTGCCTTATAAGTGTAGGCAGCGCGAACGTTGTTCTTTCCTATATGGCTCATCTGAAACTCAACCACAACTTTCGGCTAAATATCCGACTCAATTAGCGCAATAACGCGTCCAGTCATCCATCAGTGCCACACGTTTAGGCCACAAGGTTCCACGTTGATAAGCCGCTTCTGCTTTATCTGCTAATTGATGTGCTAATGCATGCTCGATAACTTCGCGTTGGTGTGAGGTAGTTTCACCTGCCCAATCACGAAAAGTGGAACGAAAGCCGTGCTGGGTTAAGTCGGTATATCCCATTCGCTTTAGCACTGCAAGTAATGCCGTATCAGACAGTTGCCCACCGCGTGGGGCAGGGAAAATGTAGTTGTTATCAGCGAATCGAGGTAAATCTTTTAGTAAAGCAACCGCAGCATCAGACAGGGGGACTCTATGTTCTTTTCCTGCTTTCATCCGTGTGCCGGGAATGGTCCACGTTTTCCCCGCCAGATCGATTTCATCCCATTCTGCACCGCGTATTTCGCCAGAACGAGCCACTGTGAGTATGGCGAATTCGAGTGCTCGAGCTGAAATGCCTTGGCGTTGACGTAGTTCGCCCATAAATGCCCCAATATCACTATAAGGTAGTGCTGCATGGTGCTTTTGGGTTTGAACTTTACTCGGTAAAGGAAGAAGAGGTTTCAACATTCCTTTCCATGCAGCAGGGTTATCCCCCTCGAAGTATTCTTTTGCCTTGGCATAGTCGAGAACGGTTTCAATGCGACCGCGAAGGCGGCTTGCGGTTTCATTTTTGGTTAACCATATCGGTTCGAGTATGGCTAAAACATCCATTTTTGTTATTTCACTGACCGCTTTCTGACCAATAACCGGATAAGCGTAAGTTTCCAGCGTGGCACGCCATTGAGCGACATGCCTCTTGTTCTTTAGCTCACTGGCTTTGATTTCCAATACATCATCACAGCATTCCGAGAATGTTTTTTGTTTACGCGCTATTTCTGACTGCTGCGCTTTTTGAGCGTGTTTTTCCTGTAGTGGATTAACGCCATTACGGATTTGTTTACGTAGTTCACGCGCCTTGTCACGAGCCTCGGCTAATGAGACTTCGGGGTAGGGGCCAAGGCCCATATTCAAACGTTTTGGAACTGTTCTACCGAGTGCGTTTACTCTGACTCCCATCGCCACGCAAAGAATCCACGAACGGGACTGACCTCTGATTCGAAGATATAAACCATCAACACCACCAACGGCATAAGAACCTTCGGTCTTTAATCTGGATACGGCAAGCCCTGAGAGTTCTTTGGCTTTCTTCGGCATTATTATAATCCTGTCATACAACCTGCCATGCATACGGTACTGCATAAAATCGCTGATTGCGTCGGAAATAGCAAGACGTTACTGAACAATAATTTTATGACAATATATTGTTTTATATGAAAAAAATGAATGATGCTGGACGCTTGTGGACACTAAAAAATCAGACCCTCTCTCCGCCACTTAACCCTCTTTTAGTTCTTTGTCTTTTCCTGTCTGAATTATCCTTTTCTTCCTGATATGTTGTTTTTCCTTTTCTCTCGCCATTACGTATGGCACAGCCTAACACTCAATTGGGTGATGTTTCTGGCAGAAGCGTCATGAAATCACCATTTTTACATCACGAATTATCATCGTTGATGCGTTGATTTATGGTAACCGGCCTAATCTCGTGGATTGCCGTCATTTTTTAAGTTTTTATCGTTCACTGGGGATAAATATTAATAGACCAGAATTGTTATTTCTGGTTGACGGCACAACAGTGAAAGCAAGAAGCCTAGTCATAAAGCCATTATGATCATGCTCGAAACGGTAGATTTTCGAAAGAATCTATTTTATTTATTATCAAAGTAGGCGACTAAAATGACTGAAGAAGATATCTATCCATTGTTGGGTAAATTGGCTAATGGTCGTGTTTATGCGTATGCCGTACCGTGTTGCGATTATCATGCACCTCATCAGAAATGTCCGTTTATCCTTTTCTCATTGATCCAGGAGAATAATTACAATACCTCGCAACAGCTGAGCAGCCAGAAAGTCACCGTCACGGCAGATTGCTATGCTCATACGGTAGCCGAAGCTCGGGCCTTGCGTGAGCAGGTCGGAATGGCCCTTTCAGCATTGCAACCGAATAAAACCGTCGAATATAACGACTTCGATGTGGAATACGAAAAGTTCCGTATGACACTGGAGGTTGATATTTCTCGCTAACTATTTCCTCAGCGAGTGAATTTAATTTCCATCCTGGGTTAACTTCCATCCTGACATTGTGCTGGGCAGGTTTTTACTGTTTTATGGAATAAAGGACATAATTTATGTGGTATAAATCAGGTAGCTTATCTTTATTTTCTGGTAGTAAGGTTGTTCTGGGGAATAATACGATTTGGACAGATAAGAATAATGGCGTTATTGCCGGCGGCATGTTGCTGATTTTTGCTGATTGCAGCATTAAAATTTATGAAATTGCCTCAGTGGTATCGGATACTGAGCTGGTGTTGGTCAGCGAATATAGTGGTTGTACGGCAAATGGCGTGCACTACGCGATTCCGGCATTTGGCAGCAGTGACACGTTTGATCACGCCGCCTATGTGGCGCAGGTTGCGGCGATGCTGGCAGGTTATCAATCCCAGTTGACGCAGTGGAAACAGGTGCTGACCGAGCGCGGTCAGGTGACCCTGACGGACAGCAATGGTCAGAACGTGGTGGTGAAAACGCTGCCGGATTTGACCGACGCCGTCAGCCGGATGATGGATAAAACCCTCAATGGTGCGGATATCCCGGATAAAGCCCAGTTTGTCGCTAATCTTGGATTGAGCGATGTGGTGCATAAGTCCGACCTTGCTAATCATACCCATACTGCCTCGCAAATTACCGACTTCACCGACGCGGTGCGCAAGGTACTTGTGGCGACGCTGGCGGCTGGTCAGAGTGTTTCACTGAATTATGATACAAACAGCAATCAGTTGGTTGTCAGTGCGACAGGCGGCAGTAGTGGTAATGGTGGCACTGGTTATACCGTGCTGACGCGTAGTGGTGCGACGGCAAATCAGGTGTTTGCCTTCCCGATTAGCCCGAATGGTCAGATGGATTATAGCTTCGAGGCATTTGCGTTGAAGGAAGAGGCAGGTCTGGCCAATCAAAACGCCATTCAGGAAGGGTTTGATGAATTAAAAAGTAGCAGTTACAGACAAACCTCAGCATTATTATGGCATGGGAGTTTACTTCCTTATATTGGTGGGCAGTATTCATTACTATCAGACGGGGGGATGTATTCTAAAGAAATTAAATCTGATGGGAAAGGTATCGCTATTTCTGTTAGTGCTATTGATAAGGTTGATATTGTCCCAGTTATGACATCAAATAAATCTCCTGATGGCTATTCCTTGTCTGCATCCAGTGTCTATCCTGGGAATTATGCTTATTTTGCATTTCAGAAAAAAATGGTCCATCACCATCTAGCTGGGCTTCTGCTGTTAATAGCTTGCCTGCATGGCTGCGTATTGATTTACCATCAGAGGAAATTGTTACTGGCTATCAAATATCGGGAAGGAATAACCCTTCGGGGGGTTATAAACAGCAAGCTACAGTTTTTGAATTGCAGGGGGCAAATGACGATGAAACATGGGTAACAATTGATAGTCAAAAAAATATTGTCTGGAATAGTGCCTCTGAAATCAAAACCTTTAAATTACTTAAACCTGCGTCATATTCTAAATATCGTCTTTATGTCAGTGATGTTAATAGCAGTCCTGATATGAATGTATGTGTGTCCATGTTTAATTTATTTAATGATGTATATAAAGGGAAAGTGTTGCTACAGTTATCTGATGGGGGGTATTACTCTGTTTTAAACGATAGGTTGAATTTGGTTTCGTCCACGTCAGGCGGATTGGATTTTGATACTTATGGATTCTATTCCTCTGGTAAAATATCTGAGAGTATGTTGAATGATAAACTGCCTTTACGGGTAGTAGCTGCAGAGCCAGTTACAGTATCAACTACATATTGGCCGCATAGCCAAATTGCCATACCTGATTCATTGATATCATTAAGCTCATATCTTAAATTAAATAACGTGAACGTTTCTTCGACTAAGAATGCTAACGGTGTAATGAAGATGGCGGTCAGCCGAGATTTGATAAACTGGTATGTATGGAATGGCAACGAGTGGATTAATCTTGGGCCACTTACAGCGGACGAATCGGGGGCTTCCGCATTGCTGGAAAAGGGTATGACATCTGTGAGCATGAGTTCTTTAACTTCTCATGAATGGACTCAGTTGTTTAACAATAATCTTGACAAGATTGCATTTGCATATGCATTGGATCTACCAGAACCGAATAGTGACTCAATATCAGTGAATTCTATTACTCTAAATCTAGATTATGCTTCCGCCTGGAAAAAACAGACCGAAGCCGAAGTGGAAATTCGCTGGTATCCCGACAAAGTGACGTTTAAAACCGTGGCGGCGGGTAACTACAAGCTGGCCTATCAACAGCCGTAATACCTGACTGTATCCCTAAACAACACGGGCGGACTGATATTCTCAGTCCGCTTTTTCATCTGTATGAAAAACCTTACCCACAGCTATCAGAAACTGACATTCAACCGATTATGCTGGCGTATCTAACCCGATTACTGGCCGCAAGGGAGGTTACCAATGGGTTTCTGGCGTATTCTGTTCACCATTATTCTGCCGCCGTTTGGGGTTTTGTTGGGTAAAGGTCTTGGCTGGGCATTCCTGTTGAATGTCGTGCTGACGTTGCTGGGTTACCTGCCTGGCCTGATCCATGCGTTCTGGATTCAAACGCGCCCTGAACGGCATTAGCCGGGAAAGAATGGCGATAAATAAAAATGCCCGGGAAACCGGGCATGTGAATTTCAGAGGGTATGGCGTGATTAACCGTGCAGGCGACGGGTAATTTCAGCAACGCGCGCGCCGTACAGTTTGGCGGTTTCCAGATCGCCTGCCGGAATGGCATCGGCGCCGGCGTCGGACGGAGACTGAATCAGCGCACCGCCGGAACCACCGAGGTTGTTGGCGTCGTTGCGGGTGGAAGCCAGCGCGTTAGCCGGCAGTTGACCCAGGCTGACCCAGATGCCGCCGTGCTGTGCAGCCAGCGTCTGCAGATAAATCAGCGTCACTTGTTTGTCGCCGTTCAGGCTGGCGCTGTTGACGAAGCCGCCAAACACCTTGTCCTGCCAGCCGCGGGTAAACCAGATTTTTGAGCTGGCGTCGGCGAATTTCTTGAACTGCCAGGGGGCGTTGCCCATGTAGGTCGGCGCGCCGAAGATGATACCGTCTGCGGCGTTCAGTGTTTCCCAGTCCGCGTCGGTGATATCGCCATTGCTGTCGATAGCGATCAGGCTGGCTTTGGCGCTTTCCGCAACCAGTTCAGCGATAAGTTTGGTGTGACCGTAGCCAGAATAGTAGACAACTGCAATCTTGCTCATAGCATTTCCTCAAGTATGGCCAGATAAAAACAGAACTTAAAAACGATAAATTCTGCTCAGGTATGGCGACATATTATCGCGTCAAATTTGCATAAACAATGAATTACCTGAAAGTGCCTAGGTTACTTCGCGGTAACCATATAACGGTAATATGATCAGGGATATTAATAGAATGCAGCGATGCCGCATCGTTTTAAAATAGATTATGAAGAATATGAATAAGTGATTCGGCTTTATATCCGTCATACGTCACGTTGCAGATGTGCTGGCTTTATTACTCGGCCCATCCCTGGGCCTTGCCCCTTTGGGGCCGTTGCCAGTAGCGTTCAACTCTGCTCCCGGCAGCGTTGTCGTTCATCCGAATCGCTTACCTGAGTAAGCGCATCGGGATTCACCGCAACTCGAATTATTTAGGGTATACACGCCTCCGCTGGAAAAACATGTCAGAGGCGGCGTATCAAATCGCTTCAATGAACCAGCCGTTGAATGCCGTCACGCGCCAGCGCGTAATTACCGCATTTTTGATAAAACTCCAGCGCCTTCTGCTTCATGCCGACACATTCAAGAATAACGCCGATATTATAATTGGCTTTATAGGAATTGACGCCTTCTTTATTCCCCGGCGGCATCTTTGTGCAGTGGATAAACAAATCAACCGCGTTTTGAAGCTGACCATTATTCATCAGAATCAATGCTTTTAAAAACATAAAATCAGTGGATGAAAAATGGGATTCATAATGAAGAATATCCATGGCCGCCGCATAGTCGCCCTGATTGATCAGCGCATAACCATAGGTCTCGACCAGGTCTTCGGTATATTCGTACGTAAAATTGGTTTCAAAACGCAATGCCTGCCGGAAATAGTCAATCGAGGAGGGATAGTCCCGCTTCAGGTAATAACTTTTTCCCAGTTGAAACAGCAGATAAGGGTCGTCAGCCTGTGTTTCAAGCGCCTGTTTCAGCAGGGTGATGTTTCGCGAAATTTTATCGGTTTCCTGCAGTATTTCTTTTTTGTATCCCACATGATTCAGGCGTATCGGGGCGATAAATGAAGGGGCGGGCGGCGCGCTGATTTCCCGCGGCGTAACCTGTTCATGAATAATGCCGCTGTAATGATAACGATCTTTGCGAAATAAACGATTGATCGATTCCCGGACGGTCGTGGTATCGCTTCCTTCATCCAGATAATTGATGCGCTCCACGCGCCCGATCGCCTGCGGGTGCGCTTTTATCAGTGCGTATAACGCATCGATATCAATCGATTCGATTTCTTCATCGGCATCGATCACCAGCACCCAATCGTGACGGGCATAATCCAGCGATGCATTACGCGCGGCGGAGAAATCGGCTATCCATTCGAAATCATGGATATTGGTTGTGAACTGACTGGCGATGGCCCTGGAGTTATCGGTGGAACCGGTATCGACAATAACGATATCGTCAAAATGGGCGGCGATGGATGCCAGCGTGCCGGCAAGATGCCTGGCCTCGTTTTTGATTATCATGCAGACGGAAATCATTATTTTCACCCGCCAGAAAAAGTTTGATGATGCCACGGCGACCAGAGGAAACCGTTGACGAAACATTAGTGCGTCAGTGTTGCCTCATTCATTGAAAAATGAAAGCGGCCGGCGATCAGAATAATGGAATCGGGCGCCCTTCGTCATTGACCGCCACAAAATTGAACTGACCGGTAATCACTTTGGTGCGGCCTTCGGCATACATCTGCTCCAGATACACCGATACATCGACCGTCAGGCTGGTGCGTCCGACCCGGCTGACCTGCCCGACCAGCTCGACAATGGTGCCCGACGGGATAGGGGTAGTGAAGTTGATCTTTTCGGTGGAAACGGTGACCAGCGGTTTATGGCAGAAACGGGTGGCGGTAATAAACGAAATTTCATCCATCCACGCCAGCGCAGTACCGCCAAATAGCGTCGAATGGTGGTTGATATTGGTGGGGAAGACCACTTTGGCGACCCGGGTGATGGAATGCTGAATACGCTCTTCAATAGTTAAGGATTGCGTCATGATACGGCGACCTTGTGGATAATCAGAACATCGTCATCTTACATCAATTTCATCCCCGGCGGGATTTAGAGCCTATCCCACCAGGGCTATTTTACTTGTCATTTTGGCCCTGGGCAGTGCTCGAACGCCTCACGTACTGCGTGTACGCTCCGGGTTCTCCGCGCTGCCCGAGTCCAAACTGGCTGCGCCAATTACGTCTATTGGGATAGGCTCTTAGCTTGTTTGCCCGCAGATGTCGCAGTCCGGATTTTTCGGCAGTCGCATCTCACGAAATTGCATCGTCATGGCGTCAAACAGCAGCAGTTTACCGGCCAGCGGCTGCCCATAGCGGGCTAGTAGCTTGATGGTTTCCAGCGCCTGCAATGAGCCGATTACGCCGACCAGCGGCGCCATGACGCCGGCTTCGACGCAGGTTAGCGCGCCGTCGCCAAACAGACGGCTGAGACAGCGGTAGCAGGGTTCCTCCGGCTGATAGGTAAAGACGCTGATTTGCCCCTCCATCCGAATCGCCGCGCCGGATACCAGCGGCGTTTTTTGCATAAAGCAGAGGCGGTTGAGCCGATCGCGAATCGACACATTGTCGGTGCAATCCACCACGGTATCGTGTTGCATCACCAGCGCCAGCAGCGCGTCATCGTCCAGATTGTCCTGAACCGGCGTGATATGAACATGCGGATTGATGCCCTGCAAGGTCAGGCGGGCGGATTCCACCTTCGGCATGCCGATACGATCGTCACGGTGCAGCACCTGACGTTGCAGGTTGGACAATGAAACGGTATCAAAATCCAGCAGGGTCAACCGACCGACCCCTGCCGAGGCTAGATACTGCGCGGCGGCGCAACCCAGTCCGCCCAGCCCGACGATCAATACCCGTGAGGCTTTCAGGCGCTCCTGCGCATCAAAATCGAATCCGCGCAGGACGATTTGCCGGTTATAGCGCAGGGTTTCTTCATCCGTCAGTTCAGGTAACATCAGTAATGGCTCTGCAACAAGGCGTTAAACGGTTCTACGTCCACCCATTCGCCCGCTTCCACCCGGCCGCGCTCGGCTTCCAGCACGATGAAGCAGTTGCCCTGACTGAATGAACTGAACACGTGGGACCCCTGGTGCCCGGTGGTGCGCACTTCCAGGTCGCCCCCAGCGGTACGGGCCAAAATGCCGCGCTGGAAGTCCAGTCGACCGGGCGATTTTTTCAACGCTGTCGCCGTCTTAACCCGAACACGCGCCGGCAATGACCAGCCGGTATGTCCGGACAGCCGTGCCAGCAGCGGTTGCACCAGTTGGTAAAAGGTGACGGCGGCGGACACCGGGTTGCCCGGTAGCCCGCAGAACCAGGCGTGGCTCAACTTGCCGAAGGCAAACGGCTTGCCGGGTTTGATCGCCAGTTTCCAGAAGTGGATATCGCCCAACGTTTCCAGCATCTGTTTGGTGTAGTCCGCTTCGCCCACCGACACGCCGCCGCTGCTGATCACGACGTCAGCCGCCTGATCCGCTTCCTGAAATACCTGACGCAGCGCCGCTGGGTCGTCACGCACGATACCGAGGTCGATCACCTCATAGCCCAGCTGTTCCAGCATCAGGCGCACGGTAAAGCGGTTGGTATCGTAAATCTGCCCGGCCTGTAACGGTTCGCCGACCGGCTGTAATTCGTCGCCGGTGGAAAACAGCGCTACTCGCAGACGGCGCACCACCTCGACCGTCGCAATGCCAAGCGACGCCAGCAACGGCAGTTCGGCGGCGCCCAGTCGGGTGCCGGCTGGCAGCACCTGCGCCTGACGGCGGATATCCTCACCGATGCGGCGGATGTTCTGGCCCGGTTTGACCGCGCGGGTGAAATGGACCCGGCCGTCGGCATCGTTTTCCGTGTCTTCCTGCATCACCACCGCGTCGGCGCCGACAGGAATCGGCGCGCCGGTCATGATGCGGATGCAACTGCCTGCGGGCCAGTCGGCGTCAAACGGCGCGCCGGCAAACGCTTTACCCGCTACCGGCAACGGCTGACCGGTCAGTTCATGACAACGCACGGCATAGCCGTCCATCGCAGAATTGTCGAACGGGGGCACGTCGAGGGGGGAGTTTACCGCGCTCGCCGTGATGCGACCGGCGGCCTGATAAATCGAAACCGTTTCTGTGGCGGTGAGTGGTGAAACCTGCGCCAGCATGGTTTGCAGCGCCTGTTCCAGAGAGAGTAAACCCGAAGTATCCATGACAGCTCCACAGGTCTGTTCGCCGCATCACTAAGCGGGCAGAACAGGCATCGTATTGAAAACAGGTATGGTATTGATGTGTCTATAGGTTGCCATTATGGCAGAAATCGCCGGGCGGGAGAATGAGGCGTGTCGGAGGAGCGGGGGATAAAAAACGCGGCCGGAGCCGCGCTTGAAACGACGATCGCGCTGAACGCAGCGCGATCGGAAAGCGCAATCAGAAAGAGGTGCGCTTGTAGGTGCGGTACTGCGGCTGCCAGAAGTTGTGGGCAATCGCTTTCACCAGCGCGTCTTCGGATGTGACTTCCGCCACGCCCTGCAACTGGGCCGCTTTGGCGACTTCCAGCGCAATGTGTTTGGAGACTTCCTGAATGGTGCTGACTTCCGGCAGCAACGGACCTTCGCCCTGGCTTGCCAGCGGCGAGCAGTCGGCCAGCGCGCGGCTGGAGGCCATCAGCATGCCGTCGGTGATGCGCTTGGCGCCACTGGCCAGTACGCCCAGACCGATGCCGGGGAAAATGTAGGAGTTGTTGCACTGCGCGATCGGATAAACCTTGTCCTTGTGCTGCACCGGGGCGAACGGGCTGCCGGTCGCTACCAGCGCCGCGCCGTCGGTCCAACGGATGATGTCTTCCGGACGCGCTTCCACGCGGGAGGTCGGGTTGGACAGCGGCATCACGATCGGACGGGCGCAGTGGCTGTGCATTTCACGGATGATCTCTTCCGTGAACAGGCCGGGCTGGCCGGATACGCCGATCAGGATGGTCGGTTTGCCGTTGCGCATGACGTCCATCAGCGAGATAGCGTCGCTGGTGATGTCCCACTTGGCCAGGTTTTCGCTTTTCTGCACCAGTTTGCTCTGGAAGTCGAGCAGGTTCGGCAGTTTGTCGGTCAACAGGCCAAAACGGTCCACCATGAATACGCGGGCGCGGGCTTCTTCATCGCTCAGGCCTTCGGATTTCATTTGGGCGATGATCTGCTCGGCGATGCCGCAACCGGCGGAACCGGCGCCGAGGAAGGCTACGGTCTGGTCGCGCAGCTGGCTGCCGGCCGCGCGGCTGGCGGCGATCAGGCTGCCCAGCGCTACGGCGGCGGTGCCCTGAATGTCGTCGTTGAAGCTGCAGATTTCGTCGCGGTAGCGGTTCAGCAGCGGCATGGCGTTGTTCTGTGCGAAGTCTTCAAACTGCAGCAGCACGTTCGGCCAGCGGCGTTTCACCGCCTGAATGAATTCGTTCACGAACTCGTAGTATTCGTCGCCGGTAATACGTGGGTGACGCCAGCCCATGTACAGCGGGTCGTTGAGCAGTTGCGGGTTGTTGGTGCCGACATCCAGCACCACCGGCAGGGTGTAAGCCGGGCTGATGCCGCCGCAGGCGGTGTACAGCGACAGTTTACCGATCGGAATACCCATACCGCCGATGCCCTGGTCGCCCAGACCGAGGATACGCTCGCCGTCCGTCACCACGATGACTTTTACGTTTTGTTTAGTGGCGTTTTGCAGCATATCGTCGATATGCTCGCGGTTGGGGTAGGAGATAAACAGGCCGCGGGCACGACGGTAAATGTCGGAGAAGTGTTCACAGGCGGCGCCCACCGTCGGCGTATAAATGATCGGCATCATTTCGCTCAGGTGGTTTTCCAGCAGACGGTAGAACAGGGTTTCGTTGGTGTCCTGAATGTTACGCAGGTACACGTGCTTTTCCATGTCGTTCTTGAATTCCTGATACTGCCGCCAGGCGCGCTCTGCCTGTTCTTCAATGGTTTCCACCGCTTCGGGCAGCAGGCCGTGCAGGTTGAACTGGGCGCGCTCCGCCTCGGTAAAGGCGCTGCCTTTGTTCAGCAGGGGAAATTCGAGCAGGATAGGACCGGCATAAGGGATATAAAGCGGACGTTTACTTTCGTATTCCAATTCCATGACTTTCGACTCTTTGGGTAGCGGAAATCGGTTCGAAGAACCAACGAAACGATAGGATAACGTGGATCTTAAAGTACCCCAAAAATATGTACAGGGATTGTTAATTAAAATAATTACAGATGACTTGCATATGAAAAATATGTGGGGAAAGTCACATATTATCGCGCTTCTGCTGGAAAAAGAGGGGGTTTGGGGGGGCTGGTCTTACTCACACGGTGTGAATTTTCCACCACCGAATCGACGCAGCGCCGCCATATGAACGCATGGCGGCGCGCTATGTTTTAGTGCGCCGGTTCGCGGCACAGATCGGTACAGCCGAATGACGCCAGCAACGGCTGGGCCAGACTCCACTGGCTGAGCGTCACATGGCTGGATTCCACCAAAACCGCCCGCTGAATATCGCTGAACGGCTCGCCGGCCAGATTGACCAGATTCAACGCCGCCTGCAATGGCGGCAGGCTGGGGTTGAACGCGGCGTTTTCCGCATAACGCCCGGCGTAACGGCGACCGCGGCGGGTTTCCAGCGCGATGCCGCTGAATGCTTTACTGTACGGCGCGTGGCTGCGGTTGGCCGCCGCCAGCGCCAACTGGCGCAGGGGATCGTCTGTCGTCAGCGTCAACCCGTTATCGATGTCATCCATCAACAGGGTGTTGATCGCCAGATCGCGCGGGCCAAACGCATCCGGCAGATAGTGGCCGAGCAGCGCGGGTGAACGCCCCGGCAGGCAGATACGCAGTTCGGGCGCGCTATTGAGTTCGTTCATGAACTGGCGGCAGTGCCCGCAGGGCGTGTAGTTCACCGTCACCGCCCGCAGCGCCGGTTCGTCGCGCAGCCAGGCGTGGCTGACGGCGCTTTGCTCGGCGTGGACGGTCTGTTGCAGCGGCAGGCCGTCGAACTCCATATTGGCGCCCCAGTAGAAGGCGCCGCTGACGCCCTGTGCTATCGCGCCGACGTGAAAGTGAGACACCGGCGTCAGCGCGCAGGCGGCGGCCAGCGGCAGCAGGGCGAAAGCCAGACTGTCGGCGTCGAGCTGGCTCTGGGCGCAAATGCTGCTGACATCGTCGGCGGTCAGCATGGCGGCAAAATCATCACGCGCCAGTATCGGCGCCAGCGCGGCTTGCAGCGCCGCAGGCAGTTGCGTGAAAGCGTCGTGGAAGCGTGCTTGCATGATGGTCTCTCTTTCCCGGTTTTCAGAGCATGTTAACCAGAGTCTGGTCAGACACGCGGCGATTATTTGTGATTATTATCACTTTTTATATGAAATACATGAAAAAGAAATCACAAATGCGAGATGTATCTCAAGTTTATCGGCCGCAGGTCCGGTTGGTATTGCGGCAGCGGTTATGAACCGCCGTCCGGCAATGCCGCTTCATTTTCCTGCTGAATGATCGCATCTATTTTTTGTGCGAGTCTTTTCGCCTGCTCAACCACCTCCGTTGCGCTCAACCCGTATTGATGGCTGAGTGTTTTCCAGTCATAGGCTCTGGATTTTCTTCCCTCAGGAAAATGTTGATAGAGCAAGTCGGTGAAGGCGCAATGCGAAGAGGAGAAGGCTTCATTCAGGTAGGCCTCGGCATAAAACACCCGTAGGCCGAAGCGAGGATGACGGCTGTTTTCGCTTTTTTCTCTGAAAATGTTCACGTAGATAGGCCAGTACGTCTCCGCGCTGATTTCCAGCATGGCGTCGGTCGCAAAATTAAACCAGGTGCGGCTGATTTGCAGATTATTGCTGTACGAGCCGTCGTCACCCTGCAAATCCAGCAGGGCTTTTTTCATGTTAACCAGCACGCCGGCGATGCCGCGGGATTGGATCAGCTTGTCGCAAAGCGGGCGGTGCTGTTGCAGGAACAGCAGCATTTCGGCGTCGATGCCGGCAAATTTGCTGACGCGCCATTGGACAGGCGAGTGATTTCTTTGCTGGTAAAAGTGTTCCACCAGCGGCGCATAGCGGATTGCCAGCGTGGCGGAGAGCTCTGAGATTCTTTGCTCGGCCGGGCTTTGCCAGTCGGCCTGTTTCTGGCAGTACGACAACAGCAACTGCACCGCGGCATGATGATTTTCAGATTGCAGTCGGGCGCGGTGCGCCGCTTTATCCAGCCACTGGTAGTTCATAAATGCCCAGCGCTTGGCCTGGCTGACAAAATCGTTATCGGCTGACTGGTTAAACCATTTGTCGATGGCGACGAACAGGAAGTTATAGCCGTGGAAACAGGCGTTGCGCGCCAGCGCGTTTTTCACCGCGGCGTGATAGTCGTCAAGCTGAGCGACATCGGGGGTTGAGCCAGCTTTATTCTCTATCGTGACGATAAATTTGTTTTGCGGGTCGATCAAAAACAGGTCAAGACGGCGGCGACCCCCGTTAAGGTCGACAATGCTGAATTCCCGGCAGACAAACAGCGAACCAAAGCTGGTCTGATGGATTAAGCCGGGGGTCCAGATATGGAAAAATTTTTTATTGTCGTATTTATGTTCGGTACTGGCGTAATAGGCGGCGGTCAGAAAATCTTTAATTATCGCGTCTCGCTGACCGTGGCCTTCATTCGGATTCAAGCACCAGGCCAACATATGGGAGTGTTGATTTTCCGTTAGCGTAATCACATCAAGGATGTCATCCGATGTCTTGAGCAGCTCTTGTAACTCGATGAAATGTTTATCTTCAAGAAAGGTATAAAATGTCTGTTCGTCCATGTGGCAGTCTGAATGTTTTCTTATCATGTGGCGGGATGCAGGCCGACCGGTGTTTCAAGGTGCGGACCTGCAATTTGGATGACGTCAGGGCGTCCGGTGGCATTAGCCCATCAGGCGCACGATCACCGGAAACAGAAACGGGGCGATCAGCGAGGTGATGATGCCGCAAATCACCAGCGCCAGCGAACTGAAGGCGCCTTCCTGAAAGTCCACTTCCGCGCAGCGGGCGGTGCCCAGCGCGTGCGACGCCGTGCCCATCGCCAGCCCGCGGGCGGATTTGGCATGGATTTTCAGTCGGTTGAACAGCGCGTGGCCGAGTACTGCGCCGACGATGCCAACGAAAATCACGCACATGGCGCTGATGGCCGGAATGCCGCCGATGGAACTGGCGACCGCCATGGCGATCGGCGTGGTGACCGATTTCGGCAACACCGAGGCGGCGATTTCCCGCGAAGCGCCCAGCCACAGGGCGATGACGGTGCCGGAAATAATGGCGGTGACGCTGCCGATAAAACAGACGCTGATGATGGATTTCCAACGCGCGCGGATTTGATGTAGCTGTTCATACAGTGGAAACGCCAGCGCCACCACCGCCGGTTGCAGCAGGCTGTTGAGGATGGCGCTGCCGCTGAAATAGTGGTTGTAGGGGATATCCAGCACCAGCAGCAGCGGAATGATCACCAGCATCGATACCAGCAACGGGTTAAGCAACGGCATTTTTAGCGTCATCGCCACCTTGCGGGCGCCAAAAAACACCGCCAGCGTCAGCGGCAGCGACCACCACAGATAATTCAGCATTATTTTTCTTCCTTCGTTTCTGTGCCGTTCCGGCTGCCAGCCTGCCGGTCGCCGTGCATCATCTGGGTGGTGTAGCCGACGACGATCATCACCACAAAGGTGCTGACCAGACAGGAAACGACAATCGGGCCGAACTGGTCGCGTAGCACGCCATAGTAGTTCATCACCCCGACCCCGATGGGCACGAACAGCAGCGCCATGTAGCGAATCAGCAGATGACAACCGGGTTTGACCCAGTTGGGAGGCAGAATCTGCGACGCCAGCAGCGCGAACAGAATCAGCATGCCGAGGATGCTGCCGGGAATGGTGATGGGGAGTAACGCGGATATCGCATTGCCGGCGAACAGACACAGATAAATCAATGCGAAAGCGCGTAAATACTGCCAGCAAAGCGTGATGGTATTACGCATAAGGGAAAATCCTGATTAACCGTAGAAGTGATGATAACGCTAATATTGTCAGTGTGCTACGAATCACAAAACGCGGAGTGTGGTTTTCCCTGGATGATCCCCTGCGGCGGGAAATGGTCGCCCCGGACGAACCGGGGCAACGCGGGTCAGTGGGGCAGGCCGTAGCCGAATGGGAACAACGGCTTATTGCTGTCGTACGGCAGGTCGGGCTGCTGTTTCAGCACCGCCTGCATGGAAGATGGCAGCTCGAAGGGCAATTTTGCGGTGTAAGCCGCGCCGGAAACCAGCCGGCTCAGCAGTACGCTATCGCTGACGCCGAAGTTGGCGATCAGCGCCCGGGTTTTGTCCACAACGTTGGTGAGGATCGCCGGACGTTCCATATAGACGGTGACCAGCGTCGGCACGCGGACGCTGGCGCGCACGATGGCCTGATAGTCCGGATTGTCGGCGCGAAACGCCAGCGACCCTTCATGGTGACGGCTGCCGAAGAAGAAGTTTTTGTGCGGCTGCTCGTACGGGGTATGAGTGCGAATCAGCGCCACGTCCGCCTTCTCCGGCGCATCCACGACGATAAACCCTGCCGCCTGCGCGGCTTTTGCGTCAATACCGTGCAGCCAGACCCGGCTGCCTGTACGCAGCGGCAGGAGATTGTTGTTCTGCAGCAGCACCAGCGCCCGCGCCTGGGTCTCGTCCGCCAGTTGCTGCCAGTCTGTTCTGCCGACGACATCGTTGGCCTGCGCGGCATTGACGTAAGGGCGCTCGAATAACCCGGTCTGGAATTTCTGCTTCAGGATACGGTTGACCGAGGTATCCAGCCGGGCTTCGCTCAGCAGGCCGTCCTGTACCGCTTTCACCAGCAAGGCCGAGTCGGTTACGCCGCCGAACTGATCAACCCCGGCGTTAACCGCCTTGATGAAACGCTCGGCGGGCGTCAGGTTTTCCACGCCCCACGGCATGCCGCGCGGCACCGGTTTTTCACCGGGTTTGACGCCGGTCAGGCAGTCCCCTTTGCAGTCGTTGGTGATCAGCCAGTCGCTGAGGATCACGCCATCGAAACCGTACTGGCCGCGCAGCAGGTCGGTGAGCAGGAAACGGTTGAAGCCGGCGCCGACCGGTTCGATCGGTTTGCCGTGCCAGCGGGCGTTTCGTAGAATGGAATAGGTGGGCATGATGCCGGCGGCGTGGGCTTCAAACGCGCCGGTAAACGGGTCGATATGCCATTGCAGGTTATTTTGACGGAACAGCGCGTATTTGCCATAGGCGTTGTGGCTGTCCCAGCCGTCCTGCGCCGCGCCGTAGCCGACCCAGTGTTTCACCACGGAAATCACGCTTTGGCCGTTAAGGCCGTTTTTGCCGTTCTGCATGCCGGTGACATAACCGCGCACCATCTTTTTGGTCAGTTCGGGATCTTCGCCGAAGGTGCCGTCGATACGTGGCCAGCGTGGCTCGGTGGACAGGTCGGCCTGGGGCGACAGGGCTTCGGTGATGCCGACTGCGCGGTATTCCTGACGCACGATATCGGCGAAGCGCCGCACCCGCTCCTCGTCGCCGATGGCGGCCAGACCGAGGGTTTCCGGCCATTTGCTGAATTTACCGACCGACACGCTAACGCCGACCAGCGACTGGAATGAGTTGCGCGGGTCGGTGCTGATGGTGGCGGGGATACCCAGCCGGGTGGCTTCCGCCAGTTGCTGCAGTTTGTTGTTCTCTTCCGCCATCTGGGCCGGGTTATCGCCGGAAAGCCGGGTAATAAAGCTGTTGACGTAGCGTTCGGCGATCATGGTTTTGGCCGCCGTGAGGTCGTACTGGGCGCCGGCGCCGGTGACGCTGCCGGCGGTGGGGGCGGATCCGTGCATCATCACCCCGGCTTTTTCCGCCAGCGTCATACGCGACACCAGGTCCGCCGCACGTTGCGCCGGCGGCAAACGCCAGTCTTCGTACGGATTGAGTTTACCGTCGCGGTTGAGATCCTTGAATTTCAATCCATTAACGGTGATCAGCGGGGCTTCGCGGGTATCAAGCACCGCTTGCTGCACAGCTCCCGCCAGCGGGGAAAACAGCAAGGGTAGGGTGGCAATCCAGGGCAGAACCACCGCGGTGTGCGGCGAGAATCGTGATTTCATGGTGGTCTTTCTCATTATGTGTGGGCCAGAGGAAAAAACAGCGAGCGCCCGTGAAGGTTCAACGCGACAGACCATCGGAAAAAGAAAAGACAGCCTGTGCCCGCTGAGTGGAATAACGGTGAACGCCAGCGATTAATTCCTGTCACGCTATGCCAGTCTTAATTGGGGGTTCAAGCGGGTAAATAGTAATTCTGAAGATGGATCAAAGAATTGGCGCAGCTGTTGCCGGTGGGTGAGAATTATTCAATCATCGTCATTGGTGATAATTTCTTATTGTGATTGTTTGATTTCAATCGCTGGGAAATAACAAGAAAGAGGACGAAAAGCGGAGTCGGCAAATAAAGAAAAATAAAACCGGGCGCTATTTGCGGCCCGGCTTTTGGCAGACGGGGATTTACCTCACGCCAGGTTCACCACAGCGCCGGATTGGAAACCGCCTGCCGAACCGCATCGGTCAGCGCCTGCAACTCGTCCGGCTGAATGATGAAGGGCGGCATGAGATAGACAAGCTTGCCGAACGGCCGAATCCATACTCCTCGATCGACAAAGAAGCGTTGCAGACGCGCCATATTGACCGGCTGGCGAGTTTCCACCACGCCGATGGCGCCCAGCACCCGCACGTCGGCAACGGTCGGCGCCTCGCTGAGCGGTAACAACGCCTGGCGCAACTGCGCCTCAATAGCGGCGACCTGCGCCTGCCAGCGGTTTTCCGCCAGCAGTGTCAGGCTGGCATGGGCCACGGCGCAGGCCAGCGGGTTGCCCATGAAGGTGGGGCCGTGCATGAAACATCCAGCCTCGCCGTTGCTGATGGTTTCCGCCACCGCGCGGGTGGTGAGCGTGGCGGAGAGCGTCATGTAACCGCCGGTCAGCGCCTTGCCAAGACACAGGATATCCGGCGTTATCCCGGCGTGTTCGCAGGCGAACAGGCGTCCGGTACGGCCAAACCCGGTGGCGATTTCGTCGGCGATCAGCAGAATGCCGTGCCGATCGCATAACTGGCGGACCTGCCGCAGATACTCGGGATGATAAAAGCGCATACCGCCCGCGCCCTGCACGATCGGTTCCAGGATCACGGCGGCGATGTCGTGCTGATGCTGCTGCAACCGCGCGCTGAAGTCGGTGATGTCTTCCGGCTGCCAGGGCTGGTCAACGCGGCAGCGCGGCGCGTCGGCGAACAGATGCGGCGGCAAATATCCCTGATAAAGACTGTGCATCGAATTATCCGGATCGCACACCGACATGGCGCCAAAGGTGTCGCCATGATAGCCGTGGCGCAGCGTCAGGAAGCGCTGGCGGCGTTCGCCGCGCGCTTGCCAGTATTGCAGCGCCATCTTCATCGCCACTTCCACCGCTACCGAGCCGGAATCCGCCAGAAACACGCACTCCAGCGCCGCCGGGGTCATCGCCACCAGTTGGCGGCACAACGCCACCGCCGCCGGATGGGTAATGCCGCCGAACATCACGTGCGACATCTGCGCCAGTTGGTCCGTCAACGCCTGATTCAGCCGCGGGTGATTGTAGCCGTGAATGGCCGCCCACCATGAAGACATACCGTCCACCAGTTGGCGGCCGTCGGCCAGTTGCAACCGACAACCGCTGGCGGCGATCACCGGGTAACAAGGCAGGGGAGCGGTCATGGACGTGTAGGGGTGCCAGATATGGCGCTGGTCGAAGTTCAGGTCGTCCTGATTCATACTGATGTAAACCAATTGGATCTCAATTTGGTTGACAGTATACCCACATAAATTACACTGGCGAGACTTTTTTACCCGGAGCAATGATGATGACCGAACGCGTAAACTGGACACTGGAGCAGGCGCAGGCCCTGTTCGATAAGCCGTTTCTGGAACTGATGTTTGAAGCGCAACAGGTGCATCGCCAGCACTTTGATCCCCGTCAGGTGCAGGTCAGCACGCTGTTATCCATCAAAACCGGCGCCTGCCCGGAAGACTGCAAATACTGCCCGCAAAGCGCGCGCTACCGTACCGGCATTGAAACCGAACGGCTGATGCAGGTCGAGCAGGTGCTGGATTCCGCCCGACAGGCCAAAGCGGCCGGTTCTACCCGTTTCTGCATGGGCGCGGCGTGGAAAAACCCCCATGAGCGCGATATGCCGTATCTGGAGTCAATGGTGCGCGGCGTGAAAGCGATGGGAATGGAAACCTGCATGACGCTGGGCACGCTGCATGGCGATCAGGCCGAACGACTGGCGGCGGCCGGGCTTGATTTCTACAACCACAATCTGGATACGTCGCCGGAATTTTACGGCAACATCATCACCACCCGTACTTATCAGGAACGGTTGGATACGCTGGGTAAGGTGCGTGGAGCCGGTATCAAAGTGTGCTCCGGCGGTATCGTCGGCCTGGGCGAAACGGTGCGCGACCGCGCCGGACTGCTGGTGCAACTGGCGAATCTGCCGACGCCGCCGGAAAGCGTGCCGATCAACATGCTGGTGAAGGTGAAGGGGACGCCGCTGGCGGAAAACGAGGACGTGGATCCGTTCGATTTTATCCGCACCATCGCCGTGGCGCGTATCATGATGCCGGCCTCCTACGTGCGACTGTCGGCCGGGCGCGAGCAGATGAACGAGCAGACGCAGGCGATGTGTTTCATGGCCGGCGCCAATTCGATTTTCTACGGCTGCAAGCTGTTGACCACGCCGAACCCGAAAGAAGACAAGGACCTGCTGCTGTTCCGCAAACTGGGGCTTAACCCGCGGCAGACCCAAACCGAATACGGCGACAATCAGCAACAGCAGCATCTGGCCGAACGACTGCTGCATGCCGATACCGCTCAGTACTACAACGCGGCGGTGTGAATGGGCTGGCAACAACGGATCGATCAGGCGCTGGCGCAGCGGCAGGCGGAGGACGCCTACCGGGTTCGCTTGCCCAATGACGGCGGCAGCGGCCGCTGGCTGGTGCGCGAGCAACAGCGTTATCTCAATTTCTCCTGTAACGACTATCTGGGGCTGAGCCAGCATCCGGCGATTGTGCGCGCCTGGCAGCAGGGCGCAGAGCGCTACGGCGTGGGCAGCGGCGGTTCCGGTCATGTGACCGGGTATACCAACGCGCATGAGCAGTTGGAACAGCAACTGGCGGACTGGCTGGGGTACGACCGGGCGCTGTTGATGATCTCCGGGTTTGCCGCCAATCAGGCGGTGGTGACGGCGCTGTTGACGGAGGGGGACCGTATTCTGGCGGATCGCCTCAGTCATGCCTCGTTACTGGAAGCTGCCAGCCTGTCACCCGCGACGTTACGCCGTTTTCACCATAATCAGCCGGATTCGTTGCAGCAATTGCTGGAAAAACCGGTCGGCGGCCAGACGCTGGTGGTCACCGAAGGGGTGTTCAGCATGGATGGCGACACCGCGCCGCTGGCGGCGTTACATTCGCGCTGCCGCGATCATGGCGTCTGGCTGATGGTGGATGATGCCCACGGCATCGGCATCGTCGGCGAACAGGGGCGCGGCTGTAGCTGGCAGCAAGGGGTGAAACCCGAATTGCTGATTGTCACTTTCGGCAAAGCGTTTGGCGTTAGCGGAGCGGCGGTGTTGTGCAGCCAGTCGGTGGCGGAATACCTGTTGCAGTTCGCCCGTCATCTGATTTACAGCACCGCCATGCCGCCGGCGCAGGCGTGCGCGCTGGACGCGGCGCTGGCGGTCGTTCGCGGCGCTGACGGCGAGGCGCGACGTGCCGCGCTGGCGCAGGCGGTCCGTCGTTTCCGCGACGGTGCGGCCGGGCTGCCGTTTCGTCTGCTGGAGTCGACGAGCGCTATCCAGCCGCTGATCGTCGGCGATAACGCCTGGGCGCTGGCATTGGCGCAGCAACTGCGTACGCATGGGTTGTGGGTGAACGCCATCCGGCCGCCCACCGTGCCGCCGGGCACCGCTCGCCTGCGCATTACCCTGACCGCCAGTCATCAGCCGGAGGATATCGACCGTCTGCTGGAGGTATTGTATGACGCCGGGTAACACGCTCTTGATGCCGCATCCTCCCCATAAGCAGGCGATTGCCCGCGCCTTCGGCCGGGCGGCCGGATATTACGACCGCTTTGCCGCCCTGCAGCGCGAGAGTGGGGAACAGTTGATGGCGCTGGTCGGCGACCATGCCGGCCGCGAGGTGCTGGATGCCGGTTGCGGCACCGGCTATTTCAGCGACCGCTGGCAGGCGAGCGGAAAACAGGTGACGGCGCTGGATTTATCGACGGAGATGCTGGCGATAGCGCGTCAGCGGCGGGCGGCGACGCGCTATCTGCAAGGCGATATCGAACATCTGCCGTTAGCGGATGGCAGCGTGGATATCAGCTTTAGCAACATGGCGATGCAATGGTGTGATGATTTCGACGCCGGGCTGGCTGAACTTTACCGGGTCACCCGGCCGGGCGGGGCGATTGCCGTCTGTACGCTGGCGGAAGGCACGCTGGTTGAACTGGATGCCGCCTGGCAGCAACTGGACGGCTCGCGTCGCATTAACCGCTTTATGTCGCTGGAGGCGATCGTCTCCTCCTTCCGTCTCTACCACGCTGATGTCTCGCTGGCGCCGGTGACCTGCTATTTCCCCGATGTGCTGAGCCTGATGCGTTCGGTCAAAGGGGTAGGCGCCACCTGGCTGCGTGACGGCCGTGACCACGGCGGCCTGAGCCGTCGGCAACTGACCGAACTGACCACGCGTTACAGCCGTCATCCGCAGGGCTATCCCCTGACGTATCAACGTGTTTTTGGAGTGATTTATCGTGACTGAACGCTGGTTTGTTACCGGAACCGACACTGAAGTAGGCAAAACGGTCGCCAGCGTGGCGCTGCTGCAGGCCGCCCGCCGCGCCGGATACCGTACCGCCGGGTATAAGCCGGTGGCCTCCGGCTGCGACGTGACGCCGCACGGCATCCGCAACAGCGATGCATTGCAGTTGCAGGCCAACAGCAGCGTGGCGCTGCCCTACGATGCGGTCAATCCGCTGGCGTTTCTGGAGCCGACGTCGCCCCATATCGTCAGCGCGGCCGAACAGCGACCGATTGCGTTTTCCACCCTCAGCGAGGGTTTGCGCGAGCTGGAGCGTCAGGCGGACTGGGTGCTGATAGAGGGCGCCGGCGGCTGGTTTACGCCGCTTTCCACACGGCAGACCTTCGCCGATTGGGTACAGCAAGAGGCGCTGCCGGTGATTCTGGTGGTGGGGGTGAAGCTGGGGTGCATCAACCATGCGATGCTGACGGCGCAGGCGGTGCAGCAAGCCGGTTTGCGGCTGGCGGGCTGGGTCGCCAACGTGGTGCAGCCGCCCGGTCGTCACCATCACGCCTACCTGCAAACGTTGCAAGCGCGGATTCCGGCGCCGCAACTGGGGGAAATCCCTTACTTATCCGAGCCAATTCAGCAGGATATCGGCGATTACTTAAACATCACTTTACTGAGAGGTTAACGATTCTGAGTAAATGTTGCATGAGTCGCGGCTTTTCCCCCTCTTCTGGTTGAAATTGATAGAAAAAACCATCTTGAAAACAGGTGCTGAATCCAATGGGCCAGCAGTTTTTCTTCTTGCTAAGTCTGTGTCATTTAGCACTTTTTTTTATAATGATCGCCGGGTCAAACACGGAAATCTTGTTTAAAAGCGCCTTGCGCTTTCGTGGCGGAAAAAAACAGTAAAACACGCCAATACAGGAGGCGCGGGCGCTTGTGGGAGTTATCCACTATTTCTGTGGATAACCGTGTGCATTAGGGTTAGAAAAAACGCGCCAGCCGAGAGCTGGCGCGGGTTGCGCCTGGTTTGATGCTAATCTCCGCTTTTTTATAAAATCATTAAAAATCAAATAATTAATTAAAAGCAAGTCACTTTTATTGCAACGGGACCTGTTTGAATAAATCACCGGCACTGGTCGTAGCAGCTAATTTGAGAAACGGCATTTCTGGGGATAAATGCATTATTTTTTGCTGGATTAGCGGCATCACTCTGTGCTAGTCAAGCAGGGCGCTATGGTTGTGCCGTCAATGGTTAAGAATTGCTTGATGCTGTTTTTATATCCAGTAATATGTGGCTGGCAAATCTGACCGGAGATTTTCATACTAGGTGTGTCTCTCCCTGTCGGCGACGCTGGCCTAACCCGCCGATGTCCGTTGCGTGATTCCAACCGTTTTTTATCCGGGTGTCTTATCCATGAGTAAAGCGTTCAAACTGCATTCTGATTTCAAACCCGCCGGCGATCAGCCCGAGGCGATACGCCGCCTGGAAGAAGGGCTGGAAGACGGACTGGCGCACCAGACGCTGCTGGGGGTAACGGGGTCCGGTAAAACGTTCACCATCGCCAACGTGATTGCCGACCTCAACCGGCCGACGATGGTGCTGGCGCCCAACAAGACGCTGGCGGCGCAGTTGTATGGCGAGATGAAAGCGTTTTTTCCGGATAATGCGGTGGAGTATTTCGTCTCTTACTACGACTACTACCAGCCCGAAGCCTACGTGCCGAGTTCGGACACCTTCATCGAGAAGGACGCCTCGGTCAACGAACACATCGAACAGATGCGATTATCCGCCACCAAGGCGCTGCTGGAGCGGCGCGACGTGGTGGTGGTGGCGTCGGTGTCCGCCATTTACGGTCTGGGCGATCCGGACCTGTATTTAAAGATGATGCTGCACCTGACTCAGGGCATGCTGATCGACCAGCGCGCCATCCTGCGGCGGCTGGCGGAGTTGCAGTACGCCCGCAACGATCAGGCGTTTTCGCGCGGCACCTTTCGCGTGCGCGGCGAGATCATCGATATTTTTCCGGCGGAATCTGAGGACATCGCCCTGCGGGTGGAACTGTTCGACGAAGAAGTGGAGCGGCTGTCGCTGTTCGACCCGCTCACCGGGCATATTGTGCAGACGGTGCCGCGTTACACCATCTACCCCAAAACTCACTACGTCACGCCGCGCGAACGCATCCTGCAGGCGATGGAAGAGATCAAGGTTGAGCTGGCGGAGCGCCGTCAGGTGCTGCTCGCCGGCAATAAGTTGCTGGAAGAACAGCGGCTGGCGCAGCGCACCACCTTCGATCTGGAGATGATGAATGAGCTGGGCTATTGCTCCGGCATTGAAAACTACTCCCGCTTTCTGTCCGGCCGCGGGCCGGGCGAACCGCCGCCGACGCTGTTCGATTACCTGCCGGCCGACGGTCTGCTGGTGATCGACGAATCCCACGTCACCATTCCGCAACTGGGCGGCATGTACCGCGGCGACCGGGCGCGCAAGGAAACGTTGGTGGAGTACGGTTTTCGCCTGCCGTCGGCGCTGGACAACCGGCCGATGAAATTCGAGGAGTTCGAAGCGCTGGCGCCGCAGACCATCTATGTGTCGGCGACGCCGGGCAATTACGAGCTGGAAAAATCCGGCGGCGAGGTGATCGATCAGGTGGTGCGGCCGACCGGTCTGCTGGACCCGGAACTGGAAGTCCGCCCGGTGACCACCCAGGTGGATGACTTGCTGTCGGAAATTCGCAAACGCTCCGTCATCAACGAGCGCGTGCTGGTCACCACCCTGACCAAGCGGATGGCGGAAGACCTGACCGAGTATCTGGAAGAGCACGGCGAGCGGGTGCGTTATCTGCACTCTGATATTGATACCGTGGAGCGGGTGGAGATCATCCGCGATTTGCGTCTGGGCGAGTTCGACGTGCTGGTGGGCATCAACCTGTTGCGTGAAGGTCTGGACATGCCGGAAGTGTCGCTGGTGGCGATTCTGGATGCCGATAAGGAAGGGTTCCTGCGTTCGGAACGATCGCTGATTCAGACCATCGGCCGGGCGGCGCGTAATCTTAACGGCAAGGCGATTTTGTATGCCGACAAGATTACGCCGTCGATGGAACGCGCCATGAATGAGACTCTGCGCCGTCGCGAGAAACAGCAGGCGTACAACGAACAACATGGCATCGTGCCGCAGGGGCTTAACAAGAAGATTGGCGACATCCTGCAGATTGGTCAGCCGACTAACGGCCGGGGCAAAGGGCGCGGCAAGAAAGCGGCCGAACCGGCGGCGCATTACCAGCAACTGTCGCCAAAAGCGCTGGATCAAAAAATCCGCGAGCTGGAAAGTCAGATGCTGGCCCATGCGCAGAATCTGGAATTCGAGGAAGCCGCCCGGCTGCGCGACGAGATTCACGCGCTGCGCGAACAGTTTATCGCCGCGTCATGATGATACCGGCGTGAGCGCTGTGCTGGCGTTGTCGCCCGGCCGGCGGCATGGCGAGGCAGCGCCTATATACAGATGCAGAACCTACACAGATGCAGAGCATATACAAAAGAGAGGCTGAGTGATGAATAATCCGATTCCTGGCGTAGACGTGCTGTTCGTGGCTGGCTTTGGGCCGGTAACGGTATCCGCTCCGGCTAGTCAGACGTTCTATCAGACGATGTTGAACCTGCCGCTAAAGCCGATGGAAGGCAATGACATCTACCTCTCCTGCGACGAGTTGGGCGGCGTGAAGCATTTCGCGCTATGGCCGCTGGCGCAGGCCAGTCAGTCTTGTTTCGGCAGTGATGACTGGCCGTCGGCGTATCCGCGGCCGCAGGGTTGGATGGAGCTGGAAGTGGCGGATATCGCCGCCGCTACCGAAGCGGTCAAACAGCAGGGATATCCGCTGTTAGTGGAGAACCGGCTGGAGCCCTGGGGGCAGACGGTAACCCGCTTCCTCAGCCCGGAGGGCCTGCTGCTGGGCATGACCCATACGCCGTGGCTCAGAGAGTGAACCTCAGGCAGGGCATAGTCCCAGCGATTGTGCCGCCTGCTCCAGCGCCGCGCGCAACAGTGCGCGGTCATGGTGGTGCGGCACGTCCTGCGCTGCCAGCGGCTGCTGGATAATCAGGCGATCGTCCACCCCGCGGGTGTCCGTTCGGGGCGCGACGACCACGGCGTCAATGATGCGTCGGTCAATTTTGCTCTCGATAAGCTGCAGTTTCTGCGCCAGCGTCAGGCGGGTGGCGATTCGACTTTGTTCGTCCCCCAGATTACCGATGTACACCACCGGGGCGCGGGCGTCATGCAGCGCTTGCGCCAGATCGGTAAGCAGTAACGGCGGCATCAGGCTGGTGAGAAAGCTGCCGGGGCCGATCAGGATCAGGTCCGCCTCGGTAATCGCCGTCAGCGCTTCCCGTGTGGCGGGGGCGGCCGGGTAGAGCATCAGATCCTGCGGCAGGGTGGCGAGCTGGTCTACCGCCACTTCGCCGTATACCGGATTGCCCTGGGCATCAATCGCCAGCAGGTCTACCGGTTGTTCCGACATCGGAATCAGCAGCGCGTCCACCTTGAGCAGATTACGGATCAGGTTGATGGCTTCCAGCGGACGCACGCTGAGGTGATCCATCGCCTTAAGCATCAGATTGCCAAGATTGTGGCCGGACAGTTCGCCGTTGCCGCTGAAGCGGTACTCGAACATTGCCGACGCCACGCTGGGGGCGGTGATCAACTGGTTCAGGCAGTTCCGGGTGTCGCCCCAGGCGATGCCGCCTTCCGAACGGCGAATTCGCCCGGTGGAGCCGCCATTGTCGGTTGTGGTGACGATGCCGGTCAGCCGTGACCCCAGAAAGGAGAGCGACGACATGACGCGCCCCAGTCCGTGACCGCCGCCCAGCGCCACCACACGATCCAGCTCCGCCAATGTGCGATTCCCCATAAATACCCTTATCTTTCGGTTATCTGCCGTAAAAAGTAGCGGATATATACCACATCTTGGCCTGAAGCAGCATAAGCGCCGACAGAAATTTTCCACGCGTCTTCCCGGATGGTTAACGGTTGTACAGCCGGCGGCAAAAAAGCGCTGGGCGGCGGTGCAGGAAATGCCAGCCGGTTAACCAGAAAAAGGTTCGTCGACGGATAGATTTTTCAGCGGAAATCAGTGGTTAGCCGATAATCGTTAATAACAGGAAACCGGATTTTTTAAAATATGATGGCTTGATAAATAGTGTAATAAAGCATGCTGTTATATTTTTAATATTTATTATTATGTTTATGTTTTTTAAATTTATTTGTATTTTTTATTTGCGCATTTTTCACCGATAAATAAAAGTCACGCACAGCGAAATCATGCTGTTATAGCGTAAACTGTTATGGCGTAAATAATACAGACTGTTTATGTCCATTTATTCCCGCCCATTCTAAGATCCTTGCCAGTGGTATTCCGCCATCAGCGTGAGTACGGCTGGCGCTGTTTCGTTCGGCGCGCGTCGGCGATAGCTCCTATTCCGGCCCGCGCCCAGCCGACAAGTAAATCGATAGCAGGACTGTTTGCAGTCCAGAGGTAAGACATGTTCGGACTCGATGCATTTCATCTGGCAAGGATCCAGTTTGCCTTCACGGTATCCTTCCATATCATTTTTCCCGCCATCACCATCGGGCTGGCCAGTTTTCTGGCGGTGCTGGAAGGGTTATGGCTGAAAACCAATAACCGCGACTACCGCGATCTTTACCATTTCTGTTCGAAAATCTTTGCCGTCAATTTTGGCATGGGCGTGGTGTCCGGCCTGGTGATGGCTTATCAGTTTGGCACCAACTGGAGTGGATTTTCCCAGTTTGCCGGCAGTATCACCGGCCCGTTGCTGACCTACGAGGTGCTGACCGCCTTTTTTCTGGAAGCCGGTTTCCTTGGCGTCATGCTGTTTGGCTGGCAGCGGGTAGGCCCGGGGCTGCACTTCTTCGCCACCTGCATGGTGGCGCTTGGCACCATCATTTCCACGTTCTGGATCCTCGCGTCCAACAGCTGGATGCAGACCCCGCAGGGGCATGAAATCCATAACGGCGTAGTGGTGCCGGTGGACTGGCTGGCGGTGATCTTCAACCCGTCCTTTCCGTACCGGCTGATGCACATGGCGACGGCGGCGTTTCTTGCCAGCGCCTTCTTTGTCGGCGCGTCCGCCGCCTGGCATTTGCTGCGTCACAACGACACGCCGGCGATTCGCAAAATGCTGTCGATGGCGCTCTGGATGGCGTTAATCGTGGCGCCGGTTCAGGCGCTGCTGGGGGATATGCACGGCCTGAATACGCTGAAATACCAGCCGGCCAAAATTGCCGCGATAGAAGGCCACTGGGATAACCCGCCCGGCGAACCGACGCCGTTGATCCTGGTGGGCTGGCCGGATATGGAGCGTGAAACCACCCGCTATGCGCTGGAAATTCCTTATCTGGGCAGCCTGATCCTGACCCACAGCCTGGACAAGCAGGTGCCGGCATTGAAAAGTTTTCCGAAAGACGAACGTCCTAATTCGACGGTGGTGTTCTGGTCGTTTCGCATCATGGTCGGGCTGGGCATGCTGATGATCCTGCTGGGCGTTATCGGTCTGTGGCTGCGCTGGCGTCGCCGGTTGTATCAGTCGCGGCCGTTTTTGTGGTTCACCCTACTGATGGGGCCGTCGGGGCTGATCGCGATTCTGGCGGGGTGGTTTACCACCGAGGTGGGTCGCCAGCCGTGGGTGGTTTACGGTCTGCAGCGCACCCGTGACGCGGTATCGGCGCACGGCGACCTGCAAATGAGCATCAGTCTGCTGCTGTTTATTGCGGTGTATCTGTCGGTCTTCGGCGTCGGGTATGTCTATCTGGTGCGGCTGATCAAGAAAGGGCCGCAAGCGGGAGAGGGCGACGCCGCATCTACCGGCGGGCCGGGGCAATCGTCTACGCCGGCGCGGCCGCTGTCCGCGGTACCGGAAACGCTGGAAGAGGGGAAATAACGTGGGTATCGAACTTTCTGTCATCTGGTTCGCCATCATCATCTTCGCCACGCTGATGTACATCGTGATGGACGGCTTTGATCTGGGCATCGGCATCTTGTTTCCTTTTCATCGCCACGCCGCCGACCGGGACCTGATGGTCAATACCGTCGCGCCGGTATGGGATGGCAACGAAACCTGGCTGGTGCTGGGCGGCGCCGGATTGTTCGGCGCGTTCCCGCTGGCTTACGCGGTGATTGTGGATGCGCTGACTATTCCGCTGACGCTGATGCTGGTTGGGCTGATTTTTCGCGGCGTCGCTTTTGAGTTTCGCTTCAAGGCGACGCCGTCGCACCGCCCGTTCTGGGATAGCGCTTTTATGTGGGGCTCGCTGGTCGCCACCTTCTTTCAGGGCGTCACCGTCGGTGCGGTGCTCAACGGCTTTGAGGTGACCGATCGCCATTTTTCCGGCCCGGTATTAGGCTGGCTGACGCCGTTTTCGCTGTTTTGCGGCGCTGGACTGGTGGTGGCGTATGCGCTGCTGGGGTGTACCTGGCTTATCATGAAAACCGGGCAGAGGCTGCATCGCCGCATGTCGGCGCTGGCGCCGTCGCTGGTGGTGGCGTTACTGGCGGTGATCGCGGTCATTAGCCTGTGGACGCCGCTGGCGCATCCAGCGGTCAAACAGCGCTGGTTTTCGCTGCCTAATCTGTTCTGGTTCCTGCCGGTTCCGTTGCTGGTGGCGGCCTGTGCGGCGGGAATAGTGCGCGGCGTGCGTCGCCACGCGCATTATTCTCCGTTCCTGCTGACGCTGGCGCTGATTTTCCTCGGCTTCACCGGGCTTGGCATCAGCCTGTGGCCGATGATCATTCCGCCGTCGCTGACGCTGTGGGATGCCGCCGCGCCGCCGCAGAGCCAGGGGTTCATGCTGGTCGGCGCGCTGCTGATCATCCCGGTGATCCTGGGTTACACCTTTTGGAGTTATTACGTTTTCCGGGGAAAAGTCCGGCCGGATGAGGGGTACCACTGATGAAGCTGTTTGCCGTACGAACCGTTGCCAGGGAAAGTGCAATCGACATGGCGACATCGCCAAAGCCGGTGCGGCCGCTGTGGCGGCGGCTGGTATGGATGGCGGTGCTATGGAGCGCCAGCGTGCTGGCGCTCGGCGTGGTCGCGACGCTGTTTCGCCTGCTGATGACCGCCGCCGGGTTGAAAACGCACTGATTTATTTGCCGTAGTATCTGCCGTATTTTTTATCCGCACCCCATGCCTGCCGGTTATCCGGCGGGCAGGTTTCTTTAACCGGGCAAACCGGTTCATTTCGCGCGCCTTACCTCCAGAGGGGTAGGGGATAAGCGTCATCCTATGACTCAGGTCAGGAAAGCTGAGTGGATTTCCGCTATGCTGAGCGCCAAAATAGTGAATGAAATCCGCTATATACAGGATTATATACCGCATTTTCAGTGACGGATAACCTGATTTGGCGATAGACTTCATGAAGCAATCACGGTTGTTCGGCGTCGGTGAAGCGACGCCGGGAAATCAAACTCCTAGCCCCGGAGCCTAAGTTCGCGCGCAAGCGAGGATACGGTTCCCTGGCCGTGGCCGATGGTCACCAGGGTGCAGGGTAGAAATGCCCGCATCTCCCGTATTTGGAAAGGTGTTTATGGTGAGTCAACTGACCGATGCGTTTGCGCGCAAGTTTTACTATTTGCGCCTGTCGATAACGGACGTCTGTAATTTTCGCTGTACCTATTGTCTGCCGGACGGCTATCAGTCGAACGGCGCGACGCCCCATCGTTTTCTGTCGCTGGATGAAATCCGCCGCGTTGGCCGCGCGTTTGCCGATCTGGGCACCGAAAAGGTGCGCCTGACCGGAGGCGAGCCGTCTTTGCGCCGGGATTTTGTCGACATTATTGCCGCTATCCGCGAAAACCCGGCGATTCGCACGCTGGCGGTCACCACCAACGGTTACCGGCTGGCGCGGGATGTGGCGAGCTGGCGCGAGGCCGGGCTGACGGCGCTTAACGTCAGCGTCGACAGCCTGGATGCCCGCCAGTTTCACGCCATTACCGGGCAGGACAAATTTCGTCAGGTGATGGACGGCATCGATGCCGCCTTCGCCAGCGGATTTCGCCGGGTGAAAGTCAATACCGTACTGATGCGTGATGTCAACGACAGCAGCCTGCACACCTTTCTCGACTGGATCCGCACCCGGCCGATCCAACTGCGTTTTATTGAACTGATGGAAACCGGCGAAGGGCGGGCGATGTTCCGCCGTCACCATGTATCCGGTCAGGTGATCCGCGAGCGCTTGTTGCAACAAGGTTGGCAACAGCAGGCGCGGGCGCGCAGCGACGGCCCGGCGCAGGTGTTCTCGCACCCGGATTATCAGGGTGAAGTGGGGTTGATCATGCCGTACGAAAAAGACTTTTGTCAGAGCTGCAATCGGCTGCGGGTGTCGGCCATCGGCAATCTGCACCTATGCCTGTTCGGCGAGCAGGGCATTCCGCTGCGCGATTTGCTGACGGATGATGACCAGCAGGAGGCGCTGAAGCTGCGTATTTCCGGCGGCCTGAGCAGCAAACGGCAATCGCATTTCCTGCACGACGGCAACAGCGGCATTACCCCGAATCTGTCCTTTATCGGCGGCTGAACCGGCCGCGCAATAGCGTTAAGGAGTGTTTATGAGCAAGGTCAGCAGCGAATTTATTCCTCTGCGTGTGGCGGTGATGACGGTGTCGTCGCGCCGCACCGCCGCCGACGATACGTCCGGCGATTATCTGCGTGAAGCGTTGCAGCATGATGGGCATCAACTGGCGGGCAGCGCGATTGTCAGCGAAAACCTGTACCAGATCCGCGCGCAGGTTTCCGCCTGGGTAGCTAGCGACGATGTGCAGGTTATCCTGATCAACGGCGGTACCGGTTTTACGCCGGGCGACCTGGTGCCGGAGGCGGTCCGGGTGCTGTTCGACCGGGAAATCGACGGGTTTGGCGAACTGTTCCGCATGGTGTCGTACGAAGAGATCGGCACCGCCACCATTCAGTCCCGCGCCATTGCCGGTTTGGCTAACCAGACGGCGATTTTCGGCGTGCCGGGGTCGACCAAAGCCTGTCATACCGCCTGGGAGCGCATTATCCGCGAGCAACTGGATGCGCGCCAGAAACCCTGTAACCTCTATCCCCATTTGAAAAAGTAAGCTGTTATGTCACAACTGACCCACATTAACGCAGCCGGTGAAGCGGCGATGGTGGATGTTTCCGACAAGGCGGACACGGTGCGCGAGGCGCGCGCCGAAGCCTTTGTGGAAATGGCGCCGCAGACCCTGTCGATGATCATCGACGGGCGGCATCACAAGGGCGATGTCTTCGCCACCGCGCGCATCGCCGGTATCCAGGCCGCCAAGCGTACCTGGGAGTTGATCCCGCTGTGCCATCCGCTGTTGTTGAGCAAAGTGGCGGTGGAGCTGGAAGCCCAGCCGGAGCACAACCGGGTGCGGATTGAATCCCTGTGTCGGCTGACCGGCAAGACCGGTGTGGAAATGGAGGCGCTGACCGCCGCCTCGGTGGCGGCGCTGACCATTTACGACATGTGCAAAGCGGTGCAGAAAGACATGGTGATCGGCCCGGTGCGGTTGCTGGCGAAAAGCGGCGGTAAATCCGGTGATTTCAAGGCGGAGGCATCATGATTACCGTGTTGTTTTTTGCGCAGGTGCGGGAACTGACCGGCACCGATCGGCTCTCGCTGTCGGCGGAATATCGGGACGTGGCGTCGTTGCGACAGGCGCTGTGCGCGCGGAGCGACCGCTGGGCGTTGGCGCTGGAAGACGGTAAGTTGCTGGCGGCGGTGAATCAGTCGCTGGTGGCGATGTCGCACCCGCTGACCGATGGCGACGAAGTGGCGTTTTTCCCGCCGGTAACCGGAGGCTGAGTGATGGAGACGCGTATTCAGGTAGGGGAAGCGCCGTTCAGCGTGGGCGACGAGTACGCCTGGCTGGCGGCGAGCGATGCGGACGGCGCGGTGGTGACGTTCACCGGCAAAGTGCGCAATCATAATCTGGGCGATCACGTCAACGCGCTGACGCTGGAGCATTATCCGGGCATGACGGAAAAGGCGCTGACGGAGATTGTCGACGCGGCGCGGCAGCGTTGGCCGATTCAGCGCGTGAGCCTGATTCACCGCGTCGGCGCGCTCTATCCCGGCGACGAAATCGTCTTTGTCGGCGTCAGCGGCGCCCACCGCCATGCCTCGTTCGAGGCGGCGCAATTCATCATGGATTACCTCAAAACGCGCGCGCCGTTCTGGAAACGGGAAGCGACGTCGGATGGCGACCGCTGGGTGGACGCCCGCGATAGCGATCGGCAGGCGGCGGAGCGTTGGTAATGGCAACGGCGGCGGATTGATTGCCGCCGCTGTATGATTTTCAGCGTAATAATTTCACCGTTGAAGAAAAAGCGATAAAAAGCAGTGAATTATAAATTTTGCATTAAAATAGTGTTAAGGAAACAATTAATAAGAATCATTTTTATTTCTATTTTAGTGCTACGATAATGAGCCGGCGGTTATGTTCCGCCTGATTCGCTTTTATTGTCATACAGTTAATTGCCATACAGTGAAAAGGATAATGGTATGAAACGGCGTATTGCTTCCCTGTTCCCCGCCACCCTGCTGGCGTCTTCCCTGGTGATGGGGTTCTCCTTCGGCGCGCAGGCTGAAGATGAAGGTATTGTGATTTACAACGCGCAGCACGAAAACCTGGTGAAATCGTGGGTAGATGGTTTTACTCAGGACACCGGCATTAAAGTCACGCTGCGTAATGGCGGCGACAGCGAATTGGGCAACCAGCTGGTGCAGGAAGGCAATGCCTCTCCGGCCGACGTGTTCCTGACGGAAAACTCGCCGTCGATGGTGCTGGTGGATAACGCCAACCTGTTCGCGCCGCTGGACGCCGATACGCTGGCGCAGGTGGAGCCGCAGTATCGTCCGTCCCACGGTCGCTGGATCGGCATCGCCGCTCGCTCGACGGTGTTTGTCTACAATCCGGAGAAACTGACCGAGGCGCAACTGCCGAAGTCGCTGATGGACCTGGCTAAACCGGAATGGAAAGGCCGCTGGGCCGCATCCCCGTCCGGCGCCGATTTCCAGGCGATCGTCAGCGCGGTGCTGGAGCTGAAAGGCGAGAAAGCGACGCTGGAATGGCTGAAGGCGATGAAAACCAACTTCACCGCTTATAAAGGCAACAGTACGGTGATGAAAGCGGTGAACGCCGGCCAGATCGACAGCGGCGTTATTTACCACTACTACCCGTTTGTCGACGGCGCTAAAACCGGCGAAAACAGCAAAAATATCCGTCTGTACTACTTCAAACATCAGGATCCGGGCGCGTTCGTCAGCATCTCCGGCGGCGGCGTGCTGGCCTCCAGCAAGCATAAGCAACAGGCTCAGGCTTTCGTCAAGTGGATCACCGGTAAGAAAGGTCAGGAAGTGCTGCGTACCAACACCGCCTTTGAATACGCGGTGGGCGTGAATGCCGAGTCCAACCCGAAACTGGTGCCGCTGAAAGACCTGCAGGCGCCGAAAGTGGACGCCGCCAAACTTAACGGCAAGAAAGTGGTTGAGCTGATGACCGAAGCAGGTCTGCTGTAATGCGTCAGTGCAGGGCGGGAGTACAATAAGGCATATGGCCGATGTGGAATGGAAAGTCGCCGGCGTCGGTGTGACCCACCCGGTGCGACCGGGGGCGCGGCCATACCGGATTGCTGGCGGCGGCATGGCGCTGATGGCCTTGCTGTTGTCGTTGCTGGCGTTGCTGCCGTTGGGTTTCGTGGTGGGTATCACCCTTGAAACCGACTGGGAAACGATAAAAGCGCTGGTGTTCCGGCCTCGGGTCGGGGAACTGCTGCTTAATACCGTATTGCTGGTGGCGGTGACGCTGCCGCTCTGCACGCTGCTCGGGGTAGCGCTGGCCTGGCTGACCGAGCGCACCACGTTGCCGGGGCGCCGCGCGTGGTCGCTGTTGTTGACCGCGCCGCTGGCGGTACCGGCCTTTGTTCAAAGTTACGCCTGGATCAGCCTGTTGCCCGGCATGCATGGCCTGGCGGCGGGCGTGTTCCTGTCGGTTCTCGCCTATTTCCCGTTTATTTATCTGCCGGCGGCGGCGGTGCTGCGCCGGCTTGATCCCAGCCTGGAAGATGTGGCGACCTCACTGGGCGCCAGACCCTGGCGTGTTTTTTTCGCGTGGTGTTGCCGCAGCTACGGCTGGCGGTGTGGGGCGGTTCGCTGCTGATTGCATTGCATCTGCTGGCGGAATACGGCCTGTACGCCATGATTCGCTTCGATACCTTCACCACCGCAATTTTCGAGCAGTTCCAGTCTACCTTTAACGGTCTGGCGGCAAACATGCTGGCGGGCGTGCTGGTGTTGTGCTGTCTGGGGCTGCTGCTGCTGGAAGCGCTGACCCGCGGACGCGCGCGCTATGCCCGCGTCGGTTCCGGCAGCGCCCGTAACCTGACGCCCTGGCGGCTGTCGTCGCCGGCGGCGCTGGTTTGCGTTTTGTTGCCGCTGGCGTTAACTGTGCTGGCGCTGGGCGTACCGCTGATGACGCTCGCTCGCTGGCTGTGGCTCGGCGGCATGGAGGTGTGGCGCAACGACGAACTGTGGCCCGCATTGCGCCAGACGTTGTGGCTGGGCGTCAGCGGCGCGGCGCTGGTGACGCTGTGCGCGTTTCCGATGGCCTGGCTGTCGGTGCGCCATCCGTCGCGGCTGTATCGCCTGCTGGAAGGCTGTAATTACATCACCAGCGCGCTGCCGGGCATTGTGGTGGCGCTGGCGCTGGTCACCGTCACCATTCATACCCTGCGGCCGCTGTACCAGACCGAATTCACCCTGCTGCTGGCCTATGTGCTGATGTTTATGCCGCGAGCGCTGATTAACCTGCGCGCCGGCATTGCGCAGGCGCCGGTGGAACTGGAAAACGTCGCGCGCAGTCTGGGATGTTCGCCCGGACGGGCGTTGTGGCGCATCACGCTGCGGCTGGCGGCGCCGGGCGCGGCGGCTGGGGCGGCGATGGTGTTTCTCGCCGTCACCAACGAATTAACCGCCACGCTGTTGCTGGCGCCGAACGGTACCCGCACGCTGGCGACCGGCTTTTGGGCGTTAACCAGTGAAATCGACTATATGGCGGCCGCGCCCTATGCGTTGATTATGGTGGTGCTGTCGCTCCCGCTGACCTGGTTGCTCTATTCTCAATCGAAACGTACGGCAGGTTTATGAATACGCTTGAACTTTATGGCATCGGCAAATCTTTCAATGCCGTCACGGTGCTGGACGGAATCGACTTGCAGGTTGCGCCGGGCAGCCGTACCGCGATTGTCGGCCCCTCCGGTTCCGGCAAGACGACGTTGCTGCGTATTATTGCCGGTTTCGAAGCGCCGGACAGCGGCACCGTGCGTCTGCAAACGCGCGTCGTGGCGGATGCGAACCAGTGGGTGCCGGCGCATCAGCGCGGCATCGGCTTTGTACCGCAGGACGGCGCGCTGTTTCCGCACTTTACCGTGGCGCAGAACATCGGTTTTGGGCTTGAGGGCAGTAAACAGGATAAACAGCGACGCATCGATGAACTGATGGCGATGGTGTCGCTGGACTCGCGGCTGGCAGCACTGTGGCCGCATGAATTGTCCGGCGGCCAGCAGCAGCGGGTGGCGCTGGCGCGCGCGTTGTCTCAGCGCCCGACGCTGATGCTGTTGGATGAACCTTTCTCGGCGCTGGATACCGGCCTGCGCGCCGCGACCCGTCAGGCGGTTTCCGCCCTGCTGGCGGAGGCGGGCGTGGCGTCGATTCTGGTGACTCACGATCAGGCGGAGGCGTTGTCATTTGCCGATCAGATGGCCGTCATGCGGCAAGGGCGGCTGGTGCAGGTGGGATCGCCGCAGTCGTTGTATCTGCGCCCGGTGGATGAGGCCGCCGCCGCGTTTCTTGGCGACACGCTGGTGCTGTCGGCGCAGCTGAAAGACGGGCGCGCCGCGTGCGCGCTGGGCGATATCGCGGTTGACGATAATCAGTCCGCCGGCGCCGCACGCATCATGCTGCGACCGGAGCAGATTCAGCTCTCGCTGGCCGAGCCGTCGGCGGCGCCGCAGGCGGTGGTGGCGAACATCGAGTTTGCCGGATTCGTGTCCACGCTGCGCCTGCGAATGACCAATAGCGCGCAGGTGATCGAACTGAAAAGCGTCAGCCGGGAAGATATCGTCATCGGTTGCGGCGTCAATCTGACGGTAGCCGGGCGGGCGCACCGACTGGATTAGTTCCGGCGGCCGCCTTCACTGTGGAGCGCTGGCCGTAATCACGCGCCCTGCGGGCGCATAGCCTGCATAAATTGCGATGACCGTTGAGGAAGCGTTATCCGTTGCGTGTAGCATTTTGTGTTAAGCTGAAAAACAGGTGGGCGTAAGCCCGTTCTGTTTCACTCAATGCAAAGGTTGCATCATGGATCGATTTCCACGTTCTAACGGTTCCATCGTTCAGCAGGCCGGCACCGGTCTGCAAACTTATATGGCGCAGGTCTATGGCTGGATGACCTGCGGTCTGTTGCTGACCGCGTTTGTTGCCTGGTATGCCGCTAACACCCCGGCGGTGTTGCAGATGGTGTTCTCCAGCAAGATCACCTTCTTTGGGCTGGTGATTGCCCAACTGGGATTGGTGTTTGTGCTGTCCGGCATGGTGCACCGCCTGAGCGGCGGCGTCGCCACCACGCTGTTTATGCTCTATTCCGCGCTGACCGGCCTGACGCTTTCCAGTATTTTCATCGTCTACTCCGGCGAATCCATCGCCAGCACCTTTGTGATTACCGCCGGTATGTTCGGCGCCATGAGCCTGTACGGCTATGTCACCAAACGCGACCTGACCGGCATGGGCAGCATGCTGTTCATGGCGCTGATCGGTATTCTGCTGGCCACGCTGGTGAATTTCTGGCTGAAAAGCGAAGGGTTGCAGCTTGCCATCACCTACATCGGGGTGCTGGTGTTTGTCGGCCTGACCGCTTACGACACGCAGAAACTGAAAAACATCGGTGAAGAGCTGTCGGTCGATGACCGGGACAGTTTCCGCAAGTACTCGATCATGGGCGCGCTGACCCTGTATCTCGATTTCATCAACCTGTTCCTGATGCTGCTGCGTTTGTTCGGCAGTCGTCGGTGAGGGTGTTGCAGATTACTGGCAACCCTTCTTAGTTACAGATAATGGGGCTTTCCGGCGTTAAAACTGTGCTGAGGCGGGTGACTTCGCCGGATGCGCGGCAGGGACGCCGCGCAAGCCCGTGCCGCTCCGGGAGAGCGTCACGGGCGGTCCGAACAGCGAAGTCGAATGCCGAAGGTAGAGCGTAGCGCCACAGTTTAGCCACTAGCCAGTGGTCAAGGAGAGGTGGCGTTTGAACCTCTCCTTGTCGTGCGTGCTATGAAGTGGCAAAGAAACCACACCGTTTATCCCGCACGAAACCATTCACTGACCAGACATACATCTCCGTTCACAAAACAACACGGCTGTTTGTCGACAGCCTTAGAGTTTTGTTATTTCTTTTCGCTGTCATCCGCCGGCGGGTGTCCCACCTGGGTTAACTGCGGGCTGTGCGCCGGCAACCAGCCGACCATCGACGGGAAGCGTTTCAGGAAATGGAACACCACTACGTTTTTGAGCATCTGCCAGTACGAGCGTTTCGGTAGTTGCGCAGGGTCAACCCGTACGCAGTCTTCGCGAATAAGCTGGTGCAGGTTGTCCCGCAGTTGCTGGTTGAAGTCGCGGTCATTGATGATCAGATTGGCTTCGAGGTTGAGCGCCAGACTGAGCGGATCCAGGTTGCTGGAGCCAATGGTGGTCCAGTATTCATCCTGCAACGCGACCTTGCCGTGCAACGGCTGACGACGGTATTCATAAATGTCCACCCCGGCTTTCACCAGCCAGGGATAGAGCAGACGCGCGCCTACCAGAACGATCGGCATATCCGGCTGTCCCTGAATGATCAACCGTACCCGCACATCTCGTCGCGCGGCCTTGCGCATCGCCCGCAGCAGGCGATAGCCGGGGAAAAAATAGGCATTGGCGATCACCACCTCGCGTTTGGCTCGTCGCAGCATCAGCAGGTATTGACGTTCGATGTCGCGGCGGTGCAGACCGTTGTCGCGCCAGACAAACAGCGCCTGCGCGTTACCGGGGTGGGGGTTGCGCACGGCGCGGCGAAAGCGTCGCCGCCACCAGATGCGCGGCTCCTCATCATGGGCCAGCGCCGCCAGCACAAACCGGTAGATATCGTCCACTACCGGGCCGCGCACTTTAACGGCGTAATCCTGCTTGGCTTCCGGGCCGTAGTCGCTCAGGTGGTCGGCCGAGTAGTTGATGCCGCCTATCCAGGCGGTGTGGCTGTCCACCACCACGATCTTGCGGTGCAGCCGCCGGAACAGGTTGGTACGCATCAGGCCGAACAGACGCGGACGTGGATCGTAAAAATGGAAGCGTACGCCGGCTTCCACCATCGGTGCGAGAAAGGCGGGCGACAGGTCGTGCGAACCATAGCCGTCGGCGGTGGCATCCACGCTGACGCCGCGCTGCGCCGCCGCGATCAGCGCTTCCCGCAACGCGTAGCCGACCTTGTCCTCAAACCAGATGAAGGTTTCCAGCACCACCCGATTGCGGGCCTGACGGATCGCGTCAAACACGCTGGGATAGAATTCGTCGCCATTCACCAGTAGTTCAATTTGGTTGCCGTCGCGCCATTCGGTTTTCACAAATGAATCTCCACCGCCAGCGGCGCATGATCGGACAAGTGCGACCAGGGTTTGGACGGCAGCAACTTCGGTACGCTGGTTCGGGCGTTGCGCACATAGATGCGGTCGAGGCGCAGCAATGGAAAGCGAGCCGGAAAGGTCCGTGCCGGTTTACCGAAATGCTGACTGAATACCTCTTCCAGACCGGCGCTGCGTTTCAGCAGGGCGCTGGCTTTCATCTGCCAGTCATTGAAATCTCCGGCGACGATCAGGGGCACCTCGGCGGGTAGCGTCGCCAGCAGGTCGCACAATAATGCCATTTGCTGTCGCCGGTGCGAGGCGGTGAGCCCCATGTGTACGCACACGATGTGGATATGTAAATCCCGGTTGGGGACTTTCAGTACGCAATGCAGGATGCCGCGTTTGGCTTTTTCGGATACCGATACGTCCAGATTGCGATAGCTGAAAATGGGAAAGCGCGACAGCACCGCGTTGCCGTGCTCGCCTTCCGGGTAGACCGCATTGCGCCCGTAGGCGTAATCGTTCCACATGGTTTCCGCCAGAAACTCGTAGTGCGAGGTGTCCGGCCAGTGTTCTACCTGCAACGGATGGGTGGAATGGCGGCCCAGCACTTCCTGCAGACAGACGATATCGGCGGAAACCGAGCGTACGGCATCGCGCAGTTCCGGCAGGATGAAGCGGCGGTTCAGTGCGCTGAACCCTTTATGGGTATTGATGGTCAGCACGGTGAAAGAAAACCCCAATAACGGTTGCGAGACGGTATCCATTGTTTTCCCTCGTTCCCAAGTAGCTGAATAATCAGTGTAGTCAGTGTTTGGCAAAGCGTCGCTGACGGCGGGCGCCGGCGGTTTGCGCCAGCCTAGCCAATCTTGCTCCGAAACAGGGCGTAGGCGGCGCTGCCGGTGGTGGCGGTGATTGCCAGCAGCGGCCACACCCCGCGCCAGACCACGGCCAGGCTGGCGTTTTTCAGATATATCTGTTTGGTAATATCGGTGAAATGGCGCACCGGGTTGACCCAGGTAAGCTGTTGCAGCCATAACGGCATATTCTCGACGGGCGACACGTAGCCGGACAACAGAATGGCGGGCATTACGAAGACAAAGACGCCGATGAACGCCTGTTGCTGGGTGGAACAGAGCGAAGAAATCAGCAGCCCGAACCCTACCAGCGACAGCCCGTACACCAGCATGCAGAGGTAGAACAGCAGCAGCGAGCCGGAAAACGGGATGCGGTAGGCGAGGATGCCGGCCGCCAGCACGATGCTGGCCTGAACGGTGGCGACAATCAGCGCCGGCACCGCCTTACCGACAAAGATCTGCCCGGTGGACAACGGCGAAACCAGCAGCTGTTCCAGCGTGCCCTGTTCCCGTTCGCGCGCCACCGACAGCGCGGTGACGATCAACACGCCAATGGTGGTGATCAGCGCCACCAGCGACGGCACCACGAACCATTTGTAGTCCAGATTCGGGTTGTACCAGTGACGAATCACCAGCTTGCTCTGGTGCGTCAGCGCCGGATCGTTCAACTGCTCTAACTGATAATCCTGCACGATCTGTTGTACATAGCGGGCGGCGATCTGGGCGCTGTTGGAGTGGCGTCCATCGAGCAGAAGCTGGATGCTGGTCGGCGTGCCGCTGACCAACTGGCGCGAGAAATCGGGCGGGAAGCGCACCAGCAGCAGCGCCCGCTGGTTATCGATCGTGGGCGCGATGTCCTGCGGGTTGTGCAGGGTGATGACCCGAGAAAAGGCGCTGGCGCTGGCGAAACGCTGCGTCAGCTCCACCGAAGCCGGGCCGTTGTCTTCGCTGTAAATGGCGAGCGTGGCGTCGGTGACGTCCAGCGTGGCGGCGAACGGGAACAGTAACACCTGCAGCAGCACCGGCAACACCAGAATGGCGCGGGTTTGCGGCTCGCGCAGCAATGACTGAAGCTCTTTGCGGATCAGCGTCCACAGACGATGCAACATACTCTTTTCCCTCATCAGCGTGCCGGCATACATCCGGCACGGCCCGGTGGATGAATTACCGCACCTAATCCAGTCGACGGCGGGTTTTCCAGGCGGTCAGGCCGATGAAAAACACCGCGGACGTCATTAAAAACAGCAGGTTCATCAGCAGCACGCTACCGATATTCCCGGCCAGAAACAGGGTTTGCAGCGTGCTGACGAAATAGCGGGCGGGGATCAGGTACGACACCGCCTGTACCGGCACCGGCATGCTGTGGATTTCGAAAATAAACCCGGACAGCATTACCGCCGGCAGAAAGGCGGCGTTGAGCGCCACCATCGCCGCGTTGAACTGATTGCGGGTCAGGGTGGAAATCAGCAACCCCATGCCTAGCGTACTGGCGAGAAACAGGCTGCTCAGGCCGAACAGCAGCCACAGCGAGCCGCGATAAGGCACCCCCAGCACAAACACCGCCACCACCACGCACAGGGCCATAGCGATCATCCCCAGCACATAATAGGGGAGCAATTTGGTGAGCAGCAGTTCGGCGCGGGTGACCTGCGTTGAAAGCAACGCCTCCATGGTGCCGCGTTCCCACTCGCGGGCGATCACCAGCGAGGTCAGGATCGCGCCGATCACCGTCATGATGATGGTAATGGCGCCGGGAATAATGAAGTTCCGGCTGATGGCGGCGGCGTTGAACCAGTAGCGGGTCTGCACCTCAATCAGCGGTTGATAGCGGCCGCCGTGGTCCTGCGCGTATTGCTGCTGCCAGAGTTGCCACACCCCCTGAGCGTAGCCCTGCACGAATTGCGCGGTATTCGGCTCGCTGCCGTCGGTGATGACCTGAATCGGCGCGCGATCCTGCGGGTGCGCCAGCCGTTTGGCGAAGTCGGCCGGGATGACCACCAGACCGCGAATCTGCCCGGCCTGCATCCGTGCTATCAGCGCCGGGCGGTTATCGCTGAGGGTGACGGACAGAAAGGGCGAGCCGGTAAAGGCGCGCGCCAGGCTGTCGGCCTCGGCGCTGTGTTGCTCCATCAGTACGCCGACGTTCAGGCGGCTGGAGTCGAGGTTGATGCCGTAGCCGAAGATGAACAGCAGCAACAGCGGGATGACGAAAGCGATCAGCGCGCTGCTGGGGTCGCGCAGGATCTGGCGGGTTTCCTTCAGGCACAGCGCGCGTAAGCGTCGCCAGGAAAAACGTTTATCGTCAATTGGTGGTGGCATGGCCGGCCTCCTGGTCATAGGCTTGCACCAGTGCGATGAACGCCTGCTCCATGGTTGGCTCCGGCGCGTCGTCGCTGGCGGCCTGACGTTTCAGGTCATCCGGCGTGCCGCTGGCGATGAGCCGGCCGCGGTACACCAGTCCGATGCGGTCGCAGTATTCGGCTTCGTCCATAAAATGGGTGGTGACCATCACCGTCACGCCTTTGTCCACCATGCCGTTGATGTGCTGCCAGAACTCCCGGCGGGTAAACGGGTCGACGCCGGAGGTGGGCTCGTCAAGAAACAGGATATCCGGTTCGTGCATCAGCGCGCAGGCCAGCGCCAGCCGCTGGCGGAAACCGAGCGGCAGCGCGTCGGGCGTTTGCTGGAAGATCGGATGAAAGTTGAACGCCTGCGCCATACTGTCCACCTTATCCTGCTGATGCTGGCCGCGCAGGCCGTAAACGCCGGAGAAAAAGCGTAGGTTTTGTTCCACGGTCAGGTTGCCGTACAGCGAAAATTTTTGCGCCATGTAGCCGAGATGCTGCCGCGCCCGGCCGGAACGGGTCTTGAGGTCCATATCCAGCACCAGCGCCTGACCTTCGGTCGGCGTCAGCAGGCCGCACATCATGCGAAAGGTGGTGGATTTCCCAGCGCCGTTCGGCCCCAGCAGACCGAAGATTTCACCGCGGCGCACCTGAAAATTCACCCGGTCGGTGGCGGCGAAATCGCCGAATTTCTTGGTCAGGTTCCGCGCTTCGATCACCGTCTCCCCGCGGTGAGTGTCCAACTGCGGCAGGATCGCCGCCAGCGACGAGGTGGCGCTCGGCCCGCCGCCCAGCAGGTCGATGAATGCATCTTCAAAGCGCGGCGCGGTGTCCTGCACGCTGTCCGGCGGCAATTTGAGGGCGTGCAGCAGCGCGGCGCGATCCGCCTGCGGTTTCAGAATCAGCCGCACGTAGCGCCCCTGAATCACGCCGTCGCTCACCTGCGGCTGACGCAGCGCCTGTTGCAGCAGACGGCGGTGGTTGCTGCCCGGTTGGTCGAGCAGCAGGCAGCGGCCCGCCATCCGCTGCGTTAGGTCGGCGGGGGCGCCCCGGTAGAGCAATTCGCCCTCGTTAAGCAGCAGCACGTCGCGGCACTGTTCGGCCTCGTCCAGATAGGAGGTGCTCCACAGAATCAGCATGCCGTCGTCCGCCAGTTCATGCACCATCCGCCACAGTTCGCGGCGGGAGATCGGGTCGACGCCGACCCCCGGTTCGTCCAACAGCAACACGCCGGGCTGCCCCAGCAGGGTGCAGGCCAGCCCCAGTTTCTGCTTCATGCCGCCGGAGAGTTTGCCCGCCAGCCGAGTGGTGAAGCGGGTGAGGTCGGTAAACTGCAACAGCCGATCAAAGGTGGCGCGCCGGATGTCGCCGGTGATGCCGCGCAGGTCGGCGTACAGCGTCAGGTTTTCCATCACGGTGAGGTCTTCGTACAGGCCGAATTTCTGCGGCATGTAACCGAGCCGGGCATGTAGCTGGCGGTCATCGGCGATCGGGTCCAGCCCCAGCACCCGAATCGTGCCCGCGCTGGGCGTCAGCAATCCGGCCAGCATGCGCATCAGCGTGGTCTTGCCGGCGCCGTCCGGCCCCACCAGCCCGGTGACCGCGCCGGCGCGAATCTCGGCGCTCAACTGCGCCAGCGCCGGTTTCGTCATGCCGTCGAAGCGTTTTTCCAGCGCGTCGAGGCGGATCAGCGGCGGGTCACTGGTCATGGCGCGACCGATCCTGCATCAGCGTGAGGGTTACCGGCATCCCCTGACGCAGACCGTCGTCCGCGTCGCTGACGATGATGCGCAGCCGGTACACCAGGTCGGTGCGCAACTCCGTGGTTTCGACATTTTTCGGCGTAAATTCGGCGCTGGGCGACACAAAGCCGATTCTGCCGTGATAGGGGCGGTTCGGGCGGCCGTCGGTGTAGATCAGCACCTCGCGCCCGGGCGCGGCGCGGCCCAACTGGGTTTCATTGACGTAGGCGCGAATCCATACCGGCTGGGTCAACGACAGGGTAAAGACGGTGCTGCCGGCGCTCAGCATGCTGCCGGCTTCGGCGGCCCGGGTCAGAATCACGCCGGGAGAGGGCGCGTACAGGCGCGTATCCTGCAGACTGAGTTGCGCCTGCGCTTCAGCGGCCTGCGCCTGCGCCAGCGATGCTTCGGCGGCGGCTATTTCCTGCGGCCGGTTGCCGCGCTCATATTGGCTCAGCTTTTCCCGCGCCGCCTGCAACGTCGCCTGCGTTTGATTGCGGGTGGAACGGGCGTCTTCCAGCGCGTTGGCGGCCAGGGTGTGTTGCTTCCACAGGCCAAGCTGGCGCTGGTAGAAGCTGTTGGCGTAGTCGTAGGCGGCCTGCGCCTGCTCCAGTTGCGAACGCACCTGGGCGATTTCCTCGCTGCGGTAGCCTTCCCGCAGCAGCGCCAGTTGCGCCTGCGCGCTGGCTACGCTGGCTTTTTCCTGCCGTAGCGCGTTCTGCTGCGGCGCGTTATCCAGCCGGGCCAGCAACTGCCCCGGCTGGACAACCTCCCCTTCATCCACATTTAGAGCGGTCAGGCGTCCGCTGACCCGGAACCCCAAATTGACGCTGCGGATATCCACATTACCGTACAGCGTCAGCGGCGCATCCTGCTGGCTACGGTAGTGCATCAAGCCGTAGCCGGCGGTGGTGACGGCGAACAACGCCAGCACCAACCATACCCCTGTTTTTTTATTCATAGCGCTCCCGATATGACTTCGTATTATTGCCGATCCCGCTATTACGACGACATCACTTAAGAATAATCCGATATTCAACAGATTGCCGTGTTCTGACTGACGGCGTGCTGATTCAGCGCGGATATGCGCTGCCGTGGCAGGAGAGAACCGGCTTTTTAATCAGTAAACGATTGATATCCATGAAGAGCACGGCCATTTTGCGCAGAATGCGGAGGATAAAATGTGATCGACAGATAAAAATTCCTCAAACAAGCGATTTTCTGTTACAATCGCGCGCAGTCACGCACCGTAGTTTGTGCCCATTCATCTGGAGTCAGCGTTGTAAGGCGTGTACGCCGACGCGGCGCTGAACCCATCTGTTGTCACCCTGAAAACTGCACCGGCGGATGCCGGGTAGGGTGAATCTGGAGTTGTTCTCGTTATGTCTTTTGAATCCCTCGGCCTGAGTGCCGATATTTTGCGCGCTGTGGAAGAACAGGGCTACCGTGAGCCGACGCCGGTTCAGCGTCAGGCGATTCCGGTGGTGCTGGAAGGGCGCGACCTGATGGCCAGCGCCCAGACGGGTACCGGCAAAACCGCCGGCTTCACCTTGCCGCTGCTGCAATTGCTGAGCCACCGTCCGTCGCAGGCGAAAGGCCGCCGTCCGGTGCGGGCGTTGATCCTGACGCCGACCCGCGAACTGGCGGCGCAGATCGGCGAAAACGTGCTGGCGTACAGCAAATACCTGCGTCTGCGTTCGCTGGTGGTGTTCGGCGGCGTCAGCATTAACCCGCAGATGATGAAGCTGCGCGGCGGCGTCGATATTCTGATTGCCACGCCGGGCCGTCTGTTGGATCTGGAGCACCAGAACGCGGTCGACCTGTCGCAGGTGGAAATTCTGGTGCTGGATGAAGCCGACCGTATGCTGGATATGGGCTTTATCCACGACATCCGCCGGGTGCTGGCGAAGCTGCCGCCCAAACGTCAGAACCTGCTGTTTTCCGCCACCTTCTCCGACGAGATCAAGGAACTGGCCGGGAAGCTGCTCACCAATCCGGCATCGGTGGAAGTGGTGCGCCGCAATACGCCGTCCGAACTGGTGACCCAGCACGTGCATTTCGTGGACAAGAAACGCAAGCGCGAACTGCTGTCGCTCCTGATCGGCAAACACAACTGGCAGCAGGTGCTGGTGTTTACCCGCACCAAGCACGGCGCCAACCATCTGGCGGAACAACTGAATAAAGACGGCATCACCGCCGCCGCTATCCACGGTAACAAGAGCCAGGGAGCGCGTACCCGTGCGCTGGCTAATTTCAAAGACGGCGACATCCGCGTGCTGGTGGCGACCGACATCGCCGCCCGTGGGCTGGATATCGACCAGTTGCCGCATGTGGTGAACTACGAGCTGCCGAATGTGCCGGAAGATTACGTGCACCGTATCGGCCGTACCGGTCGGGCGGCGTCGACTGGCGAGGCGTTGTCGCTGGTGTGCGTCGATGAACACAAACTGCTGCGCGACATTGAACGTCTACTGAAGCGGGAAATCCCGCGGATGGAGATTCCGGGTTATGAGCCGGACCCAACGATCAAGGCCGAACCGATCCAGAACGGCCGGCAGGGCGGGCGCGGTGGTCGCGGCGGCGGTGCGCCGCGTCAGGGCGATCGTCCGCAAGGCGAACGCGCATCCGGACGCCCGCAGGGCGACCGTCCTCATCAGCCGCGTCGTGATGGCGCAGCGCGCCCGGCCGGACAGCGCCCGGAAGGGCAATCCGCCCGTCGTCGCCCGCCGCGCAAGCCTGCCGGCGGCCAGTAAGCGGGTTACCCGGCAAGGTCGCTATCCGGTCACGCAGCAAACAAAATAGCTACCCGGTCGGGTAGCTATTCGTCGGCAAACCTTGTTATCCAGTCAGTTATCGCCCAGGTCGTCTTCCCATGATGAGAAGACGACCGTTTACGCGGCGGTTTTCGCCACCGGTTGCGGCCGGGGGCGATAAAACATCACCGCATTGCCCGCCAGAATCAGCAGTAAGCCCAGCACGGCGTTGCTTCGCCATACGTACCCTTCGTACAGGGTAGAGGCGGAGAGCGCGACCAACGGAAACAGCAAGGTGGCATAAGCCGCCTGGCTGGCGCCGATACGCCCAACCAGCGCGAAGTAGGCGCCAAAACCAATCACCGAGCCGAACAGCGCCAGGTAAGACAGCGAACCGAGATAGCGCAGCGAGAATTCCGGCGTAAAGCGGTAACCCAGCAGCAGTGCGATGAAACCCATCGCCAGCGCGCCGTACAGCATGCCCCAGCCGTTGGTGGTCATGATGTCCCGGCCCATGCGTTGATGCTGGGCGCTGATGATGTTGCCGAGCGAAAAGCAGTAGGTGGCGATCAGGCTCATGCCGACCCCCCACAGCAATTGTGGGCTGCTGCCAAGTTGTAGCAGATCGTGCCAGAACAGCAGGATGATGCCGGCCAGCCCCAACGGCGCAGCCAGCTTCACGCTGCGGCTGAGACGGGTGCCGAAAAACAGCCGACTGTTGAAGGCATTGAACAGCACCGCCATCGAAAAGATCACCGATTCCAGCCCGCTGGGGATCCAGGCGACGGCATGATAAAAGCAAAAGAAATTCATGCCGAAAACCGTCACCCCCTGCGCCATACACAGCAAATGCGCGCGGCCGCTCAGCGGGCGCAGGCGACGAGTCAGGATCAAAAACGCCATTAACAACGCCGAAGCGATGGCGAAACGCCAGAAAATCGACACTTCTGGCGGCACGCTACCTTGCTGTAGACTGATGGCGATCCAGGTGGTGCCCCAAATCAGCACCACGGCGCAATAAAGCAGGCTATTCATCGTCAGACTCCGCTAATAATCAATTTCACGAACAATCAATTTCACAAACAGTCAATTTCACAAACAGTCAATTTCACAAACAGTTTCACCGGTAATTCCGCAAACAATCCGCAAGCAACCGTAAACATTGAGTATCTGGGATTGGCAGGGCGGCGGCTGTCAGCAGCTTGCGGCGAGTAGCAGAATCCTGCGGTTTTTTTATTTCAAACGGCTTCCAGCACCGACAGGGGGCGACCTGCGCCGCACCCCGCCGCCGCACGTTTTCCCTCAGATTACGCAGAATAATGCCAGGGCTATCGATCGGCGGTTGGCGGGGCGCCAGAGTCCGGCATGAGCCGTCGACGCCGTTGGTAAGTGAGCGATTTCGTTCATTAAGATGGGTTCAGGGTTTATTGCGCAGTCTTCTTGTCCGGCAACGCTTCGATGGTGGTAATCGACGCATTTTCTTCATACGAGTGTCATCTGGAAAGGATAGGGTTCGCTCAGATTGTTGATCGATAACGGTCATGATGATGACAAGGAACCACCCTATGCTGACTCAGGCGGAAGAGCGTCAGGCGAAAATCGTTGAATTTTTGCGCGAAGAGAATTTTGCTGATTTGCGCACGTTAACGGATCGATTCGAGGTTTCGGTCGCCACCGTTCGTCGGGACCTGTGCGACCTTGAGGAAGCCGGATTGCTGCGCAGAACGCATGGCGGCGCGGTCAATATCAATCAGGTCGCGCTGGATGCGACAAATGAGGCCCGCGCCGTCTGGAATCAGGCGGAGAAGGCGGCCATCGCCGCCGCCGTCGCCGGCATGATTGCCGATGGCGACACCGTGCTTCTGGATGCCGGTACGACCGCGCTGGAAGTGGCTAAAAAGCTCGTTGGTCGTCGAAGTCTGACGCTGATCTCGAATGGCCTTGACATCGTTGCTGAATTTTCGCGCAGCGAGGGGCAGAGCATTTACTCGGTCGGGGGAGAATTTACCGCCACGAACCGCTCATTCAGAGGGCCGCTGGCCGAGTATTTCATACGGCAGTTCAATGTCGACAAACTCATCCTGAATGCCGCATCGATCGACGTCGACCGTGGTTTGATCTGCACCTCATCGCCAGTGAATGCGAGCGTCGCGCGAGCCATGATCGACGTGTCGAACCGCGTCATTGTTGTGGCTGACCACTCGAAATTCACGAAATCAAGCCTCTCGGTCATCACCCGGATAGAAGACGTGGGCGTCATTGTTACCGATGCCGGCGCCCGCAGCATCATCGACACCGTACCTGAGAAACTGCGCAAGAAGTTTGTCATCGCGCACTGAAATCCGGCCCTCTGGTCGGCGGACGTGGGGATCCGGCTGAACCGCCCGGACTAATCCGGGTACGACGGCTCGCTTAAGTATCTTCCGGCACGCGTTTCTGTACGGGGGAAATCGCTGCCATCCCGGCGGTGATGGGTAGTGAAAAAAGAACAATCGCGGGCACGGCTCGACGGACCTGCTTACTTAAGGAGTGGTTTGGATGAAGATACGCATTTTTATTGCTATGGCGGCGTTGATCGCCGTCTCCCTTGCAGACGGCGCGGCCGCTCAGGAAGACAATCGTCCTGAGTTACGGATCGCGGTTCAGAAAAACCCGGAGACGCAGGAGCCGGTTGACGCGGCGTCCAACGTCGCTTTTCGCAACAATCCCTCGATTCACGAGACGCTGCTGAAACTTGACCTTGATGGTCACTTCTCGGTGCAGCCGAACCTGGCGACCTCGTGGCGATGGGTAGACGACAAAACCCTCGACGTCACGCTTCGCAAAGGCGTCATTTTCCATGACGGCCGTGAGATGACCGCTGACGACGTGGCCTTTTCGTTCGGGCCGCAACGTTTGACCGACCCGCAGGCACCCGGTTATCCAACCTATCTGACAAGCTTCAGCAGCCTTGCTCATGTCGACGTTGTGAATCCGGAAACTGTCCGTTTCGTCACCAAGTTTAAGGATCCGATCTTGTTACAGCGGCTGGCCAGCTATGCCGCGGTGGTCATCAGCAAAGATGCCTGGGTCAAGATGGGCGGCGACTGGGCGAAGTGGAAGCAAAAGCCGGTCGGCGCCGGCCCCTACAAGGTTCTCGAATCCGTCGCTAACGATCATGTCACGCTGGTCGCTCACGACCGGTATTTCGGCGGAAAGCCCAACGCGAAGCGCGTCACCTTCAAGGTGGTGCCGGAAGTGTCATCTCGTATCGCCGGTCTTCTTGCGGGCGACTATGACATTGCGACCGATCTGCCGCCGGACCAGCTCGACGTGGTGAACAAGTCCGGCACTGCGACGATCGTCGGAGGTCCGGTTCCAAACAACCGCATCCTCTTTTTCGACAAATACAACCCTGCGCTCAAGGATCCGCGCGTGCGTCAGGCGTTGATTCTTGCTATCGACCGTCAGGCGATCGTCGACACCATCTGGAACGGCCTGACCGTGGTCCCGAACGGCGAGCAGTTCAAGGAGTTCGGCCCCATCTACCTGAAGGACCGGCCGAAATACGAATACAACCCGGAAAAAGCCCGACAGCTCCTGAAGGAGGGCGGCTACAAGGGCGAACCGATCACGATCCGCTCGCAGAACAACTATTACACGGCGGAAAACCCGGTCAGCGAAGCGGTCGTCGCCATGTGGCAGGCGGTTGGCGTCAACGCCAAACTGGAGTTTGTTGAAGCCGGTAAGCTCTTCGATAACGCCAGCGGTCGGGCGACCGGCAACTGGTCCAGCACCGCGGTCATTGCCGATCCTTACGTTTCCATCTACTCGCTGTCGTTCGCCAGAACCGCAACGATGGGCACGCAGAAGATCTGGGTCAATGACGAATTCGACGCTCTTGGCGCGAAGCTTGAACAGGCCGTAGCTCCGGCGGATCGCGCCAAAATCTTCTCCGACATGCTGGACATCATTGAATGGAAGGACCCAGGCATCACGGTTCTTCACCAGAACGCCGTCTTCTTCGGCGTCTCCAAAAAGGTGAAGTGGAAACCGCAGCACGCCTTCGCGATGGATCTGGGGCCGCAAAACCTGTCCTTCGTCAATGCCGCCGGGTGAGGTTGTCGCAATGCGCAAATCCGTTCTCACTATTCAAGACTTGAGCATTTCCTTTCCCGCCGCAAAGGGCAGGACGACGCCGGTTAAGTCGGTATCCTTTGACGTCAGGGAGGGCGAAATCCTGGGGATTGTGGGGGAGAGCGGTTCCGGAAAATCGCTGTCGTGCCTCGCCGTTGCCGGTCTGCTGCCGGCAACGGCGCTGGCTTGCGGTTCGGTCGCCATCGGCGGTCGGACGTTCGCCGCCGACTACCTGCAACAGGCGCTGGCGTCGAAACAACTTGCGCCGATCGGCATGATTTTTCAGGAACCGGTATCCTGCCTCAATCCGGTACGCACCGTTGGCGAGCAAATCGCCGAGGCGGCGCGAAGTGCCGGGCACGATGCGGAGCAAGCCCGCCAGATCGCGCTGCAACTCCTGAAAGACGTCGCCATCGACGAGCCGGAGAGGCGTTACCATGACTACCCTTCGCAATTTTCCGGCGGCATGTGCCAGCGCGTGATGATCGCCACGGCGCTGGCGCTGGAGCCGCAGCTCGTCATCGCCGACGAACCGACGACCGCACTCGACGTCACGGTTCAGGCTCAGGTGGTGTCGCTGCTGGTGTCGCTGGTGCGCAACCGCGGTATTGCCATGATTTTCATCAGCCACGACCTTGACCTGATCGCGGAGGTCTGCGATCGCATCGTCGTGATGTACGGCGGCGAGATCATGGAAGTCGGCACGACTGAAAACATCTATGAACGACCGAGCCATCCCTACACCCGGCTTTTGCTGGACGCGATGCCAGGGCACGGCGAACCGCTCACCCGACTGGTGGAAATGCCCCACAGCTGGCGGCTCGACGCTGCCGTATCCTTAACCTCAGCGGAGCGCTTACCATGAGTTTGAACGCGCCAGGCGGGACGACAGTCCTTGAAGCCCGCGATTTGAATTTCACTTACCCCGCTGGATTTTCTCTTCTGCCGGGCAAGCGGGCGGGTCACCATGCCGTCCGCGGCGTTTCCCTCGCGCTTGGTCAGGGTGAAACGCTCGGTCTGGTCGGCGAGTCTGGATGCGGGAAATCGACCCTCGCCGCTCTGCTGTGCGGCGACCGCCAGCCGGATAGCGGCACGCTGGAACTCTTCGACGCGCCCTTCGCGGGCTATCTCAGGCCGAATCGCCGGCGTCTGGCCCGCGTTCTTCAGGTCGTCGCACAGGATACGCTCGGCGCTTTCGACCCGCGTCATCCCATCGGTCGGCAGATTGAAGAGGTGCTGCTGATTCATGCTATCGGCAGCAAGAGCGAGCGGCGCGATAGGGCTAAAGAAGCGCTCGGCGCCGTTGCGCTGCCGGGCGCCATGCTGGATCGCTATCCGCATCAGATGTCGGGAGGGCAGCGGCAGCGCGCCGCCATCGCCCGGGCGCTGGTGACCGAACCCAACATCCTGCTGTGCGATGAACCCGTTTCGGCGCTGGATGTGTCGGTGCAGGCTCAGGTGCTCAATCTCCTGCTCGACCTTCAGCAGAAGCGCGGTCTTTCAATCCTGTTCATCAGCCACGATGTGCGCGTGGTGCGCCATGTGTCGCATCGGGTCGTGGTGATGCAGGCCGGTCGCGTGGTGGAAAGCGGGCCGACGTCAACCGTCTTTGCCGCACCGTCCGACCCTTATACCGCGAAGCTGCTTGCCGCCGTGCCGAAAGGCAAGCGTCGGGCAACGTCTGCGGATACGGCGTGCAGCCGCTCAATACTGGCGGAGGCGAGAGCATGCTGAACATCATGACCGGCTCATTGTTGCGCGCGATATTGACGGTTTTCCTGGTGGTGACCTTTACCTTCGTCATGCTTCGCATCAGCGGCGACCCGATGACGTCACTCCTCGGCGTCGAAGCCCCGCCGCAGGTGGTCGACATGCTGCGCCAGCAATGGGGCCTGGATCGTCCCGTGGCCGAGCAGTATTTCACCTATCTCGGCCGTATGTTGAGCGGCGATTTCGGTACCTCGCTGCGAAGCGGTCAGGACGCGCTTGCCATCATCATCGAGAAGGTTCCGGCGACGCTGCGGCTGATGGCGGCCGCGCTGGTGCTGGCGCTGGCGGCGGGTGTCCCGTTAGGTATCGTCGCGGCACGGTATCGCGGCGGCGTTGTCGACCGCGCGGTGATTAGTCTCGCCGTGCTGACGCACTCTGTGCCGACTTTCCTGACCGGCATTCTCCTGATCCAGCTGTTTGCCGTAAAGCTGCGGCTTCTGCCTTCTGGCGGCGGGGCGACGCTCGCCCACATGGTGATGCCCACGCTGGTGATCGGGCTTTACAATGCCGGCGTCATCGCGAGGTTCGTTCGCTCAAGCGCGCTGGAGGTGAGTGGGCAACGTTACATCCTCGCCGCCCGGGCGAAGCGTGTATCGGAGTGGGGGATCATCGTGAGGCATGTGATGCCGAACGCGGCGCTTCCCTTGCTGACGCTGCTTGGATTCCTGCTCGGCGGAATGATTGGCGGCTCCGCGGTGGTTGAAGCGGTATACGCCTGGCCCGGCGTCGGTCTGCTGCTGATCAGTTCGGTCGCTTCCCGCGACGTCGCGGTGGTTCAGGCGATTGTCATTCTCATCACCGTCGCTATGGTCAGCGCAAATCTGCTGGTCGATTTCCTGCATGTGATGGCCGACCCCCGCCTGCGCTACGCGAAACGTTCTTGAAGGAGGGACTCATGGCCGATATCTCCCCTGCGTCGCCAAAGCTGACTTCCGGCTTCTTCGCCAGACTCCCGCGCATTCATCCGCTGTTGGCGGTATGCGTGCTGGTCATCGTGTTTACCGTCGGTGTTGCGGTATTCGCCGACGCGCTGGCGCCATACGGCTTTGCGCAGATCGACCTGAGGGCACGCAAAATGCCGCCACTCCACGTCGTGGCCGGTTCCACGCACTGGCTCGGCACCGACGAGATGGGGCGCGACATTCTAAGCCGCATTTTCTTTGCGCTGCGTATGAGCATGTTGATATCGCTCGGCGCGTCGATCATCAGCATGATTATCGGTACGGCGCTGGGCCTCATCGCGAGTTTCCGGCGCGGTTTTGCCGACGCCATCATCCGGGTGGCGGTCGATTTTCAGGCGTCGATGCCGTTTATCATCATCGCCCTCACGGTGCTGGCGTTTCTCGGCAACAGCCTCACGCTGTTCATCTGCCTGCTCGGTTTGTTTGGCTGGGAACGGTTTGCACGTCTGACGCGGACCATGGCCGGGCTTGAACTGGCAAAGCCCTATATCGCCGCGTTGCATCGCAACGGCGCAGGCAGTTTTCGTATCGCGATGGTTCACGTACTTCCCAATATCCTTGCCGTCGTGCTGGTGACATTCACGGTGGTGATGCCTGAAATCCTCATTCTGGAGTCGTCGCTGAGTTTTCTTGGCCTCGGCGTACAACCGCCACAGGTCAGTCTGGGGTCGTTGGTCGGCGCCGGCCGCGACTACATCATGACCGAATGGTGGATCGCTATCGCGCCAGGCGTGGTCATCTTCGTCCTGTCGCTAACCATCAGTCTTATCGGCGACCAGCTACGCGACATCTTCGACCCGACGCTGAAGTGATCGAAACGCGCGGATTTCACCGCGCAGCGCCGTTGAGCGAAACAATGCTAAACGAAAGTAAACAGGAGGAAGCGAACATGAATCCGCTAAGAATGACGCCAGAGACTATACGTCTCGGCGGCCACCGCGGCCATAGCGCCGGGGCGCCGGAAAATACCCTCGCCGCGTTTAAACAGGCGTTTGAATACGGCGGCTGCGGCGTGATCTGTGAAACCGACCTCGGCATCACCCGCGATGGCGAACTGGTCCTGATTCACGACAATACGGTTGACCGCACCACCAACGGCCGCGGCCTGGTGCAAAACATGAGCTATGCCGAACTCTCCCAACTTGATGCCGGGCAATGGTTTAGCCATGAATTCGCCGGAGAGCGCGTTCCGCGGCTCAAAGATGCGCTGCAGCTGGCCCGCGAGCTTGGCATCCTCTATCAGCTTGAGCTCAAGTTATACGATCGGAATGAGGTGCTCTTCCCGAAGCTAAGCGCGCTGATTGATGAACTGGACTGCGCCGACCTGCTGCAATTTTCCTCGTTTGACTACGTTCAACTCAAAGCGGTGAAAGCGGCGATACCTGAAGTGCCGACCGTCGGCCTGATGCATTCGCGCTTGATCGACCCTGCCGCGCTGGCCCGGCAAGCCCATCTCGATGCGATGAACATTGAGATCTACCACTTTGCCAGCGGAGAAGCGCGCCAGCTGCATGACGAGGGTTTTGCCGCATTCCTATACCTGCCGGGCCAGGAACACCAGAAGCGCAAGGACTACGGCGTCGATATCGAAGCTCAGGTGGTTCAATGGATTCGTGACGGCCAGTTGGATCAACTGCTTGGCGATGACGTTGCACAGGTGGCAAGGCTTAAACAGCAAGCTTGCGGCTGATACGCGCGCCGATGGCGCCGGAAATGATTGACCTTTCCCTGCGCCGTAAACCACACTGTTTGCCGCAGCCGTTGTTTGCCGTAGACGGTATTTGCAGCAGGCAGTATTTGCGGCAGACACGGCCTTGAGCTAGTTCATTTCGCTAACATTCATATATCGGCGATCGTGGTGGTGAGACATGTTTAGACCTAATGCCTTCATGCTGTCCATTCGCGGCTACGGCGCGCTGGAGGCGCCTCATCGTCACGACCACTCACAACTGGTTTTACCGCTGTCAGGTTCGCTCTGTATCGACATATCCGGTCAGAGCGCTCAGTTGGATCGCCGTCTGGCCGCCTATGTCGACAGGCATTCTCCCCATGCTCAGGAAAGCCGCGGGACCAACCAGTTTCTGATCGTGGATGTCGAGCCCGGCCATCTGGATCCCCATGTGGCGGAATATCTGGCGTCGTGCCGGTTTATGCGCCTTGCGCCGGAAGCCAATCATCTGATCGATTATATGGGCGGGATGCTGACCAAAGGTCGGGTGCCTGAATCGCGGGTTCAACTGTGGGCGCCGCTGCTGTTGGATGCGCTGACCGGCGAGGGGGCGCAGCCGCGTTCACGGCTGGCAGGACTGATGGCGGCTATCGAAAGCGACCCGTTTCTGGACTGGACCACCGAGTTCATGGCGCAGCAGGCGGGGATGAGCGTCAGTCGGCTGCACGCCGTTTTCCGCAGCGAGCGGGATACCACGCCGCACGCCTGGCTGGCGCGCGTTCGGCTGGGCCGGGTGCAGCATTGGCTGGCGACGACGACGCTGCCCATCGCCGAGATTGCCTACCGGGGCCGCTACGCCGACCAAAGCGCCTTGACCCGGGCCATGCGTAAGGCGACGGGGCTGACGCCCTCAGCGTTTCGACAGCAGTTGCAGGAGTCTGGGCCCAAAGCACGCGAGTCTTAATCAAGACGTGGGTCATTCGCCGCGCGATACTCTCCGGCCAGTGCAAGTGCGGAGAATCGAAAGTGCGGAGAATCGTAGAGTGGATGGCAAAAGAACGTTAGCGGGCGTGGCATGCGGCATGGGAGCCGGTGCGTTGTGGGGGCTGGTTTTCCTGGCGCCGGAGCTGGTGCGCGCGTTTAGCCCGTTGCAGATCGCCATTGGCCGCTATAGCGCCTATGGCCTGATTTCGCTGATGTTGCTGGCGCCGCGCTGGTCGGCTCTGATGCGGCGGCTGACGCGCCGTGAGTGGTTTGCGCTGGGCTGGTTGTCGCTGGCGGGCAACACCCTGTATTACATTCTTCTATCCAGCGCGGTACAGATGGCGGGCATCGCCATCACCTCGCTGGTGATTGGTTTTATGCCGGTGGCGGTGACCCTCATCGGCAGCCGCGACCGGGGCGCGGTTCCGCTGCGCAGACTGTTGCCGTCGCTGCTGGTGTGCGCGGCCGGCGCCATTTGCATCGGCTGGCAGGCATTGGGCGGGCCGGCGTCCGCAACCACAGGCGAGCAAACCATCGGCCTGTTGTGCGCGCTCGGCGCACTGATATCCTGGAGCAGCTTCGCCGTTGGCAACAGCCGCTGGCTGGCCCGCGCGCCATCTGTCTCGGCCCACGACTGGAACCTGCTGATGGGCCTCGTCACCGGCGCGCAGTCGCTGGTCCTGATTCCTTTAGCCATTATGTTTAACACCTACAGCCACAGCGGCGTCGCATGGGCGCAGTTCGCCGGCGTATCGGTGGGCGTAGCGGTGCTGGCTTCGATTGTCGGCAATCTATTCTGGAACCGGATGAGCCGGTTGCTGCCGCTAACGCTGGTTGGGCAGATGATTCTGTTCGAAACCCTGTTCGCGCTGATTTACGGCTTCCTGTGGGAGCAGCGTCTGCCCACCTGGCTGGAGGCCGCCGCCTTCACGCTGGTGGTTTGCAGCGTGATGTCCTGTGTCGCGGCACACCGGAAACCGGTACATCAGAGCAACGAGACCGGCTTAAACGCGCTGCTCTGACACGAGCCATCATCCTGTTTTAAATAAAAATCTTGAGGTGACCAGTTGAACGCTGCCATTACCATTGAACAATTTCTTGATGTCGACATCCGCGTGGGGACGATTGTCCGTGTCGAGCCGTTTCCACAAGCGCGCAAACCTGCCTGGAAACTGGATATCGATCTTGGCCCGGAAATCGGCTGCAAACGGTCGAGCGCCCAGATAACCGACCTGTATGCGCCCGATGATCTTATCGGCCGACAGGTGGCGTGCGTCGTCAACCTGTCGCCGCGTCGTATCGGGCCTTTTATCTCGGAGGTGCTGACGCTGGGTTTTCCGGATGAAAAAGACCGCGTGGTGCTGATAGGCCCGGAGAGAGCCATTCCTAATGGCGGGCGCTTGTTTTAATCTGTTGCCTGAGGTAGTACTTTTTATTACAGGGCGAGAGGTTTGCAAGTTAATAGGTTTACAGGACGGTAGGCATGAACCAATACGAGGCTTTCGAGGTGCTCCAGCGCCAATACAAAACCCGGTTGCAGGAAACGGTCACGCTTGCCAACGAGGTGCAACTGGCGGTCTGGCAGAACAGCCACGATCGGGTCACGCTGGAAAACACCCATCACCACATCTTCAGCATGTACGTGCAGGACGGCTACGAAAGCTACCACAAGCGTCCGGATGGTTGGTTCAACGGCGGCGCGCCGGGGCGTTTTTGTCTGATGCCGAAAGAGAGCCAGTCCACCTGGGATATTCGCGGCAGCCTGCGTTTCGCCCACTTTTACTGTACCGATCAGCACTTGCGCCAGTTGGCGGAGCAAACCTGGGACCGCAGCCCGGCGTCGATCCGTCTTGATGAGCGCATTTTTATCGCCGACCCGGCGCTGGAGGCGCTATATCGCCATTTTCTGCTGGCCGGCAACTGGCGCGATCCGGCCAGCCAGATGATGCTGAGTTCCGCGTCTACGATGGTGATGTTGCATATGCTGCGTCAGTACAGCCAGTTGCAGTGGCAGGCGCCGAACAGCCGCGGCGGGCTGGCTCCGGCGGTGTTGCGGCGGGTAAAAGCGCGGATTGACGCCGGGCTGGGGGAGGCGCTGACGCTGGCCGAACTGGCGGCGGAAGCCGATCTTAGCGAGTTTCATTTCTCCCGCATGTTCCGCCAGAGCGAAGGCGTGGCGCCGCATCAGTATGTGATGAAGCGGCGGCTGGCGCAGGCGGAGCAGTGGCTGCGCCACAGCAGTCGCTCCATCACCGATATCGCGCTGGCCTGCGGGTTCAGCTCCGCCAGTCATTTCAGCCAGCGTTTTCGCGCCGAATACGGCATCACGCCCTCGGCGCTACGCCAGCAATGTTCAGGCTGAAGGCTGCTGCGCCGCCAGCAGGCACAGCGTCAACGCCACCTGATAGGATTTGACGAACGACGGCACCGGCAGAAACTCAAAGCGTGAATGGAAGTTGTGCGCGCCGGTAAAAAAGTTCGGCGTCAGAATGCCTTTGGCCGACAGCGCCGCGCCGTCGGTGCCGCCGCGCATCGGAATCACCTTCGGTGTAATCGACAGCGTGTTCATGGCGGCGAACAACAAGTCCAGCGCCCGCCGGTCGTCTCCCAGCGCGTTGCTGATGTTGCCGTAGATATCGGCGATGGCGCAACGGACCTGGCCGGTAGGGTAGTGAGCGGCAATCTGCGCTGTGACGTCGCGAATCTGTTGTTTGCGCTGCTCGAATCCTGCCAGATCGAAATCGCGAATCGAGGCTTTCAGCACCGCCTCATTGGCGTTGGCGTGAATATCGTTGAACCAGACGTAGCCTTCGCGGCCTTCGGTGTGCTCAGGCGTGTGCCGGCGGTCAAACCGGCTGATGAAGTCGTGCGCCATCAGAATCGGGTTGACCAGCACGCCTTTGGCCGACATCGGGTGCGCAGTCACGCCGGTAAAGCGGATTTCCGCCGCGGCGGCGTTAAAGTTCTCGTACACCACTTCGCCCAGTTCACAGCAGTCGATGGTGTAGGCGAAATCGACGTCGAAACGCGCCAGATCCAGCGCCTTGGCGCCTCTTAGCCCGATTTCCTCATCCGGCACGAACGCCACCACGATATCGCCGTGCGGCTGATCGTCGCGCAGGTTTTCCAGCAACGTCATCACCACGGTGACGGCGGCTTTGTTGTCCGCGCCCAGCACGCTGGTGCCGTCGCTGAAAATAATCTCCTGATCGCGATAGGGCAGGATTTCCGGATGTTCGCTGACCCGCAGCCAGATGTCCTGCGCCGGATTGAGACACAGGTCTTCGCCGGTAAAGCGCAGGATTTGCGGATGAATGTCCGGCGACAGGCCGACATCCACGGTGTCGATATGGGTGATAAAGCCGATGCGCGGCGCGGACGGCGTGTTGCCCGGTTTCACGGCGGTAACGGTGGCGTGCTCGTCGATTTCCACCTGACTTAGCCCCAGCGCGCGCAGCTCTTCCGCCAGCAGGCGGGCCATCGCCATCTGGCCCGGCGTGCTCGGCAACGTGGCCGCGGCGGCGTCGCTTTGGCTGGTGACCGCCAGATAGCGGTAGAAACGGTCGGTCAACTGACGCGCCTGGTTATGGCTCATAGCGGATCCTTATTGGTAAACCATTCGAAAGATTAGGTATCGTTATTCAACAATAATCAAAGGCTTCGTTGTACTCAGCGAGCCGCCCGGAAGTCAATAAAAAGCGAGGATGGGGATGAAAAACGTAATAACGCGCGTTGCGCTGGCGGCGCTGACGCTGGCGGCTGCTCAGGCGGCGTGCGCCAAAACGCTGGTGTACTGTTCAGAAGGATCGCCGGAAAACTTTAACCCGCAGCTGTATACCTCCGGCACCAGCGTGGATGCCAGCGCGGTGCCGATCTACAACCGGCTGGTGGATTTCAAGGTCGGCACCACCGAACTGGTGCCGAGCCTGGCGGAAAGCTGGGACATCAGTCCGGATGGCACGCAATATACGTTTCATCTGCGCAAGGGGGTGAAGTTTCATCGCAACGCGCAGTTTACCCCGAGTCGTGATTTCAACGCCGATGACGTGATTTTCTCTTTTCAACGCCAGCGCGACCCTAATCACCCGTATCACAAGGTGTCCGGCGGTACCTATGCCAATTTTGAGAGCCTGTCGTTCCGCAGCCTGATTACCGCCATCGATCGGGTGGATGACTACAGGGTGCGCTTTACCCTAAGCCATGCGGAAGCGCCGTTTCTGGCCGATCTGGCCTGGTATTTCGCCTCGATCCTGTCCGCTGAATACGCCGACCAGATGCTGAAGGCCGGGACGCCGGAGAAAGTGGATCTGGAGCCTGTCGGCACCGGCCCGTTCCAGCTGGCGCAGTACCAGAAAGATTCCCGCATCCTGTATCAGGCATTTCCAGACTACTGGCAGGGCAAAGCCAAACTGGACCGGCTGGTGTTCAGCATCACGCCGGACGCCTCGGTGCGTTACGCCAAGCTGCGCAAGAACGAGTGTCAGGTGATGCCGTTTCCCAATCCGGCGGAACTGGCGGACATGAAGAGCAACAAGGACATCACCCTGATGCAGAAAGCCGGGTTGAACATCGGTTTTCTGGCCTTCAACACCCGTAAAGCGCCGCTGGATAACCTCAAGGTGCGCCAGGCGCTGACGATAGCGATCAACAAACCGGCGATTATCGAGGCGGTGTTTCAGGGCACCGGCACCGCCGCCAAAAATCTGCTGCCGCCCGGCGTATGGAGCGCGGCAGCCGACCTGAAGGACTATGAGTACGATCCGGAAAAAGCCAGAGCGCTGCTGAAAGAAGCCGGGCTGGCGGAAGGGACCGCTATCGATCTGTGGGCGATGCCAGTGCAGCGGCCGTATAACCCGAATGCGCGTCGCATGGCGGAGATGATTCAGGCCGACTGGGCGAAGGTGGGGGTGAAAGCGAATATCGTCAGTTACGAGTGGGGCGAATACCTCAAACGGGTGAAGAGCGGCGAGCATCAGGCGGCGCTGATGGGCTGGACCACCGCCACCGGCGATCCGGACAATTTCTTCGGCCCGCTGTTTACCTGTACTTCCGCCAATGGCGGCTCCAATTCGTCCAAATGGTGTTACCCGCCGTTTGATAAGCTGATTACCGACGCTCGCGCCGAGCAGGATCACCAGAAACGCGTGGAATTATATCGACAGGCGCAGTTCGTGATGCATGAGCAGGCGCCGGCGGTGATGATCGCTCATTCGACTATCTTTGAACCGGTGCGCAATGCGGTGACCGGGTATGAAATCGATCCGTTCGGCAAGCACATTTTCTACCAGGTGGATATCCGGCAGTAATCTCACGCCGTAGCGGGAAAGCCGAGACTTTCCCGCTGGTTCTTGCGCTTGTCTCCATTGCGGTGTTTCCTCATCGACAGTTTCTCTCATCGACAGCTTCTCCCGCCGACAGTACCATTGCCTGCCTTTTTTATGATGAGTCGAGTTATGCGTGTTTTGCTGGCCCCGATGGAAGGGGTGTTGGATTCCCTGGTGCGGGAATTGCTCACCGAAGTGAATGATTACGATCTGTGCATCACCGAGTTTTTGCGGGTGGTGGATAGCCGTTTGCCGGTAAAAGCGTTCTATCGCCTGTGCCCGGAATTACGCCACGGCAGCCGTACGCCGTCCGGCACGCGGGTGCGGGTGCAATTGCTTGGCCAGTATCCGCAATGGCTGGCGGAAAATGCTGTCCGGGCGGTGGAACTGGGCTCCTGGGGCGTTGATCTTAACTGCGGCTGTCCGTCGAAAATGGTCAACGGCAGCGGCGGCGGCGCCACGTTGCTTAAAGACCCCGATTTGATCTACCGGGCCGCCAAAGCGATGCGCGAGGCGGTGCCGTCCTCGTTGCCGGTGACGGTGAAAGTGCGGCTGGGCTGGGATTCCGGCGAGCGCCAGTTTGAGATTGCCGATGCGGTGCAGCAGGCGGGGGCCAGCGAGCTGGTGGTGCACGGCCGCACCAAGGAGGACGGCTACCGGGCGGAGCGCATCAACTGGGCGGCGATTGGCGAGATTCGCCGGCGTCTGCGTATTCCGGTGATCGCCAACGGCGAAATCTGGGACTGGCAAAGCGCGCAGGACTGCATGGCCGCCACCGGCTGCGACGCGGTAATGATTGGCCGCGGCGCGCTCAATGTGCCCAACCTGAGCCGGGTGATCAAATACCGCGAGGCGCGCATGCCGTGGCCGGACGTGGTGCAACTGTTGCAGAAATACGTGCGGCTGGAAAAGCAGGGCGACACCGGCCTGTATCACGTGGCGCGCATCAAGCAGTGGCTGGGCTACCTGCGCAAGGAGTACGACGAGGCGAGCGAGCTATTCAGTCGGATTCGCGCGCTGACTACCTCGGCCGATATTGCGCGGGTTATCGACGCCATCGGGTGAGCGGATATCGCGCTGCGAGGTCAGGGTCGTCGTAGTTTGAGTATGCGCATCCGATCGGAAAGACGGCGGGCGCGTTGTCGGCAGACCACTGCGTGGCGGTGACGATTTATTCGTGAAAAGAAAATTTACAACAATGTGTCTGTTTAATCGGCAAAACGCGAGCTGGCGGATTGAATTATTACGCTTTCGTATCTATACATGATTAGCGAAAAAACCGTTTTGTAATAATGACACGATGAAATAGCGGCTATTGGTGTAAAACACCGTGTTCCGTATTGCGGTCAATTCGAGGTAGCGCGAAAATCCAGTAATCGGAATTCAGCATGATGAATTCCGGTAAAACCGGACTGGTTGGCATTGACTGAGTGAGATTTCTTTTGCAAATCAATCATGATGAAAAATGAGGGATTTGTTTTCTGGTAAGGAATAATGGGGCGTCAGTTTAATCCGTTCTCTTTTTTAGCATGGTGCGCGCGCACTGTGCTTGTGTTTATGGTTCTCATTTCAGCAAAACGTGCCGATAAGATTGCCGGCTGGCGCAGCCCGCTTGCCGCTATCCGGGGCGAGTCCCGGTTTGCGTGCAGCGGTAGGCTGCAATGATTCGCTGTGCAGCGACGATAGCCCGAATAAAAAATTAGCATGATAATAATATTGTCTAATGACAAAGGTAACGTTGTCTGGACGCCCGTCCCTGCCCGTATTCATCCCATAATGAGACGCGTCAGAGAGAACCGATAAGCGGAGAAAGAACGTGCACGAGCATTTCAGAGGGAAATATGAAGTTGAATTGAAATTTCGTATTCAGGATATTAGCGCTTTTCGTGAAAATTTATTCAGCCACCATCCTGAGTCGTTTGTCTTCGAAAATAAGGAAAACGATATTTATTATGATTCAGCGGAAAAGAAGCTGGGGAACCAGAATATCAGCATGTTATTGCGCCGCATGGCGCCTTCGGGAATTAAGCTCTGGATTGTAAAAGGGCCGCGTACCGGACGCTGCGAGGCCGTCAACGTCGAGTCGTGCGACATGACGGACAGTATGCTGAGAACGCTGGGGTTCCTGCCGATTTTCGAAGTGAATAAAACCCGCAGCATCTATTTTCTCGACCGGTTCCATATCACGCTGGATTATATCGAGTCGCTGGGGCATTTCGTGGAAATCTCCTGCATGACGGAGGAAGAGGCGGAGCTGGATATTCTGGGCGAGCATTGTCAGGATTGCGCCTTGCGGCTGGGGTTGCAGATGAGCAGCATCGAAACCCGCTCCTATCGGCAGTTGCTGGGGTACTAGGCGCTATAGCGGGGCGTAATTAAGATAGCCATAGCGAAATATAACCGGAACGCCCGGTGCTGCCGGGCGAACTGAGCCGATCGCGGAATCGCGGATTAGCTATCGGACGGGGCGTCGTCGCCGTAATAGAGTTTGCCGATGCGGATAATATCGCGGCCCTGCGCCTTACGGTGTTTGTTGGAATCGCGCAGCGAGTAGATGCAACCGCAGTACTCCTGTTGGTAGAAGTGTTCCCGCTTGCTGATTTCAATCATGCGCGCCGAACCGCCTCCTTTACGCCAGTTATAGTCCCAGTACGTCATGCCGGGATAGCGGCCGGCGGCGGTGATGCCGCACTGATTGATCTGTTGCATGTTCTTCCAGCGGGAAATGCCCAGCGAGCTGGAAATAACCGAAAAGCCGTGTTCATGGGCGTACAGCGCGGTGCGCTCAAAACGCATATCGAAGCACATGGTGCAGCGAACGCCGCGTTCCGGCTCCCATTCCATGCCTTTGGCGCGCTCGAACCAGTTGTCGCTGTCGTAATCCGCGTCGACAAAAGGGACGCCATGCTTTTCGGCAAAACGGATATTTTCTTCCTTGCGGATCAGATATTCGCGCTGCGGGTGAATGTTCGGGTTATAAAAGAAGATGGTGTAATCGATGCCGGAAGCGGTGATGGCTTCCATCACTTCGCCGGAGCAGGGCGCGCAGCAGGAGTGCAGCAACAGTTTGTCGGCCTGATTGGGCAGTGTCAGCACCGGGCGCTGAAGGCCCGTAGTCTGTTCCTTGTCGGACACGGTCTCATCCTTTTTTGGTCGTCGATGGTCTGGATTGTCGTCGAGGCGTCGCCCGGTCTGACCGCCGGGGCGATACGCGCGGCCAGTATCCGTTATCATTAAGCGGATGACAACCGCCGACGGGCAGGCGGCGCGGCTGTCAAACTTTGTCACAAAGCTTTTTCGGCCGGCGGAGTGCACGCTTTCCTGGGGCGCATTATAATGCGTCGTTCTCTTTTTTCAGTTAACAGTACACTGTTTAAGCTATTGAATAATGAATAAAAAATTTCGGCTTTCCGCTGTAAGCCTGCTGTTGCTTTCCGCGCCTGTCTGGTTTGCGCCGCAGGCCGTCGCCAAAACGCCCGCGACACAACATGTCACATCCCGCCAGGAGATTGCTTCCGGCAGCGCGATGGTGGTGGATTTACGTAATAACGAGGTGCTCTATTCCACCAATCCGGATGTGGTGGTGCCGATTGCCTCGGTCACCAAACTGATGACCGCTATGGTGGTGCTGGATGCCAATCAGCCGCTGGACGAGCGCATTTCCGTTGATATCAGCCAGACCAAAGAGATGAAAGGGGTGTATTCCCGCGTGCGTCTGGGCAGTGAAATCAGCCGCCACGACATGCTGTTGCTGGCGTTGATGTCGTCGGAAAACCGCGCGGCGGCCAGTCTGGCGCACCACTATCGCGGCGGCTATCAGGCGTTTATCGCCGCGATGAACGCCAAAGCGAAAGCGCTGGGCATGACGCATACCCGCTATGTGGAACCGACCGGGCTGTCGACCAGCAATGTCTCCACCGCCCGCGACCTGACCAAACTGCTGATCGCCTCCAAACAGTATCCGCTGTTGAGCCAGCTCAGCACCACGCATGAAAAAACAGCGGTCTTTACCCAGCCGTCCTACAGCCTGCCGTTTCGCAACACCAACCATCTGATCTATCGTCAGGACTGGAACATCCAGCTGACCAAGACCGGCTTTACCAATCAGGCCGGTCATTGTCTGGTGATGCGCACGGTGATCAACGGGCGGCCGGTGTCGCTGGTGGTGCTGGATGCATTTGGCAAGTTCACCCACTTCGCCGATGCCAACCGTCTGCGCAACTGGCTGGAAACCGGCAAGGTCAGCCCGGTGCCGGAAGCGGCGCTGAGCTACAAGAAACAGAAGTCGCTGGCGTCACGCCAACCGCACGGCGCCGACGTGACGGCCGCCGTGGACGAATAACCGACAGGATAGGGCGGCGTTACGGCGCCGCCCGCCGGTCCTGCACGATCTGACCCCATTCCGATACTTCTTCTTCATGACTCGCTTCGCGCCAGGTTTCCGCCAGCGCCTGCTGATACCATAACTGCATCGCCGGCTGTGCCAGCAGGTGCTGCGCGTAACGTTCAGCCTCGCCGGTCAGTGTCAGGCCATAGGTCTGCGCCCGGAACACCACCGGAGCGAAAAACGCGTCTACCGCGCTGAACTGCGCGCCCGCCAGAAACGGCCCGCCAAACCGCTGTATGCCTTCCTGCCACAACTGATTTAGTCTGGCGACATCGTTTTGCAACGCCGGGGTGATGGCGTGCAGCTTCACACGTATGCCGCAGCTCATCGAACACTGGTTGCGCAGCGCGCTAAAGCCGGAATGCATTTCCGCCGCGGCGCTTCTCGCCCAGGCGCGGGCGGCGTTATCCTGCGGCCAGACCGACGGGTGGTTTTCCGCCAGATACTCGGTGATAGCCAGCGAATCCCAGACGGTGATATCGCCATCCGTCAGGCAAGGCACTTTGCCGGTCGGCGAGAAGGCTTTGAAAGCCGTCTGAACCGGGCCGGTCGCAAACGGAGTCAGCACCTCTTCAAACGGGATATCCAGCGCTTTCAGCAGGATCCAGGGACGCAACGACCAGGATGAATAGTTTTTGTTGGCGATGTGCAACTGATACATGTTTTCCTCCGTGGAGAGATAAGGCGGTGAACCATATCGTCTAGATTTACCATGAAATCAGCGGCATGGCACCGCCTGATTGGCGGGAAAACCGTCTCAGGCCAGCAGCACCTGTCCGCACGCCGACTGCAACGCCGGGTAATCGGCATTGTGGACGCTGGCGCCGTCGGTAATCAGCATGTCGATGTCGGTGGGGGCGGCATAGAGGATGCGGCTGGTCACGCCTACCTTGCTGTGGTCCGCCAGCATGATGCGCTGTCTGGCGCAGCGCGCCATCGCCCCCGCAATCGCCGCTTCATGATGGGAGAAGCTGCTGGCGCCGGACTGACTGGCGATGCCGACCGGCGACAACAGCGCGATATCGGCGCGGTAGCGCTGGATTTCCGTTACCGTCAGCGCGCCGCTGGTGGCCTGTGCGGACGCGCCCATGTGCCCGCCGAGCAGAATCACGTCGTGCGGCAAGCGCTCGTCAGCGTCGCCGGCGGTGAGTTTCAACGCCACATTCAGGCTGTTGGTGATGATGGTCATGCCCGGAAGAGGGAGCAGCTCGCCGGCCAGCAGGGTGGTGGTGCTGCCGGCGTCGATAAATAGCGTCTGACCGGCCTTTAATTGCTGAACCGCCAGCCGGGCAATCGCCAGCTTTTCCTGTTCCCGCACCGTGTTGCGCACCGACAGCGGCGGTTCCGGTTCGGCGCCGGTCGCGACGATCCCGCCGTGCACCCGGCGCAGCACGCCCTGTGCTTCCAGTTTAAGGACATCACGCCGCACGGTTTCCCGCGACACCCCCAGATGCTGAATGATGTGGTCGGTAGTGACCCGGTTAAGGGACGACAGCAGCAGGCGGATACGGTGCAGGCGGGTTTCTTCAAGCATCAGCGGGCATTCTCTCGGTCAGGTGTCGGTCGCCGCCATTATAACGGCAAGGCGGCGGACGATCAGGTTCGACAGATAATAAGTCGGTTTGTGTAAATCTGTGCTTTTCAGCATAACAGGTGTGCAGATTTTGGCAATTGAGCGTGGGGAAACAGGCGGCACCGAACGATTTTGAGTTATTTGTTTGTTTTTAAATTTATTTTTATTGAGCGATAACGCAGTGGATTGGCGTGTGGTCTACGGTGTCGATGCACTTTTTTGGTGAATTTCACGCCGTAAAATAGTGCGTATTTTTGTATTTGTGTATTTTGTTGCTTTTGGTGTAGGGTATGTTCATCAAGCGGCGCCGGAGAGCCGGCGGCCATTACGCGTTGGGTACATTACTTTCATCTGGAGTCATCATGGCGACACGTTCAACCATCATGGATACCAACAGCTTCCGTGCGGAACATGCGGCGGCACTGACAGACGACATCCGCACGCTGACGGAAAAACGCGGCAGAGTGCTGGGCGATTCTTACCGGCTGTTCTACCGCAACCCGGTGCATCTGGTGCGCGGCGAGAAGCAATATCTGTGGGATGCAGCGGGCAATCAGTATCTGGACGTGTACAACAACGTCGCCAGCATCGGTCATTGCCACCCGGCGGTGATTGAGGCGGTGCACGCGCAGATGTGTCAGCTCAACACCCACACCCGCTACCTGCACGATCGCATTCTTGATTACACCGAGGACCTGCTGACGCTGGTGCCGCAGGCGATCACCAAAGCGATGTACATGTGTACCGGTTCCGAAGCCAACGATTTGGCGATTCGGGTGGCGCGCGCCTACAGCGGCGGCACCGGGATTATCGTCACTCGCGAGGCGTATCACGGCACCAGCGAGCTGACCTCCGGCGCGTCGCCGGCGTTGGGCAGCGGTCAGCCGATTGCCGCGACCACCCGGCTGGTGCCGGCGCCGGACCGTTACCGCGTGGACGCGCCGGATCTGGGCGTCTGGTTCGCCAATGAAATCCAGAAGCAGATCGATGACATGGCCGCTCACGGCATCAAATTCGCCGGTTTCCTCGCCGATTCGATTTTCTCCTCCGATGGCGTGTTGCCGGGGCCGGCCGGTTATTTGCAAGCGGCTATCGATGTGGTGCACGCCAACGGCGGCATCTTCATCGCCGACGAAGTGCAGCCGGGCTTTGCCCGCACCGGCGACGCCTTCTGGGGCTTTGCCCGTCACGACATCGTGCCGGACATCATCACTATGGGTAAACCGATGGGCAATGGTATTCCGGTATCGGCGCTGCTGGCGAAACCCGACGTGCTGGCGGCGTTTAGCGACGAAATTCCCTATTTCAACACCTTCGGCGGCAACCCGGTATCGATGGCGGCGGCGCAGGCGGTGCTGAAGGTGATTCGTGAAGAGAAATTGCAGGAGCACAGCAAGGTGGTAGGCGCACGGCTGCTGAAGGAGCTGGCCGGATTGGCGGATCGCCATGCCAGCGTCGGCGACGTGCGCGGCGCCGGGCTGTTTATCGGTTTCGAACTGGTCAGCGATCGCGACAACAAGACGCCGGATAAAACGCGGGCGCTGAACGTGATCGAACAGCTGCGTGAACAGCGGGTGCTGACATCGGTGGCCGGCCCGCACGGCAACGTGCTGAAACTGCGTCCGACGCTGGCGTTTCAGGAACACGATATCGACTGGCTGGTCGGCGCGCTGGACAAGGCGCTGAGCGCCACCGTTTCCTGAGGCCTTCGCCCCGGCGCTCGGTGCGCTGAAAAATCAAAACCGGCGCTGTGCGCCGGTCAGACTGCTGACAAAGTCCTTAAGTACAGGATGAAGCATTTTTCTGGCGTCAAAAACTGTGCTGAGGTGGGTGACTTCGCCGGGTGAGCGACAGGACGTCGCGAAAGCCCGTGTCGCGTCTGGAACGCGTCACGGGTGGCCCGAACAGCGAAGGCAAACGCCGAAGGAACCGCGTCAGCGGCACAGTTTAGCCCCCAGCCAGTGGTCAAGGGGAGGTGGCGTTTGAACCTCGCCTTGTCGTGCGTGCGACGAAGCCGCAAAGAAATGACACCGTTTATCCCGCACGAAACTATTCACTGAACGGACAAATTCAGCATTCACAAGACAACATGGCTGTTTGTCGACAGCCTTGCCGGCGCTGTGCGCCGGTTTTTTTCGCCTAGTGGGTATCCGGGAAGGCGGTTTCGTCCCGGCGAGCCATAATCTCGTAGTTGGCCCATTTCTGCCGCGCCACCCGCTGCGCCGTCGCCATCATCCGTTCCGCGTCTTCCGGGTGCGCACGCATCAGCGCCTTAAAGCGCGTCTCGTGCTTGCGGTACTCAGACAACGGCAGGGTCGGCCGCAGGCTGTCGAGCTGGAACGGGTTGGTGTGCTGTTCGCGCAGCACCGGGTTGTAGCGGATCAGCGGCCAGTGACCGGCCTGCACCGCCCGTTTCTGCTGCATCAACCCCTGACGCATATCGATGCCGTGGGCAATACAGTGGCTGTAGGCGATGATCAGCGACGGCCCGGGGTAGGCTTCGGCTTCGCGCAGTACTTCCAGCGTCTGTTGCGGATTGGCGCCGAACGCGATGCGCGCTACATAGACGTCGCCATAGGCGATGGCCTGCAACGCCACGTCCTTTTTCGCCATGGTCTTGCCGCCGGCGGCAAATTTGGCCATCGCGCCAAGCGGCGTGGATTTGGACATCTGCCCGCCGGTGTTGGAGTAGACTTCGGTATCCATCACCAGTACGTTGACGTTGCGTCCGGACGCCAGCACATGATCCAATCCGGAGGAGCCGATATCGTAGGCCCAGCCGTCCCCACCGATGATCCACACCGAGCGGCGCACCAGATGGTCGATCAGGCTTAACAGCGATTCCGCTGCGGGAGTCTGCTGCTCCGCCAGCTTGGCGCGCGCCTGTTCGAGGCGGCGGCGCTGCGCGACGATTTGGCTCTCCGTCTGCTGCGGCGCGCGGATAATATCGTCAACCAGATCGGCGCCAATCAGCGACGCTGATTCCAGCAACTGCGCTTTCGCTATCTCCATATGTTTGTCGGCCGCCAGCCGGAAGCCAAGACCGAACTCGGCGTTGTCTTCAAACAGCGAGTTGGACCAGGCCGGGCCGCGCCCTTCCTGATTGTGCGCCCACGGTGTGGTGGGCAGGTTGCCGCCATAGATGGAGGAACAGCCGGTGGCGTTAGCCACCATCATGCGTTCGCCGAACAGTTGGGTCAGCGTTTTGAGGTACGGGGTTTCGCCGCAGCCGCTGCAGGCGCCGGAGAACTCAAACAGCGGCTCAAGGAACTGCACGCCGCGAATGGTGGAGAAATCCACCGCGGCGCGGTCCGGCCAGGGCAGTTGTTCGAACCAGCCCAGCGCGGCTTTTTCCTGCGCCAGCACCGGCAGTTTGTCCACCATGTTGACGGCGCGGACCTCGGTTTCCCCTTCGTGATGCCGTACCGGGCAGGCTTCGACGCACAATCCGCAGCCGGTGCAGTCTTCCGGATACACTTGCAGGGTGTAGCGGGTTTCAGGAAAGCCGCGGGCGCTGATCGGCGCGGAGCGGAATCCGTCCGGCGCGTCATCGAGCTGGTCCTGATGGTAGAACTTGGCGCGGATGGCCGCATGTGGGCAGACAAACGAACAGTTGCCGCACTGGATACACAGGTCGTCGCGCCACTGCGGGATCTCCAGCGCGATATTGCGTTTTTCCCAGCGTGTGGTGCCGGTGGGGTAGGTGCCGTCCACCGGCAGCATGGACACTGGGATGCGGTCGCCGCGGTCCAGCATCATCTCCGCGGTCACTTCGCGCACAAAGCGCGGCGCCTGTTCCGACAGCGTCCAGCCCTGATCGACCGACGGGCTGTCGCCCTGCGGCACCGTGACCTGATGCAGGTGCGCCAGCGTCTCATCCACCGCGCGGAAGTTTTTCTGCACCACGTCGTCGCCTTTCTTGCCGTAGGTTTTGCGGATGCTGCTCTTGATAAGCTCGATGGCCTTCTCTTTGGGCATCACGCCGGAGAGCGCGAAGAAACAGGTTTGCATGATGGTGTTGATGCGGTTGCCCATGCCGACGTCGTGCGCCACCGAGGCAGCGTCGATGACGTAGAGTGTGAGCTGTTTCTGCTGAATGGTTTGCTGCATCTCACGCGGCAGATAAGACCAGACGCTGTCCGCCGGGTAGGGGCTGTTGAGCAGGAAGGTGGCGCCGGGCAGCGCATAGCTCAAAATGTCGACGGTATAGACGAAGTTGAACTGATGGCAGCCAATGAAGTTGGCGGTGCCGATCAGGTAAGGCGAATCGATGGGCGTCGGGCCGAAACGCAGGTGCGACGTGGTGCGCGAGCCGGATTTCTTCGAGTCATAGACGAAATAGCCCTGCGCGTAGAATTCCGGCTGTTCGCCGATGATCTTGATGCTGTTCTTGTTGGCGCCGACGGTGCCATCGGCGCCGAGGCCGAAAAACAGCGCGCGGATCTGTTCGTCCGGCTCCGGTTTCCAGCTTTCGTCCCACGGCAGGCTCAGGCCGGTCACATCATCATGGATGCCGATGGTGAATGTCGGTTTCGCCTGCGCTGACTGTTGCTGCTCGAATACCGCACGCGCCATCGCCGGGGTGAATTCTTTCGACGACAGGCCGTAACGCCCGCCGCTCAGGCGCGGCAGCGACGGGCGCTGGCCCTGTTGCAGACTATGCACCAGCGCGGCCAGTACGTCCTGATACAGCGGCTCGCCTTGCGCGCCCGGCTCTTTGGTGCGATCCAGCACCGTGACCACCTCGGCGCTGGCCGGTAGCGCTTTTAGCAGCGCGTCCATCGGGAACGGCCGGTACAGATGAATGGTCAGTACGCCGTAGCGGCCGCCCTCGCGGTTAAGCCGATCCGCGGCCTGGCACAGGGTGGCCGACGCGGAACCCATCACCACCACCACGTGGCGGGCGTCCGCCGCGCCGTGATAGTCCACCAGCCCGTAATGGCGGCCGGTCAGCTCGGCGAAACGCGCCATGTGACGTTCGACGATACCCGGCACGCTGTCGTAGAAGCGGTTGACGCTCTCGCGCCCCTGAAAGTAGGTGTCCGGATTCTGCGCCGTGCCGCGCATCACCGGTTTATCCGGGTTGAGCGCGCGCTCGCGGTGGGCCCGCACCCGATCGTCATCGATCATGGCGCGAATCTGCGCATCGCTCAGCTTGCTGATTTTGTTAACCTCGTGCGAGGTACGGAAGCCGTCGAAGAAATGCAGGAACGGCACCCGCGCTTCCAGCGTCGCGCTGTGGGCGATCATCGCCATATCCTGCGCCTGCTGTACCGAAACGCTGGAGAGCAGGGCGAAACCGGTGGTGCGTGCCGCCATTACGTCCTGATGGTCGCCGAAAATCGACAGCCCCTGCGTCGCCAGCGAACGCGCTGCGACATGGAACACGGCGCTGGTCAGCTCGCCGGCGATCTTGTACATGTTCGGCAGCATCAGCATCAACCCCTGCGAGGCGGTAAAGGTGGTGCTGAGCGCGCCGGCCTGCAATGCGCCGTGCACGGTGCCGGCGGCGCCGCCTTCATGCTGCATTTCCATGATGTCCGGGACGTTGCCCCAGATGTTATTCAGGCGCTTGCTGGCCCATTCGTCCGCCAGTTCCGCCATAGTGGAGCTGGGGGTGATCGGGTAGATGGCGCACACTTCGCTGACTTTATAGGCGACCCAGGCGGCGGCTTCGTTGCCGTCCACCATGACAAATTCATTTTGCTGGTTCATTGCGCCACCTCCTCGGCATTCATCTCAATCGCATGGCAAGGGCATTGCCGGTAGCAGGCTTCGCAGCCGGTGCATTTGTCGTAATCAAAACGGTAGTGCAGTCCTTTACCCAGTTTGATCACCGCGTTTTCCGGGCAGGCGCCATAGCAGCCGTCGCACTCGAAACAGTTGCCGCAGGAGTAGCAGCGGGTGGCTTCATAGGTGGCCTGTTCACGGTTTAGCCCGCCGATGATTTCGTCAAAACCGCCGCGCTGTTCGGGGGCGATCGCCGGCTGGCTGCTGGCGTTGGCCTCGGTATTGAACCACAGGTGCAGATGGGGATATTCCAGAACCGGGCTGCTGGCCGGTTTATGGTAAGGCTGGCGCCTCAGCCAGCCGTCGATATGATGCGCCGCTTTTTTGCCGTGCCCGGTGGCGATGGTGACGGTGCGCTCCGACGGCACCATATCGCCGCCGGCAAAGATACCCGTTACCGCGGTCATCATGTGTTCATCGACATCGATGATACCGTCCGGGCGGATGGTCAGGCCGGGAATGCGCTCCAGCACGCGGGTGTCCACATCCTGGCCCAGCGCCAGAATCAGGCTGTCGGCCTGTAACGTCTCGACGCGTCCGGTGGGCTGCGGGCGGCCGTTGGCATCGATCGCCATCTCTTCCACGGTGAAGGTGGTGCTGTCGATATTGCGGATGGTGCGCAGCCAGTTGATTTTGACCCCTTCCTCCATTGCCTCTTCCGCTTCAAAGCGGTGCGCCGGCATGTGTTCGATGTCGCGACGATAAATAATCATCGCTTCATCGGCGCCCAGGCGGCGGGCGGTGCGTGCGGCATCCATCGCGGTATTGCCGCCGCCGTAGATGGCGACCCGGCGGCCCAGCTTCGGCGCGTCGCCGCGCTCTACCGCCGACAGGTAGCTGACCGCATCCAGAATCTTGCCCGCTTCGCGCGCCGGAATATCGGTTTTCTTCGCCAGATGGGCGCCGATAGCCATGAAGACCGCATCGAAACCGCCTTGCTGTTTTTCCTGCAGCACATCTTCGACTTTGTGGTTCAGCGTCAGGGTAATACCGCTGGAGAGCAGATTACGGATTTCACTATCCAGTACGTCGCGCGGCATACGGTAGGCGGGGATGCCAAAGCGCATCATGCCGCCGGCCATCGGCCCGGCCTCGCGGATTTCCACCTGATGCCCAAGACGGCGCAGGTGCCAGGCGCAGGACAGGCCGGACGGGCCGGCGCCGATCACCAGGACTTTTTTGCCGCTGTCGGGCGCGGTAATCCGCGGCGTCCAGCCTTGTTCCAGCGCCATGTCGCCGAGAAAACGTTCGACGGCATGAATGCTGACCGACTGATCGACCTGCAGGCGGTTGCAGGCGCTTTCGCACGGGTGGTAACACACGCGGCCGTGGATCGCCGGCATGGGGTTATTCTCGATCAGGCGTTGCCACGCCTCTTCATAGCGCTGTTCCTGCACCAGCGACAGCCAGGACTGGATATTCTCGCCGGCGGGGCAGGCATGATTGCACGGGGGCAGGGAATCCTGATAGACCGGATGTTTACTGCGTACCGGACCGGTGCCTGAGGTTACCTTCAGGTCCGGCGGCTGCGTCATATCGTGTTTTACGTTGCTCATCGTATTGCTTCTCTACGTCCAATGTTGACTCGTTGTTATATGTGGGGCTTCCCATGTCACTGTGTGCTGTCGTCCGCGGTGTGGCGCGCCTTTGCGGGGGATAATGCGCGAAGGGCAATGTTCAACCAGAGACGATTCGCAAACAGGGACAATTTCGAAAACAGGATTAATCATAAATAAAGACAATCACGTGGCCGGTTTCGGTCGTGTTGTCGGGAAATAGGTGAATAATTTTGCGATTATTAAAATAATGTTGAGACAAGATTACGCCGTCGGAATAATCAATAAATGAGGCAGATCAAATATAAGCTAATCGACTGTATCGGGCAGTCGATGACAGACCACTTGACGCATATTGACTGGGTGAAACCAGAAGGGGAGTATTTTTATTTATCATGCCATTTCTGGCGTTTTACACTGGATAATTATTTTAACTGTATGTTTAAGTGGAATAATATTTCATTTTTCAAATGATGATTATTATTGGTTGCTAATTATTTATCTGGGTTAAAAGTGATCGTTGTATAGTTTGGTATATTGCCAATTGAAATCGTGATAATTCAATTTTCAGGTATGTTGTATTTCCCCGGGGATCCCGTGGTTGACCGATGTTATTGCCGCCTGATTCAACTGATGATTGTCAGATGATCTCTGCATTATTACAAACTCCAACTCGTTCGATGGAGAAGGCGATATATATTGCTATGCATGAGAGAAATGAGATGGGGACCATTCTTCATTTGAAAATGGGAATGAATAACATTGATGAGTCTATCCCCAATAATTCGAGCCACAGGAAGGCTGGGCGATTTGAACAGTGAAACGCGTGGCTCTTCAGGGGCAGGGCTGATGGATAGCGTGGGTAGTCACGTCACCGTACCTGCAACTTACCGTATGGAGAAGATAGCCGTGGCGTCTGTGGTTGCGGCATTCGTCGTTGACGCTACAGGCAGGCCGTGCCGCTTCTTTTCGCAACGGTCGCAGCATTGCGTTAAGGCTATCGTTGTGTTTTGTCATTATTACGTTTGTTCAACATCACATCCGTAACGGGAAATACGCGATATCCATTTTTCCGCTGACGGTTTTGTGGCACATTAGCCGCCTTGTCTTGTCACTATCAGCGGGCAGGTTGTCGTTCCCTAACCGGCAGCTGCACAAGGAATTCGCAATAATAATGAAATGGTTTACTTCACTGGCGCTTGCGGTCGGTCTGGCCTGTAGCCCGCTTTGGGCGCAGACGCCCGGTTCTATGCTGCAACAGACTGCGCCGGAGGCGGCTTCCGCCCAGCAACAGCGCGATGCCTTCGTTAACGACTTAATGAAAAAAATGACGCTGGATGAAAAGATTGGGCAGCTCCGTCTGATCAGCGTCGGCCCGGATAACCCGAAACACGCCATTCGCGAAATGATCCGCAACGGCCAGGTGGGCGGGATTTTCAATACCGTCACCCGGCAGGACATCCGGGTGATGCAGGATCAGGTGATGCAGCTCAGCCGCCTGAAGATTCCATTGTTCTTTGCTTATGACGTGGTGCACGGCCAGCGTACCGTGTTCCCGATCGGTCTGGGGCTGGCGTCCAGTTGGGACATGGGCGCCGTGGCGCTGTCGGCGAAGATCGCTGCCTATGAAGCGACCGAAGATGGCCTGAACATGACCTGGGCGCCGATGGTGGACATCACCCGCGATCCGCGTTGGGGCCGTGTTTCCGAAGGTTTTGGCGAAGATACCTATCTGACCAGCGAAATCGCCCGCGTCATGGTGAAAGGCTTTCAGGGCGATGACCTGACCGGCCGTCATTCGCTGATGACCAGCGTGAAACACTATGCGCTGTATGGCGCGGCGGAAGGCGGACGTGACTACAACACCGTCGATATGAGTCCGCAGCGCATGTTCCAGGATTACATGCCGCCGTACAAAGCGGCGATCGACGCGGGCAGCTACGGCGTGATGGCGTCGCTCAACTCCATCAACGGCGTGCCGGCGACCGCCAACCGCTGGTTGCTGAAAGACGTGCTGCGCGACCAGTGGCATTTCAAAGGCATCACTATCAGCGATCACGGCGCCATCAAGGAGCTGATCAAGCACGGCGTGGCGGCGGACCCGAGCGATGCGTCGCGCATCGCGGTGCAGTCCGGTATCGGCATGAGCATGAGCGACGAGTATTTCGTGCGTTATCTGCCGGATCTGGTCAAGCGCGGGCTGGTCAGCATGAAGGACATTGATGATGCCTGCCGCCAGGTGCTGAACATGAAATACGATATGGGGCTGTTCCAGGACCCGTACAACCATCTCGGCCCGGTCGGTTCCGACCCGGTGGACACCAATGCCGAAAGCCGCCTGCACCGCGAGGAAGCGCGTGATGTGGCGCGTCGCAGTCTGGTGTTGCTGAAAAACCGTCTTGATGTCCTGCCGCTGAAAAAATCCGGCGCCATCGCGGTGGTGGGGCCGCTGGCCGACAGCAAGCGCGACATTATCGGCAGTTGGTCCGCCGCGGGTCGTCCGGCGCAGGCGGTGACGGTATACGAAGGGATCCGCAAGGCGGTGGGGTATAACGCCCGCGTTTATTACGCCAAAGGTTCCAATGTCACCAATCACCCGGGTCTGGTCCAGTTCCTTAACCAGTATGACCAGTCGGTGGAAATCGACCCGCGCGCGCCGCAGGCGATGATTGATGAAGCGGTGGACGTGGCGAAGAAATCCGACGTGGTGATCGCGGTGGTGGGTGAATCGCAGGGGATGGCGCACGAAGCGTCCAGCCGCGCCAAAATCACCATTCCGCCGGAGCAAAAGGCGCTGATTGCCGCGCTGAAAGCCACCGGCAAACCGCTGGTGCTGGTGCTGATGAACGGCCGTCCGCTGGACCTGAGCCGTGAAGATCAGCAGGCGGACGCGCTGCTGGAAACCTGGTTCAGCGGTACCGAAGGGGGCAACGCCATCGCCGATGTGCTGTTTGGCGATTACAACCCGTCCGGTAAGCTGCCGATGACCTTCCCGCGCTCGGTGGGGCAAATCCCGATGTATTACAACCAGCTGCCGACCGGCCGTCCGTATTCGGCACAAGCGCCCAACAAGTACACCTCGCACTATTTTGACGAGGCTAACGGGCCGCTGTATCCGTTCGGTTACGGTCTGAGTTACACCACCTTTGACGTGTCGGACGTGAAATTCTCCAGCCCGACGATGAAGCGTAACGGCAGCATTAAAGCGTCGGTCACGGTCACCAATACCGGCAAACGCGCCGGGGAAACCGTGGCGCAGCTTTATCTGCATGACGTGGTGGCATCGGTAAGCCGCCCGGTGAAAGAGCTGCGCGGCTTCCAGAAAGTCATGCTGCAGCCGGGTGAAAGCCGTACCCTGACCTTCACCCTGTCGCCGCAGGATCTGATGTTCTACAACGCGCAGATGCAGCAGGTAGCGGAACCGGGCAAGTTTGAAGTGATGATCGGGCTGGATTCCCAGCGCGTGAAAACCGGCAGCTTTACCTTGCTGTAAGCGTCTGGTGATGTCACTCGTTGCTGTAGATAAACGACGGCCCCTGCGATAATTCCCAGGGGCCGGGCAGGAAAACCGGCTGCGCCGCCACGGGCGGCCGGATCCGACCGGTTTGGCGTCAGCCGCCGTGCACGATAATGATATAACCCACCAGCATCACGCCGCCGATGCCGCCCAACGCGCAGAGCGCAAACAGGCTGACAACCCCCAGTTTTTTGATATTCATCCGGTTATCCTTTTGTTACGTCCCGGCCGGTAAATGGTTACGTTCCGGTGATGATTAAGTTCCGGCGATTATAGAGCCTCCTGCACCGGATACAAGCCAACCGCGTTATCCGTCAATATCCGGATGAATGTGACAACGTCACAATTATGGCTGCTGACGTTGCCGCCGGTCTGTGGGACAATACCGGCCAGATTGAACGACAGTGAGATGGCATGACCCTTACCCCCGCGTTAAAGCAGCAGATTGGCGACTGGTATAAAGCGCTGCAACAGCAGATTCCCGATTTTGTCTCCCGTGCGCCACAGCGCCAGATGATCGCCGAAGTGGCGAAAGCGCTGGCGGGCGACTACCAACGTCATCTGGTGATTGAAGCGCCGACCGGCGTGGGTAAAACGCTTTCCTACCTGATACCCGGCATTGCCGTCGGGCGAGCGGAGCTGAAAACGCTGGTGATCAGCACCGCCAACGTGGCGTTGCAGGATCAGATTTTTAACAAGGATTTGCCGCTGCTGCGTCAGTTTATTCCTGAACTGAAATTCACCGCGGCGTTTGGTCGCGGGCGGTACGTGTGCCCGCGCAATCTGGCGGCGATGGCGACCGATGCGTCGGCGCAGGGCGATCTGATGCTGTTTATGGATGACCACTTGCCGTCCAGCCGCGAGGAACAAACCACCAGCGCCCGGTTGCAACAGGCGCTGCAAAGCTATGCCTGGGACGGCTTGCGCGACCATTGTCAGGAATCGATCGGCGACGCGCTGTGGCAACGCATCAGTACCGACAAGGCCAACTGTCTGGGGCGCAACTGCCATTATTACCGCGAATGCCCGTTCTTTCTCGCCCGCCGGGAAATCGAAGACGCCGATGTGGTGGTGACCAACCACGCGCTGGTGATGGCGGCGATGGAAAGCGACTCGGTGCTGCCGCAGGCGAAAAACATGCTGCTGGTGCTGGACGAAGGCCACCACGTGCCGGATGTGGCGCGCGACGCGCTGGAGATGTCCGGCGAGGTGACGGTCAGCGCGGTGCAGCACCAGATGGATCAGCTGATTCAGCAGGTGGGGCTCTGCCTGGCGCAGTTTCCGCCTAAATCGCCGCCGCGGCTGATGCAGCCCGACAGGCTGGGCGATCACTGTGGCGAGATACGGGAGCAGTTGCAACTGTTCGAACGGCTGAGCAGCCTGTTTCTGCCGCCGGCCCAGCCGGACGCCGATTACCGTTTCCCGATGGGGGAATTGCCGGAAGAGATGCGCGAGTGCTGCAGTCGGCTGTTTAAGCTTGCCGACAGCCTGCGCGGGCTGGCGGAATACCTGCTCAACGACCTGGCGGAAAAAACCGGCAAGCATGATGTGGTCAAGCTGCATCAGGCGATGCTGCGCATCAGCCGTCTGAGTGGTTACTGGGAAGCGCAGGGCAAGTTATGGCGGCTGGCGGCGCTGGAGAAATCCTCTAACGCGCCGGTGTCGAAATGGCTGCTGCGGGAACGGCGCGACAATCAACTGCATCTGTATTTTCACTGCGCCGGTATCCGCGTGTGCGACCAACTGGACCGGTTGCTGTGGCGCAATCTGTCGCATGTGGTGGTCACCTCGGCGACGCTGCGCTCGCTCAACAGTTTTTCCCGCCTGAAAGAGCTGTCCGGTTTGGACGAGGAAGAGGGCGATACCTTCATCGCGCTGGATTCGCCGTTCAATCACCGCGAGCAGGGAAAACTGGTGATCCCGCGCATGCGCCATGAACCGCTGATCGCGCACGAAGCTGAACATCTCGCCGAGATGGCGCGATTTTTCCGTGCCGAACTGCGGCGGGAAGTTCACAAGGGCATGTTGATGCTGTTCGCCAGCCAGCGGGCGATGCAGCAATTTCTCACCGAGGTGCCCGACCTGCGGCTGATGTTGCTGGTGCAGGGCGATCAGCCGCGCTACCGGCTGGTAGAACTGCATCGCCAGCGGGTGCAACAGGGCCAGACCAGCGTGCTGATCGGCCTGCAATCCTTTGCCGAAGGGCTGGATCTCAAAGGCGAACTGCTGTCGCAGGTGCATATCCACAAGATTGCTTTTCCGCCGGTGGACAGCCCGGTGATCCTCACCGAAGGCGAGTGGCTGAAAAGCCTCAAGCGTCACCCGTTTGTGGTGCAGAGCTTGCCGAGCGCCTCATTCAGCCTGATTCAGCAGGTTGGTCGATTGATTCGTAGTCATGACTGTTTCGGTGAAATCGTCATCTACGACCGCCGCTTACTGACCAAAGGCTACGGCGCTCAACTACTGGCCGCCTTGCCGGTGTTTCCCATCGAACAGCGCGCCATGCCGGATGATAAGTAGCCTGCTGTTATTCATGTATTTTTTCTGACAAACGGCCGTCAAATCCCTATCATATCGCCGCCACGGCCTGTTGGCCGTGGCGTGACAGACTGTGCGCCGCCTGTCGCGTCGCGGCCAGCGGTGCTTGTACAAGACAGTCTGACGTTTGATGATTCGATAAGGATGTGTGATGAATAAAAAGATCATGGCGCTTGGCGCACTGCTATTTCTGGCACAGGCTTCGGCCGCGCCGGTCAGTATTGAAGTGCTTGACGCCACCATTAAAGATAAAAAAATCGCCGATGCCGATGTGTTGCTGCAACGTGACGGCGCACAGACGGCGGTAGGGCGTACCAATACCCAGGGACAGGCGCAGTTGTCGCCGGCGTTTACCGCCGATGAGAATGCCTTGCTGATTATCAAAAAACCGGGGTTTTCCAACCTGGTGGTCAAGTGCCCGTGCGACGGCCTGACCTACGCCATCAGCCCGGTGATGAAAAATCTGGACGGGATGCGCATCGTGCTGACCTGGGGCGCTAACCCAGCCGACCTCGATTCGCATCTGGTCTATGGCAACAGCCATATTTACTTCGAACATAAAAATGGGCCGGACGCCAATCTGGATGTGGATGACATCGACAGCTACGGCCCGGAAACCATCACCATCGAGAAAAAGCGTTTTGGCGAAAGCTACCTGTATGCGGTACACGACTACACGCATATTCATCAGCCGGATCAGGCCGCGCTCTCGAACAGTCAGGCGAAAGTGTTTGTCTACGTCGGGCAATCGCTGGTCAGAACCTATAGTGTGCCGCGCAATCAGGTCGGCAACCTGTGGACGGTGTTCCGCCTGAACCCGAACGGTGATTTTGAGGATATCAACACCATCAAACAAACCGGCTATCAGGACCCCAATAACGTTGCTGCCGGGGTGAGCGGCCAACTGTCCGGCCGGGCCGCGACCGGTGCGGTCAACGTCAATCAGGCGGCGGCGAAAGCGCTGAACCGTCAGGGCGAAGAGGCCTATCGTCGCGGCGATCTGGAAAGCGCGATTGCGTTTTACCAGCAGGCGATCGAGCAGGATGGGGTGTTCAGCCAGGCGTACAGTAATCTGGGGCTGGCCTACCAGAAACTGGATCGCATCGCGGAAGCCATCTGGGCAAACCGTAAAGCGATCGCGCTGGCGGATGGGGCGAACGCGGCAACGGTGCGCGCCAGCTCCTACTATAACATCGCCCGCATCTATGAAGCGGCCGGGCAACTGGACGACGCCCTGCGCCATTATCAACTGGCTAAAGCGCAAAAAGACAGCGCCAGCTACGACCAGGCCATCAGCCGCATCAAAAGCAAGCTGTAACGGCTGACCGCGTTTTCTTGCCGCTCCGACTCCGGGGCGGCAACGGCGATTTCACGCTTCCCCTGTGACAAATTCATGCTATGTTTCCAAATAGTTGTCCTGCCATGACGGGCGTCATCGGCTCGCCCGGTCTATGGGACACCGTCTAACCGTCGCCTTACCAATGAGAGCACATCATGGATTACACCCGAATCATTAAAGAGGTTGGCCGCGGCAAAAATCATGCGCGCGATCTGGATCAGGACACGGCTTATCAGCTGTATGGTCAGATACTGAATGATCAGGTGCCTGAGCTGGAGCTGGGCGGGCTGCTGATCGCCTTTCGCATCAAGGGTGAGTCCGAAGCCGAAATGCGCGGTTTCTATCAGGCGATGAGCGAACAGACGTTGCGTCTGTCCGCGCCGGCCGGCGGTCCGATACCGGTGGTTATCCCCAGCTATAACGGCGCCCGCAAACAGGCCAACCTGACGCCATTGCTGGCGTTGCTGCTGCACCGGCTGGGACTGCCGGTGGTGGTGCACGGCGTGAGCAACGACCCGACCCGTGTCACCAGCGAGGCGATTTTTCGTGAACTGGGCATCGCGCCGGTGAACGACGCGCAGGCAGCACAGCAGCGCCTCGATCGGGGCGAGCCGGTATTTATGCCGGTGTCGCTGCTGTGCCCCGCCATAGAGCGTCAGTTGGATCTACGCTGGCGTATGGGCGTACGCAACAGCGCCCATACGCTGGCCAAACTGGCTACGCCGTTTGATGAGTCGGCGGCGCTGCGGCTGGCAAGCGTGTCGCATCCGGAGTACGTCGGCCGGGTCGGCACGTTCTTTCAGGACATTAACGGCCGCGCGTTGTTGATGCACGGCACCGAAGGCGAGGTCTACGCTAACCCGCAGCGCTGCCCGGAAATTCATTTTATCCGTGAACAACAGCGGGACATCCTGCAATGGCGGCAGGATATCGTGGCAGACAGCGCGGCGTTGCCTTCGGCGAAGGATGCTGCCACCACCGCCCGCTGGACGGAGGCCTGTCTGGCGGGCGAGCAGCCGATACCACAGGCGATTCGCCTGCAACTGGCGTGCTGTCTGGTCGGCAGCGGCGAGGCGGCCTCGATGGAGCAGGCGGTCTCGACGATACGAAAACGACTGGGTTGATCGTAACGATTAACGATATACCCAAAATAATTCGGGTTGCCGGAAAGCCAACGCGCCTGCGACTCGAAGTAGGACGGATATAAGAAAGGAACAACCACATGCAACAGGCTAAGGCGTATTTTGACGCCCTGAACCGCGATTATCTGGCGGTGCATCAAACCAAAGAGGATCTTTTCTGGCAGCGTTATATGGGAACCGGCGACGAAACCGTTTCCGCCCGTTTCGCTGAAGCGGAAAGCGCCTGGAAACGTTTTATCTCGCAGTCATCTCGTCTGGCCGAACTGCGGCAACACCTCGCCGCCGTTGAGGCCGCCCCCGCCGGCGAGGCGCGTGACGCGCTGCTGCACGGCTTGCGCGGCTGGTACCGCTTTTTTGACTGCAATGTGATTGAAGATCCGCAGGCTCAGGCGCTGATGGATGAGCTAATCGCCGCCGAAAACGATCTGTTTTCCCGCCGTAAAACCCATCAACCCACCCACCTCAATGAGCAGGGCGAGCGGGTTTCCGCTTCGCTGGGCGAGCTGCTGACCAATCAGGCCACCAATGATAACGAGGAGTGCCGCCGCAGTTCGCAGCAGGCGCTGCGTGACCTGGAACAGTGGCTGGTCAATCACGGATTCCCGGCGCTGGTCAGTCTGCGTAACCGTTTTGCGCGCCAGATGGGCTATCGCAACTACTTTGATTACAAGGTAAACAAAACCGAGCGGATGACGCCGGAACAGCTGTTCGCCATTCTGGACCGTTTTGAAGCGCAAACGCGTGACGCCAACCTGCGCAGCCTGCGTCAACTGGCGGCGGAAAAAGGCGAAGCGGCGTTGCAGCCGTGGAATGTGCGTTACGCCAGCACCGGCGATGTTACCCGCCAGTTGGATCCTTATTTCCCGTTCGCCGCGTCGCTGTCCCGCTGGGTCAACAGCTTCAAGCGCCTGCATATCGGTTTTAGCGGCGCACAGATGCAACTCGACCTGCTGGTGCGCAAAGGCAAATATGAAAACGGCTTCATGCACCAGCCGGTGCCGCCGTTTGTCGATCAGGGCCAGTGGTTGCCCGCGCGCATCAACTTTACCAGTCTGGCGCAGCCGGATCAGGTCGGCAGCGGCTCCAACGGCATCAACACGCTGTTCCATGAGGGCGGCCATGCGGCGCATTTCGCCAATATCCGCCAGAATGCGCCCTGTTTCGCCCAGGAGTTTCCGCCGACCTCGATGGCCTACGCCGAAACTCAGTCGATGTTTTGCGATAGCTTGCTGCAGGATGCCGACTGGCTGAAACGCTATGCGCATAACGCACAGGGCGAACCGATCCCCGATGCGCTGATTCAGGCCGATATCCGTGCTCGTCAGCCGATGCGTGCCTTCAACGAACGCCATATTCTGCTGGTGCCGTATTTCGAATGGCAACTGTACTGCATGGATGACGCGGAACGTACCCCCAAGGCGATTTTGCAACTGGCGCGCGACACCGAATTGCGCATTCTCGGCATCAACGGCAGCCCGCGTCCTACTATGGCGATTCCGCATCTGCTGTCGATGGAGTCGGCCTGTTCGTATCAGGGCTATCTGCTGGCGATGATGGCGGTAGAGCAAACGCGGCATTTCTTCCAACAGCGCGACGGCTACCTGACCGATAACCCGGCGATCGGACCGGATCTGATGCGCCATTACTGGCAGCCCGGCAACAGCCTGACCCATGATGAAACGTTGCGCAGCCTGACCGGCGAAGGGTTCAATCCGGATTATCTGGCCCGTGAATGCAACCTGACGGTGGAGGAGGCGTGGCGGCAGGCGCAGGCGACTATCGACGCCGCCGTGGCGCGCCCGCAACCGGCGGCGGATTTCGACCTTAACGCCCGTATCCGGGTGGTGGACGGCGATGCGGTGCTGGCGGACAACCAGGACGGCGACGACGCCATGTGTCAGGCGTTCGCTCGCGTAATTGAAGACGCTTACCCGACTCACGCCTGAGCGAGTAATCGTCAGGCAAGGCCGTCTCCCCCGGCAGCGTAAGCCGCGGGAGACGGTGATTCAGGCCGGTTATTACGCCGACGTTGCCGGTCAGGGCTCCAGCCAGCCGGCAACGTCTTTGGCGGCGGCATGGCTGTCAGGGTGACAGAGTACGGTAATCACGTCCCCGATGTTTTTGGACAGGTTAGATAGCAACATCAGGCACATCAGTCGGTTGAGGGATTTATCGTTCCATGATTTCGCCAGCGTCAGCAGCGACTCAGCCAACTTCTGGTGATCTTTGGCTTTGAAGTTAATCAGTTCGGCACACTTCTTTATCCCATCGTAAGCGGTAAACAGCACCCCGAAAGGCGTGACGGAAAAGGCGGATTTCATGGCGCCGATATCGATGTCGTGAATGGCCGTTTTGAGCCCGTCTTTTACCGTTTCGTTAGTGATTTGCAATGGCGTAATGATTTCCAGCATATCGTACAGGCGAGACTGTTTTTCCATGTAGCCGGAGAAGCTGCTCAAGGCCATCCAGGGCGCCAGCACCATGCCGCCGGATGTCAACGGACTCACTGTCCCGATGACGGCGCCAAGCCCTTTTGAGGCGACGTAGGCCGACCCTTTTTCCAGTGCAAGCTTGATATAGTCGCCGGTTTTGTCTTTTGACAGATCTGTCACCGGCAAACTTTCCAGCGCCAGTATCGAACGGGCGGCCACAAATGCAGGCAGCAATACGGGTTTGTCGCTGGAGATCAATTGCAGAGCCTTTTCGTATGGGTCTGGCGCCTGGACACTGCTTGTGGTCACGGCAGGCGTCGCAAAGAGAATGGATGATAATTCACGCGCGGAGGGGGTGGCGGCTTTCAGATAAGCATCAAAGTGGTCATACAGTTTCCTGTATGTGTCTATCGGCTGTGAGGCGAACAGATAACTGCCTGCCCTTGATAGCTTTTGTCCCAAGGCTTCACATTGTGTCGCCTGAGGTTTCGTACCCACTCTGACCTCATTCAGCAGGTTGATATGTACATCCAGCGCAAACCAGGCTTCGGGCGCCAGAATGCTGATGCATTCCGCGATGGTGACATCCCGACGCATCTCCTCCAGCGCGTTGATGCCGTGCGAAATGTTATTTAAATCCAGTGAATTATAGAATTTGTTACCCAGTGATTGGGCGCCTTTGTCCTGCCATTTATTACAGAAATACTCGAAGATATCCATCATATAACCTTTTAGTAGTGGGCCTGGGTCAAGCGTAATTTCGCGCCTCGCCGCCCGCTCGGTTATATCAAGGTCATTTCCAGCGTAAACCGGCCGCTGGGCAACTCTCCATACTCATTTTGTATCGCTAAACCGGTACGGCTCTCTCGCGCCGGGAGCCGCCCGTGCCTATACTGGTCTGGCGATATCCGCAATGAAAGTGCCTGTTATTAAAAAAGTTTCACCGAACTGTCATCTGCGCCGATTAGGCTGATGCGGTTTCCTATCCTTGACGATAATTCGTGACAATAAAAAGGACATATCATGCGCTATTCTTACGTGTTTATGGCGGTGGCTTGCTCACTGGCGACAGTCCAGGCGCAGGCCGCTTCCCAAAGCGATTCCCAACTGCCGCAAGTCAGCCTGCTGCAAACCACCACCGAGGCCAGCAACAGCGCCCCGGTCATCGAAATGCAGCAGCAGGTGCAGCAATATCTGCAAAAAGCCTTGCTGGGAACTGCGCCGAAGCTGACCCGCGCGGTGCTGGACAAAGCGCCGGATCAGGGAGAACCGCAGGGCGACATGAAATGGCTGAAAGCGACCGGTTACGTTTTCAACCCGAAAGATCAACAGCAGGCCAGCGTGAAACTGCTGGAAGGGTTCAGAACCCTGCCGGCGCCGGTGTTGCAGAAAAACCTGGCGACGGTTGAGCGCATCAATCTGGAATCGACCCTGCCGTTGCGCCAGAAAGCGCTGATTGATGCGGAAAATACCCGCTACCTGTACGCGCTGGCGGAGGCGCTGGGGCCGAAGCTGGGCAAGGCGTTTCTGGATGTGTACCAGAAAGGCGAAATAGGTAAGGCCGCGGCGTTGATCAAAGCCACCAACGTCAGCACGTCGGCGGCGAAAAACGCCTTTAACTACCCGCGTCCGTTCAAACAGCCGGGCAACAACATCCATCTTGTGCCGGATACCGCGGTTGTGGCGGATAATGCCCGTTACACGGCGTCGGGCGGATCGTTCCCCAGCGGTCATACCAACGGCGGGTATAACGATGCGCTGCTGCTGGCGCAGATGCTGCCGGAGCGCTTTGTCCCGTTGATTGACCGCGCCGCCAGCTACGGCTATTCCCGTCTGGTGCTGGGAGTGCATTATCCGCTGGACGTGATCGGCGGTCGCATGGCGGCCGAGCGCAGCGTGGCGCATTTCCTGAACGATCCGAAATACCGCGTGCTGTTCAATGATGCCAAAACCCAGCTGCGTGCCGCGCTGGAAAAAGCCTGCGGCACCTCGCTGGCCGAGTGCGCCAAACCGCAGGGTAAAAACGACCCGTATACCGACCCGGCGATGAAATCGTTTTACCGCTACACCATGACCTACAACCTGCCGTCGGCGAAGGTGAAAGCCCAGCCGGTCAAGGTGCCGGAAGGGGCGGAAGTGCTGCTGGAAGGACCGCTGCCGCAGCTGAGCGCCGCCCAGCGCCGTGCATTGATGGTGAAGACGGCGATTGCCGACGGCTATCCGCTGTCTGCCGGCGGGGTGGACGCCAATTTCTGGCAACGCCTGAACCTGCATGACGCGGTGGAAGCGGCGAAGACTGTAACCAAATAATCGTTTTCGCAATAAAAGACACCTTTATCCGCTCTCCGCCGGGCCTGATGAACAGCCAATGTCATATCGACATTGGCTGTTTTTTTTCGCGTCATCCTCTGTTTTCACGTTCTGGTCATGCTCATGGCTGTATCGGCTCTACCCGCCGCAGGCTGGCCGTAACGTCACATTTTGTATCGTTAAACCGGTGCGGGTTTCTCGCGCAGGGGTGGCGTTTAATTCTACGCTGGTTGGGTGATATTTGGGCGCTTGCGGGGCAGGCTCATTCACTGTTCACCATCACCGGTGTCGTTTCCTGTTAGCAGAAAAATGAGGGGGTAGCATGCGGTATCCTGTTGTTTTCATGTCACCTGTTGTTTTCATATCAATAGTTTTCATGTCGGTGGTCTGCACGCTGGCGGTATGGCAAGCGCAAGCCGCTGAGGGGGATGACACTCGGCAGCAAATGATTTTTCTGCAAACGACGACCGAAGCCAGCGACAGTAAGCCGGTGGTCGCCATGCAGCAAAAGGTGCGGCGCTATCTGCAAAAAGCGTTGCAGGGAAACGCGCCGCTGCTAACCCGCACGGTGATGGATAATGCCCCCTATCTGAGCGAGCCCTGGGATGATTTAAGGTGGCTGAAAGCCGCCAACTATCGCTTTAATTCCACCGCTCAGCAGCAGGACAGCATCACGTTGTTATTAGGGTTCAGAGCGCTGCCGGCGGATGTTTTGCAGGAGAATATGGCTATCGTGGAGCGTATTAATCAGGATGCGTCGCCCGCGTTGCGGCAAAAGGCGCTGATTGATGCGGAAAATACCCGCTACCTGTACGCGCTGGCGGAGGCGCTGGGGCCGAAGCTGGGCGAGGCGTTTCTGGATGTGTACCAGCAAGGCGAAATAGGTAAGGCCGCGGTGTTGATCAAAGCCTCCAACGTCAGCACGTCGGCGGCCAAAAACGCCTTTAACTACCCGCGCCCGTTCAAGCAGCCCGGCAACCATATCCATCTGGTGCCGGATACCGCGGTAGTGATGGATAAGCAGCCTTACACGGCTTCTGATGGCGCCTTCCCCAGCGGGCATACCAGCGGCGGGTTTAATACCGCGTTGCTGATGGGGCAGATGCTGCCGGAACGCTTCGTCCCGCTGATTGACCGCGCCGCCACCTACGGTTATTCCCGTCTGGTGCTGGGGGTGCATTATCCGCTGGACGTGGTCGGCGGACGTATGATGGCCGAGCGCAACGTGGCGTATATTCTGAACGACCCGGAATACCGTGTGCTGTTCAACGACGCTAAAACCCAGTTGCGCGCCGCGCTGGAAAAAGCCTGCGGCACCACGCTGGCCGAGTGCGCCAAACCACAGGGTAAAAACGACCCCTACACCGACCCGGCGATGAAATCGTTTTACCGCTACACCATGACCTACAACCTGCCGGTGGCGGAAGTGATCGCCCAGCCGATCACGGTGCCCGAAGGGGCGGAAGCGCTGCTGGAAGGGCCGTTGCCGCAGCTGAGCGCCGCTCAGCGCCGTGCGCTGATGGCGAAAACCGCCATTGACGACGGCTATCCGCTGTCTTCAGGCGGAGAGGACGCCAATTTCTGGCAGCGCCTGAACCTGCATGATGCGGTGGAAGCGGCGGAGCAATCAGTGAAGCAATAGCGATTCAGTGAGGTAATAGCGATTCAGTGAGGTAATAGCGATTCAGTGAGGCAATAGCTATTCAGTGAAGCAATAACGGTTGCCGGCATCCGCAAGATAAACAGAAGGGCTTCCCGTGAAGCCCTTCTGTAACGGATGTCCGGCGATTAAACCGGGTCCGTCGGGTTTTGGTCAGTGCTTGATGCTGACGTTATCGAAGCTGACCTTGCCGTTGCTGTTATTGCGCGATGACAGCGCCAGCCCGATATACAGCGTATCGTTCATGTTGGGATTGATGCGCTTGTTGAGTGTGGTCCAGGTCAGCCCGTCGTCGGAAACCTCCGAGGTAAAGGTGTTGCCGTCGCGGGTTAACCGCAGCCAGGTGGGTTGGCTGCCGTTTTCAGATTTGGCGAAAACGCCTCTGCTGCCGGTAGCGGTACCGTCTTTACTACGCCATTGCGACATCGCGCCGGACGAGGCGGTATACCCCGTCAGCATATAGGCGCTGCTGTCGGAAAGAGTGTTGCGTATCATCAGGCCGGCTTTGGCGTAAGGATCGCTATAGCGCAGATCGATCAGCCGCGCCGTAATGCTGCCGTCGCCTTTCAGGGTTTGATAGACGAAGTTGAAGGCGTCGGCGGCGCCCCACATATCGCCGGTGTGCGCTTCCAGCGCAATCACATCCTGATCTTCGGTGGCGGTGCCGGGCGTATCGGTTTTGCCAATGTCCTGCCGTTTCCATGCCTCGCTGAGTGGAGATGCCGGCGGCGTCGTCACGCTGACCACGTTGGAATAAACGGAATCGCCAGCCTGATTGTAGGCTTTCACCCGGAAAGCGTAGGTGGTGTTGGGAGCCAGCGTGCCTACGTCCACCGAGGTGGCGTCCGGCCCCAGCGATTCGGCGCTGGTGTAGGCGCCGCCCGCCTCATAGGCACGGGGCGTGGTGTCGTAAGCGCCGTCGCCAAAGGTACCCGCATAGGAATATTCGACGATAAAGCCGCGCTCGTTATCCGAACAGTCGTTCCAGTCCAGTTGAACCACCGAACTGGAGATCGCGCCGGCGGTCAGGCTGTCCGGCGAGGCCGGCGGCTTATCTTCACCGATGTAGGGATCCAGCGATATCCCTGTGCGCAGGATTTTGGCGCTGACGCGATGGCGCGTCGCGGCCAGCCGGTTGTTCACGTCGGCGAGCGTCAGCGGCGTAATACTGACGTCGTAATCCACCGGGCCTTCGCGCTGGGTCAGGGTGGCGGTGCCGTCCAGATAGAAAATTTCGTTGAGCCACAGGCTGGGCATGATTTCGCCGTTACCGGCCGGAGCCCCGACGGTAAAGGGAACCATCGGGTTGCCGGTGCTGGTCTGGATACCGGCGTTCCACACGGCGGAGCGGCCGGGCGCGCCGTCAAGGGGATAATCCGGCGCATAGCGATCGGTCAGCGCGACCTTTTTGATAAAGCCCTGCGTCGTCGTCACCAGCGGCGCATTTTCCGCCAGCAGGGTGCCGCCGCGGTTGAAATAGTTCAGTTCCCAGTGCATCAGAAAGTATCCCTGACCGGTCAGGGTCAGATGCTCGCCGGCGTGCAATAGCAGGTACTTCCCTTCCTTTGAGCCTTTAATGGGTTCGACGTATTTATTCGCCTCGCCATCGTTGTTGCCGACCAGCGTGACGCCGGTCGCCGCCGGTCGCTGATACAGGCCGTTGATCTTTGGGTAGGACAGATCCTGATCGCCCTTATCGAACGCCGCATGCTCGGCCGCCGCGACGGAGCCGGCACAGCGTTGCGTGTCGACGGCGGCAGCTTTACCGGCGAACCCGTATGCGCCGAACAGCAATCCGCCAAGCAGGGCGCTGAATCGACGTCGGGGCAGGCGATGACGGAGAGTTTCCATAAGTGTATCCTGGTGAATTTATAACTTATTGATTTTAAGTGATATTGATAAACGCCAGACCATGCGCCCGGGCAGCGTATAGTAATTGGCGGAAAATGCCAAACTCATCATTGGCGTTATCAGAATTTTCCGGCGGCAGCCCATGCCGGAGCCGTGGTCAGCCGTCGCCGGCAGGCAGAGACGGGGTGATGGCGGTTGACGATGTTTTTTCCCGCTCGGCCAGCAAATCGACAAAGGCGCGTACCTTGGCCGGGCGAAAACGCGAAGCGGGGAAGACCGCATGGATGCCCCCGCCGGGCAACTGCCAGTCGGGCAACACCTGTATCACATGACCACGCGCCAGATCCTCCGCCACTGCGAAATCCGGCAATACGGACAGCCCGGCGCCTTGCCGTACGGCTTCGCGCACGGCGAAGGTGGCGCTAAAAAACAGATCGGCCTTGACTGTGACCGGACAACTGTCGGCACCGGGGCGGGAGAAGACCCAGTGTAATGGGTCGCGCAAGGCGGTATTAGCGATAAACGGCAGTGCGGTGATGGCCGCAGGCGATGTCAGGTGGGCGATGCGTTCCCGCCACGCCGCCGGCGCCACTAGCCATTGCCGGAAGGTGCCTATTTGCCGGGCCTGCACATGAAGTTCGGTCAGCCATCCCACCCGGATAGCCAGTTCGATATTGTCCGATAACAAATCCAGCGGTTGATCGCTCAGCTTCATGTCCACCTTGCAGCGCGGGTACTGGCGAGTGAAATCCGCCAGCGCCGGGACAACCACGCTGATGCCGTAATCAAGCGGCGCGGTCAACCGTAACAACCCGGACGGCTCTGACGCGGCTTCGGCCAGCTCGGCAAAGGCATCCCCCGCTTCATGCAGAATCAGCGCACAGCGTTGGTAGAAGCGGTATCCTGCCTCGGTGGGTTGTACATGGCGCGTGGTTCGAATCAGCAGGGCGGTATTGAACTCGCGTTCAAGACGGGCGATCTGCTGGCTGACGACGGCCTTGGTGATGCCAAGCCGTTCAGCGGCTGCGGTGAATGAACCGGTTTCGACGACGGCGGCGAAATAGGCCATGCGCCGCAGGTGGGGAACATCACCCGGTCCGGTATCGCTGCGATTGTTTGCTTTTAGCATACGCTCTATAAGGTTTGTCGGTATTTTTACGCCAATGGGTTTTGCTTATCATAAGCGACATTCTGCAAAACAATGGAGTCGGTGATGAGTAAAATCCTGCATTATGTTTTTGATCCCCTGTGCGGATGGTGTTACGGCGCCTCCCCAACCGTCGCCGCGCTGGCCGATCATCCGGCGTTTCGTTTGGAACTGTCGCCGAGCGGGCTGTTCGCCGATGAGGGCGCGCGGCCGATGAATGATGAGTTTGCCGCTTATGCCTGGAGCAATGACCAGCGTATCGCCCGATTAACCGGTCAGCCTTTTTCCGAGCGTTATCGCCAGCAGGTGTTGGGCGACCGTCAGCAGGCGTTTGACAGCGGCGCGGCGACGCTGGCGCTGACCGCGGTTGCGTTGACCGAACCGTCGCGGGAAGTCGCGGCGCTCAAGGCGATTCAGCAGGCGCGTTATGTAGATGCCCGGGATGTAACGCGCCGCGAAAGTCTGGCGGTGTTGCTGAGTGAGGCGGGAATGATGCTGGCGGCGGCGCGGTTGTCGCAACCCGACGCGGCGTTGCTGGCAGCCACTCAGGCGCGCATCAGGCAAACGCGGGGGGTGATGTCGGCGTTGGGGGTTCACGGTGTGCCGACGTTTATCATTGAGGAAGACGGGCGGCACCAACTCGTCCGCAGTGACGCCGTTTATTCCGATCCGCAGGCGTTTATCAAACAGTTGCTGTCGGCGTGATGGTATAGCCATACCGCCAGTAGCGTCCGCGCCTTTGCGGCGGCGATACATGAACGAGGAAACGTGAGATGCAGACCAATTTGGATATTATTCGTGCCACCTATGAAGGCACATCCGAAGAGAATGGCAAGCAGTTGTTATCGGTACTGGCGCCGGACGCGGTCTGGATTGAGGCGGCGGGCTTCCCTTATGCCGGTACTTATGTCGGTCCGCGGCAGATTGTCGATGGTGTGTTTTATCGGCTGGCGACCGAATGGGAAGGGTATCGGGCGCAGGTCCACACCTATCTGGCGGATGGCGATCGGGTGGCGGCCTTTGGCGTCTATTCAGGAACGTACCGTGCGACGGGCAAGGCGATGACGGCGACGTTCGCCCATCTTTATCAACTGCGCGCAGGGCAGATTATCCGCATGGAGCAGTATGTGGACAGCGCGATGGTGTGTCAGGCGATGGAAACAGCCTGAGCGGCGGCGTTAAATCCGGGGTGCGGTTAACCTGAATATCCAGCCCCTGACGCGCAGGGGTATCGGTATATATCGGTATAGCGCGCGGTATTGGTATTGATACATGTTGCCAATCAGGCCGCCAGCGGCGGCCTGATTGCGCTATCAGGAAACGTGTTGCAGAAACTCGCGCAGACGATCGCTGGGCGGATTCGAAATCAACGCATCCGGATGGCCGTCTTCGGCAATACGGCCTTTGTCGATGAAGATCAGGCGGGAGGCCACTTTCTGGGCAAAACCCACCTCGTGGGTCACGATGACCATGGTCATGCCTTCTTCGGCCAGATCTTTCATCACGTTCAGCACTTCGTGGCGCAGCTCCGGGTCCAGCGCCGAAGTTGGCTCGTCAAACAGCATCAGCTTAGGTTTGACCGCCAGCGCACGGGCGATCGCCACACGCTGCTGCTGCCCGCCGGACAGTTCGGACGGGTAGTGATGCGCGCGTTCCGCCAGACCCACTTTGCCCAACAGCTCGCGGGCCAGTTTCTCCGCGTCGGCCTTGCTGGCGCCGCGTACCCGAATCGGGCCGAAGGCGACGTTTTCCAGCGCGGTCAGGTGCGGGAACAGGTAGAACTGCTGGAATACCATGCCGGCTTCCTGACGAATCAGGCGCTCGTCCACTTTCGGGTCGTTGACGGTCAGACCGTCCACCACCAGCTCGCCGCTGCTGATCTCTTCCAGCTTGTTGATGCAGCGCAGCAGGGTGGATTTCCCGGAGCCGGACGGCCCGATAATCACCACCACTTCACCCTGATTGATGTTCAGGTTGATGTCGTGCAGTACCTGAGTCTGACCGTAGTGTTTCGATACGTTTTTGAATTCAATCATATAATCTTCAGTCTTCTTTCCAGCCAGCGCATTCCAATGGTAAGAACCAGTGTAATTACCAGGTAGATAATCGCCGTGGCAGTCAGTATTTCCAACGCGCGGAAATTACCCGCAATGATTTCCTGCGCCTGACGCGTTAACTCAGAGACACCAATCACGATACACAATGAGGTGTCTTTAATACTGATGATCCACTGGTTACCCAACGGGGGCAACATACGGCGCAATGCCAGCGGCGTAATCACATGGCGCAACGTGGCGCGGTGCGATAATCCCAACGCCAGGCCGGCTTCGGTAAAGCCTTTATGGATAGACAGCACCGCACCGCGCGTAATTTCGGCGATGTAGGCGCCCGAGTTAATCATGATAGTGATTACGGCTGCGGTAACAGGGTCGATACGAACCGATGTCAATACCATGGGGAGGGCGAAGTAGATGTACATTATCTGTATGACCATGGGGGTGCCACGGATCACTTCGATAAAGACCAACGCGATGCGATTGGATAGCCACCCGCCATAGACGCGGGCAAATCCCGCAACGACGCCAATAACCAGGCCGCCCAATAGACCCAGCACGGAAATCAGCAGAGTCATTTGGGCCCCTTCCAGCAACTGAGGGATAGACGGCCAAATGACACTCCAGTCAAACTGCATGAACATTCTCCAGCAATGATAACGCCATAATAGCCAGGTGCCGCCCGGTTTTGCCGGCGGCACCGCAAAAGCTATTCAACCTGTCAGGTGTCCCACCCGTTATTTCGGGTCGGTACCGAACCATTTTTTGTAGATGGTGGCGTAGGTGCCGTTGTCGCGCAGGGTTTTCAGCGCGCCGTTTACCTTGTTACGCAGCTCGTCGCTGCCTTTCGGGAAGGCGACGCCGTACTGCTGTGCCTTGATCGACTCGCCTACGGTTTTGAACTTGCCGTTGCCGGCGGTTTTGATGAAGTACAGGATGTTCGGCGTGTCATGCAGCACCGCGTCGGCACGGTTGGTGCCCAGTTCCAGATAGGCGTTGTCGATATTCGGGAACTGGCGCAGTTCCTTGGTTTTGATGTTGGCTTTAGCGTAATCGACCGAACCGGTGCCGCTCTTCACCGCCACCACTTTGCCAGCCAGATCCTGCTCGCCTTTGATGTCCTGATTGTCGGCGCGCACCATCACCAGCAGGCCGCTGTTGTAGTAACCGTCCGAGAAATCGATTGCGCGTTTACGCTCTTCGGTAATGGTGATGCCGGCCAGCGCCAGGTCCACGTTGCGGGTCTGCAGCGCCGGGATGATGCCGCTGAAATCCATCGGCTTCAGGGTGTAATTCAGATTCAGTTGCTTGGCGATGGCATCCCACAGGTCGACGTCAAAACCGACGTACTTATCGCCTTGCTTGAATTCAAACGGCACGAACGCGGTGTCGGTCGCCACGAGCAGTGGTTTCTCCGCCGCCTGACCGGACAGGCTAAAGGCCAGCGCAAGTGCGGCCAGTGAAGCTTTAAATAACGATTTCATCAAAACGTCCTTCCTCTCGTTGGTTATATATTCCGCTGTCTTACCGCACCTTACGGATTTGCTGCGTCAGCCCCGGCATGCAGGCATGGGGCCGATGGCCCGGCATCGGTCTGGTCACCCGCCGTACTGCCATTCAGGGGGCGGTGGAGAAAACAGGGGGAGTCGTTGCCAAAACAGGACGGGTAGACCCGCTAATTATTATGGGCATCCATCAGAAACGCCTATGGAATGCGCTGCTATGAATAACTGAATTGTGCAGGGGACACAACCGTTGATTACGTTCCGGGGACAATATTGCTAACAAGCGCTAACTTTTTGTACGTTTTGCGCCGTGCATTCGAACGATTTGCGTAGTGATGCAAAAAAAATGCATATTATTTCAGGTTGCCTAACAGGGAGAAAAGCGTGGGAAACGGCACGGATAAAACAGCAAGAGAGGGATGAACCGGTGGAAATGGGCGGGTAAATCCGGCGGCTGGGCCGCCGGTCATCATTGATGAATTATTCGATGTTGGCTTCGATGAACCACAGGTACTGATCCAGATCGCGGGAAGCGGCGGTGAGCATGTCCGCGGTATCCTCGTCCTGCGCCTGACTGATGGCTTTGCGGACGGTGTTCGCCACGACGGCGTAACGATCCGCCAGGGCTTTCAGGTGGTCCTGCACGCTGTGGATATTGAGCGGGTAGCTCTTCAGCGCGGTTTTCTCGTGGACGACCTGAGTGGTGCCGGTCGCCACGCCGCCCAACTGCACCACGCGCTCGGCGAAGGTGTCCAGGTGGGTAATCAGCGAGGTGCGGAAGGTATCCAGCATCTCGTGTACGGCGATGAAGTTCGCCCCGCGCATGTTCCAGTGCGCCTGCTTGGTGATCAGCGACAGATCGGTAAAGTCCACGACCAGCTGATTGAGCAGGGCGATGGTCGAGGCTTTAACGTTATCGTCCAGATCGTTACGGGTGAAAATAAGATCAGCGGAAGCTGTTTTTACCAGTTTAGCTGTACGCATAGTATTATCCTCTTTATTTCCGTTATTACTGATAATGATTCCGGCTATCAACGAAACGAATTATAGCAGCCGACATGAGTGGAAGATGCTCAGTTCGGTCTATTACAGGAATAGACTCAGACATCTAAGGGCATCGCCTTGCTGGCACGTTATTTATCATTCGAATCAGCTGGTAAAACAGTCGAAAAGGATGGGGTGGATATTGATATAAATTACAACAGGTTGCGTTGATTTATGACGGAATAAAATCGCTGGCATTTCACCTTTAGTGCTATTTTAATATGCAATTCTTTTCAGAATGTGTCTGATGAAAATTAAGTCAGTCGGCGGGATAGTCACATGAAATGATATTTCCCGGCCGGACTGGCCGGGAAAACGGTTATTTTCAGGCGGAACGGTGATGACGCCGTTTATTTATTCAGGACAAGGTGGATCTCAGGACGACGCCGATGCAGCGTTCTTTTTCGCGCTGAGCGTGGTGCCCAGCGAGGCGATAATGATAAACGCCAGCGCCAGCCACTGGGTGAGTGACAGATGCTCGTTCAGAAAGATAATGCCGGATATGGCCGCCACGGCGGGCTCCAGGCTCATCAGGGTGCTGAAGGTGCGCGTCGGCAACCGGGTCAGCGCCAGCATCTCCAGCGTATACGGCAAGGCGGTGGAGAGCACCGCCACCGCAATGCCGATTGGCAGAATACTGAGGGAAAACAGGCTGTTGGTATCGGAAAACAGCAGACCTATCGGGCAATACACCAGCGCGGCGATCAGCGACCCCATCGCCACGGTACCGGCGCCGTGGCTGGCGCCTGCCTTCTGACCAAACAGAATATAACCCGCCCAACAGGCGCCGGCGCCAACGGCGAAGGCGGCGCCGGTCAGATCCACATTGTCAATATGCTGCCCGAGCGGCAGCAGTAGCCACAGCCCGGCGGCGGCCAGCAATACCCACATGAAGTCCAGCAGACGGCGAGAAGCCATAATCGCCACCGCCAGCGGCCCGGTGAACTCCAGTGCCACCACGATCCCCAACGGTACGGTGCGCAGCGCCAGATAAAACAGATAGTTCATGCCGCCCAGCGTGATGCCGTAGACCAGCAACGGCAACCGATCCGAACCGAAATGCAGCCGCCAGGGCTTGAACACCACCAGCAGGATCAGCGCGCCTATCGCCAGACGCAGCGCCGTCATGCCGGACGCGCCGATCAGCGGGAAGACCATCTTGGCCATCGCCGCGCCGGTCTGGATAGACAGCATGGCGATGATGATCAGTAATACCGGCAGTAATACAGAGTTTTTTAATGTGGAAATCAAGGTCATTGCGGGGCCTTAAAATTCGATGTGCAACCAGAAAAAAGCAGGCAATAAATGAACAAATTATTCCAGGTTAGTTTACTCTTATTGACCTTAATTTACTCTCCATTTGAAAATCTTTTTTTTGATATAAATTCAGTTTGAAAATTAATCAAAAAATTAAGAAAACTCCGTATCGAAGCGGGGCGGCTCATTTATTTTTTCATACCACTTTGAACTTTATTTATTGTTTTAAATCAATGGTATAAATTGAAAATGAAATTAATTGTTACATGTTTGACCTAATTGAAAAATAATAACCAGGCGGCATGTGCCCTAATTTTTTGTTATATTTGCCTCGCTTAAATCTTCTTTCGTAAGATAATTCGAGGCATATTATGAAAAAAATCGCGTGTCTTTCCGCTCTGGCTTGTGTTCTAGCCGTAAGCGCAGGTACTGCAGTGGCTGGCGAAAGCACTGTATCTCTTGGTTATGCTCAGGGCGACGCTCAGGGCGTGCAGAACAAACTGCCGGGTTTCAACCTGAAATACCGTTACGAATTCGATAACAGCCAGCTGGGCGTAGTAGGGTCTTTCACCTACCTGCAAGACAGCCAGACTGTTGCCGGTACTTACAACAAAGCGCAGTACTACGGCTTCAGCGCAGGTCCGTCCTTCCGTTTCAACGACTGGGCGAGCATCTACGGCCTGGTTGGCGTTAGCGCGGCTAAATTCACCGCCAACAACACCGACGGTTCTTCCAACAACAGCTCCAGCGATGCGGGCTTTGTATACGGCGCCGGTCTGCAGTTCAACCCGGTTCAGAACGTAGCCTTTGATGTTGGTTACGAGCAGAGCCGTGTTCGCAGCGTTGACGTAGGCAGCTGGAACGTAGGCGTAGGCTACCGTTTCTAATCGCGCCATGCGTTGCACGCACTGCGTGAAACGATGTGTGCTGAAAAATCCGCCCGACAGGGCGGATTTTTTTATGGCTGCGGCAAGCCCGCCAGCAATTTTTTGAGCAGCAGGTTGAGCTGTTGCTGTTCGTCTTCATTCAATGACGCCAGCGCTTGCCGCTCATTGTCAGTATGCAGCGCCACCAGCGTATCCATCAGTTCCCGCCCTTGTTCCGTTAGCGTCACCAGCGTTCCGCGCCGATCCTGCGGGTTGCTTTGACGCGCCACCCACTGCGCTTGTTCCAGCCTGTCGATACGGTTGGTCATGCCGCCTGACGACATCATCAGCGCTTCGTACAACTGCGTGGGCGTCAGCGCATAGGGCGCGCCGCTGCGCCGCAACGTCGCCAGCACGTCAAATTCACCGGGACGCAGACCGAAACGGGCAAACAGCGGGTTGAGATGATCCCGTTCGAGCCGCTGGGTGGCCTCAAACAGCCGCCCCAGCACCTGCATCGGGAACGGGTCAATATCCGGCCTTTCTCGCCGCCATTGTTCATAAGCGTTATCTGCACGATCTGTCATAAGTGTAATTTATCTTGACGTTAAGATTCTTTTTGTGAAGATATTCTACGGAAAATATACGTCGTCGTTCAAGCATCAAGGGGTCATAAGGAGCGTTATGTCACACGCAATTCGTGCAGGATCACTGTTTTTTGTCGTCATTACCGTCATGTTGCTGGGGCTGAATCTCCGGCCGGTGCTGGCAGGCGTCGGGCCGTTGCTGTCGCGGATTCAGGCGGCGACCGGCATGGGGGATACGCAGGCTGGCCTGCTGACTACGTTGCCGGTATTCGCGATGGGTATCTGCGCCCTGTATGGCGGTTGGCTACAGGCCAGACTGGGAGAATACCGCGGCATCGGCATCGGCATTGTCGGGATTGCGGTCGCCTGCCTGCTGCGTTGCTGGCTGACCAGCACCGCCGGGTTGTTGCTGACCGCTGCGCTGGCCGGTATCGGCATCGCGTTGATTCAGGCGTTGATGCCGTCGTTTTTGCGGCGCAGTTTCAGTCGGCAAAGCAGCCGGCTTATGGGGTTGTACACGACCGCCATCATGGGCGGCGCAGCGCTGGCGGCGGCCAGCATTTCGCCGCTGGCGGACATCATTGACTGGGACGGCGCGCTGGCGATATGGGGCGGGTTGGCGACGCTGGCGACGCTGGCCTGGTTGATTACGGTGTCGCTGAGTCCGATGCCGGATACCGCGTCGCGTTCGGGTTCAGCGCCCGCGTCGTCGCAAAACCGGGCCTGGGCGCTGATGATCTTTTTCGGCATCGGCACCGCCGCGTATACCCTGGTGCTGGCCTGGCTGCCGCCGTACTACACCCAGCTTGGCTGGAGCCCCGCCCGTAGTGGGTTATTGCTGGGCGGGCTGACGCTGACCGAAGTGGTGGCCGGGCTGCTGGTTTCGTTGCTGATCAACCGCTTCCCGGACCGGCGTTATCTGCTGCTGCCGGTATTGGTATTGCTGCTGCTGGGAATGGCCGGCCTGATACTGGCGCCGCAGACGCTGGTGTTGCCGATCATGATTGCGCTGGGGTTGGGGATTGGCGCGCTGTTTCCGCTGTCGCTGATTATCGCGCTGGATCAGGTGGACGACCCGCGTCAGGCGGGGGCGCTGATGGGGTTTGTGCAAGGCGGCGGTTATCTGATCGCCAGCCTGATGCCGCTGCTGGCGGGTTTCATCCGGCAGTACACCAGCGCTCTGGAGCAGGCCTGGCTTATCATGGCGGCGGGGGTCGTGGTGCTGATCCTGATGGCGCTGCGTTTCGCGCCGCGCCATCAGGTTCCAGCGTCGGCCTAACGGCGTGAAAACGCCAACTGCGGCGTCAGGAACAGGTTGCGGAAGTATTCCCGAACCGCCTGCATCGCCGGGGTAAATTCGGCGTCGCGAGACCAGGCTAGCCCGACGCTCATCGGATGCACCCGGTCTTTCAGCGATCGGGTTTCGATACGCCGCCCCTCAAGCGACCAGGGGCGGTACACCAGATCGGACAGGATCGCCACTCCCAGTCCGTTCGCCACCATGCTGCGCACCGCCTCCACGGAACTGGTGCGCAGCATCACCTTCGGGCGATGTCCGCTCAATTCCCAATAGCGCATGGCGCTGTGATCCGCTTCATCCACCGTCAACATGATAAAGGGCTCGTCGGCGACATCCGCCAGACTCACCTCCGGTTTGTCGCACAATGGGTGACGGCTGGGCAGCCATAGCCGTCGCTCCGAATTAAACAGGGGCTCGGCGGTGATTTCCGGATGGGTAATGTTGGCGGTCAACACCAGCGATAAATCCAGAGAACGATCCAGCAAACCCGTTTCGATATCCTGCCGCTCGCGTTCGTTGAGATGGATAGTGACGTGAGGAAAGCCGTATGACAGTCGCTGTAGATGAAACGGCAGAAAATACCCCATCACCGTATAGCTGGCGGCCATGTTAAGCGAACCGGCGATGCGATTGTCGGTCAGCGGAATATGCATGGCGTCATCCACGCTGCGCAGCACGGCGTAGGCGTGGTTAAGGAAGTAACTGCCGTTTTCGGTCAGCGTCATGCCGTGCACCGAGCGCAGGAACAACGGTTTTCCCAGCAGATTTTCCAACTCCTGAATCGCGGTGGTGACCGCCGACTGCGAGATATTGAGGTGAATCGCCGCCTGGGATATCTGGCCCATCTCCGCGGTGGCGATGAAGTAGCGGATTTGACGCAATGTGACCATGGCATGCCCCTTGTCGGTGAGCGTTCTGTTTTTCAGATAGCGAGCATTCTGAAAATACGTCTTTCCGAATAGAAAATAGTGGTTCTATATTATTTTTAAACAAAACCATCACAAATAAGAAATAATTATGAAATATGAAATCGATCTGAATTCCGATATGGGCGAAAACTTTGGTCCCTGGAAAATAGGCGATGACGTTGACCGGCAGATTATGTCTTATATAAGTTCTGCCAATATTGCCGCCGGATTTCACGCCGGCGATCCTTCGACCATGCGGCAGACCATTGAGTGGGCCAGCGATTATGGCGTCGCGGTCGGCGCGCATCCCGGATTTCGCGATTTAGTCGGTTTTGGCCGGCGGCATATTCACAGTCAGCCGCAGGAAGTGGTGAATGACATTCTATATCAGCTCGGGGCATTGCGTGAATTTACCCGGCTGTATCAATTACCGTTGCAGCACGTTAAACCGCACGGAGCGCTGTATATGCATCTGGCGCGCGATCAGCCGTCCGCGCAGCTGTTTGTGGAAACGCTGCATCGGTTGGACCCTGAATTACGGCTGTTTTGTCTGCACGGGTCATGGGTCTGGCAGGAAGCAAGAAAACTGCAACACCCTGTTATTTGTGAGTTTTATGGCGACAGGGAATACGACGCCAGCGGCTCTATCGTATTTACCCGCCGGGTTGGCGAGCTGGACCCGGCGCGGGTGGCGGCGAAAGTGGTGCGCGCCTGTGTGGAAGGCAAAGTGACGACGGTTGACGGCGAAGACATTCACGTCGAGTTTGATTCGATTTGTATTCATAGCGATACGCCCGGCGCGCTGACATTAATTAAAGCGACCCGGGACGCATTGAATAACGCCAATATTCGCGTGCGTTCGCCATTGCAGAATAGTTTTAATAATCGGTAATTGATAAATAATTATAAGGATTGAGGCTAATGAAAACATATGAGGTTTGTTCTCCTTTACCGGGTATTTTTTATCGTCAGCCCGCACCGGATGCTCCCGCGTTTATTGAAGAAAATACCCCGGTTACCGCGAATAGCGTTATTGGTCTGGTCGAGGTGATGAAACAGTTCAGTGAAATTTATGCGGAGCAGGCTGGCGAATTGGTGTCTTTCTGTGTGAATAGCGGTGATGCGCTGGAGCCGGGGCAGGTAATAGCCATCATAAAAATCGATGAATAACGGTAAAACCTACCCTATATCCTCATTATTACATTACGTCATCAGGAGGGCCGCATAATGCGTCAGCCGATCAAAAAATTGCTTATCGCCAACCGGGGGGAAATTGCCGTTCGCATTATTCATGCCGCCCGCAGTCTGGGGATTGCCACGGTGGCCGCCTGCAGCGAGGCCGATGTCGATTCGCTGCCCGTGCGTCTGGCGGATGAAAAGGTGCTGCTGGGGCCGGCGCGCGCCGACCAGAGTTACCTGAATCAGGCCGCGTTGTTGCAGGCGGCCAGCGACAGCGGGGCGGATGCGATACATCCGGGATACGGTTTTCTGTCTGAGAATGCCGCCTTCGCCGACGCGGTGGAGCAGGCCGGGCTGGTGTTTGTCGGCCCGACGACGGAAACCATTCGCATGATGGGCGACAAGGCCGTGGCGCGGCACACCGCGCAGGCGGCGGGGGTGCCGGTTGTGCCCGGTTCGGGGGTGTTGTCGTCTCTGGAAGCGGCGTTACAGGCCGCCACAGAGATCGGCTATCCGTTGCTCATCAAGGCGGCGGCCGGCGGCGGCGGGCGCGGCATCCGGGTCGTCAATCATGAGGATGACCTGAAACGCGAGTTTCCGATTGCCCAGAGCGAAGCGAGAGCCGCGTTCGGATGCGGCGATGTCTACCTGGAGTTGTTTATTCGCCATGCTCGTCATATCGAAGTACAAATTCTGGGCGACGGCGAGCGGGCGGTGCATCTGTATGAGCGCGAATGTTCGTTGCAACGTCGTCGCCAGAAAGTGTTTGAAGAAGCGCCGTCGCCGGCGCTGACGCCGACGCAGCGCGAGGCGTTGTGTGGCAGCGCCCTGCAACTGGCGCAACAGTTACGCTACCGCAGCGCCGGTACGCTGGAATATCTGTTCGATGCCGAGCGGGAACAGTTCTATTTTATCGAAATGAACACCCGCATCCAGGTTGAACACCCGGTCACGGAGCGGGTTACCGGCGTCGATTTGGTGCAGTGGATGTTGCGTATCGCCGGCGGCGAACCGCTCAGTCTGCGTCAGGAGACGATCGAGCTGCATGGTCATGCCTGTGAAATGCGCATCAACGCTGAAGATCCGGCGCGTAATTTCTTCCCCTGTCCCGGCGTGGTGGACTCGCTGACCTGGCCGCAAGGCCCTGGCATTCGCATCGACAGCCATCTGTTTAGCGGTTACCGCGTCCCGCCGTATTACGACTCTCTGCTGGCCAAGCTGGTGGTATCCGGACCGACGCGCCAGCAGACGCTGGCCCGTGCCGAGCAGGCGCTGAATCAGTTGCGGATCGGCGGCATCACCACCACGCAGTCATTGCATCAATGGCTACTGACGGATACCCGTCTGCGCGCCGGGCACTTTGATACCACCTCGTTGGAAAGCTGGCTGCAGGCGCGAGAAGCCGAATCACTGTCGCTGTCGAAGGAGGCCTGAGATGACGTTTCCTGCAATACGCTACACCTTCGGCGGCGATGAGCACCTGTTTGCCGAGATTGACCAAGCAATGTCGCTGGGCGCGTTTTTCCGCGGACTGGCGATGACCCGCGCGCTGGAGCAGCAGGCGCTGCCCGGCGTGCTGGATATTTGCCTGGCTAATGCGTCCTTTCAGGTGCGTTTCAATCCGGATGTCATCGCGCCGCAGGCGCTGCTGGAGAGGGTGCAGAGCACTGAACAGCAGGCGCAGACGATGACGGTGCTCGACACGCGCATCATCGAAATTCCGGTGCTGTACAACGACCCCTGGACCCACGAAACCCTGATGCGGTTTCGCGATCGCCATCAGGATCCGGCGGCTACCGATCTGGAATATGCCGCGCGCATCAACGGTTATCAGGACGTGGCGGCGTTTATTGCGGCGCACAGCGGCACGCCGTGGTTCGTGTCGATGGTGGGATTTGTGGCGGGATTGCCGTTCATGTTTCAGATGGTGGAGCAGGCGCAGCAGCTTCAGGTGCCGAAATACCTGCGACCGCGTACCGATACCCCCAAACTGTCGCTGGGGCACGGCGGCTGTTTCGGCTGTATCTACTCGGTGCGGGGGGCGGGCGGCTACCAGCTGTTTGGCGTCACTCCGGCGCCGATTTACGACCCGGAACAGCGCCTGGACTATCTGCAATCGTCGATGGTGTTTTTCCGCGCGGGCGACATCGTGCAGTTCAAACCGATCGATCTGGCACGGTATGAACAGGACGTACAGGCGGTTGAAGCCGGTCGCTTCAGCCTGCGCATTCGCCCGGTAACGTTTGAACTGAATAAGTTCCTCGCTGACCCGGCCGGCTATCAACACTATCTTCAGGGGGTACTGTATGCAGGGTAGTAGCGCGCAGATATCAAGTGTGCAGATATCGAATGTACGGATCAATGTCATCCGGCCGGGGCTGGCGACCTCAATACAAGATGGCGGTCGCGAAGGCTATTACCACCTCGGTATTCCGCCGTCCGGCGGGCTGGACCAGTATTCGTTGCGGCTGGCGAATTTGCTGGTGGGCAATCCGGCGCAGGCGGCTGTGCTGGAAATGACGTTGCTGGGGCCGGAACTGCAGTTTGAGGGCGATGCGCTGGTGGCGGTGTGCGGGGCGCGGATGCCGCCGCTGCTGGACGGTATGGCGATGCCGATGGATACCTCGTTTGCGGTGCGTGCCGGTCAGGTACTGCGGTTTGCGCCGACGACGGCCGGGTGCCGCGCCTATCTGGCGGTGGCGGGCGGCATCGCGGTGCCGGAGGTGCTGGACAGCCGTTCGACCTATGCGCTCGGCGCGCTGGGCGGTTATCAGGGGCGTCGACTGGCCGCCAATGATGTGCTGCCGGTAGGGACGCCGTACCGTAAAACAGCGCCGGATGTGACCGTGCCGGCCGACTGTCTCCAGCCGCTCGACAAGCGCGTGACGCTGCGCATGGTGACCGGGTTATACATTCACCGCCTGATCCCGGCGGCGGTAGAACAGTTTTTTGCCGATGACTGGCGGGTCGGCACCGAAGCCGACCGCATCGGCTACCGGCTCAAGGGCGGGGCGCCGCTGGCGTTTGAACCGCGTACGCCGCCGTTTGGCGCCGGCTCGGATCCGTCCAATATCGTCGATGCCTGTTACCCCATCGGTTCGGTGCAGGTGCCGGGTGGTCTGGAGCCGATCATTCTGTTGCGCGATGCGGTGTCCGGCGGTGGTTACATGACGCTGGGGACGGTGATAAGCAGCGATCTGGACATCATCGGGCAACTACAACCCCACTATGGCGTTCGTTTTGCGCCTGTATCGCTGGAGGGGGCGCTGGCCGCCCGGCAACACTATCGCCGCCGTCTTGAACGGCTGACGCTGTTATTAACGAACTGACGTTAACGCACTGATTTCAGACGGTCCCGCCGATTTTTCCCTGCGCCAACACCAGGAACGGCAACGGCGGCGGGACCTCGTCTGACATACCGAACTACCTGAATGACCGTGCGGCTTTTGCCGCGGCGGCGGGTGGGTTCGGCCATAACGCATGCCGCCATGCCGTATGACGCTGGCGGCATGTCATTAAATACGGGTCTGTGGAGGGGTTGCGATGGCTGAGGTATCTGATGTTCAGGGGGCAGCGGCGGCATCGCCTGCCGATACGGTGTCCGCAACGGAGCGTATGGGAAAACTATCGCTGACCATGGCCTGGTGGGCGGTGTGCAGCGCGATTTTCTATATTGTGGTAGGGGCGTCGCTGGCGCTGAATTACGGTGCGCGCAATGCCATTATCGGTATGGTGCTGTCCGTCGTGTGCTACGGTTTGATCAACGCAGCCATTAGCCGCTTCGCTATTCGCAGCGGCCTGTCGGTGGCGGCATTTTCCGGCCAGCTGTTCGGCCAGGCGGGGTCGGCGCTGGCGACGCTGATCTTTTTCTCCACCGCCATTTATTACGCGGTGTTTGAAGGTTCGGTGATTGCGTTCGCCATCAATCACCTGTTCCCGTCGCTGGATTACCACTGGGCCGCGCTGCTGGTGGTGCTCTACAGCGTGCCGCTGATTTTCGGCAGCGTGCAGCACTGGCTGGACAAGTTCAACGGCGTGCTGCTGCCGTTTTATCTGCTTGGGCTGGCGCTGACGGTGGCGGTGTCTATTCAGCATTATGGCTATCAGCCGCAATGGTTGTCATTCGGTCCGGCATCGCCGCCCGCCTATGGCTGGTGGAACTGCTTCACCTACTATATGGGGGTGTGGATTTTGATGATGTACACCTTCGATTACGCCCGGTTTGGCCGCCAGGAAGACAGCCGGTACCACGCGCGCATCAATTTCGGTATGCCGTTCTATCTGATCACGTTTCTGTTGAACGGGGTGGTCGGCATCTATCTGGTCAGCAGTTTTGCCCAGCAGAATGGCGTCAGTGAAACCGCGGTGGTGGTGAATATCCTCAATCTGCTGGGATTCTGGGGACTGTTGTTCGTGTGGGTGACTCAGACGCGCATCAATACCGCCAACTATTATCTGGCTACCGTCAACATGCAGGTGTTTTTTGATCGCCTGCTGCGGCTGCGTTATCGCAAGATTGTCTGGGCCTGCGTGGTAGGGGCGGCGGTCTATGTCCTGATGCTGGCGGATGTGTTCGCCTATATTTTGCAGGCGCTGGCCTACCAGGGGGTATTTGTGGTGGCGTGGGTCGGCGTGGCGCTGGCGCATATCGCCTTTCACCGTGCGCAACCCACCGCAGCGCCGGTGCGCGCGTTTAATCCGACCGGTCTCGGCGCCTGGCTGCTGAGCGTGATAGCCGGGGTGGCATTGATGCACGGCAGCGCCGTGTTGCAGTCGTTTTCCGCGCCGGTGACCTTTGCCGTCGCGCTGGCGCTGTACGGGTTGTTGCCGCACAAGCGTAGCGCCTGAAAGCGCAGGGCAGGGATGCCCACTCGCCGCCTGCGCGCACATTTTTCAGCCATTGGCCTTGAAAAAATCGTGCGCGAGTCTATATGAAAAGGTGAAAGCAAGACACTGTCGTTGCCTTGCGGTTTGCACTTTTGAATGCGTGTAACGATATATTCAGGAGGTTAACCATGGCATTCAAACCCATGTCTTTATTTCCGGCAATCACCGACTCGCTGTTCTCTGACCGCTTCAACCGCATCGATCGGTTATTCAGCCAACTGACCGGCGATACGCCGCTCACTGCGGCGCCATCCTACGACATCCGCCGGCTTGACGATACGCACTATGGCATCACGGTTAGCGTGCCCGGCTGGCGTGAAGAGGAACTGGAGATCAGCACGCATGGCGGTCAGCTCACCATCAGCGGGAAACACAAGGAAGCGATGCCGGAAGCACAGCAGGAGCAGGACGGCTGGCTCTATCGCGGCATTAGCCACACTGATTTCAGCATCAGTTATTCATTGCCGGAGCATGTTAATGTAGAAAGCGCGCATCTGGAAAATGGCCTGCTGACCGTCACGTTAAAGCAGGATATTCCGGAAAACGAAAAGCCGAAAAAAATTGCCATTGAAAACCGCAATCAGGCGGGGGCTCAGGCATTGGAACACGAACATTAATTTTTTCTTATTCCTCATTACGATGTTTTGCCCCGATAGTATCGGGGCTTTTTTTTAATAATTCAGGCGCGCTTATCTGATATTGATGGGAACGTTACAGGTTGTCGATTGCTGTATAGAAATATTTATTCTCTTTTGTTTTATAGCGATAGTTTTTCTACCGAGACAGTTGGGAGTATTCCGATGTCGATATGGGAGATGCCGAATAATATCTATTTTACTCATCTGGATTGAGAGTGTTTAATCTGAGTGTTAATTATGCTTCATCTTTTATAATGGCATTCTTGCACTGAAAATAACATAACAAAAATTATTGTGTATGGACTGTATGTGTAGGGATAGTTCTGGCTGAACTGGTGTTTGGGTCGTTTCCACTTTTCACTAGAATGGCAGAGGTGCTCGCTATGAAATACGTGGTAGAGTTGGTTTTTATAACGTCAGCATTCGTGCTGTTAGATACGGCAGAGGCCAGAGATAAGAATTTGTATTCTGGTGATACTTATCTGATTAACGAAAGTGGTTATTGCGCTGATGTCTATAGAAAAGATAAACAGCTTTTTAGCAATAACCAGGAGCATATTTACTTTAAAGATGATTCTGGTGATGTTATACCGGCAAATCATCCTGTGTACCTTAAGGTTGATTTTTACAAAAATGACAAGCGGGATAGCAATGTCGCCACTGTGCCTTGTCATGGCGAGTTATATATGAAAAGAAATAAACACTTGAAAATAGATACGCCGCTTTCTGCACTAAGCACGGACGATGCCAGGTAATGAAGGGAATGCCGAGCGCATATGAAAAGTAAGATTATCTTATTGGTTTTTTTGCAAAATCCAGTTTTACAACATACAACATACAACATACAACATCAGAGGTGAATTATGAAATATAGTAAATGGGTTTTTCCCTTCGCCGTCGGGGGGTGTTTGTTGTCTGCCACTATGGCACAGGCGGAGGTACAGGCGGATAAGTCAAAATCTCCATTCGTCGAATACCAGCCCGGCAAAACCGAAACGGGCGTATATAATTCGAGTGGCTATTGTGTCGCGCTATATCGACCAGATGGTAAAGATATAAATAATGCGCATTATTTTAAGCTAGGTAATGGCCATTTCAATCAGTTGCCTGGCGATCACCCTGCAAAGCTTCATATTATTTATGTGCCCAGTTCATCTTCAGATACTAAAACTAGTTGTGGCAACAATGTAGATGCCCCATCGAATAAAACAAGAAAAAATGTGCATTTTAATCGCACGGTCGTTGATATAAATCCACCAAGTTAATGGCGCATGGTGGCGCTAATTTGTACGCGTCATCGTCATCATAATGAGTATGAAATAAAACGTTTTTATTTAATACTACCAGAGGTGAATCATGAAGCATGTTGAAAAGTTCCTTTCTGCTTCTGTTATAACCTTCTCCCTCATGTTGTCGGGGATGGCAGCGGCAAAGAATGAAGAGGTTTTTTCTAAAAATACGCACTTAGGAAATATAAGTGGGTATTGCGTCGCTATTTCCAGGATGGATCATAAAGATTTTAGCGATAATAAGTCAGCGTATTACATTCCAAACGATACTTACGAGGGCACTATCGCCGCGACTACCACCGTTCCCCGGCCGATAAAACTCCATGTCGTTTTTTATAACAGTTCGAAAAATGACACGGTACAGCAATGTGCTGGCAGCGAACACAGGAAAAAAGATAAACATTTTTATTATCAATTTGACGTGATAACCACGAACGATGTGTCGTGATGGTTTATTCACTGTATTCCCCGGCAGTTGTCGCTCACTGCTTTTCGTGGGGGTGGGGACGGGAAACAGATACCTGTGATTCGGATCGAAAATTTGCACCACCGTTATGGTGACACGGTGATCTTGCGTGCGCTTTCATTACATATCCGGCACGGAGAAACCTGCGCTATTCTCGGCCGCTCCGGCAGCGGCAAGAGTACGTTGCTCAATGTGCTGGGGCTGCTGGAGCCGCTACAGCAGGGCAGCTATCACCTGGATGGCGAGGATATCCGGCAGTGTTCCGCCAGTTTGCGGGCCCGGTTGCGTAATCAAAAACTGGGGTTTGTGTTCCAGCATTTTCATTTGCTGACCAGCCATAACGTGCTGGATAACGTGGCGTTGCCGCTATTGTATCGGAATGTCCCGGTTGTGCAGGCCCGCCGCCGCGCCGCCGGGGTTCTGGGCGAATTGGGCATGTATTCGCATCGTCTGCAACGCCCGGCAGCGCTGTCCGGCGGGCAGCGCCAGCGGGTCGCATTGGCCCGGGCGCTGGTGGGCGAGCCGGCCGTGTTGCTGGCTGATGAACCGACCGGCAATCTGGATGCTGAAACCGCGCAGGAAATCCTCAACCTGTTGCTGGACATCAACCGCCAGCGGGCGTTAACCATCGTCATGGTGACCCATGACGAACGATTGGCGCAGCGGCTGCAGCGGCGTTGCCGCATGCATGATGGTACGCTGGTCGGGGAGTGAACACGCCATGAATGTTATGCAACAGTGGCTTGAAGCCTGCCGCAATCTGATCGCGTTCCATCAGCGCGCGTCGCTGGCGATGCTGGGCATCGGCGTTGGCAGTGCGCTGGTGGTGGCGCTGTTGCTGCTGGGCAAAAGCGCCCAGCAGATGGCGTTGAGCGCGTTTGACAATCTGGGCGGCGATATCATCGTGGTTGAAATCGGCGTAAAGGAGGACAACTCGTCGCAGTCGGCAGTGCCGCTGCCGGTTAATCTGGATTTTTCCGCGCTGGCCCGCGTCCATCGCGGCATTCGGCGCGTCGTCCCGCTGGCTCGCTGGAATATCAGGCTGCCGCAAAAGAATGATGACGACGACGGCATCCCGTTGGTGGTGATCGGCTCTACGCCTGAACTGATGCCGTTGCTGGGGCTGACGCTGACGCGGGGGCGGGCGTTTTCCCGTTACGACGGCCGCAGCACCTATAGCATTGTCAGCGCGGAGCTGGCGTCTCGTCTGGCGGGTGCCTCATCGACGCGCGCGCTTCAGCTCGGCCGTTACGCCTTCGATGTTATCGGTATCCTGAAACCGGCGACGGTGTCGATTGGCGGTCAGACTATCGACCATGTGGCGCTGGTGCCGATAGAGACGATCACGCGGATTTCTCCTTTTGCGAGTACGGACCTGCTGTACATCCAGGTAACGTCGACCGCGCTCCTGACGCCGGTTGTCAATGCGATCCGCCCCTGGCTTGAGCAGATGCTGCCGACGCGGACGATCCAGATTCAGATTCAACAGCAGCTTATCGACAGCATGGCGAAGCAGAATGCGACCTTCCGCTACCTGCTGGCTGCGCTGGCCGCCGTCGCGCTGCTGATGGGAGGCATTGGCGTAATGAATGTCATGGTGATGAGCGTGTCGACGCGGCGGCATGAAATCGGCCTGCGCCAGGCCATCGGCGCTCGTTCGCTGGATATCGGCGTCTTGTTTTTGCTGGAAGCGGCGCTGCTTTCGCTGCCCGGCGCGGTGCTGGGCTGCGTGGCGGGTGCGCTGCTTGCCTGGGGTTATACCCGTTACGTCGACTGGCCGCTGATGGCCGACCCGTGGGTGTTTCCGCTGGCTATCGGCAGTGCGTTGATGCTGGCGGTATTTTTTGGTCTGAAGCCTTCTCTCACGGCTGCCCGTTTATCCCCTGCGGAGGCGTTGCGTGAACATTAAATCGTCACATGCCGTCGCTTTTTTATCGTTACTGATGTCGCCCTGGCTGTCGGCGGCGAATGTCCCGATGGCCGAATCGCCGTTAGCGCGCGAAACGGTGCCGCTCACGCTGGCCGATGCGGTCGCGCTGGGCGTACGCAACAGCAACACGCTAAAAAGCGTCGCGCTAACCCGGCTGATGGATAAGTTTGATCTGGTGGTTGCCGAAGACGGTTTCCGGCCGCATCTGGTGTTGAACAGTGAGTATCGCCGCAATATGGGCGAACAATTGCCCGGACAGGAAAGCCATTCCGGCCTGTCCACCAGCCTGCTGACGCCATTGGGGACGCAGCTTGAGGCGGACTGGAACGAGGACTATTCCGGCTTGACCTCGTCCGGAAGCACCCGAAGCCGGGGCAACACGATCACTGTCGTGCAGCCGTTGCTAAAAGGCGCCGGCGTCGAATTTAATACCGCGCCGGTGCGTCTGGCCCGGCTTGATGAGCGCATTGGTCACCTGAATCAGCAAAAGCAGATCGCCGATACCATTACCCGGATTATCCAGGCTTACTACGGATTGCTGGAAGCGCAGCAAGGGGTGAGGCTGGCGCAGGAATCTCTGCAACGCGCCGGCGCGCAGCGCGACGTGATGCTGGCGTTGATCGCCAGCGGCAGACAGGCCGCGCTCGACAGACTGCAGAGCGATACCGATATCTCCTCGCAGCAGTTAAGTCTGGAACAGCAAGAAAATGCCCTGACCGAGCGCCGTCTGGCGCTGTGCGGCTTATTGGGCATCGATACCCGCACCCAACTGAGCGCCAGCGATCGCATCGAAATACGCCCGATCGCCCTGAAAACGCCGCAGGCGATAGCGATGGCGATGAAAAATCAACCTGACTATCTGATTCAGCAGCTCACGGCGGATAAACAGCAAATCTACCTGATGCAGGCGAAAAACCAGCGCCTGTGGGGGGTGGATCTGGTCGCCGGGGCCGGGCGGGTCAACACCCGGGCGGCGGATATTCAGAATGATAGCCGCTGGCAGCGCTATGTCGGCCTGAACGTCTCTATCCCGTTGAACGACCTGCAAGCCCGTCAGGAAGAACAGCGCGCCTGGGTGGCGGGGAAAATTCAGCTATTACAGATGGCGGACGTGCGTCAGCAACTGGAGGAAACGGTCACGCAGCAGGTCAACGCGCTTAACAGCAACTGGCAGCAGTTTCTGATTGCCGACCGCCTGACGCGGCTATCGGAAAAAACGCTGCAGGCAGAGCAGGCCAAACTGCTGGCAGGACGTTCATCAAACTTTCAGGTGCTGAGTTATCAGGGCAGTCTGCGTGCGGCGCAAAACGCGCGCGTGTCCACGCAGATCGCCTATCTCAACACTCGTGCTGAGCTGGATCGCGTGCTGGGCGCCACCCTTGATCACTGGGGAATACAACAGCATGATCGGTAATGTTCTGAACGGTGGTGTTCGCTGGCGGCGGCTGGTCTTATTCGGCGGGGTGACGGTAACGCTGGCGGCGGCGGTGCTTTTATTCCGGCCGCCTGCAAAGGAGGCGGCGGCCGAAACCAACTGGCGCGCCGTCGTGCCGTCGCCGGTGGAGAACCACATTACGCTGCTGGCGCACGTGCAGGCGGCGCAGCAGTATCTGATAAACGCCCCTTTTGAGAGTGACATCAGCCAGTTGAACGTTCAGGAAGGGCAGCAGGTGCATAAAGGCGATGCCTTGCTGACGCTGGATACCACGCCGTTGCAACTCGCGTATCGCGATGCGCAGGCGCAGTTTCTCAAGGCACGCCAGTCGCTGCGGAATCTACGCTATTGGGAAAACAGCAGTGAAGTCATGTCGGCCCGGCGGGCATTACTCATGGCGGAAATGAGCGAACGAGACGCGTCCAGCCAGTTGAGTGCGGCGGAGCCGCTGTATCATCAGGGGATCATCGCACGTTCGGAGCGCGACAGCCTGCTTCAGCAGGTGGCCAGCCGGCGGCTGGAGTTGCAGGCGGCGCGTCAGGCGCTGACGGCCGCTCAGGTGCCGGGAAACGAGGAGAATCAGGCGATGGCCGAACTGGAACTGAATAACGCCGAACAGAAATTACAGCAAATCCGCGATCAGCAGGCCCGCAGCGAGGTGTATGCCCCCAGCGACGGCTATGCGGTGCGCATACAAAACGGCGACAAGGAGAAGGTCGCTTTTCCCCGCTTAGGGCAGCGGGTCAGCGCGGGGGAAGCGCTATTCATTCTGGCGGGCGTAACGCGCTTTGAAGCACGGACCAAAGCGGACGAAGCCGACATCGAGCACCTGCGGCCGGGCATGCCGGCGGTCCTCACCAGCGAAGCGCTGCCGGGCCAGTTGCTGGCAGGCAGGTTACGGGCGGTCAGCCCACAGGCCAACTATATCGAAGGGCAGCCGGGCGCCACCTATGATGTTGTCTTCGATCTCGACTGCTGCCGCGCCGGGCAGGCTGTGCCGCGGTTCGGCATGTCCGCGCTGCTGAAAATCACCACCTTTTCCGACCCTAATGGCATGGTTCTGTTGCCGGATGAGGTCGGCCAGAATGAACAGGGGAAGACCGCGGTCTATTATCGCCGCACGCCCCAGGCGCCCGAAGAAGTACGGCAAATTGACGTCGTCGGGCCGTTGCCGCAAGGCATTCTGGTAACAGGGCTGGAGCCCGGTGAGGTCAGAAAGTGGGACTGTTGCCACCCCGCCGCGAACTGAGTGTATCGGCCCGACCGTATTAATGGGCCGAGGCTGACTAAACGGCAGGAAAGCGTAGTCACCATGAGGATTTAACACGGTATACCGTAGAACCTGTAAAACGCTGAAATATGGAATTTAACGGCAAGAGGCAGCAGGGGAAAACATGATGAAAGCTCACTCACTGGGGGGCAGTGGTTGAGTTTTTCATAAAATAACGCCACCTGTTCAGTTCTGAGTTTTCCGTGGCGATTCAGAAACTGTCCCCAAAGCGGCATATTCCGGTAGCGGTCAGTAACGGGCTTGGATGATGAGATATATTGCGGAGGGAATAACCGCCTGTAAGCATTGATATTGTATAACCATGACAGCCCACAGACATTTTCAGCCTCAGGGTGAGTATCACGTACCAGACGGAAAAGTTTACGCAACTCTTCGTGTCTTATTTGGTACTGGCTATCGTCCAGCGGTGATTCACTTTCGTTCTGACGATTTTCAAAGTGAATTCTGACCGTATTTCCAGGCTCATATGCGTATGAGAAACAACCTGAATTCGCGGCTATATCCGGGGGCAATATTTCAGGCCTTGACTGCCAGACTGTTAGGGTATGCTCTGCATTCCTGACCGTATCGGTTTGCAAGCCGCTGACATATTTCATCCAGTCCGGATTATCCGTATCAAAATCCCGCCCCAATCCCAGCCGGATATAAATATTTGTGTAATCCATGATGGCGTTACTGAGTGGTATACCTTTCGCTGATGCCACGTAAGCTGCGAAATGCAGCTGTATTTCGAAGAATTCCTGGTTGATTAACATGCTGTTTCTCCCAACAGGGTGGCGATAGTCATCATTCTTACCCCCTGATGGCGTGGAGCCGTTCAGCCAGCGCGTTGATAATGATGCCGATACTTTTTCTGCTCTGAGAAAATAGGCCAGATGACGCCAGAATCTGAGCCATCGTGCAATAGTCGTTTCCCCAACGCCATAGACTTTACCAAGATCCTTTTTACTGGCGAAAGCGCGAAGATATTCCGGTACGCGGCCAGCCTGATTTCTGGTGTGATTTTTGCCAATAAATATAAGTGCACCTCGTTGTTGGACGATTATCCAACTAATGGGGTGCACTCAGGAAAACATGGTTGTTTGCCAACAGCGTCACAAGACGGTATACCGGCATTACTCGTGCAGCAGCACCTGGGTGTTGTATTCCCACAGCCGGTTGAAATGGATGTCGTCCAGATCCCGCTGCGGGCTGATATTGCCCTTGAACGGCCGGTCGGTGGTGGCCGCTGCGCCCCACGGGTTGGCGAGGTCGTAGCTGCTATCAATGGTGCTGTCGCGGATCACCAACTGGCCGTTGGCGGTTTTGCCCGGCAGGTAACCGGTCTGTTTCGCCCCCTGATCCCAGGCGCGACCCAGTTTGGCTTTCAACGCGCCGCGATAGCCGCTATCCCCGGTCAACTGGCTGTTGATCACCAAAAAGCCGTATTTCACCGACGGAATACTGTCCGGCGCGAACACATAGGCTTCTTTCGAACCGCGGCTGGACACGGTATGGAAACGCACTCCGTCAAACACGGCGGTGGCGCGGCCAAACACGTAATCGACATCCCCTTCGATGTAGCTGTCCTTGATGTAGGCGCGGCTGTAATGGTCGGTGACGTAGCTGTTTTTGCGGTCGCTGGTATTGACGAAAAAGGTGTCCTGACGGCTGAGCAGGCGGACATTTTCCAACTGCACCCGATCGCCGTCGGTACGCAGCGCGACGGCCTGATGGGTGCCTTTATCAACCGTGTCCAGCAGCGCGTTGACCACCGTCAGGTTTTTCAACTGAAAACCGTCGCTCTGCGACCACATTACCGCCGAGCAGGTGGTGTTGATGGTCGCACCCGCCTTCGAGGCGCAGGCGTCGTACATATACCAGGCCGGGTCCGTCGGCTGATACTGGTTGTGCGGATTGACGCGGGCGCGATAATCGGCCGGCGACATCATTGAATCCAGCGCCAGCGAAACCACGACCTGATCCGGTTGATTGCCGGCGCCGAACAGCGTTAACGGCGGCGCGCCTTCCGGGATGTATACCGTGCCGGTGTAGGTGCCCGGCAGCAGTTTGATGAACACACGTTCTTTGCCCGGATGCTGGCGTAGCGCCGCGTTCACCGCCTGCTGGATGCTGGTATGGGTGACGCCCGCCACGCCGGCGCGGGGGCCGACCACATAGGCGGCAGTGATGCGAGAGGTGTCAATCGGCGTTGGCGTCCAGCCATCCGCCACCGGTCTGGCGTATTCGCCGCCGTGGGCGAAATAGTGTTGCGGGGTAAAACGCCCGGCTTCCTGCGCCGACAGCACCGGACGGCTGGCGGTACCGGGAAACACCGGCTGGAAACGCGCCGGATTCGGCGTCTGGCTGGCGCAGGCGGCCAGGATCAGTGACATGGACACCGCGGCAGCCAGCCCGGAATAGTGTGTCAGACTCACAGCATACTCCTTTCAGGTTGAGGTCATGTTGTTGTATTCATGAACGTTAGGCTGTGGCAGCCTACTCAACCCGGTACGAAAAAACGCGAAGCGGGATCATAATTTCTGAAAAATAAACCTGCGTTTCATTTTTGTCTGCGGACAGCCGCGACGAAATAGGGCGCAATTCTGATTTTTAGCGGCGTTTCTGTTAGATATAGGAGCGTTCCGTCGGAGATTGACGACGGAAAGGGCGGACGTGACAGACGCGCCGGATGGCAAACCGATAACTGAACATCATAAAACATGGCATTACTGATAAAAGCGGCGCTGGGCGCTATCGTAGTCGTACTGATCGGCCTGCTGGCCAAAACCCGTAATTATTATATTGCCGGGCTGGTGCCGCTGTTCCCAACGTTTGCGCTGATAGCCCATTACATCGTAGGCGCGGAGCGCGGTATGGAAGCGCTGCGCGCCACCATTTTATTTGGCATCTGGGCGGTGATCCCCTATCTGGTGTACCTGATTTCGCTCTATTACTTTACCGGCGTGATGCGCCTGCCGCCGGCACTGGCGCTGGCGGTGGTGTGCTGGAGCCTGTCGGCGGCGGTGCTGGTGAAAGTCTGGAGCAGTTACTATACCGGATAGGAATTACTATGCCGGATAGCACCGGCTAGGCGTTAACAGCGCGTCGCTGGCGGGAAAAACGAAAAACGCCCGACGCAGCGAGCGCCGGACGTGCGATGTTACAGGTCGTCCTTGGTGATGCCCTTGGTCGCCGGTGCGGCGGTCGGGCCGGCGCTGACGCTGTTTTCGGCGTTGTATACCAGGTAGATGTTCTTCTGGCTGTCGATGCCGTTGTCGAACACTAGCGTGATGTTGTTTTTGTCGAATCTGGCGGTTACCCGCGAGTTAGGCGTGTTCATGAAGGTATTGACGTCGCTGGCGGATAACGGCGCCGTCATGCCGTATTTGCTCTTCAGCCCTTCCACTACGCTGGGCACGTCGGCCAGCGTTATCGAAATAGCCAGACGGTTGAACTTGTCATTGTTGAAACTGAAGATCGCCTGCGTTTTTTTGTCGGCGAAGCTAAAGTCCGGGCAGATATACACCGTCTGCCCCATAATCATTTCCGGGCCGCGCAGTGAACAGTTGGCCTGCTGCCGAATGGCGGCGGCGGAGGCGCCGAATTTCAGGTTTTTGTAGCCATCGGCGGCGGATACCGTCAGCGACAGCAGCGACAGGGCAAGCGCCAGCAAGGGGGTATGTGGCCTGTTCATGAGATCCCTCGTGATTGTATGTTGCTATGGGAGTGGGCCTTGCGCCTGACGGGGGACAGGAACCGTATGGGCTTGGCGGTAATAATTTGTCTATCTTACGTCGACTGTCGGATTCTCAGAACGATTTATTTGCTATGGCTAAATGCCGCTCGGAAGCTTAGAAACGATCCCAGGGAACCAGCAGCAGTACCAGTTCAATCACAATCACTATAATCAGTAGGACAATCAGCTTTTTACGCCATAACCAGTCATCGAACCGCATTCTTTTTCCCGCGTTATATCCGGTTTATCCACTTACTCTAGCGGGTTTTCCCGGCGGATACGACCGCCAGCGCAATGGCGGTGATAACCCCTGAACCGCGCATTAGCGGATTCGGCGTAAATCGGATGGCGATGACGAGGTTTGATTAGCTTTTTTTTCGCTAACCTTATGCGATTTACGCGCTTTGGTAAGCCTGCCCCCCGGTGCAATATTCGGATTTTTATCATTCCAGGGGAAGTAAAACACAATGCGTAAATCGGCATTTTCAGCATGGGCGGCGGCTATCATGCTGTCGCTGGGCGTCGGCGGCCAGGCCGCGGCGGAGACGACAGCCAGCGCGGGCGGCAATCTGATCATCGGCATCACCAGCGGCGACCCGCTGGTGATGAATCCGCTGTATGCCAGCGACCGAACCACACTGACTATTATGCAGGCGCTGTATTCGCCGCTGTACAGTTATAACGACGGCAAGGTGGAGTGGGGGTTGGCGCAAAGCCTGACGCCATCAGCCGACAACCTGTCCTATACGCTAAAACTAAAACCCGGCCTTAAGTGGCAGGATGGGCAGCCGATCACGGCCGATGATGTGGTGTTCACTTTCAATAAGCTGCTGGATGAGCAGCAACATAGCTTTTTCCGCAGTATGTTTGTGTATAACAATCAGCCGGTGGCGGTCAGCAAGGTGGACGATCTGACGGTGAAATTCACGTTGCCGCAGGTCAGCGCCGCTTTTGTCGGTTCGCTGGTACAGATTTACCCCATCCCTCAGCATATTTTTGCCACAGAAGAGGATTTGTCGAAGAGCGCCAAAAACGATGCGCCGGTCGGTTCCGGCCCGTTCAAATTCGGCGAATACCGCTCCGGTCAGTACTATGCGCTGAGCCGCTTTGATGATTACTGGAACGGCAAGCCGAAGCTGGAGGCGGTGACGTATCGCTTCGCCAGAGATGCCAACGCCGCCAGGCTGGCGATGCAGAACGGCGAAATCAATCTTAAGCTGATCGACCCGCAGGATGTCAGGCAGCTCAAGGCCACCGGTCGCTTTGACTTCATTATTTATCCGGAAGGCCGTCTGGCTTACATGGTGTTCAATCAGAACGTCGACAGTATGAAGAACAAGGCGCTGCGTCAGGCGATCGCCTATGCCATCAACAAGGATGAACTGGTGCAGACCGCCTTTACCTCGCTGGATTACGCCAAACCCGCCAATTCGATCCTGACGCCGGATACGCTCTATCAGACCGGGGATGTCGAAGCATACCCCTACAACCTCGATAAGGCCAAAGCCTTGTTCAGCGAGTCAGGTCAGACACAAGGGTTGAAGCTGCGTCTGGCGTATATCAACGCCAATAAGACTCAGGAGAGCATGGGGCTGTATATCCAGCAGAAACTCAAAGATATCGGCATTGATGTGGAGTTGCTGCCGCTGGACGCCAACGCCATGTCGCAAAAAGGGCGCGACAAGAACAACACCGCTTATGAGCTGAGTCTGGGCGGTTACATCATGGGCGCCGAGCCGGACGGCTACAAGTCGCTGTTTATGAGCAACGAGGATTACAACTACGCCCACTACAAGAACCCGGCGTTTGACGCGCTGTGGGACAAAGGCGCGATTGAAACCGATACGGCGCAGCGTGCGGCAATCTACCAGAATATCCAGCAGACGGTGGCGAGCGAGATGGTCTGGTACCCCATCGCCTACACCAACGCGGTAGTGGCGGTAGACAAACGCTTTGGCGGCACGCAGGAGGCGGAACCGAAACCGGTCTACCTGTTCCAGGATTTGTCGAAAATCTATCAGCAATAATCTCCCCCGGCCGCTCGCAGCGTGGCGGGCGGCCGTCGGCAACCCGTGCGGAAGGCTCATGGATAACATGGCTCATGGATAACATAGCTCATGGATAACACAGTTCATGGATAACATAGTGGCGCGTCGGCTTGTGCAACTGCTGCCGATGCTATTTTTTATTTCACTGGTGTCGTTTCTGCTGGTGAAGCTGGCGCCGGGCGACCCGGTGCAGGCGTATATCACGCCGCGTATGAGCCAGGATGACATCGAGCGGGTGCGTCATAGTCTCGGATTAGACCGGCCGCTGGCGATACAGTACCTGCTGTGGCTGAAAAACGTGGTGCAGGGCGATCTGGGCTATTCGCTGATTTCCCACCGCCCGGTGCTGACCCTGATCGTCGAGCGGCTGCCGGCGACGCTGGGCCTGATGGGCGCGTCGCTGCTGCTGGCGGTGGCGATCGCCATACCGCTGGGGCTGCTGGCGGGCGCGTTTCGCCACCGCTGGCTGGATCATCTGCTCAATCTGTTTGCCTATATCGGTATTTCGGTGCCGATTTTCTGGTTCGGCATCCTGTTGATCATCATTTTTTCGGTCCAGCTTAACTGGCTGCCGAGCATGGGAATGCGCACCATCGGAGCGGCGGATTCCTGGCTTGATGTGGCGCGACACGGCGTGCTGCCGTGCATCGCGTTGACCTTTTACAACCTGTCGCACTATGTGCGTTACATCCGCTCTCACACCATCACCCAGCTCTCCGCCGACTACGTGCAAACGCAGCTGGCGTACGGCGCGACGCGTGCTCACATCCTGTTTCGGCACGTGCTGAAAAACGTGATGTTGCCGGTTATCACCCTGTTCGGCCTGTCGTTTTCCGAGCTGGTGGTGGGCGCCTACGTGACGGAGAGCGTGTTTTCCTGGCCGGGTATGGGATTGCTGGGTATTCAGTCCATCACGTCATTGGATTACCCGTTAATCATGGCGATAGTGATGCTGTCGGCATTGATGCTGGTGATCGGCAATCTGCTGGCGGACGTGCTGTACCGCGTGGCCGATCCGCGCATCAAGGCGATGAGGTAGGGCCGATGGGAAGACGATGGCAACAGGCAAAACAACAGTTGCGCCGCAACCGACCGGCACAGCTGGCGCTGGCGATTCTGGCGGTGTTTGGCGTCACGTCGGCGCTGGCGTGGCTCAGCCCGTGGGACCCGAACGCCATGGCGATTCAGGCGCGGATGCTGCCGCCGGATAGCACACACTGGTTCGGCACCGACGAATACGGTCGGGATTATTTTACCCGCGCGCTCTATGGCGGGCAGATTTCACTGATGGTCGGCGTGCTGGCGATGACGTTCTCCACCCTGATCGGCACGCTGGTGGGGACCGTCAGCGGCTACGTCGGCGGCCGTCTGGATACGGTGCTGATGCGGGCGGTGGATATGCTGATGTCGATCCCTGCCTTCTTTTTGCTGCTGGTGCTGAATGCCTATCTTAAGCCGGGGGTCGCCAACATCATTTTGATCATCAGCGCGCTGACCTGGATGAACTTGTCGCGGCTGGTGCGGGCGGAAACCCTGTCGCTGAAAGAGCGGGAATATGTGCTGTACGCGCGCGCATCCGGCGAACGGGCGTGGCGTATCATCCTGCGTCATATTATCCCCAATATTCTGCCGACCATTATGGTGGCGGCGACGCTGAATATCGCCTCGGCGATCCTGATGGAATCCACGCTCAGCTTTCTCGGGCTGGGCGTGCAACAGCCCAACGCCTCCTGGGGCAGCATGCTCAACAATGCGCAGGCCTATATTGGCGACGCCACCTGGCTGGCGCTGTTCCCCGGCATGTTGATCCTACTGACGGTGCTCAGTTTCAACGTGCTGGGCGATGTGTTCCGCACCGCTTTTGAGCCGGGGGCGCAACGCGATGAGTGAGGCATTAATGGGTAACGCATTCTTGTCGAATAAAGAGCCGTCGAGTGAAGATCTGTTGTCGATTGACAATCTGCGTACCTCCTTTTTCACCCGCGATGGGGAAGTGCAGGCGGTGCGCGGCGTCAGTTTCAGCGTCAAAGCGGGTGAAATCGTCGGTATCGTTGGCGAATCCGGCTGCGGAAAAAGCGTCACCTGCAAATCGGTGATTCAACTGCTGGGCGGCAACGGCCGTATCGTCGGCGGGCAGATCCGCTTTCGCGGCGACGACCTGGCCGGTTATAGCCCCGGGGCGCTGCGGCGACTGCGGGGTAACGATATCGCCATGATTTTTCAGGATTCCATGACGGCGCTTAACCCGGTGCTGACGGTTGGACGGCAGATGCGCGACATCCTGATGCGCAATCAGCGGCTCGATAAGAAAACCGCCAGGCTGCGGGCGATCGCCATGCTGCAACAGGTGGGCATTGCTGATGCCGAGCAGCGCTACGATCAGTATCCGCACGAATTCAGCGGCGGTATGCGCCAGCGGGTGATGATCGCCATCGCGCTGTCCTGCCACCCGGCGCTGCTGATTGCCGATGAACCCACCACCGCGCTGGATGTCACTATTCAGGCGCAGATTCTTCGCTTGCTTAAACAGCTGCAACGGCAAACCGGCGCCGCCATCATGCTGATTACCCACGATTTAGGCGTGGTCGCGCAGCTTTGTTCTCGGGTGGTGGTGATGTATGGCGGTCTGGTGATGGAAGAGGGGGACGTGGAAGATATTTTCTACCGACCGGCACACCCTTACACCCGGGGATTGCTGGCGTCGTTGCCGCGGCATGACGACGTGCGTCGGCGGCTGTCGCCGATTGAGGGCGCTCCGCCGGGGTTGTTGCATCCGCCGACCGGCTGCCCGTTTGCCGCGCGTTGTCCGCAGCGTATGGCGGTGTGCGACCAGCAGCAGCCGGACCGGCGACAGTGTGGCGATCATCACTGGGTGCAGTGCTGGCTGGCGGATTCCACGGAGGCGCGACATGCAGAGTAACCGACAACCGCTGCTGCGTATCCGTGAACTCAAAAAGCACTACGCCGTGCGGCGGGGCTGGCGCAAACAAGGTCAACCGGTGCGGGCGCTGGATGGCGTCAGTTTTGACATCTGGCCGGGCGAAACCTACGGGCTGGTGGGCGAGTCGGGCTGCGGCAAATCGACCCTCGGACGTAGCCTGCTGCGGCTGGTCGAGATTACCGCCGGGGAGATCCATTTTGACGGCGAGCTTATCAGCGCGTTGCCGGAATCGTCGTTAAAGCCGTTTCGCCGGCGCGTGCAGGCTATTTTTCAGGACCCGTATTCCTCACTCAATCCGGGGATGACGGTGGCGCAACTGATCGCCGAACCGATGCGGATTCACGGCTATGCGCGAGATGAGCGACAGGCGCGCACGCTGGAATTGCTGAATCGGGTGGGGTTGAAGGCGGAACACCTAAATCGTTTTCCCCACGAGTTCAGCGGCGGCCAGCGACAACGTATTTGTATTGCCCGGGCGTTGTCGGTGAATCCGCAATTCGTGGTGTGCGATGAACCGCTGTCGGCGCTGGATGTGTCGGTGCAGGCGCAGGTGGTTAATCTGTTGCAGGACTTACAGCAGGAGCGGGGGCTGACGTATCTGTTTATTGCCCATGACCTGTCGATGGTGCGCCATATTTCGGATCGGATTGGGGTGATGTATCAAGGGCGGCTGGTCGAGGAAGCGCCCGCGGAACAGTTGTATCTGCATCCGACACATCCCTACACCCGTATGCTGCTGGCATCAATCCCGATACCGGATCCGCGCGCGGTTACGCCGGATGAGCCGATTGTCGCCGAGTCAGGCGGGTCGGCGGCGGCCGGTTGCCCGTTTTATGCCCGTTGCCTTCAGGCGAGCGAACAGTGCCGCGCCGCTGCGCCGCCGTTACGCGACATTGCCGCTGGACACCGGGTGGCATGCTGGCATGGCGTGCCGGAACCGGAGGGGCAATCCATCGGTAATGGTGACTTAAAATAACCGGTTAAAGGTAGTGATAAACTCGCGGCGGCATCAGGCAAAGAGATTGCGGTATGCCGGGCACGGCAGAACATGCGTCGCCCGGCCGTTATCTGTCTGGATTATTTAATTTCGACCAGCGTGCCTTTGCGGCGGGAAGCCGAACCGTCTGGCAGGAAAATATTGGTATAGGCGATGCCGTTGCGGAAATCATCTACATGGACAACATGTTGTCCGGCCCGGCGCGACCAGTAAATCATATAGACGTCATGGCCGATCGGCGTGACGGTAATATCCACTTTTGCCGTATTCTTACCATCCGGAGAGGTGAAAACCATCTCTTTGGCTGAGGTGAAATCCAGACGGAACTTCTGGTCGCCAAAATCGACATTGTAGGATTTACCTACCGCGACAAATTCTGCATCGCTAGCCACCGCAACGGCATGCGGATCTTGAGACGCGGCCATCGTGGTCAGGCTGACGCCAGTCAGGGCCGCCAGCAGCAGCATCTTGCCGGCGAATTTTTTCGATAATGCGTTGAATGTCATTACATATCCTTCATTTTACAGGTGAAAAATCACGACGATGCTTGAATCGGTGCAGAAGGGCGTTTGCCCGTGCTCTCGCCGTTAATCAGGTTTCTGAGATAGACTAAGTATGTTTATAAACCTTATTCAGGTGGGGCGGAAGAACGCACCCGCGTGAGACTTAGTTTACTCGGGGGTACCTATATGGCGGCGACAGAGCAGGAAGAAGTGAAATATGTCTATGATATTTATGAGGATCGTTGTCCTACCCGTATGGTGCTGGAGCGATTGGCGGACAAATGGGCATTGCTGGTGCTGGCACGGCTGGAACAAACGCACACACCTGTTCGGTTTAATGCGCTGAAGCGCGGCATCAAAGGGATTACGCAAAAGATGTTGACCCAGACGTTGCGTAAGCTGGAGCGGGATGGGCTGATTTCGCGTCAGGTGTTCAATACGGTGCCGGTCACGGTCGAGTATGCGTTGACCCCGCTGGGCGATACGCTGACGGAAACAGTCGCTACGCTGGCGCACTGGGCCGAAAAGAACATTGATGCGGTGCTGGCCGCGCAGGCGCAATGGGATACGCGCCAGCAAACGATGTCTGGCGCGGAGGAGTAATACGACGCTAACGGATGCCGTCAGGCGAGGGCGTTGGACGCCGAGTGTACCAAACGTCGCCCAACGACAAGCGAGCGTTACTTGACGGTCACCTTAATAACCGCTTCTTTATCATCAGGCTGAGGTTGTTTTTCCCACGGGCGGGCATAGGACAGGTCGATTTCGCCTGTACCTGCTTTCACCGCCTTGAAGTGAAACATCTCATGGCCGCCGCATCCGACTTTGTCGTGGCAGTCGGCGCCGGGTTTGTAGGTTTTGCCGGTCAGCACGACGATATCCGGCAATTTTTTAATCGCCCAGGTATAACCGGTGCTGGGGTTGGCCGGCAGCGTCACTTCAAACTGCTCGCCGACTTTGGTTTCTTTATGCTGATTATCGACAGCCGTGGCTGCCATGACGCTCAGCGGGAACATCAAACCAACTGCAAAAGCGAATCTTTTCATGAAGTTCTCCAGAGATAATCGTGAATACAGTAAAATACGGCCTGCATATTGGTGATTATGGCCCATGTTTTTGCATGGGCAGGTAGTAATACTCGCCATGATAATCAGCGATATAAGAAGAGGACACTCTGTGTTCAGGCAACGAATATGGCGGGAAAACAGCAGAAGGATAATAAATGTGTAGCGACATAGGGTTACCTCACAAATAAGGTTATTTTATGTTTTATAAAAGATGGCACAAGATGTGAAAATGGCAAATTAATATCACCTAAATATCTTAGCGTGGCGCGTGAATTGTATTGTGACGACATTATTCGTCATACAGGGTTATTTTCCGTGATGACTATATAAAAAATAAAAACGGCAGAGATGGAATTATTTAAATTTTATTAATAAACCAATGTGCTGTTGGTGCGGTAAATAATGATCCGCGTAATGAGTAGTATATTGGCGCTGCCGGGGCGTTTATCTGACTCTATCACTTACTCCGCCTGCGGCGTTCGCTGATGAAAACACACTTTATTGTATGGCGCATTATATTGATTTTTCAGTACACGCTGGGGTGCCTGATTTCTGCCGGCAGGGACGTGCTTAGTATAATGGGCTGCGCTTTAATTATTCCTTCAATGCGCTTTCAATCAGCAGACGAAAAATTCAATCGGCAGATGAAAAATTCGATACCATCCGTTTATTTTTTTCCGGTTATTCGGCTGAAAGAGAGATGAGTTCATTGGTCTGTTATAATAAACGCCCAGTTGCTGACGGGCGTTTCTCTCTTTGCGTTTACATGCACAGTTGTACGCTTTTCCGGCGTTTCTTCTCTTCGTACATGACTGCATCCGCTTCTCGCATCGCATCATCTGGGGTGACCGTTACCGGATTAACCGCAATCGCCCCGATACTGGCTCCGGCGTAATCGATGCGGCAGGTGTTAAGCTCAAAGCACCCTATCAACCGCGCCGTCAGCCGCGTCTTGAGAGACTGTGAGATGGTCAGCGATTCCGCAAGGGTTGCCGCGCCAAAGCCCGCCACGATAAATTCATCGCCGCCCAGACGCCCAAGCACGTCGCCGGCGTGTATCCCCTGTTGCAGACGTTGACCGACTTCAAACAGGAAGGTATCGCCAACCTTATGCCCGTAATGATCATTAATGTGCTTGAAACCATCCAGATCAACAAACGCAATAATGACGTATCGCCCGGTATAGTGCGCCCGCGAAAAAAGCTGATGTAGCTGATTAAAAATGGAACGACGGTTTGGCAGCCGGGTCAACTCATCGGTATAAGAAACGGTGGTCAGCGCTTCATTCGCTTCCTGCAGTTGCTGCAACAGTTGTTCTTTCTGAATGTACTGCGCGATCAGTTCGGCAAAAAGCTGCAGGATTTGCTGGCTACGTTCGTTAATCGGTTGATTTTGCGTACTGGCGGCACAGAGCGTACCGTATAGCGAACCATCGTCTAACAACACGGGCGTACTGACATAGGCTGCGATATCGAGTTCTCGCGCGGCTTGCGAGTCTCCCCAGTGTTCTGGCACGTTGCACATATAGCGTCGTCCTTCATCCAGCGCCCGTTTGCACAACGAATCTCCCCAGGGAACCGACAGCCCTTCAGGAATCTGCATCTTTTTGCTGTTATGCGAGAAGACAACGTGCTGCAGATTACGCTCCGACTCGATGCGCGTAAGATAGGTCGATTCCATATTCGTCACCAGTTCAAGCGTCTGCAGTAACTGTCTGACCAGCCCTTTCAACGTCTTTTCCGTTTCCAGCGAGGCTGAAATGCGCTTAATCAGATTATCCGCCATGAAATCAAATCTCCCCGTTCCTTAAGTTCTCAACCGTACCACATCGGATACACGCTAATGTTTAACAACCGGCGACACAGGTTCTCTTTGTTATGATTGTGAGTCCGTGTTATCCACTACATCACACTTTCTCCGACTGTGCTTTGATGCGGTTTAATTGCAGCCGCGGGTCTATGTGCCTGTAGCAACGGACATCCATGGTAACCAACATTGGCGACCAGAATAGAAGTTTTTTGTGGAAATTTGAGGGGGAAATCTTGCGGTCAACCGCTCCCGATGACCCGTACTCTCGTTAACGCGGCGAACTGTCTCTCTTGTTCATTATTCTGACGGCGCTAATACATGCCGGCACGAGAATGGTTTACAACGGGGGTGTTTTGTTGCTGACTGACTTTTTCGTACCAGAAACGCTGGGCGTGCCTGTCAGTCTGGTTGCTGCTGTCTTTGCCGGGCTGCTTTGGCTGGTGATCCGTGACGCGATGATTTACGCCAACATCATCGGCTGTGATTTAGGACCAAAGCTGACACCCATCGGTAGCCTTGCTACGTTGCGGTGGCTACACGTACTGGCGCAGAAAGAGAACCGTATCAAATGGGGAGATGACTTTCGCGTTGGTGCGGTGATGACATTTCCTGTACTGTTTGTGACGCTGACCGCCCTGGCGCTGCGTCTTTCCATCTGACTTGCGCGGTGGTACACCGCAGACCCGTTTGAAGAGAAAAGCGATGACAGACATTACCATCTACCATAATCCCGCGTGCGGAACCTCCCGTAATACACTGGCGCTGATTCGTAATTGCGGTGTCGAACCCACCATCATTCACTATCTTGAAACACCCCCGTCGAGAGACGAACTGGTCAGATTAATCTCCGCAATGGGGATCAGCCCCCGGGCGCTATTACGTCAAAATGTAGAGCCTTATGCACAACTGGGGCTGGCCGAAGATAGGTTCAGCGATGAGCAATTGATCTCCTTCATGCTGACGCACCCGATTCTTATCAACCGCCCGATTGTCGTGACGCCGCTTGGCACCCGCTTGTGCCGCCCGTCAGAGGTGGTGCTGGATATTTTACCCGATGCGCAGCAAGGGGAATTTACCAAAGAGGATGGCGAGATAGTCGTCGATCAATTCGGGAAGCGAGTGGAATAGAATGGAATTGAAAACCTGGAATGTGCAGGAAGTGCGTGAGAAAACTCGTTTGTGCAGCATCGTTTACGCGCTGCTGATAAAGACGCTAAGCATTTACCACATTTCATAAGCCAGTTTTCCCTGTGACTTACAGATGAATGTGCGAAGCTTAATTCAACGTCTGGTATTATCGCCCGGCACATCTATCCAGGACGTTGGTATGCAACCAAAGCGTATTATTATGTTCGCAAATTTCTTTCTGAGGTTTCGCCATGTCCTGGGGCGGTCCATAGCGGTTTTTCTCCCATAATAGAGGATAAAATGTCTAGTAAGATCGGCTTATTATGTTTGTCTTTACTCATACCATTTGCGTCGTATGCAGAAAAAGGGGAGTTTAAATTTTCGGTTGGAACCCAAAATCATATCTTCGATTCGTCGTGCATAAAGTCCATTCATTACGTGAGGCAGGATGAAATGGGGGCGGATAGCTTAGGCATTTATCTTACGGATAGATGTGGCGAGCGATTGGAGGATATTACCGATAAGAACATGGGGAAAAAATTGACTATCTCATATTTGGGTAACGAACTCTCTACGGTGATGATCGTGCAGCGGCTGAAGCGCAACTTCAGAATTAGTACAAAAGATACACCAAGAGTAGTTTTAATGTGGGTTATCGATGACTACAACGTATCCCTTGAGTGATTTGAATATCGCAACAACGGGCCAGAAAGGACAAGTTTAACCTTGCGGCGCCTGATGTAACGTGTAGGTAGTGCCTCACATGCCGGTCAAAGTCCTACAGGCGATACGCGGTAGCCGAAGCATCTTAGGGACGACTCTATGTAAGCCTGAAGTTTTATCGTGAAAAGTCGATAATTATCCTGAAGAGTAGCTATCTGCTTTATGTTGAAATATCAGAGTTGAACAAAAAATGACTATAGTATTCATCCCTGCGCTGGTCGTATTGTTGGAGGCAAAAGAGAAGGAAGCTGGTCGTGAATTGACCCGGCAAGAAATTGAGTCAATACGCGATGATGCTACCGCCGTTCAACTGCCAGAGGAAATTGCAAAGGAGATGGTTAGGGACCGCGGCTATCCTGATATTGACGCAGAATTCGTCTGGGATGAGTGGCTGAAATACAAGAAAAGCATATTCCGATGAAAACAATCGAAGAACTGAGAGCGGAGCTCCTTAAAATTGGTCAGCAACTTGGTGGAGGAGTAAGGCCAAATCATTACTTCATCATCCCTGACAAACCTGATGGTCTCGCTACTCCACATCTGGAAATTCATGGGGAGGAATACCATTTCATCGTCAGTGAAAGAGGCATCGAAAGGGAGCGTAATGTGACCCGTAGTGACGAAGACATCCTTTATTGGTTCACTGACTGTGGTGTACGTGGTATGGCTTCAAGCTATGCGGCTTTGAATAGCTCTCCAGACAGAACGTTCAGAGATGTATATTTCCGAAAACAGTATCATCTAATGCTTTCCATCAAGCCCGAATGGGCTACAAGAAAGCACAAGGAATTTGCAGCGCTCCTCAAGCTATAACGGTTGACGCTTATCTTCATATGCTAATGTTTATTAATCATTTTTTGACCGTCTGTCCTTACCCCATTAATTAACTCGTCATAAAGTTAGTAATGTCCGCTGCTGGCACAAAATTGTCCAACAGCGGTCTCGGTCAACCAGAGGAGAATGGAGCGGAGGTTATGGCTTTCAATGCAATGAATATTGCCCGTGACAATGAATGACTATAAGCTAATCTATTGGGCTAGGAAAATGCTAAATGTGAGAGGATAGCATGAATCCGTTAAGTAGATAAGGAGCATAAAATATATGAGCAGGCGCCTCAGCAAAGATTACCGCACAAAAATCAGGAATATTCCCCGCGTATAACAGCTCTTAATCGTTGGGCAGAAACCTTCCATAATCCAAACCGCGCCGTTTTTTCAGAAGACCAGCACTACTGGAACTACAAAATACCTGTGAATATTAATCTTGTGGAAGAGAAGTATAGTAATCAGAAAATTAAGGCAGACTGCGCTCAATCTTTAATCAATGCATGTTCTAATTTAATGCTCGCAACGGCAGATTGGGAGTACTGCCCACGAATTACTGCTGTAATCTGCCTCCCGGATATGTTTACCAGCGAGGTATGTCTGTTCCGCTCTGAGGATTACTTTCAGGGCTTCATATCAGAAGGTAGCACTGAAAATAGTTCATCGGAACTTCTCGAAAAACGTAGTCTTGCTGAAGAATGGGGGCTTATTCTTCCAAACGGTGTGCAGGAATTGGGTATTGCACTTGAATATCATGGCGGTGACGACCCAGATGAGTGGTTCACAGGCGAGCGTTGGTATTACGGCCAATTACAGTGATCGAAGCCATTCCGGGAACACCAAGTTAAAGTGAAATTGCTGATGGCATGCCCTGATTACTAACTCATAGCAAGGCTTATAACGTCGGATCTTGGCGCAAAACTGCCAGCGATAGTGCCTTAGCTGCTAAGAGCGAAGACAGGACGTTGTCCTTGATTATAAATGGCATAAAAAAGTCTAAATTGGACATGGCGATTCAAATGGCTTAAATTATGTTGTTTTTGCTAGCAATGTTGCGATATTAGCTTTAACCTTCAAATCTACTTTTCCCACCATAGTTTCAATCAGCTTAGGTAGTTCTTCATGGTTATTTTTTTGATCGTATGGTATAACAATTAATTTCCTCAGGGTTCTATGTATATCTCGGATATTTTGAGGTATTTTATTGCTTGTGATGATATAATGCGGGCGTGACTTAGGATATTTATATGCATACAACTCCATTAATGATGTAATAGCAGGGTCGTCCATTGAAAAACCAACAAAGAGAAAAGTATAATTTAATAAAAGCGAATCTAAAAATAATGAATAGTTTTCATTTCCAAATGCAAGTCTTATATATTGCGAACGAGAAAAAACTATATTACTGACATCATCAATTGAGCCATGAATCTTAATGATATAAGACGTGTCATGCTCTTTTAAAACCTTGAAAATATCGTTATCTACTTTTGATATTACTTTGAAATGTCTTTCACCATCAGCTAATGATGAAGCCCATGCACTTTCGACCAACTTATCAAAATTCGTTGTGAGAATTATTCTTTGCCTTAAAGAAATTAAAGCTTTATGTAATGCAGATGGCTGAGCCGCACGTCCGTATTCTTCTGTAACTTTTCTTTCCCATGTATCGCCATAATCTGCTTGCAATAATTCACAGGCTAACAAGTAGTCTTTGGCTTTTAATAAATTTTTGATCTGTCTTTTTAATGTGTTATTTCTATCCTTGGCTGCATCCTCTAAAAAATCTGGCCACCCTTTAAATCTGTTAACTGCATCTAGATTCACACTTGAAGAGACACCAGATCCTAAAAACAAAACAACTTTTTGTTGTGAAAGATCATTTATTAAATCTTCATTGTAAATCATGTCTTTATTTCTCGCTATTAGCTTCTTGAATGTTTTCTAAATAACGACGTGCAATATCACGATATAATTCTCTCGCACTTTTCCTTAACCTTGTATAATTTCCTGTACCTGAAACGGAAATCATTGGTACATGTTGAGACTGAGATTTTGGAGCTAAGCTGCCTAAATGCCTGACATCGCCTAAGTGTGGGTTCATTGACTTTTCTGCATATAGCTTTGATAAATATTCAGTTATCTTGGATGGGAAACTTTCACCAATGTCCTCATATGCTTGAACACGACGCTTGGTTTTTATTTCTTCAGTGTTTTCCAAACGAACAGTATCATATCCTGAACGCTCTTTATGCTGTTGTGTCACATAGCCAAGAAATTTCAATTTCCCCTGTGGAGATAACTGCGATAATTCACTTGGTTCTTCTGATAGTCTTATTCCTGTGTCAAGTTCCTTTTTCCAAATTGAAACAGTCGATCCAATATTTTTTATTGCCCATAATGAAAAAACATCGATTGACATAGGAACCACAAAAAATTCCATTGCAAGTAATACCGCGCGGTTAATTGCTCCAAGTGAAGGTCCCATATCGAAGAAAACAAAATCATAATTTAATTCACGAGCTTTCTTAACTAACTCCGCAAATACATATGTTGTTCGAATTCCTCGCATACCACCGCCCTTAGCATCTCTCCAATCGCCAGCTAATAAATCTTCTTGAAGAGCAAGTCGTGGATCTCCAACGATTATATCGAAGCCGAAACTTTCAACATTACGAATTGGGAGGTCGCTTTCATATCCTTTACCAAGGGATAATGGCCTTATGACAGTGTATATGCTGTCAGGATTATCTTGGCTGTAAAGTTGTTGCGTTTCTGTATCTGTTAGCACATATTGAGTAAGATTACATTGAGGATCTGCATCAACAACCAATACTTTTGCGCCAAAATTAATCGATAGTTCAGCACCTAAATTCGCAACCAGCGTTGTTTTTCCAACACCGCCTTTGTTATTAAAAAAACAGGTGGTCTGGGTTTTAAATTTCTTAATTTTATTTATCAGTTCAATATCATCTAACGTAAGTTCGATATTTGTATTTTTGCTCCGGTTTTTGCGTGGCATTCTTAGTCTCCAAAAATTATATGCATGTTATAAGGACACTACATCTAGTTATTGGCAATATTTTCACAGATTTATTAGGCACATACAATCTAATGTTTCGATATTAGTTGCTCTAACACAATCATAAGCATATCGTAACGCGTTCAATGCCCGCTTCTGGCAAGTAAATTTGATTGGTCCAAGTAATAACGATAACGCCAGATCAAGCATAAGTCAGTATAGGTATAGCAATCCTACATTTTTGCGCATTACTACCGTTCGGTTCCGTTTTGCGCAGTAATAGCGTAATCACAACGCTGGCGAAGTTTCCAGCCTCTCTTTACGCGTGCACCCTCGCGTTTATCGATCCTGAAACTCAGGTTTTCCGTAGTCTCCAAAGGGTAGGGCGACATTGCGTAATTTACCTATCTGATAACAGGCTGAACATTTAGCACCGGACGAAACAGGAAATACACGAACAAAAGCTAACCGCACATGGAGTAAGGATGTTTGCGCCGTGGTACGCACTGAAAATGACGCATGATGCTGCGTACTTTATTGCGTATCGTTTTGCTGTAACCCGTGAGCGGCCAGTTTCACTACTCACCATGTGGACGGTAAACGCCTGTGGGTGTGGAAAATGCGTAAGATCTGAATGGTGTTGTTTTTGACACGGTAGGGGATGATATAGGGATAGTGCGATAACACCAGTTCGCGTGTGCCTGGAACGCGACCCGGTCGCCCCAGTGATGGCTGCTCTGGCAGGAGTTGTGTTAATCGTCTGACCTCACTGACAAACTGACCGGCTGCCTGCGGATCATCCTGTGCAATATGGTGGTATTCGGCTTCCAGATTGGCGGCAGCTTTGCGCAGCCATTTAATTTCCATGCGTTGTTGCACCTAGTTTTTGAAACAGCTTGCCCATTTCATCAGCCGCAACAAAATCACCCGCGTCAGCCTCTTTAATCGCTTGCTCAACCTCGGCAATTTGCCAGGCTTCCCGTGCGAGATACTCTTCAATAGCCTGACCTGCGAGAAAAGAGCGTGTACGCCCCGTCGCCTTTGCCAGCGCGTCTAACTGGGCGGAGGCGTTGTCATTCAAGCGAACCGACATAACACCCATGATGTATACCTCACTACATTGTTTATTTTGTATACATTGTAGTTTCTGTGGGCGAATGGAGCAAGTTAGCAGGAGAAAAGGAGGGTAAAACAGTGTGTCCGTTGGGTTCCGTTTTTAAAGCGATTCCCACTTAAGGGGGCGAGCCCAAAGTTTCCGGCTGTAAACGGGGTATCCCGGCAGATAACAGGCAACAAAAAACCCGCAAACTCAGAGAGGATGCGGGTTTCTGTGGGGTTTCCGTTAGTAACCGGTACTTACGGAAGTACTATTTGGTCGGCACGAGAGGATTTGAACCTCCGACCCCCGACACCCCATGACGGTGCGCTACCAGGCTGCGCTACGTGCCGATGCTATGGGCCGCTATACTACCGTTTCCTGACCCGATTGCAATAGCCGCCCCGAACGACTGCTTTAGATTTAGGCAGTTAGTTGGCAATAAATCGCCGTTCGGTCGTCAGCACCTGCAAGAGCAGCCCCAGCTGGGGTTTTTCGTTTGGCAATAGCCGACCGCTGGCGTCGTAAGCACGGTAGTTGCCGTTGCGTCCCAACACAATAACCTGCTGTGGCGTGATGATGGTCAGCGCATTGTTGTCCCCGTTGAGCAGCCAGTTGGTGCGGCGCTCGGCGCTGAACAGGTCCTCACCCTGAGAGTAATCCTCGGTTGCGGTTTTCACATGCAGCAGACGCTGCATCAGCGTGGTCATCACGTCTTTCGGGTCGGTCATTTTGCTGATGGTCTGCGCCGGGGTATCCGGCCAGTGCACGACCAGCGGCACCTGACGATGTTCGCGGTTCATCGGCGACGGGTCGTCGTCTTTGAGACGCTCGGCGCTGCTTTGCTCGGCAGTAATCACCACCACCGTTTTGTCGAGCAGGTTTTTCTCGCGCAGCGTAGTGATGATGCGATCGATCTGTTCATCAATGCTGGCGGTGTCCTGACGATAACGGCGTTGTTGGTCGTTGGCCGAAACCGGGCGGCCGTTGCTGCTAAGCTCACTGTGGTTGAATTCGATAAACGAGAACCACGGAGAGCGTGCATCGGTATTGTTATCCAGCCATTTGGTCCACTGGGTGGTAATGGCCTCATCGCTCTGCGGCTGTGCCGGCGGCAGCGAAAAGTCGGACAACAACGCCTGACGGTAAAGCGGGCTGCTGAATCCGCTGGCCGAGAACAGGCCGAACTGGTAGCCCTGCTGGCTCAGTGCGTTGATCAGCGCCGACGGTTTGCTGCTGCCCAGCACGCCATCCATGTAGGTGGTGGAGATGCCATAAAACAGGTTGAACAGACCGCCATCCTGCTGGGTTCCGGCGCTGAAATGGTTGCTGAAGCGTACGTTTGCTTCGGCGAAGCGCGCCAGATTAGGCATGGAGCGGGGCGTATCCTGATCCGGTACGCTGTCCATCACCACCAGCAGCAGGTTGTAGCCGCTGCCGGCGTCGCGGAAGCTGATGTCGCTGAGCGGGTATTCCACCGATACCGCGTCGGGGTTGCCCTGCAACGCCAGGCGACGTTCATACTCCTGCGCGTTGAGCAGGCCGTGTTTTTCCAGGAAACGACGCGCCGTCATCGGGTAGGAGAGCGGCAGATTGGCGCGCTGCATGGTAATCGGCCGGTAGAAGTTGGCGTCCGCCCAGATGTACATCAGGTGAGACAGGCAAAACGCGACGATGAATACCGCCGCCAGCGGCTTGGCGAAATGGCGTCGACCCAGGCTGCGTAACTTCTGCCAGCACCAGGTGCCGAACAGCATCTCTACCATGAAGATCACCGGCACGCTGATAAACAGCAACTGCCAGTCGCGCACCATCTCGCTTTGATCCGGGTTGGTCACCAGATCCCAGACGGTCATGTTCAGGTGCAAATGGAAGCGGCCGAACACCGCGGCATCGACAATCAGCAGCGTCTGCCCGGTGGTGGCGAGCGCGGCGGACAGGAAGCGCAGCAAGCGCTGCGACATCACAATAAATGTCAGCGGGAAAATGATCAGCAGGTAGGCTGAAAAACCGATAAAGCTGAAATGTCCCAGCCAACTCACCAGCGAATAGACTCGCCCGGCCAGCGACGACGGCCAGTCGGCAACGAACAGATAGCGGCTACCCAGCCCCAGCGCGAGCAGAATGTTGAACAGGGCGAACCAGTGCCCCCAGCTGATCATCTGGGAGACTTTTTCACGGTAGCGCGGACGGTTGGTTACCATAAACGGGCCGGTATCAGTGGATGTCGTTGGTTTTTATGGACGCCTGCAACGCGTCGGCAAACGAGCCAGCCAGCGCTTCGCGTTGTTTCGGATTAGCGATGCTGGTATTGAGCAGATTGGTGACCATGTTGCCGAGCACCATCAGTGCGAGATCGGTCGGGGTGTGGTGCTTTTCCAGCACATTGACCAGATCAGACAGCAGCTGTTCGATTTGCTCGTCACTGTAACGGGATGATTGTGGCATAAAATCGTGTATCTCAGGTGATGAAAGGCAAATATATTACCGTATAGGGGCGTGGTTTTCCGCACTTTTATCAATGATGATCGTCAGAACCGGGATGCTTTGAGTTGCATGCCGAAACGTCAGGTGCTTGAATACGCGCCTTACTAGAAGGAGAGTTTACCATGAGTCTGGATATCGACCAGATTGCCCTGCACCAGTTGATCAAGCGCGACGAGCAGTCACTGGAGATGGTGCTGCGGGATTCGCTGTTGACCGTGAACGGCGCGGTCAGCGATATGATGGCGGAACTGCACCGCGTTTACAGCGCCAAAAGCAAGGCGTACGGCCTGTTTAATGAAGAGAGCGAACTGGCGACGGCATTGCGTTCCTGTCGCAAGGGCGATGATGACTTTCTGGCATTATCCCGCGCCGCCACCGGCCGGTTACGTGATGAACTGGCCAAATACCCGTTCGCCGAAGGCGGCGTGGTGCTGTTCTGTCAGTATCGCTACCTGGCGGTGGAGTACCTGCTGATTGCGGTGCTGAACAGTTGCAACAGCCTGCGGGTCAACGAACAGCTGGATATCAGCAGTACCCATTATCTGGACATCCACCATGCGGATATCGTGGCGCGCATCGACCTGACCGAATGGGAAACCAGCCCGGAGTCGACTCGCTACCTGACCTTCCTCAAAGGCCGTGTCGGCCGCAAAGTATCTGATTTTTTTATGGATTTTCTGGCTGCGGCGGAAGGGCTGGATACCAAAGCGCAGAACAAGGGGCTGCTGAAGGCGGTGGATGACTATTGCGCCGACGCCGAACTGGACAAGAACGAGCGTCAGCAATACCGTCAGCAAGTGTACAGTTACTGCAACGAGCAGTTGCAGGCGGGCGAAGAGATTGAACTGGAAGCGCTGTCGAACGAGTTGCCGCCGCTGGGCGACAAGACGTTTCAGGCGTTCACGGCCGAGCAGGGCTATGAGCTGGAAGAGAGTTTTCCGGCGGATCGCGGCACGCTGCGCCAGTTGACCAAGTTCGCCGGCAGCGGCGGCGGGCTTAGCATCAATTTTGACGCGCTGTTGCTGGGCGAACGCATTTTCTGGGATGCGGCTACCGATACCCTGACCATCAAAGGCACGCCGCCTAATCTTCGCGATCAATTACAGCGCCGGCTTGGCGGCGGCGAGCGCTGATTTTTTTCTTCGGCCCGTTTTCCGCCGTGTGCGGCGAGCGGCGCGTTCAGGCAGGGGCTATCCCTGCCTGTAAACCGGTTTGGCAGCGCTTGCCCGCTGTTTTATGATGGGCATTCGACTGCTTGTGTTGTGAGATTCCCGTGCGTTCGACCTTTGACATGTTGCTGGCGGTGTACGACCGTGCGGCATTGATGCTTATTTGCCTGTTTTTCCTGACGCGAACCCGTCATTTCCGCCAGTTGCTTCAGCAGGACGAGCATTCCCGCTTTGACCTGGCCGTGGTCACCGCTATTTTTTCTCTGTTCGCGCTGTTTAGCACCTGGTCCGGCATCAATGTGGAAGGTTCGCTGGTCAACGTAAGGGTGGTGGCGGTGATGTCCGGCGGTATCCTGTTTGGGCCGTGGGTCGGCATCACCACCGGGGTCATCGCCGGTGTGCACCGCTATCTGATCGATATTCATGGCATTACCTCGATACCTTGTCTGATCACCAGTATTGTGGCCGGGTTTATGTCCGCCTGGATTCACCGGCGTATTCCGCGCGATCGCCACTGGAGCGTGGGTATTGCCGGCGGCATGCTGTGCGAGTCGCTGACCATGTTGCTGGTGGTGCTGTGGGCGCGGCCGTTCTCGCTGGGGCTGGATATCGTCGCCCACATCGCTATTCCGATGATTCTGGGGGCGGTCAGCATTGGCCTGATTGTGCTGCTGGTGCGCAGCGTGGAAGGGGAAAAGGAGGCGATTGCCGCCCAACAGGCCAAACTGGCGCTGGATATCGCCAACAAAACGCTACCTCTATTCCGCCATATCAATAGCCAGTCATTGAGTACGGTATGCGATATTATCCGCCGTGACATCGATGCCGACGCGGTGGCGATCACCAATACTTCGCAGGTACTGGCCTACGTTGGGGTAGGGGAGGAGAATTACCACAGCGGCGATCGCGATCTCAGCCCGACCACCCAACTGGCGTTAAAGAGCGGGAAGATCATCATCAAAAATAACGATGAGGCCTACCGTACCCCGGAAATTCATTCGATGATCGTGATTCCGCTGCGGGAAAAAGGCGAAGTGACCGGCACGCTCAAGATCTATTACCGGCGGGCGCATCGTATCACCTGGTCGTTGAAAGAGATGGCGATCGGGCTGTCGCAGATCATTTCCACCCAGCTTGAAGTCTCGCGGGCCGAACAATTGCGCGATATGGCCAACCGGGCCGAATTGCGGGCGCTGCAAAGTAAAATCAACCCGCATTTCCTGTTTAATGCGCTTAATGCCATTTCCACCTCTATCCGGCTGAACCCGGATACGGCGCGTCAGCTGATTATCAATTTGTCGCGTTATCTGCGCTATAACCTGGAGCGCAATGACGAGGAACTGATTGATATTAAAAGCGAGCTTTATCAGGTCAAGGATTATATCGCCATTGAGCAGGCCCGTTTCGGCGACAAGCTGACGGTGATTTACGACATTGATGAAGAAGTCAGTTGCCATATTCCCAGCCTGTTGATTCAGCCGCTGATTGAAAACGCGATTGTGCACGGCATCCGGCCTTGTAAAGGCAAGGGCGTGGTGACGCTGAGTATTCAGGAGCAAGGGGAACGCATTCGGGTGGCGGTTCGGGATACCGGCAGCGGCATCAGTGATGAGGTGATCGCCCGCGTCGAGCGCAATGAACTGCCGGGCAACAAGATTGGCCTGCTCAATGTGCATCACCGGATTAAACTGCTGTATGGTGAGGGGCTGCGGATTCGCCGGCTCAACCCCGGCACGGAAATTGAATTTTTTATCACCCGGGACAACGTCAACCGTTCGGACAGTATGGTGGCGTTTCCCTCGTGAACGGGGCTGGCGGTAGGAGAAAAGCGTGAAAGCGATCATTGTCGAAGATGAATTTCTGGCGCAGCAGGAGCTGAGCTGGCTGATTAAACAACACAGTCAGATCGAGGTCGACGCCGTGTTTGACGATGGCCTCGATGTGCTGAAATACCTGCAGGATAACCGGGTGGATGTGATCTTCCTTGATATCAACATTCCATCGCTGGATGGGGTGATGCTGGCGAAAAACATCAGCCAGTTTGCCCATAAGCCATTGATCGTCTTCATCACCGCGTATAAGAATCATGCGGTGGAGGCGTTTGAACTGGAAGCGTTCGACTATATCCTCAAGCCCTACCATGAAACCCGCATTGTCGGCATGCTGCAAAAACTGGAGGCGGCCTGGCAGCAACAGCAGTTGCCTACCCATGCCGGCGGCGATAACCGCCCGGCGCCGATGACCATCAATCTGGTCAAAGATAAACGGATTATCGTCACCAATATTCACGATATCTATTACGCCGAATCCCACGAAAAACTGACCTTTGTCTATACCCGGCGTGACGAGTTCGTGATGTCGATGAACATCACCGAATTTTGCAGCCGGTTGCCGGAAGCCTATTTTTTCCGGTGTCATCGTTCGTACTGCGTCAACCTGAGCAAGATCCGCGAGATCGAACCCTGGTTCAACAACACCTATATTCTCAAACTGAGCGACCTGGATTTTCAGGTACCGGTCAGCCGCAGCAAAGTGCGGGAGTTTCGCCAACTGATGCGACTGTAACAACAAATAGGCCAGGCATGAAATGTCTTCAATGTCATTGATACCGTCCTGGATGCATTTCATTCCCTGATTCATGCCGTTCATGCCCTTATTAACCCCGTGGATTTAGCCCCTCTTTATACTGGTGCCATTCGGCAGGCTCCGGCCTGCTTTATCTTCACATCAGAAAAATTAAGGGGACCGGCATGAACAGTAAACCGGCAAATCGCGGCGTTATTATTGCAGGGACTATCCTCGCCCAAATGGGGCTGGGGACCATTTACACCTGGAGTCTTTACAACCAACCGCTGGTCGACAAATTCGACTGGCCGCTCAGTTCGGTGGCTACCACCTTTTCTCTAACCAGCTTTTTCCTGGCGTTCGCCACGCTGTTTGCCGGGCGCATTCAGGAGCGCATCGGTATCCGTAAACTGACGCTGATCGCCGGTCTGGTGCTGGGTACGGCGCTGATGGCTGCCTCTATGGTGTCATCGTTGTCGATGCTGTGGCTGCTGGTGGGCGTGGTGGTCGGGTTTGCCGACGGCGCGGCGTACATCACCACCTTGTCCAATCTGATTAAATGGTTCCCGAATCGCAAGGGCGTTATCGCCGGGATTTCAGTCGGCGCGTACGGTACCGGCAGCCTGGTGTTCAAATACATCAACAGCGCGTTGCTGGCGCAGGTCGGCGTGTCTCAGACCTTCTTCTGGTGGGGCGCGATGGCGCTGCTGATGATCACCGGCGGCGCCATGCTGCTGAAGGATGCGCCGGTGCAGCCGGCTCAGACGGCCGTTAACGGCGGCAACGTCAACTTTACCGTCAGTGAAATGCTGCGTCGTAAAGAAGCCTGGCTGCTGTTTGTGGTGTTCTTCACCTCCTGCATGAGCGGTTTGTACCTGATTGGCATCGCGAAGGATATCGGCGTGAAAATGGCCGGGCTGGATGCGGTGACCGCTGCCAGCGTGGTATCGGCGATTGCTATCTGCAACACCGCCGGGCGTCTTATTCTTGGCTATCTGTCCGACAAAGTGGGCCGCCTGCGGGTGCTGAACTTTACGCTGCTGGTGACCGCGCTGGCGGTGACGGTAATGGCGTTCCTGCCGCTTAACGGCATGACGTTCTTCCTGTGTACCGGTGCGGTGGCCTTCTGTTTCGGCGGCAATATCACCGTGTATCCGGCGATTGTGGCGGATTTCTTTGGCCTGAAGCATCACAGTAAAAACTACGGGCTGATTTATCAGGGATTTGGTCTGGGCCCGTTGGCCGGTTCCTTTATCGCCGCTGCGTTGGGCGGATTCCACAGTACCTTTATCGCCATTGCGCTGTTGTCGGTGGTGTCGCTGGTGATTACCCTGTTCATCCAGCCGCCGAAAGCGCCGCACGAGCAGGATGCGCCCTTGGTCGCACAGGGCAGCCACGCCTGATAAACCTCGCACTCTTCGTGTAGCCAAACGCCACTGCCATCATGCGGTGGCTTTTTTTTTGCGGGAGAGATAGCAATGGTAACGATTGGATGAGATGACAGAAAATCTAAGGAAGAGAGAAAAACAAAAACGCCGCAACATGTGCGGCGTTTTTGCTGGCTCGTCGAAGACGTTATGCGTGATTAAACGCGAACGAAGTCGATGTGAGTCAGTTTCGGCTTGAACGGGTGACGCTGAACAGCCTGGATTTTTACTTTGGTTTCTTTGCCATCGACAACCAGGACGATTTCACCGTACAGGCCTTCGCTGTTACGATCTTCCAGGTTTTTGACGATATCGTGGTCCAGTTCGATGGAAACCGGTGCTTCGCTGCCGCCGTAAACGATGGCGGGGAATTTACCGGTAGTGCGCAGGCGGCGGCTCGCACCCTTACCCTGCTCTTTACGTACTTCTGCGTTGATAGTAATCATTGCTTTCTCTACTTGATAAAATGAACCTGTTACAGGCGACCCAGCAACAGGCGGGATAATCATGCTTGTCATTCAAATAACGATGCTGTTATTCGAAATAAAAGCGGGCGAGATTCTAGCGGAATATGGCGGCGCGGGCAAATAAAACCGCCGCAAATTAGCCGCGTAGCTCATGGGCGCGGCGATAACGGCCCTGATAATCGAAGATTTTTTCCCGCACCTGCCAGAATTTGCCCTGCAAACGGGCCACCACGAAGTCCGGCGCACGCAGCAGCGCCTGCTGCGCGACGACATCGTCAGCACGCTGCCAGTGGAAGGGAACGCCGGGCGCGCGCTGGTGCGCTCGCAGAAAAACATGCGTAAAGGCGTTGCGCTGGGCGGCGGTGTGCAGCCGGAAACGTTCGCTGACGTCGGCGCCGTCTTCATCGTAGTAGGTGATGCGCAGCCATTCGCCTTTGGCGTCGGCGCCGTGTTGCAGGTTCATGCCGCTGCAACGCAGCACCAACGCGTCTTTCAGTTTTAGCGCGGCTTTCAGCATGTCGTCCGGATCGACCAGCACCGCTTCGCACGTCTGACAGCGTCGGGCGGCGATATCGTTTTCCGCACCGCAATGCGGGCAGCTTTTGAAACGGAAGCGGTAATCGCATTGTTGCCTCCGCCCTTGTTCGTCCGCCTGCCAGCCCTGACAACGGCGGCCATAATGCTCAATCACGGTGCCGTCATCGGTGCATTTTCCCCAGAACAGGTTGGCGAAGCCGCACTGTGGGCAGAACACCTGCACCGGCTGGCTGTCGCTGTGCGGTTTACTGTGGCCGACTTCTGGCGTGTAGAGGTCGAATGGGTTGCCGGCGTAGTCCAGAATCAGGCAGTCGGTTTTGCCGGGAAACAGGCGCAAACCGCGGCCGACTATCTGCTGATAGAGGCTGACGGATTCCGTCGGACGCAAAATGGCGATCACATCGACGTGCGGCGCATCAAAGCCGGTAGTCAGCACCGACACGTTGACCAGATAGCGCAGCTGTTGCTGTTTGAAGGCGGCAATCAACGCATCCCGCTGCGGTGCGGGCGTTTCGCCGCTGATCAACGCCGCTTCGCTGGCCGGCAGCAGCCCTTCGACTTCCCGCGCGTGTTCAACCGTGGCGGCGAAAATCATCACGCCCCGTCGGTTAGCGGCGTACTCCGTAATCTGGCGGACGATGTGCGGCGTGACCCGTTGCTGACGCTTCAGTTCCCGGTTCAGCTCCACATCGCTGAACGATCCATTATTGAACGATCCATTATTGAACAGCCCGTTGCTGCGCGCCGCCAGTTGGCTGAAATCGTACTGCACCACCGGCATGTCCAGCCGCTCCGGCGGCACCAGAAAACCATGTCGGATCATGTAGCGCAGCGGCAACTCGTAGATGCAGTCGCGGAACAGGCAGCTGTCGTCGCCACGGATCATGCCGTGATAGTGGTACTGATAGATCCAGCCCCGGCCGAGGCGATAAGGGGTAGCGGTTAATCCCAGTAGCCGCAACTGGGGATTGGCCTGCTGCAAATGCTGGATGATTTGCTGGTACTGGCTGTTTTCATCGTCGCTAATCCGGTGACATTCATCGACGATCAGCAGCGAGAAGGCGTCATCAAATTTGTCGGGGTGGCGCGCCACCGACTGCACGCTGCCAAACACCACCTTGCCTTCGCTGTCGCGCTGGTTGAGCCCGGCGGCGAAAATGTCCGCCTGCAGCCCCAGCGCGCAATATTTGGCGTGATTCTGCTCCACCAGTTCCCTGACATGCGCCAGCACCAATACCCGGCCGCGCGCCAGCCGCGCCAGCTCGGCGATCACCAGGCTTTTGCCGGCGCCGGTGGGTAAAACGATGACCGCCGGGGCGGTATGCTGACGAAAATAGGCAAGGGTAGCGTCAACCGCTTCTTGCTGGTACGGGCGCAGTGTAAATGACATCAGTGGCGGCAGATTTTACTTTCATGGGTGGTAAACCCGTTATCTTGCGGAATGAATTTGCCTTTGTCAGCCAGAAATTGCACCAGCCCGGCGGCGGTCATGTCGGCGGCGGAGCAGGTGTGAAAACGGGCATCGCGGCCAAAACGCGCCTCAATGGCGGCGATCAGTTCATCAGTGGTAAAGGATCTGTTGGCGGCAACCATCATATGTAATACTTCATGACCGTGAATCGATGACATAATAGGGCTCCTGATAATTATCGGGCGATGAAATGCCGCCAATACGGCGAAACGTCGCGGTATACTCTCCCTTTCCTGCCCGGTGACGAGCAGGGTGGAAGAACAGTAAAGTTGCTTTTATTATGCTTTTTTAAACGGCGCAGAAGGGCGGTTTACATCAATATCCGATGTGAAAGCCGACGCCTTTTCCTATCAGGTGGCGGTCAGCGCCATGACTGACCGGCAATTCGTGACGACCATAGGCAGTATTCATTAATGCGATTGGATAAATTTCTTTCCCAACAGTTGGGGATCAGCCGTTCGCTGATAGCGCGCGAACTGCGTGCGCAGCGTGTAACGGTAAATGGCGAGGTGGTGAAGAACGGCGCGTTCAAACTGTTGCCGGACCATGAAGTGGCGTTTGACGACAATGTGCTTGAACAGCAGAACGGGCCGCGTTATTTCATGCTCAATAAGCCGCAGGGGTATGTGTGTTCAACCGACGACCCCGACCATCCGACGATTTTATATTTTATCGATGAACCGGTGGCGCACAAGCTGCACGCCGCCGGCCGGCTGGATATCGATACCAGCGGTCTGGTGCTGCTGACCGACGACGGTCAGTGGTCGCATCGCATTACTTCGCCGAAGCACCATTGCGAAAAAACCTATCTGGTGACGCTGGAACAGCCGCTGGCGCCAGACACCGCGGAGCATTTTCAGGCCGGCGTGCAATTACACGGCGAGAAGGACCTGACCCGCCCGGCGGCGCTGGAGCCGATTTCTGAGCACCAGGTGCGGTTGACCATCAGCGAAGGTCGCTACCATCAGGTAAAACGCATGTTTGCCGCGGTTGGCAACCATGTCGTGGCATTGCATCGTGAACGCATCGGCGCTATTGCGCTGGATGACGCGCTGGAGCCTGGCGAGTATCGGCCGCTGACGCCGGAAGAGGTGGCCAGCATCGGGCAATAGTCGCAAGACCGTCGGCTATCGCTTTGTTCTTTGTTAAGTCCTTTTGTCCGCCGCCGTCAGGTGGCGGGAAACCGTCGTCTACCTGGAGAACCGCTTTTCGTGCAACCACAATCATCCTCGCGCGTCGGTCTGATTTTTATTCTGGGGTTGATATCGATGCTGATGCCAATCGCCATCGATATGTATTTACCGGCGCTACCGGTGATCGCAAAAGAGTTTTCGGTCGATCCGGGTCGGGTGCAGATGACCCTCAGCTCCTATGTGCTCGGTTTTGCCATCGGTCAGGTTTTTTACGGCCCGATGTCGGACAGCATCGGCCGTAAGCCGGTTATTCTGGGCGGCGTGCTGATTTTTACTCTGGCCGCTGCCGCCTGTGCGCTGTCGCAAACGGTCGACCAGTTGATTCATATGCGTTTCCTGCACGGCTTGTCGGCCGCGTCGGCCAACGTGGTGATCAACGCGCTGATGCGGGACATGTTTTCGAAGGATGAATTCTCGCGCATGATGTCGTTCGTGATCCTGGTGATGACGGTGGCGCCGCTGCTGGCGCCGATCATCGGCGGCGCATTGCTGTTCTGGCTCAGCTGGCACGCGATCTTTTGGACTATCGCCGCCGCGTCGCTGGTGGCGACAGTGCTGGTGTGGCTGTTTATCCGAGAAACCCTACCGGCGGAGCGACGGCAGCGTTTCCATTTGCGTACCACGCTGGGGAACTTTTTGCTGTTGGTTCGCCATCGTCGCGTCTTCAGCTATATGTTTGCCAGCGGACTGTCGTTTTCCGGCATGTTTGCCTTTCTGAGCGCCGGGCCGTTTGTGTATATCGACCTTAATGGCGTGTCGCCCCAGCATTTTGGCTACTATTTTGCGCTGAACATCGTGTTCCTGTTCCTGATGACATTGCTCAACAGCCGTATCGTGTCGCGTATGGGGGCGATGTTTATGTTCCGGCTGGGGCTGATTATCCAGTTTGTGATGGGGATATGGCTGGTGGTGGTCAGCTGCTTCGATTTAGGGTTTATCCCGCTGGTGATCGGCGTCGCGGCATTCGTGGGCTGTGTCGCCACGGTGGCGTCCAACGCGATGGCGGTGATTCTTGACGATTTCCCCCATATGGCCGGAACGGCGTCTTCGCTGGCCGGCACCATGCGCTTTGGGTTGGGCTCGCTGGTAGGAACGTTATTGTCGCTGGCGACGTTCCAGAGCGTATGGCCGATGGTGGGTGCGATGGCGTTCTGCTCGGCAGGCGCATTCGGCTTATTTCTGTACGCGGGTCGGCGTTAAGACGTCTCTTCTGTTCTCCTCTTTCCTGCTTCTGCTGCCGGCAACCCGCCGGCAGCGCCCCGCTTATTGTTCCTAAAATGTGAAAATATTGAATCGAAAGTGAACGATTTGAAGAAAATGATTGAGATATCGGGAATAAAAGGTTACATATAGCGCAAAACCAGTCAAAATCGTGATCTCGTTAACGTTTTGAACGGTTACCAATCTGAGCGCCATGCTTCTGGGACGGGCTCATCATGAAAATATGTTGCTTTTTTGTATCCTGATGGTGAGAAAAGAAGGGTGCATAGCAAAAAATTTTGCTGGGTTATGTTATAATTTTGTGAATTTTAAAGCAGCTTAGCTGAGGAAGACCGCTGTGAATACTCTCCAACTTTCGGTAGTTCATCGCTTGCCGCAAAGTTACCGCTGGTTATCCGGTTTTACTGGCATCAAAGTTGAACCGATTCCGCTTTGCAGCATGGATGACGACAGTTATCTGATTGGTTTTAAACTGCTCAGCCACGACGGCGAAGAGGCCCGCCAGATTATGCGCCACCTCAACCAATCACTGGATGATATCCAGCTGCAGTGCGCAATAGTGGAGTGGGAGGGCGAGCCATGCCTGTTCCTGCATCGCCAGGACGAGAGCGCCGCCATGTGCCGCCTGAAAGACGTCGGCGTGGCGATCGCCGAATCCGTCTGCGCTCAATATCCTTTCTGAAGCGGCAGCATCGGTAACGATGCTGCTGTAACGCCTTTCCCCATGCTTTCCCGAACGGGCCAATAGTCAGGCCGAGAGTTGCAGCAACTGCCGGGTATAATCCTGCTGTGGATGCTCAAACAGTTGCCGACACTCGCCTTGCTCCACCACTTCGCCATGCCGCAGCACAATAACCTGATGACACAATGCACGCACCACGTGCAGATCGTGGCTGATGAACAGGTAGGCCAACTGGTGGGTCTGCTGCAGGGTTTTCAACAGCGTCAGAATCTGCGCCTGTACCGTGCGATCGAGCGATGAGGTCGGTTCATCAAGAATCAGGAGTTCCGGTTGCAGGATCAACGCCCGGGCGATGGCGATACGCTGGCGCTGACCGCCGGAAAACTCTGACGGATAGCGATGGCGGCTGTCCGGGTCCAGCCCGACTTCCTGCATGGCCTGGATCACCCGCTGCGTCTGTTCCGCCGGGCTTAACTGGTGATGCACCCGCAGCCCTTCCGCGATAATCTGTTCTACATTCAGGCGGGGATTCAGCGAACCGTTTGGATCCTGAAACACCACCTGAATGCGACGACGTACCGGCAGCATCTGCTTACGGTTAAAATGGTGCAGCGGCTGGCCGTCGAACCAGATCTCGCCACGGCTGCGCAGCAGCCGCAGCAACGCCAGCCCGGTGGTGCTCTTGCCGGAACCGGATTCGCCCACCAGCCCGATGCTTTCTCCGCGGCGCAGGCTAAAGCTGAGCGCTTGCAGCACCGATTTTTCTCCCACGGTACGACGTAACAGGCCACGTCGGATGGGGAAGCTGACGCCCAGATCCCGAACATCCAGCAGCGTCGCGGCGGTCTGTTCCAGCGGCAAGGCTTCCCCTGCCGGCTCGGCATCCAGCAACTGCCGGGTATACGGATGCTGCGGCGCGCTGAACAGCTCGCGGGTTTGGTTCTGCTCCACGCAACGTCCGGCCTGCATCACCGCCACCCGGTCCGCCAGCCGACGCACAATGTTCAGGTTGTGGGTAATGAACAGCAGCCCCATGTTCAGCTCCTGTTTCAGCTCGTTGAGCAGATCCAGAATTTGCGCCTGTACGGTGACGTCCAGCGCGGTGGTTGGCTCGTCGGCAATCAGCAGGGCGGGTTGCGTCAGCAATGCCATTGCGATCATCACCCGCTGGCGTTCGCCGCCGGAAAGCTGGTGGGGAAAGTCCGCCAGTCGCCGCGCCGCCTGACGAATACCGACGCGTTCAAGACAGCCGACGATTTCGCCCCGCGCGGCGTCATGGCGCATGCCCCGGTGCAGCGAGAGAACTTCCGCCAATTGCTTTTCGATGGTGTGCAGTGGATTGAGGGACACCATCGGTTCCTGAAAGATCATGGCAATCCGGTCGCCGCGAATCTGGCGCAGCCGCTGCTCGCTGGCGTTCAGCAATGATTCGCCGGCAAACAGAATGTCGCCGTGCGGGTAGACCACCGGCGGCGAGGGCAACAAACGCAGCACCGACAGCGCGGTCACGCTTTTGCCTGAGCCGGACTCGCCGACCAGCGCCAGCGTTTCTCCGGCCTCAATGCTCAGCGAGACCTGATCGACCACCTGTCGCTGCTGGCCGCCGTTGCGAAACGCAATGCTCAGGTCCCGGATTTCAAGTAAAGGTTGTGCGGACATATCAATGCGCCTTGCTAGGGTCAAAAGCGTCGCGAACCGCTTCGCCGATAAAGATAAGCAGTGACAGTACTACCGCCAGCACCATGAAGACCGTGATGCCAAGCCACGGCGCCTGCAGGTTGTTTTTCCCTTCCAGCAACAACCCGCCGAGCGAAGCGGACCCCATCGGCAGACCAAAGCCCAGAAAGTCGAGCGAGGTCAGGGTAGTGATGGAGCCGCAGAGAATGAACGGCAGGTAGGTGAGGGTGGCGACCATGGCGTTGGGCAGCATGCAGCGAAACATGATGGCGCGATCGCTGACGCCCATCGCCTGCGCCGCGCGGATATAGTCGAAATTGCGGGTACGCAGGAATTCCGCCCGCACTACGCCGACCAGCGCCATCCAGCCAAACAGCACGGTAATGCCCAGCAACCACCAGAAATTCGGTTGGATCACGCTGGAGAGCAGGATAATCAAGAACAGCGTCGGCATCCCGGACCAGACTTCGATAAGGCGCTGTCCCCACAGGTCCACACGCCCGCCGTAATACCCCTGAGATGCGCCCACTACGATGCCGATCAGGCTGGACAGCAACGTCAGCGCCAGCCCGAATAGAATGGAAATGCGAAAGCCATACAACACCTGCGCCAGCACGTCGCGCCCCTGACTGTCGGTGCCGAGCAGATTCTGGCGCGACGGCGGCGACGGAAACGCGCGTTGGGTGGCGTAGTTGATGGTGTCGTAGCGGTAGTGAATCAGCGGCCACAGCGTCCAGCCGCTTTGCTCCAGCCGCTGTTCCAGCCAGGGATCGCGATAATCCGCCGGCGTCGCCAACTGGCCGCCGAAGGTGGTTTCACTGTAATCCACCATAAACGGCGCGTACCACTGCCCCTGGTAGCGCACCAGCAGCGGTCTGTCGTTGGCGACCAGCTCCGAACACAGGGTAACGACAAATAACACCAGAAAAATCCACAGCGACCAGTAGCCGCGACGATTAGCGCGAAAGCGCGCCCAACGCGCCTGATTAATGGGGCTTAGACGGCTCATTGGCGCTCCTCGAAATCGATACGCGGGTCAACCAGCGTATAGGTCATGTCGCTGAGAATGTTCAGCAGCAGGCCGATGAGGGTGAAAATGTACAGGGTGCCGAACATCACCGGGTAATCGCGCTGCAGGGTGGCGTCGTATCCCAGCAGCCCAAGACCGTTGAGGGAGAACATCACCTCGATCAGCAGCGAGCCGGTAAAAAACATGCTGATGAACGTGGCGGGGAAACCGGCGATCACCAACAGCATGGCGTTGCGAAATACGTGGCGATAGAGAATTCGTTTTTCATCCAGCCCTTTGGCGCGGGCGGTGACCACGTACTGCTTGCGGATTTCATCCAGAAACGAGTTTTTGGTCAGCATGGTCAGCGTGGCGAAACCGCCAATCACCATCGCCAGCACCGGTAGCGCAATGTGCCACAGATAGTCGATAACCTTGTCAAACCAGGACAGACTGTCAAAATGCGGCGACACCAGCCCGCGCAGCGGGAACCAGTCGAGATAACCGCCGCCGGCGAACAGCACGATCAGCAGAATCGCGAACAGGAACGCCGGGATAGCGTAGCCGACGATAATCAGCGTGCTGCTCCAGACGTCAAAGGCTGAGCCGTTGCGCACCGCTTTTTTGATGCCGAGCGGAATGGAGACCAGATAAATGATCAGCGTGCTCCACAGCCCGAGGGATATCGATACCGGCATACTCTCTTTAATCAGGGCAATGACCGACGAGCCGCGAAACAGGCTGTTGCCGAAGTCAAACCGCACGTAATCCCAGATCAATTTGAAATAGCGTTCGTGCAGTGGTTTATCGAAGCCGTAACGTTTGGTGATTTCCGCGATGATTTCCGGATCCAGCCCGCGAGCGCCGCGATAGGTGTTTTCCACCGACGGCTTGCCGCCGCCCGGCCCGCGCGCCAGCCCGCCGCCGTCCCCGCCGGCGCTAAAACCGCTGCCCTGGCCCATTTCAATCGAGGCGATGGCCTGATCGACCGGGCCGCCCGGCGCGACCTGCACAATAAAAAAGTTGATGGTGATGATTGCCCACAGCGTGGGGATCACCAGCAATAGTCGACGTAACAGGTAAGTTCCCACATCGGCTCCTTATCGACGCGCTGCCGGCAGGGTGGCCGCTTTATCAGCGTCATACCACCAACTGTCGATACCCAGCGTATAGGCCGGGCGGGTTGCAGGCATGGCAAATTTGTTCCAGTAAGCGAAACGGTCGTGATTGGAATACCACATCGGTATGGCGAACTGGTTCCAGGTCAGCACTCTGTCCAGCGCCGGTCCCAGCGACAATAGCGCCGGTTTGTCGCCCTGATGGCGAATGATGTTGTCGATCAGCTGGTCGATGGCGGCGTCCTGTACCCCCGGCGAATTATAGGAGGAATTGATATAGCCGGAACTCCAACTGATGGCGAGGTCCGAACTGGGGTAGGGCATCGCCGGGTACAGCTTCGGGATCATGTCGAAATCGCGCTTGCGAAATCGGTTGTTGAACTGCGGGCTATCGACGCTGCGTACTTCCATGCGGATACCGAGTCGCGCCAGACTATGCTGGAGCGGCAGTACATAGATGGAGTTGGCGGCGCTCGGCAGCAGCAGTTCGAAACGGAAAGGCTGACCGGTTTGTTTATTCACCAGCACCTGATTTTTCAGTTCCCAACCCGCCTGTTGCAGCAGTTGCAGCGCCTTAAGCAGGCCGGCGCGGTCGTAACCGCTACCGTCGGAGCCTTCCGGCCGGTATGCCGGGCCGAAGACGTCGGCGGGGATCTTGTCTTTCAGCGGCGTCAGCCAGGCCAGTTCGTCCGCCGATGGCGTTCCCTGCGCCGCGTACTCGGTGTTCTGGAAAAAGCTGTTGGGGCGCTGATAGCTATTAAAAAACAGCGCCTTGTTCATCCAGTTGAAGTCAAAGGCCAGCGCCAGCGCCTGACGCACCCGACGATCGCTAAACTGCGGCCGCTGGATGTTAAACACCAGCCAGCGGGTATCCTGCGCCGCCCGATTGGTTTCATCTTTCTTGCGAATGTAGCCGCGGGCGAAATTGCCGCCTTCGTACTGGGTCGCCCAGTGCTTGGGTGAACCCTCTATGCGCAGATCAAACGCGCCGGCCTTGAAGGCTTCCAACGCTACGCTGTCGTCCAGATAGTAGTCATAACGCAGTTGGTCGAAGTTGTAACGGCCGCGGTTGACCGGCAGGTCGGCAGCCCAGTAGTCGGTAACGCGCGAATAAATCACGTACTGGCCCATGCGGTAATCGGTAATGCGATAGGGGCCGCTGGCCAGCGGCGGGGTGTTCAGCGGGTCGCTGAGTTTGTGGTCGCGCCAGAATTTCTCCGGCATGACCGGCAAGGTCAGCATCCCCAGCATCTTTTCCTTGTCTGGTTCAGGGAAAGTAAAGCGGACCGTGTGCGGGGTGACGGCTTTGACTTCGGTGCCTTTGTAGTACAGACGGAACTGCGGCACGCCCTGCGTCATGAACATATTGAAGGTGAACGCCACGTCGGCGGCGGTAATCGGTGAGCCGTCGTGAAAACGCGCGGCGGGATTCATCTCCACTTCAATCCAGCTGTAATCGCTGGCGTAACGGGCGGTAAGCGCAATCAACGGGTAGTAGCTGGCGGGTTCGTCTTCCGAACTGACGTAAAGGGCGTCGTACAGGCTTTCGGTGCGGGCGGCGGCCAGACCGCGCAAGGCAAAGCGGTTAAAGTTATCGAAGGTGCCCAGCGCGCTGAGTGTGGCTTTGCCGCCTTTGGGGGCCGATGGATTGGTGTAATCGTAGTGGGTAAAGCCCTGCCGGTATTTTGGTTCGCCCAGCGTGGCGAACGCATAAGTCTGTTGTGTGGTCGGTTCCGCATAGGTCAGCCAGGTGCAGGCAGACAGCAAAACGGCGATAAGTGCACGTGTAAACATCGAAATGGCGGACTCCTGATAACCTCATGTTTCTCCGTATGAAAAGCCGGTTTACTGGAGAAAGTGCCTGAAATTCCTGGCAATCACGATGCCGGACGCTATGGTGTTCTGTTTTATCATGAAATAAGGCGTCAAACCTACTGTTAATCGATCCAAGTTGTTACCGGGAAGGCGAGTGACGCAATAAAAAACGCCGCTGTCTGACGAGCGGCGTTTTGAATTTGTTTGGACGACATCAAAGGAAAAGAAAATCAGCTGTGCGAATCCTGCTTCAGCACCCGCCGCGCTTCGCGGTAACGGGGTTTCCAGTAGTTATCATCCATACTGGAAATGGTCACGCCAATGCTGGTGGACGCGTGGACGAACTGCTGGTTGCCGATGTAGATGCCCATGTGGCGGCCGGTAGAGCCGGCATGGAACACAACCAAGTCACCCGGGCGCAGCTTATTGCGCTGGATTTGAACACCAATGTCCTGCTGTTCATAGCTGGAACGCGGCAAATCCATACCGAATTGTTCACGGAAGGTTCGCTGAACGAAACCGGAGCAATCAATGCCTTTCCGGCTGTCGCCGCCGAGGCGATAGCGCACGCCTTTCCAACTGGCGTATTGTTCAAGCAACTTGGATTTGACTTCCACGTTGCGAACCATCGCTTCGAATTCATCCTGAGAGGCTTGTAGTGAAGGGTCACCACCGTTAACCACACGCCTATCAGTTTGATTATTAATGCTGGCAGTATTGTTGGTACAGGCGGAAAGCATCACCGCTACCGCCACGGCAGGCAGCGCCCGCCAGATATATCTCAGAGTCGGTTGAGATTTGACCATTGTTGTTATGTTCCCTTGATGTCCTTAACGATTCAATCGCTATCGCTGTGTTTATGAACGATGTATCTATGCCAAACAAAACGAGTGTCAGACTAAAGCACTACTTTTAATGGGACAATTATCCGTCAATCAAATTGTGCAATGCCGCACATTATTATTGGTGTGGCAACAGTTGTTTAACTGGCCGGATGTCTGCCCATAAATCACGGACCTCGGTGACCATACCTTAACGAATATTAGATTGCGAGTTTTTTTGTTTCTTTTGTTTATACGATTTCGTGATGAAATCTTTTACGCCAGCCCTATAAAAAACTGCGGCGGGAGAGCGGAACGAGAAAACGTGCGCAAAATAACCAAAAAAATTGAATGGACGGGCAGGGGTGACCGCTGCGAGGAGAGCGATCGTTTGCTGCGGTCACCACCAGTCAGGCTGGCTGACTGAGCGATTTTTTGCCGGGTAGCAGGCGGTCAATGCGGCTAATCAAGGCGTCGCAGGCTGGGGTCAGCAACCACCAGCTTAGTCCCACCAGCACCACCGACAGCGACCCGACGGCGACATCGGTAAACCAATGTGCGCCGATCATGATACGCGGCGTGGCGAACACCAGCAGAATCAGCATGCTGACGGCAAAGGCGGCACGGCCAAAGTAGCGCAGCATAAATACGGCGAAGATCATCAGCATCATACCGTGATCGCCGGGGAAACTGTCGCTGGACGCATCTTTGGTGGGAATGCCGGTCAGCTCGCCCACCCGGTTGATGCCGCTGAAAAAGAGCGTCGGGCTACTGTGCTGCACCGGTATCAGATGCCCCAGCTGATTGAGCACCACCGCGGTCACCAGCATGACCAGGCCGATAAGCAGCATCTGACGGCGCGCGTCATGGGAGCGACGCAGATAATAGAACAGATAAAGCAGTCCCATCGCCAGCAGCGCGCAGGCATCAAAGGCGCGATTGTTGGTAATCGCCACTAAATGGAGAAACGCGCTGGATGTAGCCAGGCGCTGGTTGAAATAGAAAAACAGCGATGTGTCTATCTCGAACCAGAACCCGTGCTGTGCTGGTAAATACCAGGAGAAGAACAGAGCAAAACCCAGAAGATTGAAGAATAAAATAAGTAGTGTATTACGCTTTGACATACATCCTGACTCACTGTCAAATTTGTCCAGGCGTGTAACTTACACCGCTTACATTAAACGGGAATTTAACAACTGCTTTTGCAACGTGTTCCATTCCGCTTCAGATTCATTAATGATTTCGATGCGGCTGTCCGGCGGCGCAGCTGATTGTGTTTCAATGCGCAGGTCGAATCCCTGCCGGTTAACCACCAGCGTGCCCTCCGGGATACGCATCACACCTTTAACGCGGCTTACCGGTGCCAGACGCACCCAGTCAAGCAGACTGGCGGTGTTGAACTGGGTGTCGCCATCGAAAATCCAGCCGCAGGCATAATAACCCTGGCCCTGATTCAAGGCTCGACGCCAGCTTTCCCGGCCGGTCAGTTTCAGTGCGGCCAACCCGGTTTTGGCGGCGGCGTGATGATGGTGGCGGGCATCCGGCAGCGCATTGTGGTTTTCCCGCGGCAGGTCCAGCACTGCGGTATCCAACTGCCCCTGGGCTACCGTGATCAGGCGACGATCCTGCCCCTGTTGCTGATACCACGCCATCAGCGCGTCACGGTCGCTGTCCTGCCAGGTGTCTTCCTTATTAGCGACAATTACGTCCGCGGCGGCCAACTGGTCGCGGAAGTTTTCATTTTCCAGGCAACGGCTGTCGCCGAGTTGACGCGCATCCAGCAGACACAGCGTAGCCTGCAACTGGAGCCACGGTTGGTAGGCTTCTGTGGTCAGCAAGTTCAGAATCTGTTTTGGATGACCGAGACCGGTGGGTTCGATCAGCAAGCGATGAGGCTTTTTCTGCAGCAACATATTGAGCCCCACCTGCATCGGCAAGCCATTCACACAGCACATGCAACCGCCGGGGATCTCTTTGAGCAGAGCGCCGGTATCGCTCAGCAATGCGCCGTCGATACCGATTTCGCCGAACTCATTGACCAGCACCGCCCAGACTTCGTCTTCGGGTTTGCGGGACAGCAGGTGCCTGATAGTGGTGGTTTTGCCGCTGCCGAGAAAACCGGTGATCAGGTTTACTTTCGTCAACACAGGAGCCTCCTTGAGTCTGCAGGGAAACGTCTGGCGTAGCTCGCCAGACGCGGGTATTCATCGGCGGCGGTTAGTCCGCGCGACCCATGTAGCGACGCTCGGCGATATGAATACGGATTTTTTCGCCGGCGCTCAGGTATTCCGGCACCTGAATTACCAGACCGGTGGTCAGCGTGGCCGGTTTGTTGCGGGCGCTGGCGGACGCGCCTTTGATGCCCGGTGCGGTTTCCACGATTTCCAGATCGACCGTCTGCGGCAGTTCCAGCGCCAGCAGTTGACCGTCCATGGTTAATACCTGAATACCCGGCATGCCGCCTTCAGGAATAAACAGCAGTTCATCTTCGATCTGCTCTTTCTTGAAGGTATACGGGGTATAGTCTTCCTCGTCCATAAAGATGTATTCATCGCCATCAATATAAGAGAAGGTAACGGAACGGCGGGTCAGGGTGATGGTGTCCAGGATGTCATCGCCCTTGAAGCGTTCTTCCACTTTCAGACCGGTGCGGACATCGGAGAAACGCATTTTGTACAGCGTACTGGCGCCGCGGGCGCTGGGGCTCTGAATATCGATATCTTTTACCAGCAGCAGCTTACCGTTGTAATTAACGGCCATGCCGCGTTTGATTTCATTCGCTCTTGCCATGAAACATACCTTAAATAAAGAAGAGAAATTTTTGTGGCGACACGTTACCCGTCAGGATGGGTTCAGGCAAGCGGGATTTGCGGCAGCCGGATGCCAAACAAACCGGCGGGAAATATTGGCCTTGCGACTGGCGGCCTGTTAGGCTCTGCGGCCTGAAAGAGTAACGGGAATCCCCGGAGGTTATGCTGATGGAATGTCGTCCTGATTGCGGCGCCTGCTGTACCGCGCCTTCTATCTCCAGCCCGATTCCCGGCATGCCGCAGGGAAAACCGGCCAATACGCCCTGCATCCATCTGGATGAACGCATGCGCTGCGGCCTGTTCCATTCAGCGTTGCGCCCGGCGGTGTGCCGCGGCCTGCAACCGAGCCGCGACATGTGCCGAAATCACCGCGATGAAGCGATGCTGTACCTGATTCAACTGGAAGAGGCCACCGCGCCCTGACGGGATCAGGCGTCGCGGATGCGCCACATGCAGACGGCGGCGCCGGCCAGCATGACGATGGCGATGACAAAGCCCGCATGGTAACTCCAGACTTCGGCCACGATGCCCGCCAGCGAACCGGAGATGATCCAGCCTACCCGGGTGGTGTTGGTGAACAGCGTCGTGGCGGCGCCCGCCTGACCCGGCATCAGATCCTGAAAATACAGCATCCCCATCCCGGCCAGAATGCCGATGAAAATCGCGTTCAGCAGTTGCAGCGCCAGCAAGGCCCACGACCCGTTCAGCAGCGTCAGCCCGACATAAAAAATCAGCCCGGCGATCACCGCCAGCCGCATCAGCAGGCGCTTGCCTAACCGGCTGGTCAGGTAGCCGGCCAGTAGCATCACCGGAATTTCCAGCCCGGCGGCGGTGCCCATCATGACCCCGGCCAGCTTTTCGGGTAACTGCAATTCATTGACCAGATACAACGGCATATTGATCAGATAGATGCCGTTGCAGGTCCACATCAGCGTACAGGCGGTAAACAGCAACAGCGTGTCGCGTCGGTTCTGGCGGGGCGACTCCAGCGTCGCGGCGGATTTAACCCGGGTTTTGGGCATTGACGGTAACAGCAGCCACACCAGCAGCCCGCACAGTACGAATACCACCGCAGCCGTCAGATACATCGCCGGGAAGCCGAAGCCCAGCGCCAGCGCGAAGGCGACCGGCGGCCCGATCACCCAGGACAGCGAAATCTGCGCCCGCATCACCGAACTGAACATGGCGGCGCCGCGACCGGTGCGGTCGGCGTGTTCCCGCGCCAGCGCAAACAGTTGCGGGTTGGCGGTAGAACCGAAACTCGACAGCAGTACGCCGATAAACAGCAGAACAAAATAGTTGCGGTTCCAGGCATACAGCAGGCAAGACAGCGCGCCCAACAGGCAGCACTGCAATATCAGCGTCTTGCGGTCGCCCTGACGATCGGAATAGGTCGCCAGAATCTGGCTGACGACAATGCCGATCACCGCGCTGCCGGTATAAAACAGCCCGACCATGAACGGGCGCGCCTGTACTTCCGTTGACAAAAACAGGCTGAGCGTGGGGAGCTGCAGCGCACCGGCAATCCCGGTCAGAAAAGCAATTACCAGAAACGCCGAAGACGTCAGGTCGGGCAGGCGTCGGGCCGCGCGGGCAGAAGAAATTGTCATGCTGAATTCAGGTTAAAAAAGAAGCAGGGAGGAAACTGAACGCGCTATCTTACGCTGATGGAATAGAAACGAAAGTCCGTTTCAGTTTTTTTTCTTCAGCACCAATTCAGCACCGGTGTGTCAAAGTGTTACAAATTTTGGTGTTTCGTGGTGAAAATGTGCGTGACCTCTAAGATCTGTCATTTTATCTATGCAGAATGCTTGCATACATATAGTGAAAAACGCAGAATTTTTGAAACGTTTCAGCGAGGTTTTGCTGAAACTACCCTGAGAGAGTCAGCAAATTATTTCTCATAAAGGCTGAAACGATTCAAGTTCAGCGAGAGAGGAGCGTTATGTTTCAGTTGTCACAGCACGACATTCATTTAGGTGCTTCCGCCGGCAGTAAAGAGGAGGCCATCCGTCAGGTGGCTGCCGCACTGACCGAAGCCGGTTGCGTGAGCGAGGGCTATGTCGCGGGGATGCTTCAGCGCGAGCAGCAGACCTCTACCTATCTCGGCAGCGGTATTGCCATTCCGCATGGCACCACCGATACGCGCGATCTGGTGCAGAAAACCGGTGTTCAGGTGTTCCAGTTCCCGCAGGGGATCGCGTGGGGCGAAGACCAGACCGCGTATGTGGTGCTGGGGATCGCCGCCCGTTCCGATGAACATCTGGCGCTGCTGCGTCAGCTGACCCATGTGCTGAGCGATGATCGCGTCGCGGCCCGTCTGGCCAGCACCACGTCAGCCGACGAACTGCGCGGGTTGCTGATGGGCGAACAACTGGCGGGCGCGTTCCGTTTTGATACCTCGCTGATTAGCCTGAATGTGGCGACCGACAACCTGATGACGCTGCAGGCGCTGAACGCCGGCCGTCTGCAACAGATTGGCGCGGTCGACGCCAGCTTTGTCAGCCATGTGGTCGGCAACAAGCCGGTACATCTGGGGCAGGGCGTCTGGTTGAGCGACAGCCTGAACGGCAATCTGGTGAGCGCGCTGGCGGTGAGCCGCCCGGCGGAGCCTTTCGCGGTGGATGGCGAAAACGTGGCGCTGCTGCTGACGGTCTCGGCGGCTGATGAGCAGGTGTTCGCGTCGCTGGATTATCTCAGCAAGCTGCTGATCGCCGGCAAGGCCGATCGTCTGCTGTCCGCTGACGAAGCCACGCTGCTGGCGCTGCTGACCAGCGAAGAAGAGGAAGAAGAAGAGAGCAACGCGCTGGCGGCGGAATTTACCGTCCGCAACGAGCACGGTCTGCATGCCCGTCCGGGCGCGATGCTGGTTAACGTCATCAAGCAGTTCTCCAGCGAGATCACCGTGACGAACCTCGACGGCACTGGCAAACCGGCCAACGGCCGCAGCCTGATGAAAGTGGTGGCGCTGGGCGTTAAGAGCGGTCACCGCCTGCGCTTTACCGCCAACGGCAGCGATGCTGAAGCGGCGCTGAAAGCCATCGGCGAAGCTATTCAGTCCGGTCTTGGGGAGGGCGCAGCATGAGCAGGCGCGTTGCCACCATCACCCTGAATCCCGCCTATGATTTAGTAGGCTACTGCCCGGAAATCGAACGTGGCGAAGTCAACCTGGTTCAGACCACCGGCCTGCATGCCGCGGGAAAAGGCATCAACGTCGCCAAGGTACTGAAAGATCTTGGGATTGACGTCACCGTGGGCGGCTTTCTGGGCAAAGACAATCAGGACGGTTTTCAGCAGCTGTTCAGCGAACTGGGCATCGCCAACCGTTTCCAGGTGGTATCGGGGCGGACTCGCATTAATGTCAAACTCACCGAGCAGAATGGCGATGTAACCGACCTGAATTTCTCCGGTTTCGAGGTAACCCAGCAGGACTGGCAGCGTTTCGTCAACGATTCGCTGAGCTGGCTGGGGCAGTTTGACATGGTCGCCGTTAGCGGCAGTCTGCCGAGCGGCGTTGACCCGGATGCGTTTACCGACTGGATGTCGCGCCTGCGTAGCCAGTGTCCGTGCATTATTTTTGACAGCAGCCGCGAAGCGCTGGTGGCAGGTCTGAAAGCCTCGCCGTGGCTGGTGAAACCCAATCGCCGGGAGCTGGAAATCTGGGCCGGACGTAAGTTGCCCACGCTGGCGGATGTGGTGGATGCGGCGCATGCGCTGCGTGAACAGGGTATTGCCCATGTCGTGATTTCGCTGGGAGCGGAAGGCGCGCTGTGGGTCAATGCGTCTGGTGCCTGGCGGGCGTTGCCGCCGGCCTGTGAAGTGATCAGTACGGTAGGTGCGGGTGACTCCATGGTGGGGGGATTGATTTATGGCTTATTGATGCGTGAGTCCAGTGAACACACGTTGCGCCTGGCAACCGCGGTGGCAGCATTGGCCGTCAGCCAGAGCAACGTAGGCATTAGCGATCGTCCGCAGCTGGCTGCGATGATGGCGCGTGTCGATCTCAAACCATTTAACTGACAGCAGGAGATAAACAATGAAAACGCTGCTGATACTTGATAAATCACTGGGGCTGGCGAAAAGCCGTCTGGTGAAAAATTTGCTCGGTGCTGCTGCCGCTAACGCAGGACTTACCCTCACTGAGCAGTTTGCCGACGCGGAGCTGGCCATCGTGTTGGGCGCTCCCGTACAGGCAGACAGTGGTCTGAATGGCAAAAAAGTGTTTGCCGGGGATAGTGAACTGGCGTTGAGTCAACCGGCGGCGTTTCTGGAACAAGCCAAAGCGCAAGCGCAGACGTATCAGGCGCCTGCTGCCGCTGTTGCAACTGCTCCGGCTACCGCTAAGCGCATCGTGGCGGTGACCGCCTGCCCGACCGGGGTGGCGCACACCTTTATGGCGGCGGAAGCGATTGAAAGCGAAGCGAAAAAACGCGGCTGGTGGGTGAAAGTGGAAACCCGCGGTTCCGTGGGCGCCGGCAACCCGATCAGTCCGGAAGAAGTGGAGCAGGCGGATCTGGTGATCGTGGCGGCGGACATCGAAGTTGACCTCAGCAAATTCGCTGGCAAAAAGATGTATCGCACCTCCACCGGTCTGGCGCTGAAGAAGACGGCGCAGGAGTTTGACAAGGCGCTGTCCGAAGCGACGGTGTTCCAGCCGTCCGCCCAAAACAGTGCGGCGGCTGGCGGCGAGTCCGCCAAGAAAGGCGGCGCAGGTCCGTACCGTCACCTGCTGACCGGCGTGTCCTACATGCTGCCGATGGTGGTGGCCGGCGGTCTGTGTATCGCCCTGTCGTTCGTGTTCGGTATTACGGCGTTCAAGGAAGAGGGGACGCTGGCTGCCGCGCTGATGAAGATCGGCGGCGGGTCGGCTTTTGCTCTGATGGTGCCGGTATTGGCCGGTTATATCGCGTTCTCGATTGCTGACCGTCCGGGTCTGACGCCGGGTCTGGTCGGCGGTATGCTGGCCGTTAGCACCGGCGCGGGTTTCCTCGGCGGTATCATCGCCGGCTTCCTGGCCGGTTATCTGGCGCGCGCCATCAGTAACCATGTGACGCTGCCGCAGAGTATGTCGGCGCTGAAACCGATCCTGATTATTCCGCTGGTCGCTACGCTGATCACCGGTTTGATCATGATCTACGTGGTGGGTACGCCGGTAGCGAAAATCCTGACCGGTCTGACCGGCTGGCTGCAGTCTATGGGCACCGCCAACGCGGTTATCCTGGGCGCGATTCTGGGCGGCATGATGTGTACCGACATGGGTGGCCCGGTAAACAAGGTGGCCTACGTGTTCGGCACGACGCTGCTGAGTAGCCAGGTGTATGCGCCGATGGCCGCCGTCATGGCTGCCGGTATGGTGCCGCCGCTGGCGATGGGTCTGGCGACCTTCATTGCCGGCAAGAAATTCACCGCCAGCGAACGTGAAGGCGGCAAGGCGGCGGTGGTGCTGGGGCTGTGCTTCATCTCCGAAGGGGCCATTCCTTACGCTGCCCGCGACCCGATGCGTGTGCTGCCGTGCTGTATCCTGGGCGGCGCGCTGACCGGCGCGATCTCCATGGCGATTGGCGCTAAACTGATGGCGCCGCACGGCGGTCTGTTCGTGCTGCTGATTCCGGGTGCGATTACACCGGTACTGGGTTACCTGTTCTCCATCATTGCCGGTACGGTAGTGGCTGGCGTGCTGTACGCCGTGCTGAAACGTCCGGAAGAGCAACTGGTCAAAGCCTGATCGTTGCTGACCTGATGACAAACGCCAGTCTTGCGACTGGCGTTTTTTTTACGTTTTTTCCGCCGAGTCGGGTAATAGCGCTATGATTTTGTATTGCTGTGAGGCAAGAGAAGGAGAACCGTATGCCGCGTCACCATGCCAGTCGTGGAATTTTGGTGTTGGAATCGCCCTGGGAGCTGGATGAGCACGATGCCAATCGTTCATCCGTGGTGCCGTTTATTGAAGGCATTGCCAAAGTCGCCGGTGATACCGAGGTGTATTACGCGAACTTCTACGATAAGAAGAGTTTTCGCACCGCATTGCATTGCCTGTGCAAGATCCCGTTCAAAAACATCATTATTTATGTCGCCGCGCACGGTCAGGGAAAAAAGCTTGGCGGTACGCATATCCGGGATGTTCTCGTACCGGTCGGTGAATTGTCCCATCATTTCAATATTACCGGGCTGCTACTCGGCGCCTGTTTCGTGGGCGCCCATACCGACCTGATGGAAACATTTACCAGCGGCAACTATCTGCGCTGGTGCGCCGGATATGCCTCAGAAACCGAATGGCTTACCGGCACGCTGATTGACTGCGCCATCATCAATCAGATGCTGTCGCTAAAAAAGAGTGCATTCGCCGATCGCGATACTATCGTCGAGAACCTGGCGCTGGCGATTTCGCCCTTCCACGATAAGTACGCAATTGGGCGGGATACGCACGGCAAGCCGATGCCGCTGCGCGATGCCTTTCAGTGTGTGGTGCAACCCAGCGGACAGGGGCATAAGCCGCGCACGGTATCGGACAAGATATTCCAGCGGGCGGGGCAACTGCGGCGGCAGGAAGTCGAATAGGTGGAATTCGAGCCGTTGGGCGGCCTAAAAACAGGCCGCGACGTGAGTGTTCAGGCGATGCCGACAGACGATTGCTGTGACTTCAGCCAGGCGATTTCCTGCGCCCAGATATCCGGGTTGATGGTTTCCAGAATCAGCGGAATGCCGTTAAAGCGTGGGTCGCGCATAATATAGCTGAACACGGTTTTACCGATGTTGCCTTCCCCCAGGCTATGGTGGCGGTCGACCCGGCTGTTGAATTCGCTTTTGGCGTCATTCAGGTGCATGCCGCGCAAATAGCGGAAACCGACTACGCGCTCCAGCTCGGCAAACGTGTGCTCGCAGTCGGCCTCGGTGCGCAGATCATAGCCGCCGGCAAAGGCGTGGCAGGTATCGATGCAGACGCCGACCCGGCTTTTGTCTTCCACCTGATCGATGATTTCCGCCAGATGTTCAAACCGAAACCCCAGGTTGCTGCCCTGACCGGCGGTGTTCTCGATCACCGCGGTCACGCCGGCGGTGGCGTCCAGCGCCAGATTAATAGACTGGGCGATGCGGCTCAGGCAGGTGCTTTCGTCGATCTGACGCAGGTGGCTGCCGGGATGGAAATTCAGCAGCGTCAGCCCCAGTTGCTGACAACGCGACATTTCGTCGATAAACGCCGTCTGGGACTTCTGCAAAGCGTCGTCGTCCGGGTGCCCCAGATTGATCAGGTAACTGTCGTGCGGCAGAATCTGGGCCGGGGCGAACTGATACTGCGCGCAGGCGGCCTGGAAACGCTCGATAACGTCCGCCGTCAACGCCGGGGCCTGCCACTGGCGCTGATTTTTGGTAAACAGCGCAAACGCGGTGGCGCCGATGTCATGGGCGCGGGCAACCGCCTGATCCACGCCGCCCGAGGCGCTGACGTGGGCTCCGACATATTTCATGTTTTTCTCCTTTTCATGCCCGCGCATTATGACATTACTGCTTAGCTGGCTGTAGCCTTGTTTCGTCCATGCCGTTTCGCTCAGGCGAAGAGATGCTGTACCGCCAGATTGATGGCCGCGCCGCCCGCCACCAGCCAGATAAACAGGACCGCCGCCAGCAGCAACGGTTTGATGCCGGCCTGTCGCAGCGTGCTCAGGCGCGTAGCCAGCCCCAGCGCCACCATCGCCATGGTCAACAGCGCATTATCCAGTTGCGTCAGCATGGCGACCCAGCCCGCCGGTAGCCAGTTCAGCGAATTAACCCCGCACATCAACACAAAACCCAGGGCGAACCACGGATAACCCGCGGTAGCGGGCGCGGCGGCCTGATGTGCGGGTTGGCGCTGTTTCAGCCACAGGCCGAGGAGAAACAGGAACGGCGCCAGCATCATCACACGCAGCATCTTGCCGATGACCGCCGTATTCTCGGTTTCCGGGCCAATGGCATGACCGGCGGCCACCACCTGCGCGACTTCATGCACCGTTGAGCCGAGGTAGAGTCCGAAAGTCTGCGGGGTAAATAACCAGCCGCTATACTGGATAAAATGTTGGTACAGCCACGGGTAAAAAAACATGGCGGTGGTGCCGAACAGCACCACGGTCGATACCGCCACCGCCACCTTGTCGGCGCTGCTTTTCAGCACCGGCGCGGTAGCCAGTACGGCGGCGGCGCCGCAAATGCTGCTGCCTGCGCCGATCAGCAATACGGTATGACGATCCAGCCGGAACCAGCGCTGTCCCAGCCAGCAGGCGAGCAGCAGGGTAGAGGTGAGCGTCAACAGGTCGATCACCAGACCGGCGGCGCCGATGGCGGTGATTTGCTGAAAGCTGAGTTTGAAGCCGTACAGGATGATGCCCCAGCGCAGCAGATGATGCCGGGACCACTGAACGCCGGCGTCGCACCAGGGTTGCAGATGCGCGTAGACGGTATTGCCCAGCACCATGCCAACCAGTATCGCCAGCGTCAGGGAACCTAGTCCCAATCCGGCTATCGTTGGCTGGCCGGATAACCATAACACGCCCCGCGTCAACAGGCCGGTCAGGATGACGCCGGTCAGCAGATGACCGGCGGCGGACAACGGGGAGAAGCGTTGTACCCTGGAAGAAAATGAAAACATAGTCATACCCACTCTGGATGATAGAGGTTGAGGGCACAGCCTATGATCAGCACACTTAAAATAGAAATTGATTATATATTTATAACCTATAGATATTTACGATAAGAGCCCCTATGCATATTACGTTACGTCAACTGGAAGTGTTTACCGAAGTCCTGAAAAGCGGTTCAACAACGCAGGCGTCGGTGGTGTTGTCGCTGTCACAGTCGGCCGTCAGCGCGGCGCTGGCCGATCTTGAAAGTCAGTTGGGGGTGCAACTGTTTGACCGCGTCGGTAAACGGCTGGTGGTCAATGAGCACGGTCGCCTGTTGTATCCCAAAGCGCTGGCGCTGCTGGAGCAGTCGGCTGAAATCGAGCAACTGTTCCGAAGCGATAACGGCGCGCTGCGCATTTATGCCAGCAGTACCATCGGCAATTATCTGATGCCGGCGATGATCGCCCGCTACCGTCAGGATTTTCCGGCCATTCCGCTGGAGCTGTACGTGGGCAATACGCTGGATGTGGTCAATGCCGTTTCCGAGTTCCGGGTCGATCTGGGGCTGATTGAAGGGCCGTGCCATCATCCCGATCTGATCACCCAGCCCTGGCGGGAAGATGAACTGGTGGTGTTTTGTGCTCCGGGTAATCCCCTGATTGATCGTGAGTTTACGTTGCAGATGCTGGCGGACGCTCCCTGGATCCTGCGTGAGCACGGTTCGGGAACGCGCGAAGTGCTGGACCACCTGCTGCTGGCGCGCCTGCCGCATTTCCGGCTGGTGATGGAGCTGGGCAACTCGGAGGCGATCAAGCACGCGGTGCGGCACGGTATCGGCATCAGCTGTCTGTCGCGCCATGTGATCGCCGATCAGCTTGATGCCGGCACGCTGGTGGAACTGCCGGTTCCTTTGCCGCCGCTAAACCGCACGTTGTATCTGGTGCATCACCGTCAGAAACATTTATCCGGCGTGCTGCAATGTTTTCTGGGGTACTGTCAGGGCGATGACGGTATCTAAACAGACTGGCAACACCGGTGTAACGAACCGGGCCTCAAGTCAGAGGGATTTCTTATGATGCCGGGTGAGTTATGAAGGTCTCTTATAATCCGCGCTGTGCGCTATTCAGCGGGTAGCGGATTGCCTACAATCCGCCCTCAAATTTTCAAGGGCATGGATTGTAATGGCTCAACATGACACTCACTCCGCCGAACAGCGGGGAACCACACTGCGCCGTGAGCTGAAAGCGCGGCATTTGACGATGATCGCCATTGGCGGTTCGATCGGCACCGGATTGTTTGTCGCCTCCGGCGCGACGGTGTCGCAGGCCGGCCCCGGCGGCGCGCTGCTGTCCTATGCGCTGATCGGCCTGATGGTCTATTTCCTGATGACCAGTCTTGGCGAGCTGGCGGCATTCATGCCGGTTTCCGGCTCGTTCTCCACCTATGGCGCGCGCTATGTGGAAGAAGGGTTTGGCTTCGCGCTGGGCTGGAACTACTGGTACAACTGGGCGGTAACCATCGCGGTCGACCTGGTGGCGGCGCAACTGGTGATGGGATACTGGTTCCCGTCGGTGCCCGGCTGGGTGTGGAGCGCGCTGTTCCTGTCGCTGATGTTTTTGCTGAACTACATCTCCGTCAAAGGGTTTGGCGAAGCGGAATACTGGTTCTCGCTGATTAAAGTCACCACGGTAATCCTGTTTATCGCGGTCGGGCTGATGATGATGATCGGCATTCTGCGCGGAGGCGAGCACGCGGGCTGGCATAACTGGCAGATTGGCGATGCGCCGTTCGCCGGCGGTTTTTCCGCCATGATCGGCGTGGCGATGATTGTCGGCTTCTCGTTCCAGGGTACGGAGCTGATTGGCGTGGCGGCGGGGGAATCAAAAGATCCGCAGACCAACATTCCGCGAGCGGTTCGTCAGGTGTTCTGGCGTATTCTGCTGTTCTATATTTTCGCTATTCTGATCATCAGTCTGCTGGTCCCTTACACCGACCCGAACCTGCTGCGCAATGATGTGAAAGACATCAGCGTCAGTCCATTCACGCTGGTGTTCGAGAACGCTGGCCTGCTGTCGGCGGCGGCGGTAATGAATGCGGTGATCCTGACCGCGGTGCTGTCGGCGGGTAATTCCGGCATGTACGCGTCCACCCGCATGCTGTTTACGCTGGCGCAGGAAGGCAAGGCGCCGGCCTGCTTCGGCAAACTGTCCAAAGGCGGGGTGCCGCGCAACGCGCTGTACGCCACCACGGTGGTGGCGGGCCTGTGCTTCCTGTCTTCCATGTTCGGCAACCAGACGGTATACCTGTGGCTGCTGAATACCTCCGGCATGACCGGGTTCATCGCCTGGCTGGGGATTGCCATCAGCCACTATCGTTTCCGTCGCGGCTACGTTATGCAGGGGCGCGATCTGAACGCGCTGCCGTACCGTTCCGGTTTCTTCCCGCTGGGCCCGATCTTTGCCTTCGTACTGTGCCTGATTATTACGCTGGGCCAGAACTATCAGGCGTTTCTGGCCGACAAGATCGACTGGTCCGCGGTGACGGCGACTTACATCGGTATTCCGCTGTTTCTGGTTATCTGGTTCGGCTACCGCTTGGTAAAAGGTTCGCGGGTGGTGAAATACAGCGAGATGACGTTTCCTGAGCATCGTTCCGAGGAAAATTAACTAACTGTTTCGTAAACAAAAAAGCCAGTCGGATTAGCGACTGGCTTTTTTTATGAGCGTTTGCTATGAACGCCTTTTATGAACGAGAAAGATGGAACTCAAATGCGGGAATGCACCAGCCGCACGTTGCGGTAAACGCTGAGCAGGGTGGCGAACAACGCCGCCAGCACCAGCGGCGCGCCGACATAACCGATTTTGTCCATCCCCAGATGCAGGCTGACCTGACTGCCCAGCAGCGCGCCGCCGCCGATGCCGAGGTTGAACAGCCCGGAGAAAATCGACATGGCGACATCGCTGGCGTCAGGCGCGAGCGACAGTACTTTGGCCTGCATTGCCAGCCCGATGGACATCATCGCCAGCCCCCACACCAGACACAGCAGCGTCAGGCCGAACGGATAACCGGACAGCGGCATCAGCAGCGTCAGACAGGCCAGCAGCAGCAACATGGCGGTCACCAGAAAGCCAATCGGGAAGCGCTCGCTGTAACGGCTATAGAGCATACTGCCCACGATCCCGGCGCAGCCGAACAACAGCAAAATCAGGGTAGTGAAGTTTTCCGGCAGACCGGCCACCGTCTGGATAAACGGTTCGATATAGCTGTAGGCGGTGAAATGCGCGGTGACCACCACCACGGTCAGCAGGTAGATGCCGACCAGCGCCGGGCGGCGGAACAGCTTCGGCACGCTGGACAGCGAGCCGGAATGCTCGCTTGGCAGCAACGGCAGCAAGCGCGCCAGCATGATCATGGCGACCGTGGCGCCGGCGGCAATGGTCAGGAAGGTTACGCGCCAGCCGAGATACTGACCAATCACCCTTCCTAGCGGTAGCCCCAGCACCATCGCCAGCGACGACCCGGTGGCGATCAGCCCCAGTGCCTGCGCGCGTTTGCCGGGAGGCGCCATGCGAATCGCCAGCGAGGCGGTAATCGACCAGAATACCGAGTGCGCCAGCGCCACCCCGGCGCGGGAAATGACCAGCACGGTAAAGTTCCAGGCCACGGCAGACAACAGATGGCTGACGATAAACAGGCTAAACAGGCCGATCAGCAATTTACGACGCTCAATACCGCTGGTCAGCAACATGCAGATCAGCGAAGCCACCGCCACAATCCAGGCATAAATAGTAATCATCAGACCGACATCTTCGGTTTTCATGGCAAAGGTATTGGCGATGTCGCTCAGCAGCCCCACTGGAATAAATTCCGTGGTGTTGAAGATGAACGCGGCCACAGCCAGCGTCACCACGCGTAACCAGGCGGTGGAGCGTGAGGGGGAAGCGGATGTCATAGTCAGGTTCCAGTCGGGTATTACAAATTGCGAACGGCCTATTGTAGTCAATCGTGGGTTAAAATGCGATTACGATCACATTTCAATCAGGGGACGCCGCGCCTGAATCGTGGCTCGGCGCGCTGCTTTCGACGGCCGTTTGGCGTCCGTGCCGATAGCAGGCATCGTTGCGAAGACCGCCTAATATTATTGTAGATAGAATTATGCCGCCAATAATTGACGTTCAAAATTATGCGACAGAATGAATATTATTATTTTGTTGTATTTGCTTATTTTAAATAAGCTACATAAAGAAATATTATTTGTTTTCTTTGGTGTTTGGCTATTGTGACGCAACGAAAATATTAATTATGAATATCCTTTGTATGCGAATATATGACGATTTTATTACGCTTTACATTTTCCAAATGAATGCCGGGGATTTTGCTTTTGGCAGGGATTTATAGCTTCTGAATAGCCGTCTTGTTATTTGTTTTGTGGGGTTTTTACTATTTATTATGCCTAACCATAGAAAAATAAACTGGTATGCCTAAGAATTACCCTGGTAATTGTTTTATTTTACAGAGTGGTAACATGCATAAGGTGGAATAGCTTTTTATAATGATGCATGAAATTGCGGTTGCAAAAGAAAAACAGGTGTGAGAACTTTATCACAAGCTTCGATGAGGGAACAGCAATGAGCGTATATATTAATGCGGTGGAAACCTATTTGCCTGGCCCGATTATTAGTAATCAGGAGTTAGGAAATAAAATCGGATTTAAACCTGAGTTAATTAAAAAGCTTTTCGGGAATACCGGTCGGCATTTTGCCGTTAATATGAATACCGGTAAACCTATCGCGTCGTCAGCGGAATTAATTACCATCGTAATCAAGAAACTCCTTTCCAGTTCCGGCATAAGTAAAGAACGCATCGATTTTATTATCGTAGCGTCCGCTACGCCTGATACGCTGTTGCCAAGTAGTGTAAATCAGGCGTGTCATGCCATGGGGTTTCGGCAGATAGAAACCTACCAGATTGTTTCGGGGTGTTCCGGCGCGGTACAGGCGCTCAAGCTGGCTCGCGAGCTGGTGGCGGCGCCGGACAATGGCCTGGACAACGGCCTGGTCATCGGGGTTGAGACAGCTTATAAATTCCTGGATATCTTTGATGAACATGCCGGTAAGAAAGAAACGAAGGAACTGGTGAATTATACGCTGTTTGGCGACGGCGTCGGTGGATGCCTGATCTCCAATCAGTCATCCGCATCCAGTATTGAGATTGAACATATTTCTTTTAAATATCTGGGTGTTGATGAAGTGGTTGGGCAATTGGCAAATTGGCGTGGCACCCGTAATGATATTGATTATGGCGCTTTGCTGAATGAAGAATATAAATTGATTGAAAAACTGGTGCCGGGTATTACCCAGGATACGATCAATGCATTAACGGATAAATTAGGCGGGCGTCCGGACTGGCTGCTGCCGCCGCAACTTTCCGGTTCGATGCTGGAGAAAATTTTATCCGATATCGGTTATACGGCAGATGAAGTATTCAGCCTGGTGGATGAAATCGGTAATACCGCTAATGCTGCGTTATTTTTTCAGATAAAAGAATTCAGCGATATCTCTCTTGCCAATGAATGCGCCATCGGTATTTCTGTTGAGTCATCGCGTTGGCTGGCGGGTGGTCTGATTCTGCGAAACAGGAAAGGCCTTTTATAGCATCATGTAAAAAGACCTTTTATCTATACCCGTCATACTTCAAGTTGCAGGCGCGTTGGCTTTATTACTCGGCCCATCCTTGGGCCTCGCCCCTGCGGGGCTGAGGTAAACCGCGTTCAACGCTGCTTCCGGCAGCGTTGTCGCTTACCCCAGTCACTTGACTTCAGTAAGCTCCTGGGGATTCGCTGCGTCGCCGCCTTCCCGCAATTCGAATTATTTAGGGTATCTATCCGAAATAATTCGAGTTGCAGGGCAACCGACAAGCGCGTAAGGATAAAGAGAATAAGGACATTTATGAAACAGGACAATGCATTAAGTCGGATCGCCGCCTCGAAAAAAATTGCATCGGAAGGAAAGCGCATCGTTAACATAGCCACTTTCAGCAATTTTAATCATAAAGCATTGAATGATCTGATTACGTTCAACCTGAATGACCTGGGCTGTTATCCATCCTTTTATGACGGTATTTACAGCGACTATTTTCCCCACGTTTTGGGTAATGCCGCCGATATCAAGACGTTCGGGGCGCAATTTCATTTTTATGTCCTTGATTCCTCCTTTATCGAAAACGACATTGGTTCGCTGCTGCCGGTGGACGATATCCGCGACAATATCCGGGAGCACAAAAGTCGGCTGGCGTATCTGCTGAATTTTTCCGCTGTCGGCTGCGATGCCCGCATTGTGCTGAACACCGTCCATATCGCTGAATCGCAGCTCAAACAGATTATCGCGCAGGATCAGCGGGCGGCGTTGAAGCAGCTGATCGGCGAGTTCAACGCGTATCTTTTGGCGCTGGGGCAGACGGAAGATCGCGTGACGGTGGTCGATCTGCAGGAGACCGGCGGGACAGTGGAGGATGCGGCCACCCGCCGAGCGGCGCAGTTACTCGGTCTGGGCGTGGGTCTGGATGCGCTGGACGTTATTGCGCGCGCCGGCGTCGCCGCTATCCGGCACACGCTGGGGAAAACGCTGAAATGCGTGGTCAGCGATCTGGATAACACGCTGTGGAAGGGCATTTTGGCGGACGACGGCGCCGACGGCATTCTGATGGCGGATAAACATATCGGCACGGGGCACCTGCGCTATCAGGAGTATCTGCGCCATCTGTACGATCAGGGCGTCATTCTGGCCATTTGCAGCAAAAACAATCTGGAGAATGTGGAAGAGGCGTTTAAACGCCGCGCCGACGAGATGCGCATTTCGCTGGACAAATTTTCCGTGGTCAGCGCCAACTGGCAGGGGAAAAGCGGCAACATCCTGAATATCGCCAATGAGTTGAACATCTCCCCGGAACACATGCTTTTTATTGACGACTCGGCGTTCGAATGCGCGGAAGTCAAGGCCCGTATTCCAGCCATCACCGTGCTGGAATTTTCCGGCGACGTGGCGGAGAACGTCGCCGCACTGATCGCCGCCGACTATTTCCTGCGTCCGACCATCAGCAGCGATGACCGCATGCGCAATCTGAGCTATGCGCAGAATAAACTTCGCACGGAGCTGCAAAAAGAATTTGCGGATGACCACGCCTTTCTGTCCAGCTTGGGCATGACGCTGACTATCCTGCCGGTGGAAACGTCCACGCTGGATCGCGTATCGCAACTGACGCTGCGCACTAACCAGTTCAATATGACGACGCAACGGATGACCACGCAGGACGTGGCCGGCTACCTCGCACGGGAAGGGCATCTGGCGGTTACGCTGGCATGCCGCGACCGAATCGGCGACTACGGCACCATCGGCGCGATATTTCTGCGTTTCGACGGCGATGGCTGCCACATCGATAACTTCATCATGAGCTGCCGTATCTTCGGGCGTCAGATCGAGTTCGCGGCGATGCGCTGGCTGTTCGGCTTGTGCCGGGCGCGAGGTGTCGACCGGATTACCGCCGCGTACGGTCCGACCGAAAAAATAAAAAATTCCAGCGTTTTTATCCGGATTGCGGGTTCGGCGAAACCGCAAGCAATGTGTTCACCGTTATCGACCCGGCGCCCGCGTTGCTGGCCGAGAACAGTAATACCGTCACTGTCAAAGAAGGGGAATGACCATGAAACTGGACGATTTTATCGGCTTTATCAACACCAAAACCGGCATGGCGCTGGCGACCGAGCAGGCGCAGGAAGATTTGACCAACCTTCCGGAGTGGGACTCGTTGACCTTCGTCTATCTGTTGATGGAAATCGAAAAACAGCAGAGCGTCAAAATCGATGTCGAGAAGGTATTGCAGTGCACCACGCTGAATGACATTTACAGGGTTGTGAGCCATGAAGTTACTGAAAGTTTCTAGGGAAAGGCGCCAGACGCTCTCTTTTCTGGCGATATCCAGGGGCATTCCGGCCATTACCGTCATGCGCGAGATAGATGTCTCGCGCATTGTGGCGGGCGGGCTGCAGCGCAGCATGACGGCGATTACCATCAAGGCGATCAGCGAGGCGCTGCGTCAGTTTCCGCAACTGAACGCGATGATCCGATTCGGCAGCGACAGCACGCTGATTTGCCCGGACAACATCAGTACCCGGGTGACGCTGGAAAAGGTGCTGAACGGCGTGTCCGGGGTGTATTCGCGGGTGATCAGCAATACGGATCGGCTGTCTGTCGCCGATATCGAACGGGCGCTGCAGCAGTTCAAGCAGGAGGACGCGGCTACCAGCGAGCATTACGAGAAAATTCGCCTTATTCAGCGATTGCCGCCGTTACTGGCCGGCCTGTTGCTGCGGCTGGCGATGCTGTCGCCGACGCGGCAGGCGGAAACCTGGGGCAGCTTCACCGTGACATCGCTGGGGAAAAACAGCCCCGACGCCTGTATCCCCATATCCGGTTCCACGTTCACGTTTACGCTGGGGTTGATTAACGAAAAGTTGTCGCGAAACTCGCATGACGTGGCGGTGTCGCACGTGGCGAATCTGTCGATGATTTTCGACCATCGCGTGCTGGACGGCCGGCTGGCGTCAGAGTTTCTGGCGCAGATAAAAAGCAACATGGAAGGTTTTGCACTGGAGTCATCATCATGATGCTTGATGAACTCAAGAATTTTGTGCTGCTGCACAGCAATGTGCTGAATGTCGGCGCGGAAACCCGCGCCATCCTGCCGGATATTCATCATCTGGGCGACGATTTGCCGCATAGCTGGAGCCAGGTGTTTTACCGTCAGGCGCAAGATTATGAAAATCAAGGTGAATTGCTCAAGGCGTGTTCGCTTTACAATCTGGCGCGTTTTCCCTATCCGGAAACACCGCTCCAGCATGAGAGCAACCGGCATTGTCAACGGTTGTTCCGCCGGCAGTATATCGAGAGCGGCACGGTGACGAGGGTCAGTCTGTCGCAGGGGCGGCAGGTGTGCTACGTCAGAAAAAAGAACACCGGCAACGTCGTCATTATTAATGGGGGCATTATCTCGCTGAAAGAGCAGTGGGTGCATCTGGTGGGTCTGTTCGAACGTTTCGACGTTACCGTGGTGTTGACGGAAATGCCGGGGGTGGGGGAAAACCAGTTGCCCTACAACGAACAATCCTTCCGCATGTACAGCGACGTGCTGGATTACCTCGCCCAGGATCGGTCCGACATCCGGTGCCATATTTTCGGCCTGAGTTTCAGCGGGTTTATCGCGTACAAGAACAGCCTGACCGACAGCCGCATCGTGGGCATCACTATGGCGGGCACGCCGCTGGATTCGCTGTACCACGATCGGGATGTCTATCGGCGGCTACCTTACGTTACACGGTTGGTCATCGGGCATAACGTGGGGAAAACGCATCCGGAACTGGATGACGACGACAAGGTATTTCGTTACCTCGATACCACGTTTGTGATGCGCCAGGAGGATATCAACCATGGCGTCAGACTGTATTACGTTCAGAGCCTGCGCGACGAAGTGATCCCGAACGTCGAAGCGGACACGATCCGCCGGTTGTCCCGGCAGCATCATATTCTGTCGCTGGATGACGTGCATGGGTCGCCCGGGTACGGCAAAACCGTGCGGGTTTATTTGCTATGGTCGTTGCTGGATTCGCTGCGCCTGTCGCGGGTTCTGGCCGGCGTCGCCAGGCTGGGATTTCGCATCCTGCGGCGTCTGAAGCGATAGGCGGTGTCTCGTCAGGATTCGTGTGCCGACCGCGGATCCTAAACGCGGCAATCGGCGCACAGAGCACCGCGTAGAAGCGGGTCGGTACACGGAGCCGGCAATGCCGGGCGCGGCGCGTCGGGGCGGTAATACCGGCCCCATTTTTTATGTGCCGCGCCGTCTCGTCGGTCAGCGTTTCTGGAAATAGGTCATCGCCAGCGCCAGCGCCAGCACCAGACCTTTGATGATATCCATGGCGTAGTAAGGCACGGACAGCATCACCAGCCCGTTTTGCAGCACGCCGAGGATCACCGCGCCGACCAGCGTTCCCAACGCATTGGGTTTGCCGGAACCGGCCAGCGAAAAACCGATATAGGCGGCGGCCACCGCGTCCATCAGGTACCCGCCGCCGGCGTTGACCTGCGAAGAGCCGATGCGGGACGCCAGCAGGATGCCGCCCAGCGCGGCCAGCAGCGACGAAAGCAGATAGGCCAGCACGCGGTAACGGGCAGTGCGAATACCGGCCAGCCGCGCGGCTTCCGGATTACCGCCAATCGCGTACATGCGGCGGCCGTGCTTGGTCAGCGACATATACAGTTGCACCAGCACCGTCACCACCAGCATGATCACCACAATCACCGGCACCTGTCCCAGCGTGGCGAACACCTCGGGGATCACGCCTTCCGCCATCTCGCCGCTCGGCAGCAGCATATTTTGGGTGATGGAGCCGCCGTAGCTGTAGGTCATGGCGACGCCCTGAATCACGAACAGGCTGGCCAGCGTCGCCAGCATGTCGGGAATCCGCAATATCACAATCAAAAACGCGTTGAACAGCCCCACCAGCAGACACAGCGTCAGCGTCAATACAATCGCGCCGGTGGTGCCAAAACCGTGCCAGACGAACAGCGAGACAACCAGCGCGTTCGCCAGCGAGGCGGTCGACCCGACCGATAGGTCGAAACCGCCGACCGACAACGAGATGGAAACGGCTATCGCGATCACCGTGACGATGGCGATGGAACGCAGGATATTGATGATGTTGTTCGGATCCAGAAAATTGTCCGACGCCAGCCCGAACAGGGCGATCAGCGCGACGACGGTAATCAGCATCCCCCATTTGTAGAACAGGTCAAACAGGCGGTGGTGAAAGGGGAGCGCTTCGTTGGGCGCGCCGTTGGATGCAAGTGGCTGACTCACGCGGGAGTTCCTCCGGTTGAATAAAGTAACAACGTCTCTTCGTCGGCGTCGGCGCCGTCCAGTTCGGCGACGATACGCCCGTCCCACAGCACGCAGATCCGGTCGCACAGGCCCACCAGTTCGGAGAACTCGCCGGAGGCGTAAATCACGCCTTTGCCCTGCTGCGCCAGCGAATCGATCAGGGTAAATAAATCCTGTTTGGCTTTGATATCCACGCCTTTGGTGGGTTCATCCAGAATCAACACCTGCATGTCGCTGCGCAGCCATTTGCCGATCGCCACTTTTTGCTGATTGCCGCCGGACAGACGGCGCAACCGCTGTTGCGGCCCGCTGGTGCGGATGGTCAGCCGCTGGATCAAATCGCGGGCCCAGGCCAGCGCCTGACCGTGACCGAAAACGCCGTAGCGGGAAAAGCTGTCGCTGGCGCTGATGCTGAGATTCATGGTGACGGATTCGTCAATAAATATGCCTTCTTTGCGCCGCTCTTCCGGCACCAGCGCGATACCCTGCTGGACCGCGTCGGCCGGCGAGGTAGGGCGCCAGGGTTTTCCCTGATAGCGGCCGGAATCGATGCGGCTGCGGGCGGCGCCGAACAGCGCCTTGCACAGCTCGGTCTTACCGGCGCCGGCAAGACCGGCGATGCCGAGAATCTCGCCTTTGCGCAGCCGGAGCGAAATGTTGTGCAGCAGGGTGTCGTCATGCAGACCGTCTACCTGCAACAGCGGCTCTGCGTCCGTGAGCGTGCGGCGCGGCGGGAAAATATCATCCAGCCGGTGGCCCAGCATCCGCTCGACAATTTCCCCGCCGCTTAGCCCCTGCATTGGGCCGCTGCTGACAAACTGCCCATCGCGCAACACGGTCAACGTATCGCAGATGGCTTTCAGTTCGTGGATACGGTGCGAAATGAAGACGATGCCGATACCGTCCTGCTGCAGACGGCGCACGACGGCGAACAGCCGGGCGCTTTCTTCCTGGTCGAGCGGGGCGGTAGGTTCGTCAAGAATCAGAAACCGGCAGCGGTGGGAGAGGGCGCGCGCCAGCAGGATTTGCTGTTTTTCCGCCAGCGTACACTGTTCCAGCCGCTGGCGGACATTGATGCTGACCCCCAGTTGCGTCAGCAAGGCCTGCGCCTGCTGGTAAAGCGTTGACCAGTTGAGCACGTGACCGCTCTGTGCCAACTGGTCCAGCATGATATTTTCCGCCACCGACAGCGTAGGGACCAGCGCGGCGTCCACTTCCTGCTGAACCAGATGAATACCGTGGCGTTTGGCGTCGCGGGGAGAATGAATTGCGACTTTTTCGCCATCCAGCAGGATATCTCCGCTGTAATGGTCATAAGATCCAGAAAGAATCGCCATCAGCGTGGATTTTCCCGCGCCGTTGGCGCCGGTCAGCGCGTGGATAGATCCGCCTTCCAGCGTGAAATTCACCTGTCTGAGCGCCGGGAATCCGGCAAAAGAGATGGAAATGTAGCGCATTTCCAGACGCGAACGCGGGTTTATGGACATAATTGACAACAACGGGTTCTTAACAGCGATAATGACGGGAGGTCGACGTTGAAAAATATCATATTAACCGCAGAATGGAATGCCTGAATGGGCTTGTGGACGCCCCAGAGAAGAAATGAAAAAGCATAACTTAAGCAAAAACGTTATTAAGATCCGCGCCGGCTATCCCTAAAGAGAGCTTTTCCGCGCAGGATTCCAGATTAAACAGCGCATTATCTCTACCCGTCATGCTTTACGTTGCCGGTGCGTCGGCTGCCCTCATTTGCCTCGGTCACTGATCCATGTAAGCGCCCGGGCATTTACACGGTTGCCGTCTGACCGCAACTCGAATTATTTTGTGTGACGACAAGAATTTATTCAGACAGGAATGTATCCGTAATGAGTAGCACTGATATTCGGGTCCAGGTGGGACCGGCCAACTATTTTTCTTTCCCAGGGGCGATCGACAAGCTGAACGAATTTTATCCGGACGAGGTGCTGGCCCGCGCGTTCTGGATACACGGCGAACGCGCGCTGGCGGCGACGCGCGCTTATCTGCCGGCGGCGTTTTCTGCGCCGACGGCCCGGTCGGCCGGTTTTTCGGCACACTGCAGCGAAAATGAAATTGCGCGGTTGACGGCGGCGGCGGGCGATGATCGCACCGTGGTGATTGGCGTGGGCGGCGGCGCGGTGCTGGACACCGCCAAGGTGGTGGCGCGTCGTCTTGGCCTGCCGCTGGTGGCGATTCCGACCATTGCCGCGACCTGCGCCGCCTGGACGCCGCTCTCGGTCTGGTACAACGAGGCCGGGCAGGCGCTGCGATTCGAGATTTTCAACGATGCCAACCATCTGGTGCTGGTGGAACCGCGTATTCTGCTGGCGGCGCCGGTGGAGTACTTGCTGGCGGGGATCGGCGATACGCTGGCGAAATGGTATGAGGCGGTGGTGTTAAGCCCGCAGCCGGAAACCCTGTCGCTGACGGTGCGTCTGGGTTTGCAGACCGCGCAGGATATCCGCGATGTGCTGCTGAACCAGAGCGAATCTGCGTTGAAGGTGGCGCATAACGCCACGCTGAACCAGGATTTTCTGGATGTTGTCGACGCGATTATTGCCGGCGGCGGCATGGTGGGCGGGTTGGGCGAACGTTACACCCGGGTGGCGGCGGCGCACGCGGTGCACAACGGTTTGACGGTACTGCCGCAGACGGCGCGTTTTCTGCATGGCACCAAAGTAGCCTACGGCATTCTGGTACAGTGCGCGCTGCTGGGGCAAACCGATACGTTGCGTCAGCTGAAAGCGGCGTTCCGGGTCTTCGGGCTGCCGGTGTCGCTGGCCGAACTGGATGTGGATATTAGCGATGAAGCGGCATTGCAGGCGGTCATCGCCCGTACTTTGCAGAGTGGCGAATCCATTCATTATCTGCCCGGTCCGCTGGACGCTGACACGCTGCTGACCGCGTTCCGGGCAGTGGAATTGGCGAACGGCTAATAAAGCAACGGGGCGGTTTTTTAAACCGCCCCGTCATTGAGGGCTGGGTTATTGCAGTTTGTCATACGGAAAGGAATTCCTGATGTAACGTGCGTAATAACGCGCTTTGGCGTTAGAGGCCATTAACTCCTCATAAATCATTCGTGCTACGTTTTTGTACTGAAACAGACTGCCGTTCAGTAATTCTACTTCTAATGTGCTGGTTTCCGAATCGTAACCTACGGCAAACAGCTCGGTGGAAGATACACGTTTGCGTTGCAAAACAAATTGCTCCCTGTTGATGGTTGCGATGTAACGGTAATGTTACTTGCTGTGTTTTTTTTGGTCAACGTCGACGCCAGAGGGGCGAAAAAATCGTCAGCAAAACAGACGAAAGAATACAAGAACAGCTTATTATTTCCCTATTTCACCTGCACATCGGCAGATGATGCCACGTTTGCAGGAATCTATCCGTCAGTCAACGATTGGCTGTCAGGATGAATTCCTGTTTTGGTGGCGATCACGTTTTTAATGTCATACCGGCACATCAGCGGTGGTTCAATCTGAACCGTCTGTTGTGCCGGTTTTATCGCATTATTAAACAACTCTGATCAGTTCGACTGCAAGTGCTTTGCATGAAAACGCAGATGATCTTCGATAAAGCTGGCGATGAAGTAGTAGCTGTGGTCATAACCCGGCTGAATACGCAGCGTCTGCGGCCATTGCCGTGCGCTGGCGACGGCTTCCAACTGCTCAGGCTGAAGCTGGACGGGCAGGAAGCTGTCGCCGTCGCCCTGATCGATCAACGTCGGCAGCGGCGCGTCGCTGTGAGCGAGCAGATGGCAACTGTCGTACTGCAGCCACTGCTGGCGGTCGTCGCCCAGATAGGCGCTGAAGGCTTTCTGCCCCCAGGGCACCTGCGTCGGGTTGACGATTGGCGCAAAGGCCGACACCGAACGAAAACGCCCCGGATGGCGCAGCGCCAGCATCAGCGCGCCGTGCCCGCCCATCGAATGACCGCTGATGGCGACCCGATCGCTGGCGCTGACGTGCTGGCGCACCAGCGCCGGCAGTTCGTCGCTAATATAGTCGAACATGCGGAAATGCCGGTCCCAGGGGGATTGCGTGGCGTTGACATAAAAGCCGGCGCCTTTACCCAGATCGTACTGGGCGTCGTCCGCAACCTCATCGCCGCGCGGACTGGTGTCCGGCATCACCAGCGCCAGCCCCAGTTCCGCCGCCACCCGCTGGGCGCCGGACTTGAAGGTGAAATTCTCGTCGTTGCAGGTCAGCCCCGACAGCCAGTACAGCACCGGCGGCGGAGCCTCCCCGGCGAGGGGAGGATAAAACACGCTGAAGGTCATGTCGCAGTTCAACGTAGCTGAGGCATGGCGGTAACGCCGCTGCCAGCCGCCGAACAACCGGTGTTCTTCCAGCAATTCCAGTGACGCAGTCATGGTGTGCGAGTTTCCTGTCATCAGTTGAAATGAACCACGGAGCGAATGGATTTCCCTTCGTGCATCAGATCGAATGCCTCGTTGATCTGCTCAAGCGGCATGGTGTGGGTGATGAAGTCGTTGAGCTGGAATTCACCGTCCAGATAGCGCTGAACGATTCCCGGCAACTGACTACGGCCTTTGACGCCGCCGAAGGCGGAACCGCGCCATACGCGCCCGGTCACCAACTGGAACGGACGGGTGGCGATCTCTTCGCCTGCGCCAGCCACGCCGATGATGACCGACTCGCCCCAACCTTTATGGCAACACTCCAGCGCGGAACGCATCACGTTGACATTACCGATACACTCGAAGGAGAAATCCACGCCGCCGTCGGTCATGTCGACGATCACTTCCTGGATCGGCTTGTCGTAATCTTTCGGATTGACCAGATCGGTCGCGCCCAGTTTGCGGGCCAGATCGAACTTGCTGGTGTTGAGGTCAATACCGATGATGCGACCGGCGCCCGCCATTTTCGCGCCGATGATGGCGGACAGACCGATGCCGCCCAGACCGAAGATCGCCACGGTGTCGCCCGGTTTCACCTTGGCGGTGTTGGTCACGGCGCCCATGCCGGTGGTCACGCCGCAACCCAGCAGGCACACTTCTTCCAGCGGCGCTTCCTTATTGATTTTCGCCAGAGAGATTTCCGCCACGACGGTGCGTTCTGCAAAGGTGGAGGTGCCCATGTAGTGGAAAATCGGCTTGCCGTCTTTGAAAAAACGAGTGGTGCCGTCCGGCATCAGACCTTTGCCCTGGGTGGCGCGGATGGCCTGACACAGGTTGGTTTTGCCAGAACGGCAGAATTTGCACTCGCCGCACTCCGGGGTGTACAGCGGAATGACGTGGTCGCCGACCGCCACGCTGGTCACGCCTTCGCCTACCGCTTCCACGATGCCGGCGCCTTCATGGCCGAGGATCGCCGGGAAAACGCCCTCCGGGTCCTTACCGGACAGGGTGTAGGCATCGGTATGGCAGACGCCGCTGGCGAGGATGCGCACCAGCACTTCGCCTTTCTGCGGCGGCATCAGGTCCACTTCTTCAATGGACAGCGGCTGGTTGGGGCCCCAGGCGACGGCGGCGCGGGTTTTGATCATTTGCATGGTGAAGCTCCTTATTCAGAGTGGCGCAGCCGCCGGAATGACGCAGCGGCTGCCAGGGATAATGCGGCATTGACATCGAATGCCGACAGGGAATGCATCAGGCGCCGATTTCAATCATCAGTTTTTTCAGCGCCTCGACATTGGGACCGAAGGCGTCCCGCCGCCAGATAAGCCAGGTGCTGACCGACGCAATGTCGGTAGGCAGGTGATGGACCTGAACCTGCTGACCGGCAGGCAGGGCTTCCAGTATGCTGAGCGGCACCATCGCCACGCCGCTGCCGCCGGCCACGCCCGCCAGCAGGGCGCTATACGACGGCATTTCCAGCACGGCGGCGGGCGAGATGCCCTGCCCGCGAAACCAGCCTTCCAGCCGCTGGCGGTAGCCGCAGCCGGGCGCGAAGGCCAGCAACGGCAGATTACGCACCTGCGCCGCCTGAGAAACCGGCGGTATGCCGGCGGCGGTAATCAGCGCCAGCTGTTGTGAAAACACCCGGCAACTGTTGACGGCGTCATGATTAATCGGCCCGGTTACCAGCGCCGTAGCCAGTTCGCCGGCGTTCACGGCATCCAGCAACGCGCCGCAGGTGTCGCTGCGCAACGCTAACTGAACCTGCGGATAGCGGCGGTGGTACAGCGCCAGCAATTCGGGCAGCGCGGTGATCAGCAGACTTTCCACCGCGCCCAGCGCGAACAGGCCGGCGGGTTCGCTGGTGTGCGCCATCGCCAGCGCTTCATCGCTCAACGCCAGAATACGCTGGGCGTAGCACAGGAAATTATGGCCTGCCGGTGAAAGGCGAACGCGCTGGCGCTCACGAATAAACAGATCGGTACCCAGTTCCTGTTCCAACTGGCGCAGCCGGGTGGTGAGGTTGGAAGGCACGCGGCCGAGCTGTGCGGCCGCGCGCACCAGCGAGCCGGTTTCCGCCACCAGACAGAACATACGCAGTTGGGTTAGGTCCATATTATTCTCTTTACGTGAATAACTTTTGTTGAGTTGTTTATTTATATTGAGTGTAACGGTTGTGTTTGCCACTGGCAACCCGGTTGTTGATCCGGTTGCTGACCGCCAGAAACGGTGTGGAAATGCATTTGGCGTCATACCCGTGTCGGATACGGCCCAATGTGTGCCACCGGTGATGAAAGACCGGTGGTCATGGTTATATGGAAAACCCCGATTAGGCGAACATGTAATTGGCGAGCGTTGACTATCCGTTTATCCCCGCCGGACGGCAAATTGCCGTGGCGCCGGTTGGCCGAGCTCATCCCAATACTAACCAGAGTCGGCGACCGGGGATTCGCCTGGTCGCCGTCGGCCTGCAACTCGAATTATTTTAGGGGAGATATCTATAAACACCGGACGTTCGCCGCCGTTTTTTTTATTTTTTGTGACATTTAAATCCGCCGTCGGGTAATAGCGCGGCTTTTTTTTTATCGCAGAGTAAGGATAAGATGGGATTCGGGTTTTGGCACGGAGCCTGTTTATTCCTCTTTTTTCTTTGTGACATCCTATGGACGACACAGACGGTCAGAACTGACTGATCTCCTACCCGTTATACCCGCCATATTTCAATTGCGGATGTGTTGGTCGCTTTCCCTGACTCCCGTCTCTTACCCGTGTAGGCGACCGGGGAGCCGCTGGGTTGCTGCCTGCGCGCGACTTGAATTATTTAGGGTAAATAGCTCCATGCATCCTTGCGCCATCGCGTTTGCTGCGCTGCGGATGAGACATTATTCAAATCAGACACACACTATCTGGATATCATGATGCGCATTTTAAAAAATATCACCATCAGGGCTATGTTGTTAATCATACTCGTCGGATTCACTTTAATCTGGGGAGGCAGCGCGATTACCACTATCGTGTCATTAAATAAAATCGAGTCCTTATTGGACACCAATCAGACCGAGAAAAAAATTACACTATTCTGTCCAACGGCCGCGAAGCCTTTACCCAGTCCATCGCGCTGATTAACCGCAGTACGCTGTTCCAGCAACGGGGGGATAGCGCTCAGGCTCAGGCGCTGCTGCAAAAAGTGCAGGGCAACCTCGACAGCACCCGGACGCTGCTGACCACCTTTCGCGCCGCCAGCCATGACGGCATCAACGCCACGCTGGCGGGACAAATCGCCGACTCGTGGGATAACGCCATTTCCCAGGCGTTGATGCCGATGCTGAACGCCAGCCGCGCCGGCCGCTTCGATGAATACCAGCATTATTATCTGGACGTTTACCCCGCGCTGGCGCAGGCGTTTGGCAACAACGTGGCGCAGTACGGCGAGGCGATACAGGTCGACGATTCGTTGAGCAAAGCGAATCGTCTGGCTTCCATCAGCCGGGATGTGCTGAGCGCCGCTCTGATTTTCGGGCTGCTGGCGTTGCTTCTGTGCGATCGCTATCTGGTCAACTATCTGGTTAAACCGGTAGGGGATATCAAGCGTCATCTGACCGCCCTGACGGAGGGGCGTCTTGGCGCGGATTTGCAGGAGTTTGGCCGTAACTGCGTCGGGCAACTGATTCCCTACATCCGGCAAATGCAGAGCAATCTGCGCGATACCGTGAGCGTGATCCGCGATAGTTCGGCGGCGCTGCATGTCGGCGCGAGCGAGATTAAAAGCGGCAACGACGAGCTGGCCAGCCGGACGGAAGAACAAGCCGCGGCGCTGCAACAGACGGCCGCCAGCATGGAACAGTTGAGCGCCACGGTTATCCAGAACGCGGATAACCTTAAGCAGGCGAGCAAGCTGGCGCAGGAAGCCACCGAACGCGCGCTCAGCGGCGGCGAAGCTGGCAAATCGCTGGAATCGATGATGAAGGGGATTTCTGACAGTTCACGTCAAATCAATGACATTATCACTCTGATCAACGGCATTGCTTTCCAGACCAATATTCTGGCGCTGAACGCCGCGGTGGAAGCGGCGCGCGCGGGCGAGGCCGGGCGCGGTTTCGCCGTGGTGGCGGGCGAAGTGCGTAATCTGGCTCAGCGTAGCGGCCAGGCGGCTAAGGATATCGGTGCGTTGATCGGCGATTCCGTTCAGCGCGTCGAAGCGGGATCCATCCAATTGACGCAGGCTGGTGCGGCAATGAGCGATATTATTAACAGCATCATGAGCGTGGATGCGTTGATCCGCGATATCGCGTCGGCGTCTGAAGAGCAGAAGAATGGCATCATGCAGGTGGGTCAGGCGGTGACGGAAATGGACAGCGTGACCCAGCAGAATGCGGCGTTGGTCGAGGAAGCGGCATCATCGGCGGCATCGCTGGAATCCCAGGCCCGGCAACTGGCGGACGCCGTCACCGTATTCAGCCTGTCGGAGGAGGAGCACCGCTATTCCGCCAACGGAATGCTGCCTTCTTCACCACTGGCATTGAGCGTATCGCCGTCCCGGTAATATTAAACGCCGTGTCGTGAACATCGCGGCTTCTCTTGCTCCGATCGCGTAATAAAAACCACCGGTTCAATACCGGTGGTTTTTTTATCGCTAAAATCGCCTAAATCATGCCCCATCACTTGGCAGGTTGCCCGCGTCGGCTGCTCTGTATCTCGTTTCTCTGCCTTGTCTTTTCGGCATGACGGCTCGTTCGTCTAAGGCTTTCCTGTCGCCGGAATAAGTTAGGATATAACGATGACAACAATAGGTATCCTTAATCAAAAGGAAAATAGTCAGTAATATTAAAGGGAAGGTACAAAGATATTTTATAATGTGACCGCGTAAGAAATTGTCTTTTTTAATTTAAGGCTCGCTTAATTTTTAATAGATAATCTTTGAGGTGAAGATTGTCGGGTTCTCGGATTATTTTTCTGAGCAACGAAAACGATAAACTGAAGTGCTATTTCACTTGTTTAATTGGCAATAGTTTACACCGGAAAGATTAGTGCTGTGACTGATTTTCAGCGCTGGCTTTGCCGGTTTGACCAGGGTTTTTCTTGTCACGATGCGAAGATAGGTAAGCAGCGGTAAAGAATACGTCTGATTACATGGGTAGCAACCAACGCAGGTGACTATGACTAATATACGTGCCATGCACGCAGAAAATGATTCGGAGCCTGTTATGAATTTCTTAAAGAATATTACCGTCAGACGAATGATGTTAATTATCCTGGCGCTGTTTACGGTTGTGTGGGGAATGGCGTCCTCGTTTACCCTGTATTCACTTGGCAATGTCAATGGTTTATTAAGTGACAATCAGGATCAGAAGAAAAGTTATTCCATTCTGGTTCGCGGCAACGACCAATATTCCCGTGCGGTAATGCGTATGTCGCGCATACCGGAATTTATACAGCAAGGCGATATGGATAATGCCCAGAAAACGTTGGGCTCTGCGACGGATGCGTTGAACAATGCCAAAGAGGCGTTGGCGCAGTTTAAGCGCAGCCGGCAGGTCGGCGTTAGCAATGAACAGGTTCAGCAACTGACTGCATCGTGGGAACAGATCCTCAGCAATGCGGTCGAGCCAATGATGAGCGCGCTGAAAGACGGGCGAATGGATGAATTTAAACGAATTTTCCTGAAACAATATCCGCCGATGAGCGTGGAGTTCGGTGAGTTGACAGAAAAATACGCTGCCGCTATCCAGTCCGACAGCACCATTATGAACGTGGGATATTACATCGAGATTAGCAGAAACGTATTACTGGCCGCGCTGATTATCGGTATTACCATATTGTTCCTGAGCGACCGCTATCTGGTGAGTTATCTGGTGACGCCGATTGGTCAGATTAAACGCCATCTGGAATTGCTGACCAGCGGTAAACTCGGCGTGGAACTGAATGAATTCGGCCGCAACTGCGCCGGCCAGTTGATCCCCTACATCCGGACGATGCAGCACAGCCTGCGCAATACGGTGCAGACCATCCATGCCAGTTCGTCGGTGATTTACACCGGTACCAGCGAAATCCGTCAGGGCAATGACGAGCTGTCGCGCCGTACCGACCAGCAGGCGGCCGCCTTGCAGGAAACCGCCGCCAGTATGGAAGAGCTGACCTCGACGGTGAAAAACAATGCCGACAACGTGCGTCAGGCACGGCAGATTTCGGAAGAAGCGCAGCAGATGGCGCGGCAGGGTGGCGATATTACCGATAACGTGGTAACCACCATGCAGAGCATTTCCGACAGTTCCCGCAAGATTGCCGATATTACTAATGTGATTAACGGCATTGCGTTCCAGACCAATATCCTGGCGCTGAACGCGGCGGTGGAAGCGGCGCGGGCCGGCGAGCAGGGGCGTGGCTTCGCAGTGGTGGCCGGAGAAGTGAGAAATCTGGCGCAACGCAGCGCGCAGGCGGCCAAAGAGATAGAGACGCTGATCGGCGAATCGGTCAGCCGGGTGAATACCGGCTCTGAACTGGTGCGGGAAGCGGGCAACGCCATGGAAGTGATTATCTCCTCGGTATCGCGGGTGCATGACCTGATGGGCGAGATTTCGGCAGCGTCCGACGAACAAAGCCGGGGCATTGCGCAAATCGGTCAGGCGGTGACGGAAATGGACGGCGTGACGCAGCAGAACGCGGCGCTGGTGCAGGAAGCCACCACGGCGGCGGCATCGCTGGAAGATCAGGCGCAGAGTCTGGCGGCGGCGGTAGCGGCGTTTGACCTGGGAGAACGACAGATTTCGCTGAACGCTTCGCGTGTGGCCGCTCCGGCGTTGAAACGGCCTGTACTGACTTCTTCGGTGAACGCGCGGCCGGTTGCGGCTTCCTCTCAGGGGGACTGGGAAACGTTCTGATACGCTTCTGGTTCTCTCGCGTTATCCCAGAATGCACCGGCTTGCCGGTGCATTCTGCTTTATGCAATGGATTAAATTCGTATGCGGGTGGTTGACGTCGGGATGATTACCCTGGACTCAATAACGGAGGGAATTAAAAAATAAACAAGGTCGAAAATGAAATAACGTGATCCTGGTCCATTTTACTTTTTTATTTTAAGGCTCACTTAATTTTCAATCTGTAATCTTAGAGATGAAGACACAGTGAACGTGTTGCTGGCCATGAGAGTGAATACGGGACGCTAAAAAGGAATGCGGATTTATTTAACCGTTATCCATGCCGGAATAAAAATTGTTATTACATTGTTGAAAATAATTTATTGAGCCAGGGTTTTTCTTGTCACAATGCGCAGCACAGTGGTGAGCAATGCATCTATTTACACTGGGGAATACCAATCGCAGGTGGCTATGACTAAGCAAGCGCTGAATGCGCGACTAATTATCCGGAGCCTGTTATGAATATTTTAAGACACATCACTGTCAGAAGAATGATGTTAATTATCCTGGCACTGTTTACCGTCCTCTGGGGAATTGCCTCCATTTTTACTCTGAACTCATTTAGCAGCATGAGCAATTTGCTGAATGACAACATGGCGCAAAAGAAGAGTTACTCGATGCTGGTCAAAGGCAACGATCAATATTTTCGTGCGGTAACCCGGATGCTGCGTGCGGTGGATTTCCTGCAGACCGGCGATGCCGATAATGCGCAGAAAACCCTGAGTTCAGCCGCCAGCGCGCTGAAAAATAGCGAAGAAGCGCTGGCGCAGTTCAAAAGCAGCGAACATATCGGTGTGGACAAAGACGTCGTGCAGCAGATGACCGATGTCTGGGGCCGATTGCTGCACAGCGGAGTAGAGCCGATGCTGGCGGCGGTTAAAGACGGTCGGATGGACGATTTTCGTCAGCTGTTTCGCAAACAGTATCCGCCGCTGAGCGTGGAATTCGGCGGCGTGGCGGATAAATACGCGACGGCAATTCAATCCGACGACGCTATCATCTCGGCATCGCAACACATTGCCATCAACAAGAATGTACTGCTGGTCGCACTGATTATTGGGGTTATCGTGCTGTTCCTGAGCGACCGCTATCTGGTCAATTATCTGGTGACGCCGATTGGTCAGATTAAACGTCATCTGGAATTGCTGACCAGCGGTAAACTCGGCGTGGAGCTGGATGAGTTTGGCCGTAACTGCGCCGGCCAGTTGATCCCCTACATCCGGGCGATGCAGCACAGCCTGCGCAATACGGTGCAGACCATCCATGCCAGTTCGTCGGTGATTTACACCGGTACCAGCGAAATCCGCCAGGGCAATGATGAACTGTCGCGCCGTACCGACCAGCAGGCGGCCGCCTTGCAGGAAACCGCCGCCAGTATGGAAGAGCTGACCTCGACGGTGAAAAACAACGCCGACAACGTACGTCAGGCACGGCAGATTTCGGAAGAAGCGCAGCAAATGGCCCGGCAGGGTGGTGATATCACCGACAGCGTGGTGACCACCATGCAGAGCATTTCCGACAGTTCCCGCAAGATTGCCGATATTACCAGCGTGATTAACGGCATCGCGTTCCAGACCAATATCCTGGCGCTGAACGCGGCGGTGGAAGCGGCGCGGGCCGGCGAGCAGGGGCGTGGTTTCGCGGTGGTGGCCGGGGAAGTGAGAAATCTGGCGCAGCGCAGCGCGCAGGCGGCCAAAGAGATTGAGACGCTGATCGGCGAATCGGTCAGCCGGGTGAATACCGGCTCTGGACTGGTGCGGGAAGCGGGCAACGCCATGGAGGAGATTATCTCCTCGGTATCGCGGGTACATGACCTGATGGGCGAGATTTCGGCGGCGTCCGACGAACAAAGCCGGGGCATTGCGCAAATCGGTCAGGCGGTGACGGAGATGGATGGCGTGACGCAGCAGAACGCGGCGCTGGTGCAGGAAGCCACCACGGCGGCGGCGTCGCTGGAAGATCAGGCGCAGAGTCTGGCGGCAGCGGTAGCAGCGTTTGATCTTGGCGACAGACAGACCGCGTTGAACGCTCCGCGTGTTGCCGCTCCGGTGCTGAAACGGCCGGTGCTGAAAGCCTCCCTGCCGGCCAGTTCGTCCAACGGCGACTGGGAAACGTTCTGACGTATTAGGGACATCTGCGTTATCTTCTTCGAATGCACCGGCCAGCCGGTGCATTCGCTTTTTCACGCCGTATAGACCTCACGCTACACCCGACATCTGGCTGGAACGGATATTGACCGTCAATCGGCCGTCTGCGCACTTTAATAATTTCTTATCGCTTCTATACTCGATTGAAACAGCCTGAAACATCTGGAAACCGAATGGCGGTCGTCAGTGATATCAACGGGCTGTGGCATCGTTGTCGCTACGGTGTCGAGCCAGCAGGGCCACGCGTTTTAGCATAGGGCTGACGCATCATTTGGGGGTGATAATGCGTGATGGGATGGGAATAAAGTGGTGTAAAACTGAACAGTTGCCATCTGGGATGATTACCTTAAACTCAGTAACGGGAGAAATTAAAATGTAAGCAATCGAATTGAGAAGGCGTGATCCTGATTGGTTTTATTTATTTTAGATCAGGATTCTCCTGGTTTTTTACCGTATGGTTTTGTTTTTTATCGTATAGTTTTAGCGACGTGAAAACCATTGAGGGCGTTATCGGTCATGGCTGACTAAATAGAACGTCGTCAACGCTGGCGTGTTGCTTTGATTTTCTCAGTAATCATTCGTACCAGAAACATAAATGTTATTACTGACGTCTTCCCGATGATTGTTGTTGAGCCAGGCGTTTCCTTGTCATGGTACGAAGCGAGTGGCTGTGGTGAGGGATGCGTCTGGCTACAGTCGGGGTCAACCAAACGCAGGTGGCTACTATCAAACATGTGCTTAACGCGCGATTAATTGTCCGGAGCCTGTTATGACTTTTTTAAGAAATATTACCGTCAGAAGAATGATGCTGGTGATTCTGGCACTGTTTACCGTTATCTGGGGTATCGCCTCTATTTATACATTGAACTCCTTCAGCAGCATGAACAACCTGCTGGATGACACGATAGACCAAAAGAAAAGTTATTCGAATCTGGTCAAAGGCAATGATCAGTATTTCCGCTCGGTAACGCGGATGATGCGGGTGGTGGATTACCGGCAGGCCGGCGATACCGACAATGCGCAAAAGACCCTGCTCTCGGCTACCACCGCACTGAAAAATAGCGAAGAGGCGCTGGCGCAGTTTAGAAGCAGCGAGCACGTCGGCGTGGATGAGGCGCTGGCGAAGCAGATGGTCGATGTCTGGAGTCGGCTGCTGCAAAACGGAATGGCGCCGCTGTTGGCGGCGGTTAGCGAAGGCCGGAACGATGATTTCCAGCAGCTTTACCGCCAACAATATATGGCGCTGAGCGTGGAATTTGGCGATGTGGCGAACAAATACGTCAACGCCATCCAGGCGGACAATACCATCACGGCGTTGAAGGAACACATCGCCTTCAATAAAAACGTGTTGCTGGTCGCGCTGATTATTGGCGTCATCGTGCTGTTCCTGAGCGACCGTTATCTGGTCACCTATCTGGTGACGCCGATTGGTCAGATTAAACGTCATCTGGAATTGCTGACCAGCGGTAAACTCGGCGTGGAACTGAATGAATTCGGCCGCAACTGCGCCGGCCAGTTGATCCCCTACATTCGGGCGATGCAGCATAGCCTGAGCGATACCGTACAAACCATTCATACCAGTTCGTCGGTAATCCATACCGGTACCAGCGAAATCCGCCAGGGCAATGACGAGCTGTCGCGCCGTACCGACCAGCAGGCGGCCGCCTTGCAGGAAACCGCCGCCAGCATGGAAGAACTGACCTCGACGGTGAAAAACAACGCCGACAACGTACGTCAGGCGCGGCAAATTTCGGAAGAAGCGCAGCAGATGGCCCGGCAGGGCGGTGACATCACCGACAGCGTGGTGACCACCATGCAGAGCATTTCCGACAGTTCCCGCAAGATTGCCGATATTACCAGCGTGATTAACGGCATCGCCTTCCAGACCAATATCCTGGCGCTGAACGCGGCGGTGGAAGCGGCGCGGGCCGGCGAGCAGGGGCGTGGTTTCGCGGTGGTGGCCGGGGAAGTGCGCAGTCTGGCGCAGCGCAGCGCGCAGGCGGCCAAAGAGATTGAGACGCTGATCAGCGAATCGGTCGGCCGGGTGAATACCGGTTCTGAACTGGTGCGCGAAGCGGGCAGCGCTATGGAAGTGATTATCTCCTCGGTATCGCGGGTGCATGACCTGATGGGCGAGATTTCGGCGGCGTCCGACGAGCAGAGCCGGGGCATTGCGCAAATTGGTCAGGCGGTGACGGAAATGGACGGCGTGACGCAGCAGAACGCGGCGTTGGTGCAGGAAGCCACCACGGCGGCGGCGTCGCTGGAAGAGCAGGCGCAAAGTCTGTCGGCGGCGGTAGCGGCGTTTGATCTTGGCGACAGGCAGAGTGTGTTTATTTCACCTCGCGCCGCCGTGCCGGCGCTGAAACGACCGGCGCTGAAAGCTTCCCTGCCGGCCGCGACCAGTTCGTCCCACGGCGATTGGGAAACGTTCTGACGACGGGTTTCGGGCTTCCCGTTTTATCTCCGAATGCACCGGCTTGCCGGTGCATTTTTTCATCATAACGCCGGCGAGGTAAACGCTGTGTTGGCTTTTTCCCGGTACGGTTTTTAGGCGAATAGCCGGATGCGTCATCCCATTTTTTCTATCCCTGCCTATACTTGCTGGTAATCAGAACGCACTTGACCAGATATTGATTCTCCTGCTTATAACCGCCGGTTGGCGTTACTTTTGCTTTTTCTATGCATGACGTGTTTGCCGGTGGTGTGTGGCAACGTTAGCGTTCCGATATTTATGTATTGCGTATTAAGGGGTGAAGGATGCTCTGCTAATCAGTGAATCGTGGAAAAACGTCAAATAACGATCTGGAGTTAACTATGACTTTTCTAAGAAATATCAGCATAAAAATTATGATGTTAATCATCATGGGTTTTTTTGTGGTGTTATGGTGCGGTGCGTCCGGTTTCAGTCTTTATTCGCTTCAGCATGTGACTGTACTTTTGAATAAAAGCGTCTCTCAGAAAAACAGCTATTCCTCCCTGGTCTATGGCAACGATCAATATTTTCGCTCGGTTACCCGCATGGCGCGGGTAATGGATTATCTGCAATTCAATGATGCCGACAATGCCAAAAAGACGCTGGATTCAGCGCAAAACGCGATTAACAACACCAAAGATGCGCTGGAAAAATTTAAAACAGCGGAGCACGTGGGAATTGATAAGGCGTTGGCGGATAACATGGTCACAACCTGGTCGAATTTAATCAGCACCGGAATTGAACCCATGTATAGCGCGCTGAGAAGCAATAATCTGGATGAGTTCCGGCGTATTTTTCGGACGGTCTATCCCGCCGCCAGCGTCGCTTTTGGCGAGGTAGCCCAGAAGTACTCCAGCGCGATAACCAGTTCCGATTATATCCAGTCGGTGAATGCCTATAATGGCTGGAACCGGAATGTCTTGGTTTTCGCTTTGCTGATGAGCCTGCTGGTGTTTGTGATCAGCGAACGTTATCTGGCTAACTATCTGGTTAGCCCCATCGGCAGTATTAAGGCGCACATGTCAAAGCTGACCGCCGGGCGTCTGGATCAACATTTGGCGGAATTTGGGCGTAATTGCGCCGGGCGTATTATTCCCGATATTAAACAATTGCAGAATAGCCTGATAAATACCGTGTCGTTAATTCGTAATAGCGCGGAAACCATTTATCAGGGCGCGACGGAAATCCGTCACGGTAATAATGACCTGTCCAGCCGTACCGAACAGCAGGCCTCCGCGCTGCAGGAAACCGCCGCCAGCATGGAACAACTCAGCTCTACCGTGCTGCATAATGCTGAAAACGTGCATCAGGCCAGTAAGCTGGCGGGAGAAGCCACCGACGCGGCAAAACAGGGCGGGAAAATTACCAACAATGTGGTGGAAACCATGGACAGTATTACCGCCAGCTCCCGCAAGATTGCCGATATTACCTCGGTCATCAACGGCATTGCCTTTCAGACCAATATTCTGGCGCTGAATGCCGCGGTGGAAGCCGCTCGGGCCGGCGAACAGGGACGGGGATTCGCGGTGGTGGCGGGAGAAGTGCGCAGTCTGGCGCAGCGCAGCGCGCAGGCGGCCAAAGAGATCGAGGGGCTGATCGCGGAATCGGTATCCCGGGTGGATATCGGCTCATCGCAGGTTAAACAGGCGGGGGAGGCGATGGGTACAATTATCACCGCCGTATCGCATGTCAGCGACCTGATTGGCGAGATAGCCTCGGCATCGGATGAACAGAGCCGGGGGATTGCGCAAATCGGACAGGCCGTCAATGAAATGGACGGCGTGACGCAACAGAATGCCGCGTTGGTGCAACAGGCGATGACGGCCGCCACGTCGCTGGAAGATCAGGCGCGACAACTGACGCAGGCAGTAGAAGTGTTCCACCTCGGCACTGAACACCAGACGGCCGCCGGGCGCGCAAACCCGGCGGGCAACATGGCGCTGAAGCGCCCGGCGCTCAGGGGTACGACTCCGGCGCTGCCGCCTGCCCGCCAGGCCAACGGGCAGGATAACTGGGAAAAATTCTGATCCTGTCCGACCGCCCGTCGTGTTCGTTGTAACGGATACGGCGGGCGCGGTGTTTGACGTGGTAAGCGCCGTGGCAAGTTGAAGTCTTTTCATCAGCCATGACACACAATCACTGGATAATCTTCAGACACTCCATTAGAGTTGTGGCCGGCGTTGGCCCTGGGCAACGTCAGACTGAGAGACACCTGCTGGAGAAAAACATGTCGGCTGTATTAACAAAAGAAGCGGCCCTGGTTCACGAGGCGCTGCTGGCGCGTGGCCTGGAAACCCCACTGCGCGGCAAGATGCTGGAGAGTGAAACCCGTAAGCGCCTCATCGCTGAGCACATGACGGAAATCATGAACCTGCTGAATCTCGATCTGGAAGACGATAGTCTGGCGGAAACCCCTCACCGCATCGCCAAAATGTATGTGGAAGAGATCTTTTCCGGTCTGGATTACGCCAATTTCCCGAAAATCACCATTATCGAAAACAAGATGAAAGTGGACGAAATGGTGACGGTGCGCGACATCACCCTGACCAGTACCTGCGAACACCACTTTGTGACTATCGACGGTAAAGCCACGGTGGCCTACATCCCGAAAGAGGGCGTGATTGGGCTGTCCAAAATCAACCGTATCGTGCAGTTCTTCTCCCAGCGCCCGCAGGTGCAGGAGCGTCTGACCCAGCAGATTCTGGTGGCGTTGCAGACGCTGCTCGGCACCAACAACGTGGCGGTGTCGATTGACGCGGTGCACTATTGCGTCAAGGCGCGCGGTATTCGCGACGCCACCAGCGCCACCACCACCACGTCGCTGGGCGGCCTGTTCAAATCCAGTCAGAATACCCGGCAGGAGTTCCTGCGCGCCGTGCGTCATCACCACAACTGATCGTCCCGGTTGGTTGTCTTCCGGCGGCCGGTGTCGGCCGCCATAAAATCATGGGCATTTGCCGTGCCAGTCACTACAATTCGCTGATGCTTCCCTGTATTTGCTAAAAGCCATGTCGCCACCGCCTCATTCTTCATCCCGTATTCCTATGCTGGACTTCGCCCGTGGCCTGGCGATGCTCGGCATTCTGTTAATGAATATTGTCTCGTTCGGTCTGCCGCACGCGGCCTACCTCAACCCGGCGTGGCAGGGGCCGCCTTCTGTCGCGGATGCCTGGACGTGGGCGCTGATGGATATGGTGGCGCAGGGGAAATTTCTCACCCTGTTTGCCCTGCTGTTTGGAGCCGGGCTGCAACTGCTGCTAAAACGCGGCAAGCGTTGGATTCATGCGCGATTGTTCTGGCTGATGGTGTTCGGTCTGTTTCACAGCATTTTTATGTGGGACGGCGATATCCTGCTGGACTATGGCCTGATCGGCCTGGTGTGCTACGGCCTGTTGCGGCACGCCGACAGCACCCGCATGTTGCTGCGTACCGGTGTGGTGCTGTATCTGATGGGGCTGGCGATGCTGGTGGTGTTGAGTCAGGTGCTAAGTCCGGACGGCGGCAGTTTCTGGCAGCCGGGGCCGGCCGAGGTCACCTATGAAGCCTGGTGGCTGGTGCAAGGCGGGCCGGAAGCCTGGCGTAATCGACTGTCGTTGCTGAATGAAAGCCTGTTGTCGCTGGGCATCCAGTATGGCTGGCTGCTGGCCGGGTCGATGGTGATGGGCGCGGCGCTGATGCGCAGCGGCTGGCTGCGTGGGCAGTTTAGCCAGCGGCATTATCGCCGCGTCGCGCTATGGCTGCTGCCGTTGGCGTTGCTGATTGACGGGGTGGGCGTCGCTGCACAGTGGCAACTGCGATGGGACTACCGCTGGTGCGGTTTGCTGTTGCAAATCCCGCGGGAAGTGGGCGCGCCGCTGCAGGCGATTGCGTATCTGGCGTTGTGTTACGGCTTCTGGCCGACGCTGGCGAACTGGCGGCTAACTCGCTGGATTGTCGATGTCGGGCGTATGGCGTTAAGCAGCTATCTGTTGCAAACCCTGATTTGCACCGCGCTGTTCAACCGCCTCGGCTGGTTTATGCAGTTGGATCGCTGGCAGCTATTGCTGGTGGTACCGCCGGTATTGCTATGCAATCTGCTGGCGGCGCGTATCTGGCTGGGCGCTTTCCGGCAAGGGCCGCTAGAGAGCGTATGGCGCTGGCTGACGGCTCGGGTTGCCGGGCCGGTTTCTGCGCAATCCGCGCACGAACCCTGATCAGCGGGATGCCGGCGGCGACGGTTTCTGCCGCAGCGGCGGCTCCACGCGCGAATCCAGGTCGTTCATGAATTCAGGCGGCACCGCCGGGTAACTGGGCTCGTCATCCGAAATCTTGTACTCGGATGGAATCGGCACCTGCGGCCCCAGAAAGCGGGGTTCGCGCTTGAGAATGTAGAGATCGAACAGCGTACCCAACCGGGCGCCGAACTCCCGCATACGTACCTGCCAGATATCCTTGGGCGACGGCACCGCGAAGCACTGCGCCTGAATACCTTTGTGCAGCGCGATAAATAGCGCACGCTCGCAGTGGAATCGCTGGGTAATAATGGTGAAATCGTTGGTATCGAACACTTTGCGGGTGCGCACGATGGAGTCCAGCGTGCGGAATCCGGCATAGTCCAGCACAATATTGGTGGGCGGAACCCCGGCGGCGATCAGATCGCGTCGCATGGTCATGGGTTCGTTATAACTTTGCTGGGCATTGTCGCCGCTCAGCAGCAGGTAGCTGACCTTGCCGCTGTTGTAGGCGTTGAGCGCGCCCTGAATTCGGAACAGATAATACTGGTTGATGACGCCGGCGCGATAATACTTGGCGGTGCCCAAGACTACCCCGACCTGGCGCGGCGGTAGATCCTGCACATCCTCGTAAATGTAGGGCGCGGTGCGCCAGCTAATACAGCGGTCAAGCAGAAAAGCGCCGCAGGCCATCACCAGAATGGCGGTGAAAAGACCAAATATCAGGCGTTTCCACATGCTGCTGCCTTCGTCCGCATGGAGTAGATAGTCATGAGGCAAGGCTACTTGAGGCGTCGGAACGACGCAAGGCGAACTGTCCGGAAGCGATAAACGTTGCTGGTTTTTTGGTCAGAATGACGGGGTGGGGAAACACCAGCCGGGCTATCAACCCGACTGGTTTGGACGGAATCAGACCCGGCTGCCCCACAGGTCGTATTCGTCGGCGTGTTCGATTTTCACGGTAACCAGATCGCCCACTTTGACCCGGCTTTCGCCGTTCAGATAGACCGCGCCGTCGATCTCCGGCGCATCCGCCATGCTGCGGCCGATAGCGCCTTCCTCGTCGACTTCATCGATCAGCACTTTCAGTTCGCGGCCCACTTTGGCCTGCAGGCGTTGGCTGGAAATCTGCTGTTGTATCTGCATGAAACGGTGGTAACGCTCTTCTTTCACCGCTTCCGGCACCTGATCCGGCAGGTCGTTTGCCGCTGCGCCTTCCACCGGGCTGTAACGGAAACAGCCCACGCGGTCCAACTGCGCTTCCTGCAGGAAATCCAGCAGCATCTGGAAATCTTCCTCGGTTTCGCCGGGGAAGCCGACAATAAAGGTTGAACGCAGCGTCAACTCCGGGCAAATCTCACGCCAGCGCTTGATACGTTCCAGCGTTCGCTCCACCGCGCCGGGGCGCTTCATCAGCTTGAGGATTTTCGGGCTGGCATGTTGCAGCGGAATATCCAGATACGGCAGCACTTTACCGGCCGCCATCAGCGGAATGATGTCGTCCACGTGCGGGTAGGGATAAACATAGTGCAGGCGCACCCACAGCCCCAGCGTCGCCAGTTGCTCGCACAGGCTGACCATGCTGGTTTTCACCGGCTGTCCGTTCCAGAACCCGGTGCGGTGTTTGACGTCGGCGCCATAGGCGGACGTGTCCTGGGAGATGACCAGCAGTTCCTTCACGCCCGCATCCGCCAGCCGTTTGGCTTCATCCAGCACTGAACCGATCGGACGGCTGTCCAAATCGCCACGCATCGACGGAATGATGCAGAAAGTGCAACGGTGATCGCAGCCTTCGGAAATTTTCAGATAGGCGTAGTGGCGCGGCGTCAGTTTCACGCCCTGCGCCGGGATCAGGCTGGTGAACGGGTCGTGTTCCGGTTTGGGAACGTAGTGGTGCACATGATTAAGCACCTGTTCGTAGCTATGCGGGCCGGTAATTTCCAGCACTTTGGGATGCACTTCGCGGATCTGATTCTCTTTCGCACCCAGACAGCCGGTCACAATCACCTTGCCGTTTTCGTTGAGCGCTTCGCCAATCGCTTCCAGCGATTCCTGCACCGCGCTGTCGATGAAACCGCAGGTATTGACGATCACCAGATCGGCGTCGTTGTAGCTTGGCACTACCTGATACCCTTCGGTACGCAGTTCGGTCAGGATGCGCTCCGAATCCACCAGGTTTTTCGGGCAACCGAGGCTGACAAAGCCGATCTTGCGTGACAGGTCTTTGCCGGCGCCACCGGATTGATCGCTCAGGGCTTTTTGCGGTGCCGACAGCGTAGTGGTCTGGGATGGATCGAAGGTGTTAACAGTCATAGCGTCTCATACATCGGGTTGGGGCGGAAAAATGCGGCGGATTATACCTGAATCATCGTCAGGAAACAGTCCCGGATGATTATAAAATAATCAGCGAGAACCGACCGCCGGCGACTGGCGCGGTTTGGTGGAACAGGATGCAAATTTGAGTAAATTTTACCTGGCGGTTTGGTTCAACATGCTATTAGTTTTACATTCTGTGTCGTTTTACATGTGGTGATTTCATCGCCATGTCCCATAACAGGGAGAACCTGCATGTTTTTTCCCCGCGTTCATTTTATTACCTTGCCGCTGCTGGCGGCAGGCTGGCTGTTTTCCATGAGTCTGTTTGCTGCGCCGACAGTCACGGTGTTGCAGGATAATCTTGATCATCCGTGGTCGCTGGCGTTCTTGCCGGACGATCAGGGATTGTTGCTGACGGAACGCTCCGGCCAGTTGCGGTACTGGCAGGCTGGAAAAGGGTTGTCGGCGCCGCTCGACGGCGTTCCGGCGGTGTTTGCCCGTTCGCAGGGCGGTTTGCTCGATGTGGTGCTGTCGCCGAATTTCCGGCAGGATCGCCGCGTATACCTGAGTTATGCCGAATCGGGACCGGAAGGATTGGCGGGAACAACGGTGGGATTTGGCGTTCTGTCGGATGATATGCGCAAACTGAACAACTTCACCGTGATTTTCCGGCAGTTGCCGAAGCGCTCGACCGGCGCCCATTTTGGTGGACGTATGGCGTTTGACCGGCAGGGGCATCTGTTTATCGCGCTGGGCGAAAATCAGCAGCGCATGCTGGCTCAGGATCTGGGCAGTTTGCAGGGCAAACTGGTGCGTCTCACCCCGGAAGGCGAGGTGCCGGCCGATAATCCGTTTGTTAACCACTCGGGCGCCAGACCGGAAATCTGGTCCTACGGATTGCGCAATCCGCAGGGGCTGGCTCTGAATCCGTGGTCCGGCGATATCTGGGAAAGCGAACACGGACCGCGCGGTGGCGATGAAGTGAATATTCCTCGGCCGGGCGAAAATTACGGCTGGCCGCTGGCGACGTACGGCATCGATTATTCGGGGCAAAAGATTCCGGAATTTCAGGGAACGGAAGTGGCCGGCACCGCCAACCCGGTTTATTACTGGAAAGTTTCGCCGGCCATCAGCGGGATGGCGTTTTACAACAGCGGCCGTTTCCCGGCCTGGCGTCATTCGTTATTCATCGGCGCGCTGGCGAGTACCAGCCTGATCCGGCTGTCGCTGGAAGGGGATCGGGTCGTTGCGGAAGAGCGGCTGCTGGCCGATCGGGGAGAGCGTATCCGCGATGTGCGGGTGGGGCCGGATGGCTATCTTTATGTGCTGACCGATCAGGATAACGGCAAATTGCTGAAAGTCGGGCTGGCGGAGTGACGACATCTAGCGTAACGGAGCGCCCGCGCCGGGCGCTCCAGCAAGATTAAGTCAGCGGCAACATCACGGTCTGACGGAATGCGTCCCGTTCGGTCAATTGCTGATACCAGCGCTCCAGATGCGGACGAGGCTGGCGGCTAATCGGCAGATTGAACCAGCTATAAGCGATGCACCCTAACGGAATGTCGCCAATGCCGAATTCATCGCCGGAAAGCCAGCGCTGCTTCGCCAGCACCGCATCGGCGATAGCAAATAATTTTTCGCAACCGGCGATGCCGGTTTCGACATCCTGCATATTGCGTTTTTCCGGCGCGGTACGCACCAGGTTGATAAAGACCTGTTTGTAAGGTTCGGTGAACCCCGCGGCCCAATCCAGCCATTTATCGATGCCGGCCTGTGTTTTCGGGTCGGCATGCCAGAAGCGGCCCTGACCATATTGCGCGGCCAGATAACGCACGATGGCATGCGATTCCCACAGCACCAGGTCGTCATCCTGCAGGCAGGGCACCAGCCCGTTGGGGTTCATGGACAGATAGTCCGGATCGCGGTTGCGGCCGAATTGCCCGCCCGCCGGCACCAGTTCATACGCCAACCCGAGTTCTGCCGCACACCAGCGCGCCTTCTTCACATTGGTCGAATTTTCACGACCCCAGATTATCAGCATCACATCACTCCTTCCCGTTGGTTTTTTACGCAATGACGCCGGCGGTTATCGTGCCGCCTGACGCTCATGCTAATGTCAGTGCTTTAAATAACGCTATTGTCACTATACTCATAGCCGCGGTGGGATGTAACCGCTTCTTAGGTGGCGATTTATTCGTCATTCGGTACAACAGACAGACAGGAAATATTGATATAGCTTTTTTCTATTTACCAATCAGGCTGATATTTCCAATAATGACCGCTATTTATTAGCAGACAGGATAACTATTACATGGCATTAACCCATTCGATTCGCGCCGCGCTGACGGTTGCGCTTTTGGCTTCTGGAACCTCGCTGGCGTTAGCGCAGAGCGACCCGCACACGATCGTATTCGGCGTAGCGCCAGGGCCATACGGGGATATGGTGAATCAGGCCATCAAGCCGGAGCTGACCAAAAAAGGCTACAACGTGGTGGTGCGTGAATTCAGCGACTATGTGCAGCCCAATCTGGCGTTGTCTAACGGCAGCATCGACGCCAACCTGTTCCAGCATACGCTGTATCTGGAAAAATTTTCCGCCGATAAAGGGCTGAAACTCACTCGCCTGATCACGGTGCCGACCGCCAGTATGGGGTTCTACTCCCGTAAAATTACCTCGCTGGATCAATTGAAGAAAGGCGATGTGATCACCTTGTCCAACGACCCGACCAACCTGGCGCGCGGTCTGCGTTTTCTGCAATCGTTGGGGTTGATCACCATTAAACCGAATATTGATCCGACCAAAGCGTCGGAAAAAGATATTCAGGACAACCCGCGCGAACTGGTGTTCAAGCCGCTGGAGGCTGCGCAACTGCCGCGTACGCTGGATAGCGTGACCGCGTCGCTGGTGAACGGCAACTTCGCCATCGCCGCCGGGCTGAAACTCTCTTCCGCGTTGAAGCTGGAAACGCTGGATGAAAACCTGAAAAACGTGATTGCGGTGCGCACCGATGATCTGGACAAGCCGTTTGTGAAAGAGATTAAAGCGGTGGTGGAATCCCCGGCGTATGCCGCGGTGATTAACGATCCGGCCACGATGTTCAGCCAGTTCCAGCGTCCTGACTGGATGACGGCGCAAACGCCGGCGCCGGCCAAATAATAATCACCTGAAGCCGATGGCGTTTGAGGTATGACGCCATCGGCAGTACGCCGATTCAGAACAAGGATCGCGTAGTATCAGCATGAGCCGGTCTTCGACCGGCTTTCTGTTTTTCTTCCATTGGTTATCAGGAGTCATGCGGATAATGATTCAGTTAGAAAATATCTGCGTAGAATTTCCTCAGGGAAAAGGCGCGGGCGCGCGGGCGGTGGATGACGTCAGCCTGCACATTCGTCAGGGAGAGGTCTACGGGATTGTCGGGGCCAGCGGGGCGGGAAAGAGTACGCTGCTGCGCACCATTAATCTGCTGCAACGCCCGGTTTCGGGTCAGGTACGGGTCAATGGCGTGCAGGTCAGCGACCTGAGCGGTCAGGCGCTGCGGACCGAACGTCAGAAAATTGGCATGATTTTTCAGCATTTCAATTTGATGCAGACGCGCACCGTAGCGCAGAACGTGGCATTCAGCCTGCGCGCCGCCGGTAAACCGACACCGATTATCGATCAGCGGGTTCCGGAAATTCTGGCGCTGGTTGGGCTGGCGGATAAAGCCGACGCCTATCCGTCGCAGTTGAGCGGCGGTCAAAAACAGCGTGTGGGCATCGCCCGCGCCATCGCCAATCACCCGGAAGTGCTGCTGTGCGATGAGCCGACGTCGGCGCTGGATCTGGAAACGTCAGCGGCGATTCTGGATTTGCTGAAAGAGATCAATCAGAAGCTGGGTATCACCATTGTGTTGATCTCCCACGAAATGAGTGTGATCAAGGCGATCTGCGACCGGGTGGCGGTGATGACCGGCGGTCGTGTGGTGGAAGAGGGCGATGTGTTCGATATTTTCGCCACGCCGCGACATGCCTTTACCCGGCAACTGGTGTCGCACACCCTCAATCTGGAACTGCCGGCGCGCCTGAAGGAAGAGTTGCGCGGCACGTTGCTGAAAATCCTGTTCATCGGCGAGTCGGCAGAGCAACCGGTGTTGTCGGATGTGGCGACCCGCTATGGCGTATCGGTCAATATCCTGCACGGCAAAATCGAGTATATCGGTCATCGGGCGTTAGGCATTCTGGTCGCGCTACTGACCCATCCCAGTGACGATCGGGTTGTGGCGGACGCGGTGAAACACATTCAACAACGCACGGCTCAGGTGGAGGTGCTGCATGGCTGAGTTGCTGGCCGATCTGTTCAATGCCTTTGGCGAAACCTTCCAGATGGTAGGCATTTCGACGCTGTTTGCGTTGCTGGGCGGGTTGCCGCTTGGGTTCCTGATCTATGTAACCGACCGTCATCTGTTCTGGGAAAATCGGTTTCTCTATCTGTTCGGTACTGTGCTGGTGAATATCATCCGTTCGATTCCGTTCGTCATTTTGCTGGTATTGCTGCTGCCGTTGACCCAGTTCCTGCTGGGGAACACCATCGGCCCGGTAGCGGCGGCGGTGCCGATGTCAGTGGCGGCGATCGCGTTCTATGCGCGTCTGGTCGACAGTGCTCTGCGTGACGTGGATCCGGGGATTGTGGAAGCGGCGGAAGCGTTTGGCGCCAGTCCGTTGCGCATCATCTGCACGGTACTGCTGCCCGAGGCGCGCGCCGGGTTGCTGCGAGGGTTGACCATTACGCTGGTCAGTCTGATCGGTTACTCCGCGATGGCCGGGATTGTCGGCGGCGGCGGTGTGGGCGACCTGGCGATTCGCTTCGGCTATTACCGCTACGAAACCCAGGTGATGGTGATTACCGTGATTGCACTGGTTATTCTGGTACAGATCGTGCAAACGTTGGGTGACTGGTTGGCAAAACGCGCTGACAAGCGCGAACGTCGCCGATAATTAAATATTATTTGATAATCTACTTAGTGACCAGGCCGCTGATATTGGTTCAGCGGCCTGGCGAATAAGTGTCTTGTTATGCGAAAAACGATATTATTCTTTCCGCTACCTGTTTTGCGGCTTTCCTGTTTTCGAGGTCAAGGAAGTGACCTGCCTCAGGAATCGTACTGAATTCGCAGATCCTGATATATTTTTCCATTTTCTTGATATCGTCGGCGGTGGTGTACTCGTCATTTTCACCATTCAGAAAAAGTACCTCAGCGTTAATATCTTTGAACATTTCTATATAATGCTCTTCCTTGAGCGTGAGAACCTGGTCGATATGGAAATTGACCTGCTGGAATGCAAATTCGCTCATGGAGGAGATATGTTTCAGATTAATATGTTTCAATAAAGGCGGCAGGAATTTACCTACTTCATTATTGAGCAGTTCTGCCGCGTTTTCGAATTCCTTCGAGTGAATATATTGCCTGGCGCGTTGGATATAATCTCGCATTTTATCGTTAAGATGCGCTGAAAATGACGCGATCACGGCTTTCTTGATCTGCTTGGGCTTGTTTGACAAGGCAAGCATTGAAGACAGGCCGCCCCAGGAAATCGACAGGATATGGTCCGGTTCAAGCGTGTCGATGAGATGAAGCAGGATATTGACTTCATCGCTTTTGGTTATGACTCTATCCAGCGTGTTGTGAGGCAGGGATTCACCAATAAACGGCAAATCAAAAAGAATTATATTAAACCTGCTGGACAGGTTTTTTACGGTATTTTTGAATGCTGCGGTTGTCGATAGTGCTCCGTTAACCATAATAATGGTTTCATGTGCAGGATCGGAAATATGCTTTTCAACATATATTTTCCATGAGTCATATGTGACAATGCATTTTTCTATGGACATGATAAATTCCCTTTTGTTTGCCCGGCCAAGGCATGGCGCTATCGTTAGAACATTTTTATTTGTGAGATTTAACCGAATTAATAATTCTCCCTCTGAAAAAAGACCGAAGGAAAACCGTTTCTATCCTTGTTGTTAATATATTGACATCGTTAATTTATCACATTATTTGGGATGAGATAAATGCCACTTAATTTATTCGCAGCATTAAGCTTTCTAAAAAGAAATAACATATTAAAAATGTCGACCTAAGCGGTATGCAAAGATGATTTGATAAAAAATTTTAATGATTTCGACAGATGTGTGGGCGAGGACGTGCTGTGGTGGCGTAAACAAGGGGATTATCGCCTGTTGGTAGTGAATCTGACTGTGTGCTCGGGCGGATTCTGCTGATTTTTTATTTTCTTTGACGAACTTTACAGAGTGAACGATTTTATTCTCAGGTATGCCGGGCTACCTTAGTACGGGTTAGACTGGGTAAACCGATTGATCCTCTTCACTTTTAACAATTTATGGGCAGCGCGCATGAAGATAGTGACACCTCTCATTTCCTGGGGACGCGTAGTCGTGGTGGCCGCCACGGTGCTGATGACGGTTTCGCCGGTACTTCGGGCTGAGCAGATGCCGCCTCCGCCGCAAATTGAGGCCAAAGCCTTTATTCTGATCGATTACGCCAGTGGGCGGGTGCTGGCGGAGTCGAATGCCGATGTCAGGTTGGATCCCGCCAGCCTGACTAAAATCATGTCCAGCTATGTGATTGGTCAGGCCATCAAGGTGGGGAAGATCACGCCGGAAGATAAAGTCACCGTTGGGAAAGATGCCTGGGCTACCGGTAATCCGGTGCTGCGTGGGTCGTCGTTGATGTTCCTTAAGCCGGGTGACCAGATTCCGGTGTCCGATCTTAATAAAGGCATGGTGATTCAGTCCGGCAACGATGCCAGTATCGCGCTGGCGGATTATGTCGCCGGCAGCCAGGATGCCTTCGTCAGCCTGATGAACCAGTACGCTGCCACACTCGGGCTGGCGAATACCCATTTTCTCACGGTACATGGTCTGGATACGTCTGGGCAGTACAGCACCGCCCGCGACATGGCGCGCCTGACTCAGGCGTTGATCCGCGATGTACCGGGCGAATACGCGCTACACAGCGAAAAAGAATTTACGTTCAATAATATCCGCCAGCCAAACCGCAACCGCCTGCTGTGGAACAGCAATCTGCGCGTGGATGGCGTGAAAACCGGCTATACCGGCGGGGCGGGTCACAGTCTGGTGGCGTCCGCCGTCGATGGCGACATGCGGCTGATTTCGGTCGTGCTGGGCGCGCCGTCGGACGCGGTGCGCTTTCGGGAGAGTGAAAAACTGCTGACCTGGGGGTTCCGCTTCTTTGAAACCGTGACGCCGGTGCGCAGCGATACGCCATTTACCACGTCGCGGGTGTGGTTCGGCACCGAAAAACAGGCCAGACTGAGCGTCGCGCAGGATGCCGCGCTGACCGTGCCGAAAGGGCAAATGAAAAACCTGAAGGCCAGTTTCACGCTGGCGCAGCCGCAGTTGCAGGCGCCGTTGAAGAAAGGTCAGGTGGTCGGAACCATTGATTTTCAGCTGGATGGCAACAGTGTCGGCCAGCGTCCATTGGTGGTGATGGAGGATATACCGGAAGCCGGCTTCTTCAGCCGCCTGTGGGATAGGGTGCTGATGACGCTGTCCGGCTGGTTTGGCGGGGTATTCGGTTAACCGGCCTGAAATTGCGAGCAGATGGCCCAGCCGGGTCATCTGCCGTGAGTAAGGTCGTCAGTCTCAGGGCGTCAGCAATCGAATGTTGTTGGCTTTGAGATAGTGTATGCAGTCAGCGTCCGGCGTGCGGTTGGTAATGACCGTGTCAAATAAGGTCAGCGCGCCGATGCGCGCGGGCTTGCGTTTGCCGAATTTGCTGCCGTCCGCCACCAGAATCACGCGCTGGGATAACGCCATGGCGCGATGTTTCATCGCCAGTTCGGCGAAGTTAAAACAGGTGGCGCCTGCCTCCTGATCGATTCCCCCCGCTGAGATGAACGCTTTGGTCGGGCAGATCTGATCCAGTTCATGCTGACGCCCCAGCGGAGTAAAAATGGCGTTGTCAGGATGGAACTCCCCACCGCACAGGATCACCCGGCCGTTCGGTTTGCCTTGCAGCGCCAGAAACGTATTGAGCGAATAGCAAATGCCGGTAAACGGCAGGTCATCCGGAATGGCGGCAATGATGAAAGGGATGGTGGTGCCGCAGTCAAAAAACACGGTATCGTTTGGTTCGATGCAGGCGGCGGCCAGCTCGCCCACGATGCTTTTTTCCACCACATGCTTGGTCTGCTGATCGGAGACAAAATAGCTGGTGGCGCCGTTGGCTTTCAGATCACAAACCACGTAGCCGCCCAGCAGCACTACCGACGCCTCCGGCTGGGCGTTCAGGTCGCGTCGAACTGTCATCTCAGAGACGCCGAGCAGTTGCGCCGCATCCTTCAGGTGCAGTTTATCGGCCTTTTTTAAAGCCTGAGCCAGTTTGTTGAGCCGTGCTGCGCGACGCGTTTCCATGTTTTTCCTCGATAATGCCGGTCAGACGTGCTCCGATGCAGAATCTTCACCATGCACTACGCCATCCTTCATGACAAATGCCTGAATCGGGATACGTGATTAAGGATGAAAGTGAAATGCACCGGGGATGGTTAACCGCTGGCAATGTGCGCTGACTGCTCAGCAGATGGGGCATCAATATAACCTTCATGAAAGGTGGGGCGCAAATCCATCATGAAAATGTTATAACGCACCGGACCTTATTAGATCGGCTAATTAACGTAAATAAACCAATGGGTAATTCGCGTGACGCCGGCAGATAACATCGGGGGCTAAACCATAAAAAAGAAAATGCCCGTCGCTCTTGAACCTAACCGGCGTGAACGACGGGCTCCTCAATTCAGGGATATCAAAGAAAAGCAGTGGCATTTATTCAGACTTTACCTCTGGAAAAAAGTTCTGCGTAATTCGAAAAAAAATTGACGTTGATTTACAAAGTGACTCAGCCGGGCAGTTGCGGCCAGATAATCACAATCAACGACCCGGCCAGCGTCAGCAATACGTTGGCGATGGCATAGGTACCGGCGTAGCCCAACGCCGGGATATTGCTGCGGGCGGCGTCACTGATGATCTCCATCGCCGGGGCGCAGGTGCGTGCGCCCATAATGGCGCCGAACAGCAGCGCCCGGTTCATGCGCAGCACATAGGCGCCAAACAGAAAACAGATCACCACCGGCAACAGGCTGACGATCAGCCCGGATAGCACCATCTGGATGCCGATGTCGCCGAAGCTGTGGTTGATGGTGCTGCCGGCGCTGAGTCCGACGCCGGCCATGAAGACCATCAGGCCGAACTCTTTTACCATATTCAGCGCGCCCTGCGGGATGTAACCGAACGTCGGGTGGTTGGCGCGCAGAAAACCGAGCATGATGCCGGAAAACAGCAAGCCTGCCGCGTTGCCGATGCCGAAGGAGAAATTGCGGAACTGGAAGGTGATTAGCCCCACCATGATGCCGATGATGAAAAAGGCGCAGAAGGCCAGCAGGTCGGTGACCTGGCTGTGAATGGAAATAAACCCGATGCGGTCAGCGATGCTTTTCACCCGACGGGCATCGCCGCTGACCTGCAAAACGTCCCCTTTGTTCAGCACCACGCCGTCGTCGATCGGCATTTCAATCTGGCTGCGGACGATGCGGTTGAGGAAACAACCGTGGTCGGTGAGTTTCAACTGGCTCAGGCGCTTGCCCACGGCGTTGTGGTTTTTCACCACGATTTCCTCGGTCACGATCCGCATATCCAGCAGGTCGCGCTCAAACACTTCCTTGCCGTCGCGGAAATTGGGGTTGAGGCGGGCGTGAGCGTCCGGATACCCCACCAGCGCGATTTCATCGCCTAATTGCAGCACGGCGTCGCCATCCGGCGTCGCCAGAATGCCATTGCGGCGGATGCGTTCAATGTAGCAACCGGTCTGACGATAAATGCCCAGTTCGCGCAGGTTTTTGCCGTCAGCCCAGGCCACCAGCTCCGGCCCGACCCGGTAGGCGCGAATGATCGGCAGGTAGATCTTGCGCTGACTGTCGGCGTCCAGCCCACGTTCGCGGGCAATCTGCTGGGCGCTGGTCGGCAGGTCCTGATGTTGCAGTTTGGGCAGGTAACGGGCGCCGAAAATCAGGCTGACCAGACCGATCAGGTAGGTCAGCGCGTAGCCCAGACTCAGTTGCTCCTGCGTCATCGCTAACTGCGGCCCGAGGCTGATGGTGTTGCGCAGCGTATCCCCGGCACCCACCAGCACCGGCGTCGATGTCATAGCGCCTGCCAGCATGCCGGCGGTCAGGCCGATTCCCCAGCCGAATACCTTGCCCAGCACCAGAGCGATCAGCAATGCGCTGCTGACCATGACCAGTGCCAGCATCAGGTAATTTTTGCCGTCGCGAAAAAAAATCGAGAAGAAGTTGGGGCCGGCTTCCACGCCGACGCAGAAAATAAACAGCATAAAACCGAGGTTGAGCGCGTCGGTGTTGATGGCGAAATGCTGCTGCCCGAGCAACAGCGAAACCACCAGAACGCCAATGGAATTGCCGAGTTGAACCGAACCGAGCCGCAATTTTCCCAGACAAAGACCTAAACAGAGAACCACGAACAGCAGCAGAATGTAATTCCCGTTTAACAAATCAGCGACGTTTATATTCATGGAATGTAACTTGTTGTTTACTGGTAAATTATTGATATAAAAAATAATTTAGACTAAATTTACCCCATTGCAGGGGTTCCGGCCATGTCTGGACGACAACATGATGATAAGGAAGGCTTGGCTCCGTTATTCATTATCCGGCAATGCCCCGAAACAGCGGCGGCACCGTCTGGTATGGCAACGCCATTTTAGTGATTTCTCCAGCGGACAACCAGCTGATGATGCTGATAAATCATCTCATCGCTGGCTTTTCGTCCCATCAGGGATACCTGCCGCGGCATGATTGCTGTGGGCGACGATCGTCGCTCGTCATGCGCGGCTTTAGTCTATTTCGGGGAGGCTCACATGACAGGCAACAACAGAGGTTGGTTGGGCGTGGTCAGTTGTTTTGTCTTGTTTACGCTGGTGTTTCTAAGTCAGAAAATGCGAATTGTCGGCACGTCGCTGGAAGACGGTTTCCGGGGCGACCCTGGAATGTTGCTGTTTTTGCTGCCGGGGATGGTATCGAGCTATCTGTCGCGCAACCGGCGATTACATTATCCCCTGATGGGGGCGTTGGTGGCGATGCCGATCTGCCTGCTGGTGCTGCAACTGTGGCAGTTTTCCAGCCTGTCGTTCTGGCAGGAGCTGGCTTATGTCAGCAGTGCGGTATTCTGGTGCCTGATGGGAGGGCTGGTGTTTCTGTTTTTGCGAGCGGTCAGCCGACACTATTTCCACTAAAGCTGTTTCAGTCGGAGAGGTTTTCGTCAGCGGTTCGTTGCCCAACGCCATAGATAGCCGTGAGGCAACGTGCTCATCTCGTATGGCAGAAAAACAAAAAGGCGCCGCTGGCGCCTTTTTTTGCCGGTAACCGGGATTACTGGAACAGGTTTTCTCTGGCGTAGGCTTCGAAGTCGGTGCAGCCGCCAATGTGTTTTTCATCCAGGAAAATCTGCGGGACGGTTTCCACCGGTTTACCTACCGTTTTGGACAAGTCGGCTTTGGTGATGCCTTCCGCGTGAATGTCGACGTAACGGTAATTGAAATCGTCACGCTCTTCGGTCAGTTTCTCAGCCAGCTCTTTGGCGCGAACACAATAAGGACAGCCGGGGCGACCGAAAATAACAGCGTACATGTGAACTCCTTACGTTCTAATTTTGTCTGGGTTTCCCTGTAATCAGGGAGATACCCAGGTTGTAAACGGTTTCTAGTCAACCGCGTTACTATTTAGTGTAGCCAACTGCGTTACTATGCCTGCAATCAGGGTCGATCTGAAGTAGTCATTGCCTGTCATAACGATTAGCGTCATCTATTGCAACCGTGTGCGACGCCAGATATAGCCTAAAATCGCCGGTGGCATTGGTCTGTCTGACGGTCTGACATATACTTGCCACTTAATACCGAAAGGTAGGTTGCATCCAGGTTGTTCCTGTTCATGATGCGTGACGGCTGCGGCGAACCAGCCCCAGCTTGTCGGCGCTAAATCAGTGCAGGACGCCGCGGAATGGTCGTTTTATCAACAGAACGGCGACGCCGGATGGCAGCACGCCGGGTACCGCGCTTGTCTGCCTGTGTTTCGCGCCGGAAAGCGCAGCCGGCGTTGTGTCATCTCAACATTGTGTTTCAGGGATATTCAACGTGACGCCAACCATTTCACTGTTACGCCAGCACCGCTCCATCCGATCGTTTACCGACCAGCCGCTCAGCGATGAGCAGCGCAATGCCATCATCGCCGCTGCACAGAGTGCGTCCACCTCCAGTTTCCTGCAATGCAGTTCGATTATCCGCATTACCGATCCCACATTACGCTCGCATCTGGTGCATCTGACCGGCGAACAGCCCTGGGTCGGACAGGCGGCGGAGTTCTGGGTGTTCTGCGCCGATTTTCATCGTCATCAGCAGATTTATCCGCAAGCTGAATTGGGGCTGGCGGAACAGTTGTTGCTCGGCTGCGTCGATACCGCGCTGATGGGGCAGAATGCGCTGGTGGCAGCCGAATCGCTGGGATTGGGCGGCGTCTTCATTGGCGGCGTGCGCAACCAGATCGCCGAAGTAACCCGGTTGCTGGCGTTGCCGCAACAGGTATTGCCGCTGTTTGGGCTGTGTCTGGGGTATCCGGCCACGCAGCCTGATCTCAAACCGCGTTTGCCGGCGGCGCTGGTGGTGCATGAGAACCGCTATCAGCCGCTGGATCACGCCGTGCTGGCGGAATATGACCAGCATATCGTCGAGTATTATCGTCACCGCGACAGCAATCAGCGTATGGAAAGCTGGAGCGACCAAATCCGACGCACCCTGAGCAAGGAACGTCGTCCGTTCATGCTGGACTACCTGCGACAGCAGGGCTGGGCCACCCGATAGCACCGGAGCGCTATGAAAATCGCCATTCTGTCGCAGGACGGTTCTCTCTATTCCTGCAAGCGGCTATGCGAAGCGGCGGAGGAGCGGCAGCACAGCATTGAGGTGATCAATCCGCTGTCGTGCTATATGAACATTAACTCGGCCGCGCCGTCCGTTCATTATCGGGGGCGCCAACTGGACCATTATGACGCGGTGATTCCGCGTATCGGCGCAGCGATTACCTTTTACGGTACGGCTGTGTTGCGCCAGTTTGAGATGCTGGGCAGCGTCGTGCTGAATAACGCCATGTCGGTGATTCGCGCCCGCGACAAACTGCATTCGCTGCAATTGCTGGCCCGTCAGGGCATCGATTTGCCGATTACCGGCTTTGCGCACTCGCCGGACGATACCGCCGACCTGATCAAGATGGTCGGCGGCGCGCCGCTGGTGGTGAAACTGGTGGAGGGCACGCAGGGAATCGGGGTGGTGCTGGCGGAAACTCATCAGGCGGCGGAAAGCGTCATTGATGCCTTTCGTGGCCTCAACGCCCACATTCTGGTACAGGAATATGTCCGTGAAGCTCACGGCAAGGATATTCGCTGTCTGGTGGTCGGCGAACGGGTAGTGGCGGCGATCGAACGACAGGCCAAACCGGGTGATTTTCGCTCCAACCTGCATCGGGGCGGGTCAGCCAGCCGGGTGCGGATCACGCCGCAGGAGCGCGCAATTGCGGTCAAGGCCGCAAAAACATTAGGACTCAATGTGGCGGGTGTTGATATACTGCGGTCGGCGCGCGGGCCTCTGGTCATGGAGGTCAACGCTTCGCCCGGGCTGGAAGGGATTGAAACCGCCACCGGGCTGGATATCGCAGGGATGATGATCGAATACATTGAACACCATCACCGTGCGACATCCCGTTCAGTCAGGGCAGGGTGAATGCCCGGCGCGGACGCAGTCTTTTGGGCGCGCCGTCGTGGTCAGTCAGCGAGGATTGGCCCTCTATTCCTGGGTTAGGCATTGCGTAGGTCAGGGTTTTTTATCATCCATGAAATATGAGGCGGTCAGATGGATTCAATCATCGTCCCTGATTTGAATTTGCTTCGGCGGTGGCTGGATCAACTGGGCATCATTTACTTCGAGTGCGACTCCTGCCAGGCCTTGCATCTGCCGCACATGCAGAATTTTGACGGCGTGTTCGACGCCAAGGTCGATATGGCCGACAGCGTCATCCTGTTCTCCGCGCTGGCGGAAGTGAAACCGACCGCCTTGATTCCGCTGGTGGGCAATCTAAGCCAGATCAACGCCAGTTCATTAACCGCCAAGGCGTTTCTCGATATTCAGGACGACAACCTGCCTAAATTGATCGTCTGCCAGACATTCAGCGCCGGCGCCGGCATCACGCTGGAACAGTTCCGCCATTTCATGCAGCAGGCTGAGGAGCAGATCTCCATGGTGATCATGGAAGCCAGCGCCAATAATCTGCTGTTTTTGGGAGATGAGGAAGAGAGCCCTGCTGAGCGTTTTAATACCTCAAGCCTGCACTGATCGCGTTATGTATCAATAGCCGACCATCAGCTTTTCTTATTTTTGCGAACCGCATTTAATGCGGTTTTTTACTGTCTAAGCCAGATGTTTTTCTGCGTTTATCGTTTCAGGACGCAGCACATAGATAAATTGTGAATAAATAATCGATAAAACCTGTTTTTTGTGTTCCGGTATGGTACGGGCGTAACAGTGCGGTTATGCTTTATTTCTGTATGGTTCAGGTAATAACGTCGCGGTTGGTTGTGTGTTAACGATGAAAAAAGCGGGTGCATAGCCATTCATCGCGCCGTCATTCTGAGCCCGGAGAAACAAAGAGCGGTGTTGTTTCCGGGCACCGTACATTCACCCCCCTATATTTACCCCCTGGTATGGAGGAAGGAACGGATGTTCACCCAACGTAAAAAATGGCTTTCGGGTGTTTTAGCCGGCTTAATGATGGCCGCGTCCGTCACCGCATCTGCGGAAGAGAAAACGCTGCACGTCTATAACTGGTCTGATTATATCGCGCCGGACACGCTGGAGAATTTCCAGAAAGAGAGCGGTATTAAAGTAGTGTATGACGTGTTTGACTCCAACGAAGTGCTGGAAGGCAAACTGATGGCCGGCAGCACGGGGTTCGACCTGGTGGTGCCTTCCGCCAGCTTCCTGGGGCGCCAGATCAGTGCCGGTGTCTTCCAGCCGCTGGATAAGAGCAAGCTGCCGAACTACAAAAATCTTGATCCCGAGCTGATGAAGCTGATCGAGGAACACGATCCGGGCCATAAATATGCGGTGCCGTATCTGTGGGCCACCACCGGTATTGGCTACAACGTGGATAAGGTAAAAGCGGTACTGGGCAAAGATGCGCCGGTCAACAGCTGGGATCTGGTGCTGAAACCGGAAAACCTGGAAAAGCTGAAGAGCTGCGGCGTTTCCTTCCTCGACGCGCCGGCTGAAATTTATGCCACGGTGCTCAACTACCAGGGCAAAAACCCGAACAGCACCAATGAGTCCGATTACACCAAAGACGCGACCGACCTGCTGTTGAAACTGCGTCCGAGCGTGCGTTATTTCCACTCGTCCCAGTACATCAACGATTTGGCGAATGGCGATATTTGCGTGGCTATCGGCTGGGCCGGCGACGTCATGCAGGCGGCCAACCGGGCGAAAGAAGCGAAAAACGGCGTGAACATCAGCTACAGCATTCCGAAGGAAGGGGCGCTGGCGTTCTTTGACGTGTTCGCGATTCCGAAAGACGCCAAAAACCTGGATTCAGCCTATCAGTTCCTCAACTATCTGCTGAAACCGGAAGTGATTGCCAACGTCAGTAACCATGTGTATTACGCCAACCCTAACAAGGAAGCGACCGCGCTGGTGAAAGACGACGTGCGTAACAACCCGAACATTTATCCGCCTGCGGATATTCGTGCCAAGCTGTTTACGCTCAAGGTACAGTCACCGAAAATCGATCGCGTGATTACGCGTTCGTGGACCAAGGTGAAAAGCGGGAAATAACCGCCACCCTTGATTCCACTTCATGCAACAGGCGGCTCAACCCCGCCTGTTTGTGCTATTTGTATTTGTGTCGCAGTCATGTGGCTGCGACTTTGTTCTGCTTCTGCCGGAGAGCAATATTAAGTGAACGAAGCGATTCCCCGCCCCCAGCCCAAACCTCAGAAAGCGGCCACGCCGTTGCTGGAAGTGCGCAACCTGACGAAATCCTATGACGGCCAGTTCGCGGTTGATGATGTCAGCCTGACCATCTATAAAGGCGAGATTTTTGCCCTGCTGGGCGCCTCGGGGTGTGGTAAATCCACGCTGTTGCGCATGCTGGCGGGTTTTGAACAGCCTACCCAGGGGCAGATTGTGCTGGACGGGCAGGACCTGTCTCTGGTGCCGCCTTACCAGCGCCCGATCAATATGATGTTTCAGTCTTACGCGCTGTTCCCGCACATGACGGTGGAGAAGAATATCGCCTTTGGCCTGAAACAGGACAAGCTGTCGCGCGGCGAAATCAAAGATCGCGTGGAAGAGATGCTGACGCTGGTGCACATGCAGGAATTTGCCGGACGCAAACCGCATCAGCTTTCCGGCGGGCAGCGTCAACGCGTGGCGCTGGCGCGCAGTCTGGCCAAGCGTCCCAAACTGCTGCTGCTGGACGAACCGATGGGCGCGCTGGATAAAAAACTGCGTGACCGTATGCAACTGGAAGTGGTCGACATTCTGGAGCGGGTAGGGGTGACCTGCGTGATGGTGACGCACGATCAGGAAGAAGCCATGACCATGGCGGGCCGTATCGCCATCATGAACCGCGGTAAATTCGTGCAGATTGGCGAGCCGGAAGAGATCTACGAAAACCCGAACAGCCGGTTTAGCGCCGAGTTCATCGGGTCGGTCAATATGTTCGAAGGATTGCTGAAAGAGCGCCAGGACGATGCGCTGATTGTGCAGAGTCCGGGGCTGGTGCATCCGCTGAAGGTCAACTCCGATGTCTCGGTGGTGGACGGCGTGCCGGTGTACATCGCGCTGCGTCCGGAAAAAATCATGCTGTGCGACGAGGTACCGGCCGACGGCTGCAACTTCGCCGTGGGCGAAGTGGTGCACATCGCTTATCTGGGCGATCTCTCTATTTACCATGTCCGGCTGAACAGCAGTCAGATCATCAGCGCCCAGTTGCAAAACGCCGACCGGTTCCGCAAAGGCTCGCCGACCTGGGGGGATGAAGTCCGCCTGTGTTGGGATGCGGACAGCTGTGTGGTGTTGACGGTATAACGGGGGAAGACGCAATGGCGATGTTATCTGAACAACATGAACCGCCGGGCCAGCCGATGAGCCCGTTGCGCGCCACGCTGGCGCGGCTGCGTCTGGCGCATGGCCGCAAGCTGGTGATCGCGCTGCCGTATCTGTGGTTATTGTGCCTGTTTATGCTGCCGTTCCTGATCGTATTCAAGATCAGCTTCGCGGAAATGGCGCGTACCGTGCCGCCTTATACCGATCTGCTGGAGTGGGCGGAGAACCGGCTGCAAATCAGCCTGAATATCGGCAACTACCTGCAACTGCTGTCCGACCCGTTGTATATCGACGCTTACCTGCAGTCGCTGAAAGTGGCGGCGATTTCCACCTTGTGCTGTCTGGTGGTGGGGTATCCGATGGCCTGGGCGGTGGCGCACAGCAAGTCGTCTACCCGCAACATTCTGTTGCTGCTGGTGATCCTGCCGTCATGGACGTCGTTCCTGATCCGCGTGTACGCCTGGATGGGCATTCTGAAAGATAACGGTATCCTGAATAATTTCCTGATGTGGCTGGGCGTTATCGATCAGCCGCTGGTGATTCTGCATACCAATCTGGCGGTGTATATCGGCGTGGTCTATTCCTATTTGCCGTTCATGGTGCTGCCGATTTATACCGCGCTGACCCGCCTCGATTATTCGCTGGTGGAAGCGTCGCTGGATTTGGGCGCGCGCCCGGTAAGAACCTTCTTCAGCGTTATTGTGCCGCTCACTAAAGGCGGCATCATCGCCGGGTCGATGCTGGTGTTTATTCCCACCGTCGGCGAGTACGTGATTCCTGAGCTGCTGGGTGGGCCGGATAGCATCATGATCGGTCGTATCCTGTGGCAGGAATTCTTCAATAACCGCGACTGGCCGGTGGCGTCGGCGGTGGCGATGGTAATGCTGTTCCTGCTGATTGTTCCGATCATCTGGTTCCATAAACATCAGAATAAAGCCGCGGAGGATCAGGCATGAACAATTTACCGGTCGTGCGTTCGCCGTGGCGGACACTGATTCTGGTGCTGGGATATAGCTTCCTGTATGCGCCGATGCTGATGCTGGTGGTTTATTCCTTCAACAGTTCCCGCCTGGTGACGGTGTGGGCCGGCTGGTCCACGCAGTGGTACAGCGCGCTGTTCGAGGATTCAGCCATGATCAGCGCGGTGGCGCTCAGTCTGACCATCGCGGCGGCGTCGGCCACGATGGCGGTGGTGCTGGGAACGCTGGCGGCGGTGGTGATGGTGCGTTTCGGCAATTTCCGCGGATCCAACGGCTTCGCATTTATGCTGACCGCGCCGCTGGTGATGCCGGACGTGATCACCGGGCTGTCGCTGCTGCTGCTGTTTGTGTCGCTGGCGCAGGCCATCGGTTGGCCGGCCGAGCGCGGCATGCTGACCATCTGGCTGGCGCACGTCACCTTCTGCTCGGCGTATGTCACCGTGGTCATCAGCGCCCGCCTGCGCGAACTGGATCACTCGATTGAAGAAGCCGCGATGGATCTGGGCGCGACGCCGCTGAAAGTGTTCTTCATCATTACCGTGCCGATGATAGCACCCGCGCTGGTTTCCGGCTGGCTGCTGGCCTTTACGCTGTCGCTGGATGATCTGGTGATTGCCAGCTTTGTCTCCGGTCCCGGCGCCACCACCTTGCCAATGCTGGTCTTTTCCAGCGTAAGAATGGGCGTTAACCCGCAGATTAACGCACTGGCATCCCTGATATTGTTGGTGGTAGGCATTATCGGTTTGATTGCCTGGTGGTTTATGGCTCGGGCGGAAAAACAGCGCCAGCGCGATTTGCAAAAAGCGAGACGCGGCTGACGGCCACGTCGTTTCCGCCCTGTATTTGCCAATTCTCGCCGCGCCGCCATACTTTCTGGTGGCGCGGTGATTTCAGGGGGAACGCAATCATACTGTACGGTAAGCGGGAGCTGCTGCGGCGGGGGATATTCGCTCCGGTCGCCATCATGGTGGCGGGGTCGGCGATTATCGCCACCCGCTGTCTGGGTATCGTCCTGACCATCAGCGAGCTGGGTCTGAGCGGTTTTGGCGGCTGGCTCAGCAGCAGCGCTAAACAGTGGGACAGCACGCTGGTGCTGCTGGCTGCGCTGTTGGTGGTTTGCCTTGAAATCCGCTGCGGGTTTGCGGTGCTCAGCGGGTTGAACTGGGGGCGCTGGTGCTTCCTGTTGACCCAGTGCCTGGTGACGGTTTACATGCTGACCGCATCGCTGGTGGAGTTTCTGCCGCCGATCTTTCATATCAATGGCGACGGCGTCGGTGAAATCCTTAACCATCTGCTGATGCAGCGGTTGCCGGATTTTTTGCTGATTTTGCTCCTGTTCCTGCCCCGACGCAGCCAGCGTTTTTTTACGCGCCATCCCTAACTTTCCCGCACGGGGGTGATACAATCAGCCCCCTTTTGATGTTGACGACAGATTTCAGATTTTCCATGCAATGTGCCCGCTATAACGACGGTTCGTGCCGTTCCTGCCAATGGCTGGAAATCGCCTATCCGCAGCAGATGAGCGATAAGCAGCAACACCTGATCGGATTGCTGTCCGCCCATCCGGTTCAACAATGGCTGACGCCGGTGACCTCGGCGGAAGTCGCTTTTCGCAATAAAGCCAAGATGGTGGTCAGCGGCAGTGTGGAACGCCCGCTGTTGGGGATGCTGCACCGTGACGGTTCGGCGGTGGATCTCTGCGACTGTCCGCTGTATCCCGACAGCTTTGCGCCGGTGTTCGCTATACTGAAAGTGCTCATCGCCCGTGCCGGCTTAACTCCTTATAACGTCGCCCGGCGTCGGGGAGAACTGAAATACCTGTTGTTGACGCAAAGCACTCTGAGCGGCCGCTTCATGCTGCGCTTTGTGTTGCGATCCGAAACCAAGCTGGCGCAATTGCGCGCCGCGTTGCCCTGGCTGCAACAGCAGTTGCCGCAGCTGGCGGTGATATCGGCGAATATTCAGCCGGTTCATCAGGCGATACTGGAAGGAGAGCAGGAGATTCCGCTGACGGAAGCGCAGGCGCTGGAAGAGCGTTTTAATCAGGTGCCGCTGTATATCCGACCGCAAAGTTTCTTCCAGACCAACCCGCAGGTGGCGGCGGCGTTGTATGACACCGCCCGGCAGTGGGTATCGGCGTTGCCGGTGCGCAGCCTGTGGGATCTGTTTTGTGGCGTGGGCGGATTCGGCCTGCATTGCGCCAGCCCTGATACGCCGCTCACCGGCATTGAGATCAGCCAGGAAGCCATCGCCTGCGCCCGTCGTTCGGCGGCGCAGCTGGGGCTGACAGAGGTCAGTTTTGCCGCGCTTGATTCCACCCGCTTTGCCGTTGGCGAGACCCAGACGCCGGATCTGGTGATCGTCAACCCGCCCCGGCGCGGTATCGGCGCTGAATTGTGCGATTACCTGAGCCGCATGGCGCCGCCGTATCTGTTGTACTCCAGCTGCAATGCCGAGAGCATGGCGAGAGACATTGCGCGCCTGCCGGCGTACCAGATACAGCAGGCGCAACTGTTCGATATGTTCCCGCACACCGCGCATTACGAGGTGCTGGCGCTGCTGCAACGACGCGTTTAACGCGATGACGGTTTAACGTGATGACTGTTTAACGTGATAACAGCGAGCGCGGCATCAGCGCCATGCCGGCCAGCGTGACCAGGCAGATCAGCGCGCCGGCGTAAAAGGTGGACGCCGCGCCCCAGACGTCCCACAGAATCCCGGCGCTCAGACTGGCCAGCAGCAGTGCTACGCCGCTTATCAGGTTGAAGACGCCGTAGGCGGTCCCGCGCAGGTCCGCCGGTGCGGTATCAGCCACCATCGCAGCCAGCAACCCCTGCGTCATTCCCATGTGTACGCCCCATAACGCGACGCCGATGATCACGCCGAGCCAGTGCTGGCTGATGGCGAGCGCCACATCGGCGGCAATCAGCACCAGCAGGCCCATTTTCAGCAGACGATGATGATCCATCCGGTCGGAAAGTTTGCCGAAGGGATAGGCGGAACAGGCATAAACCAGATTCATCGCCACCATCACCAGCGGAATCAGCGCTACGGGAATCTCTACCTGCTGTGCGCGCAGCACCAAGAAGGCTTCGCTGAAACGCGCCAGCGTAAATACCGCCCCCAGACCGACCACCCACCAATACCGGGCGGATAGCCGTTTCAGGTTATCGCGCCGGATCGGGTTGGTGCGTTTGGCAGCATTGCTCCGTTCCGGCTCGCGCAAGCCGAAAAACAACAGCGTGATCGCCAGGGCGCCGGGGATGAACGCCACCCAGAAGATAGCGCGAAAATCGTCCTGCCACAGCAACATCAGCACGACCGCCAGCAGCGGACCGGCGAAGGCGCCGATGGTGTCCAGCGACTGACGCAGGCCAAACGCCGCGCCTCGAATATCGGGCGGCGTGACGTCCGCGACCAGCGCATCGCGCGGCGCGCCGCGAATGCCTTTGCCTACCCGGTCGAGCAGGCGGGCGCCCAGCACCAGACCGGATGAGGTCGCAAGCGCAAACAACGGCTTGCTGACGGCACCCAGACCATATCCTAGCAGCGCCAGCCCTTTGCGTTTGCCGAGGTAATCGCTGAGCGCGCCGGAGAACACTTTGATGATCAGCGCGGTCGCTTCCGCCAGCCCTTCAATCAAACCGATCAAGACCACGCTGGCGCCGAGGACCGTCGTCATGAATAACGGCAGCAGGCTGTGGATCATTTCCGACGAAATGTCCATCAACAGACTGACGCCGCCCAATACCCATACCCCTTTCGGGATGCGTTTCAATGTTGAAAAATCCAGCGACATCGATTTCCTGCCTGGAGGTGATGACCCGGTAAAGAGAAAACGCTATTAAATCAATCCGCAGGGGATTTGATAAGTACAAAATGCAAGGCGGGTGCGAATCGATGGCTGGCGCGGCACGCTACCGGCGGCAACCGGCAGCGTGAAAGCAACGTTATAAAAACAGCGTCATAAAAACAGCATTATAAAAACAAGAGCGGGATTACTGCTGCGGGAACCACTTATCGTTGATGGCCTTGTAGGTGCCGTCGGCTTTGATGGCGTTCAGCGCGCTGTTCAATTTTTCCAGCAGCGCCTGATTGTCCGGGCGCACCGCAATACCCAGCCCGATGCCGAAGTAAGCGGGATCGGTGACTTTCTCGCCCACGGTGGCGAGGTCCGGGTTGGTTTTCAGCCATTCGTTCACCACCGCGGTATCGCCGAACACGCCGTCCAGACGACCGTTTTTCAGGTCGATCAGCGCATTCTGGTAACTGTCGTACGGGACGGTTTTCACTTCAGGATGTTTGTCCTGCAGGAATTTCTGGTGTGTGGTGCCGTTTTCCATGCCGATACGTTTGCCCTTCAGATCCGCCAGCGTATGGAATTTGCCTTTCTGAGCGATGACGATCGCCGAATTGGCGTAGTAAGGCTGGGTAAACGCCACTTGCTTGCTGCGCTCCGGCGTGATGTCCATACCGGAAATAACGGCGTCATAACGGCGGAATTTCAACGCCGGAATCAGGCTGTCGAACGCCTGATTGGTGAAGGTGCAGGTAGCCTGCAATTGTTTGCATAGCGCGTTGGCGAGATCGATATCAAACCCGACGATCTGGTTGCCGGCATCCAACGATTCGAACGGCGGATACGTCGCCGACGCGGCGAAGCGGATGGTATCAGCCGCCGTGGCGTTAAAGATCATGGTGCTAAAGGTGGTGCTGGCCAGCAGTGCGGCAAGGACGAGCTTCTTCATGGAGTACTCCAGCTTAATTTATGTTTATCAACGTGATGGTCGTTGAAAAGGATGACGACACCATGCCATTAAATGTATTTATATGCAAATAATATGATTATAAATTCATTTTAATTTGCGGTGTGGCAATGGTGATAAAGCGTACCTGTGGTAATTGAATAAAAATAAAGCAGATTTAAATCGATGGAAGGCTGGATGATATGCATAAAAAACGCCGGCATGAAAGCCGGCGTAATCAGTCATTAGGTTACGTTCACTGATGGTTCAGGTATTGCGCTGTTCGAAACGCAAGGCGCGCCGTTCGACCAGACGCATCAGCAACGTCAGCAAGCCATTGACGCACAGGTAGACGATACCCGCCGCGCCAAACACCAGCACATCATAGGTGCGGCCGTACAGCAGCTGGCCGTAGCCCATCACTTCCATCAGCGTAATGGTGTACGCCAGCGAGGTGCCTTTGAACACCAGCACCACTTCGTTGGAGTACGAAGAGAGCGCGCGCTTGAACGCAAACGGCAGCAGGATGCGCAGCGTCTGGCGTTGATTCATGCCCAGCGCGGCGCAGGATTGCCACTGTCCGGACGGAATAGCTCGCACCGCGCCGTAGAACAGCTGAGTGGTATAAGCCGCGCTGTTAAGCGCCAGCGCGCTGACCGCACACAACCACGGCTGAGACAGCAGATTCCACAACCAGTCGGTCTGGCGGATCGAAGCGAACTGACCGGGACCGTAGTAAATCAGGAAAATCTGCACCAGCAGCGGAGTACCGGTGAACAATGTGATGTAGCCTTTGGCTATCTGCGACGCTACCGGGGTTTTCAGCGTCAGGATCACCGTCAGCAATAGCGACAGCAGCAACGCCAGCAGCAGCGCGGCCAGAGTCAACCAGAGGCTGGTGTGCAGCCCTTTCAGCAGTTCAGGAATGTAGCCCAGCATCAGGACGGCCTCCGTTCAAAGCGCGTGGCGCGTGCTTCAATCCTGTTCAGGATCGCCTGACTCAATAGGGTAATCACCAGATAGATCGCCGCCGCAATCATGTACCAGGTAAAGGGTTCCTGAGTACGGGTGGCGATGCTTTTGGTTTGCAGCATCAGGTCGTTGACGCTGATCAGCGATACCAGCGCGGTATCTTTCAGCAGCACCAGCCACTGGTTGCCGAGCCCCGGCAGCGCGTGACGCCACATTTGCGGCATGATCAGCCGGCGGAAAATCACGCTTTTGCTCATTCCCAGCGCCTGCCCGGACTCCCATTGGCCGCGCGGCACCGCTTTCAGCGCGCCACGCAGCGTCTGAGACGCATAGGCGGCATACAGCAGCGACAGCGCAATGACGCCGCACAGAAACGGGCTGACTTCGAAGTTATCGATATTCAGTTTGACCGGCACCTGCGCCAGACCGAGATTAAGCGTGAAGCCATCGGACAGCATCAGCAGCAACTGCGACGAACCAAAATAGATAAACAGCACCACCAGAATTTCCGGCAGGCCGCGCAGCAGGGTGACGACAGCGGTGCCGCAGGCGCTGACGGCTTTCCAGCGCGCCGTTTCCCACAGGGCAAACAGCATCGCCAACAGCAGCCCCAGCACCAGGGCGCAAACGGCAAGGCCGACGGTCATCCCGGCGGCGCTTGCAAGAGGTTGGAATTCAGTCATTGAGTCTTAGTCGGCTTACTGCTGGAACCATTTCTTGTAGATGGTCTGGTAGGTGCCATCCTGCTTGATCTTGTTCAGAGCATCGTTGAATTTCTTCACCAGCTCGTCGTTGTTCTGACGAACGGCAATCCCCAGGCCGATGCCAAAGTAGTCTTTATCGGTAACCTTGTCGCCCACCGACGCCAGATTCTCGTTCTGTTTCAGCCACTCGTTCACGACGGCGGTGTCGCCGAAGACGGCGTCCAGACGACCGTTTTTCAGGTCCAGCACCGCGTTCTGGTAGCTGTCGTACGGTACCACGGTGATGTCTTTATGCTTGTCCAGCAGGAATTTCTGGTGGGTGGTGCCGTTCTGTACCCCGACACGCTTGCCGTTCAGCGCGGCGATATCGGCCAGTTTGCCTTTCTGGGCGATGAACAGCGCCGAGTTTTCATAGTACGGCTGGGTGAAGGTCACCTGCTGCTGGCGTTCCGGCGTGATATCCATACCGGCGATCACCGCATCGTAACGGCGGAATTTCAGACCGGGGATCAGACTGTCGAATGCCTGATTGCTGAAAGTACAGGTGGCCTGAATCTGTTTGCACAGCGCGTTGGCCAGGTCGATATCGAACCCGACGATCTGGTTGCTGGCGTCCACCGACTCAAACGGAGGATAGGACGCTTCAGTGGCAAAACGGATAGTTTCGGCTGCGCCAGCGGAAAGGCTTAACCCGCCGAGCAGGGCGGCAACGAGCAATTTTTTCATCTTATTATCCTTATCTATCAGTGAGATAAATAGCCAGCAAATTCCGGTGTTTGGGGTTGGGTAAAATGCGAGGCGTCGCCTTGTTCCACGATGCGGCCGTTTTCCATGTACACCACGCGGCTGGCGGTTTTACGTGCGAAATCGACTTCGTGGGTGACGATCACCTGGGTGATGCCGGTTTCGCTCAGTTCCTGAATAATGCTGACGACCTGAGCGGTGATTTCCGGATCGAGAGCCGCGGTCGGCTCGTCAAACAGCAGCACCTGCGGCTCCATCATCAGCGCGCGGGCGATGGCGACACGCTGCTGCTGGCCGCCGGAGAGATGTAACGGGTAGCGATCGGCGAAGTCGTTCAGTCGCAGACGGCTCAACAGTTTGTCCGCCCGTTCCCGCGCTTCCTGACGACCCAGCCCCAGCACGCGGCAGGGCGCTTCGACCAGATTCTGCTGCACGGTGAGGTGCGGCCACAAATTGTACTGCTGGAACACCATGCCGACATTGCGGCGCAGTTCGCGAATGGCGTTTTCGCCGGGCGTCTGGCTGAAATCGAAGGTATTGCCGCCGATGTTGAGCGTACCGGAACGGGGCGTTTCCAGCAGGTTCAGCACCCGCAATAACGAACTTTTACCGGCCCCGCTGGGACCCAGCAACACCAGCGTTTCTCCGGATGGACAATCAAGGGTGACATCGAACAGCGCCTGGTGTGCGCCATAGAAACAGTTAATGCTGTTTAGTTGAATACTCATGCGCAAGAATTGAATAGACATTGATGCCGCAAATGGTAGCCTCGGCAGAATAGTTATGCAATCGTCGTGGGTTAAAATTTGCAAATACACGACTTATTGTCGATATTTTAGCACAAAATCGTGCTTTGCCGCGGCGGCAGGCGGATTTGTCAGGGCGATAGCCGACTTGTAGCGGACAATCCTCAGCCATAACCAACCCCGGCTGTAGCGAGCTACGTTGCTAAAAAGCGCGATTGATGACTTCTGTGTTGTGAAAAAGTCTTTTAGTGGCAGAAATTGCTATAAAAGCGTAAGAAGGCTGTGAGAATGTGCAGTCGATCCAACGGCCGAATATCTGAGACGAGGAGGCATGATGCAATTATCCACCACACCAACCCTGGAAGGGCACGTCATTGAAAACTACTGCGGCGTGGTGACGGGCGAAGCCATCCTTGGCGCCAATATCTTTCGGGATTTCTTCGCCGGTATCCGCGATATCGTCGGCGGCCGTTCCGGCGCCTATGAAAAAGAGTTACGCAACGCCCGGCAGATAGCATTTCGCGAAATGCAGCAGCAGGCGCAGGAGCTGGGCGCGAATGCCGTAGTTGGCATCGACATTGATTATGAAACCGTGGGTAAGGACGCCAGCATGCTGATGGTGTCCGTCAGCGGTACTGCGGTGGTGGTTCGCCGGTCATGACCTGCAGGTGCATTGGGTTGTCATGGCGGAGTGTGGCGTTGGTGGCGCTAACGTTGCTGGCAGGCTGTCAGAGCCGCGAACGCTATGTCGATGAGGGCGATTACCAGTTGGATCAGTCGTCTCCGGCTGTCAGCCGGGGGGAGCGGGTCCGCTTTCTGGTATTTCACTATACGGCCGAAGATTTAGGCAGTTCGCTGGAAAAACTCACCGCCGAACATGTCAGCGCGCATTATCTGGTGCCGGCTTATCCGCCGCAGGTTAATGGCAAGCCGGTGGCGTGGAAGCTGGTGCCGGAGTCGCAGGCGGCCTGGCATGCAGGCGCCAGTTACTGGCGCGGTTACAGTCAGTTGAACGCCACGTCGATCGGCATCGAACAGGAAAACCCCGGCTGGCGGCAAACTGCGTCCGGTACCCGCTGGTGGCAGCCTTATACCCCGCAACAGATCACGCTGGTGACCCATCTTGCCCGGGACATCATCGCCCGTCACCATATTGCGCCGCAGGATGTGGTGGGGCACAGCGATATTGCTCCCCAGCGCAAAGTCGACCCGGGGCCGCTGTTTCCCTGGCATCAACTGGCGATGGCGGGTATCGGCGCCTGGCCGGAGCCGCAACGGGTGCATTTCTATCTGAGAGGACGGCAGGAATATACGCCGGTGGACAGACAGGCGCTGCTGGAGAAACTGGCGCGTTATGGTTATGAGGTCAACCCGAACATGAGCGCGCGCCAGCAGCAACAGGTGGTGGCGGCATTCCAGATGCACTTCCGGCAGCAGCGCTATGATGGTGAGGCGGATGCGGAAACCGAAGCGATCGCCGATGCGCTGCTGGAGAAGTACGGCGCCGCGCCCCGCAGCGGCGCGGGGTCTGGGCGATAACCTGCGTCTCCGTTGGTCGCGGCAGGAAGATTGGCGGCTTAATCGCTGTGGGGGAGGCGAACGATGTCCCGCTGTTCGGCCTCCTGCGCCAGTACGGCGATACGGCGCGCCATGCCGCGAAACACAAACAGATGCGCAGGCATCATCAGGAACCAGTAACCCAGCCCGCTGCTGCCGGCGGGGTGCCACCAGGCACGAACATCCAGCACCCGATACGCGCCACGATCGTCAATGGAGAAGACCAGACGCCCCAGTCCGGGCGCTTTCATGCCAAACAGCAGCACCAACTGCTGATGAGGCCTGACCCGGATGACCTTCCAGCCGTTGACGAAGTCGCCTTCCCTTAATTCCGCCCGCTCCGGTCGGCGGTAAATCACCTGATTACCGCATAAATCATCTATTCGAGCGCGGATAGCCCACAGCAGGTTGGCGTAAAAGTAGCCTTCCCGGCCTCCGACTTGCTGGATCACCTGCCACAATGCCTGGCTGCTGGCACCGGTTTTGTGGCTGTAACCCGCCTGTTTGGGGTAGAACGCGTAATTGGGTTGCCAGCGAGCTAAAACATCGGGGTCATATCCCCAGTCCGGATGTTGCGCCGCCGCTTTTTCATCGGCCAGCGTAGCCCGCACCGCTTCATCAAACCCGATCAGCCGCTGGGGAATCAGGCGACGCAGTTCGCCGTCGTCCATCGGCAGATCGTGTCGCAACCCCTGTACCAGCGCCCGGGCGGTAGAGCCGGGAACTGAGGTCACCATGTTCAGAAACCAGGCCGATATCAACCCGGTCGGCACCGGAATCGGCAACAACAGGCGACGTTTGCCGGTAATACGAATAAACCGTTCGAACAGGGTCTGATAGCTAAGGTATTCCGGCCCGGCGGCATCGAAAACCCGATGACGTTCCGCAGGGTAGTGTCGCAGTTCCGTCAGGTAGGTGAGCAGATTTTCCAGCGCAATCGGCGCGGATTTCGAGCGCACCCAGCGCGGCGGCGTCAGCACCGGTAAATTGTTCACCATATCGCGCAGGATTTCGAATGCAGCGGAACCGGGGCCGACGATAATGCCGGCGCGCAACTCGGTGACCGGAATGCCGCTGCTGCGCAGAATGTCGCCGGTCAGTTTGCGCGCCTGCATATGAATGGAGGGATGGCATTCAGCCTGCGCTGAACCGAGATAGATTATCTGTCGAATCCGGCTGGTGCGCAGCACCTGACGCAGATTTTGCGCCGATTGATATTCCCGCTCCAGAAAATCGGCGCCATCACCCATGCTGTGCGCCAGATAGTAGAGGGTGTCTGCCTGCCATAACCCTTCCGGCAGCGTGTATGGCTTCATCAGATCAACGTATTCACAGCGTATGCCGGGAAGGTTTAGTGCCGCCAGCGAGTCGATGTGACGCGAAGCGGCAATCACCGATTGACCTTGCTGGCTGAGACGCGTGAGGAGGTGACGGCCAATGTAGCCACTGGCGCCAAGGATCAGAATCGGGGCGGGTCTGATGGTCATGATGGTGTTTGCTCCTGCCACAACAGCGCGATTGAAACTGCAGCGGTGTCCCTGTCGATGTTCACACCCGCAATACGATATCAATACAACCTAATATAGCCGGAAGCAGGAAGGGGAAAAACCCCGCCTTAACGGTTTCTTAACGAAAGTGCGGGGTGGATCCAGAGCGTGATGTCAGCCGTATGGCAAGAGCGAGCGAAAAAATCAGACCAGTTCGACATCGCCTTGTAACTGGCAACTACAGGCCAGCACATACCCGTTTTCAATTTCGTCAGGCGTCAGCGTCATGGTGCTGGTGGTAGTGTAGCTGCCGCTGAGAATCCGGGTCTTGCAGCTACCGCATACCCCGGCGCGACAGGCGGCGTTTACCGGTAACTGGTGGCTTTCCAACGCTGCCAGCAGGCTGATGCCGATCGGAGCTTTCAGCTGTTGCAACGAATGGCGGATGGTCATGGTGAGTTGTTCGCCATCATCATCCACGGCGGCTTCCGGCGCGCCGAACTGCTCTTTGAAGATGCGCTCGCGTGGGACGCCGGCCTGTAGACAGAAGGTTTCCACCTGCTGCATATAGGGTTGCGGGCCGCAGGTCATCACGGTGCGATTGGCGATATCCGGCACCTGTTGCGACAGGACCGACTCAGTGAGGCGACCGCTGAGAAAACCGGTTTCAGCCTGCTGTTCCGCCATCAGGGTCAGTTGCAGTTGCTGTGGGTAGCGCTGGCGGAGTGTTTGCCATTCGTCGGCAAAAATCACGTGCTGCGGCGAGCGCACATTGAAGATGACCTGAATATCCGTGTGCGGGCGATTGGCCAGCAGCCAGCGTGTCATCGACATGATCGGCGTAACGCCGCAGCCTGCCGCCAGCATCAGGTAACGATCGCTGACGGCACGGGTGCAGCTGAATTCGCCCTGCGCATCGGAGATCCACAAATAATCGCCGGGCTTCACCTGTTCGGTCAGCCAGCGCGAGCCGACGCCGTTTTCCAGTCGGCGTACCGTGAAGGTGATAAACGGGCTCAGTCCGGGCGAGGAGGACAGGGTATAAGCGCGCAGCGTTTCACTGCTGTTGGCGATGCTGACCAGCGCATACTGGCCGGGTTGCCAGGGGTAAAAGTCATGGCTGATCAGGGAAAGCGTCCACACATCCGGCGTTTCCTGATGAAGAGAGTGCACCTGCATGCGGTTGGGGCACTGCGGAGTAGGCATGGTCATGGCGGTCTCCATAACAGCCTTCCGCCATGCGTCGGCGGAAGGCGAAGGTCAACGAAAAATCAGGCGGCGAGGATGTCTTTGAGGTCCTGCTCCACGGTGGTGATGGCGCGCATGCCGAACTTCTCGTTCAGGATCGCCAGCAGCGACGGGGTCAGGAAGCCAGGGGCGGTCGGGCCGGTATAAATATTTTTCACACCCAGCGCCAGCAGCGTCAGCAGAATGACGATGGCTTTCTGTTCAAACCAGGACAGTACCAGACTCAGCGGCAGGTCGTTGACGCCGCAGCCCAGTTTTTCCGCCAGATTGACCGCCAGCATGATGGCGGCGTACGCATCGTTGCACTGGCCGACATCCAGCAGACGCGGCAAGCCTTCCAGCGTGCCGAAATCCAGTTTATTGAAACGATATTTACCGCACGCCAGCGTCATGATCAGGCAGTCTTGCGGGACGTTGAGCGCGAAATCGGTGTAGTAGCTGCGTTCGGTGCGGCTGCCGTCGCAACCGCCGACCAGAAATACGTGACGCAGTTTCTTGCTGGCGACCAGATCAATCACGGTATCGGCGGCGCTCAACAGGGTCTGGCGACCAAAACCGACGGTAATCAGGTGCTCGATTTCGCTGTACGGGAACCCCGGCAGTTGCTGCGCCTGAGCGATCACCGCGCTGAAATCATCGCCTTCGAGGTGCTGCGCGCCCGGCCAGCCGACGATGCTGCGGGTCCAGATACGGTCGGTATACTGGCCTACGTTGGGGTCGATGATGCAGTTGGAGGTCATCAGGATCGGGCCAGGGAATTTAGCGAATTCGCTTTGCTGATTCTGCCAGCCGCTGCCGTAGTTGCCGACCAGGTGGGAAAATTTCTTCAGTTCCGGATAGCCGTGCGCCGGCAGCATTTCGCCGTGGGTATAGATATTGATGCCGGTGCCTTCGGTCTGTTCCAGCAACATACGCAGGTCTTTCAGGTCATGGCCGGAAATCAGAATCGCCTTGCCCGCCACCGGGCGTACGTTAACCTGAGTCGGCTGCGGATGACCGTAGGCGGAGGTTTCTCCCTGATCCAGGATCGCCATTACGCCGAAATTCATTTTGCCGATAGCCAGCGCGTTGCCGAGCAGGGTGTCGACATCGGTGGGCTCGGTGCCGAGCCAGGCCATAAACGCATGGAAATCGGCGTACAGCGCGTCATCGTACTGACCCAGCACGTGGGCATGTTCCATATAGGCGGCCGCGCCTTTCAGGCCATACAGGCACAGCATACGTAACCCGTGAATATCCTCGCCGATAGCGGCTTTATCTTTGTTCAGCGCGAACATCGCCGCCTGTTGCAGCAGCGTCGGGATATCGTCGCCCGCCAGTTGCAGTTCCGCCATCGGATGATCGACCGCGATGGCGGCGTCCAGCAGCCGGCAACGGGCGGCCAGCCCCTGACGCAGGCTAATCGCTTCACGGGCGTAGCCGATGATACGCGGCGAATCAAAATTCACGTTGGTCAGGGTGGCGAAGAAAGCGCGGGGCGTAAAATTGTCGATCTCATGGTCAATGATGCCCAATGCGCGCGCCTGCAGCGCCCAGGCGGACAGCCCCTGAAGAACGGCGACCAGCAGGTCTTGCAGGTCAGAGGTTTCGGCGGTCTTGCCGCACATGCCTTGCGCGTAAGCGCAGCCATTGCCGGCCGGGGTTCGGATGGTCTGTTCACATTGCACACAATACATAATGACTTCCTTTTTAAAGTTGCATTTATAATGCTTGTTTAAAAGCATAGAACGGTTTGCCGGTGTCTAAAAAGATCTTTTATAGGCAATTTAAGGTGAAGTTGATTTAGCGCAATTTTTACTTGTGGATGACAATCACTCGCATCTGCCGGGCATTTTTATGCGTCGCGAGGCAGATCCGAGGCATAGGGCTTGACCCTGCCGCGCTTTTATCGTCATTCTCGTTAGAAGACCACAGAACAGGAGGCACGGATGTATCTGGAAAGAGTCGAGATTCTTGGATTCCGTGGTATTAACCGACTGTCGCTGATGCTGGATGATAATACCGTGCTGATCGGCGAAAACGCCTGGGGCAAGTCCAGCTTGTTGGATGCGCTGTCGCTGCTGCTGACGCCGTCACCACCGCTTTATCACTTTGATCTGCAGGACTTTCATTTTACGCCGGGCAACGAAACCAGCCGCGAGCGTCATCTGCAGGTGATCTTCACGTTTTGCGAATCTGCGCCCGGTCACCATCTGGCCCCTCGCTATCGTTCATTGTCGTCGGTATGGATCAAGGGCGAAGGGCGATTGCATCGCATTTTCTATCGGCTGGAAGGGGAAATGGATGAAAGCCAGGCGATCTTTACCTGGCGCAGTTTTCTTGATGCCAATGGTCAGGCATTGCCGCTGGACAATATCGACTGGCTGGCCAGCGAAGTGATTCGTCTGCATCCGGTGTTGCGGCTGCGTGACGCCCGCTTTATTCGCCGTTTTCGCACCGGCTCGTTGATGCCGCAAATCGATGATAACGATCGGCTATCGCGCCAGTTTGAGACGCTGGTGCGCGAACTGGCGCAAAATCCCAACCGGTTGACTAATCAGGAACTGCGACAAGGTCTGGTGGCGATGCGCCAACTGGTCGAGCACTATTTTTCCGAGCAGGGCGCGGACCCGAACGATCGGCGTCACCATCGCCATGCCCGTGCGGGCAATGGCCGGGCATGGCGCTCGCTGGATAACATCAATCGCATGATTTCCGGCCCCAATAGTCGCAGCCGTCGTATTATTCTGCTGGAGCTGTTTTCCACCCTGCTGCAGGCCAAAGGGTCCACGGCGCTTGATCCGCATGCCCGGCCGCTGCTGCTGATTGAAGACCCGGAAACCCGGCTGCATCCGATTATGCTGTCTGTGGCATGGGGGCTGCTGACGCAGTTGCCGCTGCAAAAAATCACCACCACCAATTCCGGTGAACTGCTGTCGCTGGTGCCGGTAGAACAGGTTTGCCGTCTGGTGCGAGAATCGGCGAAGGTCGCGACCTACCGTATCGGCCGTCAGGGCATGACGCAGGAAGATAGCCGCCGCATTACCTTTCACATTCGGTTTAATCGCCCGGCGTCGTTATTCGCGCGCTGCTGGCTGTTGGTGGAGGGCGAAACCGAAGTCTGGATGCTCAGTGAACTGGCGCGTCAGTGCGGTCATCACTTCGAGGCGGAAGGCGTGAGGGTGATCGAGTTTGCGCAGGTGGGGTTAAAACCGCTGCTGAAGTTCGCCTATCGGATGGGTATCGAATGGCATGTGCTGGTGGATGGCGATGACGCCGGGAAAAAATACGCCGCCACGGTTCGTAGCCTGCTGCAATCGCAGAGTGAGTCCGAACGCGACCATTTGACCGTGCTGCCGGCGCTGGATATGGAGCATTTCATGTATCGCAACGGCTTTAGTCAGGTCTATCACCGGGTTGCGCAGTTGCCGGAACCGGTGCCGCTGTCGGCGGCGAAAGTCATCACCAAGGCGATTCACCGTACCTCAAAACCGGATCTGGCGATTGAAGTGGCGCTGGAAGCGGCGTCTCAGGGGGAATCGGCCATCCCGCCGCTGATCCGCAGCATGTTTTCACGGGTCTTGTGGCTGGCGCGCGGGCGGGCGGATTAGGCGTGTTATCCGGCTGAACGAGCCTGTCGCGTGTAGAGCGCATGTGAAGAGAGCATAAAGAATGCCGGCCGCTTTGCGACCGGCATTGGACTCGTTTGACCTGGTCACAGGAATTAAAGGAGAAAGACCGGAAAGCGTGGGGTGAACATTCAGGCGACCGTTTCGCCGACTACCGGCACGATCAGACTGGCGTGATTTCCTTTGGGTCCCTGGTGTACAGTGAATTGCACCACCTGACCTGCTTTCAGCGTCCTGTAGCCGTCCATCTGAATGGTTGAATAGTGGGCGAAGATATCTTCACCGCCGCTCTCGGGACAAATAAAGCCAAAGCCTTTGGCGTTATTGAACCATTTAACAGTACCTGTCTCCATGAATCTTCATCCTTCGCTAGAGTGTTCTCTAAGGTGAGGTTATTGGGTTAAGGCAAAACCAAATTGATTAAAACGACATCAATTCAACTCTACACTCTAGTGAAATCGCCCTTGCCGTCAAGCACCCGAATCCGACACTTTGCCGCAGGTTTGTGAAAATTTGATACAGATAACGCTATCGTCGGGTTTTATTGCCGTTAATATCAAGAGGGATGCGTTTTTGGGGTCTGAGCGATTTTGACCGGGCGGTGATACAATAAAAATCAGGCATGCTGCTGTGAAGACAGCCAGCGGATAAGTATCAGAACTGATTTGGGTAGAAGATGGGAAATCATAGCACCGGGGCGCAGACCGACGACCTGACCAAAGAGCATTATACTGAAGCCTTGCAGCCTCCATCGATGTATAAAGTGATACTTAACAACGATGATTACACGCCGATGGAATTTGTTATTGACGTTCTGCAAAAGTTCTTTTCTTATGATATTGAACGTGCAACGCAACTGATGCTTACGGTTCACTATCAGGGCAAGGCCATCTGCGGCGTCTACAGCGCCGAGGTAGCCGAGACCAAGGTGGCGCAGGTGAACCGTTATGCCCGGGAGAACGAGCATCCATTGCTTTGTACGCTGGAAAAAGCCTGAATAGGGCAATTTATTGGGGGAGGTGCCTATGCTCAATCAAGAACTGGAACTCAGTCTCAACATGGCTTTCGCCAGAGCGCGCGAGCACCGGCATGAGTTTATGACCGTGGAACATTTGTTGCTGGCGCTGCTCAGCAACCCCTCCGCACGAGAGGCACTGGAAGCCTGTACGGTCGATTTGGCGGTTCTGCGTCAGGAACTGGAAACCTTTATCGAACAGACCACGCCCACGCTGCCGCAAAATGATGAAGAACGGGATACCCAGCCGACGCTGAGCTTTCAGCGGGTGCTGCAGCGCGCCGTGTTCCACGTGCAATCGTCCGGGCGCAGCGAAGTGTCCGGCGCCAACGTGCTGGTCGCCATCTTCAGCGAGCAGGAATCTCAGGCTGCCTACCTGCTGCGCAAACATGACGTCAGCCGGTTGGATGTGGTGAATTTCATTTCCCACGGTACGCGCAAAGAAGAAACCGGTCCGGCGGCAAACCCGGAAAATCCGGTTAACGAAGAACAGGCTGGCGGGGAGGAGCGTATGGAAAACTTCACCACAAATCTCAACCAGCTTGCCCGGGTGGGAGGCATCGACCCGCTGATCGGCCGCGACAGCGAGCTGGAGCGCACGATTCAGGTGCTGTGCCGTCGCCGTAAAAACAACCCGCTGCTGGTAGGCGAATCCGGCGTGGGGAAAACCGCTATCGCCGAAGGGCTGGCCTGGCGCATCGTGCAGGGCGACGTGCCGGAGGTGATGGCCGACTGCACGCTCTACTCGCTGGATATCGGCTCGTTGCTGGCCGGCACCAAATACCGCGGCGACTTCGAAAAACGCTTTAAATCGCTGCTCAAGCAGTTGGAGCAGGATCAGAGCAGCATTCTGTTTATCGACGAGATCCACACCATTATCGGTGCTGGCGCAGCTTCCGGCGGTCAGGTGGACGCCGCCAACCTGATCAAGCCGTTGCTGTCCAGCGGCAAGATTCGCGTGATTGGCTCCACCACGTATCAGGAATTCAGCAATATCTTCGAAAAAGATCGCGCGCTGGCGCGCCGCTTCCAGAAAATCGACATCACCGAGCCGAGCGTGGAAGAGACGGTGCAGATCATTAATGGTCTGAAGCCGAAATACGAAGCGCACCACGACGTGCGTTATACCGCCAAGGCGATCCGTGCGGCGGTGGAACTGGCGGTGAAATACATTAATGACCGTCACCTGCCGGATAAAGCGATCGACGTGATCGATGAGGCCGGCGCCCGCTGCCGCCTGCTGCCGGCGAGCAAACGCAAGAAAACCGTCAATGTGGCGGATATTGAAGCGGTGGTCGCCCGCATCGCCCGTATTCCGGAGAAAACCGTTTCCGCCAGTGACCGTGATGTGCTGCGCAATCTGGGCGATCGTCTGAAGATGCTGGTATTCGGGCAGGATAAAGCCATTGAGGCGCTGACCGAAGCCATCAAGATGAGCCGTGCCGGTCTGGGGCATGAGCGCAAGCCGGTCGGGTCGTTCCTGTTTGCTGGTCCGACCGGGGTCGGGAAAACGGAAGTAACGGTACAGTTGGCGAAAGCGCTGGATATCGAGCTGCTGCGCTTCGATATGTCTGAATACATGGAACGCCATACGGTCAGCCGTTTGATCGGCGCGCCTCCGGGCTACGTGGGCTACGATCAGGGCGGTTTGCTCACCGATGCGGTGATCAAGCATCCGCATTCGGTGCTGCTGCTTGATGAGATCGAGAAGGCGCACCCGGATGTGTTCAACCTGCTGTTGCAGGTGATGGACAACGGCACGCTGACCGATAACAACGGCCGCAAGGCGGATTTCCGCAATGTGATCGTGGTGATGACCACCAATGCCGGGGTGCGGGAAACCCAGCGTAAGTCCATTGGTCTTATCCAGCAGGACAACAGCAGCGATGCGATGGAAGAGATCAAAAAAGTCTTCACGCCGGAATTCCGCAATCGTCTGGATGGCATCATCTGGTTCAACCACCTGTCGGCTGAAGTGATTCAGCAGGTGGTGGACAAGTTTATTGTCGAACTGCAGGCGCAACTGGACGCCAAAGGCGTGTCGCTGGAAGTTAGCGAAGAAGCACGTAACTGGCTGGCGGAAAAAGGCTATGACAAAGCGATGGGCGCGCGACCGATGGCGCGAGTCATTCAGGAAAACCTCAAGAAACCGCTGGCCAATGAGCTGTTGTTCGGCTCGCTGGTAGACGGCGGCTCCGTGAAAGTGGAACTGGATAAGGCCGCCCAACAGCTGACTTATCGCTTCCTGAGCGCGCAAAAGACTAAAGCCGAAGGTGCGGTTCACTGAGTGAATTGATTACGTCGTCACGCTAAAAACACAAAAGGGCATCGTCAGATGCCCTTTTTCATGTTGGTCGCATTCACGTTACCACACGGTTTGCCTGACTGCAGCTTACTGCGATATCCGAATTAATAGGCGGGTAAGTTATTGACCGGCTTAAAATGCAAACGCCCTCACCGAAGGGTGAGGGCAGAGAGGTAAACACCCTGGCGCATCGCCTCAGGCGATAGCGCGGTTGTTAACGGCTACGGAAGACAATGCGGCCTTTGCTCAGGTCGTACGGGGTCAGTTCCACAGTCACTTTGTCACCCGTCAGGATGCGGATATAGTTTTTACGCATTTTACCGGAGATATGAGCGGTAACCACGTGCCCGTTTTCCAGCTCAACGCGGAACATGGTGTTGGGCAGCGTATCCAGCACGGTGCCTTGCATTTCAATATTGTCTTCTTTGGCCATCGAATCCTCTAGGTTTAAGTACCTTAGTTTTTAACCGGCAAGATAATGCCGAAAAACCCTCATTATGTAAAGGCGCGTAAGTCGCTGCCGCTCATTTATCCCCTTCACCAGGGGTGGCGGCAGTGGGTGTATTCAGGGGTTGCGGATGCCAGCAACCATCGATTAATGCGGCCTGTTGCAGCCGGTTCAGCTCGTACAGAAACTCGCGCCGGGGAATATCACAGGCGCCCAGCGAGGCAGTATGGTCGTTGAGCACCTGGCAATCAATCAACTGGCCGCCGTGGCGCACGAAATGCTGCAAAAACGCCGCCAGCGCGTATTTGGACGCGTTATCCGCCCGGCTGAACATCGACTCGCCGCAAAATAGCGCGCCCTGAGCGATACCGTACAGGCCGCCCACCAACTGGGCGCCACGCCAGACCTCGACCGAGTGCGCCAGGCCGGACAGGTGCAACTGAACATAGGAGCGCACGATGTCCCTGCCAATCCAGGTGCCTTCCTCGCGCTCGCTGGCGCAGGCGGAAATCACCGCTTCAAACGCCTGATTCAGTGTGACCCGATAATCGGTGCGGCGAATGAACTTTTTCATGCTGCGGCTAAGGTGAAACTGTGCCGGGAACAGCACCGCTCGTGGGTCCGGGCTCCACCACAGGATCGGCTCTCCCGGTGAAAACCACGGGAAAATACCCTGACGGTAGGCGCTTAGCAAGCGTTCGGGCGACAGATCGCCGCCGTAGGCCAGCAGACCATTGGGATCCCGCAGCGCGGTTTCCGGGTTGGGAAACTGCAGCGAAAACGGAGACAGTTCATACAACAGCATGCGCACCTCGGCCTACAGGTGTTGATGAAATTGCCAGTAGCGCCCTTGCAACGCCATCAGGCTATGATGCGAACCCTGTTCCACCAGTTGTCCGCCATCCATCACGCACAGCCGGTCCATACTCTCCAGTCCATTCAGGCGATGGGTAATGACGATCAGGGTCTTACCCAGGCAATGCTGACGTAATAACTGCAGTATGCGCTGTTCGGTATCGGCGTCCAGCCCTTCGGTCGGTTCATCCAGCAACACCAGCGGCGCCGGGTGGAGCAGGGCGCGCGCCACGCCGATACGGCGTTGTTCGCCGCCGGACAACTGGCGTCCCCCTTCACCCAGCCAGGCGTTGAGCCCCTGATCCTCCAGCAGTTTCTCCAGGCCGACTTGCGTTAGCACCGCCTGCAAACGCTCGTCGCTGGCCGCTGGGGCCGCCAGCCGCAGGTTTTCCCGCAGCGTGGCGCTGAAAATATGCACCCGCTGCGGCACCACGCTCATGGCATCGCGCAGCGTAGACTCCGGGAATGCCGCGATCGGCGTGTCATTAAGACGAATTTCGCCGGCGCTGCAATCCCAGGCGCGGGTCAGCAATTGCAACAGCGTCGACTTGCCGCAGCCGGTACGCCCCAATAACGCGACATGCTCGCCCGGCGTAAACGTCAGCGTAATTCCGCTCAGCGCCGGTTGGTTTTGTTCCGGGTAGGTAAAGCTCACTTTATCCAGTGTGAGCTGAACCTGCTCCAACGGCATAGGACCCTGAGACGGAAAGGCAACCGGCGGGCGCAGTTTCAGTAGTTGATCGACTCGGGCCGCCGACGCGACGACTTGCCCGATATGCTGGAAGGCGCCTGCGACCGGCGCCAGCGCTTCGAAAGCGGCGAGGGCGGCAAACACAAACAGCGCGATGAGCGCACCCGGCTGATGGTCGCCGCCGACGCCGCCGGCGGCCAGCCACAGCAGTAAGGTGGCGGTCAGGCCGCTGGCGGCAATCAGGATGGCCTGCGACAACGCGCTTAGCCCGGCCTGTTGACGTTGTCGTTCAAACCAGCGCTGCTCCAGTATTTCCAACTGCTGGCGAAAGGGCGCCAGGGCGCCGAATACCGCCAGTTCGGCCTGCCCCTGGATCCAGGTGGTCAGTTGTACCCGATAGTGGGCGCGCAGCGCGGTCAGGTCGGCGCCGACCGGTTGTCCCGCACGGTAAAACGCCAGAGGCAACACCAGCAGCAGCGCCAGCATGATGGCGGCCAGCGTTAGCGCCAGCGACGCATCCAGCCAGCTCAAGCCATAAGCCAGCGCCAGAATCACGGCCAGCGCGCTCACCAGCGGAGAAATTACCCGCAGGTAGAGATGGTCCAGCGTATCCACATCCGCTACCAGCCGGTTGAGCAGTTCGGCCTGACGAAAACGAATCAGCCCGCCCGGCGCCAGCGGCAGGATACGGCTAAAGGTGAACACACGCAGATGCAGCAGGACGCGAAAGGTGCCGTCGTGGCTTACCAGTCGCTCAAAGTAACGGCTGGCGGTACGCAGAATCGCTGCGCCGCGCACCCCGGCCGCCGGCAGCATATAGTTGAACGTAGTCAGCCCGGCCAGACCGGCGATGGACGAGGCCGCCAGAAACCAGCCTGACAGCGTCAACAGACCAATACTGGCTAACAGAGTCAGTATCGCCAGCAAAACGCCCAACCCAAGCCGGAACAGGTGACGGCGGTACAGCGCCAGAAAGGGTTTGAGTACCTGAATTGCCCGAATCTTTTCCATCTCACAGTTCTCCCCGGCGTTGCGCCAGTAAGTCGGCAAACGGCCCGGCGGCCTGACTCAGGGTAAGGTAGTCACCCTGCTGGACCAACTGGCCGTTGACCATGACCCAGATTTCGTCATAGTTCCGAATTTCGCTCAGTTGGTGGGTCACCAGCAATGTGGTCTGAGTGTGCGACGCCTCGCTCAGCGCGCTCATGACCCGCTGTTCGCTGTGCGCATCAAGGCTGGCGGAGGGTTCGTCCAGCAGCAGTAATCGACATGGGTGCAGCAATGCGCGCGCCACGGCGACCCGCTGGGCCTGGCCGACTGACAGACGTGCGGCGCCGTCGCCCAACTGCGTGTCCAGGCCTTGCGGCAACTGAGGCAGAAATTCGTGCACATACGCGCGCTCAAGCGCTTGTTGCAGCATATGGTCGCTGGCCTTCGGGCGACCCAGCAGTACGTTCTGCCGCAGCGTGGGTTCCGGCAGGTGAGGATTTTGCCCCACCCAACTCAGGTGCTGCCGCCATGACGTGAACGACAGGGTACGCAGTTCCTCGCCATTGACCGTCAGTGAACCACGGTAGGGCAGAAAACCCAGCAGCAGGTTCAGCAGCGAGCTTTTCCCGGCGCCGCTGGGACCGACCAGCGCGACCCGTTGCCCGGCGTTCAGTTTAAAGGTGAGCGGCCCGGCTAGTGTTTTGCCTGAGGGCGACAGAATAATCAGCTCATGGGCGACCAGTGTGACGGGCGTATCGCTTTGAAATAGGTGCGTGCCGGCTCCGGTTTCCTCGCTTTCGGCCGTCATGAAACGGTGCAGGGCTTCCGCCGCTCCGACCGCCTGCGCCTTGGCGTGGTAAAACGTGCCGAGATCGCGCAGCGGCTGGAAGAACTCCGGCGCCAGAATCAGCACCAGAAAACCGGCAAACAGCGTTACGCCGACGCCGTAGCTGCCAAAATGCAACTCGCCGAGGTATGAAAAGCCGAAATAAACCGCTACCACCGCGATCGAAATCGACGCGAAGAATTCCAGCACGCCGGAAGACAGAAAGGCCATACGCAGCACTTCCATCGTGCGACTGCGAAACTGTTCCGACGCCTGGCGAATCTGTGCGGTTTCCGACTCGCCGCGATAGAACAGGCGCAGGGTATCCAGACCACGCAGTCGATCAAGAAAATTGCCGCTCAGTCTGGCCAGCGCCTGAAAGTTGCGGCGGTTGGCGTCGGCGGCGCCCATACCGACCATCGCCATGAACAACGGGATCAACGGGGCGGTGGCTAACAGAATGACCCCCGCGGCCCAGTTCACCGGAAACACGATAATCAGGATCAGCACCGGAATCAGTACGGCCAGATACATCTGGGGCAGATAGCGGGCGTAGTAATCGTGCATATCGTCCACTTGCTCCAGTATCAGTGTGGCCCAACTGCCGGCCGGTTTTCCCTGAATCCAGGCCGGTCCCAACTGCTGCAGTCGATCCAGAACCTGCTGGCGGATGTGCTGGCGAATCGTCTGACCACAGCGAAAACCGACGCGTTCCCGTATCCAGTTGATCAACGCCCGTAATACGAATGTCGTTGCCAGTGACAGAAACATCGTGGTCAGTTCGTTGCGCGGGGTGTGGGTGATAATCAGGGCGTGGAGCAGTGAGGCCAGTAACCAGGCCTGCGCCATAATCAGCAGGCCGCTTGCCAGACCGAGCATCAGCGATAGTCGTAGCCAGCGGTGCGCCAGACGGCTTTGCTGTTTCAGCCAGCGGGTCAGTTCTCGTTGTCGGGTGTCTTTCATCAGGTGCCGATCGCTTCCAGTTGGTACATGAAAATAACGCTTACATAACCGTTACTTAACACAATTGTGAGCGTAACGGTCGCGATGCGCCATGTTACCGCGGTGGCGGGGTTGTGCAAACGAAAAGCAGATGGCGGAACGGGGTGTCGATCAATTTTTGCAGTGATGAACTGCAATAAAAAACCCGGACGCGATCACGCCCGGGTTGGCATTGTTGGTCATCAAGGCTTACTTGACGAGGGCGTCCAGATAGCGTTCGGCATCCAGCGCCGCCATACAACCGGTGCCAGCGGAAGTGATAGCCTGGCGATAAATGTGGTCCATGACGTCGCCGGCGGCGAATACACCGGGAATGCTGGTCTGAGTCGCGTTGCCGTGGATGCCGGATTGCACCTTGATGTAGCCGTTTTCCAGTTCCAGCTGATCGCCGAATATGGCGGTATTCGGGCTGTGACCGATAGCGATAAACACGCCCGCTACATCCAACTGCTCGGTTGCTTCAGCTGCGTCGCGCAGGCGCACACCGGTCACGCCCATATCGTCGCCCAGCACTTCATCCAGCGTGCGATTGGTATGCAGCACGATATTGCCGCTGCTGACCTTCGCCATCAGACGGTCGATCAGGATTTTCTCCGCGCGGAAGCTGTCGCGACGATGGATCAGATGCACTTCGGCGGCGATGTTGGACAGATACAGCGCCTCTTCCACTGCGGTATTGCCGCCGCCGACTACCGCGACCTTCTGGTTGCGATAGAAGAAACCGTCGCAGGTTGCGCAGGCGGAGACGCCTTTCCCTTTGAACGCGTCTTCAGACGGCAGACCCAGATAGCGGGCGGATGCGCCGGTGGCGATGATCAAGGCGTCGCAGGTGTACTCATCGCTGTCGCCGAACAGGCGGAACGGGCGGGTTTGCAGGTCGACGCGCGTGATGTGGTCAAAGACGATTTCGGTATTGAATTTGGCGGCATGAGCGTGCATACGCTCCATCAGCAGCGGACCGGTCAACTCGTCCGGGTCGCCGGGCCAGTTTTCCACTTCGGTGGTGGTGGTCAACTGACCGCCTTTTTCCATGCCGGTAATCAACAACGGATTTAGGTTTGCCCGCGCAGCATAGACCGCGGCGGTATAACCTGCCGGGCCTGAACCCAGAATCAATAATTTACGGTGTTTGGCAGTGCTCATGAGTTCCTCATTCACTCGAACGGACGATATGACCGATTGTAAGGAAATTACCTGCGTAAAAAAAGTGTGGAGGAATGTTGTTGGCTATCGGTTCAATCGTTACGGAATATTGGCAGGGAACGGCGAATAGCCTGACGGCGGGTGCGGAGCGTGTGAAAACGCTGCCCTAATGGACTGCCGGGAGCGAATCTGGCACTTTCTTCTGATTTTAATTGTTTTACTTTGACAATCGGCTGCGCTTTTGCGAAAACATCCTTGGAAGAGGAAATTTTTTGTATGTGAATAGTTAAATGCTCCGGCTTTTATGCGTTTGGGGTCTCTAGCGGCGGCGTTTGTCTGCCGATGGATAACCGGCGTTTTACAACGTTTCCGGGAAACGCGGTCGGAACAGAGAATGAACACATTACAAAAGGCAGGGGTCTTCTTTAGGGGTGGCTCTGGTACATTGAGGTTGGTCAGAGACAGCGGTTAAACAGGGAAGGATGAAGAGAGACAATAAGAATGGTAGACACGAAAAAACGTCCGGGAAAAGATCTTGATCGTATCGATCGCAATATCCTGAACGAATTGCAAAAAGATGGACGTATCTCCAACGTGGAACTTTCCAAGCGGGTCGGTCTTTCGCCAACCCCGTGTCTGGAGCGCGTTCGTCGTCTGGAACGACAGGGTTTTATCAATGGCTATACCGCGCTGCTGAACCCACATTATCTGGATGCGTCATTGCTGGTGTTCGTTGAGATTACTCTCAATCGCGGCGCGCCGGATGTGTTTGAACAGTTCAATGCAGCCGTGCAGAAGCTTGAGGAAATTCAGGAGTGTCATCTGGTTTCCGGGGATTTTGACTATTTGCTCAAAACCCGCGTGCCGGATATGTCGGCATACCGTAAGTTGCTGGGAGAAACGCTGTTGCGTCTGCCGGGCGTAAACGATACCCGCACCTATGTGGTGATGGAAGAAGTGAAGCAAAGCAACCGGCTGGTCATCAAGACCCGCTGACGGCAAGGGTGCATAACCCGATAAATTCAGCTACACTCCTGTGAATTTGTACAGTATGGCGCCGGGGAAGACTCGGCGCTTTATCATGAAACATTTACAGGGAACCTGGAGAGACGCTTGAGCCAGGAATATACAGAAGATAAAGACGTCACGCTGAAAAAACTCAGCGCGGGTCGACGTTTACTGGAAGCGATGTTAATCGTTGTGGTGCTTTTTGCCATTTATCTGGCGGTGGCGCTGCTGAGTTTCAGTCCCTCGGATCCCAGTTGGTCGCAGACCGCCTGGCATGAACCGATTCACAATCTGGGGGGCGGGGTAGGCGCCTGGCTGGCGGATACCCTGTTTTTCATTTTCGGCGTACTGGCGTATGCCATCCCCGTGGTAATGGTGTCGTTGTGCTGGGTGATCCATCGCCAGCGCGGCCAACGCGCCACGCTGGATTACTTTACCCTTTCGCTGCGTCTGATCGGCACGCTGGCACTGATTCTGACCTCGTGCGGGCTGGCGGCGCTCAATGTGGATGACATCTACTATTTTGCCTCCGGCGGGGTGTTGGGCAGTTTGCTTAGCAGCTCGATGATTCCGCGTTTCAATAATATCGGCGGCACCATGATTCTGCTGTGCGTCTGGGCCGCCGGGCTGACGCTGTTCACCGGCTGGTCATGGCTGACGATCGCCGAAAAGCTCGGCGCCGGGGTGATGGGGTGCCTGACGCTGTTTTCCGGGCGTCGACGTGAAGATGACTACCTTTATGATGATGACGAAGAGGTCGATGAGTCGCCAGTCGAAACGCGGAAAGACGCTCGCCGTACAGCCGGGCCTCACGAAGAAGAATCCACCGCGATGTCGTCCTCGGCAGAGGACGATGACGTAGAGGAAGATGACGTGCTGTTTTCCGCCCCGGCGGTGACGGCGACTTCCGGTGTGCCCGCCGTTGCATCGGCCGCCGCCAGCATGCCGGCTGCAGACGAAGCGAACGAGCCTGCATTTGCCGTTGCGGCAACGCCTGATGCGGAGCCGGTGCTGAAGCCGCACCCTGAACCAATAGCCGTTACGCCGTTAGCCGGGTCTGAATCCTATGTCCCGCCGGTTGCAACGCCTGCGCCTGAATTCAGGCCGAAGGTTGATGTCTCGCCGGCATCGACATGGGCGCCAGCGCCTGCGGAGACAGCGCCTGTACCGGCTGGCTTTGCGTCATCACTGTCTGAACCGTTGCCTGACTGGCAACCGCTGACCTTGCAAGCTGACGATCGCATTGCCCGCACGGCCGCGGCGGCAGTCACGGCGGCGACGGTCGTTTCTGGAAGCGCCGGGGTTGCCCCTGAGCCGAAACCGGAACTGCAAAATGCGGCGCCGTTCATGCCGGCGTTTACCACCGATGAAGATAACAATCCGCAGGTCAAGCGCGGTATGGGGCCGGAATTGCCGCGGCCAAATCCGGTGCGTATTCCTACTCGCCGTGAACTGGCATCGTATGGCATCAAACTGCCCTCGCAGCGGCTGGCTGAACAGCAGGCCCGCGAAGCGGAGCAACAGGCGCAAGCCGCCCACGTTGAGCAAACCAGCACGTCGGCGTCGTTTGCCGCGCCAGCGCCTTTGCCGGACAACGTGACAGCGCAGACAGCGTTGCCTGACGACGAGCAGGAGTTGATACAAGACGCGGCGTTACGACAGGCTTTTGCTGATCAGCAACGCGAACGCTACGGCGAAACCTATCCCGATCATGAAGAGGACGAAGAAACGCTGTTGCAAGCGCAACTGGCGCGTGACTTCGCCGTCATGCAGCGTTCCCGTTATGGAGAAGCGCATGAGCCGGATACGGTGCAGGCTGCGCCGGCGATTTTTGCGGCTGAACCGTCCGAGGCGGTGCCTGCTGCGGCCGAAACCAGACAGCCGGACATGACGCCGAAGACCGAGGCTCCGCTGGACAGCGCCTTCGCTATTTCACCCTTTGCCGACCTGGTGGATGATGGTCCGCTAGAGCCGCTGTTCACGCTGCCGCCGCAGGAGAGTTTCCCTGATGAGCAGCAGGCGCAACCGCTGGCGCCAGTACATGCGTTGCAGACCGCTGCGCCGAACGAACCTGAAGCGGAAGCCGAATCGCCGTCAATTATGGACAGCCTGATTCATCCGTTCCTGATGCGTAACGACCAACCGCTGCAGAGGCCGACGACGCCATTGCCATCGCTGGACCTGCTGACGCCGCCTTCCATGAATGACGCGCCGGTGGATCGTGACGCGCTGGATGACATGGCGCGCCTGATCGAAACCCGGCTGGCGGATTATCGCGTTAAAGCGACGGTGGTGGATTACCATCCGGGCCCGGTGATCACCCGGTTTGAGCTGGATCTGGCGCCGGGCGTCAAGGCGGCCCGCATCTCCAATCTGGCCAGAGACCTGGCGCGTTCATTGTCGGTCGTGGCGGTGCGGATTGTCGAGGTTATCCCCGGCAAACCCTACGTCGGGCTTGAGGTGCCGAACCGCCATCGCCAGACGGTATTCCTGCGGGAAGTGCTGGATTGCGATCGATTCCGTGACAACGCCTCGCCGCTGGCGGTGGTGCTGGGCAAGGATATTTCCGGACAGCCGGTTGTGGCTGACCTGGCGAAAATGCCGCACTTACTGGTGGCCGGTACCACCGGTTCCGGTAAATCGGTCGGCGTTAACGCCATGATTATCAGTATGTTGTACAAAGCGACGCCGGCAGACGTGCGTTTCATTATGATCGACCCGAAAATGCTGGAATTGTCGGTGTATGAGGGGATTCCGCATCTGCTTACCGAAGTCGTGACGGACATGAAAGACGCCGCCAATGCCTTGCGCTGGTGCGTGGGTGAGATGGAGCGCCGCTACAAGCTGATGTCGGCGCTCGGCGTGCGTAACCTCAGCGGTTATAACGAACGCGTGATGCAGGCGGAAGCGATGGGTCGACCGGTGCCGGATCCGTTCTGGAAACCGGGTGACAGTATGGATACCCAACCGCCGGTACTGGAAAAGCTGCCGTATATCGTGGTGATGGTGGACGAGTTTGCCGACCTGATGATGGCGGTGGGCAAGAAAGTGGAAGAGTTGATCGCTCGACTGGCCCAGAAGGCTCGTGCCGCCGGGATTCATCTGGTGCTGGCGACGCAGCGCCCGTCGGTGGATGTGATTACCGGCCTTATCAAAGCCAACATCCCTACCCGTATCGCTTTTACCGTGTCGAGTAAGATCGACTCCCGTACCATCCTCGATCAGGGTGGTGCGGAATCGCTGCTCGGCATGGGGGATATGCTGTACATGGCGCCCAACTCCTCGATTCCGGTTCGCGTTCATGGCGCGTTCGTGCGTGATCAGGAAGTGCATGCCGTGGTGCAGGACTGGAAGGCGCGTGGTCGTCCAGAGTATATCGACAGTATTATCAGCGGCGATGACGACGGCGAGGGCGGTAGCCTTGGCTTTGACGGAGACGAAGAGCTGGATCCGCTGTTTGATCAGGCGGTGGCCTTTGTGGTGGAAAAACGCCGCGCCTCGATTTCCGGGGTGCAACGCCAGTTCCGCATCGGCTATAACCGTGCGGCCCGCATCGTCGAGCAGATGGAGATGCAGGGCATTGTCAGCGCCCCCGGCCATAACGGCAACCGCGAGGTGCTGGCGCCGCCGCCGATGGAGTAATTTTCGGTGCGGTGTATGTCCCTGCAAAGAAGCGTAAAAGTATTGGGTAACAGACAATTCGCCTGTCATGCCATGCCCGGCTGGGCTACATTAGCGTTCAACTGAAGCAGCGTTCAATTGAATCAGCGCTCAACTGAAGTTGCGTTCAACTGAAATCGGCTCCCGTCGGGAGCCGCGACGCGGTAAGAACACGCAAAGGATTTTTTGTATGATAAGAACAGGGTTGATGGCTGGTTGTTTACTGACCAGTCTGGTTTCCGGCGCAGTCTATGCCGATGCGGCCGGTGATTTACAGAGCCGTTTGAGTAAAGTGAACAGCTTTCACGCCAGCTTCACGCAAAAAGTCACCACCAATGACGGTGCTGCGGTGCAGGAAGGCGCCGGTGAACTGTGGGTAAAACGCCCGAATCTGTTCAACTGGAAAACCACATCGCCGGATGAAAGTACGCTGGTGTCCGATGGTAAAACACTGTGGTTTTATAACCCGTTCGTCGAACAGGTGACGGCAACCTGGGTGAAGGATGCGACCGGTAATACGCCGTTTATTCTGATCACCCGTAACGATCCGAAAGACTGGGGTAAGTACAACGTGAGTCAGAAAGGGGATGACTTCGACCTGACTCCCCGTGCGGCTAATGGCAATCTGAAACAGTTTTCCATCAACGTGACCAGTGACGGCACTATCCACGGTTTTACCGCCACCGAACAAGATGGGCAGCGCAGCGCCTATACGCTGAAGAATCAGCAAAATGGCGAGGTGGATGCCGCGAAGTTTCGCTTTACGCCGCCGAAAGGCGTAGCGGTGGACGATCAGCGTCAGTGAGGCGTGTGTGAGCAACCTGTCACTCGATTTTTCCAGCAATCAGTTCCAGCCGCTGGCCGCGAGGATGCGGCCGGTCAAGCTGGCGCAATATATCGGTCAACAGCATCTGCTGGGGCCTGGCAAACCGCTGCCGCGCGCGATTGAAGCGGGGCAGCTCCACTCGATGATTCTGTGGGGGCCGCCGGGGACCGGGAAAACGACACTGGCCGAGTTGATTGGGCGCTATGGACATGCCGATGTGGAGCGGATTTCCGCAGTAACCTCCGGCATCAAGGAGATTCGCGAGGCAATTGAGCGCGCGCGCCAGAACCGTGATGCCGGGCGTCGTACCATCCTGTTTGTGGATGAAGTGCATCGCTTCAATAAAAGCCAGCAGGACGCCTTTCTGCCGCACATTGAAGACGGCACCATCACGTTTATTGGCGCCACCACCGAGAACCCGTCTTTTGAGCTGAACTCGGCGCTGCTGTCCCGCGCTCGCGTCTATCTGCTTAAAGCGCTGAGCGCCGACGATATCGAACAGGTGCTGGAGCAGGCGCTGCAGGATAAGGAACGGGGGCTGGGCGGACAGCAGATTGTCTTGCCGGATGAGACTCGCCGCCTGCTGGCTGAGCTGGTAAACGGCGATGCCCGGCGCTCACTGAATCTGCTGGAAATGATGGCCGATATGGCGGAAGTGGACGCCAGCGGTCAGCGTCTGTTGACATCGGCATTGTTGAAGGAAGTTTCCGGCGAACGCAGCGCCCGTTTTGACAACAAAGGCGATCGCTATTACGACCTGATTTCCGCGTTGCATAAATCGGTGCGCGGTTCGGCGCCGGATGCCGCATTGTACTGGTATGCCCGTATCATCACCGCCGGTGGCGATCCTTTGTATGTTGCGCGGCGCTTGCTGGCTATCGCGTCTGAAGATGTGGGCAACGCCGATCCGCGGGCGATGCAGGTAGCGATCGCCGCCTGGGATTGTTTCACTCGTGTCGGCCCGGCGGAAGGGGAGCGCGCCATCGCTCAGGCGATAGTTTATCTGGCGTGCGCGCCGAAGAGTAATGCGGTGTATACCGCGTTTAAAGCCGCGATGCACGACGCCCGTGATAAGCCGGATTACGACGTGCCGGAGCACTTGCGTAATGCGCCAACCCGCCTGATGAAAGAGATGGGGCTGGGCGCCGAATATCGTTACGCGCACGATGAAGATAACGCTTACGCCGCCGGTGAAGTGTATTTCCCGCCTGAAATGGCAGAAACGCACTACTATCAGCCGACTTCGCGGGGTTTGGAAGCCAAGATTGGCGAAAAGCTGGCCTGGCTCGCTGCTCAGGATCAAAATAGCCCGACAAAACGCTACCGCTAGCATTAACGTTGCGGTAAGGTTATTCCGAGATTTTCTGCTGCACGGCGCCGCTGTCGGCGCCCTGTAATTATCGATATCCCCTTAATAATACAAGCACAGGACTAGCATGCTCGATCCCAATTTACTGCGTAATGAGCTAGACGCAGTTGCCGAAAAATTACTGGCTCGCCGAAATTTTAAACTGGATGTGGAAGCGCTGCGTACGCTGGAAGAACGCCGTAAAGTGCTTCAGGTCGAAACGGAAAATTTGCAGGCAGAACGTAACTCCCGATCGAAAGAGATCGGGGCGGCTAAATCGCGTGGGGAAGATATTGAGCCGCTGCGTCGAGAAGTGAACACGCTGGGTGAAAGGCTGGACGTTGCTAAAGCTGAGCTGGAAGAGATTCAGAGCGAGATTCAGAACATTGCGCTGACTATTCCCAACCTTCCTGACGACTGTGTACCGCTGGGTAAAGATGATTCTGAAAATCAGGAAGTCTTTCGCTGGGGAGAGCCCCGTCAGTTTGATTTCCCTGTACGCGACCATGTGGACCTGGGCGACATTACGGGCGGTTTGAGTATGGCGCTGGGCGTGAAGTTGACTGGTTCCCGCTTCTCGGTGATGAAAGGTCAGGTAGCCCGGTTACACCGTGCGCTGGCGCAGTTCATGCTCAACCTGCATACCGCTGAGCATGGCTATGAGGAAGCGTATGTCCCTTATCTGGTCAACCATGCCACATTGTATGGCACGGGGCAGTTGCCTAAGTTTAAAGAGGATTTGTTTCACACCCGCCCGCTGGAAGAAGAAGCTGAAACCAGCAACTATGCGTTGATTCCAACCGCGGAAGTGCCGTTAACCAATCTGGTACGTGATGAAATTCTGGATGAAGAGTCGCTGCCGATCAAACTAACCGCACATACGCCATGCTTCCGCTCTGAGGCCGGCTCTTATGGTCGGGATATGCGCGGTCTTATCCGTGTACACCAGTTCGATAAAGTCGAAATGGTGCAGATCGTCCGTCCTGAAGACTCCATGCAAGCGCTGGAAGAACTGACCGGGCATGCGGAAAAAGTACTGCAACTGCTGAAACTGCCGTATCGCAAAGTGCTGCTGTGCAGCGGCGATATGGGCTTCGGCGCATGCAAAACCTACGATCTGGAAGTCTGGCTGCCGGCGCAGAATACCTATCGTGAAATCTCTTCCTGTTCCAACTGTTGGGATTTCCAGTCGCGTCGCATGCAGGCGCGTTGCCGCAGCAAGGGCGATAAGAAAACCCGTCTGGTACACACCCTGAACGGTTCTGGTCTGGCGGTAGGGCGCGCGCTGGTCGCGGTGCTGGAAAACTACCAGCAGGCTGACGGTCGGATTGAAGTGCCGGAAGTGTTGCGTCCGTACATGAATGGTCTGCAATTTATTGGTTAATACCGTCAATCATGACGGCATTCACTCTCTTACTAAAGCGTCCTTCGGGGCGCTTTTTTTATGGCTGAAATCACGTCTCGCCGTGGTCATGGCGCGCGGAATTGTCTGATTCCGGCCGGATATCGGTATGGATGAGAGGATTCAGGCATCCTCTTATGGAGAGCTGGCTCGCGGGGTTCTAAGTTTTTTGTCGTTGCACTGGCCGGTACTGACTCAGCTGAGGAAAGAACCGACAGTGGCAGGATGAAAACGCAGGATAACAACGCCCGATAACAGCAAGGAGGGAATCCTCCTGAAGACAGAGTCAACGAGGTGATTTATGCCAAAACATATCGTCAGCCTGACCGGACGGTTGCTAGGCGCTTTACTCTATTATGCACCGGATGATGAACATAACGCGGCGTGGATTGAGCGCCTGAGACATCAGGCGTGGCAGCAGACATGGCCATGTGGCGACCGGGCAGACATCGCCATTGCCGCCCGGCAAATTCAGCTTGGCTTGCAGCCGGGCTACGATGAAACGTTGTCGGTCGCCTGGCGGCGATTATTCAACAGTGGCGAGGAAGTGCCTGCGCCGCCCTGGGGGTCGGTATATCTTGACCGGCAAAATGTATTGTTTGGTGATTCGACACTGGCATTGCGGCGCTGGTTGCGAGAACTGGGGATTGAGCCGCGCTGCGATCGGCATGAGCCGGAGGATCACATCGGCCTGATGCTGATGCTGGCGGCATGGTGTGCGGAAAATCAGCCGGACAGCCTGGCGGAATTGCTGACCGAGCATTTGCTACCCTGGGCGACGCGCTATCTGGATTTGCTGGAGTGCCACTGTCGCCACCCGTTTTATCAGGGCGTGGCGCGGTTAACCCGCATCACGCTGCAGGACTGGCAGGCACGATTCCAGTTGATCCAGATGGAAAAGGCACTGTTCTATTGAATGGCGTTTTTAGTGAATAGCGCTTTATTGCACAGTGCCTTATTGGCGGTTGTTTTTGGCGGTTGTTTTCGCAACCTGGCTGTAATGTCGTCGGGCGGAAATCCTGGCGGCGTGTTGTTGAGCGATATTGCTCGCCGCGCATACCATGATGAATGGGGACTGTCATGGTATGCGCTGCTGTTAACCGTAGCGGGCGGCGCGCTGCCAGGCAGGTCGCGCCCGCATGGCTACCAGTAGACGCCAGAGACTGGCGCGCGCCGGGGTGAGCCAGCCGCGCTGGGCGGCAATATCCAGCGGGAATCCCATCATGATGTCCGCTGCTGAAAATGCATCGCCTGCCAGCCAGCGAAATTTCCCGGCCTCCTGTTCCAGAAAATCATAATGCAGATTGAGCTGGGTAGTGGTCATGCTGCGAATCGGCCAGCCAAATGGTCCCATTTTGTGAGCGACCAGTTTCAGCAGCATGGCCGACATCAGTGAACCTTCAGCGTAGTGCATCCAGTAGCGGTAGCGCCAAATGTTCGGATTGTCGCTCGATGGAGCCAACTGCGGGCCAAATGTGGCGACCAGATATTCCAGGATTAAACCGGTTTCCGCCAGCACCTGACCGTCGTGCTCAACCACCGGCGCTTTTCCCAGCGGATGAATGTCACGCAAGGCTTTCGGGGCGCGCATGGTGGCTTTATTGCGCTGATAATTAATCACCTCATAAGGGACATCAAGTTCTTCCAGTAGCCATAAAACCCGCTGTGAACGGGAGGTATTCAGATGATGAACACGAATCATGGGGCGTCCTGTCTATGGGGGAAATGCTGCGATTTCACATCGCAGGTCACGACGAAAAAGTCATAGGACATAAGGATGAAAGGGCGGCAATGAAAGACCACCTTTGCCGGGTGGCGTCAGTCTAACGCTCTGCGCACGGTGCCGACATCTTGCCGCTGCCGTGTTTTTGTATTTTCATGCCGACTACGCCGGCAACCCGCTGTTTTCTATCGTGCGGTTGTTGCGAAAAAGCGGGTTGGGCGAAGTTTACTGATTTTCCGCCACCAGTTTTGCCAGATAGTCATGCCAGTCGTCAGGGCGACCCAGCCAGGGGGCAATATTCAGTGTGGTGAAGATATCGTCTACCGCGAAGACCAGCGTCGGAAAACCCGCGCCGCCCGACTGGGTAAGCCATTGACGGCTCTCTTCGATATGCTTGCGGGTCGGCAAACCGCGCCAGTGCGTGCAGGCGTTCTCAAAGTCGTCCAGCGACAGGCCGATTTCTACCGCCATTTTCATCAGTACCGGGGGATCGGAGATGCGCAGCCCCTCGACATAGTGGGCGCGTTGCAGGCGTTCAAGCAGGTCGAGCCCCCGGCCGCCCAGCTCTTCCGCCGCCAGAATAGCCGTCGTTGGCGGTTCAGAGTCGAGCGTTGCCGTCACGTCCCACAACAGGCCATTGAAATAGCCATCGCCGAACGGCTGACCGCTCATCTGAGCAATGCGGCGGTCATGTGGTTGAACATAATCCCGCCACTCCGGGGTAATGCGACGTCGGTTCGGGCCGGTCATCATGCCACCGGCGTGCAGCACAACAGGCAACCCTTCGATTTTACGGGCTGCATGGATTAACGGCGCTGCGGCGTAACACCAACCGCACAGAGGGTCGAAGATGTAGTGTAGCCTGTTCATTCATACGCTCCGTATGTTACCCGGTGCACCGGGCACATCAGAAAAGGGAAAGAGACTGGGTTATCGCGCCACGCGCCTTTCCGAGAGAGTGTGGGAATGGCAGCCCGTTATTATCGCCTGTGTGGCGCTCTGCTTTAATTATTATCTATTTCCTGAGAGTTAGCAGGCGATGACATAATTTTCTGTACCCGTTCTGCGATCAGGGATCGCAAACCTGAAAGAAAAGTGACCCATCCTGACGCCAGAGGCGATCCGCGGGCGGTCGCCTCTGGCTTTTATCGGTCGGTTATCAGGGCCACTGCATCTCGCCTTTGATGACCTTAGCGCCCAGTTCCAGCGATGCGGGTTCGCCGAGGTCCGGGTAGGCGCGCTTCATCGCGTCGATCAGCGCCGTACTGTTGGCCGACGACGGGACGTTTTGCTCGAAGGTCTTCAGATACTGGCGGGTAAAGTCCACATTTTTCGGTGACCAGGGCGCGGAACCGTCTTTGTTCAGCAGATAGTGGCTTGGCACCACGGTGGTCGGTTTGAGCTTATCGATAGCATCCAGGTCCGCCAGCCAGTGCTGACGCGAAGCAACCGTCTGGGTGTCCGCCACCCACACATGGATATTCGCCGAGGTATGCACACCACCGACGACGGCTTTCAGCGAGGGAATCCAGACGAAGGTACGGTCCGGCGTCGCGCCTTTCAGACCCACGATATCAATAGTGTTGCCTTCGAGTGTCAGATGATCCGCATTCAGCGCCTGCGGCACCACGACCTGTTTCGGCGCGTTTTCTTTCAGAATCGGCCCCCAGTAAGCCACTTTTTTGTCTTTGGTGGCGTTGATGGCGGCGATGGTCTGCGGCGTAGCGACGATCTGCGCGTTAGGGAAGGCGGCTTTCAGCACATCCAGCCCAAAATAAAAATCCGGATCGTGATGGCTGATATAGATGGTTTTCAGGTTTTTGCCGGTGGCGCGGATTTTTTCCACCAGCTTTTCGGCATCGTTACGCTGAAACTGGGCATCGACCAGCAAGGCATCGTGTTCGCCGGTAATGATTTCAGACGATACCGGGAAGACTGATTTTTCGCCGGGATTGTAAACCTCCATCTTCAGCGCGGCAGAGGCGGAAAACGCCAGGGAGGCGAAGAGGGTGGCGAGCAGGGTTTGTTTTAACACGGTAATACTCCTTCCTGAAAAAGATGGCGTCATGGTAAATTTCATTTTCGTAAAGAAAAACTCTGCCTGTCGAACAGCTTTGTTGCATAAAACGGACGAATGATGGATAGAATTACCGCGGCCCGGGTCTTTGTCGCCATAACCGAACAGGGCAGCCTGACGGGGGCGGCACAGGCGCTGGAGATGTCGCGTGCTATGGTGACGCGCTATCTGGCCGAGATGGAGCGCTGGGCTGAAGCCCGGTTATTACATCGTAGCACCCGACAACTGAGTCTGACCGGTGAAGGCGAGACGGCATTGCGGCACTGTCGCGAATTGTTGGCGGTGTCGCAAAAACTGGAGATGCCGTCCCGCGGCAGGAAGGAGCCATCCGGATTGTTGCGATTGACTTGCTCCCCGTCTCTGGCGCAAACGACGCTGGTGGCGGCGATCACCGCCTATCTGCGGCGTTATCCAAAGACTGCTATTGACCTGCAGGTAGCGAGTCATACCCTGAATCTGATCGAGGAGCGTATCGATCTGGCGATTCGCATTACCAGTCAACTGGATTCGGGGTTGATTGCGCGTCGGCTGGGGGGATGTCCGTCGGTAGTGTGCGCGGCGCCATCCTATCTGGCCGTGCATGGCACACCGCAACGTGTGGAGGATCTGGCGGTGCATAACTGCCTGACCTATTCCTTTTTTGGCAAAAGCCTGTGGCGTTTTACCTGCAAAGGCGAAGCCGTAGCGATACCGGTCAGCGGCAGTTTCAGCGCCAATGACTCGCTGATGCTGCTGGAGGCGGCATTGAATGGCGCAGGCGTAAGTCTGCAACCGGTCTATTCCGTCACAGACCTGATCGCCAGCAAGCGGCTTATCGCCCTGTTTCCCGAAGCGCAACCGCAAGAACTGGACATTTATGCGGTTTATCACTCCCGTGAGCGTATGCCGCCCGCACTGCGAGCATTGGTGGATTTTTTGGCGGAATGGTTCGATAGCAACCTGGAGTGGAAGCGGGTTTCTCGCCGTTGAAACAAGCCTGTGCTGTCGAAATATCGACGGATGAGCAAATTGTGCGGCGGCGGATAACGAGGCGATTGACTTTGCCATTGCCAGTGGCATGATGCGCGCAAAATATCCTCTCTTTCCGGTTCGTCTTCCCATGTCAACCACCTATACGCGCCCGGTTTTACTGCTGCTCTGCGGGCTGTTGCTGCTTACTGTTTGTCTGGCCGTTTTGAATACGCTGGTGCCGTTATGGCTCAATGATCGCCAATTGCCGGTCTGGCAGGTTGGCGTGGTAGGCTCGGCCTATTTTAGCGGCAACCTGTTGGGAACGTTGGTGGCCGGCGGGTTGATTCGGATCTATGGCTTTAACCGCAGTTATTATCTGGCGACCCTGATGTTTGGGCTGGCGACCGCGGCGCTGGCGCTGTCGCCGGATATCGGGAGCTGGATTCTGTGGCGCTTTGTCGCCGGGGTCGCTTGCGCGTTGATTTGGGTGGTAGTGGAGAGCGCGCTGCTGTGTAGTGGTAATGCGCTCAATCGGGGTCAACTGCTGGCCGCTTACATGATGGCCTACTATCTGGGCAGCGTCGTGGGGCAGTTGCTGTTGGGGATGGTGCCAACCGCACTATTCAGCATTCTGCCCTGGCTGGTGGCGTTGGCGCTGCTGGCGGTGCTGCCGCTGTTGTTTGCCCGCATTCCGCCGCCGCAGCCCGTGACCCAGCGTGTCAACGTCTGGCGCATGTTGCGTTATCGCACCGCCCGGTTGGGCATTCAGGGATGCGTGATTTCCGGGATCATTCTTGGCTCGCTGTATGGGCTGATGCCGTTGTATCTGGCCCATCGGGGCATGAGCGACGCCAATGTCGGCTATTGGATGGCGTTATTGATCAGCGCCGGTATCCTCGGGCAATGGCCGGTCGGGCGGATGGCGGATCGTTATGGGCGATTGCTGGTGCTGCGGGTTCTGGTCTTCGCCGTCATTCTCGGTTCGCTGGCGATGCTGGTTCCGGGGCGATACGGCATGGCTCCGTCGCTGTTTCTGCTTGGCGCTGCCGGGTTTACGTTATATCCGGTGGCGATGTCGTGGGCTTGTGAAAAGGTGGCGCCCAGCGAGCTGGTAGCCATGAATCAGGCGTTGCTGCTCAGTTATACTATCGGTAGCCTGTGCGGCCCGAGCCTGGCGGCAATGCTGATGCAGACGTATTCCGACCAGTTACTGTTTGTACTGATTGCGGCGGTATCGCTGGGGTATCTGATCATATTGCTGAAAAAAGCCGATCATCATCCCCGGCCGCTGGCTGTGTGAGCGATTTCGGCAACACCTGGGTCATGACTGGCGACGACGGCCGCCCAGGGAAGGCTGCCCGGCTTCGATGATATTGTTCCACAGGACTTCGGCGACCGGGCTCAGCCGCTGTTTGGCATTGCGGACCAGATAAAAAATACTGCTGAGTTGCAGACTTTCCGGTGCGACTGCGGTCAGTTTTCCTTCCTGTACCCAACGCGAAGCGTAGTGGTCCGGCAGGAACCCCATATGGGTGCCGGCCAGAATCAGCAGCATGCAACTCTCCTCGCTACAGGCTATGTTCTGTTGCCCTTGTTTGGCTACCGGTCCCAGCTGTTTGCAGATTTCATTCATAGGGTAGCCGCCAATCAGCAGCCGTTTTGGGTTCAGGGTACCGTCGCGCCACTCTTGTTCGATGCGCTCGGCGTGTTCGGTCGCGACGTAAAATGAACTGTGCTCAATGAATGCGGGCTGGAAGAAGATGTCCGGCGGCACATCGGCCGGCAGAACCGTTAATACCACATCCAGCTCGCTGCTTCGCAGTCGCTCCATCAGCGTGTGATGGTCGCTGATGCTCAGGTTCATCGATGCATCCGGACTTAGCTCGAACAGACGATGAATCGCCAGCGAAACGGCTTGATCCGGATGAGAGACGATATTATCCAGACAACCAATTCGTACTTCGCCGATCAGTTCATGTTTGATGCGGGCCAGACGGTTGGCAAAGTCATCCAGCGTGGCGATCACCGAGCGCGCTTCCTGATAGACCACTTCCCCTTCGGTAGTCAGCGAGAAACCGCCGCGACCGCGTTCACACAGAATCAGCCCCAGCGTGTCTTCCAGCCGGGAAAGGTAGTGGCTTAGTACCGGCTGACTCAGCCCGGTAGCGTCCTGAGCGTTGGTGATGCCTTTTTTCTCAACAATTTTGCAGAATAGTTTTAGCCAGCGAATTTCCAGTTTGTCGAGCCGCATAAATGTGCCCCTGAACACATAGCCATTTTAAATGTTAGCATTGAAATAAATCGGTTTTATTCAATGTATTTTCCCTTTATGGTACGCGCAAGTCGCTCTGTTTGGGCGGTCTCCACACCGCAATAATGTGGTTTATGCACGACACCAGGGTTCTTTTTCAGTATGTCGCATTAGGGCGGGCATACCATTACCTGCCATATAATATCCATGATTATCTATTTTCTTGCCGTGAGTTTGCTTCTGATTGTTGCAGGGAGAAAAAACACAGCAAAACAAGGTTATTCATTTCACGCGGACAATGAGCATAAAACGCTGCCTCTCAAACGGCGAGGAATCTCGAATAGACTATCTCGCTGATTGTGGCGCATGGTAAGTATGGATAGCCCAGAAGGGCGGCTCGGTCACGCGTTATCGGCCGATATTTGGCTGGCGGGTGGCAGGGCGTTAATTATCAACGTCAGCCGATTTTGGTCTACGCTGACGTTAACACTGGCTGAATGGGATGGCTTTGGTGGAGAGGCGCATTCGGTGTTGATCCACCGGCGCTATTCTCCACCAGGGACGGAGGGTTAGTACACCACTTTGTGGCCGTAACTGGTCAGAATGGACTTGATGCGGTCCATGGTGTCTGCTTTGGGCGGTTTGACGCCATCCAGCTTGTATTCCTCGCCCATGGCCGTCCACTTGTGTTTGCCCAGCTCGTGGTAAGGCAACAGTTCGATCTTCTCAATGTTGCGCATGTCTTTGGTGAACTCACCCAACTGATGAGCGGAAGCGTCGTCATCGCTCCAGCCGGGGACCACCACATAGCGAATCCAGGTGCGCTGGTTACGTTTGGCGAGATAACGGGCAAAATCCAGCGTACGGTGATTGGATACCCCCACCAGATTTTGATGCACCTCATCGTTGAGTTGCTTGAGGTCGAGCATTACCAAATCCGTCACGTCCAGCAGTTCGTCAATAACCGGGTCGTAACGGCGGACAAAGCCGTTGGTGTCCAGACAGGTATTGATGCCTTGCTCGTGGCAGGCCCGGAACCAGTCACGGACAAATTCTGCCTGCAGAATGGCCTCGCCGCCGGATGCCGTCACGCCGCCGCCGGACGCATTCATAAAATGGCGATAAGTCACCACTTCCTTCATCAACTCTTCCACGGTAACTTCCTTGCCGCCGTGAGTATCCCAGGTATCGCGGTTGTGGCAGTAGAGGCAACGCATCAGGCAACCCTGAAAAAAAGTGATGAAGCGAATACCGGGACCGTCTACGGTGCCGCAGGATTCGAAAGAGTGAATGCGACCAATAACTGACATGCAAGGTTTCTCCAGGTTGGGCCGAGAAATAGCGGCCTTCGATGAGCACAGTAACGAGGCTGCGGCACGGACGGCCACAGCATTCGCTCTGTGTCGAATCTGTTTTGTCAGCCCGCCAGCCGGAAAAGTAGCTGGCTGACAAAACAGGTTCTGGGTCTTTCGGTGGGAGTGGTGAAAAATTTCCGGAAGAAATTTTAACGCCGCGTGCGGCAATCCACAGGGAGAACGGACAAGACACCCGCTATAAAAAGGCCCCACCGATGTGGAGCCTTTAGTTTACGCCTTTTCAGACAGACATGTAATTACATGGACTGAGTGAAAGTACGGGTAATGACGTCCTGCTGCTGTTCTTTAGTCAGCGAGTTGAAGCGAACGGCATAACCAGATACACGGATGGTCAACTGCGGATATTTTTCCGGGTTTTCCATTGCGTCCAGCAGCATTTCACGGTTCATCACGTTGACGTTCAGGTGCTGACCGCCTTCGATGCTGGCTTCGTGGTGGAAGTAACCGTCCATCAGGCCTGCCAGGTTAGTTTTACGCACGTCGTCGTCTTTACCCAGCGCGTTCGGCACGATAGAGAAGGTATAGGAGATACCGTCTTTCGCGTAGGCGAACGGCAGTTTAGCCACGGAGGTCAGAGAGGCGACAGCACCTTTCTGGTCACGGCCGTGCATCGGGTTGGCACCCGGTCCGAACGGCGCGCCAGCGCGACGACCATCCGGAGTGTTACCTGTTTTCTTACCGTATACCACGTTGGAGGTGATGGTCAGTACGGACTGAGTCGGGGTAGCGCCACGGTAGGTATTCAGTTTCTGAATTTTCTTCATGAAACGTTCAACCAGGTCACAAGCCAGGTCGTCAACACGCGGGTCGTTGTTACCGAACTGCGGGTATTCGCCTTCGATGTCGAAGTCGACGGCCAGACCGCTTTCGTCACGAATCGGTTTAACTTTCGCGTACTTGATAGCAGACAGGGAGTCAGCCGCTACGGACAGACCTGCGATACCGCAAGCCATGGTACGGAACACATCACGGTCATGCAGAGCCATCAGCGATGCTTCATAGCTGTACTTGTCGTGCATGTAGTGAATGATGTTCAGTGCGGTGACGTACTGTTTAGCCAGCCAATCCATGAAGTGATCCATACGATCCATTACTTCGTCAAAGTTCAGCACATCGCCTTTGATCGGTTCGGATTTCGGACCTACCTGCATTTTCAGTTTTTCGTCCACGCCGCCGTTGATAGCGTACAGCATGGTTTTCGCCAGGTTAGCGCGGGCGCCGAAGAACTGCATTTGTTTACCCACTACCATCGGGCTTACACAACAGGCGATCGCGTAATCGTCGTTGTTGAAGTCCGGACGCATCAGGTCATCGTTCTCGTACTGCAGAGAAGAGGTATCGATAGACACTTTAGCGGCGAATTTCTTGAAGTTCAGCGGCAGTTTTTCAGACCACAGGATGGTCATGTTCGGTTCCGGAGACGGCCCCATGGTGTACAGGGTGTTCAGGAAACGGAAGCTGTTTTTAGTAACCAGCGTGCGGCCATCCAGACCCATACCGGCCAGAGACTCAGTTGCCCAGATCGGGTCGCCGGAGAACAGTTCATCGTATTCCGGGGTACGCAGGAAGCGCACCATACGCAGTTTCATCACCAGGTGGTCGATCAGTTCCTGAGCGTCCTGTTCGGTGATTTTGCCCGCTTTCAGGTCACGTTCGATGAAGATATCCAGGAAGGTGGAGACACGACCGAAGGACATGGCGGCGCCGTTCTGAGATTTCACCGCAGCCAGATAGCCGAAGTAAGTCCACTGAACCGCTTCTTTGGCATTGGTTGCCGGGCCGGAGATATCGCAGCCATACTTCGCTGCCATCTCTTTGATCTGTGACAGCGCATGGTGCTGGTCAGCGATTTCTTCACGCAGGCGGATAGTTGCTTCCAGATCTTCGCCGTTTTCCAGTTTGGTCTGCAGGGAAGTGAACTGGGCGAATTTGTCCGCCATCAGGTAGTCGATACCGTACAGAGCAACACGACGATAGTCGCCGATGATACGGCCACGGCCGTAAGCGTCCGGCAGACCGGTCAGTACGCCAGATTTACGGCAGCGCAGGATATCCGGGGTATAAACATCGAATACACCCTGGTTGTGGGTTTTACGGTATTCGGTGAAGATTTTTTTCAGTTGCGGATCCAGTTCACGGCCATAAACCTTACAGGAGCCTTCAACCATTTTGATACCGCCGAACGGAATCAGCGCACGTTTCAATGGCGCATCAGTTTGCAGACCGACGATTTGTTCCAGTTTCTGGTCGATATAACCGGCATCATGAGAGGTAATGGTGGCAGCTACATTGGTATCGAAGTCAACCGGCGCGTGAGTGCGGTTTTCCTGTTTGATGCCTTCCATAACGGCATCCCACAGTTTAGTGGTTGCCGGGGTAGCGCCAGCCAGGAATGATTCATCACCTTCATACGGCGCGTAGTTTTTCTGAATGAAGTCACGTACGTTGACGCCATTCTGCCATTCGCCTTTGCTAAAACCTTCCCAAGCCTGGGCGAGTTTCTGATTAAGTTCGGTCATATTACACCTACCTTTGATTTGGATTTTTATAACCCGACGTTGCGGCCGACAGCAGCTTAGTGCTGATCTCCACCGCGCAAATAGATGACCCAGTAAGTCAACCCTACCAGCAATCCACCGCCAATGATGTTGCCGATCGTGACAGGAATCAGGTTATCGACAATAAAGTTGCTGACGGTCAAGTGCTCAAACTGGCCCGGCGTCATGCTGATGGCGTGCCAGAATGCATCTGGAGCGAAGTTCTTAATCACAATCCCCATCGGGATCATGAACATGTTGGCGATGCTATGTTCAAAGCCGCTGGCGACGAACATGGCGACCGGCAGGATCATGGCCAGCATCTTGTCGGTCAGGGTATGACCAGAGTAGCTCATCCACACCGCCAGACAAACCATCAGGTTCGCCAGAATCCCAAGGCACAGCGCTTCAACGAATGAATGCTCCAGCTTATGGCTGGCGGTTTGCAAGACATTCAGCCCCCAGGCGCCATTCGCTACCATGAACTCGCCGGAAAACCAGATCAACGCTACGAAGAACAAGGCGCCAACCAGGTTGCCGATATAAACGTTGAGCCAGTTCATCCCCAACTGTTTCCAGGTGATGCGGCCGCTGGCCTTGGCAATCACGGTAAGCACAGTAGAGGTAAACAGATCTGCGCCGCAGACCACCACCAGCATCAACCCCATAGAGAAGCAGATGCCTCCTACCAGTTTAGCCATACCATACGGCATGGATGAAGAACCGGTAGTGGCGGTGATGTAAAAAACGAACGCTATTGAGATGAACACACCGGCGGTAATCGCCAGAAAAAACGCAGTAAGCGGTTGTTTTGTTGCTTTATAGACACCGGCATCTTCAGCGACTTTCGCCATCGCCGGCGGTAATAACAGGGTGAAGGGGTTGTCAGCTTTCACACTAACTCTCTCTTAAAGTTTATCTACGGTGAGATACTAACAAAGGGTTATTCGTCATAATTTGACGTGGATCATACCGCTGGAATTTATTAGGCTGATCAGGAGCGGCTTCATGGGGTGTTTTTCACTTAATGCATTGATTTTAATGTAAAAAATATTTTTTAAAAATTATAAAAACAGTTGAATTAAGGGTTCTGTTTACCTATTTAGCGTTAAATAAAATAAGTTTTTGTAGTGATTCTACACTTGAGTTTTATATTATTTAATTTGTTATTTACCATTCGATAACAATAGTGCTTTTATTAAAAATAAATATCTCGCAACGAGGCTCACATACCCATATAAAAATAAGGGAATAAGCGAGGCTTAAAATAACATCAATCGTGTTGCCCGGTGGTAATACTGTAAAAAAGATATATACGGAAATGCAGCCGTAGCCTGTGGTGAAGACCTGACCGGATGACGGAAGGCCATCCGGTCAGCTACAGGTACGGCTTATTTTACCTGCCAGTGCTGGCGCTTAGCGCGCTGCAATTTTTCGTAAGCAGCCAGCAACGACTGGTGAGCCGGCAGCGCTTTCAGGTCAGCATCGACGGTGAACAGACCGTAGAAGCACTGTTCGCCGGCAATGGCGGCGCTTGCAGCGTCAACGGCGTCCTGCCCGTACATGCGCACGAATGCATCGTAATACTGGGCGGGGTCGCGTTCAGGCTCCAGCGCCAGTTGCAGCAGCGTTTGCAGGCAACGGTAGTAATTACTGCGCGCTGGGGCAAAGACGGATTGGTTGAAATCCAGTGACCATTCCGTCCAGCTCAGCGCCTGCTCCAGGTCGCCGCCGGCCAGAGCCAGCATGGATTTCAGTTCGCCAATGCGCAGTGTGAACCAGCCGTTGTCTTTGCCGGTTGCTATCCCTAACAGCTCGCGTACGCGGGTAAAATCATCCAGCCCTTCATCGTCCAGTTGCTGCAACAGCGTCAGATAATCCGCTTTTTCCCATTGGCTGTCCGGCAAGGACAGCAGGGTTTCGCGCAGATGCGCGCCCATGCTGTTGTTCGCCAGCAACAGGTCTTCCGCCGGATAGATGTCCGACATGCCCGGTACCAGAATGCGGCAGGCGTACACCGACAGGTGTTCGTAATCGGCGATATACACTTCTTTGTCTTCTTTATTGAAGATCGCCATCAGCGTTGCGAATTCCTGCTCGGTGGTGCCGCTGAAGTTCCAGTCGGCGAACGCGTAGTCCGCCTGAGTTTTAAACAGATCCCAGGAAATCAGGCCGCTGGAATCGATAAAGTGAGTTTCCAGGTTGGTATGCTCTGCAACTTCTTCATCATCGAACGTTGGCGGCGTAAATACGTCCAGATCTTTCAGCCCGCGGCCTTGCAGCAATTCGGTGACGGTACGCTCCAGCGCCACGCCGAAATCCGGATGTGCGCCAAACGAGGCAAAGCAGGTGCCGTTGGCCGGGTTAAACAGCACCACGCAGATCACCGGGTACTGACCGCCGAGAGAGGCGTCATAGGCGAAAATCGGGAAGCCTTCCTGCTCAAGCGTGGCAATGGCTTCCACCACGCCCGGATAACGCGACAGCACGTCGGCCGGAATCGCCGGCAGGCTGATGGCTTCGGCGATAATACGATTCTTCACATAGCGTTCGAATACTTCAGATAGCCCCTGCACCCGTGCTTCATTACGGGTATTGCCTGCGGACATGCCGTTCGACACATACAGGTTGCCGACGATATTCATCGGGATATACACCGTCTGCTGGTCGGACTGACGGGTAAACGGCAGGGCGCAGATGCCGCGATTGTGGTTGCCTGATTGCAGGTCCACCAGGTCGCTGGCGATCAACTGTTGTTCCGGGTCGTAAAAGGCGTGCAGGCGCGCGTCCAGAATGCCTTCCGGCAGGCTGTCGTCTTCGGGCAGCGGGAACCACTTCTCGTCAGGGTAATGCACGAAGTCACCTTCGGCGATCTGCTGGCCCAGATAGAAATCGGCAAAAAAGTAGTTGGTGGACAGACGTTCGAAGTACTCGCCCAGTGCGGAAGCTAGTGCGGCTTTCCGGGTTGCGCCCTTGCCGTTGGTGAAGCACAGCGCACAGTCGCGATCACGAATATGTACCGACCAGACGTTGGGCACCGGATTCAGCCAGGAGGCTTCTTCGATGTTGAACCCCAGGTTGAGGAGCTGCTGTTGAAAACGGGCGATGGAATCTTCCAGGGCGGCGTCTTTGCCTGGGATAAACGTTTGGGTCATGGTTCGAACCTGAATGTGTTATGAGGAGGCTGCATCATACGTGGTTTTGTGTGCTGACTCTATCCTGCATGTTGCGTATTGCGCGGCGTGTTCCGGCGATGATGTAACAGATGTATCGCCGGGTACGATAACAGGCGAACGCGCGCGCAAGTTTTCCGACATCAGGGGCAATAAGCATTGCAGGCAGGAAAAACGAGTGATAAAACCGATAGCAGGGTAAACTGATGCGACTTAGACAGGTCGCTATTTATAGTGATAGGTGGTGAGGGGAAATGACTCAGGTTTTTAATTTTAGTGCCGGTCCGGCCATGTTACCGGTAGAAGTGTTGCGTCGTGCAGAACAGGAACTGTGCAACTGGCATGGGCTGGGTACATCGGTGATGGAAATCAGCCACCGCAGTAAAGAGTTCATGCAAGTGGCCAGCGAGTCTGAGCAGGATTTGCGTGATTTGCTGAAAATCCCCTCGAATTACAAAGTGTTGTTCTGTCATGGCGGCGCACGTGCGCAATTTGCGGCGGTTCCGCTCAACCTGCTGGGCGATAATACCAAAGCCGACTATATCGATGGCGGCTACTGGGCGCATAGTGCGGTCAAGGAAGCTGAAAAGTACCTCACCCCGAATGTCATTGACGTGAAAACCCGCGTTGACGGTCTGCGCGGCGTGAAACCGATGAGTGAATGGGCGCTGTCGGATGACGCCGCCTATGTTCATTATTGCCCGAATGAAACCATTGACGGTCTGGCGATTGAAGAAACGCCGGATTTCGGCGACAAAATCGTGGTGGCGGATTACTCCTCCAGCATTCTTTCCCGCCCGCTGGATGTCAGTCGCTATGGCGTGATTTACGCCGGCGCGCAGAAAAACGTAGGGCCTGCCGGCCTGACGCTGGTGATTGTGCGTGAAGACCTGCTCGGCAAGGCACGCCGTGAACTGCCGTCGATTCTGGATTACAAAACCCTGGCTGATAACGATTCCATGTTCAACACGCCGCCGACGTTTGCCTGGTATCTGTCCGGTATGGTGTTCAAGTGGCTGAAAGAGCAAGGCGGCCTGCTGGAAATGGAAAAACGTAATCAAGCCAAGGCCGAACTGCTGTATGCCGCGATTGACGGCAGCGATTTCTATCGTAACGACGTTGTGCTGGCCAGCCGTTCCCGCATGAACGTGCCGTTCCAACTGGCAGATGCCGCATTGGATCCGGTGTTCCTGCAGGAAGCTCAGGTGGCCGGTCTGCATGCGCTGAAAGGTCACCGTGTCGTAGGCGGCATGCGTGCGTCGATCTATAACGCCATGCCGCTGGAGGGCGTAAAAGCGCTGACGGAATTCATGGTCGATTTTGAGCGTCGCCACGGCTGATAAATATATACCCTAAATAATTCGAGTTGCAGGACAACACGCTGGCGTGTTGAACAGCGCAACGCGTTGGCCCTTTAGGACAAGGCTCATTATGAGCCTTGTAACGCGGCAAGTGAGTGAATCCCCAGGAGTTTACACAAGTAAGTGACTGGGGGCGTGACAAATTGGCGTAAGCCGATTTGAACACTGCTGGCAGCGGCCCCGAAGGGGCGAGGCCCATGAAATGGGCCGAGTAACGCAGCCAACGCACTTGCAACCTGAAGTATGACGGGTATAGCGCGATAACGTGCTGCTTCTGATTTTAAACCCCGGTATCTGGCCGGGGTTTTTGTGTTAACTCTTGGAGAACATGTTTCACATGCAGGAATCCCTGACCCTACAACCGATTTCATTGATTAACGGCACGATCAATCTGCCGGGTTCCAAAAGCGTTTCTAACCGTGCGTTGCTGTTGGCGGCATTGGCCAAAGGCACGACTCGCCTGACCAACCTGCTGGACAGCGACGATGTCCGTCATATGCTTAATGCGCTGAGTGCATTGGGCGTTGAATACCATCTGTCGGGCAGCCGCACAGAGTGCGAAATCGTCGGGGTGGGGGGCGCATTAACGGCGTCTGCGCCGCTGGAGCTGTTTTTAGGAAATGCCGGGACGGCGATGCGTCCGCTGGCCGCCGCACTGTGCCTGACTGATGGCGATATCGTGCTGACCGGTGAACCTCGCATGAAAGAGCGTCCGATTGGTCATCTGGTAGATGCGTTGCGGCAGGGGGGCGCGCGTATCGACTATCTGGAGCAGGAAAATTATCCGCCGTTGCGCCTGCAAGGGGGCTTCAAAGGCGGCGACATCAGTGTCGACGGTTCGGTATCCAGCCAGTTTCTCACTGCGCTGTTAATGACGGCGCCATTGGCTACGCAGGATACGCGCATCAGCATTAAAGGCGACCTGGTCTCCAAACCTTATATCGATATCACCCTGCACATGATGGAGACCTTCGGCATCACGGTGATCAATAACGACTACCAGACCTTCGTGGTAGCCGGTAATCAGCATTACCAGTCGCCCGGACACTATCTGGTGGAAGGCGATGCATCGTCCGCCTCTTATTTCCTGGCGGCAGCGGCAATTCGCGGGGGAACGGTACGTGTGACCGGCGTCGGCCGTCATAGCGTGCAGGGTGATATCCGTTTTGCCGATGTGCTGGAGAAAATGGGCGCGGAGATCCGTTGGGGTGATGACTATATCGAATGTCAGCGCGGTAATCTCCACGCTATCGATATGGATATGAACCATATTCCCGATGCGGCAATGACCATTGCCACTACTGCGTTGTTTGCCGAGGGCGGGACGACGACGCTGCGCAATATCTACAACTGGCGCGTGAAAGAAACCGATCGTCTGACAGCTATGGCGACGGAGTTACGCAAGGTCGGCGCTGAGGTAGAAGAAGGGCATGACTACATCCGCATTACCCCGCCAACGCAGCTGAAAGCAGCTGAAATCGGCACTTACAATGACCACCGCATGGCGATGTGCTTCTCGCTGGTGGCGTTGTCTGACACGCCGGTGACCATTCTCGACCCTAAATGTACCGCCAAAACGTTCCCGGATTACTTCCAGCAACTGGAACGTCTGAGCCAGCACGGCTGATGTTCTGACGCACAGGTCTGCGATAGGGTCCTGTGCGTCAACATTTAGCGTTATACTCTGGGTATCACAATATTTGCCCGATCTTCTGCAGTAATAAGTCTTTAATTTCACGCTTGCTGCCACAGCAGGGTATAATGACTTATTGTATTGTCTACAATGACATGCGATTTCCCTGTTTTGTAAGGAGTAAGAGATGGCGGTGACTGCACCGGTAATTACGGTTGACGGGCCAAGTGGTGCGGGCAAGGGAACCCTGTGCAAGGCGCTGGCTAACGCGCTGCAGTGGAATCTGCTGGATTCCGGCGCGATTTATCGTGTGCTGGCGTTGGCAGCCCTGCATCATCAGGTGGACATTGCCTCCGAAGAGGCGTTGGTGCCGATAGCGTCGCATCTGGATGTGCGGTTTGTGCCGGAAAACGGGCAACTGAAAGTTATCCTGGAAGGCGAAGATGTCAGCAATGAGATTCGTAGCCAGGAAGTGAGCAATACAGCGTCTCAGGCCGCCGTATTTCCGCGGGTGCGCGAGGCGCTGCTGCGTCGTCAGCGCGCGTTTCGTGAAATGCCGGGGCTGATTGCCGACGGCCGCGATATGGGAACGGTGGTGTTCCCCGACGCGCCAGTGAAGATTTTTCTGGATGCCAGCGCGGAAGAACGCGCCAAACGTCGCATGCTCCAGTTGCAGGCGAAGGGCTTTAATGTTAACTTTGAACGTCTTTTGTCCGAGATTAAAGAGCGTGACGAGCGCGACCGTAATCGACCGGTTGCGCCGTTGGTGCCGGCACCGGATGCACTGGTGTTGGATTCCACGCATATGACGTTGGATGAAGTGGTCGGGCTGGCATTGGCGCATGTGCGCCAGATATTGCCTCAATTGGCCTGATATTATTTTTTACCTCGCCGCAAGGATGTGGCGGGGATGTGAAACAACCCCATCGAGCAGGAAGCCAGATGGACGTTAAATTTAAAAACCCAAAGATTATCAACATGACTGAATCTTTTGCTCAACTCTTTGAAGAATCCCTGAAAGAAATTGAAACCCGCCCGGGTTCCATCGTTCGCGGCGTTGTGGTTGCTATTGACAAGGACGTTGTCCTGGTTGATGCCGGCCTGAAATCTGAATCTGCCATTCCGGTAGAGCAGTTCAAAAACGCTCAGGGTGAAATTGAAATCCAGATTGGTGATGAAGTAGACGTAGCTCTGGATGCGGTAGAAGACGGCTTCGGCGAAACTCTGCTGTCCCGTGAAAAAGCTAAACGTCACGAAGCATGGCTGATGCTGGAAAAAGCTTACGAAGAATCTGCCACTGTTACCGGTGTTATCAACGGTAAAGTGAAAGGCGGTTTCACCGTTGAGCTGAACGGTATCCGTGCGTTCCTGCCGGGTTCTCTGGTTGATGTCCGTCCGGTACGCGACACCCTGCATCTGGAAGGCAAAGAGCTTGAGTTCAAAGTGATCAAGCTGGACCAGAAACGCAACAACGTTGTTGTTTCCCGTCGTGCCGTTATCGAATCCGAAAACAGCGCCGAGCGCGATCAGCTGCTGGAAAACCTGCAGGAAGGCATGGAAGTCAAAGGTATCGTCAAGAACCTCACTGACTACGGCGCATTCGTTGATCTGGGCGGCGTTGACGGCCTGCTGCACATCACCGACATGGCCTGGAAACGCGTTAAGCATCCGAGCGAAATCGTCAATGTGGGCGACGAAATCACTGTTAAAGTGCTGAAGTTCGACCGCGAGCGTACCCGTGTCTCCCTGGGCCTGAAACAGCTGGGCGAAGATCCGTGGGTCGCTATCGCTAAGCGCTATCCGGAAGGCACCAAACTGACTGGCCGCGTAACCAACCTGACTGATTACGGCTGCTTCGTAGAAATCGAAGAAGGCGTTGAAGGTCTGGTACACGTATCTGAAATGGACTGGACCAACAAAAACATCCATCCGTCCAAAGTGGTTAACGTGGGCGACGTGGTGGAAGTTATGGTTCTGGACATCGACGAAGAACGTCGTCGTATCTCCCTGGGCCTGAAACAGTGCAAAGCCAACCCGTGGCAGCAGTTCGCTGAAACCCACAACAAGGGTGACCGCGTAGAAGGCAAGATCAAGTCCATCACTGACTTTGGTATCTTCATCGGTCTGGATGGCGGCATCGATGGTCTGGTGCACCTGTCTGACATCTCCTGGAACGTAGCTGGCGAAGAAGCCGTTCGCGAATACAAGAAAGGCGACGAAATCGCTGCTGTGGTTCTGCAGGTTGATGCCGAGCGTGAGCGTATCTCCCTAGGCGTGAAACAACTGGCTGAAGACCCGTTCAACAACTACCTGTCTGTTAACAAGAAAGGTGCAATTGTTACAGGTAAAGTCACCGCAGTTGACGCCAAAGGTGCTACAGTTGAATTAGCCGACGGTGTTGAAGGTTACCTGCGCGCTTCTGAAGCCTCTCGTGACCGCATCGAAGACGCAACGCTGGTTCTGAGCGTGGGTGATGAGATCGAAGCCAAATACACTGGCGTTGATCGCAAAAACCGCGTTGTTAGCCTGTCCATCCGTGCCAAGGATGAAGCTGACGAGAAAGATGCTATCGCTTCTGTTAACAACAAACAGGAAGAAGGCAATTTCTCTAACGCCATGGCGGAAGCTTTCAAAGCTGCAAAAGGCGAGTAATGACGGTGGGTTGGGCGGCGATACTTGCCGCCCGGCCTCAAACGGTAGTAAGTTAACGTGGCAGTAACTAACCACATGCTTGGAGGAATCATGACCAAGTCTGAACTTATCGAAAGACTTGCTGGACAGCAATCTCATATCCCGGCCAAGGTGGTTGAGGATGCGGTAAAAGAGATGCTGGAACAGATGGCCACAACATTGGCCACCGGTGATCGCATCGAAATCCGCGGGTTTGGCAGTTTTTCACTCCACTACCGTGCACCGCGTGTGGGTCGTAATCCGAAAACTGGCGAGAAGGTGGAACTGGAAGGCAAATACGTTCCTCATTTCAAACCGGGTAAAGAATTACGCGATCGCGCCAATATTTATGGCTGATTAACCAGCTGTAACGCCTGTTTCATGGATAGCACCCAGTTGGGTGCTATTTTTTTTGTCACAACAACGTATTGTCGATCATTTTCCTCACCGTTCCCTGCCTGAAACGCTGTTTATTGATGCGTTTTTTCTGCCTGTCCACATGTTTTCCCGATGCAGACATACTGCCCGACCTTAGATTCATTGTTAATTACCTGAAAACACCATGACGATGGTGATACATAAAAAATGATAATTTAACTATTAAGCCGATATAGGCGCGACATGTTTCATGTAACGAAGATTTCACAAAAAACTTTTAAATATCAATAATATTTTTTGATAAAAGTCATGGGTTGATTTCCCCAACTTGAAGAATTCTGCATTGTGGACCAGCTTTATATTGGTTTTTCTAAATAATTCATTGTTGGAAGGAAATTTTATGACGCAAGCATGCAATCATTCTGACAGTATTACCTGTTCCTGTTGTAGCCCGTTATGGAAGTCTTTCATTCCGGATATTACTATCAATATCTCCAATGATATCAATAAGGTGAATGCAGAAACCCTTATCTTCCGCATTGCGACGGGCGCGGATGGCGCCGCCGGGGGAACCATTCTGACACTGGAGAATGGTCAGAGCGCATCAGTCGAGGCGATGGGGATTCAGGACGGCATCATTGTCGCTACCGGGTCATATAATTATGTCAAAACGCAGATGCCGCCCGGTACGCAGGAACGTGTACTGTCGGGCAGCCAAACCCTCATTCCCGGTTTGATTGAACCCCACGTACATATCATTCCTACTGCGGTTCTAAATCTGGCAACGGACGTTGGCCCATTTATTGGACAGAATTTGCGCTCTCAGGTGGCGCAGAAGCCGGAAGATCAATACACCAGGCAATGGGTGACATCACAGTTAAAGCATGTCATGAAAAGCGGTCCGTATATGGGAGGATGGGTGATTGGTCATAATGTCGACCCCTCCCTTTTCCTTGGCGATGACAAGGCGTTCAATGCCACTATTCTCGATCAGGAAATAGGGACGGATAAGCCGGTTTTTATCATGAATGCGTCGATGCATCTTGCCTATATTAACAACCATGCGATCACTGTCGTTCAGCAGTACTATAAAGACAAAGGCCAGCCGATCACCATCAGTCCGGATGGTATTCTGGCTGAAATAGAAGGCATTGCCCCTGTTATCGCTGTGATTACCAGCAGCCAGAATCCGTTAACCTTCCCGTTCCAGTTAAACCAATCCATTGACAATATATTTGTGCAAGCCAGTCAGCGGGGCGTGACTTATTTATTTGATGCGGGGATTGAGCCCTGGGATGGAAAATCTCTGCTCAACCAGCCCTTGTTGTTGAAGTTAAAAGCACGCGCCAGCCGTTGTCCCACCAGAATTGGCGGGGCGCTGGTAGTGACAAGCCCTGATGATTTTAAAAACAAAATAAATAATCGATACCTCCCAAATACAGGTGATAGTCGCTTTAACCTGCCATGCATCAAGGTTGTTTCCGATGGGTCGAATCAGGGATTGACGGGATATCAACTACAGCCGTATTGCTGTGATAATAATTATGAAAAAAATGCATCAGAGCAGAATATTGGGGTCTTCAATTTTGATTACCCAACGGTATTTAATCATCTGGTGAGTGAAGCGGTTCAATATAACTGGCCGTTGATGATCCATGCCAATGGCGGGCAGGCGATTGATCGTACCCTGCTGGCCTTCAGGCAGGCCGGAGTGACACAGAGCACATATAACGAGCGGCGAGATCGCATGGAACATGCCTCCCTGCTTTCCGATCAGAATCTTGATGATATGAAAGCGCTAGGTATTTCCCCCAGCTTTTTAATCGGTCATGTAGGGTATTGGGGATGGGTATTTCAGCAGACTATTCTTGGCGAACAGCGCGCCAGTTTGCTTGACCGCTGCCAGTCCGCGTTAAAACAAGGCATGAGAATTACCCTGCATAGCGATAACAGCGTGACGCCGCTGGGGCCTCTGCGCATGATGGAGCAGGCGATTTCCCGTGTGATGGAAGGCGCGCCGGCTAATGGTGACTCGCCTGTGCTGAATGAGCAGGAATCCATTTCCCGGTTCGACGCGTTAAAAGCCATGACCTATGATGCCGCCTGGCAATGTCATGCTGAGCAATGGGTTGGGTCACTGACCGCCGGAAAATGCGCTGATTTTGTCATTCTGGCCGATTCTCCCATCACTTATCATAGCGCCGATAAAAATAACCCTGTGGCGGGTATGCGCGATATTCCCGTCCTGGAAACCTGGAAAGGCGGCTGGCAGACGTATCCAAAATCAGCGTCATAAATCCAGACCGTTGCACATCAGCTACAGGTCATTCCTGTAGCTGAATACGTAATTATTGATGCCGTTTACGCTCTGAGGATAAATACCGCAGCGTTTCTTTGGCAGTGAATCGACGACACACTGGTTCGGGATTATTTCGCCAGAAGCACGTAGGCGAGAATGGGCTCTATTTTTTGAGGAGAGCGCAGCCAAGTGTTGAAAACGTTACCTAGGCCCTTTTGCTTATATTCGGCATCGCAACTGCCCGATGTTCCTTTTACCCCGAGCCCAAAGGTGCCGCCGCCTTCCGCTTTGATTTGGCAGTGATGCTTACTGTTGAAATCACTGTAAAGCCAGCCTGGTTCTATCGTACTGAATTGAATTATGACACCGGGTTTTTCGATGGTCAGATATTGAGCTGCGTAAGTATATTCCGGTGTAATGCCGCAAAAGCTGTCCTGTTGCACGCAGGGTAGGGTTGTATATTTATTGGCGTCGAAAGTTTTGTATTCGGCAAATTGCATACCTCGATACCAGTACATCGCTTTGGCCGCATTCTCATCGGTAGCGCGGACTTTAGGATTAACAAGGATAAGTTTGTTCGGCGTTTCAGTTTGAAGCTGTAGGCCGCCATTCTGGTACATGCTCAGTACCCGCGTATTATCCAGTCCGTTCTTTTTGATCAGGCTTTCCACTTTTGCGTCCGCCGCTGATGCACCCTGGCTAATCAGGGACGCCAGCACAGCACCTAACATCGTGAGTTTGTAGCCTCGTATTTTTTGTTGCATATCGTTTTCCTTGCTGGGTGAAATGGCCGCATCCTGCGATGCATTTCCGTCTCACAGGAGTGGGCCAGGTTGACTGCGATAGCGAAATTCTGCTGCGTCCGCAGCTGCTGTAAGCGAATAAAGTTTAATCAACGCGACACACGCAGACGCGGTTAAACCGGCCGAATATTTTGCCAAGGATGGGAAATAACGGGGAAAGGGGGAAACGCTTCACCGGCGGGGGATGGCTGGTGAAGCGGATGATGCATTAGCGGTTATGACGCGCTTTCAGGCGCTGAATGATCGTACCCAGATCCAACTCCTGATCCTGCAACAGCACCAGCAGGTGATAGACCAGATCGGAGGCTTCATTGGTCAATTCTTCACGGTCATGCACCGTGGCCGCCAGCGCGGTTTCCAGGCCCTCTTCGCCGACCTTCTGGGCGATACGCTTGGTGCCGCTGGCGTACAGTTTGGCGGTATAGGAACTGGCCGGATCGGCGTGCTTACGCTCCGCCAGGAGTTGCTCCAGCTGGTACAAAAACTGCCACTGCGTTTCTGCCGGGTGGAAACAGCTGTTGTTGCCCAGATGGCAGGTCGGGCCAATCGGGTTGACCAGAATCAGCAGCGTGTCGTTGTCACAATCCGGCGTGATCGATACAACGTTGAGAAAGTGGCCGGAGGATTCGCCTTTGGTCCATAACCGCTGCTTGGTGCGGGAATAGAACGTGACGTTACCCGTCTCTTCCGTAACCCGTAACGCGTCCTGATTCATGTAGCCCAGCATCAGCACTTCGCCGGAAACCGCATGTTGTACGATGGCGGGTATCATGCCATCGGTTTTTTGCCAGTCGAGCTGGTTTCGCTGTTGTTCGGTTAACACACCCGGATCTCCACACCTTGTTGCTTAAGGAACTGTTTGAGTTCGCCAATATTAATGATTTGCTTATGGAATACCGACGCGGCCAGCGCGCCGTCCACCCCGGCGTCCTGAAACGCCTCAAGGAAGTGCTGCATGGTGCCGGCGCCGCCGGAAGCGATCAGCGGAACGCGGCAGACGTCGCGCACCTGCTTGAGTTGCGTCAGGTCATAGCCATTACGCACGCCGTCCTGATTCATCATGTTCAGTACGATTTCACCGGCGCCGCGTTTCTGTACTTCCTGCACCCAGTCGAGCGTTTCCCACTGCGTAACGCGGGTGCGCTTTTCATCGCCGGTATACTGATTGACATGATAGCGGCCGGTTTCGGCGTCATGCCAGGTATCGATGCCGACGACGATGCATTGTACGCCGTAGCGATCCGCCAGACGCGAGATCAGATCCGGATCCGCCAGCGCCGGCGAGTTAATGGAGATTTTATCCGCGCCGAAAGAGAGGATTTGCCCGGCGTCTTCCACGCTTTTGATGCCGCCGGCGACGCAGAACGGAATATCGATCACTTCCGCCACGCGGGACACCCAGCTTTTATCCACCACCCGGCCGTCGGATGACGCGGTGATATCGTAGAATACCAGTTCGTCGGCGCCTTCCTGCGCGTAACGTTGAGCCAGCGGTACGATATCGCCGATGATTTCGTGATTACGGAACTGTACGCCTTTCACCACCTGGCCGTCACGCACGTCCAGACAAGGGATTATCCGTTTTGCCAGCATGAAATCGCCTCCGTCACGTTGAATTTACCTTCCAGCAAGGCCCGACCGACAATCACGCCTTGTACGCCGCTGCCGCGTAGCGCGGCGATATCCGCCAGCGAGCCGATGCCGCCGGATGCCTGAAACGCCACCTGCGGATAGCGGGCGCTGATTTCACGGTATAGCTCGACGTTGGAACCCTGCAGCGTACCGTCGCGGGAGATATCAGTGCACAGCACGTGCTTCAGACCGAAGGGCAGATAACGTTCTACCGTTTGCTCCAGCGTGATGCCGGAATTTTCCTGCCAGCCGCTGATGGCGATGTTTTTCACGCCGTCGGCGTCAATACGGACATCCAGCGCCAGCACCAGCGCGTCCGCGCCATAGCGGGTGAACCATTGCTGCACCTGTTCCGGCTGTTTTACCGCGGTGGAGCCAATCACCACCCGGCTGGCGCCGGCAGCCAGCAATGCATCCACATCCTGCTCGGTGCGGATGCCGCCGCCAACCTGTACCGGCACGGAAACGCCGGCCAGCAAGGTTTTCAGCAACGGAATCTGGCGCGCCGCCGGATCTTTGGCGCCGGTCAAATCCACCAGATGCAGTACCTGCGCCCCTTGCTGCTGGTAATCCTGCAAGCGGGGCAGCGGGTCGCTGCCGTACTGGCGCTGTTGACCATAATCGCCCTGATGCAAACGGACTACCTGTCCATCAATCAGGTCTAATGCGGGAATAATCATGTCCGTTTACATCTCCAGAAAATTCTTCAGTAGCTGGGCACCCGCCGCGCCGGAGCGTTCCGGATGGAACTGGACGCCATAGAAGTTATCCTTCTGCACCGCGGCGGTAAAGGCATCGCCATAGTGGGACTGGGCAATGGTACTGGCGCAAACCGGCATGGCGTAGCTATGCACAAAGTAGAAGTACGAGCCGTCCGGAATATCGCGGAACAGGCGGTGACCGGCCTGCGGCGTCACCTGATTCCAGCCCATGTGCGGCAAGGGCAGACCGCGATCGACCATCGGCACCACCGGCGTATCGATGAGACCCAGCGTATCCACGCCGTTATTCTCGTCGCTACGGCTGCCCAGCAACTGCATGCCGAGACAGATGCCCAGCACCGGCTGGGTACAGGCCTTAACCAGGCCGATCAACTGACGTTCGGCCAGTTGATCCATCGCCGCCTGCGCGGTGCCGACGCCCGGCAGAAACAGTTTATCGGCGCGCAACACCACCTCCGGTTCGCGGCTGACCTGCGGGTCATACCCCAGCCGCTTGACCGCGTACATCACGGAAGACAGGTTGGCGCACCCGGTATCCAGAATCACCACATTCATCACAGCACTCCTTTGGAGCTGGGCAAGGTGTCGCCTTCCACCCGGATGGCCTGACGCAGCGCGCGGCCAAAGACCTTGAACAGGCTTTCGACACGGTGATGGTCGTTGCGGCCCTTGGTTTTCAGGTGCAGCGTGCAACCCATCGCGTAGGAGAGGGAACGGAAGAAGTGTTCCACCATTTCGGTGCTGAGATCGCCGACACGCTGATAGCTGAACTCCGCCTTGTATTCCAGATGCGGGCGGCCGGAGATATCGAGCGCGCAGCGCGCCAGACATTCATCCATCGGCAGCACAAAGCCGAAACGGCCGATGCCGCGTTTGTCGCCCAGCGCGCTATTCAGCGCTTCGCCCAGCGCCAGACCGGTGTCTTCCACCGTGTGGTGGTCGTCGATGTACAGATCGCCTTTTACGTCGATATTCATGCGAAAACCGCCGTGGGTGGCAATCTGATCCAGCATGTGGTCGAAAAAACCGACGCCGGTATGGATCTTGCTGCCGCCTTCGCGGTCCAGCCAGACGTTAACGTCAATGGCGGTTTCACGGGTGACGCGGTTGACGTGGGCATGACGGTCGCGTTTGGTCAACTGGGTGGTAATTGCCTGCCAGTTAAGGCCGTCGCGCTGGTAACGCAGGCCGGTGATGCCCATGTTCTGCGCCAGCTGGACGTCGGTTTCGCGGTCGCCAATCACGTAGCTGTTGGCGCTGTCCATCACGTTGTCTTTCAGGAAAGCGTCCACCAGCGCGGTTTTCGGTTTGCGGCAGTCGCAGTTGTCGCCGGGGAAGTGCGGGCAAATCAGCACTCGCTCGAAACGCACGCCCTGCGAGGTGAAAATCTGCATCATCAGATTATGCGGCGGATCGAAATCCTCCTGCGGGAAACTGCTGGTGCCCAGGCCGTCCTGATTGGTGATCATCACCAGTTTGAAACCGGCCTTTTGCAGGGAAAGCAGCGACGGAATGACATCCGGCTCCAGCGCCAGCTTATCCAGTCGGTCTACCTGAAAGTCCTCGGGCGGCTCGGCAATCAGCGTGCCGTCACGGTCGATGAAAAGATACTTTAATCCCACGGTGATTCCTCAAATTATGCCGTTTTGCCGGACAACGCCTGCAATGCGCTGATGACGCGCTCGCACTCGTAGCGGTTGCCGATGGTAATGCGCAGACAACCCGCCAGCCCCGGTTGTTTGTTCTGATCGCGTAAAATAATGCCCTGATCCCACAAAGTTTTGAAGACGGTTGGCGAATCGGCGAAGCGCACCAGCAGGTAGTTGCTTTCGCTGGTGTATACCGTTTCTACGTTCGGCAGGGTTTTCAGCGATTCACTCAGCCAGCGGCGGTTTTCGCTCACCTCGGTCACATTGCGGCGCATGTCAGCCAGTCCGGCCTCGCTCAGCGCCTGCGCGGCGATATCCGCCACCGGCAGCGCCAGCGGGTAGGGGGCGATCACTTTGAGCAGCAGTTGAATCACCTCGGCGCTGGCGAGGGTGAAACCGCAACGCAGGCCGGCAAGGGCGAACGCTTTGGACAGCGTGCGCAACACCACCTGATGCGGGTATTCCGTCAGCCAGCCGACCGTGCTCGCCTGCGGGCAAAACTCGATATAGGCTTCGTCGATGGCGACGATGGCCCGACCGCGCGCCAGTTCCAGCAGGCGACGCAGATCCTCTGGGTTGATCAGGTTGCCGGTCGGGTTGTTGGGCGAACAGACATAAATTACTTTGACGTTATCCAGCGCGCCTTCGATAGCGGCCAGGTCCAGTTGCCAGTCGACGGTCGACGGCACGACGCGGCGCTCCACGCCGAGGGTTTCGGCGCTGACGGCGTACATGCCGTAGGTCGGCGGGCAGAACAGAATGGCGTCTTTGCCCGGTTCGCAGAACGCGCGGATCAGCAGCTCGATGCCCTCGTCCGCGCCGCGGCTCGCCAGCACCTGCTCCGGTTTCACCCCGGCATAGGCGGCATAGCGTTCAATCACCTGCACGGGCTGGCATTCCGGGTAACGGTTCAGCGTCTGCAAGGTCAGTTGGTACTGCGGCGCTTGCGGGTATTCGTTGGCGTTCAACCAGACATCGCCATTACCGCCCAGACGACGCGCGGACTGATACGGGGTCAGGCGGCGGACGTTGTCGCGAGCCAGATTCTCAATACTCATGCTTGCTCCTTGAGGGCGTTGACGCGCAGGGTAACGGCATTTTTGTGGGCGGTCAGCTGTTCGGCTTGCGCCATGATTTCAATGGTTGACGCCAGCCCCAGCAAACCTTGCGGCGACAGCTGTTGTACCGTCATGCGTTTCTGGAAATCCGCCAGCCCCAGACTGGAGTAGGTAGCGGTGTAGCCGTAGGTCGGCAGCACGTGGTTGGTGCCGGAGGCATAGTCGCCGGCAGATTCCGGTGACCAGTCACCCAAAAATACCGACCCGGCGCTGGTGATGCGCTCGACAAGCGTTTCGGCATTACGGGTCTGGATAATCAGGTGCTCCGGGCCGTATTGATTGCTGATGTCGATGCACTGGTCCAGATCGCGCGCTACGATCACCCGGCTGCTGGCCAGCGCCTGACGGGCGATGTCCGCGCGGGACAGCGTTGCCAACTGGCGTTCCACCGCGTCGATTACCGCCTGCGCCATGCCGGCATCCGGCGTCAGCAGGATGACCTGCGAATCCGGGCCGTGTTCCGCCTGCGACAGCAGGTCGGAGGCGACAAAATCCGGCGTGGCGCCGCTGTCGGCAATCACCAGCACTTCGGACGGACCGGCCGGCATGTCGATGGCCGCACCGTCAAGCAACTGGCTAACCTGACGCTTGGCTTCCGTCACATAGGCATTGCCGGGGCCGAAAATCTTGTCCACCTTCGGCACGCTGTCGGTGCCGAACGCCATCGCGGCAATCGCCTGCGCGCCGCCCAGTTGGAATACTTCCTGTACGCCGCACAGTTTTGCCGCATACAGGATCTCGTCGGCGATCGGCGGCGGCGAACACAGAATCACGCGCCGGCAGCCGGCGATGCGCGCCGGAGTCGCCAACATCAATACCGTGGACAGCAGCGGAGCGGAGCCGCCCGGAATATACAGACCGACGCTGGCGATCGGCCGGGTTACCTGCTGGCACCGCACACCCGGTTGGGTTTCCACATTGATCGACGGCAGTTTCTGCGCGTTGTGGAAGGTTTCGATGTTACGAACGGCGGTCGCCATCGCCTGTTTGATGTCGTCGCCCAGTCGTGCAACGGCGGCGTCAATCGCTTCGGCGGATACGCGCAGGCTGTCGACCTGCACCTTGTCAAAGCGGGCGCTGTATTCACGCAGCGCGGCATCGCCGTCATCACGCACCTTTGCCAGAATCTCGCCGACAATCGCGCTGATGCGATCGGAAGCGGAGATGGCCGGGCGGGTCAGCAACCGGCGCTGCTCCTCTTCGGTGCAGGTCTGCCAGTCAATCAGGGTGTTGAAGCGGTTGCTCATGGCGTTACTCCATCATCTTCTCAATCGGCAACACCAGAATAGAGCTGGCGCCCAGCACTTTCAGTTTTTCCATGGTTTCCCAAAACAGGGTTTCGCTGCTGACCATGTGCATGGCGACACGATTCTGATCGCCGGCCAGCGGCAGAATGGTGGGGCGTTCGGCACCCGGCAACAGCGCGATGACTTCGTCCAGACGCTCGCTGGGCGCGTGCAGCATAATGTACTTGGATTCGCGCGCCTGAATCACGCCCTGCATACGGGTCAACAGTTTGTCGATAAGCTGTTGTTTCTCGGCCGGCATCTCGCCGTCGCGCTGAATCAGGCAGGCTTTGGAGCGGTAAATCACCTCGACTTCGCGCAGGCCGTTGGCTTCCAGCGTCGCGCCGGTGGAAACCAAATCGCAGATGGCGTCAGCCAGGCCGGCGCGCGGCGCCACTTCTACCGAACCATTGAGCAGACAGGATTTGAAATTGACGCCTTGCTTATCGAGGTACTGTTTGAGCAGGTGCGGGTAGGAGGTAGCGATACGTTTGTTGTGCAGACATTGCGGGCCGGTGTATTCCTCGTCGAGCGGCATCGCCAGCGACAGGCGGCAACCGCCGAAATCCAGACGGCGCAGCGTGAAGTAGCGCGGGTCTTCGCCCTGTGCGCGACGGTTGAGCAACTCTTCTTCCAGCACGTTTTCGCCGATGATGCCCAAATCCACCACGCCATCCATGACCAGCCCCGGAATATCGTCATCGCGTACGCGCAGAATATCGATAGGCATGTTTTCGGCAAACGCGATCAGGCGCTGCTGGTGCAGGTTGATTTTAATGCCGCAGCGGGCCAGCAGTTCCCGGGAGTCGTCGCTCAGGCGGCCTGATTTCTGCATCGCGATACGTAAACGTGTTTTATCCAGCATGTGAACCTCAATTTATCCTGTCTGTGATGCCTGTTAAGCAGGCTTTTTTAAAAAATTCCGGCCAAAAAAAAGCCCCCGGAATCGATCTTCCGGGGGCTTTTCTTACGCGTTTACCGCCACTGGAAGATCTGAATGTCTTCCAGCACCTATCGCCTGAAAGACTAGTCAGGGTGATGGTGATGATGGTGGTTGAATTTAACGCGTAACATGAATTCGTCTCTTTGTCGTCAAAGTAGAGTGATGTTGTCTGTTGGTTAACCTAAACCATGTTGATGTGGTAGCGCAACATTTTTTTACCCCACAGTGTACAAATCATATTGTGTACAAATTATCGTGCGTGCAAATCACATTGCCGCCAGATGGGCGATAAGGGTACATAATGAAAAGCGCGGAATAGACATCCGGAAACAGAAACGCCGGAAGGGCAGGAGAACGACGATGAAAAAGGTAGCGATAATCGGACTGGGCTGGCTGGGTATGCCGCTGGCGTTGGCGTTACAGGGCCGGGGGTATCGGGTGGTGGGCAGCAAGAGCACCGATGATGGCGTGACGGCGGCGCGGCTGTCCGGTGTGGAGTGCTATCGCCTGTGCCTGACGCCGGAGTTGGAGTGCGAACCGGACGAACTGGACATACTGCTGAACGTGGACACGCTGATTATCACTCTACCGCCGGGGCGCCTTGAGCGGGCTGGCGGCGCTTATCTGCAGGCGGTGCAGCAGGTGGTAAACAGCGCGCTGGCGCTGGGGGTGCCGCGCATTATGTACACCAGTTCCATTTCGGTCTACGGACCGCTCAGCGGCCGGGTGAAAGAAAACAGTCCGTTGCAGCCGGAAACCGGTACGGGCAAGGTCTTACTGGCGCTGGAGCAGTGGCTGCACGCGTTGCCTCATACCGAGGTGGATATTTTGCGGCTGGCCGGGCTGGTGGGGAGCAATCGCCATCCGGGGCGCTTTCTTGCCGGACGGCGCGATCTACCGGATGGCAGTCACGGCGTGAATCTGGTCCATCTGGAGGACGTGATCGGCGCGATTACGCTGTTGCTGCAGCGTCCGCATGGCGGGCATCTCTACAATCTGTGCGCGCCGGCGCATCCGGCTAAACAGGATTTCTATCCGGCGCAGGCGCGCCAGATGGGGATGGAGCCGCCACAGTTTCTGCCGGGCGACCCCGCGCAGGCCCGATTGATTGACGGGCAACGGATCTGCAGCGAACTGGGGTTTGAGTATCAGCACCCGGACCCGATGACGATGGTGTTTTAGGCCGGGTGGCGGCTGTTTCCTCATTAACATCCGTCCGCCATCTCTGGTTTTCGTGTGTATCAAAAAGAAACGGCCCGCCAGAAGCGGGCCGTTTGTCAGGATAACGTCTGAACTATCAAGTCAGCGCGACCACAAGTCAGTGCGCTCAAAAGGAAGCCCAGTCGTCCTGATGATTTTTAGCGGCCGGTTTCGCCGATGCCTTACCGGCGGCGGGCAGGGCCTGCAGCGGGCGACGCGGGTTATTTAGCGCAGCAGGGCGCGGTGATGTCGCCGGGGATTCGGACAACCGGAACGTGGCGACCAGTTTTTCCAACAGCATCGCCTGTTCTTCCAGCGCATTGGCGGCAGAGGATGACTGCGAAACCAGCGCGGCGTTTTGCTGCGTGGTGCTGTCCAGTTCGGTTATGGCGCGGGAGATCTGTTCGATACCGCGGCTTTGCTCTTCCGAGGCGGAGGAAATGTCGCCCATAATATCGTTAACGCGAGATACCGAGTTGACGATGCTCTCCATGGTTTGTCCCGCTTCCGCTACCAGCGTACTGCCGGCATTGGTTCTTTCCACGGATTCGGCAATCAGGGCGGCGATATCTTTGGCGGCCTGAGAGCTACGCTGGGAGAGGCTGCGCACCTCGCCGGCCACCACGGCAAAACCACGTCCTTGTTCGCCGGCGCGAGCGGCCTCCACGGCGGCGTTCAGCGCCAGAATGTTGGTCTGGAAAGCGATGCTATTGATGACCGCGGTGATATCGGCGATTTTCCTCGAGCTGGCGGCGATATCATCCATAGTTTTCACCACGTTTTGCACCACTTCGCCGCCTTTATGCGCATTTTGGGATGCGTCGGAAGCAATCTGGCTGGCATGACGGGCGTTTTCCGTGTTGTTCTTCACCGTTGACGTCAGTTCTTCCATGCTGGCGGCGGTTTGCACCACGGCGGCGGATTGCTGTTCGGTTCGGGAGGCGAGATCGCTATTGCCGGCGGCAATGTCGGCGGCAGAATGGGTGACATGACCAACGCTGTCGCGGACATCGGAAATCATCTGACGCAGACGGTCGTTCATGGCGGCCATCGCGGCGGTCAGCTTGCCCAGTTCATCGTGGCGATCGACGTTGATAGTGGCGGTCAGGTCGCCGCTGGCGATGCGTTCCGCCAGCATCAGGTTATGCATTACCGGGCGGGTGATCTGGCGAATGATATAGACGGCAATCAGGATACCGATGATCACCGCGATCAACCCGATCAGCAGTGTAATGTTGGCTGAACCGTACGCCAGCGCATCGTTCTGGTTTTTCACCGTCGTGAGCAGAGATTTGATCACCGCGCTGCTTTTATCCCCGCCGGTCTTCACGGCATTTTCCGCTTTTTTCAGATCGCTCCAGGCACGGGAATAGTCCTGATTCTGCGAGGCGTATTGCCCGGTGTATTTCCAGAGATCTTCCGCCAGTTTCTGCGTTTCGCCGGAGAGCGTCGGCAGCAGAGCCTGATAAGCCTTCTGCACCTCGACATAGCGACTGCTAAACGCCTTGGCGGCATCGTCAGTGCCGGTAAGCTGCAATTCATACGAGAGGTTCTTCAGCGACGCGGTGGCGTAAGCCAATTCAACCACGCGCTGGTACAACGCGGTGTCCAGTTGCTGATTTTGCAGGCCGTCGCGAAAACTTTTGACGGCATCCTGCGTATTCAGCGTGGCGATCTGCTTTCTCAGCGCGACCACCTGTTGCGTGGCGGCTGACATATCTGCGACCGATTTCTGGAAATCCACCATGATCTTATCCAGATCATTGATGTAACCGAGTTCGTCGCTGTGCCAGGAGAGCGTGTGGGCGCTTTGGGTCAGGTCGGCGGCGTGTTTGACGAAACCGGTCAGAACGGTTTGCGTGCTGTCGTCCGGAGTATAGAAATATTTCAGGCGGTTGATTTTGGCCTGGAAGACTTCAATATTGATGTTGTAAATCAGATTGGTTTTTTCGTAGATGTCGCGAATGTCGCGAAAGCGTATCGCGCTGAGTGAGGAAGCCATTACCACCAGCAATAACACTACGCCGAATCCCAGGTAGAGTTTGTGAGAAATTTTGGTATTTTTTATCGTGCTGCTGAACCCCATTGCCGTACTCCTTGAAATAAATTACCTGAGTGTTGTTATTGGTCTGGTGCTGTGAACGTCGGTGGTGCATAAGCCACGTTTTTGCGACGTCCGGTCAGTGTGTTATCGGTGCCTGCAGTATAGAGATTTAGTTGTACTTGCGCTGCTTGATAGTTTTTTGTGACGTGAGGCTGTTTATCTGGCGAAATGCCTAAGCACGTTAGGTCTGTTGACTGAAATCGACGGCCGGCTGGAAACGCGCCATTCTGCCGCTTACCGAACCACCATCCACCCAGGCATTCTGACGTTACACGAGGCTTTCATACCGTGAAGAGGCGGCTGGTGAGGGGGACGCCATACCGGCAAGGCTGGTATGGCGGGCAGGAAAGGGCGCTCGAACGTGCGTGTCAGTCCAGGTGTTTTTTGCGGTATAGGCGCCGGGGGTGGCCAATCTTGCCGTAGCGCATTTCTACATCCAGAAAATGGTTTTCAAGCCCGAACTCCAGATAACGCCGGGCGGTGGTTTTGCTTAATCCGGTTTTTTCCACCACTTCATCCACGGAGAACAGGGCTTGTGGATCGTCCTGAAAGATCTGTTTGATCAGACTAAGGGTGTTTTCTTCGATGCCTTTGCTGCCCGGCCCGTTAGGTACGGTAGACGCCTGCAACTGATAAAGCACGTCCACGTTCTGCTGATCGACGACCTTGTAGGTATGCTGGGTTTTGACGAACTGGATAAAGCGCTCCAGCGATGAGCGCAGCCGCGGATAGGACACCGGCTTGATGATGTAATCAAAGGCGCCGCACCGAATGGCTTGCGCGCAGGTGTTCATGTCGCTGGCGGCGGTGATGAAAATCACCGAACAGTTGATGCTGCGCATCAGGTCGCTTTCGATCAGCTGAACGCCTTCGCCGTCCGGCAGGTAGTTATCCAGCAGCATCAGACGGGGTTTGTACTGTTGCAGCATGCGTTTGGCTTCGTTCAGGGTTGACGCAGTGCCCACCACCCGCAGCGCGAAATTCTTTTCGATAAATTCCGCGTGGATATTTGCCAGCTTTCTTTCATCTTCAACGATCAGTACGTCGAAGTTTTCAATGGTTCGTTCAGTCGGCATGGTGCTCGCAATCGGCATGGTGCTCGTATTCCCTGTTTTTGGTTATATGGTGGTTTTTGGAATGAAAATAGAAAAAATAGCGCCGTGAGGCGAATTGTCAGAAACCTCGATCACACCCTGTGCCTGGCTGACATAGCTGGAAACCAGATGCAGGCCCAGCCCGTGATCGCCTTCCTGTTTGCTGGTGACGCCCATTTCAAATACCCGATCCGCAATGGCGGGGTCAATCCCTGTACCTTGATCGGCGACTTCAATGACCAGTTCCTGCTCACCATCGTGGATATACACTTCGACAGGATGGTAAGCCGGGGTACTGGCCAGTGTGGCTTCTACTGCATTATCGATTAAATTCCCAATAATTGACATCAACTCTGTTTCGCTGAGGGACGCGGGGATGCCGCTGAGCTGGCAGCGCGGATCAAAACGCAGTTCGATGCCTTTTTCTCGGGCGCTGGCGTATTTACCCAGCAGCAGGCCGCAAAGCGCCGGGGAACAAAAGCGGCTGGAGATAAAATCCAGTACCACCTGCGCCCCTTCGGACTGCGCCTCAATGTAACGCACGGCTTCATCATAACGGCGTAAATGCAACAGCCCGGCCAGCGTGGCGGTCCAGTTCAGTTGTTCGTGCCGCAGAATGCGCAGGCTGTTGGCGTAGCGTTTCACCTGGCTGAGCTGCATGCTCAGGGTGTGGAGGTCGTTCTTGTCGCGAAAACTGATGACCCAACCTTGCAGTTCGTCCTCCAGCATAATGCGTACGCGGCTGGCGATAACCGTAATCTGGTTGAAGCGGCAGATCTCATCATGGGTATCGTTGACCCAGATGTCTTTATTGGAGAAAAACGGCACCGGCGCGATGACATCATCGATCGGTTTACCGCGTAACTGATATGAGGGCATGGTCAGACCAAGCAAATCTTTTGCCGCATGGTTGATCACCGCGATGTTACGCTGCTTGTCGATGGCGATCACGCCTTCATAAATGGACTCCAGCAACGCCTTTTGCTGCCTGACCAGCAACCGGATTTCCAGCGGCTCCAGCCCGAACATCTGCTTTTTCAGGTTACGGGAAAACCACCAGGAGAAAAAGAACAAGGCGACCAGCATGGCGACGATCGCCAGGCCGACATGGGCGACTTTACTGAATGTCAGGTTGTCGATGCGCTTTTTCAGATACCCCACCGAGACAATGCCGATAACCTGATCGCCTTCCATGATCGGCGCTTTGCTGCGCAGCGAAATACCGATGGCGCCACGGCGCAGCGTGATGGTGCTTTGCCCTTCCAGCACCTCTTTGTTATCGCCGCCGATCATTTCGGTGCCGAGCAGCGAGGGTTCTTCCGAGTGATAAAGGTGGGTGGCGTTGCGATCGCCGATGACGATAAAGCTGGCGTCGCTGCGTGCCTTGATTTGGTCGACCAGGTCGTCGATGGTGGCGGTGTCGCCGTGTTTTACCGCCTCAACCAGTGAGGGAATAATCGCGATTTCACGTGCCTGAATCTGCGCCCGGCTGCCCAGTTCATCATAAAGTTGCTGGTCTACCGCCCGGTAATAGTAAAGCCCCGCGGTGATAAGCAGCAGAGAAAAAAAGATCATCAGGTAGATGAACAGCTTGAGATGGAACGGTAGCCTGACAGTCATAATGTGCTAATCACCGGTAAAGCGCGGAAACGAAGATGGCTAATTTATCATGAAAGGCGTACAAGAAAGGGTATAAAAAATAGTCTTGTGAAGCGCTCCGCGTAAATTGTGAAAATAGTATTCTTATTTCTGCATTTTTAAATAAAGCGTAAATTAAGCGTCACGGACAGAGGACATTTTAATTACTTTTTTTCAACATATAATTCCATCGACGGAATAGGTGCCATTCGCTTCATAAAAACCATAAAAACCACGAAAATAATCCTCGCTTGATGATCTTTTATTTTATTGATTTATAATTAAAAATTAATAAAAACCATAAAAACCATAAGCACCATTAAAACTCATTTTTTAATTTGAGGATTGTCACATAATAATTGGTGTTGAGCTCTTACTATGCCCGGGAAAATAACAAGGGGAGAAAGTTATGAGTACCACTGATGATTCTTATATCGTTGTAAAAGATGAGGCCTCTGGGAAGGTTTCATTAAAAGAAAAATGGTGGCATGTTCTGGATAACTATAAAATTGGTGTTATTCCAGTGCCGCTGTTTATCCTTGCCGGGCTATTGATTGCACTGGACTGCCTTGAAGGGAAACTGCCCAGCGATATCGTGGTGATGGTCGCCACGCTGGCGTTCTTCGGTTTTGCCTGTGGTGAGTTCGGTAAGCGTTTGCCGCTTATCGGCAAAATGGGTGCGGCGGCCATCTGCGCCACCTTTATTCCGTCTGCGCTGGTGTATTACGGCCTGCTGCCGCAGGTGGTTGTAGACTCCACCACCAAATTCTATAAATCCACCAACATTCTGTATCTGTATATCTGCTGCATTATCGTCGGCAGCATCATGAGCATGAACCGGCAGACGCTGATTCAGGGCTTCCTGCGTATTTTCTTCCCCATGCTGTGCGGTGAAATAGTGGGCATGATTGTCGGTATGGGCGTCGGCATTATGCTGGGGATGGACCCGTTCCAGATCTTCTTCTTCCTGGTGCTGCCGATCATGGCTGGCGGCGTGGGTGAAGGGGCGATTCCGCTCTCTATCGGTTACGCCACGCTGCTGCACATGGAACAGGGCGTCGCGCTGGGCCGTATCCTGCCAATCGTCATGCTGGGCAGCCTGACCGCTATCGTTCTTGCCGGTGTACTGAATCAACTGGGTAAACGTTATCCGCACCTGACCGGTGAAGGCGACCTGATGCCGAACAAGGCAAACGGCACCGAACAGGCTCCGGCCACACTCACCAGCACGCTGAGCGGCAAAATGGACCCGGCCAATCTGGCTGCGGGCGCTCTGCTGGCTATCCTGCTGTACATGATCGGTATGCTGGGCTACAAGCTGATTGGTCTGCCGGCCCCGGTAGGCATGCTGTTCGCCGCGGTGATCGTGAAACTGCTCAATGGTGCGTCTCCGCGTCTGCTGGAAGGCTCCCAGGTGGTTTACAAATTCTTCCAGACGTCTGTGACCTATCCGATTCTGTTCGCCGTTGGTGTGGCGATCACGCCGTGGGAAGAGCTGGTGCACGCGTTCACCATTACCAACCTGCTGGTGATTGTTTCCACCGTGGTAGCGCTGGTTACCACCGGTTTCTTCGTCGGCAAGAAAATCGGTATGCATCCGATTGATGTTGCCATCATCTCCTGCTGCCAGAGCGGGCAGGGCGGTACCGGCGACGTGGCTATTCTCACCGCCGGCAACCGTATGGTGCTGATGCCATTCGCTCAGATTGCTACCCGTATTGGTGGGGCAATCAACGTCTCCGTGGCCTTGCTGGTTCTTGGCAAGTTCCTGGTGTGACGGTTGTATGACAAAAACAAATAACGCCGCGATAGCAAGCGGCCTTATTTAAACGGGAAAGATTATGAAACTTGCAAGTTACCGCCATCACGGCAAAAACAGCTACGGGATCCACACGCCTGCGGGCCTGATTGATTTGGGAAGCCGGCTCGGCGACCGTTATCCGGACCTGAAAGCGTTGCTGGCTGGCGATGCGCTCCAGGAAGCTGCGGCTTTCCAGAGCGAGACTCCGGACGTCGCCGTGGCAGACGTGACCTTCCTGCCGGTGATTGTGGCGCCGTCCAAAATCCTGTGCGTCGGCATGAACTACGCCGACAAACGTAAAGAGTTCAACGAACAGAACCCGGCGCCGACGCTGTTTGTGCGTTTCGCCGACTCGCAGACCGGCCACGGCACCCAGGTGCTCAAGCCGCACTACTCCAGCGAGTTCGACTATGAAGGCGAGCTGGCGGTCATCATCGGTAAAGATGGTCAGAACATCAGCCGCGACGAAGCGCTGTCGTTTGTCGCCGGTTACAGCTGCTATATGGACGGTTCCGCCCGCGACTGGCAGCACAGCTGGTTTACCGCCGGTAAGAACTGGCAGAAAACCGGTGCGTTCGGGCCTTACCTCACTACCCGTGACGAAATTCCGGATCCGCACGCGCTGGCCATCCGTACCTACCTGAACGGCCGCATGGTACAGGACGATAATACCGCCAGCATGATTCACAAAGTGGCGGATCTGATTGAGTACATCAGTACCTTCACCGCGCTGAGCGCCGGTGACGTGATTATTACCGGTTCGCCTGGCGGCGTCGGTAAGAAACGTACTCCGCCGCTGTTCATGAAACCGGGCGACAGCATTGAAGTGGAAATTGAAAACGTGGGTCACCTGCGCAACACCATTGGTGAAGTCGCTCAGCCGGTGAAAACCCCGCGAGCGGCACCCGCCGCTGTGGGGCACTGACAGGCATCGCCTCCGGTTCGCCGGAGGCGTCGACCCCACGAGTTATGTGGTACAGCAAAAAGCAGGATAACCGTTATGTACGCCGATGAGAGTTTTACTTTTTCCACGCTGGATGTTCGCGTCCAACCCCGTGAAGTGGCTGAAGTCAGTCAGTTTCTCGGGATGTGCCAGTTGGGCATGGACAAGGATATCGAGTTTTTTGTGGTGGGCAGGCATAACGGCCAACTGGTTGCCTGTGCCGGGTTGTGCGCGAATACCATCAAGTGTGTGGCGGTGGATCCCGGCTATCGTGACCTCAACCTGGGGGTGAAAGTGGTGAACGAGGTGGTGCAGTTCGCCGCCGAACGTGGCCAGTTCCATCTGTTTCTCTACACCCGCCCCTGCAATATCACGGTTTTTCCGCGGTTGCGGTTTCTACCCGCTGGCCTGTTATGAAGACAAGGCCGTGTTGATGGAAAATACGCCTATCGGCATCAAACAGTATTGCCAGTCCCTGGCGACACAGGTCAAACCGGGTCGGGATATCGGCGCCATTGTGATGAACGCCAACCCGTTCACACTGGGGCATTGTTATCTGGCGGAGCAAGCCGCCCGTGCCTGTGACTGGCTGCATATTTTCGTGGTGCGGGAAGATGTGTCCTTTTTCCCGTTCACCGAACGGCTGGACATGGTACGTCAGGGGGTGGCGCACATCCCGAATCTGACGGTTCACGCCGGGTCGGAATACATGATCTCCAAAGCCACGTTTCCGGGCTATTTCCTGAAAGAAGAGCAACTGATTACTCAGGCCCATGCGGCGCTGGATCTGATCATCTTTCGCCAGTACATCGCACCGGCGCTCGGTATTACCCGGCGCTTTGTCGGCACAGAACCCTTCTGCCCGGTAACGCACCGTTATAACCAGGATATGCACCACTGGCTGGAGCAGGCCGGGCAGGTTGCCGCGCCGGCGCTGGAAGTGGTGGAAATTGAACGCACTCGCGAACACTCCGGCCTGGCGATTTCCGCCTCTGAAGTGCGCCGGTTACTGAAGCTGCGTCAGTTTGAACATATCCGCGAGATCGTCCCGGCGACTACGTTTGCGCATTTACAACGCTATGGCGAACTCGCCTGTGCGTAACGTGTTTTTAATGTATTAAGCAGGTAAACAACATGAAAATTATCAAGGAGGCCCTGGCGGGCACCTTTGAATCCAGCGACTTGCTGGTCAAGGTGGCGCCGGCGGAAGGCCAGTTGACCGTGGTGATAAACAGTGAAGTCATCAAACAGTTTGGCGCACAGATCAAGCAGGTGGTGAACGACACCCTGAGCACGCTGGGCGTAGAGTCCGGCACCATCGTGGTTGAAGACAAGGGCGCGCTGGATTGCGTAATTCGTGCCCGGGTGCAGAGCGCCGTGCTGCGTGCCGCCGATGTTGATCAGATTGACTGGGAGAAACTGTGATGAGCACCACTCAGCCGAAAAAACTGCGCCGTAGTATGCTGTTCCTGCCGGGCGCGAATGCCGCCATGTTGTCCAACGCTTTCATCTACAAACCGGACTCCATCATGTTTGACCTGGAGGACGCCGTTTCCCTGCGTGAGAAAGATACCGCGCGCCTGCTGGTTCACCATGCGTTGCAGCACCCGATGTATCAGGGCATCGAAACCGTGGTGCGTATCAATCAGCTCAATACTCCGTTCGGTCTTAAGGATCTGGAAGCGTCTGTGCGAGGCGGCGCGGATGTCATCCGTTTGCCGAAAACCGACTCTACCGACGATGTCGCCGAGCTGGAACACCATCTGGCGCGCATCGAAAAAGAGTGCGGTCGTGAAGTCGGTTCGACCCGCATCATGGCGGCGATCGAGTCCGCGGTCGGGGTGATCAACGCCGTGTCTATCGCCCGCTCCTCCGAGCGCATGATCGGCATCGCGCTGGCGGCGTTCGACTATGTGATGGATATGCAAACCGAACGCGGCGACGGCACCGAGTTGTTCTATGCCCGCTGCGCGGTGCTGCATGCCGCTCGCGCTGCCGGTATCGACGCCTTTGACGTGGTGTACTCCAACGTCAACGACGAAGAAGGGTTCCTGAAAGAAGTGGAACTGATCCGCAAACTGGGCTTCAACGGCAAGTCGCTGATCAACCCGCGCCAGATCGAACTGCTGCACAACGCCTACGCGCCGACTCAGGATGAGGTGGATTACGCTCATCTGGTCATCAAGGCGGCGGAAGACGGCGAACGCGCCGGGTTGGGGGTAATTTCGCTGAACGGAAAAATGATCGACGGCCCGATTATCGACCACGCCCGCCGGGTGGTGGAGCGTGCGCTGGCCTCCGGCGTGCGCAAATAAACGCAGGCCGGGTAACCGGATGGAGTCTGGTTTGTAATAGTTTCCGCACTGGCCAGCTGGCGGCGTGATATCGCGCTAGCGGGCCTCGCAATGACAGGATTGGATCATGAGTAACTTTATTGAAGCACTGCAGAAGCAATATCCAGAAAAAAGCCATCTGCAACCGTTCGTCAATGCCAACCACAGTACCCCCTGGCTGAATGACGTCACCGAAAAACACCAGCGCAAGCTGTGCGCCGATCTGGAAGAAGCCATTCGCAAAAGCGGGCTGCAGGACGGCATGACGATTTCGTTCCACCACGCGTTCCGTGAAGGGGACAAGGTGATTAACCACGTGGTGGACACCCTGGCCCGTCTGGGTTTTAAAAACCTGACGCTGGCTTCCAGTTCGTTGATGACCTGCAACGCGCCGCTGATCGAGCATATCCGCAATGGCGTGATTACCCGTATTTACACCTCCGGCATGCGCGGCAAGCTGGCGGACGCCATCTCTCACGGCCTGATGAAAGAGCCGGTACAGATTCACTCTCACGGCGGCCGCGTGCATCTGCTGCAGAGCGGCGAGCTGAAGATTGACGTCGCATTCCTCGGGGTGCCGAGCAGCGACGAATTCGGCAACGCCAACGGCACGTCGGGTAAATCCCGCTGCGGCTCGCTCGGCTACGCGATGGTCGATGCGCAGTACGCCGGTAAAGTAGTGCTGCTGACCGAAAGTCTGGTGCCGTTCCCTAACATGCCGGCCAGTCTGGTGCAGGACCAGGTGGACTTTGTGGTGCCGGTGGAAGAAGTCGGCGACCCGGCGAAAATCAGCGTAGGCGCGGCGCGCGTCACCAGCAACCCGCGCGAACTGCTGATTGCCCGCAGCGCGGCAGACGTGATCGAACACTCCGGCTATTTCAAACCGGGCTTTTCGATCCAGACCGGTTCCGGCGCAGCGTCTACCGCCTGTACCCGTTTTCTGGAAGATCGCATGCAGAAGCAGGGCGTGGTGGCGAGTTTCGCACTCGGCGGCATCACCGGCAGCATTGTCGACTTGCATGAAAAAGGACTGATTGAAAAGCTGCTGGACACCCAGTGCTTTGACGCCAACGCCGCGGCATCGCTGGCGAAGAACCCCAACCATGTGGAAATCTCCACCAATGTCTACGCCAACCCCAGCTCCAAGGCCGCCTGCTGCGACCAGTTGGACGTGGTGATTCTGAGCGCGCTGGAAATCGATACCCAGTTTAACGTCAACGTGATCACCGGTTCCGACGGTGTCATGCGCGGCGCGTCCGGCGGCCATTGCGACGTGGCGACGGCGGCTAACCTGACTATCGTGGTCGCGCCGTTGATTCGCAGCCGTATTCCGACGGTAGTCCGTCAGGTAACGACCTGCGTGACGCCGGGCAGCGCCATCGACGTGTTGGTGACTGACCACGGCATCGCCGTTAACCCGGCGCGTCCGGATGTAGCGGAACGCCTGATCAACGCCGGTCTGAGCGTGATGTCGATTGAAGAACTGTACCAGCGTGCGATTCAACTGGTGGGCGAACCTAAAGCCATTGAATTCCACGATCGCATCGTCGGGGTGATTCGCTACCGTGACGGCAGCGTGATTGACGTGGTACGTCAGGTTAAAGAGGACAACGAGTGAGCGATGCTGCGATAGACTCAACGGTCGCCGTCCCACTGGAAAGCCTGCTGGCGGCGAAGGAACGCCGCTGTGCCCGCCAGCAGCAATTGCTGGCGCGGCACCAGTCTACGCTGGTGTCGCTGACGCTGGTGACGCCGGGTCCGGTTAAAGATTCGCCGCTATATCGCCGGGCGATGACGGAAGCGGTCGCGGCGTTCAATGACTTGTGCCTGGCGCGCGGCTGGGAAGCGCTGGAGCAACAGTTGCACTGGTTGGATACCGGCGCAGAGGCATTCTGGGTCATCACCAAGGATGCATTGAGCGTTAAGGCGGCGGCCATTGCACTGGAAGATCAGCACCCGCTGGGGCGGTTGTGGGATTTTGACGTATTTTGTCCGCAGGAAGGGTCGATCAGCCGAACGTTACTGGCGCATGATCGTCGTCGATGTATACTCTGTGATGAATCGGCGCATGCCTGCGCGCGTTCGCGCCGCCATGCGTTACCGGACGTGATTGAAAAAATCGAGGGTATCCTCCATGCCTGGTTTAACGCACACTGAGTCGAGTGTTTCCTCTCCGTTACTGACAACGCTATTTCCTGATGCCACCGGCGCGCTGGTGGCACTACCTACTATTCACCAGCAGGTGGCTGACGCCCTGACCATTGAGGTGATGCTGACACCAAAACCCGGTCTGGTGGATCGGGATAACAACGGCGCTCATCGCGATATGGATGTGCCGCTGTTTCAGGCCAGTATCGCCGCGCTGGCTCCCTGGTTTTCACGTTTTACCGAAGCAGGCATGGCGCATAGCGCGTTGCCGATAACCCAGCTCCTGCCGCAGGCGCGGCCTATCGGCATCGCCGCCGAACAGGCGATGCTGGCTGCGACGGGCGGCGTGAATACGCACAAAGGCGGCATTTTCGCCTTTGGATTACTGTGCAGCGCAGCCGGTTGGCTGGCGGGCCGTCGGCTACAACTGACGCAGGACAGCCTGTGCCAGTGCGCCGCGCGGATGAGCGCCGATTTGGTGCGTAATGAGCTGGAGAACAGTCAGCACACCGCGACGGCTGGAGAACATCTGTTCCGGCGTCACGGCTTGACCGGTGCGCGGGGAGAAGCCGCCAGCGGTTTTGCTACCGTTCGTCAGCATGCGCTGCCCGCTTATCTGCGCGCTCGCGCTCAGGGGCAGGACGACGAATCGGCCTTGCTGCAGACGCTGGTGGTATTAATGGCCCACAATCCGGATACCAACGTAGTCTCCCGTGGCGGAATGGAAGGGCTGGCGTTCGTACAGTCGTATGCGCGGGCATTGCTGTCCGGCGGTGTGACCCGACAGGGGCTGCAGGAGATGAATCAGGCGCTGGTCGAGCGTAACATCAGCCCTGGCGGTAGCGCCGATCTGCTGGCGCTAACCTGGCTGCTTTCTCACTATCCCCGCGTCTGAACCTCGTCTATTATTGGCAAGCAGTCCCCCCATTCTTTTCATGAGTTTTCGCCTCGCGCTGCGGGGCGTTACTGTGTGCCGGATGTTCCATGCGTACAGTGCATAAGCGAATGAACAGATAAAACCCTAAAGTTGATGGCATGAATGTCGATACTAGTGCCATGCTGTATCCTGGGGGTTCTGGGACACTGAATGACGCATTAACCATTCAATTGACGGTGGGGATGGATGTAGTGGATAACAATATGAAAGAGCAGTACGCCAGGCGCAATAAAATGGCTATTTGCGCCACATTACGCGGACTGCAAAAGCAAGACGCCACAGTAATGGTGTATCACACGCACGGTCAGTTCATCAGCAAGATCCTTGAGGTTGATTCAGACGAAGAGGAGTTTCTGTTTGACCTCGGCGCGCTAGAGCGTGAAAACAGTCGGGCGTTGTTTGCGGGTGAACTGGAGTTTGCGGCAGAAACGGCTGGCGCCAAGGTTGAATTTCGTTCCACGATCATCAGAACGGTCGAACATGACGGTTTTCCCGCCTTCTGCGCGGCGGTTCCCGACGTGCTGTACTATATCCAGCGCCGTAATTTTTTCCGCATCAATTCACCTGCCTGGCCGCCCATGAGCTGTCGGGGAGAGCTGCCGGATAACACCCATTTCGAATTTAGCCTGAAGGATTTGTCGCTGGGCGGTCTGTCTATGTACACCGACGACAAAGCGATGGCTGAATTGTTTGAACCGGGCATGCTCCTGAAAAACATTGATGTGGATCTCGCCAGCTACGGGCAATTCTGTCTGGACTTGCATTTTGTCAATCATGCCACCACCAAAGTCGTTGACAGTAAAGGCGAGGTGAAGCAGATCGAGCGTCTGAGCTTCAAGTTTTCGACGCTAAATGCCGCGCAAGAACGGGGATTACAGCAGGTGATAACCGAACTTGAACTGGATCAAAACGAAAAACGCAAACGGCTTCGCTGAGCCGTTTGATCCGTGCCGGCGACAGAGTTGACCGCGCAAGTCGTACACGATTGGCTTCACAGGTCTTGTCTCTGATTGCCGACTGGGGCAAAATACGCGCCCTGAAAAACCGACGCATACCTATCGCGTCGGTTATTTTTTTGTATTTCATTAAGAGGCCGGCGCTGTTGATGGCACCGGACAGATATCGGTAAAACGCATGCTACGGGCTGCGTAGAGTTAATAGAGAGACATAATGGGGCAATCAGTTGTTTTGGAGCCGGTGCCCGCCGGCTGGTGCTGCAAGCGCAGCGACAAGGGCGCCATGCTGGCGTGCCTGACATCGGGCGGCGTATCGGCTGCTCACCTCGGCTACGGCGACACCGCTCGTCCGTTCGCTTCCAGACGTTCTGGATACCTGAAACACCGCCGCACGGCGTCTTCGTCATTCATAGCGGGATCATGGATGGTGAGTGGCGCCGATAAGGCCGCTGTCGGTAAAGGAGGTCTGCGTCATGACTGATTCCACTGTTTCCACGCCGCGCGTACAACTGCGTAAAACTCTGACCCTGGTTCCCGTCGTGATGATGGGCCTGGCCTACATGCAGCCGATGACGCTGTTTGATACCTTCGGTATCGTTTCCGGTCTGACCGATGGTCACGTCGCCACCGCATACGCGTTTGCGCTGATTGCCATTCTGTTTACCGCACTCAGCTACGGCAAACTGGTTCGTCGTTTCCCGTCCGCCGGGTCGGCCTATACCTATGCCCAGAAAGCGATTAGTCCGACTGTCGGCTTCATGGTGGGATGGTCGTCGTTGCTGGATTATCTGTTCATGCCGATGATCAACATCCTGCTGGCGAAAATCTATTTTGAAACCCTGATCCCCAGTATTCCGTCGTGGATTTTTGTGGTGTTGCTGGTGGGCTTCATGACGCTGTCCAACCTGCGCGGCATCAAAACCGTCGCCAACTTCAATAGCCTGATCGTCGTGCTGCAGGTCGCCGTGATGGTGGCCATCACCGGTATGGTGATTTATGGTGTGGCGCATGGTGAGGGCGCGGGTACGCTGACCAGCAGCCGTCCGTTCTGGTCCGATAACGCCCATGTGGTGCCGATGATAACAGGCGCGACGATCCTGTGCTTTTCGTTCCTTGGTTTTGACGGCATCAGTTCGCTGTCTGAAGAGACCAAAGATGCAGGCCGCGTGATTCCGAAAGCCATTTTTCTGACGGCGTTGCTCGGCGGCGTAATTTTCGTGGTGGTGTCCTACTTCCTGCAACTGTACTTCCCGGATATTTCACGTTTTCAACATCCGGATGCCTCTCAGCCTGAAATCATGCTGTACGTGGCGGGTAAGGCCTTCCAGTTCGGCATTCTGATTTTCTCCTGCGTCACCGTACTGGCGTCCGGTATGGCGGCGCATGCCGGCGTGTCCCGTCTGATGTATGTGATGGGGCGTGACGGCGTATTCCCGGAACGCTTCTTCGGTTATGTACATCCGCGTTGGCGGACGCCGGCGCTGAACGTACTGCTGGTCGGCGTTATCGCGCTGTCTGCCATCTCGTTCGATCTGGTTACCGCGACGGCGTTGATCAACTTCGGGGCGCTGGTGGCTTTCACCTTCGTCAACCTGTCGGTGATTTCTCAGTTCTATATCCGTGAACGCCGCAACAAGACGCTGAAAGACACCGTGAACTACCTGATTCTGCCGGTCATGGGCGCGTTGACCGTCGGCGCGCTGTGGCTGAATCTGGAAAGTACCTCAATGACGCTGGGGCTGGTATGGGCAGCGATTGGTCTGCTCTATCTGACGTTCGTGACGCGCAGTTTCAGACAGCCGGTACCGCAGTACAACGAAGATCTGGCGTAATGTGCTGACTGACGATGACAGGCTCCCGCGGGAGCCTGTTTTTTTATACGCCGGATGTGTGTCGTTTATCTGTATGCTGCGCTTATAGCGGAGCGGCGGCGAACAAATTGGTGCCACCCTGCCATACGCGAATAAAACGGATATGGTCTAGCACCAGCATAGCGGGCGACGTTTTCGCGTTCAGAAGTTGCTTGACGGTCGGCGATATGGTCGTGATTTCATCTTTTTCGTCCAGCAATGCGCCATAGGCAGCGACAACCGCGGCAAGATTATCGATGCCAGACTGCTGCGTCCCATCGCCAGCCACTATCAGTTTCAGCACAGTGATTCTCCCGGTGGCTTGAGAAACTTCACTGGTGAGTTTGATGTGTGAGTAAGTGCCGGAAGAGGCTTCGCTACTAAGCGGATCGTTGCCCATCGTGAACCTGAAAGTGCAGTGCAGGCGGAACAGGTTGTCATTAATGCGTGTGACCAATTCCCTGGGCGTGATAGCAAAAGACTTTTCTGCAACCTGCTGGGACGGTGAGACTAACTGGACCTGAGCGGACGCGGGCTGAATAAACGGCGCGGCACTGGCCGTCGGTAACATGATGGCCGACAAAGCAGCAAAAAAGACGATGCCAGAGCTGCAACAACGGGCAATCCGGTGTAACCGCGGCAGTAAGCGCATGATGCTTGTCCCGGTGTGATGTTGCCACATTTCAGGCGACCAGCCGTTGGGCATAGGCAACCAGTGCTTTTAGTAGCGCGGTTTTTTTCTCGTCATCCGCGTACTGCTGATACAAACTCTCCAGCACATCCGAATAAGACTGTAACCGCTCCGGGGTAAAGACCTCGCGACGATGCGCCAGCCAGCGCTGCTGCTCCTGCTCATCAAGCGTGCCGGGGAAATTGCGCGCCCGGTAGCGGAACAACAATTCCTCCACCCGGCGATCGGCAAACTGAAGGTTCAAGGCCGGAAGGTGCTGGGAATCGGTTTTACGAATGATGTCCATCGCAGCCCGATCGGCGTCGCTGAAAAAGCCATCGTACAGTTGCAGGTCCACATCCGTCGACGCTTCAAACGGCGGGGCATCGGCAAATAGCGCCACCACTTTCTCCCGTACGCTGCCATGCTGACGCAGCAGTTGCAGATTGTTCAGGCAGTGCTGACGGTCAATGCCCAGCCGCTCTGCGTCTTCCGGACGCAACGTGCTGGCCGGCGCCAGAACCGGGCATTTATTGATATGCACCAGTTTGATCGGCACCGGCGATTCATCTTCCGCCAGCAGCGCACGACGGGTATAAAGCCGGGTGCGCAGTTCATCCGCATTCAGCTCCAGCAACGGCTGAATATCGCCCGCCAGATCGCAGACGATGACTGCATTGCGGTTATCCGGATGCCAGGCCAGCGGCACAATCCAGCTAGTATTACCGCGCGCGGCGCCAAACATGCCGGAAACGTGTACCAGCGGTTTCATTTGCGGAATATCGATTAACGCGCTGACCTTGTTTTTGTTACGCAACGCGTAGAGATAGTCGAACAGTTTCGGCTGCGACTGTTTGAGCAGGCGCGCCATGGCAATGGTGGCATACACATCCGACATGGCGTCGTGCGCCTGAGTGTGTTCGACGCCATTGGCGTGCGTCAGGTGTTCCAGCCTGAAGCTGGGAAAACCGTCGTCGTTTTCCGGCCAGATAATGCCATCCGGACGCAAGGCATAGCACGCCCGCAGCATGTCCAGTAAATCCCAGCGAGAGTTGCCGTTTTGCCAACTGTAGGCATACGGGTCGTAGAAGTTGCGATAAAACAGATTCCGGCTGACTTCGTCATCAAACCGAATGTTGTTGTATCCCATGATGCAGGTGCCCGGCTCGCTGAACGCCTCATGGATATGGCGGGCGAACTCCGCTTCGCGTATCCCACGGCTTTGCGCCACCTGTGGCGTGATGCCGGTAATCATCACCGCTTCCGGGTCGGGCAGATAATCGTCGGTTGGCTGGCAGTAGATCACTACCGGCTCGCCAATCACGTTAAAATTCAAATCGGTACGGATGCCGGCGAACTGAGCCGGGCGATCTTTGGCCGGATGTTTACCAAAGGTCTCATAGTCATGAATGAAAAAAGTGGGTTCGGTGTGTTGATTTTGCACGGTTTCTCTCTGTTCAGCCTGGCGACGGCAAACGCTGGTAAACCAGTCATACCGCCGCGAAGCGTGTTTGTCACCGTCGGTTTTGCCCGGCGTAAGCGCCATGCGTAACGGCCCGCCAGTTTAAGGGCAAATCATCGTTCTTTCAGTAAAAACGGTGACGGACAACACAAAGCCGTCATGGTAAACCATCCTGCTGTCTGACAGAAGCCGACATGTGTGCCGCCCTGCGGTGTTGAATCGAGTCAGGTGCAATCAGAACGCGGGAGTGATAGGGTGCACATAAAGACAACGATTGCATCGGCGATATGGGAAAACCACCTTGTCGACGATAGTGGCTAACCTGTATGGTTAGTCTATGTTCCGCAATGATGCGCGTCGCTGGTATCGCTCACACAGTGTTATCAAAGCAACGATTGTTATCAGGGCGGAGGAGGATGCGCATTATTACGGGATACAGCCTGGAGTAACGCGGTCTCCGCATAACGAATTTTGATCGTTAAGTAAGGGTAGAAAAATGGAGAAGGGTAACACTAAGCCATGTTTCCAGGATGTACTGGAATTCGTGCGTATGTTCCGTCGCAAGAACAAGCTGCAGCGTGAAATTGCGGATAATGAAAAGAAAATCCGCGATAACCAGAAACGTGTGCTGCTGCTGGATAACCTGAGCGAGTACATCAAACCGGGTATGTCGATTGAAGATATCCAGAACATTATCGCCAACATGCGTAGCGACTATGAGGACCGCGTGGATGAATACATCATCAAAAACGCGGAACTGTCGAAAGAGCGCCGCGAGCTGTCCCGTAAAATCAAGGAAATGGGTGAAATCAAACCGCCGGTGGAGGCGAAATAATTTCACTGACGTTCAGGGCCGGCTTCCGGCCCTGATGCTTTTTGGGGCGGTGTGACTATTCAGGCAGCCCGACTATGACTGACTCATCACGATTTCCGGCGCCAGCGCGTTTCTCTGCATCATGCAGTTGCGCCATGCGCTGCCTGTCTCGCCTTTATCCAGCGCGTCTGCGTTGATGGCGGGGATCTCCCTCACTTTTGTGTCGATGACCTTGCCGCCGGTGGTGTCGATAGTCTGGTTTTTGATGTAATACCGCGTCATTACCCGGTATTTCCCGTCGAGGTGCCTTACCTGCGCCAGTAAATCAGTGGTGCATTCGTTGGCGGCGCGCGCCACATGCTGGAAGGCGCTATCGGTCGGCTCGTTGCGCGGCGTCATCGCGCAGGCTGACAACGCCAATACGCTGATGATGAAAATCCTGTTTTTATCCATCATGTCCCATGTTCCTTTTTGTTTTTCGCCAATAATCCGTGGCATATCCCTGTTTGCGCCACGATTACCATAACCGCCAGACGTGGCCTGCGGCATACCATTCAATGAACCACTTCTGCTTGTCAAGGCGAGAGTCGGCGGGCTGTTGTCGCGCTCATGCCGCTTCGCATTGTTGTTGCAATGGATTGCAACCGTTGCGGTTGTTTGCGTAGCCGATTCCGGGGTTGTCATGCGTTGCTTTCGCTAACATTCATGGGTTGGCACACTGCGTCCCAGCAGGATGACCGCCGGAAATTCGGCGATAAATGGTAAGGGACAAACCATCAGAATTTCATTGAACCAACTGGCGGCGACGTTGATAGCGGGCCCGTTGTTGTTGCTGATATTGCCGGATTTGCCGGATAGACGTTCTCTGATGTGGGGGCTGCCTGCGCTGTGGCTGCTTAAGACGCGCTTTTATCCGGTCGGCCTGGTGGTGCTTGGGGTGATTTGGAGCCTCTACAGTGGCCGGGCGATACTGAATCAGGTGGATCAGTTTACCCTGCGACCAGTGACGGCAAGGGTTGGCGTCAGTAGCGTCCGATTTGCGCAGGCGGATGCCGGGCAGGTCGTGGTGCGGTTGTGGGAGATCAACGGGCGTTGGGTGTTCCCGCCGCTCTATGCGCGGCTGGATGCACAGCCGCAGATGGCGGACTGGTGCGGCGGGCAGCAGTGGGAAGTCCGGTTGCGGTTACGTCCGGTGCACAGCCGGTTGAACGAGGGCGGTTTTGACCGTCAGCGTTGGGCGCTGGCTAAGGCGCAGCCATTGACCGGGCGGATACTCTCTGCCTCGGTGCTGACGCCAGAATGCGGTTTGCGCCAGCGTCTGGTTGAACAGGCGGAACGGCAAACGCGGTCATTGCCGTGGCGATCGATCATACTGGCGTTGGCGATCGGTGAGATGACACTGGTGGAGGATGACATCCTCGACGTGCTTCGGCAAACCGGAATCATGCACCTGATGGCGATATCGGGGCTACATATCGTGCTGGCGGCATTGTCTGGCTGGGGCGTGGTGCGTGCGGTGCAATATCTGTTGCCGGTTCATTGGGTAGAACATCGCGCGCCGTTGTGGTGTGGGTTGTGCTGCGCCTGGGGATACGTCTGGCTGGCCGGAGGAAACCCGCCGGCGGTAAGAGCTGCGCTGGCGTTATCATGCTGGACGTGGCTAAGGATACGCGGCGTATCGGTTTCATCGTGGCAAGTATGGCTATGGTGTGTGGCGTTGATTCTGGTTAGTGACCCACTGAGCGTGTTGTCGGACAGTTTCTGGCTCTCCGCGCTGGCGGTCGCAGCGCTGATTTTCTGGTACCAGTGGGCGCCGCTACCGCCGCATCTGCAACGGCCCAAACGTTGGGTATGGCTACGCGGATTGCATTTGCAGACGGGAATCACACTGTTGCTGATGCCGCTGCAAGTGTTGCTGTTTCACGGCGTCAGCCTGAGTTCGTTGCCGGCCAATCTGTGGGCGGTGCCGTTGGTATCGTTTATTACAACGCCATTGATTCTGCTGGCGTTGCCGATGATGGTCATCCCGGTGGCGGCGCAAGGCCTGTGGTGGCTGGCCGATCGTTCACTGGCGCTGGTTTTCCTGCCGTTGCAGGCTATGCCGCCGGGCTGGTTGTCGCTGGGCGAAAGTGCGGTGCCTTACAGTATGGCGGGATGGCTGGCGGTGATCGTCTGGCGTTTCGCCTGGTGGCGAACTTATCCCTTCAGCCTGCTGGCGCTGGTACTGGTGATGCTGCTGCGCCCCAAATCGCCCGCGCCGTCGTGGCGGGTTGACATGCTGGATGTCGGTCACGGATTGGCGGTGGTGATTGAACGACAGGGCAAAGCCTGGCTGTATGATACCGGTCCCGGCTGGGACGGCGGCAACATGGCCGATCGTGAAATCCTGCCTTATCTTAAATGGCGGGGATTGCTGCTGGAGGGCATCATTCTCAGTCACAGCCATCTGGATCACCGCGGCGGACTGGAGGCATTACAGCGCGCGTTTCCGCATGTCCCGGTATACAGCCCGTTGCTTGAGCCGGGGCACCGACCTTGCATACAAGGCGAACGGTGGCGCTGGCAAGGATTGACGTTCAGCGTTATCTGGCCGCCGTTGCGGGTGCGCGAAGCCGGTAATCACGACTCCTGCGTGGTGCGGGTGGACGATGGACGCTATCGGGTACTGCTGACGGGCGATCTGGAGCGTGAAGATGAAACCATGCTGCTGCGTACGCAACGTGAAATGCTGGCGGCGGATATCCTGCAGGTGCCGCATCATGGTAGTACCACGTCATCATCGCCGCCATTTTTACGGGCGGTGGGGGCGGGGCAGGCGTTGTCGTCCAACTCCCGATACAATCCGTGGCGTTTACCGGCTGTCGGCGTGGTGCGTCGTTACCGTCAGGGGGGAGATCGCTGGCACGATACCGCCAGCGACGGACAGCTGAGTGTGCGTTTTTTCGACGAAGGCATCGAAATGTTGCGCTACCGGGGTGAAATATCCCCTCGCTGGTACCATCAGTGGTTTGGCGCTTACCGGGATAATGAGTAATAATAGACGGCTATTTATCAAAGGCTCAGGTTTATTGCATGATTAATGATAAAGATCTCTCCACGTGGCAGACGTTTCGTCGCCTATGGCCGATGATCACCCCTTATAAGGCCGGGCTTGCGGTCGCGGCGGTGGCGCTGGTGGTTAACGCCGCCGGCGATACGCTGATGCTGTCCCTGCTTAAGCCGCTGCTGGATGACGGATTCGGTAAGGCCGACCGCAGCGTGCTGGTGTGGATGCCGCTGGCTATCATCGGACTGATGATTATGCGCGGTATCTCCAGCTATATTTCCAGTTATTGTGTGGCCTGGGTATCGGGTAAAGTGGTGATGAACATGCGTCGTCGTCTGTTCAGCCACATCATGGGGATGCCGGTTTCCTTCTTCGATCAGCAGTCTACCGGTACGTTGTTGTCACGTATTACCTATGATTCCGAGCAGGTGGCCGCCTCTTCGTCAAACGCGCTGGTGACCGTGGTGCGGGAAGGGGCCTCCATCATTGGCCTGTTCGTGCTGATGTTCTGGTACAGCTGGCAGTTGTCGCTGATTCTGGTGCTGATCGCGCCGATTGTTTCCTACAGTATGCGCGTGGTGTCCAAACGTTTTCGCAGCATCAGCAAAAACATGCAGAACACCATGGGGCAGGTGACGACCAGCGCCGAGCAAATGTTGAAAGGGCACAAAGAAGTGCTGATTTTCGGCGGACAAACCGTGGAAGTGGAGCGTTTCGACGCGGTCAGCAATCGCATGCGCCAACAAGGCATGAAGATGGTATCGGCATCCTCCATTTCTGATCCGGTAGTCCAGCTGATTGCCTCGCTGGCGCTGGCATTTGTACTGTACGCCGCCAGTTTCCCGGCGGTAATGGCAACCCTGACCGCCGGCACCATCACGGTGGTGTTCTCTTCCATGTTTACCCTGATGCGCCCGCTTAAGTCGCTCACCAACGTCAACGCCCAGTTCCAGCGCGGTATGGCGGCCTGCCAGACCCTGTTCACCATTCTGGATATGGAGCAGGAAAAAGATACCGGCACACGAGTACTGGAGCATGCTAAGGGCGACATCGAGTTCCGTGGCGTCAACTTCGCTTATCCGGGCAAAGAAACGCTGGCGCTGAAAAATATCAGCCTGCATATTCCGCCGGGGAAAACGGTGGCGCTGGTAGGGCGTTCCGGTTCAGGTAAATCGACTATCGCCAACCTCATCACCCGGTTTTACGATATTCAGTCCGGTGAGATTTTGCTGGATGGGCACGACCTGCGCGATTACACATTGCCGTCATTGCGTAGCCAGGTTGCGTTGGTGTCCCAGAATGTCCACCTGTTCAATGATACGATTGCCAACAATATCGCTTATGCCTGCGGTGACCGCTATAGCCGTGAGGATATTGAGCGCGCCGCCAAAATGGCGCATGCGATGGATTTCATCGGCAAGCTGGAGCAGGGCCTGGATACGGTGATCGGCGAAAACGGCGTGCTACTGTCCGGCGGCCAGCGTCAGCGTATCGCGATTGCACGCGCCCTGTTGCGCGATTGCCCGATTCTGGTGCTGGATGAGGCCACCTCGGCGCTGGATACCGAGTCGGAGCGCGCCATTCAGGCGGCGCTGGACGAATTGCAGAAAAACCGCACCGCATTGGTGATCGCCCACCGGTTGTCCACCATTGAGAAGGCGGACGAAATTCTGGTGGTGGAAGACGGGCAGATCATCGAACGCGGTCAGCACGGTGAGTTGCTGGCCCGAAACGGGGCGTATGCCCAACTGCACAAACTGCAGTTTGGCGCATGATTGAACGCATCTGGTCGGGGCGCTCCCCGCTGTACCGGCTGTTGCTGCCGCTGTCGTTGCTTTATGGCCTGATCAGTCATCTTATCCGGCTGAGTTACCGTTACGGCTGGCGCAGGGTGTGGCGAGCACCAGTGCCGGTGGTCGTGGTGGGTAACCTTACCGCCGGCGGCAACGGCAAAACACCGGTGGTGATTTGGCTGGTAGAGCAGTTGCAACAGCAGGGATATCGCGTTGGGGTGGTATCGCGTGGTTATGGTGGTAAGACGGAGCGCTATCCGCTGCGGGTCACCGATGAGGTGACCTCCGCTCAGGCCGGCGATGAGCCGGTGCTGATTTATCAGCGCACCGGCGCGCCGGTCGCCGTGGCGCCCAAACGGTGTGACGCGGTAGCCGCATTGCTGGCTCATCAGCCGCTGGACGTAATCGTGACCGATGATGGCCTGCAGCATTACGCGCTGGCGCGGGATATGGAACTGGTGGTGGTGGATGGCGTGCGCCGCTTTGGCAATGGCTGGTGGCTGCCAGCCGGGCCGATGCGGGAACGAGCCTCGCGCCTGAGTTCGGTTGACGCTGTCATTGTGAATGGCGGCGAGGCGAAAAGCGGTGAAATCGCCATGCAGCTCACGGCAGGGGACGCGGTTAATCTGCTGACCGGAGAACGCCGCCCGGTATCAACATTGCCTCCGCTGGTCGCCATGGCGGGGATCGGTCATCCACCGCGCTTCTTTGCTACGCTGAAAGCGCTGGGAAGCACGCTGGTGCGTGAAGTGGCGTTTGCCGACCATCAGCACTGGCAACCGGAAGAGTTACAGGCGCTGACCGACAATGACCGGCAGCCCCTGATCATGACGGAAAAGGATGCGGTGAAATGCCGCGCCTTTGCTCGCGCCAACTGGTGGTATCTGCCGGTTGACGCTGTATTGTCAGCGCCAGAATCGGCATTACTGTTACAGCGTCTGACGCGCCTGATTGATACGCATTGCGTGTCGCGCCAGACGGAAACCGGGTGACCGGCTATATTTTTGATAATCGCTTCTTGATGGAGGAAGCATGGATCATCGTTTGCTTGAAATCGTGGCTTGTCCGGTGTGTAACGGGCGGCTGATTTTTGACAAAGAAAAGCAGGAACTGATTTGCAAAATCGAAGGGCTGGCTTACCCGGTGCGGGACGGCATTCCTGTCCTGCTGGAAAATGAAGCCCGTACGCTGGCGCCGGATGAGATCGCACAATGACGTTTACTGCAATTATTCCCGCCCGCTATGCCTCCACCCGGTTGCCGGGCAAGCCGCTGGCGGATATTCATGGCAAGCCGATGGTGGTACACGTGATGGAACGCGCCCGCGAGTCTGGCGCCAGCCGTGTAGTGGTGGCAACCGATCACGCGGATGTCGCCCGCGCCATTGAACTGGCGGGCGGTGAAGTTTGCCTGACCAGCCCGGATCATAACTCCGGCACCGAGCGACTGGCCGAGGTTATCGACCGTTACGGTTTTACCGATGATGAAATCATCGTCAACGTGCAGGGCGATGAACCGCTGATTCCACCGGTGATCATCCGTCAGGTGGCGGACAATCTGGCCGGCAGCCGGGCGGGTATGGCTACGCTGGCGGTGCCGATAACTACGTGTGAAGAAGCGTTCAATCCGAACGCGGTAAAAGTGGTGACGGATGCCGAAGGGTATGCGCTTTACTTCTCGCGCGCCACCATTCCGTGGGAGCGGGACCGTTTTGCCGAATCCCGTGATGCTATTGGCGATCATTTCCTGCGCCATATTGGTATTTATGCCTACCGTGCCGGATTTATTCGCCGCTATGTCGGTTGGGCGCCCAGCCAGTTGGAGAAAATCGAAATGCTGGAGCAACTGCGCGTGCTCTGGTACGGCGAGAAAATCCATGTGGCCGTCGCCAAAGAAGTGCCGAGCGTCGGGGTGGACACGCCTGAAGATCTGGCGCGTGTCAGAGCGGTGATGTCGGCAGCCTGATTCCGACTCTCCGCGAATCTTTTCGATAAGCGTATGCGTCATTGGCGTATACGCTTTTTTTATCCCACAGATTATCGGATATCACTAAAGCCGGGAAATACGCTAATCACCCGCCGCTATTGTTATGCCACAAATGGTATAGCTTAATTAATAAATTTATTAGCAGGAATAATAAAAACCCGTGCCGCAGGTGCACAATTGTTAATCATGACTTATTATTGGTCGGCATTTATCCGATGGCGGTAAATGCTCTGGGTTTTGTTTTACTTAAGGATGGAGTGACACAATGAAAGTGAATAAAAAATTTTTACCCGCAATAATTGGATGCGTATTAGCCGGGACGGCAGCACAAAGTCTGGCCGCCGAATATTATCTGGCGCCGAATGGCAGTGATTCAGCCAGCGGCAGCAAGAGCGCACCCTGGAAGTCCTTTGCCCGCGCGCAGCAGACCCTCTCTCCCGGCGACCGCCTGTGGGTCCGCGGCGGAACCTACACCTTCACCGCCGGAATTAACAGCTGCGCCAGCCAGACGGATATCGTGAACGCCATTACCCTGAATAAGAGTGGTACTTCGGGTAACCGTATCGAATATGTGGCTTATACCGGCGAAACGCCGGTGTTTGATTTCAGCCAGATGAAAGATGATTGCCGCGTTAAAGGATTTAACGTAGTAGCCAGCTGGGTTACCCTCAAAGGGTTGGAAATCAAAGGGGTGCCGCAAAATAACAACAAGAACCACGAATCCTGGGGGGTGTGGATTAACGGCAGCAACAACCGTTTCGAACAACTCAATATTCACCACATCATGGGGACCGGGCTGTTTTTAAAGAACGGAGCCAACAATACCGTACTCAACACCGATTCTCATCACAACTATGACCCGCTGACCTCCAATGGCGCCGGCCAGAGTGGCGATGGTTTCGGCGCGCACATTGCCGCCAATATGCCGGGCAACATTTTCAGCGGCTGCCGCGCCTGGGCCAACTCGGATGACGGCTTTGACCTGATCAACGCCTACTCATCGGTAACGATTGAGAACTCCTGGGCCTGGTCGCACGGCTACCTGCCGGGCACTACCACGTCGCTGCCCGCTGGTAACGGCAACGGTTTCAAAGCCGGGGGTTACGGCGCTCAGTACGTGAGCAATGCGCCGAAACACATCGTGCGGAACTCGGTGGCGTTCCTGAATAAAGCCGCGGGTTTCTATGCTAACCATCACCCGGTGGCGAATGATTTCTTCAACAATACGTCGTTCAAAAATACCGTCAATTACAGCATGCGGGGCATCGATGCGAGCGGTAACGCCATCGCGTTGGGCACGCTGCGTAACAACATCTCTTATGCCGCACGTTCGCAATCGCTGGCCTATACCGATGGCGCCAACATGCGTTACAACTCCTGGAACTTCAGCAACGTGATTTCCGATTCTGAATTCCAGAGCGTGTCCACCACCGGCTGGGATGCGGCGCGTCAGGCTGACGGTAGTCTGCCGGTGCTGAAGCACCTGCGTCTGGCGTCAGACAGCTGGATGATCGACAAAGGCGGCGATGTCAAGATCGCCTATAAAGGTGCTGCACCGGATCTGGGCGCGTTTGAGCTGAAATAAGCGGCGAAAATGCTGCTATCCGCGGTGTTCATCGGAGAAGCCGCTCGATGACGTAACAGATGCCCGCTTCGGCGGGCATTTTTTTGCCGATGACGACGGCAATTGCAGCGTGGGCGCGCTGTCTATGCTTAATTCCGCCTTTCGTTAACCGACATGCGTCGCTACATATCCTGTTTTCTTTGATCTGTATTGGGGAAATTGTTGTGTGCTGCTCGCATGATAAGTGCAAGAGCGTGCCTGTAACAGCGAGATCTTATCGCCTATGGAACTGTTAAAAGCCGAGTTGAGTACGGTGCTGGGCGAGTCGCTCAGCCGTCTTGAACGCATCAGTGAACAACCCTATGCGCATCTGTATGCTTTGTATGACCGCGCGGGCAATGCCATGCCGTTGCTGGCGAAAAGTTATATCTGTCAGGGGATTGCCGGACAGGAAGCCTACAAGCTGACCATGCTGGCCCGGGAAGGCGAAGTCAGGCTGCCGACGGTCTACGGGATGGTGATGACCCATCAGTCCCCTTACAAAGAGCTGCTGCTTATCGAGCGTTTGCGCGGCGTGTCGGTGGAAGCGCCGTCCCGTTCGCCTCAGCGTTGGACGCTGCTGATGGACCAGATCGTCGAAAGCATGCTGGCGTGGCATCGTATCGATAGCCACGGCTGCGTCGGCACGGTGGACAGCACGCAGGACAACAGCTGGCAGAACTGGTATCGCCAGCGGCTGGAAGTGCTGTGGGCTACGCTGATGAACGTCAACGCCGCGCAGCTGACGCAGCAGGATCGCGCCGTACTGTACCGATCCCGGCAGAGTCTGCCCGCGCTGTTTGCGGATTTCGATGACAATTGCGTGCTGGTGCACGGCAACCTGACCCTGCGTAGCATGCTGAAAGATCCGCGCAGCGATCAACTGCTGGCGATGATCAATCCTGGCATGATGTTGTGGGCGCCGCGTGAGTACGACCTGTTCCGTTTATGTGAAGAGTCGGGCATGCCGGAACAACTGTTTTACCACTACCTGAAACAGGCGCCGCTGGCCGAATCCTTCGTCTGCCGCCGCTGGCTGTACATCCTGTGGGCCGCGGTTTCCCGCTACATCCACACCGGCCAGTTGGACCGCCCGTTGTTCGATACCGCGACCCGCGAATTACTGCCCTGGCTGGAATAATCGGCGACGCGGGCGATCCTTGATCACCCGCGTACAGGTATCAGGATTCCGGCGGCGGAGTAACGCCTTTCATTTGTTGCCAGATCAGACCCAATCCTTCATACCAGGCGCGCTCGCTGTGCGACAGATAAAGTGCGGACGGAAATACCCGTTCCCAAGGATTAAGCGGCGAAGTGATGGCCAACTGGTTGGCCGGCGCCGGGATCGGGTGCAGCCCGCGCGCCTGGAAAAAGTGGATGGCGCGAGGCAGATGATTGGCGGACGTCACCAACAGGAACGGCTGTTTGCCGACCAGCGCTTCGGTTCCGGCCGCCTCTTCTTCGGTGTCGCGCGCCTGATCCACCAACAGGATATCCTGCGCCGGGACGCCCAGGCTTTCGGCGACGCGGGCGGAAGTGCTGGCGCTGGTAACCGGATTGCCCTGCGCGGCTGCGCCGGTGAAGATCAGCTTGGAGCCAGGGTTGGCGCGCCATAGCCTTATGCCTTCGGTGACGCGCGCCAGACTGTTGTTGATCAGGTTGGCGCTGGGGGGCCAGTCCGGGTTGAAGGTGTAACCGCCGCCCAGCACCACGATGTAATTCGCCGTGGGGAAATCCGGCGTCCAGGTCGGATAGCGGGACTCCAGCGGCAACAGCAGCCGATCGGCCACCGGCTGCAGACTCAGCAACAGCAACGCCAGCCAGCCGCCGGTCAGCAGGATCCGGGCGGTTTTCTGCCAACGGGAAAACCACAGCAGGGCGAGGGCAAGCCCCATCACCAGCATCAGCAGCGGTAGCGGAAGCAACAGACTACCGATGTATTTTTTGACGGCAAACAGCATAAAATAGCGTCCCTTTTGAATGAAAAAACGCCATACGGGCGAAAATAGGCGTTCAGACCATTTATTCTAGGCCAGCCTGTGACAGAATGTCAGGTTCAGAGAAAAACCAGTTGTTTAGGTAGTGCAGTCACCCATCATGCGGAACCGTGGAATGCAGGATCGTAATTTTAACGATATCGCTGACAAATTTGCCCGAAACATTTATGGCACCACCAAAGGGCGGCTGCGTCAGGCGGTATTGTGGCAGGATCTGGAAATCTTGTTGACGCGCCTGCCGTCGCAACCGCTGCGTATTCTGGATGCAGGCGGCGGCGAAGGGCCGATGTCCCGTCGTCTGGCCGCGTTGGGGCATCAGGTGTTGTTGTGCGACCTGTCCGATGAGATGATTGCGCGCGCCCGTGAGGCGGCGCAGGAAGCGGGGGTGGCTGATAATATGCGCTTCGTGCGGTGCGCCGCGCAGGATGTCGGCGCGCATTTGTCGCAGCCGGTGGATCTGGTGCTGTTTCACGCCGTGCTGGAGTGGGTGGCGGAGCCGCAGCAGGCGTTGCGTGCGTTGACCGACTGTCTGGCGCCGGGCGGCGCGCTGTCGCTGATGTTTTACAACCATCAGGCGTTGGTGATGCGCAACATGGTGCTGGGCAATTTCGGCTATGTGGACGCCGGCATGCCCAAGCGCAAACGCCGTTCGCTGTCGCCGGATCACCCGCTTGACCCGCCGCAGGTCTATCAGTGGCTCGCCGAACTGGGGCTACAGCTGAACGGCAAGACCGGCATACGGGTGTTTCATGACTACCTACAGAACAAGCAACAACAGATTGACGATTTTGACCTGCTGCTGGCGCTGGAACAGCGTTACTGCCGGCAGGAACCCTTTGTCAGCCTGGGGCGCTACATCCATGTCATGGCGCACAAGCATGTTATGGCACACAAGCATGTCATGGCGCACAAGCACCCTATGAAGGATGCATTATGAGTGATTTTTCCCAGACCGTACCCGAACTGGTTGCCTGGGCGAGAAAAAATGACTTCGCCATTACGCTGCCCACCGAGCGTCTGGCGTTTTTGCTGGCTATCGCCACCCTGAACGGCGAGCGCATGGACGGCGAAATGAGCGAAGGGGAACTGGTGGACGCCTTCCGTCACGTCAGCAAGGGTTTTGAGCAGACCAATGAAACCATTCCGGTGCGCGCCAATAATGCGATCAACGATCTGGTGCGTCAGCGGTTGATCAACCGTTTTACCAGCGAACTGGCGGACGGCAACGCTATTTATCGCCTGACGCCGCTGGGTATCGGCATCACCGACTATTACATTCGTCAGCGCGAGTTTTCCGCACTGCGCCTGTCGATGCAGTTGTCGATCGTGGCGCAGGAGCTGGGACGAGCGGCGGAAGCGGCGGAAGAGGGCGGCGACGAGTTCCACTGGCATCGCAATGTTTTCGCGCCGCTCAAGTATTCGGTGGCGGAGATTTTCGACAGCATCGACCTGTCGCAGCGGGTGATGGATGAGCAGCAACAAGGGGTGAAAGAGAATATCGCCGGGCTGCTCAATCAGGACTGGCGCGCTGCGATTTCCAGCTGTGAAAAGCTGTTGACCGAGACTTCCGATACCCTGCGGGAATTGCAGGACACGCTGGAAGCGGCGGGCGACAAGCTACAGACCAGCCTGCTGCGTATTCAGGACGCCACGCTCGGTCAGGCGGCGCTGTCGTTTGTCGACAATCTGGTCTTCGACCTGCAGGGCAAACTCGATCGCATCATTAGCTGGGGTCAGCAGAGCATCGACCTGTGGATCGGCTATGACCGTCACGTACATAAATTCATCCGTACCGCCATCGACATGGATAAAAATCGCGTGTTTTCCCAGCGTTTGCGCCAGTCGGTACAGAGCTATTTCGAGGCGCCGTGGGCGCTGACCTACGCCAATGCCGATCGTCTGCTGGATATGCGCGATGAGGAGCTGGCGCTGCGTTCCGAGGAAGTCACCGGCGAATTGCCGCCGGATTTGGAGTATGAAGCCTTTAGCGAAATCCGCGAGCAGATCGCCGCGATGATCGAGCAGGCGCTGCAAAAATACAAACAGCAACAAATACCGCTTAATCTGGGCGACGTAGTGCGGGAGTACCTGACGCAGTATCCGCGCTCGCAGCATTTCGACGTTGCCCGAATCGTGGTCGACCAGGCGGTTCGCCTGGGCGTGGCCGAAGCTGATTTCACTGGATTGCCTGCGCTGTGGCAGGCAATCAATGATTACGGAGCCAAGGTGCAGGCCCATGTCATCGATAAATATTGATCAACACGTTTGTGCGCGGCTGATGACCGCGCTCTCCAACACATTGTTTCCGGCGCTGGACAGCCAGTTGCGCGCCGGGCGCCACATTGGCGTGGAGGAGCTGGAGAATCACGTTTTCCTGATGGATTTTCAGGATGAGCTGGAACAATTCTACGGCCGTTACAACGTGGAGCTGATTCGCGCGCCGGAAGGCTTTTTCTACCTGCGGCCGCGCTCCACCACGCTGATCCCGCGCTCGGTGCTGTCCGAGCTGGACATGATGGTGGGCAAGATCCTTTGCTACCTCTACCTCAGCCCGGAACGTCTGGCGCACGAGGGGATTTTCAGCCAGCAGGAACTGTACGAGGAACTGCTGAGCCTGGCGGACGAAAACAAACTGTTGAAGCTGGTGAACCAGCGTTCCACCGGGTCGGACCTCGACCGGCAGAAACTGCAGGAGAAAGTCCGCACCTCGCTCAACCGTCTACGCCGTCTCGGCATGATTTATTTCATGGGGACCGACAGCAGCAAATTCCGCATTACCGAGGCGGTGTTCCGCTTCGGCGCCGATGTGCGCAGCGGCGACGATCCGCGCGAAGCACAACTGCGGATGATTCGCGACGGCGAAGCCATGCCGGTTGATGGCAGCCTGTCGCTGGACGATAGCGATGATGGCGACGGCGCCGGCGATAACGCTTCCAGTGATGACCAACGTGCTGAGGATGAACAGGAATGATTGAACGCGGTAAATTTCGCTCACTGACGCTGGTTAACTGGAACGGTTTCTTTGCCCGCACCTTTGATCTGGACGAACTGGTGACCACCCTGTCCGGGGGCAACGGCGCCGGGAAATCCACTACCATGGCGGCGTTTATCACCGCGCTGATCCCGGACCTGACGCTGCTGCACTTCCGTAATACCACGGAAGCGGGCGCCACCAGCGGCTCCCGCGACAAGGGGCTGCACGGCAAGCTGCGCGCCGGCGTGTGTTACTCGGTGCTGGATGTGGTCAATTCGCGCCATCAGCGCGTGCTGGTCGGGGTCAGGCTGCAGCAGGTCGCCGGGCGCGACCGCAAGGTCGACATCAAACCCTTCACCATTCAGGGGCTGCCGGTCGCCGTCTCGCCGACGCAGATCCTCACCCAGACGGTGGGCGATCGTCAGGCGCGGGTGTTGTCGCTGCAGGAAGTGAAAGACCGGCTCGACGAGTACGAAAGCGTCCAGTTCAAGCAGTTCAACTCCATCACCGATTACCATTCGCTGATGTTCGATCTCGGCGTCGTGCCGCGGCGCCTGCGTTCGGCATCGGACCGCAGCAAGTTCTATCGCCTGATCGAAGCCTCGCTGTACGGCGGGATTTCCAGCGCCATCACCCGGTCGCTGCGCGACTACCTGCTGCCGGAAAACAGCGGGGTGCGTAAAGCTTTCCAGGACATGGAAGCCGCGCTGCGCGAAAACCGCATGACGCTGGAGGCGATTCGCGTCACCCAGTCGGACCGCGACCTGTTCAAGCACCTGATTTCCGAAGCCACCTCTTACGTGGCGGCGGATTACATGCGCCACGCCAATGAACGGCGCATCCATCTGGACGGCTCGCTGGCGCTGCGTCGCGAATTGTTCGCCAGCCGCAAGCAGTTGATCACCGAGCAGACCCGTCATGTGGAAATGGCGCGGGAACTGCAAGAGCAGAGCGGCGCTGAAAGCGATCTGGAAACCGATTATCAGGCCGCCAGCGATCACCTCAATCTGGTGCAAACCGCGATGCGTCAGCAGGAGAAGATCGAACGTTACAACGCCGATCTGGAAGAACTGAGCTACCGGCTGGAAGAGCAAAACGAGGTGGTGGAAGAGGCGCGCGATCAGTTGGAAGAGAGCGAAGCCCGCGCCGACGCCGCCGAGCAGGAAGTGGACGAACTGAAAAGCCAGCTGGCCGACTACCAGCAGGCGCTGGATGTGCAGCAGACGCGCGCCATTCAGTACAATCAGGCGCAGCAGGCGCTGGAGCGCGCCCGCAGCTTGTGTCAGGTGCCGGAACTGACGCCGGACAATGCCGATGAATGGCTCGACAGTTTCCAGGCTAAAGAGCAGGAAGCCACCGAACTGCTGTTGATGCTGGAGCAGAAACTGAGCGTGGCGGACGCCGCCAACAGCCAGTTCGAACAAGCATACCAACTGGTATGCCGCATCGCCGGCGCCATCAGCCGCAGCGAAGCCTGGGACGTAGCTCGCGATGTGCTGCGCGACAGCTCTTCTCAGCGCTATCTGGCCGAGCAGGTGCAGCCGCTGCGCATGCGGTTGTCGGAGCTGGAACAACGCCGGCGCGAGCAGCAGGACGCCGAGCGTCTGTTGCAGGAGTTCGTCAAGCGCAGCGGTCAGGATTACCAGCCGGAAGATCTCGACAGCCTGCAGCAGGAGCTGGAAGCCCGTATCGAAGACCTGTCCGTCCGCGTGTCGGAAGCCGGCGAGCATCGTCTGGCGCTGCGTCAGGAACTGGAGCAGATCCAGCAGCGTATCGCACAGCTGACCGCCCGCGCGCCGGTATGGCTGGCGGCGCAGGAAGCCCTGACCCAGCTTGGCGAACAGAGCGGCGAAAACTTTGCCGACAGTCAGCAGGTCACCGAATTCATGCAGCAACTGCTGGAGCGCGAGCGTGAAACCACGGTGGAGCGCGACCGCGTCGCGGTACGCAAGCAGCAGGTGGATGCGCAGATTGAGCGCCTGAGCCAGCCGGGCGGTTCCGAAGATCCGCGCCTTAACGCGCTGGCGGAACGGTTTGGCGGGGTGCTGCTATCCGAAATCTATGACGACGTCACGTTGGATGACGCGCCGTATTTCTCCGCGTTATACGGTCCGTCGCGCCACGCCATCGTGGTGGCGGATCTGTCGCTGGTGCGCGAGCAACTGGCCGGTCTGGACGATTGCCCGGAAGATCTCTACCTGATCGAGGGGGATCCGCAGTCGTTCGACGACAGCGTGTTCGAGGTGGAAGAGCTGGAAAAAGCGGTGGTGGTGAAAATCGCCGAGCGCCAGTGGCGCTACTCGCGCTTCCCGGAAGTGCCGCTGTTCGGCCGCGCCGCCCGCGAGCAGCGGCTGGAGAGCTTGCGTGAAGAGCGCGAGCAACTGGCCGAGCAGTACGCCACGCTGTCGTTTGACGTGCAGAAGATTCAGCGCTTGCATCAGGCGTTCAGCCGCTTTATCGGCAGCCACCTGGCGGTGGTGTTCGAATCGGATCCGGAAGCGGAAATTCGCCAGATCAGCACCCGACGCGGCGAGCTGGATCGCGCCATCAGCAATTTCGATAGCGAAAACCAGCAGCAGCGTCAGCAGTATGAACAAGCCAAAGAGCAGGCCGGCATGCTGAACCGTCTGATTCCGCGTATCAGCCTGTTGTGCGACGACGCGCTGGCGGATCGGGTGGAAGAACTGCGCGAAGAGCTGGACGAAGCCGAAGAGGCCGCCCGTTTCATGCAGCAGCACGGTGCGTCGCTGGTGAAACTGGAACCGCTGGCGGCGGTGTTGCAGAACGACCCGCAACAGCATGAGCAGATGCGCGAAGATTACGCGCAGGCGCAGGCGGCGCAGCGTGCCGCCAAACAGCAGGCGTTCGCCCTGACTGAGGTGGTACAACGCCGCGCCCATTTCAGTTACACCGATTCGGCGGGCATGCTCAACGCCAACGCCGATCTCAACGATAAACTGCGTCAGCGGCTGGAGCAGGCGGAGCAGGAACGTACCCGCGCCCGCGAACAACTGCGCCAGCAGCAGGCGCAACTGACGCAGTACAGCCAGTTGCAGGCGTCGCTGAAGAGCTCTTCCGACGCCAAACGCGACATGCTGAAGGAACTGACGCAGGAACTGTCGGACATCGGCGTGCGCGCCGATGCGGACGCCGAAGCACGCGCTCGTACGCGTCGCGATGAACTGCACGCCGCCCTGAGCGCCAACCGTTCCCGCCGTAATCAACTGGAGAAACAGATCACCTTCTGTGAAGCGGAAATGGACGGCCTGCAGAAGAAACTGCGCAAGCTGGAGCGCGATTACCACGTCATGCGCGAGCAGGTGGTGACCGCCAAGGCGGGCTGGTGCGCGGTGATGCGGCTGGTGAAAGACAATGGCGTCGAGCGCCGTCTGCATCGCCGTGAACTGGCGTACATGAGCGGCGACGAACTGCGTTCTATGTCGGATAAGGCGCTGGGGGCGTTGCGTCAGGCGGTGGCGGACAACGAGCATCTGCGCGATGTGCTGCGTATGTCGGAAGATCCGAAACGGCCGGAACGCAAAGTGCAGTTCTACATTGCGGTGTACCAGCATCTGCGCGAGCGTATCCGTCAGGATATCATCCGTACCGATGACCCGGTGGAAGCCATCGAACAGATGGAGATTGAGCTGAACCGGCTGACCGAAGAGCTGACTGCCCGCGAGAAGACGCTGGCGATCAGTTCACGCAGCGTGGCGAACATTATCCGCAAGACCATTCAGCGCGAGCAGAACCGTATCCGTATGCTTAATCAGGGGCTACAGGCGGTAGCGTTCGGTCAGGTGAAGAGCGTGCGGCTGAATGTCAACGTACGCGAAACTCACACCACGCTGCTTAATGTGCTGTCCGAGCAGCAGGAACTGCATCAGGACCTGTTCAACAGCACCCGCCTGACCTTCTCCGAAGCGCTGGCGAAGCTGTATCAGCGCCTGAACCCGGAAATCGATATGGGGCAGCGCACGCCGCAGACTATCGGCGAAGAACTGCTGGATTACCGCAACTATCTGGAGATGGAAGTGGAAGTCAACCGCGGCGCCGACGGCTGGCTGCGGGCCGAGAGTGGGGCGCTGTCCACCGGTGAAGCTATCGGTACCGGGATGTCTATTCTGGTGATGGTGGTGCAGAGCTGGGAAGAAGAGTCCCGTCGCCTGCGCGGCAAGGATATTTCGCCGTGCCGTTTGCTGTTCCTCGACGAAGCGGCGCGTTTGGACGCCAAGTCCATCGCCACCTTGTTCGAACTGTGCGAACGGCTGGAAATGCAGCTGATTATCGCGGCGCCGGAGAACATCAGCCCGGAAAAAGGCACCACTTACAAACTGGTGCGGAAAGTGTTCCAGAACCACGAACATGTGCACGTGGTCGGGCTGCGCGGGTTTGGTGGCGAACAGATGGAAACGACGCAACAGGGATCGTAATACCGCTCATCCTGTTAATGCCCGCGATTCTGCGGGCATTTTTTTATCTGCCGTCCAGTGTCGTATGAATGTGGGACTGAATTGCCGTGGAACACCGAACTGTCGGAAGAAACGGCGGCCTGTGCATCGCCCGATCCGCCGGGTAAAATGCGGCACATAAATATAAGCATCAGATCAGGGAGAACATTTTGAACATCAATGCATTACCACTGGATGACAACACCAATGGCTGGTCGGCGATATTGTCGCCGCGAGAAAGCCGACCGGCGTTGCGCCGTTCGATCACCGCCGATTGGCTGGTGATTGGCGCGGGTTACGCCGGGCTGGCGTTCGCCCGCCGGATAGCGGAGAACCACCCGCATGAGCAGGTGGTGGTGCTGGATGCCGTCGACATTGACGACAGCGCGTCCGCGCGGAATTCCGGCTTCGCCATCGACCTGCCGCACAATATCGGCAGCTCCACCGCGGAGCTGGAAAAAGCCGCCAACTATCGCCGCCTGCTGCACGCCGGGCTGGCGCAACTGGAAACACTGATCGCCCGTTATGGCATTGATTGCGACTGGAACCGCCACGGCAAGTATCATTGCATTGTTCGACCTGAACTGAATGGATTGCTGGAGCAGTACGCCCACGAATTGCAGGCGCTGTCGGAGCCGTACCAGTTAGTGCAGGGCGATGCGCTGGCCCGCAAGCTGGGTACGTCCTATTACCATGCGGCGATCCATACGCCGAATTGCGTGTTGCTCAACCCGGCGGCGCTGGTGCGGGGGCTGGCGGATAGCCTGCCCGACAACGTGACGCTGTATGAGCGCTCGCCGGCGCTGGAGATCCAACCCGGCAAAACGGTGCGGGTGCGCACGCCTTACGGCGAGGTGCGAGCCCGGCATCTGATGGTGGCGACCAACGGCTGCGCCCGGCAACTGCCGATGTTCTCCCGTCAGGTGGTGGGGTTGTCGACGTTTGCCACGCTCACTGAACCGCTGACGGCGGAACAGCAACAGCGGATCGGCCAGATTGGCGAGTGGGGTATGACGCCGGCTAATGCCATCGCGGGCGCTACGCTGCGTTACACCCGCGATCGTCGTTTCCTGATTCGCCAGCATGTGGCTTATGTGCCGAGTTACACTGTCACGGCGCGCCACACTGCGGAGATTACGCGGCAGCATCAGGCGATTTTTCTGTCCCGCTTCCCGCAACTGGCCGAGGTATCGGTTGCCCATACCTGGTCCGGCATGATCAGCGTCACCCGTAACGGGGCGCCGGGCTGGGGAAAATATAGCGATAATTTGTATGCCGCCGTGGGGTGCAACGGCGCCGGTATCTCTAAGCAGACCGTCGCAGGCAGCACGCTGGCGGATCTGGCGACCGGCGTCGATAACCCGCTGATCGCTGATATGCAGGCGTTGGGTCGACCCAGTTATATCCCGCCACGTCCGTTGCTGGATATGGGCGTACGCGGCAGTATTTTGAAAGAGTGCTGGCTGGGACGAAAGGAATATTAGGCACGCTCTGCAATTATTCAGGTCTGACGTGCTCCGAATAATTGCGAAGCGCCATTTAAGCAGAACACCCTGTAAACTGAACACCTTTTCAATCGGGCCGCGTCATGGATGACGGGCTTTTTCCGGTTGCCGTGTTGCGGCGTTTTTATCCGCTCAATTAATGCTGTGTGATGGTGCTTTCCTGTTGAATCAGCAGCAGGATTTGCCGGTAAAGGGCTTTCACGCGCTCTCGTTGCTCCGGTCCTAGCGCTGCGTAATTGTTTAATCCCGGCGCAGAATTGATTTCGATAATATTCCAGGGCTGTGTAGCGGCATCCGTACATAAATCACGACAGATAATATCCACGCCGGCGATACGCAACCCCAATGACGCCGTGGCCGTTATTGCCAACTCGGCGAAGCTTTGATGGATGGTATCGGTAAAATCCACCGAGGTTCCGCCAGTGGAAAGATTGGCGTTATCAAGAAGAAAGGTTTTCTGCCCCGCAGGCAGAATGGTCTTGCGGCTCAGGCCCATATCGGCCAGCTTGATATCGATACGCGGGTCGTGCGGGTTAATCTGGCTGCCGGGGCGCCCGCGATGAGTCAGACTCTGTTGCGCCGCGACCAGCAGTTGCTGGATTGTCCGCACGCCATCGCCATAAACGGCCAGCGGAAATCGCTCGTATGCCGAGATCACGGTTCCACCCAGCACCACCACCCGGTAGTCCCGCCCCTGACACACTTGTTCCACCAATAACACATCCGTGCGGGAAAAAATATGGTTGCAGATCGCCGCCATCGACGGCATATCATAAACTTTGGTGACCCAGGCTCCCTGACTCAGATTGTTGGGTTTTACAAATACCGGCAACCCGAGCGAGCCGGCAAACCGTCCGGCGGCAGCAATGCCTCTTCTGCTTTCCGGCGCCAGTCGGTTATTCAGCGTTTCCGAAAAGAAGGTTTTTCCCAGCGGCACGTTAAACCCATTTTTGCGCAAGAAATATTTCGTGTAGGACTTGTCCTGAGCGATAGCCGAGGATGCGGAAGGGTTAAGGTTGAGATTGGTGTTTTTGAATAAATGTTTCTTTCCGTCAGGGAATATTATTTCACCGACAAAACTGAATTCCGGCTCAAATTCGATTTGGATGCCTAATGTGGGTGCTATTTCTGATAGCAAAGCGGAAACAAAGGGATAATTCATTTTTCATCTCGCTATACGGTGTATTACCGATAATGACATTGTCGTCGGCGTTATTATTGCAAAGCGAGGCGCGGGAGCTGAAATGCGCTGGAGTAAAATCAGAGTGGTCCGAGTAAAGCATTCAGCGGTTATAACGGCTGACTGATGAAAAATAAAAATATATCTACTGTTTAATAAAATGTCTTTTTGTTGTGCCTGAGACGGGCTTGGATTCTGTCGAGCCTTATATTCACAGTATGGAAATACGTAGTGGAATGGAATAAAAACGCTTGACCTTCCTGTTACTGGAAGGTGCAGTCTGCCAGCGACTACCAATCATTTTCCTGAATGATATCCGCATGGAGGAGAGACGTATGCGTCGCCGCGAGTTTATCAAATTGGGCGCCATGCTGGGGGCGGCTAGCGCTTTGCCCTGGTGGAGCCGTTTCGGCTGGGCCGAGGAGCGCCCGACCTTGCCGGTGCCGCCGCTGCTGGCGCCGGATGCGGGCGGCAATATCGCCCTGAAGTTGCAGACCGGCAGCATGCGCTGGCTGACAGGGCTGGAAACCGCCACCTGGGGCGTCAACGGCGGATTTCTGGGGCCGGCGCTGCAACTGGAGCAGGGGCAGGCGGTGACCCTCAACGTTACCAACACCCTACCTGAAACCACAACGCTGCACTGGCATGGGCTGGAAATTCCGGGCAATGCGGATGGCGGTCCGCAGGCGGAGATCGCGCCGGGCAAAACCTGGACCGCCGCGTTCCGGGTCGAGCAGCCGGCGGCGACAGCGTGGTTTCATCCGCATACCCACGGAGTGACCGGCCGTCAGGTGGCGATGGGGCTGGGCGGCCTGATTCTGATTCAGGATGCCGCCAGCCGGGCATTGCCGCTGCCGTCGCAGTGGGGCGTGGATGATATCCCGCTGATCCTGCAAGACAAACGTCTGGATACGAAAGGGCAAATTGACTATCAACTGGATGTTATGTCGGCGGCGGTCGGCTGGTTTGGCGATCTGATGCTGACCAACGGCGCGCGCTACCCGCAACATGCCGCGCCGCGCGGGTGGCTGCGGCTGCGGGTCCTGAACGGCTGTAACGCGCGTTCGCTGACGCTGGCGGCCAGCGATGGGCGACCGCTGTATGTGATTGGCAGCGATGGCGGACTGCTGGCGGAGCCGGTGGCAGTGAGCGCATTGAACGTACTGATGGGTGAACGTTTTGAGGTGCTGGTGGATGCACGTGACGGTAAGGCGTTCGATGTGGTGACGCTGCCGGTTACACAGATGGGGATGAGCGTGCCGCCGTTTGATCAGCCCTTGCCGGTATTACGCATTCAGCCAACCCTGCAACCCGGCGCCGGCGCGCTGCCGGAAACGTTGGCGACACTGCCGGCGCTGCCGTCAACGGCGGGGCTAAAAACGCGCCAACTGCAGCTAACCATGGACCCGCAGCTCGATATGCTGGGTATGCAGGCGCTGATGCAGCGCTATGGCATGCAGGCGATGGCGGGCATGGATATGGCGGGACACGGCGCTATGCAGGGGATGTCGCAGGGTGGTATGGACATGTCGTCATCCGCGTCGTCCGGAATGCAGCATGGCGGTATGAGCATGAATCATGGCGGCATGGATCAGGGTGGAATGAATCACGGAGGTATGAACCACAGCGGTATGAACCACGGCGGTATGAACCACGGCGGTATGAACCATCAGACAGGTCAGGCGTCGGCGCCGTTGGATATCCTGTCCGGCAACCGCATCAATGGCGCGGCGTTCCAGATGGGGCAGCCCCTGTTTGACGTCCGGCGCGGCGACGTCGAGGTGTGGAGCATATCCGGGCAAGGCGACATGATGCTGCATCCCTTCCATATTCACGGCACCCGTTTTCGCATCCTGTCCGAAAATGGCAAACCGCCCGCCGCACACCGGCGTGGCTGGAAAGACATTGTGCATGTGGAAGGCGCTCGCAGCGAGGTGCTGGTGCAGTTCAATCACCCGGCGCCGAAAGAGCGGGCGTTTATGGCGCATTGCCATCTGCTGGAGCATGAAGACACCGGCATGATGATGTCGTTTACCGTGTCCTGATACCGCTCGCCTGACAGGCGATGTCCGCGCATTGACGACCTTCATTCAGGCGTTGCTGTCGGACATCGCTCGGGTTTGTTCTTCCTGTCGTTGATCAAAGACTTCCCGCGCCAGCGCCACTTGCGGCAGGTATTCCACCGTCCAGCGGTAAAGCGCCTGAAACGGTTCTTTCAGGGTGTGTCCGAGCGGGGTGATGTGGTATTCCACCGCAATCGGCGAGAAAGTCAGCACCCGCCGCTCCACGATACCGTTGCGCTCCAGTTTGCGCAGACACTGCGTCAGCGCTTTTTGCGTAATGCCTTCCAGGCTGCGTTTGATTTCGTTAAAGCGTAGTGGTTTTTCACACAGCGCGCCCAGCACCAGCACCGACCATTTATCGGCGATCTGTTCCAGCAGAAAGCGGCTGGGGCAGTTGGCATGCGAGAACGGGGATACGCAGGGTTTCAGCATATAGTGGTTTCCTTTAGGCTACCTGGTAGCATTCATGTGCCTGATTGACACCAGGTTTACATTGTATACCATCACGGGTTCATGCCCAAGGAGATGAATTACATGGCTAATACTGAAGTTCTGTTCCGTCCGTTTACGCTAAAAACGCTGGAATTAAAAAACCGTATCGTGATGGCGCCGATGACCCGCACCTTCGCGCCTGAAGGCATTCCGGGCGATGATATTGCCGCCTATTATCGCCGTCGGGCGCAAGGCGAGGTAGGCCTGATTCTGTCGGAAGGCACCGTGGTGGATCGTCCCGGTTCGCGTAACCATCCCGGCATTCCGTTCTTCCACGGCGAACGCGCGCTGAATGGCTGGCAGAAGGTGATTAACGAGGTCCACGCCGCGGGCGGCAAAATGGGGCCGCAGCTGTGGCATGTCGGTTCGGCACCGCTTAACGGCGTGGATTGGGAGCCGGATTACATCGAAAGCCCGTCTGGTTTGTTCTCGCCGGAGGTGGAACGCGGCCATGCCATGACCGATGAAGACATCGCCGATACCATTTCCGCATTTGGCCGCGCGGCTGCCGACGCGAAACGTCTGGGTTTTGATACGCTGGAACTGCACGGCGCGCACGGCTACCTGATCGACCAGTTCTTCTGGGGCGGAACCAACCAGCGCACCGATGCATTCGGCGGCGCGACGATCAAACAACGCGCACGGTTTGCCGCCGAGGTAGTGAAGAGCGTCCGCGAAGCGGTAGGACCGGACTTCCCGTTGATTCTGCGCGTTAGCCAGTGGAAACAGCAGGATTACAGCGCCCGTCTGGCGCCGACGCCGCTGGCGCTGGAAGACTGGCTGGCGCCGCTGGTGTCCGCCGGTGTGGATATTCTGCACTGCTCCCAGCGTCGTTTCTGGGAACCGGAATTCCCGGATGTGGATGGCGAAAACGGCCTGAACTTCGCCGGCTGGACCAAAAAAGTGACCGGAGCGGCCACGATCAGCGTGGGTTCCGTCGGGCTGTCGGATGAATTCTTCAGCGCCTTTGCCGGCAAAGGCTCCAACCCGGCTAGCCTCGATAAACTGCTGGACCGCATGGCGCGTGATGAGTTTGATTTGATCGCGGTGGGGCGTGCGCTGCTGACCGATCCAAACTGGGCCGCAAAAGTCCGCCAGCAGGAGCTGGAAACCCTCAAAGGGTTCGAACCGGCTTCCCTCGGCCAACTGGTGTAAGCGTTATCAGGCCCCGGCGCACCGGGGCCATTGTTTCCGGTTATCGCATTTACGGCGGTTATAGCATACGAATCGCGGCGTTGACGACAAAGCGACTCTCTTCGCTGATGGGGCAGTCTTCCGGAATATCCGCAGGCTGACGCACGATCTGCCAGGCATCGTGCTCTTGTCCATTCAGACACACCTCTTCCTGCATGACGTCGACCAGAAAATTCCACTGACGAACTTTCTCGTTAACCGGCGTCAGATAATCGAAAAAGCCCAGATAATGACGGATATAACGCAACCGCAGGCCGGTCTCTTGCTGTAATTCCCGCATCAGGGTGGCAAGCAGGTTGTGATCGCCGGGCTCGCGGCTGCCGCCGGGGATCTCCCAGTGGCCGGGCAGCACCGGATCGTTGGCGCTACGGCGCACCAGCAGAATTCCGCCCCGGAATACTACCGCGGCAGCCATTGTCTGACGGGTAATCCCTTCCTGTTGCGCCTGAAATTCAAACTGGCACAACATCCTGGTGTAGGTGCTGTCCTGAGGTGAAAACAAAAACATGCTGTATACCTGCACTGGGGTGAATGGGGTATGTCCAACCGGGCATGCTAACGATCCCGGATGACAGTGATATTTCACATGCAGAATAAATACAATAGAAATCTTTACAAAAGTAAATATTGTTATTCAATGTATCTACATTCACTGACAGTAAGCCCGCCGTCAGGCGGGCTAAAAGGAGCATTCTACCGTGCGTCAGGCACGAGAGAACGGATCAACGCACGTTAGGAACGCGGATGTTACCGTCGCGACACTGGGTTTTTACCGCTTTGCCGCAGGACTGGAAGTTCAGGTCTTTGTCCATACAGACGCGGATTTCAGACAGTTCCGCGCCGCTGCAAACTGCGACGATACTCTCTTGCGGCAGCGCGGGATTACTCTGGTGAAACGCGGTCAGAATCTGCTGCGCCGTCAGTTGCAACGGCTTGACCGGCGCCTGGAAACTGGCCGGAATTTTCACCTTGGTCAGCGCGTTATCTGCCGCCTGAAGGTAACCATTCGCTCCCAGTCCGCTGCAGGTACCGTGTTTAGTCCATTCGTGGGTGAGCAAGGTATCGGTGGGGAACAGGGTATTGCCGTATTTGCGCTCCTGCGCGGTAAGCGCGGTAATCGGCGGGCAGTCCTGCGGCCAGCCGCCGTTGGCATATTGCGGCCATAAACCGTGCAACACAAAGCCATACCCTTTGGTGCACTGTTCATTATTGGCGTGGGTCAGGCAGAAAGTAGGCGACCAGGATAAGGTCAGCAGGTAGTAATCAAAAACGCCCGCCTGACCTTTGGCCTGAACGGCGGGACTGGACATGATGCCGGCAGCCAGCATCAATCCGGCCAGTAACGAACATATTTTCTTCATAACCCTCTCCTGTCGTGTATTTCTGTGTTTCAGGCACGCATTCTCGTGCCCAATTTGTGTTGATAAACGCATTCGGATGCGATGAGCACACCCCTGAACACGGATAAATAACCCATGAACCTTTGCCATTGACCTTATTTTTTAAGATCGAAAACGGGGAATAAATAACCGTAAAACCTGTGCGATGATCGCAGACAGGTGTAATAGTGTATGAAGATAAAAACGCGAAATGTCAATTTTCAGGGGGATTTTTATTAAAAACGTCTGTTGAATAAACGGGTTGGCGAGCTGTGAATCTAAGGGGCGATTTATCGTTGGTTGTCATCCTAAAAAAAGAAAGACGCATAATAATCGAAGTGAAATAAATAAAGATGACAAGTAATTCTTTGGCTAATTATTATTTTTCCCCACCGGGTGGGGAAAAGAACATGTGCGCGGTACGCGCACATGAATAACCATCAGTCGCGGTGTTCCGCCGCCAGCGTCGCTTTTACCGCCGGTCGTTCGGCGACGCGCGTCATATAGGCGTTAAGCGCGTTCAGGTCGGCAAGCTCAATACCGACGTAACCAGCCCAGCGCGTTACGGTGAACAGGTAGGCGTCCGCCACACTGAAGGTGTCGCCGCAAAACCAGGGCTGGGTGCTCAGGCGCTGATTAATACGGTTGAACAGCGTGCGCAGACGTTCACGCGCCGTGGCCTGCGTACTTTCGTGCGTATTCGGGCGAAAGAGCGGCGAGAAGGATTTGTGCAGTTCGGAACTGATGAAGTTCAGGGCTTCCTGCAACTGGTAGCGGCCCAGCGTACCGTTTTCCGGCGCCAGCGCTTTGGCAGGAGCCTGATCGGCCAGATATTGCAGGATGGCGACGCCTTCGCTCAGGCGCGCGCCATTTTCCAGCTCCAGCAACGGCACTTGCCCGGCGGCATGGATGTGGTAGTAATCGGAGCCGTCTTCCAGCGTATGCGTGGCAAGGTTCACGGGGACTGCGGTAAAAGGCAGCCCGGATTCGCGCAGAATGATATGGGATGCCATTGAGCAGGCGCCGGGAGAATAATACAGTTTCATCATGATGATTCAGTCATCCATTATTACGTTCAGGATTATGTTCAGGGGAACGGCGAGTTATTACACTCGCCGAAAAACTTATCAAAATTCAGGGAATTGGCATTAACGCTTCGTGCCGTCGAACGGCAGGCAGCGATGCAGTGCGACGTATTGCACCAGCATGATGGTTTTGGCGTCCATAATCGTGCCGTCGTCAATTGCCGCCAGTGCCTGCGGCAGGGTCATTTCCAGCGTTTCCACGTCTTCGCCTTCGTCCTCCACGCCGCCGCCCGCGCTGATACGGGAATGGTCGTCGTATTCGCCCAGAAAGAAGTAGAGTTTTTCCGTCACCGAACCGGGGCTCATGTACGACTCCATCACCTTGCGGACATTAAATACCCGGTAGCCGGTTTCTTCCTCCGCCTCGGCGCGAATACGCACCTCGGGTTCCGCGTGGTCGAGCAGGCCGGCGGCGGCTTCAATCAGCATCCCGTCGTGCCCGTTGACGAACACGGGGAAGCGAAACTGGCGGGTCAGCAGCAGCGTCTGTTTCTGGCGATGATACAGCAGGATAACGGCGCCGTTGCCGCGATCATAGGTTTCCCGGCTCTGCCGCTGCCAGGTGCCATCGCGGCGCAGAAAGTCGAAGGTGGTTTTTTTCAGCAGATACCAATCGTTAGCCAATACAACGCTGTCGATAATGCGTATCCGGTCCCGTGTGGCAAGCATCATGACTCTCCTGAACAAGTAGTGAGCGGTTATCCTAACGTAATCTTTCGTGCGATCTCAATTGTTATCATGCAATTTCGTGCATTCATTTGTGCCGGAAAAGCGTGCTAATAACCATAAAACGTGCAAAATCAGGCAGTATCAGGTAAATAAGGGGGGTGACTGACTCATTCGGGGAACATCATGCTGACCACGCAGCGTAAACAGCGGATTCTGGAACAACTGGCGGCCGAAGGGCAGGTGCTGGCGAAACAATTGAGCGAGGCATTTGGCGTATCGGAAGATACCATCCGGCGTGATTTGCGGGAGCTGGCCAGCGAGGGCCGATTGCAACGAGTGCACGGCGGCGCGTTGCCCGCGTCCGGCACGGTGGTCAGCTTTGAAGCGCGCAGCCGGATGGCGACAGGCGCCAAACATCAGCTGGCGCGGGCCGCGGCCGCCATGATCCTGCCGGGGCAGGTGGTGATGATTGACGGCGGCACCACCAGCGGCGAACTGGTGAAATCTCTGCCGCTTACGCTGACCGCCACGGTGGTGACCCACAGCCCGAGCGTGGCGGTGGCGCTGGTAAACCATCCGGGCATTGAGGTGGTATTGATTGGCGGGCGTCTCTACAAACACTCTCTGGTGGCGGTGGGTGCCGCTGCGGTGGAAGCGCTGGCTCCGATTCGGGCCGACGTGTTTTTTATGGGGGTGACCGGCGTGCATCCGCAGGCGGGGTTCAGTACCGGCGATCTGGAAGAGGCGTATATCAAGCGGGCGCTGGCGGCGCGCGCGGCGGAAACGGTGGTCATGGCGACGCAGGATAAGCTGAACGTGGCCTCCCGCTATGCGATTGGCGAATTAGCCATGGCCGGCACGCTGATTGTGGAATCCACCGTCCCGGATGAGGTTATTGCGCCTTTTGCGCAGGCCGGGTTAAGTCTGGTTCGGGCTTAAGCTCGGTAATACGACGTGAGCGCTATCGTAATGGGAGATCGTGCAGAAACGTGCATGACGTGGCCTATACGCCAGTGCAAACGCCGGCTATCACCGCTCAGATAACGGGCGAGCCGGCGCGAACCACTGAAACTCGCCCGCCAACTGGCTGAGCGTTTCACGCACCAGACGAACCGCGCTGTCACGTATGACGGTCGGCCGGAATCCCAGCTCGATGGCATAATCCGGCATGGACAACGGACAAGGCAGGCAGCGCAGATGTGGCGTACGGGCGGCGATGGCCTGAGCGGCGTGGGCGGGCAGCGTCGCCAACAGGGTGTCATCCTGCAACAGCCAGGGGATCGCGGCAAAATGGGTGGTGGAGGCGGCAATACGCCGACTGAGCCCCTGTTCCGCCAGCTGTTCATCCACCAGCCCGATGTGCCCGCCGTGCGAGATCAGCAGGTGCGGCGTCTGAATAAACCGCTCCAGCGATAGTGCGGTCACGTCACGGACCACCAGACAGGCATAGCCGCCGCTGGCGACCTGTACCTTCGAGAGTGAGCGGTAGCTGAAGCCGCCAGCCGTCAGCGCCAGATCCAGTTCGTGGCGCAGCAGCAGGTCCGCCGCGATCTGACTGTGGGCCTGACGAAACACCAGCCGTAATCCCGGCGCCCGCTGTTGCAGGCGGGCGATCAGCGCCTGCCCCAGCGCCAGTTCAAAATCATCCGACAGCCCCAGGGTTACGGTGCGGCCGGCATACGCCTGCGGATTGGGTTGAAGCAACGTCAGCGTTTCACGGCACTTGTTGAGCGCATCGCTGACCAGCGGTTGCAGCTCATGTGCCCGCGGCGTCGGCATCAAACCTCGCCCGGTACGCACGAACAGCGGGTCGCCGTACCACTGCTTCAGCCGTTTTAGCGCCGCGCTGACGGCGGACTGGGTGATGCCAAGGCGTAAGCCGGCCCGGCTGGCGCTGCCTTCCTCGTATAACGCTTCAAAGGTTTTGAGCAGGTTCAAATCCAGACTGCTGATATTTATTTCATTCATATCAATCAACAACGAAATGGGCTTCATTCAACTCAGCGGGATAGGCAGCATATCACTATCGCTGGCCCGTCGGGCCATCGCAACTAACCGGAGAACAAACTATGGCGACATCGGTGGTGGCAGCATTGCAAATCGGGAGTTCACCCGCTGGCAAAGCAGCGACGCTGGAGGCGATTCTGGCATGGGAAGGGGACATTGCCCGCAGCGGCGCGAAGCTGGTGGTCATGCCGGAAGCGCTATTGGGGGGATACCCGAAGGGCGAGACGTTCGGCACCTATCTGGGCTATCGCCTGCCGCAAGGGCGCGAAGCGTTTGCACAGTATTACCACCACGCCGTCGATCTGGATGGCGAAGAGTGTGCGGCGCTGGCGGCGTTGTCGGCTCGTACCGGCGCCACGCTGGTGGTGGGCGCCATTGAACGTGACGGCAACACGCTATATTGCACGGCGTTGTTTTTCACGCCGGAGGCCGGGCTGGCGGGCAAGCACCGCAAACTGATGCCCACCGGCGCCGAGCGGCTGATCTGGGGGCAGGGCGACGGTTCCACCTTGACGGTGCTGGATTCACCGGTGGGTAAAGTCGGCGCGGCGATCTGTTGGGAAAACTACATGCCATTGCTGCGTATGGCGATGTACGGCAAAGGGGTACAGATCTGGTGCGCGCCGACGGTGGACGAACGCGATATCTGGCAAGCCTCGATGCGGCATATCGCCCACGAAGGGCGCTGCTTCGTGATTACCGCCTGTCAGGTGCAGCCGTCGCCTGCCGCGTTGGGCATTGAGGTGCCCGGCTGGGATCCGCAACGGCCGCTGATCAACGGCGGCAGCCTGATCGTCGATCCGCTGGGCAACGTACTGGCCGGGCCGCTGACCGGTCAGGCCGGCTTGCTGACGGCGGAAATCGACACCGACCTGCTGGTCGGCGCCCGTTATGATCTGGACGTGGTCGGCCACTACGCCCGGCCGGACGTGTTCTCGCTGACGGTGGATGAGCGGGAGCGGAAGGCGGTGAGGTATTGGGGGGATTAGGGTGTAGCCGTAAATACTACTTACTATTGCACGTGGGTAACGCACCGTGAGCGCAAACAAACTTCAGAATTTGCCTGCGCTCTAAATATCTTATGTATGCTGATGTATAAATATCGTCTATTTGGATAGGGCATACAGATACCCAAAGCATGCTTTCTGGCACATCCCCGAATACTTTTTTGTTTCTGCGAAAAGTATTGCCACCAGAATGACCGGGTTTCTCGTTAAAGGCGGATACAGCGAATTGATGAATTCGCTTACCAAGCGTTTGACTTGTCGTTTCGCCGATATAGATGATGGATGCGTTGTTGGAACGATAATCAGAAGGTTCAGTTTCACTTCTGGCGATCATATATACGCCGGGAAGATCTTTTCCGGCGATATCCCGTCTTTTTGTCAGGTTTATCCACGGGTGGAATTTAACTTTTCCAAACATACGACTCTCTGCTTGATGTGTTAAAGTTGGTTTTTTATTTAATCGTTAATATAATTTTTTATAAATCAGTTTTTTATGGAAAATCTGTTCATCTTCATATAAAGCTTTGATGGTATTAAATAAAACCATATTATAGCATGACACCAAAATTAGGTACGCTGTAAGCGTCATCTTAAACGTTTTTATGTATGCCTTTTTTCAGATATCCAGAATTTATGCTCGCTATCCAAAAAAACAACATAGAATGTACTTTCAGAAACAAAGCCGGCAACTCTAGGTTTTCCGCCAATACCTTCAATAACAGCCCATGCCACATTTTCCTCAACATGCTGAGGATGAGTGAAAGCGGTTTTTTCGCTGGGAGGAAAATCTCCATATATCTTTATTTGCCTCTGTCCTAATGCTTCATCTCTAGTTAATTTTGATATCTCAATCAACCTATTAAAAAAGGGCTTGAGAAGTCTGGACTCTTGCCAAAGATCAATAGTTTCAGGAACTCTCAGGGGTTGGGATTGGTCAAAATATTTGAAGCTGAAAGTCATTAACTCCCTATTTTGAACAACTTTACGCTCTTCTCTTGTATTTTCTCTACGAGTTCTCGTCTTACCTATATCCCTGTTAGCCATTAAGAGCCACTCCGAGACTATCCACAGAGCTAAAAAGTGGAATTGCACCATATTTCCCAAATAGATAGTCTTTGCTATAACTTCCTTCCTTTCTTGTGTAATGCTCTTTGTACTCAACAAGAGAATATATCTCGCTTTCATTCCGGTCATTTTTTTCTATAAACCAAATTTGGTCTCTTCGGAAAAAATCTTTTGTCAATAAATTTGTATCATGACAAGTAATAATCATTTGACTGCTCCCGTGATTGTTTTTGTTATATAGTTCAATAATAAACTTGCATAGTAGGGTATGAAATTTGTTATCAAATTCATCAATCACTAAGATTTTTTCATTTTTTATCACATCAAACAAGGGGCCAAGTAAATATATTAATTTTTTTGTTCCTTCAGACTCAAAAGATAAAGGGAATGAAAAAAATTCACCAGTTTTTTTGTTGGATTTAATAATCTCTATTTTCTTTTTTTTAATTTTAGTTCTTTCTATAAATCCTTCTAGTTTTCTTATGGCATCATTTAAGTCAATGTCATCAATATCTCTACGGGATTTTGGGAATGGTATGTTTTCTTCGACCTCGCTTATTACTATATCTTTGATTTGAAGGGATTCTAGAATTCCTAAAGACCAGTTCTTAAATTCACTATTTTCCGCAAAAAGATTGGTTGTGAAATCTTTGAATCCATAATCGTTCAAACCAGAAACTATCCTCAGATCCTGAAACCAATCCGTCACGACTACCGATTTCTCACCGTTAAATTGTGACAACACAGTTAGAAATGGAACAAAAGATTTTGTTTTTTCTATCACCCAAGTATTTCCGTCAAAATTAACAAATGACTTTGCTTCAGGAAAAGAACGTTGATTGAACTTTATGCTTTGACCCTCTCTATGAAACAATTGGGTTTCCCTAGATGATTTTGTCCAATAGAGCCATTCTTCTGCAATGTTCTCACCTTTAATAGATATACCGTAACGATATAAATTCTCTTTTGCTAAGAAAGTTACTTCGAACTCTGTGTTTTCATCAAAGTAATTCTCTTTTAATAAGAATGGCACAGCCATTCTTGTACTTTTATCATCAATTGATTCTAAAGATTTTAATACTATTGCCTTAAAGGTATAAAGAGCATTCGTTAAATTAGATTTTCCTGAAGCATTAGCACCAAAAATAGCAGCACTTTTTAGAACACTTTTAATACCGAAGTTATTTACTTCCTTAACACTGTCTAAGTTATAGCTTTCTTTGGTTGAAGTTGACGCAACCATACTTAACTCTTGTTTTGAATTAAACGATTTGTAATTTTGTACAGAAAAATCAATTAGCATTTTCTCACCATAAAAAATGGTCTTAAGTTACATTTATTATAACACTAAAGTGCGATTTATGCAAAAAAACGTCGAAACTAATGATTAACTGACGATTCTTATGGGGTGAAAATAGCTGATAGTTACCAGATCCTTAAAGTGGTATGAATACGCGGGAACCATTATGTTCGACTTGTGATCGAAAGCTGGTCCGCCTATAACCTAAATAGGGACTGGTGGTAGCCATTGATAGTGACACTGATACTGTATGCAAAGTGTATGGCGTAGGGGGCTGTCTCCTATTTTGTTGTGAATACCCGCTACAATCTACTATTGAGGGCTCATAAACAAGAAAATCAGTCTTATGCCTGAAATCTGGAAAAGGGCAGGCGAGGTTGAACTGGCCCGCTCGGGATTGACTCGCGCGTTGCGCTCGCCCTGCGGGCCGCCTGCGGCGCCCCAAAACGACAAGCCGTTTTACCGAACCCTGTCGCGGATTCTCGTCAGGCCGATCATCGGTTTAAAAACAAAAACCCCAGACTTTCGTCTGGGGTTTTTGTTTTTAATCTGGCGGTGAGGGAGGGATTCGAACCCTCGATACGTTTTCACGTATACACACTTTCCAGGCGTGCTCCTTCAGCCACTCGGACACCTCACCGGGTCGTTGCCATCAGGGGCAACGGGGCGCTACTCTAGGGAAAATCCGCTGCAGCGTCAACACACTTCTTTCATAAAAACGTGCGTTTAGCCAAACTTAGCGCAATATGCTGCTTTACTCGCCAGTTCGTGTTGTTGACCGGTGGTTCGGGCGTGCAACGAGGTGGCGAATGTTTCAGTTCTGTTAATTTGTGGTTATCGCGCCGACGCCTCGGCTGTGCCGGTGCGGGATAAATGCTATGCTGGCTTATCAATGCCGAGTCAGGAGAAACCATGTATCCCGTCGATTTACACATGCACACCGTCGCCAGCACCCACGCCTACAGCACCCTGCATGACTACGTGGCTGAAGCCAAAGCCAAACAGATCCGCCTGTTTGCAATTACCGATCACGGCCCGGATATGGCGGATGCGCCGCATTACTGGCATTTCATCAATATGCGCGTCTGGCCGCGCGTCGTGGACGGTATCGGCATCCTGCGCGGCATTGAAGCCAACATCAAGAATCTGGCGGGCGATATTGATTGCACCGGGCCGATGCTGGATTGCATGGACCTGATTATCGCTGGTTTCCACGAACCGGTGTTTCCTCCGCAGGACCGCGATACCCATACCGAAGCGATGATTGCCGCGATGGCGCAGGGCTCGGTGCATATCATTAGTCATCCCGGCAACCCAAAATTCCCGATTGATATCCGCGCGGTTGCGCAAGCCGCCGCCAAATATAACGTAGCGCTGGAACTGAATAACTCGTCTTTTACCCATTCCCGCAAGGGCAGCGAGCCGAATTGCCGAGCGGTGGCCGAAGCGGTGCGCGATGCCGGCGGTTATCTGGCGCTGGGGTCGGATTCGCATATCGCCTGGTCGCTGGGCGAGTTTCCGCATTGTGAACGCATTATGCGGGACGTTGATTTTCCGCAGGATCGCGTGTTGAATGTCAGCCCGCGTCGGGTGCTGGATTTTCTGGAGCAGCGCGGTAAGCCCGCGATTCCGGAGTTTGCGGATTTGTGACGTTGTCACCTAGGCGCGCCGTCATGTCTTTTTACAGGTTGATGAGATGAATGAATTTTCCGTAGTGTGCCGTATTCTCGGCTCGCTGTTTAACCGCCCGCCGCAGGATCCGCTGCTGGCGCCGTTGTTTAATCTGATTGCGCAAGGCAAGCTGGCGCAACAATGGCCGCTGGCGCAGGATGAGCTGATGGCGCGCTGGCAGCGCAGCGTTGATTTGCCGGCGATGAGCGCGGATTATGACGCATTATTCGGCGCGCAGCCGTCGGTGCCGCCGCGACGTTCCAGTTGGGATCCGGCAGAGCAGGAAGCTGAGGTGCGCGCGTTTTTGCAACAGCGTGGTATGCCGCTGGGCGACGGGCCGGTGGACCATTTCGGCGCCTTGCTGTTGGCCGCTTCCTGGCTGGAAGATCAGGCGCAGGAGGATGAAACCGCCGCGCAGTCGGCATTTTTTGACCGCTACCTGCTGACATGGAGCGATCGCTTTCTGGGCAAGGTGGAAAGCCATGCCACCACCGCGTTTTATCGCACGCTGGCGATCATTTGCCGTGAAGCGCTGGAAGCGATGCGGGATGAGCTGGCGGAAGACGACGAAGAGTTGGATGACGAGGCGTCTGAACAGTAAAAAGTAGGTGGCGAACGCCACCCGTTTGTTTCTTATCGGTCAACATTAGTCGGTCAACATGATAACCAACTGGCCGGGCTTCACTTCGATGCCTTTGGCCAGTTTCTTCGCCAGCGCTTCTTTGTTGTTGCGCTCCGGGTTCAGCACGTAGGCGGGTTTTTGGTCAAAGTAGCTTTTCAACGACTGATTCAGGTAGGGCGTCAGCGTTTGCAGCACCGTTTGTAATTTCTCCGGCTGAACGCTGTAATCCACCAATTCCATGTCTTTCAGATAGATGGCGCCTTCGTCCTTGTTGAACACCGGCTGCGCTTTCAGCGTCAGTTTCATGTCTGCCTGCTGTTTACCCAGCAGCGAACTGATATCGACCTTGGCGTTGCCGCTCAGCGTCACTTTGCCGGGTTCCGCGCGACCGATCTGGCTGGTCAGCTCGGTCAGCGTAATTTGCGCATCCACCACGCCGGGAACGCCCAGTTGCTTCTGGTAGTCATTATGCTGTTGTAAATACTGATTGATTTCCTGCTCGCTCAGGCTGTATTGCGCCAGCTGGTTGCACCCGCTTATCAGCAGTGTCCCCAGCAGCGCCAGAGCGGCCAGTCCCGATTTTTTCATTGTTATAACCTCTTGTTTTCCATGACTCCCTCGCCGAGCGAGGAATGCCGGCAGGGTGCGTTATTCCGGTGATATCGCCAATAGGAATAGACCTAAACGCCGCCGTCAGCCGGTAGTGACGGCGGCAACAAGGGGTTATTGCGCCTGTTCGATCAGCAGATCGATGTCGGCATTCTGGGACAGCGTGTTGCAGTAGGCGGCGACGGCCGGCGGGACATTGACGTCGGCGACGATGGTCAGTGAGCGCAGCAGGGCAAACAGATTGATGTCATCCAGCGACAGCGTGCCGTTGCACGCCTGCGGCGAAACAATCAGCGGCGCCAGCGCTTGCAGGTCGCCTTCCAGTTGGCTGATCAACGCGGCCGTCTGGCTGAAATGGGTATCGAAGCTGCCGATTTGCCCCTCTTTCTTGTGGATAAAGTAGTTGCGGCCGGCGTCGGTAGCGAACTCTTCGAAGTCGGCGCGGGAGAAACGCGGAATCAGCAGGCGCGGCGCGTATTCATACACCTTGCGGATCCAGGCGTCGATGGCCGGATTGACGGGGCCGGTCAGTACCGGTTTGCCGTCCAGCGCGTCGACGTATTTCACGATATCCAGACTTTCCGGCATGTAGCTGCCGTCCTCTTTTTGCAGAATCGGCACCATTTTCTGACCAACCATCGAAATCGGCGTGGCTTCATCCTCGTTGGACAACACGCGTAATTCCACCGGCAACTGCTTCAGGCCGAAAATCATGCGTGCCTTCACGCAGAAAGGACAATGTTCATAGACAAACAGTTTCATACCGGAACTCCTTGGGTTGAGCGGCGTCGTATCGGACGCTACCGCGATCATGATGTCGTGCGGGATTATCTATCGTCAGCGCCGGCTCGTCCATGTGCAATGTACGTCGCAAAAAAATGTACGTCGCAAAAAATGTACGTCGAAAAAATGTTCGTCGTAGCCAATGTGCGCTGCAACAGGTGGAAATTGAAGATAAAAGCGGGGCGACGAGAGCGCCCCGTGCGTTGGCAGGGTTTGGTGCGGTGGATCAGTGCTCGCTCAGCATGGCGGGTTCGATGCGCTTCAGATGGAACTGCCAGTACAGGGCGGCCAGGGTCAGCATGCCGATGATGCCCAGCATGCACCAGGGCAAGGCCGGTTGGCCGAGCGCTTTTCCGGTATCGAACAGCCAGCCGCCGCCGCTGTAGCCGAGCGCGCCGCCCAGCGCCAGCCCCATACGGCTGAACCCCATATAGCTGCCGCGGGCGCGGGCGTCGGCCAGCGATGCGCCCAGCGTTTCCCGCGCCGGCTCGGCGATGATGGAGCCAATGTAAAACAGCCCGATCAGACCCAACAGCCATTGCAGGCTGGTGACCATACCCATCGGAATCAGGCTCAGGGTCATGATGAACAGCCCGAACATTAGCCGTTGTTCCAGACGGTAGCGTTTTTCACTCCAGCGGGCGACCGGGTAAAGCAGCGTCAGCGATAGCGCGGCTTCAATGGCGTACATCCATTTCACCGCGGACGGCGTGCCGGCCAGTTCGTTAACCATGATCGGCATCATCAACAGCACCTGTACGCCCAGCATGAAGTAACCGGTCAGCGTCAGCACATAGACGACGAAGCGACGGTCGCGCATTACCCGCATCATTCCTTCGCGAATCGGGGTGCGAATGGTGGAAATGCGATAGGCGGGCAGCAGCAGGGCATTCAGCGCGGCCGCCAGCACGAACACCGCCGCGCCGGCCCAGCACACTACCGAAAAGTTGTATTGCATCAACCAGCTACCGATCAGGGCGCCAATCACTGCGCCGGCGTTGTCCTGCATCATTAACAGCGAGAAAAAGCGGCTGCGTTCGTGCGGCCGGGTCAGCTTGATGACCATCGCGTTGCGCGGCGGCTCGAACAGGGTGCCGCCCAGCGCCGACAGCACGCAGGAGAGCATCAGCATCAGCGGCGTAGTGGCCAGCGCCATGAACACAAAACCGGAGGCACGCAGCAGCATGCCGGTGACGATCATCGGTTTGGCGCCGAACCGGTCGGCGATGGCGCCGCCGAAAATGCCGAGTCCCTGCTGGGTGAATTGACGCAGACCCAGTGCTACCCCGACCGTTAGCGCCGCCCAGCCCATCTGATCGACAAAGCGAATGGAAATCAACGGAAATACCACGAAGAAACCCAATACCACCAGCATGTTATCCAGCAGCAGAAAATATTTACCCAGGCTGCGGGCCTGCGTCATCAATGACATGTTTCACCACGAGGAAAGAAGAAAGGAATGCAGCCTGTCTATTCTCTCGCCGATTGCGCCGTTGCGATAGAGTACCCGGCTAATAAATTTTTTTATCGTTCAACAGTTATCTGACGCGCAGTTTAAGAAAAAAAGTCAGTACGGCGTGTCGATTGTGCAATAACTCGGCGGTCATGATTTTACGCTATGGAATTTATGTGTTTATAGTAAGCGCTATTGGTGATTTATCCTGTTATGGCGTCCGCCGCGTCGGCGTTGACCGCATCAATAAAATTTATTCATCGACAATCCGTCACCTGAGGGGGGAAGGCATGTTTGGCTATCGCTCAACGACACCCAGGGTCCGTCTGACCACGGATCGGCTGGTGGTCCGTCTGGCGCACGAACGCGATGCCTGGCGTCTGGCTGAGTATTACGCGGAAAACCGTGATTTTTTGAAACCCTGGGAGCCGGTACGCGATGCCAGCCACTGTTACCCTTCCGGCTGGCAGGCGCGGCTGAGCGTGATCTGCGATATGCACAAACAGGGCAGCGCCTACTACTTTTTGCTGCTGGACCCGGATGAAAACGAGGTGCGGGGCGTCGCCAACTTCAGCAACGTGCTGCGCGGCTCTTTCCACGCCTGCTACCTCGGCTATTCGCTGGGTGAAAAGTGGCAGGGACAAGGGATGATGTACGAGGCGTTGCAGTCGGCGCTGCGCTACATGCAGCGTCAGCAACATATGCACCGCATCATGGCTAACTATATGCCGCACAATCAGCGCAGCGGCAACCTGCTGGCCCGGCTTGGGTTCGAAAAGGAAGGCTACGCCAAAAACTACCTGTTGATTGACGGCAAGTGGCAGGACCACGTGCTGACCGCCCTGACCAATAATGAATGGACGCCGATGCGCTGAGCATGCGGGTGAATGAGGATGAGCCATGAAATACCAACTGACGCCCCGCGAAGCGCGGGTAATCGGGTGCTTGCTGGAAAAACAGGTAACTACCCCGGAACAGTACCCGATGTCCCTGAATGGCCTGACCGCCGCCTGTAATCAGAAAACCAACCGCGAGCCGGTGATGGACCTGACGGAAAGCGAGGTGCAGCAAACGTTGGACCTGCTGGTTAAACGGCATTTTCTGCGCACCGTCAGCGGTTTTGGCAACCGGGTGATGAAATACGAACACCGTTTCTGCAACTCCGAGTTCGGCGACCTGAAATTTTCGACGGCCGAAGTGGCGCTGGTGACCACCTTGCTGTTGCGTGGCGCGCAGACGCCGGGCGAGCTTCGTACCCGGGCTGCCCGTTTATACGAATTTGCCGATATGGACGAGGTGGAAAACGTGCTGCAGCAGTTGCAGCAGCGCGAGGACGGGCCGTTTGTGGCGAGACTGGCGCGGGAGCCTGGCAAGCGCGAAAGCCGCTTTATGCACCTGTTCAGCGGCGAGGTGGTGGATGTCGCGCCCTCTGAACCCGTCGACGAACCTGCCGAAGGCGGGCTGGCCGCGCGGGTTTCCGCACTGGAAAACGAGGTCGCCGAGTTACGGGCGCAGTTAGCCGATTTACAGGCGCGCCTTGCCTGACGGCAGCCTGAATGCAGCACGTTACCGGGAGCGAGAGCATGAAATCATTACGTATCGGGGTGGCCGGATTGGGCGATATCGCCCGCAAGGCCTATTTGCCGATCTTGTCGCACGCCGATCACTGGCAACTGACTGGCGCCTGGTCGCCGGGGCAGGAGCGGGCCCGGCAGCTGTGTCAGCAGTACCGTATTCCTTGCTTTTCCTCTCTGGACGCGTTGAGCAGCCAGTGCGACGCGGTGTTTGTACACAGCAGCACCGCCAGCCATTACGACGTCGTCAAAACGTTGCTGTTGGCAGGCAAACACGTCTATGTGGACAAGCCGCTGGCGGAAACGCTGGCGCAGGCGGAAGAGCTGGTGGCGCTGGCGACCAGCCGTAATCTGTTGCTGATGGTGGGGTTCAACCGTCGCTTTGCGCCGCTTTATCAACGGCTCCGGCAACTGCGGCCTTTTCCGGACAGCCTGCGCATGGAAAAACACCGCATCGATAATATCGGGCCGCATCCGCTGGCGTTTACTCTGCTGGATGACTATCTGCACGTGGTGGACACCGCCTTGTGGCTGGCGGACGCGCCGGCCACGCTGTGCGGCGGCCTGCTACGCTGCAATCCGCAGGGGCAGTTGATTTACGCCGAACACCAGTTCCAGAGCGCTTATGGGGTGATCACCACCAGTATGCACCGTCAGGCCGGCAGCCAGCGTGAAAGCGTGCAACTGGTCAATGATGGCGGCTGGTATCAGGTGGATAACCTGCGGGAGTGGCGTGAAGAGCGCGGTGGCACAGTGTCGCTGCATCCGGCGCCGTCCTGGCAGAGCACGCTGGAACAGCGTGGTTTTGCGGGCGCGGTCCGGCATTTTATCGACGCGGTGGTTTCGCACACGCCGCCGTTAACCTCCGGCGATCAGGCGTTGCATGCGCAACGGGTGATCGAGATGTTGTTGAGAAAACGCTGAAAAAAACAGCGGCCATCGGGCATCCGTGTGGCTATTGGCGGTGCAATCGACTAGGCTGTGTGCCGCGATAGCCGCTGCGGCGTTACAGGTCAGAGTCAGTACTTCTGTTGCAGGCACTGACCGTCGCGGGCGGTTTGACCGTCATGGACATGGCGGACGAGCCGGTTTTACCCGCCATCCTCTCTTTCCCATACTCAGAACAACTGAATGAATCTACTGAAATCACTGGCTGCGGTCAGTTCCATGACCATGCTTTCCCGTGTGCTGGGGTTCGTGCGTGACGCGATCGTCGCCCGCGTGTTCGGCGCCGGTATGGCGACCGACGCGTTTTTTGTGGCGTTCAAACTGCCGAATCTGCTGCGGCGCGTTTTTGCCGAAGGCGCGTTTTCCCAGGCGTTTGTGCCCATCCTGGCGGAATACAAGAGTCAGCAGGGCGAGGAGGCGGCGCGTACCTTTCTGGCCTACGTATCCGGGATGCTGACGCTAATACTGGCGTTGGTGACGGTGGCCGGGATGCTGGTTGCGCCCTGGGTGATCATGGTGACCGCGCCGGGGTTTGCCTCGACGCCGGAGCGCTTTGAACTGACCTCGGCGCTGCTGCGGGTTACCTTTCCCTATATTTTACTGATTTCGCTCACCTCGATGGCGGGGTCGGTGCTGAATACCTGGAACCGTTTTTCGGTGCCGGCGTTTGCGCCGACGCTACTGAACATCAGCATGATTGGTTTTGCGTTGCTGGGCGCGCGCTGGTTTAATCCGCCGGTGATGGCGCTGGGCTGGGCGGTCATAGTGGGCGGGGTGTTGCAACTGGGCTACCAACTGCCGTATCTGAAGAAAATCGGCATGCTGGTGCTGCCGCGCATCAAGTTCCGCGACCCCAGCGTCAGCCGGGTGATGAAGCTGATGGCTCCGGCGATCCTCGGCGTGTCGGTCAGCCAGATTTCACTGATCATCAATACTATTTTTGCGTCGTTCCTCAGCCAGGGGGCGGTGTCCTGGATGTACTACGCCGACCGGCTGATGGAGTTTCCATCCGGCGTGCTGGGCGTGGCGCTGGGGACGATTCTGTTGCCGTCGCTGTCGAAAAGCGTCGCCAGCGGCAATCAGCAGGAGTATTCACGGCTGCTGGACTGGGGGCTGCGGCTCTGTTTCCTGCTGGCGCTGCCGGCCACGGTCGCGCTGGGGGTGCTGGCCAAGCCGCTGACCGTGGCATTGTTCCAGTACGGTAAGTTCAGCGCCTTCGACGCGCTGATGACCCAGCGTGCGCTGGTCGCTTACTCCATCGGGCTGATGGGGTTGATTCTGGTAAAAGTGCTGGTGCCGGGTTTTTACGCACGACAGGATATTAAAACGCCGGTAAAAATTGGCATGGTGACGCTGGTGATGACCCAACTGATGAACCTGGTATTCATCGGCCCGCTGCAACATGCCGGGCTGTCGCTGTCGATTGGTCTGGCGTCCTGTCTCAACGCCGGGTTGTTGTTCTGGCAGTTGCGTCGTCAGCGTATCTTTGAACCTCTGCAGGGCTGGAAGGTATTTTTGATGAAGCTGGTGACGGCCGTTGTGGTGATGTCTGCGGTACTGCTCGCGCTGAATCTATGGATGCCACCCTGGGAGCAGGGCAATATGACGGAGCGGATGTTGCGTCTGCTGGGGGTCGTGGCAGCTGGCGTCGTTAGCTATTTTGCCTCGCTGGCGGCACTGGGGTTCCGCCCGAAAGATTTTTCCCGCCGTAGCATTTGATGCGTCACTGCCCCACAGCCGTGGGGCAGTCTGTTTTATTCCATATAGCAGGCCATTCAGTCGTGACTGAATGGCCTTTTTTATTCGTTTGGTGCGCACGCATCATGACAGGCTGTAGACTAAAATCATTTTGTTGTCTATTGAACCGCCGTTATTTTTTAGCGAAAAAGTCTGGCGTATAAATAAAAGCAAATTCAATGAATTATGAATTTTTTATTTATACTCTGGCGCATCTGTGGTTTTTTTGGATTTTCTGCTTATACTGAAAAACAACTGTGGATGATAAAAGGGATGTTGCGAAACAGCCTGATCCTATTCATTTTTCAATAATATTAACGGAAAGCAGATTACAGCCGGAGGCAATACACAACGTATTCAAATTGCATACGACGCCACCTTATTCATCATAAAATAACCGTTTGTCATCAGATTTTTTCTGACGCGTGTTGTGTTGTCTTTTTTATATTTCTCTCTATATAAAAGACAGATGGATTATTATCGTTTTCTTTACGCAAAAATGATTTTATTTTTGCGCAGACTGGTTTTGTGTGAATTTTTTGCGGATTAATTTTCGCGACATACCCGAAATAATTCGAATTACAGGAAAACTGCAATCCTGCAACCTGAAGTATGACGGGTATATAAGGGATTTCTGATGATTGATGACGCGCTAGGCTACGTTAAAAACATATTGAGCCAACAATTATGCCATCAATTTGACAGTGACGGCGAACTGGTCGTGGTGAATAATCTGGTGGAGCTGAATGGCAGCTATCCATTGAAAAATCAGAATAAGATGGTGCTGACGCTGATCAATCTCGAACATGAAACTATAAAGCCCTTTTATGGCGGCCGTTCAGCGAGCAGCCCGGAAAATACCAGCGTCAGGCAAATAATGCCTGCGGTAAGGTTTAATCTTGACGTTTTATTTACCGCACACTTTGACGATTACCATGAAGCCTTGAAATTTCTATCCGCCACCATCGCCTTTTTCCAGGCGAGCCCCACGCTGGTCAGACGGAAATTTCCCGATATGCCGGATGATTTAACGCAGTTGCAATTCGAAATAGAGAATTCATCCTATGAAAAAACGCAAAATCTCTGGAGCGCATTAGGCGCGCGGTATCAACCATCGATTATTTACAAAATTCGTCACATCGCTATTCAGTCGAATCAGATTGCGGGTGAAACACCGGTATTGCAGCACGTCACCAATAAGGTATCGCCCTGATGTTTGCGATCGCGGAACTCATCTTGCAGCACCACTATTTTCCGCAAGGGGACTGGCGGGAAGCCTCGCTGGTGCCGGATGAATACACCCGGCGTCAGATGCGGCGCTTTGGTTTGCAACTGGTGGCGTTCGGCAATACGTGGCGCTTCTATGGGGGTGCGATAACCGGGCGGGCGGCATTCCTGCAGTATTACGCCACGCTGGCGGATGCACAGCCATTCCGTTTTTGGGTGGTTCAGCCCCGTCCGTATTTTGTGCTCATCACCGATATGCCGCTCGACTGGCAAGGCGTGCTGGGGTTTAGCAGCCAGCGCGTGATGAGCGAGGGCGCCGCTCAGGATACCGCTCAACTGATCGCCGGCGCGCCGGCGAGCGACGATGCGCCGGATGGCGCGGTGGCGGAGATCTGTTGTCATCCGGATGACCTGGCGACCCGACAGTCCTACGCCGTCAGTTTGCAGCCGCGTGCCACCACCTGGGAATACCGCGTGATTCCGCGCGGCCAGATCCGGCTACAAGGTCCGCAGGTGGTGGATACCTCCGGTCAGGTAGCGTTCTCGTCGCCTGCCGCGTTGACAGCGGAATCCGGTGAATCGGACGGGTGGGTTACCCGCAGTATGTCGGCGATCGCCTTTCAGCAGGTACCGGCGCAGCGCCTGTCGCTGATGGACAGCCAGCTTGCCGATACGCCCGATGGCGGCGCCCGGCAGCGGCGCATCTTATCGGCGCTGCCGACCCCGGCGGGCACTCAGCCGTTTACACACCGCGCCGACGATAACTTGCCGGTATCGGTCATGTATGTGTACGTCTGACCGACGCGGCCGGTCGGCGGCAAACCGCGGTTGAAGGGCGACAGCCAGACGCTATCGGGCAGTCAATCAATGAAGTACAGGAATTTCACTCAGTGAACCAAAGGAAAACCACGACATGCTAGCATCCAACATCAAAACTCCGGGTGTGTACATCAATGAGCTGAATGCGTTTCCGAACTCTGTGGTCCCTGTCGCCACAGCGGTTCCGGCCTTCATCGGCTACACACCCAATGCGGAATATCAGGGCAAGTCATACTATAACAAGGCGCAGAAGATCACGTCCTTTGCCGAGTTTCAGGCCATCTACATGAATCCGAATCCGGCGCCGCCGGCGGATCCCGCGTCACAATACAACCCGGAATACTATCTGGTAGAGCAGAAGAGCCAGCCTGCTCAGGGAGAGTATCTGCTGCTGAACGGCAGTTACTATTCTATTGTGCCAGACCCGAATACGGTCTATTACCTCTATAACAGCATCCGGCTGTTTTACCAGAACGGCGGGGGCGATGCGTATATCGTGTCCGTCGGCACCTATGGCGCTTCCAGCGGCAAAGCGGGCGATGTCGGCGCGCCGCTCGTTAACCCGAACGTGACGCTGGCGGATCTGCAACGGGGGCTGGCGTTGTTGCAGAACGAGCAAGAGCCGACCATCTATATCTGCCCGGAAGCGACGCTGCTGTCGGTGGACGACAACGGCACGCTGATGCAGAGCATGTTGCTGCAGGCGGCGGAGCTGCAAACCGCGGTTTGCCTGTTCGATATCATTGGCGGCAATGCGCCGGACCCCATCATGTACACCAACGATATTGAAACGTTCCGCAATAACACCGGATCGAACGGGCTGAATTACGGGGCCGCCTATTACCCGTTCGTGGGCACCACGATCATGCAGAGCAGCGATATCAACTTCACCAACCTGTTTGGCGGCGATATCAAACAACTGGCGCCGATCCTGAATCCGCCGTCGGCGCCGAATGCCGTCGTCGCCAAGATCATCGGCATGATTGAAACCCCGCCCGCCACCAATCCGATGACCAACTCGCAGTTGAATGCGGCATTGCTCAACGCGTCGCAGACCTACTCGCAAATCATCAATCACGTGTTGACCAGCGCGAACATACTGCCGCCCAGCGGCGCGGTGGCCGGCGTCTACACCGTTAACGATAACCTGAACGGCGTCTGGCACGCCCCAGCGAACACCAGCATCGTCGGGGCCGCGCACCTGCCGATCCGCCTGACGGATGCCCAGCAGGCGGATCTCAATGTGAATGCGGTGTCGGGCAAATCGATCAACGCGATCCGTTTTTTCAACGGGCAAGGCATTTTGATCTGGGGCGCCCGGACGCTCGATGGCAACAGTCAGGACTGGCGCTATGTGTCGGTACGCCGAACCATGACCTTTCTGGAGCAGTCGGTCAAACTCGCGGCGCGCGCCTATGTGTTTGAACCCAATAACGCCAATACCTGGGCGGCGGTCCGCAGCGAGATCATCAGCTTCCTGACGTCTATCTGGAAAGAGGGCGGTTTGCAGGGGGCGTCGGCGGCCGATGCGTTTCAGGTGCTCTGCGGGCTGGGCTCGACCATGACCGGCGATGACCTGCTGAACGGCTTCCTGAATGTGACGGTCAAGGTGGCGATCGTCCGGCCGGCGGAATTCCTCGTGATCACCTTTGAGCAGGAAATGGCGAAGTCGGGCTAAGTCCGGTTGTGGGGTTCACTCTATTCAACACATTGATTAGCAACTGTTAAGGAGCATGCTCATGGCAGATGACGGCAGCAAAGAAGGCAGCACATGGCCGATGCCCAAATTCCGGTTTGAGGTCGATCTCGGCTCGGAATTGAAAGGGGTAGCGTTTCAGGAAGTGTCCGGTATGGACAAAGAGGTTCAGGTGATTGAGTACCGTCACAGCAACAGTACCTTGTTCTCGACCATCAAAATGCCGGGGATTGCGAAGTTCGGCAACATCACGATGAAGCGCGGCGTGTTTGTCAACGACAACAACTTCTGGAAATGGATGGACGAAATCGAGATGAACACCGTCAAACGGCGAACGGTGCTGATCAAACTGCTGGATGAAAATGGCGCGGTCACCATGCAATGGCAATTGAACAATGCCTGGCCGACCAAAATCACCGGCACCGACCTGAAGTCCGACGCCAATGAAGTGGCGGTGGATACCCTGGAAATCGCCCATGAACAATTGCTTGTGACCAATGGCTCTTAACCTGCAGACCAGCTTTTACTTCAGCGTTTCGATTTCCGGCATGGGCAGCAACGATGCTGCCTTTCAGGAAGTCAGCGGGCTGAGCAAAGAAATGGGGATTGAAGAGGTGGTGTGCGGCGGGGAGAACCGGTTTAAGTATCGGCTGCCCGCCCACACGACGTTTCAGAATCTGGTCCTGCGGCGCGGCGTGCTCAATGCGGAATCGGCGTTGATTAGTTGGGTGAAGGACACGCTGGACAACGGCGTGTCCGCACCGATCAAAACCCGCGATATCAAGGTCTGGCTGCTGAATGAAAACGGCAACGTCAGCATGGACTGGAATTTTATCGCCGCCTATCCGGTGAAGTGGTCCGGCAGCAGCCTGAAGTCGCAGGAAAGTGAAATATTTATTGAAACGCTGGAGTTCGCCTACCAGTACTTCGAAATGCCCAATTTTGAAACCCTTTCACTGGGAGATGACTGACCATGCCTGTGGAAATCCGCGAGTTGGTGATTAAAACCGACATCCAGAGCCAGAACACGACGGCGGCCGCCGAACTGGATCCGGCGCAGTTGCAGGCGCTTAAACAGCGCATTGTCCAGGAGTGCCTGCGGCAGTTGGAAAAGCGGGAGCGGCATCACCCGCTGGAGCGGTGACCGGCGTGTAACGCCAGTCACCGTGCGTGAGCCAACCAGCGCCGATGAAAACACGCGTAAAAAACACGCGGAATGGAAAAGTAACTGAGGCAGGAAGGGTGCGATGGGCGGATTAAAGAAAATGCGGATGGTGGCCTACAGTGATGAAAAGTTCACCAGCAAGGTCGCCGGCGGCGAGTTCGTGGTGATACTCAACCCTGAACAAGTCCGAATCAACCGCAGCGTCAGTTATAACGAAGAACAAGCCCCGGGCAGCGGCAAACTGTCGTCCAAATATCGCGCCACGCTCGGGGAACAGCTGAGCTTTGAGATGGTGCTCGACTGTACCGGCGTGGTCGACAGCACACGCACGGATTTAACCAAAGAAATGACCCAGTTGAAGAAGGTGGTGTACGACTACAACGGCAATATTCATCGCCCCAATTACGTGGTCATCTATTGGGGACAGGGGCTGTCGTTCAAAGGCGTGCTACAGGGGTTCGACACCACCTATACCTTTTTCCGACCTGACGGCACGGCGCTGCGCGCCAGGGTGTCGCTGCAGTTCACTTCCTATCTTGACCCGGCCACCGCCGCTAAGCAGGAGGACAAAAAATCGCCGGATCTGACCCACCGGGTCGATGTGGTCGATGGCGACAGCCTGCCGCAAATCAGCCAGATGATTTATCGCGACCCGGAATGCTATGTCCAGTTGGCGGCGTTCAATCAACTCGACAAGATCCGCTCGCTGCCCGCCGGGCTACAGCTGCGCGTGCCGCCGCTCAAGCGTGGAGGTGACGCATGAGCGGCGGAGCGACGTCAGGCGGAGTCGCGACGCACGAGATTACCGCCAACGGTACGGCGATTCCGGGGGACTATCAGGTCCGCCGCATTCAGATACAGCAGCGAATCAATCACATTAGCCGCGCCACGCTGGAAATTCTGGACGGCAGCGCCTCGCAGGAAAATTTCACCGTGAGCGCCTCGTCAACGTTTGTGCCGGGGGCGGAAATCGTGATCAACCTGGGGTATGACAGCACCAATAAAAAGGTGTTCTCCGGCATCGTCACCCGGCAATCCTTGCAGGTGAATCCCGGCGTCGGTCCGCTGCTGGTGGTTGAGTGCCGCGATAGCGCGATCAAGATGAGCGTGGGGCGCAAAAGCGCCGCTTATCAGAATAAAACCGACAGCGATGTGATGAGTACGCTGATTGGTCAGTATGGTCTGAGCAAAAAAATCACCAGCACGACGGCGACGCTGCCGGAACTGGTGCAGTACTACTGCAGCGACTGGGACTTCATGCTGAGCCGCGCCGAGGTGAACGGGCTGGTGGTGAGCACCCTGAACGGGACGGTGTCGGTTTTCTCGCCCACGGCAAACACCCAGTCGGTGTTGACGGTGACCTACGGCGCCGGGCTGTACCATTTCAGCGCCGGGCTCAACGCCGTGACCCAGCTGGCGCAGGTCAAGGCCAGCGCGTGGGACGACAAGAGCCAGCAATGCATTTCCGCCACCGCCGCCAATTCCCTGGCCGGGCCGGGCAATCTCAGCAGCAAAACGCTGTCCGGTGTGGTGGGGCTGTCTGATTTCGCCTTGCAGACCACGGCCGCGCTGGATAACGACGCCCTGACGCAGTGGTCCAAAGCGCAAATGCTCAAGAGCGAGCTGGCCAAGATCACCGGTGAGGTTCGCTTTCAGGGCGATGCCGCCGTGACCGCCGGGAACTACCTGACCATCAGCGGCATGGGTAGCCGGTTTGACGGCGATTATTTTGTTTCCGGTATCGAACACGATTACGCCGACGGTAACTGGTTTACCTGCGCGGATCTGGGGCTATCGCCGCTGTGGTTCGTGCAGGAGCACGATGTCATGGCGCCGTCGGCGGCGGGGCTGCTGCCCGGCGTTGAAGGGCTGTACAACGCCACCGTGAAGAAGACTGATCAGGATCCCGACAACGCTTACCGCATTCTGGTCGAATTGCCGCTGTTCAATGACGGCGGAAAGGGGCTGTGGGCGCGGCTGGCGAATTTTTATTCCAGCAGCGGCGTGGGGGCTTTTTTTCTGCCCGAAGTCGGGGATGAAGTGATTGTCGGTTTCCTTAATCAGGACCCGCGTTTCCCGATCATCCTCGGGAGTGTGTACAGCGCTAACCGCAAACCCTACAGCGAACTGACCCCGAACGCGGAAAACAGCAAAAAAGCGATCGTGACGAAGAGCGAGCTGCGCATCGTTTTCGATGACAAGGATAGCATCATGACGATCACCACGAAGGGCAATAACGTCATTGTGCTGGATGATAAAAAACAGCAAATCAGCATCACCGACCAGCACAACAATGCCATCACGATGTCGTCGTCCGGCATCGATATCAAAAGCCCGTCCACCATCAATATTCAGGCCGATCAGAAGGTCAATATCAAAGGCAATCTGGGGGTGACGGTTCAGGCGTCGTCAGGGGATGTGAAAGTCTCCGGTCTGAACGTTAACGCCAGCGCCGATATGTCGTTTAACGCCAAAGGCAGCGCCACCGCCGAAGTTCAGGGCGGCGCCGAGCTGACCCTCAAAGGCGCCGTGGTGATGATTAACTGATCGATGATGATCAATCGATAAAGGAGAGGATGCGATGCCGCCAGCAGCAAGACTGACTGACTTTCACCAGTGCCCAATGGTTACGCCGGGATTGCCGCCGATACCCCATGTGGGCGGGCCGGTTGTCGGGCCGGGATGCCCAACCGTGCTGATCGGCAAGCTGCCCGCCGCCAGAGTGGGCGACATGCTGGTGTGCGTCGGGCCGCCGGACAGCATTATCAAAGGGTCAGCCACCGTGCTGATCGGCGGGATGCCCGCGGCGCGGATAGGCGACAGCACCGCGCACGGCGGCAGTCTCATGCTGGGGGATTTCACGGTGATTATCGGAGGATAGCGGATGGACGACAGTCACTTTCTCGGCCGTGGCTGGCAGTTTCCCCCGGTATTTTCCGGGGCGGTCCGGCAGGTGGCGATGAATAGCGCCGAAGCCAACATCAACCAGTCTATCGACCTGATTTTGCAGACGCAGCGCGGGGAGCGCAGCCTGCTGCCCTATTTCGGCAGCGAACTGCGCAGCTTCCTGTTTCGCCATCCGGACGCGACGCTACAAAATGAAATCGCGCAGTCGGTGCGGACCACGTTGCTGAACGATGAGCCGCGCATCAGCGTCGCGTCTGTGGAGGTCACGTTCCTGCCCGAGCCAGCCTCGATGGTGGCGATTCATATCGATTACATCATCAGGCAGACCAATACGCGGCACAATCATGTGTTCCCGTTTTCTCTGCTTGAAGGGACCAATCTGACAGTGGAGCAGCAGGGTGCGCACCAGCGTTGACAGCGACACGTTGCTTGGCGAGATCAATCGCCGCCTGGATCCGGACAGCCTCGCGATAGACGATCGTGATATGCGCGATCGCCTGGCGTTTGCCGCGGCTATCGCCGATCTGGTCGTGTTCTATGATGCCCGGAATCAGGCGGCGGGAAACTGGCGCGCCCTGATGCTGAAAGACCCGGCCATCCTGCTGGCGGTGATCAGTAAAACGCCGTATCAGCCGCTGCATTTTCGCTTCAGTCAGTTACAGCGCCCGCTGTCGCAGTACAAACTCAGCCTGCTAAACCGCCAGGCCGGGCCGGAAGACACGCCCGACAACCGCGCCGAGGCCGTTCATCAGCTGTTGCTGCTGCTGGATACGATGTTCGGACACATCAACACCTGGGGCGTGTATTTATCGCAGAGCGCGGCGGCCTACCCGCTGCGCCAGTTTGTGCTGGAGGCTATCCCGCAATCGCTGTCCGAATGCCTGTGGCAGCGCATCAGCGCGCAGCGTTATCTGGCGGAGGCGCGGCCGGGCTGGACGCTGACGACGCCGGATGTCGGTCAATTCGGCGAATTATGGCAAAACCGAGGCCCGCAAATCGCGCGTCCGGCGTCAATGCTGGCGGCGCTATCGATGCTCGAAACGCTCTATCATCAGGTGTTTTCGTTCTTTATGCAGGTCATCACCAGCGCCAAAGACGCATTTTATGCCCTGTGCGACCAGCAGAACGATTTTCCTGATACGGCGTTGGTCATCGCCTTCAACCGGCTCCTGCAGTTCTCTCAGACCGGGCTGAACAGTTTCAGTCGCCGCCATCTCGATTTTTATTACCGGACGCTGTTACAGCAGCAGCCGCGTCCGGCGGAGCCGGATCAGACCTTCCTCTGCCTGACGCTCGTCGCCGGGCAGGCGCCGGTGACGATAGCGGCCGGCACCGCGTTTCTCGCCGGGACCGACGCCGACCAGCACCCGATAACCTTTGCCAGTACGCAAGACACCGAGATTAACGGGATACGTCTGGGCGCGGTGATCAACAGTTATTACGCGCCGGGCGAGAGCGGCGACAAACAACTTTATGTCGATACGCTCCCCGACAGCACACAGGTCCGGCGCGATTCGCATCGCCACATCCTTGCCAGCGACTGGTTTGGGGGCAACGGCGTTCAGGCGCGAACGCAAGGACTGGCATTCGCCAGCCCGATGTTTTGCCTCAGCGCCGGCGAGCGCGTACTGACGCTCACGCTCACGCTGGACCAGCCCGTCGACGTGGCCGCGTACCAACAGGCGGCCGTCGCGCTCAGCAGCGCGCAACACTGGCTGGATGTCACCGCGCATTGCCGCTGGCGGCAGGGGGACACGCCCGCGCAGATAAGCGTGGTCGTGACGCTGGACGAAGCATTCCCGGCGGTGGCGGCGTTTGCCGTGGCGCCATCCTCAGCCTTTGATACCGCGTTGCCTTATTGCCGGTTATGGCTGCCGCCGACGGTCGATTTGCAACACGCGCCGCGGTTGCTGACGTTGCAGATCGCGGTAGCGGTGAATCAAAGCCCGGTGGTGACCTTGCTCAACGACGGCGCGCCGCTGTCGGCCGGTAAGCCGATGGCCGTGTTCGGGCCGACGCCCGCGCTCGGCGACCGTTGCTGCCTGAGCGCGCCCGACGTGTTCAGCCAGCCGCTGACGCAGCTGAGCCTGCAATTTTTCTGGGACCACCCGCCGACCGATTTAAGCCAGTACTACGCCGCGTATAACCGCTGGCTCGATAAACACGGCGGCAGCGCCACCACATTCAGCAATACCGCGTTTCAGGTCGACTGGCAGGCCGACACGCCGACGGGATGGCAAACGCAACCGGCCATCCTGACGATAGCGCCGCCTGCCGATGACGTTCCGCTGCCGCAGCCGCCCAAACGCCGTTCATGGCTCCAGCGGATTCTGCAGTGGTTCTGGCACCCGACCCGGCGTTTTTCGGATGACGCGGTTCAGACGACCGGCGGCCTGTTTGCCCAGACGCAGACTGGCAAGGTAAACGCCAACGCGTCCACCAGCACCTTCAGTTTCCGTTTCCCGACGGGGATAGCGTGGCGCACGCCTGCGGACGACGCCACGGCGGCGATACCGTCGCCCCAGATGCGCATGACGATCAGCGCGCCGTCGCCCGCTTTTGGATTTGGCATGTACCCGCAACTGGTAGCCGACATTAGCCTGGAAAACGCCAAGGCGCTGATGTCGTTTTGGGGTAAAGGCGATACCACGGCGATGCCGAATCCACCGTGGGCGCCGAAGGTCACCCAGGTGCTTGCCAGCTATCGGGCCCGGCAGACGCTGGATTTTACTCAGCCACAGACGCTGACGCAGGCATTTACGCTGGTGCATCTCGGTACGCTGACGAGTTATCGCTATTTCAGCCAGTCGGCAGACGCAACGGCGCCGCAGGTCAATCTCGCCGATGTCGCGTTACAGCCGGACGCGGCGACAGCAACGCCGGGGCTGGCGCTGTATCAGGGGGTCTGTCAGGCGGCTTGCGCGGTCTTCATGCCATTGACGGCGGTGGCGCCGCCCTGTCGTCTCAGCCTGTTCATCGAACTGGCGCAAGAGGTTGCAACGGTATCGTCGCCTGCGGCGATACCGATGTATTACTGGAGCCAGACGGGCTGGAAGCCGCTCGGCGTACTGAGCGATCAGACCGGCGGCCTGAGCGCGTCGGGGGTGATCGTGCTGGATCTGCCGTCGGATATGGCGCTGGATACGCCGGTGCTGGCTAGCGAGGCCGATGCTCCCGGCGCAATGCCACAGCGCGGTTGGCTGCTGCTGACCCAATCTGCGCCGCGGCGGGTCCGGGTGGTCTACTGCAATACGCAGGGGATGCGGGTGCAGCGGCAAACGCTGACGACGTTGCCCGCCGGCGTGCAGCCGCGGCTGGCGGCTGGCAGCATCACCGCGCTGACGACGGCAAACCCGGCGATTGCCGCTATCGTGCAGCCGTTTGACTCGACGGGGGGATTCCCGGCGGAAGACGACACGCTGTTTCGCCAGCGCGTCAGCCTGCGCCTGAAAACCAAAGACCGAATGCATAACCAGTGGGACGGCGCTCTGCTGGCCCGACAAGCCTATTCCGGCCTGTTTTTCGTGAAGAACCTGAGTGCGACGCGGCCGGGCGAGGTCCGCCTCGGGGTGGTGCAGGGATATGACGACGCCAGTGCGGCGGGCGCTTTCCGTCCGGCGGTGCCGCGTGAGGGGCTGAATCAGATACTGGCGTATCTGTCGTCCCGGCAGTCGGCGATGGCGCAGGCGTCCGTGTGCAATTTGCGCCCGGAACCGGTCCAGGTCGTCGCCACGCTGGTGATCAGCGCGACGGCCAACGCCAACGATCTGGCGCAGGCGCTGACGCAGAGCATCAACCTGTTCCTGTCGCCCTGGATTCGGGCCGATCAGCCGCAATACCCGATCGCTACCGGCGTCAGCAGCGCCGCGATGGCGAGCGTCCTGACCCGCTTTGATGATGTGGCGGCGATCCAGCAGCTGCAATTGCGCAAACTGGCGCCGGCGCATCCTGAAACCGCGGTTCCGGCGGCGCCGTCTGGTGAGACAACGGCGCAGGACGCGCTGTTGCAGCCAACCGACGAAGATCAGGTGCTGGTGTCCGCACTGGACCACCAACTGACCTTTATTCGCGCCGGCGGTTCCGGGCTGTCGGCGTCGTCAATGACTCAGGACGCCGTGACGATGCCGCAAAACACGCTGACGGAGGTGTATGCATGAGCGATATGGCCGCGCCGTTGCCGTTAGACCAACAGGTAGGGGCAAACAGCATCAATGCCGGGCCGCTGCCGGCGGAACAGAACTTCACCTTCCTCAAACAGGAAGGGATTAAACATATCAAGGCCATCGCCGGTCATGGCTGGAGCAACTACAACGACAGCGATCCCGGCGTCACGATTCTGGAACAGCTCTGCTATGCCTTGACGGAATTGGGTTACGTCAACAGTTTCCCGATTGAGGATGTACTGACGCAGGCTAATCACCAGATTGATTACGCGCGGCAGTTCTTCCCCGCGGAACAGATTCTGACCACCGGACCGATCACCAAAGAGGACTATCGGCGTCTGGTGCTTGATCGCATCCCTGACGTCGACAACCTCTATCTCAGCGCGGTGATGCAACAGCAGCAGCCTACCGGGTTGTATCAGGTGGCGATTATCGCCAATAGCGATCCGGGCGGCGGCGACCCGGCAGCCCGACAACTGGCGACGCGGGTGCATGACCTGCTGAACAGCCAGCGTAATATCGGGGAATACTTTTTACCGCCGACGCTGCTGAAGGCGCAGCCGGTGGTGATTAGCGGGCGATTATTACTGTCTCCGGAGGCGGACGCGCAGCAGATTTATACCCGTATCGATCGGGTGCTGGCCGATTACGTCAGCCCGCTGGCACAGCAGTCGGGGTATGGACAACTGCGGGAGCAGGGCATCGAGCCCGATGCAATCTTCAACGGCCCGATGATGGAAAACGGCTGGATGGCCGGCGACAGTGCGTCGGCGGGTAAACGGAATACCATCCAGTTGATCGATATCGTGGTGCTGATCAGCAGTATTCCGGGGGTGTTGGCCGTCGAGCAAGGGCAATTCAGCCATCAACCGGGGGTGACCAGCCTGACGATCGCCGCTGATTGCATCGCCCGTCTGCGTTTCGTTCCGCAGATAGCGAACCCGCAAGGGAACGCCGCCGCGCCGCCGGACAACATCACGGCGCTCAACGCGCTGGCGCAGCTCCATGCGCGGCATCAGGCCAGCAGCGTGGACGCAAGCGTTGATCTGGCGCCGCCGCTGCCGTCCGGGCGCTATCGCGATATCGAGAGCTACTATTCGATCCAGAACACGTTTCCAGACATTTACGCCGTCGGGCCGAATTCGTTGCAGGCGGATACGCCGGACTATCGGGTGGCGCAGGCGCGGCAACTGAAGGGCTACCTGCTGATGTTTGATCAGGTGATTGCCAACCAGTTCTCGCAACTGGCAAACCTCGGCAACCTGTTTTCGTTCAGCTTTACCCGCACCCCGACGCTGCGGCCGGATAACGCCTTGCCGCCGTCGGCAAAACCGGATCCGCTGGCGGGGCTGCCCGCCGAGCCGGCCATCCGTACTTTTTTCTGCCAGCCGCTGTATGACGTGCCGGATGTTCAGGCGCTGCTACAGGGCGAATCGCGCTATCAGTATTTCTATCCGGGGGACCCCGACGACCCGCGCCTGCGGGCGGAATTGGTCTGGCAACGTTTTCAGCGCGACCCGTTCAACGCTTACCACTACGGGCTGGTGCAGGCGATGGAAAGCACGGAGGACGCGGAACAACGCCGGGACGCGATGCTCAGCCACCTGCTGGCCCGGCATGGCGAACCCGCCGATGCCTACAACGACATCATCGATGGGTTGCAGTGGTTCGGCGGCAGGTTGAAGAGCCGCATCTTCGTCAAAAGCATTTGGCTGCAAAATCTACAGGCGCTTTCCTACCGCCGGGCGCAGGCGTGCGACTTTACCCGCGCCCAATCGCTGCCGTCGCCGGGGCGCTATCGACTGGGCGACGAAGACTATCGCCAGTGGCTGAATCAGTGCCCGGCCAGCGTGAGCGCTCTGTTGACGTCGGTATACCAGAGAAGCTTTGAGCACCGTGACGCGCTGATCCATTACCTGGATTCGGTACCCGCGTCGCCGGACGATAGCGACCCGGCGTCAGGCGCAATCTGGCGTCAGCGCCTCCTTGATGGGGTGCTGCGGCAGGACGGCAATCAGCGCGTGATTGCCGCCTCCCGGGATGACGAACGGCTATTGCGCCATGACGGGCAGTGGGATTTGCCGGCGCTGGAGCGTCAGGCCAGGTTGCCGCCGCAGGCGTACGCCGACGTCAGCGTATTTGAGCTGAAATGCGCTCTGCTGCTGGGGCTGCCGCGTCATTTGCGGATGCTGGCCGCTACGCTGGCGCGACTGTTGCAGGACCGCCTGTTTCTTGCCTGGCTGCCGTCGCCGGCGCCGGGGACCTACGTGCCATCGGCCGATGACGATCACGTCACCGGCGATGTTTCGGTGCGGAAAAGTTCGTCGGGTCTGGCGGTCTTGATCGGCGCACAACCGGTGCTGAACTTACCGAGCGAGGCGGAGGGGATGCGAGCCGAAGGGGTGCAGCAGTATGTGGATCAACTGGTCTGGCTGAGCCAGTCCCGGCAGGGGGCGCTGTTGGTGGAGCATACCCTGCTGCGGCCGGAGGCGGGCGCGCCGGCGGGAACCGACGATACGGCGCTAACGCCGCCGGGCGGCTGGCTTGGCGCGACGCTGGCGCTGCCGGATTACGTAACGCTAACCGGCCAGCCCGCGTTGCTGAATGGGCTGGCGCTCATGCAGCAGTTGCACTGGCCGGCGCATATCGGCCTGCGCGTCGCGCGTGGAAACCACCCGCAAATGGCGGCGCTGATCGACGCTTATCGCGTCTGGTTCAATCAACAGCGTCAGCTCAGTCAGGCTCAGTCGGCGAACACAGAGCCGGCGGCGACGTCATCGGCGCAATCGGCATTGATGGCCGCGTTGCAGGCCTTGGGCCGGGAGGATGCATGACGGTGTCCGACCATGTGATTGCGCGTTGCGAATGGCAAACCCGCTTTGATCAGGAAGCGCACGCGGTGGCGCTGCAAAATGCGTTGAGCCAGTGGAGCCATCAGGTCATGCCGGAGATTCTGTGCCGGTTTTTCGATGCGCATTGCCCGGCGACAGATCGCTGGCGTATCGAGCGTCTGGAGGTCGATCTGGGGAGCGTGCCGCTGCTGTCGCTGGACGAAACCCTGACGCAGCGGCTGGTGGCCGCGCTGGAAGAGGCGCTGGGCAGGGCGTTTTTGCAACAGCAGGTGCGTTGTCTGCCTGCGCGCGTCCCCGCCGGTCCGGCAACCGACGCCGACACGACGGCGCGGGAAACGCTGCGCTGGTTCCTGCGGCACGGAACATCGCCCTGGTGGAACCACGAGCGCGCATCGCTGCTGTCGCTGGTGGACCAATTGCTGGACGAACAGCCGCACCAGCTGGCGTCGCTGGTACGGCACGCCGGTCAGGAAGCGGCGGCGCGGCGGCGTATCGCGTGGCAGTGGGGCGACAACCGCCTGCGCCGTACCGTCACGTTGCTGGAGCCCTGGCATGCGCGCTTTATCTGCCGCTACGCCGATCAGGTGCGCGACAGCCAGCAGCGCTATGCCATTGTGCGCCGGCAGGACAGCGGGTTTGGCGCCCATCTCTGGTACTGGATCCTGACGCACCTGTTGGTGGATCGCGGCACGCTGTTCAATACGCAGCAGTTCGTGCATTCGACGCTGTGGCAGATGGCGCAGCATTATCAACTGGATTTTCAGACGCTGATTGCCGAGCTAAGCCGGGCGGTCAGCCGGTTGCAGCGCGACGGGGCGGTCGCGCCGTCGTTCCTGCGGGCGCTGGTGCGGTTACAGCAAGACGAGGCGGGGGCGCACGTGTCCCGGCCGGAAACGCCGGACGACAGCGGGTTATGGGGTGATTTGCAGCGCCTGCTGCATCGCCGCGAAGCGATATTGCAGCAACAGCGCGAAGGCATCCACCTGTCGGAGTTGTTGATGCGGTTGGCCGGGCAGGACCGGGCGCGCGCCGCGGCGTTGTTGCGGCAGGAAGGGCGCGCCGCCGAGGTACGCGACCACCTGCTGCGGCATCTGAATCAGGCGCAACTGGCGCAGGTGGTGGAGGTGCTGGCGCCTCAGGATCACCGCTTCATCATGCTGCATGTCACCCGGACGCAGATGTCGCTCCGCCAGCAACACCGTCCTTCCCGGCTCATCTGGGACGTGTCGCTGGCCTGGCTGCTCGTGAACCCCGGCAGCCATTTCAGCCGTCGTCAGTTTGTGCAGGAGACGCTGCTCGCCTTGAGCCAGCGGACGCGTATCGCCTATTCGCTGTTGCTGACGATGCTAACGCAGGCGTCGGTACAGCAACTGCATCCGGGCCACTTTGAGCTGCTGGCCATTCTGCATGAACTGCAAAAGCAACAGCTGAACGCGCATCAGCGTGACGATAGCCTCTGGCAGCCGCTGGGTCGTTATCTGCGGGACGGCACTGTGGCGCACGGCGCGCGCCGTCAGGATTGGGCGTCTCAGGCCGCGTTCGGGCGAGCCGGGCTGCGTGCGGTGTTGTTGATGCCGTCCTCGTCAGACCGCCTGCGGAGCGTATTGCGGCAGGTACGACAGACTCACGCCGATAATCGTCAACTGAGTCAGCGGCTGGTTGCCGCGCTGGCGGGGGACGGTGGCGTGACGTTGTCCGACCTGCAGCGGTTGATGACGGCGTTGTCCGCGACGCTGTGCGCCCCGGCGATGGCGTTATTGGCGGCGCTTCAGGTTTGGCAGCGGCAGGAGCGGTGGCTGGTCGGCGTGACGCGGGAACTGGCGGAGGCGATGGTCGAGGCGATGCTGAGCGATCTTGACGGGCCGCAGAATGCCAGACGATGGATGCACCGCCTGCTGTCGATCTTGTCCCGGCACACCGCCGCGCCAGCGGCGAGAATCGTCGCCGAGTGGCGTGACAATGCCCGTGCCGACAGAACCTTCGGCCAACTGGACGCCGCGCTGGCGCCGCTGTTGCTGAACTACTCCGCCCGCCGGCGCCGGGCATCGGCAACGCCGGGTTTACTGCGCGCTTCGGCGCCGGCCCAAAGTAGCATGAATGCGTTGGCGGCCGGCGGCGGGGAATTGGCGCGCCCGCGTCCGGTCGCCATGCCGGCGATCCGACCGGATAGCCTGCTGAGTCATCCGCAGGCCGACCGGCTGCTGGAGGCGCTGAGCCGGACGCCGCAAGGCCAGCAGTGGCTGGCGGAGGGGTTGCCGGCAGCCTGGCGTACCGCGGAGCAGCGGGAGCGGCTGTGGCGTGACCTGGTCAGCGTGACGCGTCAGGCGTTGTCCCGCTCGGTGGGTGTCGAACCGGTTTCCGACGCTTTTTTGCTGTTTCGTCTTCGCCAGCTGTTCTGGCTGCAATTAAGTCAGACATGGCGGAGGTACTGGCTGGCGCATCGCACGCTGACGGGCAGCCTGACGGATGTCGACGAGTTTATGGCGCGGCTGCTGTTGCGCTGGTGCCGGCAACAGCCGGTTTATCCACACGAGATCACAACGGTGTTGCAGCAGCGGCTGACCGGTGCGACGACGGCATCAGATGGCGCGAAAGCCGATGCGCTGTGGCGCCGCTGGCTGAGTGTGGTTGACGCGCCGGCGGCAGTGCGTGACGACCAATACGACAATCGATTAGTGACACCGTCACCAAAAAACAGTGGCGACGCGGTCGACTCGTCCGGGACGCCGCTATCGGCCGCGCCGGAGGAAAGGGCGCGTTCGGACGCGACGGCTCCCGGCGAGTCCTGCTGGCCGTGGCCCGATACGGCAAATGTGCTGGCGCGCTGGCTGACGCATGGAACGTTGCCGGCATCGGCAAGGGCGACGGGCGGTATCCCATTCAATGAGCAGACCTGGCTGATGACGCTATTGCTGCGCGCGCCCCGTCATTTCGCACAATGCGTCCGGCCGCTTTATCCGCAACCCGCGGTAAAGACCCGGCTGCTGAATCATCTGTCATTGAGCGCGGTGGCGGAGGCGCTCGCCCATTCTGACATACCTATATCAATACAGACCGTACAGGCATTGCGCGCATTACTGCCGCGGCTGGCGTTGCCGATGGTCAGTCAGGCGGTGCGGCAACAGTGTTTGCTGGCGTGCCTGCTGGATGTCTGGTTGCTGCCCGGCAACGGGCGCATGGATACCGACGCGCTGGTCAGGCAACTGTTCTGGCGATTGTTGCGCGATGGCGGGTGCAGTCGCGCCCAGTTGCGTCGGGCATTGCGTGCGCCGGGGCTGCCCGCCGGGCACGGCCTGCGCCATGCGCTCGATGCGGTGATCGACGAGCTGGCGCGGGGCGATGCGCCGGCACGCGCTCTGCCCCGACCACGGGCGGCAGAACCCGCACGCCATGACGATGCTCCGCAAACGATGCCGCTGGTGGTCGGAAATGCCGGCGTGGTGCTGTTGCAGAGCTATATCAGGCCGCTGTTCGAGCGGTTACGGCTGGTGAGCGACAACGCGTTTGTCAGCGCCGATGCGCAGCGCGCCGCCGTGCATTACCTGCAATATCTGATAACCGGTCAGAGCCATAGTGAAGAGCATGAGCTGGCGTTGAACAAACTGTTGTGCGGCTTGCCGCTGTCGCATCCGCTCGAAGCGGGTGTCGATATCAGTAGTGATGAGATCGCCACCATTCATAGCCTGATTGAGGCCATTGCGCAGTATTGGCCGGCGATAGGCAAGACGTCCGTGGCGGGTTTTCGCGGAAACTGGCTGGTCAGGGAGGGCGCGCTGACGGAAAAAAGCGAGTACTGGGAACTGGTGGTAACGCGACGATCGTACGACATCCTGATCAGCCGCTCATCGCTGTCGTACACCATTGTACGGTTACCGTGGATGAACAAACCGATTTATGTCACCTGGCCAGTCTGACCGCCGGGTTGCTTAGATGTGCCGTGAGTCGATGTGCCGTGAATCGGTGTGCCGTAAATCGTTAATCAACGAATGAAGGGGAAGGTGAGACTATGAATTCGTATAGAGAAAACTTGCAGGACACGGTGGGAAACTCCCTCTCGGCCCTGTATACGCAACAGCAGCAACTGCAATCACAGTTGTACAGCGCGCAGTACAGCCTGTATTACGCGCAGGGCGCGCAGTTGAACGCCATCGAGAACCTGACGGCCACCGGCGCGCAACTTCTCGCCAGCCAGGTTATCAGCGAGCAAGGGGTCAAAAACGATAATCTACTGACGAATCTGCTGTCGTCATCCACGCAGATTCAGACCGCGACGGCGACCACCGTGACCAATAGCGCCACGGCCGCCGTCAATATCCAGACGGCCGCCAAAGCGATTTCGAAACTGGCGGCGGAGTTGGGCAGCGCGCTGAATATCGCCGCCGCGGCGTGCTATGGCACCGATATTTACAAGAAGACGCTGGAAGCCAACAGTTTCATCCGCACCACCGCGAATTATGCGGAGTATGTTTCGAAACAGGCGATGGATGCGGCGGCGGCCAGCTCGGAGATTATCGCCACCGACCTGCTGAATCAGGCGACCAAGTCCCAGTCTGTCTTAAAAACGCTGCTGACGGCCACCAATGCCCAGTTTGATGCCTTGTCGGCGCAGGCGGTGACCGGCCAGAAAGCGGTGGCCGGCGCCAGTAAGGCTGAAAAGCAGGCTGAGGGCGTGCTGGAGGACGCTAAACGGGAAATGCACGCCATCCGGAAAACCGTGACCGACAGTAATCAGGCGCTCAATTTTGGCCTGACCGCGGCGGTCACGGATAAGGCGGATGGCATTACGGTCAGTTTCACCCCGTATTCGCAACCGTTCCCAACCTATCCGGCAGGCTCCGGCGTGCATCAGGGAAACGATGGCGCGATTCCGGATGCCGCCCCCGTCTGCCATGTGTTTGTCGTCAGGGCGGACAAATCCGCCGGGGTGAAGCTGGAACAGGTAGAAGCGCTGTTTAACGCGTATGCTACATCGCGTTTTGTTCAGGTGGCGGCGCCGTATGAAACCACCATTCTGCTGCCGGATCATGGGAAGACTATCACCGATATTGACGGCGACCCGCTCACCACGGGCATGGACTACGTGGTCTATCTGTACATGGTACTGAGCCTGCCTTACCAGAAATACATCAATTCTTTCAGCAATATTCTTTCCAGCGCGTCCCAGAGCGTAAACGTGCAGACACCGTTGTCGGTAGCGGAAGACGTTGGTTTCAGTACGGATAACAAATCCGTCCTGTTTACCATTCAGTCCGACAATATTGGCGCGCAGGCGTTTCGCGTCATGTTGCTGCCGGCCTGGCAGCCGTTGACCGGCGGCCTGCTGACCGATGATTCGTTTGAAGAAAAAAGCGCGAACGGCAACTTCATTAATTTCTACTTCAACAAGACCATAGCGGCGCAGGTATCCAGCGCCAACTATCAACTGGCCTACTGTAAAGCGACGCACATCGACAATGGCGCGGTGGTTCGCACTATGGAGGCGCCTATCCCGGATGACATGACCGACAACTTCGGCTCCCCGCTGATCGCCGGTATGTACTATCTGCCGGTGGTGCTCACCGTCCCCTCTGACAACGTCGCGCAGAACGCTTACGCCAGCGCCATGTCGTCGCTGTGGGCGACAACGCCCGCGGTGCTGGTGGCGCTGGCCGGCAGCGAAGACGTGACTTCCGTCAGCGCGCCCCCTGCGGTGAGCGCATCCGGCGACAGTACGGCGGCGCCGGCCGGCGGGGACGAAAACAACGAACAACAGACCGAAAGCTAATCCGTGAGGAGCGCATACCGTGAAAAATATGAAAATTGGCATCGCTGAAAAGAAAAATGCCGAGATTGAGGCGCTGACGAATCAGGTTAATAGCGCGCAATACCGGGTCAACGAATTGACGTCCGTGGTAACGGCATTGACGGCCAAACAGGCTTATTTTGCGTCGTTGCTCAGCGACGCCGACACGAAAAAAGATACCGCTCTCGCTCATCTTAATCAGGCCAAGTCGCTGGTGGCTAATGTGGAAGAGCTGCGGCGCTATTCTCAACAGGTACAACAGCAGACCGAAAAGAGCCGTAATAAGGTGAAAGACACCACCGACGATATTGCGGTGTTGATCGAACAGCTTATTTTTTCGGTGGACGTGATCGAGAAGTTGTCCGGGTTCGTTAACCGTCAGAAAGCAGCCAATAATGTCATCCCCGATGATTTGGTCACGGTGCTGAATCAGGCGACGACCGATGCCAACAGCGCCGTAGCATTGACGCTGACCGCGCTACAAAGCAGCTATGCCACCGCGGCGTCGGCGGATGAGGCGGGTAGCATTTCCTCGCTCGAATTTCGGCAGGCTTCGCAATTGCGGCGACTGCTGGTGGGCGAACAAGACGATTCGCCACAGGCGGGCGCGCTGTACGGCCGTGTGCTGGAGGCGATCGGCAATGTCGAGGGGGCGTTGCAGGCGTTGACGCAGGCGCAGCAGGACAACCAGAAGCTGCAGGCGTCGCAGTTCGCCCAAACGGCAGCGTATGAAAAACAGTTCAATTTGATGAGTGCGCCGGCCGAAACGGCAACGGCGGACAGCAGCAATGCGCAGAGCCAACAGCAACAGCAGGTGATCCAGGCGCACCAGTCAATGGAACAGGCCCGCCAGGCGTATCAGCAATCCAGCGACGCGCTGGTGGATATCACGATTCAGGTAGATATCTATATCGCCCAACTGAATCAGGTTATCCAGAGTCAGCAGGATAATGCGCTGTTCACCCTGATCCAGAAAGGCTACCAACGGGCGGTGGAAAGCTATCAGTCCGCGCTGGCGGCCGTGAACATGGCGAACATGCAGTTGGAAACGGCGCAGGCCGACCTGGCGAGCGCCACCGTGCTGCTGAATTCACTGACGGCTGGATTGGGGGCTGCAAAAGCCGCGGCCTACGCGGCATAAGCCGCAAAGGTGACGTAACGTTGGCGTTGGTTCATGCCGGGCCGTTCTTTCACGAGCGCGCCCCGGCCATGAATGCAGCTCGGTTTGCTGCCGCAGGATGTTAATAAGGAGTCATGGTCATGATTTCACCCGAGCACAATATTGCCGCGCTTTACCGGGAAATGCACTGGCTGTCGCAGGTGGTTAGTCAGGTGATTGGCTGTTATCTGAAGCATGAAGGGCATGAAAACCACTGGCTGGAAATTACCCCGCCGCGGCTGGAGCACCACGGCAGCGTGTATGCCGATCTGGTCCTGAATTGGGAACTGAATACGTTTGAGCGGCTGGCGCTGGCGCTGACTATCGCTCCTGCACTAAGCCCCAACGTGCTGGATAAATTGTTCGGGCTGAACCTGAGTACCGAGCGGGGGTTCAGCGAGTTCGGCGGGGTGAGCGATAAAGCGTTCAGCGGGTTCATTCCCACCGGACAAACCCTTAATTTCCTGATTGCCGGCAATGATCCGGCCTGGCGGCTGGAGGTGATGCATATTCTATCGCCCCGGCACCGCTTTATGGCGGAACAGGTCACCGAACTGTTGCCGGCCGACCCCGCGTTGCCTGCCTGGGCCGGCGTCTATCGGCTCAGCGACCGCTGGTTGACGTATCTGATTACCGGCGAGCATCCGCGTCCCGAACTGAGCATGAGCTTTCCAGCCCATCCGCTGGAGACGCCGCTATGTTGGGAGGATCTGATTCTGGACTATCGGGTGATGAACCGGGTGAATGAGATCCGCGCCTGGCTGTCTTACGGCGATACCCTGATGCAGGAGTGGCGGCTCGATCAGAAAGTCAAACCCGGTTATCGCGCGCTGTTTTTCGGCCCGCCGGGGACGGGAAAAACCCTTACCGCCGCGTTGCTGGCCAAAGCCACCGACCGGGATGTGTATCGCGTGGACGTGTCGATGGTGGTTTCTAAATACATCGGCGAAACCGAGAAAAACCTGTCGCGGGTATTTGACGCCGCCAGTTACAAAGACTGGATCCTGTTTTTTGACGAAGCGGACGCCTTGTTCGGCAAGCGTACGGTCGCCCAGTCCTCCAACGATCGCCATGCCAACCAGCTCACCGGTTATTTGTTGCAGCGCATTGAGGATTTTCCCGGCACCGTGATTCTGGCCACCAACCTGAAGGCCAATATGGATGATGCCTTCACCCGCCGCTTCCAGAGCATGGTGGAGTTCGCTCTTCCCGGTCCGCAAGAGCGGCTGCTGCTGTGGCAGAACGCCTTTCGGGGGGTGTGCGAACTGGGCGATGATATCGACTTATCGCGCATCGCCGAAGATTTCGAGCTGTCCGGCGGGCAAATCGTCAACGTACTGCGACAGTGCGCGCTGCAAGCCATCCGTCGCAACGAACGCGTCGTGCATCGTGACGATCTGCTGAACGGTATCCGTCAGGAATTCCAGAAAGACAACAAAACCATTCGCTTAACCCATTCACCGCGGGGTGCATCATGAAGCATGCCGGTCTGCAGCATCACACCGCAACGACCCAGCGCCAGGCGCAACGCCAGCCGCGTCAGCCGTTGCAGGATAATCGGGCATCGCCGTCGGCTACCTTGCAACTCAAAGGCGATCGCTATTACTGGGTCAGACCCGCGGGCGGGAACTGGACTTACGTTGGCTCGTTCAAGAGCCATGCCGCGGCTAACCAGTGGTGGGCGGCCAATAAAAGCGCGTATCCCGGCGGGGTGTTCAGTCAGGGAAATTCGTCATCCAAATTCAAATGACCAGAGTGCAACGACATGGCTGACTTTAATTCCGCATCGCGGCAGCAACGCCACCACACCCAGTCCGTCACGCAGCGTAAGCCGCGTCGGGGAGGCGCGGCGTTGCCGGATAATCGTCAGTTGGCGCCGTCAGCGGGACAAACCGGTCTGCCGTCATCGTTGAAGTCAGGGATGGAGCAGCTATCCGGGCAATCGCTGGATCACGTTCGGGTGCACTATAACTCGGATAAACCGGCGCGCTACGGCGCGCATGCCTATGCGCAGGGCGCCGATATTCATCTCGCGCCAGGGCAATCGCACCATCTGCCGCATGAACTGGGTCATGTGGTGCAACAGGCACAGGGGCGGGTGCGCGCCACGACGCAACTGCATGGCGCAGGCATCAATGATGATCCGGCGCTGGAGGCCGAGGCGACCCGCATGGGGCAACAGGCGCAGCAGATGTCGACCGCGGCGCCGCTGACCGGGGAACCCGGTTTAGCAACGTCGCCCGCCGTGCCGATGCAGCGTTATGCCTGGCCGGATTCCCATCAGGCGATACAGCGCAGCATCGTGTCCGATTTCACTTTTTCTCTGCTGAAAACCCATCTGCTGCCGCTGGGCCTGAACAACATATTGCTGTTTGCCGATGCTCAGGCGCTGAAGATGCTGTCGCATTACGAGTCGTTTGGAAAAATCATCGATAAGGCGACCTCGTTCAGCAACGCGCTCAGTACCGCCATCGGCATCTGGGAAGCGCTGCCGGCGCCGGTGAGAACCGGTATCTTGTTTCTGGCCGGCAAGGTGGCGAGCTACCTGCCGAGTCAACGGGCGGTCAGCTTTAGCCACAGCTTGCTGGTGGCTGCCGATGAAGGGGCGTCTACCCATGTGCTGTTGCAGGTGGTGGATATCCTCAAGATCGCCATTAACGCGGCCAGCCATCCGATCAGCAGCGCGGTCAAATTCGGTCAGTACCTCTACGCCAACTGGTGGCAGGGGCCGGGCGCTGAAAGCGCACCGACATCAACGACAGGCAAGCAAGGAAAAACAACATCGCCGGATGAACAGAAAAAAGCGATCGCCAGCCTGGATTTGCACATCATCTGGCTGAAGGTCGGCTCCGTAAAACTGAAAAATACCCAGCAGGAGAGCGACGGAAAAACGACGCAGGGCGGGCTGCACGCCGGGTTTTCACTCGGCTATCGGCTGTTTGATCATGAAGGATCGCTGGGGCAGAACGGCAAGCTGACGCTGATCCTGCCGTGGGAGGGCGGGGCGATTCTGGAATCGCAGGAAAGCATCAACCTGATCAAGGAAATCGTGTTCGGCAGCGATTTGTTTGTAGTACGCCAGTTGGATATGACGTCGCTGTCGGTCAGCAATGAAGGGCTGCAACAGCTGGGCTTTTTCCTGAAGGAGTTTTCCATCGGCAATCGCACGGTGCTGGCGGAGGACATACGGGCCAGGTACCAGAAAAATATCGGGATGACCTTTTCCGCCTACGCCGGCATTGGTCTGTATGGCTGGAATGCGGGCGCGCATTTGATGTTGGAGCTTGATGAAACAGGGCATTTTAAGTCGGGCAGTATGGATGACTTTCATGAAAGCAAAGGCGTCGTCACCATCAAGCAGGCGGCCATCAGCAAAACGAACGGGCTAAGCCTCACCGACGCCGAACTGAATCTACAACCGCTGACCGGACTGGATATCCGGGGGATGATCGCAAGCTTAACGGTGAATAATAAAGCGGTAACCGGTGAAGGTTCGATCGTCGGGCAGCGGATCCCGTTGCTTGGCGATCGGGTCATGCTGGAAAAAGTGCAGGGTGAGTTGCGCGCCGGTACTGACGAATGGGAGGCGGCGGCCAGCGCCACCCTCAACATACTGTTTTCCGAAGTGAAGGCCGGCGGTACGGCGAGTATTCGCTACAACAGCCGCGAGAAGAAAACGCACATCGTGCTCAGTAACGGGCACTTCGAGGCGGATTATCAGGCCTTTCACCTGAAAGCCAGCGAGCTGGGTTACGACCATGACCAGCGACGCTTCACCATGAAACAGGCGGCATTGCGTATCAAAGCCATCGATGTTGAAGGCGAGGTGAATGATGTCAGCATTGATAGCAACGGCGTGAATTTCTCTTCCGCCATTGTGCGCGGTCCGCAGAAGCTGGCGCTGTTTTCCGGGTTTACGCTGGAGCAACTGCAATTCCTGATCGGAGAGAACGGCAAATCGATGACGTTGACCAGCGATGCGGCGCTCAAGCTGGCTAAAGTCACCGGCAGCGCGAAACAGCTGCGCTTTGGCATAGATGCTAATGGGATTAAAGGGTCCGTTGCTTCCGCTAGTGTAGAAACGTCGCTGTTTTCGTTGGGGATCAAAGACGCGCAGATCAACCGCGACGGTTTGCACGTCGACGAAGCGGACCTGACGCTGTTGCCGAACCGGCCGGCCAGCGACGATAAAAACATGACGGAGTTTATTCCCGGTTTCGACACCGGGATCATGGATTTTCTGCCGCTAGATTTGATGACATTCACGGTTTTCGATATTGATCTGACGCAGAAGGGGCTGAGCGTAAAACGTGTCCAGTTGAATCTGAAGAAACTGCGTTTCTCGGCGTTTGGCGCGTCGGCGATGTTGGATCCGGAGCAGATGTTCGGCGAGGTCGGTTACGAGAAACAGCTGTCGCTGGAGAGCCTGGCCGCCGGATTGCCGCTCAAGGTTGAGATAATATTTCCGGTTTTCCCGGGGCTGGAGGTCTATGGCTCGCTGGAAGCGAAAGCCAATCTGGATATCAATATTTTACTGAACGCGAAGGGCAAGGACGGTATATGGGCCGTCGGCAAACATGCCAATTTTAGCGGCGCGATCGGCCTGCGCGCCGAACTGGGGGTGAATGCGGGTTCTCAACTGCTGCTGGCGCTCAGCGCCGGGGCTTTCGCCGAAGGCAAGGCCATGCTGCACAGTCAGGTGAACCTGGGGGGGCAGGCCCGGTTCGATCGTGATGCGCGCCAGTTCAAGACGATCGAACCGCTGATGATTGATTATCGCTTCAAGCCGGAAGCGGTGGCGTCCATTGGGGTGGTGGTAAAGGCCAAAGCATTGTATTTCTTTAATAAGACTATCTTTGAATATACCGCCGCCGAGTGGCGCATGGGGAATTACGAGCTGGTGGGTAAAATCGGCAGCACGAAAGACGCGATGGCGCCGGAAAAGCCGGAAACACTGGGAATAGGGAAAAAAGCCAACCCGCCGGAATACCGCGCCATTAAAGGAGCGGAAGCGAAGACCCTGCTGCAAGGGAATCAGCCGATTGCCGGCAGCGGCGACGAGCGAATGCGTATTTTGCGTGATGAACGTAAGACCATAGAAAAATACCTGCAAAAACTGAAACAGCGCAGCCTGAGCGCAGGAAATAAAAGGAAAACGCTGGAAACGAAATATGTGGAGCTGCTGCAGCGTAAAAGTCAGTACCACCGGGCGTTGGTGGGAAAATTTAATGATGAACAGGCCAATCGCCAGCTTGCTGAATTCAACAAAAAATATGGCATCGAGATGTTGCAAAACCAGTATGCCGAACTGGTTGATGAAGAACATAAGCTGATGCAAGGCATTGAAGCCAATATAGAGAAGTTGCGATCGTTGTCGCATGTTGATGGCGCTATGTTGGAAAAACAGGGATTGACGTCATCGCTTGAGGCGGTTGAAGACAGCAAGAATCACATCAAACAACTGCATCTTCCCGATTCCCAGGCGTTCGGTAAATCACTTGCCGAGGCCAGCGATGGGCTGACGGCCGCGATAGACAAAGACGCGGTGGTGATGGCCGGCATCAATCGCGTGATGGGGTATAACGAATTTATTCACCAATCCACCACCCATGAGCTGTTAATGGTCACGACCCGCAAGAACATCGTTCCGGTTGATACGGCGCTGGCGAGTTTTCATCAGCAAAAATCCCAGGCGAGTGTGGAAGCGTTGCTGCGTGCGATCGGTACTTATCTGACGAACAACAGCCGCAGCAAACGCACGCCGATAGTCATGCTATTGCAAAATCAGGCAAAAGCGGCGCTGGAGAGTTTCAAATCAGCCAGTGTGCAATGAGCCGGACTGCGCGCAGGTTGGAAGGCATGCGTGATGATATCGAAAGGCCCCTTCCCATGACGGGAAGGGGAGGCGCGACAGAAATTACATCTTCTCGACGGTCTGGATGCCGAGCGTATCCAGGCCGGTTTTCAGCGTTTTGGCGGTCAGCAGCGCCAGTTTGAGGCGGCTTTGGCGTGCGCTGTCGCTGTCGGCGTTGAGGATCGGGCAGTTTTCGTAAAAACCGGAGAACAGCCCGGCCAGATCGTACAGGTAAGCGCACATCACATGCGGCGTACCGTCGCGGGCCACCGTGGTAACGGTTTCTTCGAACTGCAGCAGGCGGGTCGCCAGCGCTTGTTCATGCTCGGCGGTCAGCGCAATCGGCTGGTTCAGACTGGCTTCTTCCACCCCGGCGCGTTTGAAGATCGACGAGACGCGGGTGTAGGCATACTGCATATAGGGCGCGGTGTTGCCTTCAAACGCCAGCATGTTATCCCAGTCGAAGATATAGTCGGTGGTGCGGTTTTTCGACAGGTCGGCGTATTTGACCGCGCCTACCGATACCACCTGCGCCAGTTGCTCCAGTTCGCCGCGCTCCATCTCCGGGTTTTTGCCGGCAATCAGCGTCAGCGCGCGTTCGTAGGCTTCGTCCAGCAGTTCGGACAGCTTGATAGTGCCGCCGGCGCGGGTTTTAAACGGCTTGCCGTCTTTACCCAGCATCATGCCGAACATGTGGTGTTCCAGGCTGACGGATTCCGGCACGTAACCGGCTTTACGCACGATGCTCCAGGCTTGCATCAGGTGTTGATGCTGGCGGGAGTCGATATAGTACAGCACACGGTTGGCGCCCAGTTTTTCATAACGGTATTTGGCGCAGGCGATATCGGTGGTGGTATAAAGGTAGCCGCCATCCTTTTTCTGGATGATGACGCCCATCGCTTCGCCTTCTTTGTTTTTGTACTCGTCCAGATAGACCACGATGGCGCCTTCGCTTTCCACCGCCAGCCCTTTGGCTTTCAGGTCGGCGACGATTTCCGGCAGCATGGCGTTATAGAGGCTTTCGCCCATGACGTCATTTGGGGTCAGCGACACGTTCAGACGATCATAGCTATGCTGGTTCTGGATCATGGTGATGTCCACCAGCTTGCGCCACATCGAACGGCAATATTCGTCGCCGCTTTGCAATTTTACTACGTAACCGCGGGCGCGCTCGGCGAAGACGGCATCGTCATCGTAGTGTTTTTTCGCTTCACGGTAGAACGCTTCCAGATCCGCCAGTTCCAGATCGCTGGTGTTGTCGTTTTGCACATCTTCCAGATGAGCAATCAGCATACCGAACTGGGTACCCCAGTCACCGACGTGGTTGGCGCGAATAACGTTATGACCGAGGAATTCCAGGGTACGTACGGCGGCATCGCCAATGATGGTCGAGCGCAGGTTGCCGACGTGCATCTCTTTGGCTACGTTGGGAGCCGAGTAGTCAACGACGATAGTTTGCGGCTCAACCGCAGCGACACCCAGTTTCGGGGCGGTCAGCGCGTGTTCCAGTTGGCCGGATAGCCACTGGGGATCGAGGAATATATTGATGAAACCGGGACCGGCAATTTCCGTTTTGGCTGCAATGCCATCCAGCTGCAGCGTTTGTACTACTTTCTCGGCAAGCTGGCGCGGGGGCATGCCCAGTTTCTTGGCGGCCGCCATGATGCCATTTGCCTGATAATCACCAAATTGCGCTTTTGCTGACTGGCGAACCATTGCTTCGCTGTCAGCGGGCGCGCCCGCCGCAATCATTGCCTGATGGACTTTTTCTGAAAGAAGAGCCTGAATATTCACCGGTTTACCCTAAATGACGAATCAAGCCTTTCTTTATACCATATTTGGGTTGTGTAGTCAGCAGAGCACCATGACAAGCGCCCCTGGCGGGGCGTCAATAAAAATAAAACAAAGCATCCGATAATGCGGCGAGATGTCTGCTGCCATTATCGATAATAAAATTTAAGGTGAAAGGCGCGGCTTTCCGGCAAGCCTGAATAGCGGAAGGGGAGTATTAATAAAAAATTTAACGTCGTTTGTGTCGACGGTCCGTGCTCAGTCGCGTGCTCTGCATCGTTTTAAAATGACGGAACAGTGAATAACCGGCAATGACAACTAGCATAGAGAAGGTTATTAGCAACATGGTAAATGCCCTTTGGTCATTTAGTGGAGGTTGGGTAGTTTCGAAGTTATCCGTTTTTTGTTTATTTCTCAATGTTACAGAGAATATTTAAGAATACTCTCATCGGGTTTTTAAATTCATTAAAAATCAATACATTGTAATTTTTATTATATTTCTGTCATTTTGTTAACAGTATTTGTTGTTATTATTCTTTGATTGAAATGAAGTTTGTCCACCGTTGCAAATAATGGCATGAAAAGACAAGAAAGTCGGGCTAATGCCAGCACGGTATGATACCAAAGTCGCAAAAAGATGGAGGTTATTTCTGTCTATGTTAAATTAGACTGGATAAACTATTTATTTAGGTTAATGAGGAAATAATGACCGCTTTGTTACCGTCGACGCTTCCCCCCTCCTTATTGAATGACCTTTCCCGTTTTGAAACTGAACTTCAGCAACTCGCACAGCAGCTCGAACTTGACCTTGCCGCGTTTGACGCCGACCACATTTCTCTGCGCTGTCATCAGAACAGTACGGCGGAGCAATGGCGTACGGCGTTGCTGGCCTGTGGGTCGTTGCTGTCGGAAAACATGATCAACGGCCGGCCTATCTGTCTGTTTATCCTTCATCAACCGTTAACGGTAGGGCCGTGGCAGATTGATTGCGTGGAACTGCCGTGGCCGGGGAATCAGCATTATCCGCACGAAGGGTGGGAGCACGTGGAGCTGGTATTGCCCGGCGACCCGGCTACCTTACATCCCCGTGCGCTGGCCTGTCTGCCGGACGCGGCTCTGACCACTCCCGGCATTAAACTGAAATTCAGCCATCCTCAGGGTGAACATGAACGCCTGCCCAATCCGACGCTGGCGGTGACTAACGGACGGGTCACGCTGAAATTTCATCCCTACCGTATTCAGGAGATCGTAGCCAGCGAACAGTCGGCCGGTCAGTAGGTTAGCTCGCGGTCATTTAAATTGTGTGGCGTGTCATATTCCACGCGCAAATCCTGTCGCCAGTGTGACACGCCTCTCTCCGCCGCTGGCAAGGGGATGCCAGTATTAGGCGTGTATCATGCCGGCATAGGGTGATGAGCGGGCAATTCTTTCGGAAATGCGTTGTGTTTCCGGTTTCGTTATTTTTTGCAAGGGAGGCGGATATGCCAATGCTGGAGGTCTGCTGTTATAGCCTTGATTGCGCACTGACGGCACAGCAGGCGGGGGCGGATCGGATAGAACTCTGCGCCGCGCAACGTGAGGGCGGCCTGACGCCCGGGTATGGCGTATTGCGACAGGCGCGGGAAACGCTTGCCATTCCGGTGCACCCGATGGTGCGGCCGCGTGGAGGGGATTTTTGTTACAGTCATCAGGAATTTACGGCGATGCTGTATGACATCGATCAGATCAGGTCGATGGGGTTTCCAGGATTGGTAGTGGGGATTCTGGATGAAGAAGGCCATATTGATATGGCGCGTATGCGGCAGGTTATGGCGCGGTGCGAAGGGCTGGCGGTCACGTTCCATCGGGCGTTCGACATGTGCCTGAATCCGCGTCTGGCGCTGAATCAACTGGCGGATTTGGGCGTCGCCCGCGTTCTGACTTCCGGCCAGCAGCAAAGCGCCGAAAATGGGTTAACGTTGTTACGGGAACTTAATGCGGCCAGTTGCGGTCCTATTATTATGGCGGGCGCGGGCGTCAGGCTGACCAACCTGCATAAATTCCGCGCCTGTGGTATTCAGGAATTGCACACCTCGGCAGGCCAATGGTTGCCATCGCCGATGCGTTATCGCAAATTGGGTGTCACGCTCTGTTCCGAAACTGAAATGGATGAATTCCAGCACTACTGTGTTGATGGCGATGTTGTGGCGGCCATGAAAAACGCCTTGAGCCCGGAACCGGCTCCCTCTGCGACATCCGCCTCCTAGACTGTGCCTGCATGAGGCGTTGGCACCGTCTGGCATATCCCGATGCCCTTTGCCGCGCAGCATTCCCCTTATCGGTCTGCTTGCGAGTACCAGGCCCCGACGCCTTGTCGGGGCTTTTTTTCTGCCATGGTAACGGCGGTCGAACGACCGCTTCATCACTCACTGTACGCTATAGTTGTTATACGTCAGCTGCTGTACGTCGCGGTTATTACCGGACTGAATGTGATCACGCCCAGAAAATGTGTTGAATTGTTATACGTTTATCTTTTATCGCCCTGAGCCGGTGATATGCTGCCTGTTATCCCAACAGCCAAAAGGAATCCTGTTATGCGTGGAATCGTTGTGCATCATGAGCATCGCATTGGTTTCATCGTTATCCGCGATCCGGAAGACGGATTTATTGTCGCTAAGTTGCTGGACATTTATGAAGTGGAAAGGGGAGATGCGATAACCGGCGATTTCCAGACCGTCGGCAATACGACGCTTTTTAATGAAACCAACAATCAGGATATCAACGTCGAGATCCAAAATACCGATATGACCGAGGATGCGGCCATCGAGCTGATCGTTAAAAACCGCAACTGATGGTCCGTATTAAGGATGATTGGGGCGGCGGTCGGCGCTGGTCTGCGATCGACGGATGCGCCGCGCCGCCCTGATATTGGCGATGAGCCGTTCCCGCTTAGGGTTTGCGCGCTACCAGCACCGCCCGTAACGGCGCCGGATAGCCTTCAAGGGTTTTGCTGCGATCGTCCGGGTCGAGAAAATCCGCCAGCGAAGCCGTGCGCATCCAGCTAGTGCGACGTTGTTCTTCCAGCGTCGTGACGCACTGGTCTACCACGCGAATATCGACAAAACCGCATTTCTCCAGCCAGCGCGCGAGCGCGGCGGATGAGGGCAGAAAATAGACGTTACGCATCTGGGCATAACGCTCGCCCGGCAGCAGAACGCAGTGCTCGTCGCCTTCCACCACCAGTGTTTCCAGCACCAGTTCCCCGCCGGAAACCAGTTGATTCTTGAGTTGCCACAGATGGTCGAGCGGAGAGCGCCGGTGATACAGCACGCCCATTGAGAACACGGTATCAAACGCGGCCAGCGCCGGAAGTTGTTCAATGCCCAGCGGCAGCAGGTGGGCGCGCTGGTCGTTGCCCAGCAGCTTGCGCACCGATTCGAACTGGCACAGGAACAGTTGCATCGGGTCGATGCCGACCGCCAGACGAGCGCCGGCGCCGATCATGCGCCATAGGTGGTAACCGCTGCCGCAGCCGACATCCAGAATCAGCCGATCCTGCAACGGGCTGAGATGCGGGAACACCCGATCCCATTTCCAGTCGGAACGCCATTCGGTGTCGATGTCGACGCCATAGAGTGAAAACGGCCCTTTGCGCCAGGGCATCAGGTTACGCAGCAGACTCTCAATGCCCGACTGCTGGCCGGCTGACAGCGGCGTATTCATCTGGGCAGTGACGCCGTGGACCAGATCGAGCTGCTCTGGCGTCAGCGTCGGCAGGTGTTCCACGGTATTAACCCAGTGTTTGAATTCGCCGTGCAGCGATTCCTGCTGCCATTGGCTGATCTGAGCCGGAAGCGTATTAAGCCAGTGGCTGAGCGGACCTTTAGCGATCAACTGATAGAAATTGCCGAAATCGATCATGAACCTTGCTCCGCTTTCAACGCCAGCAGGGAACCGAAGTTAAAACACTGGAACCACACGTCGCTGTGGCTGAAGCCGGCTTCGCGCAACCGCGCTTTGTGTGTTTCCACCGAGTCGGTGAGCATGACGTTTTCCAGCATGCTGCGTTTCTGGCTGATTTCCAGTTCGCTGTACCCGTTGGCGCGTTTGAAATCCAGATGCATGTTGAACAGCAATTCGCCTATCGGCGCATCGGCAAAACTGAATTTTTCCGACAGCACCAGCGCGCCGCCGGGGCGCAACCCCTGCCAGATTCGTTTTAGCAAGGTCAGCCGGCTAGCTGGCGGAATAAACTGCAGCGTGAAATTGAGCACCACCAGCGAGGCGTTTTCAATATCGGTGTCCAGAATGTCCGCTTCACGAACGTCGACGGGCGTATCGGCGCGAAAAGCCTCGATATGGCGGCGGCAGCGGGCCACCATTGCCGACGAGTTATCGACGGCGATGATTCGGCAACCGGGCACGCGGATATTGCGGCGCATCGACAAGGTGGCGGCGCCCAGCGAACAACCGAGATCGTAGACCTGGGTGTCCGCCTGCACAAAGCGCTCCGCCAGCATGCCGATCATGGAAATAATATTCGAATAGCCAGGAACGGAGCGCTGAATCATGTCCGGAAACACTTCAGCAACGCGTTCATCAAACGTCCAGTCGCCCAGGTTGGCGATGGGCGCGGAAAAAAGCATATCGCGGTTTGACATAGCAGGGAAAATGCATACTAGGGAAGAACAGGGGCGCATTCTAGCAGAAAGATGGGACAAAGATGTATGAGAGAAAGACGGTAAGGCGCCGTCAGCAGGCCTTACCGTGGATACCCGGCGGGATTAACGCAGGGTAAATACCAGATCCCAGGGCAGGTAGTAGAGGTTGAACAGAATCATCAGCAGCAATGAAACATAGGTGGCCGCCATACCGGAGCGCCGCCAGTTCAACTCACGGTGACGCAGGCCGTAGTAGTGACATAACCGCCCGAGCAACAACATAATTCCGCACAGATGAATCATCGCGTTCATCGCCCCATTCATCTCCATCAGCACCAACAGCAGGCCGCCGATAGGGATGTATTCCACCGCGTTGCCGTGGACGCGAATGGCGGTTTGCAACTCGTAAAAACCGCCGTCGCCGTAGGCCACCCGGTACTGCATTCGCAGTTTCACCACATCAACCGACAATTTAACTAACAACAATGCGCTGAGCACCACATAAAGCGCGCTTACCATTTTTTACTCCATTGCCTGACCAGAAGCGGCAGACGCTATCATAACGTGTCTGTCGCCGACCTGTCGCCTGCATAACGCGAAGATATTGTAGGTGAAATTGGCGGATATCAAACGCTATTAATAAGAAACTGTGATAAAAGCCGACGGCGATGTTTGCCCGGCGTTTTTCAACATAACGCCCTAAAACAGCGACGACTGCTGCGGCCAGTCCGGGCAGGGCGGCATGCCGGAAATTACCGCACTCAGATGCGGCCATAGCCGTTGCGCCAGTTCCGGCGCGCTGGCCGTACCGGCCGTGTGGATGAACAGGTAGGGGGAATGCGTTTGCCACTCCGCCAGTTTGGCGAGCCAGGGCATGAACCAGCGCAGGTTATCATCCGGATCTTCATTGCCGATAAACCGGATCAGCGGTTCTTCGGCGGTGCGCACCACATGCAACGGCACCTTCGGCTTTTTGCGCTGGGCGTCCCGCAGCGCGTCGCTGGTGGGGGCGGCATGATGCACCGGCCGGCTATCCATGATCACCCGGTTGAGTCCGCGCTGGTGCAACCCCTGATTAAGCTGGCGTTCTTCATCGCCTTTGGCGAAAAACAGCGGATGGCGGACTTCCACGCCATAACGGAATCCTCCTGCCGGCAAGGCGTCTATAAACTGCCACAGCGTGTCTGTCTGGTCTGGCCCAAAGGCAGACGGCAACTGTAGCCACAACTGTCCCAGCCGGTGGTGAATGGGTTCCAGACAACGGAAAAACTCCGCCACCTGTTGCTGGCAATGGCGCAATCCGGCCTGATGACTGATGGCGGAAGGAAACTTGAAGCAGAATCGGAAATCGTCATGCGTCATATCGCGCCAGCGCAACACGGACTCCGCCGACGGCAGCGCATAAAAGGTGGTGTTTCCCTCCACGCAGTTGAAGTGGCGGGCATAATCCGCCAGATCGCGCAGGCCCAGCCGGTTCCAGCCGGGGTGCTGCCACTGCGGTAAGCCGATATACATAAATCCTTGTCCCGATAGGTTTCTCTGCGAGTGAACGTCCTGAAACAGCCGGTCGCCATGACGGCTGATGTAACAGGGTTTTAGCATAATACCCCGCAATTGTGTAACCGACAGGCAAAAGCACGGCAAAAAGCAAAAAAGAGTATGCGGGGCGGCCCGCAGACCGCTACCATCGTACTTATCGTTGTGGGGAAATTCCTTTATAATGCTCCCCTTTTTTCATTGGACTGTAATCCAGAAAAACCATGCCGACCGGTTCACAGACCTTGTGTCGCCGCCAATTGGCGTATGAAACAGGGCGCCGGCGGCGGTGTAAAAGGACATCGTAATGCGTACTGAATATTGCGGGCTGTTGAATTCGTCCCATGTGGGCCAGGAAGTAACGTTGTGCGGCTGGGTCAATCGCCGCCGCGATCTGGGTGGGCTGATTTTTATTGATATGCGTGACCGCGAAGGTCTGGTGCAGGTGTTCTTCGACCCGGATCGTCAGGAGGCCTTCACTCTGGCTTCCGAATTGCGCAACGAGTTCTGCATCCAACTGACCGGTGTGGTGCGCGCCCGTCCGGACAATCAGGTCAACAAAGAGATGGCGACCGGCGAAGTGGAAGTGCTGGCGACCGCGCTGACCATCATCAACCGGGCCGAACCGCTGCCGCTGGATGCCAACCAAACCAACAGCGAAGAAGCGCGCCTGAAGTACCGTTACCTTGACCTGCGTCGTCCGGAAATGGCTCAGCGCCTGAAAACCCGCGCCCGCATCACCAGCTTTGTGCGCCGCTTCATGGACAGCCACGGCTTCCTTGATATCGAAACTCCGATGCTGACCAAAGCCACGCCGGAAGGCGCCCGTGACTATCTGGTGCCGAGCCGTGTGCATAAAGGCAAATTCTACGCGCTGCCGCAGTCGCCGCAGTTGTTCAAGCAGTTGCTGATGATGTCCGGCTTTGACCGTTACTATCAGATCGTCAAATGCTTCCGCGACGAAGACCTGCGTGCCGACCGCCAGCCGGAATTTACCCAGATCGACGTGGAAACCTCCTTCATGACCGCGCCGCAGGTGCGTCAAGTGATGGAAAAACTGGTGCGCGAGCTGTGGCTGGAAATCCACGGTGTGGATCTGGGCGATTTCCCGATCATGACGTTTGCTGAAGCCATGCGTCGCTTCGGCTCCGACAAACCGGACCTGCGCAACCCGCTGGAACTGGTGGACGTGGCCGATCTGCTCAAAGACGTGGACTTCAAAGTCTTCTCCGGTCCGGCCAACGATCCGAAAGGCCGCGTTGCCGCTATTCGCGTACCGGGCGGCGCACAGCTGAGCCGCAAACAGATTGACGAATACGCCAAATTTATCGAAATCTACGGCGCCAAAGGGTTGGCTTACATCAAGGTTAACGAGAAAGCCAACGGCCTGGAAGGTATTCAGAGCCCGGTCGCCAAGTTCCTGAACGACGGTATTCTGACAGCGTTGCTGGAGCGTACCGCGGCGGAAGACGGCGACATCCTGTTCTTCGGCGCCGACAGCGCCAAAGTGGTGACGGACGCGCTGGGCGCACTGCGCCTGAAACTGGGTCGCGACCTGAAAATCACCAACGAAAACAGCTGGCAGCCGCTGTGGGTCATCGACTTCCCGATGTTCGAGGATGACGGCGAAGGCGGCCTGGCCGCGATGCACCACCCGTTCACCGCGCCGCGCGATATGTCGCCGACAGAGCTGGAAGCCAACCCGACGGCCGCTATCGCCAACGCTTACGACATGGTGTTGAACGGTTACGAAGTCGGCGGCGGTTCGGTGCGTATCCACCGTAGCGAAATGCAACAGACGGTATTCCGCATTCTCGGCATTGACGAGCGGCAGCAGCGCGAAAAATTCGGCTTCCTGCTGGATGCGCTGAAGTTCGGCACCCCGCCGCACGCCGGTCTGGCTTTCGGCCTCGACCGTCTGGTGATGCTGCTGACCGGCACCGACAATATTCGCGACGTGATAGCGTTCCCGAAAACCACCGCAGCCGCCTGCCTGATGACCGAAGCGCCGAGCTTCGCCAACCCGTCGGCACTGGATGAACTCTCCATCGCGGTGGTGGGTAAGGGCAAAGCCGCGCAGGATGCAGAGAACCAGTAAGATGAACTATAAGCGACCCGTTTCGGTGCTGGTGGTGATTTATGCCCGGAATACCGGACGGGTGCTCATGCTTCAGCGGCGCGATGATCCGGATTTCTGGCAGTCGGTCACCGGCAGCCTGGAGGAGGATGAAAGCGCGCGATGTGCCGCACAGCGTGAAGTGAAAGAAGAAGTTAACATCGACATCGCTGCCGAGGCGCTGACGCTGGTTGACTGTCAACGCAGTGTGGAGTTCGAGCTTTTTGCTCATTTGAGACGTCGCTATGCCCCTGGCGTCACGCATAACCTGGAACACTGGTTTTGCCTGGCGTTACCTGATGAACGCCCGGTGGAGATCAGTGAACATCTGGCTTATCAGTGGCTGGGTGCGCCCGATGCGGCGCGGTTGACCAAATCCTGGAGCAACCGGCAGGCGATTGAAGAATTTGTTATTTGTCCAGCCTAGCCTGATAGATTTCGCGTTGCGGCAAAACGGCGACCGAGCGAATCCCGGCGCTTACCCGCGTAAGTGTCCGGGGGAACGAGGGCGCTAACGCCGCGGCGGCGCGAAAGATAAAGGGAACAACAGGCTTTTTTCGGAGATTTTTATGGCAGGTCATAGTAAGTGGGCCAACACTAAGCATCGCAAAGCAGCACAGGACGCCAAACGCGGCAAGATTTTTACCAAGATTATCCGCGAACTGGTTACCGCGGCCCGTCTGGGCGGCGGCGATCCCGGCTCCAACCCCCGCCTGCGTGCTGCCATCGATAAAGCGCTGTCCAACAACATGACGCGCGACACCCTGAACCGGGCGATTGCGCGCGGCGTGGGCGGCGATGACGACGCCAACATGGAAACCATCATTTATGAAGGCTACGGCCCGGGCGGCACCGCGGTGATGGTAGAGTGTCTGAGCGACAACCGTAATCGTACCGTGTCCGAAGTTCGTCATGCTTTCACTAAATGCGGCGGCAACCTGGGAACCGACGGTTCCGTGTCCTACCTGTTCACCAAAAAAGGCGTGATTTCCTATGCGCCGGGTCTGGATGAAGATACGGTGATGGATGCGGCGCTGGAAGCCGGCGCTGACGACGTGGTGTCCTATGACGATGGCGCGATCGACGTGTTTACGCCGTGGGAAATTTTCGGTCAGGTAAAAGACGCGCTGGACGCGGCCGGTCTGGTGGCCGAATCGGCCGAAGTGTCGATGATTCCGTCCACCAAAGCGGACATGGACGCTGACACCGCACCGAAACTGATGCGTCTTATCGACATGCTGGAAGACTGCGACGACGTGCAGGAGGTTTACCACAACGGTGAGATCTCCGACGAGGTAGCGGCACTGCTGTAATGGCAGTTTTCCTTGCTAAACAGGCGACCGGGGGAGAACGATGAGTATTATTCTCGGCATCGACCCCGGTTCCCGCGTCACCGGTTATGGCATTGTCCGCCAGCAAGGCCGGCAGATCAGCTATCTGGGTAGCGGTTGCATCCGCACCGCGGTGGATGATCTGCCCACTCGCCTCAAGCTGATTTATGCCGGCGTCAGTGAAATCATCACCCAGTTTCAGCCCGATTATTTCGCTATCGAGCAGGTTTTTATGGCTCGCAATGCTGACTCGGCGTTGAAGCTGGGGCAGGCGCGCGGCGCGGCGATCGTCGCGGCGGTGAACCAGTCGTTGCCGGTGTTTGAATACGCCGCACGACAGGTGAAACAAACGGTGGTCGGCACCGGTGCGGCAGAAAAAAGCCAGGTGCAACACATGGTGAAAACGCTGCTCAAATTGCCCGCCAGCCCGCAGGCCGACGCCGCCGATGCACTGGCGATTGCCATTACGCATTGTCATTTCAGCCAGAATTTGTCGCGCATCAGCCATGACAAACTGACGCTGGCGCGTGGTCGGCTGCGTTGACGGCCAGTTTCCCTCGCTATTCACTCTGCACCGTGGGCACCGCTCGTCAAGTGAGGGGCGAGGCCCGATAATCGGTTTCCCATCGGCCGCCATGCGCGGCCGCTTTTCCATCCGGGCGCTATTTCGCCTGTTCCAGATTCAGCACCGTGCGGGCATTGCTGGCGCTGGTGGCAATCACATCGATAATCCCGGAGCGTAAGGCCGCCAGTATCGCCGTAGCCTTGGTATTCTCGGCGGCGATGGCGATGACGCAGGGAATTTTGCGCAGTTGCTCCGGGCTGAGCCCAATCACCCGGTCATTCATCACGGTGTCCACCGGCGTACCCTGCATATCGAGGAAGGAGTAACCGGCAATGTCGCCCACCACCCCCTGTTCCTGACGCGCGGTGATGATCTCCTGCGAGGTAAACCAGCCCAGTTGCACCATGAAACTGTTTTCATTCATATCCCCCAACCCCACCAGCGCGATGTCCGCTTTGCTTGCGCGTTCCAGCGTTTCGCTAATCAACCGATTCTGCATGAAGGCGGCTTTCATCGCCGGGTTTTCCACATAGGCCGGGGCGTACAGGGTTTCGCTGCTGGCGTTGAACTTGCGCGCCAGATGACGGCTGATGTGGTCGGCGTCGATCAGTTCGCCGTCGCGTTTGGTGCCGCCGATGCCGCAGATGAATTTGCACTGCCGTTCGGGAAAAACGCCGACATGGCTGGCGACGGCGGCGACGTTGCGGCCTTGTCCCACCGCGATGGTCATGCCGTTTTTGATAATGCTCGACAGATAGGTGGAAACCAGCGACGCCACCTGCTGACGCTGTTCCTCTTCATCATGATGGTCGAGGGCGATCAGCGCGCGTTTGATGCCGAAACTCCGGATGAACTGCTGTTCAATCTGCGAACTGAAAACCGGATGGTAGCGCACATTGATTTCGACGATACCTTCCGCGCGCGCGCGTTTCAGCAGGCGCCCCACCTTGATGCGGGAGATGCCGAAACGGCTGGCGATCTCCTCTTGCGTCTGTTCGTTTTCGTAATAGGCGACGGCAATTTCCGTCAGTAGTTCGCTGTCTGAATCGAATTCACTCATGGATTAACTCGCCATTGTGTGGTTGCAAAGAGGCTCCTGGCCATGTCTCGTCATTATTCCGTCGCCGGCCGGTTGCGAAATGGGCCGGCGTGCGGGAGCCTGCTGGCTGAATGTGGGCTACCGGCCCCCCGCGGGCGACGAAAATTGAAAATGACGCCTGTGCAGCGCCAACTGCGGCTCGGCGGTGTTCTTAGCGATCCAGTAACGTCGCGACGCCGTGTACCAACCGACAAAAATCCTCGGCGTCCCATGCCGACCGGCCGATGAATAATCCATCGATATCAGGGCATTGGATCAGTTCGGGGCTATTATGCTGATTTACGCTGCCACCGTACAGCAACGTCACGTTTTCCGCGGTGGCGGCGCCGTAAGCGTCCGCCAGCGCCTGCCGTAGGGCGCGATGGATAGCCTGCGCTTCGCCGGCCGTCGCCGGGGTACCGCCGTCGCCGATCGCCCACACGGGTTCATACGCGATGATCACCTGTTCAACCTGCGCGCGCTCCAGCCCGGCCAGGGCGATTTTCATCTGGCGCACGACGGTTTCGGTAGAGACTCCCCAGCCTTTTTCCTGCGCGCTGTCGCCGACACACACCAGCGGCCGTAGCTGATAGCGTAGCGCGGCCTGCACTTTTTTCCGAATATTCGCGTCACTTTCAGCAAAGTCGCGGCGTCGCTCCGAATGGCCCAGCTCTACCAGCGCGGCGCCGCAGTCGCGCACCATGACCGGTGAGATTTCCCCGGTCCAGGCGCCCGCGTCGGCATAGTGCATGTTCTGGGCGCCGGTCAGGCAGTTGACGCCGTGCTGGCGCAACCGTTCGGTCACCTCCCGGATCAGCGTAAAAGGGGGGATGACGAACGGCTGGATGCGGGGGCCGGCGGCGGCATTGAGCCGGGCGGCCAGCACATCGCAATAGGCTTTGGCGTCGTCCAGGGTTTTGTTCATTTTCCAACTGGTGCCCAGCATCAGGTTTCTCATTAATCACTCCCGTTATCACTATTCGCCTGAGGTGAGGGTAACAAAAGTCTCCACGCTGTTACTTATAATCATGACTAAAACAAATGTTCGATCACACATTTCCCCAGTCAAGGATATTTCTGTATAAAACGTGACCTTATTCAAGGTTATTTGTTTTCCTTACCGTAAACTGCCACCTAACAAAAGTTATTTAAGTGAACATATGAACATTTGGTTGTTCTGGCCATGTGAAAAAGGTGAAAAATATGTCGGTTGAGAAAAAACCTGTGGTTGATAGAAAGCCTGTTGTAGCCCTTACCATCGGTGACCCGGCGGGCATCGGCCCGGAAATCTCCGTCGCCACCATGATGAATCAAACGGTGTATGAGGAGTGCCGGCCGTTCCTGATTGGTTCAGTGCCCATCATCCGGCGGGCGATGGCAATCTGGAACTGCGACTTCGCCATCAACGTGATTCACTCGCTGGCCGAAGCCCGCTTCACCTGGGGAACGCTGGACGTGCTGGAAACCGGCGACTACGACTGCGACGGCATTGTCTGGGGGAAAGTGCAGAAGCAGGCCGGCCAGATGTCGCTGGATTACGTGATGAAATCCATTACGCTGGGGATGGCCGGCGAGATTGACGTGGTATCTACCGCGCCTATCCATAAGGAAGCCATCAAGCTGGCGGGCTGCAAGCTGCCCGGCCACACCGAAATCTATCAGGTGGAAACCGGCTCCGATTACGGCCTGACCATGTTCCACGTGCAGAAACTGCGCGTGTTCTTCGTCAGCCGTCACATGGCGCTGAAAGACGCGTGCGACTACGCCAATAAGGAACGGGTGCTGGCCTGCGTACAACAGATTCACCACGAATTCACCGCGCTGAATATCAAGCAGCCGCGCATTGCGGTCGCGGCGCTCAATCCCCACGCCTCCGACAACGGGCTGTTCGGACGCGAGGAGAAAGACAACCTCATTCCAGCAGTACAGGCGGCGCAGGCGCTGGGGATCAACGCTATCGGGCCGGTTCCGGCCGACTCGGTTTTCCACCTGGGCAAACTGGGGCATTACGACGCGATCCTTTCTCTCTACCACGATCAGGGGCATATCGCCTGCAAAACGCTGGACTTCGAGCGCTCGGTCACCATCACCTTCGGCCTGCCGTTTATGCGCAGTTCCGTAGACCACGGCACGGCGTTTGATATTGCCGGGACCGGCAAGGCCGGCACCGTCAGCATGCTGGAGTCCACCCTGGTGGCGGCCCGCTATTGGAAGATGAAACACCGATAACCGCAGGTACGTACCCGCGAGCCGGGTACGTGTCTTTCCGGAGAAAGGAGAACCGCATGAAACGTTATCTGGAAATTACCCGCGGCAGCAAAGGCTGGGGCGGGCCGCTGACCATCGAAGTGGCGGCGGGGAAAAAAATTGCTTATATCACCGGGGGGATCCGGCCCGCGGTGGTGGATCGACTGATGGAGCTGACCGGCTGGGAAGGCGTGGATGTGTTCAAACATGGCGAGCCGGCGGAGCAGGACATCGGGTTGGTGGTGATCGATTGCGGCGGCACGTTGCGCTGCGGCCTGTACCCCAAGCGCGGCATTCCCACCGTTAACCTGCACCCGACCGGCAAAACCGGGCCGCTGGCGGCGTTTATTCGTGAAGATATTTACGTGTCCGGCGTGACGCCGGCCGGGGTTCAGTTGCGCAGTGAAGGCGGGCAGGGCGACCGGCTGGGCATTGTGGCGGATGACCTGACCGGCGCGACCACCGTCGGGGTGCTGCTGGCGCGCAGCGGGATCCGAACTGCGGCGTTTTTTGACACCGACTCCTTTGACGCCTGCGATTCGGAGTGGCAGGCGATGGTGATCAGCAGCAATAGCCGACCGCTGCCGAAAGCGGAAGCGCAACAGCTGGTGCGCCAGGCCACGCTGTCATTGCAGGCGCGGGGCGCGCGCTACTTCACCAAGCGCGTCGATACCACGCTGCGCGGCGGCATTGGGTATGAAATCGATGCCATGCTGGAGGTGCTGCCGCAGGAAACCGTGGCGGTCGTCGTGCCGGCGATGCCGCAGTCGCGCCGGATTCTGGTGGGGGGCTACTCGGTCATCGATTCGGTGGCGCTGTCGTGCACCGATGTGGCTAAAGACGTCCGCACGCCGGTGACGGAAACCTTTGTGCCGGAGTTGCTGGCCGCGCAGACGCACCATCACGTCGGTCATATCGCTTTGTCGTGCGTGCTCAAGGGGTACGATGCGGTCAGCCAGGCGCTGAGCCGGCTGCAACAGGACGGCGCGCGTATCATGGTGGTGGACGCTATCTCGCTGGCGGATGTTGAAACCATCGCCCAGGCGGTGACGCTGCTGAACTGGAACGTACTGGCGGTGGATCCGGGGCCGTTTACCGAACGGCTGGCCTGGGCGCGGGAGATGATCCGCGATGAACCGCGTCCGGAACCGATCGCAGTACCGGTGAGCCAACAGCAAGGGTCGATCGTGGTAGTGGCGGGCAGCGCCACGCCGGTGACCAAACGACAGCTGACCCGACTGATCGAACAGGATTCGCGCGTGTGCCATATCCCGGTGGATGCGGAACTGCTGATTGACCGGGAGCATTCCGCCGCGATTGAAGTGCAGCGGGTGGTGCGTCAGGCGCAGGAGTGCGTGCGTACGCATCATAACGCCATTTTCGTGTTCGAATCGGCGCTGACCGGTCGGCTGCTGGATTTGGCGCAGGAGGAGCAGCGTTTTGGGCTGGCGCACGGACAAGCGGCCGACAACATCAATCGCGGGCTGGGGGATATCGTCCAGGCGGTGCTGGATGCGGGCGGCGGCGACATCCGCGGGTTGTACATGACCGGAGGCGACACCATGGTGAACGTGCTCAGGCGGCTTGGCGCCAGCGGCATCGAAATGGTGGATTACGTGATACCGCAAACCGATCTGGTCAGGATTATCGGCGGCGATTACAACGGGCTGGTGTGTGTGGGCAAGGGCGGCTTGACCGGTTCGGATGAGGTGATTCATACCATCGTCGAACATATTTATCGCGAAGCGACGCAGTAATATAACCGGAAAGTAACATAACCGGAAAATAACATAACCGGAAAATAACGTATCCGCAGATGGGTTATTTCGTACTGATTCTGCGTGCGGTGTTCTTCACTTATTTTTGCTATTGGTATTATTCAGGATATGGGCCGAATCTATTCAATAATAATAGGCCTGAAGTGACTCTACCCTACAAAAGAGAAACGCCATGAAAAATATAAATCTGTTTGACAAGATGAATAAGTTCCCCGGTGGGTTGATTATTATTCCATTGATTCTCGCAATATTAATTAATACCTTTTTCCCGTCGGTGCTAAAAATTGGCGGCCCGACCACCGCTTTATTTAAAGCCGGTTCGAGCGCGATGATGGGGATATTCCTGTTAATTTGCGGCGCGTCGATCAATATTCGCCAGGCCGGGTTGCCGTTATATAAGGGCGCGGTGCTGCTGATGCTGAAATTTGCCGCCGGCGCGCTGGCGGTGTGGATCATGGGGGCGCTGTTCGGGCCGGCGGGCTTTTTCGGCATCTCCACGCTGGCGCTGGTGGCCTGTATTACCAGTTCGAACAGCTCATTGTATATCGCGTTGTGCAGCAACTATGGCGACGCCAGCGACGCCGGGGCTATTTCCGTGTTCTGCATCAAGGACGGGCCGTTCGTTACCATGGTGGTGCTGGGAGTCAGCGGTTTGGCCAATATTCCGTTTGAGGCGCTGTTGTCGATGCTGGTGCCGCTGCTGGTCGGGATGATGTGGGGCAATATTGACGAAAAATTCAAGCAGTTATGTGCTGCTTCCCAGCCGCTGATCATTATCATCATGTCGTTTGCGATCGGTGCCAACTCCAGCATGAGTACGGTGTTCAGCGCCGGGCTGTCCGGCATCCTGCTGGGCGGTATTTCCGCCTTGACCGCGATTGTCTTCTACTTCCTGTACAACCTGTTTCTGAAGAAGAAAACCGCGCTTGGCGCGGCGCTCGGCACCACGGCGGCCAGCTCGGCATTGACGCCGGCGATGGTGGCCCAGGCGGATCCGACGCTGCAGGCGTTTGTCGATGCCGCCACCGCCCAGTTGGCGACCGCCAGCATCATCACCATGCTTACCGCGCCGGTGCTGGTGGCCTGGTTTGACAAGCGCTTGCGCAAAAACGATGCCGATGCGACGGCGCCGCAACCGACGGCACCATCGTTCAGCTCGCCCGCGGATAAGGCGAAGTGAGGGCGCGGGGATGAGACATGTGGCGTGGCAAGCGACGATCCGCGCTATCGGCCATGAGGCGGAGGCGATGCGGCAGGAAAATCGCCTGATCCTGTTCAGCGATCGCGTGCCGCCGGAGTTGGGCGCGTATTGCCTGCTGCATCAGGATGGTGAATGGCATCGGCCGCTGGCGGTGAATCAGCAACTGGAATTAGACGGCAAGAGTTATGTGATTACCGCCGTCGGCGATATCGCCAACCATAATTTACGCGAATTAGGACATATCACGCTGTTATTTGATGGCGGTGCTGAGGCGGAATTACCCGGGACGGTACATGTCAGGGGGAATATACCGGATAAATTACCGGGTTTAGGAAATATCACGATTTTTGAACTGAGTTAAAAATCGTTCGAATTAAATTTTCATTAATCTGAAGTAAGGATGTTAATCATGAAACCAATCGCCATTGGTGCGGATGACGCTGCGTATGAATTACGCAGTATTATTACCCGTTATCTCGATTCGTTAAATATTCCCTGGGTGGATTTCAGCAGCGATAACAATGTGGATAACCGTTATTACCCGGACGTGGCGCACGCCGTCGCCATGTCGATTAAAGCAGGCCAGCAGGATCGCGGCATTTTGATGTGCGGCACCGGCATCGGGATGAGCATTGTGGCGAATAAGGTGCCCGGTATTCGCGCCGCCCAGTGTCACGATACGTTTTCGGCGGAGCGGGCGCGTAAAAGCAATAACGCGCAGATCGTCACGCTGGGCGCGCGGGTGATCGGCGCCGAACTGGGCAAGCAGATTATTCATGCCTGGCTGAACGCCGAGTATGAAGGCGGCGGTTCGGCGCCGAAGGTAGAGCGTATTGATTACTATCAAAATCAACACATTGCCGAATAACCCGTCGGAAGACCTAACGCAGGGGAATAACCATGAACCAACTGGAAGCCTTAAAACAGTACACGGTAGTGGTGGCGGATACCGGCGATATCGACGCCATCCGGCAGTTCGCGCCGCAGGACGCTACCACCAATCCCTCTTTGATCCTGAAGGCGGCGCAATTGCCGCTGTATCAGAGCCTGATCCGCGATGCGGTCGGACAGGCGCAGCGGCAGGGCGGCAGTGAGGCCACCCGGTTGATCAACGCATGCGATCAGGTGGCGGTCAACATCGGCGCGGAAGTGCTGCGGCAGGTGCCGGGACGGATATCGACCGAGGTGGACGCCCGCTTGTCCTGGGATCGCGGCCTGTGCGTCGCCAGAGCGCGGCGGCTGATCGCGCTGTATCAGGAACAGGGCATCGACCGTTCGCGTATTCTGATCAAACTGGCGGCGACCTGGGAAGGGATCCGCGCGGCCGAGGAGCTGGAGCAGGAGGGGATCCAATGCAACCTGACGCTGCTGTTCTCCTTTGCGCAGGCGCGTGCCTGCGCGGAAGCGGGCGTCTACCTGATCTCGCCGTTTGTCGGGCGCATCTATGACTGGTATCAGGCGCATCAGCCGCAGACGGAACCCGGCGACGATCCGGGGGTGGCCTCGGTGCGGCGTATTTACCAGTACTACAAAACGCACGGCTACGACACCGTGGTGATGGGGGCCAGTTTCCGCAAAAAATCGCAGGTGACGGCGCTGGCCGGCTGTGACCGGCTGACCATCTCCCCGGCATTGCTCAACGAGCTGAAGGCGTGCGATGAGCCGCTACCGCGCCAACTACCCGCCGAGACGGTAAGCGAAACGCGTCCCAGCCTGATGACGCAGGCGGAATTCCTGTGGCAGCACCACAACGACCCGATGGCGGTGGAAAAACTGGCGGAAGGCATCCGGCTGTTCGCTGCCGATCAGGTCCGGCTGGAAAATATGCTGCACAGCCTGATGTAACGTGGCGGGAGACTAACGATGAAGCACTCTGATTACACCGCGCGGCCATTGGCCAATGCTGTCCGCGCGCTGAGTATGGACGCGGTACAACGAGCCAATTCCGGCCACCCGGGCGCGCCGATGGGCATGGCGGATATGGCCACCGTGCTGTGGCGCGAGTTTCTGCAACATAACCCCGCCAACCCCGATTGGGCTAATCGCGACCGGTTTGTGCTCTCCAACGGCCATGCCTCGATGCTGCTTTACAGCCTGCTGCATCTGACCGGCTATGCGCTACCGCTGGAGGAGCTGAAAAATTTCCGGCAGTTGCACAGCAAAACACCGGGACACCCGGAGGTGGACGTCACGCCCGGCGTGGAAACCACCACCGGGCCGTTGGGGCAGGGCATCGCCAACGCCGTAGGGATGGCGCTGGCCGAGCGTACTCTGGCGGCGCAGTTCAACCGGCCGGGGCATACTATCGTTGACCATTACACCTATGTGTTCCTGGGCGACGGCTGCATGATGGAGGGCATTTCCCACGAGGTTTGCTCGCTGGCGGGGACGCTGAAGTTAGGCAAGCTGGTGGCGTTTTACGACGACAACGGCATCTCCATCGATGGGCACGTCGAGGGGTGGTTTACCGATGACACCGCCGCCCGGTTTGAGGCTTACGGTTGGCATGTGGTGCGCGGCATTGACGGGCACGATGAGCAGGCGATCCGCGCGGCGATCAATGCAGCGCGCGCGGTCGGCGATAAGCCGTCGCTGCTGATGTGTAAAACCGTGATTGGCTTCGGTTCGCCCGCCAAGGCCGGCAGCCATGAGTCGCACGGCGCCCCGCTGGGGGAGGCGGAGGTGGCGGCGGCCCGCGAAGCGCTGGGTTGGCCATACCCGCCGTTCGTGATTCCGCCGGAAATCCGCGCGCAATGGGATGCGCGTGAGGTCGGTCAGGCGCGAGAAAGCGCCTGGGCGGCGCGGTTGGCGGACTATGCGCGCGCGTTTCCCGAGCTGGCGGCGGCGTTCACCCGCCGCATGCGCGGCGAGTTGCCGTCAACGTTCGCGGATGCGGCGCAGGCGTTCATCGCCGGGTTGCAGGCTAACCCGGCGGAGATCGCCAGCCGTAAGGCGTCGCAGCTCGCCCTGAATGCCTTTGGCCCGTTGCTGCCGGAGCTGTTGGGCGGCTCCGCCGATCTGGCGCCGAGCAACCTGACCCTGTGGTCCGGCTCCCGGCCGTTGAATGAGGATCCGGCGGGCAACTACGTGCACTACGGTGTGCGGGAGTTCGGCATGACCGCCCTCGCCAACGGGATGGCGTTGCACGGCGGCTTCCTGCCGTATACCGCCACCTTCCTGATGTTCGTCGAATATGCCCGTAACGCGGTGCGTATGGCGGCGCTGATGAAGCAGCGCCAGGTGCTGGTCTACACCCACGACTCTATCGGGCTGGGGGAGGATGGCCCGACTCACCAGCCGGTGGAACAGCTGGCGATGCTGCGGGTGACGCCGAATCTCAGCGTCTGGCGCCCGTGCGATCAGGTGGAAACCGCGGTGGCCTGGCAACAGGCGGTACAGCGGCATGACGGCCCGACGGCGCTGATCCTGTCGCGTCAGAATCTGGCGCAGCAGCCGCGCAACGACGCACAGCTGGCGGCGATCGCACGGGGCGGCTATGTACTTAAGGACAGTGTACTTAAAGACAGTGTACTTAAAGACAGTGTACTTAAAGACAGTGTACTTAAAGACAGTGTACTTAAAGACAGGGTACCGAAAGACAGTGCGCTGCCGCCAAGGCTGATTTTGATCGCCACCGGTTCTGAAGTTGCGCTGGCGGTGGCCGCGTGGGAAGTGCTGTCGGCGCGCGGGGTGGCGGTTCGCGTGGTATCGATGCCGTCTTGCGACGTGTTCGACCAGCAGGATGCCGGTTACCGCGAAGCGGTACTACCGGCGGCCGTGAGCGTGAGCGTGCGCGTAGCGGTCGAGGCGAGCGTTGCCGATTACTGGTACAAGTACGTCGGGCTGCACGGCGCGGTGGTGGGGATGAGCGACTTCGGCGAATCGGCCCCGGCCGGGCAACTGTTTGAGCGCTATGGCTTCACCGTCGATAACCTGTTGCGGCAGGCGGAAGCGTTGCTGACGCGCTAGCGTCCCCCCTGTTGGCGTATACCGGGCTTCCGTCATGCGGCGGGCGCCCGGTTTTTGTATCACATGTTCAGGTTCAGATGTGCAGCCTGAAAATTCCGCCCGCCTTTGATCTGCGACAACATGGCGATGTATGAAAAATTAATAGACTTTCATACTCGTATTTCCCCCGACGACGTTTGCCGCCGGATCGATTGGAAGGGCTTTCATGTTGTCTTCGCTACTGCGGGAAAACCCGCGTGCTGTGGTTATCTTAGGAACTCTGGTCGTTGTCAATATTGCGGTATGGCTGCTGGCTGTGGCGATGTTTCACGATGACGCCGCGCTGATGGCGACCTGCCTGCTGGCCTGGTGTTTCGGGTTGCGTCATGCGGTGGATGCGGACCATATCGCCGCCATCGACAATGTGACCCGCAAAATGATGCAGGAGGAGAAGCGCCCGCTGGGCGTCGGCACCTGGTTTTCGCTCGGCCACTCCACCATCGTGGTGCTGGCGTCGCTGGCGCTGGCGGCGACCGCCGCGGCGTTTCAGGACGATATGACCTGGTTCCACGAGGTGGGCGGCGTTATCGGCACCTCGGTGTCCGCCGCTTTTCTGCTACTGATGGCGTTGGTGAATCTGGTGATTTTGCGCAGCGTCTGGCGGAATTTTCAGCGCTTCAAACAGGGGCACCGCCTGACGCCGGAGGTGATAGACGCGGTGCCGGCCTCCGGCGTGCTGGGCTGGCTGTTTCGCGCCACGTTCCGGCTGGTGCGCAAAAGCTGGCACATGTATCTGGTGGGGTTCCTGTTCGGGCTGGGGTTTGATACCGCGACGGAAATCGGCGTGCTGGGCATCTCGGCGGCGGGCGCCTCGCAGGGCATGTCGATCTGGTCGATCATGCTGTTTCCCGCCCTGTTTACCTGCGGCATGGCGCTGGTGGATACGCTCGATAACGTACTGATGGTGGGCGCCTACGGCTGGGCGTTCAGCAAGCCGCAGCGCAAGCTCTACTACAACATGACCATTACCGCTACGTCGGTGGTGGTGGCGGTGTTTATCGGCGGGCTGGAGGCGCTCGGCCTGCTGGCGGACAAGCTCGATCTGCATTCCGGCGCGTGGAGTCTGGTGGACGCTTTGAACGACCAACTGGGCAACGCCGGTTTTTACGTTATCGCGCTGTTTGTCGCCTGCTGGGTGATTTCTCTGTGTAACTACCGCTGGAAGAATTACGATGCGCTGAATAGCCCGATATCGTAACCGCATTTCCCGGCCGGTTTCTCCGGTTGGACGGGAAACGGTTAGCACGTCTTCTCCGGCGTTTCACGGTTTTCATACCGGCGTCGGAGATGCCTCGCCACCCTGTCTGATATCTGGATATGCATCCAGCTTTTCTGTATCCGCCTCTTTTTTTGTGTTATAAGCTATACGCCACGTTTACGTCAGCCAGATTAAGGAAAACATCACGTGATAGGTCGTTTGAGAGGCATCGTATTAGAAAAACAGCCGCCGCTGGTGCTGATTGAAGCCAACGGCGTCGGATATGAAGTTCATATGCCGATGACCTGCTTTTACGAGTTGCCGGATCTCGGCCAGGAAGCGGTGATTTTTACCCACTTTGTGGTACGTGAAGACGCACAACTATTGTTTGGCTTCAACAATAAGCAAGAACGTTCTCTGTTCCGCGAACTGATCAAAGTGAATGGCGTGGGGCCGAAACTGGCGCTGGCGATTTTGTCCGGCATGTCGGCGCAGCAGTTCGTCAGCGCGGTGGAGCGCCAGGAAATCAACGCGCTGGTGAAATTGCCGGGCGTGGGCAAGAAAACGGCGGAGCGTCTGGTGGTGGAAATGAAAGATCGCTTTAAAGGGTTGAACGGCGATCTGTTCAACGCCGCCAGCGATATCGCCTTGCCGGCCGCGGCGGGCAACACAGAGCCGGAAGCCGATCCGCAGGCGGAGGCCGAAGCGGCGTTGGTCGCCCTCGGTTATAAACCGCAGGAGGCCGGCCGGATGGTGAGCAAAGTGGCGCGGCCGGGCGCCGACTGCGAAACCCTGATCAGGGAAGCGCTGCGCGCTGCGCTGTGAGGTATGTATGATTGAAGCCGATCGTCTGATTTCACCCGGCGTGGTTGCCGACGAAGAACTGCAGGATCGCGCGATCCGGCCGAAACTGCTGTCAGAGTACGTCGGGCAGCCGGTGGTCCGCGAGCAGATGGAGATTTTTATCGAGGCGGCCCGCAAGCGCGGCGATGCGCTCGATCATCTGCTGATTTTTGGTCCGCCGGGGTTGGGCAAAACCACGCTGGCTAATATCGTTGCCAACGAAATGGGCGTGAATTTGCGCACGACCTCCGGTCCGGTGCTGGAGAAAGCGGGCGATCTGGCGGCGTTGCTCACCAACCTTGAACCGCACGACGTGTTGTTCATCGACGAAATTCATCGTCTTTCGCCGGTGGTGGAAGAAGTGCTCTACCCGGCGATGGAAGATTACCAACTGGATATCATGATCGGCGAAGGGCCGGCGGCGCGTTCCATCAAGCTGGACTTGCCGCCGTTTACCCTGATCGGGGCGACAACGCGCGCCGGCTCGCTGACCTCGCCGCTGCGCGACCGTTTCGGCATCGTGCAGCGGCTCGAATTCTACCAGGTCGCTGATTTACAACATATTGTGCGGCGCAGCGCCCAGTGTCTGGGGCTGGATATGACCGAGGAAGGCGCGCTGGAAGTGGCCCGCCGTTCGCGCGGTACACCGCGCATCGCCAACCGGCTGTTACGCCGGGTACGAGATTTCTCTGAAGTGAAATCGGACGGGGTCATTTCGGCCGAGGTGGCAATTCAGGCACTGGATATGCTGGCGGTTGACTCCGAAGGGTTCGATTACATGGACCGCAAGTTACTGCTGGCGGTGATCGACAAGTTTATGGGCGGCCCGGTGGGGCTGGACAACCTGGCGGCGGCGATCGGCGAAGAACGTGAAACCATTGAAGATGTGCTGGAACCCTATCTGATTCAGCAGGGATTTCTGCAACGCACCCCGCGAGGCCGCATCGCTACACAGCACGCCTATCGCCATTTCGGCCTGACCCGCGAAGAGTAAGAAAAAAAGAAGAGTAGGAAAAAGTAGCAAGAAGTAAGAATAAGTAGCAGGCCGCCTTTCATTGTTATCGCCAGCCAGTCGGCTGGCGATAAGTCCGACAACGTTAAAACACATCGACAGACTGACTTGCCTCTTCACTATAAAGGGCAGTACGGGCGGCGTCAGGCGGCCTGTTTTTTCAGCAGGCTAAACATAAACAGCAGCGAAGCGCATAGCACCACGGAAGGACCGGCAGGCGTATTGGCGCCGGCCGAGAAAGCCAGTCCGCCGGTGACGGCCAGAATGCCGACGCCCATCGCGCAAACGGCCATTTGCTCCGGCGTGCGGGCAAATCGGCGTGCGGTAGCGGCTGGAATAATCAGCAGCGAGGTGATGATCAGCGCGCCGACAAACTTCATCGCCAGACCGATGGTCAGGGCGGTGACTAGCATTAACACCAGCTTGGTACGGGCGATGGCAACGCCGTCGACGTGCGCCAGTTCCGGGCTGACGGTCATGGAGAGTAGGGCGCGCCATTGCCACCCCAGCACGCCGAGCACCAGCAACACGCCGGGGCCGATCAGCCATAAGTCTTCGCTGGTGACCGCAAGCAGGTCGCCAAACAGGTAAGCCATCAAATCGACACGGACATTGTTCATCAGGCTGACCACCACCAGACCCAACGACAGCGCGCTGTGCGCCATGATGCCGAGCAGGGTATCGATCGCCAGTCCGGGACGGCGTTCCAGCCAGACCAGCCCCACGGCCAGCAGCAGAGTGATCGCAATCACCGCATAGAACAGGTTGATGTCCAGCAACAAACCCAGCGCAACGCCAAGCAATGAGGCATGGGCGAGGGTATCGCCAAAATAGGACATGCGGCGCCACACCACGAAGGAACCGAGCGGCCCTGCCGCCACCGCCAGACACACCCCTGCCAGCCAGCCGGGCAACAACAACTCAATCATGCGTGATTACCATCCTGTCGCTTTAAAATGATTTTTCCGTTCAGATCGTGACGGTGATTGTGATGGTGGCGGTAAATCGCCAGTTGTCCGGCGCCGCGGTGACCGAACATAGCCAGAAATTCCGGGTGCAGCGACACCACCTCGGGGGTACCGGAACAGCAAATATGCTGATTGAGACACAGAACCTCATCGGTTTTTGCCATCACCAGATGCAGGTCGTGGGAAACCATCAGCACACCGCATTGATATTCCTGTCGTAGCTGGTTGATCAACTCGTACAGCGCCAACTGACCGTTGACGTCCACCCCCTGGGTGGGCTCATCCAGCACCAGCAACTGTGGGCGGGCGAGAATAGCACGCGCCAGCAGAACGCGCTGGGTTTCGCCGCCGGAGAGCTTTTGCATTGGCTGTTCAAGCAGATGACCCGCCTGCACGCGCTTCAAGGCCGGCATGATGTCCTGCTTATTGACTCCGGGGCGCAACAGCATAAAGCGTTTGACGGTCAGGGGCAAAGTTGGGTCCAGATGCAGCTTTTGCGGTACGTAGCCGATGCGGAGATTCGCCGCCCGGGTCAGCGTACCGCGGGTTGGAGCTTGTAATCCCAGCACCACCCGGACCAGCGTGGATTTCCCCGCGCCATTAGGCCCGAGCAGCGTCAGAATACGACCAGCCTGCAATGTGAGAGAAATATCATTGAGTACAGGTTTGTTGCCAAACTGCACGCCAATATTTTCCAGTGAAACCAGCGTTGACATAGAATTCTGTTTGCAGAGGGTGTGTGACGTTATAATATAACGCGTTTTTATTGATAAATCGACGGATGATTGGGTATGTTGCGAGTTACTCACTATAAATGGCTAAACACCGTACTTGCGGCCGGTACATTACTGGCTTCCTTGTCTGCCACGCCGGTTGCCTCTGCCGCCGTGGTTACCTCGATTCGCCCGCTGGCGTTTATTGCTGCGGCGATCGCTGATGGTGTTACGCCCACGGAAGTGCTGTTGCCGGATGGCGCATCGCCGCATGATTATGCACTACGCCCGTCCGATGTACAGCGTCTTAAATCGGCAGAACTGGTGATTTGGGTGGGGCCGGAAATGGAAGCGTTTCTGCCCAAGGCGTTGCAACCGCTGCCGGCGGAGCGCCAAATCGCATTGGGGCTGCAGCCGGCCGTTAAATCGCTATTGTTACAGGAGTCACATCCTGAGCATGCAGCGGCGGAAAACGGTGCGCATCATGACTCCGATCATGACAGCCATGCCGACAACCGGCATGATCACGGCAATGAGCCTGAAAATCATCAGGATAGCGATGATGACGGGCATCATCACGGTGAGTTCAATATGCATATCTGGCTGTCGCCGGAGATGGCGCAGGCATCTGCCGTCGCAATTCATGCAAAATTGTTGGAACTCATGCCGCAGAATAAAGACAAACTGGATGCAAATCTGCGTAAATTCACTGAGAAACTTGCGCAGACAGATAAAAATGTTGTTAATATGCTGACGCCTGTGCGTAGCAAGGGTTACTTCGTGTTTCACGATGCCTACGGCTACTTTGAACAGCATTATGGGTTGACCCCGCTGGGGCATTTCACCATCAACCCGGCTATTGCGCCCGGCGCACAGCGCTTAAACCAGATACGAACACAGTTGGTTGAGCATAAAGCGGTTTGCGTTTTTGCTGAACCACAATTCAGGCCAGCGGTCATACATGCTGTCGCCAAGGGAACTGACGTGCGCATCGGCGTGCTGGACCCGTTGGGAAGTGACATTGCACTGGATAAGGACAGCTATGCGCGGTTCCTGTTGCAACTGTCCGAACAGTATTTGAGCTGCCTGAAGGAAAAATAATGAGGATAGGAACAAGTGCAGCAGATAGTCCGAACTATCGCTCTGGCGTATAACAGCCTGCCCCGGCCTCACCGCGTGATGCTGGGGTCACTGACTGTCGTCACACTGGCCGCCGCGGTCTGGCGGCCGATGACATATCCCCCGGTCAATGACGCACCTGTTATCGTAAAAGACGCGGAAAGCGAAAGAAATCAAACCCAGACTCAGAGCCAGGCTCTGAATCCTCCCGCCAGTGAACCCCTGGACAGCAATCCGTTGCCGCCGGTAGCGACTTCGCAGATCGCAGGTTCGGCGCCGACGGCGGATGTTACCGAAGCCAACAGCGAACCGTTGGATCAGCCATCCACCACCAACGGCATTATCAAAGACGAACTCGACGATAAAGACGCCGACGACACCCATGAGTATGTGGTGTCTACCGGCGATACGCTGAGCAGTATTCTGACGCAATACGGTATTGATATGTCGGATATCGCTGCGCTGGCGGATCGTAATGCAGCGTTGCGGAATCTGAAGATCGGCCAGCAACTGACCTGGACGCTGGATAGCGACGGCGCGCTGCAAACCCTGACCTGGCAGGTATCTCGCCGTGAAACTCGTACTTACACCCGTAGCGGCGATGCGTTCCGTGAAGAAATCGAGAACGTGGAAGGGGACTGGCAGAACAAAGTGCTGGTCGGTCGTCTGGACGGCAGTTTCGCCAGTAGCGCGCAGGCTGCCGGGTTGACCAGCAGCGAAGTGCGGGAAGTGATTCGTGCGCTGCAATGGCAGCTGGATTTCCGCAAACTGCGTAAAGATGACAGTTTTGCCGTGCTGATTTCCCGTGAAATACTGGATGGCCGTAGCGAGCAGAGCGAGCTGCAGGGCGTACGGTTGCGTACCGGCGGGAAAAACTACTACGCGTTCCGCGCTGAAGACGGCAAATTTTATGACCGCGAAGCTTCCGGCCTGACCCGCGGCTTCCTGCGTTTTCCAACCATGAAGCAATTCAAGGTATCCTCCAACTTCAACCCGCGCCGTCTTAATCCGGTAACCGGTCGTATCGCGCCGCACCGTGGCGTTGATTTTTCCATGCCGGTGGGGACGCCGGTACTGGCCGTCGGTGATGGCGAGGTCGTGGTGGCTGAACGGGACAGTGAAGCCGGCAACTTTGTGGCTGTGCGCCACGGGCGGCAATACACCACCCGTTACATGCACATGAACCGTTTGCTGGTTAAACCGGGGCAGAAGATCAAACGTGGCGATCGTATTGGTCTGTCCGGCAATACCGGGCGCTCCACCGGCCCGCACCTGCATTATGAACTGTGGGTTAACCAGCAAGCCGTCAATCCGCTCACGGCGAAACTGCCGCGCTCTGAAGGGCTGATGGGCAAAGAGCGTCGCGATTATCTGGCGCACGTGCGCGAAGTATTACCTCAACTGCAACTGGACTAATAGCCGTTGCGGATAAGTGACAGCCGGCAGTTTGCGCTGCCGGCTGTTTTTTTATGTCGCACGGGCAATATCAGACCAGTGCGTGTTCAATTGCAAAACGTCGGGCAGCGATTATCATTAACCCGATTTTGTGATGAAGAGTGGTTGCATGGAACAAGAGAAAAAAGAGAAGAAAACCAACGCCGAGTTTATCCCGCAGTTTACGTCTGCCTTCTTTCATCCGCGCTACTGGGCGCTCTGGCTGGTTGTGGGGGTGACAGCGTTGCTCGTCTGCATTCCAGCCCGCTTGCGTGACCCGGTACTGGGCGCGTTAGGGCGACTGGTAGGGCGGTTTTCCACAGGCGCGAGACGGCGTGCCCGCATTAATTTGCTGTTGTGTATGCCGCAACTGTCGGAAGCCGAACGCGAGCATATCATCGATCAGATGTTTGCGACTGCGCCGCAGGCGATGCTGATGATGGTGGAACTGGCGATATTGCCAGCCAGCCGGGCTGAACGTCGTGTTCGCTGGCATGGCATGGAGATTGTCGATGCGTTGCGGGAGCAGCAGCGCAACATTATTTTCATGGTGCCCCACGGCTGGGCGGTGGATGTTCCCGCCATGCTGATGAGCCTGCGCGGCCAGAAAATGGCCGCCATGATGCACAATCAGAAAAACCCGTTGCAGGATTATCTTTGGAATACCCTGCGTCGCCGTTTTGGTGGCCGTCTGCATACCCGTAACGATGGCATTAAACCTTTTATCAGCTCAGTGCGTGAAGGCTATTGGGGCTACTATCTGCCGGATCAGGATCATGGCGCCGAGCACAGCGAGTTCGTCGATTTTTTTGCGACGTATAAAGCCACCTTGCCCGCTGTCGGCCGGCTGATGAAGGTATGCCGTGCTGAAATCGTGCCGCTGTTTCCGGTGTATGATGGCAAAACCTCTCAGCTAAATGTCTATATTCGCCCGCCGATGAGCGATATTAATGGCGCTGACGATCACACGATTGCCCGCCGCATGAATGAAGAGGTTGAGCATCTGGTCACGCCTAACCCGGAACAGTACACCTGGATTTTGAAGCTGTTGAAAACCCGTAAACCGGGGGAAACCGAGCCCTATTTGCGTAAGGATCTGTACCCGCGCAAAAAGTAGTAAACCGTAGGCGGTCACAACAGTACAACGACAAAGGCGGAGCTGGGGCTCCGCTTTTTTTATCTGTGTCCGCTGCGGTATAGACATAAGCGTTATTCATGGCCTGCCCAGCCTGTCGCAGAATTTATGTATTGAATAATCAATCCGTTATTTATTTAAACACGATGAATTCATTGTCGGAAATACATAATCTGTAACAGTTAAATCTTATTTCATTTTATCCGCACCGGAACTTATAAAAAACTTTAAAAATAGCGTTGTTTACCCCTGATCTTTTCTCGGAGTATTCCATATTCTTTTTGTTATTGTTTTTGATTTAATAACCCCCGAGGTCACTGCATACATGACTTCAACCGTTAGCCACTGTAAATATTGCGGGATAATTTATCCGCCTATTTAATCCAGGCTAATAAAAGAATCTCTGCTAAAGGATTTATATCATGAATCTGAAACCACTGTTTTTAGGCGTTTTACTGGCAACAACTTATGCAACTGCCAACGCAGCGACCACCACGGTGGGAAAAAGCGCAACTGACGCCACGGCAACCAGCACAGTACCGGCATCCGCCGAATCTGCGCTGGGCAAGGCGGTGGATAAAGCCAACACTGACGCTGCAACCAAGGCTGAACGTGACGTTTCAGCGGTGAAAGCGAATGTCGACGGAGATAACGTGGCGAAGACTGAAAAAGTCGCCGCTGAAACTCACGTGAAAGGTGAAGAGAAAGCAGCGAAGAAGGCGGTGAAAAAGCACCACGCCGACAGCGCCAACACCAAGGGAAAAACCAAAGCCAGCACCGGGGAAAAAACGGACGACACGAAAAGCAATAGTAGCGATACCCAGGAAAACCGTCCGCCAGTCAACGTACAATAAGATGAACATCGCGCGATAATAAAAGGAATAGTAGCATTCGCGCAGATGGCAATAATTGACCCGGTCAGGAAATAACAACATGAGTTATTGCAAAATAACCAAAGCGTTATTCCTGACCGGGAAATATGACTTATTCCTTTTGGAGAAAGGTTGAGTTTTATGAATAAATCACTTTTATGTCTTGCGTTACTGACTGCACACATTCCTTTTTCCCAGGCTGACAGCTGCCGAGCCAATCTGTCCGGTGGTCAGGACTGCAGTTATAACGATGGTTCGACATCCACCAGCCGCGCCAATTTATCGGGCGGATTCGATACCCGCTACAGCGATGGGCGCACCAGCACCAGCCGGGCCAACCTGTCTGGCGGTTATGACACCCACTTTAGTGACGGCACCCACAGCACCAGCCGCGCGAATCTGTCGGGCGGGCTGGATACCCGTTACAGCGATGGTAACGCCAGTTCCAGCCGTGCCAATCTCTCCGGCGGTTATGACGTTTATTATAGCGACGGCAAGTCCAGTTCCAGCAGGGCTAATCTGTCTGGTGGGCTGGATAGCCAATAGGCGGATGATTCGCGGCAGGTCGGGGATTCAGCCGCCGGAACACGATGTGTGATAACAAAAACAAAGCGGGGCGATAATTGCGCCCCGCTTTTTAGCTGAATAAACGTTCGTCGAACGTTGTGGTATCGCGATTGCTACGCGATTATTCCACCCGCAGTACACGCACCGTATTGGTGGTGCCGACCGTTCCCATCACGTCCCCCTGGGTCACGATAACCAGGTCGCCGGACATCAGGAAACCTTTGTCGCGCAGCAGAAGCACGGCGTCGTTAGCCGCAGCTACGCCGTCAGTGTAGCTGGTGAACTGCACCGGAGTGACGCCACGATAAAGCGCGGTCAGGTTCAGCGTATGCTCGTGACGAGACATGGCGAAAATCGGCAGGCCGGAACTGATACGGGACATCATCAGTGCGGTGCGGCCTGATTCGGTCATGGCGATAATCGCGGTAACGCCGTTGAGGTGGTTGGCCGCGTACATGGCGGACATGGCGATCGACTCTTCCACGTTGTCGAACTGCACATCAAGGCGGTGTTTGGATACGTTGATGCTGGGGATCTTTTCCGCACCCAGACACACTTTCGCCATGGCCGCGACGGTTTCCGCCGGGTATTGACCGGCAGCGGTTTCCGCCGAGAGCATCACCGCATCGGTACCGTCCAGCACGGCGTTGGCGACGTCCATCACTTCGGCGCGGGTCGGCATCGGGTTGGTGATCATCGACTCCATCATCTGCGTAGCGGTAATCACCGCACGGTTCAACTGACGAGCGCGGCGAATCAGTTTTTTCTGGATACCAACCAGTTCCGGGTCGCCGATTTCCACGCCCAGATCGCCACGAGCGACCATCACGATATCGGAGGCAAGAATGATGTCGTCCATAGCTTCGTCGGTTGACACCGCTTCTGCACGTTCCACTTTGGAGACGATTTTGGCGTTGCTGCCGGCTTCGCGCGCCAGACGGCGGGCATAATGCAGGTCTTCACCGGTACGTGGGAATGACACCGCCAGAAAATCCACGCCGATTTTGGCCGCGGTAATGATGTCGGCCTTGTCTTTTTCAGTCAGCGCTTCGGCGGACAGACCGCCACCCAGTTTGTTGATGCCTTTGTTGTTGGACAACGGGCCGCCGACGGTGACTTCGGTGAACACTTTCATGTCGTCCACGGCCAGAACTTTCAACTGCACACGGCCATCGTCCAGCAGCAGGATGTCGCCGGGAACCACATCGCTGGGCAGCCCTTTGTAGTCGATACCGACTCTTTCTTTATCGCCTTCGCCTTTGCCAAGGTTGGCGTCCAGCAGGAACTTGTCACCCACGTTGAGGAAAATTTTCCCTTCCTTGAAGGTGGATACACGGATTTTGGGGCCCTGGAGGTCGCCCAGAATAGCAACATGACGGCCAAGTTTAGCCGCAATTTCGCGAACTTTATTGGCGCGCAAAAGATGATCTTCCGGCGAGCCGTGAGAAAAGTTCAGGCGGACTACGTTTGCGCCTGCGGCAATGATCTTTTCCAGATTATTGTCGCGGTCTGTAGCCGGCCCCAGCGTGGTAACGATTTTGGTTCTTCTGAGCCGTCTGGACATGTATAACTCCGTTGACTGGTGAAGCTTGTTGTAATGTGGTAACGCCGTCAGGAGAGGACATAACATGGGTGCCGTCTCTGCCGCTCTGCACTGTCCGGATGCCGTGCCTGTAATTATGATTGAGTGACAGGATTTCTTCCCGTTGGGCATCACCCCTTGTCACCCGATGTTATAACATAATTAGTTAAACGGGTTGCTGAATCGTTCTTCCTTATCAAATCTCGATTCGCGTAACGCTTCCTTGACCCGCTTCAAGTTATCGCGGAATTTTGCGCCGCGCCGCAGGGTAAAACCGGTGGCTAACACATCAATCAGCGTTAGCTGGGCGATGCGCGATACCATCGGCATGTAAACATCGGTGTCTTCCGGCACCTCGACCCGCAACGTAAGCGAAGCTTCCCGCGAAAGAGGGGAGCCGTCCGACGTAATGGCGATAACGGTGGCGTCGTTTTCCCGCGCCAGCCGCGCCATATCCACCAGACTTTTGGTACGCCCGGTGTGCGAAATCAGCACCACCACGTCGCCTTCGCCGGAATTCATGCAGCTCATGCGCTGCATGACCAAATCATCAAAGTAAACCACCGGAATATTGAAGCGGAAAAATTTGTTCATCGCATCGTGGGCCACCGCCGCCGAGGCACCGAAGCCGAAGAAGGAAATCTTGCGCGCCTGGGTGAGCAAATCCACCGCCCGGTTGATAGCCTGAATGTCCAGGCAGGATTTCACATGTTCCAGCCCGGCCATGGTGGACTCGAAGATTTTGCTGGTGTAAGACTCCACCGAATCGTCTTCTTCCACGTTGCGGTTCACATAAGGCGTGCCGTTGGCCAGACTCTGCGCCAGATGCAGTTTAAAATCGGGAAAGCCTTTGGTATCCAGCCGGCGGCAGAAGCGGTTGACCGTGGGTTCGCTGACCTCGGCCATGCCGGCGAGGGTGGCGATACTGGAGTGGATGGCTGTCTGAGGCGACGCGAGAATGACCTCCGCCACTTTTCGTTCCGATTTGCTCAACAGCTCCAGATGACCCTGGATTTTTTCCAGCATATTCATATGACAACGACCATCTATGGTATTTTGGATTTCAGCCAAAGGTGAAACCGATGCGGATTTTGTGAAATATACTACGAGCCCGTAACGGTTGGCAGAGGTCGGCACAACAAGTCATCGGCTTTTTTTGTCAGAATATGACCTGTGTCTAACTTTCAGAACAGTAACTGGCTGTCAGAAACGATGGAAAATTTCTCTTTTAGGCAGATGCCAGACTCGTTTTCTCCATCGGCACAATAGGTTCTGAGGCCTTGCAGTATCAGAATCAGCCGATAATGTGGTTTTATTACGGGTTTACTGGTTTGTGTCAAAAAGAGTACATTATTAATGTAATAAAATTACAGCGTCCTGCAATGAGGAGATTGAAAATGGCGGTAACGTCAACAGCCCAGGCGTGTGACCTGGTTATTTTCGGTGCAAAGGGCGACCTTGCGCGCCGTAAATTGCTGCCTTCACTGTATCAACTGGAAAAAGCAGGCCATATTCATCCGGAAACCCGCATTATCGGCGTGGGACGGGCGGAGTGGGACCGAGACGCCTATATCAAAGTGGTGCGCGAAGCGCTGGAAACCTTTCTCAAGGAGCCGCTCGACCCGGCATTGTGGACAACCCTGAGCAACCGGCTCGACTTCTGCAACCTTGATGTGGAAGACACCGAAGGGTTCAAGCGATTGGGAACGATGCTCGATCAGCAAAATCGCACCACCATCAATTATTTCGCCATGCCGCCGAGCACCTTCGGCGCTATCTGCCGCGGTCTGGGGCAGGCCGGCCTGAACAAGGAGCCGGCGCGCGTGGTGATGGAAAAACCGCTGGGCACCGACCTGGCGTCGTCACGGGTGATCAACAATCAGGTGGCGGAGTTTTTCAACGAATGTCAGGTCTACCGCATCGACCACTATCTCGGCAAGGAAACCGTGCTGAATCTGCTGGCGCTGCGTTTCGCCAATTCCCTGTTTGCCAACAACTGGGATAACCGCACTATCGATCACGTGCAGATTACCGTGGCGGAAGAGGTGGGTATTGAAGGGCGCTGGGGATATTTCGATCAGGCCGGGCAAATGCGCGACATGATCCAGAATCACCTGTTGCAGATTCTGACCATGATCGCCATGTCGCCGCCGGCGGATCTGAGCACCGATCGCATTCGTGATGAAAAGGTCAAGGTGCTGCGTTCGCTGCGCCGTATCGATCGTTCCAATGTGCATGAAGTGACGGTACGCGGCCAGTACACCAGCGGGTTCGTGCAGGGCAAGAAAGTGCCGGGCTACCTGGAAGAAGACGGGGCCAATAAGACCAGCAATACCGAAACCTTTGTGGCCATTCGCGTCGATATCGACGACTGGCGCTGGTCCGGCGTGCCGTTTTATCTGCGTACCGGTAAGCGTCTGCCGTCAAAATGTTCGGAAGTGGTGGTCTACTTTAAAAACCCGGCGCTCAATTTGTTCCACGATTCCTATCAGCAGTTGCCGCAGAACAAGCTGATCATCCGTTTGCAGCCGGACGAAGGGGTGGAAATTCAGATTCTGAACAAGATTCCGGGGCTGGACCACAAACATCGGTTGCAGACCACCAAGCTTGACCTGAGCTTCTCGGAAACCTTTAACCAGCAGCATCTGGCGGACGCCTATGAGCGCCTGCTGCTGGAAACCATGCGCGGTATTCAGGCACTGTTCGTGCGCCGCGACGAAGTAGAAGAAGCCTGGAAATGGGTGGACTCCATTATGGATGCCTGGGCAATGGACAATGATTCGCCCAAGCCGTATCAGGCAGGGACCTGGGGGCCGGTCGCGTCCGTCGCCATGATTACCCGCGATGGACGTTCCTGGAACGAAGTGGAATAAGCGGTTTTGCCCCGTCGGAAGGCGGGGCGAAGCCGTTAGCGTTTTTTGGCTGACGGTGCGGTCGGACGTCCGTGGGTAACTGCGGATCCCTGTGGCAGGGGCGCGCCAGATCATTAATCGATGCCCGTAGGGCATGACTGGAGATTACCCTCGATGAAAAACTGGAAAACCAGTGCGGAACAGATTCTGACAGCCGGTCCGGTTGTTCCTGTGATTGTGATTAACAAACTGGAACACGCGGTGCCGATGGCGAAAGCCCTGGTAGCGGGTGGCGTGCGTGTACTGGAGCTGACGCTGCGTACCGATTGTGCGGTAGAGGCGATTCGCCTGATCGCGCAGGAAGTGCCGGACGCGATCGTCGGCGCCGGTACGGTCACCAACCCGCAACAGCTGGCGGAAGTGACCGCAGCCGGTGCGCAGTTTGCCATCAGCCCCGGCCTGACTGAGCCGCTGCTGAAAGCCGCAACGGAAGGCACAATTCCGTTGATCCCAGGGATCAGCACCGTATCCGAGCTGATGCTGGGGATGGATTACGGTTTGCGTGAGTTTAAATTCTTCCCGGCGGAAGCTAACGGCGGGGTGAAAGCGCTGCAGGCGATTGCCGGTCCGTTCGGTAAGATCCGTTTCTGCCCGACCGGCGGGATCTCGCTGAAGAATTACCGCGACTATCTGGCGCTGAAAAGCGTGCTGTGCGTTGGCGGCTCCTGGCTGGTGCCGGCCGATGCGCTGGAAAGCGGCGATTACGATCGCATCACGGCGTTGGCGCGTGAAGCCGTTGCCGGCGCGACAGCCTGACCGACGTTTTCCCTACTTAATGCTTGCAAGCCCGCGTCAGCGGGCTTTTTTGTGCTTACTCGGCGGGCCGGCAAACCGTCTTGCGCCTGTTCTGGCGACAGCGGTCGTTACAACAAGTCTGCCGTCTGGCTCTGGTATTACTGGAGGAGAGGATTCAGGCCCACGCGAAGTCATGAGCCTGATGTGAAGACATGATCCTGATGTAATGTCAGCCGCTTACCTTAACGGCTGACGCGGTGGACTTCGCCAGTTGCACGGCGGCATCCGTGCTGTCGGCGGTCGCCAGCGCAACGCCCATACGACGGCGACCGCTGATGTCCGGCTTGCCGAACAGGCGAATCTGGGTATACGGCCGCAATGCCTGCTCCAGCCCCTGATAGCGTACATCGCTGCTGGTCAGTTCCGGCAGGATAACCGCGGAGGCCGACGGGCCATACTGGCGAATCGCGCCGATCGGCAGGCCGAGGAACGCGCGAACATGCAGCGCAAACTCGGACAGATCCTGCGAAATGAGCGTCACCATGCCGGTATCGTGCGGGCGTGGCGACACTTCGCTGAAGATGACTTCGTCGCCGCAAATAAACAGTTCCACGCCAAACAGGCCGAAACCGCCCAGTGCTTTCACCACGTTACCGGCAATCTCTTTGGCTCGCGTCAGCGCCAGCTCGCTCATCTGCTGCGGCTGCCAGGATTCGCGGTAATCACCGTCTTCCTGACGATGGCCGATCGGCTCGCAGAAGTGCAGGCCGTCAACCGCATGGATGGTCAGCAGCGTGATTTCAAAATCGAATTTCACCAGCCCTTCCACAATCACTTTTCCGCCGCCGGCCCGGCCGCCTTCCTGCGCATAGCGCCAGGCGTGGTCAAGCTGTTCCGGCGACCGGATCAGGCTCTGGCCTTTTCCCGATGAGCTCATCACCGGTTTGACGATACAGGGAAAACCCAGCTCATGGGCAGCCTGGCGGAACGCGGTTTCGTCAGCGGCAAAACGGTAACTGGACGTCGGCAGGCCCAGCGTTTCCGCCGCCAGCCGGCGGATGCCTTCGCGGTTCATGGTCAGACGGGTGGCTTCGGCGCACGGCACCACGCGCTGACCCTGCCGTTCCAGCGCGACCAGCATATCCGTGGCGATAGCTTCGATTTCAGGCACGATGTAATCCGGACGTTCCTGCGCCACCAGTTGTTTCAGCGCGTCGCCATCCAGCATGTTGATGACGTGGCTGCGGTGGGCGACTTGCATGGCCGGGGCATCGGCGTAGCGATCGACCGCGATGACCTCAATACCCAGACGCTGACACTCAATCGCCACTTCTTTTCCCAGCTCGCCGGAGCCTAACAGCATAACGCGGGTGGCTCCGGGACGCAGGGCAGTTCCCATTGTTAACATAACCTGATACCTGATGGTGTTGTAAAAAAGAGCTTGCAGTAAAAACCGGGCAGACCGGGGCCCGAACGTGGCCGCAGTATAAACGAAAACGTTTGCGTTTGGCATTACTCGCGTACCGGTACGCAAAAGCGAGTGAAAATTCATGCAGATCTCGGCACAAGCTGGATTCCCCCGATGATTCATGACAGGCTTTGGGCATTTGCCGTCTCACCACCGTTGGCTCGCCAGCGCGAGGCGGGATGTAAGGCAGAGCCTGATCAATGAATGGAAAGGAGTGACGTGGATGAAAGCGCCGCAAGCCGAAAAACGCCCGCATGTGATGACGATGCATGGCGATACCCGCATCGATAATTACTACTGGCTGCGAGATGATGAACGCAACAACCCGGATGTGCTGGCCTGGCTGCAGGAGGAGAATCGCTATTGCGATCAGATCATGGCGCCCCATGCCGCGCTGCGTCAGACCTTGTACGAGGAAATGGTGGCGCGGATCCCCGGTGAGGACGTCTCCGTGCCTTACGTGAAACGCGGCTATCGCTACCAGAGCCGCTATGAACCCGGTAAGGATTACGCTATCTATCAGCGTCAGCCGGAGCAGGAGACGGGGAGCGACTCCTGGCAGGTATTGCTGGATGGTAATCAGCGGGCGGCAGGCAGCGAGTTCTACAGTCTGGGCGCGCTGGGCGTCAGCCCTGACAACCATTTGATGAGCGTGGCGGAAGATTTGCTGTCCCGTCGGCAGTATGTGGTGACGTTTCGCGACCTCGACACCGGCGAGTGGCTGACGGATCGGCTGGAAAATGTCTCGGCCGGCAGTGAGTGGGCGGCGGACTCCCGCACTCTCTATTACGTGCGTAAAAATCCGCAGACCTTGCTGCCTTATCAGGTTTATCGCCATCGTCTGGGCGAGGATCCGCAGCAGGACGAACTGGTGTACGAAGAAACGGATGACGCGTTCTATCTTAGTCTGGATAAAACCACGTCCGAGCGTTATATCCTGATTTATCTCGACAGCACCACCAGCACGGAAATTCTGTTGCTGGACGCCGCCGACCCACAGGCAACGCCGCGCGTGTTTGTGCCGCGGCGACCGGATCACGAATATGTGGTCGATCATTTCCGCGACGCATTTTATGTTCGCTCCAACAAAGACGGCAAAACCTTTGGTTTCTACCGCGCCCACGATGCCAGCGAGTCGGCATGGGATGCCTTGATTGCCCCGCGTCCGGAGCGGGTGCTGGAAGGATTTTCGCTGTTTGACGACTGGTACGTGGTCGAAGAGCGCGAGCACGGGCTGACTCACATCCGCTACATTCACTGGCAGACGCAAGAATCTCGGCAGATTGCCTTTAACGACCCGGCCTATGTGACCTGGCTGAGCTATAACCCGACGCCGGAGAGCACGCAGCTGCGTTACGGCTATTCCTCCATGACCACGCCGATGACTATCTATGAGCTGGATATGACGACCGGCGTTCAGGTGGTGCTCAAGCAATCAGAGGTGAAAAACTTTGACGCCGGAAATTATCGGAGCGAGCGATTGTGGGTGACGGCCCGCGATGGCGAGTCGGTGCCGGTATCGCTGGTGTATCACAAAGATTGCGAACTGAGCCAAAGCCCGCTGCTGGTCTATGGCTACGGCGCTTATGGCAGCAGTATGGATCCGGAATTCAGCAGCAGTCGTCTTAGCTTGCTGGATCGCGGCTTCGTGTATGCGCTGGCGCATATTCGCGGCGGCGGCGAGTTGGGGCAGCAATGGCACGACCAGGGGCGTCTGTTCAACAAGATGAATACCTTTACGGATTTCATTGATGTCACGCAGGCGTTGCTGGCGCGCGGTTACGGCGATCCGGCGAAAACCTTCGCGATGGGCGGCAGCGCGGGCGGGTTGCTGATGGGGGCGGTGATTAATCTGGCGCCGTCGTTGTTCAGTGGCGTGGTGGCGCAGGTGCCGTTTGTCGACGTGCTTACTACCATGCTGGATGAGTCCATCCCGCTCACCACCGGTGAATACGACGAGTGGGGTAACCCAAACAATGCGCAGGATTATCAGTACATCAAACAATACAGCCCTTATGATAGCGTCTCGGCGCAGGCGTATCCGCACCTGCTGGTGACCACCGGTCTGCATGATTCTCAGGTTCAGTACTGGGAACCGGCCAAATGGGTCGCGAAACTGCGTGAACTGAAAACGGATGACCACCTGCTGCTGTTGCATACCGATATGGGGTCAGGGCATGGCGGCAAATCCGGCCGTCTGGCTCAGTTTGAAGATATCGCCCAGGAGTTCACCTTCTTGCTGATGGTGCTGGAGCGCTAGTCGGCGTTGAATAGCGTCTGTACGTCAGGCAGGTAACTTCCCAGGTATTCTCAAGGCGGTGGAGCAGGGGAAACGGGGGAATAACAGCGACTGGTCAGCGTTTGAAACTGCGATCACCGGGTGTCAGGAGGCAGAGGGTGATCGCAGAAATGTTGCCTTGGCGATGATGCTGTTCAATTGACCGGAAGAACGGCGGCAACTCAGTTGGTTTCAGGCTGTGGTTGAGCCCGTTTAGCCCGCTTTTCCGCCCGTTTCTGCGCGGCGGTTTTCAGCGGTTTTTTCTTGGCGTTTTTCTTGCTGTCCATTCCTTTACTCATGTTGTGCCTCGCTTGGTAAAAGGTTGGTTTGCCTGTTTATTAACCTCCTGTTTGCGCAGAGATGCAAGGGGAAAAAAGCGTTTTTTTGACGGACGGCGCCGCGTCAGGCGACCGGTTCAGGCAAGACGGCAGAACTGGAATCAGACGGCAAACAGGCGCTACCCGGCCGTACCGGGTAGCGCCGCTTCGAAACCATGTTGGAAAACGGGATCGTTATTTACTGTTGGGGTCGTAAGGCAGGGTGGAGAACTGATGCGACATCTCCCGGTAATAGCTGACCCTTTCCCGGAAATAGGTGCGCAGGTGCGCGGGCTGATGCTGCTCGATTTCATCCAGGATCACCGGCATGTTGTAGCGTTCGCGAAACGCCACGCCGGATGCCGCCAGATCCACATTGACCTTTTCCATTTCTTCATAAGGAAGTTCGGCCAGATTGTATCCCATGATTGCCTCCTCTCTGTTGCGCCACAAAATTAAAGCAGAAGTGTGGAATTGGCAAATTCTGTTACCGTCCTGTCCCTCGACAAGGCGACGGGGGGCTCGTATCCTTGCCGCTGACTCTTGGTTCCCGAGCGCAATGGGGATCGTCAGAAAGGATGAAATCATGTTGAAACGTAAAGTTTTTCCGGCCCTGCGTGTAGCGATGTTGATGGGGAGTCTGGTTATTTCCCACTCGGCACTGGCGCATGCGCACCTCAAAAGCCAGACGCCGGCAGCGGATAAAGATACCCCGGTGCAAAAAGCGCCTTCTTCTCTGTCGCTGCTTTTTTCCGAAGAGATCGAACCGGCTTTCAGCGGTGTTGAATTGATGTCGGCGGGACAAACCGTGCCGGTGGGCAAAGCGACGGTGGAAAGCGACCATCGCAACGTTCTGGTGGTGCCGCTTGAGAAGCCGCTGGTCAGCGGCAATTATCAGGTTCGCTGGCATGTGCTGTCGGTTGACGGTCACAAGACGGAAGGAAGCTATCGCTTCGGCGTTAAGTAAGCGATGACGCTGGAATGGCTTTACGCGTTGTCGCGCTTCGGACATTTCTCCAGCCTGATGCTGTTGGTCGGTTCGGCATGTTACAGCACGCTGCTTGCTCCCCAAACGTATCGGGTTCGGCTGGCGTCGCAGTTGCACGGTCTGATGGCGATCAGCTGTGTGGCGGCGTTATTGACCGCCGTAGCCATACTGGCGGCGCAAACCGGCTTGATGAGCGGCGATTGGCGTAATATCGGCGATGCCGGCATCTGGCGCGCCGTATTGGGCACCCGCTTCGGGAAAATATGGCTCTGGCAGCCCGTGCTGGCGCTGATGGCCTGCGTGGTGTTTTTCTGGCGTAGCCGTAGCCGTAGCCGTAGCCGTAGCCGTAGCCGTAGCCGGCAAGCGGGCGTGCTGGTGCTTGGCATACTGCAATTATGCGGCATGGGGTGGGTGGGACACGCGGCAATGCTGGAAGGATGGCCCGGCGTATTGCATTGCATCAATCAGATCGTGCACTTGCTGTCCGTGACGTTTTGGGTCGGAGGGCTGCTTCCACTGCTGTTTGTGTTGCAGGATGCGCGGCTGTTGCAGACACGAACGGACGCTATCCTGACGATGATGCGTTTTTCCCGCTATGGTCACCTGGCTGTTGCACTGGCGATCCTGACCGGGCTGGTGAATACCAGGCTGATTCTCGGCTGGCCATTATCGGCCGCCGGGCTGTATGGCGCGTTGCTGGCAGTGAAAATTCTGCTGGTGGCCGTTATGGCGCTGCTGGCGTTATTCAATCGGTATTGGGTGGTGCCGCGTTTTCGGCGGGCAAATACCGCCGCGTATGGCTATTTTCTGCGACTAACCACGGTGGAGCTGGCGTTATCCGTACTGATCATCGCGCTGGTCAGCTTTTTTGCTACGTTATCACCGGTTTGAATCGTGCAAGGGTGAGAAATATATCCTGTGCCGTATTGCACGTGTGAGATAAATACCGCAGGTCTATTTTCTAACAGCAAGTGTTGATAATGAAAACAATTATCAAATCATAATCTGCGATCATTTTTACCATAATGAAAAGCATTATCATGGCTAAATGATAATGCTTTGAATTTATAGCGAAATTATTCACTTATTGGTTAATGGAATGTTTTAAATTTTATTATTTGCAGGCATAATGCCAATCCATCAGTCACCTGCCAGTAAAAATAAGGAACGGCCATGTTAAAAAAAGAAATGATTCAAAAGCTGAATGAGCAGCTTAATCTTGAATTTTACTCCGCCAATTTATACCTGCAGATGAGCGCCTGGTGTGGCGACAAAGGTTTCGAAGGGGCGTCGACTTTCCTGAAATCGCATTCCCGTGAAGAAATGGAACACATGCAGCGCTTGTTCGATTATCTGGACGATACCGGCAGCCTGCCCGTGCTGGGTGCAATCGCCGCACCGCCGGTCGATTTCAACTCACTGCAGGATGTGTTCAAACTGACCTATGAACATGAGCAATTGATCACCAGTAAAATCAATGAGCTGGCTCATGCAGCCATGACGTTGCAGGATTACTCCACCTTCAACTTCCTGCAATGGTACGTAGCGGAACAGCATGAAGAAGAAAAACTGTTCAAGTCTATCCTCGACAAGATGGGCATGGTGAATGCTCAGGAAGGCGGTCTGTTCTTTATTGATCAGGATCTGAAGAAAATGGCGGCATCCGTCACGCCGTCAGCCTGATGATGGCCGGGCAGCATCAGGCTGCCCGGTTTACTGGTATTTCCCACCTATTTTTCTGGGGCATCGGCGATTATAGCTATTGCACCGCATGCGGTATATTTTCGGTATTTCCCTCAGCCATACTCTTTCCACGAGTTAAACGTCATTTCGTAACGACACGCCAATTCTTGTTTTGTAATCAGGCATGATTACTTTATGCATGAACATTGCTTTCTTTCCGATTGTGAACATTCTATCCGCCGTCTGAATATTATATGGGCGGTGAGATGTCTGTTGCCAGGGTGCTGATGCGCCATCGCATGCATCGTTGGTGGACATTGCGGTTTGGTGAACGCGGAACGTACCGGACACACACGATTATTTCGACGGCCAACGGAATAATAACGGGGCTTCCCGGCGGATTCAGTCTGGGCCGCCGTCGGTTAGCGATGGGCTCGATAAGTTGATGCCCAGCAGGATTAATCGAATTCACCGTACTTCCGTAAGAGAGCGAGCTGATGGCATTAAAACAAACGATGCGTTATTTATTATTGTCATTGATGCTGATGATGGCGTATTTACCGGTAATAGCGGGTCAGTCGTTATGTCCCGGTAAATTTATCAATGATGAAACACCCAATATTCATTATGACGAAGAGATTTGTTTCACTGAATTTGTCGTGCTTTATAGTTATGCGAATAAAGCGCCATTAATTTCCGCACAACGTTTAACCGCCGAGCGGGTCAAGGCGGCGGACGGCATTTCCCGGCGCGACTCATTTCATGTTGAGCCATTAATACCTCAGGCCATGCGTTCAGCAACTGAAGATTATGAGTATTCAGGGTACGATCAGGGGCATATGACGCCAGCGGGGGATATGCCAAATCCTCTGGCGCAGCATGAGTCTTTTTCCATGTCGAATATGACGCCGCAGTTGCCGAAACTGAACCGGGTATCCTGGCGTAAAATCGAAGCGTCGGTGCGTAAACTGGCGTTGCAGGATGGCGAGGTATGGGTAGTGACGGGAGCCGTATTCGGCAACAGGAGAATCGGCAACGGCGTATCGGTGCCGACCCTGATTTATAAAGCCATCAGCAGTCAGTCTGCCCAACAGGTTTTTGTGGGCGATAACACTACCGGTGTTGTCACCCGTCTGTCAGTCAGCGACTTTTCCGCCCGGTATTCCATCGACCCCTTTCCGGCTCTTAAACAGCCCTGAATGCCGATAGCGGGAACACCGGTGAACGCTGCTAATAATTTGTAGGGCGGTGCGGGTTAAACCGATCGGTGGCAGCGATCAATTTCAAAAAATTGATCTGTAAAAACGTCTATAAAATAACCGCTTCTAATGACATGATGTCAATGCTAAACGCTAATTTGAACGCCAGGGAAACGGCCCACTGAGCAATCAGTGGGTTTTTAGCGAATACCACGGTCGGCGATTATCGAACGGCCAATATTATTATTACGCATTTATTGTGGTGCCGGACTAAGCGGTTTTATCCGTGCTCGGCCTTTGGCGCCTGCTCACTGAGCATTGCACTATTCACTGCCACAATATTCTCACTTCCACTATATTCACTGCACCAATCATTGCCCCAATGCGAGCGTAAAAGACGCTAATCCTCCGCAGCAGAATGGCCGCCAGCCTGACATTCAACGATGCCCCACGTCTGCGCTATTCGGGTTTGGCGAATTCCGTCCATGACGTCGCTAAGACGCTGCGGTGTCTGGAACTCCACGCACCCGAATCGGCTCCTTAACGGCGTTGGCGGCGAGGAGATGTTGAAGGGCGGAGATGGCGGTGTCGGTGAGTTCATGACCTTTGGTGAGCACCATCAAGTCGTTGGTGGTGCGGATGTCTTCATCTATCACCCAGCCGGACTTCAATTCGCAAATGCGCACAGAACGAACGCCTGCCACATTGGCGCGGAAATCAGCCAGGGTTTTGATGATGTACTCAGGGATCGCCGGTCGTACCGCGCGCAGGATTTCCCCAGGGTGTTCCAATGCCGGCCCCCGGGCTGAATAGCGCTCCAGTTCGAGGGCGGCGCGCAGAAGGTGAGCGCCGCGGATAACCTCAGTAGGGGCGCTGTGCGGGGCAACTCTGGCCTGGTGACGGATGATCTCGGCCACCAGTTCGAGGCGGGGGATGTGTTCCACCAGGCGACCGGCGACATCCGGGTGTTCCTGAAGGAGTTTTTTCTCCTCCTCCGTGATATCGCGCTGGGCCGCGTCGGCCTGGACGATATCGGCGGGGATACCCACACAGCCGATTTGGCTCAATGAAGCGGCGATGGTGTATATCCATCCATCAGGCCATTCCAGCTTGGGCAGCGCGTGGCGGACACAGGACTGGGCGAACGCCGCCCGCTGAAAAGCCCACGGCGCGACCATGGCGAGCACTTCAGTCAGTGTCTTGACCGAGGCGGTGAGGGTGGTTTCCAGCAATTCCTTTTCCGCACAAACGAGACGGTACTGACCGACTGCGTCATTAAGCGCCGAAACCAGTTCCTCTTTGGGGCATGGTTTGCAGAGGTAGCGAAAAATAGCCCCTTTGTTGATGGCGGCGATGGAGGATTCCACGTCGGCCTGCCCGGTGAGGAGGATACGCACGCTGTCGGGGGATATTTCCCGTGCTTTGGCGAGGAAAGCAGCGCCGTCCATGCCGGGCATGCGCATATCGGACATGATCACGGCAAAACGCTGGCCCCAGCGAACGGCGTCCAGACCAGCTTCACCACTGGGAGCGACCACGACGTCGAATTCGCCAAACAGGTTTCGCTCCATTGCAGCGAGCACATTGGGTTCATCGTCTACGCACAGAACCCGGGGCAAGGCGGTTTCAGTCATTGAGAGTTTCCTGCGTGTGGGCGAGCATCGCCTGCCACTGCGGCAGTTTGTTCAGCACGCCAGTCTGTTCGAGATAGTCCAGATCGAGGACACCGTTGTTGGCGAGGGTGACCGCGACATGCACGGTACCGATCGCGCCGAAGACTTTTTCCGTAGAACGGGAAGGCTGCATATGACAGGCCACGGCTTCCACGATGTCCATGGGCAACCCCCACAAGGCCAGCAGATAGGCACCTACCGCGGCGTGCGTGGGCATGCCGCTGCGCGTGGTGGCAGCCTCTCCGTCGGGCTCCCTCAGTTCGGGGATAAGTTGCGCAATGTTGGCGAGCAGGGCGGCGGTGGCTTCCACTCCCTGATGGTCGGAAATGCGGGCGGCTAGTGTGGAGGCGAGCAGGGCGCGTTGTTGTAGCCGGTCCACATAAGGGGCCGTCTTCGCGCCGGCAAAGACCTGAGAGGCCAGAACCAGCAACTTCACCTGATCCAGCCCTAAGTGGGTGATGGCGTTTCCGATGTCATTAATGTGTCCGCCTCTGGCGAAATAGGCTGAATTAGCAAGCTGCATAATCTTGGCGCTCAGCGCAGGGTCTCTGCCCAGAAGCTCGGCGATGTGTCGGGTATCGCTGCCGGGGGTGGCAATGAGACTGCATATTTCGCTGAACACTTTGGGGGCAGCCGGCAGCCGGCTGGTTCTGCCCACTATCTCGACTACGGTGGGGTCCTGGAACATGTCGCGCAGGGCCAGAGCGCTTCCTACCATATCCAGTAGCACCGTGCTGTCACAGGGTTTGGAAACGAACCGGTGAGCCACGTCTAACATACGCAGGGTGGCGTCAGGTTCGGAGTAGCCGGACAGGATAATTCGTATTGTGCCAGGCCAGCGGTTGCGTACCTGAGTAAGCAATTCAGCGCCATCCATGAAGGGCATTCGCATGTCGGACACCACCACGTCGGCCGGCTGTTCCTCCAGCATCGCAAGTGCTTCCTGACCGCTATTGGCGAAGCGGCATTCCCATTCGCTGTCTTGCATCATGAGGGCCCGCTCAATACCAGAAAGCACCCGACTTTCGTCATCGACGAACATCACTTGCATGCGGGGCCTTCCTCTTTGTGGCAGTGGAGGGGCAATTTCAGTATGAACGTCGTGCCCACGCCTTCTTCCGACTCGCAACGGATCAGCCCATCATGTTTGTCTACCACGGTTGAATAGACAATGGCGAGCCCCTGGCCGGTGCCTTTGCCTACGGCTTTGGTCGTAAAGAAGGGATCGAAGATGCGGTCGCGGATCGCCGCAGGGATACCGCCTCCGTCGTCTTTGACCCGGATTTCCATATGTTCGCCGTCCCGCGCCGCGGAGATGATGATGCGGCCCTTCTCTTTGATGCCTTGCTGGATGGTGTCGGCGATGGCGTGGGCGGCGTTTACCACCAGATTGATAATGGCCTGGCCGATCATGTCGCGCAGACACGGCAGTTGCGGCAAGTCGTCTTCGAAGTGCGTCTCAAGTTCTGCCACGTATTTCCATTCGTTGCGGGCGACGGTCACCGTTGTGTTGATGACCTCGCGCACATCCACCAACGCTTTCTCGTTGTGAGAGGGATGGGAGAATTCCTTCATGGCGGCCACGATCTTGGCGATATGACTAAGGCCCTCCAGCGATTCGTCTAGGGCGCTTGGGATCTGGCGGCGCAAGAACTCCACTTTAGTGCGTTTGAGGACAGCGTCGAACTCCGCCACGATGGGGTCTTCGGCCATCTTCCCCCGCGTGGCCTCGGCCAGCGTGAGGGCGGAGTCTAACAGGCTTAGCAGAGAAACGGTGGCGGTTTTAACGAAACCCACATTGTCGGAGACGTACTGGGTTGGCGTGTTGATCTCGTGGGCGATGCCGGCGGCGAGTTGGCCGATGGACTCCATCTTCTGAGCCTGCAGCAGTTGGGCCTGGGTGAAGCGCAATTCGGTGAGGGCTTTTTCTAGCTCCTGGCGTTCATTCTCTAACTCCAGGGTCTTGCGGGCGACCACCTTCTCCAGACCTACGTTTTGCTCCAGAATGGCAAAAGGCGTGGCGTGGCTGTGTCTGGCTTCTTGTGCGATGCGGCGCTTGAGTACCTCAATGGTCTTGTCCCGGGCGGTGAGCTTGCGCTGGTATTCGGCGGCGGACAAGACAATGGCGGACGCTTCGGAAAATGTTCCTTCAGTCAACGTGTTGTCCTCCAATAGCGATGCCCGTGAAGGTTTGGTTCACGTGCAATCCGTTGTACTGTTCGCCGTAGGTGGAAAAGCCCACTACCCGATTCTGCATCATTACATCGCCGATCTGCTGCTCAAGCCCTTCCTGCTCGAACTGGAGGCGGCGCAGGATGCAATCGCAGCCAATGATTACCGCGGGCTCCGGAATTGTCTCGCGGACCTTGTCAAAAGCCTGTCTGAGGGTTTGGACTGGGTCCTCCGCCTTGCCGATGGCGACGATCAACCCTTCTTCAATGGCGCAGTAGCAGGTGAGAGAGAGGTCTTCGTTCCATTTCTGTATGGAACGGACGTAGGGTTCATCGCCGAAGGAGAGCATCAGCGGATTGCGGGAAAATACCGTCGGCGTCAATTCGTGCACCGTGAGGCCAAGGGCTTCTGCATAAACCTGAGCGGCGGGTTCGCCGTTTATCTCCAGAATGAGTCGCTTCTCCGGATCGGCCTCGGTGATGACTAGCTCCACCTCGCTGGGCTCGAAGTGTTGCACTTTGAAGGTGGTGACGGGCGAATTGGTTTCGATAACGGCGAATACAGCCGCATCGGAAATGAAGCGTCCATTTCCATCATAGACATGGGTTTTTTCGAAACGCAGGTCATCGCCAGCGGAACCGCCGATGATGGGAACGTTGCCGATCTGCTGGTAGAGGTTCGCCACCAGGCGCTCTTCGACCATAGACAGCCCATCTACCAGCAGCAGGCCGAAGCGATGCAGGTTCGGTCTGGCCTCGCTGTCGCGGCGAATGGCTTCGGCGATGTCGGCCACGACCGCGGTGTAGTTTACCAACGGCTGAATCATGAAAAAGCGAGTGCGGAAGTCTTTGCCCAATCCCAGCCCCAACAGTCCGGAGTGCTGGAAGCCTTCTGTGCCAATCTGACCAGAAGAGGTGCAACCTATACAGGGGCAGGAGAAGGTGTTCTTCAACTCCCGACCCAGGACGTCCAGGTCGTAGTCTGGAGAACAGAAGAAAATGACGGTATCGATGCCGTCATGACCAATCTGGCTGGCAAATTCGGCAACAGCCTGGACCGGGTTCGGTGATTCGCTACTGGCATATTTGGGTTGGAAATTCATGACGAGTTCTCCCGATGCTAAGCAGAAACCTTCGCCCGCGCTCCTGCATTATCCCGTTATCCTCAGTCAGTATCCCTCTGTAATCTATCCCTCTTCAGAGAGGTTAGGTGGTGGTGTTACAAATAGCAAATATGTAGAATTTTATCTTATCTATGCATATCCGCAGGGCGGCCAGCCTCGCTGGCTGGCGCGTGAACGGTGAAAACGCAATCCGTCCTCAGAGCGGATTGCGCAGTGAATTTTCCCGCAAGCGTTGGACGTCAGGGGCGGGCGTTACTTTTGCTCCAGACGGCGAATGTCGTCAGCACTCTTTGCGGACTGGAAACGTACTGGGCGTAACCGGTCAGTCGCTCGGTCGACACCGAGGCAATAGAGCCGAAGACAAGGCCGTAAGCACTGCTGTCGTGTGTTTTCGGGAAGTCGCCGAATAAGGTTTGCGCACGTTTTTCCACACGGCTTGCTCCCGGCGTGTAGGAGGCCAGATCGTAATAACGCGCCCACAGCACGCCGTTCGGCGAACTGGACAGTTTGCCGTTAGACCAGGACTGACCGGTTATGCGGGTGGCGGTAAAAAAATCCGCTGCGGCGTAAACCGACCGGCGTACCGCCGCGTTGGGATTCGGCAACGTCATCAAAAATTCCACGATTTTTGCGCTTTCTCCCGACGTCAGCGATGCCATTTCGAAGGCCCGCGCGGCGGTTGGCTCCTGTGTCAGTACATCATGTTGCTGCCCCCAGACCGTCAGCGTACCGCCGATCGACACCTGATTGTCGAGCAGCCAGGTGACGCCTTTCGCCGCGCTCTGGGCAATGCTGTTGCGGGTACGGCTGTCGAGGAAAGCAAAATCGCTGTTACTGCCGTTGCCAATCTCATTTAACAGCATAACCACCCTTAACATGGCATCGTCATTGATCGTAATGGCGTCATTGTATCCGCCCGCCAGCGGATAGACCTGCGGCCAGCCGCCGTTAGGGTACTGTGCGGCGAGAAGATATTTTAGACCACGGACGATACCGGCCCGTATGCGGGTTGTATCGGCACCCTCTGCACGAGTAGCCTGTACTTTGGCGAGATAACGCAGTTCAGTGGTGGTTGACCCATTGTCAATAGTGCCGACGTAGCGCCAGCGCCCGGACTCTGACGGATCAAGGTTGTCGATGGTGTACGATTGCCCTTTGGCGCGCTCGACGCCGGTATGCGGCATATTCTTGCCCCAGCCTCCAGAGGGGATTTGGAAACTCAATATGTCTCTGGCGATATTGAGCGCTTGCGCCGACTGATAATACGATGCCGGTTTATTCAGTGGCATGGTATCAAGGTCATGCCCTTCATCTGACGAGCGTGGCGCCGGTATGTTGGTCAGGTTATTTCGCTCGGCGGCGAGCGCTGCTTTATCTGAATTACGAGCGCTGATTGAGGTGTTGAGATAAGACGTGAATTGCGATTGCAAGGTGGCGTTACCCAACGTGGCGATGCTTGCCGCGGTGAGCGGCCTGGCCTGCACATTTTCGCGCAGATAGTCGATACAGTTCTGATTACACCCCAATGATGCTGCATGGGCCTGAATGTTAGCGGATAAACCGGCCAGCAGGCTCAAACTAATGAGCGACAGGCGAGTGAGTTTGTGTGACATATACCAATCCTCCATGAACATGATGTTATTGCGTTTCCACCAATGAGTGACGGCGCATAAACGGGACATCCAATCCGTTAAGCGGCAGCTCCGCAATATCATTGAAGAAAATGAAGGATAGATAAAGCGCTAGCTTTTCCTATCGCATTTAATGTTTCTTCCGGCGATATGGTTTGCCGAATTATGGTCTGGGTGTATCACCACCGAAAATTGACTCGTTTGCATTATTAATAATGATGATGGCATTGATGCAAATTAACCTACTCACTTGGGGAAATGTGATGGGGTTTGAACCGAAAAAGTTTGGTTAAGACATGAAATATATTGGCCCAGTGGTAGGTGTTTACAGGACCAATATATAAGTTTGTTTTTATCGTCACCACCTGCTAAGAGTATAGCCAGCATCACCGGAAAGGATTTTGATAATAATGATAAAGTCTCCTCTGAGTATTCTTAGTTGATTTGAGAAATTAAGCCATTTATCATCAAATGAATCACACCTAAGTTTGGTTAAGTCAGTGTCGTGGCCAATGTTCCTTAGAAAGTCACATATGATATCATGAAGTTTGTTTAACGCTGAAAATAATTTTGTTTCAGGGTTTATTTTTGCCTTTGTTGAGGTTATTCTTTCGCGAATCATATTTAGGGATTCTAAAACTCGCGGGGGAAACTCAGCATCAAGCCCTTCATAAAGAACTCTTCGGTTTTCTAAAAATGATATGAATTCTCTTGTTTCGTCATAGTAATGCCTCTCGTTTCTTAACTCCAGGATGGCTCGTTCAAGGTCTTTCCCGATAATCCGTCTTAAGCGCTCCTCATGGTTTTTTTGCCATTTCTTTAAATGATCTTCAGTATAAAAACCTGGATCGTCATCGACTTTATCATGACATATTTTACAAAGCCAAATGCCATTTTCTGAAGATGATAAATATTTTTCATCTCTAATGGTTGTTGCCCGAGGACCATTCTGACTTGCTGCATTGATATGTGCGGCTTCAGCAATTGCTCTGGCTTTTCCTTCTGTTGTTGTATAGCCAGTTAAACATAAACAGTCAGGATTGGCACATATATACATGGCTTTTTGTGCTATTTCTTTTCTAACTGTTAGGGTGAAATTATCTCTCATGTAATGCCTTTTTATATAGTTAATGACTATTTATTCTTCAAATGTTAATGTTCTAAATGGTAGTCATTGATAAAGGGTTCTAAATAACTATAGCCATAGAACAACTTATCAAGATGCACGTCCGCGCTGTATAAGTATTGAATCACTGAATGCAGGGAGAGGGCAAGTACTTCTGCCCAAAGAGGAGAGAGAGTGCGTGTTAGTCACTTTACCGCGACTTAATTCGGCAGAGTATGATGTACTGATGTGAAATGTTGGCCTGATAGCCAGGTCGAGCGGTTGAGGAATCAGTAGCGCATTCTCGGTAAGTAAATTCATAACGAAGTAAGGGGAGTATATGGGGAGAGACGTGTATGGGGAGGCAGCTGTCGCTGTGGCTAAAAACCATATTGATGGACAAAATCCAAGGGAAAGTTGGGAACGTGAGATTGCTCTCTTAACAGACCTCAAATCAGTGAAGGAGAAAGGATGCCCCAGAACGGCATTTTTGGGGCTGTGTGAGGCTGGGTATATAAGTGGTATTAGCCCGAACAAATATCTTATCCGGGGAGAGAAGAATAAAAATTATGCTATTGCAGGAGCTGAAATTGTCTTGGCTCATGTTGAAAAAATTTATCAGCCAGAAGATCTATGGCTAATGATCAAGAAAAGTATTCCTGCCAGGCCAAATAAATACAACCAACAAATGCATGTTGTTTTAGCTTTAAAAACAGCAGGATTTCTACAAAAACCAGAATTGATCTAATAACGCCTAAGTGCTAAATCTCCTAAAAATACCGAAGTATGCTCAAAATCTGCCCCAGTTTTTTTATTGGGCAGTCCTCAAGCCGTATGGTTCACCCTGCGGCTTTTTTATTTCCTACCGCGCGCTGATGGTTAATGTCGTTCCGTAATCGTCGATAGTTCTCATTTTTTGTTACATCCTTGTTATTGAAAGGCCTATCTTGCGATAGATAATGATGATTATCCAGCCCGCTGCAATTTACACCGGGTACGGGTTTTCGGACAAATTTCGGACATTGAAAAATAAATCGTTAAAAATCAATGCTATAAAAAAAGACCGAACACGATTCCTGTGCCCGGTCTAGGGAAATGGCTCTTGGGAGAGAGCCGTGCGCTAAAAGTTGGCATTTGTTGCGGGTTGCATCACAGCCCGCACTTTAAGCGTAGACGACTCACTTTTGTTTTCCAGTCTGGCCCGGTTTTTGACGGCCAATTCTGAAACAATCTGTACACTTTGTGACAACCAGCGCAAACCCGCGTATTCGCGATCCACACTCGCTTCAGGAGTGCTATATGCGCTACTGACAGAGGTCTTTGGCCCGGTCGATAAAGGGTTGCAGACTCATTTTTTGCCCCGGATTCTGCGGGTCGTCCAGAAGAATGGTTTCCAGCGGGCGAGCATTCACCTTGCCGGTGTTGACCTGCTCACGCGCCACGTCATTGAGCGGATATTGCACCAGCGTACTGGGATTGATCACGTACATGGCATGGCCGGGGCGGCAGATCAACTGAACTTCTTCACGGTTGAACGCCCAGCGCGGACCATATTCCAGCTTGCTCAGGTTAGCCAGTTGCGGCGCGGCCAACGCCTGAGCAGACAGCACAGAGACAATAAGCGACAGTACTACTTTTTTCATTGTGATATTCCATGTAAAGCTCCCAGGCGGGAGATGACCTCAGGTCTACCATCGGGCGAAACGAGACACACCACTGAGAGACGGCGAGTCGCAGGCCCGGAAAGGCGATCATAACGGCCGGGTTTGATGAAGTCGAGTCGGCCAGACCGGCATTGATCTTATCCATGAGCAGGCAAGTTGCCGAAGAAGAGGAAGAAGGCGGCGTTATCTGCAGGGCGATGGAAACGTAGCGGTGATTTTCTTGCCAGAGGCGCGGTGTAACAACAGGTGAGTGACCATGCAATACCTGTTTGCAAGGTGATCAGTTACCTGATTTTACGTTCCGGTTTCCCACCAGTACAGCTGAATGATGCGCTATATCTTCATCGTTATTGCCTATTGAATGAATAATTATATTCAGAATGCGTGTTTGTTTACCTGACGGATTATTCTCGTATAATTCACGGCGAAATTTTTAGAGCGATGATTATCGGTCATCGATGGCGTTAAATTAAACAGGGAGTCGAGGTGGTAATGAGTAAATTTAAAATATTCTTATTTATGGTTATAGCATCGTTAATGCCGTTGAAAGGCATAGCAGAAACGTCAACCCAGCCTTCGCGTATCCCGGCAATTAAACTCATCACCACACCGGATAACCATTCTGCTTATCTGAAAGGCAGCATTCCTGCGCTGGACAAAATACCCGCGCAAAATTTCTGGATTAATAACTCGGTTGAAGAGTGGGAAAAAAACACGCATCCGGCGCCGAGAAAACAGTATGTTATTACACTGAAAGGTAAGCTGAAATTCAAAGTCAGCGACGGTTCTACGTTTATTTTGTCGCCGGGAACGGTTCTGCTGGCTGAGGATACTAATGGCGAAGGGCACAGTTGGGAGCTGACAGACGGTGACGAATGGGTCAGGGTTTATATTCCGATGACCGATAATAATGATTATTTTGTGGCCGACAAATAATCGTCTCTGGCCTGCCGCAGGCTGATAGCACAGTTAGCGTATTCATGTTGATACGGGTATTGAGAGCGCTCGGAATGATTGTTCGGGCGCTTTTTTATTTCCGGTAAAAGATTGTGGTTATTTTTTTGTTTGGCGTGATTGTCAATTTGCTGTCACTCCCTCGTGACATTGTCTATCTTGTTAGGCTGCGGTATTGAGCCATAACCGCCAGAAGCGGCGTAAAACGCTGCGGTAAAGTAAGCGATGCATCTTATGCTACGCTTTTATAGGCATAACCACTAACCACGGGTACACATTATTATTGCGGGATACCGCCTAATGTGCGACTGATAGAGAGGATACGATGGGAATCATTTCATGGGTTATTTTCGGTCTTATTGCCGGCATTCTGGCAAAGTGGATCATGCCGGGTAGAGATGGCGGTGGTTTTATCATGACCGTGTTGCTGGGCGTGGTCGGTGCGGTGGTCGGCGGCTGGATCAGCACGTTCTTTGGTTTTGGTAAAGTCGATGGCTTTAATTTCGGCAGTTTTGCGGTGGCGGTAATCGGCGCCATTGTGGTGTTATGGGTTTACCGTAAAGTACGTAACTGATGCGGGAAACCGACAGTATTCCGCCAGATAGCCGCGTTTTTTGTCTGCCATAACCAACCAGATATCATTCGATAGCATCAGGTTGTGCAATATTGCACAACCTGATGTCGCCTTTTATCGTCGAGACCATTGGCTGAGCGAAACAGCCAGTACCGATAGCAGAATCAATGCGGAAACGGGCGGTAATACTGTCCAGACAGCGCGTTCGACATAGGGCATGCCTTCCGCCAGCACGCGTCCCCATTCCGGCGTCGGCGGTTGTTCGCCTAATCCCAGAAAACCCAGCGATGCCAGCGCCAGTGCGATGCCGGGTAGACGTAGCATGGCATGGCGGGTGACCGGCCCGATCAGCGCGGGAATCACATAGCGTATCAGGCACCGGAGACGACTGATGCCAAACAGCGGCGTGATGCGAATATACGGTTGGGCGGTGATTTCGGTCACCAGCGACGCGGTGTGTGCCGCCAGCGGCGCCCAGGCAACCAGCGCCACGGCAAGCGCCGCGCCTGATGTGGAAGGGCCGTACAACGCGGCGACCACCATGCCGGCGATCACCGGCGGCATGGCGTTGGCTACTTCGGCCGGGCCGCTGAACAGCCGTGGAAACAGCCCGAAAAGCAGGCCGAGTAGCAGGCAGCAGAGTGTCACCGCCAGCGCGGTAAACAGGGTGGATAGCGCACCGTGCGCAACCCGCGCCAGCATGTCGCGGCCGGTGGCGTCAGCGCCGAACGGTAACGACCAGTCAGGCGACTGCAGACGGGCAAAGTCGGAACCGAAGGGATCACGCGGCAGGCCGGTAATCACGATCGCCGCCAGCAGCAACGCGATGAACAGCGGCAGACGATAATGACGACGCGTCACTTTAATGGCGCTGGCGGGCGTAGAAAGGGAGCCGTTTTCCAGCGCATGACCAAGCAGACAGCGGCGCAGCAGCGTCGACCCCATCCCGGCGATCACCGCGATAACCAGTAGAATCAGCACGCCGCATTGCAACGCCGGCAGATCCTGAGCCGCCGCCGCACCCAGCGTTGCCCGCCCCAGCCCGGGAATGGCAAACACCTTTTCCACCGCGACCGCGCCACCGGTCAGCCCGACCAGCACCAGACTGACCTGCGGCAGAATAGCGGGCAGGGCGCGACGAACTACGCCCAGCAGGCAGTCTCGGCGGGAAAAACCAGCCATCTGCCAGGTCAGCAACCAGGGCTCGCTGAATGTGCTGGTCAACGCATCGCTGAACAGTTTACCCAGCAAGCCGCCCGCCGGAATACCCAACGCCAGCGCGGGGAGAATCAGGTGTTGCCATGATTGCCAGCCATAAGGCGGCAACAGCTTCAGCCAGACCGCGCCGACGATCAGCAGGAACGACGCCAGCAGAAACTCCGGCATGGCGGTGAAGGCGGTGGCTAGCGCCCCGTTGCTGCGCCGGTTATCGCCGGCCAGCCCGCGCTGCAGGGTTGGCCAGCTCAGCAGCAGGGCCAACAGGAGCGCCACCGCCAGTGCCGCCAGCATCAGTGTGAGCGACACGCCTGCGGCATCCAGCATACCGGGCAACACCGGCTTGCCGGATACCCAGGATAGGCCGGCATCGCCGTGCAATAAACCGGCTAACCATTGCTTCAGCAACGCCCACGGTCCCTGCGCCAGCCCCAGATGCTGACGAATGGCATCCAGCGCTTCCGCCGTGGCTTCCTGTTCGCTGGAGCGGGCGCGCAGCAGGCTGAGCGCCGGATCGGTGTCAGACAGCCAGGGCAGCAGCCCGATCAATACGATGATGGTCAGGGCGGTCAACAGGCGCGAGGTCATGACCAGCAGCGATGGTTGCAGTTCTGCCGGTAACCGAAACCGCGTATCGCTCATGGCTTGGCATGCGCTCCATCGATGTGCGTCTGTACGTCGATCAGGGTGCGTTCACGCGGGTCCCGAATAGCCTGACGCAAACGAGCGGACTCGCCCTGAATCACCCGCTCGTGCAGCAATGGAATGGCGGCGTTAGTCGCCAGAATCAGGTTCTCGGCGGCCATGATCGCCTGGCGACGCGCCTCTCCAGCCGGGGTGGCGGCAGCCTGTTTCAGCGCGTCGTCTACCGCAGGATTACACAGTTGCGAAATATTGAATGAGCCTTTGCAGGAAAAATCGCTATACAGGTAAGCCACCGGATCGCCGGAATCCAGCACGGTGGCGCGAGATAAAATAAAGGCATCGAAATGGCCGGCCAGCGCATCCGCTTCTATCTGCGAATATTCGCGGACCTCCTGTTTTACCGTGAAGCCGGCGGCGGTTAACTGTTGAGCCAGATAAACCGCCACTTCCGGCAGTTCCGCCCGGTCGCTGAAGGTCGCCAGCGTGATCGTCGCGCCGTTAGGGGAACGGGCTGCGGTGGGTGCCGCTACCGGTTGACGCAACGCCGCGGCCCATTGCACCGCCGGGCCAAGCAGCCCGGCCGCCACGTCTGCCCGGTTCTCATACACGTTTTTGACCAGAACGTCCCGTTGGATCGCATCACGCGCTGCGGCCCGCAGGCCCGGATCGCTGAAAACGCCGCGCCGGGTGTTGAGGTACAGCGTGTTGGTGCGGGGCATCGGCACTTCATGCACCAGGTTTTGGTCCAGCAGCGGCGCCTGTGACACCGGTATCGCTTCTACCAGGTCGGCCGTGCCGGTACGCAGCGCGGCGGTGCGGGCGGCGCTGTCCGGGACGAAATCGACATCAATGCCCGGTGCCGTGGCTTTGCTGCCCCAGTAACCGTCAAAACGATCCAACCGGGCGCTGCTGGTGCCGTTAACCTGCGTCAGCACGAACGGGCCGGTGCCGGTTCTGATCGGGCTGACCACGCCGTTGGCGCCGTAAGCGGCGGGCGAGAGTAGGGTTAACTGAGGGCTGGACAAGCGTTGCGGTAGCAACGGGTCGCGGGTGGCGGTTTTAATCTGCACGGTGCGCGCGTCTTCCGCCGTCACGCTCAGCGTCACGCCGTCAAGAATGCGTGGCTTGGGAGTGGCGCGCGTGGCGGCGGTCAGGGCGTTGACCACGGCGCTGGCGTTGAAATCGCTGCCGTCGTGAAATTTTACGCCGTCGCGCAGGGTGAAACGCCAGGTTAACTCATCTACCTGTTGCCAGTGGGTCGCCAGCGCGGGTTGCGCATCGCCGTTGGCATCAAGCACCACCAGCGTTTCACCGGCGCGCCAGCGCGACAGCTTGAAGGCATCGTCACTGAAAGGCGACAGCGCTGAACGCGGCGGCAACAACATCGCCAGACGAATGCGCGGATTGTCCGCGCCGGTGGCGGCGGGCGCCGGTTTGTCAAAACAACCGGCGATCAACAGAGTGGATGCCAGCGTGGCGGCCATCGTCAGAGAAGGGAAACGAAACATACGCATTCCTTGTGGTATTGGAAAAATCAGTCAAAAGCAGGCAGCGTCGGCACAGCCGCCAACAAGGCCTGGGTATGAAAATGGCGCGGTTCGGCGAGTAAATCGGGCAGCGGACGGTCTTCCACCAGACTGCCGTTGTACATGACCAGTACCCGCTGGCAGAGCGCGGCCACGACCGACAGGTCATGGGAAACCAGCAATAGTCCCATGCCATGACGGCGTGACAGCGTATCGAGCAACGTAGTGATCTGTTGACGCAGAGGCAGGTCAAGCCCGCTGACCGGCTCATCCGCCAGCAGAAATGCCGGGCGCAGCGCAATGGCTCTGGCAATGGCAACCCGCTGGGCCTGACCGCCGGATAGCGATTCGGCCCGCTGATGCAACAGAGTTAACGGCAAATCAACCTGCTCCAGCACCTCACAGACCGTCTGTTTCAGGTTTTCCGTCATCCCTAGCTGGCGCAGCGGTTCGGCGATCAGCGCGAATACCGAGGCGTGCGGCGCCAGCGATCCCGCCGGATCCTGCGGGATGTACTGCACCAATTGCCGATACCAGCGCAACCGGGATACGCTGTTCGGGCGTACCTCGCGCCCCTGGCAATGCACAGTGCCCTGAATCGGTGACTCCAGCGCCAGCAGAATTTTCAGCAAGGTGGATTTGCCGCAGCCGGATGCGCCCACCAGCGCCACGCGTTCTCCCGCATGAAGTTCGAGGCTGACGTGCTGCAGCGACGGGGTGGCCGTTGCCCGGCGCGTAAACACACCCGCCGTTCGATAATGGTGGCTGACCTGATGAAGTTGCAAAAAGGGAGCTTCACTCAGCATGCAAGAGGTTTGGTGCATAGCATTAACTGGCCTGTGACCATGATACGGACGGCGTGTGGTTCTGGCGGGAAAAAACGGCGCCGGCGGATGCCTGACGCGCCGCCGACACCAGCGCACGGGTATAAGGATGGCGGGGATGCGTCAGCAACTGACGCATTTCGCCTTGCTCGACCAGCCGGCCGTTTTCCATTACCAGCGCGCGCCGGCAGACCATGGCTGCTACCGTGATGTCGTGGGTGATGAACAGCAGGCTGGTGCGTGGAGATTGTTGCAGCCGATCCTGTAGGGTTTGCAGTACCTGCGCCTGGGTGACCACGTCCAGCGCCGTGGTGGGTTCATCGGCGATCAATAACGGACGCTCGCACAGTAACGCCAGCGCGATGCAAAGGCGCTGACGCTGGCCGCCGGAGAGTTCGCCGGGGTAGCGCGTGAGCACGGCTTGCGGATCGGAAAAACCGACCGCACGCAGCAAATCCGGCAGCGCCCGATGAGTCGACTGGTGTTTTAACGCCATGCGCAGTTGCGTTTCAATCGTGAATAACGGGTTTAGCGACGTGGCTGAATCCTGAAAAATGGCCGCCGGACGTTCGGCAGGCGGGCGCTGTGACAACGGCAACCCCGTTACGTCGTGGTTCTGAAGACGGATGCTGCCGCTGAGTTGACTGCCGATGGGCAGTGCGCCCAGCAGGCAACGCGCCGTCAGCGATTTGCCGGAACCGGATCCGCCCAGCAGACAGACACGCTCACCGGGCGCGAGGGAGAAACTGAGGTCATGAATCTTGTGGTCCCCATCGATACAAAGTGTTAACTGCCTGACATCCAGCACACAGCACTCCGAAAATGTGAAAATTTATTGCAATAACATTTATGTTATAACATAACATTTCAAATAAAAACCCTTATTAAAAAGGGGGAAACAATGGGAAAACGGATTCCGGATGCCTGCTGTGGCTGGCGGCAGGGGGCATCCGGTGCGGTCAGGCAGAGACGATGGGGGGATAAACCGGGTGATCTTCGCGTTGCGTGCGGCTCGTACCGGTATTCGGGCCTGGATTATTCAACGACGGGTTTATGGCTGCTCTCAACAACAGGCAAGACATGACATATGGAAGGGAAAACAGCCAGCGCGTGAACGGCTGGCTGGGGCAGGTTGGTTAGTTGTTGACGGTTTGTTTGTGGAAGATCTCCCGAAAGACAGGATAGATATCGTCCTGATCGCGAATATGCTGCATGGCGAAATTGTCAAAGCTGTCCTGCAACATCTCATATTCCCGCCACAGCGTCTGGTGCGAACGACGGGTAATTTCGATGTAGCTGTAGTAACGCACCACCGGCAGCAGGCGGGTGGCGAGTAATTCACGGCACAGCGGCGAATCGTCCGCCCAGTTGTCGCCGTCGGAAGCCTGCGCGGCGTAAATGTTCCATTGCGCAGGGTCGTAGCGTTCTTTGACCACATCCTCCATCAGTTTCAGGGCGCTGGAGACGATGGTGCCGCCGGTTTCCTGAGAGTAGAAGAACTCCTGCTCATCCACCTCCTTGGCCTGCGTATGGTGGCGGATATACACCACTTCCACGTTTTTATAGGTGCGGCTCAGGAACAGATACAACAGGATGTAAAAACGTTTGGCGATGTCCTTGGTGGCCTGATCCATAGAACCGGAAACATCCATCAAACAGAACATCACCGCCTGGCTTGACGGTTCCGGCCGGCGTTCGTAGTTCTTGTAACGCAGGTCGAAGGTATCGATAAACGGCACGCTGGCGATGCGCTGGCGCAGCTCGGCGATTTCCTGCCGCAGTCGCTCCTCCTCCAGCAACTGGACCGGCTCGGTATTTTCCAGCAACGCCAGATCTTCTTCCCGCTGGTGAAGCTCGCGGCGTTTACCCGCGGTCATCGCCATGCGGCGCGCCAGCGAGTTCTGCAGCGAACGCACCACGCTGATATTGGCGGGGACGCCGTTGGCGGTGTACCCCGCACGGTGGGTTTTGTACTCGTTGAGTTGCCGGTGTTCGGTTTTTTTCAGGTTGGGCAGCGCCAGATCTTCGAACAACAGGTCAAGATACTCGTCTTTGGATATCTGGAACACGAAGTCATCCTGACCTTCGCCATCCTGGCCGGCGTCGCCCTGACCCGATCCGCCGCCTCCGCCGCCACCCTGAGGCCGTTCGATCTTGTCGTTCTGCACGAAGTGGTCGTTACCGGGGTGCACCCGGTGACGAATCCCACCACGGCCCTGATGGAACATCGGTTCACTGATATCCGAATTGGAGATCGAAATAGACTCTCCGTTTTCCACGTCGGTAACCGAACGCTTGTTGATGGCCCCGGCAATCGACTGTTTTATTTGCGACTTGTAGCGGCGCAAAAAGCGCTGGCGGTTAACCGCGCTTTTGTTTTTGCCGTTCAAACGCCGATCAATGAAATAGGCCATGTTTCCCCCAAACGACATGCCTGTCGATGTACGGCATCAGGATGACTTCCTCACACGCAGGTACCATTCGCACAGCAAACGCACCTGTTTGCGGGTGTAGCCTTTTTCCATCATGCGATCGACAAAGTCGTCGTGTTTTTTCTGCTCTTCCGTCGACGTTTTGGTGTTGAACGAAATCACCGGCAGCAGCTCTTCGGTATTGGAGAACATCTTCTTCTCAATGACCGTACGCAGTTTTTCATAGCTGGTCCAGTTCGGATTGCGGCCGCTGTTGCTGGCCCGGGCGCGTAACACGAAGTTGACGATCTCGTTGCGGAAGTCTTTCGGGTTGCTGATGCCCGCCGGTTTTTCGATTTTCTCCAGTTCGGCGTTCAGAGACTCACGGTCAAACAGCTGGCCGGTGTCCGGATCACGGTATTCCTGATCCTGAATCCAGAAGTCGGCATAGGTCACGTAGCGATCAAAAATGTTCTGACCGTATTCCGAGTAAGACTCAAGGTAGGCGGTCTGAATTTCCTTGCCGATAAACTCGGCGTATTTCGGAATCAGGTAGCCTTTCAGGTGCTCCAGGTATTTTTCCGACACATCCTGCGGGAACTGTTCCCGTTCAATCTGCTGTTCCAGCACGTAAAACAGGTGGACCGGGTTGGCCGCCACTTCGCTGTGATCAAAGTTGAACACGCGGGAGAGGATCTTGAAGGCGAAACGGGTGGAAAGCCCTTTCATGCCTTCGTCGACGCCGGCGTAATCGCGGTATTCCTGATACGACTTGGCCTTCGGGTCGGTATCCTTCAGGCTTTCGCCATCGTATACCCGCATTTTGGAGTAGATACTGGAATTTTCCGGATCTTTCAGCCGCGACAGAATGGAAAAGCGCGCCAGTGTTTCCAGCGTGCCGGGCGCGCAGGGGGCGCGGCTCAGCTCACTATTTATCAACAACTTGTCGTAAATTCTGACCTCTTCGGAAACCCGCAGGCAGTAAGGCACTTTGACGATATAGACACGGTCAAGGAACGCCTCGTTATTTTTGTTGTTGCGGAACTGCACCCATTCCGATTCGTTGGAGTGAGCCAGAATGATGCCGTTGAACGGCAGGGCGGCGATGCCTTCGGTGCCGTTGTAGTTGCCTTCCTGAGTCGCGGTCAGCAACGGGTGGAGCACTTTGATCGGCGCCTTGAACATTTCCACAAATTCCATCACGCCCTGGTTGGCCCGGCACAGCGCGCCAGAGTAGCCATAGGCGTCCGGGTCATTCTGGGCGAAATGCTCCAGCTTACGGATGTCCACTTTCCCGACCAGCGCTGAAATGTCCTGGTTGTTTTCATCGCCCGGTTCGGTTTTGGCGATCGCCAGCTGGGCCAGAATGGACGGCCACACCTTGACGACGCGGAATTTGGTGATGTCGCCGCCGAATTCCTGCAGCCGTTTGGCCGCCCAGGGCGACATGATGGTGCCCAGATAGCGGCGCGGGATACCGTATTCTTTCTCCAGAATCGAGGCATCCTCCTGCGGGTTAAACAGGCTGAGCGGATGGTCGTTGACCGGGCTGTGCTCGCCGTTGGCGCTCAGAATGTAGATGGGAACGCGCTGCATCAGCGATTTCAGCCGTTCAGCCAGCGAAGATTTACCGCCGCCCACCGGACCCAGCAGATAGAGGATTTGCTTCTTCTCTTCGAGCCCTTGCGCGGCATGTTTCAGGTAGGAAACGATTTGTTCGATGGCTTCTTCCATACCATAGAACTCTTCGAACGCAGGGTAGCGGGCAATTACCCGGTTGGAAAATAAACGAGACAGACGCGGTTCCTGAGCGGTGTCGACCATAACCGGTTCACCGATAGCCATTAACAATCGCTCAGCGGCGTTCACATACGCACTGCGATCCTGCTGGCAGATGGTAAGGAACTCTTGCAGAGTGAACTCTTCGTCTTTGGCAGCGTCGTAACGCTGGCGATAATGATCAAATATGTTCATAGCGTTGCCCGTCCTTCGTCGATTAACACAGAGTAAGAGAGCGAATGGTATGTATACAGCCTGTTTAATGGATGGCTCTCCCGGAAGAAGACCGCTGCTGAGATACAGCAACCCTTATGCCAACTTTGGTTGGCGGGAAGGGGTGGGCAACTGGCGCCCGGCTACACTCAGCGGAAATCCTCATCCTTGTTTAAAGCGTAGTTTGCATCCATAAAATTTCCTCTATTCTTGCGTCGCATTTTTAAGATATTTCAATGACTCACTTCGGCGCGGCGGCCTGCAACCGGCTTTTTTATCCGCTAACGCAGCCCTGATGCGGGATGCTGGCGGGCAGACGAAATCGTTATAACTTATGTATCTTTCACATTAATGTGATGTATGTAGGACTCCGGCGCTGCTATTCTGCTGGAAGTGATCAAATACGTAACACTGAATGGGAACCGACAATCGTGAAAAATTGCGTATTAACTTTCTTAACAGCGGCGTTGGCCGCAACGGTAGCGGCCCCGGCGGCCTTTGCGGACGAGTTCGCGCTCGGGCTGGGCGCGGTCGGAGAGACTCCGGTATACCGTGGCGATAGCGGTCACGTTTATCCTTTTCCGATGGTGACTTATGAAAGCGAGAGTTTTTACCTGCGCGGTCTGCTGGGTGGGTATTACCTGTGGAATGACGCGCAGAACAAATTGTCACTGACGGCGTATTACAACCCGTTTGGTTTCAAACCGGGCGATAGCGACGATAACCAGATGAAGCAGCTTGAACGTCGCCGCGGTACGCTGATGGCGGGGTTATCCTATCGCTACGATGCGCAATGGGGCACCTTGCGCACCTTGCTGGCCGGCGACACGCTGAATTACAGCAATGGTCTGGTGTGGGACTCCGCCTATCTTTACCGCTTCAACGACGGCGACTGGAGCCTGACGCCGGGCGTGGGGATTACCTGGTCGAGCGAAAACCAGAATCGCTACTATTATGGCGTCACTGGCGACGAATCGGCCCGCTCCGGACTACGCAATTATCAGCCGGATGACGGCTGGTCGCCGTATGTCGAGTTGAACGCCGGCTACAAGATTAATTCCAGTTGGAATACCTGGGTAAGCGGGCGTTATGTCCGGCTGTCGGATGAGATCAAAAACAGCCCGATGGTCGATAAAAACTATAACCTGATGCTGGGAGGCGGCGTCAGTTATACCTTCTAAAGCGACCCGCACGGTCATTGTGCATTGGCTGCACAAAAATGGGGTGGATTCACCCCATTTGCACATTAATGGAGCGAGCGGGGTTTGCTACTCTGCTACAAGGGAGGGTTACAAGGGAGGAATAACATGACGAAACAGGTAACATTTCCGGGTGGAAACACCGTTCCCGCTATTGGTCAGGGAACCTGGTTCATGGGAGAAAGCGCCCAACGGCGGAGCAGTGAAGTCAGCGCGTTACAGGCCGGCATCGACGCGGGAATGACGTTGATCGATACGGCGGAAATGTACGCTGACGGCGGGGCGGAAGAGGTGGTGGGCGAGGCGATACGCGGCCGTCGCGACCGTGTCTATCTGGTATCCAAGGTGTATCCGCATAATGCGGGCGGAGAGCGGGCGATCGCCGCCTGTGAACGTAGCCTGAAACGTCTGCAAACCGATTATATCGATCTGTATTTGCTGCACTGGCGCGGCGGCATTCCGCTGGTGGATACCATCGCCGCGATGGAATCGTTGCAACAGGCGGGCAAGATTGGGCGCTGGGGCGTCTCTAATCTGGATACCGACGACATGGAAGAACTGTGGTCCTGCCGGGGTGGAGAGCAGTGTCAGACCAATCAGGTGCTGTATCATCTGGCGTCGCGGGGCATTGAGTATGACCTGCTGCCCTGGTGTCAGCAACATCGGCTTCCCGTCATGGCCTATTGCCCGCTGGCGCAGGCCGGGGAGTTGCGCCATGACCTGTTTGCTCACCCGGCGGTCGTGCGCGTGGCACAGCGACATGCGTTGACGCCCGCACAGGTGCTGCTGGCCTGGGTGACGCGCCAGCCTGGCGTCATCGCCATTCCCAAAGCCGGTACGCTGGCGCATGTCAAAGAGAATGCCGCCGCGCTTCAAGTGACGTTGTCACCTGAAGATCTCGCCATACTGGATGAGGCTTATCCCACCCCACGCCGCAAACAGCCGCTGGATGTGGTGTAATCGAAGCATGGCTGGCGAAAGCCAGCCATGAGCAGGAAGCAAAAATAGATTATTTACGCAGGCGAATGGTGGTGGTAAGACGCGCCGGCGCCTGGGTAGTCGCCACGAGCGGTTGGGTCACGTGCGCGGTTTCAACGCAAACAAAAGTCTGGTAGCCGTCATCGGTCATATCGCTGATGGTGCGAGACAGTTCTGCGCCCGGGTTCCAGGCCACCACGTCGCTGTGGTGAGCATGATGCACTTCAATAGTGCGTTGCAACACCGGGTCTTCAATCAGGCTGAGTGACGCTGGCTGGGTATAAATGCGGTCGGTACGGGTAGCAAACGTCAGGTTGCCCTGCTGGGTATCGGTTTTGCCGTCGTTAACCTTGTCGATAAAAGTGTTGCCCAGGCCGCCGATGCTGATTTTGCTGATATCCCCAATCTGGAAATAGGTGTGCAGCGCGCTGGTGATGCTGTAGTCGCCGTGGCATTCGAGTTCCATGCGGCATTCCTGCGCGCTTAAATGGAAACGAGCCAGAACGGTAAACGCGTGCGGCCAGGCGGCGCGTGTTTGCTCGGAATCGCGCAGCGTGAAGCTGAGGGTAACGCCGTTCGCATCTTCACTGTGAGAGGTGAACTCCCACGCCAGCAGGCGGCCGAAACCGTGGTTGGGCTGTGCAGCCGGACCAAACCAGGGGAAACAGATGGGCACGCCGCCGCGAATCGCCACGCCGTGCTCGAATGGCGTGTTGTCGCTCAGCCACAGTACCGGTTGTTCACCTTTGGGCTGCCAGCTAATCAGATGCGCGCCCTGCAGCGCGACGGCGGCACGAACCTGCGGATGATCCACCACGATAATCGGCAGTTGGTCCAGTTGACGTTGGCTAAGGTGCGCGGTGATCGCGTTATTGATGGGAAGTGAATAAATTTTATCGCTCATGGTATTGGTTTTGCCTTTATGGTCTTGTTGTATACCCCAAATAATTCGGGTTGCAGGAAGGCGGCAATCGAGCGAGTCCCCAGGCGCTTACATCAGTAAGTGATTGGGGGAGCGAGGGCAGCCAACGCACCTGCAACTTGAAGTATGACGGGTATATACCCAATAAAAAAGGGCGACTCATGTCGCCCTTTCATCATCTGTTCATCGCCACATTATTTGGAGATGTGGGCGATCAGATCCAGAACCTTGTTGGAGTAGCCGGTTTCGTTGTCATACCAGGAAACCAGTTTCACGAAGGTGTCGCTCAGTGCGATACCGGCTTTGGCATCGAACACGGAGGTCAGTTTTTCGCCGTTGAAATCGGTGGATACCACGTCATCTTCGGTGTAACCCAGAACGCCTTTCAGCTCGCCTTCAGAAGCGGCTTTGATGGCGGCACAAATTTCTTTGTAAGTAGCCGGTTTTTCCAGACGAGCAGTCAGGTCAACCACGGATACGTTCGGGGTCGGTACGCGGAACGCCATACCAGTCAGTTTGCCGTTCAGAGCCGGAATCACTTTACCTACCGCTTTAGCTGCGCCGGTAGAGGACGGGATGATGTTCTGAGAAGCGCCGCGGCCGCCGCGCCAGTCTTTGTGAGACGGGCCGTCAACGGTTTTCTGCGTAGCGGTAGTAGCGTGAACGGTGGTCATCAGTGCTTCAACGATACCGAATTTGTCGTTGATGACTTTAGCCAGCGGCGCCAGGCAGTTGGTGGTACAGGACGCGTTGGAAACGATGTCCTGACCAGCGTAAGCGGCGTGGTTAACACCCATAACGAACATCGGGGTGTCGTCTTTGGACGGACCGGTCAGAACCACTTTCTTGGCGCCAGCCTGAATGTGTTTACGTGCAGTTTCGTCGGTCAGGAAGATACCTGTTGCTTCAGCAACAACGTCAACACCGATTTCGTTCCACTTCAGGTTAGCCGGATCTTTCTCAGCGGTAACACGGATGGTTTTGCCGTTGACAACCAGGTGACCGTCTTTCACTTCAACGGTGCCGTTGAAACGACCGTGGGTGGAGTCATACTTCAGCATGTACGCCATGTAATCCGCATCCAGCAAATCGTTGATGGCAACGATTTCGATGTCAGAACGCTCCTGGGCAGCGCGGAAAACGATACGGCCAATGCGGCCAAACCCGTTGATACCTACTTTGATAGTCATATATTCCACCAGCTATTGGTTTGTGAATAAAAGGTTGGTTGTAAAATTACAAAAACCTTACTGAGCGTCAAGCGGAATCGTGTCAATCGTTGCGGTAAGTCAAAAGTCCGTTCAACAGTTGCGCGATAAACAGCTATCAGCCTAATTAAAGTGCATAACCTAATCATATGAGGAATACACAGGCATGAAAACACCTGCCATAGGTGTAATTGTGATTGAGATCACAATTAAAAGTGCCTTTGCCGCGTAGGGCTAAGTGTAGGCCAAAATAGGCTGTGACGGTGTTAACTTTTTGTTAGAATTATGCTTCATCGCGCTGGCGAAAAAACCGTGTTTCAGTGAGAACCTGATGACCAAGATAACCGCTTCACCACGTAATCTGAACGAGTTAACCGATCTGCAGCGGCATGTCACGCAGCAGCGGGGGACGGAAAGCCCCTACACCGGCAAACTGTTGCACAACAAGCGTACCGGGGTTTACCACTGCCTGTGCTGTCATCAGCCGCTGTTTTATTCCGACCACAAATATGACTCCGGTTGCGGCTGGCCGAGCTTCGATCGCCCGGTAGCGGAGGACGCCATCCGCTATCTGGAAGACAATTCCCACCATATGCAACGGATCGAAATCCGCTGTGGCCATTGCGATGCGCATCTGGGGCACGTGTTCCCCGATGGTCCGCAGGACACCACCGGCGAACGTTATTGCGTGAATTCCGCGTCGCTCAGCTTTATCGATACGGAAAACGGTCAACAGACGGATGGTTAACGTCGCTAATACAATACTTTGACTTGAAACGTTTCAGCTAAAATCTGACTGCAGGCAGAAAAAACATGCAACTGGATGATTTAATAAACAGCATGACCCCGGAAATCTATCAACGTCTGGTGACGGCGGTGGAGCTGGGAAAATGGCCGGACGGGGTAACCCTGACGGCGGAACAAAAGGAAAATGCGTTGCAGATGGTCATGCTGTGGCAGGCGCGCAATAACGCCGAGGCGGACCATATGACGATCAACACCCGTGGTGAAATCGAAATGAAAAGCAAGCAGGAGCTCAAGCAGCGTTTTGCCGGCGATGCTATTACTACCCCAACGTCTGCTACGACCTCAGCGCCTGCCGCTACCCTGAAACCTATCACCACCCTGAAACCGCAAGACTAAACCCGATCGCGCCAGCATCGACAACTGGCGTGATGCGAGCATGAATTACCGGCTGAGTGACGCGGTAAACGCGGGCAGATCCATTAGCGTGGCGCCGTGTTTCGCCATCACGTCCAGCGCCTGCTGGCTATCTTTCGGATGCAGATTTACGCCGCGACAGCCATCCGTCAGCACCTCGGTCTGATAACCCAGCGCCAGCGCATCCAGCACGGTATATTTGACGCAGTAATCGGTTGCCAGCCCCATGATGGTCAGTTGGGTAATGTCTCTGGCTTTCAACCAGTCATAAAGTTCGGTACGGGTGCGGCGGCCGTTGTCGAAAAATGCGCTGTAGCTGTCGATAAAGGGATGCGTTCCTTTGCGTACTACCCAGTTTATCGCCTGCTGATTCAGCCGGGGATGGAAATCGGCGCCGGGCGAACCCTGAACGCAATGCACCGGCCACCAGATCTGCGGTAAGCCGTCCAATTCGCCCTGGTCGCCTACGCGGGTGCCGGAATTGACGGCAAAACTGCGGTGATCCGCCGGATGCCAGTCCTGACAGGCAACGACTATTACCCCGGCCTGCTGGCAGGCGGCGATAGCCTGGTTTGCCACCGCGACCACGCTATCGCCGTCCGAGACGGCCAGCGCCCCGCCTGCACAGAAGTCATTCTGGATATCCACCAGCAAGAGTGCTCTGTTCATATGGTGTTCTTCTTATTAAAATTTTTATGTTCTGGATGCTGTGTCGGTTGCAGGCGATTTAATCTTTGTCGCTCAGTTCTCCGCGCAGGTTTTGCTGCATTAGCTGGCGAATCTGGTCAGGGGAAAGATCGTTCCTGCTTAACAGATAATGCAGTTTCGTCAGAGCCGCTTCAACCGTCATATCAAACCCGCTGATGACGCCAGCCTGCGCCAGCGCATTGCCGGTGGCGTAACCGTCCATGTTGACCCGTCCTGAAATGCATTGCGTCAGGTTAACCACCACGATGCCGCGTTCGGATGCGCGGCGCAGTTCATCAAGCAGGCCTGAGCTTTGGGGCGCGTTGCCGACGCCATACGAGCGCAGAATCAGCGCTTTTACCGGCTGAAGCAGGAAATTGCTTACCACATCGGCGGAGATGCCGGGGTAGATCGTCACCACACCGATCGGCTGCGGCGTGATGGCATGCACGATCAGCGGCCCGCTAATCGGGTCGGGGTTGGCCGGCGTCAGACGGCGGATGTGAATACCGGCTTCCAGCAGCGGCGGAAAGTTCGGGGAGGCAAAGGCGTCAAAACCGTCGGCGTGCGCTTTGGTGGTACGGTTGCCGCGCAGCAGTTTGTTATTGAAGAACAAGCTGACTTCGTTGACCGGGTGATTGGCCGCCACGTACAACGCATTGAGCAGGTTGGTTTGCCCGTCGGAGCGTAGTTCCGCCAGCGGAATTTGTGACCCTGTCACAATGACCGGTTTAGACAGATTCTCCAGCATGAAAGACAGGGCGGAGGCGGTGAATGCCATGGTGTCGGTGCCATGCAGAATCACGAAACCGTCGTACTGGTCATAGTGCTGCTGGATGTCATTCGCAATCGATTGCCAGTCAGACGGCGTCATATCGGATGAGTCGATCAGCGGCGTATATTCGTGAATAGTGAACGAAGGCATTTCCGGACGATGAAATTCCGGCATCTGCGCCAGTTGTTGTTGCAGGTGGCCGGAAACCGGGATGTAACCGTTGGCGGAGCGCTGCATACCGATGGTGCCGCCGGTATAGGCGACATAAATGGATTTCTTTTGCATGGATAGTCTGGGTCGGGACACTGTTGGTTAGAGAAACGGTTAGCCGTCAAAGGCCAGGATTATAAAAAGGTTCAGTCGTAAATAAAAAGGCTTCGGCGGTAAAAACAGCCCGGCAGTACCGGGCTGTTCAGGGAAGCATTAACGCACGTCGCCGCAATTCAGGCACAGCGCGTAACGGTTTTGCGGATCATTCAAGGCGTCCAGCACCGACGTTTGCGCGCGAACCGTCTGCGCCAGCTGCGCCACCGGCGCCGGCACCACCGCCTGCAACGCGGAAGGCAGCATGGCGTAGACCGAACTTCTGACCTGGCTGAACATCGTATCAAGCAGGTCCGGCTCGCCGGAATACCAGCTCAATTGATAATGTTCCAGTTTGGCCAGTTCCGCCGCTTTCTTCACGGCGTCGTCAAAGTCGCCCAGTTGATCCACCAGCCCGTTGGTTTTGGCATCGCTGCCGACCCAAACATGCCCCTGCGCGATGGCATCCACTTCCTGCGGGGTTTTCTTGCGTGACTCCGCCACCAGTGAAATAAAGTTCTGATAACCACGCTCAATATTGAGTTGCATCAGTTGGCTGGCTTCTGCCGGCAAGGCTCTGGTCTGGGACAGTGCGGCCAGCGGAGAGGTGGCGACGCCGTCGGTGTGTACGCCGATGCTGTCCAGCGAATTTTCGAAGGTGGTGACGACGCCGAAAATCCCGATTGAGCCGGTCAGGGTGCTGGGGCTGGCGATGATGGCGTTGGCCGGCGTGGAAATCCAGTAGCCGCCGGAGGCCGCCATGCCGCCCATGGAAACCACCACCGGTTTGCCCACCTGCCGCGCCGCCGCCAGTTCCGAACGAATCAGCTCAGAGGCGGTGACGCTGCCGCCGGGGCTGTTCACCCGCAGGATGATGGCTTTGACTTTCGGGTCCAGACGGGCGTCGCGGATCTGCGCCGCCGTGGTATCGCCGCCGACATACCCCGGGGTTTCCTTGCCGTCGACGATGGTGCCGTTGGCAAACACCACGGCGATTTCGTTGGCATTGGTTACCGGCGGGGTCGGCGCGTAATCATAGATGCTGGTGAAGTTGAAGTTTTTGTTTTTGGCGTCCCATCCAAAGGCTTTGATTAATGACTGCTCAATCACCGAACGGGATGCGACTTCGTCCACCAGCTTGTTTTCCAGCGCATAACGGGCGGTGTCGCCGTTCAGCGTTTGCAAACCGGCGAGCAGGTTTTCGGCGCCGGGGAACAGCTGTTGCGGCGTGATCTGGCGGTTGGCCGCTACCGTATCCAGATAATGCTGCCACAGGGTGGAAATCCAGCGATTATCGGCCTCACGGGCGGCCGGCGACATGTCGTCGCGGATGAACGGTTCGACGGCCGATTTGTAAGTGCCGACGCGGAAGATATGCGTGGTGACCTTCAGCTTGTCCAGCAGCGTCTTATAGTAAAGGTTATTGGTGGCGAAGCCGTGCAGGTCGATATTTCCCTGCGGGGTCAGGTAGATTTTGTTGGCAAAACTGGCCAGATAGTATTGCGTCTGGTTGAAGTTGTCGCCGACGGCGAAAATCGGTTTGCCAGCATCGCGGAATTCACGCAGCGCCTTGCCGATGTATTGCAGCGAAGGCTGATCCGCGCTGACGAAGTCGGACAGGTCCATCACCATACCGGTAATGTTGCTGTCGTCTTTGGCCTGACGGATGCTGTCGACAATATCAAACAACGCATTTTCCTGATGACGGCTGGCGGACACGCCGAAGAATTCCCGTCCGAACTGGCGTAGTTTGTTGTTGACGGACGGTTTATCCACCACCACGCCCGTCAGATCCAGCATCAACGCCCCTCGCGCCGGCTCTGCCTGCGTGGTTTTTAGCTGGCTATAGACCCCGATGCCGACCAGGATCAAAAACACCAGAAAGAGGTTGAGGATAAATTCGCGGATAAAATTCAGCAGGCGCCATCCCCATCTGAATATTCCACTGAAAATTCGCCACATTGTGCGCATGTCCACTCCGTCAAAAGAAAACTGGGTTTAAGCGGCGCCCCGTGTTTGCCGGGCGATGCGCTGCCAAAAAAAGTATCAGCGCGATCACGCCCGCACGCGGGTCACTGGCGGTATCCTAATGAGCGACAGGATAAAAGTCAGCTATTTATCTTGCCGCCGGGTTGGCGGCGGGGCGCTAACTTGTAACAAATCTTCTACCTGTGCTACCGTGGCGCGCAACCGGATTTTATTCACCGACAGCAGATTTTCATGACAGGAGAGATGTGATGGATGCTCTGGAATTGCTACTGAATCGTCGTTCGGCGTCCCGTCTGGCGGCACCTGCGCCGGCGGGCGACGCGCTGGAGAATATTCTGCGCGCGGGCCTGCGGGCGCCGGACCATGGCGCGCTGCAGCCGTGGCGTTTCTCCCTTATTCAGGATGAGGGGTTATCCCGCTTCAGCGATCTGCTGGTCAGCGCGGCATTGCAGGATAATCTGGACGAGGCCGCGGTTGAAAAAGCGCGTCAGGCGCCATTCCGCGCCCCGATGATCATTACCGTTGTCGCGCACTGTGAGGAAAATCCTAAAGTTCCGCACTGGGAACAGGTCGTATCCGCCGGCTGCGCGGTGCAGGCAATGCAAATGGCGGCGCTGGCGCAGGGGTTCAACGGTATCTGGCGCAGCGGCGCCTGGACTCATCATCCGCTGGTGCGCGACGCCTTTGGCTGCCGTGCGCAGGATGAAATTGTCGGTTTCCTTTATTTAGGGACGCCTCAGCTTAAAGCCTCCGCCGCGATCACGCCCGTTGATAGCGCGAAGTTTGTCAGCTATTTCTAATTTCTGTATTGACGATGTTTCCCCTGATTCGCGTTCCTGACGGTGCGCGCGTCAGGAAATATCCGTTCTGCCTTGCGGTGTGACATGCGACTGTTTATTGCGGAAAAACCCAGTCTTGCCAGAGCCATTGCCGATGTGCTGCCCAAACCGCAGCGACGCAGCGATGGCTTTATTGCCTGTGGCGAACAGGATGTCGTGACCTGGTGCGTGGGGCACCTGCTGGAACAGGCGCAACCGGATGTGTACGACGCCCGTTATGCGCGCTGGTCGCTGGCGGATCTGCCGATTGTACCGCAGAAATGGCTGTTGCAGCCGCGACCGTCTGTCAGCAAACAGCTGAATGTTATAAAAAAATTACTGACTCAGGCCGATGAAATCATTCATGCCGGCGACCCGGATCGGGAAGGGCAGTTACTGGTGGACGAAGTGCTGGAGTATCTGGCGCTGCCGGAAGAAAAGCGTCAGCATGTGAGCCGCTGCCTGATCAACGACCTGAATCCGCAGGCGGTGGAGCGGGCGGTGTCGCGCCTGCGTGAAAACCGGGAATTCGTTCCGCTGTGCGTCTCCGCGCTGGCCCGCTCGCGCGCCGACTGGCTGTACGGCATCAACATGACTCGCGCTTATACCCTGCTGGGGCGAAACGCCGGTTACGAAGGCGTGTTGTCGGTCGGTCGGGTGCAGACGCCGGTGCTGGGGCTGGTGGTGCGGCGTGACGAAGAGATCGACAATTTTGTGGCCCGCGACTATTTCGAGGTTAAGGCGCATATCGTCACCCCGGCCGACGAGCGGTTTGTCGCCTTGTGGCAGCCCAGTGAATCCTGCGAACCTTATCAGGACGAAGAAGGGCGGTTACTGCATCGCCCGCTGGCCGAGCACGTCGTCAAACGCATCGAAGGGCAACCGGCGAGGGTTACCGCCTATAATGATAAACGGGAATCGGAAACCGCGCCGCTGCCGTATTCTCTTTCCGCTCTGCAGATTGAAGCCGCCAAACGCTTTGGCCTTAGCGCCCAGCAGGTGCTGGATGTTTGCCAGCGGCTGTATGAAACGCACAAGTTGATCACCTATCCGCGTTCGGATTGCCGTTATCTGCCGGAAGAGCATTTTGCCGGGCGACAGGCGGTGCTGAACGCGATTGCAGCGCATCAGCCGGATTTGTTGCCGCAGCCTGCCGTTGATCCCGAGCGCCGCAACCGCTGCTGGGATGACGGCAAGGTCGATGCCCACCACGCCATTATTCCCACGGCGCGCAGCGCCCGCACCTCGTTGACGGAACATGAAAGCCAGGTCTATGGGCTGATTGCCCGGCAGTACCTGATGCAGTTTTGCGCGGATGCGGTGTTTCGTAAATGCGTTATCGATCTGGATATCGCCGGCGGCAAGTTTGTCGCCAAGGCGCGATTTCTGGCTGAGGCAGGCTGGCGGACGCTGCTGGGCAACAAAGAGCGGGATGAGGAAAATGAGGGGATGCCGTTGCCGGTGGTGGCAAAAGATGATGAACTTTTGTGCGAGCGGGGCGAGGTAGTGGAACGGCAGACTCAGCCGCCCCGACACTTCACCGATGCAACCTTGTTGTCCGCCATGACCGGTATCGCCCGCTTTGTGCAGGATAAGGCGTTGAAGAAAATCCTGCGCGAAACCGACGGGTTGGGCACCGAAGCCACGCGCGCAGGCATTATCGAGCTTCTGTTTAAACGCGCGTTTCTGATCAAGAAAGGGCGTTATATTCATTCCACTGATGCGGGCAAAGCGTTGATTCACGCTTTGCCGCCGATGGCGGCGCACCCGGACATGACGGCGCACTGGGAAGCCACGCTGACGCAGATCAGCGAAAAGCGCTGCCGCTATCAGGATTTCATGCAGCCCCTGACCCAGTCGCTGTATGAACTTATTCAGCAGGCCCGGCAAAGTGGTAATATCACGGCATTCAGAGGATTACCGCCGGTTAAACGTTCTCCGCCCGCGGGGCGGAAACGTCGCCAGTCACGTTCAGCCAGCACAAAGGAGTAACGCAGATGAAAGCATGGGGCACCTTCCTGATGACAACAGGCCTGTTGTTATCTTCCGCTGCGCAGGCGGCGACGCAAACCACGGTGATTACGCAGGGGAATCCTGTGGTGCTGCCGGGTAATGGCAGCAGTACCCACGGCACGGTATCCACAACGCAGGGCAGCACCAACACCGAGGTGGTGGTGCCGGTTCCTCCTCAGGTGATCTGGGGAAACGGCAATGGCGGCAACGTGCAGCGTGAAGCTCAGGTTAATTGCATGAGTTGCTGCATTTATCAGAACAGAAACTACTCTGAAGGCTCGGTGGTGAGGGCGGAAGGGGTGTTGCTGCAATGTCAGCGCGATAAGGGCAATCTCGGCACCAACAATCTGGTGTGGCGGATCATCAAAGAACAGCAGTAAACGTACGCGGTGATAGCGGGGCTGCTTGCAGCCCCGATCGCGTCATCAGAGCGTGAATTCCGCCCACACCGGCGCGTGGTCGGAAGGTTTCTCCATTCCCCGAATCGCATAATCGATACCGGTGGCCGCGCAGCGGCTGGCCAGCGGTGCCGTGGCCATAATCAGGTCGATGCGCAGGCCGCGGTTGTCGTCAAACCCGGCCGAACGGTAATCAAACCACGAAAACCGGTCCTGACACTCGGGATTGGCGGCGCGGAAGGTATCGACCAGTCCCCAGTTTTTCAGCCGCTCCATCCATTCGCGTTCTTCCGGCAGGAATGAGCACTTGCCGGTGCGCAGCCAGCGTTTACGATTGTCCTCGCCAATACCGATATCCAGATCGGTCGGACTGATGTTCATGTCACCCATAATCAGCACCGGCTGGTCCGCCTGATGGTGCTGGTCAAGATAATGCTGCAAATCCTGATAGAAACGGGTCTTGGCCGGGAATTTCACCGGGTGGTCGCGGCTTTCGCCTTGTGGAAAGTAGCCGTTGACCACGGTCAACGTGCCAAGCGGCGTCGCCAGGTCCGCCATGATGATACGGCGCTGGGCGTCTTCTTCGTCCGTGGGGAATCCGCGACGGACCGCCAGCGGCTCGGCTTTGGTCAGCAGCGCAACGCCGTAGTGGCCTTTCTGCCCGTGGTAGAAGACGTGATAACCAAACTGTTTCACCTCTTCGAGCGGAAACATATCATCGTGGACTTTAGTTTCCTGCAGACCGATCACATCAGGCTGATGTTGTTCGATGATTGCGGCCAACTGGTGTGGTCGGGCGCGCAGCCCGTTGATATTGAAAGAAACAAACTTCATGTTCGCTGCCGTTGTTAAAAAAACGTGCCCCGATGTTAGCAGAAAGGCGGGAGTCGAGTCACGGCGGCTACGCTGCTGTATCAGCAGTCATAACTATCGGTGATGGCTGGTTGAACCGGGCGGCGATAGCCCGTATACTCCGCGGCTTGCAGGAGAGCGGAAGGCACGACATGTCACGACACGCCTTCCCGCCGAAGGCGCAAACTCCCATAATCGCTCAGGCTACCTTACTGCACATTTCTATGACGCCAACTGGAGAGCGGTTGCCAGACAACCCACCGAAGGGGCAAGCGGTTTTACCGCGTAAACTCTCAGGTAAAAGGACAGAGGGAGGGGCACATTTCACAAGGGTACGTGTGTGCTGACCTATATCTATCTGATCGCTATTACCGCTGAGGGTATGTCCGGCGCGCTGGCTGCTGGCCGCCGCAACATGGACATCTTCGGTGTTTCAATGATCGCTTTTATTACCGCGCTGGGCGGCGGTACGGTGCGCGATATTCTGCTGGGTAACTATCCCATCGTCTGGACTCAGCATCCTGTCTATATCTACCTCACGATTGGCGCCGGACTGCTGGCGGTGCTGGCTGCGCGCGTGATGCACCATCTGCACCGGCTGTTTCTGGTGCTGGACGCCATGGGGCTGGTGGCATTCACCATTATCGGTTGCAATGTGGCGATTGAGCTGGGGTATTCGCCGACCGTGGTGGTGATGGCGGGGATTACCACCGGTATTTTCGGTGGGATCTTGCGGGATATTTTCTGCAACCGAACGCCGATGGTGCTGCGCAAAGAGCTGTACGCCTGCGTTTCATTGCTGGTGGCGCTGGTTTACCTTGGCCTGCGCGAAATCGGCATCAACCACGATCTAAATCAGCTGATCTCTTTCTCTGTCGGGTTATCGCTGCGTCTGGCGGCTATTTTCTGGTCCTGGCAGTTGCCGGTATTCAGTTATATGCCGGAACGCTGGAAAGAGTAATCACGTTATTCTGCTGTGCTGTCACCGCGAAATCGGTATGTGAATATCACAGAGTCATCGCTGCGATTCTTCATGGTGCGATAAATCGGTCGAGGCGACGTCGCGATGTGTTTTTCTTGCTGCGCTTTCGGGTGATTTTTTGTTTGAGGGGGAAGCTATGCAGTGAGGATATGTCGTAGCGACTTGAGAGATGGTGGTGGGGGAAGGATTCGAACCTTCGAAGTCTGTGACGGCAGATTTACAGTCTGCTCCCTTTGGCCGCTCGGGAACCCCACCACTGGCCTGATTGCTCTTTCGTGTCGAGCGGGGCGCATCATACCAAATGCCGCGCCCCTGTAAAGACCGAAAAAACAAAAACAAGTTCGTTTGCCGGTTTTTTATGCCGCCCGCTGCAATTGTAGGCGAAGGGCGGCGAAGTGCTAATCAACGCAGAATAATCGTGCGGTTGCCGTAAACGAACACCCGCTGAGCCAGCACATGGTACAACGCCCGGCTGAGTACGTTTTTTTCCACGTCGCGACCGGCGCGCATCATGTCGTCCGCGGTGTAAGTGTGATCGACGTGAATCACGTCCTGCATGATGATCGGGCCTTCATCCAGACTGTCGTTCACATAATGGGCGGTGGCGCCGATGATCTTCACGCCGCGCTCGTAAGCCTGATGGTACGGGCGCGCCCCGATAAACGCCGGCAGGAACGAATGATGGATGTTGATGACCCGGTTGGGGTAGTGCTGAACAAAGGCGGGCGTCAGCACGCGCATGTATTTCGCCAGCACCACATAGTCAGGCTTGTATTGGTCGATCTGCGCGATCATTTTCAGATCGTGCTCTTCGCGCGTCAGGCCTTCGTGGCTGACCAGATGGAACGGAATATCAAAGCGCTCTACCAGCGTACGCAGCGTTTCGTGGTTGCCGATTATCGCCGCGATCTCGACATCCAGACCGCCATAGGCGCTTTTCATCAGCAGATCGCCGAGACAGTGAGCTTCCTTGGTAACCAGAATCACGATACGGCGACGCCCGGCGCTGCTCAGTTCACGCACGGAGCCTTCCGGTAAGGCGCTGTCCAGATCGGCCTGCAGCGTGGTGTCGTTGAAGATACCTTCCAATTCCGTACGCATGAAGAAACGACCGGTGCGGTGATCAACGTATTCCGAGTTCTGCACGATATTCAGCTCGTGCTTGTAACAGATGTTGGTGATCTTGGCGATAAGCCCTTTTGCGTCAGGGCAGATTGTCCGTAAAATTTTTCTTTGGATATTCTGGGATTGCATGGAATTGGGATCCTGTCCAAAACATAAATCAGATGTTGCCGTTACGCGATGCCGGAATCATCGCGGTAATCGAGAGTATTATTGTCCACAGCACTTTTTGTATTTTTTGCCGGAGCCGCACGGACAGGCGTCGTTCCTGCCGGTTTGCAGGTGAACGCCGTCGACATAGTACCAGCGATCGCGATAACGAAGGAAGCGAGAACGTTCTCTCATCAGTACCCGACGCGCCGGATGTTCGGTTGTGCTGTAGCTGGCCGCGAACTCGACATAGCCTTCATCCGCCGTTTTTCCCGGCGCGACGTCCAGTATCCGCAGACCGAGCCAGTGTGTATCGGCGCAACTGGCGGCGATGTCGGCTCGCCAGTTTTCTGCGTGGCAATCCGGATGCCAGGTGGCGACCAGATAATCGACATCCTGTTTGACGTAGGCACTGTACCGTGAACGCATCAACAGATCAGGGCGCGAAGCCTGGGTATCACCGCGCAGATAGGGCTGGCAGCAGTGTTCGTAAGGCTGATCACTGCCGCACGGGCAACATTCGGACACAATATCTCCTGCAAAACTCTGCAATAAGGTTAAATAATTGAGACGCCACTGATAAGGCGTGCGCTATGTTACCCAATAGGGTTCGCGTATCGCAATAATCCTGCCTGGCGGATACATAACAGCAGGGCAGCGCCTAGAATAAGATACAGGAGAAATACCATGCGGAAGGTAACAATCGGTCTGGCATTGGGATCCGGCGCGGCTAAGGGATGGGCGCATATCGGCGTGCTGAAAGCGCTGGAGGATCTGGGGATTGTGCCTGACGTGGTGGCGGGGTGTTCGGTGGGGGCGCTGGTCGGCGCCGCTTACGCCACGCACCGGCTGGACAGCATGGAGCACTGGGTGTGCGGCTTTCGCTACTGGGATGTCATTCGTCTGATGGACTTCTCCTGGGGGCGCGGCGGATTATTGCGGGGGGATCGCGTTTTCAACCATGTAAAGCATTTGCTACGTACGCAACATATTGAGGAGTGTGCTATCAAATATGGAGCAGTGGCAACTAATTTGAGTACGGGAAGGGAACTTTGGCTAACGCAAGGGGACTTACATTTGGCTGTTCGCGCTTCCTGCAGTATGCCGGGGTTATTGTCCCCCGTACAATTCAATGGTTACTGGCTGGTGGATGGGGCTGTCGTTAATCCGGTTCCGGTTTCATTGACTCGCGCGATGGGCGCGGATGTGGTGATTGCGGTGGATTTGCAGCACGACGCCAGCTTGCAGCAGCATAATTTGCTGTCTGCCAGACCGGCGGCTCAGGCGGAAGCGATTGCCGCGCCGCACGGCTGGCGTCAGCGTCTTCGGTATCGTCTGTCTCACCGTTTTCGTCGACAGACGGAAGCGACGCCTACCGCGATGGAGATCATGAGTACCTCCATACAGGTATTGGAGAATCGCCTGAAAATGAATCGCATGGCGGGCGATCCTCCGGATGTATTGATTCAACCCTATTGTCCGCAAATCGCCACGCTGGATTTTCATCGGGCGGAAGAAGCTATTGAGTCCGGCAGGCTGGCGGTGGAAAAACAGCGGGAGCTGCTGTTGCCGCTGGTAAACCGGGGCGTATAGGGTTATTTCCGATTTAGGATTCGGCAACGAATGATGATGAGCGGTGCAAGGGGTCATTGATGGCACAACCACTGACGGGAAAACACATTTTGGTTGTTGAGGATGAGGCTGTTTTCCGTTCCGTGCTGGCCGGTTATCTGACATCCCTGGGCGCAGACGTGCATGAAGCGGATAACGGCAAGGATGCGCTGGAAAAAATGGCTCATCAGCCGCCCGATCTGATTATCTGCGATCTCAACATGCCCATGATGGGCGGTTTCGAATTCGTCGAGCGGCTGCGGCTGCACGATATCACTACGCCGGTGCTGGTGGTGTCCGCCACCAGTCACCTGGCGGACATCGCCAGAATATTACGTCTTGGCGTTCAGGATGTGTTGCTCAAACCTATCCATGACTACACCCGCTTGCGCGAATCGGTGATGGCTTGCCTGTACCCGACGATGTTTACTTCGCAGGCCAATGAAGTCGAACAACTGATGCATGACTTGGATACGCTGAACCAGTCGCCCGGTGCGGCGTTGAAGCTGCTTGAGCAGTTGCAGCCGCCGGTTCAGCAGACGCTGGCGCGCTGCCGGGTCAATTATCGGCAACTAATGGCGGCGGACCGCCCTGGGCTGGTGCTTGATATTGCGGCGCTGTCCGGGGACGACCTGGCGTTTTATTGTCTTGATGTGACGCAGGCGGCTAATAATCACGGCGTGCTGGCGGCGTTGCTGTTACGGGCGCTGTTCAACAGCCTGTTGCAGGAGCATCTGGTGCATCAGCAGCGCCGGTTGCCCGAATTACCGGTATTACTCAATCAGGTTAACCAATTATTGCGTCAGGCCAATCTGCAAGGGCAGTTTCCCTTGCTGGTCGGTTACTATCATCGGGAGCTGAAACGGCTGATCCTGATTTCGGCGGGGTTGCATGCCACCCTGAGTGTGGAAGAACAACACATCGGGCTAAATAACGGGGTGCCGTTAGGCACGCTGGAAGCCGCTTATCTTAATCAACTCAGTTATCAGTGCGAGTCATGGCAATGCCAGATGTGGGGCAGCGGCGGTCGCTTGCGACTGATGCTTTCTACAGACTAATCCGATAGCTGCGAATTTCCCCGCACTTCAGACCAGGTGTATCTATCGTTATTATTTTTTATTCCCTAGTATGTGGCCTATGATTTTTAATCACGAATCCAGATTGGTCGAGCATCGCGCATTGAACCTGATATACTTTCGCGGTTTTATGCACCGGACAAATAAAGCTCATTATTTGAACGATATATACGAGGTTGTTTATGTCAACTGTTAATAAAAAAGTAAAAAAAGCGGTCATTCCAGTGGCTGGGTTGGGGACGCGTATGTTGCCTGCTACCAAGGCCATTCCCAAAGAAATGCTGCCGCTGGTCGATAAGCCGTTAATCCAGTATGTGGTTAATGAATGTATTGCTGCCGGTATCAATGAAATAATTTTAGTTACACATTCTTCTAAGAATTCAATAGAAAACCATTTTGATACCAGTTTTGAACTGGAAGCCATGCTGGAAAAACGCGTTCAGCGCCAGTTGCTGAAAGAAGTTCAGGCTATTTGTCCGGAGCATGTCACTATTATGCAGGTCCGTCAGGGGCTGGCGAAAGGATTGGGGCACGCGGTACTTTGTGCCCACCCGCTGGTTGGCGACGAGCCGGTGGCGGTTATTTTGCCGGACGTGATCATCGACGAATATGAATCCGATCTGAAAAAAGACAACCTGAGCGAAATGCTGCAACGTTTTTATAGTACAGGTCATAGCCAGATTATGGTTGAGCCGGTGGAAAACGTCAGCAGTTACGGTGTAGTGGATTGCAAAGGCGTGGAATTAAAACCGGGCGACAGCGCACCGATGGTCGGCGTGGTGGAAAAACCCAAGGCGTCGGAAGCGCCGTCTAATTTGGCGGTGGTCGGGCGTTATGTGCTGTCTGCACAGATCTGGGATCTATTGAAGAAAACAGAACCGGGTGCCGGTAATGAAATTCAGTTGACCGACGCTATCGCCATGCTGATGGAAAAAGAAACCGTTGAAGCTTATCACCTGAAAGGGGTAAGCCATGACTGTGGTAATAAGCTGGGATACATGGCCGCTTTTGTGGAATATGGTATTCGCCATGACGCTCTGGGTGAAGACTTTACCCAGTGGCTGAAAGAGGCGATAGAGGAAGACGCCAATTAATCTTCTCCCCCCTGTACTTTTAGTTAGTACGGGGGAGTGCCTGAATCAGGGCATAAAAAAACACCCCTTTGAGAGGGGTGTTTTTGTTTTTATTCTCGGGCTGTAAATTACAGCAGGAAGTCATCCAGAGACTTGCCTTGTTCTTCGATTGCTTTCTTGATGACTGCCGGGGTGCGGCCCTGACCGGTCCAGGTTTTCAGCTCGCCGTTTTCGTCGGTGTACTGATATTTAGCCGGGCGTGCTGCACGTTTGGCTTTACCGGCAACTTTGTTTGAACCCAAAGATTGCAGTAATTCGTTCGGGTCAATGCCATCGGCAATAAGCATTTCACGATACTGCTGTAATTTGCGTGTGCGTTCTTCAATTTCTGCCTGAGCCTGGTTTTCTTCTTCGCGGCGCTCGTTCACCACGACTTCCAGCTTTTCCAGCATTTCTTCCAGCGTTTCGAGGCTGCATTCTCTTGCCTGGGCGCGCAGGGTGCGGATGTTGTTTAGAATCTTAAGTGCTTCGCTCATTGGATTAATCTCAAAATAAATATTATTGGTGACAGTACAGAGATAATAGAGTGCCGTTTTATTTTCTGCAATAGGTAAAATTGTCAGGTTGTTAAAATTTAGCAAATTTAAAACGGAAATCACGTGTTGACTGACCAATATAAATTTCGGACAAGCCAGCTAATACATTCTGTTAGCGCGATCTGCAGCGGAAATAGCCATGTGGAGCGTCTCGATAGTTTCTTTGAACCCTCACGATGGAACTATCTATATTACTAAACCACAGAATGATTCAGGGCGCGTGCGGAGCGGGAGGCGGCGCGACTAAACCCTCGTCAGCGGCAATACCTATGTTACAATAAATTTTAACGATTACTGACCGGTGAATGCCGTTGAACGAGGAGCCATGGCGCAGCTTTATTTTTATTATTCCGCGATGAATGCAGGGAAATCCACCGCACTGTTACAGTCTTCATATAACTACCAGGAAAGGGGAATGCGAACCCTGGTGTTTACGGCTGAAATAGATGACCGTTCCGGGCGAAGCGGCATCGTTAGTTCCCGTATCGGTCTCTCTTCACCGGCGTTATTGTTTAACGAACAGACAGACTTATTCCAGACGCTTGAGCTGGAGCATCGTCAGCAAACTATTCACTGTGTGTTAATTGATGAAAGTCAGTTTTTGACACGTGAACAAGTGAATGCGCTGTGTGATGTTGTCGATCAATTAGACATTCCGGTTCTCTGTTATGGCCTGCGTACCGATTTCCGCGGGGAATTGTTCAGCGGAAGTCATTATTTATTGGCCTGGGCAGACAAACTGATCGAACTTAAAACCGTCTGCCATTGCGGGCGTAAAGCGAATCACGTATTGCGGGTGGATTCGCATGGCAAGCCTGTCATTGAAGGCGAGCAAGTCGTTATCGGCGGAAATGAGAGTTACGTATCGGTGTGTCGAAAGCATTATAAAATCGCGTTGGGATTGACCCGACCTGAAACGAAATAATCCATATCTATATAGGCTAAGCATTTAGCCGGGCTTATTAATAACCGGGTAGTGGCGGCGATTATCCGGTTATCGCTTCTGGTAAAAATTGATAATATAAATTAAATATTCGTTACCAGATGCGTATTTGCCGCTTTTATCGTTGTTTTCACAGCCGCTCCGCCCGGTGTTATTGATGCGATTTCCGGGGCGCCGTTCGCTTTATGAGCCGAATAATCCCTCACCGCCCTCTACTGATATAGCGGTGCTGCCACCGCGTTCGTCACAGCCAGGATAGATTAACCTGCTACCGGGGTTATCGGCGACACGGACGGTATACGCGGTAGCAGGGCGTTTGAGCGCTATACGCATGCTTGATGCACGAACCTTGCTTTACCTGCCTAAGGCTCTCCGTAGCTGTCAGGACCGTTATCAGAGAGCATTCTGGTACTTATCGCCAGATTCCAGATTACAGGGAATGGCGGTGCGTTCACGGCGGATGGTACCTCAGTAGATGATATCTCTGCGGGAGATGGCGGCGGGGGGAGTTATTTCTTGTCCGCGATGTGGTAAATCCCCCCCAAAAAAAAGCCCTGCGCGTGCGCACAGGGCTTTGAGTATGCTGCCGTCAGCGATATCAGTTAACGGCTTTTTTCTCTTTCTTCTCGGCTTTTTCCGCCTTGACGGGCACGCTGGCCGCCGCCGGGGTCGCTTTGCTCTCGGTGACCGCATGTTCGACAAACGGACGGCCGTAGAACGAATCCAGCAGGATTTGTTTCAACTCGGCAATCAGCGGATAACGCGGGTTGGCGCCGGTACACTGATCGTCAAACGCATCTTCAGAGAGTTTATCCACCTTGGCCAGGAAATCGGCTTCCTGTACGCCGGCTTCACGAATAGAGGTGGGAATCCCCAGCTCTTTCTTCATGCTTTCCAGCCAGGCCAGCAGTTTTTCAATTTTCTGCGCCGTACGGTCGCCAGCGGCGCTCAGACCCAGATGGTCGGCCACTTCCGCATAGCGACGGCGAGCCTGAGGACGGTCGTACTGGCTGAACGCCGTCTGTTTGGTCGGGTTATCGTTGGCGTTATAGCGGATCACGTTGCTAATCAGCAGGGCATTGGCCAGCCCGTGCGGGATATGGAACTCGGAACCCAGCTTGTGCGCCATAGAGTGGCAGACGCCCAGGAAGGCGTTAGCGAAGGCGATACCGGCGATTGTCGCCGCGTTATGGACGCGCTCGCGGGCAACCGGATTTTTTGCGCCTTCATGGTAGCTGGTCGGCAGGTTTTCTTTCAGCAGCTTCAGTGCCTGCAGCGCCTGTCCGTCGGAGTATTCGTTCGCCAGTACGGATACATAGGCTTCCAGCGAGTGGGTCACCGCATCCAGGCCGCCGAACGCGCACAGCGATTTCGGCATGTTCATCACCAGATTGGCGTCCACAATCGCCATATCCGGGGTCAGCGCGTAGTCCGCCAGCGGATATTTCTGGCCGGTGGCGTCATCGGTCACCACGGCGAACGGTGTTACTTCCGAACCGGTGCCGGAGGTGGTGGTGACGGCGATCAGCTTGGCTTTCACGCCCATTTTCGGGAACTTGTAGATACGTTTGCGGATATCCATGAAACGCAGCGCCAGTTCTTCAAAATGGGTATCCGGGTGTTCGTACATGACCCACATGATCTTGGCGGCATCCATCGGCGAACCGCCGCCCAGCGCGATGATGACGTCGGGTTTGAAGGCGTTCATCTGTTCGGCGCCTTTACGAACGACGCTGAGCGTCGGGTCGGCTTCCACTTCAAAGAAGACATCGGTATCCAGACCCTGTTGTTTCAGTACCGACGTAATCTGGTCGACATAGCCGTTATTAAACAGGAAACGGTCGGTAACGATGAATGCGCGTTTAGCACCGTCGCTCGCAACTTCTTCCAGCGCGATCGGCAGAGAGCCGCGGCGGAAGTAGATAGATTTGGGAAGTTTGTGCCACAGCATATTCTCTGCTCGCTTAGCCACGGTTTTACGGTTGATCAGGTGTTTCGGCCCGACGTTCTCGGAGATGGAGTTACCGCCCCATGAACCGCAACCCAGCGTCAGCGACGGCGCCAGTTTAAAGTTGTACAGATCGCCGATCCCGCCCTGAGAGGCCGGTGTGTTGATCAGGATACGGGCGGTTTTCATCTTGTCGCCAAAATAGTTGACGCGACGAGCCTGATTGTCCTGATCGGTGTACAGGCAGGAGGTGTGGCCGATCCCGCCCATGGCGACCAGTTTTTCCGCTTTGTCGACCGCGTCTTCAAAATCTTTCGCCCGGTACATGGCCAGCGTCGGGGAGAGTTTCTCGTGAGCGAACGGTTCGGACTCGTCAGCGTTCGTCACTTCACCGATCAGCACCTTGGTGCTGGCAGGCACGGTAATACCGGCCATTTCCGCAATCTTGATAGCCGGCTGGCCGACGATGGCGGCGTTGAGCGCGCCGTTTTTCAGCAGAATACCCTGTACCGCGCTGAGCTCTTTGCCCTGAAGCAGGTAGCCGCCGTGGGTCGAGAAGCGTTCGCGTACGGCATCATAGATCTCATCGACCACGATCACCGACTGCTCGGAAGCGCAGATCACGCCGTTGTCGAAGGTTTTTGACATAAGAATCGAGGCTACGGCGCGTTTGATGTCGGCCGTTTCATCGATCACTACCGGGGTGTTGCCTGCGCCTACGCCGATGGCCGGCTTACCGGAACTGTAGGCCGCTTTTACCATGCCCGGACCACCGGTTGCCAGGATCAGATTGATATCCGGGTGATGCATCAGCTGATTGGACAGTTCCACCGATGGTTCATCAATCCAGCCGATGATGTCCTGGGGCGCGCCCGCGGCGATAGCGGCCTGCAGTACGATGTCCGCTGCTTTGTTGGTGGCGTTTTTGGCGCGCGGATGCGGGGAGAAGATAATGCCGTTGCGGGTTTTCAGGCTGATCAATGCCTTGAAGATAGCCGTGGAGGTTGGGTTGGTGGTCGGAACGATGCCGCAGATCAGGCCGATAGGTTCGGCAATCGTGATGGTACCGAACGTATCATCGACGGACAGCACGCCGCAGGTCTGTTCATCCTTGTAGGCGTTATAAATGTACTCGGAAGCGAAGTGGTTTTTGATCACTTTATCTTCAATGATACCCATGCCGGATTCGGCGACCGCCATTTTCGCCAGCGGTATACGGGCATCCGCAGCAGCCAGCGCGGCGGCACGGAAGATCTGATCGACCTGCTCCTGCGAGAAATTTGCGAACTCCTGCTGCGCTTTTTTGACGCGTTCGACCAAAGCGTTAAGTTCAGCAACGTTTGTTACGGCCATAATGCACTCCTGTAATGTTAAGCTCTTTCAGTCAATGGTCAGCCCGGTAAATAAGCAGTATAGATAATGGTTGACGCACCTGATTTTGGCGGCGGTGATTATCCATTGACTCAAAGCGCTCCCGATAAATGCGATCGCCTTGTTTAATAACAGAAACCCTGGTTTCTCAATCCTGCTCCTAAAGTCGTCGGCGATTTGGCGGTAGAATCTGCTGTCGTTAATCCTTCTTGTTACGATGAAGGCAGAATACCCCGTTGTTAGCCGATTTTTTGTGATCATGCTCGCTAAATCTTAATGCTGACACCATTCAGCATGATGTTTTTGAGAATTAATATCATTTATAGCGACGATTTGTTAAAAATAAATGACCATAATATGAGTGGGTTTATATGGATTTGTATCGAAAATCTGAATGGGTGCAGAGAATAATTATCAGGACGGAGGATGGAGGCGCGCGATGCTTTACATTACTGTAGGAAGCATCACGGTATCGGTTGTGGCCCATCAGGGATTCCCTACGTTGACAATAACCTTCAGAGGTGGAATGTGATTCAGCCTGTCCTGGATTTCTCCGGTTACATCAAATTCTTTATCGGGTTGTTTGCGCTGATTAACCCGGTGGGGATTTTGCCTATCTTTATAAGTATGACCAGTTATCAGGGAGCGGAGGGGCGGTCTAAGACCAACCTCACGGCGAATGTCTCCGTGGTGATCATTCTCTGGGGCGCGTTGTTTTTCGGCGACATGATTTTGCGGTTGTTCGGTATTTCCATTGATTCGTTTCGGATTGCGGGCGGCATTCTGATTGTCACCATCGCCATGTCGATGATTAGCGGCAAGCTGGGTGAGGATAAACAGAATAAACAGGAAAAAACGGAAACCGCCAATCGGGAAAGTATTGGCGTGGTGCCGCTGGCATTGCCGCTGATGGCGGGGCCGGGGGCAATCAGTTCCACCATTGTCTGGAGTTCCCGTTATCACGGCTGGCAGAATCTGCTGGGGCTATCGGCGGCGATTGCCTTTTTCGCATTCTGCTGCTGGCTGCTGTTCAGAGCCGCGCCGGCGCTGGTGCGACTGCTGGGGCAGACCGGCATTAACGTGGTGACGCGTATCATGGGGTTGTTGTTGATGTCGCTCGGCATCGAATTTATCGTCACCGGAATTCGCACCTTGTTTCCCGGTTTGCTATAGCCGCAAGGGCTGCTAACTTTATTTTTATTAATACTTTTTTCTTATGTTTATTCCCCGGCAATAATTGGGCCGGGGAAAGCATGCCGTCCACTATTATTTATCACTCATTTATCATCTCAGAGGGTATAGCTTATTTTCATTCTTTATCGCATGCCTTAGATAAGCTAATGCATATGGCGTGAAAGGCGACTGGCATTATGGCGAGTTGCATATGCGTTTTCGCTGTTAATTTATTCACACGCGGAGGGCGTGGCGCCGGGAATGATGTTATTGTGTGCGGAAGTGTTTTATCGTGCATTTTTTGCCCTGATCTACTGTTAATTCTTTCATACTTACAAGTTATTGGACAATCTGCTGCCGGGTGAATTTTTACCCCAGTGACGCTCGTCATGGATGTTTTTATATCCATTTACGCGTTCGAGCCATTTTGTGACTTTCCGAGATGGAAAAGAAATTTAAGTAACAGCCTGCAAAATCTATTGGCGAAGACGGATTCTTCTGATACGTTCGGCATCACGCTATTCCCCTTGGCTGTTATGGATAAGTTAATTTTATTAGAGATTTATCCGTGGCTGCTTTTTTGTGGGGAGCGTACCATCAGGGAAGAGTGGAAATGGCTGTGGGCTGTCGCGTCTGGGAAAGGGCTGCGGCAGTTTTTGGGTTGCCGAAATGTGCTGTTTTTATCTCTGTTGATTTTTCCGACACGTTGACGCGGCGTTATGACGTATCAGACCGTGTTGCGTGGATAAAACAATTTAGATGTGATTGAGCGGCCATGTTGCCAGATTCGTTCCTCTGGTGGCGATGATGTCTGTCCGCTTAATACGTAAAAAAAGTTATGTGCCTGATTGGGCGATAACAGTAGAACAGGAGCAAGGTAAATAATGGTAAACAACACTATTAAAAAAAGACTGGCGGTCAGCATTCTTGCTGCTATTACTGCCTCTGCTGGCGTTTCCGCCTGGGCCGCCACGGTGCCGGCCGGCGTTCAACTGGCTGAGAAACAGGAGCTGGTGCGCAATAATGGTTCCGAGGTTGCCTCGCTGGACCCGCATAAAATTGAAGGCGTGCCGGAATCCAACATTGCGCGCGATCTGCTGGAAGGGCTGCTGGTAACGTCCCCAGATGGTCATCCTGCGCCGGGCGTGGCAGAAAGCTGGGACAATAAAGATTTCAAAGTATGGACCTTCCATTTGCGTAAAAACGCCAAATGGTCCAACGGCGATCCGGTCACCGCTCAGGATTTCGTTTACAGCTGGCAGCGCATTTCTAACCCGAAAACCGCCTCTCCTTATGCCAGTTACCTGCAGTTCGGCCATATCGTTAACATCGATGATGTCGTCGCGGGCAAAAAGTCACCTGACACGCTGGGCGTGAAAGCGATCGACGACCACACGCTGGAAGTGACCCTCAGCGAACCGGTTCCGTACTTCTATAAACTGCTGGTGCATCCGTCCACTTTCCCGGTGAACCAAAAAGTGGTTGAGCAATTCGGCGACAAGTGGACCCAACCGGCCAACTGGGTCGGCAACGGCGCTTACAAGCTGAAAGAATGGATCGTGAACGAAAAAATCGTTCTGGAGCGCAACCCGAACTACTGGGATAACGCCAACACCATCATCAATAAAGTGACTTATCTGCCGATCTCCTCCGAAGTAACGGACGTGAACCGCTACCGCAGCGGCGAGATCGACATGACTTATAACAACCTGCCGATCGAACTGTTCCAGAAGCTGAAGAAAGAGATCCCCAATGAAGTGAAGGCGGATCCGTATCTGTGCACCTACTACTATGAAATCAACAACCAGAAAGCGCCGTTTACCGACGCCCGCGTGCGTCAGGCGCTGGTGCTGGGTCTGGATCAGGACATTCTGGTTAACAAGGTGAAAGGTCAGGGCGATACCCCGGCGTTTGGTTTCACCCCGCCGTACATCGACGGCCTGGACGGCAAACTGACTCCGCCGGAGTGGGTGAGCTGGTCACGTGAAAAACGTAATGCCGAAGCGAAGAAACTGCTGGCCGAAGCGGGCTTCACTGCTGAAAAACCGCTGACCTTTAACCTGCTGTACAATACTTCCGATCTGCACAAGAAACTGGCGATCGCTGCTTCTTCCATCTGGAAAAGCAATATCGGCGTAGATGCGAAGCTGGAAAACCAGGAGTGGAAAACCTTCCTGGATAGCCGTCATCAGGGGACCTTTGACGTAGCTCGTGCCGGCTGGTGTGCGGACTATAACGAACCGACTACGTTCCTGAACATCATGATCGCCAACAGCAGCAGCAACACCTCGCATTACAAGAGCGCGGATTTCGACAAGCTGATGGCGCAAGCGCTGGCGGCCAAAACAGAGGATGAACGCGCCGGTGTTTACCGAGAAGCGGAAGCGCTGCTGGAAAAAGACGCGGTTATCGTTCCGGTTTACTACTACGCCAATACCCGTCTGGTTAAGCCGTATGTAGGCGGCCTGACCGGTAAAGATCCGCTGGATAACCTCAACGTTAAAAATCTTTATATTATCAAGCATTAATGATGATGGGACTGCGTGCTGGCACGCAGTCCTTATTCGGTTTGATAGATAGAAGAGAAAATCTCAGACCGGTTTTATAGGTAAGGTCAATGTTAAAATTTATTTTCCGTCGTTGCCTGGAAGCAATCCCGACGTTGTTCATCCTGATTACCATCTCGTTTTTCATGATGCGACTGGCCCCGGGAAGTCCGTTTACTGGAGAACGCAACCTTCCCCCTGAAGTGATGGCGAATATCGAAGCCAAATACCATCTGAACGATCCGATGATCAAACAGTACGGTAATTATCTGGTGCAGTTGCTGCAAGGCGACTTCGGGCCGTCTTTCAAGTACAAAGATTATTCGGTAAATGATTTGGTCGTCCGGGCTTTTCCGGTGTCGGCTAAATTGGGTGCCGCCGCTTTTCTGCTGGCTGTGGTGCTGGGGGTGACCTCCGGCGTGATTGCCGCATTGAATCAAAACAGTAAATGGGACTACACGGTAATGGGGTTTGCCATGACCGGGGTGGTAATCCCGAGCTTTGTGGTGGCGCCGCTGCTGGTGCTGGTCTTTGCGATAACCCTGCGCTGGCTGCCCGGGGGCGGCTGGAACGGCGGCGCGCCGAAATACATCATTTTGCCGATGGTTGCGCTGTCCCTGTCCTATATCGCCAGTATCGCCCGTATTACCCGCGGCTCCATGATTGAAGTGCTGCATTCGAACTTTATCCGCACCGCGCGCGCCAAAGGGCTGCCGCTGCACCGGATTATTCTGCGCCATGCCCTGAAGCCGGCGCTGTTGCCGGTGCTTTCCTACATGGGGCCGGCGTTCGTGGGGATCATCACTGGCTCCATGGTGATTGAAACCATTTTCGGTTTACCTGGTATTGGTCAGTTGTTTGTTAACGGTGCGCTTAACCGTGACTATTCGCTGGTGCTCAGCCTGACGGTTTTGGTGGGCGCGCTGACCATTCTGTTTAATGCGGTCATCGATGTGCTGTACGCGGTCATCGATCCGAAGATCCGTTACTAAGGTAAATCACTGATGTTTTGGAATAAACGTAACCGCGAAGCGCTGGATAATTTCAGCGAAAAACTGGAAGTGGAAGGGCGCAGCCTGTGGCAGGATGCGCGCCGTCGCTTCATGCACAACCGGGCGGCGCTGGCCAGCCTGTTCGTACTGACGCTCATCACGCTGTTTGTCGTCATTGGCCCGATGGTGGCGCCGTTCAACTATGCCGATACCGACTGGAATATGATGTCCAGCGCGCCTGACATGGTGTCCAAACACTATTTCGGCACCGATTCGTCCGGCCGCGACCTGCTGGTGCGTGTGGCGATCGGCGGACGTATTTCTCTGATGGTCGGCGTTGCCGCCGCGTTGGTGGCAGTAGTCGTGGGAACGCTGTATGGCGCTGCATCCGGCTATCTGGGTGGGAAAGTGGACTCGGTCATGATGCGTCTGCTGGAGATCCTTAACTCCTTCCCGTTCATGTTCTTCGTTATCCTGCTGGTGACGCTGTTCGGGCAAAATATCCTGCTGATTTTTGTGGCTATAGGCATGGTGTCCTGGCTGGACATGGCCCGTATCGTTCGCGGCCAGACCCTGAGCCTGAAACGTAAAGAGTTCATTGAAGCCGCGTTGGTGTGCGGTGTATCCACCCGTAGTATCGTGCTGCGCCATGTCGTGCCGAATGTGCTGGGCGTGGTCGTGGTCTACGCGTCGCTGCTGGTGCCGAGCATGATCCTGTTCGAATCTTTTCTGAGTTTCCTTGGCCTGGGTACCCAGGAACCGCTGAGCAGCTGGGGCGCGCTGCTGAACGATGGCGCCAATTCAATGGAAGTGGCGCCGTGGCTGCTGCTGTATCCCGCCGGTTTCCTGGTGGTGACCCTGTTCTGTTTCAACTTTATCGGCGATGGCCTGCGTGATGCCCTCGACCCGAAAGACCGCTAAGGAGACGCTTCATACCATGATGAATACGTCACAACCCCGTGAAGCGCTGCTTGACGTTAAAGATTTGCGCGTGACTTTCAGTACGCCTGACGGTGATGTCACCGCGGTAAACGACCTTAATTTCTCTCTCAGCGCCGGTGAGACGCTGGGGATTGTCGGGGAGTCCGGCTCTGGTAAATCCCAGACAGCGTTTGCGCTGATGGGCCTGCTGGCCGCGAACGGCCGTATCGGCGGTTCCGCCCGTTTCAACGGGCGCGAGATTCTCAATCTGCCGGAACGTGAGCTCAATCGCCTGCGCGCGGAAGAGATCGCCATGATTTTCCAGGACCCGATGACGTCGCTGAACCCGTACATGCGTGTCGGCGACCAACTGATGGAAGTGCTGATGCAGCACAAGAAACTCGGTAAAAGCGAAGCGTTTGACGAGTCGGTGCGTATGCTGGACGCGGTGAAAATGCCGGAAGCCAGAAAACGTATGCGCATGTACCCGCACGAGTTTTCCGGCGGGATGCGTCAGCGCGTTATGATCGCGATGGCGCTGCTGTGCCGTCCTAAATTGCTGATCGCCGACGAACCGACCACCGCGCTCGACGTGACGGTGCAGGCGCAGATCATGACATTGCTCAACGACCTGAAGCGCGAGTTCAATACCGCCATTATCATGATTACCCACGATTTGGGCGTGGTAGCGGGTATTTGCGACAAGGTGCTGGTGATGTACGCCGGCCGTACCATGGAGTACGGCAGCGCGCGCGAAATTTTCTACGAGCCGACGCATCCGTATTCAATCGGCTTGCTGAAAGCCGTTCCCCGTCTTGACGAAGAGAACGAAGCGCTGGCCACTATTCCGGGCAATCCGCCTAACCTGTTGCGCTTGCCGAAAGGGTGTCCTTTCCAGCCGCGTTGCCCCTATGCACAGGACCGGTGCCAGCAGGCGCCTGAATTGACGCCGTTTGGCGAGGGCCGTCTGCGTGCCTGTTTCCGGAGTGTGGGGGAATTAGTATGAACGAGCTGGAAAACAAAAAAGTCTTGCTTGAAGTGGATGAACTGAAAGTCCACTTTGATATCCGCGATGATAAACAGTGGTTCTGGCAACCCGCCAGGAAGCTGAAAGCGGTTGATGGCGTTACCCTGCGGCTGTACGAAGGGGAAACGCTGGGGGTGGTTGGGGAGTCCGGTTGCGGAAAATCCACGCTGGCCCGCGCGATCATCGGTCTGGTGAAGGCCACCAGCGGGCGCATTAGCTGGCTGGGTAAAGACCTGCTGGGGATGCGTGATACCGAATGGCGCAATGTGCGCAGCGATATCCAGATGATTTTCCAGGATCCGCTGGCGTCGCTGAACCCGCGTATGACCATCGGCGAAATTATCGCCGAACCGCTGCGCACCTATCACCCGGAGATGCCGCGTCAGGAAGTGAAAGACCGCGTCAAAGCGATGATGATGAAGGTTGGCCTGCTGCCGAACCTGATCAACCGCTACCCGCACGAGTTTTCCGGTGGTCAGTGTCAGCGTATCGGTATTGCCCGCGCGCTGATTCTGGAACCGAAACTGATCATCTGTGATGAACCGGTTTCCGCGCTGGACGTGTCGATTCAGGCTCAGGTGGTGAACCTGCTGCAACAGTTACAGCGGGAAATGGGGCTGTCGCTGATCTTTATCGCCCACGATTTGTCGGTGGTGAAACATATCTCCGACCGCGTGCTGGTGATGTATCTGGGTCATGCGGTGGAACTGGGAACCTACGATGAGCTGTACCACAATCCGCAGCATCCTTATACCCGCGCCCTGATGTCGGCGGTGCCGATTCCTGACCCGGACAAGGAGCGCAACAAGCAGATTCAACTGCTGGAAGGCGACCTGCCGTCACCGATTAATCCGCCTACCGGCTGTGTGTTCTGCACCCGTTGCCCGGTTGTCGGGCCGGAATGCACCAAAACCCGGCCGGTGCTCGAAGGCAGCTTCCGTCATGCGGTATCCTGCCTGAAGGTGGATCCGCTGTCGTAATCCGGCGCTGCTCGTGTAAGCAATACCCGGTAATAAGCAAAACGCCCCGTCAGGGGCGTTTTGCTGTTCGTCGCTGATCGCTGATGATGGCCGATTAGGCTGCGATCGCGGCGGTTACTCTTTCCACAGAATGTGGCACAGTTTGTGGTCCTTTTCGCGGCAGATCAGAATGCGGGCGAAAATATCATTGATTTCCTCACCTTCCTGCTCGGCCAGACCAATGACTACTTCGGCGAAAAAGTCCGGATTCAGGTCGAAATCCACGTGTTCCTGCCAGTCTTCCGCCGGATCAAACAGCTCCGCACCGCCACGCTCTTCGAACTGCAGGTTGAACAGCAGGATATCTGCCGGGTCCAGGTTATCCGGCGCCAGTTCCAGAAAGATATCGTAGGCCTGTTCCAGCGTTTCATCTTCTGTCAGGCGGTTATTTAAATCCATACAACATTCCTGTTAAAACGTGATGGGGGTATTAGAGCATGAAGGGCGGTGTGATTACAGCAGTGGACTGAAAAAGTAAAACAGCCGCTCGACGATACGCTGCCAGTAGGGGCGTTTTAGCCATTCTTTAGTGTTCAGCAGGCGAGAGCGGGACATGTAATCCTCCTGCACGCAGGCCAGATCGCTGCCAAACCCGTCGTCGTCAATCACCAGGGTGATTTCGAAGTTCAGCCACAGGCTGCGCATATCCAGATTGACCGTCCCCACCAGACTGAGCTGGCCGTCTACCAGCACGCTTTTGGTGTGCAGCAACCCGCCTTCGAACTGATAAATTTTAACGCCCGCCGCCAGTAGTTCGGTGAAAAAAGCTTTGCAGGCCCAGCCAACCATCACGGAATCGTTTTTGTAAGGTACGATGACGCTGACCTCTACGCCGCGCTGTGCGGCGGTGCAGATGGCGTGTTGCAGGTCGTCGCTGGGCACAAAATAGGGCGTGGTCATGATCAACTGATGACGAGCAGAGTAAACGGCGGTCAGCAGCGCCTGATGGATCATATCCTCGGGGTAGCCGGGACCGGAGGCGATGACCTGCACCGTATGGCCGCGCTCTTGCTCAAACGGCATGATATTCACGTCGGGCGGCGGCGGCGGCAGGCGCTGACCGGTTTCCATTTCCCAGTCGAGGCTATAGATAACGCCCATCGTGGTGGTCACCGGACCTTCGATGCGCACCATCAGGTCCACCCACTGGCCGACGCCGGAGTCTTGCTTGAAATAACGCGGATCCACCATGTTCATGCTGCCGGTGTAGGCGATGCGGTTATCAATCAGGATCACCTTACGGTGCTGGCGTAAGTCCATCCGGCGCAGGAATGCGCGCAGCAGGTTGACCTGTAGCGCATCCACCACCGTGATGTCGGCGGCGCGCATGACCTCCGGGTAGGTGCTGTGAAAGAATTGCACGCTGCCTGCCGAATCCAGCAGGATGCGGCATTTGACCCCGCGTCGCGACGCCGCCAGCAGGGCGGTCATCACCTGATCCACCAATCCGCCGGCCTGCCAGATATAGAACACCATCTCGATGTTATTGCGGGCCAGTTCAATGTCGCGAATCAACGTCCTGATGGTGTCGTCGAATGAGGTCAACAACTGCAACTGATTACCCTTGATGCCGCCAATGCCCTGACGACGCTCGCAGAGCTGAAACAACGATCGCGCCACTTCACTATTTTCAGTGGCGAAAATGCGGCGATATTCTTTTAGTTCACGAAGCCACTGCGCGGTAACCGGCCACATTTGCCGGGCGCGTTCCGCACGGCGTTTCCCCAGATGCAATTCGCCGAATAACAGATAAGCGACGATCCCGACCAGCGGCAGAATATAAATCACCAACAGCCAGGCCATAGCGGAAGGAACCGCGCGTCTTTTCATCAGAATACGCAGCGTAATGCTGGCAACGAGCAGCCAATAGCTGAAAACCAGTAATCCGCTCAGTACAGTATAAAATGCTGTCATAGTAACAATGCACGGTTCCCTGCTGCGAAATGTTTACGAGTTCAAGTGTATGCATAGTTCCCCAAAGGGGAAAGTCCTTTACTCTGAATACTATAGCGCATGAAGGGCAAGCGTGCGGATTCGGGAAAATCCTGTCGTATCGCTTGGCGGAGGATATCAGAGGGATATAATAACCCGGTCCCATCACGCTTATTACAGAGTTGTGCCATGAAACAAGAGTCGAGCCATGAAACGCAGCCGGAATGAAGTTAGCCGTTGGCGTATGCAACGTCAGGTGCAGCGCCGTCGCAGCCGCTGGCTTGAGGCCCAGTCACGCGGTTACCGGCATATCCACCACGTGCGCTACCTGCTCCAGAAGCAGCAACGTCGCGCGTTATTGTATGCGGTGGCTTACGAGTGGTAACCATCAGGTAGTCCGTGTCAGGCCCAACGCTCGCCAGAGCGTTGGGCTTTTTTTATTATCTGAAAGAGAGGATTACAGGGCTGGCGAGTGTTGCGGTAGGGCAACATAGCCATTAGCGACCGGAGCCGGCGTAGCGCGAGGCGCGTCAGATTCGGCCGCTGCCGCCGTGCCGGGCAACTGGAACAGGGATACCGACAGATTGAGCTGCTCGGTCTGCTCAAGCAACTGAAGGCAGGTGCGGGCAGAGGCGTCCACCTGCAGGGCATTCTGTTTCACCGTATCGTTGAGTGAACTGATGCGGTTGGTCACTTCATGGATGCTTTGATTCTGTTGTTGCGAAATATCGGTGATTTCACTCAGGAATGTGCTGGTGCCTTTGGCCGCCTGAATGATTTCCTGCAGGCTATCGTTGAGGTGACCGACCAGTCTGGCGCCGGTAGCGACGCTGCTGTCCGATTCATGAATCAACGCATTGATGTTTTGGGCCGACTGACTGCTTTGTGAAGCCAGCGCGCCCACCTCGCGGGCGACAACCGAGAAACCTTTACCCATCTCGCCGGCCCGGGCCGCTTCAATTGCGGCATTCAGCGACAGGATATGCGTCTGAAACGCCACGTTTTCAATCAGCGAGATCACTTCCGTCATTTCCTTGCTGCGGCCGGAAATGTCCTGCATCGCGTCTCTGACGTCGCTCATCATGGTTTCGCCCTGTTCGGCGATGTGACTGGTTTCTTGTGCGTGATGACTGGCTTGCTCGGTGTACTGGGCGTTCTGCTCCAGGTGCTGACTGATCTGGATGATGTGCTCGGTGGTGACTTTCAACTCTGCGGACTGTCGATTGGCCTGTTCAGACAGCAAACGGTTGTCGGTAGTGACATGACTGACCTGTTGCATCATGGTTTCCATCCCCTGACGAACTTGACTTATCAGGTCCACCAGACCGCTCTGCATCTGCACCACGCTGCTGTTTAGCAGCGCGATTTCACGGGTTGCACGTTTTTCTATGCCGATGTCATGCGATAGATCGCCAGCTGCGATCAGCCGCAGGTGGTCGGTGATGCGCTTAAGCGGATGAACGATCACTTTGTTCACGCCAATCCAGACGACCAGCGAAATCGTCAGCAACAATCCCAGAATGACGATAAACAGGGTGTGGGCGGCATCAAGATTATCCAACAGCTGCTGAGCATGTTGCTTTTGACGGGCATCGTTTTCCTGCAGGTACCGGGCGTATTTTTGGGTAAACAGGGTCTGGTAAGCCTGGATGGGGACGGCAAAGAAAATATCGATTTCGTTGGTTTTTTTGATGCCTTGCGCCAGTTCGAGCAGCCCGTTATAGAGCTGCTGATAACTGCTTTTTAGCTCGGTGAAGGCGGCGTCATTGCGGGTGGCGCCAGAAAAGCGCTCTAGCTTTTGATAATACGCCTGCGCGTGGGTTAACGACTCTTCCGCTTCGGTCATCAGGCTGTTCCAACTGCCGACCGAGCCGGTTTCTTTGTCAAACATCAGGTAAATGCCGGCACGATTGAGCTTGTCGCTGGCGTTCATCACTTCCATGCGAGCCTGATCCATCAGTGCCTGTTGTTGGCGCAGGGCTTCGTTGGCGGCGCTGTCCTGACGTACTTCAGTCATGGTTTTCGATATCATCCCTACGGACAACAGCTGTAGTAAGGAAAATAACCCAATGATTAGCAGCAAACCGGAAAGAAAACTCAGGCGGTATTGACGCACTCTGCCCAGAAAACCGGAGCGTGACGGGGCGGATGTTGACATGACAATCTACTCTCTAAAGATAAATTGCCGCCAACATAACATCATTAAATGACTAAAATATTTCAGATATTTAAGAGGAAAACGGAGGCGTCATTTGGTGAAAATGCCATGACCTCCGTCAAATTTGGATTAAAATGCTTTTCTGAAGGGCTTGACGCTGACAGACTCGTAGACGCCGGCGGCGACATAGGGATCTTCGTCTGCCCAATGGCGGGCGTCTTCCAGCGACGGGAATTCGGCAATCACCGTTGAACCGGTAAATCCGGCGGTGCCTGGGTCTTCACTGTCGATAGCCGGCAGCGCGCCCGCGGTCAACAAACGCCCCTGATCCCGCAGTGTTTGCAGGCGGGCGATATGTGCGGGGCGAGCGGCCAGACGTTTTTCCAGTGAGCCGGGCACATCGGTGGCATAAATCACATACAGCATGGTAAACCTCGGTCTGTCAGACCATTGTGGGACGGAACCGCCATCATACGCGATGATACCGGTAGGACAATCCCTGTTACCGTCCGTCCGGCACGAAAACCGATGCGGATTGAGCCGTCCCATGCGGGAATTGATCGGCTTCTATTGAATATGATTGTCATTTGCATTTAAACTTGCGCAGTGAGAGGACATCATATAACTATGCCGCAGAAAACATTTTTCCTGACCCGCCGATATTCATGGCCGATGCTGATTTCCGTGGGTTTTCATGGTTCACTGATTGCCGGGTTGCTGTTTGCTTCATTTAATACATCAGTCAAGCTGCCGTCGACGCCGCAGCCGATCCAGGTCGTGATGGTCAATACCGCGCCGGAGGAAGCTGCGCCAGCCCCATCGGCTGCGCCTCAGCCAGAACCGGAAAAGGTGCCGGAACCGACGCCGGAGCCGGAAGTTCAGCCAGAACCGCCGCCGCTGCCAAAACCGGTTCCAGTCCCGTTGCCGGAGCCGAAGCCCCAGCCCAAACCTAAGCCGAAACCGGAGCCGAAACCTAAACCGGTAAAAAAAGTGGAACAGCCGAAGGAAACGCCGCGTGAAACCGCGCCGCAGCCGACGGCGACGCCGTCGGCCAGCCAGACAGTCAGCCGTAATACGGCGCCGGTCAGCCAGGCTCCGGTCGCCAGCGCTCAGCCCTCGGGGCCAAGACCGTTGAGCCGGGCTCAGCCGGAATACCCGGCTCGGGCGTTCGCCTTGCGTATCGAAGGCCGGGTTAAGGTGCAGTTTGACGTCGATGAATCGGGACGGGTGGATAACGTCCGTGTACTGTCGGCGGAGCCTAAGAACATGTTTGAGCGAGATATCAAGCAGGCGATGCGTAAATGGCGTTATGAAGAGAGCAAACCGGGGAAAGACCTGGTGGTGACGATCATCTTTAGAATCAATGGCGGCGCCGCGATGGAGTAAGTCGCAGCCCGATTGACGTTGAAAAAATTAAGGCACCGCTAGCGGTGCCTTAATCATTTGTCATTATTGCTCAGGCTCGAAATGGCTTTTCCCTTCCGGCAATTCGCGCGGTCGACCGTCTTCGTCCACGGCAACGTAGGTAAACAGCGCTTCGGTGGCGCGGTAGCGTTGGCCGATAGGGTCGGTCGAAACCTTTTTCACCCACACTTCCACATTAATAGTCATCGAGCTGCGACCGGTACGGACGCAGCGGGCATAGCAGCACACCACATCGCCGACGGCGACAGGTTTTAGGAACGTCATGCCGTCAACCCGAACGGTGACGACGCGACCTTCTGCAATCTCTTTTGCCTGGATAGCGCCGCCGATATCCATCTGCGACATCAGCCAGCCGCCAAAAATATCGCCGTTGGCATTGGTGTCCGCCGGCATGGCCAGCGTGCGCAGCACCAGTTCGCCGTGAGGTAATGCGTCTTGTTTGCTCATAGGGTCAACGAATCCGCTTGTGAGTAGTCAATGTCAGTCTGTGTCGGGCGATCATTTGTCGCTTTCGTTTTCCGTCTTTTCCGGCTCAGCCGGCAGATGGCGATAAATGTAAACGCCGCACAGCAATGTAAATACCAGAGTCAGGCCGGTGAGGCCAAATACTTTAAAGTCAACCCAAACGCTTTGCGGCAGCCAGAATGCAATATAAATATTAGCCAGGCCGCACAGCAGGAAAAATACCGCCCATGAAATATTCAGTTTTGCCCATACTATTTCCGGTAACGCCAGTTCTTTACCCAGCATGCGCTGAATCAGGGTTTTCTTCATCACAAACTGGCTGAACAGCAAGGCAATGGCGAACAGCGTATAAATAATGGTTACTTTCCATTTGATGAACTGGTCATTGTGGAATACCAGCGTCAGGGTGCCGAATACGGCAACCATCAGGAACGTCAGCAGCATCATCTTTTCGATTTTGCGGTAAATAAACCAACTCAACAGTAACGTCGCCGCCGTTGCAGCAATCAATGCTCCGGAGGCGACATAGATGTCATACAGTTTATAACAAACAAAGAAAACAATAAGAGGAATAAAATCAATCAGTTGCTTCATTATGTTAATCCGTCACTTACCCATGTGGGGTGGTGGTCCGCATGTATCAAAAGGGCCAATCTATTTCTGAATTATTATCGCCGTTTGCGCAGCGCGATTCCCGATTTATCGTAACAATTTGCAGAAAATTACGTTATGGCGGGCGACGATAGCGGAGCAGCGCCGTCGCTGCTCCGGAATAAGCGGTGTGAATTTAGCCGCGCACCAGCATGTAAAGGCGGAATACATAGACCAGCAGCATGGCGGAAAGCACGTTGCTGATGCCGTTCAGAATCACGGCCATGGCGGTAGGCGATACCATCGGTAACCGGGTCAGCAACAACAACAGCGCGACTTTGGCCAGCAGCCACAGTATTACGGCCGGCGCAGTCTGGCGGAAATGGGCGAACGCCAGCTTGCTGCTGGCACGCATGGAGGCAAAGATCCCGCGCTTTTCGGTAACGGCGATCACGGGTGACAGGCTAAAGGCGATGGATAACAAAATCCCCGGGACCACGACCAATAACATGCCTAACTGAATCAACAGGGTGCAAACCAGTATCAGCAAAAACAGGCGGGGTAACAGCGGCGCCGAGGCGCCAATGGCGCGCAGGGCGCTGATTTTATGACCCGCCGACACCAGTTGGATCAGCATCAGGATGCCGCCGGTCAGCAGCGCGTTGCCTACCAGCGTGGCAAACGTGCCGGCGGCAGAGGCTTTCAGCAGCACCATTTGTTGCTCGGGGGAAAGCTGTTGGATGATATCGCTGATACCAGGCTGCTCGATGGAGGACAGATCTACATTACTGTTGCTGAGTAGTTGCAGTTGATCGTTGCCGGGCGTAAAGACGTGCCCGAGGACGACGGTGATCAAGGACGTCAGCAGCGCCAGCATCAGGATGCTGAAAAACTGGTTACGCGTAAAATTCAAGGTGTCACGGTATAATCTGCTGGCCGTGATAGGCATGAAAACTCCTTGGCAAAGGTTAGCAATAGGGCTTTTAGCAAAAAATATTATCCGGCTATTGTAACCCGTTCAGCTGTTTCGTGGCACCCCGGCGTGACGTTCTGCTTTTTATTCTGATTCATGCACACGGCAGCGGCAATCTGGCTGGAACCAGCGGCGGCAGGCCATAGGCCGCGCGAGCCCGATCGCAGGCGTCATTGCGCTGACCATTTTCTCCCGATGGCGCAAATTCATGGCAAGGCGTGGGCCGTTGGGCATAGATACGGCAACTGACCGACTCACCGATTTCGCCTTCCAGTGCGCAACAGCGAATCGGTTTGCTGTTGGTGCCGGCCATACAGCGCAGCAATGGCGTTACCGGTTCCGTCAGCGAGGCGGGAACGCTTCCGCCGCCGTCATCAGCTTCCGACCAATAAAAAGACACTCGAAAGTAACCGCAGCAAGCACCGCATTCCATACAAGGGTTGACGTTATCGCTCATGGTTGATTATCCACCGGCCTCAATCGTGTTGAATCTCAGGTGAACAGAAGAATTTACGCCCGAATACCGGGTCGCGCAGCTCCTTTTTTGTACTGATGCAAAATTGGTCTTTTCTGTGCTTTTTGATTTGGATCAATTCTTTGTTTTTTAGAGACTTGGGGTGTTTTGATTGATGACATAATGTCGCAAAAATCCTGCCAGGATGTGATCTGGCTTCAAACAAAAATACCCCTTAGTGGGTATAGTTCGCCCGGATATTAACCTTACAAATGGAGTGGATAATGAAGAAGGTTTCTTTATTGATGATGGCTGCCGCGTTGATGCCGGCATTGGCGCAAGCTCATCAGGCTGGCGATGTGATTGTTCGTACTGGAACGGCAACGGTACGCCCGGTTGAAAGCTCGGACAATGTGTTGGGGTTGGGTTCATTCAACGTGGATAACAATACCCAACTGGGACTGACCCTTGGCTACATGGTGACGGATAATATCGGCGTGGAACTGCTGGCTGCGACGCCGTTCCAGCACAAGGTCGGCGTAGGCAATGTTGGGCCGATCGCCGAAGTTAAACACCTGCCGCCGACGCTGATGGCGCAGTATTATTTTGGGCAGAGTACGGACAAGCTGCGCCCTTATCTGGGTGTCGGTCTGAACTACACCATGTTCTTTGACGAGAAATTTAACCAGACGGGTAAAGACGCCGGGTTGAGCGACCTGAGCCTGAAAAACTCCTGGGGCGTTGCCGCGCAGGCCGGTCTGGATTACAACCTGAATAAAAACTGGCTGTTGAATATGTCGGTATGGTGGATGGATATCGACACCACCGTGAAATTCAAGGCAGCCGGCCAGGATCAGAGTATCAAAACTCGTCTGGATCCCTGGGTATTTATGTTTGGCTTCGGTTATAAATTCTGATAAGCGAAGTAAAAAACAAAAAAGAGAAGGCGGAACCGGAGTTCCGCCTTTTTTACGTCAGGTGATAACCGGGACGGTATTAGAAGTTGTACTGAACACCGACGCGGTAACGGGTCTGGCGTTCGTCAGTAACTTTAGAGCCTTCAACGTTGGCGACCTGAACATACGGGGTCCAGTTTTTGTCGATTTTATAGGCCAGCTTCACGTCATGCGTAAAGTTGTCGCTATCATTGTCGAAGCGATAGCCTGCGGCACCCGCTTTGGTGTTTTTATTGTATTCCAGTTCGTATTCAACGGTGAAGTTGTCCAGGAATTTGTATCCCAGCACGCTGGTGATGGTATAACCCTTCATATTGGTGTTATCAGCAGGGGTCGGGGTATTGATGCTGCTGCTGAAACGCTGGTAGAAAGGACGATAACGCAGGGTATAGTAAAGGCTATCGGTAAAGTTTACGCCGCCTTTGATATAAGGACGATAGGTGTTGCCCGTATTGTCGGAAACCAGGTTGAAACCGGCCTCGGCATTAAACATTTTATTGAATTTGTACAGATAGCTGGCAGTAACTTCGGTGCCATTACTTACTTGCTCGTTATAAGGTTTGTTTGGCGTGGAGTCATTGCTGGATTGTTTCCATTTCACTTCAGAAGACAAACCGAACCCATTCTCAAAACGGTGTGAAATCAGCAGTCGATCTTTGTGATCGGCACTTTTGGTGTCCTGCATTTCATGGCGGTAATCGAATGTGACCGCCATTGAGCTCATACTTACCAAAGATGCAACCATCACTGTCAGAATTTTAAATTTCATCGCTATAACCCTCTCAGAGATCATTCTTATTAGTGTTGTGCTGCGGACATAGCGCAGCACGGAACCGATTTTTATTTATCTCTGCTTACAAATGTGTGATCCGGAACGGCAAACTCAAAAAAATGAAAAGCCATTTTACTTGTGTGATGGGCGTCTATTTACATAGCAATGAATCTATGTCTACAGAAATAAAAAGGCGTTTCAATAAAACCAAATACAATATTTCATTTTTTGAATTTATTTGATATCTATTTTTACAAAATTAATATTTGGAAACTATTTAACTTGTTGACTCTGTGTTTTTGGTTTCTGATTTTTGGCACTTTTAACTTTTTTTACTTCTTCTTAATAAATTCATAATTATGAGTATGTTTGTCATTTTGTGACGTGACGCCAGATTGTCATGTTGTACGCTGAGCCACGCGCATAGCGTAAACGTGCCGGAGCTATCCACGATCCTCAGCGGTGGTTGGCAGGAACATTTGATAAGGATAAGAACAATAAAACGCCATAGCCGGGAAAACAGGCTATGGCGGGAAGGTCTGGCGGGATTAACGTGCGCGGGTGGCGGCTTTCATGCCGCGGACAAAATCGGTCAGTTTTGCGAGCATCTCATCCGGCTGGGAATGGTATTGCTCGATGATTTTGACAATCGCGGAACCAGAGATGGCGCCGGCGGCACCGGATTCCAGCGCTTTTTGCACCTGAGCCGGTTCGGAAATGCCAAAACCCAGCAGCGGCGGAGCCGCATGGTATTCCTGCAGTTTTTCCAGCAGATGGTGCAGCGGCAGTTGGGCGCGGGTTTCTGCGCCAGTTACGCCGGCCCGGGAGAGCAGGTAAGTATAGCCGCGGCCGAAGGATGACACTTCACGCAGCAGGTCGTCATCCGCATTCGGCGGGCAGATGAAGATTGGCGCGACGCCATGCTTCATCGCCGCAGTGCGAAACGGCGCGGATTCTTCCAGCGGTACGTCGGCTACCAACACCGAGTCAACGCCGGTTTCGGCGCAACGCTGATAAAAAGCGTCGATACCATTGCTGAACACCAGGTTGGCGTACATCAACAAGCCGATCGGCAGGTCAGGGTATTTCTGGCGGATGGTCGCCAGCATTTCAAAACAGTGGGCCGGGGTCACGCCGGCGGCGAACGCGCGCAGCGTGGCGTTCTGAATGGTCGGGCCATCCGCCAGCGGATCGGAGAACGGGATCCCCAATTCCAGCGCGTCTGCACCCGCGGCCACCAGCGTATCGATAATGCGCAGCGAAAGCTCGGGGGAAGGGTCGCCCAGCGTAACAAACGGCACAAACGCCCCTTCCTGTTTTTCCGACAGTCGTTTAAACAAAGCGTGGTAGCGTTCCATCAAATCTCTCCCCGGGATTTCAGAATGTCGTGAACCGTAAAAATGTCTTTATCGCCACGGCCGGACAGGTTGACCACCAGAATTTGCTCTTTTTCCGGTTCCGCTTTGATCATTTTCAGCGCGTGGGCCAGCGCATGGGAGGATTCCAGCGCCGGGATAATCCCTTCGTGACGCGACAATTCCCGGAATGCGTTCAACGCTTCATCGTCGGTGACCGACACATAATCCGCCCGCCCGATGCTGTTCAGGTGCGCGTGCTGCGGCCCGACGGAGGGGAAGTCCAGACCGGCCGAAATAGAGTACGACTCTTCGATTTGACCGTCTTCGGTCTGCATCATCGGTGATTTCATACCGAAGTAGATACCGACGCGGCCATGTTTCAGCGGTGCGCCGTGCTGCCCGGTTTCGATACCCAGACCTGCCGGCTCCACGCCGATCAAACGCACGGACGGCTCGTCAATGAAATCAGCAAACATGCCGATGGCGTTGGAACCGCCGCCGACGCAGGCCAGCACCGCATCCGGCAGACGACCTTCTTTTTCTTTCACCTGGGCTTTGGTTTCTTCCCCGATCATGCGCTGAAATTCCCGCACGATGGTGGGGTAAGGGTGTGGACCGGCGGCAGTCCCCAGCAGGTAATGAGCGGTCTCATAGCTGCCGGACCAGTCGCGTAGCGCTTCGTTGCAGGCGTCTTTCAGGGTGGCGGAGCCGCTGTGCACCGGAATGACTTCTGCGCCCATCAATCGCATACGGAACACGTTCGGCGACTGGCGCTCTACGTCCTTGGCGCCCATGTAGACGCGGCATTTCAACCCCAGCAGGGCGCAGGCTAGCGCGGTGGCGACGCCATGTTGGCCGGCGCCGGTTTCGGCGATGATTTCGGTTTTACCCATACGCTTCGCCAGCAGCGCTTGCCCCAGTACCTGATTGGTCTTGTGCGCGCCGCCGTGCAGCAGGTCTTCGCGTTTCAGATAGAGTTTGGTTCGGGTGCCTGCGGTCAGGTTTTTACACAGGGTCAGCGCTGTCGGCCGCCCGGCGTAGTTCTTCAGCAGGTCGCTGAACTCAGCCTGGAACGCCGGGTCACGCTGCGCGCTGACAAATGCCTCTTCCAACTGGCGCAGAGCCGGCATCAGGATCTGTGGTACGTACTGACCACCAAATTCACCAAAATAAGGATTAAGTAACGTCATAATCAGCCTGTATCTTGTTATTCATGAGAGGTACGGCGGGGTTGCGCCGTACGCAGCGTCCGGAATACCGCCGCGATTTTCTGCGGATCTTTGATGCCGGGTTGCGACTCTACGCCAGAGTTGAAATCCAGCCCGGCGGCGCCGAGTGTCGCGGCCTGCGCCACGTTGTCCGGGCCGAGTCCGCCGGCCAGCAGCACCTGCTGCAGCGATTGACCCTGCAGCAATGACCAGTCGAACGATTGGCCGCTGCCGCCCTGACCGTTGTCGAGCAGCACCCGGTCAACCTGCGCCAGCGCCAGCGGGGGCAGTGTGTCGCCGACGCTTTGCGCTTTCCAGATCTGGCAGGCAGCGGGCAACTGTTCACGTAAGGCGGCGATGGCGGTTTCGTCTTCGCTGCCGTGTAACTGTACGGCCGTCAGCTGGAGCGACGCTGCGGTTGCCACGATGTCGGCCAGCGGCGCGTTACGGAATACCCCGACATAACGCAAGGGCGCGCCCGCCATCACGGCACGTGCCTGTGACGGTGTCACGCAGCGCGGGGAACTGGCGACAAAAATCAACCCGCCGTACACCGCGCCCGCCTGAAAGGCCGCGGCGGCATCGTCGGGCCGGGTCAACCCGCACACTTTGTTTTCCCCGAGGATGACCCGGCGTACCGCCAGCGTCAGGTCGTCTTCTTCCATTAGCGAACTGCCGATCAGAAAACCATTGGCGTACTGGCTCAGTTCCTGAATATGGGCATGACGGCTGATGCCGGATTCGCTGATTACCGTCACGCCGGCAGGCAGACGCGGCACCAGCGTGCGGGTACGGTTAAGGTCGATAGAGAGGTCGCGCAGGTCGCGGTTGTTGATGCCGACCACGCGCGCTTCCAGCGCAATAGCGCGTTCCAGTTCGGCTTCATTGCTGACTTCCGTCAGGATGCCCATATTCAGGCTGTGCGCTACCTGCGCCAGCCGGCGATACTGTTCATCATCCAGTACCGACAGCATCAGCAGAATCGCGTCGGCCTGATAGTAACGGGCCAGATAGATCTGGTACGGGTCGATAATGAAGTCCTTGCACAGCACCGGCTGAGCAACCGCCGCGCTGACCTGGGTCAGAAAAGCAAAATCGCCCTGGAAATACTTCTCGTCGGTCAGTACCGAAATGGCGGACGCGTAATCCTGATAAACTCGCGCAATTGCGACCGGGTCGAAATCGGCGCGAATCAACCCCTTGGAGGGCGAGGCTTTTTTGCACTCCAGAATAAACGCCGGATTGGCCTGTTTCAGCGACTGATAGAAGTGGCGCGAACTGGGCGTTACCTGTGACTGAAAGCTGTCGAGCGGCTGTCGTTGCTGCCGTTCGGCGATCCACTGCGCTTTGTCGCGCACAATTTTGGTTAATACGGTTTCCTGCATTTTCTTCATCATCCTCTGGCTGCCAGTTCCAGCACGCGCTGGTAAGCCTGACCGCTGTGAATCACGTCCAGCGCCTGTCGGGCATTCTGCCGCAGATCTTCCTGTCCGAACAATTTCAGCAACAGCGCCACATTGGCCGCGACAGCCGCGTCGTGCGCCGGTTGGCCCTTACCCTGAAGCAATCGAGCCAGAATATCACGGTTTTCTTCCGGCGTGCCGCCCAGCAAATCATCCAGTGCGAAGGAGTCCAGCCCGAAATCATGAGGCGTCAGCTGGTAGGTTTCCACCTGACCGTCACGCAGTTCGGCAACCTGTGTCGGCGCATGAATGGCGACTTCATCCATACCGCCGCCGTGCACCACGGCCGCGCGCTGGTATCCCAGCACTTTCAGAGTTTCGGCGATTGGCCGTACCAGTTCCGGCCGGTAGACGCCGATCAGCGCCAACGGCGGGCGGGCCGGGTTGATCAGCGGCCCCAGCACGTTGAACACGGTACGGGTTTTCAACTGCTGGCGCACCGGCATCGCGTGACGGAAACCGGTGTGGTATTGCGGCGCAAACAGAAAGCATACCCCCAGATCGTCCAGCGCCTGGCGTGATACCTCAGCCGACATATCGAGCTTGATGCCGAACGCCGACAGCAAATCCGACGAGCCGGAACGGCTGGAGACGCTGCGGTTGCCGTGCTTGGCGACCTTTAGCCCACAGGCGGCGGCCACAAACGCGCTGGCGGTGGAGATGTTGATGCTGTTGGTGCCGTCGCCGCCGGTGCCGACGATGTCCGCGAACAGGTAGTCCGGGCGCGGGAACGGCTTGGCGTCGGCCAGCAGCGCGGTGGCGGCCCCGGCGATTTCATCCGGGTGCTCGCCGCGTACCTTCATGCTGATCAGCGCCGCAGCCAGTTGCGTCGGATCAAGTTCACCCTGAATGATGGCGGCAAACAGCTGCTGGCTTTCTGCCTGACTCAGGATGTCGGCGCGGTACAGTTTTTCAAGAATCGGTTGCATCAGTGGTGTCTCCGTCAAATCAGGCCAGTGCCCAGTCCAGCGTCTGGTTCAGCAAACGTGCGCCGTGAGTGGTGAGGATGGATTCCGGGTGGAACTGGAAACCGCAAACGCGATGCTCGTCATGGCGCACCGCCATCACCATGCCGTTAAAACTGGCGTTAATCACCAGTTCGGCCGGGATGTCGCTGCCAACCAGCGAGTGGTAACGCGCCACCGGCAGCGGGCTGGGCAGGCCGTTGAACATCGCCTGACCGTCGTGCTCAATGCTGGAGGCTTTGCCATGCAGAATTTCACCGGCCTGACCGACATGACCGCCGTAGGCTTCAACGATAGCCTGATGGCCCAGACAGATGCCGATGATCGGCAACTGACCGCGCAGGCGTTGCAGCAGTGCCGGCATGCAGCCGGCTTCAGACGGCGTTCCGGGGCCGGGCGAGAGCATCAGCACCGGTTTTTCCATCTGCTGCAGTCGGTCGATAATGACATCGGCAGGCAGTTGATTGCGGTACACCACTACGTTATGGCCGCTGGCGCGCAACTGGTCGACCAGGTTATAGGTAAAAGAGTCGATATTATCGAGCAACAGGATATCGGCCATCAGAACACCTCCCGGGCATGATGCGCACTGGCAATCGCGCGCAGAACCGCGCGGGCTTTGTTACGGGTTTCATCGGCCTCAGCCTGCGGGTGGGAATCCAGCACTACGCCGGCGCCGGCCTGCACGGTGGCGATGCCGTCTTCCACGTAAGCGGAGCGGATCACGATGCAGGTGTCGAGGTCGCCGCGGGCGGTGAAGTAGCCCACTGCGCCACCGTAACTGCCGCGGCGGGTTTTCTCGCTTTCCGCGATCAGCTGCATGGCGCGTACTTTGGGGGCGCCGCTCAACGTGCCCATGTTCATGCAGGCGCGGTAGGCGTGCAGCACGTCCAGATCCGCGCGCAGGGTACCGACCACGCGGGACACCAGATGCATCACGAACGAATAACGGTCTACTTTAGTCAGGTCCGCCACATAGCGGCTGCCGGGTTCGCAGATTCGCGCCAGATCGTTGCGGGCCAGGTCCACCAGCATCAGGTGTTCGGCCAGTTCTTTATGATCGGTACGCATTTCCAGCTCGATACGGCTGTCCAGATCCCGGTCCAGCGAGCCGTCGGCGTGGCGGCCGCGCGGGCGAGTGCCGGCGATGGGATAGATTTCGATCTGGCGGCTGGCGGCGTCGTATTTGAGCGAACTTTCCGGCGACGCGCCGAACAGGGTGAAATCCTGATCCTGCATGTAGAACATGTAAGGACTGGGGTTGTTGTCTTTCAGGGTCTGGTAGGCGGCCAGCGGCGACGGGCACGGCAGCGAGAAGCGGCGGGACGGCACCACCTGGAAAATTTCGCCGATGCGGATCGCCTGCTGCATCTGGCTGACCACGGCGCCGTAATCTTCATCGCTCTGGTTACAGGCCAGCGTCATGGTGTCCACCGTCTGGCACGGCAACGCCGGGGCCGGCTGGCGCAACTGATGCTGCAACTGTTCCAGACGCTGTTGCAGGCGCTGACGTTCCGCGGCGTTAGGGGTAAACAGGCTGGCCTGCAGATGGGTAGCGCGTTGTTGATGGTCCACCACCAGCAGGGTTTCGGCCAGGTAGAAGCAGTAATCCGGGCAACGTTGTTGCTGGCTGAGCGGCGGCAGACTTTCGAAACCCGCCACCAGATCGTAGGCGAACAGCCCGCCGAAGAACATGGCCTCACGCTCATGCTCCGGGCATGCCACCAGCGCCAGCAGTTGGCGCAGCGCGTCAAATACCGACAGGGAGCGCAGACGCGCGTCTTCGTCCTGCATGATATCGATGGTCGGGAAGGTCAGTTCGCGGCTGTTCGGGCGCGCATCGACGATGACATCAGCAGGCAGTGCGTTATCCAACAGCGGCAACAGCGACGCGCCGTTGGCGGTCAGCGCCTGAATCGACACCTGTGGTCCGAGGGCGGTAATACGCAGGGCGCTGTCGACGATAAGCAGGCTTTGCAGATTTTGTTTGCTATCGATTTCCGCCGACTCCAGCAGCAGGGTTGCCGGGCGAGCGCCGCACAGCTGGTGGAACATCGCGCTGGGGTCGTTGCGGTATTCGGCACCGACGCGCAGCAGCTCAAGTTCAGGTTGTGGTATTTGCATGATGTCTACTCGTATTTTGTCCATAAAAAAACCCGCTAATCAGCGGGCTTCAGGATATGCATGTCAGATAATGGCTATGCGTCATCACTTCGCCCGCAACAGGGAGAAGCGCCACCAACCAGCATGATTTTTCAGGGTTAGGGTCATTACCGTCATCGCCATTGTCCTCATTTATCGCTACGTTTGAACTTGTGTACTAGTTAACTGGAACGGGAAAGGGAAGTCAATAACATTTCACACGATTTTTTCGGGGAGATGTCCGGCTGTAGATGGCTGGCCGACAACCCACATCGGGCCCACCGATCTTTTTTCCTTTTTAGCGAGGTTGGTGGCATCATGCCGCCTGAAATTCCCTGAACAGAGAGACACCTGACGTGCCAGACGAGTTGCCGGTATCACCGACGTTTCCCCTGTATGATCTGCACAGCCACACCACGGCTTCCGACGGTTTGCTGACGCCAACCGAGCTGGTGCAGCGCGCGGTGAGCATGCGCGTCAGCGTGCTGGCGATCACCGATCACGACACTACCGCGGCGCTGGATGAGGCGCAGACCGCTATTCAGCAGCAGGCGCTGCCGTTGCGGTTGATTTCCGGCGTCGAGATTTCCACCGTGTGGGAAAACCATGAGATCCATATCGTCGGGCTGGGGCTGGATTGCCGACATCCGGCGCTGACGTCATTACTGCAACAGCAGGTGAAGTACCGCGAGCAGCGGGCCGTGCAGATTGCGCAGCGGCTGGAAAAGGCGCTGATTCCGGATGCGCTGGCGGGGGCGTCCCGACTGGCGGAAGGCGGCATGATAACGCGCGGGCATTTCGCGCGTTATCTGGTGGAATTAGGGAAAGCCGCCACAGTGGCGCAGGTGTTCAAAAAGTATCTGGCTAAAGGGAAAACCGGTTATGTGCCGCCGCAGTGGTGTACAATACAGCAAGCCGTGGACGCTATCCGCCAGTCGGGCGGGGTCGCGGTGCTGGCGCATCCCGGCCGTTATGACCTGACCGCCAAGTGGCTGAAACGGTTGATCGGGCATTTTGCCGGGTGCGGCGGAGAAGCGATGGAAATAGCCCAGTGTCAACAGGCGCCGGACGAGCGTTCGCATTTGGCGCGTTATGCGCAGGACTACCATTTGCTGGGGTCGCAGGGTTCGGATTTTCATCAGCCCTGCGCCTGGATAGAACTGGGACGAAAATTGTGGCTGCCCGCCGGCGTGGAGCCGGTCTGGCAACATCCGGCGTTGGCCGATTAAACCCCGGTAGATATCACGACAGCATTCGTTCAACCCGTTATGGCGGTGTCGCCTGGCGGGGTGTACGTTTTCAGAAGGCAGAGGACGTAGCATGAGTCAGTTTTTCTATATTCACCCGCAGAACCCGCAACCGCGGCTGATCAACCAGACGGTGGAAATCCTGCACAAAAGCGGGGTAATTGTGTACCCCACCGATTCAGGGTACGCGCTAGGGTGCATGCTGGAGGATAAAGCGGCGATGGAGCGCATCTGCCGCATTCGTGATCTGGATCAGAACCATAATTTCACCCTGATGTGCCGCGATCTGTCGGAGTTATCTTCTTACGCCTATGTGGATAACGCCGCGTTCCGGTTGATCAAGAATAATACCCCCGGCAATTACACCTTCATTCTCAAAGCGACTAAGGAAGTGCCGCGTCGCCTGATGAATGAGAAACGCAAAACCATCGGCATGCGCGTGCCGTCCAATCCGATTGCGCTGGAATTGCTGGCGGCGTTGAATGAGCCGCTGATGTCGACCACGCTGATGTTGCCGGGCAACGATTTCGCCGAGTCCGATCCGGAAGAAATTCAGGAACAACTGGGCAAACGGGTGGATTTGGTCATTCACGGCGGTTTTCTGGGGCAACAGCCCACTACGGTTATCGATCTGACCGAATCCGTGCCGGTGGTGGTGCGCGAAGGCACCGGCGATGTGACGCCATTTCTGTAACGCAGAAACGCCGTAATGGCGTTTCCCAATGCGTATTCATCTCCGCTAACATTTGGCATACAAACGGCACAAATCAGGGTATAATCGCGAAAATATGCGTTAACTCTTTATTTTTCATGAGTTAACGCGATTTCTGGTCATCATGACATTCCCCCCGACGCCTGTGAAGGCGACACAGAGGTTGCTCAATGAGCGAAAAGCTACAGAAAGTGCTGGCGCGTGCAGGGCACGGTTCACGCCGCGAAATTGAAAGTATGATTGAAGCCGGGCGCATTAGCGTTGACGGCAAGATTGCCACGCTGGGGGACCGCGTTGAGGTTACCCGGGCGACCAAAATTCGTATTGACGGGCATGTGGTGTCGGTGCGCGAAACCGAAGAAGCCGTGTGCCGTGTGCTGATGTATTACAAGCCGGAAGGGGAACTCTGTACCCGCAGCGACCCGGAAGGACGGCCAACGGTATTTGACCGTCTGCCGCGAATTCAGGGATACCGCTGGGTAGCGGTAGGGCGTCTGGATGTGAATACCTCCGGCCTGTTGCTGTTCACGACTGACGGCGAGCTGGCGAATCGCCTGATGCACCCCAGCCGTGAAGTGGAACGTGAGTATGCCGTGCGCGTGTTCGGCGAAGTGGGCGATGACAAAATTCGTCAACTGAGTAAAGGCGTACAACTGGAAGACGGTCCGGCGGCGTTCCGCTCGATCCGCTATCAGGGGGGCGAAGGGTTGAACCAGTGGTACAACGTGACCCTGACCGAAGGCCGCAACCGCGAAGTGCGTCGTTTGTGGGAAGCGGTCGACGTGCAGGTTAGCCGGCTGATTCGCGTGCGCTACGGCGACATTCAGTTGCCGAAAGGATTGCCGCGCGGCGGCTGGATGGAGATGGGCCTGACCGACGTCAACTACCTGCGTGAACTGGTGCAACTGACGCCGGAAACGGTCAGCAAATTGCCGGTGGAGCGTGAGCGGCGCCGGGTGAAAGCCAATCAGATCCGCCGTGCGGTGAAACGTCACAGCCAGGTGGGCGTCAGTAACCGCCCGGCCGCCGGCCGCCGTAGCGCGCCGAAGCGTAACGGTTAACCCGTCTGTTTAACGCTGCGCCGCTGGTGCAGCGTCGTCCTGTTTTATCCTACCAGTCAATACCTTGCTGAGCCTGAATGCCGGCATCAAAGGCGTGCTTCACAGGGCGCATTTCCGTCACCGTATCCGCCAGTTCCAGTACATCACGATGGCAGCCGCGGCCGGTAATGATAACGCTCTGGTGCGCCGGGCGCTGTTGCAGGGCGGTAATCACGTCATCCAGCGGTAAATAGTCGTAGCTGATCATGTAGGTCAACTCGTCGAGCACCACCAGATCGAGCGAGTCATCCGCCAGCATACGTAATCCATGCTGCCAGACACCTCTGGCCGCATCGGTGTCGGTCTGACGATTTTGGGTTTCCCAGGTAAAACCGGTCGCCATCACCTGAAATTCCACCCCGTGCTGTTGCAGCAGATTTTTCTCGCCGTTTGGCCATTCGCCTTTGATGAACTGGATCACGCCGGCTTTCAGACCGTGGCCCACCGCCCGGGTTACGGTGCCGAAGGCTGCGGTGGTCTTGCCTTTGCCGTTGCCGGTAAACACCATCACTATGCCGCGCACGTCAGTGGCGGCGGCGATGCGGGCGTCTACTTTTTCCTTCAGCCGTTGCTGTCGTTGCTGATGGCGATCGTCGCTCATGCGTCGGTATCCTTTGCTTAATCACTCGGCCAGGCCGGGCTTGCGGCCGGGTTGGGCATCGAAACTCATGCCGGTTTTGCGACGGCTGTCATCCCCCATTAAATACAGGTAAAGCGGCATGATATCGGCCGGGGTTTTGAGTTTATTCGGATCTTCATCGGGAAACGCGGCGGCACGCATTGATGTGCGGGTACCGCCCGGATTGATGCAGTTGACCCTTAGGTTGCGGTTGCGGTATTCCTCGGCCAGTACCTGCATCATGCCTTCAGTGGCGAATTTGGATACCGAGTAGGCGCCCCAGTTGGCGCGCCCCTGACGGCCGACGCTGGAGCTGGTGAAAATCAGCGACGGACTGGCTGATTTCAGCAACAACGGCAACAGCGCCTGCGTCAGCATAAAGGTCGCATTAACGTTGACTTGCATCACCTGATGCCAGACGGTGGCGGATTGTTCTTCCATCGGCACGACGTCACCCAGCAGACCGGCATTATGCAATACGCCGTCCAGCCGCGGCAGCGCCTGGCCGAGCTGCCCGGCGATCTGTATGAAATCATGATGGCTGGCGGTCAGCATATCGCAGGGAATCAGATAACTGTGGACGCCGCATTCCTGCAGGATCTGTTGTTCCACCTCCTGCAGTTTGCTCTCTGTGCGCCCCAGCAACACCAGTTTCGCACCGTGGCGCGCGTAGGTCAGCGCCGCTTCGCGGCCAATGCCGTCACCGGCGCCGGTGACCAGAATGATACGGTGTTGCAGCAGGTCATGCTTGGGTTGGTAATGCAAAACGGTGTCCTCTGGCTGTCATCATCCGGGGATGATGAGGTGTTTCCGAAAAAGCCATAATGGGTGTTTTATGCCTGAAACAATAGGTGTTTTCAATCAGAAGGTCCGGTTTTCTCACAGTTTGTGCGGTAAAAAGCAGCGGAAAGTACAATTTATGTATGAAGATCATCGCCATTGCGTCCGTCATACGTTAGGTTAGAAGTTCGGCGCGCCGCGCTGGAACCGTAATGGTTGTTGAAGAATCAACGTCATATATCACATTGGTCAATGAAGGCGGTATTTGTGGAATTACTTTCTCAGTATGGTTTATTCCTGGCAAAAGTCGTCACCCTTGTCGTCGCCATCGGCGCATTGGTGGTGCTGACAGTCGGTATGACGCAGCGTAAGCGCCATCGAAAGGGCGAACTGCAGGTGATTAATCTGGGCGAACAATACCGCGAAATGCGGCAGGAGATGCAGTCCGCCGCCATGAGCGATACCGCGCGCAGCCTGCTGGAGAAAAAGCAGAAGAAAGAAGAAAAGGAAACCGCCAAACAGGAGAAGAAACGCGCCAAACGGGGGGAAGAGAAATCCGCTCGTTCGTGTTTGTATGTGCTCGATTTTAACGGCAGCATGGATGCCGGTGAGGTGAGTTCGCTGCGTGAAGAAGTGTCCGCAGTGCTGGCGGTGGCCCGGCCGGAAGATGAAGTGTTGTTGCGTCTGGAAAGCCCCGGCGGTGTGGTGCACGGCTACGGGCTGGCGGCTTCGCAACTGCAGCGGTTTCGTCAGCGCGGTATCCGCCTGACGGTGGCGGTAGACAAGGTGGCGGCCAGCGGCGGCTATATGATGGCGTGCGTAGCGGATCGCATTGTGGCGGCGCCGTTCGCCATTGTCGGGTCGATTGGCGTGGTGGCGCAAATCCCCAACTTCAACCGGCTGCTGAAAAGCAAAGATATCGATGTGGAACTGCATACTGCGGGTCAGTACAAACGTACCCTGACGTTGTTCGGCGAAAATACCGAAGAAGGCCGGGAGAAGTTTCGCGAGGAATTGAATGAAACGCACCTGCTGTTCAAACAGTTTGTCAGCGAGATGCGCCCGTCGCTGGATATTGAGTCGGTTGCTACCGGCGAGCACTGGTTCGGCACGCAGGCCAGAGCGATGGGGCTGGTGGATGCTATCGGCACCAGCGACGATCTGCTGATCGCGGAAATGGAAAACCACGAAGTGCTGGCCGTGCGCTATACCCGCCGCAAACGTCTGTTGGACCGCCTCACCGGCAGCACCGGCGATGCTCTGGAACGCCTGATGCTGCGCTGGTGGCAGCGGGGCAGTAACCCCCAGTTGTAATTCACCTTAGTGTTTAACCCCCCCGCCTGTCCGCGCTGAGCAATGCCATCCGCATATTAGCGGCCGGATAGGTGGGTAACCGGTTCCTGTAATGTAATCGCTACTCTCCATCTCTCAGGCTCTAAACCTGATTGTTGAACGCCAGGTTCCCATCCATCACGATTATTTCCCACCCTTCCTTCATTAAGACGCTATTTTACCGTCACTCCTATCCATAGCCATGCATGCTGCGGACTATGGATTTTTATTTTTTGGGGTTTCTTGAAATAGCGCATTCCATTTATATCAATGTGCGGGCGATTTCTATTTCCAAATCAGAATATACACACTAATAATGTGTGTTTTATTCAGAGTGAACGGCCCGAATCGGGCCGTTCAGATGGCGAATTAATTAATATAGATCTGTGTGAATAATGTATTTCTCGGCGCGTTGGTGGATGTGTCCTGGAATTTAAACTGACCGTTATCAGTCCCATCCAGATTGTAATAACGCATCCAGCCAACAACGGTATATCCGGCCGGGCAAGGGAAGGTATATTGATTCCCGACAATACAAATGGCGTCACTTTGATAATTAGCCGAACGAGGCAATGCGCCGCCATTCATCCAGGCAACGGGGTTGCTGCCGTAGCCAATTTCCTGCACCACGACTCTGAGCTGGGCGCCGCCGTGGTCACAGGTAGTTGAGAACTGACCAACAGACGTCATGTATTCCCAGCCGCAGGTTGATGAACCGACCGCATACACGGCGACCCGTGACAACGCCGGAGCGGGGGCCCGCAAGGCGCCAGAGGTGGATGCGCGGGACGTGTCTTTGGCCGCAGACAGCGGGCTGTTGTTTTCCAGTGAATCAAACGCCGACATACCTAATTCGACCGGCGGGCCTGCTTCATCGGTAGTATTGATGGTTTGCGAATAGCCAGCGTGGCTAAAAATTGCTGCGAGTGACAATAGCAAAGGCAATCCAAATTGCTTTTTCATAACACTCTCCGTAAATGTTTTTTAATTAATGCCTGGGTGGCATCGGTGGCGAGTATAAATAACGATATTTGATTTGTAAATAAATTGAAAAATTTGTTTTTAATTGTTTTGATTTTGTTTTGTGAAATTAATCTATTTGAAATGATATTTTTTAAAATCAAGGGGAATATATTTATTAAAAAATAGTTTCGTTGATTATTTTAAGTCATGCATGAGCCCATGCTGACGGCGTTTTTCATCCAAACATCATGCGGGCGGCCTGATATCAACCTAATCGTTGGGAGGAGATAAAATAGAAGCATGCGTGGCGGATAGGGCGTTCAGAAAATCAGAATGATCGAAGTGCACAATAGCGGGAGCCACGCTGTGATCCTTGCTCTGCATCAGAGGGCACGCCGGGAGCGGCCCGCATCAGCAGGTAGCGCCCGGCGGGATTCCGGTGTTAATCGATTAACTGGTATTTTTCCGACAAAACGTGCGCCAGGTGTTTGAACATATTGAACACCGCCGTGGTCTTGTGCGTCGGCAATCCATCGCTGTCGAGAAAGTATTCGCCACGAAACACCAGCACGCCACTCTTTTGTTCTACCGCATTGGCTACCATGCCGTGCAGGTAGTCTTCGTGGTTTTTAATCAGTGTGTTGGCTTCCAGCAGCAGAGCCTCGCGACCAATTGGCGTTTTTTCTTCATTTATGTGTGTAAAACCAGACATGGGATTGTTCTCCTGCAAATAACCCTTGTTTTGCTGGCGCTATTGTACCGCCTGAACGGAATTTATCGCAAACTGACTGATTTTTAGTCGCCTGTTTGCCGATAAACACGAGAGTAACGATTGGCGAAAACGGGTTTTACATGCTAATTAGGTTGCGTGGTGTTATTTATCAGGTAGAGTGTGGGATTTTGCATCGTCAAGCGGAATAATTGCTTTGCGCCGGGACGGAACCGGTTACCGCAAAGGGCGGTGCAGTAAATGAATAATCCTGAATGATCATAGGGTTGCGACGCGGTGAGTGCGTGCGGCGCGCCGTCGACGCACCAACAGAACGATTTTCCCGCAACCATGATGGTTCAGGCTACGCCGGCTGGAAAGCCAGAGCGAATAACTGAGAAAATTTCTTCTTTTTTCAAAGAATTCAGTAGGTAACAATATATTATGGGTAAAGCTCTCGTTATCGTCGAGTCCCCGGCAAAAGCCAAAACGATTAATAAGTACCTTGGCAATGATTACGTGGTGAAATCCAGCGTGGGGCATGTACGCGACTTGCCGACCAGCGGCTCCGGTTCGGCGAGCAAGAAAAGCGCTGAGGCCAACGGGGAAAAAGCCAAAAAAGCAGTCAAGAAAGATGAAAAAACCGCGCTGGTCAACCGCATGGGGGTGGATCCCTATCGCGGCTGGCAGGCTCAGTATGAGATTCTGCCCGGCAAGGAAAAAGTCGTATCGGAACTGAAAACGCTGGCGCAGAACGCCGAGCACGTCTATCTCGCAACCGACCTTGACCGCGAAGGGGAAGCCATTGCCTGGCACCTGCGGGAAATCATCGGTGGCGACGATACGCGTTTCAGCCGCGTGGTGTTCAACGAGATCACCAAAAACGCCATTCGCCAGGCGTTCGACAATCCGGGCGAACTGAATATCAACCGCGTCAACGCCCAGCAGGCCCGCCGTTTCATGGACCGCGTGGTGGGTTACATGGTATCGCCGCTGCTGTGGAAAAAGATTGCCCGTGGGCTGTCCGCCGGTCGCGTACAGTCAGTGGCGGTACGTCTGGTGGTGGAGCGCGAGCGCGAAATCAAAGCGTTTGTGCCGGAAGAATACTGGGAATTGCACGCCGATTTGCTGGCGAACCCGGAAATCGCGCTGCAGATGCAGGTAACACACCACAACGGCAAACCGTTCCGGCCGGTGAATCAGGCTCAGACGCAAGCGGCGGTCAGCCTGCTGGAAAAAGCCAGCTATGTAGTGGCCGAGCGGGAAGACAAACCGACCAGCAGCAAACCGGGCGCGCCGTTTATTACTTCTACTCTGCAGCAGGCCGCCAGCACCCGTCTGGGCTTCGGCGTGAAAAAGACCATGATGATGGCGCAACGGTTGTATGAAGCCGGCCATATCACTTACATGCGTACCGACTCCACCAACCTGAGTCAGGATGCGCTAGCGATGGCGCGTGATTATATCCATGACGAATTTGGCAAACGCTATCTGCCGGAAGCGCCCAACCTTTACACCAGCAAGGAAAACTCGCAGGAAGCGCACGAAGCCATTCGTCCTTCCGATGTGAAGGTGCTGGCCGACCAGCTCAAAGACATGGAAGCGGATGCGCAAAAGCTGTATCAACTGATTTGGCGGCAGTTTGTGGCCTGTCAGATGATGCCGGCCCAATACGATTCCACCACGCTGGTGGTCAGCGCCGGCGACTATCAGCTGCGTGCCAAAGGGCGCACTCTGCGCTTCGACGGCTGGACCAAGGTGATGCCGGCGTTGCGTAAGGGCGATGAAGACCGCACGTTGCCGGCCGTCGACGTGGGGCAATCCCTGTCGCTGGAAAAACTATTGCCAAGTCAGCACTTTACCAAACCGCCGGCGCGTTACAGCGAAGCATCGCTGGTCAAGGAGCTGGAAAAGCGCGGTATCGGCCGTCCTTCCACGTATGCCGCCATCATCTCCACCATTCAGGATCGTGGTTATGTGCGGGTGGAAAACCGCCGTTTCTACGCCGAGAAGATGGGGGAGATCGTGACCGATCGGCTGGAAGATAACTTCCGCGAGCTGATGAACTACGATTTTACCGCCCGTATGGAAAATAGCCTCGACCTGGTGGCGAACAGCCAGGCCGAGTGGAAAGCGGTGCTGGATGAATTCTTCGCCGAATTCAGCAAACAGCTGGAAACCGCCGAGCTGGAGCCGGACGAGGGCGGCATGAAGCCGAACCAGATGGTGCTGACCAGCATTGATTGCCCGACCTGCGGCCGCAAAATGGGGATCCGTACCGCCAGCACCGGGGTGTTCCTCGGCTGTTCCGGTTACGCGTTGCCGCCCAAAGAACGCTGCAAAACCACCATCAACCTGATTCCGGAAGCGGAAGTGTTGAATGTGCTGGAAGGCGACGAGGCGGAAACCAATGCGCTGCGCGCCCGTCGCCGCTGCCCGAAATGCGGCACGGCGATGGACAGCTACCTGATCGACAATCAGCGCAAACTGCATGTGTGCGGCAACAACCCGTCCTGCGATGGCTATGAGATCGAACAAGGCGAGTTCCGCCTCAAAGGCTATGACGGCCCGGTAGTGGAATGCGAGAAGTGCGGTTCGGAAATGCACCTGAAAATGGGGCGTTTCGGCAAATATATGGCCTGTACCAACGAAAGCTGCGGCAATACCCGCAAAATTCTGCGTAACGGGGAAGTGGCGCCGCCGAAAGAAGATCCGGTGCCGTTGCCGGAGCTGCCGTGCGAGAAATCCGACGCCTATTTTGTGCTGCGCGATGGCGCAGCGGGCGTGTTCCTGGCGGCCAATACCTTCCCGAAATCGCGGGAAACCCGCGCGCCGCTGGTGGAAGAACTGGTGCGTTTCCGCGATCGCCTGCCAGAGAAATTACGCTATCTGGCCGAGGCGCCTGTGGTCGATCCGGAAGGCAACAAAACGCTGGTGCGGTTCAGCCGCAAAACCAAACAGCAGTATGTTTCCTCTGAAAAAGAGGGCAAAGCTACTGGATGGTCGGCATTTTATGTGGACGGCAAATGGGTGGAAAGCAGCCGCTAATTACGCCGATAATTGACTAAAACCGCATTTTTTCCATCTGTTTGCGGTTACATTACGTTAAGCCAGCCTGCATAGGCTGGCTTTTTTGATCCATCAACCATGAATATCATCCGCCGGCAGCCGATAACAAAAAAGGAAATAAAAACCCGTTTTCCAGTACCAGTACTGTCTAAGTAATACAGAAAGTGGTTATATAAAATATTTTTTTATGATTAAATGGCATTTAAGTGGCGAGAATCTATACCGTTGCATTGAGCTGTCGCCCCCTTGTCAACGCAGATAACGTCAACAATACAGATGCCGCCGCGCATGACATATTACGGAATGGGATAACTTATGAAACTGCAACAGCTTCGTTATATCGTTGAAGTTGTTAATCACAATCTGAACGTTTCTTCGACCGCCGAGGGGTTGTACACCTCCCAGCCGGGGATCAGTAAACAGGTTCGGATGCTTGAAGATGAACTGGGTATTCAGATCTTTGCACGCAGCGGAAAACATTTGACCCAGGTTACGCCTGCCGGGCAGGAAATCATTCGTATCGCCCGTGAGGTGCTGTCCAAGGTCGATGCCATCAAAGCGGTGGCAGGCGAGCACACTTATCCAGACAAAGGCTCGCTGTACGTCGCCACCACGCACACTCAGGCGCGTTACGCGTTGCCTGACGTGATCAAAGGGTTTATCGAGCGTTATCCGCGCGTTTCGCTGCATATGCATCAAGGCTCGCCGATGCAGATTGCCGAAGCCGTGGCCAAAGGCTCTGCGGATTTCGCCATCGCCACCGAAGCGCTGCATTTGTATGAAGACCTGATCATGCTGCCGTGCTACCACTGGAACCGCGCTGTGGTAGTGAAGCCGGACCATCCGCTGGCGGGTAAAACCGATATCAGCATTGAAGAACTGGCAGCCTACCCGATCGTCACCTATACCTTCGGTTTTACCGGCCGTTCCGAACTGGATACCGCATTCAACCGGGCCGGACTGACGCCGCGCATCGTGTTTACCGCGACCGATGCCGATGTGATCAAAACCTATGTCCGCCTGGGACTGGGCGTCGGCGTCATCGCCAATATGGCGGTGGACCCGGCCAGCGATCCGGATCTGGTGGCTATCAACGCCGATAACCTGTTCAGTTATAGCACCACCAAAATCGGTTTTCGTCGCAGTACGTTCCTGCGTAGCTACATGTACGATTTTATTCATCGTTTTGCGCCGCACCTGACACGTGATGTGGTGGATACGGCGATTTCGCTGCGCTCGAATGAAGAGATCGAAGCCATGTTCAAGGACGTTACGCTGCCGGTGAAATAATCAATCCATTTCACTGTGCGACATGATGCAACAAGGGCAGGTGAAAACCTGCCCTTGTCATTACGGAATAACAGCGTCGTCGGTCAGATATCGACCTTTTCCTTATATTCGCACAAGTCCTCTATCAGACAGGCGCCGCAGCGCGGCTTGCGGGCGACGCAGGTATAACGGCCGTGCAGGATCAGCCAGTGGTGACAGTCGACCTTGAATTCCGCCGGGACGTATTTCAGCAATTTTTCTTCCACCTGCTCGACGGTTTTGCCCGGTGCAAAGTGGGTACGATTGCAAACGCGGAAGATATGGGTATCCACCGCGATGGTTGGCCAGCCAAAAGCGGTGTTCAGCACCACGTTGGCGGTTTTACGCCCGACGCCGGGCAGGGCTTCCAGCGCGGCGCGATCTTCCGGCACCTGGCCCTGATGTTTATCCAGCAAAATGCGGCAGGTTTTGATGATGTTTTCAGCCTTGCTGTTGAACAGCCCGATGGTCTTGATATACGACTTCACGCCGTCCACGCCTAAATCCAGCATCGCCTGCGGCGTATTCGCCACCGGATAGAGCTTTTCCGTGGCTTTGTTAACGCTGACGTCGGTGGCTTGCGCGGACAGCAGCACCGAAATGAGCAGTTCAAACGGCGAGTTGAATTTCAGTTCGGTGGTGGGATGCGGGTTGTTTTCTCGCAGGCGGCTAAGAATGGCAATCCGTTTCTCTTTGTTCATATTATTCCGTCAGCGTAGATGAGCTAAGAGGCGACAGCCGCACCGTACGGGCACGGCGCTGTTTGCGTTTTTCATCGATAATATATTTGGCTGCCAGCATCATTCCCAGTCCGATAAAGGCGCCGGGCGGCAAAATCATCAGCAGGAACGGCGAGTCCATATGCACGACCTCGACCCGTAACACCCGAGCCCAACTGCCCAGCAGCAGGTCGGCGCCGTCAAACAGGGTGCCATTGCCGAGGATCTCTCTTATCGCGCCCAGCACAAACAGCGCGCTGGTGGCGCCCAGGCCCATGAACAGGCCGTCCAATGCCGACAGCATCACCGTATTTTTCGACGCGAAGGCTTCCGCGCGCCCAATCACGATACAGTTGGTGACGATCAGCGGGATAAAAATCCCCAGCGACTGATACAGACCGTAGGCGTAAGCGTTGATCAGCATCTGCACGATGGTGACCACCGAGGCAATCAGCAAGACGTAAATCGGAATACGAATTTCGTCCGGCACCCAACGGCGCAGCGCGGAAACGGCAATATTGGTGCATGTCAGCACCAGCGTGGTGGCGAGCCCCAGTCCGAGCGCGTTGGTGGCGGTGGAGGTCACCGCCAGCAGCGGGCACAGCCCCAGCAGTTGCACCAGTGCCGAGTTGTTTTTCCACAGTCCCTGCAGGGCCAGTTCTTTGGTCTGGTTCATGGTTTATCTCCACATGGCGTCAGGGTGGACAGTCGCGGCGGCAAGGTTTGTAAAAACAGGGCGCCGCGTTTCACCGCATTGACCACCGCGCGCGGGGTAATGGTGGCGCCGGTAAACTGATCAAACTGGCCGCCGTCTTTTTTCACCGCCCAGCGGCTATCTTGTGAATCTGTAACGGCCTGGCCGGTAAAACGCGTTATCCAGTCGGAAATACGGATATCGATCTTGTCGCCCAACCCCGGTGTCTCATGATGCTCGGTGACCCGTGTGCCCAGCACGGTACCATGAAAGTCTGCGCCAATCAGCAGATGGATCGCGCCGGAATAACCGTCAGGCGCGGTGCTTTCCAGCGCGGCGGCGACCGGTGCGCCGTCATGGCGAGCGATGTAGACACGGTGTGGCGAAGCGGAGCCCAGCGCCGGGTCGCTCACCAGATAGCACTCGCTGAGCAGATCGTTGTTATAGCGATCGACAGGGATCACCTGGTCCAGCAGCGCGCGCTGCTGTGCGATAACCTGCTGCGAAATGGTTTTTTCGGTCAGGGAGTTAACCAGTGCGGTCAACCCGGTGGTAAAGGCGGCAAACAGAGCCAGCGTGGTGGCATGGCGGCGCATAGTGGTCAGCAGCATAATCCGTCCTTAGCGATGGCCATAAGCGCGTGGTTTAGTGAAATAGTCGATCAACGGCACGGTAATGTTGGCCAACAGCACGGCGAAAGCCACGCCATCAGGGTAACCGCCGTAGGTGCGGATGGTCCATACCAGCACGCCGATCAACGCGCCGAAAATCAGGCGACCTCTGGGCGTGGTGGAGGCGGTAACCGGGTCGGTGGCGATAAAGAACGCGCCCAGCATGGTCGCGCCGGAAAACAGGTGCAGCAGCGGCGGGGCGCTGACGTCCGGATGCAGGTACCAACCCGCCAGCGCGCATACGGACAACGCGAGCAGGAAACTGAACGGAATCTGCCAGTGGATGACCCGCAGCAACAGCATAAACAGGCCGCCGGCCAGAAAAGCCAGATTAATCCATTGCCAGCCCAGCCCGGCCAGCACGCCGCCAAATAACGGCTGATGCAGCAACGCTTCGGGTTGATGACCGCTGCGCAAGCCGGTTTTGAATGCGTCCAGCGGCGTGGCCTGACTGACGCCATCCACCCCCTGAATCAGCTGCTGGATAGTCTGACCCGCCGTTCCGTGACCGGTGAAGATCGCCGTCAGCGCATCCATGAACCCGACCGGCGATGCCTGCAGCCCGTCCGGCGGCAACCAACTGGTCATCTGCACCGGGAAGGAAATCAGCAGCACCACGTAGCCGATCATTGCCGGATTGAACGGGTTTTGCCCCAGTCCGCCGTACAGCTGCTTGGCGATAATAATGGCGAAGAGGGTGGCCAACACCACCATCCACCAGGGCGTAAACGGCGGCAGGCTGATGGCCAGCAGAACTGCCGTCAACAGCGCGGAACTGTCCTGCAGCGTTTCCAGCACCGGTCGTTTTCGCAATGACAATATCGCCGCTTCGGTAAAGAGCGCGGTGATGCTGGCCAGCGCCAGCTGGATCAGGTTGCCGTAACCGAAAAACCAGGCTTGCGCCGCGAGGCCGGGCACACAGGCGGCCAGAACCCAGCGCATCATATTGCGGGTGGACTGGCGGTTATGGGTAAACGGTGAGGGTGCGATTCTGAAAGCCATTTAGTCCTCTTGCGACGCCTGCGATGCGGCGGCCTTGCGTGCTTTAACCCGGGCGATGGCAGCGGCGACGGCGGCTTTACGCGGGTCGATAATCTCGGTTGGGGCGGCATCAGCCGGTGTGGCCGGGAGCGCGCTTTCCAGCGCTTCCACTGTGGTTGATGCCGGCGCATGGGGTGACAATGTCACGTCTTCTGCGGTACCAGACTGCAC